>OZ223195.1:0-481035 GCA_965140355.1 uncultured Acetobacterium sp. | reverse complement strand
TTCTCACAAAATCTATTTTGTTGGAAAGTAAATACAATATATTTTGTAAATCAGATACTCAATCTGAATGGAAATCTGAACCGCTTCTCATTCCAGATCGCGAAGCAGAAAAATGGGACAAGACACACCCTTTGGAACAAATATACTGGACAGTTGAGAAAAACAAAAATTGCAACACTCATTATGTAAATGTTGTTAAAGCAATAAAGTGGTGGCGTAAAACACAATATCCAGAGACAAAGCATCCCAAGAGTTATCCGTTAGAACATTTTATTGGTAATTGTTGTCCAAATGGCATAAATAGTATTGCTGAAGGTGTCGTTTTAACATTAGAAAATATTGTTTCTAATTATCAAGAGAAACCTTTTTTAGGCGACAGAGGAGTTCCAGAACACGATGTTTTTGGTCGAATATCAGTCGATGAGTATTCCGATTTTTATGATACAGTTTGTTCTGCAGCCATAATAGCTCGTGAAGCTTTTGATTGTGACGATTTTTATGATAGCGTTTGTAAATGGAGGGAACTTTTCGGGAATGAATTCCCACCCGCACCAAAGTCATCAAATTCGGGTTCTTCAGGAGGTTTTACGAACCGTGTAGAAAAATCAACATCTATTCCTGAAGGAAGATTTGCTTAGATGGAAGAAAACTTAATCCTTAACAAATTAAACCAAGCTCGTAGGCCTCTAGACTCATTGTCGCAGGTTAAAATATTAACAGACTGGCAATTTGATGAAACTATGCAAGTATGGTACTTACGCATAAATATCTCAGTTAAATCAGAAATATCATATATTTTAAGAGATTCTCAATGGTATTTAGTTGTTAGTTCTGAATATCCAAAAGGAAAATTAAAAGTGTATCCTGATGTTGAGAATGGGATTAAAGTTACTTTAAATCATCAATCAAATAACTCAAAAATCGTGAAAAATGGTTTATGGCGATCGGGTGCGTTATGCCTTGAAAAAAATACTTTAAATAATTTTCAATCTGAACCACATGGTATTGATGATCGCTTGCTTTATCATGTAAAGCGTTCAGTATCTTGGCTTGAATTGGCTGCAAAAGGGCAATTGATTTCAGATAATGAGCCATTTGAATTACCTGAGTTTACTTTACGAAATACATTAGATAAGCAATTTGCTTTTTCAGAAGATGTTGTTACATTTATGCAATGGGAAAGTACCGAATGTAAATATGGAATTGCTGAACTTGATGTTTATAAAAGCAACCCATTTACATATTACGTGAAAATATTTAAATCATTAGTTGGAACTAATGTACACTATACAAAATGGGGAAAGCAGCTTGAAGCAGCACATTTAACTAATTTAATCAAAGCTCCATGGGTACTTTTGAATCAACCTCCTGTAATTAACGAGTGGCAAGCACCAGAAACATTCGGTGACTTAATAGATGCTTGTAATAACCAAAATGTTGATATTGTAGGTGTTTTGGAAAAAGTTGTTTCTAAAATTAGGGATGGAAAAAGGCATTTGTTTTTACTTGGCTTTCCGATTCCAAAATATTTTGGTGGAGAACCAGAAATTATTTTTTGGAATGCTTTATATTTACCGGTTGTTTCACATGGTAAAAAAACAGCTAATGGATTTAGAAATAACAATTTAGGTTGGTGGCGACGTGATAAATTTGAAGTATTTAATAGAAGTAATAAAATAGATTGGATAGATTCTGAAAATTGGAATCAACAAGAAATATCGACGCGTGGAAAAATGAATGACCAGTTACTAAGAAAGAGAATATTACTTGTAGGTGGTGGTTGTATAGGAGCATCAATTGCAGAAATACTTGTTAGATCAGGTCTAAGCAACCTTACTATTATGGATAATGATCTATTATCAGTGGGCAATTTATCTCGGCATACTTTAAATTTAAATGACATTGGAGGATTAAAAGAGGTGTCTTTATGTAAGTACCTTAATTCTTTAAATCCCCATGCGAATGTCGATGTAATAAAAAAATTACTTTCAAATGATAGTAATTTAAAAACAAATACAGATTTAGAAAAATATGATATAATTTTAGAATGCACCGGAGAAAATAATGTATTAGATATTTTTCAAAATATTAATTTTAAAAAGAAGCATATTTTCGTTTCTGTTTCAGTTGGTTTAGGTGCCAAAAGATTATATATGACATTAATGAACGGCAATTCATATGACTTCACTGGATTTTATGATTTGATTTTCCCTTATATAGAAAAAGAAAAAAAATTATTTAGCGATTTCAACCTTCCGAGAAATGGTATCGGTTGTTGGAATCCTACATTTCCAGGAAGAAGTGATGATGTTTGGTTGGCGGCTGCTACTTCTGTAAAAGCGATTGAAAACTATTTTACTTCAAAATCAAAAGAAAATTTATCACTTGTATATGAACAAAAGGACAACAGTGGTATTTTTGAAGGGTATCAGTTAGTTGAAAAAAGAGAAGATGGATAATATGTTTTTTCAAGATAATAATCAACGATTTTATGTAAAACTCGAAAAGTCAGTTTATGAAAAGATACTCCATTACTGTTTGATATCTTATCCTAAAGAGACAGGTGGGATTTTAATTGGAAACTACTCACAAAATCTTTCAACAGCTAATATAATACAAACCTCAGAACCGCCCCAAAAATCTATTCATAAAAGAAATTTTTTTAAAAGAAGTTCCAATGGATTAAAAAGTATTTTTGATGATGCATGGAAAAATGGTCAATATTATTTAGGTGAATGGCATTATCATCCTGATGCTTCAGCAAAGCCAAGTAGTTTAGATATTAACCAAATGATTGCTTTCTCAAAAGATGAAAATTTGAAATGTCCTGAACCAATATTAATGATTATTGGTGGTGTTGGTATTAGCAGGGAAATTTTTATAAGCGTTTTTACAGAGCATAGTTATATTGTTTTAAATCATATTGAGGTGGATTATATAGATAATTAAATAACAACTTTAGAAATGAACCGACAAACTTTTAATTTTGAATATAAAGTATTCTATGCCTATATTCTTGAATATCAATTGTCACCATGAACCGGTACGGGTCACCTCCACCAAACAAAAATGTACATTTTGATACAATAAAGGCCGCCTTGTGATGAGGTGGTTTTTGTATTTTTTGAAAAAAAGTTAAAAATAATGTTATTGACATATGTTGATAATGCTTTGCAATTATGTTATTATAAGAGTAATTGAATAATTGTAATAGGATAATCGTTTCTGAACGATTAATAAAAAGGGGAAGTTAGGTGAAAATCCTACACGGTCTTGCCGCTGTAAAAGTTTAGTTTTTTCAATAAACCACTGGGAAACTGGGAAGGTGAAAAAATGGGAATGCTTGAGTCAGAATATCTGCCTATTATTGTATCGCAAATACTCTACAAGTAATGGAGATAATTTTATTGTATAACATATAAACTCTTAGTTTTTAGTAGAAACTAAGAGTTTTTTTTGATAAATATATATAAAGGTTGTTAATCGTTTGAAAATAAAGCTATTTTTGACATTAATAATAAATAAAAAAGTAGGAATGTGAATAATGGCAGGAAATATTTTATGAAAAGTAAATGGATTAATTTGATTCTTATAATAGGACTGATTGGACTTGGGGTATTTGCAATAAATGTTGGTAAAGTGAATCTAACGGAAATAGATTCGGAGATTGGGAAAACGATTTTTTATAAAATTCGTTTTCCCAGAGTATTGGCGGCGATTTTTGTGGGAAGCGCGTTAGGGTCAAGTGGTGTAATTTTACAAGGCTTACTCCAAAATCCTTTAGCGGATTCTTATACCTTAGGAATTTCATCAGGAGCTGCCTTTGGAGCATGTTTGGCAATTTACGTTAATATTGCTTTTGGGGTGGCACTGCCAATTCAGATTTTAGCAATTGTCTTTAGTTATGTTGTAATTGCAATTGTGATGTGGTTGTCACGAGTAAAAGGCTCCTTGGATTCAGCTAATGTAATCTTGGCTGGAATTATTATTGGAAGCATTTTTTCAGCAGGAATTAGCTTATTAAAGAGTTTAGCAGATGAAGATGTTGTTGAAATGGTCTATTGGCTGATGGGGAATTTAGCATCAAAACCGATTGAGAAAGTATGTGTTGTTGCGGTTATTACTACGATTGGATATTTTATAGCATCCCGGTATATGGAAGAATTAAATATTCTTACATTAGGAAGAGAAGAGGCTAAATCCGTTGGAATAGCTTATGATTTTGTATATCGTTTATTATTATTGACAGCTGTCACATTAACCGCATTTGCAGTATCATTGTGTGGCATTATTGGATTTGTTGGTTTGGTTGTGCCACATTTATGTCGTATTTTTGTTGGCGCAGATAATCGTAAAGTATTGCCAATGAGTGCGCTTCTAGGAGCCTTGTTTTTATTATTAGCAGATACGATAACCCGAACTGTTTTGCAACATGAAATACCAGTTGGGGTATTAACGACCATGGTTGGAGGGCCGTTTTTTATTTATATTTTTATTATGAAAAAGAGGTAAGCAGGATGATAAATATGAAAAATGTTCATGTGAGTTATGGAAAAAAGAAAATCCTAAATGATATCAGTATTGAGTTTCATCCTAATATTTTATATGGGATTATTGGACCAAACGGGGTTGGGAAATCGACGTTACTTAATGTTATTTCAAGAGATATTCCAATGAATTCTGGGGAAGTGCTACTCAAGGGAAAACAACTAGGTGATTACTCTCAAAAAGAAATGGCGAAAGAATTATCATATATGCGACAAAGTACAATTGTAAAGTTTCCGTATACCCTAAGAGAATTGGTGTCAATGGGCCGCTATGCTCATGATAATGTAAGTCGTGAAGATAATGACATAATTATTAATACCCGGATTAAAGAAAATGATTTAAGTGAATATGGGGATAAACCGTTAACACAATTAAGCGGTGGTGAAGTACAACGTGCATTTTTTGCTAAAGTATTAGCCCAAGAAAGTAATGCGATTTTAGTGGATGAAGGATTATCAAATGCTGATATTTTTTATAAGGTGAGATTTTTCAAACAATTGCGTTCGGAAGTTGAAAAAGGTAAATTAGTGATTATGGTTATTCATGATTTATCTTTAGCACGAAAATATTGTGATGAATTAATTATATTAAACCATGATGGAATTTATGATTGTGGGAAAAGTGAAGAGGTCTTAACCAGTCAAACATTATACGATGTTTTTAAAGTCAAAGGTGATTTTTTTAATCATTCTTTGGTCTTAGAATAGTAAAAAAAAGGGAGAAGAAAATGAAACGATTTAAAGCAATAGTGGTATTATTTTGTGTGTTATTAGCAGGACTAATGGGGTTGACAGGGTGTTCAACGACAGAAGCGGTTCAAACAACAGGGGATTCAGAAATAAGATTTATTGATGATAGTGGGGTAGAAATTTCTTTGAGTGAGCCAGCAAAAAAAGTTGTATCACTTTATTCAGCACATACTGAAAATCTTTTTTCAATGGGTCTAGATAGTGAAATTATCGGAGTAGGAACCAGCGATAATTATCCTGAAGCAGTTTTAGAAAAAGAGCAATTTAGTTATAAAGATGATCCGGAATTGTTAATTGCAGCTGATCCAGATGTTGTAATTGCACGAACAATGATTGTTGAACGTTATCCAGATTATGTAAAAGCGATTGAAGATGCAGGGATACCCGTTATTAATTTATATTGTAGCAAGTTCGATGATTTTGATAATTATATAACTCGATTAGCAATGATCGTTGGGAAAGATGCGGAAGGAGAAGCGTTATTAGAGAATTTCCATTCTCAAATTGATGAAATACAAAAAAAAGGAGAAGGAATTGATCCTAGAAAAACAGCTTATTTTGAAAGTATTGGTGATAAATTTAAAACGGTAACGCAAGATTCCTTTGCTGGAAAAGCCTTAACTATAATTGGGTTAAATAACATTGCGCAAGATATCGAAAGTGATGGTAGTACAACAGTTGTTGAATTTGGCGAAGAAAATTTATTATCAAAGAGTAATGAAATTGATGTCTATATTGCACAAGAAGGCACAATGAACAAGTTGGTATCAGTTGAAACAATTGAGACAAGACCAGGATTTTCTCAAATTAAAGCAGTTCAAGAGGGCGAATTATATATTATTGATGAAAAACTTATTTCAAGTGCAACCTTAAGATATTTAGATGGATTAAAAGAATTACAAAGCAAAATTTATGGAGTGTAAGTTATTTAATGAAAAAAGACCTTAAAATAGGGGTATCATCGTTTATTCCGTCGGAAGAAGATCTTGGCTATAATTATGAGATTATAGCCAATGTAATAAAAAAAAATCCAACCTTAGATTTAGTGTGTTTTAGTGAATTGTTTTTATGTAGTAAAATGAGTATGATTAATACGATAGAAAAAGAAGAAAAGCTGATAAGGTATACAAATGAGATAAAAGAATTAGCAAAAATCTATAATACAGCCGTTAGTTATGGATTAATTATAAAAAAAGAAGAACAATATTATATTGGACAAAGGGTAGCGCTTCCAAATGGAGTGGACTATCTTTATTGTAAGGTTCATCTAGGGAAAAATGAACGAAAAATATTTTCTGCCGGGAATAAAATTGATGTTTTTAAATTCAAAGAATATACCTTTGGAATTCAGATTTGCTTGGATACACATATTATGGATATGAGTATCCTGCAGAAGGAACAAGGAGCAGAAATTATTATTGCTCCTTTTAAAACCCCCTATGATTCACAAAAAAGAGCAAAGAATTGGTCAAAGTATATGTTAGCAAGAGCTTATGAATGTAATTTTTGTATGATTTGTTCGAATTATTACGGGGGCATCCAAATTATTAATGGTAATGGCATCTGTGTAAAAGAAAATTTGAAAAATAATTCATTTTTAGTTTACACAGTATCTCAAGAAAATGATTTCAATAAAAAGATCGATTACTTTTCTTATCGCAAACCAGAATTGTATTAAAATTTAATAATCATATTTTTATGCTGATAATTTCTAATATTAATTGCCACCTTGAACTGGTACGGATCGTCTCCGTAAAAATGAATACAATAAAACTTACGAACGACTAAATAGCGTTATTTAGTCGTTTTTTTTATTGGAAAATCAGGAGCACAAGTTTTTAGACTATGAAATATATCTTGTCGTTTAACAAACGGTTCGGTTTGATTCATGATGAGGGGCTTCTAATACCGTTAAAGGGTCGATAGAATATTAACGATAATCGGTATCGGTTGCACATGATGCTTACCTCCATAATAGCTGGGTCCCCGGGTATATTCGTATTGATTTTTAACTGTTGTCTCATGATTCTGATCTGGCGGATCAGTAATTATAGAAAATTCTTAGGCACTATTGTTTTGTCAAAAGGATTCAGATATAATAAAGTATAGTTAGCTTTATCTAACTTAACGTTGCAATTTGATTATCCATACAAGATATAGCCCCCAAATTTGCATAGACTTTGAACGCCGTTGCTTTAAAACAGTGGTTTTTAAACTTTAAAACTTTTGCAATGGGCGTTTGTAGAATTTTCAAAATAATATAAGGAGGACTTAATATGGCACTAGGTATTTATGACCGAGCTTTTCGGGAATACTGGTATTCCGACCGCCGAGAAGATGGGACACTCACTATTTATCAGCTTGAAAACGACACTGGCACGGGAGAGTTGTTGTGTTATGAAGTATTCCCAGGCATACAGCTGACATACAATTCGCTGGATATGAATACCTGTTTTCAAGGTGTACGCCCGGAGCAGGGCTTCCTTCAAATTAATCATTGCTTTGAAGGCTGCTGGGAGATGGAATTGAGCGGTGGGATGGTAGGATTTTTGGGCGAGGGGGATATGGCTGTAAATGATCCGGCGAAATTGCAAATTATAAATTCGCGTTTACCGTTAGGTCGATACAGAGGTATTACTATTTTGTTGGAGCTGCAATCGGCTCAGACCTCGTTGAAAGAGTTTTTGCCCGATTCGGGTATTGATCTGTATTTACTCCAAAACAAAATTTGTCCTGATAATGAGTGGTTATTACTAAAAGCAAGACCGGAAATCGAGCATATTTTTAGTGAACTCTATTGCGTTGATGATCGAATCCGTAAAACGTACAACCGCGTCAAGATAGTTGAGCTTTTACTTTTCCTGAGTATTGTGGACGACAAATCAAGTGAAGTCCTTCCTCGATTTTCCAAGCAGGTTGTGGAGTCAACAAAAAGAGCCTACACTTTTCTTATGGAAAGTCCATTTGAAAAATTAACCATATGTGAATTTGCCACACGTTTTAATGTCGCCGAAACGAGTCTACGCCAATGTTTTAAGTCCGTTTATGGCCAGCCGATTGGTACATTTCTCCGTTCGGAACGTATTCGTAGGGCTTCTTATCTGCTCCGGGATGAAGAAGAACTGACTGTTGGGCAAATAGCTCAGTTAGTAGGATATGATAACCCAAGTAAATTTGCTGCCGCATTTAAGGCGGTGATGGGACAAAAGCCACTTTCCTATCGCCACAGAAACGGCCGTCTAAATGACAGATTGGAGTATAAATAAGTTGTCGCGGAGTGGAAGACTTGTTCATATTTTGATATGCTTATTTTAGTAAATGGTTCACAAAGCGGTGAGCCATTTATTACGACTATTAGTTAGATAAAACTAACAAAAGGAAGGGGTGTCTGTTTGTTGGAATATATAAAAAACGCCTATTAGGTTTTATCGTTGTACTAGTTGTAGCCAATATACTGAGCTTTCTGCACATCGCGATGTCTAACACCGATCCGGCTGAGCCCATTGCTCAAAAGAGTATCGATTGCCGCAACGGATCAGATGATTGATATGATGACGTGGTATGGCCTCATCGTTGCCGGGGATTATGAAATCACGATGTATTGGACTTATGGTGGAGCTTATGACTGCCTGCAAATAAACGGTGAACGGTGTTTATCGAGAAATCTTGATCAACGGGCGGACAAATAAAAATACGAACTAGTCCAGAGTAATTAGAACGAACTGCCTACGGGTCGGTTACACGCATGAACAGTTAATAATGAAACAGGAGGTTAAATAGAATGCAAAAAAAGAAACAGGAGTTTGTCTTAAAAAGATTTACGCCCTATATGGGGAAGAAAAAAGCACTTTTACCGTTGTCGTTGGTATTATCGGCGATTTCCGCTGTACTCAACATCCTGCCTTACGTGCTCGTATGGTACATAACGCGAGATATATTATTATCACCGCGAGATATAGATATTTCAAATGTCAGCTTTTATGCATGGCTTGCATTTGCAAGCGCAATGGGCGGAATTGTGGTATATTTTTGCGCGCTTCTGAGTTCTCATTTAGCGGCCTTCCACGTGGAGGTCGGGTTGCAGAAAGTTGGCATGCATAAGATTATGTCCATGCCGCTGGGGTTCTTCGATCAATATTCAAGCGGTAAAATACGAAAGATCGTCAATGACGGAGCAGGAACAACCCATACGTTTTTGGCACACCAACTACCGGATATGGCGGGCACCGTCGTTTCCCCTATTATTTTGATCGTACTGATTTTAACGGTTGACTGGCGGATGGGTCTTGCTTCTCTCGTTCCGATTATTCTTGGCTTCATCGCGATGAAGTTTATGACAAGTACCAAGGGAAAACAGTTTCAGAAAAACTACTTCGATTCTTTGGAAGAAATGAGTTCTGAATCGGTGGAATATGTACGCGGTATTCCGGTTGTTAAAACATTTGGCCAATCTATATTTTCATTTAAGCGGTTTTATAACAGTATTATCCGATATAAAGAGATGGTGCATGCGTATACGTTGCTCTGGCGCACACCGATGTCGTTTTACACCATTATCATGCAGTCGGCCGCGTTTTTTTTGATTCCAATGGCGATATTTTTGGTCGGAAACGGTGAAAACCTCGCCCTTGTACTGGCGGACTTTATCTTCTACCTTCTGATCTCGCCGATCTTTACAATGCTGCTGATGAAGTCAATGTATTTTCAGCAAAATAGCATGATTGCCGAGCAGGCGATCAATCGACTGGATAACCTTCTGGCCTATCCGCAAATGCGTTATAGTAACAACGCAAAAAACATAAAAGAGCACAGTCTGGAGTTTAAAAATGTCGTGTTTTCATACGAAGGTGCAGATAAACGTGCCGTCGATAAAATAAGCTTTAAATTGAATGAGGGAGAAACGCTTGCCCTTGTCGGTGCCTCTGGAGGAGGAAAGACGACAATCGCGCGACTTGCAGCGCGCTTCTGGGACGCGGACGAAGGTGAAGTTCTGGTCGGTGGAATCAACGTAAAAGATATCTCAAAAAAAGAGCTGATGGATAATATATCCTTTGTTTTCCAGAGTACAAAGCTTTTTAAGGGAACGCTGAAAGAAAATATCGTTTTTGGTAAGAAAAACGTCACGGCGGAAGAGCTCCGTAACGCCGTCGATTCTTCGCAGTCTCAAGAAATCATAGAGGGGCTACGGGATGGGCTGGATACGGTTATCGGCTCAAAAGGAACGTATCTTTCAGGAGGAGAACAACAACGAATTGCACTTGCTCGTGCTTTCGTTAAAAATGCGCCGATTGTGTTGTTAGATGAGGCCACGGCTTTTGCTGATCCTGAAAACGAACACTTGATTCAAAAGGCTTTGAAGGAATTGAGCCGCGGAAAAACAACGCTGATGATCGCGCATCGCCTGACTAGTGTGCGCAACGTTGATAGAATACTTGTGATCGAAAACGGACAGATCGCCGAAGAAGGAACGCACGAGGTGTTAATAAGCAAGGGCGGACTTTATAAAACTATGTGGGACGAATACCAACAATCCGTTGCGTGGAAAATCGGGGTCCAAAACGTCAAAGAGGAGAGTGGTCAATATGAATAAATACTTTCAAGATAAATTTGCTATGACTGAAAAAGGGGCGAAGAACCTCATTGTCTCAATTGTCTGGTCGACAATTATGGATATCAGTTTTATGATCCCGGTGATCTTTGGTTTTCAATTCTTGGATGAGCATCTGAAGGCACTTTTAAACGCTTCAAACGCCCCGGAAAGCAGTGTTCTCTATTATGTGATTATGACTGTGGCCGCTTTGCTGGTCATGTTTATAATTGCCTATTTTCAGTATGACTCGACCTATACAAAGATTTACGAAGAAAGCGCCCGCAGGCGCATCAGTCTCGCTGAAACACTGCGAAAGCTGCCGCTCTCGTTTTTTGGTAAAAAGGATGTTGCGGACTTAAGCGCGACGATTATGGAGGATGCTACGCAGATAGAGCAACTTTTTTCTCATGCGGTTCCCCAAATTTTTTCGGCGGTAGTGACAATATTTATCATGGGAATCATGATGTTTATTTACAACTGGCAGATGTCGCTCGCAGTATTCTGGGTGGTTCCGGTTGCACTTTTTGTATTCTATCTGTCGAAAAAGTTTCAAAACAGGTTTCATATAAAAGTTTATCACAAAAAAAGAGATATTTCGGATAATATTCAGGAGGGCTTGGATTCCATTCATGAAATCAAGTCCTATAGCAGAGAAGATGATTATACCAACATCTTAAACACAAAGCTGGATAATTACGAGAAGTTTTTAATTAGTAATGAATTGCTGCTCGGTACGCTGATTAACTTTGCCCATGTGTTATTAAAGCTTGGTCTGCCAAGTGTTATACTGACCGGTGCATATCTTTTAATCACCGGGTCTGTGAGTATCTTTGCGTATCTTGTTTTTCTTGTTATAACGGCACGTATTTATAACCCGATCATGGAGGTTCTGGAAAATCTGGCGCTACTGCTGTATTTGAGCGTGCGCATAAAGCGGATGAAAGAAATGGACGCAATGCCACGGCAAGAGGGCGCAACAGAGTTTCACCCTAAGGATTATAATATTGTATTCAACAACGTGGATTTCTCATATATTGAAGGCGTGCAGACACTTAAAAATGTTAGTTTTACCGCAAAGCAGGGTGAGGTTACTGCACTTGTAGGCCCATCGGGTGGAGGCAAAAGTACGGTGGCAAAATTGGCGGCTCGCTTCTGGGATATTGATAAAGGTGTTATTACGCTGGGGGGGGAAGACATCTCACAGATTGATCCTGAAACTCTGCTGAACTATTATTCAATCGTATTTCAGGATGTGACGCTGTTTAATTCAAGCGTAATGGACAACATCCGGTTGGGCAAGAAGGATGCATCGGATGAAGCGGTCATAAGGGCGGCGCAGCTGGCGCAATGTGATGAATTCGTGAAGAAGCTTCCACAGGGGTACGAAACTCTGATCGGAGAAAATGGAGAACGGTTATCCGGTGGCGAAAGGCAGCGCATATCAATAGCCAGAGCAATTCTCAAAGATGCACCGATAATTCTACTCGACGAGGCCACGGCATCTCTTGACGCGGAGAATGAAAGTAAAATCCAGCGTGCGCTCAGCGAGCTCATTAAAAACAAGACTGTTCTGATCATTGCGCACCGCATGAGAACAGTTTCAGGTGCAGACAAGATCGTTGTGATCAAAAACAGCTCTATTGCGGAAACTGGAACACCTTCGGAATTAATAGGAAAGCAAGGGATTTTTGCAGCGATGTTAAACACACAATTTCAAAGCAAATAGGTTATCGCTATTGGGTTTTCTCAGCCTGATTGGCATCATGATGGAGGAAATGACAAATAAACATTATTCCATCATAAGAATATTAAATTACTACCAAGGAGTGATGCTGGCAGTCCATTACTTAATTAGCGAAAAAATGCGATAAAACCATAGCCCTTGAATCGGGAAGAAATTACGGGAGGATTAGCTTATGAATAAAAATTTACAAAAAGAAATGATACTTAAGGATAACCTATGGAAGGTCATGTGGACTTTATCATGGCCTGCCGTCATAGGTATGGTGCTGCATGGTTTAAACACGGTATTTGATGCAATTTTTGTAGGCAGATTTATTGGCGAAACCGCGCTGGCCGGGGTTTCAATAGCATATCCTATTACACAGTTTTCTGTAGGGATAGGAAGCATGATAGGCGTGGGTGCAGGGTCGCTGTTGAGTATCGTTATAGGTTCCAATGATACTGCCACTCAAAAAAAACTCATTGCTAACGCGAATTATTTGATCATTATATCCGGAATCCTTATGACAGCTATAGGCCTGCTTCTTATGAATCCGCTTTTAAAGCTTATGGGCGCAAGCGGAGACGAACTGATATTCGGAGCAGATTATTTTAGAGTTACTTTATATGGCTCCGTGTTTTGGATTGCAGGTCTTAGCTATAACATGGTTGTAAGGGCTGAGGGGAAAATGAAATCAGCAGCTTTTATGATGGGTACTGGGCTTGTGATAAATATAATAGCAAACTATTTGCTGATTGTGGTTTTTCAATTTGGCGTGGAGGGCGCAGCATGGGGAACGAATCTCGGTATGCTGGTTTATACAATAGCCTTTTTTGTTTACTGCAGAAAGAAAAAGGCAACCTTTGAAACTAATGAACTCAAAATATCACGAGACAAGAATATCACAAAGCAAATTCTTTCTCTAGGTTTTCCTTCTCTTATCATGACCACCATGTCTGTTGTTCAAGGTGTGATTGTTATGTATGCGCTCAACAGCTATGGAACAACTTCAGATGTTGCTTTTTATGGGGTAGTCTATAGAATTTTTATTTTCCTTCTAACGCCGATATTTGGGTTGATGAGAGCCTTACAGCCGGCAATGGGGATCAACTTTGGAGCAAAGCAATATGATAGAGTTATCAGCAGCTTTAAAGTGTTTGCGGTAGCTGCGTTTATTATGATATTTCCCTTTTGGTTAATCATGATGCTGAACCCTAATATGGTCTTAAGTATTATGCTTCCTACCAGAGAATTTTTAAGAAGTGATCTTATGAACTTCAGGATTTTCGTGGGGTTGCTGCCAATCCTCCCCATTATGTTTATGGCCATGACTATGTGGCCCGCCATAAATAATTCTAAACCTGCGGGTATTATAGGAATAACAAGACAACTCATATTCTATGTACCAGCGATGCTCATACTACCGAAATATTTCGGGGTTGGATGGGTATATAAGGGCGCGTTCTTCATTGATTTAATTATTATCGTTATTGTTTGCGTGTTGGTAAAAAGAGAGTTTTCAAAGCTAGGGTGCGGTGATGTTATCCAACTAAAGGATTGATTTAGAAAAAAAGTGCAGGAAGGTCACGCGCTTTAGTACCTAAGGCGGATATTACAGTCTATTTGTGTCGCGCCGTTTGAAGGAGGTATTTATGGATACATTAACCTCTTCACAAGAGCATTATCTGAAAGCAATCTTCACACTTTCTTCGATCTCCGGGTTCACACGAATATGTGATGTGGCAGAAGAACTCGATGTCAAAAAATCCAGCGTTTGCACGGCTGTAAAGACGCTGGAGTATATGGGGTTGGTGGAAAGAGACGTTCATCGTCAAATTATCCTTACCCCTAAAGGGGAAAATAAAGCATATCTGATCATGAACAAGTTTTCGATTATTCGATGCTATTTCATTGAAGTACTCGGTATTGACAAGGAGGTCGCAGAGTTGGATGCATGTGCCATAGAAAATGTATTAAGTAATGAAACACTCTGCTCTATGTGCAGACAAACAGGCAAAGACATATGCTCAGAAGATTGTTATATGAAAATCGAAACCCAACTGCGGGAGGCTTAAAATCCTTGCGGAATGACATTATTTGGATATTTTTCGTGTCTTTATACAGTTAAAGCCCTTCGAACTTATTGGTTTGGAGGGCGTTTTCAATGATTTCTTGATAGGCCATAAAAAATTATCAACTGCTATTTTGTAGTAGCATAGCGTGATGAAGCAGACAGTTTTAAACTACAGGAGATGCGCTTCAATGTAAGGGCAGATTTCTTCAAACATCAGCTTTTTGACAGAGGATTTTGCGATTTGTCGTTCGCCTGATTTTCGATGAGTAGCTTCTAACGCCGTATAAAGGTCGACAGAATATTAACGATAAACAGAACATATCTAGAATTGGTTTGCTGTTGCATCCGTTCTATTTTTTTTTGCGCTTTTTGTTAAAGCGCTTACGTTTAATTAAAAATATTATCAAAAATGGCTTAATAAATTGTTTAGCTGTTTAATTGTTGGATCAAAATTATGGCATTTCAAAAAGCAAAATAGATTAACGATTGGTGGAAGAATATTTTGTTGTTTAGTCGCACCATACTGATTCCAAATAAAGGGATTAGATAGGATTAGAAAAGGATTAGAGAAGGATGATAAGAATGAGTAAAGGATAAAAAAGTTGGATAAATATAATAATTCAACCATCTCTCGGGAGGATGTATGAAAACGTTTATAATGCTACGATTATAGCGTAATATTGATCAAACAACTTTAGGAGGCGAAATAATGGTAGAAGTACAAGTTCCTATGATAGGACAATCAGGAATGGATGTAAAAATCGAAGTATGGATGGCTGAAGAAGGCGAACATGTAGAAAAGGGAGAATCTTTATACGAACTTTCCAATGAAAAACTCAATCAGGAGATTGAAAGCCCTGCAACCGGTACGTTAGTAAAAATTCTGGTCCAAGAAGGCGAAACAGTTGCTGTTGGTGACATACTTGCTCACATTGAAGAATAGGTGTTAATATGGCAGATTCTAAGAGAGTAAAAGAAAGTTATAAAATTTCCGGCGCGCGAAAATTTATCGGGAAGAAAATGGCAGAGAGCCTTAGAGATTATCCGCAGGGATCGGGATCTATTTATTTTCCAGTAGACGCAGTACTTGATCTGAAAGATGTGCTAAAGGCTCAAAATTCTAATGTAAGTGTTACTTCCGTGTTTGTCAAATTAGCAGCGGAAGCGTTAAAAGAACACCCATTGATAAATTCAGCATTGATTGGTGATGAATTTTTTATTTATGATTCGATAAATATCGCAGTGGGTATTGGTTTGCCGGAAGGAATTATGATGGTTGTTGTTAAAGAGGCTCAAGATAAAGATATTTTTCAAATTTCAGATGAGCTTCAAGATATGATCGCAAAATTGAAAGCAAAGAAATTGGGAATGGAACATATGATGGATTCCACATACACCATCAGCAATATGGGGATGCTTGAAATAGATCAAGTAACACCATTTTTGAATCCACCAGAAACAGGTATCATGGCTATCGGGACAACAAAAAAACAGTTGGTTGTGAATGATGACGACACCACTAGCATTAAAAGAATGGCGTGTTTTAGTGTGACCATAAATCATGCAGCAATTGATGGATTTCATAGTGGTCTATTTCTAAAAACATTTAAAAAATATTTGCTGGACCCTAAATCCTTTATGGGTTTGAAATAAAAAAACTTGGAGGTAAATTAATGAACTTTTCAAATGAGGAACTACTGGACATGTATTCGGATATTGTGAAATCAAGAGTTCTCGGTGAGAAAATCGTTGAGTACATTTACAGTGGGAAAATTGCAGGTGCAATTCATCCGTGTTTAGGACAGGAAGCTGTTAGTGCAGGCATACTGACGGCATTCAAAAAGTCGGACATTATAACCTATGGGACTGAAACCCATCGAGCTCAGACGGTAATGGCTCATCGAATTGGTTGGAAACCATTTATTGCGGAATTACTTGGCCGCACTGGTGGTTGTAATGACGGAATATCAGGGGAGTATCATATACATGACCTCAAAAATGGGCAACTCCCTGCCGCAGGTGCACTTGGCGGGACATGGGCAGAAATTGCGGGATTTGCATGGGCTCTTAAAAATGATGGTAAAAAGCGACAAATTGGTTTTGCTCCATATGGAGATGGTGCTATAAGTCAAGGTGCAACTTATGAAGCAATGAACATCGCAGCACTTTTTAAATTGCCGATTTTGTTCTTCATCGAAAATAATGGAATTGCGATGTCAACACCAGTGGAAAATCAATCTCCATTAGAAAATCTCGCAGATAGAGCAGCTGCCTTTAATATGAAAGGGGTTACTGTTGATGGCGATGATCCCGTAGCAGTCGCTGAAGCCGTTTTAAACGGTATGGAATTGGCAGCTAATAATGAACCGAACGTTGTCGAAGTAAAAACAATGCGTTGGGAAGGTCATTTTGTTGGGGATCCACAGAAATATCGAGATTTGAGTTATAAAGAAGATTTAGATTCCATTTGTCCGGTTGTCCGTTTTGAAAAACGTTTGATAGAATTGGGAATTCTGGATGATGAAATGATTAAAGCAGTAAGAGCATCACAAACAAAAGAAATTGTTGAAGGTTTTGATGAAGGCTTAAGTCAAAGCTGTGCAACTAAAGAACAGGTATTGGATTATAAGCGAGTTTATTCAAATAATGCCGGAGGTGAACTATAATGTCAGAAATGTCAGTTATGAAAGCGCTGAATCTTGCCATGTTCGAAGAAATGGCGATTGATGAAAAAGTTATATGTATTGGGGAAGATCTCGGCAAACAAGGTGGATGCTGGGGAACATTTACTGGATTACAAGAAAAATTTGGAAAAAATCGTGTATTGGAATTTCCGATTTTAGAAGCTGGCTACACATTATTTTCTGTCGGTGCGGCATTAGGCGGATATCGGCCAATTGTAGAATATATGTTTGCCGATTTTGTAACATTGGGATTTGAAGGGATTGTTGATATTGCAGCAAAAATTCGTTTTAATTCCGGTGGTATCGATAGTTGCCCGGTAACTTTTGTTTTGCCTCAGGGTGGAGGCGGAAAGAGTGGAGCCCACCATTCTCAAAGTGTTGAAGCTTGGTTTACAAATGTACCCGGGCTCAAGATTGTTGCGCCGACAACTCCAGCAGATGTAAGAGCTTATTATCGTGCTGCAATCCGTGATGATGATCCGACATTATTCATTTACCAGCGTGCAACAATGGGTTTGTCGGAAGAAGTACCCGATAAGTTGGATGAAGTGCCATCTTTACAAAAAGCTGGAAAAGTTGTCAAAACAGGCGCCGATTTAACCGTTGTTGCCTATCATAGGGCCTTAGTTAATGTTAAAGCAGCAGCGGCTCAAGTTGAAGAAGAAACTGGAAAAACGATTGAGATTATTGATCCGAGAGTATTAATTCCTTTCGATAAAGAGATTGTATTTGATTCTGTTAAAAAAACCGGTCGCTTAATGGTTGCCCATGAGGCTCCGGAAAGAGGTGGTTTTGGAGCACAGATTGTCTCTTGGGTTGTCGAAAATTGCATGAATGAATTAAAAGCAGCGCCAGTTCGGGTATCAGGTGTGAACTCAATCATACCATTTGGAGATTTAGAGAAGTATCTATATCCGTCCGTTGAAGATATGAAAGCAGGAATTTTAAAAGCACTAAAATAGTCCGATCATTTGCAATAGACATAGGCGATGGAAATCATCGCTTTCTATTGCTCAAGATAAATTAAGGAGATAAATAGTATGCCTATCAAGTTCGAATTTTCCGAAAAAACTGCGGTTATTACTGGGGCAGCAAAAGGTATCGGTGCCGCTATTGCAAAAATGTTCGCTGAGTCAGGAGCAAATGTTATTATCGTTGATATGGATGTTGAAAATGGCGAAAAAATGGCGTCGAAGCTTTTCGAAAAAGGGGTCAAATCACTTTTTCGAAAAGTAGATATCAGCGATGAAAATGCTGTTGATGCATTTTCAAAAGAGATATTAGATAAATTTAAAAAGATTGAAATCCTTGTCAATTGTGCAGGTATCGGACCAAAAGATATCGGACCGCCATTTTTAAAAAATATCTTCAGACGATGTAAAACGTGTTTTCAATGTTAACACAGTCGGGATGCTTAATATGTGCCGATCCTTTTATGGTAATTTCTACGCACAAAAAAGTGGAAAGATTATTAATATTTCTTCAATTGCGGCGTTTCTGCAAGTGCCAATGATGCCTCAATATGGTGCCTCTAAGGCAGCAACGATAAGTTTTTCTAATTCTCTCGCAAAAGAAATGGGAAGTTTTAATGTCAATGTCAACTGTGTCAATCCTGGATTTATTAATACCGATATTTATTCAGATGCATTAGATTTTAAGAAAGCAGTACCTGAAGCATTCGAAGATTGCAGCACAAGCCAGCAAGTTGTTGAAAAAATGGCATCAGGGTCAGCGTTAAAGCGTACTCAGTCACCAGAAGATATTGCTTTTGCAGTATTGTTTTTAGCATCAGATGAAGCAAAAAATATTACCGGACAGTGTTTAAATGTGGATTCTGGAATTGTATATCGTTAAATAGAAAGATTGAGGAGAAAAAATGAAAGCGGTTCAAAAATTAGAACATGGTGTTGGTTATCTAGGATGTGTAGCGGTTGATGAGCCCCAAATAGCTCCAGGTAGCGTTAAAATTAAAGTTGAGTATTGTGGTATTTGCGGTTCGGATTTACATATTGTTGGTGGTTTTGAAACACCGACATCACCACTTCCAATCCCCTTTACCATGGGTCATGAATATAGCGGAACGATTGCGGAAATTGGTGAAGGGGTAACGCAATTTAACGTTGGTGATCGTGTCACCGGTATTGTAACAAAGGGCTTCTGTGGGAAATGTAGATCTTGTTTAATGGGTGATATTGGAAGATGCCCGGATGCCATCAATATCGGTTATGAATGTGATGGAGCAATGGCAGAATACATTTGTATGCCGGAAGGAGCGACTTTTAAATTGCCTGACAATGTTAGTTTAGAAGAGGGCGCACTGGTTGAACCTGCTGCTGTTGCCGCTCATGCCGTTTTAGAAAACGTTGACATTAAGCCAACGGATACGGTTGTAGTTATGGGAGCTGGTCCGATCGGTTTACTTGTTCTTCAATTTGTAAAAGCCTGTGGTGCAAAGACCATTTTAGCGGATATATCTCCTGCAAATGCTCGATTGAAATTAGGTAAAAAACTGGGAGCGGATTACACTTTCGAAAATGATAAATGCAATGTAATCGAGGAAGTGCGGGCCCTGACTTTTGGAAAAGGTGCTGATTTTGTTTTTGAATGCACGGGCGTAGACATCGTAATTACACAATCAATCATGATGACAAAACGGGCCGGAACAATTGTTGAATTAGCTCTTACCAGT
Source organism: uncultured Acetobacterium sp. (assembly GCA_965140355.1). GTDB lineage: Bacteria > Bacillota > Clostridia > Eubacteriales > Eubacteriaceae > Acetobacterium. The sequence continues at coordinate 460,978 of OZ223195.1, read as the reverse complement.
GCCGAAGGTAGCAATATAAAAGCATATATCGTTGCCGTAATGCAAAATATGAGAATTCAGTTTTCATATGGTCATAATCTGGGCACATGGCAAAAAACGCTTCATATGATGGCAGATGGCAGGATTAACACTAAAGATTTAGTAACACATAAATTTAAATTTGAAGATTTTGATGAGGCATTTGAATGTAACGATGCAAATAAAATAAAAGTATTATTGCATCCATAATGCCCTTATCAGTGCGGTAATGAAAAGGATTGCCGCACATTTATTATTTGAGAGGCGAAAATGAACTATAAACAATTATTAGATAAGAAAACAATCACAATTGAAGAAGCAGTCGGAAAGATTACCAATGGAGCTACAATTTACACCTATGGTATAGCTGAGCCAATGGCTTACATGGATCAGTTTCATTTATTAAAAGATCGTGGCGTAAAAGGGGTTACTCATATTAATTTATTAAACCTAAAACCTTATGATTTTTATTCAGATGAAACATATGATGGCATCCTTAATCACGTTAGTGGATTTTATGGGAATTTTATGAGAGATCCTGCACAAACCAAAATGACGACATTTTATCCAAATCATTTGAGTAAAAGTGGAACTGATCGATTATATTATCATCAAATAACAGGAAAGCCAGTTAGTATCTTCACTCTATCAGTTAGCCCGATGGATAAGCAAGGTTACTTCAGCACTGGTCCAATTTGTGTTGCCAGTCCGGATTACTTAAAAAAAGCGGATTTGGTCATTTTAGAAATAAATGAAAATATTCCCCGTACTTTTGGGGATACCCAGGTGCACATATCTGATGTTGACTATGTTTTATATGGTAATAATGAAGTAATGTACCTTCCAAGTGGTAACGCGACATTGAGCGATGAAGACATTCTTATTGGAAAACACATTGCTGACATGATTGAAGATGGATCAACTCTTCAGTTAGGCATCGGTGGAATACCAAATGCAGTCGCGATGGCATTGAAAGATAAAAAAGATTTAGGCGTTCACACTGAAATGTTGAATGATGGTCTTGTTCAATTGTATAAGGAAGGGATTGTAACAAATCGATGTAAAACACTCTATGAAAACAAAATGGTAACATCATTTACGTTTGGTACCAAGGAAACATATGATTTCATCGATGACAATGTTGGTGTTCTGCATATCAATGTCAGAGACAGTAATTCGCCTTTTGAATTAGCAAAAAACCATAAAATGATATCTGTCAATACGACACTGCAAGTTGATTTGTTTGGCCAATGTTCTTCGGAAGCTGTTGGAACGCGGCATATAAGTGGTACCGGTGGTCAGGTTGAGACAGCTCAAGGTGCTAAAATGTCGAAAGATGGGAAGTCATTTATTGCATTACACTCAACTGCTAAGGTAAAAAACGCGAGTGGCGAAAGAGTTTTGAAATCAACGATTGTAGATGTTCATCCCGAAGGTACCGTCATTACATTGTCAAGGGCTGATGTTGATTATGTTGTTACTGAATATGGAGTTGCAGCATTAAGAGGTGCGTCATTAATTGAACGGGCTAAAGCGTTGATTAATATAGCACATCCGGACTTTAGGGCTGAGCTTGAAGAAAATGCAAAAAAACGTAAGATATTAAGATAGCAAAATAAATATTTGGTCTGGGAACGGTGTCCTTGAAGTGTTATATGATGTTAGAAAAAGGTGGATTCACAATTTACAAAAAATATTAAATGAAAAGGGGTTTAAAATGGAAAATAAATCAGTTAATGAAAGAGTTAAAGAAGGTATTGTCTTAGGTGTTATCCTAACAATTACAATATTTGTATTCTCAATCGTAAGTGGAATGTTAGGATTGGTGAACGTATGGGCTGGCTGTATGTTTTTTTGGTATTGGGCAAATGTTGACCATTTTAAAATGGATCATATTGTAGAAAACATTGTTGGTTCGTTAGTTGGGATTGCGTTGTGTTTTGGGCTTTACTATTTGCTTCACAATTACGGGATGTCAGTTTTTGAAATAGCACTGATCGCAGTATTATTTGTGGTTTTATTCTTTAATATTACGGATTTTTTACCATACATTCTTAATAAGGCCACATTTTTGTTTATTACTGTCCTAACAGCACATCAGTTTTTAACAGAAAGTAACTATCTGGATTTACTTCTTTCTTATACATTTGGTGTTATTTGGTTTTCACTAATCCTTACCGTGGCATTTAAAGTATTGAGTGCGCTTACGGTTAAAAAAACAGCGTAAAAAGATTTATTAGCAGCAAGAATTTTCATTATAATTTTCAAAAATAGGTGATTTTCGAATTTTTCGGATTGCTTCTGAACGAGTGGATACATTTAGTTTATTGAAAATATTTCGAACATGTGATTTAACGGTAGAAACACTGATATAAACCGTTTCTGAGATTTGTAGGTTACTTGCACCATCAATTAAGAGAGATAGTATTTCACTTTCTCTCTTAGTTAGATTGTATTCTTCGACAAGATAATTTTGTATATCAGTTCCTGGTTGTCTTTCCGCAATTTTCTTAATTGTCAAGCAATAGAACGTTTCAATATATTGATTCTGATTTATTTGGGGTGGGAAAACCGTTACTAAAAAACCTTTGGTTTTAATAATGGAATTTTCTTTTAAAGTGTCAAGCGTAATTTGATTTGCAGATTCAACGAAATTGATCAAGTCATAAACGATTTCATTAATATTTGGCTTACTAGATAGAAAAGCACTGTAGTCGATAAATGTGTTATTGAAATCAATAACATCTTTATTCTTATTAAAGAAAACGAAGCCAACTGAAGTAAGATCGAATAAACGATTTGCGAGGAAAATTTTATTTGCTTGAGAAGTGTATTTTCGAAATAAACGCATCGATTTATGGAATACTCTTCCAATTTGAGACAGTAATTCCAGTTCTTTTGGAGTGAAGTTTCCTTCTTTCTCGGTTTTAAAAATACTGATAATATGCATTGGAGGATGCGCTGCATCACTTGCGCCTAAAATAGCTTGGTAGGCAATACCGTTTTTCATTAACGATTCACCATATGGCGAGTTTAAAAATTCGTCATAGCAAAGGTCGTTAGTCGTATAAACATATTTAAATTCGTTCGAATTTCGGAGGATGTCAATTTTATTATAAAAGGGATCATACGCGTAAAAATTTTCTTTATAAGCCTTTAGAATATTTGGGCGTAAATAAAGAGTTTCTAATTTTGATAAGGAACGTTGTCCGTCTGGATTTACGTCAAAAACAGAATATGCAGTAAGCTTTAAATCAAAAAAATCGATTAATGCCGTGAGTGTTCGGTTAATAAAGTCTGAATAGTCTTTATTAATGAAAAAAGAAAAATTCAAGAGCTTTTCATAATCGTTAATAGTTAATAAGGACAAAACACTGCACCGCCTTTAAAATCTAATTTTTTTAACAATTTAAACGTTAACAATATTATATAACAAAAAAATATAAGAAAGCAAGAGAATCTTAAACTTAGGAGGGCAAATGAAAAAAAACGATATTATAATAACATATTTATCAAATGCCGGTTTTATGTTAGCTGATGGAAATACAAAAATTTTGATTGATGGTGTTCATACTGAACAAGCACTCAATTTCAGCCCCGTACCCGAGAAAATAATGACTAAAATTATTAACGGTGAGGAAAATTTCAGTAATATTGATTTTTTTATTTTTACACATGTCCATAAAGATCACTGTGATCTAAAAAAGCTATGTGAAGTACCAAATCCTGAGATAAAAATAATATTACCAGAACTTGATGAAAATAATAAAATTTATATGAAAGACGAATTGGATCTTCGACCAAATCCAATTTCATATTTGAATTCCAGGTATGGTGAAGTTACTGTTATTGAAGCTGGAAATATTAAAATTAAGGCAGCAAGAACATACCACGATGGGATCAAATATCATAGTACAGTTAATCACTTTAGCTATTTAATCAAGGTTGCAGATCAGCAGATCCTTTTTATGGGAGATGCAGAATCTGATAATGCGACTATTACTGATTGGTTGGAAAATGAAACGATTGATGCGGTTTGTATAAATTTTACAGAAATTAGCCAGAAAAAAGGACGCACTTTTATCAGTGACGTCGTTAATCCTCAGTTGGTCATTTCTTGTCATATTCCATTACAGCAACATGACAAATTTCATTACCGAGAAAGGGCCGTGGAGAATGTCAGTAAATATAGTGGCTCACTGCCAAAGGTTTATGTATGTTTAGAAACAATGGAAACAATTAAAATATGATCAGTATAGAAAGGAAGATTATAATTATGAATAATGAAGTAAAAAAGACGATTATTGCAGCAAATGAAATGGATTTTACATGTCGAACCTGTGGACTCGATAATAAGGGTGAATTGGTCATCTTATTACATGGCTTTCCGCAAAGTTCTATTATTTGGGAGAATATTATTAAGAAACTGGCAGATAAAGGTTATCGTTGTCTGGCCCCAAACCAACGTGGTTACAGTGATGGTGCGCGGCCAGTTGGTATGGAAAATTATACCACACGAAAATTAGCTTCAGATGTTATCGCTTTAGCGGATGCGGTTGGTGAAAGGGGAAAATTCCATTTAATTGGCCATGATTGGGGCGCTGGTGTAGGTTGGGCTGCTGTTACTCTCTATCCAGAAAGAATTCAGTCTTGGACAGCCATGTCAACGCCTCATTCGGCGGCATTTGAATGGGCGGTTGCAAATGATCCTGAACAGCAGAAACAAAGTCGTTATATTTTTGAATATCTAACGCCCGATATTCCAGAGGAGCTGCTTATAAAGGATGACCATGCAAGACTTAGAGAAATCTGGGATGGATTTGAAAGTAAAAATATTGATGATTTTCTTGAAATATTCTCAAATAAAGAAGCGTGCACATCAATACTCAATTGGTATAGAGCACTAATGCTGATAAAACCAAGCGAACAAAATCCAGAGATTCGTTTTGGTCCTATCGAGACTCCGACCTGTTACATTTGGGGAAATCATGATTTTGCATTGGGAAGAGTAGGCGTTGAAAAAGGCCATGAATACATGAAAGGGTATTACAAATTTGTTGAACTTGACGGAGCCGGACATTGGCTGATGGAAAACAATGAGCAAGAATGTATAAGAGAGATTTTCGAGCTAATCGAAAACAATCCAACAACTACATAATTCACACAAAGGCAAAACATTAAATAAGTATAAGTTAGGAGCAATAAGATGAAGACGAACGCATTCACGATGTTAATACCACAGTTTATTGATGTTGGAATTTCAAGTAAAACAGGTGAAAAATTAAAAGAACTGGGATGCACTAAAGTCCTGGTCATGTATGATAAAGGTGTTGAGGCGGCTGGAATAACCGAAAAAATAATCGACGCTATTCGTCATGAAGGGATAGAAGTAGTCACAAGTAATAGAGTCGAGGCTGATCCGACGGATTTGATTATCACAGAAATTGTAGACTTTGCTAAAAAAGAGAAAGTTGATGGCATAGTTGCAGTTGGTGGCGGCAGCAGTATTGATGCAGGAAAGGGGGTTAAATTACTGCTGAATAACGATGAACCGCTTCAGAGCTTTTATGACTTATCATTTCCCCAAAAATCAGGGGTGCCGATGATTGCGATTCCCACAACATCGGGAACTGGTAGTGAGGCTTCTAAGGGTAGTGTAATCACTGATACAGAAAGTGGTTCGAAGCGCGTCGTTATCGGGATGGGAACCATGCCAGATATGGCTCTGATTGATCCAGAACTTGTTTTAGGTGTGCCGCCTAAGGTTACGGCAGCGTGTGCTTTTGATGTTCTCGCGCATGCAATTGATGCGATAACATCCAATATGACCAATTTAATTACTCAAAGTATATCATATGAGGCCATCCGATTAATGAAAAACAATTATAAAAAAGTCATCGAAAATGGCAATGATCTGGAAGCTCGTACCGAGATGCATTTAGCTTCAAATCTGGGCGGGATTGCATTAGCAAATGCAAAATGTTCAATGAGCCATGCATTTGCACATTCGCTGGGAGCCATTTTCCACGTACCTCATGGTGTTAGTTGTGCCATCTTTACGCCTGCATGTCTTGAATTTGTGGTTGAAGAATGTCCCAAAGAAATAATTAAAATTGCAGATTTACTGGATGTCAATTATAAAGACACCGATAGCACGGAGTCAATTGCGAAGAAGACTTCAGAAACTATTCATCAAATGTATCGTTCGGTTGGAATACCGGATATCACCGAATTCGTTTCTGATAAACAAGTCGCTTATGAAAAAATAATACCATTAGCATTTAAAGACATTATGGTAAATTTCTGTCCAAGAAAACTTGATGACGACGGAGCAAAATGGATTATTAACCGAACCTATGAATTAGCAGAATAGAAATCTAATATAATATGAGGAGAAAAAAATGGCGAAAAGAAAAATGATGTTATTAATTAATGGCGCAGAACGGATGTTAGTTTGTGATCAAGAGTCGGATACGCTGTCTGATGTATTAAGACGGATTGGTTTAACAGGGACGAAGGTTGGTTGCGGAACCGGCCAATGCGGCGCGTGTTCAGTGATCCTTGATGGCAAGGTTATTCGTTCCTGCACAAAAAAGATGAAAAATGTTGAATATGGCAGTGAAATAACAACGATTGAGGGAATTGGTTCACCAACACATCTGCACCCTCTTCAACTGGCCTGGATTGTTTATGGCGGGGTACAATGTGGATTTTGCACGCCGGGATTTATCGTTTCGGCAAAAGGTCTTCTTGATATAAACCCAAGTCCGACCAGACAGGAAGTCCGGGACTGGTTCCAAAAACATCGTAATGCCTGTCGTTGTACCGGCTATAAACCACTTGTTGATGCCGTAATGGCAGCGGCAAAAGTAATCCGGGGCGAAATGACGATGGACGAACTGAGCTTTGATATACCTGAAGATGGACGCATTTATAATACCAGGTATCCAAGACCGGCGGCTTTGGCGAAAGTAACGGGTACCTGTGATTATGGTGATGATATCGGCATGAAGATGCCGGAAGCACTCCATCTTGCGGTTGTATTGGCACGGGTTTCTCATGCCAAGCTGGTAGCGATTGATACATCAGAAGCAGAGCAGATGCCGGGAGTCGAAAAAGTAATAACGCATAAAGATGTTAACGGTATTAATCGCATCACATTTCCGGTTGCCAATCCATGGGCTAAGACAAACGGATTTGATCATTCAATTTTAGTGTCTGACAAGATATATAGATACGGCGATATTGTTGCTGTTGTAGCCGCACGAACGAAGAAAGAAGCCCGGGCAGCGGCAGAAAAAGTCACGTTTGAATACGAACAGTTGTCAGAATATTTAAATATCCTTGAAACGATGGCAATTGATGCACCCCAGGTTAATCCGGAATACCCGAATATTTATATCGAAGCACCCATTATCAAAGGTCAGGATACCAGAGAAGTGATTAAGAATTCGGCTCATGTGGTTGAAGGCAGTTTTTATTCTCAGCGACAGCCACACCTTGTCATTGAACCAGATACCAATCAGGCATATTTTGATGAAGAAGGCCGGCTGACGGTACAATGCAAAAGTTTAGCACTTGGCCTCACAAAAGGCGTTATCGCTGCCGGCATTGGATTCCCGGTGGAGAAGATTAGAATTATTGAAAATCCGACTGGGGCCAGCTTTGGTTATGCCATTTCACCGCTGATGCCGGCAATTGTGGCCGTGGCAACCATGGCGACTGAAAAACCGGTGACGATTACGCTCAGCTATGAAGAACATCAGCATATTACCGGGAAGCGGGCACCCGCTTTCTCAAATGCAAAACTTGCCTGTGATGAAAAAGGAAAACTGACAGCAATGGAATATGAAATAGCCTATGATAAAGGCGCCTATACTGAGACAGCAGGGATACTGGTTCAAAAAGGTCTGCGCTTTATGGGGGCTCCCTATACCATACCCAATGCCATGGGTCTTTCCAAAACGGTTATTTCCAACCATACAAATTCCACGGCTTATCGAGGGTTTGGTTCCCCGCAGTGTTACACTTGTTCGGAACAGCTCATGGATATGCTGGCCGAAAAAGTTGGCATGGACCCATTGGAGTTTCGCTATATCAACGTTTATCGAGAAGGTGATCGCAGCCTGAATGGGAATCAATTCGATACTTATCCGATGGTTGAGATTTTGGATAAGCTGAGACCCGGTTATCGCGAAGCATTAGAAAGAGCAAAAAAAGAATCCACTCCTGAACGAAAAAGAGGGGTGGGGATTGCCTGCGGAGAATACAATGTCACCAGCGGCCCGAATGATCATGCCGAGGTTGCGTTAGGACTCAATCCCGATGGAACCGTGACGCACTATAACACATGGGAGGATCAGGGCCAGGGAGCAGATATTGGCACGCTTGTGCATACCCATGAAGCACTCAAACCGCTGGGATTACGACCGGATCAGATTCATTTGTGCATGAATGATACAGCACTGGCTCCGATTACCGGACCGGCAGCGGGGAGTCGTTCTCACTACATGGCCGGTAATGCAACAATTAATGCGGCTGAACAACTGATGAACGCCATGCGTAAAGAAGACGGTACTTATCGGACCTATGATGAAATGGTCAGTGCCGGGATTCCCACAAAATATTTAGGGATTTCGGATACGACCGGACAAACGACGGATCTTGACCCGAATACCGGTCAGGGAAATCCCACCGCCGAGTATACTTTTGGCGTATTTATGGCAGAGGTTGAGGTTGAAGTCGCTACTGGAAAGACTACCGTACTCAGCATAAAATGTATTGCTGATGTGGGTGTCGTTGGTAATTTTTTAGCGGTTGAAGGTCAGGCTTTTGGCGGAATGGAACACGGAATTGGGATGGCGTTATCAGAGGATTATGATGATATTCAAAAACATACCAGTCTTATTGGCAGCGGATTTCCATTTATTAATACGATTCCGGACAATATAAGTATTGAATTTATCGAAACGCCGAGACCGACAGGACCGCACGGTTCGTCGGGCTGTGCTGAAGCTTTCCAGAGTTCGCCGCATGTCGCTGTTATCAATGGCATTTATAATGCCTGCGGGGTGAGAATTAAAGAATTGCCGGCCCGACCGGAAAAGGTAAAGGCGTTGTTAGCAGCGAAAGCAGAAGGCCGAGAAATAGAAGATAAGAAATATTTCCTCGGTTCTGATTTGCACGAGACAATTGATTATATTAAAGCAAACCCAGTAACGGTTGGGTAATTTGAAGGTAAATGAAGTAGAAATGGGACTTGAAGATAAGTAAGTTGTTCGAACTATTTGACTAAAAATAATATGCAAGTATTCTAAAACTGGTGCTTGACTTAAAGAGGAGAAATAATGAAAGTTGTAGTGATTGGAGCTGGACCCGGAGGTTATGAAGCGGCAATTTATGCCGCCAAACGTGGATGTGAGGTTACCCTCATTGAAAAGGAAAAATTAGGAGGAACCTGTTTAAATAAAGGGTGTATACCGACAAAAGCATTACTGGCTGTGACTGATACTTTAGCAACAGTAGGGAAAGCATCGGCTTTTGGAATAGAAACACCAGAAGTAATTAATAATTTTGGGTATTCATTTGATCGAAAAAACGCGGTAGTGAACGGCTTGATCAATGGGATTGATTATTTAATGAAGGCAAATGGCGTAAATATTATTAATGGCTTTGGTCAGCTTAAGAATAACAACACGGTAATTGTTCATAAAACTGATGGGGAAAGAGAAGAAATTTCAACTGATAGAATTATTCTCGCAACCGGTTCAGTGCCGAGCAAACCGTCATTTTTAAATTATAATAAAAACAATGTTGTGACAAGTGATGAAATTCTGGAACTGGATGAACAGCCGAAATCAATTATTATTGTTGGTGGTGGGGTTATCGGTTGTGAAATTGGTCAATTTTTGAAACGAATGGGAACCGAAGTTACGATTGTCGAATTAATGGAACATTTACTGCCTTTCGAAGACGCTGATGTTGCTAAACAGCTGGAACGTCAATTTAAAAAAGAAAAGATCAAGGTCATCACAAAGAAAAAGGTTGAATCGGTAAATGTATCAAAGTCTGGGGTTCAAGTAATACTTCAAGATGGCGTAGCAATTGAAGCAGAAAAGCTATTGATTTCAATCGGCAGACAACCATTTACGGATGGTTTAGGACTTGAAAATACAAATATCATGGTATCGGAACGTGGGTTGATTGAAGTGGATCAAAAGATGCAAACAAATGCTAAGGGAATCTATGCAATTGGTGATATCGTCAATTCTCCACAATTAGCCCATGTTGCATCTAAAGAAGCACTAACAGCGGTAGACGATATTTGCGGAGACGGTATTGAAATCAGCTATAAAGCTGTTCCGCGTTGCGTGTACACCGATCCGGAGATTGCATGTGTGGGAATGACTGAAGAACAGGCTAAAAATCAGAAAATTGTATATACAACCGGTTCGTTTAATTTTGCGGGACTTGGTAAAGCGAAAGCTTCAGAAAAAACGACGGGCTTTGTGAAGGTAATTGTGAATCAAAATGATGAAGTTATCGGCGGCGAGATTGTCGGAGCCCATGGAACCGATATGCTTCAAGTATTAACTTTAGCGATTGATCTTGGCTTAACAGCGAAACAGGTGGGCCAGTCAATTTTTCCGCATCCTACATTGTCGGAAGGAATCATGGAAGCATTGCATGATGTTCATAAAAGAAGTGTTCACAAAGTTTGAAATTTACCTAGTCTTGAGGCCGAGATTTCAGGTGCTTTCTTCCGCTTGATTAAAACGCCCTCTAGGCAATCAGTAATATTTTCTTTAACACTTTTGATTAACGTATATAGATCATGGCTGTTTGCATAAAAATGATCTCCTGATTATGCGGACATAAAAAATACCCGGCAGTTGTATAACTCTGGGATATAAAGTATAATATTACTAGTGTGTATACCGTGGTTTATAACCTGGTATACGAAAAGCTGTTCTCACATTGCAAGTGTGAGGGCGGTTTTCTATTTATGCGTATGACCATGATTTTGTTCGTCCAAATATTTGATTAGAGCGTTTTGAAACACTTTTGAAAAATTAACACCTTCTGCATCTGTTTGAGCGGTAAGTCATGCAGGTAAGAAAAGGGTCTTTATTTAAACTTGACCCCGGATTGTATCGAGATGCTTTTTAAGGTTTTAAGCGGTATGTCTTTTTTAAGATGTGTCACTGTGACTTTCCCCCGATTTTGCTTTATGCTTAAATTGGTGATGATCGCCATCGTACCCAATCGGAAACATTAAATAAACCATAAGGGGATGCAAATGACAACAGAACGGTTCGTTTATAATTTGAATTATCCGATTTATGAAAAAGAAAGTTGTGAAATTGAGGTGCGTGCTCTTTTTCAGTTTGAGTTGAAAGAAAAAGTCTTTTTTGAAAGTAGAGAAGTTCATCCTTCGATAAGTCCATTTTTAAAAAGCAGGTTAGAAATTATATATAAGGCTTCCACGTTTTTAGAACTGCTAGAGTTGATAGCGAAAGATAGGATAACAGTATCAAATTTTATGGTTAAATATATGGAATTGGGAATAGCTGATCCGCATTTCAAGAAAAGACGAGCGTATTGCAAAGCAATAGGTCTTGCTATTGAGGGGCTTGCTTGTTATACTTCACCTAAAACTTTATTTGGAATTACTTTTTACAAGGGGCACTGGTATTTTGGAAGATTAACAGAGAAAAGTATTAATTGGAAAAAGCACAATAAGAAACCGAATTCGTATTCCAGTTCGATCGGTCTAAGTACGGCAAAAGTTCTTATTAATATTGCCGGGAATGGAGATACATCCAAACGACTAATCGATCCATGTTGTGGTGTCGGGACAGTATTATTAGAAGGTATTTGGGCAGGATATGATATTATCGGGTGTGAAATAAATAGCAAAACTGCTGAAAATGCACGAAAAAACTTGCGTTATTTTAACTATGAAGCAAAGGTTATTACTGGAGATATTCAGGATATCGATGATCGTTTTGATGCGGCCATTGTAGATCTTCCATATGGGAATTTTAGCCTTAAAAATGATGAAAATCAATTAAAAATCATTAGGAATGCGATAAGAATTTCAAAAAAAATCGTATTGGCTTCAGCAGAAGATATAAGAGCGGAACTAACGCGGGAAAATCTCAAAATTATCGATCATTGTAAAATTGGAAAAAATAATAATGGTGATTTTTTGCGTTATATCTGGGTATGCGAAGTAGGATAGATGAATAGTAGTGGTCGGTGACTTGTATCGGTTTACCGGTTATTTTAAACCCACAGTCGTTAGGCTGTGGGTTTTGTCAGTTGTGAGAGCTAATAATAATTTGATGAAAATAAAATGGTCGGTAGACGAATTTTGGAATGATCAGCCCAATGTAGAAAAATTTTGAATTTGAGCAGTGGTGTACATACGATAATGTAATTATAAAAAATTACAAATTTATATTGTAGACTAATTTTATTTCTGATATAATCCTAAATATAGAAAAGTAATTTGCGAAAGGCACAAATAAATGAAAAAATTTAACAAGGTTGTTGATTTTGTCAGTGGCACACCTCAGTTTAGAATTACCGAGAGCTTCGATGAGCAGTCGCCGATCTATACCTTTTATAGTCAGACCGATTTATCGGAAGATCTAATTGGTATCATAACCGAAGATATTGATAAAAAACGCGTTCGAACGAAAGATGACGTGAATACACTTTGTACAGGTGATGTTCTTTTCAGCTTGATATCCGGGAGTGCTGCAGTCATCAGGGCAGCTCATCAAGGCTATCTTTATACTCAAAACTTTGTTAAATTGATACCTGAAGAAAAAGTTGACCCTCAATTTCTTGTTTATTTGCTTAACGAAAACAGCGTCATCAAAAAACAATTGCTGATCGGTTTGCAAGGTTCACAAGTTTTAAAATACTCCTTAAAACAAATAAAAGATCTCGAAATCCCGATATTGCCCCATTTAGAAAAACAGAAAATAATCGGTGAAATATATTTTAAACAATTGCGCGTGCAAGCCTTAAAAAATCGGGTCGCCAAGCAGGAAATGATGATACGATTACAGCAACTGGAGGAGGTAACCAAGCATGACCGAGAATCAATTTGAAACAGAATTAATCGAATATATTACCAGTGGCACGATCGCTAATGCTGGGAAAAACAGTACGAATGATACGACCGGGGTGGGGGAAAAGCCGGCCGATTATGTGGTTAAGACGAAACTATGGCAATATGAACCGTCGATCAAAACAACCGAGGCGCTATGGGATAATTTTAAAAAAATTCTTGAGCAGCATAATCAAAAAACTCTGATGCAACCCCTCAGCGTGGTGGAATTTGGCCAAGTCAAGAAAATCATTTCTGATCTGCGGACTCCCTACGAAGCCGGTCAGTTTTTGTATGGTCTGAATGGGGTCTCGCAAATTGAGATTGATTTAGACGATGGCCGGCATGCTTTCCTGACAGTTTTTGATCAAAAGCAAATCGGCGCCGGCGATACGGTCTATCAGGTGGTTAATCAGATCGAACGTCCGGCTGTAATCACTGGCAAGCAAAAGCGTCGTTTTGATACCACCCTGCTGATCAATGGGCTGCCGATTATTCAAATTGAAGAAAAATGTGATACCCATGATGTCAATGAAGCTTTAAACCAGATGCATCAATATATGGATGAAAACCAGTTCCGTGATATCTTCTCGACCTTACAGATTTTGGTGGCGATTACTCCCAACAACGTCAAGTACATGGCTAATACCACGGCTGACAAGTTTAATAAGGATTTTGCCTTTAACTGGCAGCGCAAAGAAGATAATACCATTGTCCGTAACTGGAAGGAATTTGCCGATGCGATGCTGAGCATCCCGATGGCCCATCAGATGGCTACCAACTACATGATTTTAGATGGCACCAAGAATAAACAAATGCTCAAGGTAATGCGTCCCTATCAAGTCTATGCCACCCAAAAGGTGATTGACGGCATCAAACAGATTGATTTTGATGGGGGTGATAATAAAGTGGGTTACATTTGGCACACCACCGGCTCGGGCAAAACGATCACCAGTTTCAAGACCGCCTGGCTGGCCAGCCGGATGCCAAAGGTCGATAAAGTCGTCTTTGTCGTGGATCGTATTGCGCTAACAAAACAGACTAACGAGAATTATCAGGCCTATGACCCGGATGGCGATGTCAGCGATGCCACCCGGTCGGGAACGGTTCAGGGCACTGAGAACACTACCGATCTCAGTCGTAAATTAAAAAGCAAGGACAATCATATTATTATCACCTCGGTTCAAAAACTGGGGACCCTGGTTAATCGTAAGAATTTTAAGGCCCCCGATAAAAATATTGTCTTTATCGTTGATGAAGCACACCGCAGCACCGGAGGCGATAATTTTGCGACGATTCAAAAGGCCTTTAAACGATCGGCCTGGGTGGGTTATACCGGGACACCGATGTTTGATGAAAGTACGACCGGCCTGCGTTCTGAGGATATTTTCGGGCCGTTGTTGCATGCCTATACCATCCGCGAAGCGATTGCCGATCGCAATGTGCTGGGTTTTAAAGTCGATTTTGAAACGACCATCAATGAAGAGCAAATGAAGTCAGAGTATTTACCGGCCTTTTTTCAAAGCCGTTATCCCCAGTGGAGCGATGCCCAGATTCAGACAAAAATTGACAATCTCACGGATGAAGATATTGATGATACCATCGAACCCAGCTTTTATGATGAGAATCCCAAGCACATTGCTTTAGTGGTTGAGGATATCTTTAAAAACTGGCGTAACCGTTCCAATGAAGGCAAATATAACGCCATCTTGACCACTCATGTCGGTGGCGGCAAAGCCAGCACCCCGATGGCGATGATGTATTTCCATGAGTTCCAGCGGGTCAATGTTAAAAACAAAGAAAACGGCAAACAAACCCTCAAAGTAGCCGTGACCTTCAGCCAGAATACCTCAAATAATGAGACCCAATTAGCCACCAACAAAGGTTTATACGAAGCGATAACAGTTTACAATCAGGAATTTGGCACCAGTTTCGGGATGGACGATGTCGCCGGTTATACCCAGGATGTCGCCAGTCGCTTAAACCGCACCGCCACCGATAAGAACTTTCTCGATCTGGTGATTGTCGTGGATCAGTTGCTGACCGGTTTTGATGCCCCTGAACTCAATACGCTTTATGTCGACCGGACTTTAAGAGGGGTCGCTTTAATTCAAGCTTATTCACGCACTAACCGGATTGCCGATATGCAGGAAAAACCCTGGGGTCGGATTGTCAATTACCGCTGGCCGGCGCAAAACGAACAACTGATGAATAAGGCTCTGGCCATTTATGCTAATAAGGATTCAGCCAATCTGTCCGAAGATGAACGGAAAAAAAACATCGAAGATGACGGGATCATCGCCAAGCCTTTTGAAACCGTCTTTACCGAAGTCAAAGCCGTGGTGGAACAATTAAAAGAGCTGACCGATACCTTTCAGGCAGTGCCACCCAGTGAAAAGCAAAAAGAGCAAATGTTACAGCTGTTAAGACAGTATAATATGGGGATGTCCAAACTCAAACAATATGATCCGGAAACCGTCGACGGTGAAAAAAGTGGCTTTAATTACGATCAGCCGGATGATTTAATAAAAGCCCTGGGGATGACATCGGCCGAAGAAACGATGCTGACCACGGTCTTAAGTAATGAGTTACGGCAACAGATCGCTAAAGTGAAAAAAGTGCCTTTCTATCAGATCGAATTGCGGATGACCCATGTCAAAGATGTTAAGATCGACTATGATTATCTGACCGAACTGTTAGAAAAACTACTCAACCAGGTCCATGACAAAGAACACCAGGCAGCGGTTGATACCAAAGCAAAAATCGATCAGTTTGCCAATGGTCTGGATGACCGAAATTATGCCAGCAAGATTAAAAATGCCGCCAAAACAATTTTTAACGGTCATTACGTTGTCGAAAAATATCCGGCCCGATTAAGTGAGAGCGATCCCGTTATTCAAGCTGCCAATGCCGTCAGCCTTGATCGCCAATTTCAGGATTTCCGCATTAAATGGGGCATCATTGACGTCATTACCAGCGCTCAGATGCGGGAGCTGTTCAGCCGGCACCGTTACGGTCAGCAGGATCTCGATGATCATGGTCAGATTCGGGACATCATTGCCAAAGCCAGCAGCGATTATCAGACTCTGGCTCACGATCAAAAAGTTCAGGGCTTATCAAAGATTAAGTACCGCAATGGCTTGCGGGAAGCCCTGTATGAGTTGGCGGATGAGTTGACGGAAAGCTAGGAAAAAGGGATCGTGGTTGGTGCAAAAAATGCACAGACCTCAAGCTGGTGCGCATGGAAAAAAGCCCGAAAAAGTGGTTGTTTCCATTTTGGAAAAGCCCACTTAGAATGGGGCGATTAGAGTGAGGGAAAATCAGTTATCCAGAATTTTCAGATAACTGGAGCAAAATGATCCCCAAAAATGAAATTAAATAAAGTAGGACAACGGAGTATTGAAAGTTTAAACTGGTTGAATTTGACCAGTTTAGCAACAAAAAAATGTAAGACAGCATCCCGATAAAATGAGCAATCACGGTGATCACCTAAGGCTTGTGAGAATCGTATCATGGCCAGTTAAGAAAACCGTCAGGTGCGGATACTTTGTCAGTGAATGGCTACGTCCGAGGGCTTGTAGATAGGGCGCGAGTCCATACCCGAACAAGAGCCAGTTTTTTAAACAGCAAACAACATAAAATTAGTCAAAAGAATGGCAGGGAGCAATGATGAGTGAAAAAAAGAAGAGGGTGCCGCAGTTGCGGTTCCCGGGGTTTAGCGGGGAGTGGGAAGAGCGGAAATTATCAGAGCTTGCAACATTTTCCAAAGGTAGTGGTTATTCGAAAGCTGATTTGACAGAATTTGGCAAACCCATTATTTTATACGGACGGCTTTATACAAAATACGAAACAGTTATTTCTGAAGTAGACACATATGTGAATATAAATTCTAGTGCAATATTTAGTGAAGGAAATGAAGTAATTGTACCGGCCTCAGGTGAAACTGCAGAAGATATTGCACGCGCGTCCGCAGTCGATAAAAAAGGTATTATTTTAGGTGGTGATTTGAACATAATTCGCCCTAACTCAGAAATTGACCAAACGTTTTTAGCTTTGAATATTTCAAATGGCAGTCAACAACAAGAAATGATGAAACGAGCACAAGGAAAAACGATTGTTCACTTGCATAATTCTGATTTGAAAGAAGTGCTTCTGAAATATCCATGCATTGATGAACAGACCCAAATAGGTTCTTTTTTCAAGCAACTTGACCACCTGATCACCCTCCATCAGCGTAAGCTTACCCATTTGCAAATCCGGAAAAAAGGGCTGCTGCAAAAAATGTTTCCTAAAGATGGCGAGCTATTTCCGGAGCTGCGCTTTCCGGGATTTACAGATGCCTGGGAAGAACGGAAGTTGGAAGATTTGGTCGATAGAATAAAATCTTATTCATTATCTCGTGATGTTGAGACAACTGAAAATACGGGAGTAAGGTACGTTCACTATGGTGATATACATATGAAAGTTGCTGATAAGATTACAAATGGCTCATCAATTCCAAATATTAGATCAGGGAATTATGAAACACTTCAAAAAGGAGACTTAGTTCTAGCAGATGCTTCAGAGGATTATCAAGGTATTGCAACTCCTTCAGTAATACTTGAAAATACAACATTTCAAATTATTGCAGGTTTACATACTATTGCGTTAAGACCTAAAAATGTTGATTCATTATTTTTGTATTATTTAATTAATACTGCAATTTTTAAAAAATATGGTTATAGAATAGGAACTGGTATGAAAGTATTCGGAATTAGTTTTGCGAATGTAATGAAATTTAAATCTACTTTTCCATTAATAGAAGAACAACAGAAAATCGGTGCTTTCTTCAAACAACTCGACGATTCAATCACCCTCTACCAGCGCAAACTGGACCACCTCCAAACCCGCAAAAAAGCCTTACTGCAACAAATGTTTGTCTAAACTGCAAAACGAAAGGATCATATCATGTCAAACAACACTTTACAATCTATTACCAGTAAACTCTGGGCCATGGCCAACGAGCTGCGGGGCAATATGGATGCTGGCGAATTTAAAAACTATATTCTGGCGTTCATGTTCTACCGTTATTTATCGGAACACCAGCAGGATTATCTGCTCTCCAATCATGTTATTGATGTCGCTGCCGGGCAAACTATTAACGAAGCTTTTAAAGAACAGGCCAGTGGCGATGATCTGGCCGATTACCTCGATGATATTTCGGCCAGCCTGGTTACGCCATTGCCCCGGAGGACACCTGGCTTTCGTTGACCAAAAAAATTGCCAACAGCCAGGTGATCCCCAGCGATTATCAGACAATTTTTGACAACTTCAACCGCAATGCTGAGTTAAATAAAGAAGCCGCCCAGGATTTTTCCGGCGTCTTTAATGATATCAATCTCGGCGATTCCCGTCTGGGAGCATCCACCACCGCCCGGGCGAAATCGCTGAACAATATTGTCAAGCTGGTTGATGAGATTGACTATCAGGGCACCGACGGCAAAGATGTGTTGGGCGAAATCTACGAATACTTAATCGGTCAATTTGCCGCCTCGGCTGGAAAAAAGGGGGGCGAATTCTATACCCCCCATCAGGTCAGTCAGATCCTGGCCAAGCTGGTGACGGCCGGGGTGACGGTGTCCGACACGGCCTTTACTCTGTATGATCCAACTATGGGGTCGGGATCGCTGTTGTTAACGGTCAGGAGTGAATTGCCAGGCGGCGATCACCCCGGGACGATTAAATTTTACGGTCAGGAATTAAACACCACCACCTACAACCTGGCCCGGATGAATCTGATGATGCATGGGGTTTCCTTCAACAATATGACCCTGCACAATGCCGACACCTTAGAAAGTGACTGGCCCGATGGTCCGGATGCCAAAGGGATTGATCAGCCCCGGAGCTTTGATGCGGTGGTCGCCAATCCGCCCTACTCGGCCAAATGGGACAATCCTGAAAGCAAACTAAAAGATCCCCGTTTCAGCGAATACGGTAAACTGGCTCCGGCATCAAAGGCCGACTTTGCCTTTATTCTCCACAGCCTTTACCACTTAAACAGCACCGGCACGATGGCGATTGTCCTACCCCATGGGGTCTTGTTCCGGGGTGCTGCTGAGGGTAAAATTCGCCAGACCTTAATTGAAAAGAACGTTCTTGATACGGTAATTGGTCTGCCAGCTAATTTATTTTACGGCACCAGCATCCCAACGACGATTCTGGTCTTTAAGAAAAACCGCCAGACTAAGGATATTCTCTTCATTGATGCCAGCAATGATTTCGAAAAAAATAAAAATCAGAATAATTTGAGTGACGACCATATCAATAAGATTATCGACACCTTCAAAACCCGCCAGGATATTGAAAAATATGCCCATGTCGCATCAATTGACGAAATCCAGGCCAATGATTATAACCTGAATATTCCCCGGTACGTTGATACCTTTGAAGAAGAAGCGCCGATTGATCTGGATGAAGTCAATCGCTTGTTGGCCCAGGATAACGCCGAAATTGAAGAATTGGAAAAAGAGATCAATGAGCAGCTTAAACTTTTAGGGGTTGAAGTCTAGGATGAAAGAATCGAAGAAAGGTCTAGTTAATTGGTGATTAACTAGACGATAACGCAGAGCTGAATGCCAGCGAAATTTTTGATAGCTTTAAAAATAAGGGGGCAATAGGATCAATATGGAAAATTCAATTAAAAAAAGAATAACGCAATGCTTATTTATCGGAATCGGGTTGTTTATAATGGTCGGACTGTTACCGCAGACGGCCCTAGCAGCAAGTCATACCATATCTGACGGCGAGACGTTGAGCATTGCAACCGGTGTTTTAACAAAAGTGGATAGCTCGACTCAAACGCTGACGATATCCGCAGGCGATACAGTTGAGGTCGATGCTGGTGCAACAGCAACGCTGACCGGTAGTCAAAATGTTCATATCGTTTGTGATCCGGGCGTAACATTAACGCTTGATTCGGTGACAAGTGACGTCAGTGGACGCGGTGGTTGTGCCCTCAGCTTTTCAGGCAGCAGTAACACCCTGATTTTAAGTGGGACAAATACACTTAAAAGCGGTGAATACGAACCAGGTATCCAGGTTGAAGACGGCACAGAAGAAGGCTGTACAGAAATCGAAATAAAGGGAACTGGTAGTCTTAATGTGAGTGGCGGACAATCCGCTGCCGGGATCGGCGGCGGTTCTGTTTGGCAATGCGGTACAATTACAGTATCGGGGGGAACGGTCACAGCAACCGGTGGAAATAATGGTGCTGGCATCGGCGGCGGAGAAAACAAAGATGGCGGGACGATCACACTATCGGGAGGAACAATCCAATGCAACCGGCGGAAGTGATGGTGCTGGTATCGGCGGTGGTTCTAAAGGAGCTGGCGGAGAGATTAGCATCACCGGTGGTATGGTCACTGCAACTGGCGCTTCTAATGGTGCCGGTATCGGTGGCGGAAATAATGGCGCTGGTGGCACGATTACCATATCGGAGGGGACGGTCGCTGCAACCGGTGCATGGCAAAGTGCCGGGATCGGCGGTGGTTCTAAAGGAGCTGGCGGAGAGATTAGCATCACTGGTGGTACGGTCACTGCAAGCGCTGGCGAATATGCTGCCGGTATCGGTGGTGGTATGGAAAGAAATGGCGGCACGGTTACCATATCGGGAGGGACAGTTACGGTAATGGGTAATCATCAAGGTGCCGGGATCGGCGGCGGTTCTGCGGGACATGGCGGTACGATAACCATATTAGGGGGGACGGTCACTGCAACTGGTGGACAATCTGGTGCCGGAATCGGCGGTGGTTTTTTTGGAGATAGTGGTACAATTTCAATAAAAGGCGGTACTGTATTTGCCAAGCAGGGCAGAGGCGGAAATAACGATATTGGTCATGGTTATAATGGCTATGATAATTCAACTGTTTTTAGCGGTGATGCCCTGGTATTTTTAGCCAACGATGCTTGTGTTATATCTGAGGGATCAACCCTTACACATTTTCCAAAATCAGGGCCACTCTATGGCTTTAGCCTACCAGACGGTTGGTCTGATGCAGGCATATATGCACCGTCATATTCTTTGATATATGACGATAATGGTGGTACTGGCTCTAAAAATGAAAAAGCTCCTCGGGATAAAACGATAACAGTCGAAGATTCCAGTGGTTTAAAAAATCAGGGTTATACGTTTAAAGAGTGGAACACAGAAGCAGACGGCAGCGGAATAAGCTATGCACCAGGTGACAGTATTACAATGTCAGGTGATTTAACGCTGTATGCTATTTGGACGCTTGAAATGGCAGCGATGGTCGATAGCATAAGCCCAGCTGACGGCATTGCGCCAATTGATGGTAATGTGGTCATTACTTTTAACAACAATAATATGGATACCACAGTAAACTGGCACGGTTACGATGAACGGCACTACGCTCAGTGGTGGATCTTGGTCAAACGGTAGTCAAACCTATACCATTCCCTATTCCGATTTAGGCTACTATCAAAGCTGCACAATAGCAATTTCCGGATTTAAAAATACCAATGATATTACGATGGAACCTGCCAGCGCCAGCTTTACCACTGAAGCACCGGCTGATCTTTTAAGTCTCGCCGTTAATACGGGCATCTTGAGTCCGACTTTTGATCCGGATACAGCTGTCTTCAGCGTGGATGCCACCGGCATTGACAGCATCGGCATTACTGCGAAGACAATTGATCCGAGTGCCAATCTGACCATTAACGGCGTGGGAGCAACCTCTGGTAGCGAAACAAATGTAAGCCTCGATAATAGTACCAATCTGATACCGATTGTCGTAACTGCCCAGGACGGCAGTCAGAAAGCTTATATTATCTCAGTCAAGGGAAGAGGCAACGATGGCAATTTAATCATCAATGCCAATTTAGCCAGCCTGTCTCTTAACGACGGCTTATTAAGTCCGGGCTTTAACCCGGGAACCACCACTTACTACGCCAATGTGGGCAGTAATGTGGATGCAATTGAGCTGACTGCATCAGCGTTCGACGAAAAGGCCGTCATGCTTTTAAACGGAGTCATTTTAAGTCAGGGAGGTTCGCAAACAATCCCGCTTTCTCTTGGAAATAATGAAGTAGAGCTGATGGTTATTACCCAGGACGCAAGCACTAAAAACCTATAACCTGACGATTAATCGCGAGGCCAATGAGGCAACCCTTTCGAGCTTGACGCTTTCTCAGGGGGTGCTTTCACCTGCCTTTGCAACCGCGACCACCAGCTACACAACAACCGTTGAAAATGCTGTTGACAGCCTGACGGTGACGCCTACAGCAACGAATAGTGGGGCAACCGTCACTGTTAATGGACAGGCTTCATCAGTTCCTGTTAATCTGACCGTGGGCAGCAATATTATTACGATTGAGGTGACTGGTAGCGATAGTGTTTCCACCATAACTTATACCGTTGAAGTGACGAGACAGGAACCAAAAACCAAGGAAATTGGCTGTAGTTACCAGACTCATGTTGAAAACATCGGCTGGCAGGGTTTTGTATCTGATGGCGAGATCAGTGGGACGGAAGGACAGAGTCTAAGGCTTGAAGGCATTAAAATAGAACTTGATGATCAGGAAAATCTTGGAATAGAATATGCAAGTTATGTAAAAAACATTGGTTGGCAGGAGTTTGTATCTGATGGCGAGATCAGCGGGACAGAAGGACAAGCACTGCAACTGGAAGCGATCAAAATTAATCTGACGGGTGAAGATGCCGACAAATATGATATTTACTATCAGGTTCATGCTCAGAATTTCGGCTGGCTGGATTGGGCCCCGAAATGGGGAAGCTGCCGGAACGGCCGGGCTTGGCTATCGACTGGAAGCGATTAAGATTGTGGTTATCCCTAAAGGTCAAGCGGTACCAGGTGATACGCAAGAACCATTTGTACAGAGTTAATAAGTCTCAATGATAAGAAAAAAAGAGGTTTTTTACATCCAATTGGCAGACAGATGGAGTGTTTGAATTTTGCGTATTTTAAAAACATAAAACAGGAGAAGCGCTGCATTGAATCATATACAGGAGAAAATGGAAAAAGAAGTTGTCTCATTAATATTCCGTGAATACCCTGATCTTGCGGGATCAAATCAATAAGGCCCGCGTTATTGACCGGGAATTTACTGGCGTGGGATTCTTTACTAATTATCACAACGATGATATATTATGGGAAGAAGAGATGATAATCTCTGATGTTGGCGCTATACTCAATAATAATATTGAGGTTGGGTTTGTATTTTTCATCAGAGAAGAAGGAGCGCGTTTCCTTGAATGTTATATGTATGGGGATCCTTTCCCGGATCAGATTGAATCTTACGAAGTCTTTATCTATGAGAAATTTCCAGGCGATGCCGATAAAGTCCCTAAAAAGTAAACTTGATTATTGATGAATTGCCATCTGGTATTAACAGATTCAGATTTCTGGGATGTCACAATACTAAATGTGGTTAGGAAAATGATTAAAGCAAAGAGCTTAATAAGGAGAGTAAAACATGAAAAAAACAAACGTTAATTTGGCAATTGAGTTCATTAATGCAATTGATGAAGGTAAGTGTGGAGATGAACTGGATCAGTTTTATGATCCTTCAGTTGTACAAACCGAATATCCCAATTTGCTTTCAAAAGAAATTGTTGAAAGAACATTAGATGACATAAAAAAGGCATCAATTAGTGGGAAAACAGGTAATTTCAAAGCAAAAGTACGAAATCATAAGATCTTTTGCATGCGGTGAAAGTGTTATTGTCGAAGTGATCTGGACGGGAACACTCGCAATATCTTTGGGAAAACTGAATCCGGGGGACGAGATGAAAGCTTTTTTTGCGCAGGTGTTTGATTTTAAAGATGGAAAAATAATTAGTCAGCGAAATTATGATTGTTTTGAAAATTTTCTATAGGATTATGTAAAACAAAAATGTAATTAATCATAGAAAGCTATAGTCATGGCATATAACTGTGGCTCTGCCGGACTTTTGGGTTTGTTATGCCGGAAATGAACGATTTATCGCATCAACCCGCTATTTTTAGAAGTGGTGGCGTCATATTGGCAGGAGATCATCTGGTTGATATGGCTTCATTGGCTAATCAGGTTTCATTTTTGATAAAAATCTGTTAAACTGGGCAAAAGAAGTAAAAGTTCGGCCGTGAACTTGAAGTTTTATTAAAACGATAAAATATTTTTCGAACAAAAAAGTCCACTTAAGTCAATCGTTCAGTTGATCAAATTCATATAATATCGTTTTGTATTGAATCAAACAATTCCTTATGGATAATTTATTGGTTCAATTGTATAATATATTCAGGTATGGTTTTAGTCTCATGTTTATCTTTGATTGTGGCGACTTTATTTGACCAAATCTATTTTGGAAAGGAAAGCGCATCAATGAAAAAATTAAATGACTATTTATACGCAGGTGACACCGTTCTTAAGATTTTACAGCGATATTCTGAAGACTTGAAACGCTCGGCGAAGGAAACGCATAATCAGATTGATCTTGTCCACTGTAATTTTCTGCTTCAAATTGCGGAACTTTGGCAGCACAACGACTTTTTGGCTTCACAATCGCAACGGATTCGAGAATTTTACAACATATGGCCAACGACTATCCGTTTCTGGCTTTTACTTTTAAGGGGCGAATTAAATCGCTGATCCGTGCGGAAGCAAAATTTAACGGTTATATTGTTGAATATATTTATGATTATTATAGTGAACACGGCGATTACCCATCGCTTCCTGAATTAAAAAATGCTTTAAATTGTTTTCGGGACCTGATTGCCTACCGCATTGTGATTTCGCTGCCAAAATGTCATTTAAAAGCAGGTGAAATTTGTGCAGATGAAGAAATAAAATATTTATACGAGGTTGCTAATCAGTTACTTGATTTTCTCGAGAACGAGGATTTACCGCTGAACTGTCCTTCATTAAAAGGACAGAAAAAATCGCCTTTGTTACATGAAAGCGTCAGCCCGTATTATAAGGATTATATCGCCAATTCAGAACCGAATGCTATCGTTCGCTACACATAACATTTTATGATAATATTGCCCGCTGCTATATAGAAGTGCAACTGCGGACCAAAGAAATGGACGATTTTGCCGAAATCGGCCCGGCTAATCATTTAGGTTACGAGAAAAAAACAGGAAAGTGAAAGAGCCAGACGAGATGTGATTCCTCAAGGCGAAAATATTTATTTTGATGATGCCTATGAAAGGGGAATCATCTTGCAACAACTCGAACTGGCAAAACTGGATGTAAATATGTTTTCAGCCATGGATAATTCTCTGATCAATGATGGCTGCGGTCTTTACCGCGGCAGGACTGATTCTTCCATACGAGCATCTGTCAAGATTCCAAAATGACCTGATTGATTAATGGGTGCGAAGCAGTGACCATTGACTTCAAAAAAATAAAAGGCAAGACACGTTACGAAAGATTAAATCGATAAGGGGTCTTGCCTTTTTTTAATAAAGTGTGGGGATAAACAAAAATCAGCAATAAAGAATGATTGTTTTAAAATGAAACAACGTATTTTTTGTACCGATATCTGACTTGTTTCAACAACGATTGTTTACCTGCTTTTTTCTGAGCGGGCAAAAAGAAAGGTACCGATAATCAAACAAATCACGGTCAACACAACAATAGCAATAAAGTTTACTACCGGATTAAATAAGACAACGCTCGCATATTCGGGAGTTCCGGCATAAACTACCGCGCGAACGAGATCAAGGCAGTATGTCATCGGCATGGCATGGGCCTTAAGATATACAAAATACCACTGGAATTATTAATGGGAATAATCGCGCCGGAAAGAAACATCTGCGGCATGGTGATAAGCATCACGGCAATATTGGCGGTTTTATTGCTTTTGATAAGTCCGATGATGATCATTGCTAACGCCCCCCCCGAAAGACACATCAGTGGCGATAGGATTAGAATCATCAGTAGCTGTCCGGGATTGAGGGTAATTCCCATGATGAGACCAACAATTAAAGTGCCAGCCATACTGATAATAGCGCCAAAGGATGAGCCGAAAATTTTACCGATCACGATCGCATAACGTGAGACCGGAGAAACCAGCATCTCCTGAGTGAAATCCGTAGTATGGTCTTCGACCAACGAGGTCATTCCGGTAGTTGAAACCATAAAAAGCATATTAACCATCATCCCGACCATCATAAATTTATTATAGTCGAAATGGAGGCCTCCCGTCATATTCTCGGAAAGACTGCCGCCCAAGCATCCCCATCATGATCAGTGGCATGGCGAGACTCATAATAATGGTACTGGGCGACCGCAGCGCCAGCGTGATGTCCCTTAGGGCAATCGTGATAACAGCGTTGATTTCACGTCTGATTCTTGATTTTCGTCTTCCATTTGTTAATAAAATTTCATTCATGCGGCACCTTCTGTCTTGCTAATGTAATCTACATAAGCATCCTCGAGTGATGGTTCTTTAATTTCTAATACTGTCAATTTGGTTTTAAGTTGGGAAATAATTTCCTGTGGGGTTCTGTTCTGACAAGGAACGATAATAGGTGTATCTTTTTTGTGGAACAAACCTAACTCCGAAAGTTCGCTTGTTAAGCTCATCTGGTCTTCGGCATCCAGAATAACTTCTTTGCGCAGTAGACTTCTTTTCATTTCTTCCGGCGAGCAGCAGCTGGCAATCTGTCCTTTATTGATAATGCATACCTGATCGACATGTTCAGCCTCGTCGATATAATGTGTGGTTAAAAATACGGTTGTTCCGTATTCTTTACGGACATTATTAATGTATTCCCATAGACTTCGACGGCTGACCGCATCCAATCCTTGTGTTGGTTCGTCAAGAAACAAAACGGCCGGGTATGCATGAGGCTGCGGATAATCTCTAGTTTGCGTTGCATGCCGCCCGACATCTTTTTGACGGCTTAAAGATGGTATCCCGAATTCCAACAATCTCAGCAAGTTCCATAACACGATCTTTATACTCCTTAGGCATAAGACGAAAACTGGACGATAACTATACATCCCATACAAACAAGCATGGAAACGGATATTTTCTTCCGCCGAGAGTTGTAGATCGAGGCTGGGTTTTTGGAAGATAATTCCGACCTTATCCCGTACCTTTTTTGCTTCTTTCTCAATGTCATAGCCGGCAATCGTTACGAGGCCAGAAGTTTTGGCCAACGTGGTGGTCAGAATCGAAATGGTAGTGGTTTTTCCAGCTCCATTGGGACCGAGGAAAGCAAAAAACTCGCCTTCATTTACATTAAAACTGACCCCTTTAACAGCTGGTGTTTTAGCTTTGTCATATTGTTTTATCAGATTTTCTACTTGAATCATCGACATAAAAATAACCTCCTGTTTATTTACTTCGAAATTAGTTTAACAAAGTAATTTAAACGCAAGATAAATGGTGTTTAAACTGAGTGTAAACACGAAAAAAAGTTTAGTGTTCTTTAAACAGAAGGTAGCTTCGGCAGGGTAATTGTAAATGTGGTACCCTTATTGATTTCGCTTTGCGGAGTAATCTGACCTTGATGCAATTCGATAATTTTCTTGGCGAGGGAAAGTCCGAGTCCGTTCCCGCCGAGAGCGCGATCGCGGGATTTATCAACTTTATAAAAGCGCTCAAAGATATGGATTTGATCTTCTGGCTGGATACCAATACCGGTATCGATAATTTGACAGCACATTTTTGTTTGATCGGACGTCAATATAACGTGAATCATGCCACCTTCCGGTGTGAATTTGATCGCATTATGAAGAAGATTGACCCATACTTGAGACAGTAGGCCCTCATCACCAGGGATTGATAATTTTTCCAGATCGACTTCCATCGCAATATCTTTAGAGTTCCATTGTGGTTCTAACATCAGAACGACTTCCTCTAACTGCTTGTCGAGCCTGAAGGGGATAAAAGATAACGGTTCGCCGCCAGTTTCCAGGGCTGATAGTTTCAGTAGATTATCACTTAAAGCGGATAATCGTTTGCTTTCAGTTTCAATGATATCTAAATAGCGATTTTTTTGTGTGGGTGTCAGCGTATCATTTTTTAATAAGGCAGCAAATCCGCTGATGGAAGTCAGCGGTGATTGGATCTCATGAGAGACGTTGGAAATAAAATCCTGCCGCAGCTGTTCCATTGAGCCAAGTTCTTTGGCGATTTTATTGATGCCTGCGACCATATCGTTGTGGTGGTATTCATCCCGGGACTCAATAAAGACATCGAAATCTCCTTGGGCGATTCTTGTCATTGCGTTTATTAATTCATTTTGCATAAGATGATGTTGTTGGATACCTTTTGAATACTTGTTAGCGATTAATCTGGAAATGGATGCCACACTTATGATTAAAACCATCCCAATGAGGCCTGAAATAATATGAGACCAAAATTCTGAAGGCGTGCCGGTCCAGTGGTAAATTATCAATGTAAGTCCATACCCGGCGGCAAAAGAGCAGCCCAGAGCAAAAAAAAGTATAATGAATGAAATTGCGGCAGGAGGCCGTTTAGGCTGTTTCATGTGAGCACCTCCAGCCGGTATCCCAGCCCCCGAAGGGTGGTAATTTTAAAACCGGTCTGTTGCTCTGGAAAGCGGTCGCGGAGCCGGTTTATATGGACGTCCAACGTGCGTTCGTTGCCCTCAAAATCAATACCCCAGATATCTTCAATCAACCGATTACGCGAAAATGTTTTACCGGGGAAACTCGCCAGCTTGAAGAGCAATTCAAATTCTTTCATTGGAATATCTTCGTGTAAACCATCTGTGGTGATGCTGTAGCTATTTCTATCGATCGTGATATTGCCAATTTGGATGATCTGGGATGCTTCAATTTTGTAACGCCGCAACAGCGCCTGGACGCGGACAACCAACTCATCGCCTTCAAAAGGTTTGGTCAGATAATCGTCGGCGCCAAGTCCGAAACCTTTCACTTTGTTAGCAAGCTCACCTTTGGCGGTCAGCATTAAAATGGGCATATTTTCGTAGTCAGAACGCAAATGACGACACAGTTCAAAGCCGTCCATGTTTGGCATCATGATATCGATGATTGCCAGATCAGGGTTATCAATATCAATATTTTCCAGTGCTTCACGTCCGTCTACGGCCTCGCATACTTCAAATCCATTGTTTTGAAGCAATGCAATGACAAGTTCGCGGATGTTCGCATCATCGTCAGCAATCATAATTTTACTCATCGTTTATCACCTCGATTAAATTATATCATGCCGATGTAAACGGAGATTAAACGAAGCCAAAATAAATTTTAAATTTCTGATTATTTCGGACATGGTGATACCCATTTTTGACTTTGTTGTCGCCCAGCTTGTAAATTTTTATCAAAAGCAGTACAATAAATTGGTAATTGTGAGCTGTCTAACTCAAATAAGCATTGTTTAATAATCGTATATTTTGTAATGATCTAAATGTACTAAAGCTATAATGGTGTTTTATATAATGAAATTAGCAAAGATCAGGTTTGACTGGCTGGACGGACAATATTGAAAGAAAAGAGTAAGGGGCGATGAAAATAAATGAAACAAATATTTTTAGTTGAGGATGATCAGGCCATTGCAAAAAACCTGATCCGTTTGCTCCATTCGGAAGGGTTTAGTGTTATTCACGCTTCGACGCGAAGCGATGCCTTGGCCGCCCTGGTCGGGAATAAATTTGACTTGGCGCTGATTGATATTTCTCTGCCTGACGGAAATGGCTTTACGGTTTGCACGGAAATTAAAGCAAAACAAGATGTTCCGGTTATCTTTTTGACGGCTTCCGGCGATGAAGCAAGTGTTGTTACCGGGCTGAATATGGGTGCGGACGACTATATCACCAAGCCGTTTCGTCCCCGCGAATTGATTGCCCGAATTGGATCTGCCTTGCGAAAAGGCGGACGTTCGGGGTCAACGTTTGAAATTCATGGGCTTTATGTCGATACGGCTAGTAGCATTGTGAAAAAAAACGGCACCGAAGTTTTTCTTTCGGCATTGGAATATCGACTGTTGTTGGTATTTATTAATAATCCCAAAAGCATTATCACGAGGGGGCAGCTGCTGGATGAATTATGGGACGCGGCGGGTGAGTTTGTCAATGACAATACCTTAACCGTGTACATCAAACGCTTACGGGAAAAGATCGAGACCAATCCCGCCCGCCCGCAAATTATTTTGACTGTTCGTGGGACCGGATATCGATTAGGAGGCGGTGCGGATGTTTCGAAATAACGAGGTACGGCGATTTGCAATGGTGTTTGCCTTAATGGCCGTGGTCACGACAATACTGGGTTTTATAATTAATACTACCGCGGGAATTCTTGCTGTCACTTCTGCTGTCGCCTTTGGCACGGCGTTTTTTTTATTTACCAAAGCCCGATACAAAAGCATTGCGCAGATATCAGATCAAATTAATCGGCTGCTCCATAACACCGACAACTTATATATTGGGCAATCGGAAGAAGGGGAACTTTCTATTCTGGATAGCGAAATAATAAAAATGACGGTGCGGATTCGGGAGCAAACTGAGGCGCTAAAAAGAGAAAAAGAACACCTTGCCGACTCACTGGCCAATATCGCCCATCAACTTCGTACCCCACTCACATCGGTAAACTTGATTGTTTCATTGCTAGAAAAAAGTCCAAATGAAAATGATCGGAAAGCGTTGCTGCGGGAAACCGAAGAATTGCTGGTTCAGATGGATTGGCTACTGACTTCTTTATTGAGATTATCGCGTTTGGATGCAGGCATCGTGGTATTTCAAAGTGAGCAAATCGAGGTTAGTAACTTGATTAAAACGGCGCTTCGTCCATTTCTGATTTCTATGGAATTGCACAATATTGATTTACAAGTAGATACCCCCAAAGCGATGATGATTCAAGGGGATTTCGGGTGGCTTTCGGAAGCAATTCAGAACATTTTTAAAAATTGCCTGGAAAGCGTCGGCGAGAATGGGAAGATTGAGATTATCAGCAAATCGAACCCATTGTTTACCGAGATTACTATCCACGACAATGGTGCTGGTTTTGACAAAGCAGATATATCCTGCCTGTTCGACCGCTTTTATCGGGGGAAAAATCCCCAGGCGACCGGATACGGGATTGGATTAGCGCTTTGTAAAATGATTATAACTCGACAGGGTGGAACGATTACCGCCCAAAATCATCCGCAGGGTGGGGCAATCTTTGCCATTCGTTTTCCCAAGTGACGAATCTCTCACCGGAAAGTCACCGAGTTGTCAGTTGAATGTTCTATTATATGGGTAAACCATGTAGGTAATTGCGAAATTAAAAAACATCGAGCAACGGTTGCTTTGGGTGCAGTTTTCACAAACAATTTTGTAATGTGTAGGCGAACAGTTCATCGAACTGTCCGCCGTACCGTGTAGAAATTGTTTCGTGCGAAACTGAGCCCAAAGCTCACGGCATTTTCACAATTACCTAGGGTAAACAATGTGAAAGGAGACTCACATAATGGAGTTTTTAAAAATTGAAAATTTATGCAAAGTTTACGGCACGAATGAAAATCAAGTTACCGCACTTGATCATGTTTCACTAACAATTGAAAAGGGGGAATTTACCGCAATCATCGGTTCTTCAGGTTCCGGGAAATCCACGTTGCTTCATATTATCGGGGGTGTGGATGTGCCGACAAGCGGAAAGGTATATTTGGATGGGCAGGATGTCTATGCCCAAAGCAATGAAAAACTCGCTATCTTCCGCCGGCGCCAAGTTGGGCTGATTTACCAGTTTCACAACCTTATTCCAACTCTGAATGTGGTGGAAAATATCAGTTTACCGATTTTGATGGACAAACGTAAGGTTAACGAGGAACGGCTTGATGATTTGCTTGAGTTGCTGGGGCTAAAAGACCGCAAAACACATTTGCCCAATCAGCTTTCGGGCGGTCAGCAGCAGCGGGTTTCCATCGGTCGCGCGTTGATGAATGCTCCAGCAGTCATGCTTGCCGACGAACCAACCGGTAGTTTGGATAGCCGTAATGGACATGAAATCATCAATCTGCTAAAATTAAGCAATCAAAAATTTCGCCAGACACTGCTTCTGGTCACTCATGATGAAAATATTGCCCTCCAGGCAGACCGCATTATCGGCATCTCAGATGGTAAAGTTGTGCGCGACGAACGGGTACGGCCATGAATATTTTTAATAAAGTTACCCTGCAAAGCATGAGAAAAAGCCGAACCCGAACGCTTGTGACGATTATTGGGGTAGTTCTATCCGCAGCCATGATCACCGCCGTAGCGACCTTTGGGGTTTCTTTGTTGAGCTATCTGGCTAACGGCGCCGCCCAGAAATATGGAGGTTGGCATGTTGAGTTTGTAGACGTTCCGGCTTCTTTTGTTTTGGAACAAACGCATGACGAGAAAATCGCTAATACCACGACATTTGAAAATATCGGCTACGCAATGCTTGATGGCGGAAAAAACCCCGACAAACCGTATCTTTTTATCGCCGGATTTAACGAGAAAACTTTTAATGATTTGCCCATCAACCTAATTTCCGGTCGGTTGCCTGAAAACAGCGGGGAGATTCTTGTTTCTGGGAGCGTTGCGGCTAATGGCGGTGTTAAATTTGTGGTCGGTGATACGCTTTCACTTGCGGTCGGCAATCGCCTAAGTGGCAATGCAATGCTCAGTCAACACGACCCTTATACTGCCACGGACGAAAAGCTGGTGCCACAAGGCCAGCGAACTTATACGGTAGTCGGCATCTACCAACGGCCCGGTTTTGAGGAAGTGACCGCTCCGGGATATACCTTAATAACGAAAGCCGATGCCCAAGACCAAGCGAATAGTGAAAGCCTTTTTGTCACGCTTAAAAACCCGCGTGAAGTTCACGCTTACGCAACCAGCACCGCCGGAAATAAAGCTTACGTCTTAAACGATAAGGTATTGAGCTTCATGGGTCTTTCAAACGATAACGTGTTCAACCAATTTTTGTACGCGGTCGGCGGCATTTTAGTTGTAATCATCATGATCGGCTCGATTTTTCTGATTTATAACGCCTTCAATATTTCGTTAAACGAACGCACCCGGCAGTTCGGTATTCTTTCATCGGTCGGTGCTACTGCCAGGCAATTGCGCAATTCGGTGCTGTTTGAAGGACTTTGTATCGGTGTGATTGGCATCCCGATTGGTGTTATGGTAGGCATTGGCAGCATCCACCTGGTGATTTCTGTTGTTGCTAGAAATTTCGGGAACATCATGTACAGTAATGTTCCGTTGACCTTGACCGTGTCTATCCCCGTGATTATCGTTGCCGCAGTGGTCAGTTTAGTTACGATTTTAATTTCAGCTTATCTTCCCGCGCGAAAGGCTGCAAACACACCCGTAATGGAGAGTATTCGCCAAACGAATGTTGTCAAAGTTGAATCTAAGGTCGTAAAAACGTCAAAATTGTCGCAGCGACTTTATGGTTTGGAGGGAACTCTGGCGCTAAAAAATTTTAAAAGAAACAAGAAAGGCTATCGTAGCATTGTGTTGTCACTGGGTTTAAGCGTGGTGCTGTTCGTCTCGGCCAATGCTTTTGTAACCGATATGAAACAGGCGGCCCAGCAGTCAGTAGTGGTGACAACCTCGGACATCTGTTTTGCTACACAGAACATGAATGATAGTGAAATGTTGCCACTTTATAATAAACTAAAAACGGCTGACGGTGTTTATGAAAGTGGATATCAAGCACTGATGAAGTATTCATGCGTTGCCAAAGCCAGCGATCTTTCTGACGATTACTGGACGAACGTCGGTTCACAATCAGTGGGTGAAACGGTTAACCTACCTATCGACATCCAGTTTCTTGATGACAACAGTTATTTAAATATCTTAAATGGCTTGGGCTTACCGGTCGCGGACTTTACCGGGCCAAACGCCAAACTAATCGCCGTTGCAAAAATGGAAGACCGCAACAATCAGGCCGAAACGGTTGATCAGATCAGTGATCTATTTACGCGTTCTTCCTTGAATCTTATCATTGTTCCCGAAACAAAGAATCAGCCAACGACGGAACCGGGGCAAAACGTTAATATTACCTTTGTCGAGACCGTACCGCCAGATACGCTGCCGATTCCAGGAAACACGGGAGCGAAGAATGCGTTCTTTTTTAGAGTAATGGCTCCCTATTCACTCAAAGAACAATTTGAAACGCCTGATACTCAGGTGGTTATTAAAGGTTTGACTTTTCGTTCAACTAATCCTACCCAGTCAACGGCTGAAATGGAAACGATGATACAGGGGGCGGGAGTTACTGCCGATTACAACCTCTACAATACCTATAAAATGCTTGATGAGAGTCGTAATTACATCTTCATTGCCAACGTATTCGCATATACTTTCATTATTATGATTTCGCTGATTGCGGTTGCAAATGTCTTCAATACGATTTCGACGAATATCAAGCTGCGTCGACGAGAGTTGGCAATGCTTCGTTCGGTGGGAATGTCTGACCGCGATTTCCAAAAGATGATGAACTTCGAATGTATTTTTTATGGTCTGCGGGCGCTACTCTTTGCACTTCCCATTGCGGCAATCGCTTCCTGGCTGATCTACAAGGGAATGGTTCTCGGCGGAACTGATATGATCGATTTTGTGTTTCCGTGGGGCAGTATGATAATCAGTGTGTTTAGTGTGCTCTTAGTGGTATTCATTAGTATGCTGTATGCCATTAGCAAGTTGAAAAAAGAAAATATTATCGACGCCCTGCGGGATGATATGACCTGATCTGCCAGATGATGGACGTGATGCTGCATTTTTTTAAAAAAAATTGATATTGATTCATTTATTTGGTATAATTAATTTAACATAGTAAAAAAAGAAGTGATAGGAATAGTTCGTCATGATTTTAATTCAAATTGACGAACTAAAACAATATCAACAATACTATGTGAGAGTTTATCAAGAGAGGAGACAATAATATGAATGAAAAAGTAACAATTGCAATTGAAAAAAGAGAAATGGCCAACGGCAAAGCAGGTAAAAAACTTCGAAAAATAGGTTACATCCCTGGTGCGATTAATCGCAAAGGTCAGGAATCAGTTTCAATTAAAATAAATAAAGATGAATTAATGAAAAACATATCCAAATATGGGAGAAACTATTTATTTACGCTCGATCTTGGTGGGAACGAATCATATGCTGCAATGATAAAAGAGATGCAACATTCACCAATGAAAGGAGAAGTTTTAAATGTTGTTTTTCAGCAGGTGTCAGTTACCGAACAAATTAAGTTAAATCTTAATATAAAAATAGTCGGCAAGGAGGCACTGGAATTTAAAAAACTCCATCCTGTCCAACAAATGGATAAAATACTTGTGACCGGATTACCCCAAGATATGCCTGATTTTCTTGAAATCGATATAACGGATCTTGATCTGAATGACAAAATATGTGTCGGGGATGTTAAATTTCCCGAAGGAATTGAATCAGAAATTGAAGCGGATAAAATTGTATTAGTGATCAATGAAACACGATTAGAAGATACAACCGAAGAAGATGGATCTGATGAAAAAATATCAGAAGTCGGGTATGAAAAAAGCGAGTAAGATTTGTTGACTCGTATCAGATGATAACATTAATTAGATCATAGCAAATAACACCCTAAACCACTGATTTCAGGAGTTTTAGGGTGTTATTTTTGAGATTAACTGCAGTGATTACTCCGAGAACAATTACAGAGACCACTTTTCTACTCTGTTGCCAGAGCCGGAATTCCTTTATGAGCTGGACGAGCAAGCAGCCAAACAACAACAGCTATAAGAACAAGCGCAATAAAAGTTTGCCAATTAAAGTTTTGTTTTAAAATGATTAAGCTACCGATTTGATTAACAATATAAGCAGTGACGTAGGCTAGCGTTGTTTGATATGCAAGGGTAATCCAGGTCCATTTCCAACTTCCCATCTCCCGTTTAATTGCCCCGATAGCAGCAAAGCAAGGAGCGCACAGCATGTTGAAAACAAGAAAGGCAGCAGCGCTTACGACAGTAAAATCAGCAGCAACACGGCTCCAGATTTCGACACCATCTCCGGCGACTTCGGAAAAACCATAAAGCACACCAAAGGTACCAACAACATTTTCTTTCGCTACTAGTCCGGTAATTGTTGCAACTGTAGCCTGCCAGGTTCCAAATCCAAGCGGTGCGAAAAACGGAGCAATAAACATCCCAATGCTAGCTAAAACACTTTCACTGGAATCGACCATTTGCAGATTCCAGTTGAAGGTCTGGAGAAACCAGATTACAGTGCAAGCGACAAAAATAACGGTTCCCGCTTTGATTACAAATGATTTACTACGTTCCCACATATGTGTAAGAACGCCTTTTAAACCAGGAATACGATATTGAGGCAGTTCCATCACGAAGGGGGCTGGATCACCAGAAAATAGTCTGGTTTTCTTTAAAATAATCCCCGAGATAAGAACCATCGCGATGCCCAGGAAATACATTGATGGGGCGACCCAGGAGGCACCGGAAAATATGGCTCCGGCAATTAGTGCAATAATTGGCAACTTTGCTCCGCACGGGATAAAGGTCGTTACCATGATGGTTAATTTGCGATCACTTTCATTTTCAATGGTTCGCGAAGCCATAATGCCAGGAACGCCGCAACCAGAAGAAATCATTAAGGGGATGAAAGATTTTCCCGAAAGTCCAAATTTTCGGAAGATTCGATCCATGATGAAAGCAACGCGAGCCATATATCCGCAATCTTCCAAAATTGATAGGAAAAAGAAGAGAATTAACATTTGGGGCAAAAATCCTAATACGGCCCCAACACCACCGATGATGCCATCGACAATAAGACTGATTAGCCAATCAGCGGCACCCATCGCGGTCAAGCTTGTTGTGGCAAAATCACTGATTAGTCCGCCAAATAAAAAATCGTTGGTCCAATCGGTGACGATAGCACCTAAAGAAGAAATTGAAATATAATAAATCGTCCACATTACTAAGGCGAAAATAGGGAGTGCGAGCCAGCGGTTTGTGACAATGCGGTCAATCTTATCGGAGGTCGACAAACCTGTTTTTTTATGTTTGACACAACGCCTAATGACATTACTAATATAGTTATAGCGCTCATTAGTGACAATACTTTCAGCATCATCATCTAACTCCTGTTCACAATTTACAATGGCTGCTTCAATTGCATTTTGTTTTGAAATATCAAGACTCAGGCCAGCCATTGCTTTGCTGTCACGTTCAAATAGCTTGATCGCATACCAGCGTTTTTGTTGGGTTTCAACAATAGATAGATGATCGCTAATTGTTGAAAGGGCTTTTTCGAGTGATTCATGATAAGAATGGGGTGGTTGCGTTTTGACTTTAAGTTTAACCATTTCAACGGCTTTTTCGGCAACCTCTTTAATGCCGTCACCTTTAATTGCTGAAGTTTCAACCACTTGACATCCAAGCGTCGAAGCAAGTTTTTTAGTGTCAATAGTGTCCCCGTTTTTTAATACAATATCCATCATATTCAAAGCTATAATAACCGGAATTCCCAATTCAATAAGCTGAGTAGTAAGGTAGAGGTTGCGCTCAATATTGGAGGCATCAACAATATTAATGATTACATCCGGTTGGTCATTAAGTAAGTAATCACGGGTTACAACTTCTTCCAGGGTGTAAGGCGACAATGAGTAAATGCCAGGTAGATCAGTTACTGTGACATCTTTAGAGCCTTTTAAATTACCTTCTTTTTTTTCGACCGTAACACCAGGCCAGTTGCCTACGTATTGCGAACTTCCGGTTAACGCATTAAAAAGCGTTGTTTTTCCGGAGTTTGGGTTTCCAGCTAATGCCAGTTTTATTTTCATTCAGTAATCCTCCTTAAGTTAGTAAAAACTAACATTTAATTCAAAAAAATATGCCAAAATTTAATTGGCTATCTGATTTCGATCATTTCAGCATCTTTTTTTCTTAGTGATAATTCATATCCTCTTACCGTGATTTCGAAAGGATCACCAAGTGGGGCGACTTTGCGAACGTAGAGGGAAGTTCCTTTGGTAATGCCCATATCCATGATTCGACGTTTGATAGGACCATCACCATGGATTTTAATAACGGTTACTGTGTCTCCACATTTAGCAGTTCTGAGTGTGCTCATAAAAATAAGTTCCTTTCTTGTTGGTTCATTTTCAGTATTTTAGGTTACTGGTTATACGATAATACGATTAGCCATATTTTGGCTGATTGCGACCCGCGTTCCTTTAACAGTGACGATTACATTGCCACCCATTTTTGAAACAACAGTAATAGGATCATCAACAATAAAGCCGAGATTTTCTAGGAACCGCTTTGTTTCATCCTGACCGCTAATTCGTTTAATCGTATTAATCTCACCAACCTTGGCAATTGCTAATGGCATCATAATATCCTCCTTATTAAATGATTAAGATATCGCAACGAAAAATAAAATAGCAGTGTTTAATAATAAGTTGCGATTGTTAGCAAAGGCTAACTACAAAAGAAGTTTACTATAACTAACATTATCTGTCAACTAAAATTTGGTGAAAAACATTTTATTTTAGTTAATCCTGCTAAAAGGCTTGCGCTCCTAAGGGGATTATTAAAAATTTTCGATCTAAAACGATCTGTTTTAGATCAGAGTGACAGAAAATCTTTAATCAGAAAAGCCAAGCGTAAATTAAATTTTGCTTCCATGGTAAATAACTCTGTTTTGAGAATCTGGCGAATTTTTTTCATCCGATAATTGATCGTGTTGCGATGCGTAAATGAGGCATCAGCTACCGCTTGAATGCTGCCGTCATGTTCAATGTAAAGGCGGAGGGTCGCAATCAGATTGGCATTATTTTTTAAGTCATAAGCTTCCAGGACAGCTAAGTTACTTTCAACCAGTTCGGTTAAAATCATTTTATCTGACACTGCAAAAAAGAGTTTGAAAGGGCCTAGCTCCGTAAAACTGAGACAGGTTAGGCCTTGACTTTGTGCTGCCTTAAGCGCGAAAAGGGCATGTTTATAACTATGATGGAGAGTTAGAAGCGAATCACTCTGATCGCCAATCCCAAAACAGACTGCGGGATTTAAACGCGTAAACTTGGCGTTCGTCAGTTCATGAGAAAGCAGTTCAATGGAGGCCTCTTGAAAGACAAAAACAGAGCGCTCTTCAATCCGAAACAGGTATTTTTGGGTTCCTATATTTGTCAGGTACTTTGTTAGCAGCGTCGGAGATTCCAGATTTTGGCAAATTAAAATCAAATAAGGGGCATTGGTTTCGTAACCCAGGCTATTGAGGGTATCGATGCTGGATTCTAATTCGTTGGGATGTAACAACAGCTGTTGAAAAGCCATTGTCGTCCGATCTTCCTGGTAGGATTGCATAAAGATCCGATTGCAGTAATCTTGCATAATCGTGGCCAGATGAACTTTCCAGGGCATCGTAAAAAGGGGGAAATGACGTTTCGTGCATAAATCAATGACATCATTTGAAATGGAATCAGCAAAAATGTAGCGCCCGATATTGAGAACAAGACCGCTGGTTTTTTGTTTGATCAGTTGGGTGATAAAATCATAAAGCCAATTTTCAGAATTGGCACTCATACCAGTGGTAAAAATTAACTCTCCGCCTTTTAAAAAATCGGTTGTTCCGATATCTTCGGTAAATTGTACCCAATGGATTGGTGTGTTAAGACCATCTTCACCGGTAATCAGTTGCAGATGATATGTGTTTTTTGTAGCATCAAATAAATCAGATAAAATAATGGACATTGCGATGACACCTCGATTAGAAATTATTTTATTTTTTGGAGTTTATAAATTCAAACGGTTATTTAGAGTTGTTTAATATTATACTAAACGGATATTTGTCTGTCCAGCACGAAGATAGTGAATATAATTGGGCTTATATGATATTGCGAATCAAATTGATTGTGCTATAATTCTTATTAAGCGTAAGCACGACAAAGAAGTCAATTCTCTGTTGTGCTTTTTTTTGTTGAAAAAAAGGAGAAAATGTATGTTAAAAAATGAATTACCTCAAATTATTACCCCGCAAGTACCGGGACCTAAAGCAAAAGCGATCATCGAAAGAAGAGAAAAAGCCGTTCCAGCGGCAATCAAATGTGTTTATCCCGTTGTCATCGAAAAGGGCGAAGGTGCCATGGTCGAGGACGTTGATGGTAATCAGTTTATTGATTGGGTTGGCGGTGTCGGCGTTTTAAACATTGGCTATTCTCATCCCGAAATTGTAGCCGCTGTCAAAGATCAGTCGGAAAAATATTTTCATGGCATGTTTAATATTGTCACACATGAAGGTTACGTTGAATTGGCTGAAAAAATGAATGCCATTGTTCCAGTTAAAGGAAATGAGAAAATGACATTTTTTGCTAACAGTGGTGCTGAAGCTGATGAGAACGCTGTGAAAATTGCGAAAGCTTTTACTAAAAGACCAAATATTATTGTTTTTTCAGGAGCCTTTCACGGACGCACCATGCTGACGATGACGATGACCTCTAAAAAAGCCTATGCTTATGGTTTGGGACCATTTCCGGATGGCGTTTATCGGGCGCAGTTTCCTTATCTTTATCGAACGCCAGGTGAAATGACCGAATCCGCAGCTATTGACTATTATACCGAAAGTATTTATAAAGTATTTGAAGAGTGTTCACCAGCTGAATACGTTGCAGCAATTGTTGTGGAACCACTGCAAGGCGAA
This sequence comes from uncultured Acetobacterium sp., assembly GCA_965140355.1. Lineage (GTDB taxonomy): Bacteria > Bacillota > Clostridia > Eubacteriales > Eubacteriaceae > Acetobacterium. The sequence continues at coordinate 420,184 of OZ223195.1, read as the reverse complement.
GGTGGATTTATTCCGGCGCCAATCGAATGGGTTAAAGTAGTTAGGAAAATTTGTGATGAAAAAGGAATCTTGTTAATAGCCGATGAAGTCCAAACCGGATTTTGTCGAACCGGAAAGATGTTTGCTTCAGAATATTGGCAGGCTGTTGATGCCCAACCGGATATTATTACCAGTGCCAAATCGATTGCCGCCGGACTTCCAATCAGTGCAATCACAGCCCGAAAAGAAATCATGGAATCGGTCAAAGGTGGAACCATTGGCGGAACCTTCTGTGGAAATCCATTGGCCTGTGCCGCCGCACTTAAAGTAATTGAGATTATGCAACGCGATCACATGGATGAACGGGCCGCCGAAATTGGCAAAAAAGTTATTGACCGCTTTAATCAATGGCAAACAAAATATGATGTCATTGGTGATATTAGAGGTTTGGGTGCAATGATCGGGATTGAATTTGTTAAAGACACAAGTACCAAGGAACCTTATCCTGAACTGGTTGCTGCGGTTGTTAATGAAGCGGCTCAAAATGGTTTAATAATTGAAAGTGCCGGAGTTTATGGTAATGTCATCCGTTTCTTAGCCCCACTTGTCATTACCGATGCCCAATTAGATGCTGGACTTGAAATTTTTGAAAAAGCACTTGTAAAGTGTCGATAAAAAATGATAATTTGAAAAAGAAAGACAAAACAGTCAACCGAAAGGAGTTAAGATGAAACAATTTGGAATAACACCTAAAATATTGCAGTTTGAACAGTGCCAGGAGCTTTGTGAGCATTTTCAAATTGGCAAAGGTGATTTGGTTTTTATCAGTGACCGCACGAATGAAGATTATTTTAAAGATAAAATCGGGGATGACGCAATTTGCATCAATTACAGAAAATATGTCAAGGGTGAACCAACCGATGTGATGGTTGAAAAAATTTACGCCGACATTAAGGATTTTTCATACAATCGTGTTTTTGGTATCGGCGGTGGAACAATTTTAGATGTTGCAAAATTATTTGCCCTAAAAAACATTATCCCAGTTGTTGACCTATTTAACAAAGAACTTGAAATAATAAAAGAAAAAGAACTGATTTTGATTCCAACAACTTGCGGAACCGGGAGTGAAGTGACAAATATTTCCATTCTCGAACTAACGGCGATTCATTCGAAATTTGGCTTAGCAGTTGATGAACTTTACGCCGATTATGCTGTTTTAGTACCTGAGCTTTTGAATAATCTGCCGAGGCGTGTTTTTGCAACCAGTTCCATTGATGCGCTGATTCACGCGATTGAGTCATATACCTCACCCAAAGCCAATGCGTTCACACAACTCTATTCGCTCAAAGCAATGGAAATTATCTTAGCTGGTTATCAAAAAATCGCCCAAAACGGCAACGAAGCTCGGCAACCATTATTGAAGGACTTTATGATCGCGTCAACTTTTGCTGGCATTGCCTTTGGAAATGCCGGTTGTGCGGCAGTCCATGCGATGAGTTATCCGCTTGGAGCTGTTTATCATGTACCACATGGTGAGGCTAACTATGTCATGTTTACCGAAGTTTATAAGACCTATCAGGCGATTAATCCCAACGGTGCGATTAAAAAATTAAATGATTTTCTTGCCGATATTTTAGGATGCCCTGCCAATGATGTATACAATCAAATAGAAAATCTTTTAAATCATATTATTACAAAAAAAGCATTACATGAATATGGGGTAAGCGAATCTGACCTGGTTGATTTTACAGAAGCGGTCATGACGAAACAAGCACGATTGATGGCAAATAATTATGTGCCCTTATCACAAGAACAAGTTTTTGCAATTTATAAAAAGTTGTTTTAGGGTTAGAAACCAAAAGACTAGGTCAACAACAATGAAAAAATATGAGAATCATTAACAGATTCTTAAATACCTCATTATTTTCAAACAATCGTTTCAGGTTGTTTAGATAATTATTTTGTAATCCCCCATCCGATGAGCGCTATAAATAGCCTTTTAGAGGGGCAAAAAGGCTTTCTGGAAATTTGGAAAAAACTTTAGGTTTCTCAAAGGCGAGAAAAACTAAGGATAATGACCATCTATTAAAGGATTTTTGCACGATTCGTTGATTTTGCTTTGCTCTTACGTTAAACTAAGCATTGAAAGATGAGGCGAAGATGATGGATTACTTAAATCAAAATATAGCAATTAACTTAAAATCGATTCGTAAGGAAAAAGGCATGAGTATGGATGCCGTTGCCGAACAGACCGGTGTTAGCAAAAGTATGTTAGGACAAATTGAACGCGGTGAAGCGAATCCGACAATTGGAACGATCGGGAAGATTGTCAGTGGTCTGAGGGTTGACTTACAGGATTTGATCCGGCGACCGGGAGTTGGGGTCTATGAGGTTAACCGCAATAAACTCGTGCCAACTAAGGAAGTTCCCGGACACTATACGGTGTATACTTATTTTCCGTATGATAAAAATCGTTTGTTTGAAATTTATGAAATAGAAATCGAACCGGGCTCGTGTTATATTAGCGGTGCCCATGGTCAAGGCACTTTTGAATATATTTTGGTGCACAAAGGCGAGTTAACCTTGGAACTCGAGAACGCTGTTTACCAGGTTAAAGAAGAAGATGCCATTTCCATTAGCACATCAGTTAAACATAGTTATGTGAATAAGAGTAAAGGAAAATTAAAATTTACGATCGTATTTATGTTTAAAATATAAAAAAAGTTTAGCACGATAGTAAAATATGAAGTACAATATAATGCACATCCAATTGTAACTTATTGATACTATATGGCTAATTTATGGGATCATATGCAAAATTTATGAAAATATCAATGCACGTATTGACAATATAATGCACACGTGTTATAGTTTGGTTGTCGATTGATATGAACAAAGGCGTTCGAAACATGATTTATTTATGTTACGGCGCTTTTTTTATTTAGCAGATTTTCTGGACAAGGGAGTTCGGAAACTATATTGAAAGGAAATTAAAATGAGACTAAAAGACACCAAACTATCAAAAGCAGAATTAAAACAAAAAGTTGATCAGTTTATGATTGAAACATATGAGCGATTTGACTTCATTGCTGAAACGGCAAAGGATATGTATATTTACGATGAAGAAGGTACCCCGTATCTCGATTTTTATGCCGGCATTGCGGTAAATAGTGCTGGAAATTGCAATGAAAAAGTTGTTGCTGCGGTTAAAGATCAGGTTTCAGATTTGATTCATACCTTCAACTATCCTTATACGATTCCCCAAGTATTACTGGCTGAAAAAATATGCACGAACATTGGCATGGATAAAATATTTTTTCAGAATTCCGGAACCGAAGCAAATGAAGCGATGATTAAAATGGCGCGGAAATATGGCGTGGAAAAGTATGGTTCAGACCGATACAATATTGTAACCGCGCGAATGTCTTTCCATGGCCGAACATTTGGAGCAATGAGTGCTACCGGGCAACCAGATAATGCTTGCCAAATTGGATTTGGCAAAATGACACCGGGATTTTCGTATGCCGATTTCAATAATCTTGATTCTTTTAAAGCGGCAGTTAATGATAATACCATTGCGATCCTGATTGAACCAGTACAGGGAGAAGGTGGCGTTCATCCGGCAACAATGGAATTCATGACCGGAATTCGAGCATTATGTGATGAAAAAGGGCTGTTATTACTACTTGATGAAGTTCAGACTGGCTGGTGCCGAACCGGAGCCATTATGTCTTATATGAATTACGGAATTAAACCAGATATCGTTTCGATGGCAAAAGCAATGGGAGGCGGAATGCCAATCGGTGCGATCTGTGCGACAGAAGAAGTTGCCAAAGCCTTTACAATGGGTTCTCATGGGACTACTTATGGTGGTCATCCGGTTTCGACAGCGGCATCTCTGGCTCAAATCACTGAACTTTTGGATCGCGATCTGGCTGGTAATGCGAAAAGCATGGGTGCTTATTTTATGGATAAATTAAAAAATTTGCCTCATGTTAAAGAAGTCAGGGGACAGGGATTACTGATTGGCGTCGAATTCGAAGATGGTATTTCGGGTGTAGACATCAAACATGGGGTGATGGAAAAACATTTGTTAATTACGGCAATTGGCAAAAATATTATCCGAATGATTCCACCATTGATTGTCACCAAAGAAGATTGCGATCAAGCGTATGATATTATTGAATCAACTGTTAAAGAAGTGGCATTTGTAAATTAGTGAAAGAAATAAAAACTAAATAAAGTCTAAGAACAATGGGGTTTTTTGAAAGTCAAACTGTTATCGGCCAGAATCATTTGGCCATGCGTTTTCGCAATAATCGGTGTGGCTCGACAAAAAGCCTTTTTTTTATTTGAACCTAAAAGTTTGTAATTAACTAAAATAAGATAAATGCGAAAGGAGCGTTATGATTGATCTTGAGATTAGTCATACAATAATAAAATGAGTGAAAAAACGAACAAGTCGAAATTTGACAAAGTATTAAGTACCAAAGATATCTTTGTTTTGGCATTTGGTGCGATGATTGGATGGGGTTGGGTTGTTAATACCGGGATTTGGATTGAAACTGCAGGAGCTTTGGGGGCGGCAATCGCCTTCTTGATTGGTGGAGTGATGGTCCTTTTTGTGGGGTTGACTTATGCCGAATTGACGGCAGCAATGCCACAATGTGGCGGAGAACATGTCTTTAGTTATAAAGCGATGGGGCCCACGGGTTCTTTTGTTTGTACTTGGGCAATCATTTTGGGATATGTTAGTGTGGTTGCCTTTGAAGCTTGCGCTTTTCCCACCGTTATTCAATATTTAAGTCCGAATTTTTTGCAAGGGTATATGTACACCGTAGCGGGATTTGATATTTATGCTTCATGGGTTGCCGTTGGCGTTGTCACAGCCATTATTATAACCACAATTAATATTCTTGGGGCTAAAACAGCAGCAAAACTGCAAACTGTCTTCACGGCATTAATTGCTGGAGCCGGGATTCTTTTAATCGTTGGTGCAGTTATTAATGGCGATCCTACTAATATCGCCAATAATATGTTTACGAGTAGTATTGCAACAGGAAAAACGGCACTAGGTGGCGTTTTAACGGTTGCCGTGATGACTCCATTTTTGTTTGTTGGATTTGATGTAATCCCGCAGGCAGCAGAAGAAATAAATGCCGGTTTCAAAAAAATCGGAGGAATTATGATTTTGTCAATTCTGATGGCGGTGGGATTTTATGCCCTTATTATTCTGGCGGTGGCTTATGTAATGCCAGCAGTAGCAATGGAAAGTTCAACCCTTGTTACGGCTGATGCTATGGGATTAGCCTTTAACAGTACAATTATGACAAAAGTATTAATCGTTGGTGGAATGGCTGGGATTATTACCAGTTGGAATTCATTTTTAATTGGTGGTAGTCGGGCAATGTTTTCAATGGCAGAATCGAATATGATTCCTAAAGCTTTTGCTAAACTTCATCCTAAATTTAAGACACCTGTAACAGCCATTACCTTAATCGGGGTGTTATCTGTGATTGCTCCTTTCTTTGGAAGAAAAATGCTGGTTTGGATTGTTGATGCCGGAAGTTTTGGGGTGTGTCTGGCATATGCGATGGTTTCACTGTCATTCCTGATTTTAAGAAAAAAAGCTCCGGAAATGAAACGGCCATACAAAGTAAAATATGGAACTTTTGTGGGGCTTGTGGCAGTTGCTTTGTCCGGTTTGATGACCTTATTATATGTAGTGCCATTGCCTTTTGCTTCAACGGCACTAGTGACTGAAGAATGGATCATGGCCGGTGGTTGGGCGGTTCTTGGTGTTACTTTTTATGGCTATTGTAAATTTAAGTATGGTGATGAGTTTGGCACTCATATCGATGTGGAATACGAAGATGTTGTCGAGATAGAAAAAATTTCTGGCCGTATTAGTAGTGTCGTCGAATAATATATGTTAATTAAAAATTGTTTGAGCAAGCAGGTTTGCAAATAGTTATTTACTAGGGCAATTAGTAGCGGCTGATAGCAATAAATACTTAATGTTTAAGCGTGTAAATTGAAAAACCGAAAGGAAACAGAAGATGAATAGTTTTAGTTTTAAAATTCCCCAGGAAATTATCTGTGGCAAAGATAGTCTCCTTAAACTACCAGCGATTTTAAAAAAACAACAATTAAAAAAAGTAATGGTCATTTCCGGCCCGAATTTGAATCGGATGGGGGTGGTAAAAAAAATTACCGATATTTTAAGTCACGAAGGCATTGAATTTGCAACCTTTGTGGAAATCGAAGCGAATCCTTCAGTCGAAACCGTAAATCTGGCCACAAAAGCCTTTCTAACAAGCGAAGCTGATAGTATTGTTGCATTAGGCGGAGGGTCGCCCATTGATGTCGCAAAAGCAGTAGGTGTATTAGCGAAATATGGCGGTTCGATTACTGAATATGAAGGTGCTGACAAGGTGCCCGGAGCCATTATTCCAATGATTGTCATTCCGACTACAGCAGGAACAGGATCGGAAGTGACAGCTTTTTCAGTCATTACCGATCGAAAGCGCAATTACAAATTGACGGTATTCAGTTATGAACTCATACCGGGGTATGCGATTTTAGATCCTAGCCTCGTTATGACTTCACCAGCGAAAACAGCAGCAGCGTGTGGAATCGACGCCCTTGTTCATGCGATTGAAGCGTATTTGTCCAAAGCAGCATCGCCATTTTCTGATACGATGGCCGAAAAAGCGATGGAGCTGATTGGCAAAAATATTCGTTTGTTTGTAGCGGATCGACAAAATGAAAAAGCGGCTGAAAATATGCTTTACGGCAGCATGTTTGCGGGGATTGCTTTTGCCTGGGCACGCTTGGGAAATGTCCATGCCATGGCGCATCCGTTAGGGGGATATTTTGATGTTCCCCATGGCGTAGCTAATGCTATTTTATTACCGGTTGTTCTTGAATATAATGCTTTGGCTGATCAGGGGCGTTATGAAAAAATTTATCATTACATTAAAAATAGCAATGGCACAGATTATTTTACACCAGAAATTTTAGTAACAGAAATTCGCAAGCTGACTAAAGTATTGGGGATTCCAGAGAATTTAACAGCAGTTGGGGTTACTGAAGACTTAATACCTGCCATGGCAATTGACGCGATGAAAAGCGGGAATATTGTGATTAATCCACGGATTACGACCCAAAAAGACATTGAAGAACTCTATTACCGTGCATTATAAAAGAAAGAAGTGATAAAAATGGAACAAAAAATAAAATTAGTCGTTGAAGCATCGGGCTGTCCCAATTATAATATCGGGGATGAAATCATATTTGACGGACCCCTATTAGATAAAGCAAATAGTGGCAATATCTGTATGATGGCTTTGAGTGCGGTGTTTCCGTTTGTATATGCAGCGCGAAAAGGGATTGTCACCGAGCAACCACTACAATGTCCGGATTGCGCTGAGAAAGTTATATTTCGATTAAAAACGATTTAGTTAGTGGAAGGACAAGGACAATTAGTAGCATCAATTGATTTTTAACAGTGACGTGAATATCAGTCGTAAATAAAAAAAACACAGAAAATACCCGTTTGAGTGGATTTCTGTGTTTTTTTGGAGTCGCGATAGAAAAAAGTGTTTATAAAACTAACAATTATTTTGAGATAGAATAATGATATTACAAAGTGATTGATTTTATAAATCTTCGCTTCTTTCTGGTAATAGATATAATTTTCCTATCCCGTTTCTTCACTACCAGTCATCTCAACCAGGCAGTCAACATAGCCTTCGATTTTGATAATAATTTTCTCTTGCAATACTTCATCTTTTATGCGACTAAATACTTTGAGTATTTTTTTTTCATTTTCAGTTAGCGTGGCAGAGATATTTAAGACTGTTGTTTTGGCATGACGCTGATCATTAGATCTTCCATACAAATAATCGAGTGAGACATCAAAAAAATCAGCAATCTTGATTGACGTTTCGCTATCTGGTTCCCTTTTATCAATTTCGTATAATGAAAGCGACGATCTTGATATTGCTAATTTATGAGATAACTCCTCTTGAGTTAAATTCACACTTTTTCTTAGTTCCTGAAGTCTTTCGCCGATCATATTTTCACCTCGTTTACTTAATTATATCGGTTCAATTCGTTGCAAACAATATATGCATCAAAATGTAGTAAATAAATAAAAAGATCATTGACTTGCTACTTAAAGTAGCATTATAATAAGTTTATGCGATGTTAATTGAGTAGAAAATAATTACTTAAATAGTAGGAATTAAAACATTTTGAAGCAACTCACTGAATAACCTGGTTGATTGATGGAGGATATATGAACAGCGAACTAACTGGAAGGAATAAATATGATCGAAGTTTATTAGTTAAAAAAATCGCTGAACTTTCTGATTACTTGTATTTAAATAATGAAAAAGCCGTAATAAATATGATCGATGAGTTAATTCCTGTTTGTATTGAGAAAAAATTAGAAGAATTACGATTGCCAATTATAAAATTCATCAATCAGAAAATCTATCGCGAATTAAAACACGCAAAACGCGTCAGTGTACTGGCTGGTGAATTGGCAAAGAATTTATCATATTCTCATGAAGTTATTAAAGATATTGAAATTGGCGGTTTAATTCACGATCTTGGGAAATTGTTTATTGATGAAACTATCTTGTATAAAGAAGAATATCTCAGTCATGAAGAATGGAAAACCATTCAGGGACATGCGTCAATTGGGGCCTCATTATTATCATTCTCACAATATGCCTGTCTTATTCCAATGGCAGAACAGCATCATGAACGATGGGATGGGTTGGGATACCCGAAAGGCCTTGAAGGTCCTGATATTCATTTTTCAGCTCGTCTCATTTCAATTGTTGATGCTTATGACGCCATGACATGTAATCGTTCTTATCAGAAATGTATTACACCATTTTTGGCAATTGAAGAAATCTATCGTTGCTCTGGAACACAATTTGATCCGGAAATGGCAACGGTTTTTATCAACTGCTTCTTTGAACAGTTAATACAATACAATGAAGATTTACGATATTATGGCAATTTAGAGAAGTTTTATAATAAAAATTATTGACTTTATTGTTGGTTCGTATTTGCAAAATTTGATTAGCTAAATACTTGGGGTGTTTGTTTATTAATGAAGAAAAGTAATTGTCGGAGGATAAGTGACTTAAAATAAATGCCTTAAAATGAATTAAATAGGATTATTGCTTTGAAATGAGCCAAGTTTTTTAATTGAAATTTGGTTTTTTTTAATTGTCTTAATAGATCCCAGTTAACGCATTAATTAGCATGAATAATCGTGATATTTGAGGGTAAAAACATTTACATCATTCGATATCATTAAATCGAGTATAAAAATATCTTGGAATTAGGACTTTAAATAGAATGGGAGTGAGAGGAAGAAGATGAATAAGAAAAAAGATAATGTGAAAGATGAGCAAGGGTCTTTTTTTGAAATGCTTTTTCGAAATAATCAAGAAATTATGCTTTTGATAAATCCTGATACTTTAAAAATTGTAGATTGTAATCACGCCGCCTGTTCATTTTATGGTCTGACGTATCAAGAAATGATAACTTTGAAAATTAGTCATTTTAACTGCATCAAGGAAGGTCTACTTAAAAAAGAAGTCACTTGTGCGAAAAATAGCAAAAAAAATCAATTCTATTTTAAACATCGTTTAGCTAATGGCGAAATCAGAGATGTTGAAGTTCACTCCAGTCCAGTAACAGTAAATGATCAAGATTATTTATTGTCAATTATTCGTGATAATTCTGAAATAGAATCTGACAATGCGTTGCTCAAAAAAGAAAATAAACTTTTAGAAAAGCGGGTGTCTGAGCGTACTTATGAATTAGAAGAGCTCAACAGTCAGCTTGTCACTGCCAAAGACGATTTAGAAAGGGAACTGGTTTTTATTGATGCTTTATTTGAGAGTATTCCCGGTTATCTTTATGTTTATGATGAGGCGGGGAGACTTATTAAATGGAATAAGAAACACGAAGAGATGACTGGATACTCATCGGCAGAACTGTCGCAGATGACGATGGATAAATGGTATGAAGGTGACGATTTGATTCGGGTTTTGGCAGCTGTCGATGAAGTTTTTAAAACCGGCTATGGCGAAGTTGAAGCCCACTTGATCACGAAAAGTGGCGAGAAACTTTTAATCCGATCAAACGGGGTAGTCATGACACTTAAGGGCAAAAAATATCTCACTGGGATTGGTATTGATGTTGCCGAACGTCGTCGGTTGGAAGCAGAACTGGCAAATGAGAGTAAACTTTTAGAAACAACGCTCGTTTCAGTTGGTGATGGCGTTATTTCTTGTGATCAGAATGGTGATGTTTTATTTATCAATCGAGTCGCTCAAGAATTAACTGGTTGGAGTAAAAGTGAAGCAATGGGTAAACCAATTGAAGAAGTTTTTCACATTATTAATGGTCAGAGTCATAAAAAAACAGGGAACATTGTTCAAGATGTTCTTCGTACGAAGGAAATTAAAGAACTCGAATCGGATAGTTTGTTAATTGCAAAAGATGGTTCGGAACGGTTGATTGAAGACAGTGCGGCGCCGATTATGGAAGAAAATGGCGATGTCTTGGGGGTCGTATTGGTTTTTAGGGATTTTACCGAAAAAAAACAAAAACTCGAACAGATTGAATATCTAAGTTATCATGACCAACTTACCGGACTTTATAATCGTCGTTTTTATGAAGAGGAGTTACGGCGAATGGATACCCCAGAAAACTTACCGCTGTCTTTAGTGATGGGCGATGTTAACGGATTAAAACTTGTTAATGATAGCTTTGGTCACATAATGGGAGATAAGTTGTTAATAAAAACAGCTCAAATTATGAAAACAGCTTGTCGCAGCGAGGATGTGGTCGCCCGATTGGGAGGCGATGAATTTATGATTCTTTTGCCCAAAACAAACGCAAATGAAGCCGAAAAGCTTGTCAAGCGGATTGAAAAATTGACAGAAAAAGAAATGGTCGGAACGGTTGCCGTTTCAATTTCCTTCGGTTTTGAAACAAAAAATAGCAGAGATGTGGATATTCAGCAGATTTTCAAGAAAGCAGAAGATTATATGTATCGTCGTAAACTCACAGAAAGTTTGGGAATGCGAAATAAAACAGTCGGAATGATTATTAGTACTTTATTTGAAAAAAATAAGCAAGAAATGTGTCACTCTGAGCGCGTGGGTAAGTTAACGGAAGCGATTGCTGAAAAACTAGGAATGGACTGCAAAAGCACGGAGGATTTAAAAACAGCCGGGTTGATGCATGATATTGGGAAGATTGGTGTTTCGGACGGTATTCTTAATAAAGCTGAAACGCTCGATAAACGAGAATGGAAAGAAATACGGCGTCATCCGGAAGTCGGATATCGGATCTTGAGCTCAGCTAATGAATTTGCTGAAATAGCTGATCATATTTTAGCGCATCATGAACGATGGGATGGTAGTGGCTATCCTAAAGGTTTAAAAGGCGAAGAAATTTCGCTGGAAGCTCGCATTATTGCCATTGCTGATGCATACGATGCGATGACAAAAATGCGGCCACATATGGAAGATCTCACTATTGAGGAAGCGATTAAAGAAATTAATCGCTGTTCCGGCACTCAGTTTGATCCGGAAATAGCTCAGGTTTTTATTGAAATGATCTTAGAAAATAGCTAAAGAGCAGTTTATGGTAGGTCATTATCATTGATTTTTCAGATTTTGGATCATCAGTCCAAAAGTTTCATGTTTAATTTGGGTGGGATCAAATTTTAGTAACTTAAAAGTGATTTGAACGCAAAAACCAATGCAAAAGGCAGATATTATCGTTCCTAAACCAACCATTCCACCCAGTAACCAACCAATGATAACGACGCTAATTTCAATAATACCCCGACAGAAACCGACCGGCAGTTTTGTTTTTCGAGTGATTGCGACCATGAGACTATCTCGCGGTCCGGCTCCAAAAGCTGAAGAAATATAGAAGTAAGTTCCCAGCGAAATGATAAAAAGCCCTAAAACCAGTATAAGTGTTCCGATCCAAAAATTGTCAAAAATAGGAATGAAATCCAAAAATAGAATCAAATCCATAAACAGACCAATCATAAACATGTTAAAAATTGTCCCCAGACCGATTTTTTCACCCAATAAAACAACAATAACGACAATTAAAGCGCCAACAGCCGTATTTATCAGACCAATACTAACCCCTAATGTTTGACTGATTCCACTATGTAAAACTTCCCATGGAGCATAACCGACATTTGCCCGCATTGTTAAGATAATCCCCAATCCATAGAGAAAGAGACCAAAATTTAATTTAAAAAAACGAAAAATATACCCTGTCATGACACCCTCCTTGATGAATAATGTTACTAGTATAGCATAAAATAAGTTGCGGATAAAGGAGATAAAACGCGCAGGGAAATAATGATTTTGTAGTTTAGATAGAAATATTGTGGTATAATTTCTACAACGTAATTAAATCCATAGCGTTTAACAATTCTGGAGGTTTAAAAAGATGAAGGTATTAGCGATTAATGGTAGTCCACATGGGGAAGGAAATACATTCACGGCACTTAGTATTGCCGGCGAAATTTTTGCTCGCGATAGTATTGATTTTGAGATTTTCAATGTGGGGATGAAAGCCGTACAGGGATGTACCGGTTGTAATGCTTGTGGAAAAAATAAAAATGAACAATGCATTTTTTCCAAAGATGTCGTTAATGAAGGCATTCAAAAAATAAAAGAAGCGGATGGCATTATTTTTGCCAGTCCTGTTCATTTTTCTGGAATTGGCGGAAATATGAAATCATTTCTGGACCGGACGTTTTATGTTGCTGGGGCCAATGGCGGATTATTTCGACATAAGGTGGCCGCGGCGCTTGTTGCGGTAAGACGTTCGGGTGGAGTTGCCACAATTGATCAACTAAACCACTATATTACTTACTCGGAAATGGTTTTGGCAAGCGGAAATTACTGGAATGTCATCCACGGGCGTACGCCGGGAGAGGCAATTCAGGATACTGAAGGGGCCCAAACGATTGAGGTTACTGCAGCCAATATGATTTGGTTGATGCGCCTTATCGAGAACGGAAAAGGTGTTGTGCCGGAACCAAATCCTTTTAAAAAGGTCTATATGCATTTTGTTCGATAAAACAACCAAAAACACGTTTTAATCGTTAGAGTTGGCGATAAATTCGTACCGACAATTAGTTAAGTACATGTTTGCTAGCCAACAGGATTGGCTTAAGCCTTATCTGCTCTGCTTCAAACGCGTAGATTAACCGAATTGTCAGTACTTTGTCGGCAACCTTAAACAAGCTGACGTGTTTTTTTTATGCTTAATTAATAGTTAAGTTTACCATGCCAATACCACCATCAATGTCGATATAGTTGGGGGCTGATTTTGAGCCAACGCCATTTTCAGAAATTTTCCGATCATTAACCGTAATTGTTCCGAGCCCTGGATCAGCGTTGATATAATAATCATCAACAGTTCCGGAAATTGCTAATTTTGTTTGACCAATACCGCAATTTAATTTCATATTACCGGAAATAATCCCTTGGACATCGATCAATCCAACACCGCCGTCAATGTCAAAATCATGGAGCTGAACATCAGAAAAATGAACAGCACCAGCGCCGCCTTCAAGTTGTCCAGAATCGGCTTTTAGATTATTGGCTACAATTTCGCCCGCACCTTGTTTAATGATTAGCTTTTGAGCGGAAATTCGAGACAGGTTACCCTGACCAGCCTCCAAATCTAGTTCGAGTATTTTCAAGGAAGTGTCTTCAGGGATGGTTATGGACAAGTGCGGTTTTTGACTTGGATGAATAAAGTTAAATAAAAAGTGATCATCTTCAATCGATAATTTACCTTGTTCAAATGTGACATCTAAGTTTTTAGGCAGGTTGGAGCCTTCAACTTTAAAAACATCACCGGTTTGAAGTGTCACGTTGCCGCTATTTAAATTAACATAAACAGCGTCTAAATCACCCGTATACAGTTGAATGTAAGGCGTAGTTTGCTGTTTGGTTTGTTGTGTTTCAGTTACGATTAGTCCAAAACTCCTGATGACGCTAATACCGCCATTAACAATAAGAGAAATAATGCCTAAAGATAACACCAGACCAAAAGCAATGGCAAGATATTTAATCCAATTATTGCTGTTTTTCATTTAACTTCAGTGCCCCCAAAAATGTTCGTACTGTTAATGTAAATAGTGGATGGATTTTCTTCCAGAGGTTTGTTGGTTTTATTCGAGGCACCGCCAAAAATAGGTGTCGTTGACATTTCAACTCGGACGTTACTGGGAACGAGCATTTCAATTCCGCCAAATACTGCTGTTGCTGAAATATAGATATCCTCATTAATAATTGCTTGTCTTAAATCAATGGAGACACTACCAAAAACAGCGGTTAAACTAGCACCGCTAAATACTTCGCCCGGAAAGTTTAGTTCTTGTCCACCAAATACTGCCGAGTATTCGGGAAGTCCATCCTTGTTCATGCTCTGGATCAGTTTTGCATTTTTACTGAGTCGATCTTTAAACATAATGCTTAAGCCAACGGCAATAATAATGATCGGAAAGATCAGATCTCCCAGTAGTTGTCCATTTAAGAAGCCTTGTGCTGATATAAATAGCAAGATCCCAATTCCCATACCAATGGTATTCCAGAGTTGCAGACCATTTTGAACGATACTGATGATGCAGGGAATAATAATGAATAATGTCCACCAGCCATCAAAAAAAGGTTCGAAATTCCACATACCAAATACATTTCCAGCAAAACCAAGTCCAACGATTACTAACAAGAGACCCCATAATAGGTTACCAGTTCGATTTCTCATTTTTTGCTCCTTTGTTTCATACGTTTTGTTTATTATATCATGAGTAGTGGTAAAATTAGAAATTTTCTGGTTGATAATTAAGATAATAAGATAAAAATAATTTTCTTGCAAATGACAATTAATTTACATAAAAGCACTTGAACTTAAAGTCATTTTCATTTATGATTTTGAATGTATTTAATATTTGTCAAAGGCTAATACTCATGCGAGTTATTTTTATCTATTTATATGAAAAAGAAAGGAAGGAAAGATATATTACAGCGATATATCCTATTAAAATGAATCAAAAAAAAAGTTTGTTAATTCGGATGTTACTGACAATCGGATTGCCGGTTGCTATTATTTTTGCGCTTGTCGCTGGCATTTCTTTATATGTCATGAATCAGGCGATTACGGAGGTTACGATCAACCAATTATCGGCCAGATCGGAATCGGTTTCTAATCAGATTAATTCATATTTTACTAAATACCTGGAGGATGCGACTCAGTTGTCAGCCAATCCAGAAATTAGAAACTTGTTTGATCAGGTAACTCCCGGCGTTGGAATTACCGCTACCG
Source organism: uncultured Acetobacterium sp. (assembly GCA_965140355.1). Lineage (GTDB taxonomy): Bacteria > Bacillota > Clostridia > Eubacteriales > Eubacteriaceae > Acetobacterium. Next base: position 404,797 of record OZ223195.1, on the reverse strand, counting down.
CTAATTTTCCAGAAGTCAAACAAACACTCGATAACGTCCGCGCAACGGACACTGAAAATATCCGGGTGACATGGATTGCTGACGTTGATTCGAGTCAGTTTACGCAATCTGATGGCGTTGTTTCAGATTCAAGTTATAATATTAATACGCGGCCATGGTTTCAAGAGTTACTCAAAAAAAAGAAGACCTTTATCTCAGAACCCTATGAAGATATTACGACTAATGAAATTATTGTCAGTGTTGTCGCACCTGTATTTAAACCGGATACTCAAGAATTAGTGGGGGCAACTTGTATCGATGTATCGATTGATCGAATCAAAGAAATTGTTGCCGAGAATAAAATTGGAGATACGGGATTTTTTGTAGTAGCAACCAATAGTGGCATCGTTTTTGATCATCCCAATCCAGATTATAACAATGGGCAATTGTCAGAAACTGATATGTCGGAAAATGTTGTTGCGGCGTTAATGAACAAAGAGGTTGGGGCACTTAGTTATTCGACGAATGGGATAGTCAATGAAGGATATGTTACCGAAATTGGAACGACTGGATGGGTTATTGCCAGCGGACTTCCCATGGCAGAGTTTAATGATTATTACAATGGAATCCAAACGACGATGATAATCATTTTTGCGTTAGGATTATTGGTTATTGTGATTTTAATTGATAAATCTGCCCGAAGTTTTGTAAAACCCATTAAACGCCTTGCCGAGGCCGCTGATCATCTCGCTCTAGGTGCGGTGGACATTGATTATTCAATGGCGGAAACGGCAACGAAGGATGAAATCGGCGAATTAACCAAATCATTTGTCAATATGGCACAAAATATCTGTGATCAGGCCGAAGTTGCTCAAAAGATAGCACTGGGGGATTTATCTTATGATATTAAACCAAGGTCTGAAAATGATGTTTTAGGGAATAGTATGATTTCGATAAAAAATGCGATTGGTAACCTTGTTGCTGATACCATTATGCTCTCTGATTCAGCCATTAAAGGAGATTTCACCAAACGGGCGGAAATTGACAAACACGCTGGTGAATATGAAAAAGTTATTGTGGGGATCAATCAGACGTTGGATACCGTTGTTGATAATATGTTTTGGTACGAAGCGATTATCGATGGGATACCTTATCCTGTTCATGTTACCGATAATGAGATGAAATGGACATTTATGAACCGCGCTTTTGAAGCACAAATGATTGCCCATGGAACCATAAATGATCGGAAATCGGCCTGTGGGATGGATTGTCACAAGGCTGGTAATAGTATTTGTCAAACCGAAGAATGTGGAATTAAGCGGTTAGTCAATCAAGGTCAGGCGGATAGTTATTTTGAACGAGATGGTCGCAATAACAAACAGGAAACTGCTTATCTCAAAAATAAAAAAGGCGAGAATATTGGCTTTGTAGAAATTGTGACCGATCTGACACCGATAATTCGGGTTAGTGATTATACCAAGGCTGAAGTGGCCCGACTGGCAAAGAATCTGCTACGATTATCCGAAGGTGATTTGAATTTTGATTTAAACATCGTTCAGGCTGACGAATATACGTCTGAAGTGAGTGCCCAGTTTAATGAAATCAATAATAGTTTAGTAACGGTTAAAGATTCGATTGGGGCAATGATAAATGACGCGACAATGATTACAAATGCTGTGATTGACGGAAATCTTCAAATTACAGCAGATACCAGTCAGTTTAAAGGTGCTTGGGAAGAAGTGGTTGGTGGCATGAATGCCATTCTGTTTGAAATGAACAAGCCATTGGGTGAAGTCATGACCGTGATGGATACTATTTCAAATGGCAATTTGGAAGCGCGCATCACTGGGGAGTATAAGGGTGATATTGATACTCTTAAACAAATTGTGAACAATACAGCCATCTTGTTACACGATGTAGTAGGCGAAATTACCGAAAAAATTGAACAATTATCTCGGGGAAACCTTAATATTGAAAATACACAAGCGTTTCGTGGTGATTTTATCACCATTTCCGATGCAATTAATGTTATCATCCAATCATTAAATGACGTTATGGGCGATATTAATATTGCTGCTGAACAGGTAAATATCGGGGCCAATCAGGTATCCGACAGCAGTCAGGCTTTAGCTCAGGGTTCGACTGAACAAGCCAGCTCAATTCAAGAACTGATGGCTTCGATCGCAGAAATTGCCGCTCAAACAAAAAACAACGCGGTAGATGCTAACAAAGCACGAGAATTGGCAGCTGATGTTATGGAAAATGCTGATAAAGGTAATCATCAAATGACACAAATGCAGCGATCAATGGTAGCTATTGATAAATCATCACAAGACATTTCAAAAATTATTAAAGTAATTGACAATATTGCCTTCCAGACAAACATCCTGGCGCTTAATGCCGCGGTGGAAGCAGCTCGAGCCGGACAGCATGGCAAAGGTTTTGCGGTAGTTGCCGAAGAAGTCCGAGCGCTGGCCGCCCAAAGTGCTGAAGCAGCCAAAGAAACAACAGCGTTAATTGAAGATTCTATCAATAAAGTTCAAGAAGGAACTGGTATTGCTGATGACACCGCTGAAGCATTAAATGAAATTGTCGCTGGTATTAGTAAGATGACCAACTTAATCGGCAATATTGCAACGGCTTCGAATGAACAGGCTTCCGGTATCACTCAGATTAATATGGGTGTTGAACAAGTTGCTCAGGTTGTTCAGCAAACTTCGGCAACAGCCGAGCAGAGTGCTGCTGCCAGCGAAGAGTTGTCGGGACAATCAGTTTTACTAAAACAGATGATTGAGCGATTTCAGTTACGCTAAATTTAATCTTTGATAGGTTTCAAATTTTAATTACAATAATCTCGATTTGATAAAGGATAGACCATCTTGTTGCAGATGGTCTATCCTTAAAAATTAAAAAAAAACAAATAATAACGGCATCATTTAAGAAAAGCATTCAGAATTTATTATTGTTAAATAGATTGAATTTACAAAAAAAGTAAGATATAATATTAAATGCAACTAAATAAACATGGGATAATTGAGCATCTGACTCAATAATTTTGTAGTAACAATTTACAGTTGAATTGCAACTTGATTTGAGCGAATAAGTGCCGATATTTAAGTGATCCCGGAAAATATTATTAATAAATTCATTGGTAGAAATATGAAAAGTAAAAAAGCTTGAGCTATTTAGTAATTTCATATATAATTCACAAATAAGTTATTAGCTCAATAAAATCATTGACTACGAAAAGTAGCATCGATGTTTGGATAGTTGACGGCACATAATATCTATTAGAAAAGTGGTGAGCGATCAATAAATAATTAGTTTAGATTCAGATAGTATAGGGAATGAAAGAATTGCAGTAATCAGCTGGGTAATTCCGGCCAACAGCAAATCGGAGTGAAGTGTTCCGGCATTTTGAGTTTTACGGTTGGCAAGACAGAAACTGTCTTTGAAGTGATTAATGGATTGTTCAACGACGCCTCTGATCTTATAGATTCGAGCCCATTCGAGTGTCCCACGAAGGGTTCCGGGGTAGGCTCGAAGATTTTTTTCAGGGTAGACGTAAAACATCCGACCACAGGAAGACGAAGTGCAAGGATTTTCACAGAAACATTGACGTTTGGCTTTCCCGGCTTCCTGTTTGATCCATTTTGTTTTGGGACAGGTGAATTTAAACCGAATCAAGCCGTTCTTTCTTTTGGCCCGTCCTTCGGATTTCATGGGAAGAGCAGGATCATTTGGACAACAGGGAATGCCATCGGCATCAACCGGACAATCCGGATAGGAAAATTTACCACGCTGATTCAATGGAATGAAAGCTTTTTCAAATTTCAGTTCCCCGAGGAGGGACTGATAAATCGCAGAACTGTCAAAGGCAGCATCACCAATGAAAAGTTTGGGGACAATCAGCGGGTGCGCTTTAAAGAAGTCTGTCAGAACCGGAATCAGGGCTTTGGTATCATGAAGCGATTTGTCCTCATCAGGAGAATCTGATTTTTTATCGACAGAAATATCCGGATGTTCAACCAGAAAATTCGCATCATAGAAAGTGATATCCCGGACAATGCCAAGGCCATTGGTAATGATGCCGAATTTGTAGACGTAACAGAAATGACCGTTAATGTAGAGCTGTTTGATTTCCGGATTGGATTTCGCGTGAGTGGGCATTGAGCCGTAGGCGGCTTTATAGGGATCATAGGCGTCATTAAGCTGGTGGGATTTCTTGAAAGCCTTGAGCTGCTTAATAATTTTATTGGCAAATTTTGGGTTGTTTTCAGTGACATAGGCTTCAATTCCGGAGGTATCAAAAATAGTCATCATCGCTTTATCAGCATCAATTTTCTGGCAGATCGGCTCAGTCACATCAACAAGACGATGAAAGAGCGATTGTAAGTCCGGCAAGTATGTTTGTTTGAAACGGGTCAGTTGTGACGCATGGGGAACTCGGTTAAAACCGCAGAAATCCCTGAGTTCTCTGGAAAACTTGAGAAAAGTAATCAGGAGTGTATCCGTGGGGATGGAAAAAATCCGCTGCAGGATCAGCGCCCAGAGAATCGAACAAAGCTCAAAATCCCGATGTCGTCCATGAGCACAGTAGTAATGCTGATAAAAAGAATGCGGAATCAACGCATGAAGATTCAGATTCTCTTCCAGTAGTGAAAGAAAGCGATGTTTGTCACTTTCAAAAAAATGAGTGCAATCAGAATAAATTTCAGCCAACGAAAGCTGTTTTTGTGATAAAATAGTCATGATATAACTCCTTTCAGGTTGATAGATTTGTTTTTAAGCAACTCAATTTTATCACAATCTGGTGAGGAGTTATATTTTTTTATATTAAAAATATCCCGTAATTATGCGGGTTGTGGCGTTTTGCAAACGCCTAAGTATAGGGAATAATAAGGAGGAAGAAAATGAATCACGAAAAGAGTTTATTGTTGAAAACCTTGATGACGGTTATCATACCGGTTGCATTAGCATTGTGTTTGGTTGACGTCATTTCAATGTATGTGATTGGTCAAAGTTTTGATCACTTTGCTGAGATTCAAAACAACATAATACTGATAAATGTAATCGGTTTAGGTGCGGTTATTGTTGCAATTGTTCTGGGATTAAAAGGTACATCAAACCAAATTACTAAACTGGCAGAGTTTGCTAATCATCTTGCCGATGGTGATGTGGATAAAACTTTTAATGTTGACAAGCCTCAAGATCAGTTGGGAGAAATTGAATATGCATTAGCAAGCATCGCTGAAAATCTTAAGTTGAATTCTGATCTTGCCCAAAATTTGGCCGTTGGAAATTTTTCCGAAACAATTGCGTCGTCATCTAAAAATGATTCGATCGGAAAACATCTGCAAGCCATTCAAAACTCCGTTAAAAATTTGTTGGATTATATGATAATAATGCCAGAGCTCGTTGAAAAAAAAGTGTATCTTGATAAAAGCAAAGAAAATGAGTTAAGCGGTGATTATAAAAAAGCCATCGAACAGGTTAATCAGGCAATGGCAACCGTTGTTTATGATAAAGACTATTATCTGGCCATTCTTGATGCGCTCCCTTACCGGATAACGACATCGGATAATAACATGAAGATGGTTTTTGTCAACAAGACGCTAGAAGATTTGATGAAATTGACTGGCACAGCGGAAAGTCGGGAAGCAATTCGTGGACATGATTGTAGTAGCTGTAAGTTAGAAATGTGTGGGACTGAAAACTGTGGTTATACAATGTTAAAAGCTGGCGGCGATCGCCTCAATGAGTTCGGTTATGCTGAGTATTCGTTTGCATTCATGGATCGATATTATCGTATGGATACAGCTAAGGTTCTTGACAAAAACGGTGAGCAAATTGGTTATGTGGAAGTGTCTCATGATACGACCCCGGTAATGAGTGTTAATAATTACACAAGTAATGAGGTCGTGAGATTAGCAGAAAATTTACATCTTTTATCCGCTGGAAATCTCGAATTTGATTTGTCTGTAACTGAGCCCAATCAATATACGAACGAAGCTTATGAACAGTTTCAAAAAATTGGTACTAGTTTAACCGACGTAAAAAGCAACATTGGAAATCTCATTAATGACGCAAGTATGTTAACAAATGCGGCGATTTCCGGAGAACTTTCGACCCGGGCTGACGAAACTAAATTCAGTGGATCATGGCAACAATTAATTAGTGGGATGAATAATATTCTTGGCGAAATTGCAAAACCGATTGAAGAAGTGTCAGAAGTTATGAGCGAGATTTCTAAAGGACAGTTAAAATCGACCGTCAATGGTTTTTATCAGGGTGAATTTGAGGTTTTAAAACAATCAGTTAATATTATGGGACGCCAGCTTGAAAGGATTGTTGCTGAAATATCGTCAGTTACTGAAGAGATGGGGAATGGCAATCTTAATATTGAAAATGTCGAAGCCTTTGGCGGTGACTTTAATTCTATTTCTAACGCCTTGAATAACATTATCCTGACCTTGAATTCATTGTTGGGCGACATCAATAATGCTGCTGATCAGGTTAATATGGGTTCCAATCAAGTATCCAATAGCAGCCAGGGCTTAGCTCAAGGTTCAACTGAACAGGCAAGTTCAATTCAGGAATTGACAGCATCAATATCAGAAATTGCTGACCAAACTAAAAATAACGCTGTAGATTCAAATAAAGCGAGAGAATTAGCAGCTGCGGTGATGACGAATGCTGAAAAAGGTAATGCACAAATGACTAAAATGCAGCAGTCGATGGTAGATATTAATAAATCTTCAGTTGATATTTCAAAGATTATTAAAGTGATTGATGATATTGCTTTTCAAACAAATATTCTGGCACTTAATGCGGCGGTAGAAGCGGCCCGCGCGGGACAACATGGTAAAGGGTTTGCAGTTGTCGCTGAAGAAGTGCGAACGCTGGCGGCTCGTAGTGCCGATGCAGCCAAAGAAACGACCGGACTGATTGAAGGTTCAATCAACAATGTTCAAGATGGTACCAAAATTGCCGATGAAACAGCGGAAGCCTTGGATGAAATTGTTACTGGTATTACAAAAGTAAATGATCTGATTGGTAATATTGCTAAAGCATCGAATGAACAAGCAACCGGCATAGCGCAGATTAACTTAGGTGTTGAGCAGGTCGCCCAGGTTGTTCAACAGAACTCAGCAACAGCAGAACAAAGTGCTGCCGCTAGTGAAGAACTATCAAGTCAATCTGTTTTATTAAAGCAAATGATTGATCAGTTTCAACTTAAAAATTGATGATTTTAAGCGTCATTTAGATAAAAATCATGACGCTTAACTAACGGTAATTAAAAACAACGAATAGAACTGTCAGTTTTCCAGATTAATTTAAACGGGGTCTGCTGGCAGTTTTTTTAATTTTCGCTTAAGTGAGCAGCTTATAATTAATGTCCGAACCCTAAATAAACGGTTGAGTTTACGACCATGATCAGATATAATATGACCATGTTAAATCGGCTTAATAAGACAGGTTAATGAATTAAAATTCATTGATGTAGAGCTTGAAAAGAAGGAGAAGAATGAAAAGTGTAAAAAGTTTGATGTCTAAAATTTTGATATCTATAGTGATACCGGTTACGCTGATATTCATTGTAGCGGTTGGTATTGCGATGAACATTGTCAGCCAAAATTACGATCAATTTGCAAATATCCAAAACAATTTAGTTTTGGTTTTTTTAGTAGCTTTAATTGCGATGATAGGGGTAATATTATTTGCAATCAAGAATATTTCAAACAGAATGTCACAATTAGCCAAAGCGGTTAGTGGACTAGCTGAAGGTGATGTTGAAGTTGGAGTAGACTTAGAGACTGATAAAGCAATCAATGATCAATTGGGATTCATGGCAGCAGCGTTATCTGATCTAGCTAAACATATCAAAAATCAAGCGGATGCAACCCAAAAAATGGCTGAAGGTGATTTATCCGTAATCATTTCCCCGAAATCTGAAAAGGATGTATTAGGCATGCATCTATTGGCAATGCAGAAATCAGTCGGTGTAATGATGCGTAATCTACAGGATATCACCGAAATTGCTGCAAACGGTGATTTAGCAGATCAATCGTTTAACAATGAGCTGACTGGTGATTATGAAAAAACGGCTGTTCAAATTAAGCAAACGATTAAAACGATTGCAGATAAACGCGATTTCTTTCAGGCTATTCTTGATGCCATGCCATATCGAATTACGGTAGTTGATAATGACCTGAAATGGATGTTTATTAATAAAACACTTCATGACTTGAGAGTCTCCACCGGAAAAAAAGAAGAACGTGAAGAATTGTATGGTGATGATTGCTGTAATTCAAATTTGGACATGTGTAAAAATGAAGATTGTGGTGTTAAAGCATACCGAAAATCAGGTCGAGTCGAATTTCCTTTTGAATTTCGGGGCGGATACTATCGTATGGATACAACACCGATTATTGATAAAAAAGGTGAAACCATTGGTTATGTAGAAACTTCATTTAGCACGACCGCAACAACAAGTGCTTACAAATATTCAGAAATTGAAATATTAAGACTAGCTGAAAATTTAAATCGTCTGGCAGAAGGAAACTTGGACTTTGATATGAATATTCAAGAACCAGATGAGCATACAGCTGATGTTTATAAACAATTCTTATCGATTGAAACAAATCTTCAGAATGTCAAAGAATCCATTGACAATTTAATCAGTGATGCAATTATACTCACTACTGCCGCGATGCAGGGCGATTTGAGCATCCGCGCTGATGAAACGAAGTTTATGGGATCTTGGCAGGAGCTGATTAGCGGTATGAACGGGATTCTCGAAGTAATGATACGACCACTTGAAGAAGTCGGGAATGTAATGGCGTCAATTTCTGATGGCAATTTAGACGAGACTATTAATGGTTATTATCAGGGCAGTTTTGATATTTTAAAACAAGCAGTTAATTCGATGGGAAGTCGATTTAAAACCATTATTACCGAGATTTCTACAGTAACCAAAGAAATCGGTAATGGAAATTTAGCGATCGATGAAATTAATGCTTATGGCGGCGATTTTACCGCTGTTAGTGATGCATTAAATATGATTGTGGTAACCTTGAACTCATTGTTAGCAGATATCAATAATGCATCAGCACAGGTTAATATCGGTGCGAATCAGGTTTCTGATAGCAGTCAGAGTTTAGCCCAAGGTTCAACGGAACAGGCCAGTTCAATACAAGAACTGACAGCATCGATTACCGAAATTGCTGACCAGACTAAAACTAACGCAGTGAATGCAAATAAAGCCAGAGAATTGGCGGCTGACGTAATGGATAATGCTGAAAAAGGGAACGCTCAAATGTTGGAAATGCAACGTTCAATGGTCGACATTAATCAATCTTCAGTAGATATTTCTAAAATTATCAAGGTAATTGATGATATCGCTTTCCAGACAAATATTCTGGCGCTTAATGCGGCGGTGGAAGCAGCCCGAGCTGGACAACATGGTAAAGGTTTCGCCGTCGTCGCTGAAGAAGTAAGAACGCTGGCGGCACGAAGTGCCGATGCGGCTAAAGAAACAACTGGGCTGATTGAAGGGTCCATCAATAAAGTTCAAGATGGAACCAAAATTGCTGACGAAACAGCAGCCGCTTTAAATGAAATTGTTGCTGGTATTGAAAAAGTTAATGATTTAATTGGGGATATTGCGAAAGCATCTAATGAACAAGCTTCAGGGATTGCCCAGATCAATACCGGCGTTGAGCAAGTTGCACAGGTTGTCCAGCAGAATTCGGCAACGGCTGAAGAAAGTGCTGCCGCCAGTGAAGAACTGTCAGGACAATCCGTTTTATTAAAACAAATGATTGACCAGTTCCAACTTCGATAAGTCCGAGTTAACTTATTAAAAACCATTTTGTTGATAACAAAATGGTTTTTTTGAATAAATAGGTTAATTATTTTGATAACGTTTTACCAGGTTGACGGTGCTATAACGGTAATGATAAACTAAACACTGATACCAAGTTTAAACGATTGTTAATGCTATGGTCAACACGATTAACGAAACCAAAGGAGAACATCATGAATCGAATGATAGCAAAATTGATACTTTATACTGACTCAGATCCCGATAACCTCTTAAAACAGATGGGACAACTCTACGAGCGGTTCTACGCAGGTGAAGATTCCAAAGAAATCTTGATAGCGGAATGTTATCGACAAATCAAGTTGTTATTGGAAATTGCCACCGATTTTGGATTTGACCGTAACATCTGGCATCATTACTTAACTTTTATATTGATGACAAATGAAAATCCGTTTAGTTTAACTTGTGAAAAGGTTGGTAAGAAGGATGGTACCGTTAACTTTTTTGCTTTGAATGATTGTAAAATTTTTAAAGATCTTTTCGATTTCGATTTTTCTGAATTAGAAAATGCTCTGGAGATTGATTGTTTTAGCCATCTGACGAATTATCAGGCGATAAAAAAACCAGAGTTCATGTATAACCAGAATGTTAGTGAAAAAGTCAAAAAACTTAATCTAGAATTAGCTGTGGCACCTGATCAACAAGCTTTTTTTGATCAGGTTACGAAATTCTATCAAGAATATGGGGTGGGGATGTTTGGGTTAAACAAGGCTTTTCGAATTGTTTCTAAAGCAGCTGGCAACGGTATTGTTTTTAATCCGATCAATAATATGGATAAGGTTATGCTTGCTGATCTGGTTGGTTATGAAAACCAAAAACAAAAACTTGTTGAAAATACTAAAGCTTTTGTAGAGGGGCGAAAAGCTAATAATGTATTGTTGTTTGGAGACAGTGGAACAGGAAAATCCACCAGCATTAAAGCGATTGTAAATCAATTTTATGATCAGGGTTTACGGATGATCGAAATCTACAAACATCAGTTTCGTGATTTATCAAATGTTATTGCTCAAATTAAAAATCGCAACTATCGATTTATTATTTATATGGATGACCTTTCTTTTGAAGAATTCGAAATTGAATATAAATTTCTTAAGGCTGTTATTGAAGGTGGTGTTGAAACAAAACCAGAAAACATATTAATCTATGCGACCTCAAACAGACGCCATCTGATTCGTGAAACATGGAATGATCGTAGTGATATGGAATCTGGTGATGATATCCATCGTTCCGATACCATGCAGGAAAAACTATCATTAGTCAATCGCTTTGGAGTGACTATTTTTTTTGAACGACCAAGCCAAAAAAATTATTTTGGAATCGTTGACGAGTTAGCTAAGCGCGAAAAACTCAACTTGTCGGAGGAAATATTACATCAGGAAGCCAATAAATGGGAACTTCAACACGGTGGTATTTCCGGTCGGACGGCACAGCAATTTATCAATCACCTCGTATCTGTTCGATCGGAAATTATTGAGTGAGCATAAAAGGTGACAATTGTAAAAACAAAGGATTAAAGATCATCTTTAATTCTTTGTTTTTTTGCTCGTGTAAGTTTGCGTAAAATTGAGAAAGTTGGATATGAATAAAGTAAAAGTAATTTTAATAAAACAAGCAATGACCAGATTGAGTGTCGACTTTAAATATTAGCATTGGATAAATTCCTATATTTGGATTGAGAATGAAGAAAGAGGCGAATTAAAATGAAAATTAAATTTTTAGGCGCGGCAATTTCTGTCACGGGCTCATGTCATTTAGTTACCACTGATCGATACAAATTTCTTTTAGATTGTGGTTTGTTTCAAGGAAGTGAAGTTTTAGAAGAATTAAATGAACAGGAATTTGATTTTGATCCGGCTGAAATAGATTTTATGATTTTAAGTCATGCTCATATTGATCATTGTGGCCGTATTCCGTTGCTTATTAAAAAAGGATTTAAGGGAGCAATTTATTGTACCGGTGCAACAGCTGAAATTGCCGATATTATGCTTCAAGATAGCGGATATATTCATGAAATGGAAGCTTTGTGGAAAAACAAACATTTGAAGCGATCTGGGCGACATTCGATTTTGCCACTTTATACACAAAAAGAGGCAGGTGCATGCAAACGCTATTTTTATCCGGTTGCCTATGATAATCAATTTGAAATTAATCCCGATATCACAATAAGACTAAATGAAGCTGGACATATTCTTGGTGCGGCAATTATTGAACTTTGGGTGAAAGAGGGTGAAAAAGAATCTAAATTGGTTTATTCCGGAGATATTGGAGCAGCCAATCAACGGATGCTTAATAATCCAACGCTCATCTCAGAAGCTGACTATCTTATCATGGAAGCGACTTATGGTGATCGTAATCATGAAACTCATGAAGAAAGTCGCAAGCGCTTTATTGATATTATTTTAAAAACCATTAAACGTGGTGGGACCGTTGTGATACCATCATTTGCCCTTGGTCGTACGCAGGATTTAATTCATGAATTGGAATTGTTTTATGATAATCATGAAAAATACCAGAATCAACTGGATAAAATTATGGTTTATATTGATAGTCCCCTAGCTATCGATGCAACCGCAATATTTCGCAGAAATGCTCACTATTTTAATACTGCAACAAAAGAAAGTCTTAAAAAAGGAGAGGAAATTCTTTATTTTAGAAATTTGAATTTTACTAAAAATATCGTTCAATCGAAAGCCTTAAATGAGAATGAATCGACAAAAATTATTATTGCTGCTAGCGGGATGGCTGATGCTGGAAGAATTCAGCATCATTTAAAACATTACCTTTGGCAAAAAAAATCAAGCATTGTGTTTGTTGGGTACCAAGCGGAAGGAACGACTGGGCGGGCCATTGTCAGCGGCGAAAAATATGTACGAATTCTTAATGAACGGATTCAGGTTAACGCGGAAATTTATTTTTTAGAGGGTTTCTCTGCTCATGCTGATCAGAGTGATCTATTAAATTGGATTTCTGGATTTAAAAAACAACCAAAAAAAATATTCCTTGTTCACGGCGAAGAACCTCCCAAAATAGCTTTTGCTGATTTAGTAAAAAAACATCTTGGTTATGAATGTATTGTAATTGAAGATGTCTGTGAATATGATTTGGAAAATCAAGAAGTCTTCTTTGCTGATGGTATCAAAAAAAGTCTTTATGAAAAAAAACAAATGGCAGCAATAAAAAACAATCTTCAGGATATCCACGATGAATTAGAAATAGCGATGAAAAAAAATGGTATCACAAGTAGCAAAACATCTTCATCGGAAAAGCTAACTGCAATTACAAATCTTGTGAGTGATTTAGAGATAAAATGTGAAAATGTCAATAACAAAAATAATTAATAAACTTCAGACGATCCAAATAAAAATATTTTCTGATCATTCGGATTAAAACCAATCGTTATATGGTTTTAACCTGAATGATCTTTTTAGTTGTGCCTTGACAATCGTCGATATGAATATTTTTAATTTACTCGCAATCTGACTATGATGGTTTGACATCGCTTAAGAAATTATATTTATTATTTTAAAAAAATGAGATATAATATTGGTGAAATTCATTGTAAATAGTTATTTTCGACGAAAGTGTAAGCAGATTGGAGAGGGTAGAGATGAGAAGAAAAGTTAGAGCGCCGATAGTTTTAATATTTATGTTACTCAGTTTATTAATATTGACTAGTGGTTGTGTCCGGACACAATCTTATGGTGGCGGTACTTATTCTGGTGAATGGAAAGACGGGATGCCAAATGGTTATGGAAAGTTTACCTACTCCAAAGATGTGATTTACGAAGGTCAATGGAAAGATGGGAAACTCCATGGTCAAGGGGTTGCGACGGGGTATAACGGGACGAAATTTGAAGGTGAATGGAAATACGGAAAGCTTGACGGTTATGGGACAAAAACGGAAAATGGCAATACCTATGTTGGCGAATTCAAAGAAGGTAAGATGGAAGGTAAAGGAACATTGACAATGGCCGATGGGACAACCTATGTTGGCACGTTCGCAAACGATCAATATATTGGTCCATAAATGGTGATTATTAAAACAGCGGGAAAATTTTCAGGCTGTTTTTTTATAATCATTCTTGACAAAAAATAAATTTTAGTGTAGAGTCTTACTAAGCAGGAACACTATATAAAATAGTATTAGTACTTTAAGGAATCAATCGTTAAAGATGTTTCTTTGTAAAAATGGTATCGCACCACCTGTCGTTGAAAATACAAATGAGGAATGATTAATTTATGGATAGTGTTGAACGACTGACCCAATTTGGTTTGACCCGACATGAAGCAGCGATTTATTTAACACTTCTTTCGGAAGGTGATCTAAATGGTTATGAAGTTGCCAAGATAACCGGGATATCAAGATCTAATGCTTATACATCGCTTGCGTCGCTGGTGGAAAAAGGAGCAGCTTATGTTATTGAAGAAGCGACCATCCGATATACTCCGGTTTCGATCAAAGAGTTCTGTCAAAATAAAATCAGAAAATTACAAGAGTCGGAAGAAAATCTGGTTAGAACGATTCCCAGCAAACGGGATGCGGTGGAGGGCTATATTACCATCAAGGGTGAAGTCAATATTATGAATAAGTTACAAAATATGATCTTAGAAGCCAAAGAACGGATCTACATTTCGGTATCGGTTCTGATTCTGAACTCAATTTTAACGACCATCGAAAAGGCCATTCAGCGCGGCATAAAAATGGTGATTATCACCAATGAAGCGATCAAACTGGAGGGCGCAATTATTTATACTACCAGTCAACCGCTGCCGCAAATCCGACTGATTGCCGATTCTACAAATGTCCTTACCGGAGATATTAATAATGGCGAACATTCAACCTGTTTGTATTCACATAAACAAAATCTGGTTGATTTGTTTAAAGATTCAATGAAAAATGAAATAAAGCTGATTGAACTAACGAAAGGAAACCGATAAATATGAAAAAAACATTTATTAATCAAGAAAAATTAACAGAAATAGTTGGCCAATACCCCACTCCTTTTCATCTCTATGACGAAAAAGGGATTCGCGAAAATGTCCGCAATTTACAAAAGGCGTTTTCCTGGAATCCCGGTTATAAAGAATATTTTGCTGTTAAAGCGACACCCAATCCCACTATTTTGCAAATTTTAAAGGAAGAAGGCTGTGGGGTCGATTGTTCTTCATATACTGAGCTGTTAATGTCAGATACGGTTGGTTTCACCGGAACAGACATCATGTTTACTTCTAACGTCACGCCAAGAGAAGACTTTGAATTGGCCAGAAAACTCAATGCCCTGATTACTTTGGATGATATTACGCATATTGACTTCCTGGAAGAAGTAGCCGAGCTTCCCGAAACCATTAGTTGCCGGTTTAATCCTGGTGGTGATTTTGTGATCGATAATGCTATTATGGATACTCCGCAAGTGGCTAAATATGGTTTTACCAGAGAACAGATGACAGAAGGTTTTAAAATCTTAAAAAGCAAAGGCGTTAAGCATTTTGGCATCCATGCATTTTTGGCCAGTAACACAATCGCAAATGAATATTATCCAGCGCTGGCACGAATCCTTTTTAAAACCGCGGTGGAACTGAATCAGGAAACAGGTGCTCATATTGCTTTCATCAACCTTTCCGGTGGAGTGGGAATTCCATATCTGCCTGATCAAGAACCGACCGATATCGCGGAGGTGGGACGTGGTGTTCAAAAAGCCTTTGAAGAAATTCTGGTCCCGGCCGGAATGGGCGATATCTCTATTTATACCGAACTGGGTCGCTTTGTTTTAGGACCGTTCGGACATCTGGTAACAACTGCGCTTCATGAAAAACATACGCATAAAGAATACATTGGTCTCGATGCTTGTGCGGCGAATTTGATGAGACCGGCAATGTATGGAGCTTATCACCATATCACGGTTATGGGAAAAGAAAACGAACCACTAGATCATATTTATGACGTCACTGGCGGATTATGTGAAAATAACGACAAATTTGCCATCGACAGAAAGCTTCCCAAGATTGATATCGGTGATTTGGTTGTCCTGCACGATACTGGCGCTCACGGTTTTGCGATGGGTTATAACTATAACGGCAAGCTCCGCTCGGCAGAGGTATTGTTAAAAGAAGATGGGACGACCGAACTGATTCGACGAGCTGAAACCCCGGAAGATTATTTTGCAACCCTGGATTTTTCCAAGTGGAATAAATAAAAGTTAAGAAATAATAATAAATAGGCGTTTGCGAAATTAAAAAACATCGAACAACGGTTGCTTTGGGTGCAGTTTCCATAAACGATTTCGTAACGTGTAGGCGAACAGTTCATCGAACTGTCCGCCGTACCGTGTAGAAATTGTTTCGTGCGAAACTGGACCCAAAGCTCATGGCAGTTTCGCAATTACCTAAATAATAATAAAAATTGAAAGGAAAAAAACATGGCATTAATCAATGAAAATTATCTAAAATTACCGGGTTCCTACCTTTTTTCGGAAATAGCGAGACGCGTAGAAGCCTATAAAACTGCAAATCCGGAGGCTAACATTATCCGACTGGGCATTGGTGATGTAACCAAACCACTGCCGGAGGCAGTGATTAAAAGCTTGCACAACGCTGTTGATGAGATGGCTGATGAAAAAACATTTAAAGGTTATGGCCCGGAACAAGGTTATGACTTTTTGCTTGAAAAAATTATAAAGTTTGATTTTAATCCGCGTGGGGTAGAACTCGCAATTGACGAAATTTTTGTCAGTGATGGTTCCAAAAGCGATACGGCCAATTTTCAGGAAATATTTGGTTTGAATAATAAAATCGCCATCACTGATCCGGTTTATCCCGTTTATGTCGACAGCAATGTCATGGCGGGGAGAAGTGGTACCTTAGGTGCCGACGGCAAATGGACGGATATGGTTTATATCCCCTGTACGGCAGAAAATGGCTTTGTCCCACAAATTCCAACCGAAAAAGTTGATTTGATTTATTTGTGTTTCCCCAATAATCCCACCGGAACAACGATCAGTAAAACAGAGTTAAAGAAATGGGTAGATTATGCCAAGGTTAATCAGGCGATTATTTTATATGATGCTGCTTATGAAGCGTATATTCAGGAAGACGATGTCCCACATAGCATTTATGAAATAGCCGGAGCTAAAGAGGTTGCCATTGAATTTCGCAGTTTTTCAAAAAATGCCGGTTTTACCGGAACCCGATGTTCGTATGTAGTGGTGCCAAAAGAAGTAATGGGTTATACTGAATCCGGTGAACCAATTGAAATCAATAAATTATGGAATAGACGACACTGCACTAAATTTAATGGGGTTCCTTATATCATTCAAAAAGGGGCCGAGGCCGTTTATACAACCGCAGGACAACAGCAAATCAAAGCTTTGGTCGAATACTATATGGCAAATGCTAAAATGATTCGTGAAGGTGTTGCCAGCAAGGGAATTGAAGTTTTTGGCGGTATTAATGCGCCATACATCTGGTTGAAAACACCAACCGGGATGGATTCATGGACTTTCTTTGATAAACTGTTAACTGAGGTTAATATCGTTGGAACTCCAGGCGTCGGTTTTGGCCCCAGCGGAGAAGGGTATTTCCGACTAACGGCTTTTGGCAGTAAAGAAAATACCGAAGAGGCAATCCGCCGCTTTACGACCGAGTTTAAAATTTAGCAGGTACAATTAAAACAACACGATCCGATAAAATGTCCGGCAATAGATTATTCGCTGGGCATTTTTCGAGTATCAAAAAAGCCTGCAAATAAAAAGTCAATAGGAAATTGAAAGTTTTGTAAAAAGTTATATTCAAGATATTGAAGCACGACAAAAAGACCAGCAAATATCGTTGGTCTGAAGATAAGGATATTTGTGGTGAGTGTTATTAAAGAGATAGCAGGTATTCTTTTACTCGACCATAGTAGATACGCAGAAACTTATTAGCGCCTGCGGTCATGTAGACATAGTAAGGCTTGCCTTGGGCACGTTTCTTATCGAGAAACTGATAAACAGCATCATCCTGTGGCTGGGTCTTGATAAGAGCATCCATGACCTGAAACAACGTTTTACGCAAAGACGAAGAACCTCTTTTGGAAGTATGGACACTTTTTTGTTCATAGGTTCCAGATTGGTTAACCCCTGGATCAACGCCTGCAAAGGCAGTAAGAGCACCCTTATGTGTAAACCGTGTAACATCGCCGATTTCAGCAATCAACTGAGGGCCAAGAGATGATCCAACACCGTTCATTCCCATGACGATTGAGTATTCAGGAAGTTTGGATGCGGTTTCATTCATCAGAGTACGAAGTGATTCTACCGTTTTGGAAGTAATGTTTAATTGATCGACCGCTTGTTTCACAATGAGTTTGGTCAAATGATCTTTAGGAAGTACAGGAACAAGTTCCTTAGCTGCTCCATAGATTTCTTCAGCTTTTAGTTGACTGAAGTTGTACTTCTTTCGCTTACACCATTTCTGATAATGGTCAGTGAAAGCATGAAGAGACATTTTAAGAACACAGTCTACATGCCAGTATGTAGAAGCAAAATCAACCCATTTCTGGCTGCCATCATCACGCGCAGGGCTGTTGAAGTAAGTATTAACACCCGGATAGGTTTGATCAAGTATCGCGATAAAGTTATTTTTCATAGCCGTTTTGTGTTTCATGTAAAAACCAAACTGACGGTTCATTGTTTTTAACTGATTACGTATTTCATCCATAAGACTATACTGTTTCAAATCATTCCAACTGTCAAGAGCATAACGCGCTATTTTTATGGCATCTGCTTTATCAGATTTAACTTTGCGTAGAGAAGTGTCACCGAAATCTTTAATAAGTTTAGGATTTATGGCACTCACAAAAAGATTTGCCTGAGAAAGCTCACGTGCCAGTGGTTCATAATAACGACCCGTGTGCTCCATAACGATGCGGGATTCGCCGTCAATGGATTGGATCTGAGCGATGAGAGAACTGATTTCATTGGAAGTGTGGCGAATCTCAAAAGGCAAAGAAACAATCTCACCATACGGGCGGATAATAGCGATCATGCTTTTGCCCTTAGAAACATCAATACCTACTGCGTTCATGTTCATAAATTTGTCACTCCTTAAAATTATTGCAATGGATAAATACCAGTTTTACTCATTGCCTATTCAATCTACTGTGGTGTGACACGAACGTACTGTGGGACAGCAGTTCAACCTGCATAAAACGAACGCTGCGAATGAGGAGCCGGTTATCAGTCTTTTTTACGGACGCAAAGTCCAAGAAAGGCAGATGATATACCTATTGCTCTTACATTCTAACAGCTTAAGCAACAAGATGGATAATGTCCTAACTGGTTGTTAGGTACTATGACCATAAATATATTGTAGTAGAAAGGAAAAAAAGTTGAACTTAAAAGAAGCGGCTTTAAAATACCACCAAGATCATAGCGGAAAAATAGAAGTGACCAGTAAGGTAGCAGTTGCCACCGCAGCAGACCTAACCTTAGCGTATACACCGGGAGTTGCCGAACCTTGTCTTGAAATCAAAAAAGATTATGCCAAGATTTATGATTATACTGCCAAAGGAAACTTAGTTGCAGTTGTAACCAATGGAACCGCGGTTTTAGGCTTAGGCGATATCGGGGCTGGAGCCGGCCTTCCGGTAATGGAGGGGAAAGCCATTTTATTTAAAAAATTTGCTGGCGTAGATGCCTTTCCAATTTGCCTGGATACAAAAGACGTCGATAAAATTGTTGAAACCATCAAGTTAATGGCACCAACTTTTGGTGGTATTAACCTTGAGGATATTAAAGCGCCGGAGTGTTTTGCAATTGAAGAAAAGTTGAAAGCCTGCTTGGATATTCCTGTTTTTCATGATGACCAACATGGAACTGCGGTAGTGGTTGTTGCCAGCATGATCAACGCCCTGAAATTAACCGGTAAAACAGCTGAGTCTTTAAAGATTGTCGTTAATGGCGCTGGTGCTGCCGGTACTGCTGTGACAAAGCTGCTGCTTTCGCTAGGTGTAAAAGATCTTGTTGTGTGTGACAGTAAAGGTGCAATCACAAGGGATAATTCGCAGTTAAGTCCCGTAAAAAGAGAGCTGGCTGAAATTACCAATCCTGATTGTTTAGCCGGACCGCTGGCCGAAATAATAAAAGGCCGGGATGTTTTTATTGGGGTATCCGTTCCGGGCGCTATTACTGGTGAGATGATAAAATCAATGAATTCCGATCCGATGATTTTTGCAATGGCTAATCCGGTGCCGGAAATTTTCCCTCAAGAGGCCATTGATGCCGGTGCCAAAGTGGTGGGGACGGGACGTTCCGATTTTCCTAATCAGATCAACAACGTATTGGCTTTCCCGGGAATTTTTAGAGGCGCACTGGATGTTCATGCTTCACAGATTAATGAAGAAATGAAAATCGCAGCAGCTAAAGCGATTGCCAGTGTAATTGCCGACAATGAGCTCAATCCTAATTATATCATTCCGGAGGCCTTCGATTTAAGAGTCGCTCCGCTAGTGGCGGCGGCCGTGGCAGCGGCAGCAATCCAAACGGGTGTAGCCAGAAAAAAAGAACGGACGCCGGAATGGGTTTTTAAGCATGCCACAGAGTTATTAAAAAATGAAAAATAAAATTAAGTCTTAAAAAATCATTAAAAGTGTTGACACATATAATAAAGTTGCTTACAATATTGTTAGCACTCGTAGCAAAAGAGTGCTAACAATAATATAATATGAAAAAGAGGTATACTATATGGAAAAAAAAGAGTTTAAATCAGAATCCAAACGTTTGATGGATTTAATGATCAATTCAATTTATACAAATAAAGAAATTTTTTTAAGAGAATTGATATCAAATGCATCTGACGCCATTGACAAGGTTTATTATAAAACATTGATTGACAAAGAGAAAGAATTTAATAAAGAAGACTATTACATTCGGATTCATCCGGACAAAGATAATCGTACCTTAACCATTGAAGATACTGGAATTGGTATGTCTGAATCGGAATTGGATGATAATCTTGGAACCATCGCTAAAAGTGGATCTTGCGATTTTAAGTCCGAGCAGGAGATGGAAGAAGATTTTGATATTATCGGTCAATTTGGAGTCGGCTTTTATTCTGCTTTTATGGTCGCAGATAAAGTTATCGTCGAAACAAAATCGATTGATGATGAACAATCGTATATCTGGACTTCCGAAGGGGCTGATGGTTATACCATTGAACCGGGAACCCGCAAGACACATGGCTCAAAAATCACGCTGTTTTTAAAAGAAAATTCCGAAGACAATAATTATGATGACTATTTGGAACCATATCGGATTCAACATCTGGTTGAGCATTATTCTAATTTCATCAGTTATCCAATAAAAATGGTAACCGAAAAGAGTCGTGTAACCGAAGCCACCAAAGATAGTGAAAATCCCGAATACGAAACCTATTTATCTGATGATGTGCTTAATTCAATGATTCCAATTTGGCGAAAAAATAAAAATGAATTAACCGATGAAGATTACAATAACTTCTATCATGATAAACGATTAGGGTTTGATGCCCCACTTGCTCATGTTCACCTCAGCGTTGAAGGGATGATGAGTTATAAAGCTATTTTATACATTCCTGGTCAGGCACCTTTTGATTATTATACTCGTGACTATGAAAAAGGTTTAGAACTTTATTCAAATGGTGTGTTAATTATGGAAAAATGCAGCGAACTTTTGCCTGACTATTTCAGTTTTGTCAAAGGTGTTGTTGATTCCGAAGATATTTCATTAAACATTTCAAGAGAGATGCTACAGCAAGATAAACAACTGCGACTAATCAGTCGTAAAATTGATTCTCGAATTTCTGAAGAATTAAAGAAAATGCTGGAAAATGATCGGGAAACTTATGAAAAATTCTTCAAAGCTTTTGGTAATCAAATCAAAGTGGGAACCTATGATAAATGGGGACAGGATAAAGACAAACTTCAGGATTTCCTGCTTTTCCACTCTTCTAAAGAAGGAAAACTGGTTACTCTTAAAGAATATGTAAGCCGGATGCCGGAAGATCAGAAATATATTTATTATGCAACCGGATCATCGCTGGGACAAATTGAAAAATTACCACAGGTTTCAATTATTAAGGATAAGAATTATGAGATCCTTTACCTTACTGAAACCATTGATGAATTTGTAACCCAGACCTTAAGACAATATGAAGAAAAGGAATTCCGGTCCGTATCCAGTCAGGATCTGGGCTTGGAAGCGCCGAAAGAAAATGATGATGATCAATCCGATGAAGTTTCAGAAATTGATCAAAAATTACTTGAAAAAATGAAAGAAATCATTGGTGATGATGTCGTTAAGGTAAAAACAACCGCACACCTAAAAGATGATGTCGCCTATCTGTCGACCGAAGGTGATCTTTCGATCGAAATGGAAATGACTTTAAATACGATGCCTCAGGGTGGCGATGTAAAAGCTCAAAAAGTGCTGGAAATCAATAAAAATCATCCAGTTTATGACAAACTAAAAACATATTTTGAATCTGATGAAGAACAATTTGGGCTTTATACCGAATTGCTTTATAATCAGGCACGACTTATTGCCGGGTTACCGCTTGATGATGTGGTGGCCTTTACCAAAAACATCAGCAAATTAATGTAATTTAATTAAAAACCCAGTTCCTTTTATTTGGCACTGGGTTTTTATTATTGACAAGTTTACCCGCCTTTGGTAAACTAGAGCTCGGAAGGTATAATAAGATGATTTTAACTATTGTAGGTGCTCTAACAATGAGATATACGATGAGATATACGATGAGACATTGTTTTGAGCCTAATGATAAAGTATAAAACTTTTATTCTCATCGGTCTAAGCGTTAATTTTGTGTAGCGAGGCTATGCTTATTTTAGTGCGCTTAAACCGATAATTATCAAGCAAGTTTTTTAGGCCATGGCGCAATGTTCGTCATGGCCTTTTATAATGACAGAGAGTCAATATAAAAGCGACTCTCTGTTTTTATTTTGTGAATTATTAAGAAAATATGAGGAGAATTTTAATGGGACTATTAGACGTTATCAATATAACACACTCGTTTGGAGATAAAACGTTGTATCAGGAAGCTTCCTTTGAATTGTTTAAAGGTGAGCATATGGGAATCGTAGGACGAAATGGCACTGGAAAAACCACCTTATTAAATTCGTTAATTGGTGAAGTTATTCCTGATGGGGGAGAAATTCGTTGGCAAAAAGGAATTAAAGTCGGTTATTTGGATCAACATGCAAAAATAGATCGTGAGGTGACCGTCTTTGATTATCTTAAAACGGCATTTTTAGAACTTTACAAAACGGAAGCGCAATTGACTAAGATTTACGAAAATATGGGGACAGATTCGAGTGAAAAAACGATGAACAGAGCCTCAGATCTTCAGACTTTATTGGAAAATTCAGGGTTTTATGAACTGGAAAGCCGAATTTTAAAAATAGCCGATGGATTAGGAATTACCGCACTGGGAATGGACAGTATTATGGAAAAACTTAGTGGGGGCCAACGTGCCAAGGTTATTTTAGCAAAATTATTGCTGGAAGAACCCAACGTTTTGCTTCTCGATGAGCCAACAAATTTTTTAGATAAAGAGCATGTCGAATGGTTAACTGATTATTTAAAATCATATGAAGGGGCTTTCATGGTAATTTCCCACGATTTTGATTTTTTAGACCGAATAACGACCTGTATTTGCGATATTGAATTTTGCACAATCAAAAAATACAGCGGCAATATTTCAAAATTTATCCAGTTAAAAGGACTGCGGCGGGAAAGTTATATTCGCGAGTTTGAAGCGCAGAAAAAAGAAATAAAAAAATTCGAAGACTATATTTCTAAAAATAAAGCGCGAGCTTCAACTGCCGCCATGGCCAAAAGTCGTCAAAAACAATTGGATAAAATTGATCGGATTGCACCCCCGGAACTGGTTCCTAAGCCAAATTTTCGTTTTACTGCGACGCATATTTCAAACCAGCGATCTTTAACGGTTAAAGATCTCGTTATTGGTTATGACTATGCTCTTTTAGCTAAAATGAATTTTAAAGTAGAATCGGCTCAAAAAATTGTTATTACCGGTTTTAATGGGATTGGGAAATCAACCCTGTTAAAAACATTGGTAAAACAAATTTCACCGCTTTCAGGAAAATTTAAATTTGCCGATAATATTAAATTGGCCTATTTCGAACAAGATCTTAACTGGGAATCGCCGTCACAAACGCCAATTCAGGTCGTCTCGGATGTTTATCCCAAGCTGTCCCAGAGTCAGTTAAGACGTTATCTCGCACAATGTGGTTTAAAAGCAAAAAGTATGGTTCAAGGCGTAGCGACGCTCAGCGGTGGGGAACAGGCAAAAGTAAAAATCTGTATTTTAATGCTTACCCAAGCCAATTTTTTAATTTTGGATGAACCGACAAATCATCTCGATAGTGATGCCAAAGAGGTCTTAAAAAAAGAACTGATTAAATGGGAGGGGAGTTTAATTTTAGTCTCGCATGAAGCTTCGTTTTATGAAGACTGGGCCGATGAGATCATTAATATCGAAGGTTGATGAATGAATTTAGCTTTCGATATAATGAACAGCTTTTAAAAAGGTAAAAACCGAAAGCTATAAAACGGTTGGGAAATTTTGTTTGCATCAGAATCGGACGGGCCAAGGCTTTGTCCGTTCTGATGCGAATAACAATGCTTGAAACTGGTTTATTCTAAACTTACCTTTGGGAAGAGGCAGTGGTTTTTGATTTGATATAAAGGTCAGTCGTAATGAATGCCACTCCAGTAAACGGGTGCTTTGACAATGGTGCGGGGATCGAGTTCGACACCTTCCAGGGCCCATTTTTTATATTCTTCAAAGCCGGTGCGGTCAATGATGTAGCCGATATGCTCTTTGCCACCGGGAGCTTCTCGGTTGATGTAATGATTGACAAAGGTATAGGTGTTTTTGATGATTTTAATAATTGCATCTTCGGTCGCCCAGACCAGAAAGTCTTCGGCCAGTCGGGGATTGCGTTTGCCGGTGCGGCCCATAATGACCAGACGATAATAGGTTACCGGACTGCGGGTCCAGGCTCGGGTCGGGCAATTGATAACACACTCGCCACAACCCACGCATTTTTCAGTGTTGCGGACAATCCGGTAATTTTCCACTGATAGGGCATCTACGGATTTTTTCTGACAGGCTTTGACACAGGCCTGACAACCCATACAGCGTTCTTTTTCGTATTGCGGTTCCGTCATGCCAATGATGCCGAAATCATGCATTCGGGTTTTAATGCAATCATTGGCACAGCCGGTGAAAGCGACTTTAAAATGAAGGTCGTTAGGAAAGATTTCCTTTTCCATTTTTTTGGCAAAATTGGTGGTATTATAGGTAGCAAAAGGACAGACATTGCTGCCAATACAGGCCGAAATGTTTCGAGTACCGGCAGCAGTATAACCTTTACCGGGAATTTCCTGATTAATTTCGAGTTTGTCAATAATCGGTTGGAGAAGGGCATTAACAGCATCCATATCGGAATATTTAATACCCGGGATCTCAAAGCCCTGACGCGTCGTTAAATGGATTTTTCCATTGCCATAGGTTTCGGCAATATTTTGGATCATTGGCAGCAGATCGGCAGTTAATAAACCTCCAGGAACCCGGATTCGGGAGGCCGTTTCCCCACGCACTTTGGTAACACGATAGGCATTCTTCTTTATTTTTTTTGTATTCAAATCTAACATGAAGTTCCTCCTTTAATCCTTTAAGAATTTTCCCTTGGTATAATTAAATACCGGACCATCCAAACAGATATACGTGTCGTCGATTTTACAGTGTCCACATTTGCCAATACCACAACACATTTTTCGTTCTTGAGAGATCCAGATATTTTCTTCCTTGAAGCCGACATTAAAAAGTTCGGTGAGCGTACATTTCATCATCATTGGTGGTCCAACCACAATGCCGACGGCGTGATCAGAATGATTAATCGGGATTTCGGGAATATACTGGGTAACCAGTCCGCATTTGCCACAGTAACCGTCTTCCGGAGTATCGACAGTCATAATGACATTAATGTTTTTTTCCCATTTCTCAAAGTCCTTTTTAAAGAGGACATCTTTGGGTGATTTAAAGCCGACTAGCAGCGTAAAGCCCTGGCAGTTTTCGGGATGAGCTGAAAAATAGTCGACGATCCCTTTAACCGGTGATAAACCGGTACCGCCAGCGACCAACAAAATTTCTTTGCCCTTGTAGTTGTCCATGTCAAAACCGTTGCCATAAGGCCCCCGTAAAAACAGCGAATCGCCGATATAATTCTCAAAGATCTCATCGGTAACCTTACCAACTTTACGGATTGTCAAATCAACCGTGCCATCGCCAATACCGCTGACCGAAATCGGCGCTTCTCCGAATTTCGGTAGCGATACCTCAAAAAACTGACCCGGGAGGACATCACCCTGGTAGGCCATTCGGAAGGTATATTCGATTTCGGTATGTTTGATCACTTCGGTAATTTTAGAGAGGAAAGGAATATAGGGATTGGTAACAGTCATATTAAATTTCCTCCTTTGCGAGAGTATTTAGCTTATTAATACAATTGGCAAAAGAAATATATTCAGGACAAACATCATCACAGCGACCGCAGCCGATACACATGTGGCTACCGAAACGGCGTTTGTAATCATTGATCTTGTGCAAAACCTTAAAACGCATCCGTTGACCTTTATCATTTCGAAACGCATGTCCGCCAGCCATGTCGGTGTAGCCGTCGACGTGGCAGGAAGCCCAAACCCGCCGTCGTTCACCGGCTTTGCCATTATCGGTGTAGAAAATATCCTGCATTGTGAAACAGGTACAAGTGGGACAGACAAAATTGCAACGTCCACAAGCAATACAGCGATTCCCGTAGTCTTCCCAGAAAGGGGACTCAAACAGGGTTTGAGGAACCGTTTCCGGAATCGTTACGACCGTCTCATTGGTAGTAACCGAATCAGCAATCACTAGGGATTGAACTTCACCGGCCAGGGCGGTATCGATCACATCCCAATGACTGTCCACCAGGACCGTGTGACCTTCTACCTTGATATAGGCATCATAATCGTTACTTTTTTGGGTACCCATCGAAACACAAAAACAATTTTCAAAAGAGTTTTCGCAGCCCATCAGAATAAATTTGGTATGATCGCGCAGTCGTTTGTAATAAGTGTCGACTTCACCATTTTCCAGATAGATAGTATCCAGTCGTTTGAGCCCATGGAGGTCACAGCTGCGTAAAAATACAATCGCACCTTTTTTGGGGGCATCCGCTTCTTTCATTTCATTTTCGGTAAAATAAAACAGTGTTTCCGAAATCGGCAGTAAAACCTCCTTAAACGAATAGTCCGACTTTTCGGCAAATTCAATTTCAGCAAGATCGGTGATTTCACCATAACGGATGGTATCAATATTGACAAAGGTGCCGTCGCCAACGAAGCGTTTGGGAGCATAGATGACATAATCTTTTGATAAGTCAGCAAAAAGTGCATTCATTTTCGCTAGTGTAGTTTGGTAACCCATAAACAAATCCTCCTTTAAGTTTGTTAGTAAATGTTTCGGTAAAATTGAAGTCTGTCAAAAATCCTTTTTAAGGGGATTTTTGACAGACTTTCAATTTAGGTAACAGATGTTAAAATTTATAAGTATCTAAACGATCATTAAATAGGTACTATCAGTGAGCCAGATTAACAATTGGTCGGTACGGCAGCATCAAGAAAACTCGATGGTAGCGACCACACGTTAAAGTTAATTAAGCTTGACCCAGTAATTTTGCCATGTCAGCTTCTGGAGTAGAGATCGGAGCGATGTTGTAGTTTTCAACCAGGACGTTTAATACATTTGGTGAAATAAAAGCTGGCAATGATGGTCCCAATAAGATGTTTTTGATGCCCAGATGAAGCAGTGTTAGTAAGATACAAACCGCTTTTTGTTCATACCAGGACAAGACCATGCTCAGTGGTAATTCATTCACATCACAGTCAAAGGCACCGGCTAATGCAACAGCAACCTGAATAGCTGAGTAGGCATCATTACATTGGCCCATATCCATCAGTCGCGGCAAGCCGCCAATGGTGCCCAAATCCAGGTCATTGAAACGGTATTTACCACAGGCCAGGGTTAAGACAACAGTATCTGCTGGTGTTTTTTCAACAAATTCAGTGTAGTAGTTACGGCCCGTTTTAGCACCGTCACATCCGCCAACCAGGAAGAAATGTTTGATATCACCGGCTTTAACAGCGGCGATAACTTTATCGGCGACACCTAAAACAGTGCCATGACCAAATCCGGTTAATAGGGTTTTACCGCCGTTGATGCCGGTCATTTCTTTGTCTTCAGGGTATCCACCGAGTTCCAGTGCTTTAGCAATCACAGGAGCAAAGTCTTTTTCTTTACCAACATGGATCATCCCTGGGTATTGAACCACATCAGTAGTGAAAATGCGGTCAAAATAAGAATCTTTTACCGGCATGATACAGTTGGTGGTGAACAGAACCGGAGCTGGTACAGCGGCAAATTCTTTTTGCTGATTCTGCCATGCGGTGCCGAAGTTTCCTTTTAAATGGGGATATTTTTTAAGTTCCGGATAAGCATGAGCGGGTAGCATTTCGCCATGAGTATAAATATTAATGCCCTTGCCTTCGGCTTGTTCCAGCAATAGTTTTAAATCATGTAAGTCGTGACCGGTAATGATGATGAATGGGCCTTTTTCGATGGTTAAAGGAACTTCAGTAGGAACCGGTGTACCGTAGGTTTCCGTATTTGCTTTGTCAAGGAGGGCCATACATTTGAGATTAATTTCACCTGTTTTTAGTACTAATGGCAGCAGTGTGTCCATACCTAAATCGGAGCCAACGGCGACTAATGCTTCGTAGAAAAAGGCATCAACTTCAGGATCTTTATAACCTAGAATCGCGGCATGGTGGGCATAGGCAGCCACCCCTTTAACACCTAACAAGATTAAGGTTTTTAAAGAACGGATATCTTCATTATCATCCCAGAGTTTTGCCATCTCATAATTGGGGGCGGCAGGATCAAGATCAGCTTTCATTTTATCGACACAAGCGATCATGGTTTGGATACTTTCATCGTCAAAGTTGACATTGGTAACGGTAGTGAATAAAGCTTTTTTGATACAAGCATCGGTGGCTTCGGTAGCAGCTGTTTTTTGAACGGCTTTGGCTAAACCAATACAAGCACCAATTAACTTATCCTGATCTCCGGCAACAACTGGTGTTTTACCACAGACACCACGAACCTCACATCCAGTTCCTTTGGCAGTTTGCTCACATTGAAAACAAAACATATCTTTCATTTTTTACCTCTTTCTGATATTTAAAATTATATTGATAACCCACAATGAGCGGGATATAACCAGTTTCATTAAATTAATCTTTCGTTTTATAATTACCCAATAAAACGCATTGCAAACGTTAATAATTGCATATTTTGAAATTTAATTGGCCAATTAATCGTCTTCAGTTAATAAATGATGTTTGACTAATTGCATTACAATAATCTTTTGATGGCTTAATCATACCGCATAACTATTTTAAAAACAGTTGCAAATGCAACATATTTAAAATAATTAAATAAAATAAGCGCTACTTTGATCGGTTATTCTCATTCTTTTATTTTATTGACAATTGTGATATTATTTACTCATTAATCGGTCATTATTAACGTTTTGAATTATAAATTGAAATACCAATAAAAGTAGCTGCATGACGCTCCATACACCCGTTTGGTGTATGGCATCGCAAGAATTCGACGACCCCAGTTAATCATTGTCAATACGCCTCCAGAAAGGCTTAAAAAGACTGCTTACGATGTTTTGTGTCAGCAATTCAAAAAGGACTGTATAAAAAGTCAGTAACGGTAATTGTTTTTACAAATGGATTAAAAAACGAAGAGGTGAAAAATGATAAACTTGGAAATCCCCGGTCATGACCCGATAACCGTGGCGCACGTGATCTTTGATTATAATGGCACGCTGGCAGTGGATGGTTATCTGGTTGATGGTTTGAAAGAAAGATTGCAGATGCTGTCAGAACGAGTGGCCGTTTATATTCTAACCGCCGATACCTTTGGCCGGGTGCGTGAACAATGTGGTGAACTGCCGGTGACGATTGAAATATTTTCAAAGGATAATATTGCGGCGAAAAAAAAAGCCTTTGTAAAAAAGCTTGGTAGCGAAACGACCATTGCCATCGGTAATGGTAATAATGATTGGGAAATGTTTGCTGAAAGTTGTTTGTCGATTGCCATAATTGGAAAAGAAGGGTGTTGCGTAAAATCTTTGCTAGCGGCCGATATCGTCGTAAACAGCCCCTTGGATGCCTTGGACTTATTACTAAATAATGATCGGCTGGCCGCAACGTTAAGAACTTAACAGACAGATAAAAAAGGGTTTAGCTAAAAAAATGTTGACGGTTTTATTTGCATTGTGCTATGATTTAACCACTGAGGAGATAAAATGAGTTGGATTGATTTTTCAGAATTTCAGGTTATTCCTTCAATACGTAAGCTTAATGATTTAGAAATTGCTTTAAAAAGCGATGCTCAGGTAATTTTGCTCACCGAAGCCCACATTGCTAATTTGCTGGATCTGGTTAAACTGGTTCATGCAAAGGATAAAAAAGCCCTCATTAATCTGGAGTTACTTGGCGGTTTCGGAAAAGATCACGTTGGAATGAAGTTGTTAAAGAATTATTATCACGTTGATGGCGTCATGTCAACCGATAGTAGCAAGTTGGGGATGGCAAAACAATGCGGTTTGGTAACTTTTCAACGGTTTTTTCTTCATGATTCACGTTCTTTTGAGACCACCTTGAAAATAATTGAGAGTTCCCGGGTTGACGGAGCTGAACTGCTGCCAGCGGTAATGGCATTGGATTGTTATTCAAAACTGATTTCGGTTGCCAAGATCCCGTTATTGGCCGGCGGATTTATTCGTGATCAGGAAATGATGGAAAAAATAAAAATTTGTGGTTTTAAGGGCTTGACGGTTAGCGAAAAGTCTCTGTGGTAAAATAAAACAAAATATAATGTGCCGGATGGTAATTGTGTGATTCCTGCTTAATAAAAGTGATGATTTTCGTCACTTTTATTAAGCAGGATTTTTTTATGACCTGTGAGGCGGTGATCCGTTCAAGGATGATAAAGCCAGTCGATGTGATTGATCAAAGCGTTTCAAATTTTAAACTAAAATTGGAGGTTTTCAAAATGGGGAAGTATTTATTGGGTCTTGACAACGGCGGAACAATGATTAAAGCGGCTCTGTACGATTTGAAAGGCAATGAAGTAGCCATTTCAAGTTCAAAAACGGCGATGTATCAGCCCGAACCGGGGTTTACCGAGCGCAACATCGAAGAAATGTGGCAGGCCAATGTTATCGCGATAAAAGGGGTGATAAAAAAAGCTGGTATTACCGGCAGTGAGATTATTGGTCTTGCGGCTACCGGCCATGGTAATGGTTTATATTTAGTAAAAGAAGATGGAACCCAAGCCTATAATGGTATGATCTCGACTGATGTCCGCGGGCGGGAATACGTTATCAAATGGCAGAAAGATGGAACCTACGAAAAGATTTTACCTAAAACCATGCAATGTGTTTTTGCCGGCCAACCGACCACATTGTTACGCTGGTTTATCGATCATCGCCCGGCAGTACTGGAAGAAACGAAATGGATTTTTATGTGCAAAGATTATATTCGTTTCCGATTAACCGGCGAAGCTTACGGTGAAATCGCCGATATGTCGGGGTCCAGTTTGATGAATGTCAGAGACGTAAAATACGATCGGGAGCTGTTAGCGGAAATGGGTCTGGAAAGTATTTATGATAAACTGCCGCCATTGCGTTATTCTGGAGAAGTTTGTGGCACGATTACTAAAGAAGTTGCTGAGCTGACTGGTTTGGTTGAAGGAACCCCGGTTGCCGGAGGCTGCATGGATATTCATGCATCAGCTATGGCTGTGGGGATTACCGATGAAGATAAAATGTGTGTCGTCGCCGGGACTTGGAGTATTAACGAATACATCAGCAAGAAACCAGTCGTCGATAAAGACTTGTTTATGACTTCCATTTATCCGATTCCCGGATATTGGATGATCCTCGAAGGCAGCCCAACTTCTGCCAGTAACCTGGAATGGTTTTTGACTGAGATTCTAAGAGATATTGATTTAAAAGAATTGGATGTTTATGAATATTCCAATCATTGTGTTAACTGCGTGGCCGATGAAGATTGCGGCGTGGTATTTCTTCCGTTTCTTTATGCCAGTAATGTCAACATCAATGCGAAAGCTTGTTTTATCGGCCTGAACAGTTATCATAATCGCGACAATATGCTCCGGGCGGTTTATGAGGGGATTGTTTTTAGTCATAAATATCATATTGAAAAGCTGCTGAAATACCGCGACGTACCAAAAAGCATTCGAATTGCCGGAGGGGTAGCAAAATCTCGGGTTTGGGTTCAGATGTTTGCCGATATCCTGCAAGTCCCCATTGAAGTTACCGAATGTACCGAATTAGGGGCCTTGGGAGCTGCCATCTGTGCCGGGGTAGCTACTAATACTTACGCCAGTTTCAAGGAGGCCTCGGATGTAATGGTAGAAATTGCTTACACTGCAAAACCCAATCCTGATAAGCGGGCCATGTATCAAAAAAAATACCACCGCTACCTGAAAGTCATCAATGCTCTTGACGGAATCTGGGACGAGTATTAGGATCTATTCACGAAACTTTGATATCAGGCAGGGCTTAAACGAATAATCAGCAAGGTAAGTTGCTAATGAGGGTGTCAAAATGAAGATAGGAGATTAAAATGGATTTGAAACTAAAAGGAAAAAACGCCATCATCACCGGGGGTTCCCGAGGGGTTGGTCGGGCGATTGCATTAGGATTGGCAGCGGAAGGTGTTAACGTGGTGGTGACAGGGAGAAGTCAGTCAACTGAGCTACTGACAGTAACGCAAGAAGCTCAAGCTTTAGGGGTTAAAGCGTTTTTTATTACCGCCAAGATGGAAAATAGCAATGATCTATTAGTGATGATGAAGGAAGCCGAAGCACTGTTGGGAAGTTTGGATATCCTCATTAATAATGCCGGAATTTGGCTGACTGGTTGGATTCAGGATATTCCTTTAGCTGATTGGGAACAAACGATGGATGTTAATCTGACGGCGCCTTTTCTAACTTCCCAGTATTTTGCCAAAATTAATCTGGACAAAAACCGACCGGGAAAAATTATCAATATTAATTCCCAGGCCGCTTTTAACGGTTCAACAACTGGCCATGCCCATTATGCGGCTAGTAAGGCTGGGATGGTGGCACTTACGATTTCGATGGCGCGGGAGCTGTCTTCCAAAGGGATTACCGTTAATGGGATTGCTCTGGGGATTGTTAACACCGATATGATCCGCGATAAAATTGATTCAAACCCGGGTTATTACGAAAGCCGGATTCCCATCGGGCGGGTGGCACAACCCGAGGACATCGCCAACATCGTTGTTTTTATGGTTTCCGAACCGGCATCATATTTGACCGGAACCACGATCGACGCTACCGGCGGAATGCTGATGCGCTAAACGATAACCTAAACTCGCAAAGTAGGGGCAAATATCAACCGCCCGTGAAACAAATTTAATAAATGCACAATAAACACACCATTATGAGAGGAAATTATCATGAATCACTACGATGTTATCATCATTGGCGGCGGGATTACCGGCACCGCCATTGCCCATGAATTATCAAAATATAAATTGACGGCAGCCTTGCTGGAACGGGGAAGCGATATCGGAATCGGGACAACCAAAGGAAACGGAGGAGTTGTTCATTCCGGTTATGATCCTACCCCCGGCAGCGTAAAAGCAAAAATCAACGTTCAGGGTGCCAATAGTTACCCAAAACTGGCAAAAGATTTACAATTTGGATTGATTAATCCGGGCCTTTTTGTGGTCGGCTTTAACGACGCGGATAAGGAAGTATTGGAACACAAATTGGATTATGGGATTAAAAACGGGGTTAAAGATTTGGCAATTATTAGTGCAAAGCAAATGCGAAATCGGGAGCCTCATCTGTCATCGGAAGCAAAATTTGCTTTGTATGCACCCACGACCACGGTTGTTGATCCCTTTGAGGTTGCCTTAGCTTTTGCTGAAAATGCCAAAACGAATGGCGTTGATATTTTAACCAGTCAAACCGTGACCGCAATTCAAAAAACTAAAGAAGGTTTTATAGTTACCACCTCAAATACGACCTATCGTTGCGATTATATTGTTAACGCTGCCGGTAATCACGCTGACGATGTTGCCAAACTTGCTGGTATTGAAGAATATCAAATCAAACCACGCCATGGTGATCTGTTAGTTTTTGACAAAGACATGAAAAACAAGCCACAAACGGTCATGTTTCCCTGTCCCGGACCAGATACAAAAGGGATTGCCTGTATTCCCACGGTTCACGGCAATACCATTGTTGGCTCGACAGCAACGATGATGGATGATAAGGAGTCGGTTTGCAATTATGGGCCGGGCATTCAAATCCTGATTGACGGAGTTCATCGCCTTTTACCGGATCTCGACGCTAATCAGGTGATTCGTACTTTTGCTGGTTTGCGACCAGTCGTGATAAATCATAACAATGACTTTTTTATTGCCGAATCACAGACGGTAAAGGGTTTTATTCATGCTGCCGGGATTCAATCGCCGGGCATCGCATCTGCTCCGGCAATTGCTGAAACGGTGCGGGACTTATTGGATAATGCGGGCCTAAAAATAAACCCGAAACCCAATTACCAGCCATATCGGGAAAAGCAGATTCGCTTTGCCGAATTGTCATTGGAAGAACAAGATCAATTAATTCGCGATAACCCAGCTTATGGTCGGATTGTCTGCCGCTGTGAAACCGTAACAGAAGGGGAAATTATTGATGCCATTCATGGCAATATTCCCGCCCGAACGCTGGACGCCATCAAAAGAAGAACCCGAGCTGGCATGGGGCGCTGTCAAAGTGGCTTTTGCCAATACAAGATTACCGCATTGCTCAGTCGGGAACTGAAGATTCCTTTAGATGATGTCTGTCTGGAAGATCGCGGCTCAGAACTTCTCTGGGGAAAGGTAAAAGGGGAGGCGTGATATGAAAACACAAACCTATGATGTGATTGTTATCGGGGGTGGTCCGGCCGGGATGGCGGCGGCACTTAAAGCAAAAGAAAAAGGTGCTACGGTGGCGATTGTCGAACGAAATGACGAGCTGGGTGGAATCCTTAACCAATGTATTCACAGTGGTTTTGGACTCAGTTATTTTAAAGCAGAACTGACTGGTCCGGAATATGCTGAATTATTCATTAATCAGGTTAATAACGCCGGAATTGATGTTTATTTAAAAACAATGGTGATTGATTTAAATCATAAAAAACAGGTAAAAGCCATGAATGAAGCGGGGATGCTAGTATTGGATGCCGGCGCGATCGTTTTAGCAATGGGGTGTCGAGAACGAACCAGAGGGGCGATTAAAATTCCCGGAAGCCGACCCGCAGGGGTATTGACCGCCGGGCTGGCGCAACGTTATGTGAACATCGAAAATCGTAAACCGGGAGAACGAGTAGTCATTCTCGGTTCCGGAGACATCGGTTTGATTATGGCCAGACGCCTGACCTTGGAAGGCATGCAAGTTTTAGGGGTTTACGAATTGATGCCCTACGCTAACGGACTTTATCGCAACATTAAAAATTGTTTAGATGATTTTGATATTCCCTTGCATTTATCGACAACGGTAACAAACATTATCGGTCATCCGCATCTGGAAGCGATTGAAGTGGCCAAAGTCGATGAACACTTACAAGTAATTGAAGGCACCCAGGAAATTATTGCGTGTGATACGTTGCTGCTTTCGATCGGTCTTATTCCGGAAAATGAACTGTCCCAAAAATCTGGGATCAGTTTAAATAAACGGACCAATGGACCACTGGTTGATGAAAAATTAGAAACCGATCGGCCCGGGATTTTTGCCTGCGGCAATGTTCTTCATGTTCATGATCTGGTTGATAATGTCACTCTGGAAGCTGAACAGGCCGGAATCTGTGCGGCTGACTATGCTTTGGGAAAGAAAAATAACAAAATAGCAGCTGAACATAAAGCAATGCTTGTCGTGGAACCCGGTGAAAACGTTGGGTATACAGTTCCGGTTAAGTTAAACTTACCATTGGGACAGGCTGTAAAAATTCAATTCCGGGTTCGTCGCCCCTTGGCTAAGGCTCAGGTCGAGGTAAATGTTGGTCAGCATATTATCTACACCGGCACAAAAAAGGCGTTTAAACCAAGCGTGATGGAAGCGATTGTCCTGGAATCGTCAGATATTGATAGTCCGGACATAAACAATGACACGCTTATCGTATCCGTTAAGGAGGAAAAATAAGTGAATTCTAAAAAGAATGATAATGACTTAAAAGAAATTAAAGTTTGTTGTACCACCTGTCCCAAGGAATGTGTCGTGACAATTTTAGTTCAAGATGACATTTTAGCTAAAGTAACGGGTGAAGGTTGCAAAAGAGGGAAAAAATTTGCTCAAAAGGAGCTGACCGATCCGGAAAGAACTTTAACCAGCACTGTTGTGGTGAAAAACGGCGAAACAACGCATCTTTTGCCAGTAAAAACAGCGGCGCCTATTGCTAAAAAAGATCTCGTCGCGGCGATGACCATGATTCGTAAAACAACGCTTACCCAACCCTGTGACCGAGGTGATGTTGTTATCCCCAATATCTGTAATAGCGGCGTCGATGTAATTGCTTGTCGAAGTATCAAGGGGGACTGGCATGCGCGTTAATTTAACTGCGGTGCTTAAAAAAGCGCAACTCCAAAGAATTGCCATTGGGGCCTTTAACACCCCTAATCTGGAAAGTATCCAGGCGGTGATTCAAGCCGCCGAAAAGCTGAACCAGCCAGTAATCATTATGCATGCTCAAATTCATGAAAAGATTGCCCCCCTTGAAATGATTGGCCCGGCGATGATTAATATGGCCGACGCTGCCAAGGTCGATGTTTGTGTTCATCTGGATCACGGTGAAGACCGGGGGTATTTGCTGCGGGCCATGAAAATGGGTTTTACCTCAGTCATGTACGATGGTTCAAAACTCCATTATGAAGAAAATGTCGCGAATACCTGCGAAATTGTTAGAGCCGCGCATGGTTTGGGGGTTTCGGTAGAAGCAGAGTTAGGTCGCGTCCTTCGCCCTGAAGGCGGTGGTAAGCCCGACCCGGACGAAGCGGCTTTGACGCCAGCGGAATGTTATACTGATCCGCACACCGCGATGGCTTTTGTCGCCGCTACTAACGTTGATGCCCTAGCAATCGCTTTTGGCACGGCTCATGGGATTTACGAGGCAAAACCATGTCTGGATTTTGATCGGATTGCTGAGATTCATAAATTAGTGACAGTGCCATTGGTTATGCATGGTGGATCTGGGGTGGAAGACGGCGATTTCAAAAAAGCGATTGCAGCAGGAATTTCAAAAATTAATTATTTCACCTATATGTCGCTGGCAGGAGGCAAGGCTGTCGCAACTTATCTGAATACACATCCGCAGCAAATTGTCCGTTTTGATGAACTGGCGGAAATTGGCCGAATAGCTATGCGTTTAGATGTGGAACGGGCAATGCGAGTGTTTACAGAAGAATGAAAAAAAGGTCAATGCAGATAATTTATTTGAATTGATTAAAAATTAAGCAAACCGTTCGTCAATTCTCGTCGAATTTGTAAATTTTTATTGAAAACGAAAATCATCTTTGAATCCTTTGTTAAATTAATCACTAATCTATGTTATACTATAAACATTCCATATTTACGAAAAGAAATGGGAATATTATCCCCGCACTGGCGTATAGTTGGAAACCTTGATGCGATTCTTTCGGGAAAAAAGCAAAGGTAACTAGGACGCGTATTGAACTTTTTCAATCGTGTCAGGCTGGAGGAAGTGTTAATGTATAACGCCGAAGTTATCAATGGTAAAAAAGATGAGAACAAAATCACGGAGATTAAACTTTGTTGTCACACTTGTCCCAAAAAATGTGAGATGACGCTACTTGTAGAAGGTTATTCAATCATTTATGTACAGGGTGATGGATGTAAAAAAGGAAGAATGTCTGTTTATAAAGAATTCAAAAAAAGAAAATTAAATAATTCGTATGGGTTTTGACACCGAATTGACACGAATCCTTATTATAATGATGGCATCAAAGAAAATCAATAGCAACTGATTTTCAAAAATCACATGATAAGGAGATTTAAAAATGAAACGTCTAGTAAAACTATTAACAACTGCTGCGCTGGTTTTAACATTATTTGGAACATCGGGTCTGGTAATGGCCCAAGAGATTTCTTATGGATCAGCAGGAGCACTCTCTGATGAATGTCTCACCTTGGAAGAAATGCTAACCTATGCCATTCAGGATGAATATGCAGCTGAAGCCGAATATACTAAGATTATCGAAGTTTATGGTGCGGTCAAACCTTATTCAAATATCGTTAAAGCAGAAACTCAACACATCAGCGCTTTAGTTCCATTATTTGAAGCTAATGCGATTGGTGTTCCAGTAAATGATGCCGCCTCCCATGTCGTACTGCCAGCATCTTTAAAAGAAAGTTATGCCATCGGTGTTGAAGCCGAAATAAAAAACATTGATATGTACAACCGTTTTCTGGAACAACAACTGCCTGATAACGTCCGCACGGTGTTTGAATCACTAAAAGCAGCATCGGAAAAACATCTGGTTGCTTTCCAACGAAAAGCTAACCGATAAAGAATAATTAATTAAATAGTATTGCAATGTTAAAAGGGAAATGGTCAATAATCATTTCCTTTTTTTATGCTACAATTTTTAACAAAAAATGTTATTTTTTGTTGGTAGACTTAACCACTTTTCTTGCTTATACTTATAATATTAAAAGGAGAAAGCATATGATTGATCAAAATATTCGCATTTTGCGTAAAAAAAATAAACTAAGCCAGGAAAAACTGGCTGAACTAGTTAAAGTGTCCCGGCAAACATTAGCCAAATGGGAGAGTGGCGAAACGGTACCGGATATTAATCAATGCAAGATCATTGCCGATCTTTTTTGTATATCGCTAGAAGAAATATCCAGCGATATGAGTGAAGTGGAAATGATCCATCTGGGGCCAAAAGGAAAGCAATTTTTTGGAGTTGCCACGGTTGGAAAGGATGGTCATATGATCATTCCTCATCAAGCCCGAGAGCTTTATCATCTCAAACCAGGCGATCGATTAGTGGTTTTGGGTGAAGATGAAACACAGGGAATTGCGATGCTTAAAGCAGACAGATTTCTGGAGTTTGCCGAGCTGATTAAAAATGCTCAACTGGAAGAGGAGCTGCACGATGAGTAAAATTATCTTTTTTTCAATCCCGGCTTATGGTCATACTAATCCGACCATTCCTGTGATTCGTGAATTGGTAAATAGCGGACATGAGGTATGGTATTATTCTTTTTTTGAATTTCAGAAAAAAATAGAAGCCGTGGGCGCTAAATTTATATCGTGTGATGCTTATCTGCCTTCTATTACACCGGACGAACTGGAAAAAAAGGCAGGCAAGGATTTTGCCGCCCTCATTGAAATGGTTGTCGACACTACGCTTTCAATGGAAGAGAAAGTTTGTTCTGAACTAACCGTTTTTCAGCCGGATTGTATTGTTTCCGATTCAATCTGCTTCTGGGGTAAACTTTTTGCAAAAAAACTAAATATTCGTTATATTTGTTCTACAACTACTTTTGCCTTTAATCAATATACTGCCAAATTAATGAAACCGGGTTTTAAAGAAACGATCCGGATGATTATCGGAATGCCGCGGATTAACCGAAAAATAAACGCATTAAAAGACCATGGTTATGTGGTCAATAATTTTATTGATATTATCCAAAATGATAATGTGACTGACACCATTGTATACACTTCAAAGACATTTCAGCCATTGGTCAATACCTTTTCTGATCGCTATGCATTCGTCGGCCCGGCTATCATCGAGCCCAATGTTTCCGCGGCAATTTTAAAACAACGAAAAAAAATCTATATTTCATTGGGAACAGTCTTGAATCAAAATCGTGATTTTTATAAGAATTGCATTGAAGCGTTTCGTGATGAAACGTTTAATGTGGTAATGGCGGTAGGTGATAAAATGGATTTAGCTGCTTTAGGAAAAATACCAAATCATTTTTTAGTTAAAAACCATGTCAACCAACTTGAAATTTTAAGCCAGGCTGACGTTTTTATTACGCATTGTGGAATGAACAGTGTTAATGAGAGTTTATATTTCGGAGTACCAATGGTTTTATTTCCACAGCATAGTGAAGAAGGTGTTGTAGCCAATCGGGTAGTAGAGCTAGGCGCGGGGATTAAGCTTAAAGGATCTTATCCTCATCATTTAAAGGAAATGGTCAAGCTTGTTTTAAATGATGAATCATTTCGTAAAAACGCTAATCAATTAGGTGAAAGTTTCAAAAAAGCCGGCGGCGCAAAAGCGGCCGCGACATTTATTGAAAATTGTATTGCCTCAATAAGCCACGGGAAAGATCCCGAGACTTATTGAGAAATAGAGGTATTAAAATGAGCGCTACAATGGACAATCTATTTTTTATGGTGCCATTAAAATGGGCGGAGCAGGTTCATGTTTTTTTTGTTGCTTCTGACATTGTTTATGATAAGGTGAATGGCTTTTTTTAAACTCCGACGCGAGGATTAGGTTATCCAGATCTTCTACGCAGTTAATAAAACTGGGATGTGTCTTTAAGGATTGATAGAGGTCATTAATGGCAAGACAATCTGAAAGGGCACGGTGGGTATGAGTATTTTGCAAGGCACATTTTTCACAGAGGGTTGTAATTCGGTAATTTTCTGTCGCTTGTTGCTGTTTTCTGAATAAGGCTTTAATATCAATATAATCATTTTTAAAATATTGATTAAGATGAAGTTCACATTGATCATACAGAAAATCAACATCTCTATTGATATTGTGTCCAACTAGAACGTGATCCCCAATAAATGATAAAAACGAATCTAACACCACCGTAATCGGATTAGTTTCAGCCAACATAGCGTTATTAATCCCGGTCAGATTGGAAATATAGTTGCTAATTGGATTGCGTGCTTGAACCAGCGATTGAAAGATTGAAGAAATTTTGTTATTAGTGACTTTTACTGCTCCAATTTCAATAATTTCATCGCTTTTAGAATTAAAACCGGTTGTTTCAATATCAATAATTACATAATTACTCGGAAATGTCAGCAGGCTTTGACCTTTATATTGACGTGAAATAAATTGTGTATTCATGACTTATTCTCCTTAATTAACAAGTATTTTTTATGATTTAAATGATCTTTAACTTTGTTATCTTTATAACCAATAAAATTTATAATATTCACGAGGTTGCGCAATTGTTTATTATATCTTTTGAAACTCATTATTTTTTAGCGCTTAATCTTCAGCAATGTAAATAAATCAAAAAAACGTCATTCCTGTTTGCTCAGTGAATGGCGTTTTTTTTGAAAAAATTGGAATTAACTGCTGC
Source organism: uncultured Acetobacterium sp. (assembly GCA_965140355.1). Taxonomy (GTDB): domain Bacteria; phylum Bacillota; class Clostridia; order Eubacteriales; family Eubacteriaceae; genus Acetobacterium. Next base: position 363,354 of record OZ223195.1, on the reverse strand, counting down.
CAAAAGTGATAAAAAATGACGGCGCTTACTAAAAAAAGTCCTAACAAGAATCAGATTCTTTCTTTAACTGTCCATTGATGTTACAATAATATTAATGATTCGTAAAACTAGAACGATTGAATAAAAGTGGAGATGGGGAGCTATTCAATGAAATCAAATTTCGAATTTTTGAATGAAAAATTTCCAGAATTAACCCTTTTGGGAAGTCTGGCTGAAGATTATCTTTATAGTGATGTTAATTCCTGCTTAATCAAGTTGGGATTATTTGGAGAAACCATCGTCAACCTGATGTTGGAGATGGATGGTCTTACTCCGCCGAAATATGACAATACCCATGCTAATCGCCTACGATTATTAAAACGAGAAGGGTTGATTCAACCGGCTGTAGATGATCTTTTTTTTGCCTTGCGCAAAGCGAGAAATAAAGCTGTCCATGAGGGTTATGCAAATTTTAATGATGCCCTGATTCTCTTAAAACTATCCTATGGATTGGGGGTCTGGTTTATGCAGACCTATGGCAATTGGACTGAACAACCAGCCGTATTTGAGTTGCCTATGGATCATTCTAATAGTTTGGAGCACGCAGGCTCCCGGAACAAAAAAGAGCAAAAATTAGAAACCCTTCGGAACCAAGCAATGCCAGTGGCTACTGATCGTGTGTTTAATTATGCCGAACGCTTACAACAATCGGCACTAGCTGCCAAGCAATTGGACTTGTGTGAAAGGGAGACTCGTTTTATGGTCGATGGTCAACTTCAAAAAGTTGGCTGGGAGGCAGATTCGCTAACATTAAACTACACTAATGGTACGCGACCGCAAAAATGCCGAAATCTGGCTATTGCTATGTGGCCGACAAATAAAAACGCAACTGACCGGGAAACGGTAGATTATGCGCTTTTTGTCGGGCTTTTTTTTGTTGCTATTGTTGTGGTGCGGTGTAATATTCAAGATGTCGCCAGTCTCATTGAGAGTCAATGTGAATATTCAGCGGAAAATATCAGCGATATTCCTCGAGCATCACGGATTAATCGTTGGGATCGATATAAAGCACCGTTATTGTTCGCGACTAATGGCATTCAAATTCGCGGTGCTACTCAAACGGAAGCCGGAATTTGGTTTAAAGATGTCAGAAATCCGTTCAATCCTAAAAAAGCGTTACAAGGCTGGATGAGTCCGCTTAGCATCCTCGAGTTATTGGCCAACGATATCGTGACCGCCAATGCCGAACTGGAAGAATTGGCTTATGACTTTTTACGGGAAAAAGACGGACTTAATCTTAGAAATTACCAGGTTTCGGCCATTCAAGCAGCTGAAAAAGCCATCGTTTATGGTCAAAAAAGAGTTCTGTTATCAATGGCAACAGGAACTGGAAAAACGCGGACGTTGTTGGGTCTGATCTACCGTTTTCTTAAAACGGGGCGGTTTCGTCGGATTCTTTTCTTGGTAGACAGTTCCAGTTTAGGCGAACAAACCAAAAACATTTTTAAAGAAATGCGTTTAGAAGATCTGATGACCTTAGATGAAATTTATAACATCAAAACCCTCGACGGTGACGATCACGATTTGGCAACTAAAATTCATATTAGTTCAGTTCAAGATCTTGTGAAACGTATTGTTTATAATGAAGGAGTTGTCAAACCCTCGGTGTCTGACTATGATTTGATTGTGATTGATGAAGCGCATCGCGGATTTGTTTTAAATAATGAGATCGAAGATAATGAACAACTTTATAAAGACCGCCGTGACTATATCCGAAAATATGCTCAAATTCTCGATTATTTTCATGCTACAATTGTCGCGATGACAGCTATCCCGGCGCAGCACACCAATGCGCTTTTTGGTCGACCGGTCTTCCACTATTCTTATAGCGAGGCGGTAATTGATGGTTTTTTGGTCGATCACAATCCGCCGCAGGAAATGGATACCACCTTAGCTTGGCAAGCACTGATTAATGCTCAACTCATTGTACCGGTGCGGCCCGAAAATGTCACTAACTGGGATGAACTGACGGATGAACTGGGATTTGAAGTCGAAAGCATCAATCGCCATATTACACCTCAAAGTTTTACGGTTAAGGTGATTAATGAAATCGCCCGCTATCTTGAACCCCAAGGAAATGGGAAGACATTGATCTTTGCCGTTGACGAATACCATGCCGATAATATTGTTGCCAACCTCAGAAAAATCTATGAACCTTTGGGTTTTGACGCTGAAGTCGTGATGAAAATTAATAGTGATATTTCAGCTAAAAACCAAAATCTAAGCAGCAAAACGATTAAGCAATTTCAAAATGAAAAATTCCCCAGAATTGCAGTAACAGCGGATTATCATGCGAATGGGATCAATGTTCCGGAAATTACTAAATTGGTATTTATGAGCTGGATTGATTCTCGCATTTTGTTTGAGCAGATGCTTGGTGAAGCAACTAAACGGTGCCCGGCGATTGGAAAAACGCATTTTGATATTTATGATCCGGTAGGATTTTATCAGGCCTTTAAAACATTTATTAACATCGAGCCTGTTGCAAAAGATGATGTTTTCGATTTTAGCGGACACCTTAATCAGCTTGATAAACTCGAAGCTGAGGATGATATTAAAATTATGCTTGACCAGATAATCGTGATGCTTCATCGCCAAAAAAGCAATCTCGATGAGCAGACCATCAGGCATTTTAGTGATTTAACAGCGGGCCTCAGTCCTGATCAATTTATTGAAAATATTCAGGAGATGGCGACAAAAGAGGCTCAAAATTATCTCCTCGGCCAGCAAAAACTGTTTGCATTACTTGATCGTGATGGTTTACAACTTTTCAAAAAAGGTGATAGCAAAAATATTATGGCAAAACGCTATCTGGATGAGTTTAAACACTATTTAATCAATAATGATAATCAAAACGAAATTATCGATTGTATTTGCGAACACCCGGAACAATTGACCCGCACGGATTTAAAACGGCTGAGCCTGGAATTGGAACGAAAAGACTTTACCGAGGATCGCTTAAATTATGCCTGGCAGGAAGTGACTGGTGAAAGGCGTCGATTAGATCTAATTGGTTTGATTCGTCAGCAGATTTTAGGTTTAAATGAATTGAGTCACATTAAGCGAATCAAAAAAGCTGTAAATAATTTAAAGAAAAATCATGATTTTAATCAAGAGCAGCTTAAATGGATTAATCGGATCGAAAACAATATCTTGCTCGAGACGGTTTTGGACCGGGATACCTTTACAATGGGAGCCTTTAAAAAAGCTGGCGGATTTTTTAAAATCGATCAACTTTTTAAAAATAATCTTGATCAGCTGCTTTGTGAGTTAAAAAATGATCTTTATTTTAAGGGGTGAACACATGATCATGAACACAAATGAATTATTACTCAAATTTAGTGATTCCTGCCAAATGCTGGGCGCTAGTAAAATCACCGCCCATCAGTTTGTCACTGAGTTAACGTACTTGCTGTTTCTTAAGATGGTCGATGAAAAAGAGCTTGAATCTTACCTTCCTGAAAAGTACAGCTGGGCTTCATTAGTGAGAAAACAGGGGGTCGAACTAAAACATTATTACAACGAATTACTCACCAATCTCGGTGAAAATTACAGCAGCGTTACACGTCAAATTTACGTCGGCTCGCACTCATCCATTGCAGAACCAAAAAATCTGGAAAAAATGATCCGCTGTATTGATGCGTTGGATTGGTATGAGGCTAAAACCGAAGGGCTGGCGATTACTTTTGAAAAACTCCTTGATAAAGTTGTCGCTGAAAACAAAAACGCTGCTGATTTTTTCTTTACACCCAAGCGTTTAGTTGATCTAATGGTGACTTTATTGGCCCCACAACCAGGTGAACGCTGCAACGATCCCGTTTGTGGAACCTTTGATTATATGATTGCCGCCGATCAGTTTGTAAAAGCCCAAACCGACAATAATTTTATGTTACCCCTTGAAGCCCAGGAGTTCCAGATTTGTCAAGCCTTCACTGGTTGCGAAGCGATTCACGAAAGCCAACGTTTGGGCCTGATGAATGCCTTTCTCCATGACTTAGAAGGCGAGATTACGCTTGGTGATGTGATGTCGAGTCAGGGTCAAAAACTTAATAATTATGACCTGATTTTAACTAACCTAGTCTTTGAAGCAAAACGTAAAATGGAGTTGACTACTCGAAAAGATCTTACCTATCCAACAAAAGAGCGGGCATTAAATATTCTTCAGCATATTTATCGGAGTTTAAAAGCTGATGGCAAAGCCCGTGCCGGTGTAATTCTTGCAGATGCTGTTTTAGCCAATGAGGCCGAAGGAATCGCAATCCGACATGATCTTATGAATAAATGTGATCTCCAGCAGGTACTTTTTTTACCGGCTGGTCTTTTCGGAGCGAAAGATCAGGGCAGTAGTGTTTTATTTTTTACACGGGGCCAAACTGAAAAAAACAACACCAAAGAAGTATGGTTTTATGATTTGCATACTGGTATTAATCCGGGCGAAAAGGCTTTTGAATCCAAGCATTTTAACGCTGTAAAGAAAGCTTTTATGGCTAAAAACCGCCATAAAATAAAAGATGTTCGATTTTTTTATCGATCTCGAAATGTGCTGAGGAATAATCACGAACGATTGGATTATCATTCAATCAATCGTTAATCGAAACTCTAATTTGTCGGACTAAAAATGCGAAAATTGACTTACCGTGGGTATAATGATAGATAATAGGATTCTAATCTACGATCCTTCAAGTAGGCGATGATACCTTTTTGTCGCAATTAACGCCAGACTTCTGAAAATCGGTTAAAGTTAAAAAAATTTGTTAGAATTTAAATATTTTTGAAAAGAGGTATATATTGTGGCTTTTGAAAATTTATTAAATCGTTTAAAAATGAAAGAATTATCAGAAATACCGGAGAACAATCAATGGTATCTGGAAAATCGACGTTATACTCAAGAAATGATGAAAATAGGAACATGGACTTATGAAATTGGAAACGAAGTTGTTTATTATACTGACGAGTATTTTAATATTTTTGAAACAACTGCCGAAAAATTTAATGGAAATGCCGAGTCATATTATCAATTAATTAATCCGGTAGACATAGACAAGGTAAAAGAATCGCGTGAAAAAGCGTTAAGTGGTTTTAATCAGGAATTAGAATATGGTATTATAACCGAGCACGGGAAAAAGAAATTTGTGCGCGAAAAAATGAAGATCCTATTAAACGAAACAGGGACTCCCAGCAAAATTTTTGGCGTTTTACAAGATATTACCGAAGAAAAAACGGTTGAAAATAGTTTAAAAGAACTGGGCGAAAATTTAAATTTAGGGCAAAAAGTGGCCGGTATCGGGAGCTGGAAGTATAATTCGGTTAAAAATGAAATCTTCTGGTCTGACGAGATTTATCGGATCTATGACCTTAAACCGGAAGAATTTAAAGGTACCGTCATTGAGTTAATTGATTTAACGCATCCTGATGATCGTTATATCTTAAAAGAATTAACTCAAAGAAGATTAAACAACGAACGATTCGATTTGCAATACCGGATACAACATAAAAACGGAACCATTAAGTATATCCATTTAATTGGCGAGCCGATTAAAAATGAAGATCATCTCAATATTGATCTGGTCGGAACAATTCAGGATATGACAGAAATAAAAGAGTTGGAAAATGAAATAATATTTATTAAAAAAAATCTTGAACGGGCTCAGCGACTGGCAAAAATTGGTAGTTGGGAGATGAATGTATTAACGAATCAGAATTTTATGTCCGATGAAGCACGGCGAATTTTTGGGGTTGCCGCAGATGAATTTAAAGGTACATTTGAAGATTTTATGAGCATGGTTCATCCCGATGACAAATATATTATTGACGAATCTTTTAAGAATGAATTTTTAGAAGAGCCATTTAATATTGAATTTCGGGTGATTCGCAAAGACGGATCCATTCGCGACGTTACTCAGATTATCGAATTCAATCACGATAAAAATGGCAAATTATATCGTGTTTATGGAACAATCCAAGATATTACCGAAAAAAAAGAGTATGAAAAATCAATTCAATTAAAGCAAAATGAGATTGAAAGAATTCAACAACGGACGAAAATGCTCATTCAGGAATCCGGCGTTGTTTTTGAAATTATTACTGCCGACGGATTTATCAAATACATTAGTGACACATCAAAGAAAGTGATAAATTACGACGCGGAGGGAATGGTTGGGAAAAGTTTCTATGACTATTATCAGCCTGATGAAATTCCATATTTAAAAGAATTAGTTCAACAAGCGATTGAAAATAAAGAGAGTACTCCAACTGGTATTATAACTTTTAAAGGAAAAACAGATAAACCAATTTATCTCGAAGTGCATATCCAGAATTTCTTGAACCATCCGATTATCCAGGGGTTGATTTTGGATTTTCGGAATGTGACAAATCTCATCATCATGCAAAATAAAATAGAAAAATTAGCGTCTTATGATGAAACAACAGCTTTACCAAAACAGAATCAATTTAAAAAAGAACTAGCTCAAAAATGCATTAAGGCAAGTATTAATAATACTAGCTTAATTGTCATGATGTTGGATTTTGAAGGATACAAAGATATTAATGATTCGCTTGGATACATGGTCGGACAACAATTAATCATCCAAATTGTGATGCGTTTAAAAGGACTTTTAGGAAAAAACACTTTAATTTCACGCTATTCTGAAGATAAATTTGCGATTGTTATCGAACATTTATTAAATCTTGAAGCCTACGAAGAACGGGTCCAAGAAGTTATTGACTTTTTTCATCGCCTGTTTAAGATTGATATTTTTGAATTTGATGTTAATATTAATATCGGAATCAGTGTTTATCCTCTTGAGATTGAAGAAAAAAGTGACGAAGGCATTCAAGATTTAGACAATGAAACGTTAATAATTGGGGAAGATCGAAATAGCGATGAAATCGAAAAATTAATTCAATATGCAAATATCGCTTTAGTATGGTCTAAAAAAGAGGGGAAAAATCGCTATAAATTTTATTCTTCAGAACTGAATATTCAAAATTATAAGCAGTTTCAATTGCGTCATGATTTGAGAATGGCCATTAAAAAAGAGCAGTTTTTAGTTTACTATCAACCCATGGTACGGATTAAAAATAATAATATTTTAGCTGTTGAAGCATTGATTCGATGGAATCACCCTGATTGGGGGATTGTTTCACCTGAAGAATTCATTTTTCTTGCTGAAGAAACCGGTGCAATCGTCGAAATGGGCAAATGGGTTTTGCGAAAAGTATGCTCAGATCATCGCTACTGGATTCAAAAAGGTTTTGGCCCAATTTATATTTCTGTTAATTTTTCGGGCATTCAGTTTTACGAACGAGATTTTGTAGAAAACATCAAAGAAATTTTAGCTGAATATGAAGTAGATCCGCAGTATTTGATCGTTGAATTGACAGAGGGTCTTTTAATTGAAAATGCCTATAAAGCGGCTGAAGATATTCAAAAATTACAATCAGCCGGGATAAAAGTAGCATTAGATGATTTTGGAACCGGTTATTCATCGTTAAGTTATCTAAAAAATTTTAACATTGATATTATTAAAATGGATGCTTCATTCCTTAAAAATATTTTGACCGATAAAACAACAACAATTATTGCAAAAGCGATTATTAATCTGACGAAGGAACTGCACATTAAATTAGTATCTGAAGGATTGGAAAATTGGGAACAGTTATCGTTTTTGCGAGAAAACAATTGCTTTTCAGGGCAGGGTTACCTTTATTCAAGACCAGTGCCACTTGAAAAAATTAATGGTATATTAGAAAAAGGGAAATGCCGTCCCGTACTCAACAATACAACATTTAAACCCAGAGTTGAACGTCGAAAATTCTTTAGACAGGCATTTCATGAATTGTTAAAAACTGATTTGACTATTCTTAAAATCAAAAATAAAAAGATGAATGTTGGTAATTCAAAAGTTTTAGTGAAAAATATAGGACCCGGTGGGTTATGCTTTATTTCTAACATTCAATTTCCGCTTGAACGTGAATTTACCCTGCAATTTGTGACCACGCTGTTAGGTAAAGAAATAAATGTTTATGGTACCCCGGTTTGGGGGGAAGAAGTTGAGGACAATTTATTTGAATATGGTGTCAAATTTTTAATGGAGGAAAGTGAAAGTGAAGAAATGATGCGTTTGCTTTATGAAGTTCAAATTAAAATGAAACACAATATTTTATTTGCTGATGGAAGTTTCACCGATGAAACGGCTTATAATTATTTCAAGAATCTGACGGGTCAGCAAACGCCGATAAAAGTAGATTTTAGTCAATATAAACGAAACAGATTTTAGAAAATAGATCTTATTTATAAAAAAGGAGCCTACTTTATTGATGTTAATGGTTTAAAAGAAGTGAATGATCATTTAGGCCACGATGCAGGTGATGAGCTAACGGGAAAATGATTTTGTTGCCAGACTAGGTAGTGATGAGTCTTTGATTAGCTTTGAAGGGCTTGATGAAACGGCTTCAGAAGTCGTCTGGCAACGAATTATTAGGGAATTTGAACAGATTAACCAAAATGATAAGCGTTTATATATAATTAGTGTTAGCCACGGCATTGAGGCGTTTATTGGTGGTTCCAACGAATACATTGATACAGTTATCAATCTCGCCGATGAAAAAATGCATCGGGAAAAGAAAGTCCTTAAAAAAGATTTGCAGATTATTCGGGAACATTCATAAAAATCAAAGTGTCAATGACAGATTGATCGGATGTTTAATTTAAGCCGTACGACAAAAAAGAGCTTCGCGACCAATGCAGGCATCGATGGTGCACGTTTCACAGTCACAATAATGGTTTATATCCTCGAAAAGAATGCCCGACGAGCTGTAAAGCGGACGCATTAAGCAGCTCGTCGTCATTTTAACCCCAATTTCCTGAGGGGCATTGCCAAATGTTTCGAAAATGGTTTGATTCCCTTTAATTGGCCAATCCTGAATCAATCCGGGATTGACCATCCCAACTTTTACAAAATTCTGTTCTAATTGCACCATTTTTTTTAAATTTTTCATGGCCGAAGCCATCGCCGGAAGTTTTAATAAATTAACAAAATAGGTTTCGATTTGGGTAAGATCTGCTGGCATTTCGCCCATGGTAAGCAGGTATAAAAAAATACGCTGTTGGTCTTTTAAAAGATGACTCAGTATTTTGCTTTTATAAACATGTCCACCAATCAGAACAGAGTTGCCAGCGGTGCTCTCGAGCGAACATTCTTTCAAGATCGCCATTGGCTGAAATTTCTCATTTAGGATATCCATAGCATTTAAATATTCTAGTAATATGGGTGAATCATCCTCAAACATTTTTTTGCTGATCAAATTCTTTAAATCTGTTTCAATGGGAATCCTTTTGATAACAACACTTTCCATAATTATCCTCTTTTCAATTAATTTCTGATTTTTATTTTTGCAAAAAATAAAAACCTTTTTTTCAAAAAAAGATTTACAAATACTGTGATATGTTTGGGAAACACACAACCATTAAAAGAGAATGCTGTTTCTTTTTTTTATATACACAATTTGCGGCCTTCTTTGAAGCTTCAAACGATAGAACCTTTACAAAAATATCCTGACTCGGAGGGACGTTTAACAAACAGCCTTCTCGGTTAACCCAATGACTGAATGCATCCAAATTCTCCTTACAGTAGCAAAGAAACTGTCGTGGTTTTTCACCACGTTCCTTTTGTAAAAACTTTATTAACAATAATATTAAGCTAAAATCGGTAACTTGACAAGACGAATATGATTTTTTCCGGATATCGGCTAAAAAAGTATCTGTTGTCTTAAAAATTTGTCTGCCGGGCTTAATCATTTTGGATAAAATGAAGTTTTAGATTTCATTTGGGTATACTATCAGTATCAATAGAAAGTGAGGGAAAGAAGATGAACAAAAAAGAACTAACCAAAGCGTGGCTAAATTTAGGACTCCTGGTTTTAACGTTAGTGATTAACGCCATGGGAGCAGTCGGATTATTTAACAATCTTTCGCAAAAAGATGTCTCAGACTTATATTCGACACTAATCACACCGGCACCATTTACCTTTAGCATTTGGAGTATTATTTATTTGCTATTATTTATAACAACGATTACGATGATCATTAAAAACAATGATCCCTATTATAAAGAAGCGATTAACAAAATCAGCGTTCTTTTCTGGATATCCTGTTTATTAAATTGTCTTTGGATTATTTGTTTTTCTTATACTCAAATTGGTTTGTCAGCCATTGTTATTTTTGTCTTTTTAATTACATTGACTTTTATTATCAGACAAATCGGAGCACTTCAAACAAGACAACGTTGGTTGTTAGCCGCTACCTTTGGCATGTATACTGGGTGGCTTTTGATTGCAACCGTTTTGAATATCTCGGCATGGTTCGTTAAGATTGGCTGGGACGGGTTTGGTATCGCTCCGGAGATCTGGAGTGTCATTATCTTATTGGTCGCCGTGGGATTAACTCTGATGGTTGTCCTGACAACTAAAAATGCAATTTTTCCGATTCCGATTGCCTGGGGATATTATGGTGTCTATCAGTCATTGATTGCTACTCCTGACGTTTTATATCAGTTGCTACCAATTATTGCCATCGTCGGCATGGTTCTTCTCGTGGTGATCGCCGGATTTCAATTTTATCGCAATCAATACCGTTTGATGCCGGAACCGCTTTAAAATAAGCACGACACTAAAATTATTGTTTTGATAATACCAAAAAAAAAATTGATAGTTGGATATGTTATAATAGCTTTTAATCAAAGATATTTAAGTGAGGATTAAATGAAAAAAAATATCCACCAAAGTTTAGTTTTATTAATAAGCTTGATGTTGTTGGTAGGAATAGCACCAGGCAGTGTCATCGCTGAAAGTAGCCCCAGCGTTAGTTACTGTACCCATGTTCAGAATGTCGGCTGGCAGGAGTTCGTGGTTGATGGCGAAATGAGCGGAACTTCGGGAGCAAGCTTGCGCCTTGAGGGAATTAAAGTAAAGCTGGATACCCAGGGGGATAACCTTGGCATTACCTATCAAACGCATATCCAGAATATTGGTTGGGAAGCTGATACCGTGAATGGCTGGAAAAGCAATGGTGAGATGAGCGGAACCGAAGGCTTGGGATACCGACTGGAAGCGATTCAAATCAAACTTACCGGAACTGATGCCAATCAGTTTGATGTCTATTATCAGGTTCATGCCCAAAATATGGGTTGGATGGGTTGGGCCAAAAATGGCGAAAGTGCCGGAACGGCCGGATATTCCTATCGTCTCGAAGGAATCCATATTGTCATTGTAAAAAAAGGTGAAAATCCACCAGCTGGCACAATCGACCAGGTTTTACCATTCGCAGAAAGAAAATCAGTTTCCGGCAATTTATTTATTCAGTCAAATGCTCGTGATTTCACAGATAACGCGATGGCTTTAGGTAATATTACCATTAATGGTGACGGTGCTATCACCCTGCAAGCAGAAGCTTTGCAAGGGGTTTATACTTCAAATGTCTTTAACACGAGCGATTTTAATAAAATGGTGGTTTCCTGGAGTAGTGATACGCCTCCGGGAACGTTGATTCAAGTGGAAGCACGGGTTTGCGAAAATACTAACGATTCGTCTGAAAACTGGTCAGATTGGCTATCTTGGGGACAATGGGGGACTTATATCAGCAGTACCTCCGGCACCGGTATCACTGATAGTCCCGTAGCTTATCTAAACGTTGATACGCTGGTTTTAAAAAATGACAAAACAGCCAATAAAATTCAGTATCGGGTCATCTTACTTTCAAATACAGCTGGCATAACACCATCGATTCGATTAATTTCAGCGGCCCTCAGAAATACCTTTTCCGGTCATGAGATCAGCAAAGTATATCCCGATCATCCCGATTTATCAAATCTGGCGATTTTGAATGTCCCACAACTGTCACAGATGGTCCGGGACCCGGCAATTGCTGATTCCATTTGTAGCCCCACCAGCGTTGCGATGATTTTAAACTATTTAAACTATTATGGTACTTCCATAACGCCGGAAACTGTTGCCTGGGGAGCTTATGATAATAATGCTCAAGAAGACTTTGGTAATTGGCCTTTTAATACCGCTTATGCGGCAAGCCTAGGATACACCGCTTATGTTGATTATTCCACTATTGACGGTTTAAAACGCGAAATTGCTACTGGACATCCTGTTGCAGTAGCTGTTGCCTATAAAAACAGTGCCAGCGTTAATGCTAATTTACCCGTTGTCGACGGTGCGCCGATTACTTCAACTTATGGTCATCTGATTGTTGTCTGTGGGTTTAGTAGCGAAGACGGGAGTGATTATATTATCATTAATGACCCGGCTGCTGCTAATAATGTCGGTGTTCGGGTCAAATATCGACTTGATCAGTTTAGCTCTGCTTGGGCCGAATCTGGAAACATTGCTTATATTATCCATTAGTAAAAAAGTTAAATAATTATACCCCAAAATAATTAAATTGTTATATAATAGTTAAAGACTTTAAGCAACTTCGCTCGTGTAAATAAGCATTGAGCTAATATATCAGATTGTTTCTGGGAGGAAAAAGATTGGTGGAGAGCATAAAAGAAGTAGATATTCTGCTAAAAGACCTAAATATTGTAACATATCAACGAGAGGCGGACACGAATTGGTCATTTATCGATCTGTCGGATACGATGGAAGCAGTTACCGGCTATCCCGCCGCAGATTTTATAAATGGTGGTAAACGATCATTTGCTGAAATGGTTCACCTGGATGGAATCTCGGGTATCAAGAAAAAGATGCAGCTTAGTTTCGACAACCAAACTCCGTTTGAAGTAGAATATCGTCTTGAAAACGCCAATGGTAAAATGATTTGGATTTTAGAAAAAGGAATCGGTGTTTACGATCAAAACGGGATCTTATTACGGATCGATGGTGTTTTAATAAAAATTGCGAAAAATCGTGAGATCGATGAAAAGTTTCAAATTTTGCAACAGACGATTGAACAAGCGCCGGATTCAATTGTAATTACCGAGCCAGATGGCTCGATTTGTTATGTTAACAAAGCTTTTTGCGACACAACTGGTTATACGAAAGAGGAAATTATCGGAGAAAATCCCCGCATTCTTAAATTGAATATTGAAACGAACATAAATTATAAATCCCTATGGGATGACATTGTCTCAGGAAGAGAATGGCGAGGCATCTTTCAAAATAAAAAAAAGAATGGTCAGGAATACTGGGAACGCTCTACGATAGCGCCACTTTATGATGAAGAAGGGCAACTGCTGAAATTTATTGGCATCAAAAAAGATATTTCTGAGGAACATGCCAATAGTGTTGAATTAGATCGGCTTTATCGCATTGATATGTTAACGAAAGTCTATAATCGCCGTAGTTTTTTTGAACTGGCGGAAGAGGCTTTTTTTGAGAATCGCCAAGATGGCGAAGATTCAGCGGTGATGATGTTGGACATCGATTACTTTAAAAAAATTAACGATGCTTATGGGCATACTTTGGGAGATATGGCGTTAACTGAATTTGGAATGGTTTGTTCAAAAAGCATTCGCAAAACGGATTTGATCGGACGTATCGGCGGTGAAGAATTTGCCATCTACCTGATGGCAACACAACTGAACAACGCACTGATCCTCGCTGAACGCCTGCGCCATAATGTTGAAAACATTGAATTGTTTTGTGAAAACGGCGAAAAAGTTCAATTCACGGTAAGTATTGGGGTTTCCCAAATAATGCCGATTGATAACAATTTAGACGATGCTTTAAGACGAGCGGATTCGGCATTATATGAAGCTAAACGAAAAGGCCGTAACCGAGTCGAAGCAGCGCTCTGATATCATCAGATAAATAAACCCCGCAGCGAAAATATAAATCGCTGCGAGGTTTTTTTGATTATTTATTTTTTTGCAGGTAGTTGGTTACCCGCTCTTCGGCATTGGCACGAATATTGAAGTAGTAGAAGGGAAAATCAAAGCTATGAAAAACTCCGCGGCCAAATATTGCTCCACCGGGAGCATAAGTGTCGACATCAACAGTGCTGCAAATGATGACACCCTTAGTTTTATCAACCTGAGCATCAGCAAAGTTCATTACCTGAACAGGGGTGCCATCGGCATTTTTAACCACCGAACCGTCGGAATTCAATTGTAGCGAACCTAAATTTTCTGAGGCTGGGGCGAGGGTTTCATCAAGCGTCCAACTAATCGGGTTAATTACATGAGCAGTCGGTAAAACTACTCCGTCAGTCCCTTCGATAGTTGGGGCCTGGGTGTTATAGGAAATAATTACGCCGGTATCACCGGATCCGGTAGCAAACTTGAGATTGGTATTTTCGGCCAGATAATCATCGGTGATCGAATAACCTAGGACATAAGCGGCAACCATCCGTTTGTAAACATCGGGATGTTCTTTCATGTAATCCTGTAAGATATAGATCATCACATTAGAACCTTGAGAATGACTGGCCAGAATAAAAGGTCGGCCATTGTTATAATGATCAATATAATATTCAAAAGCGGCCATGGAGTCACTTAGCGGAATCCCTTTGACAATATCCTGCTGTTCATCAACTGACATTTGCAGGGTTGAACCTGCATCATCCTGGCGATAATAGGGAGCAAAGATATTGGCGGATGTTTCAAAGGCCGTAGCTTGCCGGTCATAGGCCAGTTTTGATTGGGAAAGCATAACGGGATTATCAATATCACAGATAATCGGATCATCGGCATTTACTTTGGCCCAGGCCGAAGGGTACAGATAAAAAACATCGACCTCTTTAGTTATTTCAGTAGGGACATTCAACCAGTGTTCACTTTGACTATAATCGGTGGGCACGATGGCATCAGAAGTTTCAATCTGAGCTTTGTCATTCGTTTTGGTAGTGCATCCGGTAACTGCCAGACCACAGATTAGTAGCGTCAGGAAAATGGAGAGGATTACTTTTCTTTTCATGTTATGCTCCTTTTTAAATTTTTTTGATAATAGTTAACGATTTCAGTATAAAGGAAAATACGAAAAAAGTATAGTAAATAGATCGTAAAATAGATAAATAATTATCGATGGAATAAATTGAACTATTTAAAAGCAGATCAAATGCCAGAAGTCGGCGTTGCTGCATATGGATCTTACCTTTCCGGAAAAAGTTAAAAGTAATCACTTAATCTGGCCATTAGGGTTAATGTAAATAAATCAAGAATTAAATATCAACTTAGTAATGACTGAAAGAAACCTTAATCAAATTAAATGGTAATGGTTTGCATATAATTACTTTTATACAACTAATATTTCCTATGTTATACTATTTCAAAACTTTGAAAAAATGGAGGCAAATATAATGGAAAAATTTAGTATTATTACAAGTGGCAATGCATATGATTTTAATCGGCAACTGAGTGACGCTTTTGAACGCGGAGCCAAACTAATTGGTGGCATTAAATCTATTCCCAAGGGTGACGAATCCTGTTCAGATTGCGAATATGATTATATTACCTTCGTTAGTTACGATCAGGCAAGCTAAATAGATTTCATACGACAATAGAATACTACGACGTCGCTCAATATGATAAGACCAACCACAACAGCAGTGTTGTGGTTTTTATGTGCCCCCAACCAGACCACAATGCGCAGCGATCTTTCGCAAATTAAAGACGCATTTAGCCAAAGAAAGGACAGATAAATTAATGAAACCAGCAACACTTTTATTGGATAGCCGACTAATCATCGTGGTAATTCTTTTTTTTGCCATTATTTTTTATGATTTTTCAAAAAACCAAAAACTGCCGCTTTTATCAAATAAATGTTTCACAGTGATGCTTTATTTTACAGCAATCAGTCTTTTTTTTAATCTCCTCAGAATTATCGTCTCAGTTTTTGCAAATATCTTTTCGACCACGTTCGACCGGATCAGTAGTCAGTTTTTTTATGGAACCTTGATTATGGTTGCGGTGTTACTTTTATGGTATGTCGAAATATTAGGGAATGACCAGAAACGGATGAAATGGAAAAAAGTATTTGTCAGTATGCTACCATTTGCGCTTTTTTTTATATTTCTGATCTTCGGAGAATTAAGTTATGAAATCCGTAATCAGCAACTTTATGTCCATGGATCAATGACAATTGCTTTCATTTTCACTCTATTAGTATATTGTGGTTGGATTTTTATCAGCACTTATCGTTATAAAAAAACTCTCCCAAAAGAGCATCGACGGGCGATCCAACTGGGTCTTATTATGCTAGTTAGCGGAAGTGTGATGCAACTTTTAGATGCTGGCCTGATCTATTCAGAAGTAGTTGTCACTTTGATGATTTTGTTTATCTATCTGACATTTGAAAATCCCAAGATCTATATTGACGACGAAACCGGTGTTTTTAATAAACGGGCTTTCCATTTGATGCTAAATGAAAAAAAAGCTGCGGGGACGCGCTTAATTCTGGTGAGTGTGGTTGTTGAAGATATCAAAAGAGTTCAATCCATGGTGGGCCACGACAATACCAATCATATTCTAGAAATGATTGGGGTAGTGATGACAGATAACTTCAGGAACGACTTCCATCGCCATGGAAGAATAAACCGTAAACACCGGCGCGCTGCTCAGTTTAGCCTTTATCATTCGCGCAGCAATGTAATAACGTTTATAACGGAAGAACCGTTGGGCACCATCCAGAAGCAACTAGACTCACTTGATCAACAGCTTAAGAAACCGTTGCGATTTTCAGAATATACCATTGCCGTTAAAATGCATATTGATGTAATTTTAACCGGTCACTATGAAGATCAGGAAAACTGCGATGAAGTTTATGAGATGATGAATTATATGGCGAGCCAAAATAAGGCGACCGCCGACACATCTATATATCTCTTAAACGAAGATATCATCAAGCAAAAGCTCCGCTATTCAACCATTGAAAATATGCTTCGGAAAGCTATTGAGCAGGATGGTTTTGAAATGGTTTATCAACCGATTTATCATGTTAAAGATCAGCAGTTTCTTTCATCAGAAGCGCTAGTTCGCTTAAAAGATGATACTACAATTGGTTTTATTTCTCCCGAAGAATTTATTCCGATTGCTGAAAATAAAGGCTTGATCATGGAATTAGGTGAAACTGTCTTTACGAAAGTTTGTGCTTTTGCTCAGGAACAAAAACTGCTAGACCGCGGTATTGAGTATATAGAAGTGAATTTGTCTGGGATTCAGTGTGTTCATCCTGATCTCCCCAGTCAATTAAATCAAATTATGAAAAAGTATGCCATTGCGCCCGGTTTTATTAATCTGGAAATTACCGAAACCGCTTTTGTGGAATCTGGCGAAATGCTTCAGGAGAACATGCTTAAATTGCGACAAATGGGTTGCAGTTTTTCAATGGATGATTTCGGAACTGGTTATTCCAATTTGTCTCGGATGGCGGAGGTCGTGTATGATCTGGTGAAACTGGATAAGAGTTTGATCTGGCCTTGTTTTAATAGTGAAATGTCGGCTGAAACCAATAAAGCGAATGCTATTTTAGAAAATATCATCAAACTGCTGCAACAATTAAATGTTAATATCGTCGCTGAAGGAGTCGAGACCGAAGCAATGGCGAACTATCTAAATGACCGCGGCGTCACCCATTTACAAGGTTACTATTATTCTAAACCAATAAATGAAAGGGACTATTTAGATTTTTTAACCACCGCCACATTAAACCGTGTTATAAGCTGATGATACTAAGTTGTAGCTGGTTTTATCGCCGTTAATAAATCTTTCCAGTTCCGCCAAAAAATAAGCGGTGTAACGAAATCACATATTCGCCGTTATTTACCGATTAGGAGGGACCCAATTTGTATCATCACCATAATAAGTAATTGCTCCACTTGGACATAAATTACCGCAACCATGACAATGATCAACACAACCATCGGTATAAATGACGAGCGCTTCGGGCGCTTTTTCTTTATCATATACACCATGTGTACATTTTTCGATGCAGCTACCGCAACTAACACAGGATTCATAATTAATAACAGGATACCATTGTTTTGCCATTTAAATTCTCCATTCTATTTTTGTTTCACGATAATATTAAACTACAAACGATCTCAAAAATCAATTGCTAAATCAATCTGTTTTTGTGTGTTAAAATTATTTCTGGCCGGGGATGTTGTTATTATCCCCGATATATTACCAGTGCTAACGCCGGAGCCTTAAAATCCGCCCAAAAATCGGTCGCTTCTATCCAAATAAAAACAAATGATCACAACACAGATTTCTATCAAACGTGCAAAAATCGGTGCTGCCTTAATTTGCGATTAGACCTTTTGAAAAGCCAGATTTAATGCTACAATGCCATATATAAAATGAATAAAATACGATTTTAGTCGCAAAGGAGAAAATTATGAAATTATCATGGGTAACGGTCACCGTTAACGATCTGGATGAATCGATCCGGTTTTATACCGAGGTTGTCGGTTTGACAATAAACAGACGCCAGCCAGCCGGACCAGATACTGAACTGGCTTTTTTAGGCGATGGTGAAACGAAGCTGGAACTGGTTTGCAACCGGACCATCCAGGATTTTGTCATTGGGTCCAGTATTTCACTGGGGTTTGAAGTTGACTCGCTGGACGAAACCATGGCAACTTTAAAAGCCCAAGGAATTGCTCTGCATAGCGGCCCATTTCAACCGACGCCATCGATTAAGTTTATATTAATAACTGATCCCAATGGATTAAAGGTTCAGTTTTTGGAGCATATCAAGCAGGAATAAACGAAAAAACGACAAAATAATTGATGAAATCATTGCTTTGCAGATCCTCACCTAAAAGATTTATTTAAGTTGAACCATTGCAAAACTATCGGTTATATCTAAAATTTGAGAATGGGAAAGAAGAGTCATTCACTGTAGTGCCTTATATAAAAGAATGAATCTATCGGAAGTGCTTTTTAAAAAAGGAGATAAAAATGAAACCTTGTCAAAAATGGGATCAGCTGATTGAACAAACAGCTTTAGAGCTACCCGGAGCAACCCGGGACTACCAGCCGGAATGGGATGCCGTCCGGTATTTTGTCGGCGGGTTGATGTTTGCTATGCGTGGTGAAAACAAGATCGGTGACTCACTGTTAACCCTTAAGCTACCAATCGGCGATGGTGAAATGCTCCGCTCCCGTTATCCGGATATTATTCCCGGCTATTATATGAATAAACAACATTGGAATTCGATTCTGCTTACCGGCGATGTCCCCGAAGCGGTTCTGATCGATTGCATCCAACTGGCTTATCAGACCGTTTTTATAAAACTGACGAAAAAAAAACAGCGGGAAATTGCGGAAATTCAGCTTTAAAATGGCATAACTGATAGTAAACGATCCGTTTAAACTCACCAACTCCAATACAGAAAATCAGGAAATAAATAAAAAAACGTGTAGGGATGGAGAGCGATGCAATTAAAAGACTAGTTTTTATCGAAGTCATCATAAAAATAGAACGATAAGGGGAACAATAATGAAAGATCAATTAATTCAAGCTGTCATCGACAATAAAGACAGCATTTCATATATTAATCTCAATGAAAATAATCAATATCTTGGTTGGACCTATGACTTTAATATCATTCTTCCCGATAACAATAAGATGTGCCTGGATTTAAGACAGGAGGGTGATTTATTTCTGCTGTTTGTGTTGGCGTCGTCATGGTCTAAAACGGGGCCATGGGAAAATGCCGCATTTTTCGCCACTTATCTTAAAGCAAGCAGAAAGTTTGAACTTGACTTGTGGTACGATGATGGGTTTGTCAAAAAAGAAATTGCCACCAAGGACGTCAAGGCTGCAGAAATTGTCAAAATTTGCAGTGGTTTGGTTTCCCGGAAAAAAGTGAGCTTCAGGAGTGATTTATATGCAAGTGTTTCGGTGATTGCCAGAAACTGGAATATGATCAAAGAAAAACTGGAGCTATCAGCATTAAAGAATGACTATCTGATTTTCATCAGATATATCGCAACTCTTGATGGCCTGGGAGCCAGACAGAACCGTATGAGGATAAAGATTCCATTGATTCTTCGGGAGTTAAGGTGTCAGCAAATCTATCCTGATATACCCGGTGAACTTTGCTGTGTTCCGGATGAACGCGTCAAAGCCGCATCAAAAGCGTTGGGAATTAAACTACCATCAGTTAACTCCATAGACGGTTTATTTAAGGCCTCGGCGGTTATTTATAAACATTTTAAGGATTTGTACGATATCCCGCTTTTTGCTTATGAAGATTTGAAACCGGCGTTTGTTTGAAAGAAAGAGAAGAATCGTATTATGCAGGATGATTTTCCATTGAGCTTCCGGCAGATACGAGGAATACGCAATGAACTGATGCAGGGCGTTCGCGACGAACATAAAACCCCAGAAGAATATCGTGCCAGTCAAAATTAGCCTGCAAATAAAAAGTCAATAGGAAATTAAAAACTTTGTAAAAAATAGATATTCAAGAAATGAAGCACGACAAAAAGACCAGCAAATATCGTTGGTCTGAAAATAAGACTATTTGTGGTAATTGTTATGAAAGAGACAGCAGGTATTCTTTTACTCGACCATAGTAGATACGCAGAAACTTATTAGCGCCTGCGGTCATGTAGACATAGTAGGGTTTACCCTGAGCACGTTTCTTATCGAGAAACTGATAAACAGCATCATCCTGTGGCTTGGTCTTGATAAGAGCATCCATGACCTGAAACAACGTTTTACGCAAAGACGAAGAACCTCTTTTGGAAGTATGGACACTTTTTTGTTCATAGGTTCCAGATTGGTTAACCCCTGGATCAACGCCTGCAAAGGCAGTAAGAGCACCCTTATGTGTAAACCGTGTAACATCGCCGATTTCAGCAATCAACTGAGGGCCAAGAGATGATCCAACACCTTTCATTCCCATGACGATTGAGTATTCAGGAAGTTTGGATGCGGTTTCATTCATCAGAGTACGAAGTGATTCTACAGTTTTGGAAGTAATGTTTAATTGATCGACCGCTTGTTTCACAATGAGTTTGGTCAAATGATCTTTAGGAAGTACAGGAACAAGTTCCTTAGCTGCTCCATAGATTTCTTCAGCTTTTAGTTGACTGAAGTTGTACTTCTTTCGCTTACACCATTTCTGATAATGGTCAGTGAATGCATGAAGAGACATTTTAAGAACACAGTCTACATGCCAGTATGTAGAAGAAAAATCAACCCATTTCTGGCTGCCATCATCACGCGCAGGGCTGTTGAAGTAAGTATTAACACCCGGATAGGTTTGATCAAGTATCGCGATAAAGTTATTTTTCATAGCCGTTTTGTGTTTCATGTAAAAACCAAACTGACGGTTCATTGTTTTTAACTGATTACGTATTTCATCCATAAGACTATACTGTTTCAAATCATTCCAACTGTCAAGAGCATAACGCGCTATTTTTATGGCATCTGCTTTATCAGATTTAACTTTGCGTAGAGAAGTGTCACCGAAATCTTTAATAAGCTTAGGATTTATGGCACTCACAAAAAGATTTGCCTGAGAAAGCTCACGTGCCAGTGGTTCATAATAACGACCCGTGTGCTCCATAACGATGCGGGATTCGCCGTCAATGGATTGGATCTGAGCGATGAGAGAACTGATTTCATTGGAAGTGTGGCGAATCTCAAAAGGCAAAGAAACAATCTCACCATACGGGCGGATAATAGCGATCATGCTTTTGCCCTTAGAAACATCAATACCTACTGCGTTCATGTTCATAAATTTGTCACTCCTTAAAATTATTGCAATGGATAAATACCAGTTTTACTCATTGCCTATTCAATCTACTGTGGTGTGACACGAACGTACTGTGGGACAGCAGTTCAACCTGCATAAAACGAACGCTGCGAATGAGGAGCCGGTTATCAGTCTTTTTTACGGACGCAAAGTCCAAGAAAGGCAGACGATATACCTATTGCTCTTACATTCTAACAGCTTAAGCAACAAGATGGATAATGTCCTAACTGGTTGTTAGGTACTATGACCATAAATATATTGTAGTAGAAAGGTGATAAAAATGGAAAACGTGGAAAGAGGTAATGTCTTAGTTATTGGTAATTCCGGCGTCGGTAAATCAACTTTGATTAATGCTGTCCTTGGTAAAGAAAAAGCAAAGACCGGATGGGGTACAAAAGGAACAACAACTGAACTGGAGATACATGAAAGTGAAATGTTACCCTTTCGAATCATTGACACGGTTGGCTTCGAACCATCATTTTTTAAAGAACACCAAGCCATAAATGCAGTTAAAAAATGGTCAAAAAACATTACTAAAGAAAGTCACGTTGATAATAAAATCAATGTGATCTGGTTCTGTGTCGAAGGCACAACCAGCAAGCTATTTTCGAAGACCATTAAAGACCTTTCAAGAGCAACATCAATGTGGAAGACTGTTCCGATCATAGTCGTCATTACCAAATCCTACTCCGTTCCTGAAAGAGCACAGAATATCAAGATGGTAAACGATGCCTTTGCTAAAGAAAAACGATACTCAAAGAATTTACGCAAAGTAATCCCGGTTGTCGCATCGGCATACGTCCTTAATGACACAGCTTTTGCCGCACCGGAAGGAATTGCTGAATTGATCGATTCGACCAACGAATTAATGCCAGAAGGAATCAAAGCTGGTGAAAAGGATGTCTTTACATTTATCCTTAACCGGAAAAGAGCCTTGGCACATAGTATTGTTGGAATATCTACAGCGGCAGCCGTTACGGTTGGTGCCGTCCCAATTCCTTTTGCTGATGCGTTCATTCTAACACCAATTGAAATCGGCGAAATTAATGCCCTGGCACAGCTATATGGAATCAGTAAAGGTGAGAATTCCAAACAGTTCCTTAATTCAATCGTCGAAGTTGGAACCGTGGGAATTGCGGTCCAAACTGCAATCAGTGCGTTGAAGGCGATCCCGGGAATAAACTTAGCCGCGAGTGTTATCAATGCGATTATTGCCGGCAGTATCGTTGCTGCCATCGGCGAAGGATCAATCTATGCGTTTGAAAAAGTATATCTTGGCGAAAAAAGTGTGGCAGATATTGATTGGGTCAAGAAAGTGATGGAATCAAAATTATCATCACAGTTCATCGAAAAAGTAACGCTAATGGTAGAAAAGATTGCAAAGATGGATAAACCTAAAGATATTGGCAAGTTTATTCCTGATTTATTAGCAAGCGTATTTAATGAAACGAATAATAAAAAATAGCTAAATGATAAATAATGGAAACAGTAATCGCTTTGGTGTCACTGCAGATAGCGAAGCATCTTTTTTAACATTTTAATTGTTTTGTCGCTAAATAAATATTTCGCGACATTTTAAAATAAATAAAACTTGTCTGTAAACCTAACATTTGTTAAGCTAAAGAAATATTTATAAGTTTAAATATGGCTAAATAAAAGCCTAATTTTTTGTCAAATCAGTTTTTAATGGTTGATGTATTCAGTCGATTATTATTAGACGCTGATTAAACCAAAACAAAGGAGAAAACAATGAACAAATTCGCCGTGATTGACACGGAGACAACTTGGGATGATGAGGTTATGTCCATTGGGATTGTCATCGCCGATACTGTGACCTACGAGTTAGTCGACAAACGATATTATATTCTCAAACCGTTTAAAGAACATGGCGGGATGTACAGCCACGCCTTATATGCTAATGGCATTAAGCCCGACCTTGAGTGTTCACGAAAAAATGTAATGGCTGAATTGCAACATTTTTTGTCGGATCATGAAACCACGGCAATGTTTGCCTATAACGCCATGTTTGACTACCGTCACTTGCCAGAATTAAACCATCTTGCCTGGTATGATATCATGAAGGTAGCGGCGTATCGGCAACACAATCATCGAATCCCCGATTGTGCCGAATGTTACGGGACCGGCCGCTTGAAGCGCGGCTACGGCGTAGAGAGCATCTACCGGATGTTAAGTAAGGAACATAAATATTGTGAGTTACACAATGCTCTGACGGATGCGATCGACGAGTTGATGATTATGAAATTGCTTGATCACACAATGGATAAATACACCTTGGCCAGAATATGAGCAAGGATGAAATAAAAAATCGTTAATGCAAAATCATCAACATCATTTTTAAGAAATGAAAGGAAAAAATTATGAAAAAAATATCAATGGTTATTGTCTTAATGGGTTTATTAATGCTTACCGGCTGCGAAAGCGAAGCTGATAAAGTATCTTATAATTTGTCGCAAGAAGCAGACAACTTTAATGTTGTCCGGCAGTTGACGGTTATTAATTGTATTGGTGGTGACGTTTTGTTTCAAATGACAGGAAAAATGTCAATTACTGCCGACCACGAAGATAATCAGTTGGAAGTTATCGTTGAAGATGAAGACGGCAGTTACAAAAAGCATTTTATTGGGTTAAGTGACAATGTTACTTATGTGTTGGAAGATTTAGGTGATAACGATGTTTCTAAGTATAAATATACCCTCAATTACAATCCTAAAATGTGGATTCCAGCTGAAGTTAAGACGATCGATTAAATGGCGGAAATATTTTAATTCTTCTATTTTATTAAATAGTAATGTAATAGCATTCGAAATCCTAGTGTCAGAAACTAAATTTTGCTGAACATTAAAAGGGAAAAAACGATTGCGTTTTTTCCCTTTAACTTTTGATCGATGTTTAATGACAATGGCCACACTGGTAAGGATGGTCGTACTCTTGAGGATTTTTCGAGCTGTTGTTAACAAAATCCAGATACGCTTCATTAATGGCTTCGATTTTATCATAGATACTGTCATTAGCAATATTATCCTCCAGGATCGCTAATAATTTATTTATCGGTTGGCGTTTGAGGTAGTCCGGCAAACTAAGCTCAAAATGGATGTCGTTTTTGATCGCCAGATAATATCCTAAAAAAGTTGCCAGATCAGCCATATGTTGGCTCAAATCGTGGCTCAAAAAAGTTTCGAATTCCGGTACCAGCTGGCAAAGATAATTAGAAACCAGATCTTTTTGATCCAGATTCATCAAATTATTCAATAAAATGTTGCAGTGAAATTCAGCTCGAATATCCGCCAGAAAGTTAAAACACTGCTGTTCTGAAATTTTAGTTTCTCTGAGATTGAAGATGCCATGCTTTTCCATTAGTTCAAAATAATCAATCATTCGCGAATATTCATAAAGAATGGTCTGACTATAAATTCCCGGAGGCGCAAATTGAGACTCATGAATCAACAGCCTAAAAGTAATATCTGTTTCATTGGGAAGCACCAACAATGAAGAACGAGTGTTAAGATCATCGGCCAAGGTTTTAACCATGTCCTCATCGTTTTTAGTATGGCAAAGTTTTAGGCGTTCTGAATAAATGTCATCGGTAATAGTGACTTCAAAAGGGTAATCTTTTTTAATGAAATAAGCAGAACGATAAATTTCAATGGTGGTTTCAACAACTGACATGTGTGATAATTCCTCCTTTAAAGCATTAAGTGATAATGCTATATGAATATAAGTATAACCACTTGAATAAAGCCTGTAAAGTTGCAATTAGGATAATATTTTCAGTTGTTAAGTTTGCGGTATTTTAAAACTTCGGGCCAACCAGTTATAATAATGTTGCGAATATAGTTACAAGGCTGTGTCCAACCCTTCATTTTAGTCAGTTATAAGGATGTAAACGTTGACTTAGTAATAAAAAAAGGGTAATATAAATCCATATTGACAATAAGTTGCTGTTTTTTTAAAACTCGGTTTCCCAAGTATCTTAAGGAGAAGCAAATGAATATTGTTCATCCCCATAAAAAAGAGGATATTTATCTCGAATCCTCAATGTTAAATAAGTGGCAGAAATTTCTCGACCTTTTTTCGGAAATGATTGATATCCCAATCGTGTTGATTATGCAACTCAATCAAGTTGACCTCGAAATTATTGTACAGAGCGTACAAAAATCCGACATTTATCGAAAAAATGATCTCCTTTCGCTGAAAGAAAGTAGTTATTCTAAAGTAGTTATCGATACTGAAAGTAGTTTGATTATTCCAAACGCAAATTATGATAAAAAATGGTGCGACAGCCGCACGTTAGCCCTTGGTCTGGTTGCGTATATAGGATTTCCAATTTTCTGGCCATCGGGAAAAATATTTGGTGTAATCTGCGCTTTAGATTTGCATGAGCGAGAATTTGCAAGTTGGAGCGGCCGGTTGTTAGGTCAATATGCCGAGATCATTCAAGATGATTTGTCCAAAATTGACGCTCTAGATGATTTAAAAAAAGTGCAGGCAGAACAAGCAAAAAGTGAACAGCTTCTGCATGAGTCAGAAGAGCGCTTTAAAAAAGCATTTCAAACTTCACCAGCCGGAATCCTGTTAACATCACTCGCCGACGGTATAATCATTGATGCAAACGAAACTTACCAGCGCTTGTTGGGATATTTACATGAGGAACTGGTTGGGAAGACCACAGCGGAGCTTAATATCTACGTGAATGCCGAAGATCGAAACCATGTGATTGAGAAGTTGCGAAAAGGTGAACCTGTTCAAAATTATGAAATGCCGTTGCGGACAAAAACCGACGAGATCAAAATAGTTCATGGCACGGTCAAGCGCATCAATATAAATGGGAGTGATTGCTTGATCACCTCGGTTTACGATATGACTGCCATTAAAAAGCTTGAAAATGATCTCCTGAGACTAAACGAGCGTTATGCTTTGGCAATTCGTGCTGCGCAGGCTGGTATCTGGGATTGGGATATCGTTAATGATGTCCTACATTGGAATGATCAAATGTACAAAATATATGATGCGACAAAAGAGCAATTTGGTGGAGCCTACAATGCATGGTTAGCGCGTGTGCATCCCGATGACTTGGCGCAAAGCGACTTGGAAACAAAGCAGGCAATGCTTGGCGAAAAGGAATACAATGCCGAATTTAGAATCTGCACTACGAACGGAAGCATTCGTTTTATTAAAGCCTTTGGCGATGTCATTCGGGATTTCGCCGGAAATCCCGTACGTATGGTGGGCATTAACTTTGATATTACGGAAAGAAATCGAATCAAGGAAAGACTCTTAGCCAGCGAGACACGGTATCGCGAAATTTTTTATAATAACGCGGCTGCTCAGATTGTAATCGATTCGTATGATTCATCGATCGTTGATGCGAACCGGGCAGCTTGCGAATATTATGGTTATTCCCTTGATGAAATCAAGAAAAAAACCGTATTTGATATCAATCCCAATAACAAAGAATATATTCTTGAAACTGTGAAAAACTCATTCAAAAAAGGGTCGAATCATTTTGTTACCCAACATATTCGAGCTGATCATTCAATTCGCGACGTCGAGTTGTTTAATGGAAATGTCAGCTTTGATGGGCGAGATTTATTACATGTCATTATTTATGACATTACTGAAAATATCAAGGCGATTAGCGATCTCCAAGAAAGTGAACGTAGATTTCGGTTATTTGTGGAAAACGCTCCCGACGGCATTCTTGTTGAAACAAACTATCAAATTAGTTATGTCAATCAAAAAACGCTTGAACTCTTTCATGCCAACAAACTAAACGATTTAGTGGGCAAGAACTTCGCGGATTATTTTGTTGAAAACCGTAGCAGTATTGAAGCGTATATTCAAAAATTGAATGCCGGTCTGTTATTAAAGACCTTAAGCGAAGAAACGATTATTAGACTAGACGGAGAACAGGTTGATGTGGAGTTATCGGCGGTACCTTTTTTTTACAATGGAAAAGACGGCGCTTTAATTTATCTGAGGGATATGACCGAACGGCGAAACTTTGAAAAAGTGAAACTTGATATGGAGTTCCAGCTTCGGCAAAAGCAAAAGCTCGAATCGATTGGGACACTGGCTGGCGGCGTTGCTCATGAAATCAACAATCCCATCAACGGAATCATTAACTATGCCGAGTTGATTTCAGATCCGACCACACCACCAGCACAGATTCATGATTACAGTCAGGAAATTATGCAAGAAGGGAAACGAATCGCGGAAATCGTTAGAAACCTGCTCAGCTTTGCCCGCCAGGAAAAGCAAACCCATAGCCCGGCTCAGATCAGTGATATCATTAATCAAACCGTCTCACTCGTGCGGGTTTTACTTCGTCACGATCAAATCGCGTTGGTCCTTGATATTCCCGATGACCTTCCCAATATCAAATGTCGCAGTCAGCAGATTCAACAAGTGTTAATGAATTTGATCACCAATGCCAGAGATGCTCTCAATTCAAAATATTCGGGTTATCATGAAAAAAAAGTTATCGAAATCAATTGTTTGATGTTTGAACGGGATAAGCGTCGATGGTTTGAAATAACGGTGAAGGACAATGGAACCGGGATCCCGGAAGGGCTTTTGGAGCGGATATTTGATCCCTTTTTCACTACCAAACCCCGCGATAAAGGGACCGGCCTAGGTCTTTCGATCAGTCACGGAATTGTTAAGGATCACCATGGAGAGCTTTATTTTGAGACAAAACCAGGAGAATGGACTAAAGCAATCCTCGTTCTTCCGATTGATAACGGATGGTCAACAAATGATGATTTCGGATAAGGAGGCCAAAACATGCCAAGCATTTTAATTGTTGATGATGAAAAAAGTATTCGCGTTACCTTAAGTGAGTTCCTGAAAAAAGATGGATATCATGTTATTACGGCAGAAAACGTTCAAATGGCAAAACAGCTGTTAAACGAGAACGCTATTGATGTTGTGCTTTCGGATATCATCATGCCAAAAGATTCAGGGATAACCTTACTCAAATATTTACATGAAACCAGTCCTGATATCCGCATTATCATGATGACCGGTGAACCAACCATAGATACCGCGGTCGAGGCGATTCGGCTTGGTGCACACGATTATCTCACTAAACCGGTTTATCGCAATGAGCTCTTAAAAGCAGTAAGACACGCAGCTAATTTCAAACAGCTAATCGATGAAAAACGCAAACTTGAGCGGCAAAACCTGGAACAGCGCGAAAATCTGGAACGGCTTGTCGAGGAAAGAACCTATAAACTACACCAGGCAATGTTGAACACGGCCTATGCCACGGCGGCGATGTTAGATTTACGCGACCCATATACAGCCGGACACCAAAAAAGGGTCGGCAGCTTGGCTAAAGCAATCGGTAAGGAGTTAAAACTTCCCGAAGATACCGTTGAGGGCTTGCATATTGCCGGATGTATTCATGATATCGGGAAGATCGCCATCCCCTTTGAGATCCTCACTAAACCGGTTCAACTTTCTCAAAACGAATACGCAATCATTAAAGAACACCCTAAAATAGGGTATGATGTGCTGCTGAGCTATGAAATGCCCTGGCCGATTGCCGAAATTGTTTATCATCATCATGAGCGACTCGATGGCAGTGGTTATCCCCAGGGGCTGAAAGGCGATCAAATTCGCCTTGAGACACGAATTATATCAGTATCGGACGTTGTCGAAGCAATGTCATCACACCGACCTTATCGTGCCAGTCTGGGTTTACAATCTGCCATCGACGAGATTTCTCTGAATAAGAATAAGCTCTACGATCCAGCTGTTGTGGATGCGTGTATAAGCCTGTTTAACAAAAAAAATTATGCCTTCAATGAAGAATAACCGAAAATTAAGATTGCCGGGAAGTCGAGGGATTATGAATCCGCTCAAAACACAATAAGAAGCGATGGAAGGGACCACTAGGTCGGTTCCATCGCTTCTTATTGTCCAAAGAGAACTGGAAGACGATCGGATCTCGTCTCGATTTTACAACTTAAACAAATCAGTACTGAGATATTTTTCACCCCGATCGGGGAAGATCACAACAATGACACCGGAATCAATTTTTTTAGCCACTTCAGTGGCGGCATACATCGCCGCACCACTGCTCATACCGACAAAAATCCCTTCTTTTTTGACAATTTGACGGGCAAAATCAAAAGCAATTTCAGATTCAACCATGATATGTTCATCAATGGCGTCGGGTTGATACAGCGCCGGAACAATAGCTTCGTCCATGTTTTTAAGCCCTTGGATGTAATGACCAAGGACCGGTTGGGCTTCGACAATTTTCACGGCACGATTGTGATCGCGAAGTCCCATACCAACTCCCATAATCGTGCCGGAGGTCCCTAAAGAAGAAACAACGTGGGTAATTTTCCCTGCAGTTTGCTCCCAGATTTCCTCGGCGGTAGTGGAATAATGAGCGAGCTTATTATATTTATTGCTAAATTGATCAGGATTGAAATAACGCTCCGGATAGGCAGCAATTAATTCGCGCACCTTCTTGATTGCGCCATCGGTTCCTTCGGTCGGGGAGGTCAGGGTGACGGTCGCGCCAAAGGCTTGAATCATTTTCCGGCGTTCAATGGAAACAGCTTCGCTCATGACAATTTCCAACTGATAACCCTTCACGGCAGCGATCATCGCCAGACCAATCCCGGTATTGCCGCTGGTCGGTTCAATAATGATTTTGTCTTTGGTTAAACACCCTTCCGTCTCGGCCTGTTCTATCATTTTAAGGGCAATCCGATCCTTAATACTTCCGGTTGGATTAAAACCTTCAAACTTTGCAAGAATTTCCACATTAGGGTTTGGATTTAAATGATTAATTCGAACCATTGGAGTAAGACCAATGGTTTCTAAAATATTATTATAAATAAGTTTTGGCAATTGATTAATCCTTTCTGTTAATAGTATCAGTGCATAGTATATTATAGTATAAAAATAAAGTGAATAACAATCAATTTAATAAAATAGCAGTGTTGAACAATAATTGCCTCAACGTATCATAATAATTTAGTGTCCGCTAAATAAGATTTGAAAAATGCAATGATATGGTTTACAATGGATACTAAGAGGAAAAAAAATAAACAAGCGGGAGACTAGATGATTCTTGATCCATTAACCCTATCAATTGATTGAACATTTTGAAAGTGAGGAAAATAAATTTATGAAATCCAGAAAAATAAAAGCTTGTCTGGTTTTGCTGATGATTTTAATTTTAGGTTTATCACCACCGGGAATCGCAGCAAGAGAAAAAAATAAAACGGATCTCGATTTACCGAAACAAGAAAACCCGGACAACCTCAAGTTGGTTGCGTGGAAGGGAACTATCGCCAATGCAGAAACCGGGGAAACGATTGAAATCAATTCAAAAGATGACAAACAATTGGTAACCCAAAAAGGTGAGTCTCAACTTCATTACTTTAATAATAATTTTAGAGGAGAGACGTATTATCAGGAACTGACGGTAAATATTCCCGAAACAGTTGATAAACATGGTTCTGGGACCGAAATTAGCAGTCCCATGCTCGATGAAAATAACGTGATTTCTGTGGCCCTGGGGATGGGCTACGCAATGGGGAACTCGGGAAGTTATCAAGTAATCCGGATTGACGGCGTTTATGTCAATTGGGAAATAACCGATCCAACGGTAAAGCTGACTGATGTCCAACTAGGTTACCGGATTATGAACGGCATCGGAGTGGAAAATGGTGCAGTTAATGAGCTGACGTTATGGGATCTGGAAACTGACGCCAATACCTACGAAACTGAAAGAATCGGGCCGAGTCCCTGGATTTTTAAGGTCAAGGATTTTGTTCATGCTAAAACCATTTTTGCGGGAAATCTGACCGATGCGAAGGGTAAGTCCCGGTCCATCGTGATGGAATTTAATTATAGTTATTAAGGAGAGCGACAATGGATCAAAACAAAAATCAGCGTAATAAAAAAGAGACCTTGATACAGTGGAGTTATACGATTTTAATCTGGGTGTTGCCATTTTTATATCTGACCATCTTCCCCTGGATTTTAAACCAAACACGATTTTTAGCCCGGAATGAATTTTCATTTGGTCCCAATGCCAGTATGTTTTACCAGAATTTAACAGTGTTTATTTTGCCGATTGCTTTTAACCTATTTATTGGTGCCGGTGTATTTATTTTGGTTTTCGGCATAAAAAAATATCAAGCTAAAGCAATAATGGCGGGATGTATTTTGGGGGTTTTTTATGCCTTGTTGATTGTGTTAAGCTATCCCATTTATTTTAATTTTACTTTCGTTTTTAATATTAATCCGAAACTGGTCAATCAAATTTTTAGCTTGGGAATGTACAACGGTCCCGGAAACGCCAGTTTTATTCTGGCCTTCTATGGACTGCTGCTCTATCAGATTATTAAGCAATATCGGTTGTCAAAGTAAATTGACAAACTGTTCTGAGACCCGAAAATATTAAAGGCATTAACCACACAGGCAATGGTATAATATTCTTAGAAAGGTCTTATCATTTAGTAAGAATGACGAGGTAAAGAATGATGAAAATAGAAATTTGGTCAGATTATGTTTGCCCTTTTTGTTATATTGGCAAACGAAAACTTGCCTTAGCGCTTGAAAAAACAAGCATGAAAGAAAACGTTGAAATAATCTTTCATTCATTTGAGTTAGATCCCAACGCCAAGAAAAGTTATGCTGAAAATATGAATCAATTAATCGCAAAAAAATATGGCATGAGCATGGAACAAGCAGTAGCCGCCAATAATAATATTATCAACGTTGCCAAAGAAGTCGGTCTGGTTTTTAATTTCGCCAATTTAAAGCCGACCAATACCTTTGATGCCCATCGCTTGTCACATTATGCCAAAGAACAAGGCCAGTTGCAAGCCTACACTGAAGCCGTGATGAAAAGCTATTTTACGGATTCATTAAATATTTCTGATTTTTCGGTATTAACGTCAATTGCGGTCGCAGTGGGATTAGATCAAGCCAAAACGCTTGGCATTTTAGAATCATCCGCTTTTGCCGATGCGGTTCGGCAAGATGAAGCGAATGCCCATTCACGCCAGATAAATGGGGTACCTTATTTCTTATTTAACGATCAGGAATCGATCAACGGCGCCCAAGCGATAGAGACCTTTATCGCCGTGATTGAAGGGTTAAAAAAGGCTTAAAAAAGCTGGGGAAGGGTCGTAGTCCCCCAGAATAAATAATTGATAATCATGCCGTGAAATCGGAATGACGCCATATTTAGCAAAAATGACAGGATCATCTGGCTGGTTTACAGCCTGATAATAAATTTACAGGAGGTTTATGATGGCATTTGAAGAAATAAGTTTCAAATCATTTAATGAAAAGGATATAATCCAGGCGTGGATCTACAAACCGATTCGCAAGCCCCGGGGAATTGTTCAAATTGTCCACGGTTTTGGGGAGCATTCACGACGTTATCTGCACATGATACTCAAACTAAATGAGGCCGGATTTGTGGTTGCCGCCGATGATCATGTGGGTCATGGTAAAACTGCCGCCGAATCGGGAAATTGGAGCGACTGGGGTAACAAAGGTTATCTGACCATGGCTGAAGATGAACACACACTACGCCAAATTGTTCAGAAAGAATATCCCGATTTGCCTTATTTTATGTATGGTCACAGCATGGGTTCAATGATTGCTCGGTCCTATGCTGCTGCCTACGGCGAAGGCATGGATGGATTGTTGATTTGTGGAACTTCATCGTTTTTTCCAAAGACCAAAGAGCTGGCAGCGGCACTAAAAAAACGCATTGATGAGGGCCAGGGCGAAGAAGTTGACCCCAGCTATATCGGGGAACTTTTGGGCTGGATGACAGACCGTATCGCGAATCCGCTGACTCCGAATGACTGGATCTCCGGTGATCCCGACGTAGTTGCCGATCATGCTAGCGATCCTTTTAACAACTTCACAAGTCCGCCGAATATCCGCTCAACCTATGATTTTATTATGATGATCGAAACCATTATTGGAATACCGTGGGCCGAAAAAGTACCGGTCACGATTCCGGTTTATAATATTGCCGGTGATCAGGACCCGGTCGGACTTTATGGCGAAGGTGTCTATGCGGTTTCAAACTGGCTGGCAGAAACCGGAAAGCAAGTCAAAACTAAACTTTATTCGGGATATCGTCACGAAATCCACAATTATCGGGATATTCGCGACGAAGTCGAAGACGGCATGATCGATTTTATTAATGAGGTTATCGCTCAAAGGAAAAACTGACGTTACTTACTGACAGTGTCAACTGATTAAAAAAAGCGGCCATTACGACCGCTTTTTTTATGTTTGTTTCCTGATTATTGATTTTTGAGTCTCACAATTAGTTTAAAAAATACGTGTTTACGGGCATAAAAAAAGCCTGCGGGAATGAAGCCCCGCTCGGACTGATTAAAACGATCTTTGGATTAACACCGATCTGCAATGTATCTTTTGATTATCTTTATCATAACATGTAACCGCAAAAATGACAAGACTGTTAAGTCGAGGCTTCTTATGGTAAACTACCCTTTGAAGTTAAGACAGCTGCTTAATCGATTTTTTTAAAAGGGGATACTCCATGAACGAAAACAACACCGATTGGCTTATTGAAGAAGCAAGATTAACAGAAACCATTGCCGAGGCGACGCTTCAACTCGATGAGGCGCTCAATGCCAATGAAAAAAACCGGGCAATGATTCTGGAGGCCAAAAAAGAAATTCGCGAAAACACGTCTCACTCCATGGGTAGTCTCTGGGGTTCTGATGGCTTTGAAGCACTGGTTGAATTGAGTCAATCGATGAATCCGGTGAACGAACGCATGGCAATTTATGAATTTACCGAAGCCCAAATCTCAAAGCTACGGGGAATTCTTGATATCCCCTATTTTGCGCGCATCGATTTTTGCTTCAACGAGGGTGATCATATCGAACAAATTTACATTGGCCGTCATTCGCTTAAAAAGGGGAACACTTATAAGTTACTTGTCCATGACTGGCGTTCGCCGGTTGCCAGCGTGTTCTACCGTTTTGCGCCCGGCAATGCTTGGTATGATGCTCCGGTCGGCCGAATTGAGGGCAAGCTTTTAATAAAACGACAGTATGAAATTAAAAATGGTCATTTGGATTATTTTTTTGATGCCGATCTGCAAGTGTTCGATGATTTTTTGCGCAAACTTTTATCAAAAAATACCTCGCTTAAAATGAAAACAATCGTCGAATCAATTCAGCGGGATCAGGATCTTGTCATTCGAGACATCGAAAATGATCTATTGATTGTCCAGGGCGTAGCGGGTAGTGGCAAAACCTCCATTGCGTTACATCGGGCGGCTTATCTAATGTATCAAGAATTGTCAGACAATTTGCTGGGCCGCGAAATTTTAATTCTTTCGCCGCATAAACTCTTTGAGCAATACATTTCCAATGTGATTCCCGAGCTGAGCGACGACAATGTCCAAACTGTTATCTTTGATGAAATGCTCCAAGATTTGATCGAGCGGAAATTTGAAACCAGAAATGTTTTTCTGGAAAGCGTTTTATTAAATAACGCCCAGAGCCAACTAAAAATGGAAAGTATGGCCTTTAAAGGTTCGGCAGATTTCATCAAAATCATTGATCGTTTCATTGATGAAATCCCTGAGCGCTTCATGAAGATTCGCGACATCACGTTTAAAGAGGAAACGATTTTGACCCGCGCCGAAATAATCAACCGGCTCCAAATCAATCCAGATACACCGCTGAAAACGAAACTGGGTTATCTGCAAGAAGCGATCAGTGAAGCAGTTTACGGCAAATGGCGGGTGCCGATCAAAAAATCGCTCCGTCAGGAAATGATGCGATTCGCCGAAATTGATACCTTCATGCTTTATCAGCAGATTTTTGAGAATAAGGGTTATTTTTTAAAAATTGCCGCCGGCATCGATTTACCTGGCAACATTGATAAAATGCTGACGCTTACCAAAAGAAATTTGAGCCACCAGACATTGACCTATGATGATGCCGTTGTTATGGGATATTTAAGCTTGCGCTTATTTGGGGCCAGGGAATATACAACCATCAAACAGGTCATCATTGATGAAGGCCAGGATTATTATCCGCTCCACTATGAAATCCTTAAGCGGATGTTTTTAAAATCGAAATTTACCATTCTTGGGGATATCAATCAAACTCTTCAAAAAAATGAAGATCTCAGTTTTTATGAACAGATTACAAAGCGCTTGAACCGTAAAAAAAATGCCCTTATCACGATGAACAAAAGTTATCGCTGTACCAGTGAAATTTTGCGTTTTAGTAAAAATTTCATTGATGATTCAATCGCGGTAGAGAACTATAATCGCCATGTGGAAGAGCCGGTGATGTTATCGGCCCCTAATCTCAATTGCCTGGTTGACATACTTTGTAAAGAAATCAACCAGTGTTTAAAAGCCGGATATCAATCGATTGGACTGATTCTAAAAACTCAGAAAAATACCAAAGTGATTTATGATGCCTTAAAGCTAAAAATGCCCGTTAATCTGATTTGCCATGATACGATGGTAGCGATTGAAGGCGTTTCGATCATGCCTGTCTATCTGTCTAAAGGCCTGGAGTTTGATGCCGTATTTATCTGCGATGCCAACCAGGCTAATTACAGCACTGTGGCTGATCAGCGGCTTCTTTATATCGGCTGCACCCGGGCTCTGCATCGCCTGTTACTACTATCCGAAGGCGAGCCAACTTCGTTGCTTAAAAT
The DNA here is from genome assembly GCA_965140355.1 of uncultured Acetobacterium sp. Taxonomy (GTDB): domain Bacteria; phylum Bacillota; class Clostridia; order Eubacteriales; family Eubacteriaceae; genus Acetobacterium. Next base: position 326,864 of record OZ223195.1, on the reverse strand, counting down.
TTAAAATTCGTACCAAATTCCCATACTAGTATGAATACTTCTTCAAAAATCGGCTTAATCGCCGATATTTTAGCTTTTTTAGTTTAGTCGGAGCCAGAATTCTGAGGTTACTTTCGCGATAAATTTCATTTCCATAATCGACAGCATTACTCATGTTTTCCTGACAAATATAAAAAAAAATGATATAATTTTATTAATATCATTTTAACCAATTACATAGAGGTGTTTTATGGAAAACATGTCCTTCCTATTTTCAATGTTATTTTTCGTTTTTTTCATCATTTATTTATTTGCTGGATTATATGTTTTTTTCAACGCCCCAAAAAAACCAATTAACCAAATCTCATTTTCTCTGCTGATTGCCCTTAGCTTTTGGACATTTGGTTTTATGATTGCAATTTCTGCTCCGAATTATCAAATATGTTTGTTTTGGCGACGTTTTTCAGCGCTTGGTTGGGGAACTTTTTTTGCGATTTTATTGCATTTTTCTTTACTGTTTACCGAAAATAAAAAATTTGCAAAATACAAATGGCTTCATCTGACGATTTATCTACCGGCAATCATTGTTGTTTTTGCTTTTGCAATTTCACATGATCTGACTCAGACGCTTTATGTTTTAGTTAATACTGAATGTGGTTGGACAAATGTTGCTAAAAACTCGGGATGGGATATTTTTCATATGATTTATTATGTTTCATATTCCTTAATCAGCATGATTTTGATTTTTCGATGGGCTCGCAATAAAAATGATGCGCTTACGAAACAAAGGGCAAATGTGATTATTGGTTCTTATTTATTAGTCTTTATTCTGGCAACTATAACGGATAGCTTGAGTAATGCATATTTAGGAATGAAGATTCCTCAAATGGCTCCAATATTTATGATCGTACCTATTTTTATCATGTTTTATAACAAAAGGTATTTTAACATGATCATTTCAAAATCAGTTGAACAAGAAAATGGAATAATTAATGCAATCTCCATTAAAAAGGTTTATTTTTATTTATCAATAGCAATGATTTTCGGTGGAATACTTAATTTTTATACCCAATTTATGTTAAGTAGCGAAACTAAGTTAACAGATGTTTTATTTTTGACGGGATTATTAATTGTCGTTGGAATCGCAATTCAAATATTACAACGCATAAATATTCTAGAGAAGTATCGGGACTATATCATTGTTTGTTTACTTGCGCTTTTGATTCCAATTGTAACGCTCCAATTTGCGGAATATGGCGGAGTTACGGTCTGGGCATTTCCTTTTGTCATAATTATCGCCTTTTTAGTTTTTAGAGAAAGAATTTTATTGGGGATTATCTCAATATCAATTATATCAACACAAATTGTTGTTTGGATTGTAACACCCGAGACCTATGCAAGTGTAAATGGATCGGATTATATTTTACGGATTAGTTTTTTTTGTATCGCGATTTGTCTATGTTATTATATTAATAATTTATTTTTAATTCGTATGAATGAAACCAATAAAAAAATGAAACTTCAAACCCTTGTTACTCAGATTTCGTCAGTTTGCGTGGGCATAAATCAACAAAATTTCGAGGAAAACATTGACTATCTCCTAATCACAAGTGGCGAATTTTTTAGGGTCGACCGCGCTTATATTTGTCTCTTTGACCTTGAAAATCAAACTAACTCATGTATCCAAGAGTATTGTCGCCCCGGGTGTCTGGCAATACAAGATCTCATTCAAAATATTCCCATCAATCCCCATAGTCGGCGAATGAAAAAAGTCCTGGCAAATGAACCATTTGTCGTTTCAGATATCACTATTCTACCTGAATTTATTAATGGCGAATTGCTTATGGTAGAGAATTGTTTGTTGAAATCGCAAATTATTGCTCCAATTACCAGTAAAGAAAAAGTGATTGGGTTTTGGGGCTTAGATACTGAAGTAAATATCATCGACTGGCAAGATGATCATTTAAATTTTATGAAACTGATCGCGAACATCCTAGGTGATACGTTGACTCGTATTGACGCTGAAAAAGAGTTGAATTTTATGGCTCATTATGATGATGTTACCAAACTTCCCAATCGCAACCTCTTTACAAATTATGTTTATTTCAATATTGTCAAGCAGGAATTTTCCGATAAGATTTTAGGGGTCGTTTTTTTGGATTTAGATTCTTTTAAAACGGTCAATGATACCGTTGGTCACGGGATGGGGGACGAACTACTCTATCTGGTTGGTGAAAAATTAAAAAACATGCTCAAAAAAAATGATCTGGTCTCTCGTTTTAGTGGCGATGAGTTTTTAATTATGATTACCGATTTGTCGAGTGAAGAAGACGTGGTTCAGGTAGCCGAAAGACTGATGCATCTATTTTACGAACCTTTTATTCTCAAAGGACAGGAATTTTTTATGACCGCAAGTGCCGGAATTGCGCTTTATCCAATGGATGGGAAGGATCCGGAAACGTTAATCATGAATGCCGATATAGCAAAATTCAAAGCCAAAGAAAATGGCCGAAATCAATATCTTTTGTGTTCATCTGATTTAAAAGGTGAGGTTAATCGACAAAACCAATTGACAAATTTTCTGTATCGGGCGTTAGAAAAAGGTGAACTATTTATTGAATATCAACCACAGGTTCACTTAGTTTCCGGAAAAATTACTGGGGTCGAATCGCTTTTACGATGGAGGCATCCCGAGTTAGGCCTTATCTCCCCGGGTATTATTATTCCACTAGCCGAACAAACCAGTTTAATTAACCCGATTGGAGAATGGGTTCTGGAAACAGCCTGCCAACAAAATAAAAAATGGCAGGATATGGGATTAAAACCAATTTTGATGGCCGTTAATATTTCGGCTAGTCAATTTAAAAATCCTCATTTCATCAATCAAGTCGAAAATGTATTGCAGAAAACCGGTCTTAAACCAGAATATCTAGAAGTGGAAATTACCGAAAGTATGGCTATATTAGAGTTTTCTGAAATTATCCGAAAACTAAATGGACTTAAATCAATCGGCGTTTCAATTGCGATTGATGATTTCGGAACTGAATATTCCTCGTTGGGACGCCTAAAAATGTTACCTTTAGATCGCTTAAAAATGGACAAACAATTTATTGACGGGATTGGATATAATCATAAAGACCAGGCGATTGCCAATGCGATTATTCAGCTGGGAAAAAGTCTCGGCCTTTCGGTTGTCGCAGAAGGTGTTGAAGACGAAGATCAAATGGCTTTTTTAAAAACTTCACAATGCGATTTAATTCAGGGATATTTTTATTATAAACCGTTGAATGCATTGGCAATTGAAGAAATATTAAAAAAACAAGATGAGTAAAACAGTTGCATCTGAGACAATATCCAGTTTATAGTACGACCGAATTGGTTAAAAAAATTTACAAAGTGTAAAGTTTAAGTTATAATAAAGTCAAAATGAGATGATTCAATTGTGAGGCAAAAATGGACAAAAACGAAGTATTGCAGCTGGCTGTAAATTATCTGGAGATTTCAGCGGATAACCGAATCAAAATGGAAAAACAGCTTCCTGATAATCTAGTCGGAGAAAAAATATTTGAAGCGCCTATTTTGGGATTTTGTGATGCTCATGATAAATCTTTTGAAATTCTTAAAGAACCCGAAGTTGTGGGATGCCATTTCCGATACCCACGCGAGTGGCTGCCAACGGCGCAAACGGTGATTTCTATTTTTTTGCCATATTCCGAAGCAATAAAATCCAGTAATCGTGAGCAAAAAATCTGGCCTTCAATGGGATGGGTGATCGGACGGGTTGAGGGCCATCAGTTATTTCAAAATTTACTGTTGCATTTACAGGCAAATTTAAAAACGGCTGGCTTTGAGACGGTGATCCCAACAATGGATCAGAAATTTTTCAGTATTGCTGAACCAACCGAAGAACTATGTGGCGATCCGTTGTCCTTTACCAGTAATTGGTCTGAGCGACATATTGCTTACCTTTCTGGATTAGGAACGTTTGGTCTGTCCAAAGGGTTAATTACTAAAAAAGGAGTTGCCGGAAGATTCGGTAGCCTGGTAACGGAACTAAAATTGGAACCGAATAAACAGCATTATAAAATTTATAATGACTATTGTCTTGAATGCGGTGCTTGTATTAAACAATGTCCAGTTAATGCTATTTCTATTAAAGAAGGAAAAGATCATCGACTGTGCAGTATTTTTCTGAAAAAAACTGCGGAAAAGTTTAATCCCCGTTATGGTTGTGGTAAATGTCAGGTAAATGTCCCTTGTGAAAGTGGGATGCCGACAATAAATGATAATGAGGCAATTAAAATAAAGCTATAAATCAATGTGATAGCATCTAATTAAGCGGCTAATTTAGTATGATGCAGATTTTTCGTGTCAATTAATTGGATTAAAATATGTGATGGAGCAGTGTTATGTTAATTGGAAAGTATCAAAATCATGAAGAATTGGAAAAAGTTGTACAATTTACCTATCCTGGAATTACCCTGTTAATTCGCGATAGTAACCTAGGTAAGTTGGGGGCAAAATACAAAGTTGGAATGATCTTAAAAGAACTTGGTTTTATTGACACCAGCTGTCGACGCGGAGGACTGGCCACGACCCATCGTTTGGCGATTCTTTCGAATCATTATGCCAATATGCAGGCCTATGAGCATGACACCCAATGGGGATTATGTGTCATTGATTCGGGATCGCATTTTAAGGTTTTAGATGTTTACACACGGGATGATAAAACCCAAATTATTTTATTACATCTACCGGAAAAAGGCTGGGAAGTGTTCGACGAAGTAGCAACCGATATTGATCAGGAAGTAGTCGCAATTGTCCGGAAAAATTTTGAGCATTGTCTAGAGCTACCGCCGATTCCTGAATTAACCACCCAAAGCTGGCAGAATCGCTGTCATTATCCTGTTGGTATGTCTGAATTTGGCGAGTATTTTCCGTTAGGTAATTAATTATGATTTGTAAAAAAGTAATGGCAACCATTTGGTGTGCCATTATTTTTTTTGTTTCAAAAATTATTTATAAAAAATTCGTAAATAATTTTTAAAAATGAATTTTTATATTTGCGCCTCTTGACAAAACGTTTACATAGGTTTATATTGTATCTATACTTACTTGTACGTATAAGTTGAGCAAGGAGATATTTTATGGCTAATCCAAAATTAATTTTATTTACTGGTTTTCTCGGCTCAGGCAAGACATCGTTGCTTTTAAAAGTAGCAAGATATCTGGCCGAACAAAAAAAACAATGTGCCATCATTGTCAATGAAATTGGTGAAATCGGCATCGATAATTTACAGATGAAAAAAATGGGTTATGACGTCTGGGAATTATTTGGTGGTTGTATTTGTTGTACCTTAGCAGCCAGTTTAGAAGATACTATTGACCAACTGACAAAAAACTATATGTTAGAATATATTCTCATGGAACCATCCGGGGCAGCAGATCCGGGAGCATTATATCAACCACTGCGACATTGCCAGTTTACTGATGATCAAATAAATAATGTCTTTATTATGGATCCAACCCGAGTGGAGATGTTTGAAGCAGTTCTGCAGCCTTATCTTCAATCGGCAATTCCATTAGCAAATATCACCGTAATTAATAAAATTGATGTGGCAAGTGTTGAAGAAATAGAAACTTCCAACCAGGTAATAAAAAAATATAATGATAAAGTACCCATATTAAAAATTAATTTAAATAGGTTGGACGAAAATCAGATTCAACAGATTATTAAAAGGAAAGTGGAGAAAGACCATGTATCAGAGTACCTTTGAAGCATTGGCAGTAGCGACAACATTAACATCGAGACAAGAAATAAATAATGAAGACTGGCAAAAAATCGGCATCTTTTTTATTGAAAACTACATAAAACAACTGGGAAAATTAGATCAATGCTGGGATCGTGATATTCATCGATTTGGTGAATTTCCTGAAAAATCGATTATCCTCAATCTTGATGGTATGACCGATATGCGCGAAGCACACAAAAAACTGGGCGAAAATTATTGCCTAATGGGTGATGTGCCGGCACCATTATTGGCTACCGGAACACCAGATGAAGTTCGCGATTATGTTACAAAATTAATTGATGATTTGGGGCCAAAAGGATTATTTATCACTGCCGGATGTGATGCTCCTGGAAATACTAAACACGAAAATATGGTTGCTATGTTTAAAGCAACCAACGACTGGAAATAATTATAAAGGAGACAACAATGATATTTATTGGCGAAAAAATAAATGGCACCCGAAAAATCATCCAGGAAGCTATCATTAACCGGGATGCCGAATTTATTAAAAAAACAGCCCTGGATCAGGCCAATGCCGGAGCCGATTATCTGGATGTCAATGCCGGCACCGATCCGTCCCGGGAAAAAGAAGATATGCTATGGTTAATTGAGATGGTCCAATCGGTGACCGAGACTCCTATCTGTATTGACAGCTCAACTCCGGAAGTGATCCAGGCGGCCATCCTTGTGGTTAAAGCAACGCCCCTGATTAATTCTATTAACGGTGATCCCAAACGATTAGAGAGCTTTTTACCTTTTATAAAAGAAAAAACTGTAACGTCATTGCTTTAGCTTTGGATGAATCTCAATCCGGGATGCCAACAACCGTGGAAGAGCGAATGATGGTGTTGGAGCGAATCTTTATGGCCACCCGTGCAGCCAAGATTCCCGATGACAAAGTCTTTATTGATCCCCTGATCATGGCGATAGCTACCGATCAAAAAGCAGGGCTCATTGCCTTTGAATCCATCAGGACTATCCGGGAAGCTTATCCGGAAGCCCATATCACCGGAGGGCTGAGCAATATTTCTTTTGGTTTACCAAACCGGGCCCTAGTCAATCGGACATTTTTGACTTTGGCAGTCGAAGCGGGTATGGATTCGGCGGTAGTAAATCCCGAAAATGTAGCATTAATTGAATCACTAAAAGCGACTGAGCTGCTACTGGGCCGAGATCGATTCTGTCGAAAGTATACCACGGCAGCAAAGATTGACTTTAGTAAAAAATAAATTTTCAATCTTGAATTATCATAGCTCTTTTCCCGAAATGTTTGGGAAAAGAGCTATGAATCGATAAAAAGGAGTTGACCAATCCATGAAAGCCTATCTTCAAAACGGGAATTTTTCCGAAATCAAAGCAATCGATGATGTCCACGGCATTCACATTACTCAGGAAGTCCGAGATCGCTGTGCGGACAATTATTGCGGTTTTTACGGAAAAAACTATATGTGTCCGCCGTCGGTCGGCGATTTGGAATATTATCAAAAATTAATACTAACATACCAGAAAGGTTTGATTTTTTCTAAAATTTACTCTCTAAAAAACAAGTATGATCATCAGGGAATGGTTAATTCCGGACTGGAGTTTAGAAACGTGATTCAGAAAATCAACAAAGCGGCGAAAGCTGAAAATCGTGATTGTCTCTTTTTCACGGCAGGAACCTGTTCGATCTGTAAAACCTGTGCTATTCTATCTCAAGAACCCTGTCGATTTCCCGATGAAACCATACCATCATTGGAAGCGTCGGGTATTGATGTGGTGACGCTAAGCCGTGATTTGGGGATGAACTATAATAATGGACCAAATAAAGTCACTTATTTTGGTTTGGTGCTGTATCTGGATTAACCGCTGAATCTTTTCAATAATTCCGGTAGACACAATCATTGAAAGGATTGCTAACGAATAATGTGGTATGCAAAAAAAGCAATTATGATAGAATCAATGATACAGATCTGTACGTAAGAGTCGAGGTAAAAAGATGAAGGAAAAACTGGTCGAACTGATAGCTGACTTAAAATTGGAAGAAGCGGAGATTTTTGCTGATGAATTGATCCGGCAGGGAATTAAAGCTCAAGATCTTTATGATATTGTTATGGAAGGATTAAGTGTCATCGGAAAAAAATACGAGAATAGCGAATGTTATATTGCCGACTTGATCGTATCAGGAATGATAGCTAAAAATATTTTTGCGGAAGCCAATCTCCATCAGGATAACAAGTCATGGATAAAATCTACTGGTAAAATACTTTTTGGAACAATTTATGATGATATTCATGATATTGGCAAAGACTTAATGATTGATGCTCTGAAAAATAAGGGGATTCAGGTTATTGACCTGGGCGTGGATGTGAAAGTCGAAAAATTTATTAAAGCTGTCAAAGAACATAATCCGGATATTATCGCCGTGAGTTGCGTGATGACCAATTCAATTCCGTATCTACAGGAATTGGGAAATACCTTGGAAAAAGAAAACCTCCTGGAAAACCGACGTTTTTTATTGGGGGGAGCGGTAGTCAATCATGATTATATTAAAATTCCACAAATTGATTTTATGACCAATAACTTTTATGAGGGAATCCGTTATTGTGAAGTGTACCTGGAAGAGAAAGCAAAAGGAGTTACAAATGAATGAGTGATGTTTTATATTTAGCGATTGTTGCGAGTTTAAAAGATAAGATTTTAAAAAGTCAACTTAAACCGGGAGATATGCTGAATTCCGAAACTTCACTGATGAATGAATATTCAGCCAGTCGGATGACGATTCGAAAAAGTTTGTCTTTGTTATCAAATGAAGGGTATATTTACTCCGTTCCCGGCAAAGGAAATTTTGTCTGCAAACCAGAAGTGGATATTTTTCAATTTAAGTTCAATAAATATGATGGTTTGAACACCCATATTGATGAGGTCAAACTGATTTCGGTTAAGGTGATGTATCCTTCTAAGAAAATTGACAAAATTCTAAATTTAGACGAAAATCAGAAAGCTGTCGAGGTTAAACGAATATTATATTCGGATCAAAAAGAAATTGCGATGGAGATAATTTATTTGCCCTATGTCCATCATCAACCGGTTATTGAAGATATGCTAAAATTTGCCAACTATCTTAAACCGGTTGAAGAAAAATTGGCTTTTGTACTTGATAAATCATTGGATATAACAATTACACTGCCTTCCGAGGAAATTTCCGAAAAATTAAACTTAGCTGAACATGAACCGATCTTTGAAATTACCGAAATCATTAAAAATGATGCGACTCAAAAAATTCTCGAATATGCATGGTTTTATGTCAGCCCCAAATATCTAACTATTAAAGCGACAACACCAAAAGATAGTAGCGATAAAAGGATATTTTAGCTAAATTAGTTTAGTTAAAATATCCTTTTTTTAATTATTACGAAATAATTTCTTATTATCAAAAATGCCATAAATCAGTAATTAACTGCCATAATAAAAAATTAAAAAAAGACATTGACACAATCTTTTTAATTAGATAATATAGTTTTACTAACTAGATTATATGACATTATCAACTATATAAGTGCAACTGACATTTCTCGATATATCTCCGTTTTAAATTTTGTAGTAACCGCGATGAATGAACACCAAATTGATCGCAGAAAGAGGTTTAATCAATGAGTTTTATTACTAAAAATGATGTCAAAATATGTGTTTTTGGCGATTCGATCGGAAAGGGCGTCATCCAACAAAAAGAATCCGGCCGTTATGGATTGGTTAAAATTGATTTGCCTGATTTAGTTGGACAAGCTAATATTATTCTGGACAATTTTTCAAAGATGGGCAGCACCGTTGCCAAAGGTTTGGCCGTTGTTAAACGTCACGCTAATAAAATTGCATCCTATGACAACGTATTTTTAGAATTTGGCGGAAATGATTGTGACTATGCTTGGAATGAAATTGCCGAAAATCCTCAGGCGGAACATACTCCTAAAACACCAACGCTCATCTTCGAGAGGATCTATACGCAAATCATTGAAGAAATTAAAGCAAATGGGGGAAAACCGATTATGCTCTCATTGCCACCACTCGTCCCGGAACGCTATTTTGAATGGCTTTCCCAAAATTTAAATAAAGAGAATCTTTTAAAATGGCTGGGGAACCTTAATATTATTTATCGGTGGCAGGAAATGTATAATTTACAGATTGTTTTGTTAGCCAAAAAGCTGTCAATTCCGCTCATTGACATCCGCAGTGAATTTCTCAAAAAGCATCAATATGAAGATTATATCGGTGAAGATGGAATTCATCCCAATCGCTTGGGTTATGAATTAATTTATCAGACGATAACACAGGTGATGATGAAGCAAACGCTTATAAGTTCTTGATACTGACTTGAAAATATATTTTATTGGCAAAAGCAAGTACAGCTGATCGCAAAATAACCAACCCTAAAATGGGTTGGCCGATTGGCTGATTGGTATTATCGGTTGGAGAAAAAATTGCTTTGATAGCCGTTTCCAGTTCATCGCAAAACAAATCGTAGGTTTGGTCAATGGTGTAAATGTTAATCAGATACGCAATTAAATCACCTATTTCAGAGATGCTCAATACCCGTTTCATAATTGAAACGACAAAAAAATAAGCAAGGTGCTCTCGGTTATAACGTTTTTTGATCGGAGGGACGACTACTTTTTGTTTTACATAGTTGTTGATCATCGTTGACGTAATGATTTTTTCGCCCCATATTTGTTCAAAAACGATTAAATTTTTTTCTAAAATCGTTACTAGTTGGTCCATATATAAATCAATGTCGGGAAATTCATGCCATCGCGGACAATGAAAGTTTAAGATATCAGCGGATATATTTTCCATTTTTAAATACCTCCTTGGTCATTCTCATCTTATTATAATGTAATACTCAAGATCATGTCAAAAATTAATGTTTTTATCTAAGTAGTTAGATTGGGACATCTAGTTTAAGAAATGAGAATCCCAAGTGAAATATGCCAATAAATTTAGCTAATTACACAATTAGCTGTTAACCTTGAATCATAAAAAATAACAACATTACATTTAGAACTGTTAAGATAACCGCAAAAGCGATCAATATGGTTCGCGTTAAAGCAGAATTTTTATAGACACCCATAACTTTAGCAGATGAGGTCAGATAAATTTGTAAGACAACCGTAATCGGTAGCTGAATACTCAACAAGATCTGACTGTAAATTAGCCCTTGGAACGGATCGGTGATCAAAAAAATCCCCAGTGTTGCGACAATGAGAATCATAGTAACACCAAACTTGGTATGATTATCCTTAAGATCATACGGTTCGCCAAATATCCCGGCGAAAATACTGCCGCCGGCGATAGCTGCCGTAGTCGTTGATGAAATGCCCGAAAAAAGTAATGCAATGGCAAAAACAACCGAGGCCCAGTTGCCTAAAAGTGGGACTAACATCTGTTGTGCCTGAGTCAGGTCCGATACCACAAAGCTGCGGCTAAAAAAAGTTGCGGCCGCCAGAATAATCATCGCGCTATTAATAGCCCAGCCGGCAATCATTGAAAATAAGGTATCAAAAAACTCGTATTTGAGTTGTTTTTTGATGATTGTTTCATCCTCCAGATTCCATTGCCGACTTTGGATAATTTCAGAATGAAGAAAGAGATTATGAGGCATCACAACTGCACCTAAAACAGACATGATAATGGGCATTGAACCATCGGGAAAACTAACGGTTGTCCATCCAGAAACTGCCGCCGACCAATTGACATCAACTAAGGTCAGTTCATAAAGAAAAGATAAACCAATAATTGAAACAAAACCAATGATGACTTTTTCAAGCCGTCCATACGAGTTGCTAAAAACTAGCCAAACGGTTAATCCCAACATTAAAACGGCACCAACTTTAATAGGAATGCGAAAAAGCATTTGCAGCGCGATGGCGCCCCCTAAAATTTCCGCCAGGGCCGTTGAAATGGCAGCTAGAACAGCCGTTAATAGCGTCGGCTGTGATAAATATTTAGGCAAATGTTTGGTTGCTGATTCAGCCAGACAATCGCCAGTTACAATCCCTAAATGTGCAACGTTGTGTTGCAGAACAATCAGCATAATGGTTGAGAGGGTGACCATCCATAATAAGGCATAACCATAGGTTGAGCCGGCGGCAATATTGGAAGCCCAATTTCCGGGATCAATAAAACCAACCGTAACAAGCAGACCGGGTCCAATATATTTTAATAAATTCTTAAGTCCGAGTGATGGTCGATGATTTGTTCCCATCAGATTTGAAAACCAATTCATTTAATTCCTCCTTTCAATTGATAAACAGGGACGTTCCGTTGCTGTTAAAGCGATCCCTAGGTTTTTTTTTGCGACGCTAAGGTATGGAGGCTAACGAAATTCAAAAACGGAAAATTTGTTATCAATATTAATTATATTTTAAATATAGCCAATCAATATTGAGATGTCAAGTAAGAAACTCTGTATATAAGAATTCTGTTTAAATAGTAATCATTTAAAATCCAATCCATAATAAATTGATTAGCATTCAGTGTTTGATGCAAAACACTTGATTATTTTAATGAAGTCCAATAACATAAAAATAAAGTATATATTGATTTTGATTCGCATTATTCTTGTAATGGGGAGAACACAAATAATCGCGATCATCAATTAGATAAATCAATTATTTAAGGAGCAATCGTTACAATCTCGCTGCGGTTACCATTTAACGTTGACAGTATTAATAACATGTGCAAAAATAGAATGAAATCAGATATTTCATTTTATTTTGAGATTTATAACCGTAATAGGTGCTAAAACACTTGAATGAAAGAAATTACAATTTTTTTCTTCAGGAAAGGTAGTAACGATTGAAAAAAGTTAAAGAAACGAAAAATAAAGGTCTCAATACCCTTGAAGGAGTTTATGTCCCGACTCTGCTGACTATTCTGGGCGTTATTATGTACTTGCGACTGGGGTGGGTTGTCGGTAATGTTGGTTTGTGGGGAGCCTTGTTAATTATTGTCCTGGCTCATGTCATCACGGTGACTACGACCCTGGCAATGTCATCGATGTTAACGAACATAAAAATTGGAGCCGGCGGGGCCTATGCCATTATTTCAAGATCTCTCGGCATGGAAATGGGCGGCGCGATCGGGATTCCACTTTATTTTTCACAAGCTATTTCGGTCGCTTTTTATATTGCCGGTTTTAGTGAACTTTGGGTTACCTTTTTTCCAACCCATTCGATCATCCTGGTGGGTGTGATTGTCTGGGCCGTATTAACTGCACTTTCGATTATCAGTACCCGGCTGGCTTTTCGGGTGCAATATTTTATTCTGGCTGCTGTAATTCTTTCGATTATTTCTTTTTTAATCGGACCGAGTTTAAACGCTGGCCCGATGGTCCTGAGTGGCACTATGACAGAAGTCAGTTTCTGGGCGACATTTGCCATATTTTTTCCCGCCGTTACCGGTATATTAACCGGGGCGACCATGTCTGGGGATCTGGAAAATCCAGGAAAAAGCATTATCAAGGGTACCATTGCCGCAGTAATAACAGGTTTTGTCGTTTATATTTTTCTGGCCATCTGGTTTGCCCGTCAAGCACCTCAAAACTTACTGTTATCCGACACGATGATTATTTTCAAACTCGCGCGATTTGATTTTTTAATTGTTGCAGGCGTGATGGGAGCAGTCTTATCATCAGCTTTATCAACATTGGTCAGTGCTCCGCGAACGCTGGCCGCACTAGCTGAAGATCGAGTTATTCCATTCGGACCTTTTTTTTCAAAAAAAACTAAAAAAGGTGAACCGCTTCATGCAATTTTGTTATCATCTCTGATTTCCCTGATCGTGATCGTGTTGGGAAATTTGAACAGCTTAGCAGTCCTTTTAACGATGTTTTTTCTGACCACCTACTTAATGATTAATCTGGTTGTGTTAATTGAACAAGGAACCGGCATTTCCAGCTTCAGACCAACTATGGCAATGTCGATTTTTGTCCCATTGGTAGGAACGGTTGGATGTTTTTCAGTGATGTTATTAATCAATCCCTTATTTACTGGTGTGACAATTATTACAATCATTGTGATCTATTCGTTGTTAAAACAAAAAAATCTGGTTTCGCCTTTTGGCGATGTCCGAAGTAGTATTTTTGTTGCCTTTACCGAATGGGCCGCGCAACGAATTATGCAAACACCTTATCATCCGCGCCTCTGGAAACCGGCAGTGGCAATTCCGGTAGAATCACCCGAGGATTTCAGACGAATCTCACGATTTGTCAGAAATATTATTTTCCCTTCGGGCAGACTTTATTATCTAACCATTTTTCCGGAAACAACTATGGATGAAACTCAAAAAGAAGCAATAAACGATGTTTTACAACCAATGATAGCTGAACGACTATTTGTTCAAAAAGTGTTTGTTCAATCCGATCATTATGGTAAAATGCTGATTCAAGCACTTCAATGTTTTGAGAATAGTTTTCTCCCACCCAATATGGTATTGTTGACGATTAGTGATGACGCTGAAAAAAGAGATCGGCTAAAAACGCTGATTAATGATTTGCGGCACACTAAAATTTCCGTCATGTGTCTTTGGCTGCATCCGAAGTTCGGACTTGGTTCTGAGCGAAAAATTAATATCTGGTTACGTGAGAAAAGTCGAAATAATGACTTAGCAGTATTAAGCGCCTTAAAACTGGTGAACAATCTGCATTCGGAGATCACCTTATATCGAGCGGTTGGACACGAACATGCGAAAAATAAAGTCGAAAAGGAACTACTTGGTTTTATTGAAGAAGCCCGACTTCCGGGAAATACACAAATTAAAGTAGTCACCGGTAACTTTTATCAATTAATCCAGGAAGAAAGTGCCGATTTGACCATTTTAGGCATGCCAGGAAAATATGAAGATATTATTAAATTACTTGACACATCACCCGGAAGTTTATTATTTGTAGCCTCTGGCGGGTTCGAAAATATTTTAGCATAATTATAGTTGTGTTAAAGCTGACAACTATAACAATTGCTCAAACAACAGCTTAGCCGACAAGCAGTTATTATCATGGTCGCTTAGGCTAATCATAAAAGTGATATCAATGCTATTTTTATTAAGATTTGCTGAAGATGGCCGGATTCCAAGGTTTAATAAAGATTGAATCGTTACTATTTCTATAAACACTAACAACAATCATTTTCTTTTTCCTTTTAAAAAAGGCAACATTTTTCGTCATTAATTGTGACTCGTTGTCTTTTTTAATTGCTTTTAATCTAATTTCAGAGAAAGAACTACTAAAAAACTTTACAATCAGAAAAAAATCATGTAAAATTAATTCAGCTTAATGTGATCTCGTAGCTCAGCTGGGAGAGCATTACCTTCACACGGTAGGGGTCGCTGGTTCAAGTCCAGTCGGGATCACCATTATTGGAAATAAATGTTAAGCGTAAGAATTGCTGAGATTTTTTAACTAATCATTTAAAATAACGGAATTATAAACATTTATTATTGACAAAATGATATTATTGCGCTAAACTAAATTTAATATAAATCAACAATAAGCCAGTAAGGCGGTAACTCTTTGAAGGGAGTTCTGTTTTGTTGGCTTTTTTTGTTAAAAAGTTGGAGGACTTGTTATGAATCAAACAAAAAATCTTGTTGGGGCCGGATTGTGTATCGCGTTGGGTCTCATTCTGCCGCAACTGTTTCACGCCATCGGAGCCGGTTCCGTCTTTCTGCCGATGCATATTCCGGTATTGCTTTGTGGTCTTTGTTTTGGCTGGCAATATGGTCTGGCCGTCGGTATGCTCACACCCTTACTATCATCACTCCTGACAGGAATGCCACCAATTTTTCCAACCGGGGTGGGAATGATCTTTGAGTTAGGCGCCTATGGCGCGCTGGCCGGACTTTTTTACCGTAAATTAAATCTTAATTTATATCTTTCGCTGATCGGTGCGATGTTGGCTGGCCGGATTGTCTCCGGGGTTGCATCGACTATTTTATACAATGTTGCCGGAAAAGAATTTGGCTTTCAGATCTTTTTAACCAGTACCTTTGTGATGGCACTTCCTGGTATTGTTTTGCAATTACTCGTGGTTCCGCTACTGGTAATGGCAATGGAAAAAGGAAAAGTTATCAAACATCCTATCCATTTGAAGGGCTAGGTAAAAAAATGAATAATGCTGAAATAACACGCAACTATTTTAATACGGTTGCTGATAAATGGGATACCATTTGTCACCACAGTAGCGATAAAATTAATGCCATTCTGACTCTGGCAGGGATTAAAGAAAACAGTCAAATCCTCGATATTGCCACCGGAACGGGAGTGCTGATTCCTTATTTGCTCAAATATCAACCAGCTTTAATCACTGCGATTGATCTGTCCGAATTGATGATTGCGGAGGCCTGTAAAAAACATCCGGAACCACAAGTGCATTTTAAAGTCGGCAATTTCTACGAATGGGGGGAAACGGGGTTTGATTTAGCCATTGCTTACAGTTGCTATCCCCATTTCTCCGATAAAAAAGCTTTTGCATCACAACTATCAGCTTGTCTGAAAGAAAATGGCCGTTTTATCATTGCCCATAGCGAATCCCGGGAGACGATCAATAGCCGTCACAGTGGAGATCAAGTGAAAAAAGTATCCTCACACCTTCAGGCCGCCAAAACCGAAGCTGAAATATTTGACACCGATTTTAAATTAGATATTCTTGTCGATACATCCGAAATTTATGTCATTTCAGGAACAAAACGTTCACTAAAATGAATCTTTTTTTTATATAATGCGACCATGGTAAAGATTTAACCTTAAGTAAAAGCAATCAGATAAACTGAAAAACCGGATTTCGAAAAAATCGAAATCCGGTTTTTGCTTTAATCCAATAAAAAAACTGTAATAGTCGTCTTTTTAACGTTTAATAATTAAGTTTGTCCAAACGAGTAGTTCGTATTACATTTGCGGCGGTGCGAGCAAAACTTTTTTGACTGCGTCAACAATTGCTGTGACCCCGGGAAAAAGGCTGGGGTATTTAGTCTGCGCATCAGGATGAGCAACAAAAATAACGCCGTCTTCCTTAAGTTGAGCAACATTTCGCTGAACACTGGCTTTGCTATACATCGTGGGATTAATATGGGTGGCGATCATAATCGGTGACTTAGTCGAAAGCACCCCAGTTGAAAGTAAATTGTCGGCAATGCCATTAGCGGCTTTGCCGATAGTGTTAGCTGAAGCTGGAGCAATCAACAATAAATTGGATTTGATTGAAACCGCTTGATGATTGGCGTCGTAGGCTTTGGGCAATTCAAATTGTTCAATTTGAATTGGGGTTCCGGATTCCCGTTGAACCAGCAGTGGAGTCACAAAGTTGACAGAATTCGGAGTCATAATAACATGAACTGCGGCACCCAATTGTTTAAGTTCTCGGATTAAATCAAGACATTTAATAGCCGGGCTACACCCGGTAATACCCAAAGTAATTGTTTTTCCATTTAGCATAATAAATACCTCCCAAATATCAGTTGAATTTCAACAGTGTGGGTGTAAGGGTTTCGCTGTGAAAGCGCAAGCGAATAATTCTGAGCATTCCCAAAACATACCACAAAAAATGTTTGCTGTTACAAAATAACCTGATCGTATCAGATAACTAATTCAAGTTATTTGATAATTATAACATAAGATCGATACAACGAAAAATTATTGATATTAAATCAAATACCACCCTTATTCAACAAAAAATAATCGGACAGATACCACAATCTATGCTATATTTTCTAAAAGGACTAAAAATTGAGCTTAATAATTAGGGAGGTACTGACAAATGCAAACACATGACTATACGGGATTGGAGTTATCGACGACGATCTTAATCAAGGCGGCAATAAAACGGGCAATTAACGTTGAAATTCTTGATCGGGAAGATAATTTTATCCGACTCAAAAAAGGAAATCAAGTTGAATATATAAAACAAGCAACGAAAACATCGATCGATCCGTATATCGTCCCATTAATTATGGAAAATAAAGAGGTAACCAAGTTGATTCTCAAGGAAAATGGCATCAACGTGCCAGCGGGAATTAAAATAAAAACTATTGAAGACGCATTAAAAAATTGTCACCAGTTTCACGGAAAAGATATCGTGGTCAAGCCTAATTCCACCAATTTTGGGATGGGGATTGTGATTCTCAAGGAAATGCAATGCGAAAAAAATTACCGCTCGGCATTGGAAACGGCTTTTAAACATGATTCCTCCGTCCTCATTGAAGAATTCAT
The DNA here is from genome assembly GCA_965140355.1 of uncultured Acetobacterium sp. Classification (GTDB taxonomy): domain Bacteria; phylum Bacillota; class Clostridia; order Eubacteriales; family Eubacteriaceae; genus Acetobacterium. The sequence continues at coordinate 308,858 of OZ223195.1, read as the reverse complement.
CTTTGGCAAAGAGTACCGCTTTCTAATTATTGGGGAACAGGTGGCAGCTATTTTGCATCGGGTTCCAGCTAATGTCATTGGCGATGGGGTGCGGACAATCGAAGAACTGGTGTTCGAAAAAAACAAAAATCCGCTTAGAGGTAGTGGTTATGTAACACCGCTCGAAAAGTTAAAACTCAAACAACCGGAAATAGATTATCTTAAAGATCAGAAAAAAAACATCGATACTGTCCCAAACAAAGGGGAAACTGTTTACTTGCGGGAAAATTCAAACATCAGCACTGGGGGCGACAGCATTGACTTTACCGACGATATTCGGGATGAGTATAAGCAAATTGCCGTCCAGGCTGCCAAAGCCGTTGGAGCCAAAATATGTGGGGTCGATATGATTATTACCGACATTCATCAGCAACCAAACGCCAACAATTATGGCATCATCGAACTCAACTTCAATCCAGCGCTGCATATCCACAATTACCCGTATCAAGGTGAAAACCGCCATGTCGAGGAAAAAGTGCTAGATTTATTAGGGTTTGACGTAAAATAAGGTGGCTTAGCGATGGCAATCCGTCTGCTGACATAGAATACAAGGATCAACGGATTTAATATGCTCAATTCAGCGGGATCAAAATCGACACCTCTAAAATAGGCATATTCTTAATAATATGTTGATATTTTACGAATATAATGTTAATATAATAATAATTAAATATTATAATTAATCTGCTCTTTATTAAATTATGCTTATTAGAGTTAATCGGCATTAGAGATTACTTCAAGATATTAAAAAGACCAGTTTAATTATTATTAGTATCAGTATTCGTACAGCCGACAAGGTTTAAAGGATCTGACAACTTTACTCAAAGTAGTTAAGATGTTTTAGACCTTGTTTTGTTTTGCCTAAAATGGGTATCCAAGATAAAATAGCAAGTTAAAGCGCTTATTTTGTAATCGCTTTAAATATTTACAAAATGCTTGAAAAAGTCACGTGACTATAATTTAAAAAAATATTTTAGGAGGTTTAGGGAATGAAATGGTTTTATAACATGAAAATTGCGACAAAACTGTTACTTAGTTTTAGTTTGGTTGCTGTGATTGTTGGGATTGTGGGGTATATTGGGGTAACAGAAATTAGTGATCTGGATGAATCCAGTAGTGAATTGTACGAACATCTAACGGTTCCACTCGCCGAGCTGAGCGACATATCGACAGCCTTTCAGCGAATGCGGGTGAATATCCGTGATATGATTGATGCAAACGATGATCAAGCGATTAAGGAGTATGCGGATAGAATTGTGACACGTCAGGCAGAAATTGCTAGTCTGGCAAATCAATTTGAACAAACAATCCTTTCCGAGGATATGCACACTGCTTTTAAGACGTTTAAAAATGCCCAGCAGGATTTTGATGCTCAGCTAGCGGTAATTGTCAATTTGGCCAGTCAGAACCAAGATGCTGAAGCCAGTGCACTATTAGCTGAAACAGGTGCGTTCGGACAAGCTTCTCGAGCGGAACAAAATGCCATCGCCAATTTAGTAAAAATGAAAGTGGCCGATGCCGAAACAAAAAATAGTGCCAATGGCAATCTGACCCAAAGTGCCAATACTGCCATGACTGTTGTTATGGTCTGTGGATTTATTATTGCCATCGGGTTGGGTCTGTTCCTAAGCATCGTCATCAGTCGACCGCTCAAAAAAACAAAATATATGATCACGGAGATGCGTCAGGGTCATTTGGGCGAACGCTTAAACATGACTACCAAAGACGAAATCGGCGAAATGTCGATGGCGATGGATGATCTCGCCGAAGATCTTCAAAAACTGGTCATTGGAACCATGAATCAGATCTCTAAAGGCGATGTCACAGCTAATATTGAAATCAGTGATGACCAGGATGAAATCACACCGGCACTCAAAACAACGATTGAAACGATCCGGGCTTTAATTGACGAAACCGCTAAACTGTCCCAAGATGCCATAACTGGACAATTAACGACCAGAGGTCAGGCCGATGCTTTTCAAGGCGGTTTTAGAGAAGTCGTTGAAGGTGTCAATGCGACCCTCGATGCTTTAGTTGGTTTTATCGATGTGATGCCTTGTCCGGTTATGATTATTGATAATGATTATCGCATTCGTTATTTGAATGATTCCGGAACCCGCGTTTCGGGCTTGACCAAAAGTGAGCTAACCGGAAAACCCTGTTACAGTGTATTTAAAACAGCGGATTGCCAGACTGAAAACTGTGCTTGTTCAAAAGCGATGCGTTTCGGGTCTGAAGTAACCAGCGAAACTGATGCCCATCCGAATGGTTTAGATCTTGATATTTCATACACCGGTGTGCCCATTACCGACACTTCAGGGAATATTATTGGGGCCTTGGAAATTATCAAAGACCTCACGGCGATTAAACAAGCAGAGCGGCGAATGATAAAAATTGCCAACTACCAGCAAAATGAAACCCAAAAACTGGTGACCGGGTTGACCAAACTGGCTAATGGGGATACGGATGTCCACATAAAACTTAATAATTGTGATGAAGAGACCCGATCAACCCACGAAACTTTCCAGATTATCGGTAATTCGGTCAACCAATGTGTCGAATCGATTACAGCGTTGGTAGCGGACACCAAAATGTTAGCCCAGGCTGGTATTGATGGTAAACTCGATACCCGTGCCGACGCCAGTAGACATCTGGGCGATTTTGCCCAAATTGTTAATGGCGTTAATGCAACCTTGGACGCCGTGGTTGCTCCAGTTCAAGAAGCATCAAAAACCTTGAAAGAATTGGCTCAGGGTAACTTGAATACAAGTATGGTTGGTAATTATCTGGGCGATTACACGCTGATTAAAGATGATATGAATCAGACCATTAATTTTCTTAATCGCTACGTCAGTGAAATCGCCCAAACCCTCGAAGAAATCGGTAGCGGAAACCTTGATCAGGATATTACCGAAGACTATCTGGGCGATTTCCAAGCTATCAAAACAGCATTAAATGATATCACCAGCCGTCTCAGTGACACGATGTCAGATATTAATATTGCTGCCAGTCAGGTAGAAATCGGAGCGCAGCAAATCGCTGACGGCGGACAGGCACTCTCTCAAGGCACAACTGAACAAGCCAGCTCAATTCAAGAACTCAATGCCTCAATTGAAGAAGTGGCTGGCGAAACCAAGAAAAACGCTATTAAAGCCAATGAAGTCAACGAACTAGCAATGCGGGTTCGTCACAATGCCGAAGTTGGCAATGATCAAATGAACAAAATGGTTGTAGCGATGGTAGATATTAATGATTCTTCAAAGAACATTTCAAAAATCATCAAGGTTATTGATGATATCGCCTTCCAAACCAATATACTAGCCCTTAATGCCGCCGTTGAAGCGGCTCGAGCCGGCCAGCATGGCAAAGGTTTTGCCGTGGTAGCTGAAGAAGTAAGGACGTTGGCAGCCCGCAGTGCTGAAGCTGCTAAAGAAACAACTGGTCTCATTGAAGGCTCTATTGATAAAGTCGACATTGGCACAAAGATTGCTGATGAAACCGAAGAAAGCTTGAAAGAGATCCTCCATCAAATTGAAAAAGTCACTGATTTGGTGGCCAGTATTGCCCGGGCCTCCAATGACCAGGCTTCGGAAATCGCTCAGATCAGCCAAGGAGTCGAACAGGTATCGGCAGTCGTTCAAACTAACTCGGCCACCGCAGAAGAAAGCGCTGCCGCCAGTGAAGAACTATCCGGTCAGGCGGAAATGCTCAAACAAATGGTGAATACCTTTAAGCTCAAGCATGTTAAACCACAAACTAACCAAACCAGCCCAACCATTTTACAGCCCCCAAAAACCGTTCAACCATCGTCAGACGAACCAATTATTCATCTAAATGACGACGATGATAAATACTAGTCAATCAAAAAATATCTCTTGTAATTTTGCAGTAAAAAAAATTCTAGTAAAGGCAATTCTAGTGCTATAATAGAATTAATAATACCTGATATCAGATCAATTAGATAGCAATTGCATGATAATATGACTTGTATCCGGGCATAAAAAAAGGAGATTTTTTAAATGACTATTTCAATTATTTCGGTAGGCAATTTTTGGGACGGGCTGACAGATGCACCAGTCGGTCCACGAGAAATTCTGATTAAAGACGGCGTGATTCAGGAAATCGGCAACGCTATTCAAGCACCTGTGGGAACCGAGCGGATCGATCTGTCGGACAAGCTGGTGCTGCCTGGACTGATTGACAGCCATGTTCATATTACCTCACGGTTAGAATTAATCAGTGATTTTTGGAGTTGTTCTTCAGTAACAAAAGCTTTTTTTGGTGCCGATGCCCTGAAAATCCACTTGATGAATGGTTTTACCACCGTGCGAGATTGCGGCGATATGGATGTAACCGGCTACACCATTCAGGATGTGAAACATGCGGTTGATTCCGGCTTAATTGAAGGCGCCCGGCTCATTACCTCGGGTCATATGATTTCACCCCACGGCGGACATATGGATCTGGCTGCCTTACTTGCACCGTCTTACAGTATTACCCAGAATTGCTTAGCTGACGGACCGAACGAGATCCGTCGTGTAGTCAGAGAAGAAATTAAATGGCAAGCCGACTGGATTAAATTTGCAGCCTCTGGTGGTTTTGCGAGTCCGTCAGATGATCCGGGTTATGTGGCTTACACTCAGGAAGAAATGAATGCCTTAGTAGAAACGGCTAATCAACAACATCGCTCAGTAGCGGTCCACGCTATGGGTGACGAAGCTGTAAAAATGGCGATAACGGCCGGGGTAAGATCGATTGAACATGGCAGCATGGCGGCTCCGGAAACCATCAACCTGATCGAAGAAAAAGGCGTTTATGTGATCCCGACGCAGTATGCTGTAATTCGCGAAGCACGGTTTTCAGAAGATGATCAATACTGGGCTACCTCTGGGGCAACCCCTTATGCTCGAGTAAAAGTACGTAAATACAAGGATAAACTCCTCGAAACCGCCGCTAATTTTGCTAAAAGTCAGGTTAAATTGGTGTTTGGAACCGATCTGGGCCTCCACGATTACAACGTCACTGGAGCCCGGGAATTTGGCGAAATGGTGATTAATGGTATTACCCCAGTGCGAGCTTTAAAAGCTGCCACTAGTGTTGCCGCTGAAATGTTAAAGCGGGACGATTTAGGCGTGCTTGCTCCTGGCAAAGCAGCCGATATTATTGCCGTTTCTGGAAATCCTTTTGAAGATATCACTGTAATGGAACAGGTTGATTTTGTAATGAAGGCGGGAAAGATTTACAAAAGCTTATAATTATAACAAAGCAGTGAGCCATGAGCCACTGCTTTTTATTTTAAGACCTAATTTTTTATCGCCCTCATAAGTATAAACGGAAGAAATTAACTTGATTTTAAGCATAATATGGAATAAAATGACAACAATTATCAAATCAAAAAGTCGTTTTAATTCCGCAAACTATATTTAATTTATTAAATAAAAAAGCGAACCCGCGGATAATAACGATTAACATATTAATTCAAAGATAGGAGAACTTAAGATGAATTGGTTTAATAACATGAAAATCAAAACAAAGCTTTTAGCCGGTTTTTTACTTGTGACAGGCGTTGTTGCAATTGTTGGGTATCTGGGGATCACCAACATTAAAGAGTTAAATGACTCCAGCACGAAACTATACGAAAACGTGACGTTACCGACCTCAGATATCGGAAATATGGGTATCGCTTTTGGGAAGATCAGTATTTACCTCCGGGATATGATTATTGCTAATGATCCCGAAAGTATTCAGGCTAACGCCGATAAAATTGATACCTATCGTGAAGAAATATCAAACACATCGAAGGTCTTTGAACAGCATATTCTTGATGATGAAATGTCGCAACTCTATCAGAATTTTCTCAATTCTCATCAATCATATGACAAAGAATTAGCCGCAGTGATGGCCTTGGCAAAACAGAATCGCGATGTCGAGGCGCTAGCCCTTATCGCGGATAGCGGATCGGCTGGAATCGCTTCACAAGCCGATCAAGATGCCCTCGAAAAAATTCTCGACATGACAATTGAAGATGGTCAAGAAGTGTCGACAGACAACACGATCCAGACAAATAATGTCGTGACGACGATGACAATCATAATGGGCGTTGGTGTTCTTTTTGCGCTGATTCTCGGTCTTTTCCTTAGCATCGTTATCAGCAATTTGCTTAATAAAGCAGAACATATGATCAAAGAGATCCGTCGGGGACATTTAGGCGAGCGCCTAAATATGAATAGCCGAGATGAAATCGGCCAAATGGCTATGGCTATGGACGGTTTGGCCGATGATTTACAGCATGTGGTAATCGCAACGATGAACCAGATCTCCGAAGGTGATGTCTCTGCCCAAATTGAAGTCACTGATGATCAGGACGAAATTTCACCGGCGCTGAAAAAGACTATTGAAACCATTCGCAGCCTGATTACTGAATCAACCATGTTATCTCAGGCCGCGGTGGAAGGTCGATTAGACACCAGAGGCAATGCCGATGCCTTTCAGGGTGGCTTTAAAGAAATTGTTAACGGTGTGAATCATATGTTAGATTCTTTAGTTGGCTACATTGATGTCATGCCTAATCCTGTTTTTATTACAAATACCGACTATTCCATGCTCTATTTAAATAATTCAGGGGCTGAGATGATTGGACTTTCTAAAAGCGAAGCGCTAGGGCAACCTTGCTACAAACATTTTAAGACTGCTGATTGTAACACTGAAAACTGTGCCTGCGCCAAAGCAATGCGTACGAATGAAACAGTGACCAGAGAAACGGACGCTCATCCAAATGGTTTAGATCGAGATATTTCATATACCGGAATGCCCATTATTGATTATTCGGGTCAAATCATTGGAGCTATGGAGTTTATTACCGATCTTACTGCCATTACCCAAGAAAAACGAAGAATGATAAAGATTGCTGACTATCAACAAAATGAAACTCAAAAACTGGTGACCGGGCTTACTAAATTGTCTAACGGGAATACCGATGTTTACATCGAGCTTGACGGTTGTGATGAAGATACCAAATCAACACATGAAACGTTCCAGATTATCAGCGATTCCGTAAACAAATGTGTTGAATCGATTACTGCTTTGGTTGAAGACACCGGAATGCTAGCTCAGGCGGGAATTGATGGAAAACTGGATACCCGGGCTGATACCAGCAAACACCAGGGTGATTTTGCCAAAATAGTTGATGGTGTTAATGCCACTCTGGATGCCGTCGTCGCGCCAATTCAGGAAGCTTCAACAACATTGAAAGAACTAGCTCAAGGAAATCTGAGCATCGGTATGATGGGGAATTATCAAGGTGATTATACCCTGATCAAAGACGATATGAACCAAACCATTGATTTTCTCAAACGTTATGTTACTGAAATTACCTACACTCTGGAAGAAATTGGTCGGGGAAACCTCAATCAGCACATCACTAACGACTATCTAGGTGACTTCCAGGCCATTAAAATAGCCTTGAACGATATCACGACTAACATCAGTAACACGATGTCGGATATTAATATTGCCGCCGGGCAAGTGGAAATCGGTTCCCGTCAAATTTCTGATGGCGGACAGGAGCTGTCTCAAGGTACTACCGAACAAGCCAGTGCTATTCAACAATTAACTGCCTCGATTGAAGAAATAGCTGGTGAAACCAATAAAAATGCTGCCAATGCCAATCAAGCCAATGATCTGACACAGCGGGTCAGAACCAATGCCGAAGTTAGCAATGAGCAAATGAACAAAATGGTCTCCGCCATGATGACTATTAATGAGTCATCAAAAAGCATTTCCAAGATTATCAAAGTTATTGACGACATCGCCTTCCAGACCAATATTCTAGCCCTCAACGCCACTGTTGAAGCAGCCCGGGCCGGCCAGCATGGCAAAGGTTTTGCAGTGGTTGCCGAAGAAGTTAGAACTCTCGCTGCCCGCAGTGCCGAAGCTGCGAAAGAAACAACCGGTCTGATTGAAAGTTCTATTGACAATGTCGATAGCGGTACTAAAATCGCTGATGACACTGAAGCGAGCTTGAAAGAAATCCTGCATGAAATAGAGCAAGTTACCGATCTGGTCGGAAGTATTGCCCGAGCTTCCAACGATCAGGCCTCAGAAATCGCCCAGATCACTAAAGGGATCGAACAGGTATCCCAGGTGGTTCAAACCAACTCCGCCACGGCTGAAGAAAGCGCTGCCGCCAGCGAAGAGCTGTCGGGACAAGCAGAAATGCTCAAACAAATGGTTGAGGCCTTTAAAATTAAAGATCTTGAAACACAACAAAGCAACACCCAAGCGTCGATTTCCGCTTCAAAACAATCCATCAAACGATCGCAATCGGAACCAATTATCAATTTAGACGATACAATGGATAAATATTAACTTAAGCTAACACTAAAACGAACCAGTAATATTTTAAAGCTTTTGAATTATTTATACAATCCAGAGATCCTTAATTTTTTGTCTTTTATAATATAATATTAGGACCTAGATAGTTTTATTTTTACTCCTTAAATAAATAGGGGATAAGAGGGTATATACAAAGTGTCAAATCCTTGAAGACGGCCCACAAGGGTTATCAGCAACCCTTAATCAATTAAGGTCAAAAAGTAGGAGGTTTAGCAATGTAAGACACTTACCAAGAGCGGCTGGCAAGATCGCCATTGTTACAGTCAATTTGAATTATCTAACCAAATTATGGTCAACACTGTAAAAATGAAATCAAACCCTAATTTAATTTTATGAAATTATCAGAGAAAGAAAGTTAACAATCCCTAAATTCTTTATGTTCTAGGAGGATAATATGATGCATTGGTTTCACAATTTAAAAATTCGGACTAAAATACTATCGATTGTCGCTATCTCAGTGATTGGTGTGTCGATCCTGTATCTGCTCATCGCGGCGTCGATAAACACCCTGGGTCAATTACAGGATCGAGGATATCAATTGAGCGTTGATGCAGTATTAGCAAAAGACGCCGAATCCGCTTCTTCACGATTATACACAATCATTGCGGATGCAGTCATTAATCGTAATTATACAGAAAATCAGCAGGTCTGGGAAAATGCCAAGGAAGCAGAATTAAATTTACTAAAATCTATTGACGATATTGTCGATACAAAAGACGAAAAAACAGCAATCGCGGTTGCCGAAGATGTTATGAATCAGTACATTTCCATTTATGAAAATGAAATGCTGCCGCTTTTACAGGCGAATGCTGATAGTACCGTGATTGCCCAATATAATACCAAATTAGATACGTTAAGAGATCAATATGAGACGCAAATGACAAAAGTAAGTGATTCAATCACACTGGAATCTCAAAATGGCGATAGTCTATTTGATGTGGAGAAAGCCCATGCGTTACAATTATTTATAATAATTATAGTCGTCGCACTCATTATTTTGGCTATTTGGGGAATCTATATCGCTCAGAAGATCAGCGTTCCGATTAAAAAAGCGCAATACATGATTGAAGAGATGCGACTGGGTCATTTTAGTACTCGTTTAAAGATGACGACCCGGGACGAAATCGGGCAAATTGCTATGTCCATGGATAAATTGTCTGACGACCTTCAAAATGTGGTAATTGGAACCATGAACCAGATCTCCGAAGGGAATGTCTCAAGCAATATTGAAACCCGGGATGAAATGGATGAAATAGCCCCGGCCCTTAAAAAAACCATCGAAACGATTCGCAGTCTGATTGCCGAAACCACCATGCTGTCTCAGGCGGCGGTCGCCGGGAAATGGGACGTTCGAGGGAACGCTGATGCCTTTAACGGCGGTTATAAAGAAGTGGTTGAAGGCGTCAATGCCACTCTGAATACGATGAGTGATAAAATAATCTGGTATGAATCGCTGTTGGATTCGGTGCCATTTCCAATATCAGTCACTGATTTGGAGATGAACTGGACCTTTATCAATAAACCGGTCGAAACATTTTTAGGCGTAAAACGTAAAGACATTCTCGGCCAGCAATGTAGTAACTGGAATGCTGCTATATGTAAAACCGAGGATTGTGGCGTAGTCGGATTAAGACGGGGTAAACTTGAAACTTACTTTAAACAACAAGGGCATAATTTCCAGGTAAACACCGCTTATATTAGCAATGGAAAAGGTGAAAAAGTAGGTCACGTTGAAGTTGTTCAAGATATTACCGCACAAACAAAAATCGTTGACTATCAGATAGTGGAAATTGAACGACTGGCTTCAAATCTCATCAATCTTTCAAAAGGCAATTTAACCATGGATATGAACATTGAAAAAGGTGATAACTATACGGCAGAAGTCAGTCTTCAATTCAATAAAATCGGAGCAACTTTAAACGAAGTGAAACATTCCATTGAAAATCTAATTAATGATACAACCATGCTGGCTCAGGCTGGTATTGACGGAAAACTGGATACCCGGGCTGATGCCAGCAAACACCAGGGGGATTTTGCCAAAATAGTTGATGGCATTAATGCTACCTTAGATGCCGTCGTCGCACCGATCCAGGAAGCCTCAACGACATTGAAGGAACTGGCTCAGGGAAATTTGAACACCGGTATGATCGGGAATTATCAGGGCGATTATACTCTGATTAAAGATGATATGAATCAAACTATTAGTTTTCTAAAACGTTATGTCAGTGAAATTACCCTTATGTTAGAACAAATCGGTCAGGGCAACCTTAATCAGCATATCGACGACGATTATCTGGGCGATTTCCAGGCGATTAAAACTGCCTTGAATGATATTACCAACAATCTTAGTGCAACCATGACCGACATTAATATTGCTGCTGGTCAGGTGGAAATCGGGTCCCATCAAATTTCCGATGGTGGACAAGCATTATCTCAAGGGACCACTGAACAAGCCAGTGCTATTCAGGAGCTTACTGCTTCTATTGAAGAAATAGCCGGTGAAACCAAGAAAAACGCCAACAATGCCAACCAGGCTAATGAACTGGTGATGCGGGTCAGAACCAATGCCGAAGTTAGCAATGATCAAATGAACAAAATGGTCATCGCGATGACGAATATTAATGAGTCATCAAAAAACATTTCCAAGATCATCAAAGTTATTGATGACATCGCCTTCCAGACCAATATTCTAGCCCTTAACGCCGCTGTTGAAGCGGCCCGGGCCGGCCAACATGGCAAAGGTTTTGCGGTGGTTGCTGAAGAAGTTAGAACTCTTGCTGCCCGCAGTGCCGAAGCTGCGAAGGAAACAACCGGTCTGATTGAAGATTCCATTGACAATGTCGATAGCGGTACTAAAATCGCTGATGACACTGAAGCGAGCTTAAAAGAAATCCTGCATGAAATAGAGCAAGTTACCGATCTGGTCGGAAGTATTGCTCGGGCTTCCAACGATCAGGCCTCAGAAATCGCCCAGATCACCAAGGGGATCGAACAGGTATCTCAGGTGGTTCAAACCAACTCTGCCACGGCTGAAGAAAGCGCTGCTGCCAGCGAAGAACTGTCGGGTCAAGCAGAAATGGTCAAACAAATGATTGATGCCTTTAAAATTAAAGACCTTAAAACACAACAAAGCACCCCTCAAGCAGCGAATTTCACTGCCGAACCATCCAGCAATGCCTCGCTGCCTGAACCAATTATCAATTTAGATGATGTAGAGGATAAATACTAACTTTATTTCTAAGCAAAACTAATCAAGATCAAATAAAAACTTCTTGAATTGCCCAGACAATTCAAGAAGTTTTTAATTTTTTTGTTCTTTATCATATCAGATCGTCGTTGGTTTTATTTCCAGCCTAAATAAACAGACCATTGTGGGGTATATAAAATAAAATATCACTCTCCCGAAAATAGTAGGACAAACTTTGTAGCCGAATTCATTCCAGTAAATGTCACCATCAGAAGTGGAGGTAAAATAAATGAACCAATTTTTACAACTGGAGGGAAAGCCAAAGGACGATTTCTATCAAGCCAAATACGATTATTACAAATATTTTAATCTGGGAATCATGTTTGCTTCTTCTCTGATGTTTTTTATTTTGTTTATCACTGACTGGCAGCTTTACGAACAGGAGGCCTGGCGATCCTTACTCCTAAGAAGTCTGATTGTCATTCCGCTGGCGGTGGTATTTATTACCTATCGCAAAACAAGCAATTATAAAATCATGTCCACTATTTCGTTGATTATGGTGCATGCCATGGTTTGGGGAAATATCTTAGTGGTTTCCTATTTGTCAAATCTAACCTATCTGAATGAAGGTTTCCTGATTATGAGTCTTATTCTGCTTCTGGTTTCTTTTAGTGCCCCGCCTCTTTATGCCATGATTGCTCACCTCGGTTTAATTGTGGATATTTTACTGGCTGATCATTTTTACCATTTTAGTAATTTAGATATCATGTTAGCAATCAATATTCAGGTAATTATACTCTTGTGTATCGTAGATTTAATCGTCACCCGGTTTTATTATGATCATTACGTAACGCAGAAAAAATTAAACTTCGCCCTTTTTCACGATCCTTTAACCCAAGTTTTCAACCGTCAGCAATTACATAAAATTATGGGAGAGGGACATGATTTATCTTGCCTAAGCGATCATATTGCTATTTTAATTATGGATGTTGACCTATTTAAGCAGGTCAATGACAATTATGGTCACGATGAAGGCGACCGCATTCTGATGTTTGTCGCAGATTGTATCAGGAACTGCCTGCGAGGGCGGGATCTGGTGATCCGCTGGGGTGGGGAAGAGTTTGTCGTCCTGCTTTTTGACTGTCCCCAAGAACAAGCCGGCCAAGTCGCCGAACGCATTAGACGTTCGGTGGAAAAATCCGTTAATGGCGTCTGTCGAATCACTATTTCCGTGGGGGTTGCCATCTATCCCGGAGGTGATTGCTTCGCAACCATTAAAAAGGCCGATCAGGCTTTATATGTAGCCAAACATAGCGGCCGCAATAAAGTTGTAAGTTATGAGGATCTCAGTCAGGAAGAATTGAAGGAAGCCATCAAAGGACAAACCGATGCCTGAATAATTTAAAACAACAAACACTGGCTGACTCAAAGCTGGCCCCTTGAACCTGTAGCACCCAGTCACTCCGTAAACCTGCCATTGGCAGGGAAAAACAAAGCAGCTAAAATAAAGCGATGATTCCCAATCCACAAGAAATTCTAACCAGGTTCTTTTTTCGTTTCATACAATTGATTGATCATCGATTAACGATATGAAGTGCCATCATACTGTGGTTCTGTAACAACTGAAAAATGAAATATCGGCCGGTCCACCTTTAAAATCCGCAGCGGCATGTGTTTGGTGCCAGCCGGAATAAAGAGCATCGTTGATTTGGTGATCTTGCGCCACTCGCCATCAATGGCTACTTCCAGCTCGCCGCCTAAATCATAGGGATGATTTGGATCACCGCTATAAAATCCGATGATTTCGTCCGAGTTATGACTGTGTTCCTCAAAAACCGGATCATTATCGGGAACCGCAAAATACCAGGCGGTATTCATCTGAAAAGCACCTTCCACGACATTACTGTCCATCCATAAAATCCGTTTAGAAAAACGTTTGTACATTTCCTGGAATTCCTTGGAACCCATATTAGGATCCTGTAATTCCTGAACCACATATTTACTTGTTTTACCAGCTTCTGCATTGTCTAACATTGTTTAATTCCTCTCTTATATTCAATCTTAAGATTTGTTAATAAGCTTGACTTAGTTAATAATTAAATAATTTATAACACACTTTACAGGGGTATGCAAACGATTTTCAGTAAAGCGTTACCAAATTTCGGTTTTCAAAAAAACGTTTGACATGTTCCAGAGTTTTTTGAAGTTTTGCTTAAAAAAATTGATCTGCTCTTGATTTTTGAGAAAAAAAGATTATAATAAAACTAAAGATTAGCACTCATGCATTGAGAGTGCTAAAAAATTTAAAGGAGGCGTTTTTAATGTTTGGTTTAACTCCGATTAAGAAAAATGATGTAATTCGGACTGGCGATGTTGTAGATTTCTATGATATGGTTGATCGCTTTTTTAATGATCGACAATTTCCATTTACTAACTTTAAAAATGAGACTTTTAAAGTAGATGTAAAAGAAAATGAAAATGAATATCTGGTTGATGCCGAAATGGCAGGTTATGCCAAAAAAGACATTCACATTAACTATGACGACAGTAATCTCTTGATTTCGGTTGAAAAGAAAGAAGAGACTGAAGAAAAAAATGAGCAGTATATTCATAGAGAACGATCTTTCAGTTCCATGCAACGAGCGATTTACCTTCCAAATATCGTTGAAGGTAAAATAAAAGCTCGTTTTGAAAATGGTATTTTGAAAATTTCGGCGCAAAAAAAAGCAGTTGAAGCCACAAAAAAAGAGATCACAATTGATTAATCAATGAGACGATTCAAAAAAGGCAAACCTCAAAAGGGTTTGTCTTTTTTGTAATTTATTTTTGTTTTCATCAAAAATTTGAGGTAAGAGGTTATAAATGTAACTAAATCGTATTAATCAACTATGGTTAAAATTCTTCAAAAGGGGTAAAAAATTTAAAACGTCAACCTCAAAAAAGGAAGTGAATCGGATGAATTTTAAAGACGATAAGCAAACGGAAGCATTGCCAAAAGTGAGCAAAACGCCAGTTCATAACAAGCTCATAGACATAACCGAAACCGAAATTGATTGGGATGAATTGGAGCTTGCCGATATAATTGATACCTCGGCAATGCAATCCCTGTTAGAGACCTTCCAGCGAATCACTGGCATGTTAAGTGCTATTGTCGATAAAAATGGGAAGGTATTGGTGAACGTCGGTTGGCAGGACATTTGCAAAAATTTTCATCGTCGTCACCCTGAAACCGAAAAAAATTGCATTGAAAGTGATACTGTTTTAGCCCTCAGCACTGAGCCGGGAACTTTTAAATCATACCGCTGCAAAAATGGGATGTGGGATATGTCATCACCCATTGTGGTCTTTGGGCAACACCTTGGCAATATCCATTTTGGTCAGTTTATTTATGCTGATGAGGAACTGGATGTGGAAGGATTTCGCAATCAGGCTCGACGTTATGGATTTGATGAGAAAGAATATCTTTCTGCTCTTAATCGGGTGCCCCGTTATGACCGCAAAACGGTTATGGAAGTCATGTCTTTTTATTCCCAATTGGGAGCTATGATTTCCGCTTTAAGTTTCAGTAACATCAATCTATCTCGAATTCTCACAGAACGAAAGCGAGCTGAAGCGGAACTTAAAGAAAGTGAAAAAAGATTTCAACTGCTCTTTACCCAAGCCCCGTTGGGGTACCAATCATTAGATTTTGATGGCAAATTTATTGAGGTAAACCCTCAATGGCTGAAAACTTTGGGATATCAAAGAGAAGAAGTGATCGGTAAATGGTTTGGTGATTTCCTTTGCCCGGAGTATGTTGAAGGGTTTCGCAAGCGGTTTCCGCTATTTAAATCCCAGGGGTTTATTCATAGTGAGTTTGAGATGCTCAGTAAAGACGGACAACGATTAATGATCGCTTTTGAAGGTAAAATCGGTTATGACAGCAACGGTGAGTTTAAACAGACCCATTGTATCTTGCAAGATATCACAAAACGTAAAAAAATGGAATATCAACTTTATAATGAAAAAGAACAGTTTAAAACCACTTTGATATCAATTGGGGATGGTGTCATTTCGACCGATACACAAGGCGTGATATTAATCATGAACAAAGTGGCTGAACAGCTGACCGGCTGGACTCAGGCAGAAGCAATTGGTCAATCCATTGAAACTGTATTTCAAATTATCAACGAATTCACCCGGGTAAAATGTAACAACCCAGTCGCAAAAGTATTGGCACAAAAACAGGTCATTGAACTGGCCAATCATACCTTGCTGATATCAAAATATGGTATCGAACGACCAATTGAAGACAGTGCCGCGCCGATCATTGATGAACGCGGCAATTTAACCGGCGTTGTTTTGGTGTTTCGAGATTTTACGGAAAAGAAAAAAAACCATGACGAAATCAAATATTTAAGCTTTCACGATCATTTAACGGGCCTTTATAATCGCCGCTTTTATGAAGAAGAATTAATCCGACTGGATACCCGCAGAAGATGGCCCCTGACCATTGTAATGGGCGATGTCAATGGCCTGAAACTAATCAATGATTCCTTTGGCCATGCGGTCGGTGATCAATTATTGATCAAGACTGCCAAAGCGATTACCAGCAGCTGCCGTGGCGATGATATCATTGCCAGAATGGGCGGCGATGAATTTGTGATTCTGCTTCCCGAAACGGATGCTTTTGAAGCGACTCAAATAATCAAGCGAATCAAAAGTCTTTTAAAAAAAGAAAGCGTCGAAGGGGTGGAGATCTCTATTTCATTTGGTTATGAAACAAAAATTAGTGAAGATGACAATATTGAAGAGATTATCCGAAAAGCTGAAGATCAAATGTACCACAATAAATTATTTGAAGGACCCAGTTTAAAAGGGCGGGTTATTGATAATATTGTTGCTGCGCTTAATCATAAAAGTAGTCGCGAGGAAGTTCATTCCAGGCATGTGTCAAATTTATGTGAAAAGATGGGCAAAGCGCTTGGCATGGAAGAATATAAAATTAAGGAGTTGAAAATTTTCGGACTCCTTCACGATATTGGGAAGATCGCTATTTCCGACAAAATCCTGAATAAACCCGACAAACTTAACGAAAATGAATGGATTGAAATGAAGAACCATGCCGAAATCGGTTATCGCATTCTTAGCACCAATAACGATATGATCGAAATTGCTGAATACGTGCTGGCTCATCACGAAAGATGGGATGGCAAAGGTTATCCCAAAGGGTTAAAAGGCCGGGAAATCCCATTTCCAGCTCGGATCTGTGCGGTTGCAGATGCTTATGATGCCATGATCAGTGTCCGAAGCTATAAGTCTTCGCTATCAGAAGAGGTGGCTTTAGCCGAATTAAAAAATAATGCCGGAGCCCAGTTTGATCCTGAATTGGTGCAGTTATTTCTTGAATTAATTTGATATTTTATTGATATTTCACTTAACAAAGCAGCCCCGTAAGGGGTTGTTGTTTTTTTAATAAAAAACGTTCGTCTAAAGCATGGAAAGATACGCAATTTAGATGAAATATTAAAGGAAATAATCGATTTCATTTGCATGATTATCAATAAAGATGTAAAATTATTTTATTAACGAAATTTTTAATAGTCTAATTTAAAAACATGAGGATGAGTATGGAGAAAAATCCGCACAAAGGACATCGACAACGACTTAAACACCGGGTTATCAGAGAGGGTATCGACAATTTTGAAGATCATCAGATTTTGGAACTACTGCTTTTTTATAGTATCCCGATGAAGGATACCAACCAACTGGCGCACCAGTTAATCCAGACTTATGGCTCTTTGTCGGCGGTCTTTGATGCCGATCCTAAAGATCTTTGCGAACAGGTTGGCGTTACCGAAAACACCGCCATTCTGCTGACCCTGATCCCGTCGCTGGCGCGCCGCTACCAGCAAAGCAAATTTTGTGAAAAAGCCATCTTAAACAGTACCACCAAAGCCGGCAAATATGTCATGTCGCTGTTTACCGGCCGACTCAATGAAGCCTTTTATGTGATCTGCCTGGACAGTCAGAATAAGGTCAACCAGGCCACCTTGCTCCACGAAGGCACCATCAATGAAGCTCCGGTTTACCCCCGGCTGATTGTCGAAACCGCCCTGCGCCATCAGGCGGTCAGCATTATCCTGGCCCACAATCACCCCGGCGGCAGCCTTAAGCCCTCCCAACCGGATCTCGACGTGACCCGCAAGATTAAAGCGGCCACCGAAGCGATTTCAATCACGGTGGTCGATCATATTATTGTGGCCGGGGATGGGTATTATAGCTTTGCCGAGAATCGGGTGTTGTGAAATGGACAACACCTATCAATTGTAGGCCATATAAGATAAACAATGGGTACAGTAGCAACTAAGACAGAAAGAGGAAGCCATGGGAACCTATCAGATAATCGGCGCCAATGCCACCAATTCAAATTGTATCACCGGGGGAGACGGATCATCTTTATTCGCATCTTAAGGAAGCTATCTCCCGAGCCGAACAAATTGATGTCAACGTGTCTTTTTTAATGGTGTCGGGGATCAAAATGATTCTGGAAGATCTCAAAACCGCCGCTGCCAAGGGCGTAACGATCCGGATTCTCTGCGGCAATTATCTTAATATTACCCAGCCGGTTGCCCTCTATCTGCTTAAAGATGCCCTGGGGGAGCGGCTGGATCTCCGTTTTTACAACGTTCCCAACCAATCCTTCCACGCCAAAGCCTATTTTTTTTAGCTATCCGGATTATCAAGAAGTCTTTGTGGGGTCATCCAACCTGTCCAAATCAGCCCTGACGACCGGGATCGAGTGGAATTATCGGCTCGACTCCCGGCAGCAACAAGCAGATTGTGATTTTTTTCCGGCAGACCTTTGAAGATCTGCTGGCCAATCACTCCCTGATCATTGATGATGCCGAACTGAAACGATACGCCAAACAATGGATTCGCCCCAAAATATACAATCAGATTGAAGCCATTGAAGACGTCAGCGAAGTTTCCAATGCATCCGATAAGATTGGCGAGAGGCAGGCTGCTTTTGTGATCGATACCGTAACCGCCACCCCAGCGCCGGCTGATTGCTTTTCCC
Organism: uncultured Acetobacterium sp.; assembly: GCA_965140355.1. Taxonomy (GTDB): domain Bacteria; phylum Bacillota; class Clostridia; order Eubacteriales; family Eubacteriaceae; genus Acetobacterium. The sequence goes on along the minus strand of OZ223195.1, from coordinate 290,178 downwards.
CAACCTAAAGAAGCCCAGATCGAAGCCCTTTACGCCCTTAAAAATTTTCCGCCGAGAAAATCTCGACAAGGGCCTGATTGTCGCTGCCACCGGCATCGGCAAAACCTTTCTGGCCGCCTTTGACACAAAAGGCTTTAACCGCATTTTGTTTGTCGCCCATCGCGATGAAATCCTCAACCAGGCGCAGCACACTTTTAAATGTGTGCGTAGTGATCTGTCCCAGCGGCCACTTTAACGGCACCCACAAAAAACACCACCGCTAATATTTATTTTCGCCTCCGTGCAGACACTGGGGAATCTCGCCTATCTGGACGATAAAACTTTTGCCCCCGATGCTTTTGACTATATCATCATTGACGAATTCCATCACGCCGTTTCCGACTTCTATCAGAACATCATCGATTATTTTAAACCCCAGTTTCTGCTGGGCCTGACCGCCACTCCCGGAACGGCTGGACAATCAGGATGTCTTTGCCCTCTGTGACTACAACATCGTTTACGAGGTGCGTCTCAAAGAAGCGATCAACCGCGGCTGGCTGGTACCGTTTCGGTATTATGGCATTTTTGATGATCTGGACTATGACCAGATCGATTTTAAAAATGGCCGCTACGACGATGATCAACTGGCAGCATTGGCCAACGTCAATAAGCGCGGCAACCTGATTTTTTCAAAACTATGCCAAATATCAGAGCAAACGGGCCTTGGGTTTCTGCATCAACCGTAACCATGCCCTGTATATGACTGATTATTTTAGAAAACAGGGGATTGCCTGTTGTGCGGTGATCAGCGGAACGGTGAATGACGAACAGCAAGCGTTGGTCTGTGACCGGGAGACGGGCCATCAGTAATTTGAAAGCGGAAAAACTGCAGGTGGTTTTTTCGGTCGATATGTTCAATGAAGGGCTGGATATTCCCGAACTGGATATGGTGATGTTTCTTAGACCAACCCAGTCGCCGACCGTTTTTTTTACAGCAACTGGGCCGGGGCCTGCGCAAGAGCCGGGGTAAAAACTATGTCAACGTGCTGGATTTTATGGGAAATTATAAAAAAAGCCAATCTGGTGCCGTTTTTACTCACCAGTGAACCGCAACCCGAAGCAACCGGCAAAAAGGGATTCCAGCTGCCAAACGAAGACCAATACCCGGTGGACTGCTATGTCGATTTTGATTTCAAACTGATTGATCTGTTTAAAAAGATGGCCAGGGATCAGAAGAAAATTAAAGACCGTGTGATTGATGAGTTTTATCGGATCAGTGGCAGAACTTGGGTCGATTGCCACTGGCGGATGGGAGATGTACGTCCATCTGGACGAAGCCATCTACCAAAGCATCCGGAGCAAAAAAGACCTCAATCCGTTTTCGGGGACTATCTGGCCTTTCTTGATACGATCGGGCCAGACCTCAACAACCGAAAAAGAACTGTTGGGAACACTGGGACACGCTTTTCTTAAAAACATTGAAAACACCGCAATGTCAAAAAACTTATAAAATGCCAGTGCTGCTGGCGTTTTATAACGATGGCAAGATGAAGCTGGTAATTGGACGACAACGATCTTTACCAGAGCTTCAAGTCATTCTATGAAAAGGGTTCAAAACCGGGTTGATCTGCTGCGGGATAAAAGTACCGGCCAAATGCGATGAACTGGGGCAAAAAAGAATACGTCAGCCTGGCCAACCGCAACCCGGTTCATTTTTCTGGCCCAATCGGCCGGGAAATTCTTTTATAAACAGGACGACCGCTTTTGTCTAGCGCCGGAACTGGAAAGATTTATTAACAACCCCGGTTTTTATAAAACACTTTAAAGACATCATCGATTACCCGCACCAAACGTTTTTATAAAGAACGGCTGGAAAAAACTGGAAACCCAAGCGTAAATACTTGCCAAACACCACCTAACAGGAGAACAACATGACTAAGAAACCCAATAAAACGCTTCAATATTATAATGAAACTGCCCAGACCTTTGTCCAGGGAACCATTGATGCCGACCTCAGCAAGCTACAAACCGCCGCTTTTTAAAGCTGCTGCCGTTGCAGGCCCAGATCCTCGATCTAGGCTGTGGCTCCGGCCGGGATGCTAAAGCGTTTATGGATGCCGGCTATCAGGTCACAGCCATCGACGGCTCCGAGGCCTGCTGTCGATGGGCTGAAGATTATATCGGCCAGGCAGTGCTCTGCCAGACCTTTGATGAACTGGGATTTTTGACCAGGTCTTTTGATGGCGTTTGGGCTTGCGCTTCGTTGCTGCATGTGCCCTACGCCAAACTCACGGGGAAATCTTTAGAAAAATTGTCCCGGGCCTTAAAACCTGGAGGGATTTTATATGCTTCCTTTAAATATGGGGATTTTGAAGGAGAGCGGAACGACCGATATTTTACGGATTTAACAGAAGAACGGCTAGCGGGCGTTGTTGGAACCGGTGGCGGGAGTTTGGCGGTTGTGGAGACCTTTGTGACCGGGGATGTGCGAGATGGTAGGGACGGAGAGAAGGTGGCTGAATGTAATTGGGAAGAAAATATAAAAATGGCAAGAATAAAATGGACCAAAGAAGAAACCAGATTTGTTTTGTTTATATTGGAATAGTTTCTTAAGAAAAAACCATGCTTAAATCGGTTTATACCTGACAATCGGTTTATTGTTTTATCTTAGTGTAGTGGTGTTTCAGGGTAATGAATGTAAAATTGTAGTTAATAAAAAAATAGCCTGAGATGGTGTTTATTAAACGAAAAAAATCAAAATAATAAAATTCTATAAAATATTATTTTTTGAAAGAGTGTCTAAAATGAAGATATATTTTAGTGATTTCTTTGAAGTAGAACCAGTAAAAATTAAAGGATTATGATGCGTTCAATATTTCTTTATTGAACGATTTACCTTTGTTCATCGATCCATTTCTTATTTTTTGTAGTGAAAAACCTGAATATCAACAATTGCATAGTTCAATTATTGATTATTTGTTCTTTTTTAAGAGATGAAGCCCAAATTTCGCAAAAATTAACACAGGGTATGATGGATTCTGTGGTATAAATTTCCTGAAGTAAAAACAAACCTATTTAGGATTTTGCGAAAATGGAAATGCAGGACGGGGACTTGGCAAAGATTTTGCCATAGCACTTCATTCAGGTTTAAATCAAATTTTTAGAAATTTTGGGAAATGAAGAGATAACCAAAAGCACTCATGTCGAAAAGTTGTGTCTTTTCAAACAAAAAGTCGGTCGTGATAGCATCAGTGATTTTGTTTACAAATCTTATTAAAGTATATTTACTTACATATACTGAGGAATTTACGAAAAAGAATATTCAAGATAAGTATTGCAAGAATTTTAATGTTTCAAAGGTTGTTTTTAATTATGAGAAAAAAAATTTGGCAATCAAAAATGTATTATCTTCCGATGTATAATAATGATTTTGTACTTTTGACACCTTGCGATTTACTTGTTAGGGTAGATACTTGGATTAACAAGAACGACATGTATAAAAATATACAAAAAAATCGCAGTTAGTATCGAAGATGAGGCTTTGAGATTTGCAGTAAAATGAATATTTTATAAATTTATTATCAGAGAAACCCCAAAAAAAAAGACAAGTTAATAGCGGCACAAAAAAAACGATTGAAAAATATCCGTCATTAATTGACTATTATATTAGAGACAAAGAAGAACGAGAAGCTTTAGCTTTAGAAAATTCGTTAGAAGAAGTAAGTGAAGTTAATAAAGTATTTATTGAACAGGTTGTTGAACTTGCAAATTTGCTAAAAGACAAAACAGGTTTTTTTATGATGTTTAAAAACCAAAATTCTTTTGATGAAGCGATGGAACGAGTAATTTTTCTGAAGCATGTTATTGAGGGACTGTGATGGCTATAGATGGTTTTATGATGGTGATAAGCCAATCAGAAGAGAATCTGACTTGCATATTATGTATAAATTAGTTTGTTATGATACCATTGCAGATTTCAATAGCGAAGTGAATAACGGTAGAGGACCTGTTGATTTTAAAGCTTCTAACAATAGAAAAGATACGACATTGATCGAATTCAAATTATCAAGAACATTAAAAAAGAACTTAGAAAAACAAGTTAACGTTTATAAGGACGCGAATAATACTGATAAAGCAATAAAAGTAATTTTATACTTTACTGATGAAGAGTATGAGAAAACAATAAATATTCTAAAACGAAACTTGAACTGTCTGGTAAACCGGGAATTGTATTAATAGATGCTAGGGCCGATAAAATACAAGCATCAAAAGCAAAATAATTTTTTATAAATGATTAAGATGGATCTATATATTCGTTAAATGTGAAGAGAAAGGACAAGACAACATGAGGAAAAATAGCTCTGGTTATAGGCAATAATGAATACGAAAGTATGAGTCCACTTAAGTGTGCGACAAAAGATGCCACAGATATTAGCAAAAAAATTAGAAAACTTTAGGATTTGATTGTGTTTGCGAATTAAACATTGGACTACAGGAAAAATGTGTTACAGTAATTCATGAATTTGCAGAAAAAATTAATGAATATGAAATCGGTTTAGTATATTTCGCAGGTCATGGCTTTGAAATTGAAAAAACAAATTATTTGGCTATGACAGATACTGGCATTGGTATAAATGATATTCCAGTAAAACACATGGCATTTAAATTGGATGAATTTATTGAAATTTATGATAGAAGCAGTTTGAATATAAAAATAATAATTTTAGATGCTTGTAGAGATAATTTTCAAAAACAGGTAATAGAGGTAATAATCTAAATGGCTTTGCGCCAATGTTTGCGCCAAAAGGCACAATTATTGCATATTCTACTTCACCTGGACAAAAAGGCAAAAGAGAACCTATTATTAGGCAATGGAATTTATACAAATGCGTTAATAAAATGTTTGGGATTTACCAAGAATACCGATTGAAGGTATGTTTAAAAAAGTAAGAGAAATTGTAAGTACTGAAACTCAAAACAGTCAGATACCTTGGGAACATACATCATTATTGGGCGATTTTTATTTTAATCCAGATATTGCAAATGGCTCTTCAATGGCGATATATTCAAAAACAGCATTGGAAGATACAACATATATGTTCACTAAAGATAGCGTGTTAAAAGACATTATAAACGATTTGAAAAGTCATAATTGGTACAATCAAAATTCTGCAATTACAAAGGATGGGTGCAATTGATTGGAGCGTAGCTAGTGTGAATGAGATTTTTGTTTTAGGAAAGAAATATTTTATCAATCGGCCTGTGGTGGATCTAACAATGCAGAAAATTACCTAGATAACTTAACGTACAATTTAAATAATCTACCGTATGATGTCAGTAAACATTTGTTAAATGGGATGACTTATGAAATTTATTTTGATGGTAATGGAAAATTAAGAAATTCATTTAAAACTAAAATGTTTGAAAATGTTATCGGTACTTTTGAGCTTAGAAAAAGTGAGGAATTGAAATTCATTCAAAGTGAACTTTCAAAGTATGATGAATATGTACTCTATATTCCAGGGAGCGAACAAAAATTAATTTTAAGTGTTTCGTTGAAGTTAAACAACGAAAATCAAACAAAATTCGAGGTTGTTGATGTAGCTTGTAATGGGCAATCTGTACTCTACAATTTTGGGGGAACTAAGAAATACATATGCGAAGATACCTGGCCTTATTCTATAGAAACAAAAAGTAAATTTGAAGAAACTGTAAGAAAAAAAATAGTAGCCCCAAAAGAAAGGATTGAGTTTATATATAGTCATGATTGTGAAAATTTTATAACTCCCGATAGCTTTAGTCTTAGATGGTATGGAAAATAGTTTAGACTGCTTTGAAAAGATTCTTTAGTGAATAAATTAATTAAGTTTATTGGAGATTATTGTGATAAAATTACAACTATTTGATTATAACAAATCAAAAGAAACAGATTTGTTAGTTACATCATTTGTAAATAACAATATAAAAATTATGTTGGATGTATTAATAACACTACTTGATGAGACTGAAGAAATAGAGACTTTTATGGAATTTTTCTTGCCAAGAGCATATGTAAGACACGAAAGCAAAGAAGCTCGGTTGCTTTTTGATGAACTATTGGAATTAATCAACTCAAGCATTATGAGACCTTTTATAAAGCCAAAATATGAATATCTCCTTTACTCAGTTTTAGAATGGTGGGAAGATCTTTGTGATAATAAAAAAGATTTATTGCAATACAAATTGGACATATTATCATTAGACAAAATAAAAAACGAACAAGAATATTTAGATGAGACAGGAGATAATATTATTTTAGAAGCAGTGACTAATTTTGAATATTATTATACATTTTGTTTTTATGATCATTATTTTCTCCCTGAAGCAGTCGAGTTTTTAGTTGCAACATATTTGAATGATAGACCATGTTTTGAATTGTTTTTTTCAGATGTAGATTTAGATGACTATTTGATTATAATGCCAAATGATCTTAGAGAGCTTTATATTGAAGAAAAAGATAAGATTACAAAAGAATCAAAAAGCATTGTAATGCATAAACAAATTTCAGAAAATCAAATAATAAATGAAATTTCGTTTTGTCTTGCTTCACTAGAACAGAGGATTGTTGAAATTGAAAATAGAGATGAAAATGAAATTAGCAATGACATTTACAATGGATTATTGAGGCTTTTTACTGTAGCTTTTGAACTGCAGTGTTCGAGAGAAATGCCGATTGGACGAGCTATAAAAAAATTAGGTGAAACCGACATATATATTTATCAGAATACATCAAATAAAAGAAAAGACTGGTGTATTATCGAAAATAAAATTTTGGAGAAATTCGAAGATCAATATCAGCAATTGATAGGGTACCTAAATAATAACTTCGAATTTGGTGTGACAATCTCGATTAATAAAAATAAAAGTATCGAAGAGGCAGTAACCTTTATCGAGAAAAAGTTAGTTAGCTTAAAAAAATCACAAGAAGAGTTTCAAATTGTAGAGATTAAAAAACATACTATACAACCTTATATCATTAAATCTAGGCATAACCTACCTGGAAGTTTCAAACAAACTATGATGATATATCATTTTGTTTTAAATTTGCACGATCCTGAAAGAAAAAAAATTGCACGAAAAGCACGAAAATGACTAGAACCGGTGACTATCATTAATCTATCAACTCATAAAAACCATCATCTTCGTGAACTGTCAAATGAGCTACAGACTTGTCGATTGCGAGGTCCTTTTACACTCGGGTTGTGCGTGAGAATTGGTTGAATGTGAACAGAGAGAACGTATATAATAAGATGAAACAAGTTTACACAAAGGAGCATCCCATGAAACACTACCAAGTAGCAGCAGCAATTATCATTTATAAAAACGAAATCCTATGTATGCAGCGCCCCGAATCCAACTATCCCTACCTTTCCTATAAATACGAGTTTCCCGGTGGCAAGATCGAAGCCGGGGAGAGCGTTGAGGCCGCCCTGGCCCGAGAGCTCAAAGAGGAAATGACCCTGGACGTGACGGTGGAAACCAGAAGATTTTTTCTTGACAGTTACCCATCAATATCCTGATTTTTCAATTGAAATGCATAGCTATATCGTCCCGGTCGAAAACAAAGCCTTTGAGCGCTTAGAACACCATCATCATTGTTGGCTACCGGCCGTACGCCTGAACGAACTGGATTGGGCGCCAGCGGATATCCCGATTATGGAGAAATTAATGCGTCCTTAGAATGACCTGAAGAGGAGTCAAAATGGAATCAAATAAAGCAGTTCAAGCCGGTATTTATTCCGGGTTAATTGACAAAAACAGTATCTCCCTCGAACAATATCGGCCCCGGCTGCTGATTAATGATGCCAGTAAAGGGCAAAAAGTCTTAACCAGCTTAATTAATGAGCTTGGTCAATGCGATGAATTCTTTTTCTCGGTGGCGTTTATTACCGAAAGTGGGGTGGTCTCGCTGTTAAACACCCTGATCGAATTGGAAAAGAAAAATATTCCGGGGCGGATCATTGCCTCACGTTATCTGGAATTTACCCAACCAAAAGCGTTGCGGCGGCTGTTGGCTTTTTCTAACATTGAATTGCGGATCGTCACCACCGGGAACCATCATACCAAGGGTTATATTTTTCGGAAAAGTGATGTCTATAGCCTGATTGTTGGCAGTAGCAACATGACCCAAAACGCCTTATCGTCAAATAAGGAATGGAACCTAAAAGTCACCTCGATGGAAAAGGGCTCCTTGATCCATGAAACTTTGAGTGAATTTGACAGCTTCTTTCAATCGGCGGGTCCGAGTTGATGGCCAATGGATAAATCAGTATGAAGAAATCTATTTGCAAAATCTCATTAAACAAAGCGTTCCCAGGCCCGAAAAACCAGCCGATCGGTTGAAGGTGGCGGACCACCCCTCGACCTTTCAAGTTGATTATCAGACCATAGCCCCAGTTAACCCAGCTCTGTCACTCGATCAGGTGATGCCCAACAAAATGCAAGTAAAAGCGCTGGCAGGAATCGAGCAGATCCGTAATGTCGACGAGCACAAGGCCCTGCTCATCTCGGCCACGGGCACTGGGAAAACCTACTTAGCTGCCTTTGATGTTAAAAAGGTCAGACCCCAGCGGTTGCTCTTTTTGGCTCATCGCGAGCAGCTATTAAACCAAGCAATTGAGAGTTTTGAATGGGTGCTGGGGACGCAAATAAAATGCGGTAAATTATCGGGGAGCTATCATCAAGTTGATTGTCCCTATTTATTTTCCACGGTTCAAACCATCTCCAAGGATCAATACCTCTATTCTTTTCGGCGCGGGGAATTTGATTATATTATCATCGATGAAAGTCATCGGATCGGAGCCCAAAGCTATCAAAAGATTTTAAATTATTTCGAACCGCAATTTTTACTGGGCATGACCGCAACCCCGGAAAGAACCGATGAACATAATATCTGTGCTGATTTTGATTATAACATTGCCTATGAGATCCGCTTGCAAGAAGCTATGGCCGAAGAGATGCTGTGTCCCTTCCATTATTTTGGGATTACGGAAATCAGTATCAATGGCGAATTGATTGACGACAGCGCCGATTTTAATTATCTGACTTCGAAAGAGCGGACCAAAAACGTTATCGAGCAGATCCGCCGCTATGGTCATGATGGCCCCAAGGTTAAGGGCTTGATCTTTTGCTCCCGAAATGATGAAGCTGCGGTTTTATCGGAGCAGTTTAATCACCGAGGTTTTAAAACCGTCGCCCTCTCCGGTAGCGACGGTGCTGATCGGCGCGAGGAAATGATCCGACGCTTGGAAAGTGACGGCGCCGATGCCCTGGACTATATCTTTAGCGTGGATTTATTTAATGAGGGCCTGGATGTTCCCACCCTCAATCAAATCGTGATGCTACGGCCCACCCAATCGGCGATTATCTTTGTCCAACAACTCGGCCGGGGGCTGCGAAAAGTGGAAAACAAAGAATTTGTGGTGATCCTTGATTTTATCGGCAATTACAAAAACAATTTTATGATCCCGATGGCCCTATCCGATGATCGCAGCTTTAATAAGGATACGATCCGCCGTTACACGGTCGAAGGCACCCGCGTGATTCCCGGTCCATCGACCATCAATTTTGATGAGATTTCCCGCAGCAAAATCTATGAAGCCATCGACCAGGTGAATTTTAGAAGTGTCAAATACTTGCGCGAAAGCTATACCAACTTGAAATACCGCTTAGGTCGCATTCCTAAACTAATGGATTTCGAAGCCCATGAATCAATGGACTTAGAAGTTTTATTTTCTGGTAGTATCGGTTCCTATCACGAATTTCTAAAAAAATACGAACCCGACTATCAGCTCGAATTTAATAGCAACCAAGAAGAAATGTTATTATTTATCTCGAAAAAATTGGCGGTGGGGAAAAGACCCCATGAATTATTAGTGCTTCAAGCGATCATAGCGGGGAACCCGAATCCCCTAGAGCAAATGAAAATTGCGCTGACTGAGGATTATGGCATTGATGTAAAAGAGAAAACCATCATCAATGTCAGCAATATCTTGACTAATCAATTTCAAGTCGGGGCGGCTAAAAACAGTTTTGAACATGCCGTTTTTCTGGACGCTCAAAACCCTGCGCCAGCTTTTTTAGAACAACTGAAAAATGAGCAGTTTAAAGCCAGTTTAACCGAATTAGTGGCATATGGTTTATTTAGAAATACCAAATACTACGGCAAACACTATCAAAGATCGGCATTATCCCTGTATCAAAAATATTCCTATGAAGATGTTTGCCGCTTGTTAGAATGGGAAAAAAATGAGGTATCATTAAATATTGGCGGGTACAAATATGATGAAAAATCAGCGACGTATCCGGTCTTTATTAATTATCATAAAAGCGACGCGATTGAATCCTCGATCAATTATGAAGATCGTTTTATCGCACCCGCCAGTCTGATCGCTATTTCTAAGTCCGGCCGAACCATTGAATCGAATGACGTCCAGGTAGCCCTAAAGGCCCCTCAATTAGGGGTCGAACTGGAATTGTTTGTGAGAAAAAATAAGGATGATAAAACCTCAAAAGAATTTTATTATCTCGGAAAAATGGTTCCCACCGGAGAAGCCCACGAAATCGTGATGGAAAAAGCTAATAAAAAGGCGGTCGAGATTCATTATCAACTGGATGTCCCGGTGAGAGAAGATATTTACGAGTATCTCTGTGATGTGCCGGATTATGATTAAGCAGAAAGGAGACCATCATGGGTTTAGATCTTATTCTCGAAGCAACTGAAAAGAAAAAGTTTTATGAAAACAGTGCCTATTTTAATCAAGAGGCTGAAGACGAAATCCCCTTTAATGTCCGCTGCCAGATGCGTACCATAGATTCACTTAAAAATGAAGAGGAATTAATGGATGCCTTGGGAGATATGGAGGCCCGGGCGTTTAGGGAAATTGATAGCTGTCGGTATATTATCGTGGATAAAGAAGGTGTACAGGAATTAATCCGCAACACAAATCTCTCCGAAGAGGCACAGCAAGCACTAAAGAAAGTCTTGGAAGAGGTCGATTTTGAAAAGGAAATATTTACCATCTATCCATGGTGGTAAGCATAACAACAAGTTATCAGAGATTTAGCACTTATTAAAGGAGGTCCTGCCCATGTCCCTATTCAACACCCAATCCACCCCCATCTTCCTAAAAGAAGAGTCCACCACCGCCGAGCACATCGCCCGCCTCAAAGAGCTCCAGGATAAAGCCACTGGCAAAGTCAAAGACGATATCGCCCGGGAGATCAATCTGGTCAGCTATGGCGAAATCGGTGAAAAGAACATTGCCTTTGAATTGAAAAATTCCGGCATGCCGATGTATATTATCCATGATCTCCATCTTCAATTTGAAGACCTGACGGCCCAAATTGATTATGTGGTGGTCACCCGGAAGGTGAATTTTTTCATCGAATGCAAAAACCTCTATGGTAATATCGAGATTGATAATCAGGGTAATTTCGTCCGGAGTTATCCCTGGAACGGCCGCACCGTTAAGGAAGGGATCTATTCGCCGATTACACAAAACCAGCGGCATTTGGATGTCCTCAGACAAATTGGTCGATCCAACCGCAATAATAGCGTAACAAAAGCGATATACAATAAGTACTTTGACGATTTTAATAGAAGTATCGTTGTACTGTCTAATCCTAAGACGATACTCAATGCCAAATATGCAAAAAAAGAAATCAAAGACAAGGTGATTCGGGCCGATCAGCTGATTGCTTACGTCAAAAATGTCGAAAAACAATGCAAGGAAATGAAAAGCAGTGATAAAAGAATGCAATCAGTAGCCGAAGGTCTTTTATCCCTCCACACGCCGATTCCGACTGACTATACTAAAAAATACGAAGAACTGATCACCAGTCAAACCAAAACTACCGTCAAGCAAGCACCGCCACCACCGATCATCGTCGAAAAGCCGCCAGCGCCTGTCCCAGCAGTGGTTGAAGCAGCACCACCACCATTACCCCAGAGCGAGGAACTGGTCAGCAAACTCAAAGACTTTCGGCTAAAACAAAGCCGGGCGGAAAATACCAAAGCTTATTGTGTGTTCACTGACAAACAAATGCAGGATTTACTCAGCAAGATGCCAAAGACTACGGATGAACTGTTGGGAGTAACCGGTTTTGGTCCGGTAAAGGTTGAAAAATACGGGGTCGCAATTATCGATTTATTAAACGCGGGGATGCGTTTATCCTAAACGGCAACTTTGGGGAGGGGTTATGTTTTTTATATTACTCGAGCTGTTATTAATCGGCGGCTTAATTGCATTATTAATTCATCAAGTCAAGCTGAAGGGTTATCTTGGGGAAAAGGCTGTCGAAAAAATCCTGGCAACTTTACCAAAAGATCAGTATGTAATTTACAATAATATTTTGCTTAAAACCGATTATGGGACGACTCAAATTGATCATATCGTTCTTTCCGTATTTGGGGTATTTGTGATTGAAACAAAAAACTACCAAGGCTGGATTTTCGGAAATGAAAGAGATGACTATTGGACGCAGAATATCTATGGAAAAAAGACCCAGTTTAAGAATCCGATTCTGCAAAATTATGGTCATGTCAAAGCCATCGAGCACGTTTTTTCGGATTTTGAGGCATTAAAAATCATTCCGATCGTAACTTTTTCAGGAAGAAGTGAGCTGAAGGTGAATGTGAATTCGAAAAACGTGATCAAATTTTCGCAATCAAAGGCTAGGATTGACAGCCAATAGAGATTGGAAATGAAATTTCGCCATAATGCCGCTCTTCGTTGATTATTTATGTTATTATGGGAGGTAGTTTAATTGAGAAACTATACTATTGTTGATTGGTTTGGTTATAATCTTTCTCCACGAGAAAGAATGAATGCTATCAAATCTGCAGGATTTACTGGTGTAATTTTACTTTGGACAGATCAGTTTGATAGCGACTACAAAGACTTTCCACGGTATGCTATGGAAGCTGGGTTATATGTTGAAAATGCTCATGCACCTTACATTGAGGCAAATACTTTGTGGGAAGATAATTCAATCGGACATGAATATGCGAAAAAGCTTATCACATGTATAGAGGATTGTGATACTTATGAAATACCAACTTTAGTTATGCATCCCACAAACGGAAAAACTCCTTTACCTGTATCCAATACTGGAATAGAGCGACTAAAACGAATTATAGACAGGGCGGAAAGCTTGAACATCAATATAGCTTTGGAAAATATGGAAAGTCCTCAATATCTAGAATTTATATTTAGTAAAATTCAATCAAATAGGCTTGGATTTTGTTTTGACAGTGGACATCATCATTTATATTCTCCAGACTTGGACTTACTCAGTTTATATGGTACTAAACTTATGGCTTTACACCTGCACGATAACAACAGTAAAACGGATATGCATGCACTTCCGTTTTCGGGAAACATTGATTGGAATAAACTTTCAGTCAAATTGAAGTCAGTTGATTATAAAGGTGCCGTAGCTTTTGAAACGAGAAACACAGGATTTGAATATGTTCAAAGTGAAGATGAATTTTTAAGCATTGCAATAGCTGAGGCAAAAGCTGTTTTAAGTTATTAGTTTGCCAGGAAAAACTAACCAAATCTCTGTTATGTTAAGGTACGCAATCTTCTTATATTGTGTCGCAACTTTATAAACAGGTTATCTGGCTCAAAATTGTCGAAACCCTCATAATAAACAAGATCCAATGGACTCCGATACCTATGTCGAACATATGCTTCGACTGACACATGGTCAGGATTAATCTGATATTAATTAATTGCACTCTGTCCCATTGAAATACTCATATCACCAGGACAACGAACTATTACTGGTAGAATGGATATTGCCAGCAAGTTTTTAGATAATGGCATTAACATGGCAATGCAATATCTAGATGACCATGAAAAAACGAGGCACAATAAAAGAAAAGAAAGGTACCATTTTAACCGTTGATCTTGAAAAAATCACATCTCCAGAACACGTCTAGCCGTACTTGCGGCCGATGGAAAGTTGAAAAAATGGAACGAAGTGTTTATATCGCAGCTAATTTGGTTGAAAACGAGAAGTATGTATAGAAACAAAAGACTTGGAATAGATGTTGGATCTACGACAGTAAAAATAGTGGTGATCAATGAAAAGGATGAAATTATTTTCACTGATTATAAACGGCATTTTGCGGACATTCAAAATACCCTGACAGAAATGATCAAAAAAGCAGTAGCGCAGTTGGGAAACATATTAGTTTCAGCTGCAATTACTGGATCAGGTGGGTTGACTCTGGGAAAATATCTTGGGTTGCCTTTTGTCCAGGAAGTCATCGCGGTCACTAAAGCACTCAAACAGTATGCATCGGATACCGATGTTGCTATTGAACTTGGTGGCGAGGATGCGAAAATCATCTATTTCACAAATGGGATCGAGCAGCGCATGAACGGAGTTTGTGCTGGGGGAACTGGTTCTTTTATTGATCAGATGGCGAGTCTTCTTAAGACTGATGCAGCAGGTCTTAACGAATATGCCAAAACGTATCAGACTATTTATCCAATTGCAGCAAGATGTGGAGTTTTTGCTAAATCTGATATTCAATCGTTAATCAATGAAGGCGTGACAGAATCAGATTTAGCGGCTTCGATCTTTCAAGCAGTTGTCAATCAAACCATTAGTGGTCTCGCCTGTGGAAAGCCTATCCGTGGAAACATTGCTTTCCTTGGAGGACCGCTTTGTTTTTTAAGCCAACTGAAGATCGCTTTTGTCAGGTCCCTTCAACTTACAAAATCACACATAATTGCTCCCCCAAACGCACATCTATTTGCCGCAATTGGCGCAGCAAGCAGTCCATCGGATTTACCGGAAGTATCATTTACGGATTTAGTTAATATGCTTTCCGGCGGGTTCGAGATCCCTTTTGAAGACCAGCGACTGCAACCATTATTTAATCATGCCGCTGAATACCAGCTGTTTCGCCAGAGACATTCGCAACACTGCATTCATAAAAATAAGCTAAGTGAGTATCAAGGAAATTGTTATTTAGGGATTGATGCCGGATCAACAACAACAAAGCTGGCGTTAATTGGTGAAGATGGGGCCCTTCTTTACTCATTTTACCAAAATAATCATGGCAGCCCGATCAATACAACAAGACAAGCATTAAAGGCGTTATATAAGGATTTGCCAGAAAAGGTAAAAATTGTTCGCTCCTGTGCAACAGGATATGGAGAGGATTTGTTAAAAGCGGCATTTATATTAGATGAAGGGAAAGTTGAAACCATCGCTCATTACTATGCTGCAAGATTTTTTGAGCCAGAGGTTGACGCGATTTTTGACATTGGCGGTCAGGATATGAAATTCATCAAAATTAAAAATAATACGGTGGACAGTGTGCTATTAAATGAAGCCTGTTCTTCGGGTTGCGGTTCCTTTATCGAAACTTTTGCACAGTCACTTAATTATAAGATCGAGTCCTTTTCAAAACTCGCCTTAACATCAAAACACCCGGTTGACTTGGGGACTCGTTGCACTGTTTTTATGAATTCAAAAGTGAAACAGTTTCAAAAAGAAGGGGCGACAGTTGGGGATATTTCTGCCGGTTTAGCTTATTCGGTTATTAAAAACGCACTGTTTAAAGTAATTAAGTTAACGAATTTAGAAGAACTTGGAAAAAAGATTGTTGTGCAAGGCGGAACCTTTTGCAATGATGCCGTTCTAAAAAGTTTTGAAACCATTACCGGATGTGAAGCGATTCGTCCTGATATCGCAGGTATCATGGGGGCATTTGGGGCAGCGTTGATTGCCAGAGAAAATGATGCTGGCGGGGAAAGTAGCATCCTTTCTCGGAATCAGATTGATAGGTTGAGAATTCAAACGGAGACAAGTCATTGTCAGGGCTGCACTAACGAATGTTTGTTAACGATCAGTACATTTTCGGGGGAAAGAAAACATATAACTGGAAACCGTTGTGAACGCGGACTCGGAATTACAACCAAAAGACAACAAGCCCCTAATTTATATGAATACAAATTGAAACGATATTTTTCATATCCGGTTTTACCATCTGATCAAGCCAAGCGTGGAAAAGTTGGAATTCCCCGGGTCCTAAATATATATGAAAATTATCCTTTCTGGCATACGTTTTTTACTATGCTAGAGTATCAGGTGATTCTTTCACCATTATCAAATCATCGGATTTATGAACTTGGAATCGAATCGATACCGAGTGAGTCGGAATGTTATCCGGCCAAGCTTGCCCATGGGCATATGCAGTGGCTGATAAATCAGGGCATAACCTATATTTTTTATCCATGCATTCCCTATGAACGTAAGGAATTTATCGATGCCAATGATCACTATAATTGCCCGATGGTAACTTCTTATCCTGAAAATATTGGTAATAATATGGAAGACCTGAAAAATACCCAGACGATCTTTGAAAAACCGTTTTTGTCATTTGAAAGTAAAAAAATTCTAAAAAACCGGTTGCTTGAGCTTTTTTCAGCAGAAAAAAAAATTCCCAAAGAACAGGTCAAGGCCGCCGTGGATGCCGGATGGGATGAATTATTAAACGCCAGAACAGATTTATACAAAAAAGGGGAAGAAACCATCGCCTATTTGAAAGCCACTGGCGGTACTGGAATTGTTTTATCGGGACGGCCTTATCATATCGATCCCGAAATTAACCATTGCCTTCCAGAATTGATTAATTCCTATGATGTAGCCGTATTGACGGAAGATTCAATTTCACACCTTAGTCAGGTGGACCGACCGACGCTTGTCCTTGATCAGTGGATGTACCATTCTCGACTTTATGCAGCTGCGACTTATGTGAGTGGACAACCTAATTTGGAATTGGTTCAGTTAAACTCATTTGGATGTGGTCTTGATGCCATTGCAACTGATCAAGTTAATGAAATTCTGCAAAAATCGGATAAACTTAATACTGTTATCAAGATTGATGAGATCAATAATATTGCCGCAGCTAGAATTCGAATCCGTTCGTTGTTGGCGGTTATCAAGCAGCGTAAAAATATGCAGGAAGGGCAGCCAAAACCAGATATGGCACATAACCGCGTTGTTTTTACAAAAGCGATGAAAGCAAACTATACCATTCTTGCCCCGCAGATGTCGCCGATCCATTTTGATTTTCTGGAACCAGTGTTTCGTACTTGTGGGTACCACTTTGAATTTCTTTCAAATGTTGATCAAAAGGTCATTGATATCGGTTTGAAATATGTTAATAATGATGCCTGTTATCCATCTATTATTGTCGTTGGTTTAGTATTGGATGCTTTATTTTCAGGAAAATATGACTTAGATAAAACTGCCGTGATGATGCAGCAGACGGGAGGCGGATGTCGGGCGTCCAATTACATTGGATTTATTCGCCGGGCGCTTACAAATGCGGGCTTATCACAGATTCCCGTCATTTCTTTAAACCCGATAGGTTTGGAAAAAAATCCTGGATTTAAGCTTTCCCCCAAATTAATATGGAACGGCTTGCAGGCATTAATTTATGGTGACATATTGATGCGTGTCCTATATAAAACACGACCATATGAAGAAATCCCCAATTCAGCCAATGATCTTTATGAAAAATGGCGAACGATTTGTATTGCCAGTCTTCAAAGGCGGAATCCCTGGATGGCATACAAAGCAAATATCCAAGGGATCATACGTGATTTTGATAAGCTGGCACTGAAAAAAAATATTAAAAAGCCACAGGTGGGAATTGTCGGTGAAATCTTTATAAAATATTTACCAGCGGCTAATAATGATCTGGTTGATTTTCTCGAAGCTGAAGGAGTCGAAGTCGTTGTTCCCGATATTTTAAATTTCTTTACCTATTGTTGCTATGACTATGTTTTTAATGCGCGATATCTCGGCAAGAAAAAATCTGCGGCCATGATCGGTAACGTTTCAATCCGTGGTCTTGAACGCCTGCGAAAACCGGCGATAGAAGCGTTGTCAAAGAGTAGCCGGTTTGTACCACCAGCTGACCTGGATGAACTTATCCAATATGCGGAGCCGATTATTTCGGTCGGTAATCATACCGGAGAGGGGTGGTTCTTAACGGCCGAAATGTGTGAACTTATCCAATCGGGGACAAATAATATTATTTGCGTTCAGCCATTTGCGTGTCTACCTAATCATATTGCCGGTAAAGGCGTGTTAAAGGAAATGCGGAAGCGCTATTCAGAGGCGAATATTGTTGCGGTTGACTACGATTCTGGTTCCAGTCAGGTCAATCAGGTCAATCGTATTAAACTGTTGCTGACCAATGCCTTTGAGAATATCTAGTTTGATTTCATTTTCAGAAAAAAATCATTCTATTAAAAAAGGAACTCCGCCTAGAGTTCCCTTTTTGATTTGGTCATAAAAAAACTATTCGTTCTGATTTGAAAGAGTGCTTGAAAGTTTCGCTGTTATCCCTGATTGATGTTGAGCAATTTTCCTGACCACACGAACAAAACCGATTAGAAAGGTATAGTAGATCAGTAAAACAGGGATGTACAAGAGCAGATACAAGTAGGGATAAGGACACCAAGACCAGAAGAGTTCTAGCAGTCCACTGCCAGATGGATCAAGCGAATAAAAATAATTCACGCCTTCAAATCCAGCGGCGGCACCAGCCAAATTAATCAAGTGCGCTATAAAGGCCAAAACAACAATAAATAGGGTGGTTTTTGCAATAAGACGCATTTTCGGAGTATATAATCCCAAGGTTACCAGGCTAATTCCATTAATAATACATAAGGCATGATCAAAATAAAAAGTAAAGTAGCTGGGATTATAGATGGGGGTAATATTATAGGGGGTTGGTGGATAAATGATCGCCAGCGCAGCGGCAAGCGGCGTGACGACAAAACAAAATGAATAGAGCACCTCATTTTTGCTTATTAAAGCAATTGGAATAAAAATCATCCCCAGCCCACAGAGTTGAAAAGGTAGTAACTCTCTTATAATATAGCCATCTTGTCCCCATAAGCTAAGGAGGCTAGGATCGTTGAACATAATGAATCGATTAATTAGATAATTAAAGATCAACAGACCGCTTGAGATCAATAAGGCATTGCGTCTGAAACGTTCACTTTTATTATGTAAAAAAAACCAGAGCAGAAAAATGACCAGAATGTTAAAAAACAAAAGCGTCAGCATCACTAAATTAAAAGGTTTTGCAATAAAATAAGTCATAAATCCTCCTGTTATTCACGAGTCTTCAATGACTCGATTAGATCAAGTTTGTAAATTTTTGTTACCGCTAAAAAATGTCCAAATGACATAAATAAAAAAACAGCACCAGTGATCAACAGAAAGACACTAATTGAATTTGCATTGAAATAGGTAATGTTATCGGTAGTCATATTGGTTAGCATTTGATCAGCAAAAATGTTCCCCAAGCCCAGGCCGATGATAATCGAAATAAAGAACTGAATCAAAATTTCACTATAGGTTCCGAGTGCGATGGATCGGGTGCTGATACCAAGAACCCGCATAATGGCGTAATCCCGGAGCCGTTCTTTGATGTTAATTAGTGACATATTGTAGATAATTAATGATCCGATAATAAATGCACAGATAATGATGATATAAACGCCAGCTTTGGTTGTGGCAAAGGTACTTTTAACGCTTTGTTTCTGAATCGAGTTATACGACAGATAACTGAAGTTTTCAGCAGTGGACAGCGCATTGTAAAAACCAATTTCATCAGATTGATCGATCATTTTAACCAGGGCACTGTTTAGACTGGCAGCACCAAATAGTTTTTCAAACTCACTCAATGAGCAATACTGCGTATAGTTGATATTCTCTTTTGAGATGGCAGAAACCTCGACATCGGTGCCATTAATTTGAACCCGGTCGCCTGGTTTAACACCCAATTCAGTTGCAAGGTGGTTTTCGAGAATAATACCGTTTTGTGGTATGGATAGAATGTTACGATTTGAATCAAAAACCTGTATCATTGACGTATCATTTTGAAGACCACAGATCAATGCATTTTGCTCGCGATCTTCAAAGGTAATAGCGACGCTTTTCATTCCTACCGATTCCATCTTGCTAATTTCGGAATAAGTTGAGAGTCGGTTTAGAAGACGGGTCTGATCGACTTCATCGTCAAAAAATATCTGAGCGTCATATTGGTAACGATCATTAAACGTATGGTTCATAATGTCACGCACTGAAAAGGAATAGGATAATGACACCAGAATCATAAAACTGGTCAAAATCACAGAAAGCAGTGAGAGCAGGACACGTCTCTTATTGCGAAAACTCGATGAAATAGCTACTTTAGCAACGGCATTTAATGAAGCAACCAGCTTTTGCGCGGCCGGGGTGGATACTTGTTGAGCTGACTTTTCACGCATAGCTTCAGCTGGACTAATTTTAAGAATTGATTTTGCGCTGAGGTGCGTTCCAAGTAGTCCAATTAAAGTGGTAATGGTTATTGCAAGCACCATTACTTTGAAATCATAAATATAATGAAGCGTGGGGATGCCATAACAGGTTTTATAGGTTGTGCTGACAAATTGAGTCAAGAATAATCCGACGGGAATACCAATGAGGGCAGAAATCAGCGAAATAGCCAAACTGAATGTAAAATAAAGGCGTTTGATTTCTCCAGATGAAAAGCCAAGTGCTCGTAAAACACCAATTTCATGGCGTTGTTCCTGAATCACCTGATAGATAAACAAATAAGTGATGAGCAGGGTGATAAGATAAAGTAATGGCGGGATTGTAAAACTCAGGGTCCTTAAAGGAATGACGCTGCTATCCAGAACTGATTTTTGCGGTGAATCCTCATAAGTACTAGTTTCCAAGATTTCTGACGCATCAAGTTTTTGGATTTCATGTAGCACCGTATTCGTGTCAAAACCCGTTTTCACGGAAATAAAGATCTGGTTGGTAAGGGGTACCGGGCTTTTCAATAAGTCTTGAAGATCATCATTAAGAAGATAAACATAGCCGAAATCCATGGTATCGAAATAGGTGTAGTCATTTCGGGTAACACTTGTTGATTCAAAAGCTGAGATGATCTGTGAAACATAGGCGTTGTTTTTTTCGCCGTCAATCGTAATAATTAATGGATCGCTTAACTTGATGTGGTTAAGTCCGGCAAAATATTGGTCAATTGAAAGTGGTATGCCTTCACCGGTTCCACCAGATTCAATAATATTTATAATATTAAAGGAATCATTTTTTGAATAACCCATCATTCGACCGGTTAGTCCTCGACCATCACTGCGGGTTAGCTGCATATCGATAACCAGTCGTGATTCGACCGATTCAACACCATCGATGGTTTTAATCGTTTTGACGAGATTAGAATCATCATTCAGGAGGATGGTATTAATGGTAATATCCGGAAATCCGTAATTGAGGCGAAAGTCTTCCAGTGATACGGTTAGGGATTGATAAGATGACAATAATGAAATCAGTGTGATCATGCCGATGGAAGCAATGAGTGCAATGGAAATGAATATTTTTAGATTGCTTCGAATAAGTGAGGGTAGTTTATTTTTAAGCAGTAATCGTGTCATATACATCTCTCCTTAATATTCGATCTGTTCAGCTTTGAGTGGAGAAAGATTGACGATTTCTTCAATGATTTTTCCGCTGTCCATATGAATGATTCGATCTGCCATCGATGCAATAGGTGTGGAATGGGTAACAATGACAATTGTTTGACCTTGTTCTTTGCAGATTATTTCCAGCAATTTTAGAATCTGACGGCCGGTTTTAGAATCCAACGCTCCTGTTGGCTCGTCACATAAAAGGAAATCGGCTCTTTTTACAAGCGCTCTAGCGATTGATACTCGTTGCTGTTCGCCGCCGCTCATCTGACAGGGATAAGCGTCAGCACGTTCAGATAGCCCTACCAGCGAAAGTACTTCATCGACATCCATCGGATTTCTGGATAAACCGGCTGATAAAGCGATATTTTCCCTAGCCGAGAGATCGCCAATTAGGTTATAAAATTGAAACACAAACCCGACAGTATTTCGGCGAAAATCGGTTAAGGTTTTTTCATTGGCCTTGCATAGATCAATGTCACCAATATTTACCTTGCCTGTTGTAGGAGGGGTCATACCGCCAATAATATTAAGAAGTGTACTTTTTCCGGAACCGCTGCTTCCAAGGATCACAATCAACTCACCTTGCCTGACATTAAAACTGACATTATTCAGAGCCTTCACCTGACCAAGGCCTTCACCATAAATTTTATAAAGCTTATCGGTTGACAGAAAGATTTTTTGCGGATTTAAGGCAGTTACTTCAACGCCGTTTTCAGTAAGGTAATAGACAAAAGCGTCGGTCGAAACTTCGGCGATATTCTGGTCTTCCTCATCAAAGGAACCCTCTTGCTTATCAGTGAAGAGGGCACAGGCAAAGATAATTCCTTGATCATTGGCCATGGGAATGAGCATTAATTCCTGGATGCTGTTGTTGGATAGATTGTTTTTCCGGTAGCTTTTGCCTTGAATACAACAGTTAAGCGCTTCTGCTTCAAAAAAAGATGCGTTTTGCTCTGAAAAGATGCCGCAGTTTTCGCCACGAACTGAAAATAAACTGACGGAAGAACTGTCAGGATGATAAAAATAGATTGCAACCGTTGTTGATGAAGTTGAACGAATTAATCGTTTTAGCAAGCTAGAATAAATTTCATTGGCATCAACAATGTTCAAAAGATTATTTTTGGTTAATATTTCAGGCATAATGATAGTACTCCTAAGTATTTAATTAATTCCTATTCTACAAAACAGCTAGAGACTTTTATAGTATAACATATTTTTTAAAGTCTACAAAAGAGATCTAATCTAAAAAACAATAACGGATATGAAATTCAATAAACATATGTCGTAAATTTAGTAAACCACGCCCAAAGTATCCGGAATATTTTGGGCGTTAAAGAGCCGTGTGAGGATGATGACCAATCCACCGATAATTAATAACAAGACTAGATAAATTATTGACTTGCGCATTGTCGATTAAGCAATAGTTTGTTATAATAAATATAGTAGTAAACTCCACAGAACGCTAATTATTTGAAGATAGGTTCTATGGGGTTTTTCCTTACTCGGTAATAGTGATCGAGAAAGGGCAGGCAACCGCAGTAGGGTGATCGTTTTTCCCAGTAAAAAGAATTAACGCACTAAGTTTTAGAGAAAACGATCAGCTTAAAGGGAGGGATTAATTTGCTTAAAAACGAGGACTTTATCCAGGAATTTGTTGAAGAAGCCCGCGAACATCTCGATAATTTCGAACGAATATTATTGACGGATCTGGCCGATATCAGTGCCGAACAGATTAATGATGCGTTTCGCGCGGTTCATAGTATTAAAGGCACCGCCGGTTTTTTTGGTTTAACCAAGATTGTGGCGATTGCACATTCAATGGAAACAACGCTGGATTTCGTTAATCGAAAAAAGCTCACCTTAAGCGATGCTGAGATTGACTTACTGCTAGAAGCGAAAGATCGCTTAAAAATTTTAGTTCATGATGTTAAAAATAGCGAAGACTATCCCATCGATGATATCCTTGCGAAATTGCAAATCGCTGAGGTTGATTTTTTACACCAAGATGAAAAAAGAAGTTACGTAATTAGCGAACAATCATCTCAAGAAACCCGATCATTTTTCGCTGTTTTTAATTTTGATCCAGATATACAAGCAAAAATAACTTCCTTTCGAAAATTCGGTCATCATATATACGGGATTGAAATGGCGCTTACCGAGCACTATCTAATGATCAGCGGAGGGATTGGTGCAATTATCGATAATTTTATTTCGGTCACCAATATAATTGTAATGATTAGCCCGGAAGGTGATCTGATTACTATCGATGACCTAAAAAACGGTAACTTCAACAACCGCAGTATCCTAATCTTGGCTTCAAGTCTTTTAGATGAAAGTCTTTTGCTTCAAGTCATTGGACTCCCGGCGAACTGCGTTCATGTATTAACTCCAAATGACGAAAAAGCGTTAGTCGATCAAACGATGGGAGCAATCTATGATCTCGACCCAACTGAAAAAAAACAACCTGAGTTACGCCCGACGGATATCAATGAAGGCTCAGAAAGTCTCAGAGTTAATATTAAGCTGCTCGATGATTTAATGAATCTGGCCAGCGAATTGGTTTTAGGACGAAACCGCCTGCTGACCCTGCTGGAACCCGAAAAAAAAGAGATTCCAGGACTCCCGCAAGTCCTCCAAAATGTTGATCGCCTAACGAGCACTATTCAGGAAAAAATCATGCTGACTCGAATGCAACCAGTAGGGACGCTGTTTAATCGCTATCCACGGTTAATCAGAGATCTGTCTAAAAAACTCAATAAAAAACTTGAGTTGCACATTGAAGGCGGTGAAGTTGAACTTGATAAGTCCATTCTGGAAGGGCTAAGTGATCCGCTGGTGCATTTACTAAGAAATGCGGCGGATCATGGCATTGAAAGTGCGACAATCCGCAAGCAAAAAGGCAAAAATGAAATCGCTACGATCACCCTTAAAGCGAGTTATGAAGGCAGTGTTGTCAATATTGAAATTCGTGACGATGGCAGTGGGATTGATTTTGAAAAAATTTCAAAAATAGCTCTCGAAAAAAAACTTCATAGTGAAAATGAACTCAACGCCATGTCAGAAAAAGAGCTGGCAAAGATTTTATTTAATCCCGGTTTTACGACCGCCGATCACCTCAGTGAAGTATCCGGTCGCGGGGTTGGCATGGATGTGGTTCGGAATAATCTTGAAAAAATGGGCGGTAGTATAGAAATCACAACAAAATCTGGTCAGGGTACTAACATTAAACTAACAATGCCGTTAACGGTTTCGATTATCCAGTCATTGGTCGTCTCTTCAAACCAGATAAAGATGGTGATTCCACAAGCAGATGTTCAAGAGACAATCAAGCTTACAAAAGAGTCCTTAAATGAAAGAATCGAAGCGATCAATGACAAATATTTCTATCGACTTCGGGATGAGCTCCTCCCAGTTGTCTACCTCAATGATTTATGGAATCCAGAGCCGTCCGCCCGAGTCGAACACGATCACAAGATTGTCGTGCTCAAACTCGGACATGATCGCTTTGGTTTAATGGTCGAAAAGTTAATGGGGAACGAAGAAACATTGATTAAGCCATTGCCGGGTATTCTCAAAGAATGCGGCATTTATTCCGGATTAACAATTATCGGGGATGGGAAAATCGCACCGATTCTTGATATCGCCGGAATTGCTAAAAAAATGGCGCTCGTCCACGAAACGAAAGCCAAGCAGCAAACGCCAAATGATCAAAATGAATTAAAAACTGTGATCAATAACGACAATGAGGATTTTATCTTATTTAGAGGTTCTGGAAATGAAATTTTGGCTTTAAATATTACCCTAATTAAACGCATTGATAAAATCAAAAAAACAGAAATTGAGCAAATCGGCGACCATTATTACATCACTCGAGACAACCAACCCTTAAGGGTGATCAAGCCAGAAGATTATCTGGCGATTAATCGCCGTGATAACGATGGCGACGACTATTATGTTATTACACCGAAACTAATACCTCGGCCGATTGGCATTTTAGCACACGAAATTATTGAAAATGTTAGCTTTGAACCAATTCTGGATTCGCAGCGATTTATAATGAACGGAATCTTTGGAGCGGCTGTTTTTCAAGAAAAGATGATCTTAATCGTTAATCTTTACGCTTTGTTGGAATGTGTTGAGCCAGAATCATTTACCTTTGTGCCGTCACCGCAATCAGTCGGCCGAAGAATTCTTTTAGTCGAAGATTCACCGTTTTTTCAAAAAGTTGAGCAAAATTATTTAGAAAGCGGCGGTTATCAGGTGACCCTCGCTGCTAATGGTCTGGAAGCACTGGCGATCCTGGCAAATGAAAAAATTGATGTGGTTTTAACCGATATTCAAATGCCGTTGCTTAATGGCTATGAACTGCTCCAAAAAATCAGACAAAAACCGACTTATGATAACATCCCGATTATAGCAATCAGTGCTTTAACGGGAGCACTCAATCGGGATAAAGGTTTAGCCAGCGGCTTTGACCGATATGAATACAAATTAGATCGGGAAAGCCTGTTGCAGACACTTGATGAAGTCATAACGGCCATCAATAGAGGTGAATAAAATGTTGAAAGTTCTCTGTTTTAAATCAGGAAATAATCTATATGGCATTGAAATCAAATATGTCAAAGAAATCAATCGTAATCCCTTAATAACCGCTATTCCGTTAGCGCCACCAGTAGTAGCCGGAATGATGAACTTACGTGGTCAAGTCGTTAGCTTGCTGGATTTTGAAATACTTTTAAACTTACCGACAACGCATCTCAAGAAGCATTCGATTGTACTTAAAAAGGAACCCGGTGAAATGGATATGATCGCTTTGCTGGTTGCACAAGCAACAGATGTGGTTGACATTGACGAAGCCATTTGCGAGTCACCAACGCCAGCTTTAGTCAATGTCTATGGCTCAACGATTAAATTCATTGCCAAACTGAAACACGAATTACTGATTATTATTGATAAAGAGAACTTATTTTAAATTAAGCGAGGTTTTAAATGTTAAAATATTTTGATAATGTAAAAATGAGGACCAAATTAATCATCTTTTTTATCCTCAGTGGAATAATACCGATCGCTATTATTTCCGGTCTCTATTATACCCAAGCCCAGAACAGTTTAGCCGAAATGAAATTCCAAGAATTGGAACTTTATTCAAAATTTACTCAAAATCGCTTCATGACGGAATTTTCTGACAAAGAATTTTATACCAGCGATATTTTATCAAATTTAGCAATTGTCGAAAATCTCATTACCACATATCAGACCACTGGCGGCAAAGGAGATTTATGGCAAACATCCTATGCCCGAGTTGAATCCGGTCTGACGCCTCAGCAAGATGCCAACCAAATCGAAAGTATTTATATTACCGATGCCGCTGGCAATTGCATTTATGCGTCGGGTCAGTTTAAATCAGCTTTAGAAGGGACTAATTTAGCATCGCGAAATTATATCAAGTCATCAATGCTGGGACAAAGCAGCACGACTACGATCGAATATTCGGAGATCCTCAAAAAACATTATGTGACTCTTTCATCGCCATTTTATAGTTCCCAAAATGGCAGCATTATCGGAACCGTTAATTCGCTTATTCTAACGGACAGCATTGAAGTAATCTTAAATGAAGGAATTAGTGACATCGGAACGACGGCTGATATTTATCTGATCGATCAGGCCGGGTTGCTAAATACAAATCCGAGTTCAAACAATGATATTGAAGCGACCGCCTTTTCAACGACGATCACTACAAAAGCGTTTGAACAACTCAAACCAGATTTTGACAATAACAATAACGATTTTAGGTTCACCGGGATCTACCAGGATTTTCGAGGCGAACAAGTCTTAGGGACGGCTTCCTTTGTTAACATTGGTGCAACTAAACTCGGAATGATTATTGAGGTCGATGAAGCCGAAGCATTAGCCCCAGTTAAAAATTTGCAATTAATGATTGTCGTTTTTTTGTTCTTTTCGATTGGCGCAAGTATCATCATCGTTTTTATTTTATCTAAGCATATTACAAAACCGCTTAAGACCGTCTCGAGTCTGATGGACGAAGCTGGACAAGGAAACCTTGCGGTTCGGGGAACATTTGAAAGCCGTGATGAAATTGGCAGACTTTGTCTGAATTTTAATCGTTTAGTTGAAAAAATCGGCGGTTCATTAAAAGCGATCGTCCAAGCAACCGAAATATTAAATGAATCTGCTGATGCAATGGATCGGATCGCCAGCAGTATTGCCGCTGGTTCAGAGGAAACAAGTGCCAAAATCAATGTTGTTAGTGCCGCCGTTGAAGAAATCACAGCGAGTATGACAGAATCAAATGCCACTCTCTTTGCTACGGCGGATAATACCAATCAAATCGCCTCAGCCATTGAAGAGATCAGTAGTACCACCAGAAATTTGGCGGCTGCTTCTGAAGAAACAGCATTAAGCGTTAATCAGACCATTTTATTAATGGGACAAATTTTTGAAAGTATCCGTGAAGTGTCAACATCGGCGGAAAATGTCAATTCTGAGGTCAATACGGTTGTTGAAGCGGTTAAAGAAGTGAATCTATCCGTTAACGAAATTAATAAAAGCTGTGAAAAATCATTAAAAATTACTCAAGTTGCTGACAATGAAGCTAAAAATACCGAAAAAATAATCCGTACTCTGAATTTGTCATCAAAAAAAATCAATAAAATCATTAAAATCATCGATGATATTGCCGATCAGACCAATATGTTAGCCCTTAATGCCGCTATTGAAGCCGCTGGAGCTGGCGAAGCTGGTAAAGGTTTTGCCGTTGTTGCCAATGAGGTTAAAGAACTTGCCAAGCAAACATCAGAAGCGACCGATGAAATAGCTGACCAAATCGAAGGTATGCAGGAAAACATGGAACAAGCGGTTTCGGCCGTTTCCCGAATTAACCATGTTGTTGATGAAGTGACGACGATCACTACTTTAATTGCGACGGCAGTCACCGAGCAAAGTGCTTCAACGCAAGGAATTTCGGAAGCAGCGATCCGGGCCTCCACACGATTAGATCTAATCACTGAGGAAATAAAAGAAATAGATCAAAAAGCTGGCGAAGTTAATCGCGGTGCTGAAGAATCAGGACTGGCCGTTAGTGAAATTGCCAAAAGTACCGCCGAACTGGCACGAGCAGCCGATGACGCTGCGGTGAATACTGAAAGAACTTCAGTCAGTATGACGCAATTAAGTCGTGCCACTCAAGAGACATCAAAAGGCGCAGTCGAAATCTCACAGAGTATTCATGAGATCAATCAAGCCTCGGAAGAAATCACTGAAGGTGCATCGAAGACGTCAACTGCAGCGAATCGATTGGTCGACCTTTCGTTAAAACTTAGCGAGTCAGTCCAACAGTTTAAATTTTAAGTGAGATAACAGATGAGCAAAAACAAACCAAACCCTGATTTTAAGGCAGAACTACTGGTCCTTGCGGCATCCACGGGGGGGCCGAAGGCATTGGAGGTGATTATTAGTACCTTAAAAAAAGATTTTTCGATTCCGGTTGTGATCGTCCAACACATGCCAAAACATTTCACTACTGCCTTTGCAAAAGCCTTAAACCGAAAAAGCGAATTATTGGTTAAAGAAGCCCAGAATGGTGATGAGTTAACGGCTGGAATTGTCTATCTTGCACCCGGCGGATGTCATCTGAAGCTGTCCCCAAAACGAAAATTGACCTTACTCCTTTCGGATGATGATTTAATTAATGGCGTTCGACCAGCCGTTGATGTGTTACTTTGGTCGATTGCTCAGAGTCGCTTGATCAATAGCATTTTAGTGGTCATCTTAACAGGTATGGGAGCAGATGGTCTAGCTGGTCTGCAACAATTACATAAAAATAAGCAGACTTACTGCATTGTTCAGGATGAAACAAGCAGTATTATTTATGGGATGCCCCAACGCATCGTAGAAGCGAAATTGGCAGATGAAATACTGCCATTATCAATGATTGCCGCAAGGCTTTCAATACTCGTCAGAAAGGAGTAATAAGATGGTCACTTTGTCTGAACATGAATATCAGCAGTTTCAACGCTATATTGCCGAAAAATGTGGGATCGCCCTTGATGACACCAAGGCTTATCTCGTTGAATCAAGATTGGCGAAGTTGCTGATTGATGCCCAATGTGAAACTTTTTCAGAATTATTTTTGCTGCTGCAAAACCATTCCGATGCCAATATTGAAACGCGTGTCATCGACGCCATTACTACCAATGAAACCTACTGGTTTCGTGACTCAGGCTCATGGCAGATAATTACCCAAATATGGCTACCACTAATGATTGCCGAAATTGAAGCTGGTCGACATGACAAAATTCGGATTTGGAGTGCTGCGGCATCAACTGGTCAGGAAATTTATTCGTTGATCATCATCATTAGTGAATATCTCAAAAACAATCAGATTACGACTGTTTCAATTGATGATTTTGAGTTTTTGGCGACTGATATTTCAACCAATGTCCTGACGATTGCCAGACGGGGTTATTATGACCCAATTACCATCATGAGAGGCTTAAAACCAGAATTGCGTGAGGCGTATTTTTATCGCGAGGGTACCTTATGGGTATTAAAAGAAGAATATCGAAAACGTGTCCGCTTTGAGCAATTTAATCTCCAAAATAGTTTTTTATTGTTAGGAAAATTTGATCTGGTTTTCTGTCGAAATGTGCTAATTTATTTTACCGAAGCACTCAGAAACGATGTTTTTAAAAAAACCAGGCAGGTATTAAAACCAAAAGGATTCCTGTTAATCGGTACCGCTGAAATTTATTATTCGATGGATAATTATTTTCAAAAAAATATCACTAGTGATGGTACTTATTTTACAGTTAAGGAGGCAGCTAAATGAAGATGTTGACGATTGATGATTCAGCCGTTGTCAGAAGGATTATTTCGGCAGCAGTCGTAGTGCTTGGTCACGAATGTCTGGAGGCGGAGTCCGCCCAAGATGCGTTAGATCTGCTGCAAGGTCCAGAAAAAATTGAATTAATTTTTCTGGACTGGAATATGCCCGGAATGAATGGCCTGGAATTTCTAAAAACAATTAAAAAAAATGATCAATTCAAGCATATACCGGTCGTAATGGTAACCACCGAGAATATGCCGGAAAGTGTCATTGAAGCGGTCAAAGCAGGCGTAACTCAATACATTACAAAACCTTTTTCGATTGAAGAACTCATGAAAAAAATCATTGACAGTTTGGGTGGGGAGGTGAATTAATGAAAACTGAACAGGATATTAAGAACTATGACGTGCTTCCCGGACATGTTTTTGTCGCCGCATTATTAGAGAGCGTTGAACAAATGAGTGGTTTTATTTTAAATGAAGTTCAAAACACTTCGGAATCGATACCGGATCATGAAATTATTGGTGCGATGGTGTTGCCAGGAGAAAATGCTATGCTGCTAACCTTGGAAACCAATAAAACGAGTGCCGCCCCACTCGTGTCCTTTATGACCGGAATTGAAACCGAAGCGTTAAACGCGGAACTGTTAAATGACGGAATTACGGAACTAATCAATATGGTAGGTGGTTCAGCCCGGGCCCGTTTGGAAGCGACAAATTATAAATTCTTTTTATCGGTCCCTTTCACTGTAGTTGGCGAAGATGTCAAAATTATCGTCAAAAAGAGAACCGACTGCTTTGTATCCAGACAGGTTTGTGACGAGATTGACTTGATGTTAAGGATTTATAAATTATAACGAGTGCGGAGAAATGATGAACAATAACGAACAAGGCAAGTTAGAAGTATTATATCAAATAGAAAATAAAGTCAATAAAGCATTGCAAGATTTAGTGATCTTTAGTGTTAAACCTAAAATGTGTAAGCAAGCATTATGGTTAGCTTTTTTCACGGAAATTAAAACATTGGCGATAGAAAATAATCTCCGTGAATTAGGATATATTTGTATGAAGAATGAAGAGTTTTTAAAACAAAATAACACTGATTTTATAAATGACCATTCTTCTTTTATCAAGTTAGTCCAAAGATTTGGCGAGTTAACGCAGTGCTTAAAAAACCTTTTGGCGACCGAAACCCGCCAAGAAGATGACCTCGAAAATTTAGCTTGTAATGCCCAGACCCCTGAAGCAACCAATCTAACGGATCAAAACTATGAAATTAACAATTTGGCATTAGGTCGGGTCTTGGTTCTTGATGATGAAATGATGGTGCTAAATCTTATTGAAAGAGTATTACGTAATCGCGGTTACGATGTACGGATTACGAATGATTCAGATCAGGCTCTAGAGATCTTAAGAGCGCGTGAAGCCGATGTGTTAATTCTTGACTTAGTTATGCCTAACAAAAATGGAATCGAATTTTACCGCGAGTTAAAACAAGAAAAAATAGTCGTTCCAACAATTGTCTTAACGGCTTCTTTAAATAAAGTTGACCACATCACCGCATTACAAGAAGGAATTGATGATTTTCTGAGAAAGCCTTTTGAGTCGGATGTGCTCGTTGCAAATGTTGGGAAATTGATCAAAAAAGAGAAAAAACAGAAAAACGCCTATTTAAAAGATTCGTTAACTTTAGCCTATACGCGACGTTTTTTTGTCGATCGATTTACCCAAGAAAAAGCTAAGTTTCTGCGTAATGGAATTGTTTTCTCCGTTGTATTTATCGATCTCGACCATTTTAAAGAAATAAATGATACTTATGGGCACATGTTTGGAGACATTGTTCTAAAAAGTTTCGTCGAAGAATTCAAAACGAGCTTTAGACCATCTGATCAAATTTCCCGTTATGGTGGCGATGAGTTTTTATTACTTTTACCTGAAACCGACGCAGTTGAAGCGTTTCGGGTGGTGGAAAGAATCCGTCAAAAATTCCAAAGCAAAGCATTTAATGTGCCCATCAATTCTCATAAGGTTTATGTAACATTTAGTGCCGGTATTACCGAATTTCATAATGCTGATCAAACCCTTGAAGACGTTCTGGAAGAAGCTGACCAGCAATTATATCGCTCTAAAGAACGAGGACGAGCATGTACAAGTTTTGTTAATGATGCAATCGAAATCGGCAATGAAAAGAAAAGAGTGTTAATTTGTGATGATTCCTCAACCGTCAACCGATTAATTAAAAGTCGACTCAATCGTTTGGGTTTAGAGACTCAAGTTGTCGCTACCGGAAAAGACGCCTTGACAATTTTTGCTGATTTCCGTCCGCATTTATTGATATTAGATATTATTCTACCCGATATAAACGGTGAAATAGTGCTTCAACAAATCCGAAAAATTGAATTAGAAACTCAAGTTAAGGTGATCCTGATTAGTGTTAAAAGTTTAGGGGCCAAAAAGCCATTGTTTAACGAATTATGTTATGATGATTTTATTAAAAAACCAATTTCCTTGGAACGCCTCGAACAAAGTGTGAAGCGCTTACTTTAATACTCGATCACAATATCCGAACCATCAGAGATATCGCTACAGCAGCCAAAAAAATTGCACACAGAAACTGGAGAAAATTATGAATGAAATCATGAGTTATTTTACTGAAAATAATCATAACCTTAATATCATCTTCTCCATCGGATGGCTAATCATAACCATCCTGGTTGTAAACATCACCAATCGTCTTTTATTTCGATATGTCGATGAGAATTCTCGATATCATGTCTTTAGAAAACGTGTTTATTATATTTTTTCAGCTATTTATATTGTGATTTTATCGATTATTTGGGCTGGCAGTTCAACTTATATCGCAACTTATATCGGGTTGCTATCAGCAGGGATTGCAATTGCTTTGAAAGATCTTTTTTCCAATATCGCTGCCTGGTTTTTTATCATGTTCCGAAAGCCCTTTGAAATTGGTCATCGCGTTTTTATTGGTGACTATCAAGGGGATGTGATTGATATCCGTTTATTCCAATTTTCATTAATGGAAGTCGGTGATATCAATATTGGGGAACAAAGTACCGGGCGAATAGTCGATATCCCCAATCATTTTGTTTTTATATATCCTACTGTTAATTACACTAAGGGTTTTATGTATATTTGGAATGAAATATCAGTTCTAATCACATTTGAAAGCGACTGGGAATTGGCAAAAGAAAAACTACATGAGATCGTCAATAATCACACGCTTCATTTTACTGAAGAAGCAGCGGAACAAATAAAATCAACGGCTCGAAAATACATGATTCTCTATAATAATCTAACTCCAATTGTTTACACAGATGTTAAAGAAAGTGGTATTGAACTAACCTTAAGATACCTTTGTTTACCAAAACAAAGACGGAATACAAATAATGATATCTGGGAAGATATTCTAAAACTTTTAGCTAAATATCCCCAAATTCAACTCGCGTATCCGACCCGTAGACATATTCTTTAATTTAATGATGCTTTCTCAAAATAATTTTGCATTTAAAAGTGATGTTAATATTTTCTATAGCAATCACTAACCTGAACTAAAATTAAATCCCATGTAAAAAGATAAAAAAGTCAATCTGAAATTGAAAACGGTTGAAATAAGGTTACTTTAATAGTATAATAAAAATGTATCACAAAAATCAGTTGACTAAATTAAAAATCTTAAGTCTGCTAATGAAAAGCTTTGGAGGAAAGAGATGTTAAAAAATTATATGGAGGATACGGTGGATGCTTTTTTACCCCACCTGCTTGAAAAGTATCCAGATTTATGTCGATGCGAACTCTGTATTGAAGATGTGAAAGCCATAGCTTTGAATAAGCTTAAACCCGCATATTTTGTTACCCATGAAGGATTATTATTCTCAAAAGTTGAAGAAATGACGACTCAATATCGTGCCGATCTGACAAGTGAATTGACTCGTGCCATTGAGATTGTAACAAAAAATCCACGGCATCCTGAACCAAAAAAATAATCAAACCGATTTTTTAAATAAATCAGCCAGTCGGCAAACCCATAAGCGGTTTGTTGACTGGCTTTTTTAATTAGCTTCATCGTTTATAAGCAAAAAAACTATAGCTCGAATGCTTCAGCCGTTGCACTGACAGCAATATCTTTGTCTTTGGACTTGATGATACAACTGATTCGTATTTCCGAGGTGGTGATCATCAGCATTTGAATATCATTATCAGTCAGCAATTGAAAAAACTTAGCCGCAACTCCAGACTGGCTACGCATACCAACACCAACAACAGATAACTTAGAAATATTTTCATTGATAAACACGCCAATACTTGGGTGTTTTTCCTGAAAAGCTGATAAAATTTTATTCGCATCGTTAAGATCGGATGACGGTGCCGTAAATGAAATATTAATGAGTCCATCTATTGGAGCACTTTGACTAATCATATCGATATTGATACTTTTATTCGCAAACTGATAAAAAAAGTTTGCTGTTATATTCATATCAAAGGGAATATCACGAATCGTGATCATGATTTGATCATTGTCAATTGCCACGCCGGTTATGGATTGTCCTTCCATGCTTTTTTCTCCTTTTTTTATAATTGTGCCAGGGACATCAAATTCGCTGGAAGCAACCCAGATATTGGTATCATATTTACTACCAAGCTCAATGGCCCGGGGATGCATTACACCAGCACCAAGACTAGCCATTTCCAACATCTCTTCGTAGCTGACCGAATCCAACTTTTTCGCCGATGGATACAATCGTGGGTCGACACCATAGATTCCTTCGACATCAGTATAAATTTCACAAGGAGCATCCAGAACACAAGCCAGTGCTACAGCACTAGTATCCGATCCACCACGCCCCAATGTCGTTACATCATCATTGTCATTAACACCCTGAAAACCAGCAATAATGACTATTTTATCTTCATTTAAAGAGTCCAAAATTTTGGTAGTGTCAATACCTTCGATTCGGGATTTTGTATGAAGTCCGCTGGTTCGAATCCCAATCTGTGGGCCAGTAAAAGAAATGGCGTCATGTCCCATTGACTGCAGTGCCATCGACAACAGCGAAATGGAAATCTGCTCACCAGTCGATAACAGCCGATCCATTTCCCGTTTTGAGGGAGAAGGGTTAATAGCATAGGCAAGTTTCACCAGGTCATCGGTAGTTTTTCCCATCGCGGATACGACAACCACGATCTGGTGATTATTTTTTTTCTTTTCAATAATTCGTTTTGCAACGTTTTGTATCCGTTCGACGGACCCCACTGAAGTTCCGCCATATTTTTGGACAACAATATTCATGGATTAACCTTTAAAATCAGTAGCAGCTTGATAAAACGACTGTTTATTGATCCTTTCTAAAGTAGAGTAATAGGGGAGAGATAACAATTGTCGATACTTTTTTTGTTTAATTAAATTGTATATAGAAATTTCGCGCATATCGGCAGGATGGTGATAAACGCCGCCCTCATCATCAGCAATCACTTAATCGTTAACGACCATCGACATGTCGTAGAGACCAGCTTCTTTGCCGACCAGGTATTGGGCGGCGCGAACGGCGCCTTCGGCAAACACTTTTTTTGATAAAGCCATGTGGTTGACCTCAATAATTTCGTCATTGCCGGCAAAAATTACCGAATGTTCGCCGGGAATGGTGCCCCCACGAATGGCATGGATGCCCAATTCATTTTCGCTCCGTTTAGCATCGCGGCCATAGCGACCATAACTATAATCTTTTTTTGTTTCTAATCCATCATTAATGGCATCAGCTAAAAGTAAGGCAGTGCCACTAGGGGCATCGAGCTTTTTATTATGGTGCTTTTCAATAATTTCGATATCGAAACCACTCTCCAGCTTGCCGACCATTTCTTTAAGCATTTTAGCAATTAAATTGATTCCAAGCGACAGGTTAGCTGTTTTAAAAACAGGGAACTCTTTGGCCCCTTCTTTAATTGTCACCAGATTATCATCAGACAAGCCAGTGGTTGCAATGACAATCGGAATTTTTTTGCTTCGCGCAAAACTAAAAATACCGTTAAATGCCGTAAAATGAGAAAAATCAATGATTACATCCACCATCTCATTACAATTTTTTAGATCGCTATAAACCGGAAAGGGGAGATTCGTGATTTCCTGGTGATCAAACCCGGCTACCACCTGAGTGTCCGGATTAGCGGCAATGATCTGTTGGAGAGTCGTTCCCATGGCACCAGAAACGCCGCTAAGTAAAATATTTATCATTACCGACCTCCTACAATAAACCGTATGTTTTTAAATCAGCAACCAGTTTTTCTTTATTAGCATCTTCCATTTCAATCAGTGGAAGACGCATTTCACCACTATCTAAGCCCATCAATCCCATTGCCGTTTTAATTGGAATCGGGTTAGTTTCATAAAACATGGCCAGATTGATTAGATTTGTTTTAAATTGAAGTTCCTGGGCTTTTTTCAAATCTCCGGCCATAAAGCTGGCAACTAGATCGTGCATGTCTTCGGGAATGATGTTAGCCGACACTGAGATGACGCCTTTGCCTCCAACTGACAGAATCGGAAGCACCTGATCATCATTACCACTGTAAATATCAATATCACCGCCGCAAACCCGGGCAATTTCCGTCACTTGACTAATGTCGCCGCTAGCTTCTTTGACCGCTGCCACATTAGGGATTTTGCTCAGTTCTTTAAT
Source organism: uncultured Acetobacterium sp. (assembly GCA_965140355.1). Taxonomy (GTDB): domain Bacteria; phylum Bacillota; class Clostridia; order Eubacteriales; family Eubacteriaceae; genus Acetobacterium. The sequence goes on along the minus strand of OZ223195.1, from coordinate 253,097 downwards.
CGTGTTAACCGTGATATTCATGCCGGTACGGCTAGGAACATTATAAATAATAACGGGAATCGTGATCGCCTCAGCAATCGCAGATATATGAGCAATAATACCTCGTTGGGTTGATTTATTATAATAAGGATTGATGATCAGCGCTGCATCGGCGCCTGCTTCTTCCGCTTTTTTTGACAGCATAATGGAATAAGCGGTATCGTTACTGCCGGTACCGGCAACATATGGCACCCGGCCATTAATATATTTTCCCGCATCACGAAGTAGCGCTAAATGTTCAGCATCGGTGAGAGTTGAGGTTTCGCCGGTGGTTCCGGCAATTAAGATCGCATCAGTTTTCTTTTCGATGTGCCAGTCGATCAGTTGATGAAAACGTTCGTAATCAACGTGACCATTTTTAAATGGGGTAACCAGTGCAACACAGCTTCCTGTAAAAATACTCATTTCAATCTCCTTTGATTTCGTTCTTTTATAAAATACGACAGACTAATTGTTAATCTGTCGGTTGTTATAGAGCCAAATGCTCAATCATTTTTGGTCCTGAATCAATTTATTGTTCATTTAAGACTAACGATGCTTATTCGGTGTACTAAATCAATCCCCGGTTAACCAATTCGAAGGCGATTTGAACCGCATTTGATGCAGCGCCTTTGCGAATATTGTCAGCAACTACCCAAAGATTCAAGCCATTATCAACACTAAAATCGCGGCGGACACGACCAACATAAACTTCATCGGTATTTTCAGCAACCCGAGCTAACGGGTAGAGATCATTGGTGGGGTCATCCTGAAGAATGATTCCCGGGGCTTGCGTAAATAGCTGGCGTACAGCATCCAATTCAAAAGCTTTTTTTGTCTCGACATTGATACTTTCACTATGGCTGTAAAAGACTGGTACACGAACCGTGGTAGCGGTAATGCGCAAGCTGTCGTCGTGCAGAATTTTTTGTGTTTCATTCACCATCTTCATTTCTTCTTTGGTATAGCCATTATCTAAAAACGAATCTATATGCGGTAAGCAGTTGTATGCAATCGGATGGGGATAAAAGGCATTCTCTTCACCTTTAATTCCATTTTCCAGATCGGAATAACCTTTCACTCCCGAACCGGAAACAGCCTGGTAGGTGGAATATACAATCCGATTGATGCCAAAGGCATCATACAACGGTTTTAATGCCACAACGGCTTGAATGGTCGAACAATTAGGATTGGCGATGATATTCTTGTGCCAGTCCAAATCTTCCGGATTTACTTCCGGAACCACCAAAGGAACGCTTGGGTCCATTCTAAAAGCACTGCTGTTGTCGATCACGATGACACCTTTTGACGCGGCAACTGGTGAGAACCGAGCGCTCGTATCACCCCCGGCTGAAAACAAGGCAATATCAATCTCCTGGTCAAACGCTTCATCACATAATTCTTGAACAACATAAGGTTTTCCATTAAATACAATTTCTTTTCCGGCAGAACGTTTTGATGCCATGGGATACAGGTTATTAACCGGAAATTCAAGTTCGGCCAGAACCTGAAGCATTTTTTGTCCAACCATGCCGGTGGCTCCAACAACTGCAACATTATAAGATTTCATAATACCTCCAAAAATTTAAAATTACCTATAAAAAAAGCCAGTATCAAGTACCAGCTAAAAATCAAGAAAACTCAATTTGAGAATCCATTGGGTTTTAGATAGCACCCCATCACGATTGTGATGACAGTCTTACTGTTCTTAACAGCAAGCCCAGGAAAATGGTGGCGAAACATCATCCTTCGGCAAACTTTCCTTTCGCAACGTATCATCCCATTTGCCATGGTCTTCGTTGTTAATTATAAAGCCCGCACCTCTATCATAATTATTGTATTCGATTATTGTAACAATTATCATTACTAATTTCAAGTAGTTTTAAAAATAAAAAAGCAACGTATTTATTAAATATAAATACGTTGCTTAAGCAAAACTAACTTAGTTTTTAGTTAAATCAACTACGTCTAACGCATCATTTATTGATTTTATTAACGCATCAACATCGATACCATGCGCAATTGCACCTGCTTCAATACTTTCAAACCGTGCCGCCATACAGCCAAAACAATGCATGCCATACGCTTGAAATACGTTGACTGAATCCGGATATGCATTAACAGCATCTAATATGCCCATATCTTTTGTTACTTTCATTTTTATCACCTCCACAAAGTGTTAGTCTCTCTTTAGATATCATACATTATAAAACTTAAGATTATATTTTACAACCAAAAAACAACCAAAAAAAGAAATAATGTCTGTTGCTTGCTAAAATAGCATTCTACGGTTATAATAATATCATAGGGGAATTTTATAGTAAAGGGGTGGATTATTGTGATAGTTGATAAAGTAATCGTTAATAATAAGGCCGGACTCCATGCAAAACCAGCCTCTCTTTTTGTTCAACGAGCCAATGATTTCAAAAGTGAAATCTATATCAAAAAAGAAGCAACTCGAGTTAATGCCAAAAGCATTATGGGTGTTATGATTTTGGCAGTTCAAAAAGGCGATGAAATACAAATTGAAGCAACTGGCGATGATGAAAAAAGAGCGGTAGAACAATTAAAACTATTAATTGAAAATCGTTTTGATTTTGTCGATGAAGTTTAAGTTTATACTAAACATTTGAATTTTGAAAACATAAATTCAGAAAACAGTTAAGAACATAAGTATGAATGCAAATTCATGCTTTTCTTTTTTCTGAATAACTTGTAATGCATTATATTATGATATATGGAGAACAGCATGCGAAAATTATTAATAGCAATTTCTTTTTTTACACGGATACCGATTAAGTTAAGTGACGTAACCAATGAAGAGTTTTATGACAGTATGATTTTAATCCCCGTAGTCGGGCTCTTTATTGGATTGATCTTATACGGTGTTGCAATCGTATTATCGTTAATCCATTTTGTCTCGCTGCAGGCGCTATTGATGGTAATTGCTTATATCTGGTTAACCGGAGGATTACATCTTGACGGCTTTGCCGACACCACCGATGCCCTGTTTAGTGCCAGAGATCAAAAAAAAATGATGGAAATTATGAAAGACAGCCGCTTGGGCGCTTTTGGCGCCATTGGTCTGATTTTGCTTATTTTGACCAATTGGATGTGTTATACCATCATATTACCGGAACATAGTGCTGTTCTCCTGGTGGTTCCCTTATTTGGCAGGGTCGCAGCAATAATGTCAACCTGTTTTTCTACCTATGCGCCAGGCGGCGGCGGATTGGGAAAACGATTTGTTGAAATGACAAAACTACATCATTTCATCATCTATATCGTATTGTTGTTCGTTTTTGCAACCATTATTCTTGGCTTGCCGGGACTGATCACAGCGGTTATCTGTTTGCTTCCGGCACTGCTCTTAATGAAAAATCTGCAACATAAAATCGGGGGAATGACTGGCGATACAATTGGCATGACGATCGAACTCAATCAAACCTTTTTTATGGTTGTTTTCAGTGTAATTCTTATCAATTTCCCAATCTATTTTAAACTTTTTAAAGGATTGTTGTAAAAAGTGTTGAATTATTTTAAGAAAGGGTATGAATGAAGAAATCAATAACCAATCAGGATAGCAAATGCCGTGATCAAAATCATCGTTTTTTGCCAATGTCAATCGATGAAATGAAAAATTTGGGAATCGATCAATGCGATTTCATTCTTGTAACCGGGGATGCCTATGTTGATCATCCTTCTTTTGGCACCGCTATTATTGGTCGAGTGCTTCAATCAAAAGGTTATACGGTTGGAGTTATTGCCCAGCCAAATTGGCAAAATAATGATGATTTTAAAAAACTAGGCCCTCCTCGTCTGGGATTTCTTGTCACTGCAGGTAATTTGGATTCGATGGTAAATCATTTCACCGTAAATAAAAAACGTCGCCGGGAAGATGTTTATGCCCCAGGTGGAAAGGCGGGTTTAAGACCCGATCGAGCAACAATTGTTTATTGCGGAAAAATTCGTGAAATATTTGGTGCTATTCCCTTGATTATTGGTGGCATTGAAGCCAGTTTACGGCGCTTTGCCCATTACGATTACTGGCAGGATAAAGTGCGTCGACCGATTCTTTTTGATTCCAGAGCTGATCTTCTGGTTTATGGCATGGGTGAGCTGGCGATGATTGAGATTGCCGAACGTTTAAACGCTGGTATCCCGATTGATCAGTTAACGGATATCAATGGAACTGCGTATATCAGTAAAGAACCAAATCTTGACGGAGCTGTTATCTTACCCTCAGTTGAAGCGGTAATGGCCGATAAATCTGATTATGCTAAAGCAACGGCGCTGATCTACCAGAGCAACAACGCCTATGATCGTCATTCCTATCTTCAACAATCGGGAAATCGCTATCTATGTCAGAACCCGCCGCAAATGCCTTTATCTCAAAAAGAATTTGACGCATTGTATAATCTGCCTTTTACTTATAGTTGGCATCCCAGCTATGAACAAGCTGGTGGGGTTCCGGGTTTGGAAGAAGTGAAATTCAGCATTACTGCCAACCGCGGCTGCTATGGCAATTGTACTTTTTGCGCGCTGGCAATCCATCAAGGTAAATATGTCCAGACTCGTAGTAAAGACTCCATTATCCAGGAAGCTATCCAGATGACAAAAAACCCGGATTTCAAAGGATATATTCATGATATTGGCGGTCCAACGGCTAACTTCAGCCATCTTGCCTGTAAGCAACAAGAAACGCGAGGATATTGCAAAAACAGAGAGTGTTTATCCCCAGAAGCCTGCAAAAACATTGATGCCGACCATAAACCTTATTTGGAGATGCTCCGGGCAGTCCGAAAACTCCCTGGTATCAAAAAAGTTTTTATCCGATCTGGAATCCGCTATGACTATTTGCTTTTAGATAAGGATAAGACTTTTCTCAAAGAATTAGTTGAATATCATATCAGCGGCCAACTACGAGTTGCACCGGAACATGTGTCTGAAAATGTATTGCATTATATGGGAAAACCGTCGTTTAAAGTTTATGAAACGTTTGAGCGTAATTTTAAACAAACAAATGAACGTTTAGGTAAAAAACAATTTGTTTTACCATATTTTATTACTGGTCATCCCGGTTGTACCTTAAATGATGCCATTAAATTGGCTGAATATATTCGCGATATGGGCTTTTTCCCGGAACAGGTTCAAGATTTTTACCCAACTCCTGGTTCAGTAGCGACTGCAATGTATCATACGGGTATTAATCCTCTAACTATGAAACCAGTATACATACCAAAAGGACGCGAAAAAAATATGCAACGCGCGCTCGTGCAATACAATAAACGAGAAAACTATTTATTGGTTCATGAAGCATTGACAAAAGCATATCGAGACGATTTAATCGGTCATGGCAAAAAAGCACTAATCCCGGAAAAGGTTAAACGAAGCGAGTCTAAGCAGACGAAATCTAAAATCGTAACGACCTCAAAGACGTTGTCAAATAGAAACTCAAAAAAAAATATTAAAGATAAAAACAGAGGTAAAAATGGAAATAAAATTAACTGAATCCATTGAGGATTATATTGAAACCATTTATCTGGAAAGTCAAAAACATGGAAAAGGCGTACGAATTACGGATCTTGCCTTAGGATTAAATGTTAGTAAAGCCAGCGCAAATGATGCCGTAAGGAAACTTAAAGATCTAGGATATGTGGAACATGAACGTTACGGACAAATTTATCTGACCGAAACAGGTACGCAGCGAGCGGTAAAAGTATATGAAAAGCATCGTATTATTACCGAATATCTTGTCAAAGCTCTTAATGTTTCCCTTGCAAATGCTGAAAAAGACGCATGCAGTATCGAACATATCATTTCTGAAGAAACTTTCAATCAAATGAAGGCTTATCTGGAACCGTAATTGTCTTATAACCAAACACGTACCGATCAATACTTACGTTTAGTCCGTTATTGTGCGATTTATTAAACGTAGTTTAGCGGCTAAAAGAAAAGGCATTGATGTAATTAATGTCTCAGATTGTCAAAAAAGATACCGTAGTACCGACAATTGTTAGATCATGTTGTGTGCCTCAAGGCGAACAGTTGCCGCCAAAAGGCTGTCTTTAGCCAAAGCTTTGATTGCAACTGTACGAATTGCGTGCATACAACAGATTAACAATTGATCGGTACGGTCGTTTATCGACAACCTCAGGCATTGATGTAATCAATGTCTTTCTTAATGATTACGGAGTTGGAAAAGCATCGGTTTCCCACTCTTTATAAAATTTTTTTGCTTTCAATTGATCGCAAATGCTTAACGATTTTTAAGTACAAACACAAATATGAAATTAAAGGATGAAATAATGAACGAAAACACAAACCAGATTAAAATTGGCGAAAAATATACCATCGACCTGATCGATATCACTCACAGTGGCGAAGGCGTCGGTCGACTGAATAATATGATCGTCTTCGTTGACGGCGGAATTCCCGGCGATGTAGTAGAAATTGAGATTATTAACGTAAAAAAAACGTATGCCCAAGGAAAACTTTTGTCCATAATTGAAAGTTCCCCTGAACGAGTAAACCCGGATTGTCCTTATTTTAATGAATGTGGCGGCTGTCAGATCTTACATATGAGCTATCAAGGTCAGTTGCGCGCCAAATCAAAAATGGTAAAAGATGCTCTCGAGCGAATTGGCGGATTTAAAGAAATACCGATATCACCAATTATAGGCATGGAAGAGCCGCTTCGTTACCGAAATAAGGCTCAGTTTAAACTGGATAAAAACGGAATGGGTTTTTATGCTAAAAAATCCCATCATCTGGTTCATATTGAGGATTGCCTCAATCAACCTGACAGTGCGGCAAACGTGATTAAAACTGTTAATAATCTGGTTAAAGAACTGAATTTAAGTATTTACGATGAACGAACTAACAAAGGTTATGTCCGCGGAGTACTTCAACGAACTAATCTTCAAGGTGAAAATATGATCACCCTGATTATTAACGGAAAAGACTTAAGTCAACGTCAAGCCATCGTAGAAGGAATTCTGGCCGGAGTTCCCAATGTCAAAAGTATTTATGTGAATATCAACCGGGAAAAGGGGAATGTTATTCTGGGGAAAAAAAGTCTGTGTGTTCATGGCGCAGCACGTCTTGTCGAAAAAATAGGGGATTTGAGTTTTTCTATTTCTCCAAATTCGTTTTTTCAGGTTAATTCCAAACAAACTGTTAAACTATACGAAAAAATCAAAGATCTTGTCGCTCTAACAGGAACCGAAACAATCTTTGATCTGTATTGCGGAACTGGAACAATTGGTCTTTATCTAGCCAATAAGGCTAAAAAAGTTGTTGGAATTGAAAGTGTCGGAGATGCTGTGTTGGATGCCCGCGAAAATGCCGGATTAAACCAAATTGAAAATGCGACCTTTTATCAGGGCCGAGTTGAAGAAGAAATGATGCGCATTATTAAAGAAGAAGCTCTCAAACCAGATCTGATCATTCTTGATCCACCAAGAAAAGGGTGTGAAGAATCGCTGCTTTCAACAATTAATAATATGCAGACACCACGAATCATTTACGTTTCCTGTAATCCAGCTACATTATCCAGAGACATGAAAATTATGACTGAATCCGGTTATACAATTAACGAAATCCAACCAATTGATTTATTTCCAGGCACCGGCCACGTTGAGACGGTCGTATTGATGTCACGAGAAAAATAGAATGTGTGCGAAAGTCCAGTAATACTGGGCTTTTTCTTTTTTTGTGATATAATTTTACTATCTAAAAACAGGTAAATTATTCTTTGAAGGAATCGATCCAAAGGGTCGATTATGCCCGTACAGTGTGATTTAGATGTCAGTGCTTAATGAGAAGTTGATATAGATGTTTTCGGTTTTTAGGGCTTATTGAGTGGTCGATTTAGATGTTTTGTTAACAAGGCCTTATATTGAATTTAGAGATAAGAAAGGCGAGGTGCTATGTGAATTTAGTAGATCAATGTAGATCATCAGATATGGAAGGGCTGAAAAAATGGGCAAAAATACCCGTGGACATGCAGCAACGGCTCTTAAATAATGTGTTTTGCTCAAAATGTGGGGTGACGACAATTGTCGATTATGGTATTTAAAATGATCAATTCGGTTTGGTTTTACAAGGACATTGTAAGAAGTGCGGTGGGAACGTCGCAAGGTTAGTCGAAAACGACTAAAGTAATTTATGAATTTTGATGCTAAGCGGTGACTTTCTGTAATTAGATAGAATAATTGTTGAAGTTGAGAGTAAACTATTGCATAGATATTGAAGTTTATATTGACTTAAAAGTTCACGTTTGAAATTGACTTTTGTATAGAAAGTATTTATAATATCAATATAATAGTTAACTATGGGGGAGAATCCAAATGTACATCAACGCTGAAATTCTTCAGGAAATGAAAAAGAACAACAATATCATTACAACATCCCAGGTATTGAATCTAGGATTTTCCAAATCCTTACTCACAAAATACGTGAAAGGTGGACTTTTGGACAGAAGCAGTCATGGTGTTTACACTCTTCCAGATACGGTCTATGATGATATGTATGCGCTCATGTTACATTCATCGAAAATAATTTTTTCTCATGATACAGCCCTATTTTTAAATGGCCTATCTGATCGAACACCTTTTCGCCATTCGGTTACCATACCCAGTGATTCGGCGCTGCCAGCTACCATCAAAGGCGAGTGCAATTGCTTTTATATTAAACCGGAGCTGCATGGACTTGGCATGGTTGAGAAAAAAACAACTTTCGGCAATCGGGTTCGTTGCTATAATTTGGAGCGGACCATTTGCGATTTCCTGCGCAGTCGAAATCGCTGTGATGAGGAAATGGTAATCAGTGCTGTGAAAAATTATGCCGTTTACAAGGAAAAAAACTTGAACCTGCTCGCAGATTATGCAAAGCATTTGAGGGTTGAAAAAGTACTGAGACGTTATATGGAGGTGCTGCTATGAGTTCGAAAGCAATGAGTCTCAAAAGCCGTATCAACAATTATGCAAAGAAAAATAATATTGCTGCACAGGTTGTTTTGCAAAATTACATGTTTGAGCGTTTTTTAGAACGTCTGTCAAGGTCTAAATACCAGGAAAAATTCGTAATTAAGGGCGGCATGCTGGTGGCAGCTCTTGTTGGTCTGGACACCCGCTCCACCATGGATTTGGATACCACGCTGCGCAATCTCCCACTTGATAAAAAGCAGATAATGGAAGCGATTCATAGCATCTGCGCGATTAACTTAAATGATGATGTCAAATTTAATTTTGTATCAGTTACTCCGATTCGGAAGGATGATCTTTATGGCGGATTTTGTGTTCGGATAAATGCCATGTACGATACAATTATAACACCGCTATCTATTGATATTTCTACAGGAGACGTTATTACGCCATCACCTGTTTATTATGAGTTTAGCGGAATTTTTGATGAATCCATTTGTATTAGTGTATGGGGGTATAATATTGAAACAGTAATGGCTGAAAAAGTTGAGACGATTTTAAGCCGTAGCATTTATAGCACGCGTCCAAGAGATTTTTATGATATTTTCATTTTGGAAACAACTCAAAAATATGACAAAACAGTTTTTTTAGAGGCCTTGTCAGCGACATCTGATCATCGGGGCAGTCAATCGATTTTTTCTAATACTAAAACGACATTGATAAATATTGCAGAGAGTTGGGAACTTCAAGAAATGTGGAGAAAGTATCAGCGAAAATTCCCGTATGCTCGAGATATTATTTATGAAGAAATTATCAAAGGGCTTTATAGTTTGCTTGATGGGATCGAAATTTTATAGCTGAAAATTGCCGTTGGTTGATAGAATGGATAAAAAAAAGCAAGGTACCCTACGACTATTTTTCGTAGAGTGCCTTAATCAATTTTAATTTTCTTCAACATCTACCGTCACACCGGATTTGAATTCCACAGTGAATTTATCCTCGTAGACCGTGACTTTTTCAATTAGCCGCCGGACAAGCGCCTCGTCATATTCAGTCAGGGCGGTTGACTGCTCCATCAAAAAAGTACTCATATCGGAAAATCGTTTCTTAATGTCATCCCGTCCGGCGCTTTCTAGTTGAAGCTTTTGTTTTTCATCATGCAAACGGTGAATTTCAGCACCAACTTCTTCATAGTCGGTCTTGGAGCTGGCAAGTTTCAAAAGCTCTTGTTGAAGTTCCTGAAGTCGCGATTCGATATCAATCAGGGGTTGATTATTTTCACGGCTGAGGACGGTTTCGATATTATTCTGCAGGGTAGTAAGAGGTGTTTTCCAAGCGACTGACGCAGCGCCAAACGACGGACTTTTTGCCACGATTATTCCAGTGTACCCTGCGAAAAACTTCACCGTAATTGCCACAAATAATCATGTTTGAAAAACAGTGCGTACAGCTAAAGGTTCGGTTTTTCCCATTCGGACTGGTGTGGACGGTGCGGCGCTGGATCAGTTCCTCCTGCACCTGCATGTAAATTACGCGCGGAATGATGGCCTCATGGTTATTTTCGACGTAATACTGCGTAACGATGCCATGATTCTTAACTCGCGTCTTTGTGAGAAAGTCTGTGGTGTAAGTTTTTTGTAAGAGGGCATCGCCAATGTATTTTTCATTTCGTAAAATCTGGTTGATGTTGCTGGTGTACCACTTTGTTCTGCCCGCGCCATTTTTGATGCCGTCAGCCTCCAAATCGCGGGCAATTTTTAACAAACTGGCACCTTCGAGATATTCTCGGTAGATGCGTTTTACAACCTCAGCTTCCTCAGGAACAAATCATCATATAATAGGCTTTAAGCTTTTAAAGGAGAATAAATAGATGATTAATATTATTAAAGTAAAAGGCATTACAAATAGTTATCCAGAAGAAATTGAAGGGACAAATGAATGGTATTGTTCTATAGAAGGAGCAGTTGAAACATGTGATTTATATGAAGCAGAGGAAATATTTAATAAGATTGGTTGTTTTAAAGGGATTATTCATCATTTAATTCATTATCCAGATGCCAAAGTGTATTCACCTTTTCAAATTCAAGAGAATGTGTATGTTGGGAAACCAATATGGAATAATGGAGTTTTTAATTTTTTGGTTGTTAATTTTCAAGAAAAGTTAATTAGAATTACAAAATACATCCCAGAAAAGAAAAAAATAGAAATAATTACTGAATTATCTTTATTAGAGGTTAAAGATTGCTATAATTTAATGCTTGAAGTAATGCCACTTACCCTTGGAAGAAGCGGAAATGATGGTTATTATGAAAGTATTTGGCCAGAAAAAAAGAAGATTGCAATTGGAAAAACAGAGACAGTATTATTTCGTGATGAGGATAAATTATATCTATCGGAATGGTATGAGGATCAAGAATATCATGAAAATATAATAGTTAGAGATATTAAAACAGGAGAAATAATAGAAAAAAGTGAAGGCTATTTACGTAGATTACCTAATAATGTGTATTGGAGAATTTAAATACAAAATAAATATTATTTACATATAACTAAGAATTTATATCAAAGGTGTGCTCTCTGTTTAAAAAAATGAGTAGGAGTGGTGGAGAAATGTCAAAGATTGCTTTAATTCATAAGATATGCTCAGCTGCTATACAGGAGAATGGATATTTCCAAAATTAATATGGATAGTCCTATTGTCAAGATTAAGTACAAATTAAGTTATCACCGGTTGTTTCAGTGACAGGTTCGAACGCCAGAGCATACAGTGTTTGCATGGCTCTGCGCCTCTCGGTATGATCCGTTGAGTTACTAAAATTCATCAGTTTACGATCCTTTTCTGCCAGAAAATACCATGGGATAAGTCAGCGCCCTTTCGAATTGGAGTAAAGTTTGAACACCTCTATGCCATTTCTTCCCCTTGCGGTTCGATACCTCATTTTATGAGGAGCATATAGGGTTTACCAAGTTCCGCCTAATACATAATTATGAAGGTCTTAGGAGCTATCTTTAAACCGGGAGTTCTTCATTCATTCGCATTTTAGCTTTATTGACGGTGTTGATTACACCGGAAACTGCCATCATTTTTGACAGTATCCAGGCAATGATTTTTCGGGAGTACAAATCCATAATACTGGTTAGATAAAAAATCCATCCATTGTCCAAATATAGGTGATATCGCTGCTCCAGACAGCATTGGGGCGTTCAGGATTAAATTGTTCATCAAGAATATTTCAGAGTTTTTTACTGAAGTCAGAATCTTTAGTCGTGATCGTATAAGGTTTGATCCACTGGGCCTTAATCCCCATTTCTTTCATGTATTTACCGACAGTCCGCTCGACGATTATTTCACCGCTTCCCCAGTGTGCTGCAACCAATCCCGAGATTTTCAGCGCAGCCACGCAGCCCGAGTTCCTTGTGTTCTTCATAGTACCGGACTGCATCCAGTTTGAATTGTTTATTATATTGTTTTGCCATAATGAGAATCTACGCTGATAAACCGAGCAACAAGGAATAGGTTGGATAAGCTACTCTGAAAGATCGGTAGCGGTTCGGATTTCCTGAAGAATTTGTGTCAAGGCATCAAGATCCTTGAGAGGAACTCCCGAAAGACAGAGGCGGATCGCTCGAGATGGAATATGGGAAGCTGTTAAATCGTGAACAGAATGATTTGGTGGAGGCAAATAACAATCGGCTGCCGGCATTATATAAATTCCTTGCGGCTTCAGCCTTTCTTCCAAAGCCAGAGCGGTCATTCCAGGTGGTAGTATCATCCATATGAAGATGCCGTCCTCCGGAACATACCAGAAAAGATCTGGTGGCGCCAAGGACTCCAAAATTCGTCTTGCAAACATTAGCTTTTTTTTATAGATCCGTCGGATCTTAAGATTGTGCCTAGCATACATCCCGGATTGAATGAAAAGTTGGAGAGCGGCTTGGGGGAGTTGGGATGTATTGAGATCCATGAGTCTTTTGAGTTGCATGATCTCATGGGATAGGTCCTCAGGTAGAACGGCAACGCCAATACGAATTCCTGGCATGAACGTCTTAGAAAAACTACGAATATGGATAGTACTCTTTTTCGTGTCATAGTAATGGATAGGAAGAGAGTTCCCTTTCGATCCGAGAGCGGAAAGGTAGTCATCTTCTATGATGCGTACGCCATAATATTGGGAGAGGGCTGCAACATGGTGCTTGGTCTTTTCGTCTAATGAGAAGCCGGTGGGATTCTGATGTCTAGGGATAACGTAGAAAGCTTTGATATCTCCTGACTTAAAGAGGCACTCTAGCTGATTTAGGTCATATCCGTCTATTGAACGGGGGATGCCTACCATAGGGATGTCAAGCTGCTTAGCCAGATCAAGAGCTAATCCATAAGTAGGGACCTCAACCAGTAGTTTGCCTGAACAGTTTTTAAAAAGAGTCTGAAAAGCGATGGCAATGGCTTGTTGAGCGCCAGAAGTGATAAGGATGCGTTCAGACGGGGTGTAGATGCCGTCCTTCTCGAAAAATGTCTTCAGTTCTTCACGGAGTGGCGGATGGCAGCCACTGTATTCATAATAGAACAACCCGTTTTGATAGCGATCGACGGAGGTGTTAATTACGTGGGTGAACTCCCTGTACGGGATGAGATTTTCCTCTGGCCTGATAGTTTTAAAGTCTACAGAGTCTCTGGATAGCGTAGGTTCTGCGTGGTTCCTTATAAGGTAGAAGCCACTGCAGGGGATTGAATAGACTAAATGGGATTCCTCTAATTCTGAGTAGGCCTTGTTGACAGTAATCTTGTTGATGCCAAGTTTTTCCGCTAATTTTCTACAGCTAGGAAGGCGCTGTCCTTGGCGGATAGTGCCATGTTCGATTTCTTTGAGTATGTAGTCGATGACCAAGTGTGTCTTATTCATATTTCCTCCAAATTATAGAAATATAATTGCGAATTGAACTAGTACAGTTAATTTATACAAAAATTGCATTATTTTGATATCTATTATAAACTAATCTTACTATAAATCAAGTAGAGATTCGAATTGAGGAGGCATGGAAGATGAGATTGTTCGTAAGACCGGAGTGGCCTATCACAGCTCTTTGGAGCAGAGGAACAAGGGTAATGACGAAAGAATATGGTGAGTTGGTGGACATGGAATCGGGATGCTGGGCGGCTATCCTTGGGCATAACCATCCTGATGTGGTTCGGGTGATCCATGAGCAGGTGGATACGTTATTGCATACCCATCAATTCTTTCAAACAGAGCATCCGGAAAAACTTGTGGAGGAATTGAGTGAGGCAGCAAAACTACCCAGTAAGTACAGTGGCTCCTTCTTATCTTCGGGAAGTGAAGCAGTATCATTGGCGGTAATGTTGTCTGAGTTACTGACGGGTAAAAGGAAAAAGCTATGCATGAACATCACCTATTTAGGAGCTTGTAAAGATCTAAGGCACCCAAGAGACAATATGTACTGGGATGATCTTGATGTGACGGGGTGTCTCGGGTGTGGAGAGCTTGGCACAGTGGGGTGTAACAAAAGAAGTGAAATCAATGGAAGCGCGAAAGATACCAATGAGAAAAACTGTGCAACTTGTGGGCGTTATAACCATTTGGATTTCAGCCAGTATGCTTCTTTTGTATTTGAACCTGGCAATTCTGGAGGGCTCGTGCTTACTCCACCCGTAAAGCTGGTGACATTCCTTGCGGGAAAAGTGCGGGCAGCAGGTGGTTTGTTGGTGGTGAACGAGGTTACAACAGGATTCGGACGAACCGGTGAATGGTTTGGGTTCCAACATTATGAGTTTATGAATGACGAATCTAATGCGCCTGATCTCATTGCTCTTGGTAAAGGCCTTGGCAACGGTTATCCCATCAGTGCCGTCTTGGTGAGGGAGAATCTGGCAATGACTGCAGAGATGATGGGAATAAGGTATGTCCAATCCCATATTGACGACCCCCTTGGATGTAAAATTGCCAGGGAGATTATCAAGGTCATGGTGGACGGAGAGTGGGTGTTAAAAGGACACGAGACGGGGAAATACATCAAATCAAGACTAATGGACATAGCGGCTAAAAACAAGGAAATCAAGGAAATACATGGAAGAGGTATGATGAACGTGGTCATGTTGGAGAAGGGAGTTAGTGCCGAGTCAATATTTAAAGGGCTTCTTGGGGCAGGGTACTTTTGTGGTTTCTCAGAGCAACTTGGCTTCATACATCTATATGCACCATTGATTATCAGTAAGGAAGAAGTGAATGGTTTCTGCAACGCACTGGAGCAAGTAGTGAATAGGCTGCACTGAAATAGACAGTTCTCTTAAGGTCTAGTATACTTTACATCCGCGATTTTTCCTCAAGCGCTACAATTATGTCATATAGACTGTCAAGTCGGAGTGTCATATCGATTCTTTCTGTCGTTTTTGAGTATTCGACGGTTTTCTGTTGATCCACGAATGATACCCGGTTCGTGATACACCCAATTTTTGCAGTATTCCGAAGACGGAAACCGGGCGCTTCTTGTAATGTAGGGTGACGACAATTGTCGATTATGGTATTCAAAATGATCAATTCGGTTTGGTTTTACAAGGTCGCTGTAAGAAGTGCGGTGAGAGCGTCGCAAGATTTGTCGAAAATGACTAAAGTCAGGCAATGAACTGATAGGGGGTGATTTTAATGAGCAAAATCTCCTTAAATCCGAATGTATTGGAGCAAATATCTGATTGTAAATAAGTTTAATCAGTAAATTATAAAAATTAAAAAGTTCACTGTTGAAAAATTCTTCAGTGTGCTTTTTTTATTTCGGTCAAATTCAGGTCATATAACCCTGATATAGTCTCTAGCATAGTAAAAATAAAACGAAGGAAGTGATAAGTATGTTATTAGCATGGAAAGAGATAAGACATAGTAAAAAAAAGTATTTATTAATTGAACTGATCTTGGTTCTGCTGATTTTTATGGTCTTGTTTTTATCGGGATTAACCAATGGATTGGGAAAAGCAGTGAGTGCAACAATATCGAATATGCCAGCAAAATCATTTGTGTTAAGCAGTGATTCAGAAGATATGCTTGCATTGTCTAATATTGACGCGGAACAATATGAATCTATCCAAAAGCTGTCTGATTATGACACTGCAGGATTTTCAATTTTTCGTTCTACGGTAAGTCGCAGTGATGATGTTACTAAGCTTAATGTGATTTATTTTGGTGTTAAAACGGACAAGTTCTTAAATCCAGAAATTATTGATGGAAAGCAACTATCGGAAGGCACACATGAAATTGTATTGGATTCTTCTTTTGAAGAAAATGGAATATCAATTGGTGATGTGATTAGAGATTCCGGAACGGATTATGAATTTACAGTTGTTGGATTTGCTAAAGATGCTATGTATTCACATGCAGCCGTAGGATTTATATCATCCGAAAGTTATGAAGAGATGAGAAAATGTTCTATTCCAGGGTATACGTTGTCCTATAATGCGATAGCCGTGAGTGGAGTGGCAGACATTCACTTAGATAATCTGGAAGTGTTAAGTAAAGATGAAGTTATACAGGAACTTCCCGGCTATGCTGCTGAGCAGATGACCATTCAAATGATCCTGTGGGTTTTACTTCTAATTTCTGCAGTTATTCTTGGAATTTTCTTCTATATTTTAACAATGCAGAAACAAAGCCAATATGGCGTGCTGAAGGCAATTGGAATGAAAATGACAGAGATCAATACAATTATGATGTCTCAAATTCTGATGTTATCAGTCTGTGGGGTAATAATAGGAAATTTACTTGCCTTTTTAATGGCTTCAGTTTTACCCGCTGCAATGCCTTTTTTCCTAAAATTGTCAAACGCACTATTGATATCTTGTGTATTTGTATTGATTTCATTGGTATTCGGATTGTTTTCTACAAGATATGTTGCAAAAGTAGATCCTTTGATGGTGATTGGAGGTACAGATCATGAGTAAAGAAATATTAAATATGCAGAATGTAACAAAATCATTTCAGGATGGAATGAACAACCGTGTGATTTTGTCAAAATTAAATTTTACAGTAGGTGAAGGAGAATTTGTTGCGGTCGTTGGGCCATCGGGAACAGGAAAAAGTACATTCTTGTCAATTGCTGGTGGATTGCTTTCGCCAGACAATGGAACTGTAATGATTCATAATAAAAACATATCTTCAGAATCACAGAAACATCTTACAGCGATACGCAGACGGGAAATAGGTTTTATTTTTCAAAGTCATCAGTTGCTCCCTTTTTTAACAGTGAGAGAACAGCTTGGAATAGTTGGAAAAATGAATGAACAGGCAGATTCAAAAGAAATAGATGAGCTGCTAGAAGACCTTGGACTGACGGAATGTCAAAAAAGATATCCTGGACAATTATCTGGTGGAGAAAAGCAAAGAACGGCCATTGCCAGAGCATTTATGAATCATCCAGCATTGATTCTTGCAGATGAACCAACGGCAAGCTTAGATGCCGAGAGGGGCTATCAGGTTGTGGAAATGATTCGTAAGGAAGTGAAAAAATATCAGAAAGCAGGAATCATTGTTACTCATGATGAAAGAGTATTGAATTTAGTTGACAGAATTTATGATTTAAAAGCTGGATCATTAGTGGAAAGAGAATAAAACAAAATAGAAAGAGGTAAAAATATGAACACGAATACAAGTTATGGAGTATATTATTATTCAAAGTCTGGAAACACAAAAAAATTGGCAGTAAAAATTGCTGATACAGTAGGATGTATAGCTAAAACAGTCAATGAAAAAGCAACAGATCGTATAGACGTGCTTTTCTTAGGAGCTTCTGTATATTGGGCAGGAATCGATCCTAAAGTAAAAAATTTCATTCACAGTCTGGATGCTTCAAAAGTAGGAAAAGTGGTTATATTTTCGACATCTGCACTGGCAGAGCGTGCAAAACCAGAAATCCAGAAGCTTTTAGAACAAAAAGGCATTGCAACTGCAGAAAAAGATTTTTATTGTCGAGGTGAATTTACATTGCTACATAAAGGAAAACCAGATGAAAAAGATTTAAGTAATGCCGCTGTATTTGCAAAAATGATGATGGAGAAATAAATTATGCTGAAAAATTTTAATTTAGAGGAATACTTATCTAACGGTGTTGAAAATATTGTAAAAGGCGCAATAAGAGCAACCTTAAAAGATCCCAAAGAAAGCATCTATATAGCGAAATATGCAATTTCCAGCAAAGAAGCAGCGAAAAAAAGAAGACTTGCAAAGAAACAAGGAAAGAATATTCCACCATTTTTGATTGCAAGTATTACTAGTAACTGTAATCTTCATTGTGCCGGCTGTTATGCAAGGTCTAACCATGCCTGCTCTGATGAAAAAGCTTTTTCACAGCTCACAAAAAAGGAGTGGGCGAAAATATTTTATGAGGCAAGAGACCTTGGCATAGGCTTTATTCTTTTAGCGGGCGGGGAACCAATGATTCGAAGAGATGTCATCGAAGCAGCAGGAGAAGTCCCAGAGATTATTTATCCGATTTTTACCAATGGAACAATGATTGATAAAAAGTATCTGGAATTGTTGGATAAGCACCGTAATCTAGTGCCTGTTATCAGTATAGAAGGTCACGAAAACAAGACCGATTTAAGAAGAGGTAAAGGTACATACGAAAAAATTACAAAGGCCATGGATGCTTTAAAAGAAAAACATCTTGCTTTTGGTTCTTCTATCACACTGACTACGGAAAATATGCAAGAAGTTACTTCGGAAGAGCTTTTACACACATTAGAACAAAAAGGAACAAAGGTTGTATTCTATATAGAATTTGTTCCAGTAACACCTGAGGCAGAGTATCTAGCACCTGGGGATGAAGAGCGAGAATGGATGAAAAATAAGTTGCAGGAGATCCGAAAGGATCATCCGGATACCATATTCATTTCATTTCCAGGAGATGAGAAGACATCAGGTTGTTGTCTGGCCGCTGGAAGAGGTTTCTTCCACATCAATTCACATGGAGGTGCCGAACCTTGTCCGTTTTCTCCATATTCTGATATTAATGTGAAAGATACCTCTCTGCAGGAAGCAATGCATTCAAAACTATTCCAAAAGTTGCAGGATCAGTGTATACTTATGGAAGAACACACAGGAGGATGTGTATTGTTTGAAAAGAAGGAGCAGGTAGAAGCGCTCCTGTAAGGAGGAAATTTATGTTTTCTATTTTAGTAGTAGAAGATGATAAAACTTTAAATAAAATGATCTGTGCAAAGTTAAAACAAGAGCAGTTCGAAGTGCATACAGCATTTGACGGAGAACAAGCATTAGAAATTATGGATCGGGTTCATGTTGACATAATCATATGCGATATCATGATGCCAAAGATGGATGGTTATGAACTGACAGATGCAATTCGTCAGGCGAATTTCACATTACCGATTTTAATGGTGACTGCGAAAGATCAGATTGAGGATATGGAAATGGGATTTCATATGGGTACGGATGATTATCTTATAAAACCTTTTAACATGAAAGAAATGGTGCTTCGAGTCCATGCACTATTAAAACGCTCCCAGATAATGAATGAACATCAAATGACTGTGGGAAGCACCGTTCTCGATTATGATGCATTAACTGTGAAGATCCAAGAAGAGACCCATGATCTACCACCGAAGGAGTTTTATCTTTTATATAAATTATTATCTAGTCCAAATCATATTTTTACCAGGTTAGAGCTCATGGATGAAATCTGGGGAATGGATTCAGAAGCCGATGAGCGTACGGTTGATTCCCATGTCAAAAAATTACGTAGAAAGTTTGAAGAATGTTCTGATTTTGAAATTGTAACCGTTCGTGGACTTGGATATAAAGCAAAAGTAAATGCTGAAAGAAGGTGATTATTAGTGAGACAGAAAAAGCAACTGCATCGATACAAAAAAAATCTGAGTCGTTTTCTAGCAGAAGGTGTTCTAAGCGCAATTCTAATTAGTTGCATAATTGCAGTGATTATGGTAGCAATAATTGCGATGATTGTAATTCCCAGCTTGGAGGACTTGACACCCCTTGTTGTATCCGCATTGGCATTGTTTGTTTGTTGCTTGACTGTTTGCCTGACCGGTGCAATTCTTTTTGTTAGAACTAAGAAAATCACAGTACCAATCACTCATGTAAACGATGCAATCACCAAGATTGCATCTGGCGATTTCGAAATTCGTATTCAACATGATAAGAAAGTGGATGATAGATATTCATATGAAAATGAACTGGATGAGTTGACCCATAATCTAAATAAGATGGTAACAGAGCTCCAAGGCATGGATTATATGAGAAAAGATTTTATGAGCAATGTATCTCATGAAATAAAAACTCCGGTAGCCGCTATTACAGGATTTGCAGAAATTCTTTTGGATGGAAATCTCTCAGAAGAAGATCAAAAGGAGTATCTGACACTTGTATATCAAGAGTCCATTCGATTATCAAGTCTATGTGAAAGCATGTTGCAAATGTCGAGACTAGACCATCAGGAAATAATATCAGCAAAAGACAGTGTACGTATAGATGAACAGCTTCGAAAGTGTATGATTCTTCTTTCAGAGAGGTGGCAGGAAAAAAATATTGAGTTTGTACCCGAATTAGAAGAAATCACACTTGTAACAGATAAGGACTTAATGATGCAGGTGTGGATTAATCTAATTGATAACGCCATGAAATATTCAGAAGCGAACACAAAGATTTATATTACTCTTACTAAGTGTGAGAAAGAAATTTATATTGTCATTTGTGATGAAGGTAGCGGAATCCCAAACGATAAAATGGACAAGATTTATAATCGTTTTTATCAGTGTGAAGAATCTCACAAGAAACAAGGCGCAGGACTTGGACTTGCAATTGTAAAAAGAATTTTGGATTTACTGCATGGAACGATTCACTATGAAAGTGAGCAGGGAAAAGGAACGAAAGTCACAGTTGTGTTGAAGTAGTTTCAGCTAATAGATTAATAATCATTCAGTTTGATTATGTCTATGCATCAAATGGCGGTGGCTGTGTGGAACAGAATTTGAAGTCAGACAACTTGCATTAGCATCATTTCCGTCACCGAAGGACGTATACAAACGTTATCGAATCGATAAAGGCATCAGCATGGCGAAAGAAAAAGTCATGCTTGAGCCTTATTACTATATCCCAAATTATAAAACATATTATTGTATTTGAAAGGTTATGGTTGTAATTATGAAAGCAGTTAAGCGTGTATTTATAATATTGATGGCAGTACAGGGTGTTTTATGGATTTCATGGAGTGTGTTTGTATTCATTAATCATTCACAACCCTCCTATATAGGTATGCTTATGTTAGGAAATGGACTTGTATTTTTAGTCAGTGCATTGGTGTATAACCGTAATCGCTTCTTCAAAACAGCGGTCATGGGATTTATTGCGATAAATCTTATTTTGACGTTAACTGATCAGATGGGATTATATGACTATATTGTTTTAATTTTAAATATAGCTTCATTCGTTTTTGGGGTTGTTATTTGGAAATTTTTACGGAATTATGATTAGAGTATTATCAAAAGTAGTATAGAAGAAGTAGGGTATCAGGTCCTCCAATATCAAAAGACAAAAATTAAAAGATTGAAATAGGTGATTTATAAATGCTGCAATAAAAAAGTGATCATGATTATCATGGTTTCTTTTTTTTATATTAACCCAGAAGAAACTTTAATAATTTTACTATATATGCAATATTGACTTTAATATTATTAAAGTATATAATAAATATATTAAAATTATTGTTTGGGAGGTTGCTATGAAAGAACTGCCACACTGGTTGATTGGGCTAGAAAATGGAGACTTGAATTTTATTAAACAATTTATTGTCTCATCAGGATCACTTAAGGATATTGCTAAATATTATGATGTAACCTATCCAACTATTCGTTTGCGTTTAGATAAACTTATACAAAAAATTGAGGTTAGCGAAACAGAAGAGGAAAAACCGTTCATTACACTAGTTAAACAACTTGCCATTGAGGATAAAATGGATCTTGAAACTGCTAAATTGCTTATTGATTCTTATAAAAAGGATTTGGAGGTGAAATAGAATGGGTGGTGTGATTATACTATTTATTTTAATCATAATTATAGCTGTCTGTCAGGTCGTTTTATCGTTACAAAAGAATAGGTACTTAGGATATTTTATCCCTGGTTTAAACATATTAGGCGCGATGATTTTGGGTATGCTTACAACAGACTATTTTGTGGCTTACTTAATTTTTGGCATTGTTCTATTACCAACAACTATTTGGCTTGGGATATATAAACTATGCAGAAACCGAGTTAATGATAAAGCTAGACGAGACATGAAAAAGCTAAATATCAAAAATTTATGAGGTGTATTATGAAAAAATTATTTGGAATAAATATAAAACATATAATTATTGGACTGATATGTATTTTAGCCTTGATTTATGTCGGAGTGACAATTAATCAGCGACTTATGGACAAGTGGCAACCAGATGGAAATATTGTAGGAATCTGGTCAGGACTTGGTGAAACTAGAAAATTTGGAGAACTTGAGCATATTGAAGTAACCATTAGTATCGATGAAAAAGGAATTGTTACTGGTACAATTGGAGACGCTTTTATAGAAGAATGTACTATTGATTTGAATAGAAATGATTTTGAAAGATTACTTAGGATTAAAACTGATTATATCATACATGAGGGGTATATAAATGGTAAGATTACTTCTAGCGATGAATTAACATATCGAAACATTTCTATACCGTTTGATATTGAAGAAGATGTACTTGGTGGAACCATCTTCACAGTTGAAGGGTTAACATACCCTGATCCACTTATACTGCATTTAGAATTGATGAAATAGTTCTATAATCTCATTTTATTCTGCCAGTGTCAGTTTATTGGATGGCGCAGGTCGAATGGCACTGAGCTGCTGATCTCCCAGGGGAGTTGTCTGATTTTTCCAACGCGAAAAAGTCCGTTCACCGATATTCAATTTATGGCATACCATAACTTGACGGGCTCCATTTTGAATCGCCTCATTAATTAGTTTTACCGCTGTTTTGCGATCTGCGTACCGGGATCATTCGTCCTCGGGCCAGATCGCTTGTGCCTTTTTTGAGCCCCAGTAATGTCGCCGTTTCAGCTAGAGTGGCTTCCTTTCGTTTTAATTCACGATTGAGCTGCGTTACCTGTTTTTTTGTTTCGCTCAGATCTTTTTTAAGTCGCTTTGATTCTTTTGCAACCACTGTGTGTTAGGATAGTGATATCTGAATTACCTTCTATCAGTAATACCCATTTTGAGGCACCTACAGTAAAAGTATTGTGAATCGCAACCAAAAAGTTTATAATTAAATAATATAGCGGAATAATAATGGAACTAATAAAAAATCAAATTCTAGAACTTAAAAATTAGCATTAGGAGAATAAAAGCATGTATGAATTAATACAAGTTGGTAAAAAAACTTATTACATAAACTGTCCTGCAAAAATGGGTATATATAAAATCAATGAGATTGAGGTTTGCCTTATTGACAGTGGCAACGATAAAGATGCCGGTAAAAAGGTGCTTAAAATTATAGAAGCCAATGGTTGGACACTAAAAATGATTCTAAATACACATTCCCATGCTGATCATATTGGTGGAAACAACCTTTTACAACAGCGAACAAACTGCACAATTTATACGGTTGGTATAGATACTGCCTTTACCCAGTTCCCCATTCTAGAGCCATCTTTCCTCTATGGCGGTTATCCTTGCAAAGAACTTCGCAATAAATTTCTGACTGCACAACCTAGTAATGTCCAGGAATTAACAGAGCATGTTCTACCTAAGGGATTAGAAATGTTACCACTTAATGGGCACTCCTTTTCCATGGTAGCTTTAAAAACTGATGATGAAGTGTGGTTTTTAGCCGACTGCCTTACCAGCGAAAGAATTATTGAAAAATATCATGTGTCATTTTTATATGATGTTGATGAATATATTAACAGCCTACACATGGTAAATAAACTGACTGGGAAATGCTTTATTCCGGCTCATGCAGAAGTAGTTGAAGACATTCGCCCGCTTGTAAAAATAAATTTAAATAAAGTTAATGAAATCATGATGACTTTAAAAGAAATTTGTGCTAAGCCAATTGCTTTCGATGATATTTTAAAAACTGTGTTTGACAGATATGCACTAACAATGGATTTTAATCAAAATGTTCTTGTTGGTAGCACAATACGATCCTATCTTGCCTATATGCATGACAATCAGATTTTGGATACTGCTTTTGATGATAACAAATTATTATGGTGTGCACGTCCTTTATAAATGTAATCTACAATTGAAAATAAGTGATAAGCTCTAAATTTCTAGATAAAAAATATTAAAGCTCAGGAAAAGAACCTTGACAGGCATAATTATCTAAAGAAAATATTCTAAAAGGATTAAAAAAAGCGAAAGAGGTTTTTAATTTGAAAATTTGGAATAAAAGAAACGTGATTAATAGTCTGATCGCCATCATTATACTGATGACTTTATACATCATCAGTTTAAACAACTATTTGCTATTTCATACCAGTGCAGAGATTTTTAGTATTTGTATCGCTGTAACCATATTTTTAATTGTCATTAATTCACAAGAATTTATCGATAATAATTTTTTGATTATTATCGGAATTGCTTATTTATTCATCGGTTTTCTTGACTTGCTTCATACCCTTTCATATGTGGGCATGAATATTTTTACCGATTATGATTATTACGCAAATCAACTTTGGATTGCAACCCGATTCATGGAAAGCATTACTTTAGTGATTGCTTTTATTTTTATGAATTATAAACGCAAACTAAATACAACTTCAATTTTTATTACTTATTTTATTGCAACCGTCGCCATTGTTTTATCTATTTTTTATTGGAAGATTTTCCCGATTTGCTTTATTGCGGGTGAAGGACAAACAAATTTTAAAATAATTAGTGAGTATATTATTTCATTTATTTTGCTTATTTCATTAGTTCTTTCCTATGTTAATAAGAAGCGTTTTGATAAAACTTTGTATAAATATATTGTTTTCTCGATAATATTTACTATTTTTTCTGAACTTGCGTTTACTTTTTATATTAGAAATTATGACTTGCAAAATATTCTAGGACATTTTTTTAAGATACTGTCCTTTTATTTAATCTATAAAGCAATTATTGAAAAAGCCATCAAAGAACCGCAAAAGGCTATCTTTACGGAACTTCAAAATCAGGTTAATACTGATGGTCTTACCAGTTTATTTAACCATAGATATTTATATGACCAGCTCGAAGCAGAAATAACATGTACATTTCAGACAAAGAAAATTTTTTCGATAATAATTTTTGATATCGACCATTTTAAAAAAGTTAATGATTTATATGGACATGTTATCGGAGATAAAGTCTTATTAGGCGTTGGAATTATTATCACTAAGCTAACCAGATCTATTGATACTGTTGGGCGATACGGGGGAGAAGAATTCATGGTAATTTTACCCAACACTGGTATTGAAAATTGTTATCATATTGCTGAAAAAATCAGAATTGAAATAGAGAAAACAGATTTTTGTCAAAAAGGAATAAATATCACCGTAAGCGCAGGAATTGCGCAATTTGATAATCTGAATATGGAAGAAAAATATGAACGAATTTCAATCATGGCAAACGATTTTGTAAATATTGCCGACATTAATCTGTATAATGCTAAATCAAATGGCCGGAATATGACGATTGGTTTAAAATAGCAAACGAACGAATATTTATAGCACAACTTTGTAACCATCAAAGATTCATTCAATAAATTGGTAAATAGATCCCCACGCTCCGCAAATATAAGCTTCTTAATTTTTAACGTCTCGAACTGATTAAATTTACTATTATCTTTCTTTCAGATATCAAAACCGTCTTTAAAAAGTTTCTATTATTGATAACTATGATCGTAATACAAATTTAATATCTACAATCATCTACTAAATCTTTTACAACATTAAGTCTATTGTTTTACGGCCCTTTAATCCACCGCTGAATTTGCTTTTTTTATTTATTGATGTTACTATTTTACACATATTAGTGTTTTGCAATGCACTTTAAGAATTTAAATTTTTTTACTAACATCAATAATAATAAAAATCAAAGTAAAAATCGTGTTTTTGTTTAAAAAAACAAAATATGTGTATAACATATAACATATAGGGAATAAAACAAATAGTTTTAATTAAAAATCCTTTGGGCTGATTTATAGTTACTAAAATCGGGTAATAACTATAATCTAGCAACTATTTTGTGATTTTAGTAGCAAAGAAACGACGTCACAAAAAATATCAATATTAAATAATGAGGTGAAAAATGTGACAATGAATTTTGAAAATGAACCGATGTTAGAGGTGTATATTTTTGAAACAACCCAAAATCTTGAACAATTAGAACAGGTTATTATTTATAGCGAAAAAAATGGTGGCTTTTCTGCCGAAGATGTAAGTGAAATCTTTCGTTTCATGCATACCATCAAAGGATCTTCTGCGATGATGTTATTTAATAATATTGAGATGGTTGCACATTCTATGGAAGACATTTTTTATTTTATCCGAGAACAAAAGCCCGAAGGATTAAATTATTCGGCGGTATCAGATTTAGTATTAGCATGCGTAGATTTTATTAAGGAAGAAATCGATAAAATCATACAAAAAAACAACGCCGACGGTGATCCAAGTTTTTTAATCGAATCTCTCAAATTATTTCTGGATGAGTTGCGGAATTTATTTGGTGAAGAAAAGACTCAACTTAAAGATCCCCAAAATCAGCAGCAGTATTATATTTCTCAGGAAAAAAAACAACCGTCTTCATCCGAAGCAAATTTCTATTATCATATTAATGTATATTATGAAGATGATTGCATGATGGAAAATATTCGAGCCTATACATTAATTTTTGGTCTAACCGAATTAGTCGATGAGCTATATTTTTTCCCAACAGATATTACCGAAAATCCTGAAACTGCTGAATATATTCGAGAAAATGGTTTTGACATCTATCTCAAAGCAGCAATTGAGGATGAAGAATTAGAAGCTTATCTAAATAAGATCCTTTATATTGAAAAATTTTCCATTAGTAATATTGACAAAACAGTATTTGAAAATTTTAAAAAAGAACAAACAGAAATAAAACCTACCGAAAGCTTCATTCTAACTCCTAATGAAATTTATAAACCTGTCCTGGCACCACCACCCATGTCATTTACCGAAAAAAATACTAGAAATGACAATGTCAATGCTCAAAAGATGATTAGCGTAAACGTTGACAGGCTTGATAACTTGATGAATCTCGTTGGAGAATTAATGATTACAGAATCAATGGTAACTCAATGTCCCGAAGTTGAAATTATTGAGTCTGAAAATTTTCACAAAGCTTCCATTGAACTCCATAAAATAACTGAAGAACTTCAGGATATGGTGATGTCAATACGGATGGTGCCCTTATCAACCACATTTGTTAAAATGAATCGTATCGTTCGAGACATGTGTAAAAAGCTTACTCGAGAAGTTATCCTAGATTTGTATGGAGAAGAAACTGAAGTTGATAAAAATATAATTGAACATATCTCTGATCCACTTATGCATATTATTCGAAATGCTATTGATCATGGTATTGAGAATGAGTCAGAGCGATTAGAAAAAGGCAAAGAAAAAGCAGGTCGAATTATTCTCGAAGCTAAAAATATTGGGAGTGATGTCTTAATCATCATCAAAGATGATGGTCGTGGATTAGATAAAATACGCATTATCGAAAAAGCTCAAGAAAACGGTTTATTAACGAAATCAGTCGAGGAAATGTCGGATCGGGAAATTTTCAAACTTATTCTATTGCCAGGTTTTTCGACTAATGAAAGTATTACAGAATTCTCTGGTCGCGGCGTTGGCATGGATGTGGTAACTAAGAATATTGAGGCGGTTGGCGGAACTGTTTTAGTCGACAGTGAAAAAGATAAAGGAACTATTATTACGCTAAAAATCCCCTTAACTCTGGCAATCGTAGAAGGAATGAACATTCGTGTGGGAAGATCCCGATATACCATTCCAATTAATACTATTTCAGAATCATTCAGGCCTGAAAAAAAAGATTGCATCATCGATCCTGATGACAATGAAATGGTCATGATCCGAGGGGTTTGCTATCCAATTCTCCGACTTCACAAATACTATCATATCAAAAATGCTGAAACAGACTTAACCAAAGGAATTCTGATTATGGTCGAGCAAGAGGAAAAAATTATCTGCATTTTTGCCGATGAACTGTTAGGGCAACAGCAGGTGGTGGTTAAAGCCCTTCCCAATTATGTCAATTCAATGAAAAACATCCTTGGATTAGCAGGCTGTACGCTTCTCCCTGATGGCAGCATCAGCCTGATTATGGATATCAGCGGCTTAGCTGGCTTACGAATTATGTAAAGTCAAGTAATTAATCATTATAACTTTTACAATTTAACCAGATATTGTGTTGTGATAGGAGTGTAAATATGGGAAAAGAACGTGAAGAAGATATTGTTCTTGAAGATGAAGAGAAAGGCATGTATTTGACCTTTGAACTGGCACATGAATATTACGGATTATGGATCGGATATGTAACAGAGATTATCGGGATTCTACCATTTACCGAAGTTCCGGAATTACCCGATTATGTTCGAGGCATCTTTAATCTCAGAGGTCGGATCATTCCGTTAATGGATATGCGGCTTCGCTTCAAAAAAGAATTTGTTGATTATGATGAACGTACCTGTGTTATTGTCATTGATGTTTTAGATAATACAGTCGGTTTGATTGTTGATAGTGTTTCTGAAGTAGTATCATTTGAGGAAGATGATATTATTGATCAACCAATGCTCAGTTCAGAGTATTCTAACCAGTTTATTAAAAGCATCGGTAAAGTTGGCGATGAAGTAAAACTGTTGTTAGATTGCGATCAATTGTTAGCTAGTCAGACAGTTGGAATTTTAAATACAAAATAAGAATAGGAGATAAAAAGCAAATGAAATGGTTTTATAATTTGAAAATTGGAACAAAGTTAATTTTAGGATTTATTATTGTAGCATTAATTGCTGGTGGTATTGGTTTGATGGGGGTCATAAATATTAAAACGATTGATAGTCAAGATGATTATCTTTACCGAAGAATGACGGTACCATTAGGTGAGCTTATATCTATCACCGAAGCGTTTAAAGGAACAAGTTCTGATGTTGTAAACTTTGTTTTATCAACAGACAGCGCAGAACAAGCAAAATTAGAAGAAAGCATTCAAGAAAAAAGTGTCATTTTTGATACAAATATAAAAAGCGTCCAAACGACATTGATTTCGGATGAAGGCGAACAATTACTGGTCGAAATTTTTGACCTAAAAGAAAAAATGGACCGAGCCATCGCGCAAATAATTGCCTTATCTAAAGAAGGCAAGCAATCAGAAGCTATCGCATTAATAAAATCTGGAGATTATCCAACAGCTCGGGAAAAAATAGAAACCAATTATCAAAGAATACTAGAAATTAAGCTACTAGCTGCGGAAGAAACGTCAAAAAATAATACGGCTATTGCCAATTCATCAACCGTAATGACAATTATTTTAATTGTCGTTGGCATGGTCATCTCAATACTACTTGGTGTGTTTATTTCGACAACGATTAAAAAACCGATTAATGAAATGGTAACTGCCTCTAAACGTATGGCTGATGGGGATTTGGATATCGATATTAATATTCGTACTAAAGATGAAATGGGTTTATTAGCTGATGCCTTTAATCGTATGGCAACGAATATCAATGAGGTAATGGTTAATATTAATGAAGCTACCGAGCAGGTTGCTGCCGGATCTAGGCAAGTTTCGGACTCAAGTATTTCGCTATCTCAGGGCGCAACGGAGCAAGCCAGTTCAATTGAAGAATTAACTGCATCGATTGAAGAAATAGCATCCCAAACCAGATTAAATGCTGAACACGCTGAGCAGGCAAATCAACTAGCAGCAAATACAAAAGAAAACGCTAACCAGGGAAATGATCGGATGAATCAAATGTTAGGATCGATGGAAGCTATCAGCGAGTCATCAAATAACATATCCAAAATTATTAAAGTGATTGATGAAATTGCCTTCCAGACCAATATTCTGGCACTTAATGCTGCCGTAGAAGCTGCCAAAGCCGGACAAAACGGAAAAGGTTTTGCAGTAGTTGCCGTCGAAGTGAGAAATCTTGCTGCCCGTTCTGCCAGTGCCGCTAAAGAAACAACCGCACTTATTGAAGGGTCAATTAAAAAAGTTGAAGGCGGCACTAAAATAGCAAATGAAACAGCCTCTGCTTTAGTTGAAATTGTCGACTCTATTGAAAAGGTTTATACTTTAATCAATAATATTTCATTGGCATCTAATGAACAGACCGTTGGCGTCGATCAGATTAATCAGGGCGTTAATCAAATTGCTAATGTCGTTCAGTCAACATCAGCAACATCTCAGGAAACAGCATCGGCCAGCGAAGAATTAGCTAGTCAAGCTGAAATGCTTAAAGAACAGGTTTCTCGCTTTAAATTAAAGCGAGGAGGCTTTATGGGTGGCCAAGGAAATTATGAAAACATTAGTCCTGAAATGATGCGTATGTTTGATAATATGAAAGAACAAAATCTACATTCAATCAAAAATAGAGCAAACCAAGATACGAACACACCAGCTGCTAAAAAAATTATGCTTAGCGATGATGAATTTGGTAAGTATTAAAAAATAAATTGCATGGAGAAATCTGATGGATGAAATGAGAGCTCAAATCATTAATAAAGATAAAGCATGGCTGGTATCAACCCTCAATAGTGCCGGAGATGCCATTATAACCTGTGAACAGGATGATCGCCTAGATTTTGCAAATGCCGAAGCTTTGAATATTTTAGGGCTCAGCTTATCCGAAATTATTGGAAAACCATTTCAAGATATTTTTAGAATCTATCAAGATGGTTGCAATCAGCCTGTTCAATTTTGGAAAGATGACACAAAAAATCAATTTCTAGAAAGCGTCGGATTGCCGAAAAGATCTTATTATTTAAGACCAGATGGTGGAAAATGTTATTTGTCGGCTCATTTATCTCCGCTTTTATCTGACGATGAAAAATATCTTGGAAAAGTGGTCGTATTTAGAAATATTACTCGAATTATCGATGCCGAGATAACTATTAAAAATGAACGAAATAATCTTAAAATGATGTTTGATTTATTACCAACAAGTATGTTGGTTGTAGACGAAGAAATAACAATTCGTCAAGTCAATCAGGCTTTTTTGAAAACATTTTCTTTAGAAGAAGAAATGATTATTGGCAAAGTTTTTGGTGATGCAATGGGTTGCGTTTTTGGTCAAAATTATGGATGTGG
This sequence comes from uncultured Acetobacterium sp., assembly GCA_965140355.1. Classification (GTDB taxonomy): domain Bacteria; phylum Bacillota; class Clostridia; order Eubacteriales; family Eubacteriaceae; genus Acetobacterium. Next base: position 221,778 of record OZ223195.1, on the reverse strand, counting down.
TCATTCGCAAAATTGTAAATTCTGTCGTTTTAGAAAAATTATTAGTGATGTTCTGGAAAACAAAAAGATGATGAACGATAAATCTATAAAAGTGAAATTTCTAAAGGATGAGAAAGAGGAAATTCGCTATTTGAACGTCAGTATAATGCCAATTATCACATCAAATCATTCAGAATATATCCTAACAATGGAAGATATTACTGAACAAGTTTACTATGAAAAAAGTTTAAAAGAAGCAAGAGAGTCTAGTCTACTAATCTTAGATACTTTACCCGTTATGATTTATCGAATCGATTGCGAACAACATTGCGATTTTATCAATCAGACTTTCAAAAATTATATGAATATCGATCGAGAAACTTTTTTAGAAGGTTTGAGTATTCGAATGAAACCAAATGATTATTCGCAGTATTTGAATTCATTGAAACGATCGCTTGATGAGGAATCAAATTTTGATATTGAACTGGAACTTCTCGCCCCTGATAATAAATATCGTATTTTTCGCGGAATGGGCAGACCTTATTTTGATAAAAACCTTAAGTATTCAGGAATGATCGGTTTATTCTTAGATATTCATGATGAACGAATTGCTGAAGAATTATCTCGAAAAAGTCAAAAAAAATACTTTTCACTCTTTAAATATATGGAGACTAGTATTTCATATTACAAAGCCGTTTTCGATGATAATAGTCATCTTGTTGATGCCGAAATTGTCGAAATGAATCTTGCAACTGAAAAGATGTTTAATGTAAAACGGGAAATGATGCTTGAGCACAGATTATCTGAAATGGGTTTTTTTGATGCCGAAGAAAGCAAGAAATTATTTATGCACTTTGAAGAAGTCCTCTTACATGGAGAAAATATCCACCTTGAAGAATACTTTATGATTAAACAAAAACGCTGGGTTGAAACGTCAATTTATAGTCCAGAACCTGGTTATATTGCGGTGTTAGCTTCAGACATAGATTTGAAAAAAAAGACTGAACTAAAATTAAAAATGGCAATCGCACGATCTGAAAAAGCTAATCGTGCCAAAAGCGAATTTCTTGCGAATATGAGCCATGAAATCCGAACCCCGTTAAATGGGATTGTTGGCATGATCGACTTAACAGCACTGGAGCCGCTTTCTGAAGAACAAAAAGATAATCTGAGAACAGCTAAGGGTTGCGTCCAATCATTAATAGATATCATCAATGATATTCTTGATTTCGCGAAAATTGAAGCGGGAAAACTGATGATGAATCCGATGAGTTTTAACTTGATCGATCTCGTTGAAACAGTCGCAAAAACTCATAAAAAGCATGCCCTCGAAAAATGTCTGGAGCTTTTTGTAAATTATGAAAATTTAGTTTCAACGTTTATTATCAGTGATAGTATGCGTCTCAAACAAATTTTGAATAATCTCATCAGTAATGCCATCAAATTTACAAATCAGGGATCAATTAAAATACTCGTTAATCAAAAGTTAATTCCAGGGAAGGTTAACGAGGTCATGCAGGAAATTTCGATCACTGATACCGGGATTGGTATCGATCCCCAAAATTACTCCATGTTATTTAAAAGTTTTACCCAAATTGATGGCTCATATACCAGAGAATATGGCGGAACCGGTTTGGGCTTGGTCATTACAAAACAGCTCGTTGAAATGATGGGTGGAACAGTATCATTTAACAGTCAACTAGGAGTAGGTAGTACTTTTAGTATTCATTTGCCAGTGATTATAACCAGGAAGTCTGGCGAATCTGTTATCAATACTAATGCAAATGTAAGTTTTACCGGTAGCCGAATTTTACTGGTTGAAAATGATCAAATTAATCAAATTGTCATATCTAAACTTGTAGAAAGTTTAGGCGCTGAAATTGATGTGGCAAAAAATGGTGTGGAAGGTGTAAAAATGGCTTCAAATCATAAGTATGACATCATTTTGATGGATATACAGATGCCAAAGATGGATGGCATTCAGGCAACTCAAATAATTCGAGGCTTTGAGAAAAAAAAATTACGTCATTTTAAATCAGAAAAAATAGGGGAATCACTCAATTTAGAAACACCAATTATTGCTTTAACAGCATTTGCGTTGGATGGAGATGAAGTTATCTTTAAAGCCAGTGGGATGGATGGTTATCTATCCAAACCGGTTGATCGTTATCAAATGCAGATACTTTTAAAAAAACATCTTAATAAGCAAGTTAATCTATCGGAAATGAATGCTCCGGAGCCCTCTGATCGCTTTACCCAAAACTTTAATGCAAACAATGAACAAAATTTAACTCACGATGAATCTGTTAAGACAACCGAAAAACAAGAAGCAGAGCAGAAGATTAATAAGCTAAAACTTTTTTTAAAACAAAGTAACTACCCTTTAATGGAAGTAATTGCCCATCAGCTAAAAGAAATATTTGAAACGATGAATGAAGAAGAATTAAAAAATCTGGTCTTTAAAATGGAATTGGAAATAAGGAAAGATCGTTTTGAAAAAGTGAAGGAATACTTAGAACAAATTGAATGTATCTGGTTAAAAAAAATGCAGATGGATGGGTGACAAAAATAGTGCGTACCTGCGTTTCGGTTTGATTTAAACAACGAGATTCTGATGTTTTACTCAACCTGCGCAGGTAAAAATCATTTTGCTTAAAACTAAGCATAAGTTTAAACGGCTTTCAAAGTTGCAAAGATATCTGTAAATAACAGGAGAGATAAAATGAAACGAATTTTAATTGTAGAAGATGATATGGTAAGTCGAAAATTTTTATCGAAATTTTTGAGCAGGTATGGTGAATGCGACTTGGTAGTAGACGGTCTTGAAGCCATTGATGCCTATCTTCTGGCTATTAATGATGCTTTGCCTTACCATCTTATCTGTCTGGATGTGATGATGCCAAAAATTGACGGAATTAAAGTTCTAAAAACGATCCGCGATTTAGAAAAACAAAATGGATTGACGGAAGAACAGCGATGTAAAATAATAATGACCACCGTTTTAGGTGATACTAACATTGTTCAGTCAGCTTTCGATTATGGATGCAATGCCTATGCCTCGAAACCCATTGATATGAAAAAAATGACAGAAGTTTTAAACAAAATTGGTTTTTTTGACCATGACCATGTGGATTAAATTTAAAAACCTCAATCTTATTTTATTGAGATTGAGGTTTTTGAATTTAAAGTGTTTCGGCATAAACTCCAATTTTTTTATCCATTAAAGAAATATGTTGTGTCAGCCAGTTGATTATCATCTGATTAGCATTGATAATCAAAGAAATGTTTCCGCCAGATTCCTGATAATCCTTTTTTAATTTCGCTAGTTCAGCTATAAAATTTCTATGAAGTTTCTTTTGTTCTTCAATCCCGGGATATTTAATTTTTGTCATATAAGCTTCTTCATCTTTAAAGTGTAGCTTCGTATAATCATCAAGAAAATCAAACATTTGAGCGATATAATCTTTGGATTTTCCACTTTTTCCTGCCTCAAACAATTGATCTGCTTTTTCAAACCATACTTTATGTTGAGCATCAATGTTTTCTACGCCAACTGTTAAATCTGGGGTCCATACAATAGCCATTATTTTCTCCTTTTAAGTTAGATTAATTCTATTATAGAACTTATCAACTTGGGTGACAAGAAAAAATAATCATCTCCTATAAAAGTATATTATGAACGTAATTGATCAAAGACTTTGATACCTAAAAATCACTTATTTCGCACAAAATCATTTTTGACAACAGTTGAAATCATAAAATCTGTATTTACATTAAAGACTCACTAGGGTAAACTAACTTATATACTCATTCATGATACAGAACTGCTGTAAGTGGATAGACTTTTGATAAAAGAATTGAGGATGTGTGAAAAATGATTCAAATAACCGAGCAGGAATTTTCAAAATTAACCGAATATATACATACTGAATACGGAATAGAATTAAAGAAAGAAAAGCAACTGTTACTTATGGGTCGACTGCATAAATTACTTGTCGAGCTGGGTTTTAAAACATTTACGGATTATTATAACTATTTAACCTCTGATAAAACAGGAGAAGCCAGCTCGGTATTGATTGATAAAGTATCGACAAACCACACCTTTTTTATGCGTGAGCCTGACCATTTTGAATATCTTAAAAATACGATTTTACCTAAGCTTAAGCAAAAAAAAGAGCAAATAAATAACCGCGATATTCGATTATGGTGTGCGGCGAGTTCCACTGGTGAAGAGCCTTATACCTTGGCGATGATTTTAACGGAATTTTTCGAAACTGAAGGTCAATACTGGGATAAAAAACTTTTGGCAACTGATATTTCCAATAAAGTATTAGAAATTGCCAAAAGAGGTGTTTACGAAAAAGATCGTATTCAACCGTTGCCATCGATGTGGAAATTGAGATACTTCCAAAATTATGATAATAATCATGTAAAAGTAATAGATGACATTAAAAAGGAAGTGATTTACAGACGCTTTAACTTAATGACACCAACCTTTATATTTAAAAAAAAGTTTGATATTATTTTCTGCCGAAATGTTATGATTTATTTTAATCAACTTACCAAAGATCAATTAGTTGAAAAAATGTATCAGTGTACAGCACCGGGGGGATATTTATTTATTGGACATGCGGAATCCCTTAATCTGAAAAAAACTAATTATAAATTTATTATGCCAGCAGTTTATCAAAAGCCGTTATCGTCATAATTCGAAAATCTACAACAAAGTAATATGGCTTTTTAAATAATGATTAACTATTTTATATGTATAGTGATAAAATGTCCCCATTGAAATACATAATAAATTAATTCCATTTGTAAATTAATATTCTAAAGTGTAGCGAGGAAAAATCGAAATGAAAGAAAATAATGCTGTAACTATTCAAAATATTTCTCAAAAAAAATACCACTTAAAAAATCGTCACTTGCCATCAACTGGTGAACTTGATTGGCCGCTTTTTTTAACAATTGTCCGAGTCGTAAAACCTAAAATAAAGACTGCTCAAGAATTAACTGAAATGACCCTTCTTAAAAGGTATTCTCCAACTGCCGCAATCTTAGTTGATAAATCTGGAATGATCCACTATATTTATGGTGAAACACGTTTCTATCTTGAACCAAAACAGAGATATTCTGGTATAGGTGTCAATAACGTACTAAAACTTGCCAGAAGTCGATTGCGCCGAGATTTAAATATAAATCTGCATAAAGCAATAACAAAACAAATAGTGGTCTCGACCCCAGATTTGTCATTAAAAATAAACAATCAAACCATGATTGTTAAACTAACGATCCTGCCACTTTTGAAAAAAAAGTCAATAGGCCAATCTGAAGATTTGTATTTGATAGTTTTTGAAGAAATTAGCAACCGAACCAGCCAACAAATGACGATCGCTGAAGAATCATTTAAACAAGAGGAATTAACACTTGAACTTACGGCTAAAACCAATGAGTTACATTCCCGAGAAATCGAATTAACAAAGATCAATAAGTCCCTTAAAGATGCAAAAATCAATTTTGAAACGATACAAGCTGAGCTTGAAATATCTCGAATTAAGCTACGTTCCGTAAAAGAAGGTATTATTGAAGCTGAAACTAAACATAAAAATATCAATGAAAATATCGAATTGTCAAATCAGGAATTACAAATATTAACAAATAAATTAACTGAAGCACGCAATGAACTTGAAAAGATCAAACCGACTCAAAGAAAATCCAACCCAGAATTAACACCCATTGGACATGAACTTAAAACCATAAAGTCTGAACTCTTGATTGCAAATCAAGAATTAAACGAACGAAAAGAAGAACTTGAAAAATTGAATCAGGATTTTACAAAACCAACCCAAGACCTAAATCCCACCGATTATTTGGAGCTTACAGATGATGAAGTTGATTTCTCTACTTTTGGCGTTGATAATTACGAAAGTGTGATTCTGGATGAGGAACAGAATTTTGAAAAAGAGACAACTAATTTAATGACCTCAACCGAAATAAAGCTTACAAATAATATGCTGGTATTTAAAGACGCTTTAGATTTCCAGGAGGCCGCAAGTCACGGCTTCAGGCATGATAATGACATCATTTCAGTTCGTATCCCAGAAGGTGTTGAAATTTTAAAAAGAAGCATGTTCTATAAATGCACGCAATTAGAAGAGGTTATTTTTCCCGAAAGTCTGAAACATATTGAAGATTTTGCATTTTATGGCTGTGAAAAACTGATATCAGCAAAATTAAATCAATGTTTCGTTCTAGAAACCATTGGAACATCTGCATTTGAAGGATGCCGTTCATTAAAAGAACTTGTTATTCCTGATTCTGTAATTGAAATAGAGGAAGCTTCCTTTTTAGGATGTCAAGGACTTATTACCGTTAACTTTCCAGGAAACAGTCAACTAGAAATTATCGGAAGTCATGTTTTTAAAGATTGTGTCGGACTGGAAAAAATTGCATTACCGGATCATCTAAAACACATTGGAATCAGTTGTTTTTATAACTGTCATAACCTGACAGAAATTTTGTTACCCAAGGAATTGGAAACAGTTGGTGAATATGCTTTTTGGGGATGCGATTCATTGCTTAATATTAGTGTTGTCAATAAAAAAATACCAAAACAACCTGGTTTCAATATTGGCTTTCCTGAAGGAATTAGTTTAAAGTAGTTAGTAATATTTGGGTCGATAAAATATTGATGAAAAATGTAGAATCTTAAGAATAGAAATGATACAATATATTAAGTATTTCCTAGTATTCTAAAATCATTTTAACTTGAATACGACATGGAATTTAAGATTAAATTAAGTTTAGAAGGTGAGGCTTAGTGAAAAATCAAATGGATGTTATTAATATTGAAACAATGAAAGCAGATAACAGAAAAAGACTTGAAGATCAGGCATTTGAAGAAGGTGTACTGGCTTTATCTGAAAAATTAGAACTGGCAAATAGTTTGCTGACGACAATCCTTGAAACAACTCACGAATTTATTATTTTTGGCTTAGATAAAGAGTATCGTTACCTCAGCTATAATAATAAACATAAAGAAGTGGCAAAAAATCAATGGGGCGCTGACATTGCTATCGGAACCAGAATTCTAGATATCATCGACAACCGTGAAGAACGTGAAAGCCTAAAGGTTTTTTTTGATCGCGTTCTAGCTGGTGAACAATTTACTTCAATTGAAGAGTATATAGTAGAAAATGGAACTGTAGTAATCGGAAAAAATCATTGGTCACCAATAAAAAATAGCGATAATGAAATTATTGGAATTGTTTGTTTTATTCAAGATGTTTCGGAAAACCAACATTTCGTTAAAGAGATGTTGGATGAACGAAATAGTGAAGACAAAAATATGGAGTCCTTAACTTTTTTAGATCAGCTAACGGGTGTTTATAATCGTAAGTTTTATGAAAAAGAATTAGCAAGACTGGACGATAATCAATATTATCCATTATCAGTCATTTTTGTAAACATTAATGGCATTGAAAAGGTTAATAACCAATATGGACATGCAATTGGAGATATTTTAATCAGAAAAGCCGTTCAGGTTTTAAAACAAGGTTGTCGTGGTGATGATATCGTTTCTCGCTATGAAGGAGATGAGTTTGTCATTCTCATGCCAAGAACCGAAGGCGCTAAAGTTGAGCGGGCATTGGAGCGATTTAAATCAAATATGGATGAAGTGAAGGTTAAATCGATTAAAGTATCTGTTTCATTTGGATTTTCGACAAAATATGAAGAAACGGAAAAAATTGAAGATGTTACCAAAATGGCTCAACGCCATTTAGAACGACAAAAAGAATTTGATTATATCTATTAGTCTAGAACTTCATCAATTCAAAATGTCGTTTCCGTTATAAAGGCTAAAAAATTGAATGTAAAAAAACAATTACTAAAACATTCGTAGCTCAGGCGACGGATGTTTTTTATCGTAAGAACTATTTGATTGTGTTATCACAAACAAGAAAAGTTAATTAAACTTCATATTATAAACTTAAAAAAATGTAAGCGATCCAAAAGAGGGCGTAGTGCAAAACAGGTCGAATTATTGTAGACTAACCTGAAAGAACGTTCAGGAGGTTAGGGATACAATGGACGAAACAAAAATAATGCTTTGGGAAGAGCGATTCGAGGAACAGGCAACCAGTGGAATGACAGTCGAAGCTTGGTGTACCGAAAACCAGATTACCCGGTACACCTTCTATTATTGGAAGCAGCGCATCCGGAAGGCGAAAATGGAGCCACTAGAGAAAGACGCTGTAGCACCACTGTTTGCAAAACTGGAAATGCCGACGGCTTCTGATGAGCGAATACCGGCGGCGGGACTGATTATCAAATGGCGGGGTTTTGAGCTGATTTTGTCAGATCACAGTGATATCACCCTCGCAACGCAGTTTATCCGGCAGCTTTCGCAGTCATGATGGATCGGTTTATCGAAGATACGACTCATATTTATATTGCATGTGGAGCCACTGACTTCAGAAAGCAGATGGATGGTCTGTCTGTTGTTGTTAATACGGAGTTCCAGCTGGATCCGTTTTCTGACAAATGTGCTTTTATCTTCTGCAACCGAAAAAGAAACGCTCTTAAAGTTTTACGTTACGACGGCAACGGCTTCATTCTAGCCAGCAAGAAATTGCTGAATGGTATGAAATTTCAGTGGCCCAGAACCCCTTCTGAAATCAGAGAAATAACCGGCCAGCAGGTTCAGTGGTTGCTTCAGGGACTTGAAATCGAGCAGAAAAAAGCCCTTCAGCCGGTGACGATGACGCTTGAGAACAGCTGCTTTTAACCGTTTCAAAACAGCGTAAATAAATTCATGAAATGGCTTTAAAATGGCATTTTCAATACTTTTTATTGTTAATAAATGTAGCATTCTGGCGCTTAAAATGGTATAATAATACCAATAAAAAGCAAAGGAATGGATACGGATGACGGGACAAGAAGAACTGCTATTACTCCGGGCGCTGGTAGAAAAACAGAAAGAAGAACTGGCCGCCAAAGATGAAATCATTGCCAAACAAAATATCCGGATTGAAAATATGGTGCAGGCGCTTCTGCAGGCCAGAAAGAAACTGTTTGGTTCCTCCACTGAAACATCGAAAAATCTGAATGGACAACTGTCCCTGTTTGAAACAACGCAGGAGCTTGCGAAAGCACTGTTTGGCGAACAGCAGAAAATAACCGTCCCCAGTCATACCAGAAAAGCCCGCCAACCCGGAGTCCGTCAGGAAATGCTTGCTGGTCTTCCGAAGGAGATTGAAGAGTACATCATTGGGCCGGATGATTCCTGCTTCAAGTGCGGCGGAGACCTTACGGTTATCGGCAAACGGATCGTCCGAACCGAAGTGACCTATGAACCGGCCAAGCTGAAGGTGAAGCAGATTGTCCAGCAGATTGCCAAGTGCACCCGGTGCGGGAAAGAAGGCAGTGAGAATCCCAAAGATCATTTTCAGAAAGCCGCCGTACCGGTGCCGGTACTTCCACATTCCATTGCCACGCCATCACTGGTCACTCAGGTCATGTATCAGAAGTTTGCCATGGGGATGCCTTTTGCCCGTCAGGAAAAAGACTGGTACCGGTTGGGACTGATTCTATCCCGATCAAATATGGCCAACTGGACCAACCGTTGCAGCGAAGAATGGCTGACCCCGGTTTACGAACGCATTCATGCCGAACTGCGTTTCTGTGAGGTGCTGCATATGGATGAGACACGGATCCAGTGTAACCGGGAAGAAGGCAGGAAAGCCAACAGCGACTCCTATATGTGGGTGATCCGTAGTGCGGCATGCGAGACGATTCAGGCCGTTTTCTTCCATTACTCCCCAGATCGCAAAGGGGAGATCGCCAGGCAGCTGCTTTCCGGGTTCCATGGCTATTTAACGACCGATGCGTATGCTGCCTATGAACAAGTCGAGAATATCCGGCGAAACTTATGTTGGTCGCACTGTCGCCGTTACCATATCGATAGCATTCCCTTGACCAGCAATGGGAAAGAAATCCCGGGTTCAAAGGGGGCCGAAGGACGGGCGTATATCGACCTGCTTTTTAAAGTTGAAAATGAAATAAAGGATCTTTCCTATGAGGAGATCAGAGAAAAGCGTCAGGATCGGTCACGCCCCATCCTCGATGCCTTTTGGTCGTGGGTTGATGAAACTGCAGCGATTCCAACGACAAATGAAAAATTGACTAAAGCCCTGAATTATTCCAAAAATCAGAAGAAATATCTGGAAACCTTCCTGGAAGACGGACGTCTTCCCATCTCCAATAATCTTTGCGAGGCCAGCATCAGGCCTTTTGCGACAGGGCGCCGCGCCTGGCTTTTTGCCGATTCACCCAAAGGTGCAACCGCCAATGCGGTTTTGTACACGCTGGTGGAATCCGCCCGGGCCAATGAACTAGATGTTTACGAATATCTAAATTACCTTCTGACCGAAATCCCCAACAGTGACTATCTGCACCAGCCGGAAGTTCTTGAAAAATACCTGCCATGGTCTCAGCAATTGCCTGAGGTGTGCAGACTCAATCATAACTACAAAAAGTGCCTCAAATAATGATGACATCAGTATATCAGGTTTGGATTAGACTTGCTATACGTCATCTTTTGAGGCACTTACTAAAAAAATACTATTTAGTGATATTAAAAGATCTTCTTGATTAATGAATTAGAATGTGATAATGTTAAACTAAGTAGTAATTAAAAACAAAATTAAGGAGGAAAAAGGTTATGGCACTTCAAGAGGTTAAACGTTTCATCCGTTATTTAAATGAAAATCATAAAGCTTTGGAAAACTACAATCAACAATTACAGATCAGTAATACTTTTTTATATTCTGAACCAGTAATCGTTTCGACAGGATACTATGTATCACCAATGATTCCGGAAAGCATTGAAGACGAACTACTTCAAAAGATCATTAAAATAGATGAAATATCTACGATTAAATTAAAAGAACTAAACAATAGACAAGGTATAAAGGATAGTTTTAGTGAAAAGATTATAAAAAAATTTGATGACTTGATACACCCTAATGAAAATATTGAAGAACGAATACTCAGTCGTGAAGAAACAAAGCGACACAAACTTTTCGAAAAACTTGCCGAATTAGCAAAAGAAGATGGCTTTAATATATCAACGGATGATCTTCTTTATTTTATCGGAAAAGCTGTTTTAGTCATAATTAAGGAACATCCAGATTATGATGAAACACAGATCTTTGATGAGATTTTAAAAACATTTGATTAATAATAAATAAAGTTAATGTGATTCTAAATTAACACTTATATTTGTCGATATTGTAATAAGTATAAGTATTATTCATAAAATAAAACCGGCATATTAAAATCTAATAACGTTATATTAAAATATTCAATATGTCGACACGAGGAGAATATTTCATGGAAATAGACTTAAAAGATCACGAGGCAACTGCAGAAATTTTAAAAGCTCTTGGGCATCCAGTTCGTCTCTGTATTACAAAAGGATTAATTAAAAAAGGACGCTGTAATGTATCGTATATGGAAGAATGTCTGGAAGTCTCTCAATCTGGTGTTTCTCAACATTTATCTAAACTAAAAAACGCTGGAATTGTTAAAGGTTATCGAACGGGTAATGAAATTTATTATGAGGTTATCAGTAAACCAGCACAACAAATTATCAATGCTTTGTACGGTGAAGATTAAAAAATTGATTATTTATGAAAAGATAATTTACAGTATGCGATATTTATCATTTGAATAGCGTTTGAGTGCTAATACACGATCTCCTGCTAAAATAATGTTTCATCGCATACTTTTTATTTTAGTAACAAAAAGACGTTTGACAAAAATTAATAAACGTACTATAATAAGTTATAAATTACTATTTAGGAGTTATTCTAAAATGAAAAATGAAAAAATACAAATATATACAGATATGATTCGTAATGTTGGATTAAAAGCGACGCCACAACGTATTAGTGTTCTAAAAGTCCTTTCTGAGATGTCATCACATCCAAGTGCTGATATGTTAATGGATGCACTTGGTGATCAAGGATATGTTATGTCGGTAGGAACGATTTATAATATTTTGGAAACATTTTCTGAAAAAGGCTTAATTTTAAAATTAAAGGATAATCATGAAGTAATGCGTTTTGATGCAAATACTAAGTTTCATGTGCATATTTATAATAATGAAGACAATGATATTTGTGATTTTTTTGATCCTGAATTAGAAGTTTTGCTTGCTAACTATTTTAAGAATAAATTACCTGAGGAAATTTTATTGAATCGGATGGAAGTGTCAATCTTTGCATAAATATATCATTACCTACCATGTATTTAAAACAATTAATATTCAAAAGTCTGTCATTTAGATGTCAGACTTTTTTTAATTCAGCAAAGAGCTCCCATTTATCATGAATCATTCTTGACAAATATTAATTCTATACTTATAATATAAATATAATTTTAACAAGTGATTCTTTCAAAGAAACCAGAATGTTCTCAGCATAATCAATTTAGAGTCATAGTAGCGATCTCAAGACTAGCTATTTAAACATTGCAACTATTTAATCAATTGTGCAATTACTCATATGATTCATTACACATTCTAAAACAAGTAATATTAACTCCATAATATTGACAGTATAACTGCCTGGAAATTTTATTATCTGCGAATCTGTTTTTGTGAAGATAGTCATTTGATTGAAATTTTATTTAAGTGGCAGTTTAAAGTACAATTATTTGCTTTGAATTATTGGATTGCTCGTTTAATTGCCAAATTTAAAATTACTGGAGGATATCATATGAATTCAAATTTTAGCTGTAAAACCTGTGCGAGTGCGGACAAAAACCTCGAAACATTCATTGCTGATCTAAGTGTTGAAACATCTCATCACCGCATGGAAGGGCAAAGTGTCAAATGTGGTTTTGGGTTGCAAGGTATTTGCTGTCGTTTATGTTCAAACGGGCCATGTCGAATTACTCCGGATGGACCAAAAGGTGTCTGTGGTGCTACGGCAGATACAATTGTTGCTCGTAATTTCTTAAGAGCAGTATCGGCCGGATCAGGATGTTATATCCATATTGTTGAAAACACAGCCCGCTTACTTAAAAAAACTGCAGCTAGCAAAGGTCAGTTAAAAGGAAAAATTGCACTGGCAAAACTAGTTGAGATTTTCGAAATCGATGAGACGGATGAACATATTTGTGCTGAAAAAATCGCTGATCTGGTTTTAGCTGATTTATATAAACCTGATTATGAAAAAATGGAACTTGTTGAAAAAATGGCATATAAACCACGTTTTGAACGTTGGAAAGAACTGGGTATCTTGCCTGGTGGGGCAAAATCCGAAGTTTTTGCCGGAGTCGTTAAAACTTCAACAAATCTTAATTCAGATCCAGTTGATATGTATCTAAATTGTTTAAAACTCGGAATTTCAACGGGTCTTTATGGTTTAACATTGACAAATCTTCTTAATGATGTCATTTTAGGTGAGCCATCCATTCGATTGGCTCCGGTTGGTTTACGTGTTATTGATACCGACTATATAAATATTATGATTACCGGTCACCAACATTCGTTATTTTCCTATTTACAAGATCACCTGATAGATAAAGCTGTTATTGAGAAAGCTAAAGCTGTAGGGGCAAAAGGCTTTAAGTTAGTTGGATGTACCTGTGTTGGACAAGACCTTCAACTACGTGGCGAACATTATCAAGAGGTATTTAACGGACATGCGGGAAATAACTTTACCAGTGAAGCGATTCTTGCTACTGGCGCAATTGATGCCGTATTATCAGAATTCAACTGTACTTTACCTGGCATCGAACCAATCTGTGATGAACTTAAAATTAAACAAATATGTTTAGACGACGTTTCTAAAAAAGCCAATGCTGAATTAAAACCTTTTATTTTTGAAGAAAGAGAAAGCCAAGCTGATGAAATTATTAACGAAGTGATTGAGGCTTATCAAGCACGACGTGGCAATGTCCCCTTAAATATGGATCCCGAACATGGGAATGATGATACCTTAACTGGCGTTAGTGAAGGGTCATTAAAATCATTCTTGGGCGGGGCTTGGAAACCACTGATTGATTTACTAGTTAGTGGCGATATTAAAGGGATTGCCGGTGTTGTTGGATGTTCAAGCTTAACAGCTGGTGGCCACGATGTCTTAACGGTTGGATTAGTAAAAGAACTGATTGCTAAAGACATTCTTGTTTTATCCGCCGGATGTTCATCAGGCGGACTCGAAAATGTTGGTTTAATGTCACCTTCTGCGGCTTCGCTGGCGGGACCAAAACTACGGGCAGTCTGTGAAAGTTTGGGAATTCCACCAGTTTTAAACTTTGGTCCATGTCTCGCCATTGGCCGTTTGGAATTAGTTGCTACCGAGCTGGCTGAAGCCATCGGTGTTGATTTACCACAATTACCACTTGTTTTGTCCGCACCACAATGGTTAGAAGAACAAGCTTTAGCTGATGGAGCGTTTGGTTTAGCCCTTGGTTTACCATTACATCTCGGACTTCCACCATTTGTAACTGGTAGTCCAGTAGCTGTTCAGGTCTTTACTCAAGACATGCTTAATCTTACTGGTGGTCAATTAATTATTGATGATAATGCAAAATCAGCAGCCGAAACACTCGATGGAATCATCGAAAAGAAACGAAAAGAATTAAACATCTAAGGAGGTGTAATCATGAAACGAATCATCATTGATCGTGAAAAATGCGATGGTTGTCTAAACTGCAATGTCGCCTGTATCAGTGCCCATGAAGAAGGCAGTAATTTTTACACCGTTAACTTGCAAAGCATCGATTCTGAAACGCGTAACTTTATTAAATTTGATCCTAAAACTGGTTATACGCCAATTTTCTGTCGCCATTGTGACGAACCGGAATGTGTTTTATCATGTATGAGTGGAGCGCTTGAAAAGGATCCAAAAACCGGTCTCGTACAATATGACGAAACAAAATGTGCGGCTTGTTACATGTGTGTAATGAATTGTCCGTACGGCGTTTTGAAACCAGATAATAAAACCCATACCAAAATTATCAAATGTGATTTTTGTGAAGATAAACCAGATGGCCCAAGTTGTGTCAAAGCATGTCCTAAACACGCCATTGAAGTGAAAGAGGTAAGTTTATGAAAATTGTGATTATCGGCGCCAGCGCTGCTGGAATCAGTGCAGCTAAAACAATCAAATCAACAAAACCGGACACTGAAATAGTGATTATTTCTAAAGAAGACCGTATTCATTCTCGCTGTATGCTTCATAAGTTTTTAGGGCATGAACGCGATGCTCAAGGCATCAGCTTTGTGGATGAGGATTTTTTTGAAAAGAATAATATTAGTTTGCTTAATAACACAACGGTTATTGGTCTAGAGCCCGATAAAAAGATTGTGAAAACACATGACAATCAAGATATCTCTTATGATAAATTACTGATTGCCACTGGAGCATCTTACTTCATTCCGCCAATTCCAGGATTACGAGAATCTAAAAATGTTTATGGTTTTAGAGATTTAAAAGATGCTCAATTACTGGATACCGAATGTTTAACCGCGAAAAATGCAGTGGTCATTGGTGCCGGTCTTGTTGGAATGGATGCTGTCGCCGCTTTATTGGAACGCGGTTTGAAAGTGACTGTTATCGAAATGACTGCAGATATTATGAGCTTGCAGCTTGATAAAAAATCAGCCCAAGCGTATCAACAGCTTTTTGAAGAAGAAGGTGCTGAGTTTATCTTAAATGATAAGGTGGTATCGGTGGATGTTAACGCTGTGGGTAGAGGTGAAATGGTTCATCTTGCCAGTGGTAAAGCGGTTCCCGCCGATGTTATAGTGATTGCTGCTGGAGTACGTCCGGCTTTCAGATTTGTGGAAGAATCTGAGATAAAAACCAATCATGCGATATTGGTTGGCGATGATTTACAAACAAATATCAATGGTATTTATGCGGCTGGAGATGTAAATGGGATCGCTGGAATTTGGCCCAATGCGATGAAACAAGGGAAAATTGCGGCCCTCAATATGCTTGGCGAGAATCTTCGTTATGATGATCGTTATGCCCTTAAAAACACCATGAATTTCTATGGTCTCACGACTCTTTCCTTGGGAAATATTAATCCCGAAGACGAAGAAAAGTGTGAGATATTTACCCGCGAAGACCGCAATAATTATCAAAAAATTGTCATCCGAAATGGAATCATTCAAGGCGTTATCATGCAGGGGAATATTAACGGAAGTGGTTTCTGGCAATATCTGATTAAAAATAAAATTGATGTTTCCGGAATTAATAAAGATATCTTCGATCTAAGTTTTGCAGATTTTTATGATATCAACCAGGAAAATGGCGAGTACGACTATGCTGTTTAAATTCAGGACTCAATCTAAGATTATTTGATATTTGCTATCTAAAATAATCTTGTAAAAAATTACTAGGTGTGTTCCTTCTCTAAGCGTTATACATTAATTGACGCGCCAGGATGGAACACGCCTTTTATTTCATTAAATTACAAACAGATATTAAGAAACTTAAGATCGAAAGCAATCTTCTTTTCATTTATGATGTTATAGTGTATAGTATAGTGAGACATAAATATAATAGAAATGAAATTTTTGGAGGTTAAAATGTCAGAAAACGAAACTAAAATAGCAACGAATCCAATTGTTAAAATTGAAATGGAAAATGGTCAAACCATGGAAATTGAACTATATCCTGAGATTGCACCAATTACTGTTGAGAATTATTTAAAACTAGTTAATGATGGCTTTTATAACGGGCTAATTTTTCACCGCGTCATTCCCGGTTTTATGATTCAGGGTGGATGCCCACAAGGAACCGGAATGGGCGGACCCGGACATAACATTAAGGGCGAATTTTCGGGAAATGGTATTGTTAATGATCTCAAACATGTAAAAGGTGTTATCTCCATGGCCCGTTCAGGAATGCCAGATTCAGCTGGATCACAATTCTTTATAATGGTTGATGATGCGCCTTTCCTGGATGGTCAATATGCCGCTTTCGGCAAAGTAATTTCCGGAATCGAAACAGCAGATGCAATCGTCTCCGTCGATCGGGATCGTTCTGATAAACCGTATGAAGATCAGGTTATTAAAAAAATCGAAGTGTTGTCTTAAACAATATTTTGAAATCACGATGTTTTTATGATAAAATAAAATAAAAAGGATGTGAGCGCAATGGCAAAGTATTGTCCAAAATGTTATGCCGGCATTGGTCCCGATGATGTAGTTTGTGGCAATTGCGGTAATGTTTTAAAAGAAAATAGTGTCGTCGACAACAACCTTACCGATCAATTTTCTGGTGGGGAAGAGCATTCTAACGATATTTCTATTCAGGAAACTTCTGCTGAACATCACGATGAAGAACCGATTGTCCAGGAAATGATTGCTGAAGAAACGATTATTGTCGCTGAACCGATTAAACAAGACCCTGTCCCGAATCAAACCGCAACCTCAAAGAAAATCGAAAGCGAAAATACTGAGATTCCAATGACCTTGGGTGACTGGCTATTGACACTTTTATTGTTGTCGCTTCCGATTGTTAATCTTGTCATGCTTATTATCTGGAGTGTTGATTCGAACACCAAAACTACAAAAAAACATTTTGCTTGGGCAACATTGATTTTTATGGGAATCGGTATTGTTCTCAGTATCATTTTTTCAAGTCTGATGTTTGCAATGATCGCTTCGATGATGGGCTCGTCATTTTATTATTAATAACGCTTTGTGTTAACATAAAAAAGAATATTAACAAATGTCTTTTGAAATAAATTTGTTTGATTCTATTTTATCTCGCCAATTAAAAAGAACCGCTGAAGCGGTTCTTTTTAATTGGATTAATTTCAATAATCAAGAGGATCTTCCACACAGTCAATAATAGCCTTCTTAAAGGCCTCGCAAGCAGTTCGACAATTCGATTGAGTCCCAGTTAAAATCGCACCACTTAGATTTGAATGCGTTGGCGGACCAAAAAATTTAACAACTTCGACATCGGCAACAGTTAAAGCTTCATCAACACCAACAACACCTTCGAGGGCAGGCGCAAACAAAAAAGCGATCGAAGAACCAAGCGGTAAATCATAAGTTTTAGAAAAATATTTCCCAATTTTAGGCACTAATTGAGCATAGATTAGATTACTGCCATCTTCATTAGCACTGTAGACACTGGATTTATTTTCAGCATAATCGCGGATGTATCGCAGCCCGCTTTCTACATCAGAAACAGTAGGACCGGTGATGACACCAAAAACCTGACCGTCATTTAAACCAGCCCCGGCTCCGTAAAGAGTTTTGATGTAGACGACATCAACATTAGCTGTCTTGGTAGCTTCATCAGCTGCACAGTATCCGACCCCATCGTATTGGGTTGTAAAAATTCCGATATCGATACACCCTTCCGGTAAATCAAATTCTTCTAACATGATGTCTTCAACATCGGTCAACATTTTACTATAAACGATATTACATTTAACTCTGTCTCCAGTCATAGCATCATCTCCTTTTCCGAATTATAAATATTTATATGCTTTATAATACCATTATTTCAGTCATAGGTAAATAAAAAAAAGGCAGATAACTTGTCTGTTACTCTGCATTTTAATTATCCTAAATACTGATAAAATTATTCGATGCTATTTTCAATTGAACCATATTTGCGAAATCGATCATAGCGGTTTTGAGTTAGTTCCGAGGCACTCATTGTTTTGCTTTTTTGAAAACATTTAAATAAATTGATTTTTAATTCCCGATAGACATTTTTGAAGTCACGATGATTTTCAGAAATTATTTTATCAACAACTTGAAGTTCCAACAAATCCTCAGCTGTTAATTTAAGACAATTAGCGGCTTCTTTTATTTTAGCAGGATCTTTCCATAAAATGCTCGCACATCCTTCCGGCGAAATAACGGAATAAATGGCATTTTCCAGAATCCAAACTTCATCGGCTACACCAAGAGCCAGTGCTCCACCGCTGCCGCCTTCACCAATAATAATTGAAATAATTGGGACCTGAAGACTCATCATCTCCATTAAATTCATGGCAATGGCATGGCCTTGGCCACGTTCTTCAGCTCCGATTCCACAAAACGCTCCAGAGGTATCAATAAAACAAACAATTGGTCGATTAAATTTTTCAGCCAGTTTCATTTGCCGAAGCGCTTTTCGATAACCTTCCGGATGTGACGAACCAAAGTTCCGCTTTACCCGGGTTTTGGTATTTTTACCACGTTCCTGAGCAATAATCGTTACCGGCATATCCATCAGAAATCCTAAACCGGTAATCATCGCAGGATCATCACCAAAACTACGATCACCATGAAGCTCAATAAAATCGGTAAAAAGATTATCAATATAATCTTGTCCGGTGGGACGATTTTTTTTTCGTGCCAACGTAACGTGTTTATAAGCTTCCATTATTTTCACCGCCTTTTGAGATTGAGTGGAGGGTTAATAACCGATTAAGGGTTTCTTTTTGAATTTTTCGGGGGGTAATCCCATCAATGAACCCTTTTTCAAGTAAAAACTCGGCCCGTTGGAATCCTTTTGGCAGTCGTTGACGGATCGTCTGTTCAATAACCCGAGGTCCGGCAAAAGCAATTAAAGCTTCTGGTTCGGCCAGTATAATATCACCTTCCATCGCAAAGCTAGCCGTCACACCACCGGTAGTCGGATCAGTTAACATGACTATATATAAAAGACCGGCATCACTATGACGTTTTACCGCACCGCTGGTTTTCGCCATTTGCATTAAAGCCAACATACCTTCCTGCATCCGGGCACCGCCGGAGACGGTATATCCAATCACAGGTAACTGATGTTTTAAAGCGTATTCAAAAAGAAGCGTGACTTTTTCTCCCACAACCTGGCCCATACTTCCCATCATAAACGCTGCTTCCATTACAAAAAAAGCCGTTTTGTGGTGACCTAATTCGCCGACCCCAATAATGACACCTTCCGATTCATGACTCAACAAAGCAGCCTGTTCCAATTTTTCATCATAGCCAGGAAATGCCAGCCGATTTATTGAAACCAATTCAGGATGGAGTTCCTGAAAAGTATCTGAATCAACGATCATATTTAAACGCTGCCGGGCATTGATTCGGAAATGATGACCACATTTAGGACAAACATGAAAGTTATTTTCTAGATCTGAAGTAAAACTTAGCTGTTTACAAGATGGACAGCTGCGGCATAGTTCTGAAGGAATCGCTGGATCGTTTAAACGACTTGTGCGATGCTGGGCTTCAAGTTCATTTTTTGGTTTTTTAAATAAACCTTTATTAAGCATTCAAAAACTCCATTTCTAATTTAACAAGGGTTTGTCAAATTCGTTTTCCATAAAATCTGTGTAATAGTCGCCTTTAATAAACAAAGGGTGGCTAAGAATATCTAATTGTACCTGACTGGTATGATCGATCCCTTCAATGACCAGTTCGCATAAGGCTGCTTTCATTTTACGAATGGTCAATTCCCGTGTTTTCGAATGTACAATTAATTTTCCAACCATTGAATCATAGTAGGGGGGGATTGTATATCCTTGATAAAGCAGGGTATCAAAGCGCACCCAAGGACCACCGGGAACATGGAGAAATTCAATGGTACCACAATTAGGGCGAAAATTCAGTAGTGGATTTTCAGCATTAATTCGACATTCGATGGCGTGACCACGAATAATTACATCTTCCTGTTCAAAAGTCAGAGGAAGATCAGCAGCAATTCGAATTTGCCATTTAACAATATCGATGCCAGTAACCATTTCGGTAATTGGATGTTCGACTTGCAATCGGGTATTCATTTCCATAAAATAAAAATGTCCATCAGTATCCATTAAAAATTCAATCGTCCCAGCATTTTCATAACCAATCGTGAGTGCTGCTTGGCGGGAAACTGCAATCATCTCATTTCGTATTTCGGGAGTAATCGAAGGGGAGGGACTTTCTTCCAGCAATTTTTGATTTTTTCGTTGGATCGAACATTCGCGCTCACCCAACGCTACCACATTCTGATGTCGATCACAAAGGAGTTGAATTTCAATATGCTTTACTTTAGTAAGAAACTTTTCCAGATAAACACCATCGTCATTAAAGGTATTTTGGGCTTCCTGTCTTGCTAGCGCGTATTCATTTAAAAAATCCTCTGACCGTTCAACCAAACGGATACCTTTGCCACCACCACCGGAACGAGCCTTAACCAAAAGGGGATAGCCAATTTGATCGGCTTTTTTATGTGCTTCATTGGGATCGTCAATAATATCAGAACCGGGGACAACCGGGACTCCGGCCGCTTTCATTGCCGAACGGGCCTGATCTTTATCGCCCATCTTTTGAATAAGTTCCCAGTTTGGTCCGATAAAGCTGATTCCACATTGCGTACAAAGTCGCGCAAACTTATGATTTTCAGAAAGCAGACCAT
Organism: uncultured Acetobacterium sp.; assembly: GCA_965140355.1. Lineage (GTDB taxonomy): Bacteria > Bacillota > Clostridia > Eubacteriales > Eubacteriaceae > Acetobacterium. The sequence continues at coordinate 200,383 of OZ223195.1, read as the reverse complement.
AACCTGGATGAATCGCTTCGGCCCCAGTTAATACGGCCGCCGATAAAATAGCTGAAATATTCAAATAAGAGTCGCTCGTTGAAGCGGGTCCTATACAAATACTTTCATCAGCGAGACTGACGTGCAGGCTATTTTCATCAGCTGTTGAGAATACCGCCACCGTTGCAACTCCCATTTCCTTACACGCCCGAATAATTCGCAGCGCTATTTCACCTCGGTTAGCAATGAGTATTTTAGAAAACACGAGTATCCTCCTTATTCAATGAGTGCAAATGAAAAATCACCAACAACTGCCGTCTTACCATTAACCGAACCCGAACCACTGGCGAAATAAAAAGGTGGTTTAGACCGGATGATACTACAAGTAATTTCAACGGTGTCCCCAATGAGTACTTTTTCTTTAAATTTGACTTTATTTAATCCGGTAAAATAAGGTGTTTTTTTTGAATCACTCATTTCTGCCAACAATACACAACAGGTCTGAGCCATAATTTCACATAGAATTACCCCAGGAACAACAGGGTTTCCAGGAAAATGACCTTGTAAAAAAAACTCGTCTCCAGTTACCGTATAACGCCCAAAAGCAGTATTAGAATCTATTTTTTCAGCCTCATCAATCAGCAGCATAGGCTCCCGATGAGGTAAGATGTTTTTTAATTCGTCACGTTTCATTCTGATTTCCTTCTGAATTTCTATTTAGTTACATTGAGCTTATGTTGCAGGCAACAAATCTTAATTAACCATCAAGCTAATTTAAGTTAATGATTAGTCTTCACTAATCCGATACAAAACCTGTCCAAACTCGACAATTTGTCCGTTACCAACACAAACTTCCATGATCGTCCCTGGCGTTTCAGCCGTAATTTCATTCATCAACTTCATGGCTTCGATAATACAAAGTGTATCGCCTTCTTCAAAACGTTGGCCTTTTGTGACATAGGGGGGATTTTCCGGTTGACTACTCTGATAAAAAATACCCACCATCGGAGATTTGATCTCTTTCCAATGACCATTAGTAGGCGTTTCGATTGATTCCAACTCAACTGTCTCACTATTATGGGCAAGCGGTTGGGAAATTACTGCAACCGGTTCGCTGACGGTAATATTGGCGGGCTGCAACCGTCCGACTTCTCTTTTTATTTCAATTTTTAAGTTTCCCTGATCAAGGACAAGACTGGTGAGGTTTTCATTTGTCATAATCCTAGCCAGGTTTTGGATTGTTTCGGTTGTTAATTCCATGCTGATTCTCCTGTATATTTGGCAAACGCAAGACAGGCATTGTGTCCGCCGAATCCGAGTGAAATGGATAACGCAACATCACTTTGCACCTTCCGTTTTTGATTAGGAACATAATCTAAATCACAATTCGGATCGGGTACTTGATAACCAATGGTAGGGGGAATAACACCGTCCCTTAATGCCAGAATCGAAGCAATCGCTTCGATTGCTCCAGCGGCGCCGAGCATGTGTCCCGTCATCGATTTCGTTGAACTCACAAGCGTTCTGGAAATATTATCACCCAATGCGTTTTTAATGGCAATGGTTTCCGATTTATCGTTAAGTGGAGTACTAGTCCCATGAGCATTAACATAAATTTGTGATGTTTCAAATTGAATCCCGCTGGCTTTAGCTTCGTCCATTGCCAGACTGATTGCGCGCGTACCGCCAATTGCATCTGGATGAGGGGCAGTAATATGATAAGCATCGCAGGTATTTCCATATCCTACAATTTCACCGTAAATTTTAGCCCCACGTTTCAGTGCTGAATCTAAATCTTCTAATATAAGGGCTCCGGCACCTTCGCCCATGACAAACCCGCTTCGTCGTTGATCAAACGGAATCGATGCTTGAGCGGGATCATTAACAGTTGTCAGCGCCGTTAAGTTAGTAAAGCCGGCAACCGATAAAGGTGAAATACTGGCTTCCGTACCACCAGCTATAATAACATCCGCGTACCCATGTTTAATATTCCGATAGGCTTCTCCAATAGAATGGGTTCCAGTCGCACAAGCTGTCACAATTGGCAAACAAGGTCCTTGAGCATTATAACGAATGGCAATACTGCCAGCCGCAATGTTTGAAATCATCATCGGGATAAAGAAAGGTGAAATTCGACTTGCCCCTTTCGTCTCCATTTTTTGACATTCATTAATAAAGGTATGAATACCACCAATACCCGAACCCATATAAACACCCAGCCGGGTCGGATCAACATGTTCTTTCACACCGCTATCTTCCATCGCCTGAACGGCAGCCGCGATTCCATATTGTGTAAACATATCGGTTTTTCGAAGCTCACTTTTTTTAATATAATCAAGCGGTTCAAAATCACGAACTTCACCTGCAATTTTTACTTTTAGATCAGCAGTATCAAATTTTTTTATAAAATCGATTCCGCATTTTCCGTTTTTCAGGTTTTCCCATAAACTATCTACGGTATTACCCACTGGTGAAACGGCACCACATCCTGTTATGACTACTCGTCGATTCATTGATTACTCCTATATATAAAGACCGCCATCTATTTTAATGACTTCTCCTGTAATGTAGCCTGCTAACTCACTCCCTAAATAAACACAGAGATTAGCAATATCATCTGCATCTCCTAAACGTTTCAGAGGAATTTGTTTGAGAATTTCTGCTTTTATCTCCGGTTTCAGTTCTTTGGTCATATCGGTATCGATAAAACCTGGTGCTATAGCATTGCAAGTTACTCCGCGTATGGCCATTTCTTTGGCTGTTGATTTCGTTAAGCCAATCAGTCCAGCTTTTGCAGCCGCATAATTACACTGACCGATATTGCCCATCAGACCAGAAATTGAGGAAATATTGATAATCCGACCTTTCCGTTTTTTTAAAAGGTAACTACCCGCATGTTTGGTCATATTAAATGCGCCTTTAAGATTTGTGGCAATTACTGAGTCAAAATCCTCTTCTTTCATGGCAATTAATAATTTATCATTGGTAATGCCCGCATTATTAACAAGGATATCCAAGTCGCCAAAATCTTGTATAACTTGGGTAACAATGGTTTTGGTCGCATTAAAGTCGGATACATCGCATTGATAACATCTAGCTTTAATTCCTAAATCCGACAGCTCTGCAACTGTGTCTTCGGCATTTTTTTGACTACCACGGTACATTAAAGCAACATTACCGTGTGATTGGGCAACTTTAAGAGCAATCGCCCGCCCAATCCCTTTAGCTCCGCCTGTGATTAATGCTGTTTTTCCGGTTAACATACAAAAGACCATTCCTTTCCAGCGTTTCTTGCGTCAAGATAATCAGTAAAAAGTGTCTCAACATGATAATAGGTGACTGATTTATCAATTTTTCTGATGAAACCTCCCAGTGTTTTTCCTGGACCACATTCAATAAAGGTACTAAAGCCATCATTAATCATGGTGTTCATCGTTTGTTCCCACAATATTGGATGATTGATTTGATGAAGAATATATGAACGAACGTCAACTGGGGATTCAGGGTAGGGTTTAGCATACGCATTAGAATACAATGGAATTGTTCCTTTTAAAAAGGTCAACTCATATATTTTAGACTCTAACTGCTTGGTTGCATAGGTCATGAATGGAGAATGGAATCCCCCTGATAAAGTCAGCGGAATTCCGCGTCCATCCATTTCTTTCACCCGTTTTAGAAATAACGCCTGATCTTCCTTCAAAAGAGAAACAACTAGTTGTCCGGGACAATTATAATTTACTGGGTAACATTGATTAAATTCTTTGCAAATAGCTTCTACTTTTTCATGATCAAGCTTTAAAACGGCAATCATTACCGCCGGAACCATTTGAGCCGCTTCTTGCATTGCCTGACCACGTTTTATAACAAATTTCAAGCCGTCTTCCAACGAAAAAACACCAGAAGCAACCAGACCAGAAACTTCACCAAGCGAAAATCCAGCAATTCCTTGAGGTTCAACACCAATACAATTTAAGGCCGAGAGAGCGGCCAATTCCACCGCAAAAATGCATGGTTGGGTATTATGGGTTTGATTAAGTTCTGTCGTTGGCCCTTCAAAACAAAGTTTGGAAGTCCCATGATGAAGTGAATCAATCTGATCAAAAACATGTCGTGCAGTTGGGCTTAAATCATAAAGTGGTTTTCCCATTCCAACAAATTGCGAACCTTGACCAGGGAATAGCAGTGCTATTTTACCCATCGTAATCCTCCTTTTAAAACAGTTTCAGTTTCTTTAGCCAGTGTTAAAATTATGTCCTCTACACTTTGTTTTTGTTTAATCATTCCGGCAATCTGTCCAGCCATAAAGCAGCCTTTTTGAGAATCACCTTCCTGAGCAGCAATGCGTAAGGCACCGCGACCATATTCTTCTAAAACTTCTTTAGGGGTGGTCGGATCATTTTCAACCCGGATAAAGTCCTTTGAAAAGGTAGTTTTTAAAGAACGTACCGGATGTCCTAAGGAACGTCCACTTAAGGTGGTATCAATATCTTTGGCTTTAATAATTTTATCTTTATAATTCTCGTGAATATTTGTTTCATGAGCGACTAAAAAGCGTGTACCTAATTGAACGCCAACCGCACCCAGCATTAAAGCGGCCGCAATACCACGGCCGTCACCAATTCCACCCGCCGCAATTACCGGGATCGAAACCGCATCACAAACCTGCGGAACTAACGGTAGGGTCGCCATTTCACCAACATGACCACCCGATTCACCGCCTTCAGCAATAACCGCAGTAGCACCAGCTCGTTCTGAAAATCGGGCTAACCCCGTCGAAGGTACAACAGGAATAACCTTAATTCCAGCATCAATCCACAATTTTATAAATTTCCCTGGATTCCCAGCTCCGGTTGTAACAACCGCGACGTGTTCGTCAATGAGAACCTGTGCAATTTGATCAACATGGGGATTCATCAACATCACATTAACACCAAAAGGTTTGTCTGTGAGACTTTTAGCTTTTTGAATTTCCTGACGCAACCAATTTTCATCAGCGTTCATTGACGATATAATCCCTAAACCACCTGCATTTGACACGGCAGCTGCAAGCTGAGCATCGGATATCCATGCCATTCCTCCTTGAAGAATGGGAAATTCAATGTTTAAAAGTTCGCAGAGGGGAGTTATAATCATATCATTTCACCTAAGCGATTGCTTTTTCAATAAGGTTGACTACGTCCCCGATGGTCTGAATTTCGCCATCCATTTCGATACTGGTATCAAATGACTCTTCGATTTCCATCACTAATTCCACCGTATCGAGAGAATCCAGCTCTAGTTCTTCAAATGTTGAGTCAATTGTAACTGCTAAATCTTGTTCGTCTTTATAATTCCGTAAAATTTCCACTACTTTTTCTAATACCATTTGATTAATCCTCCTAAGATTATGATTAAATTTATTTTGTGTTTTGGATTTAATTTTTTTATAATTGCAAATGGACCGTTAGGACCGTTAGGACCATTCGATGATACAAGCCCCAGTTGTCAAGCCACCGCCAAAAGCGGTTAAAGCAATTTTAGTTCCCGATTTAAAAACATTATTCCGATTGAGCTCATCCAAAACTAATGGAATACTGGCAGCTGAAGTGTTGCCGCAATTGTTTACTCTAAGAACAAATTTTTCAATCGGAATCTTTAACCGTTTTGCCGCTCCTTCGATGATCCGAAGGTTTGCCTGATGAGGGATTATATAGTCTATTTCGGTCAATTCAAACCCAGCTTGAGCTGCCACCGTACGTAAATCCTTACAGATAGCTGAGACTGCAAAACGATAAACTTCTGGCCCATCCATTTTAAGATAGGGCAATGGTTTTACTTGATTTTCTGTCAGGGGATGATTTCCTTTAGGCCAAGGAATGCTTAAGGCATGCTGATTTCCAACCGCTGTAAGTAAAATCGCTTTTAAATCATTTCCAGAAGAAAGGACCACAGCACCGGCACCATCTCCGAATAAAACCGCCGTTGAGCGATCTTGCCAATTAACAAATTTGGACATGGAATCGACAGCAACCACAAGAATTTTCATTTCTTGATTTCGACTAAAGTATGCATCAGCAACGTCCAGACCATAAACAAAACCTGAACAAGCTGCGTTTAGATCGAAACAAGGACAGCTGGCAGCTAATTTTTCTTGAATCAGACAAGCTAAAGAGGGAGTGACCGTATCACCGCCAAGAGTTGGACAGATAATCAAATCTATCTCTTCTGGTTTTAGTTGAGCATTTTCGAGCGCATTAAAACTGGCCTTTAGGGCAATCTCCAAAGTGGATTCTGCCACACAGATATGTCTTGACTCGATACCCGTTCTTGAAACAATCCATTCATTCGATGTATCAAGAAATTGCGCCAGGTCTTTGTTCGTCTGAACTGTTTTAGGCAATGCAGAACCAGTTCCAATAATTGAAAAGGACATTTGTTCCTCCAAACATCATGATTCAGACGTTTCATTATCGTCGGATAATCGTGATAATTTTTTTTGAAAAAAACCATTTAGTTTTTCCATACCATGAATCAAAACTTCTTTTTCTTCTTCTGACATTTCTTTAGAAATATCTTTTACCATCTTACGATGAAAATATTGGTGAATTTTGTCGATCCGTAAACCCTTATCAGTTAATCGGACAAAGACAACACGACCATCAGATTGACTTTTCTCTTTCTTTACATACCCTTTTTTAGCCAATTTATTAATAGCAATTGTTACCGAAGGAAGAGTGATGTTAAGTCGTTGGGCTAGGTCGCTAATGGTTCTTCCGTTATTTTGGTTTTTTCCCACATGCTCAATGAGGTGCATTTCATTAATTGTTAAATCAATATTTGTTGATTGCCTAAGCAAATCTTCTTCAAATTTTAAAATATTGTTAAATGTATCAACCAGAATTGCATTAAGTTGTGACGAAAAAGAATCCATAAATCCACCTCCATTTTAATTAGATAGTCTAACTAATTATAGCTCTAAAAAAATATTTGTCAAGATGGCAAAGAATCATCATACTATTTTATGAATTCATTAAGTTTTACTTATTCCAAGTTTTCTGTCAATTCGTCGATTAACGCTTTTACAGTCGTTATTTCAGATATTTTATAAGCATTCGCACCCGAAAAGACGTAACCATTTTTAAAATCGCCCTGTTTACCAGCAATCAGTGCTGAGGCAATACAATAAGGTGCTGTTTTATAATCACAAGACTTAATACAATTAGTAGGGCAGCTTTTAGGATGTCGCATCCCCGCTTCTGCTTCTTCAAGAAATTTACTGTTAATAGCGCGGCCTGGCAAACCAGCTGGACTAACGATAATTTTGATATCAGTCTGTTTGGCCTTAACCATTGCTTCTTTAAATTCCAAAGAAGCATCACATTCTTTGGTTGCAACAAATCGAGAACCGATTTGTACGGCATCTGCACCAGCCGCCAAAACTTCTTTGACATCGGTTGCTGTCGTAATTCCACCGCCAGCAATTAACGAAATATGTCGTCCTATCAAGTCCTCATAGGGTTTGATTTCTTCGAGTACTCCAGGTATCAGGTTCGGCAAATATTGGTCCGGCAACCGATCCGGGGTAAGCTCTTCTTTTTTAAAACCTAAATGCCCACCGGCCAACGGCCCTTCTAAGACAATGGCATCGGGAGCGATTTTGTAATGTCGCCACCAGTGTTTTAAAATCAATTTAGCAACACGTTTCGATGAAATGATTGGCGCAATTTTAGTTAACGAATTACGGGTCAGTTCGGGTAGAGTTAATGGCAGGCCCGCTCCGGCGAAAATAATATCAAAGCCAATTTGCACCGCATCTTTTACAAGCTGCTCGTATTGTGTTAGTGCAACCATGATATTAATACCAATCGGGCGATTATTGGCAATTTCTTTGGCCCGTTTAAAATGATCTTCCATCGCTTGCCTGTTGGTTGTTTTGGGAGAATGTTGGTAGTTGGGATAGTCGCAGCCCATCTCTACCGCTGACAACACGCCGAGGCCGCCACATTTTGAGACATTTCCGGCCAGGCTGGAAAGGGAAACACCAATGCCCATACCACCTTGAACGATCGGTTTGGAAAATTTCATACTTCCAATATTAAATTGAGTTTTCAAAAAAAACCTCCTCTGCAATTAATCATGCGATTGGAGGTTATCATAGCATAATGATAATTAATCTGTAAAGAAAAAGCTAAATTCCAGAGATTTTTTCCGGATTTTTTTGCTTAGATTTAAGAAAAGACCACTTCGTTTCAGCAGTTATTATTCCCAGGAAAATGATCAAACAACCCAGAAACATGATTACTGTAAAATGATCCCCCAACATAATAATAGCTAAAAGACTTCCAAATACCGATTCTAAGCTCATAATTATGGCAGCATGGGTTGAATTCGTATATTTCTGAGCGACAGTTTGGCCTAAAAAAGCCAAAAATGTGCAAAACACTCCAAGATACACCCCATTTAAAAGGCCTGGGATGGGAATCTCTAAAGTAACCTCACCGGCAACAAAAACATATACTAACGATGCAATCGCAGCAAAACTAAGTTGGATAACAGTTAATGCTATCGGATCATGTTTTTTAGAATAGATTCCCACTGTCACAATGTGACAAGCGAATAAAAATGCACATAATAAAGTTAAGATATCTCCCGCGTTAAATAAAAAGCCAACCGAAAAGTCAAAGGTCAAAAGTGTTAACCCTAGCAGCATAATAAAGGCTGCAACAAAATTATATTGATCCGGTTTGTGTTTCTTGACAAGCCAATAAATAAAGGGCACCATAATAACATTAGTAGCCGTTAGAAACGATTGCTTTCCGGCCAGAATGTATTGTAGCCCAATCATTTGTGCAGTAAATGCACTAAACAAAAAAAAGCCAATCAAGCAACCAACCTTAATTGTTTCTTTAGAAATATTCCGCATTTTTTTTCGAAATAATAATCCCGATAAAAGTGCTGCAACGGTAAATCTAATTGCCATAAGCATCATCGGTGATATAGAATGCAAAGCATTTTTAGAGGCAACAAAACCACTTCCCCAAACAAATGCTACGGCTACTAAACCGAGATCAGCAAAAAGCGCTTGTTTTTTTATTTTATCCATGGTGACTTCCTTTCTAGTGCTAGGTGTGATCAAATAATTACAAAACTGCTCTACGTATATTCCAAAGTAAATTTAACCATTTGTCTTAAAACAGTAAAGACTAGTTCGATGAGCGATTTTGTTTAAATCGGTGACGATATTCAAATGAATTCCAGAAATGTCAGCTACTTTATTTAATTATAACTAAAATGATGGGGATTAGCAAAAAAATTTTGGTGTCTCATCTGAAAATGAGTTATAATAAAAGGGTATAAATTCAAATTTTAATAAGGAAGAATCAATGAAACTTGTACTGGTCAGACATGTCGAAACATATGGAAATATTGAACACCGCCTCAATGGTCATACCGAATCCGAATATACTCAGCGAGGCGAAGCGATGAAAGAATTACTGGTAAAAGAGCTGGTTGCGTTAGATAAAAAATTAGCATTTGATAAAATATATGCCAGTCCGATATCGCGAGCGTATAAAATTGCCCAAGCTGTTGGTGAATCTACAGGAAAAGAAATTAATGCAGATCACCGTTTACGTGAGTTTAACTTTGGTATTTTTGAAGGAAAAACAAGAGATGAGTGTATTGCACTATATCAACCAGAATGGGATCAATGGATGGAGAACTACCTTGATTATCCAGTGCCTAAAGGTCAGAGTCAGCGTCAGTATCATGAACTCTGTGCCGAATTTTTATCTGAATTAAATCTCGATGAAACGATTTTAATTGTTGCGCATGGCGGTACCGTCCATGGAATGATTACCAATCTGTTGGAACTACCGATTGACAGCAAATGGCATTTTGATATCAAATTGGGGAGCCTCACCATTGTTGATTATAATGACGGTTTTGGCATGTTGTCATATATGACGACGCCACCTTATGATGAACTAATTCCAGTTGAAGAATCTGTATTAGCTTCCAGTAAATCAGTGTTGAGAGCCCAAGCAAGAGCCGAAGCGCAAGCAAAAGCAGCAAGTAAAAGACAAAAAATAACCAAACAAGAGAGGAAATAATATGCTCGTTGTAGCTTATGATAATCGCAGTGATATTGCAGTAGAAGAACCCCTGCTGGAAGAAATCGAAGACGCTATGGTACGTACCTTGCTTCACCAGGAACTTGGGATTGAGTGTGAAATTAGTTTTTCTTTTGTAAGCCCAGAGGAAATAAAAAAATTAAATGTAGAATATCGCGGAAAAGATGCCGTCACCGATGTCCTTTCTTTTCCCATGTATGAAGATTTTTGTAAAAATAGAGAAGCCATTATTAGCGATAATCCTTACCTACCGTTGTTGTTGGGCGATATCGTGATCTGCACTGACCAAGCTACAAAGCAAGCAAAAGAATACGGAACCACGTTTGTGCGGGAACTTTCTTACCTATCAGTACATAGCGTGTTACATTTACTGGGCTATGACCATATGGAAGCAGCTGATAAATCGTTGATGCGAAGTATTGAAAAAGAAATTATGAATGATGATTAATTATTAGATGTGATTACAAATAGTTCATCAGGAGGTGGAGAACATCAGAAGAAAATTGAAAAAGAGTTTTTCTTTTGCCATCGAAGGAGTTTTATATACGCTTAAAACGCAACCTAATATGAGGATCCATTTTGGCATTGGCATTTTGGCGGTTACTTTAGGTTTTGTATTCAAAATTGAGCGAAGTGAATGGTTGGCACTGGTAATTGTGATCGGATTTGTTTTCATCTTGGAAATAATTAATACCGCCATTGAAACACTAGTTGATCTTTATACCGAGGAATATCATCATCTAGCAAAAATTGCCAAAGACACGGCTGCTGGAGCAGTAATGATTGCGGCAATCATGTCTGTTTGTGTTGGACTAATTATTTTTCTACCAAAAATAATCGATTGGTTTTTTTAACCAAAGAAAGAATGTGAATTATGAACGAAACGTTTAAATCTGGATTTATCAGCATCGTTGGTCGTCCGAATGTTGGAAAATCAACTTTACTTAATAATATTATGGGCGAAAAGCTGGTGATTACCTCGGCTAAACCGCAAACAACCCGAAATGCGATCCGTTGCATTTATACCGACGAATATGCTCAAATGGTATTTATTGACACTCCAGGCATGCATCGACCCAAAAACAGATTAGGTGACTATATGCAAAAAGCTGCTGAAAACACGGTCTCCGATGTGGATGCCGTCTTATATCTGGTGGAGCCGGAAATAAAAATCGGGCCAGGCGATCAGTACATTTTAGAAAAACTAAAAACTTCAGGAACACCAGTTATTTTAGTGATAAATAAAATTGATTTATTACCAAAAGAAGATGTTTTAGTTACTATCGCAGCTTATCAAAAATATGATTTTCTCAATGCAATTATCCCAATATCGGCAGCTCAAGGAGACGGAGTCAAAGAACTGCTGGGTATTATCACTGGGCTTCTTAACCCAGGACCGATGTTTTTTCCAGCCGATATGATTATTGACCAATCTGAACGCTGGATTGTTCAGGAGCTTATTCGAGAAAAGCTACTAAATCTTTTAAATGATGAAGTCCCCCATGGTATTGCAGTCGAAGTTACCGCGATGAAACCGCGAAAAGGCAAGGAAATTATCGATATTGAAGCCACGATATTTTGTGAACGAAAAACCCATAAAGGAATTTTAATTGGAAAAGGGGGTTCCATGCTAACCAAAATTGGGACTCAAGCAAGAAAAGATATCGAGTTTTTCTTGAAATCTAAAGTCAACCTTCAATTATGGGTGAAAGTTCGATCAGATTGGCGGGATAAAAACTTTGATCTTAAAGATTTGGGATATTTTGAATAGATCCGTCAGACAGGAGAACTATGGCACTGATTAAAACAAAAGGATTAGTGATTAAAGAGCAACCCTACAAAGAACAAGATAAAATATTGACCATATTTACCGAAGATGAAGGGAAAGTTCAATGCATTGCCCGCGGAGTTCGCCGTCAAAAGAGCGGCCTTTTAGCCAGTACCCAGATATTTGCCTACAGTGAATTTATCTATTATCCCGGCAAAAACTTTGGCATAATCAATCAGAGTAATTTAATTGAATCCTTTTATCCACTTCGAACTGATTTAACTAAAATGGCTCTTGCGTCATATTTGCTCGATCTTATGAACAACGGATTTGAATTTTTTCAGCGAAGTCCTGAAATATTAAAACTACTGTTACATATACTTTTTTATATATCGGGAAATAAGGCTAAAAATGATCTGATCTTAGTTGGAGCCTTTCAAATGAAATTGATCAGCTATTTAGGGTATTGCCCTATCGTGACACACTGCATAGTCTGCAAATGCAATAAAGATCTAACCGTTTTTAGTATTGAGAACAATGGCGTCTTATGCCAATCATGTCGATCCGCAACCTCAGGTTACACTTATAATCTGAACGCCGAAATGCTTGAATTATTAAATGATTTTTTAAGATTACCCGTTAAAGAATTAAAAGAACGCGAAATACTCACCTCAGATGCCCTTAAATTAAATGATATGCTGAATCATTTTATCAGCCATAGTATCGGTAAATCTTCAAAAGCGTATACTTTTTATAAAACCATGTTAAATCCGTTAGGATGAAAAAACACTCGTTAATAAAAATAAAGATCGGAGAAATAAATGAAAATTGCTTTAACCTTAAATGGAAACACGTTGGAATCGAAAGTTTCCGATAATTATGATACTTACCAGTATCTATTAGTAGTGAGTCTGCCTGACATGAGTTCTGATTTCATCAAAAAAAATGAACTGGCATCAGCTAAAACAGTTGCCCAAGAAATAATTAATCTAAACTGTGAAGGAATAATAACGGGAAATTTCCATAGTCAAGAAGCCTTTGATATTTTAGCAGATGCATGCATAACGCGCTATCTAGGTGTTGGTTATACGGGATTAGAAGCTCTTGAGTTAATGAACAAACGAAGTTTACCGCTCATTAGAAATTTTGAAGGCACCGATGGCTGTTCAGGAGATCATCATTAAACAACTATGGATGGATGAATTTTAAATTTTGCTAATTTAAAAACCAATTAGCAATCCATAAAACCTTTAAAGAAACGAAAGTAGGATGATGCTATGAAAGAAAAGAATGCCTCGATAAAAATTAATCTCATTTTAATGTTCGTTGTATTAATGTTCATTACAGTCGGAATAATTAGTTATCTTGTCTTTTCAAAATGGTTATCTTCTGCAAATGATATCTTTATAGAGACAGCAGAAAATACTAACCAGGATATCGTCACCGAAGTTGATGAATTTATGCATCTCCCTCTCCACATAAATGAATTAAATCACAGTCTCATTGAATATAATATCATTGATTTTACAAATTCCTCTGCTCGAGATGCTTTTTTTGTAAATATCTTAAAAAGTCATAGCTCAGATGTATACAGTTTTAGTTATGGCATGGAAAATGGCGATTATTACGGCGCTCGACGAGCTGATAACGGTACAATCCAAATTATGCATCGTAATGCCGAAACTAATAATAATTCATGGTATTATTCGATAACTTCTGATCTAACGGCCGCAAATTTAATGGTTATGGCTGGACAATTTGATCCACGGACAAGAACTTGGTATAAGACTGCCAAAGAAAATAAAACTGCAATTTTTTCCAATATTTACAGGCATTTTGTTTTAGACGATCTTACGATTTCAGCGGCTTATCCAATTTATAACAAAGACGATGTGCTGTTAGGGGTTATGGGAACCCATTTAACTTTAACTCAAATCAATGATTTTCTTGAAGAAAATGTTAGTCTCAAAAAATCCTCTGCTTTAATCGTAGAAAAAAATACCGGTCTTTTAGTTGCTAATTCGTTTAAACAAGATAATTTTAAAACCTTAGATGACGGCAAGATTGAACGCACTAATATTAAAGAAATCAACAATTCTACAATGTTTAAAGCCTATGAGGATTATCTCCGTACAGGACAAACCAGTTATCAGCTCTACAATGATCGTGATAAAGTTATGGTAAATATCACCGACTATCAACAACCTGGTCTGGACTGGCTCGTTATAACTGCAATTCCAGAGAGCACTTTCACCTCTGGAATTATTAATAATATTCAATTAACATTTGGCTTGACTTTGTTAGCATTGCTTTTTTCAGGATTAGTATTCTATGCATTGATAAATAGCGCTTTCAAACCAGTAAATAATCTTATTAAAACGACTGAATACTTTTCAAATGGAAATTTATCCATTCGCGCCGATATTGTCAGAAATGATGAAATCGGGAGAATATCCAAAGCCTTTAATGCGATGGCCAATACGATTGATAGTTTAGTTAATCAACTGGAATCGAAGGTGGAGGAACGGACTGAAGAACTTGAAAAAACAAATGCTGAACTTGAATTTTTAAGTTATCACGATAAACTCACTGGACTTTACAACCGAATGTATTTCGAAGAAATGTTAAAAAGTCTAGATAAAGAGGAAAATTTACCTATTTCGATTATTTTTGGAGATGTAAATGGTTTAAAGCTGACAAATGATATTTTTGGACATACTGTTGGGGATGCACTACTTATCAAAATTGCTGAAATAATGAATAACGTATTTCGCAAAAACGATATCATTGCTAGAATTGGCGGAGATGAATTTGTTATTTTACTTAAAAAGACAACCAAAGATGAAGCAACTTATTTTATGGAACAAGTTAAAAACGATTTCTCCAACGAAATAATCGTCGCATTAAAAGGCAGCATTTCGATGGGCTGTGCTACAAAAAAACTTCACAAACATAATATCATCGAAATTTTTAAAACTGCCGAAGATGACATGTATCACGAAAAAACCGTCAATCGAAAAGCCATCAATTCAGGCCTGATTGAGAGTATTATCGCGACGCTTCATGAACGAAGTTACTGGGAAAAAGAACATTCTTACAGTGTCAGTATGTTGTGTCGAGGGATTGGGCAAATGATGAATCTCTCTCAAGCAAATATTAAACGACTAGAAGACGCAGGCTTTCTTCACGATATTGGAAAAGTTACTTTTAATGATGCAATTCTTAATCAAGACCGGGTATTATTTGAGGATGAAGAAGAACTTATTCAAAAACATACAGTCATTGGTTATCGATTATTAAATATGTTTGATGAAACACTTGATTTAGCCGCACCCGTTTTTGCCCATCACGAACGTTGGGATGGACTTGGTTATCCAAAAGGTTTAAAGGGTGAAGAAATCCCTTTATTAGCACGAATTATAGCAGTAGCCGAAGCTTATGATATTATGATAAACCCCACCAGTGGGATCGAAAAAACACCAAGCCAGGCAATTAAAGAAATGAAAAAATTATCAGGAATAAAGTTTGACCCTAAAGTGGTAAACGCGTTGATTCAATATATCAAATTACCTAAAACATAATTAAAACAACAGCAAATAAACGATAAAAAAATTTAAAAATTTAAGGAGAAAATTATGGAAATTTATAAAATGGCGCATACAATGATTAGAGTAGCGAATTTAGAACGATCAATTCGATTTTATGATGAAGCAATGGGATTTAAAGAAGTTAGACGTCGAGATAATCCCGAGTATCAGTTTACCCTAGTATTTTTAGCAGATGGTAGTCCCGAAGGTCACCAGCTTGAGTTAACCTACAACTATGGTCAGGATGTTCCCTATGATTTAGGAAACGGATATGGTCATTTGGCAGTTAGCGTGGATAACCTTGAAGCTTCTCGATCTGCTCATGAAGCAAAAGGATATGATCCTACGCCACTAAAAGGCCTTGATAGTGATGGCAAACCACATTATTACTTTATTTCAGATCCAGATGGTTATAAAATCGAAATTATCGGTAATTAATCCATCCGTTCTTAATAAAATTAAATATTGTCCAAATTGTATAACAAATCTCGAATAAACATATAATAATGTCAGGCATCCGAACTTTTAATGAGTTGAATGCCTTCTTTTTATCAATAATATGATATTATTAATAAAATTAGCGAATTACTTTCTTAGTTAAACGATTCTTATTTAGAAAAACGCAATCAATATCTCATCATTATTACATAAAAAAAGAGGAAGGCGTGATCTTTAATGACAAAAAAGAACAAAGAGTTATCTCTTGATGAATTAAAAGCTCAACCAGAAAAATCAAAAACACCAGTATTATTTGAAAAAAAGATGTTGGGTGGATATGATCAAAAACAGGTTGCTAACTATATCAATAAATTGACGGAAGATTTAAATAATGCTGAAGAATCTTTTAATAGTCGACTTGAAGACTACACATCAGTAATAACAATGCTAAAACAGGAACGCGACCAATATGGCGAAATGTATAATAATTGTAAGAGTTCAAAACTTGAAATGCTGAATCAAATTGATGAGCTAAAAAAAGAAAATAACAAATTAAATCAATTGATTACTGAATTCTCGGTAGAGTCAAATGCCGAACTAAATGGTCATTATAAAGAATTTCTTGAAATAACTGAAGAAATTGATGAAAACCAAAAAGAATTCATTAAACATGAACAAGAAAGTATCGAATTAAAAAAACAGCTCAATCAGTTGAAAGAAATGGTTAAGAATTTAACTGAAGAACTTGGAAGTTACGCTCAGGATAGTTTAACAGATTCTCGTTCTGAAAGTGATTTTATAAAAAACCAACCGGATGATAGAAATGTTATAAAAAGCCAATATGAAGATATTCTTAAAGAAAGAAGCGCTTTGCTCAGTGAAAAAAAAAGGTTGCTTGAAGAAAATGAACGCATGAAAATTGATCAAATCAACTTAGCAAGAGAAAATGAGCAATTACAAGCATTATACCAAAAATGTAATCTTAAAATACAAGAATTGACTTCCGAATATGAATCTAATTTAACGAAATTCGTTGAAAATCACCAAAAAATAATAACACAGTTTTCTGAAACGATGCCTATTTCATTTAATCAAATCATTGTTGATGATACAAATCAACCTGAAAATGAATAAATGAATTGTTCTTTTTGAAGTTAAAAGCAACAATTGCTAAAACATGATCATCAATTAAAAAATATGAATTGCTACTTCTGCTTGATTTACAAGTAATTCTGTATTAGTATGGTGTAAACGCTAAAAAAAGGAGTAGAAGTAATGACCTTTGAAATCGTAACCGATTCATCTGCTAATCTACCAGATGAATTGATAGAAAAGTATAACATTCATATCTTATCACTGTTATACCTCATTGATGGTGAAGAAAATGAAAGTTATATAAAAGGAAAAAAAACTGACTTGACTGAATTCTACAAGCGGATGCGAAACAAAGACGTAATAACTACGGCCAGTATGAGTTCGGGATCGTGTCGCGTTTTATTTGAAAAGATTTTAAGCAAAGGAAACGATCTTCTTTATATCGGCTTTTCTTCAGCACTTAGTGCAACCTATCAAACTGGGAGTCGAGTTTTGGAGGAAATGAAGGCTGACTATCCAAACTTAAAAATGATGTCAGTTGATACACTTGGGGCTTCTTTAGGTGAAGGTCTTTTAGTCACACATGCTGCTAAACTTAGAGAAGAAGGTAAATCAATTCAAACTGTTTATGATTGGCTTATTGAAAACCGCTTACATCTTTGCCATTGGTTTACAGTGGATGATTTATTTTTTTTAATGCGCGGGGGAAGAGTTTCTGCATCAAGCGCAATCATGGGTACCGTTTTTAGTATTAAACCAGTAATGCATATGGATGATTATGGGCGCTTGATTCCTATTTCTAAAGTGCGTGGCAGAAAGAATTCGCTACGAATTTTGCTTGAAGAAATGGAAAAAACGGCGATAGATCCCGAAAATCAAACGGTTTATATCTCGCATGGCGATTGTTTAGATGATGCGCTTTATTTAGCTGAAAAAATCAAACAAAAATTCGGCACTAAAGATATCCTGATCCATCTAATTGAACCCGTGATTGCTGCTCATTGTGGACCGGGAACCGTTGCATTATTTTTTCTTGGAACCAAACGATAAAGCGCTATTTTTGATTCCATTGATTCTAGCTGCTAAACAAACATCGTTTTTTCCTAAAATGCAATTATATTAAAAAATTATAACTTGAGGTTTTACGCAATTGTATTAAAAAATGCGTAAGATCTTTTTAATTTAACAAAGGGTTTTAAAGATCGTTATAATTATGGTACTATTATAAAAATAGTATTAAAAGGGGAACTAAAAGATTGAACAATATTATTTACTGGATCTGGTTTTTAGGCCTCAAAAAAATTTCGACCAAACAAAAGAATATGCTTTTTGAACAATTTTTATCACCTGAACTAATTTTTTCATTAAATCGCAAAACCCTCGAAAAAACTAAAATTCTTGATAAAAGCAAATTAGATTATTTTGAGCAAAATAAAATTCTTAACCATGCTCAAAATTCTTTGCAATTTATGTTGAAGCATAATATTCATCTGATTACACGAAATGATCAACAATTTCCAGAAATGCTTAAAAATATTTATATGCCGCCTTTGGCATTATTTGCCAAAGGCGATTTATCATTATTAAATGCCCCCATTAAAATAGGTATTGTCGGCTCACGAAAGCCAACAGTTTCTGGTGCAAAATATGCAAAATTATTTGCTAAATCTTTATCTGCAGTTGGCATCACCATTATTAGTGGTTTGGCTACTGGAATTGACAGCAATAGCCATTGGGGGAGCTTACCGGAGCTTGGACGTACTATTGGCGTATTAGGAACCGGTATCGATATGTGTTATCCTCAAACTAACCAAAGACTGTTTGATTTGATGGCAAAGAAAGCATTAATTATCACAGAATTTAATCTCGGTGAAAAACCTCTTTCTTATCACTTTCCACTTAGAAATCGAATTATTAGTGGTCTTTCGGAGGGGATCTTAGTTATTGAGGCTGGGAAAAAAAGCGGATCACTAATTACCGTCAACCACGCATTGGATCAAGGAAAAAATGTTTATGTTATTCCCGGCGATATTAGTGAGGCTAGCTGGGCCGGTGGAAACCATTTACTAAAAGAAGGTGCTAAACTAGTAACTGAACCAAAAGATATTCTTGAAGATTATATCGTCTGTAATCAATCAAAGGCTGCAAGCGAAGAAACGGTCATTCAGCTAAGAAAAAAGCCAATTACCGTTGACCAACAATTGTTGTTTGAATTAATTAATAAAGGCTACCGAACGATTGATGAACTCGTAACCTATTCTAATTTACCGGTGAACATCGTTAATAGTATCCTGACAATGATGGAAATAGAAGAAATTATTACCATTAAGTATGGAAACATCCTTTTAATTTAAGGAGAATCAGTTATATTCGACTTCATCCATTTGTATTTAGTAGCAATGTTTGCTATAATGTGGCTATTTCAGAGAAAAATACAAAAAAGAAGGAGGTATTCAATGATCAAAACATTGGTTATTGTTGAATCACCCGCAAAAGCAAAAACAATAAAAAAATATTTGCCAAAAGGTTTCGAAGTTGAAGCAACGATGGGACACGTAATCGATCTGCCTAAAAGTCGGATTGGCATTAATATAGAAGATAACTTCACTCCTGAATACATAAAAATTCGTGGCAAAGCAACACTCTTAAAAAGTTTGAAAAGTGCTGCCAAAAAAGCAGATCAAGTTTATTTGGCAACAGACCCTGATCGCGAGGGTGAAGCTATTTCCTGGCATATGGCTAATTTTCTAGAAATCGATTTAAAGACAAAATGTCGGATTGAATTTCATGAAGTTACCAAAAAAGCGGTTAACACTGCAATCGAAAATAAAAGAAGTATTGATATCGACTTGGTCAATTCCCAGCAAGCCCGACGTATTTTGGATCGACTAGTTGGTTATTCACTGAGTCCTTTTTTATGGAAAAAAGTTAAAAAAGGACTCAGTGGCGGTCGCGTTCAATCGGTTGTAACTCGGATAATTGTTGATCGTGAAGAAGAAATTGAAGCCTTTATTCCTGAAGAATATTGGAATTTAGAACTGTTATTAAAAAAAACCGATGATCCTATCGAATTTATTTCAAAATTTTACTCTGAAGATGGTAAGAAAAAAACAATCACGACCGCAGAAGAAGCTCAAAGACTAGAAAAAATTGTTGATGTTAATGCAATTATTGTTGATAAAGTAAAAAAGCGAATTCGCTATCAAAAACCACCCGTGCCTTTTACAACAAGTACATTGCAGCAAGAGGCTTATAAAGTCCTAGGCTATACTACTCAACGAACCATGCGTCTAGCCCAACAGCTGTATGAAGGGGTTGAAATCAAAGGCAGTGGACTAACCGGTTTAATCACATATCTAAGAACCGATTCAACGCGTATTGCTGATGAAGCAGTGTTAGAAAGCAAAACATATATTAAACAAAATTTTGGTGATGAATACCTAGGGAGTGAAAAAAAAGTCGGAAAAAAGAAAAATGTTCAAGATGCTCATGAAGCAATTCGACCCTCGTCTATTATGTTAACACCTGAAAAAGCCAAAGAATCATTAGAACCCGATCAATATCGATTATACAAACTGATCTGGGAAAGATTGCTATGTAGTCAAATGTCTGATGCTCAGTATTATGTGACCGATGTCGACGTTGCCTGTCATAATTTAATTTTTAAAACAAAAGGAGAAACTCAAAAATTTGATGGTTTTACTCGAATAGGTAGAAATCAAAGTAAAAATGAGGATAGCATCTTACCTGAATTGTCGGTTGGCGATGATCTCATTCGATTAAAAACGACCAAAGAACAAAAATTCACAAAACCACCTGCTCGTTACACCGAAGCATCACTCGTAAAAATATTAGAAGAAAAGGGCATCGGAAGACCAAGCACATATGCTCCAACAATTGCGACGATTAAAAATCGTGATTATGTTGAAGTCATTGAAAAACATTTTAAGCCGACTGAACTTGGCATCACCGTTACGCACTTAATGAAAGAATATTTCAGTGATGTTGTTAATATTTCTTTTACCGCAGATATGGAAGATCGCCTTGATTCTGTATCAGAAGGAAAAACTGATTGGGTTGAACTTCTGCGAAACTTTTATGGTGATTTCGAAAAAGCACTAACAAACGCTCAAGAAAAAGCTGAAGCGATAACCATTTCTGATCCCGAATCTGACGAAGACTGTGAATTATGCGGCCGAAGAATGGTCATAAAAAAAGGAAAGTATGGTCGATTTCTAGCCTGTCCAGGGTTTCCAGAGTGCAAAAACACCAAGCCATTTTTTGAAAAAACTGGCGGTATTTGTTCGTTATGTGGCGGTGATATTGTTAAACGGACGTCTAAAACGGGACGAACCTTTTATTCATGTAATAATTATCCTGATTGCGACTATATGAATTGGGACATGCCCATTCCTGAAAAATGTCCGGTTTGTGGATCAACATTATTTCAAAAAGGGCTAGGAAAACGAAAATCGATTTATTGCGATAAAAAAGATTGTGGTTATAAAGCAGCACCAAATGAATAAAATGATTTAAGAAGGAGCTATTAGATATGTTTCATGCAACAACTATTGTGGGGATACGGCATAATGGGGAAGTCGCCATCGCGGGAGATGGTCAGGTAACCATGGGGGAAAAAACAATTATGAAAAATAATGCAACAAAAATACGGCGAATATATAATGATAAAATATTGGTTGGTTTTGCCGGATCAGTTGCTGACGCGTTCACTCTTTGTGAAAAGTTTGAACATAAGATTGAACAATATAATGGAAATTTAAAACGCTCGGCTGTTGAACTCGCTAAAGAATGGCGTTCAGACAAAATTTTAAGAAAACTGGAAGCATTACTTATCGTAATGGATGAATCAGAAACGCTCGTTTTATCAGGAAATGGCGAAGTCATAGAACCTGATGATGATGTCGCCGCTATTGGGTCTGGCGGATCATATGCCTTAGCAGCTGCACGAGCCTTGAAAAATCACTCTAACCTTACTGCTAAGGAAATGGTCTATGAATCTTTAAAAATAGCATCGGATATTTGCGTATTTACAAATAATAATATTTCGGTAGAAGTATTATAGAAATGGAAGAAGTGCCATGAAAGAATTAACACCTAAAAAAATAGTAACCGAACTAAATCGTTATATTATTGGTCAAGAAGCAGCAAAAAAGGCGGTTGCCGTCGCCCTTAGAAATCGCTATCGACGTTCATTGTTACCGGCAGATTTAATCGACGAATTCACACCGAAAAATATCATCCTAATAGGTCCGACTGGGGTCGGTAAAACTGAAATCGCCAGAAGAATGGCAAAACTGATTAAAGCACCGTTTATAAAAGTTGAAGCGACAAAATTTACCGAAGTTGGCTACGTCGGAAGAGATGTCGAATCAATGGTACGTGATTTAGTAAGCACCTCGATTCGCAATGTTCAACAAGAAAAAATGAAAGGAGTCTACGTTGAAGCAGAAAAAAATGCGAATAAAATTATCTTAGACGTTTTAGTGCCTTCAAAAAAGGTAAAAGAAACCTTGAAAACACCATTTGATATCTTCATGAAACCAACAGCTCCAATTTCCCCAACTCAAAATGAATTAGCTGATGATACCGAAAAAGAAAAAAGCAAGAAAGAAAAACGAGAAGCTCTTTCAAAACAACTAGCCGCTGGCGCTCTGGAAGATCAGATGATTGAAATCGAAGTGGATGATGATGGCTCAAAGACAATCGGGATCATGCAAGGTATGAACAATGATAGTATGTCTTTTAATATGAATGATATTCTTGGCGATTTTATGCCTCAAAAAAAGAAAAAAAAGAATGTCAAAATTTCCGATGCCAGAAAAATTTTAATTAATCAAGAAGCTCAAAAATTAATCGATATGGATCAAGTTAATGAGTTAGGCATTCAAGATGCTGAACAAAATGGGATTATATTTATTGATGAAATTGATAAAATTATTGGCAATGGTAATAATCAGGGGCCTGATGTTTCTCGCGAGGGCGTTCAACGCGATATCCTGCCTATCGTTGAAGGAAGTACCATTAATACAAAATACGGTCCCATAAAAACTGATTATATTCTGTTTATCGGAGCTGGTGCTTTTCATGTGTCTAAAATTGCTGATATGATTCCCGAACTCCAGGGACGCTTCCCAATTAGTGTTCAACTTGATAATCTAACTGAAGAGGATTTTATCGAAATTCTTACGCACACCGAAAATTCAGTAATTAAACAATATCAGGAATTGATTCATACCGAGGACATCGATCTGATTTTCGAGGATGAGGCGATAAAATATATCGCTAAAATTGCTTATATTCAAAATGAAGAAGATGAAAATATTGGTGCTCGACGGCTCCATACGGTAATGGAAAAATTACTGGAAGAGATCTCCTTTTATGCCTCAGATTATGAACAAAGTGAATTTACGATTGACCTGAATTACGCCGAGCGAATTTTTCATATATCAGACAAACACGACAATTATCAAAAATATTTGCTTTAATAAAATATCACTTGTACATATTGATCAATTATGCTATTATATATCAGTATGTATTACACACATTCTCTGAAAGCGCATCCGGTGCTTAAGTTTAAGTCGATGATCTTGATTGATGAGGATGGAGGAAAAACCTAGGAGGAACGAATTATGGCATGTGTTTCAATGAAACAACTATTAGAAGCAGGGGTGCATTTTGGGCACCAAACAAGAAGATGGAATCCCAAGATGGCTCCATACATTTTTACCGAAAGAAATGGTATTTATATCATTGACTTACAACAAACTGTAAAAAGAATTGAAAAAGCATATAATTTCGTCAAAGAGCTATCTGAAAACGGAGAAGAAATTCTTTTTGTCGGAACAAAAAAACAAGCTCAAACAAGTATTGAAAGAGAAGCAAAACGAAGCGGAAGCTATTGTGTTAATCATCGTTGGTTAGGCGGAACTTTAACAAACTTTGGTACGATCAGCAAACGTATTGATCGTTTAAACGAACTTGAACAAATGGAAGAAGATGGTACTTTTGCACTTCTACCCAAAAAAGAAGTAATCAAACTTAAGCGTCAACGTGAAAAATTGCAAAAATTCTTAGGTGGCATCAAAGATATGAAAGGTGTTCCCGGCGCAATTTTCGTAATTGATACAAAAAAGGAAAGAATTGCAATTGCCGAGGCTAAAAAACTAGGCATTCCTATTATTGGAATCGTAGATACCAACTGTGATCCTGATGAAATTGATTATATCATTCCTGGAAATGATGATGCGATTCGTGCGGTTGCTTTAATTTTATCAGTTATTTCTGATGCGATTATTGAAGGACGTCAGGGAGAACAAATCGATGAAGAAATCGAAGTAACACCTGCAGCTGACACTGAAGAAGAAGTTGTTGAAATTGCTGAAGTTACTGAAGCAGAATAATCTAAATTAGTTTATCAGGAGGAAAAAGTGGACGCAAAATTAGTAAAAGAATTAAGAGCTAAAAGTGGTGCCGGTATGATGGACTGCAAAAAAGCCTTAGTTGAAACAGATGGAAATATTGAAGATGCAATGGTCGTTTTGAGAGAAAAAGGACTTGCGGCAACAAACAAAAAAGCTGGACGTGTTGCAGCTGAAGGCATTGTTGAGTCTTATATACATATGGGTGGAAAAATTGGTGTTCTCGTTGAAGTAAACTGCGAAACTGATTTTGTCGCTAAAAATGAAGGGTTCAAAACCTTCGTCAAAGATGTTGCTATGCATATCGCAGCTGCTAATCCTCTATATGTTACAAAAGAAGAAGTTCCTACTGAAGAACTTGAAAAAGAAAAAGAAATTCTTCGGGCCCAAGCTTTAAATGAAGGCAAACCAGAAAAAATTGTCGATAAAATGGTCGAAGGTCGTGTGAGTAAATATTATAAAGAAATTTGTTTGATGGAACAATCTTTTGTAAAAAACCCTGATTTGACAATCGAAGACTTAGTCAAAGAACAAATCATGGCTATTGGTGAAAATGTCAAGATCAGACGATTTGCACGTTTCCAAATGGGTGAAGGCTTAGAGAAAAAAGAAGAAAACTTTGCCGATGAAGTAGCCAAGCAACTAAACGCTTAAACGTCTAAAAAGAACACATTCGTGTTCTTTTTTTACCGTTGTTGCGATTGTAAATTAGTATCAATTACGATATAATGTAGAAGAGAAAGGGGGAATGTTTTTGAAACCGAAATATAAACGTGTCATTATAAAATTAAGCGGAGAAGCTTTAGCTGGTTCTGCAGGCCATGGAATCGACACCCCAACAGTGCAATCAATATGCAGTCAAATCAAAGAAGTTTTTGAACTCGGTGTAGAGATCGCTATTGTTGTTGGTGGTGGTAATTTTTGGCGGGGGCGTAGCGGTGAAGGAATGGATAAATCGACAGCCGACTATATGGGAATGCTAGCTACCTGCATCAATGCACTAGGCTTACAAGACGTTCTTGAAGAAATGGAAGTGCCAGTTCGTGTTCAAACGGCAATCGAAATGAAACAAATTGCAGAACCCTATATTCGTCGGAAAGCCGTTCGTCATCTTGAAAAAAAACGAGTCGTCATTTTTGCTTGTGGCACTGGAAATCCCTTTTTCACAACAGATACAACCGCTGCTCTTCGAGCTGCCGAAATTGACGCTGAAATCATCCTTTTAGCAAAAAGTATTGACGCTGTATATGATTCTGATCCTCTAATAAATCCAGAAGCAATACGTTATTCTGAATTATCATACATCGATGTATTGAATCAAGGTTTGAAAGTTATGGATTCAACAGCAACATCATTATGTATGGATAATCACATTCCTATTCTTGTGTTTGGTTTAAATGAACCGAAAAATATTTTACGTGCGATAATGGGCGAAAAAATCGGAACAATTATTCAGGAGGTATAGATGATGGTAAATGAGATTAAGTCGACTACAAATGAAAAAATGGAAAAAGCAATAAAAAATCTTAATGAAAGTTTGGGAAGCTTACGCGCTGGAAGAGCAAACCCACGGATATTAGATAAAGTACTCGTTGATTATTATGGTTCACCGACCGGATTAAATCAATTGGCAAATATTAGTACTCCAGAAGCCCGTATGATCGTTATACAACCATATGACGCTACCGCTATCCCGGCAATCGAAAAGGGTATCTTAAAATCGGATTTAGGCTTTAATCCATCTAACGATGGAAAAATAATACGCCTACTCATACCTCAACTAACTGAAGAACGACGAAAAGAATTAGTTAAGCTTGTTAAAAAATATGGTGAAGAATGTAAAGTAGCCATGCGAAATATTCGACGTCACGCTATTCAAGATTTAAAAGATAGCCAAAAAGAAGGCCTGATTACCGAAGACGACTTAAAGCAAGGTGAAAAAGAAATTCAGAAGGTTACGGACGATGAGATTAAAAACATTGAATTAATTCTAAAAGATAAAGAAGCCGAAATTTTAGAAGTTTAATTGTTTTTTAGCAAAGATATGATTTATTTAATTGTTCATTCAATTATATAGTATTTCATTAAGAGTGGGGAAACCCACTCTTAAGTATTTTTCGAGTCTGGATTTTAAGTTCAATATTTTATCACATTTAACAATAATTTCGGGTAAAAAATTCGATGCTTTCGCATAATTACAATTACCTAAAATAACGAATAAAGGAAAAAGTATGAAAAAAATGTCTAAAGAAGCTTATTTAGAAGAATTAGCAGCTCCACTTGTAGAGTTACTCGGCTATGAACTAGTCGATGTAACATTTGAAAAAAGGGGAAAGGATTGGTGCCTAACCTTATTTATTGACTCAGAAAACGGAATTTCGTTGGATGACTGTGAAAACGTCAGTCGAAAAATTAGTGAAATGCTTGATGAAAAAGACCCCATCGAACAAAGCTATTTCTTAGAAGTATCTTCTCCAGGAATAAATCGACCATTAAAAAAAGAAAAACATTATTTAGCTAATATCAACAAGAATATTGAGATACACCTTTTTTCCCCGCTAGCAGGTAAAAAAGATATTGATGGCGTGTTAAAATCTTATACTGAAAAAGAGCTTTCGATAGAATTAGCAACTGGTGAAATATTAACATTAGAAAATAGTAAAATCGCAAAAGCAAATCGATTGGATGAGTTGAATTTTAAAGCTCTTCCAACCGCGGAATAAAACGGAAGGCGGAGAAAACTAATATGAATGCAGAGTTTATGCGCGCTCTCGATGTAATTCAAGAAGAAAAGTCTATTGATAAAGAAGAACTAATTCAAGCTATAGAAGCTGCCATTACCACCGCTTATAAAAAAAACTATGGTAATGCTCATAATGTTGAGATTAACATTGACCGTGAAAAAGGTGATATTCAAGTTTTCGCATTAAAAGAGATCGTCGAAATCCCGGAAAATGATCACAGTCAAATTTCTCTTGAGAAAGCCCGGGAATTCGACAGTAACTATCAAGTTGGCGATTTCTTCCGGAAAGAAGTAAGACCTCGAGACTTTGGAAGAATTGCGGCTCAAAATGCCAAACAATTAATTATTCAAAGAATTAAAGAAGCAGAGCGAAACATTATCTATAATGATTACCTGGAACGTCAAGACGAGGTGTTAACGGGAATTATTAAACGAATAGAAAAAGGCATTGTTTATGTCGAAGTAGGAAAATTGGAAGCCGTCATGTTGCCATCTGAACAGACTACGGGTGAAAATTACCAACTCAACCAACGTTTAAAAGTCTATTTGTTAATGGTCAAAAAAACGACAAAAGGACCTCAAGTTAATGTCTCACGAACTCATCCCGGACTAGTAAAACGTTTGTTTGAGTCTGAGGTGCCGGAAATTTTTGATGGTATTGTTGATATTGTGTCTATTTCCAGAGAAGCAGGCTCGCGAACAAAAGTTGCTGTTAAAGCCAATGAACCAAGCATTGATCCCGTCGGTGCTTGTGTCGGGCAAAAAGGCGTACGCGTCCAAAATATTATCAATGAACTTCAGGGAGAAAAAATTGATGTCATCAAATGGAGTGATAATATTGAAGAATATTTGGCTAATGCATTGAGTCCTGCTAAAGTTGTTGAAATTCTACCAAACAAAGACGATAAAACAGCAATCGCTATTGTTGATGATTATCAATTATCTTTAGCAATTGGGAAAGAAGGGCAAAATGTGCGATTAGCAGCTAAATTAACTGGTTGGAAAATTGACATTAAGAGCAAAATTGATTATGTTAGCCAACACCAAATAAAAAATCAAGAAACTAATGTAAAACAAGATGATATTTTACTTGAATTAAAAGAAGAGCTTGAACTAGCTGATGAGTCAATTTTTGAAGATGAGTGTCTTCATGATGATGAGCTTAATTTTGAAAATTAAAGGAGTCATTCACAAGATAGCTTTTTATGCTATAATACTAGTGTATAATAATTTTAGAGAGGTAATTGTATGAAAAAAATTCCGCAGAGAACCTGTGTTATCTGTCATTCAAAATTTGATAAACGTGATTTATTTAGGATTGTATCAGATAAATCTGGTGAAATTTTTTTCGATCCTACAGGAAAAGCGAATGGACGTGGAGCGTACGTATGCAGATCTGAAGCGTGTATGGAGCAATTTTTGAACAAAAATTACCTGGAACGGGCATTTAAAAGAAAAGTAGAAAGTGATGTTGTCGAGCTTGTTCGGCAACAACTGTCAGAGAAAAAAAACATGAAATAATTAAATTTTGAAGGGAGGAATACTATGTCAAAATTAAGAGTATACGATTTTGCCAAAAAATACAATATTCCAAGCAAAGAATTCGTAGCCATTTTAAATAAGTACAATATTCCTGTAAAAAATCATATGAGCGCCCTGACTGATCAACAAATTTCTCAATTTGAAGAGAAATTTGATAAAGATAAGTATTTGGCAGATCTGCAATCCAAAGAAAAAAATCAGACACCTAATAAAAGTGCGGTTGAAAATCGCGTTAATAATAGTCAGAAAACTAAGGCTGAAGAAAAAATAGCAACAAAACCGACTAAACCGAAAACAACATCAAAAAAACAACCAAATGCAGGAGGCAATGTGCCGAAAAAAACTGAAGAAAAAAAGCGTGCTGTATCGACAAACCAAAGTCATACACCAAAAGTAAGAGATCATAGTAAAAAAGAAAAAACCTCAAGAAGTGTCTATAAGCGAATTAAAGATGAAAAAAAGAAGTCCGTTCAATTAAACCAGACGTTTGAAATTCCGGAAATTTTAACAGTCGGTGAACTTGCGGATGTACTCGAAATCAGTGCAACTGAAATTATCAAAACACTTATGTTGGCTGGGACAATGGTTAGCATTAATCAAGAGATTGATTTTGAAACGGCTGCAATTGTTGCATCCGAATTAGGATTTGAAGTTGAAGCTATTAAAATTGAAGATGTCGTTTCAAAAATACTAGAAGAATATGATGACGAAGAAAGTGAAAATGAAATTCCACGTCCTCCGGTTGTAACCGTTATGGGACATGTCGATCATGGTAAAACCTCACTTCTTGATCGCATCCGTAAAGCAAACGTTATTGCCGGTGAAGCTGGCGGTATTACACAGCATATCGGGGCTTATACTGTTAATATCAGTAATCATGCAATCACCGTAATTGATACCCCAGGGCATGAAGCGTTTACCGCGATGCGTTCGCGTGGTGCCCAAATTACCGATATTGCGGTATTAGTTGTTGCCGCTGATGACGGTGTCATGCCACAAACAGTCGAGGCCATCAATCATGCTAAAGCTGCTGGTGTCCCAATTCTTGTTGCAATCAATAAAATTGACAAGCCTGGAGCTGATCCCGAACGAGTGAAACAGGAATTAACTAAATATAATCTTGTTGTCGAAGAATGGGGCGGAGAAACGATTGCCGTTAATGTATCAGCAAAAACAGGTGAAGGTATTGAATCTTTATTGGAAATGATCATTATGATGTCCGAAATGGAAGAATTAAAAGCCGATCCCAGTCGTGAAGCCCGAGGAAGTGTTATTGAAGCTCAAGTAAAACGCGGCAAGGGGCCTGTTGCAACCTTATTAGTTCAACAAGGAACGTTGCATATTGGCGATTCCATCATTTCTGGAACAACTTATGGGAAAATCCGAACAATGATTGATGATAAGGGAAAACGTCTTAAAAAAACAGGACCTTCAACACCAGTAGAGATTTCTGGGCTTTCAGATATTCCAGTCGCTGGAGACGATTTTATTGTCCTTGAAAATGAAAAAGAAGCCCGTCAATTAGTTGATAAACGAAAAGAAATGCAAAAAGGCGAACGTCAACGACGCACTAATATTTCACTTGATGATCTCTTTAGTCAAATTCAGGATGGTAACATCCAAGACGTCAATATCATCATTAAAGCTGACGTTCAAGGATCAATTGAAGCCATCAAACAATCGCTTGAAAAATTAGATAACGATTCCGTCCGAATTAATATTATTCACGGCGCTGTTGGCGCTATTAATGAAACAGATGTTATGCTGGCAGCTACTTCAAATGCAATAGTAATCGGATTTAATGTCAGACCTGACAAAAATGCGCTCAAACTTGCTGAATCTGAGGAAGTTGACATTCGCTTATACCGCGTTATTTATGATGCCGTTGATGATATTAAAAAGGCTATGGAAGGCATGCTAGCACCAGAATTCCGCGAAAAAATAATGGGGAATGCCGAAATACGAGAAGTATTTAAGATCCCAAGTATTGGAACAATTGCTGGTTGTTATGTCACCGAAGGAAAAATCAATCGTAATGATGATGTGCGAATTATTCGCGATGGTATTGTCATTCTTGAAGGTAAAATTGCTTCTTTAAGACGATTTAAAGACGATGTTAAAGAAGTCAATACTGGATATGAATGCGGAATTGGGATTGAAAAATATAATGATTTAAAAGTTGGCGATAATATTGAAGCATTTACTATGGAAAAAATCGAAAGATAAGCGGCCGCCTATCTTTCAAATGAAGGAGATCAAATCGAATGGCATCTCATCGTAATGAAAAAATTAATGGCTTAATCCAAAGAGAATTGAGTTTAATCATTATTCATAAAATGAAAGACACCCGTATAACCGATAGCAATGTTAGTATTACACGAGTTAAAGCTTCATCAGATTTAAAAACAGCGACTGTTTATGTGAGTATTGTCGGTGACGAGAATCAAAAAAAGGTTGTTCTTGAACTTCTGAACAACGCTAAGAGCTTTTTAAGATCCAGCCTTGGTCAGGTTATTACCGTTCATTCTGTACCGGCATTGGTCTTTGAAATAGATAATTCAATTGAGTATGGCATGCATATCGAATCAATCTTACAAAGTTTGAAAGACGACAAAAAGTCGAAGGACCAGAATGAAGAAAATTCCTGAAGAAATAATAAAATGTATTAAAAATAATCAACGGTTTTTGATTCTCTTGCATCAAAAACCCGATGGTGACGCAATTGGTTCAGCGGTTGCTTTGGGTAAAGGATTAAAGTGGTTGCATAAAACAGTTGATTATTTTGTTGAACTTCCACTAGAAGAAAAATTAACATTTTTTAATGAAGTTCAATTTTTTAATCAACATTTAGCCAAAGAATATGATGTAATTATTTATTTGGATTGTTCGAGTGATAGTTTTGCCTTCACTCCACCAAATATTCCCGAAGCAAAATTAAAACTTGTTATCGATCATCATAAAAGCAATTCCTTTTATGGCGATCTTAACTATGTCGAAATAACTGGTGCAACCGCAGAAATCATTTTCCGAATTTTGCAAGCTTTAGATGTCATAATTGATGAAGAAATGGCTGATGCTGTTTTTACTGGTATTACAACCGATACTGGAAGTTTTCAATTTTCCAATGTTACACCTGATACACATCTAATAGCCAGCGATTTATATACGATTAAAAGTGATTATGCGCATCTTTCTAAAAAATTGCACACCCAAAAGAGCATCGACCAAATGAAAATGACTGGCGCCGCTATCCAATCGTTAGAACTACTAGACAGTGCGCCGATTGCCCTGATGATACTGGATCATGATACGATCACAAAATTTGGCGGTACCATTAATATCACCGACGATGTCGCTAATTTAGGGTTAAATACTGTTGGGGTAGCCATTACTGCACTTGTAAAAGAAATGGAGCGAGACGAATATCGCGTATCACTCCGATCAAAATATCCTTTTGACATTCATAAAATTGCTTTAAAATACGATGGTGGAGGTCATGAACGCGCAGCAGGTTTTAGTTTTAGCGGTGATCTTAATGAACTGAAACGAGATCTTATGGACGTTTATAAAAATCAAGATGGAAACTAAAAATTATAATGGTTATCTCAATATCTATAAAGAAAAAGGGATGACTTCTCACGATGTTGTATTTAAAGCTCGTAAAATTTTAAAAACAAAAAAAATAGGACATACAGGAACTCTTGATCCAAATGCTGAAGGGGTTCTTGTTTTATGTGTTGGGCAAGCCACTAAAATGGTCGAATATTTAACTGACCATGATAAAACCTATGAAGCTGAGGTTGTTCTGGGAATAGACACTGATACCTGCGACTGCGATGGCGCAATTCTTAGTAAAACCGATAAAAGAATAACGAAAAAAGCCTTTATCCAGGCAACCGAGCAATTTACTGGAAATATTCTTCAAAAACCGCCTATTTACTCAGCCATCCGTGTTAATGGTAAAAAACTTTACCATTATGCCAGAAATGGTGAAGCTGTGGTAATTCCTGAACGCGAAGTTTTTATTTCCAAACTCTCGGTATTAGATTTTAGCGAAAACGCTCAGAAAGCAAAAATCATGGTGACATGTTCTAAAGGAACGTATATTCGATCCTTATGTCGCGATATCGGAAAATATTTGGGCAGTTTAGGTTGTATGGGGAGTTTAACTCGCCACCAGGTTGGTGATTTTTCGAGTCAGGATGCGTTGACGCTTGTTGAAATAGAACGCAAAGTGAAAGCGGGATTAATTGAAAGCTTTTTTTACCCATTAGAATACTCGCTTGAATCTTATCGGTCGGTAAAAGCGACTGAACAAGGACGGAAGTTTTTACTCAATGGAAATAAGCTTTATCAGTGGAATATTCATGAGCCACTCGATCGTTTTTGCCAAAATGAAACGTTGCGTTTGTATGATGATAAAACGTTAGTTGGCATGGGCCGTTTTTATTCTAATGATGATGAAAACTATATCAAACCGACAAAATTATTGTGAGGTAACAAATGGCAACAAAAACTTATCAGGGAAATGAAATTGTTTTAGCACTGGGATTTTTTGACGGAGTGCATCTCGGACACCAGGCGTTATTATCAGAAACAATAAAAATCGGAAAAAAAAATGGCTATGACACCGGAGTAATGACTTTTAAGGAACATCCTCTCGAGTTAATTTTTCCCAACTACACACCGTGGTTAATTACATCAAATAGCGAAAAAGAAACTATGATTCGAGATTTTGGTGTAGACTTTGTTTTTATAAATCCATTTACTGAAGAATTAATGAAATTAACACCTGAAGAATTTATAACTGATTATTTATTAACTAAATATAATGTTAAAGTAATTGTCGTTGGCTTTAATTATAACTTTGGTTATAAAGGCATGGGGACAACTCAAACCCTACAAAAATTAGGACAAAAACATGGTTTTTCAGTCGTAATATTGCCGCCCTTCATCATTAACACGCATTCGGTAAGTTCTACTTTCATTCGCGAATTAATTAGTTGTGGCCAAGTTGATGAAGTTAGTACCTACTTGGGTCGAAAATATACGCTATCAGGCATTGTCATTCAGGGTAAAGGATTAGGACATCAATTTGGAATCCCGACCGCAAATTTAAAGTTAAATAAAAAAATAATTCTCCCTAGCACTGGCGTTTATTATACGTTTGTCCATTATCAAGGCAGATGCCTTCACGGATTAACCAACTTAGGATTTAACCCAACCTTTGCAAAACATCCGTTTAGCATAGAAACATATATTTATGACTTTGATGAAGATATTTATAATCAAGAAATAACCATCGAATTCATCAAAAAAATCAGAGATGAAATCAAATTTGATTCAATTGATGATTTAATTAACCAAATAAAAAAAGATATCAACCATATCAGAAGTGAATATATCAAATAATTCATTTACATATGTGAATATTTATGGTAAACTTATTGAGTTAATACCATTCACTTAGTTTTTTGAAACTCCAACAAAATACTCGGTCCATGGCAAAATTTAAAAACAAGGAGAATTTCTAATGATTAGTAAAGAATTAAAAGCGCAGGTTGTTGAAGACTATAAAATGCATGAAGGTGACACCGGTTCACCAGAAGTCCAAATTGCATTGCTAACAGCAAGAATTAACGATATTAATGAACATCTTA
Organism: uncultured Acetobacterium sp.; assembly: GCA_965140355.1. Taxonomy (GTDB): domain Bacteria; phylum Bacillota; class Clostridia; order Eubacteriales; family Eubacteriaceae; genus Acetobacterium. Next base: position 166,017 of record OZ223195.1, on the reverse strand, counting down.
AAATTCATAAAAAGGATCATCACTCAAATCGAGGCCTATTAAAACTAGTTGGACAACGACGAAGATTATTGACTTATTTGAAAAATAAAGACATTAATCGTTATCGTGAACTAATCCAGCGATTAGGCTTAAGAAAATAATTTGGGGCGGAGTATTCCGCCCTTTTTTTTTACGTGTTTCATGAAGGTAATTAATTAGACCTTCGTCTTGTGGCAAATTATTAAAGAAAGCGAGAAAAGAATGAACATTTTTGAAACTCAAATTGCTGGACGTCCTTTCCGAGTGGAAATTGGCGAAGTTGCACAACTTGCAAAAGGTGCTGCTATGATTAGATATGGTAAAACAGAAGTTTTAGCGGTAGCGTCAGCTTCAAAAAAGCCTCGAGAAGGCATGGATTTTTTTCCATTAAGTTGTGATTACGAAGAAAAACAATACTCTGTTGGGAAATTCCCAGGAGGCTTTATAAAAAGAGAAGGACGACCAACTGAACGCGCCATCCTAAACTCAAGATTGATGGATCGACCGATAAGACCCCTCTTTCCAAAGGGATTCCGAAATGATGTACAGGTCATTGCAACGGTCATGTCAGTTGATCAGGATAATGCTCCGGAAATCGTTGCGATGATCGGTTCTTCTATTGCCTTGTCGATCTCTGATATTCCTTTTAACGGTCCAACGGGAGCTGTTGCTGTCGGTTATATTGATGGCGAATATATCATTAATCCTAATGAAGAACAACGAGAGATAAGTGAATTGAGTTTAGTCGTATCTGGTACTAAAGATGCAATTATGATGGTTGAAGCTGGTGCAAATGAAGTATCAGAAGCGTTAATGCTTGAAGCTATTTTATTGGCTCATGAAGAAATTAAAAAAATTGTCGCATTTCAAGAAGAAATCATCTTAGCCGTTGGAAAAGAAAAACAGACCTATACGCTATTTACACCGACTGAAGAAATCAAAGCCGAAATTATCACATATTTGGGTGATCAATTATCAGTAGCTGTGAAAACGGCTGATAAGCTTGAACGATTAGATAATATCGAAGCAACTAAAAATCTTGTCCGAGATCATTTTTCAGAAATTTATCCTAATCAAGGCAACGAAATCGAGGACGTTCTTAATTCTTTATTGAAAAAAGAAATTCGCCGAATGATCCTTGAAGACCGTATTCGCCCTGACAATCGAAAAATGGATGAAATTCGCCAAATCACAGCAAAAATTGATTATCTCGAAAGACCACATGGATCAGCTCTGTTTACCCGCGGTGAAACCCAAGTATTATCAGTTGTGACCTTAGGGGTTTTAGGGGATGTCCAAAAACTTGACGGTTTATCTAATGAAGATTCTAAGCGATATATCCACCATTATAATTTTCCCTCTTATAGTGTTGGTGAAGCACGTCCTTCAAGAGGTCCGGGTCGTCGTGAAATCGGACATGGTGCTTTAGCCGAACGTGCTTTAATACCTGTGTTACCAGGTGAAGATACCTTTCCCTATGCCATTCGCGTAGTTTCTGAAGTTTTGAGTTCAAATGGCTCTACTTCCCAAGCCAGTGTTTGTGGTAGCTCACTTTCATTAATGGCCGCTGGTGTCCCCTTAAAAGCTCCGGTTGCCGGTATTGCTATGGGTCTGATCAAAGAAGATGATAAATTAGCAATTCTTTCAGACATCCAGGGCATGGAAGATTTCTTAGGCGACATGGATTTCAAAGTTGCCGGAACCGCTGATGGCATCACTGCAATTCAAATGGATATAAAAATAGATGGCATCAATAAGCAGATCTTGACCGAAGCATTGGAACAAGCAAGAATTGGCCGACTACATATTCTGGGAATCATGAATGAAGAAATCCCCGAATCTCGAAATGAATTATCACCTTATGCTCCACGCATCATTATATTCCAAATTAAACCAGATAAAATTAGAGACGTCATTGGTTCCGGTGGTAAGGTAATTAACAAAATCATTGATGATACTGGTGTCAAAATTGATATTGAAGATGATGGCCGAATCTTTATTGCCTCAGTTGATACTGAATCCGGCAATCGTGCCAAAGAAATCATTGAAAACATCGTTAGAGAAATTGAAGTAGGCGAAGTACTGACTGGTAAAGTAGTCCGAATCATGAACTTTGGCGCTTTTGTATCCCTGCCTGGCGGTAAGGATGGTTTAGTTCATATTTCTAAGTTAGCCAATGAACGCGTCAATGCTGTTGAAGATGTTGTTAAAATTGGTGATGAAGTTACCGTTAAAGTCATGGAAATAGACGGTCAGGGACGTATTAACTTGTCTCGAAAAGCTGTGCTTCCTAAGGAATAGCAATGATGAACAAATATCCCATAAAAATAGTAAATCACTCGCCGTATCCGTTACCGGAATATCAAACTATTGGTTCCGCTGGCATGGACTTGCGCGCCAATCTAGATGCTAAAACAATAATCATGCCGCATAAAGTCTATCAGATTCCAACGGGTATCTTTTTAGAGCTACCGATTGGCATTGAAGCGCAAATACGCGCAAGAAGCGGATTAGCACTCAAACATGGTTTATCCCTCGTTAATGGAGTCGGCACCATCGATACCGATTACCGTGGCGAAATTAAGATAATTCTGATAAACTTATTAGATAAACCCTATCAAATGGAACCTGGTGAGCGGATTGCCCAAATGGTTTTCTCTGAATATGTCAAGGCTGAATTTAAAGAAGTATCTAGTGTGAATGAATTAACAAACAGCGAACGGGGCGATGGCGGATTCGGTCATTCTGGAAAATAGATTCAAGCCCGTTAGTCTTTAACTATTTTAAAGTAGGCTAAAACAATGAAAATTTTTTCAATGATTGCTGCACCGCTTTCCCATTCAATTTTTTATAACATAATTTCAAGGTGCAGGTAAACCTGCACCTTTTTTATATCATTTATTATTAAACAATTACAAAACGGATCGCCAAGAGCCCGACAGTTTCACAAATACCCAATCATTTATTATAATTTTAGAGGAGAATAATGGCTACTACAAAAAATAATCAAAAAAAAGCAAATCAAAATAGATCAAAGAAGGGTGCTTCCAAAAAGAAGACATCGAAAAAAGTCGAAAAAAAATTTACTTTCAGTAATTTGGCAGTTGGTATCTTTTTAATAATCCTAGGCTTGTTTTCAACCTACGCTTATATCGATTTTAACTCAGGAATGGTCGGTGACCTTATCAGCCAGGGGTTTAGTTATTGTTTTGGAACCGTTACCCTTTTTGTGTCAATCTATATTTTTGTTATGGGCATTATGATCAGTTTAAACAAAATGGAAGGCTGGGCCAATACCTTTGTGTTGGTTTTTCTGTTATTCATTAATTTGATGATTGGTTTTAGTATCTATGCCCCCAACCTGATGGATTACAGCATCCTTGAGTTGTTCAGTTTAGCTCAATACGGACAGTATGGCGGCATTATCGGAATCTTATTAGCGGTCCTCTTTATTAAACTGTTTGCGGTCAAAGGTACACTCCTTATTGTTTTTGTGAGTTCGGCAATTATTTTAATTTTTATTTTTCGAAACAGCCTTAAAAAATACTGGGACAAAATAAAAGATCAAAATAAAAATAACCCACCACTTAAAAACCAGCTAAAAAATCGAATTGAAAGTATTCGTGATCGGCAAAAAATTAAAAAAGAGGTAAAAGCGACGAAAGAACGTACTTCTGAAACCACGATGATTCCCCTTGTTGACGAGCATGAAGATAATGGTCCCTTGTTTGAACCCTATCAAATAAACGAACCCTCAAGCAAAGCTCTTTTTGAACCGGTAACAGGGGTCACGCCTTCGAAAAAAAAGAAAACCAAACAAGACCCCTTTGGATTTATTGAAGAAGAAGTCGATGAAAAGGAATCCCCAGAAGTACACGAGAATTATTTAAAACCGCCTAAAACAGATAATTTTAAATTTACCAATAAAGAAAATTCAAATGCCAACGAAACAAAAGTTATGAATTTAGCTGATGTTACTTTTGAAGCCAAAACAGAAGCATATATTTTTCCTTCACTTGATCTATTAAATCCGGCGGTTATCAAGAAAAAATCAAAAAAAGATGATGTCCTAAAAAAAGCTAAAATAATTGAAGAAACACTAAAAAACTTTGGCGTCAAAGCAAAAATTATAGAAGTTAATGTCGGCCCAAGTATTACCCGTTTCGAACTGCAATTAGATCCTGGCGTTAAAGTCAATAAATTTGTTAATCTATCCAATGATTTAGCCCTTAGTCTTGCGACTTCCGATATTCGAATTGAAGCTCCAATTCCTGGAAAAGCGGCAGTCGGTATTGAAGTCCCTAATGATGTGTCCGAAATTGTTGGCTTACGTGAAATTATCGAAACGCCTCAATTTATTGAGAGCAAAAGTCCATTAACCTTTGCCTTGGGAAAAACCTTATCAGGCGAAAACGTTATTGGCGATATCGGAAAAATGCCTCATGTACTGATTGCTGGGGCAACGGGATCTGGTAAAAGTGTTTGCATCAACAGTATTATTGTTAGTCTTATTTTTAAGGCATCGCCAGATGAATTACGTTTTATTATGATCGATCCCAAAATGGTTGAACTCAATCAATATAATGCCATTCCACATTTATTAATTCCCGTTGTCACTGACCCCAAAAAAGCATCTTATGCACTTAATTGGGGGCTAAAAGAAATGACCGACCGTTATTTATTATTCAAAAATGCTGGAGTCCGAGATATTGAAACGTATAATGACTTCATGACAAAATCAAATGAGAAAAAATTACCACGAATCGTCATTGTTATTGATGAATTGGCTGATCTAATGATCACCTCTCCAAAAGAGTGCGAAAATGCTATTTGCCGGATTGCCCAACTGGCACGGGCTTGTGGTATTCACTTAATTATTGCAACGCAAAGACCATCGGTAGATGTCATTACGGGACTGATCAAGGCCAATATTCCTTCGCGGATTGCATTCTCAGTCGCTTCAAATACCGATTCCCGAACAATTTTAGATACTGGCGGGGCCGAAAAACTTCTTGGCAAAGGCGATATGTTATATTTTCCAGTTGGACAATCTAAACCGACAAGAGTACAATGTACCTATGTATCTGATTCTGAAATCAATGCGGTAATCGATGCGATTAAACCCCAAACGGGACATCAGTATGATGCTTCAATTGAAGAAGCGATATCACAGGAACCAGAAGAAAAACAAGAACGTAAAGAAGGTGATGTGTTACTTGAAGATGCGCTTAACATCGCTTTTGAATATGATCAAATTTCAACATCAATGCTTCAACGAAAATTGCAAGTTGGTTACGCCCGGGCCGGGCGAATTATTGACGATATGGAAGAACGTGGCATAATATCTGGTCCAAATGGTAGCAAACCACGAAAAATTTTAATTACAGAAGATGAATTTAGAAAAAGAGAGTAGGTAAAAATGAAAAGTATTCATGTGACAACTTTAGGATGTGATAAAAATACCATTGACTCAGAACGAATGTTAGGTTTAATTGAAGAAAAAAATTATCATATTATCGAAGATCCTAAAATAGCTGACATTATTATCGTCAATACCTGTTGTTTTATACAATCAGCGAAAGAGCAATCCATCGATTATATTCTCGAATATGTTAACTATCGTAAAATCGGCAATTGTAAACTGCTAATTGTTGCCGGTTGTATGGCAGAACGCTATCATCTTGAACTCGCTGAAGAGATCCCTGAAATTGATGGATTTTTAGGAGTTGGCCATTTTGACGACATATTGGATTTAATTAATATTTTAGAAGTTAAATCTAACAATGATTTTTCAGATTCTAGTGAAAATATTGAATTAAACCATAAAAAGCAGTTTTTAGGCGAAATTGACAAAGCAATTATTGGAACAAAACGTTATCTCAAAAAAGACGCTATTTCCACCTATATCCGAATCAGTGAAGGTTGTAACCACGGTTGTACTTATTGCGTGATTCCCAAAATTCGTGGCAAATATCGAAGTCGCCAAAGCCACGAAATACTTAAAGAACTAACATTTCTACAAGCAAAAGGAATCAAAGAAATTATTTTAATCGGCCAGGACATTGCACCTTATGGCGATGACCTTAACGAGGATTTAGACTTGCCTGATCTGCTGGAAATAATTGCCAGTAATTTTAATTTTCAATGGATCCGGATGATGTATCTTTATCCTGAAGGAATCACTGATAAATTGCTTAAAGTTGTCAACGACTATCCATCGATTTGTCCGTATTTTGATATCCCACTTCAGCATCTGAATGATAATATCCTTAGAAAAATGGGGCGAAAGATGTCATATGAACAAATTAAAAATACCATTTTAAAAATCCGAACAACACTACCGGATGCGGTTTTAAGAACATCAATTATTACCGGTTTTCCGGGGGAAACTTTAAACAATCATGATGATTTACTCAAAAAAATCAATGAATTGAAATTTGATCATCTAGGAGTATTTAAGTATTCTCAAGAAGAAAATACGCCCGCAGCACTTTTCGATAATCAAATACCCGAAGATGAAAAAGAAAAACGTTATAATGAAATCATGATTTCTCAACAGGGTATTTCACGCATGAATAAAGAACGCTTTCTTGGCCAAACTCTTGACGTATTAATCGAAGGAATTGAAGACGATTCTTATTTTGGCCGTTTTTACGGTGATGCCCCCGAAATAGATGGGACCGTATTTGTTGACAATCAAGGCTTACCTTTAACAATCGGAAATTTTTATTCCGTTAGAATAGTCAATGCTTTAGAATATGATTTGATAGGAGATGTTGAAAATGAATTTACCAAATAAAATTACTGTTGTCCGAATGATCATGATTCCTTTTTTTATTGCAGCTCTACTAATTGATTTCCCGTATCATCAGCCCATTGCAGCAGTGTTATTCATCGTTGCTTCGCTAACAGATAGTCTTGATGGTTATCTCGCTCGAAGCCGTAATTTAGTCACCGATTTCGGAAAGTTCATGGACCCTTTAGCGGACAAGTTACTTGTTTGTTCCGCGTTGATTTGTTTTGTACAGCTAGGTTCTGTTCCTGCTTGGATGGTTATTATCATCATTGCTCGAGAATTTGCGATTACCGGGTTACGTTCGTTAGCTGCTGCTGATGGTATTATCATCGCAGCCAGTAAATGGGGGAAGGCAAAAACTATTTCCCAAATGATCGCAATTATTCTAATCCTCTTTAACAATTGGCCATTTTCACTGATAAATATTCCTTTTGCGACCATCATGATGTATATAGCAACCATTCTTACGTTATACTCAGGAATCGATTATATTCTGCTAAATAAAAAAGTATTTCGTTCCATGTGATAACAATCGTTAAAAATAAATCAAAATTTCTTAAATTTAAGCATTACACCTTATTATATGACTTTGAAAGGATACCAAAAAATGAAATGCGAACTGATTTCCGTTGGTACTGAGCTATTAGTTGGAGATACGCTCAATACAAATGTACAGTATTTATCAAGAGAGTTATCACAACTCGGTATTCGTGTCCATTTCCACACGACAGTTGGTGACAACCCAAAACGGCTGGAAGACGCCGTGAAAATTGCTTTTGAGCGCAGTGATCTGATTATTACAACGGGCGGGCTTGGACCTACCCAAGATGACTTGACTAAAGAAGTTATTGCTGGCATTTATAATAAAAAGTTAATTCAAGATGAAAAATCAAAAGAAGACTTAATACAATATTTTGTTAATCGAGAATTTACAATGACACCAAATAATCTTAAACAGACCTTTATCCCAGAAACAGCAGAAGTTTTATACAATCCTTGTGGAACAGCTCCAGGAATTCTTTTAAGAGAGCAGGGCCGCATAATTATTATGCTGCCGGGACCACCAAAAGAAATGACTCGTCTTTATGAAGAAGCGGTACTCCCAATTTTAAGAAAAGATCAAAACCAATTGGTGTTATCACGCTATTATAACTTATCCGATATTGGAGAATCCACTGCTGAAGACCGCTTGCTTGATCTCATTGATAATCAAACAAATCCTACGATTGCGACCTATGCAAAAATGGGTGAGGTGCTCATTCGGATTACCGCCAATGGTGATAATGAAGCAAAAATGAACGCCTTGCTTGATCATCATGAAAAAATTATGCTCGAACGTTTTAAAGACAATATTTTTGCTTTTTCTAAAGCATCTCTGCAAGAAACGGTTTGTCAGTTATTAATCGATAAAAACATCAGTATTGCAACGGCTGAATCCTGTACCGGGGGACTCATTGCCTCACAACTGACAGAGTATCCGGGAATTTCAAAAGTATTTAGTACTGGACTTGTAACCTACTCCAATGATGCCAAAATTAATTTATTAAAGGTGAACAGGGAAACATTGGAAACTTATGGTGCCGTGAGTGAAGAAACAGCTCAAGAAATGTGCGTAAATTTAAGTGAAATTTCAAAATCGCGCCTTAATGTTTCGGTTACGGGAGTTGCTGGTCCCGATGGTGGTAATGATAAAAAACCAGTTGGTTTGGTTTTTATTGGTATCTGTTACGATGGAAAAAAAGAAGTATTTAAATATCAATTCACTGGCGATCGAAAAACCGTTCAACAAAAAACAGCTAATAAAGTCTTTCATTTGATCAGAAAAAGCATAGTTGACAAAGTTTAAAATAATCGTTATAATTAACAAGAACGAATGTTCTAATAAGGAATAGGATGGTAGCAAATGGCAGATAAAACAAAAACAAATGAACAATTTTCAGATAAACAAAAAGCGTTAGATGCTGCTCTAAAAAACATTGAAAGAAGTTTTGGTAAAGGTGCTGTAATGCGTCTTGGCGATGATGCTGCTAAATTAAACGTTGATGTTATTTCAACGTCTTCCATTGGACTGGACATGGCACTCGGTGTCGGCGGTGTGCCGCGAGGACGTGTTGTTGAGATATACGGGCCTGAATCGTCCGGTAAAACAACACTTGCCCTACACATCATTGCCGAAGCACAAAGAACTGGCGGAAATGCTGCCTTTGTAGATGCTGAGCATGCACTAGATCCGACCTACGCAAAAGCACTTGGAGTTGATATCGATAATCTTTTAGTAGCACAACCAGATACCGGTGAACAAGCAATGGAAATTGTTGAAGCCTTGGTACGAAGTAATGCCATTGACGTAGTGGTGATTGACTCCGTTGCCGCATTGGTTCCCCGCGCTGAAATAGATGGTGAAATGGGCGATTCCCATATGGGGTTGCAAGCAAGGCTGATGTCACAAGCCTTGCGAAAACTAACAGGGGTTATTAAAAAATCAAATACAACAACTATTTTTATTAATCAATTACGTGAAAAAATCGGAGTTATGTTTGGAAATCCAGAAACAACAACGGGGGGGAAAGCGCTTAAATTTTATGCCTCAGTTAGAATTGATGTTCGCCGAATTGAATCATTAAAAAAAGGAACTGAAATCATTGGTAACCGAACGCGAGCCAAAATTGTCAAAAATAAAATTGCGCCGCCTTTTAAACAAGCGGAATTTGATATAATGTATGGAAAAGGGATTTCCCGAGAAGGCGATCTACTCGATGTTGGGGTCGATTTTGGTATTGTCGATAAATCAGGTTCGTGGTTTTCCTATGGCGAGCAACGATTAGGCCAAGGTCGCGACAATTCAAAGGAATATCTGATCGCCAATCCTGAAGTTGCCAATACCATTGAAAAAGAAATTCGTGATAAAAATGCATTGAATAAAATTGTTGCCAATCCTGAAGAGCTCGAAGATAACTTGGCAGAAGATGAAGATATTCTATAAGGAAATTAATTAAGAAAAAGGCCTTTTTAAGGGTCTTTTTTTAAATTGCGAAAAATAACCCTTCATCCTGACCTTTGTTTCTTGACACTATTTTCAAAAGAGTATAAAATATAGATCATGATGAGTAGATTAAAAATATAGCAAATAGTTTTTAAGGAGGTGAAAATTATAGACATACTAATAATAATTTTATTCATTGGTATCATTGTAGCTTTTGTTGTTGGTTATTTGGTACGAAAAAATATTGCTGAAGGCAAAATAAGAAATGCTGAATTAGCCGCTACAAAAATTGTGAACGATGCCGTTAAAGAAAGCGAAACTTTAAAAAAGGAAATTTTATTCGATGCTAAGGAAGAATCCTTAAAATTAAAAGAATCCCTTGAAAAAGATAACAGAGAACGCAGGGCCGAACTTCAAAAAATTGAAAATCGACTTATTTCAAAAGAGGAAAACTTAGAGAAAAAAATAACAAATTTAGAACGCAATGAAGACGCTCTTAACAAAAAAGGAAAAGAACTCGAAAAAAAGAAAGAAACACTCGACGGCTTATATGATGAGCAGGTAAAAGAACTTGAACGCATATCCGGCTTAACTTATGAAGAAGCAAAAGAGATTTTGCTTGATGATATTAGTAAGGATACACGAAGAGAGGCTGCCATTATGATCCGCCAAATCGAAGTTGAATCTAAAGCTGTCGCGGATAAAAAGGCAAAGGAACTTATTGCTCAATCCATTCAACGTTGTGCCGCAGATCATGTGGCTGAACAAACAATTACTGTTGTGAACCTACCAAATGACGAAATGAAAGGCCGTATAATTGGTCGTGAAGGTCGAAATATCCGTACGTTGGAAACATTAACCGGTATCGATTTGATTATTGATGATACCCCCGAAGCCGTCATTTTATCGGGATTTGACCCTATCCGTCGGGAAGTTGCGAGACTGTCATTAGAGAAATTAATCATTGATGGTCGTATCCATCCCGCACGAATTGAAGAAATGGTAAAGAAATCACAAAAAGAAGTTGAAAACCATATCAAAGAAGTTGGTGAACAAGCTTGTTTTGATACTGGGATTCACGGCTTACATCCTGAAATCGTAAGATTATTAGGACGCCTCAAATATCGAACTAGCTATGGTCAAAATGTATTAAAACATTCCATTGAAGTCTCACATTTGGCTGGTATCATGGCCGCAGAATTGGATGGCAATATAAAAGTTGCAAAACGAGCCGGTTTATTACATGATATTGGAAAAGCCATCGATCATGAAGTCGAAGGACCTCATGTTGAAATTGGAGTTAACGTATTAAAAAAATACAAAGAAAATAAAAATATCATTCATGCTGTAGAAGCTCATCATGGCGATGTTGAAGCACGAACAATGGAAGCCGTTCTTGTTCAATCAGCAGATGCTATTTCGGCAGCACGACCTGGCGCAAGAAGAGAAACACTCGTTTCCTATATTCAACGGCTACAAGAGCTTGAGACTATTGCCATGTCGTTTGAAGGGGTCGAAAAATCCTATGCAATTCAAGCTGGACGTGAAGTAAGAATTATGGTTAAACCAAACGAAATCAATGATGATGAGATGATTTTATTATCTCGCGATATTGCCAAGAAAATAGAAGAAGAAATGGAATATCCTGGAAATATAAAAGTTAATCTGATTCGTGAAACAAGAGCAAGTGACTATGCTAAATAGTTAAAAGGGGAGATATTCTCCCCTTTTTTTAATCATTTTTATCAAACATTTAACATATAAAAGGATAAACTATGAAGATATTAATACTTGGAGATGTTTATGGCCGACCCGGGCGAAATATTATAAAAGCTAAACTGCCACAATTAATTTCAGAATATCAAATTGATTTCACGGTCGTCAATGGCGAAAACGCTTCCGGTGGGAATGGCCTAACAACCAAAAATGCCAAAGAATTATTAAATTCACCAATTGACGTAATTACAATGGGAAACCATGTTTGGCAACAAAAAGAGCTTTTAGAAACAATTGATGATTTTGATCAGATTATTCGTCCGCTTAATTATCCAGACCCTTGCCCTGGTAAAGGTTATCATATTTTCACACACGAATTAAAAAATAAAGCGATCAAGAAAATTTGTGTTGTAAATTTATCCGGACAAATTTTTATGCCCAGTTTAAATTGTCCTTTTAACACGATGATCCCGATAATTGATAAACTTAAAATGTCCTCTGATCTGATATTAATTGATTTTCATGCTGAAGCGACATCGGAAAAAATAGCTTTTGGATATTTTATGGATGGATTAGCTTCAGTCGTTTATGGAACGCACACACATGTACAAACGGCTGATGAGCGCATTTTAGCTGGCGGAACAGCTTATATTACGGATATTGGGATGACTGGACCAATCGATGGCGTTATCGGTGTCGATAAGCAAATTATTATCGAAAATATGATAACAAAAAGACCAAATCGTTTCGTAACAGCGACAGGTGCCGTCCAAATTAATGGGATTATTCTGGAAGTAAATGACTTGGATAATAAAGTGTCAAAAATTACACGCCTTTATAAAATTTATGAGGATTAGTTTAGAAAGGAAAAACAGGATTAGCAATGAAACAATATTATGAAAACCCTTTAATTGAACGTTATTCATCTAAAGAGATTCTGCAAATATTCTCTGCCGATAACAAATTTCAAACATGGAGGAAATTATGGGTTGCTTTAGCTGAGGCGGAAAAAGAGCTGGGCTTGCAAATAACTCAGGAACAAATTGATGAATTAAAGTCAAAAATAACCGATATTGACTTTGATTTAGCCGCTGAATATGAAAAAAAACTCCGGCACGATGTTATGGCGCACGTCCATACCTATGGCGCTCAATGTCCTAAAGCAAAAGGGATTATTCATCTTGGTGCAACAAGTGCCTATGTTGGTGATAATACCGATGTGATCGTCTATACTGAAGGATTAAAACATATTCGCAAACTATTAATTAATCTAATCAGTCATCTCTCGCAATTTGCGGCTAAATATAAAGATCTACCGACATTAGGTTTCACCCATTTTCAACCAGCCCAATTAACAACAGTGGGGAAACGTGCCTGTCTCTGGATTCAGGATCTTTTAATCGACTTAGCTGATTTAGATCATCTTATTGACCACGTCAAGTTAAGAGGTGCCAAAGGAACTACCGGTACTCAGGCTAGTTTTATGGAGTTATTTGATGGTAATCATGAAAAAGTAAAACAATTAGATACTTTAGTTGCCAAAAAAATGGGCTTCAAAAGTACTTTTGCAGTAACTGGACAAACCTATTCAAGAAAGTTTGACTATCAGGTGTTAGCTGTACTCAGTGGAATTGCTCAAAGTTTAAGCAAATTTGCAACGGATGTCCGACTCCTACAGAACTTAAAAGAAGTTGAGGAACCTTTTGAAAAAAATCAGATTGGATCTTCCGCGATGGCTTACAAACGCAACCCCATGCGTACCGAACGAATTTGCTCATTGGCACGCTATATTATTGTAAATGCCCTTAATCCAGCTCTGACGGCTTCAACTCAATGGTTTGAACGCACCTTAGATGATTCGGCCAATAAACGAATAAGTATTCCAGAAGGGTTTTTATCAGCAGATGCTATCTTAATGATTGCAATCAATGTTACTGAAAATATGGTTGTTTATCCTAAAGTTATTTTGCAGCACATCAATGCTGAACTTCCATTTATGGTCACCGAAAATATTATTATGGAAGGGGTCAAACGCGGTGGCGACCGCCAAGATCTTCACGAAAAAATTAGGGTTTTATCGATGGAAGCAGGAAACTCCGTCAAAGTCGAAGGAAAACCTAACGATTTGATTGAAAGAATTATCAAAGAACCCTCATTTAATTTAAAAAAAGAAGACGTCGATTTCCTTTTAGACCCAACCCTTTATGTTGGTAGAGCCCCTCAACAAGTGGATGATTTTATAAATGAAGAAGTGAATCCGGTTTTAGAAGCAAATCGAGAACTGCTTAACTTAAATAAAATAGATTTAAAGGTATAAAAAATCATAAACATATTGACAATTACCATAACAGCAATTATAATGTAATAGTTGCTGTTGTAGGGGTATAGCTCAGTTGGTAGAGCAGTGGTCTCCAAAACCACGTGCCGAGGGTTCAAATCCTTCTGCCCCTGCCATTTATATTAAATAACGATAAACCAATTCATTACTGAATTGGTTTTTTTATATGCTAAATTATAGAATACTTTAATTTTTTAAACCACAAAAATGAAAGAATATTAATTAATCTTTCATTTTTACAAATATAACAGCTGAAATAAGAATATGAGAAGCATAAAAAGGGATTATTCAAAAACATCTTTCAAATTTTAAAAAAATAATAACAATTTAACTTTATTTGAAATACATTTTAATGTATAATTATATAAAATAATATGAAATAGAGGATATTGATGATGAATCGAATTTTTTCGGAAATTACCCCTGAAATTATAGAATACAGCGAATTATGTGTTAAAAATAGCTATATCGAACCAGCCTTATATACAAAATATCAAGTTAACCGTGGACTTAGAGATTTAGAAGGAAATGGTGTGCTAACAGGATTAACTGAAATATCAGAAATACAAGCCTATACATTTGAAAATGGTAAAAAAATCGGTACCCCAGGAAAACTTTTTTATCGTGGTGTCGATGTTGAAACACTCGTTGAAGGGTTTGCCAAAGAGCAACGTTTTGGCTTTGAAGAAGTTGTTTATTTATTGTTATTTGGTGATCAGCCAAATCAAGAAGAATTAAACGATTTTACAAAAGTTCTTGGAAACTACCGCAGTTTACCAACCAGCTTTGTCCGTGACATCATCATGAAAGCACCCAGTTCAGATATGATGAACACCTTAGCTAGAAGCGTACTGACTCTTTTTTCCTATGATGACAATGCCAGCGATGTATCGATCCCTAATGTCTTGCGACAATCATTAGAATTAATCGCACTATTTCCACTTTTAGCTGTATATGGTTATCAGACTTACAAACATTATCATGATGATCAAAGCTTGTTCATTCATCAACCACAGCCTAATTTATCAACCGCCGAAAACATCCTTTATATATTAAGACCAGATAGTAAATATACTGAACTTGAAGCTAGAATTCTTGATATTGCATTAGTTCTTCACGCTGAACACGGAGGCGGAAATAATTCGACATTTACCACCCATGTTGTTTCTTCTTCCGGGACAGATACCTATTCAGTTATCGCAGCTTCCCTCGGATCATTAAAAGGACCCAAGCATGGCGGTGCCAATATTAAAGTAGTACAAATGTTTGAAGATATGAAAAATACCCTGGACGACTGGACAGATGAAAGCCAAGTCCGACAATATCTCGTCGACCTGCTTAATAAACGTGCCTTTGATAATGCTGGCTTAATTTATGGAATTGGTCATGCCATCTATTCCGTATCAGATCCACGTGCAAATGTATTTAAAAGCTTTGTGAAAAAGTTATCTGATGAAAAAGGTATGAATAAAGAGTTTGAACTCTATTCGATGGTAGCTCGCTTAGCACCTGAGGTTATCGCTGACGAAAGAAAAATCTATAAAGGTGTTAGTGCCAATGTTGATTTTTATAGCGGTTTTGTTTATAGCATGTTGGGATTACCGCATGAACTCTTTACTCCTATTTTTGCAATTGCACGAATAGCCGGCTGGAGTGCCCACCGTTTAGAAGAGCTTATTAATGCTGGTAAGATCATTCGACCAGCCTATATGAATGTAAGTAAACGTCGACCTTATGAACCATTAGATCTACGAAAATAACCTTTTTTAATAAATTGGCACCATATAAAATATCGCTATTATTTGGTCAACTTGATCGGTTCTGCGCTGGAATTGATTAAGTTGACTCTATTTTTTTCTTAACAAATAAAATTACTTGCCATCATTAAAAAGAAGGTAGTTTAATGATGGCAAGCAATTGATATGAATTGATAATAAATTATATGTAACAAAATTGTTTCTTTATTATACGTTTGAATTAGTGTATAATGTTTTATATGAAAATGAGGTTAACATGTTTAATAGTTTTAACGATCTTGGAGATCTTGTCGCTCTAAATAAAAAAGGAACCCTTGTCGTTGCTGCTGCCGCAGAAGAAGCCGTGTTAAAAGCGCTTTCTACCGCCAATCAGCTGTATTTAGAAAAAATAATACTTGTTGGCAATCGCCAAAAGATTAATGCCATCAGTAAAAATAAAAATATCGATATCCAAGAAATGGAGATCATCGACGCAGATAATTTGGTAAGTGCCTGCGAAAAAGCTGTTTCACTTGTTCGACAGGGTCAAGCAGATTTTATAATGAAGGGACTCGTCGACACCTCTATTTTTTTAAAAGCGGTGATCAACAAAGTCGATGGACTTATGATTGGCCGACTTTTAAGTAGTATCATGATGGTTAAAATTGCTGCTTACCACAAATTTTTAATCCTATCAGACGGGGGAATGATCATTGATCCAAATCTGGAGAAAAAGAAGGGTATTATCCAAAATGCGGTTAACTTTTCAAGGCTACTAGACATTAACCCGATTAAAGTTGGCTGTCTTGCCGCCAAAGAAAAAGTTAATCCCAAAATGCCAGCAACTGTGGATGCCGCCGAATTAAAAAAATTATCTCAACAAAATTATTTTGGGAGTGATGTAATTGTTGAAGGTCCAATCGCCATGGATTTACTCGTCTCAAAAGAAGCTGCTCGAATTAAAGGTTATCAATCAGCAGTAGCCGGAGATGTTGATGTTATTCTCATGCCGAATATTGAAACTGGAAATGCAATCATAAAAGTAATGACTCATTTGGGCAATGCCCAATTGGGAGGGATTGTCATGGGTGCTTGTGTCCCAATAATTTTAACATCCCGATCAGATTCTTATGAAAATAAATTGAATTCTATCATTTTGGGTGCATTTTTAACCCAAAAATTAAGTAATTGTCACCAAATAAGAGAGGAGCATCAAGAAAAAAATGAAACTATTGTTAACAGGAAATGAAGCCATTGCCCGAGGCGCCTGGGAGGCCGGGGTAAAATTTGCCACCGCTTATCCCGGAACCCCAAGTACCGAAATTTTAGAAAATGTGGCTAAATATAAGGAAATTGTCGCAGAATGGGCTCCTAATGAAAAGGTCGCATTAGAAGCAGCTGCCGGAGCCTCCATTGGCGGCGTAAGAAGTTTATGTGCAATGAAACACGTTGGCGTTAATGTTGCCACCGACCCACTATTTACGTTTGCTTACTTAGGGGTGAATGCTGGAGCAGTGTTGGTTACTGCTGATGAACCGGGGATGCATTCATCTCAAAATGAGCAGGATAATCGTAATTATGCCCGCCACGCTAAGGTTTGTCTGTTCGAACCTTCAGACAGCCAAGAAGCAAAGGATATGATAAAAGAAGCTTATCGAGTCAGTGAAGAATACGATATTCCGGTATTATTCAGAATGACTACTCGCGTTTGTCATTCTAAATCAATTGTTGAATGTTACGACCGTCAAGAAATTTCCGATAAGCCCTATGAAAAAAACATCCAAAAATATTGCCCGTTGCCGGCTTTTGCTAAAGGGATGCAGGTTAAACTTACCGATAATCTAAAACGGCTTGAAGTTTATTCCAATCATACGCCCCTAAATTATATTGAGGATAATGACTCTGATATTGGCATTATTGGCTCGGGTGTTGCTTTTCGATATGCTAAAGAAGTTTTTGGAAACGAAGCATCCTATTTTAAAATTGGATTTAGCTATCCACTGCCAATGGAAAAAATTGCTGACTTTGCCAAAGATAAAAAAACGCTTTACATTTTTGAAGAAAATGACCCCATCATGGAAAAAGAAATCAAAGCCGCTGGTATTAATTGTATTGGCAAAGACAAACTTCCAACCATGGGTGAGTTGACTCCGGATCGTATTAGAAATGCCCTTTTAGACGAAGTAGCCACTGTCATTAAACCCAATCCCGAAATGGTTCTGCCACGGCCTCCAGCATTTTGTGCCGGATGTCCACATCGCGGTGTATTTTACGAATTAGGACGCCGAAAAGATCTGATGATTTTTAGTGATATCGGCTGTTATTCATTAGGACTGATGCCTCCATATAATGCTACTGATGCTATGATTTGTATGGGTGCGAGTATCAGTGCCGGACATGGCGTACAAAAAGCATTTGATATTAAGGGTGACCATTCAAAAAAGGTGGTATCAATTCTGGGCGATTCAACATTCTTCCATTCTGGAATTACTAGCCTTATGGATGTTACCTATAATAAAAGCAATACTTTAACAATTATATTAGATAATCGGATTACCGGAATGACCGGTCATCAACAAAATCCAGGCACTGGATATGATTTAAAAGGGGCTACTTCTCCAATTATTGATATCGAAGCAATGGTGAAAGCTTGCGGCGTTAAAAATCTGATTTCGATTGATCCCAACAATCTCAAGATTGTCAAAGATGCTATTGAATGGGGATTGGAAGTTGATGGACCAGCCGTAATTATTACCCGTTGGCCCTGCGCTCTTAAGAAATTCTCATCTCAAGATGTTGATGAATTTCCAACGGCCTTTAAAAACTTTTGTACCGTTAACACTGAAAAATGTATTGGCTGCAAAAAATGCTTAAAATCAGGATGTCCAGCATTAGCTTTTGACATTTCTAATAAGAAATCTGGAATTCTTAAAGATTCTTGTGTTGGCTGCGGTGTTTGTTTACAAATCTGTCCCAAACAAGCCATTGAACTGGAGGTGAGATAGATGGAAACAAAAAATATTGTCTTAGTTGGTGTTGGTGGTCAAGGTACAATTTTAGCTGCCAAACTTCTGACAACAGGATTAATGGAAGCCGGTTTTGATGTCAAAATGAGTGAGATTCATGGAATGAGTCAACGTGGCGGCTCTGTTTCTTCGTTGGTTCGTTATGGTGATCATGTTCAATCACCGGTTATTGAGATTGGGAGTGCTGATATCGTCGTTGCTTTCGAAAAAATGGAAGGACTACGATCACAGGAATATTTGAAACCGAGTGGAAAAATGATTGTTAATGACACTGAAATTTTCCCCCTTTCAGTTATTATTGGAGCTAATAACTACCCTCCTAATATTCTCGAAGAGATAAAAAGCAAAGTTAACGTTCGCGTGATGAACGCGACAAAAATTGCTGAAGAAATGGGGAATATCAAGGTAATGAACGTAATCCTGCTCGGCTCTATTATTAAATCCATGGGATTGACTGATATTGACTGGGATAAGATCATCATTGAAAATGTCAAGCCACAATTCAAAGATATAAATATTAAAGCCCTGCATTCAGGGATGAAAGCTGTATAACAATGAAAATGAATAATACAAATTTTAAGTTTTATCAACACCAAAAATGCGAGTATTTTCCTTGTCACCAAATCGATAATCAAGAAAATTTTAATTGCCTATTTTGTTATTGTCCCCTATATGCATTAGGTGAAAATTGCGGCGGTAATTTTACGTATACACAAAAGGGAATCAAAAATTGCAGTAATTGTAGTTATCCTCACTTAAAGGAAAATTACGATGGGGTGTTAGAAAAACTGACAACGCTTATTGAACAGCTCAAAACAACTAAATCTAATGTATAAAGGGGTCGTGATATGTCAATAATTATTGGAATTGTTTTTGTTGTTGCCGCTTATTTAATCGGAAATCTAAATTTTGCCTACATTCTTGTAAAGTTCTTGAAAAATGAAGATGTTCGTAACTATGGCAGTGGCAATGCCGGTACCACCAATGTCTTGCGAGTAATGGGTAAAAATGTCGCCATTCCAGTATTTGTTTTAGATGCCCTAAAAGGCTGTCTGGTAATTATGGTCGGTCGATATGCCTTAAACTTAACTGAAGTTTTTCTTGTTCTAGGCGGCGTTGCTGTTGTCGCAGGTCATAATTGGCCAGCATTTTTACAGTTTCGGGGCGGCAAAGGCACAGCAACTTCACTGGGTGTATTTTTGGCATATGATTGGCAGATTGCGATTATTGCGATTATGATTGGCCTGATCTTTTTAGGTATTTGGAAAATGGTCTCACTCACTTCCATGGTTGGAATGACAATGTTACCGATTTTTGCATTGCTTTTCAGTCGTACAATAACTGAAATTGTTTTTACTTTTGTTTTATGTCTTTTTAGTTTATTTCAGCATCGTAAAAATATCGGCAGGATCATTCAAGGGAAAGAAAGTAAACTGGGACAAAAAGTTAAAATGAAAAACAAATAATCATCGTCTTCTATTTGCTAAAGGCTCGGTAATGAGCCTTTTTGTTTGCTCTTAGACGTTAATAAGAAGTATCGATTGAAATATATAAAAATATATTGCGAAACACTACATCTATGTTTATAATATAATTTTCATCGCAATATCATGTATTTAATACAGAGAGGAACATAAAAATGAAAGAACTAAATCAGTTATTTAAACGAGCATTTACAAAAGAGCTGGAGAAGAATACCGATAAAACAGTTTATGATCTATTTCAATGGCAAACTGTTGATGTGAGTTTAAAAAATTATCAGACTGGCGAAATTATCTACGAAATGAAAAACTTAGAGTTTCCCGCACATTATTCTCAGAATGCCTGTAATATAATTGCAACGAAATATTTCCGCAGAAAAGGTGTCCCAAATCAATTTGGTTATGAGCATAGTATGAGAGAAATAGCAGACCGTCTTATTGGTTTTTGGGCAGATGCGATTAAGGAAGAAGGTCTAATCGATACCGATGAAGAATGGCAAATCTATTATGATGAACTGGTTTATGCCTTTTTAATGCAGATGTGGGCTCCCAACTCACCACAATGGTTTAACACAGGGCTTATGCGGAACTACAAAATTTCTGGTTCTAAAGACGATTTGTATTACTATGATGAAAAAACCGGAACCGTGATGGAATCGGAAGATCGATATACGAGGACTCAAGCAAGTGCCTGTTTTATCCTATCAATTCAGGATCGTTTATTAGGTGAGCATTCGATTTCTGAACATTATGTCAGTGAAACAAAATTATTTAAAGGCGGGTCTGGCGTAGGCACTAATTTTTCAAGCCTGCGAGGCATTAACGAAAGTCTAACCAGTGGCGGACAATCATCTGGAATGATGAGTTTTCTCCAAGGCTTAGATCGCAATGCCGGCGCAATCAAGTCTGGTGGAACTACCCGTAGAGCTGCCAAAATGGTAATTGTCGATATTGATCATCCAGAAATAGATACATTTATTAATTGGAAGGTAAAAGAGGAACAAAAAGTACGGGCTTTGGGAAAAATGGGGTACGACCTCTCTATGGATGGCGAAGCCTACCAAACTGTCAGTGGCCAAAACAGTAATAACTCGGTCCGTTTAAATGCTGAATTTATGCAAGCGGTACTAAATTTAAAACAGGAACCCGATCATAAAATAAAATTACGTGGTCGTGTCGATAATCGTGTTGATCGGGAAGTTTCCGTACACGATTTATGGAAACATTTAAACCAGGCAACTTGGGAATGTGCAGATCCCGGGATCCAGTTTGATGACATTTTTAATAGCTGGCATACGTGCCCCGGTGGTGAAAATGGAAATATTAATGAAAAAGCTAATCGTATTAATGCAACCAATCCGTGTTCCGAATACGCTTTTCTGGATGATACCGCCTGTAATCTGGCTTCAATTAACATTTTCAAATTTTATAATCAGGAAGATAATAGCATCGACATCGACAGTTACATACATTTGATCGGATTAATTCAATGTGCTCTAGAAGGTTCTATTTATCATGGTCAATTTCCAACAAAAGATGTAGCCAGAAAGAGTTATCTGTTCAGAACTACCGGACTTGGGATCGCAAATGCCGCTTCTTTGTTGCTGGCTTTAGGTTACCCATATGATTCTGCCGAAAGTCGGAATCTGATTGCCGGAATTACCGGCGTTTTAACGGGAACCTCCTATTATGTTTCAAGCTTAATGGCTGGAAAAGTTGGTGCGTTTCCTAAATATGCAATTAATGAATCCCATATGAAACGTGTTATTCGAAACCATAGCCGCGTTGCCGGAGCACGGTCCGATGCCTATGAAGAAATCTATTATGAACCAATCAAAATCAATCATAAATTGCTTCAACAGATGGGTTTTAATGATCTTAGTGCTCAACTGAAAAATGCCTGGAAGTTGGCCGAAGAAACTGGTGAAGTTTATGGCTATCGAAACGCTCAGGTATCGGTGATTGCACCAACGGGGACGATTTCATTTGCCATGGACTGTGGCGCTACTTCAGTTGAACCCTTCTATAATCATGTTGTCTTTAAAAAGCTTATTGGAGGGGGCTCAATGGAGATCGTGAATCCCGTTATGGAAACAGCTCTTTACAATCTGAATTACAGCGAAAAGGAAGTGGGCGAAATTCTAACTTATTTACTGGAAAAAGATGATCGCGGTTATTTTCTTCATGAGGGTGTTTCTGGATCGCCTCATATTAAACCCGAACATTTACCAATTTTTGACACCGCCAACACTATTTCGCCAATGGGACACGTATTAATGGTTTCATCAATAACCCCGATGATCAGTGGTTCGGTTTCAAAAACAGTTAATTTACCCAATGACGCCTCAGTTGAGGACGTCGAAGATATACACTTATTGGCTTATCGAACTGGAACCAAAGCAATCGCTGTTTATCGTGATGCTTGTAAGGCCTCCCAACCGTTGAGTTCAGGCATGGCCGATGATCATGAGAAGGCTTTAGAAGAATATAACTATGACGAATTGTTAGCTTTAGTCAAATCAGGTGCGACCACTGCACTTAATCGGGTGCGACCGGAAGGTATGCGACTCAGTCGAACACACGCAGCCAAAATTGGTGATATCGAACTTTATATTACCATTGGTTTTTACGAAGATGGCGGAATTGCAGAAATATTTGTATCAACCGATAAAGAAGGAACCGTTGTTAAGGGTTTACTGGCGTCTTTATCAAAATCCATCTCAAACATGCTCCAATATCATATACCACCTGATCAAATTTCTAAGATGCTCAGAGGTCAAAAATACGAACCATCTGGTTTTGTTTCACGCCACCCTTACATTAAATTTGCCTCATCAATTTCTGACTTGATGAGTAAAGTGATCGATATCGAACATGGTGATTTTTCAAATTGTCAGGTTAAACCAAAGAATTTTACTATTATGAATAAAAATAATCTGGTAAAAAGTGTCAGTCACGATCATAATATCTCCCCATCGTATAACAAAGACGTTTCTGGCGAAGTATTGTACGGCGAAACGTGCAGCCATTGCGGCAGTGACCGAATGATGCAAAATGGAACCTGTAAATTGTGTTTAGACTGTGGAACAACAACGGGATGCAGCTAATCATAAAAAAGATTTTGATGTTTTATCATTGTTTGATATAATAATTAACCAGGATATAAAACATAGGAGATTATGTATGCGAGAAAAAATTAAAGAAGCGAATACCATTGTCGTTAAAATGGGAACAACTTCTGTGACCCACGCGAATGGGACGCTAGATTTTAAAAAACTGGAAATTCTAGCACGAGTTTTAACAGACCTTGAAAATAGTGGAAAAAGAATGGTACTTGTCTCATCAGGAGCAATTGGCGCCGGCATGAACCGTATGAAGTTAAAAGAGCGTCCCAAAACACTTAAGGAAAAACAAGCCGCAGCATCGGTGGGGCAAGGTTTATTGATGCGCATTTATCACAAGTTTTTCGATGAATATCACCAAACCGTCGGTCAAATTTTATTAACGAAAGATGTCTTTAAACATAACATCAAACGAAATAATGCGGTGAACACCTTTAACGCTCTTATTGATGATGGCATCATTCCAATTGTAAATGAAAATGATTGTATTGCTACGGATGAAATTCAAGAAGAATGTTTCGGTGATAATGATATCCTTTCGGCGATGACAGCTGATCTCGTTGGTGCTGACCTACTAATTATCTTATCCGATGTTGATGGGCTTTATGATGATAATCCATCACTTAATAAGGATGCTCAGTTAATTAGAACCGTCCATCAAGTGGATAAAAACATTTTGAAAAGTGCCGGCAGTTCAATAACTTGTTTAGGTACCGGCGGAATGATCACAAAATTAGATGCTGCTAAATATGCCACTAATCGCAGTATTGATGTCATCATCGCTTCGGGTGATGATTGCAAAGTATTATATGATATACTAGACGGACAAGAAATTGGAACTATTTTTTTAAAAAATTCAAAGTCTAATGATACTAATCAAGATTAATTATGGAGGTTCTGATGTTAAAAAAAATATTTATCGGATTTTCTGCGGTTGTCGCAGGTATGTTAATGGTTTTTGGTGGAATCTATTTTGTCGGAAAAAGAAAAGAAGAAGTCATGGGTGGGAAATTGATGCGCGTCAATTACAAATTTACTAAAGATTTCGAAGATTAGGGTTTATTATGTCAAAAGTATTTATTTTTACAGCTTCAACAGGCGCGGGTCACAATTTAGCCGCGCAATCTTTAAAAGAATCCCTTGATGAAGCCGGATACGAGACAGAAGTCTACGATGCGTTCAAAGAAACGAATATTACTCTTGACCGTCTTATTACAAAGGGCTATCAACAAATTGTTGTCAATGCACCTAAACTTTATGAACAAATGTATAACCAATTTAATAACATGAATCGCTTTCAACAAGGTATTTTTCAGGTACTTACGCGAATTATGAATCCCGACATAGTTCCTCTAATCAGCGCCGGTCAACCGGATTTGATCATTACAACCCACCCTTTTGTAACCAATGTTTTAGGCACCCTCAAAGAACATCATGCCTTTAACGTGCCGGTTCTGTCAATTGTTACGGATTACAAAATTCACACCCTTTATTTGAAAAAAATGATTGATGCCTATGTTGTCGGTAGCGATTATACCAAACAAACAATGGTCGAAAAAGGTGTCTCTGAGGAAATAATATTTCCTTATGGGATACCTATTCGTCAGACATTTTTAAAAAATAACCATCTGGAACATAAAGAAATCACAGAGATTGCCGGCACCATTTTATTAATGGCCGGAAGTTTAGGTAGCAAACAAATGGAAAAAGCTTTTTCCTCGTTACTAAAAGTTAAGGAAAAAATTCGAATCATCGCTGTTTGCGGCAATAATGCCAAAACCCAAAAAGATATCAAAAATCTCTACTCCAAGGAAGGCTCTCCAGATAAAATTGTTGAAATTTATGGTTTTGTTAACAATATCTCGGAATTAATGGATTTGTCCGATGCTATTATTTCTAAACCCGGTGGATTAACAACAACTGAGGCCATTGTTAAAAACATTCCGATGATTATCCCTTTTTACTATCCTGGACAAGAAGAAGAGAATGCTGATTATTTGGTTGATGGTGGGATGGCTATTAAAATTGATAAAATTAAAGATTTAACCTCAATGGTTGATTTTTTGTTTGAAAATAAATATATTATTAAAAGAATGTCAGAAAATATGTCAGAAGAAGCCCAAAAACGATCGATGAGTAAAACAATTGAACTATGTAAAAGCTTAATCCTTGATCACAATACAAAAAAGGCGCTTCCTGAACCAACAATCGATCCCTATAAAATTAAAGAAATTGAACATGATTAAGAATCAGCAGGTGAAAAAATGAAGAATGAAATGAGTAAAACTTATAATCCCAAGGATGTTGAAGATAAAACCTATGCCTATTGGCACGAAAAAGGTTATTTTAAACCCGAAGTTAATCCCAATGGAAAACCCTTTACCATTGTTATGCCACCACCTAATATTACGGGACAACTCCATATGGGTCATGCATTTGATGGTACCCTTCAGGATGTCTTAACCCGCTATAAACGAATGGACGGATATGCAGCTTTATGGCTGCCGGGGACTGATCACGCCAGTATTGCCACCGAAGTTAAAGTCGTTGATAAGCTTCGTGAAGAAGAAGGTAAAACCAAACAGGATATTGGCCGCGAAGCTTATATGGAACGTGCCTGGGACTGGGCATTAACCTATAAAACCCGAATTACCGACCAACTTAAAAAATTAGGTGCCTCGTGCGACTGGAGTCGCGAACGTTTTACGATGGATGAAGGATGCAGTCAAGCAGTTAATGAAGCTTTTGTCAACTTGTTTGAAAAAGGTTTGATTTACAAAGGTAGCCGGATCATCAACTGGTGCCCTACCTGTAAAACTGCATTATCGGAAGCCGAAGTCGAATATGCCGAGCAACAAGGAAATTTATGGCATATCCGTTATCCCTTAACGCATCAGGATGGCTATCTGGTTGTTGCCACTACGCGCCCTGAGACAATGCTTGGCGATAGCGGTGTCGCAGTTCATCCCGAAGATGTTCGTTATCAACACCTCATTGGCAAAACAGTGATGTTGCCTTTACTTAATAAAGAGATTATCATTGTTGGCGATGATTATGTTGATATGAGTTTTGGAACTGGTGTCGTTAAAATGACCCCAGCTCATGACCCCAATGACTATGAAGTTGGACGGCGGCATAACTTAGAACAAATTCGCATTTTTAACGATGATGGCACTATGAATGAACTGGCCGGTAAATATGCTGGTATGGATCGTTATGAATGCCGAAAAGCGGTCGTTAAAGATCTTAAAGATTTGGGCTTATTAGAAAAAATTGAAGAACATCAACATAATGTGGGTGAATGTTATCGCTGTTCAACAACCATTGAAACCATGACGTCAGAACAATGGTTTGTCAAAATGGAATCTTTGGCAGAACCAGCTTTAGCTGCAGTTCGTAATCATGATACCAATTTTATTCCTGAACGTTTTAATAAAATATACTATAACTGGCTCGAAAATATCAAAGACTGGTGTATCTCTCGTCAATTATGGTGGGGCCACCGGATTCCGGCTTATTATTGTGATGATTGTGGTGAAATGATCGTTGCAAAAAAGGCTCCGGAAAAATGTCCTAAATGTGGAAGTAGCCACATCACCCAGGATGAAGATGTTTTAGATACCTGGTTTAGTTCTGGCTTATGGCCCTTTTCCACTCTAGGCTGGCCGGAAAATACCGCTGATTTGGAAAAATTTTATCCAACAACAGTTCTTGTTACCGGATATGATATCATCTTTTTCTGGGTCGCACGAATGATTTTTATGGGACTATTTGAGATGGGGGAAACCCCTTTTAAAGATGTTTATATTCATGGCCTTGTCAGAGATTCACAAGGACGTAAAATGAGTAAATCACTGGGAAATGGCATCGATCCATTAGAACTTATCGAAACTTATAGTGCCGATGCACTTCGCTTTACCATTATTACAGGTAATTCTGCGGGAAATGATATCCGTTGGCAAGATGAAAAAGTTGAGTCCAGCCGTAATTTCTTGAATAAAATTTGGAATGCCGCCCGTTTTGTTTTAATGAACCTTGATGATGATATCATGGAGAAAAAAGAAATCGCTGTCGCCAATCTTGAAAATACCGATAAGTGGATTCTCAGTCGCATGAATACCATTGTTCAGGAAGTCAACCATAATATGAACAAATACGAACTCGGTATTGCGGCTTCAAAAATTTATGATTTTGCCTGGAATGAATACTGCGACTGGTACATTGAATTGGTTAAACCACGGTTATATGGGGATGATGAGCTAACGAAAGTTTCGGCCCAGTACACATTGCGCATGGTATTAGATACGATTCTACGCTTACTGCATCCATTTACACCCTTTATCACTGAAGAGATCAACCATTACCTACCGGGAACAACTAGTGACATCATGGTTGCCGCGTGGCCACATTTTAATGACGCATTTGTCTTTCCGGATGATGAAAAACAGGTAGAATTCTTAATGGGAGCCATTCGCAGCATCCGAAATATTCGAGCTGAGATGGACGTTCCAAATTCGAAAAAAACTCAATTGTTTATGATCTCAACTAATCAGGATCACTTATCATTAATGTCAACATCGTTACATTATTTCCAAAAGCTGGCATCAGTTTCAAACATCCAATCGATCAATAAGGATGAAATCAAAGAAAATTACGTTTCAGCAGTTGTAGATGATCTCGAAATATATATTGACTTAGATGAGCTCGTTGACAAAGAAAAAGAAATCGCCCGTCTGGAAACCGAAAAAAAGAAACTTCAACAGGAAATAGACCGCGTTTCTCAGAAACTTTCAAATAAGGGTTTTACCGATAAAGCGCCTGAAAAAGTCGTTGCTCTTGAACGCGAAAAACAACTGAAATATCAAGAAACAATGGAAAAAGTATTAGAACGTTTGGATTATTTTAGTAAATAATTCGGTTCAAACTTTTTCAACCGCAAAAAAACCCTTTCGACTTGTTTATATATCTGCATAAAAGCACAAAACAAGCGAAAGGGTTTGCTATCATCTTAAAATCAGGTTAAGACATTAAGCACTGAAGAGTATAGTTCCTGGGTATTTTCTTTCCATCGTTTGCAAATGTCTAAAGCGAGTTTAAGCGTCGGTGCATTTAATGAAATTTCCATCAGAACGACATTATTTTCGTGTAATTTCAATTCGATGAGATAATCAGTAGCTCCTAATTTTTGATAATTTGCGGTTACTTTTACTTCCTTAAAAATCTTTTCTCGATTTTCATTAAGATAAAGATCGATCATATCCGTTATATAGGCTGGAATTCGATTTTGAAAAACATTTAACGTTTCTTTGCCCATCGATGACAACGTCAACACTGATTTTCCATCATAATCCAATACCGAAAGAAATTCATCTTTAATCAGATCATCAATATAAAGCTGAATATCAAAATAGCTAATCTGCAAATTTTCAATTACGATGAGCGCAACTTGTTCTCGCGTTAATGACGTTTTGATTTTTTTCAATACATAAAGTATGATTAATTTATCTTCAGCTTGCTGTTCTGAATTAAAGAGCATCCATACCACCTACCTTTATTTTTCTATCAATATTGTAACACATCGATCGTTTATTTTCGCTATTTCTATTTAAAAAAGAGGAAAAAATGAAAAATACTTGTAGTCCATCAAAATATGATTTAAATCAAAATATTAGCAGCTTGGCCAAATCGATGGGGGCCATCGACATCGGCTTTTCCGATTTAACAAATTTATCTGCTGATAAAAGAATGCATTATTCCCAGGCTATTACCATCGTCGTCAAGCTTTCGGATGGTATCTTAAATCAAATTAAAAATGAACCAACACAAACCTATTTTAGTCATTATCGCAGTGTTAATCGTCTTATTGATGACATCTGTTTACGCATTCTAATCTATTTAGAAGACTCGGGTTATCCCAGCATTGCGATTCCGGCATCACAGTCTGTTACTGACCCGCATGATCAGTTTACCGGAGCATTTCAGCATAAAACTGGAGCCACACTTTCCGGACTCGGTTGGATCGGGCGTAGTGCTTTATTTGTCCATAAGTTATATGGACCGCGTGTCCGGCTAGGAACAATCTTAACAAATGCACCACTCAAAACCGGAAGTCCGGTCGTTAAAAGCGAATGTGGCTCTTGTCATGCATGTGTAAAGATCTGTCCATCATCAGCTATTGAAGGACGCCTTTGGGAACCGGGATTATCACGCAATGAGCTTTATGACGCTTTTGCCTGTAGCCAGCACATGAAAACTGCTTTTCATCATATTGGCCGCGGCGTCGTTTGTGGTTTATGTGTTGTTGCTTGTCCGGTTGGAAAGAAGATGAACACCCAAAAATAAGATTCCAACTAAATCTTCGATTTATATTTTTTAAATTTCTTAAATATGTTTTTTTTTATCAAAATCTATTATATAATATAAAGGAAAGACTGTCGGTTGTTTTGCTGGCAGTTTTTAAATTGTGAAGAAATAAGAGAGATGTGTTGAAAAAATTTATTATAAACTGTGTGCAAAAAGAAAGTATACTCTATGAAATGGGTGTCGAGGCTGGCGATATACTATTATCAATAAATGGAATGCCAGTAACAGATATACTTGATTATCGGTATTTAATTGCTGATGATGTCTTAATTGTTGAAATAGAAAAGTCTGACGGAGAAATTTGGGAACTTGATATCGAAAAAGAATTTGAAGAAGATTTAGGCGTTGAGTTTCCCGAAGAAATGATTGGTACTAAAACATGTAAAAATAATTGCATCTTTTGTTTTATTGACCAACTTCCTGCCGGAATGAGAGAAAGTCTCTATGTAAAAGATGATGATGAACGTCTATCTTTTTTAACTGGCAACTATATCACGATGACAAATCTAACCGAAGATGAACTTAATCGAATTATCCGCTATCGTATTATGCCAATGAATTTATCAATTCATACTACAAATCCTGAACTTCGAAAAAAAATGTTAAAAAACCGTTTTGCCGGTGATGTCATGTCCTATTTAGAAACCTTTAGAAATAATGGTATTCAAATGAATGGACAAATCGTTTTAGTGCCGGGTTATAATGATGAAGCAGAGCTTAAAAAAACGCTTGACGATTTAATTGAATTCTATCCGATTCTTCAATCCGTTTCAGTTGTTCCGGTAGGGATTTCAGAACACCGTCAAGGGTTAGCGGAATTACGTCCCTTTTCTCGGGAGGAAGCGTTGTCTACGCTTGCTATTATTAACGCCATCCACGATCACATGACAAAAGTACATGGGGATGGCTTTGTTTATCCCAGTGATGAATTTTTTTTATTGGCCAACGTAGCTATTCCGAATGCTGACTACTATCATGGGTTTCCGCAAATTGAAAATGGGGTAGGTATGATGGCTGATTTTAAAGCTTCCGTTCAAGAAGCTTTAGATGTAATTAAAACCAACCCAATTGAAGTATCGCCAGTTGGCACTAAAATCAAGTCAGGACTAAAAATTGGAATTATTACCGGGACCGCGGCATTTGAATATATGTGTGGCCTTATTTCCAATATAAAAGAAGAATTACCGGATCTTGATTTAGTTGTGTTTCCCGTAACCAATTATTTTTTCGGTCCTAAGATCACTGTTTCAGGACTTCTGACGGGAGCAGATATTGTCGCCCAGATTAAACCAATGCTTGTTGATAATCCCAGAGAATTATTGCTGTTGCCTGAAAATGTACTGCGAAATGGTACCGATGTCTTATTGGATGATTGGACTTTAACACAACTGAGTGACGCTTTAAATGTTCCAGTTACTGCAATTCCAGTAACTGGTCAAAACCTGTTGAACGTATTATTAAACAAATAAAAAAAGATTATATTTAAGTGAGGAAAACCGATGCCAAAACCTATCGTCGCAGTCGTTGGACGTCCAAATGTTGGAAAGTCAACGCTGTTTAATAAATTAGTTGGAGAACGAATTGCTATTGTTGAAGACACCCCCGGAGTAACACGTGATCGGATCATTGCCGATGCCGAATGGCAAAACCACCATTTTACATTAATCGACACCGGTGGGATCGAACCCCATACCAAAGATGATATCTTATTGCAAATGCGAGTTCAAGCCGAAGTTGCCATCGATATGGCCGACCTTATTGTCTTAATGGTCGACGGGCGGGAAGGGATGACCTCATCGGACCTTGAAGTTGCAAACATGATCCGCAAGCATGATAAAGATGTATTATTAGCGGTTAATAAAGTTGACAGCCGAAATCTGGAAAATAATGCTTACGAATTTTATAACTTAGGAATAGGCGATCCCTTGGCTATTTCTGCTGAGCAGGGTTTAGGCTTAGGTGATTTACTTGATGAAATTATTAATCATGTTAAACGCTACTATGATGAAGAAGAAGCCGATGATGACCGCTTAAAAGTCGCCGTTATTGGAAAACCAAATGTCGGAAAGTCTACCTTAATCAATAAGATTCTTGGCGAAGATCGCTTAATTGTCAGCGATATTCCAGGAACCACCCGTGATGCTGTTGACACAAGTGTTAAATATAATGGGGAAGACTATGTACTCATTGATACCGCAGGATTACGACGCAAGAAAAAAATATATGAAGATATTGAGCGTTACAGTATTGTCCGTGCCATTGCTGCCGTTGAACGAAGCCAGGTCGTATTAGTTCTTATCGATGGCTCGCAGGGCGTTACCGAACAGGATGCAAAAATTGCTGGGATTGCCCACAATCGATCAATTCCGTCGATTATCATTGTTAATAAATGGGATGCTGTTGAAAAAGATAATAAAACAATGAAAAAAATGGAAGACGATATCCGCGATGCTCTTTCATTTATGGATTATGCGCCTATTATTTTTATCTCAGCCAAAACTGGGCAACGCCTAGGAAAGATATTTGAAACCATCGAATTTGTAAAATCGCAAAGTGCTAAACGAATTACAACAGGCAAGGTCAATGAAGCCTTAGCTGAATTTGTCATGATGAAACAACCGCCATCCAAACACGGGAGACGGCTTAAATTATATTATGCATCGCAGGTGGCTATCAATCCACCAACGTTTATTGTGTTTGTGAATGATACAACCTTGGTTCATTTTTCTTATCAACGTTATCTCGAAAACAAACTGAGAGAAACCTTTAATTTTTTTGGAACACCGATTCGTTTTTTTGTCAGAGAACGAAAAGAATAACTATTTTAAATACGTTAGTAATCAAAAAAGGTCAGTCAATAGCTGGCCTTTTTTGATTTTTCGCATTTTTATGAACGCTTGAAAAGCAAAAATATTTTGTCGCGAAATGTAAGTTTCGTGACAAAACGGTAATTTTATGTTATAATTAGCTTAAATTAAATCAGTGCTTTAAACTTGTTTTTTCTTGTTTATTTTAATGTATCAAATTAATTTTAAGGAGTCTCTCATGTCTATTGAAAACAATCTTGCGGATAAAATCATTCCAGATAATAAAATCATCGATGAATTTTTAAATTATGTTTTAACCATTAAAGGTTATTCTGAAAAATCAGCACAAGCATATCGTTATGACCTAATCATCTTTTTTCGGTTCATTAAACGTTATTTTGCAATGGTTCCTCAATCCCTGGATTTTAACGCTATACCAATTGATGACATTTCCATAACTGAATTGAAGTCTATTAATTTAGGAATACTTTATGCATTCCTTTCGTTTTCCAGTAAAGAACGCCACAACTCAGATTTTGCCAGAAGCCGCAAAGTATCTTCCTTACGCTCTTTCTTTAATTATTTATGTAATAAGCAAAAATATTTTCTTCCTAACCCCGTTACCGAACTTGAAATGCCCAAATTACCCGCCCGTCATGCGCGCTATTTAGAGTGGGACGAAGCGGTGGATCTACTAAAAGGCATTAATGGACGGCATCAAGAGCGTGATTTTGCGATTGTTACGCTTTTTCTTAACTGCGGAATGCGGCTTTCTGAACTCACCCAAATCAAAATATCGGATATTAAAAATGATGCCTTAAGAATTATTGGAAAAGGAAATAAAGAACGAACGGTTTTTCTTAATCACGCCTGTTTAAAGGCAATAAACCAATATTTGCTTGTTCGTCAGGATTCGGACTCCCCTTACCTATTTCTCAGCCAGCAAAATACCCCCATCAGTAATCGGGCCGTTCAGCATCTTGTCAAAAAACACTTAACCAATTGCGGCTTAAACACTGATGAAATCAGTGTTCATAAACTCAGGCATACCGCGGCCACATTAATGTTTCGATATGGCAATGCTGACCTTCGTTCTGTGCAAGAAATTCTTGGCCATCAAAATGTTTCAACAACGCAAATATATACGCATGTTAATGAAGAAACCCTTAGAGAAACCATTAATCAAAACCCCTTGGCTCAATTCGAGCGCGATGATGATAAGTAACAAATAAAAAAGTTCTGTTTTTCATTAAAAGAACTTACGTTTGTTTTTTTAATATGTTATAATAAACTATAACTATTTGGAGGAATTCTAATGTATGAGGATTTAAACAGCCGACAATATGCAATACTCAAATTTATTGAAACACAGATGCGTGACAAACGTTATCCCCCATCCGTACGTGAAATATGTGCCGCTGTTAATTTAAAATCAACGTCTACTGCACATGCATATCTAAAAAAATTGGAAGAACTTGGTTATATTAAACGTGATTCAACTAAAACCAGAGCAATCGAAGTCGTTCGATACGATCCTAATGAAAGTATCTCAAACTACTTCGACGAAAAAACTATTGTTTCATTGCCCGTATTAGGCTGTGTAACGGCCGGTGAACCAATTCTAGCGATTGAAAATATTACCGATGTTTTTCCCTTGCCACTCGATTTTATCGGAAATGACACTTCTTTCATTCTTGAAGTTAAAGGTACCAGCATGATTGATGCCGGAATTCTAAATGGTGATAAAATCGTCGTCAGAAAACAGCAAACAGCAAAAAATAATGAAATTGTTGTCGTGCTCATGCTTGAAAATAATGAAGCTACTGTAAAACGCATATTTTATGAGAATAATGTAATTCGACTTCAACCGGAAAATAAAACGATGAGTCCCATCTTTTGTAAAGAAGAAGAAATCAACATCCTTGGAAAAGTAACTGGTCTGATCCGTAAATTCTAAAAAAAGATGTATAAATACATCTTTTTTATTTTTGATCTAATCAATTTTCATTTTGTCTTCAATATTTTTAAAAATATCTTTTTCCATATGGTTTTTATTTGCTTTTACCAGCTCAATCTGACTTTCAAAAAGTTGATTTTGTAAATCCAAAATCGTTTTACGGCTAGTTTCGCTTTCAGTTTTATTTTGTCTTAAATGTTCACGATATTGAGCAAGCAAATCATTTTTTTCATCCAATTCTTTTTGTAACACGTCTTTTTCTTCAGTTAAAGTTTTATACTTCATTTTTTCTTCATTAAGAATAGCTTTTGTGGATTCAAGTTCTTCTTTCACAAGACTTACTTCACTTTTTTCCTTAGCTTTAGCTTCTTCAAAATTTCGCACTTTTTCTTCCGCATTAAACAGTTTTTCCGTTATATTCATACAACCAAGGATTGCAATACGGATGTGGTTGGTAAAAGGATTGGCCGTTTTCACACGTTCCAATTCAGTGTTAACATATTCGGAAACATGACTAATATGTTCTTCATTCCCTTTCGCTTTTAAATTAAACTCAGTATCTAATATGCGTAATTCCATTATTGTTTGTTCAGGCATTTTTTCCTCCAGTAATAAATTAAATTCCGTTAGAAATTAAAATTAAGTTATTTACTCTATTATATGTAATAGCGTTCAAAATTACAATTAGTTTGTTCAATTAATAGTTTTCCTTAAAATTTTCAATATTTTTTCTTAACGCACTATTATCTAAAATATGATAGGTTATACTTTTTTTATCAAGCATTTCAAAACCTTTTATTGATTCCTTATAAATTGATGGACTTGAATAAATTGTTTTACGATATTTTTGACAATAATCCAAAGTATGAATTGTGCCACCTAAAGGAGAAAAGTTAGACACAATTACAAAATCACATGTTGCACTTTGAAGTCGATCTCGTTCAATAAATTTATAAGGTTGAACCTTTTCTCGATGATTATATTCTGTCATCAAGCAACCATTCTGGGATAGGATTTTTTCGGCAAGAAACTGATTTGCATGTGGATATATTGATGACAACCCTGAAGGCAGAAACGCAACCGTTTTTCCACCGCCACTTAAGCAGCCAAGATGGGCCTGGGTATCGCATCCAACCGCCAAACCGCTTATCACAACAAAATTATTCTCAGCCAAAGTTTTAGCAGAATTATAAGCAAAGTCACGCCCTACCGATGATGGCTGGCGACTTCCAATGACCGCTACTCGCTTCGGAGAGTTTAGGCTATTTAAATCACCTTGATAAAAGATCAATATCGGTGCATCCTTAAAGTTCATCGATTCTGGAAAGTTTTTATCCAAATAAGTTATACAATTTATTCTCTTTTGTTCGCATTCATAAATCAACTCATTCGCAAAATCCACCGCTGAACGAATCTCATCTTGTTTAATTTGGCTAGAAATTATCTGAAATGTCTGTCCAATTACAACAATTTCCAGTAGTGAGAGCTCCTGCGGATCCTGAATCATTTCCAATAAATGTTTGACTTTGTGCCGCCCCACCCCTTTTAAGTGCAAGAGCCCAACAATAATATTTTTAAAACTATTCATACCAATGTTAAATAACTATACTCGAAGTTGCGCATTAAAGGTTGTTTTTAATTCGTTAAGGATGTGATCTATCACGGGATTGATGTCATTATCATTAAGTGTTCGTTCATGATGCCTAAAATTCAATGAATAAGCTAAACTTTTATAGCCATCCGGTATCTGACTTCCAGTATATACATCAAACAACTCTATATTTTCAAGTATGTCGCCACCATTTTTGCGAATAATTCTTTCAACCGCAGCAGCTGGAATGTCTTGTTCCAATTGAATGGCTAAATCGCGATTTGAGCCTGGGAATTTTGGTAAATCAACAAATTTATTATTAGTTGCAGCACATTTATAAAGCAAATCAAATGATAGCTGGCAAACATAACAACGTCTTGGTAATTCGTAGCTTTTTACAACCATCGGATGAATTTCACCGATTTCACCGGTTTTATTGCCGTTAATAAAGATTTCTGCCTTTCGTTTAGGATGCAAAAAGTCTGAACCGCCAGCGATAAATTCTGGATATTTAATTCCGGAATGTTCTAACAAAAGTTCAACCATCCCTTTTAATTCAAAATAATCGTCACCACCATAGGTGCTGATCACAAGCATCTTTTCCTCACGTGGCAGTTCATTTGAACTTTCCGAATGAAGATAAGTATTTGACAATTCAAAAAAACGTCCATCAGGATTTTTGCGATTGTAGTTAAGTGAAATAACTTCCAATTGATGTCCAATAAGCGTAGGCCGCATGATACTATTTTCCGTTCCTAATGGATTGATCAATGCAATTAATTTCTTATCAGCTTGAGTATTTAACGCCTTAAGACGTTTTTCGCTAGTGAATGAGGTCGTCAATGTTTCATAATATCCTTGACCAACCAAAAGTGCTTTAAGATCATCCTCGTATTTTTGTACTGAATTTTTTCCCCCAATCATAGTTTTCCCACCCATAATCGTCTTTGGGATATTATCGTATCCAAAAATTCGGGCAACTTCTTCAGCTAAGTCTTCTCTGAGAACAATATCCTGGCGATAGCTCGGCACTTCTGCTTCAATGATGGTATCACTTATTTTTTTAACTTTGAAAAATAATTGTGTTAGTATTTTTACGACTTCATCTATCGTCAGCGAAATTCCAATAAACGAATTCAGCCAATCAACATCCAAACTGACTTTTCTTAATGTTTCAGCATGAGGATAAACATCAATCATTCCTTCGACTACTTCGCAGGCACCAATCTTTAAAAATAACTGGGTTGCCCGCAAAGCCGCAGTTCGAGCGAGTTCGGGATCTACTCCTTTTTCATATCGAGAGGATGCTTCGGTTCTCAGATTAAGTTTTTTTGCCGTTAAGCGGACGCTACCTTTATTAAAATTAGCTGATTCTAAAACAATTAAAGTTGTTTTTTCGGTAATTTCTGAATTTTCGCCACCCATTACACCGGCAACAGCTACTGGAGATTTTCCGTTAGTGATCATTAACATCGACTCATCAATCGCACGCTCTTTATTGTCCAGAGTGACGATTTTTTTATCCGCGGTCGTTTTAACAACGATTTCCTTCGATCGAAGGCTGTTATAGTCAAAAGCATGAAGCGGTTGACCTAATTCCAACATAACATAATTTGTAACATCAACGATATTGTTAATTGGCCGAACGCCACTATTTAATAATTTGACTTGCATCCATAATGGTGAAGCTTCAATTTTTTTGACTTTCAGCATTTTTGCTACATAACGGGGACAGGCTTCATTTTCAATTTTAACACTTAAAAAATCCTCAATTTCATTACCATTTTCCGTTGCGGTATAAATTTCATAATCATTTATAGGAAGATCCAATGTTGCGGCAGCTTCTCGAGCAATGCCAATAATTGACTGACAGTCTGATCGATTCGCGGTTAATTCGACATCAATGATAACATCATCAAGCCAGAGCAATTTGCTAACATCCATTCCCAAGGGAGTATCGTCGGGTAAAATAAGGATTCCTTCCGTCATTTCTTTGGAAAATAGATCAGCATTCATTCCCAACTCTTCAATAGAACAAAACATTCCATAAGATAACTGTCCTCTAAAATCATTTGTTCCAATTTTGGTTCCATTAGCTATCACTGCCCCCTCAACTGCTACGGGAACAACAGCACCTTCAAAAACATTTGTCGCCGCTGTTACAATAATGCGTTCGTCACTACCCATCGTAACAGCACAGATTACTAACTTATCGGCATTTGGATGGTGTTCGATTTTAGTAATTCTGCCGGTAAAAATATTTGAAACATTTTCGGAAACAACGGTTAATGTTTCCACTTTTGTACCTGACATAGTAAGAGCTTCTCCAAAATCATAAGCGGACATCTCAATATCAACGTATTCTTTTAACCAATTTAGCGAGACTAACATTTTCAATTCCTCCTATTTGAATTGCGATAAAAACCGCAAGTCGTTTTCGAACAATAAACGTAAATCGTTTATTCCATACTTGATCATAGTGATTCGGTCAAGTCCCATCCCAAATGCAAAACCACTGTATTCATCGGGGTCAATGCCACAAAAACGCAGGACATTCGGGTGAACCATCCCACATCCAAGAACTTCGATCCATCCCGTATTACTGCAGACTTTACAACCAACTCCACCACATTTAAAACAGGTTACATCCATTTCAGCACTGGGTTCGGTAAAATAAAATTGATGCGGTCTGAATTTGGTTTTCGTTTGTTCACCAAAAAGCTTTTTAGCAAACAAGTCTAAGGTACCTTTCAGGTCACTCATAGTAATGCCTTTATCAATAACTAATCCCTCCATTTGGTGGAAAACGGGAGAATGTGTGGCATCAATTTCGTCAAATCGATAAACGCGACCAGGTGAAATAATTCGTAGTGGTGGCTTCTGATCTTGCATAACTCTAACTTGTACGGGTGAAGTTTGAGTTCGTAAAACAATATCTTCCTGACAATAAAATGTATCCTGTAAATCTCTGGCTGAATGTTCCTGGGGCACATTCAAATAATCAAAATTATACTTAGACCACTCAATTTCCGGCCCTTCAGCAACTGAAAAACCCATTCCAAAAAATACTTCTTTTAATTGATTGATCGTTGTTGTTAAAGGATGTAGATTACCCGCCAGATGTTTTTTCCCCGGAAGTGAAACATCAATGCCTTCTGTTTCTATCTGCGCTTCAATTTCTTTTTTTTCAAGAGCCAGTTTTTGAGTTAAGATATTACTTTCAATTTCTTCTCTTATCTCATTCGCTAATTTACCAATAACGGGACGTTCTTCATTGGAAAGTTTTCCCATGCCTTTAAGAACAATGGTTAACTCACCTTTTTTACCTAAATATTTAATTCTGACATTATCAAGCGATTTTAATTCGTCAATGGCATTGAGATCAGCTAAACAACGATCTCTTAATTGCTTCAGTTCTAATTCCATTTTGTCTCCTTTTAAAATAATTATAAAATACTTGTAGTTTTTCTAATATTGTCCATAAAAGAATTTGAATAAAAAAATCGCCCTTATGAAAAGGACGAAAGAGTTCCGCGGTACCACCTTAAATTAATACATATTTGTATTCACTTAAAATCGTAACGTGATTAACGTTAGAAGCTATTGATTATTAATAACTTTCACTTCTAAAACTCCAGAGGGAACTTCACTAAGCATAAATATAAAATCTCTCAGCCAAGGATTTTTTCTCTGTAAAATTCACTGCGTAGTTACTCTCTCTATCATCGTCTATTAATATTGTTTTTTTATGCTGTTAACAATAATCTTTAACAACATCATACATTATAATTCCTGCTGCGGTGGCAACATTTAAAGATTCGGCATGACCAATCATGGGAATTTTAAGTAGGATATCACAAACTTGATTCATCTCATTTGACATTCCTTTTGATTCATTCCCCATCACAATAGCAACAGGACCCGTGATGGGCTTCCGTTCCCATAAGCAGCTACCCTCAAGTGATGTTCCGACAATTGTTACTTTTTTACTTCTTAACGACTTTGTATAGTCCAGCAACGAATCAACTTGAAAAACCGGCAAATGAAACACCGAACCCATTGAACCTCGGAGTACTTTTTCATTGTAGATATCCGCTGTCTTTAATGAAGTGACAACACCATCAAAGCCCGCTGCATCGGCGGTTCGAATAATCGTTCCAACATTATAAGGATCTTGTATATCATCTAATAGAATGTAGCGCTGGAACGTTCTATTTTCAACGGTTAGCTTATTCAAAATACAGATAATACCTTCAGGTTGCTGCAACCTGGAAACTGATGATAAAAGTGCTTCCGATAATATCTGAACGCTTACTTCTTTAGACGCTAATTGATTTAAATAATAATCATTTGAACCGGCATTCCCTTCAAGCCATTCTTTAGTAATAAAAACTTGTAAAAAATGTTGCCTGCTCGTTACAGCTTCCAGAAATAATTTAGTGCCCTCAATACAAAAAACATTTTCACGATCACGGAAAGATTTATTGCTTAGCTTTCGTAGATATTTAAGTTGTTCATTATTTTTAGAACTAATTTCCTGAAACATTATTAATGATCTTTTCGGGATAACTTATTAATTTCATTAATTGATCGATTTTCACCCATTACGATCAGTTTATCCCCCGAATTAATAACATCCCCAGCAAGAGGTGATGCATTCAAAACATCAAGTGTACGAATTGCAATGACATTTAGTCCATATGTTTCTCGGAGATCCAACTGTTCCAAGGTTTTTCCCTCCCAGACATGAAGACTGTCAACCTCAACGATGGAATGATCAGTATCTAATTCCAAAATGTCAATAAAATCGCCTGAGAATAGATTGTGTGCGACACGTTCGCCCATATCCCGTTCCGGAGAAAAGACTTTTTTAACCCCGAGTTTTAATAAAACTTTCTCATGTTGAGCGTTATTTGCTTTCCCATATATTTCACTAATGCCCAACTCTTGAGCGTTAACAATTCCCATTATACTGCTGTTTATATCTGAAGTAATAGAAACAACAACGGCATCGACATTGCGTAACCCAATAGATTTTAGGGCATTAATATCGGTAACATCTGCTTGAACAGCATAGGTTACAAGATTTGCAATATTTTGAATCTTCTCTTCGTCTTTATCGACAACAACAACATTACAGCCCAACTCACTTAAAGTGATGGCTAGTGCTTCACCAAAACGCCCTAAACCAAGGACTGCAAACTGCTTTTCTTTCAATTCTATTCCTCCTCTAGCCAATCATAATATTACCTTCTGGTAATTTAAAATTACCAACGTTTTCCCGAGATCGTTTTTCACTTCGTGAAATTGCATAGGCAACCGTTAAAGGTCCCAATCGACCAACAAACATAGTAATACTAATAGCTATTTTCCCCGCAATTGATAAATGAGGGGTTAATCCAGTCGTCAATCCAACTGTTCCAAATGCTGAAATTACTTCAAATATTACCGTTTCGAAAGAAGCATCAGGTTCAGTACATAATAACACAAAAATCATAAAAATGACAATAGCAAAAGCTATTACCAAAACCGAAATGGCGCGTCTGATGGCCGGCCCTAAAATACTGCGCTTAAAGGCTGTCACGTCTTTTTTTCCGTTCAGTACTGAAACCACTGTCATCACAATAATTGCAAATGTTGTTGTTTTTGCCCCGCCTCCGGTAGATCCTGGTGAAGCGCCAATAAACATAAATAGCATTGTTAAAAATAATGAGGGTTTAGTTAAAGCGCCAATATTAATCGTATTATAACCAGCCGTTCTAGGCGTAACCGATTGAAAAAATGACGCCATCATCTTCCCAGGAATGGATAAATTTCCCATCGTTTTGGGATTATTATATTCAAAAATAAAAAAGAGGACGAAGCCGCTAATTAATAAAACCCCGGAAACCATTAGAACGAGTTTCGTATGCATACTCATTCTTTCGAACTTGCGAATATTAATTAAATCACTGGTGACCGCAAAACCAAGACCTCCAAGAATAATTAAACCACACATCACAAAATTAACTACAAAATTATCGACATATTTTGTTAAACTTGAATAATGACCAAATAAATCAAATCCAGCATTACAAAAAGCTGAGATTGCATGAAAAAAGCTATATGCTGTTCCTTTTAAAAAGCCATACTCTGGTATAAATACAAGTGCAAGAAACACAGCTCCAATACCTTCGATAATAATTGAAGAAAAGAAAATATACTTCGTAAACTTTACAATCCCAGAGATTGAATCCATATTTACCGAAGATTGAATTAACAAACGATCTTTTATCGTTATTCGCTTTCCTGCTAGAACAAAGAACATCGTCGTTAATGACATAAACCCTAAACCACCAATTTGAATCAGTAAAATAATCACCGTTTTACCGAATCCCGACCAGAATGTTCCAGTATCTACTACCACCAGTCCAGTTACGCACACCGCTGAAGTTGCTGTAAATAAAGCGTTGATAACCCCCCCGCTTTTCCCTGATTGAGCAGCAATAGGAAGTGTAAGGAGGATTGCTCCGAGTACAATAACCAAAGCAAAACCATAAATCAGCATTTCTGCGGGTGAACGCTGACCAACAAACTTATTGAAATTCCAACGTATTTTTTTTGCCACAACACTGTCTCCAATTAAAATATTTAATAATCATACATATTTTAACATTCCACTCTAAAAAAGCAACTACTATATAAAACAAAAAAACTTCCCAAGCAAGGATAATCCGTTGAGAAGTTTTTTTCAGTACAATTAGTTCAGGTTTTTCTTTGAAACTTCAACCAAGTCTTTAAAAGCATTAATGTCGTTCATTGCCAAATCAGCTAAGATTTTACGGTCAATTTCAACACCTGCTTGTTTTAACCCAAACATGAATTTGCTGTAACTTAAATCATACATTCTAGCTCCAGCATTGATTCGAGTAATCCATAATCTTCTAAAATTTCTTTTCTTTTCTTTTCGCCCAACATATGAAGATCTTTGAGCACGCATAACGGCTTCATTTGCCGATCTATATAACTTACTTTTAGCTCCATAAAAGCCTTTTGCAAATTTAAGTACTTTTTTATGTTTCTTTTTGGCGTTAACGCCCTTTTTAATTCGCATTATCTGTTCCTCCTATCTTTTAATAATATTATCTTTTTACCATTTTAATCATTTTCATGACTACTTTAGCGTCTCCAGAAGCTAAACCAGTAGCTTTTCGAAGATTTCTTTTACGTTTACTGCTTTTTTTGTTCAAAATATGACGTTTGCCAGCTTTAGTCCGTTTTATAAAACCTGATTTCTTTATTTTAAAACGCTTTGCAGCACCACGATGTGTTTTCATTTTTGGCATAACTATTTCCTCCTCCCTATGCAAGGTATCATTTATAAAAAACTATATCTGAGAAACTTAATTAAGTAGTCTAAGTTTCGGCAACAGATAGTCAATTAACACAATTATTACTTATCTTTTTTGGGGGCTAAATACATAACCATATTTCTGCCTTCAATTTTAGGCGATTTCTCAATTACGGCGATATCAGAAACACGCTCGGCAAAGTCTAGTAAAACTTGTTTGCCCTGTTCTGTATAAGCCATTTCACGGCCTCTAAAACGAAT
Organism: uncultured Acetobacterium sp.; assembly: GCA_965140355.1. Taxonomy (GTDB): domain Bacteria; phylum Bacillota; class Clostridia; order Eubacteriales; family Eubacteriaceae; genus Acetobacterium. The sequence continues at coordinate 122,492 of OZ223195.1, read as the reverse complement.
CGCAACTTTAACACGACTACCTTGTTCTAAGAATTTAATGCAATTTTTAATTTTAACATTAATATCATGCTCTTCAACTCGAACCGACATACGAATTTCTTTAATAACCACAGCTTTTTGATTTTTTTTAGCTTCTTTTAATCGTTGAATCTCTTCATATCGAAACTTACCGTAGTCAAGAATCTTACAGACCGGTGGTTTAGCATTTGGCGAGACTTTTACTAAATCTAAATTCTTATCATCTGCTAATTGCTGTGCGTCTCTTGTATTCATGACTCCCAACATTTCACCTGCTTCGTCAATTACACGGACTTCGCGATCACGGATCTCGTTATTAATTTCGTGTTGAACATCTTTGCTAATAGTAATATACCTCCATATATAAAAATTGCAGGTAGAGACACTCCACCTGCAAAAAAATACTAACGAACATTGTTCATCCATATTTACCTATTTCCCTTAGAAATGAGGTGAGAAGTGTGATTCCTCTACTTTGTTACTAATATAGTATAAGTTATATCTCTTTCTATGTCAATTGTTTTTTTTTATCGCTAAGCAAGTAAAGCACGATCATTAGCAAACTCTTCGCCACTGACTTGGCCAAAACGTTTTAGTAACTCGTCGACCGTCAGTTTTTTCTTTTCCTCACCTTTGATATCTAAAATCACACGGCCTGAATGCATCATGATCAACCGATTTCCATGTTCAATTGCATGTCGCATATTATGTGTTACCATCAACGTTGTCAGATTTCCGTCTTTCACAAACTGATCACTAAGTTTTAACACTTTGTCGGCAGTTTTTGGATCTAGGGCGGCAGTATGCTCATCAAGTAACAACAATTTCGGCTTTTTTAGTGTCGCCATTAACAACGTAAGCGCCTGTCGCTGTCCACCCGAAAGCAGTCCCACTTTTGCATTTAAGCGATTTTCAAGACCTAAATCCAAATGACTCAGATATTCTTTGTAAATCTCACGTTCTTTATGGCTAATTCCCCAACTAAGCGATCGCATTTTTCCACGCCGATATGCTAAAGCCAAATTTTCTTCGATGCCCATATTTCCAGCAGTTCCCATCATCGGATCTTGAAAAACGCGCCCAATAAAACTCGAACGTTTATATTCCGGCAATTTTGTAACATCCCTTCCATTAATCGAAATAGTCCCACGCTCGACCCCAAATACCCCAGCAACACAGTTAAGTAACGTAGATTTTCCAGCGCCATTACCGCCAATCAGCGTAACAAAATCGCCTTCTTCTAGTGTTAAACTTAAATTAGCGAGTGCTATCTTTTCATTAACCGTATCTGGATTGAATTTTTTTTCGACATCTTTAATAACTAGCATTATAAATCCCCCCCTTTAATTGATTTTTTAAAGGGCCGGAGGTATGATTTAAGAATTGGTAGTGATAGCGCAACTACAACCGTAATCGCAGTAAATAACTTTAAGTCATTCGCAGGCATCCCAAGTTTTAACACCAGAGCAATAATAATTCGATAAGTAATCGCTCCTAAAACTAATGAGATCAGACAATTTAAAAAATTTCGCGTACCAAAAATAACTTCACCAATGATAACCGATGCTAAACCAATTACAATGGAACCAATCCCCATCTGAATATCAGCAAAGCTTTGGCTTTGAGCAATTAATGAACCCGAAAGCGCAACGAGTCCATTGCTAATAACCAATCCCAAAATAATCATATTGTTAGTATTGATGCCCTGAGCCCGTGCCATTTGTGGATTATTTCCAGTTGCACGAATAGCACATCCGATTTCAGTTCCAAAAAACCAGTATAAAAGACCAACGATGATCATGACACTAATAAATCCGAACAGCATCACTGCATTTGTTGGATCAAGTCCTAAGTTCTCCAATGACGTGAATACTGTATCAATTCGGAGCAGTGACAAATTTGCTTTTCCCATGATTCGTAAATTTACTGAATAAAGGGCGATCATTGTTAAAATCCCAGCTAACAACGCTGGAATTTTTAATTTTGTATGAAGAATTCCGGTTACCAGCCCCGCTAACATTCCGCCTGCAAATGCTAGCGCTGTTGCCAAAAAGGGATTCATCCCATTAAAAATTGAAAAAGCTGCGATAGCAGCTCCCATTGCAATACTTCCTTCTACTGTTAAGTCAGCAATATCGAGTATTCGGTAGGTGATATAAACGCCAATTGTCATGATCGCCCATAATAGTCCTAGCGATATTGCACCTAATATAATCTGTAACATTATTCCGCCTCACTTCTCATCTAAGGATTATGTTTATTCATAGATTTCGCAGGTGGCAATAAAATAATTGCCACCCGCAAAAAAATATTTATTTTATTGTTATTATGTATTGTTGTAAATCATCTGGAATCGTTAAACCAATTTCCTCTGCTACTGAGCCATTGATAGCATAATCAAACTTAGTTGCCGATTCGATTGGCATTGTTGCTGGTTCTGCTTCACCTTTGATAATTTTTACTGCCATTAAACCGGTTTGGTATCCCAAATCTGTATAGTTTATTCCCAACGTCGCTAATCCACCAGATTCAACCATTCCAGATTCACCACAGATTACCGGAGTTTTCGATTGGGTTGTAATGTTCTCAACCTGAGGCATTGCTGAAGCAAAAACATTATCAGTTGGAATATAGATAGCATCACATTGACTGACAATCGATTGCGTCGCTTGTTGAACATCATTTGAGTTAGTAACCGTTACTTCTACATACTTCATCCCCAGTTTTTCAATCGCTTCTTTAGCCATTTGGGCCTGGATTACTGAATTATCTTCACTGGAGGTATAAAGTACACCAACCGTTTTTGCCGTCGGAACTAATTTTACCAAAAGATCAATTTGTTCATTAATCGGATTCATATCTGTAGTTCCAGTGACATTACCACCCGGTTCTTCGTTTGATTTAACTAATCGAGCTGCTACATAATCAGTTATCGCCGTCCCAAGAATCGGAATCTCCGTCGTTTTTCCTGCAATTGCTTGTGCCGCTGGCGTCGCAATTGCAAGAACTAGATCAGCTTTATTACTTACAAACCGATCACTAATCGTCGACAGGTTACTTTGATCCCCTTGAGCATTTTGAACATCAAGCGTAATGTTATCACCATCCGTATAACCATTATCAGCTAAAGCTGAGATAAAACCTTCCCGAGCTGCATCAAGTGCTACATGATCTACATATTGCACAATACCAATAGAGACATTCTTACTCTCATCTTTGGTTGCTGAACTCGCACAACCCGCTCCTAATACAACGAGTGTCGTAGCAAACAGAATTGCCATCAATTTCTTTCCATTTTTTTTCATTTCTTTTCCTCCATTTTTATTTTATTCAATAAAACCTAAACAGGTTGAATTGTTAATTCTCAGTTGTTTTGTCCATTCTGGCTATAACGAAAATAAACCTAAACGATCCCGAAAACCTATTTAGGGATAACACAAAAAAAATCGCCACTGTATAACAGGGACGAAAAAAATTCGCGGTACCACCTTGCTTTGATGTTTAAGCATCACACTCTGTAAATAACCTTCGTTACTTATCCATGATAACGGTTGGTATCCGGCACAGCCTACTGAGTATTAACTAACCGTTCGGTGGCAGCTCTCAGGATGTATTCACAATAATTATCTTACTTTCTCACACCAAACGAAAGCTCTCTTAAAGATTATCCTATTATTACTTCTTCCTGATCATCACTGTATTGTTTTTTATTATATTTATCCGAATCGAATTTGTCAACTATTATTGCAAATTCGATTCGGAAATTCCAGATTTTTATGGTCTTACGGTAATTAGAATTTAATCTAACGTTAATGATTTAGTTTTGATTTTTTCAAGCAACTTTTCTTCCAGATCGGCTAAGCTAATAAGACCAACGTCACCAGTGTCACGGATGCGAAGTGCTAATTCGCCACCTGCTGCTTCCTTATCGCCAATAACAAGCATATAAGGGACTTTTTGCATCTGTGCTTCACGAATCCGGTAACCTAATTTTTCGTCGCGTCCATCCACGGAGGCCCGGACACCAATGGCAATCAATTCATCAGCTATTCCTTTTGCAAAATCATGATGGGCATCAGCCACAGGAATAATCATAACCTGAACCGGCGCCAACCAAACCGGAAATTTTCCGGCAAAATGTTCAATCAAAATACCAAAGAAACGTTCAATACTACCTAAAATCGTACGATGAATAATAGCCGGACGATGTTTTTCACCATCCGAACCAATATAGTTCAAATCAAAACGTTCCGGCATTTGGAAATCTAATTGAATCGTACCACATTGCCATGTTCGTCCTAAGCTATCTTCTAGATGAAAATCAATTTTAGGCCCATAAAATGCGCCATCGCCAGGATTAAGACGATAATTGATTTCTTTTTTCTCAAGCGCTTTTCTCAATGCTTCGGTTGCCATTTCCCAAACTTCATCAGATCCAATCGAATTTTCTGGTTGTGTTGATAATTCAACTTTATAGTTAAAACCGAAGATCTTATATACATCATCAGCTAAATCAATAACTTTGATGACTTCTTCTTGAATTTGATCGGGAGTCATAAAAATATGTGCATCATCCTGAGTAAAAGCACGGACACGCATCAGTCCATGAAGCGCGCCATGCAGTTCGTGGCGGTGGACTAAGCCTAATTCTCCCATTTTTAATGGTAGATCACGATAAGAGTGACCCTTTGTCTTATAAACCAGCATGCCACCAGGGCAGTTCATTGGTTTAATCGCATATCCACTCTCATCAATCTCAGTAAAATACATATTTTCTTTATATTTATCCCAATGCCCCGAACGTTTCCATAAATCAGTATTAAGTATAATAGGCGTCTTAATTTCATGGTAACCCCGACGTTGGTGTTCATTTCTCCAAAAGTTTTCCAGCTCGTTTCGGATGATCATGCCCTTCGGATGAAAGAATGGAAATCCAGGACCATCTTCATGTAACGAGAAAAGATCAAGTTCCTTTCCTAATTTACGATGATCTCGTTTTTTAGCTTCTTCGAGTCGGGTCAGGTATTCATCCAACTGACTTTTTTTAGGAAAAGTAATTCCATAAATCCGTTGCAGCATTTTATTCTTTTCATCACCCCGCCAATAGGCTCCAGCAAGACTTAAAAGTTTAATAGCTTTTATGCCACTAAGATTTTGAATATGTGGACCCGCACAGAGATCCGAAAATTCACCTTGGGAATAAAAACTAATAATCGCATCTGCTGGAAGATTCTCAATCAGTTCTGCTTTATAAATTTCGCCTTCTTTGGTAACTTTTTCAAGCGCTTCCTGACGATTAAGTTCATAACGATTAATGTTTAATCCTTCTTTGACAATTTTCGTCATTTCTTTTTCAATTTTTTCCATGATTTCAGGGGTAATAACGACATCTAAATCAATATCATAATAAAAACCATTTTCAATTGCAGGACCAATTGCCAGTTTAGCTTGAGGGTAAAGCCGTTTTACCGCCTGTGCAAGTAAATGTGAGCCCGTGTGCCAGAATGCATGTTGGCCACCGGCATCTTCAAATTTCAACAAATTCAAGGTTGAATCTTCATTAATTGGTTGCCGAATATCAACAACTTCGCCATTTAACTCCCCCGCCATTGTATTTTTGGCTAAACCTGAGCTGATATCATTGGCAACATCAAGAACTGTTATTCCCGGTTCATAATTTTTAATAGATCCGTCTTTTAAAGTAATAGTAATCATCATTTTCCTCCAATATTTTAGCGCTTGCAAAATGAGACCGATTTTTGTCTGTGCTTTAGCGTTCTCACCAGCAAATTGCTTTTTATATTTAAAAACAAAAAAGCCCCTTTGAAAAACAAAGGGACGTATTAACGCGGTTCCACCCAATTTGATTTATTTACATAAATCCACTTAAGTTCTGAATAACGGCCAGCACCGAAAATCATACTACAGCTAAAGTATAAAGCATATTACACTTAAATGCTTTTCCGATTTTAACTCAAAGGTGGTTTTCAATTATCGTAAGTATAAGCAATTACAGCCAAGTTGCTTATTCTCTGAAACGTCCAGATAACCTAATTGTCCTTATCAACATCTTTTTTATTTTCTATTGCTCTTAAGTATAGCCTTTATGTCATAAAGAATCAATACTTTTTTTATAAAATTTAAGTCACCACTTGATAACTTTTTTCAGTAAACAATAGCAGGCTTCTTTTATTTACATCGACCGACGCTTCGTCAAACATTCGCTCCATAAATGGTTGCGAAAAATTTTGAAATTTGACCTGATTATAAATTTTCTTGGGCGCAGTATTAATAAACTCACTAAGATAGGTTTCAATATGTTGTGGCACTTTTAAAAACTCAAATATCCATTCTTTTTTAGGGCTGTTGTCAACCATTCCCGATGGCAGTCTGAGATTGCCGTTAGTAAGAAAGTCAAATTTAAGGTATTCTTTAAGCAACTGACATTTTTGATGTTTTTCACAAAAATCTGCAATAATACCATAAAGCTGTTCCTTAGATTTACCAATATCATAATAACCCTGTTCAGCCCAGTAAAAAGAAAACTGCTCGAAGAAATTAAAAGGTGTATCGAATAAATTCGTTTCAATAATAAAACGCATCGAATGTTTAAAAGCCCCACTATTAAAATAACGATCGACCAATACTTCTATTTGACGTAATTGATACAACTCTTTGCTACTAATATATTTATTCGAAATTATTTCATAGGGCGGAAAACTGGTGTATTGATAATCATGGATGTCGCCTTCTTTTCGGATTCGAGTACCTTTTAAACATTTTAGAAAGCCTAATTGAAGCATATTTGGAAAAAGTGCAATAACCCGATTAAACGATGATTTAAAAACTAAGTAAGTTTCATAAGGTAATCCCGCAATCAGGTCCAAATGGATATGGATGTTTTGCGCTTCCAATAGTTTTTTTACATTTTTTTCGGTTTGAGTCAAGCTAATTTTTCGACCAATGGCTTTTAATGTGATCGGATCAGTACTTTGAATACCAATTTCGAACTGAATAAGTCCTGACGGTGCATTTTTTAAGAGTAAGATCATTTCATCATCGATGAGATCACCCGTCATTTCAAAGTGAAAATTCGTTGTCCCGCCGCATTTAATCAAGTATCGAAAAATATCCTTCGTCCGACGGAGGTTGCAATTAAATGTTCGATCAACTAATTTCACCTGTTTAACGCCAGCTTGAATAAAAAAATCCAATTCGTCATAAACCCTCTCAAGGGGTAGCATTTTGACTCCATTATTTACCGAAGAAAGACAATAAGAACAGGAGAATGGGCAACCGCGCATGGTTTCATAATAAATTATTTTATGCTTCAAACTTTCCAGATCATTTTGAAAATAGGCAAAAGTCAGATCGTTTAATGCAAGTGACTTATCATCGGGATTTTCCCAAACAATACCATTTTCATCACGAAAACAAAGACCAGAAATTTCCGCTAAGTTTTGACGATTATTCATAAATTGTTGCAGCTTATTTTCACCTTCGCCCTGGATAATAAAATCGCAAAATGAATAGGCTTCCAGCAGTGCTTTCCCATCAAAGCTGACTTCCGGACCGCCTAACATAATTTGAACAGTAGGTTTCGCTTTTTTTATAATTTCCGCTACTTTAAATACAATTTCAATATTCCAGATGTAGCAAGAAAACCCGATGACCTTCGTATTGATATCCATTAACTGCTGAACAATTCGATGCATGGAGTCATTAATCGACATCTCCAGTATTTCAATTTCAAACTCGAGTAGTTGCGCCTTTAAAACACGTACTGCCAGATTAGTATGAATATATTTTGCGTTAATAGCGACTAAGACTAGATCTTTCATGACAACCTCCGTTTTTTAGGTGCATCTTATCGTATTTATTTCTAATGCTTAATTAATGTGATTACTGTATAAATATGCAGATATTGTGCTGTTGGTAAACTAAAATAAGAATGTTTTTTTATAAAGATAAGTCGCTCACCCAACAGTTTAAGGTGCTGTTATAGCTTATACGTTAAACCGGAAAAAAGTAACATCGCCATCTTTCATGACATAGTCTTTTCCTTCAACACGCGTAACGCCACTTTCTTTTGCTTTGACTTCAGAACCAGCCTCAATTAATTGGTCATAACTTGTAATTTCAGCGCGGATAAAACCACGCTCGATATCGCTATGAATCTTTCCCGCGGCTTGTGGTGCTTTAGTTCCGTCCGTAACTGTCCAGGCACGAATTTCCTGTGGTCCGGCCGTTAAAAATGTGATCAGACCTAAAAGTTTATAGCCAGTTCGAATAACCTGGTCTAAACCCGACTCAGCTAAGCCCATATCTGATAAAAATTCTGCTTTTTCGGCATCATCGAATTGAGCAATTTCTTCTTCAATTTTTGCGGATATTTTGATAATATCTTTATGATTACCGGAATGATTTTCTAATACCATCGCTTTTAATCGCGTAACCATTTCGTTATCTTCATGGAGATCATCTTCCGAAACATTAGCAATATAAAGTACCGGTTTAATTGATATCAGTTGAATGGTCTGGATAAATTCCCACTCATCAACTGAAAACTCATCATCATTTGGCATTTTTCCGGTTTCCAGAATTTCTCGAAGACGCGTGGCAACTTCGATGTTTGCTTTTTCTTGGGGATTTGTTTTTGCTAATTTTTTATTTTTTTCAATACGACGATCAAGCATTTCGAGATCTGCAAAAATCAGTTCCATGTTAATGGTTTCCAGATCGTCAATGGGATCAATTTTTCCTTCCACATGCACGACGTTATCATCTTCAAAGCAACGCACCACATGGACAATGGCATCAACCTCACGAATGTGAGATAAAAATTTATTCCCCAGTCCTTCACCTTTGCTGGCACCTCTAACAAGTCCGGCGATATCGACAAATTCAATACTGGTTGGGATAACCTTTTTTGAATTATACATTTTTTCTAAAACCGCTAAACGAAAATCAGGCACCGCAACAACACCAATATTTGGGTCGATTGTACAAAATGGGTAATTAGCTGACTCTGCCCCAGCTTTAGTTAATGCATTAAAGATCGTGCTTTTTCCAACGTTGGGTAATCCAACGATTCCTATTTTCATAGTTACCTCTTTCTATTTTTTGTTGCTCCTTACTTGTTAAGTCGAACAATTTTTTTTAATTACTTCTCGCAACATTCAAAAAGGTGGATTTTCAAGATTTCAAAAAATCAAGAAGTGCCACCATTTCACATGATAATGAATCGATTGATATGTAATTCAAATTTTTACTTATTTGTTTTGCTTTCAGGATAAAATATAAATAAAGCAATCATCAAAAAATAGTTTTAACGACTGACTTCGCTATCTTTCCAAAGCTTTTCCAGGCTATAAAAACCACGCTCTTCAGCATGAAAAATATGAATAATTACATCATAATAATCTAATAGAATCCAGCGGCCTTCGCGTTGACCTTCAATACCTTTTGGAAAAATTTCTAACTCCTTGGCTTCATATTCGATATTATCAGCAATCGCTTTGACCTGACGTTCTGAACTCCCACTTGCAATAACAAAATAGTTAGCTATGGAGGTCATTTCAGTAACATTAATGACTTCAATATCAAAACCATTTTTATTATCGATCCACTCTTTTATTTTTTGTGCAAATTCTTCTGGAATAATAAAAATCACTCACTTTCATTTTATATTTTTTATAATTAAGTCATTTCTCGCATCAATGGTGCGTTTGTGAATTAAATCACCTACCGATGCGACATAACAAATACTATTCGTTAAGGCCATAATTGTGGCTTGATCCAAATTAGTATCAGCCCTTTTTCGGATATCTTCAATCCCTGCAAACGACCGATCTTTTTCAATATAGTCAGCCAGATAAATAATTTCATCTAAAGTGGTCATTGCTTTACAACCAGTTGTATGATAACAAATCGCATGCAAAATAGCAACATCTTCAATCCCATAGGTCTGTTTAGCAACGATAGCCCCTACTGGACCATGAAGCAACTGCTGATTGTAACGACTTACGCGATCGACTTTCAAATGATGTTTTTTTGCATATTGAAGCAACTGCTGATCTGAAAAATATTTAGCGCAATCATGTAATAATGCAGCTAATGACGCTTGCTCCACGTTACATCCATAAATATATGCCAAATTGCTTGCGGCTTCAACCACGTTTTGAGTATGTCGAAAACGTTTTGCTGATAACTTCTTTTCTAAATCTGCCGCTATTTCAGTCCGATTCATTTTTATCCTCAAAAGGTACCCCTGACAAATAAAGGCCGTGCGTATGAATGTAATCTGCCACCAAATCTGGAAGCAAATAACGGATCGAATAACCATTTTTTATCCGGGCTCGAATATCTGAAGAAGCGATATCCATTTCTGTTGCATACAATTTATATATAGATGCTCCATAAATTTCCTGAAGCTCTTTAATTCTCATATCAAGACGTTCATGACTGTATCCAGGTCTAAATGTAGTAATAAACTTTACCGACTTTAACAATTCGGAAGCACCTTTCCATAAGGTGATTTCAAACATCAGATCCGCACCAGCAATAAAATAAAAATCGCAATCGGGATAAATTTCTTTGATACTATTTATGGTATCAATGGTGTAAGTAATCCCATTTTGATCAATTTCGTGTGTTAATATCTCAAAATAGTCATTACCATCAATCGCCAGTTCGACCATCTTAAGGCGATGTTTTCTGGCAATTTCATCCTGCGATAATTTAAAGGGATTATTTCCGGTGGGAATAAACAATACTTTATCCAATTCATATTGATCTCGGGCTGATTCTGCCAGAAGCAGATGTCCTGTGTGTATGGGATTAAAAGTTCCTCCCAATAGACCGATTTTTTTCTTCATTTCAAACCTTTACTTTAATTATGAATTACTATATTTTCTTAAGGAATTTAATGCCTTCTTTTTTACTCGTTTGATTGGCTTTTGATTTTTAGTCGGAACCTCAATTTTTGTTTTCAGCAAGTTCTTTTTGTATAAAACAAATTTATTTCCAATGGTACAAACAATATCTGATTTGGTCGCAGCCGCTAATGCTTGGGCTACATCTTTGACAGACTCTAACGAGTTATTCTGAACCTTCCCTTTAATCAGCTCTCGAGCAACGATCGCATCTTTTGTTTGAACAATTACTTGAGGAGTAAGGCCATCTTTACCGATAAAAATAATATCAGGAATATCTATGGCAAGCTTTCTTAAATAACTTCTTTGTTTACTTGTTAACATTTTTTCTCTACTTTCTGCAACGTCAGTATAACACACAATAAATCGTGAAATCTATTTAAAATACTCAAATTCGATTTCTTCCAGTTGGACAACATCTTCATCCTGAATTCCCATTCGTTCAAGTTCTTCAAATACACCTTTATCTTTTAAAACACGTTGAAAAAATCCGATAGAATCTAAATCTTCAAAATTAACTGAATTAATAAGACGCTCCAAGAACGCAGCTTTTACGACGAACAAATGATCAAACCGCTCAATCGTAAATTGTTTTTCTTTAAAATCCGGCCTGAAAATCGTCTCTTCGGCAGGTTCAAAATCAAAGATTGGTTCAACTTCGCCAATTTCATCCAGCAACTGGATCGTACGGCTTAACAATTCGTCAAGCCCTTGTCCGGTCACTGCCGAAATAATAAAAACTTCATAACCTAAACCTTCTAATTCACTTTTTAAAGTTTCAGTTTCAGCGATATCGGAAATAAGATCGACTTTATTTAAGGCTACAATCTGAACCCGCTCAGCCAATTTTTCGTTGTATTTTTTTAATTCAAAATTGATCTTATTAAAATCATCCAAAGGTTCCCGACCTTCGCTGCCAGAAGCATCAAGAAGATGAATAAGTAGCTTGGTTCGTTCCACGTGTCTAAGAAATTGATCCCCCAGACCAGTTCCTTCATGTGCACCTTCAATTAAACCAGGAATATCGGCAATAACAAAAGGATCGAAATTCCGCCATTCAACTACTCCTAAATTGGGAACAATAGTAGTAAAATGATAATTGGCAATTTTGGGTTTCGCTTTGGTAATAACTGATAAAAGTGTCGATTTTCCAACATTTGGAAATCCAATCAGACCCACATCAGCAAGAAGTTTTAATTCGAGAACAACAGTTCGTTCCTGACCTTTAATCCCACCTTGCGCAAAACGAGGCGCTTGTCGAGTAGATGTAGCAAAATTCATATTTCCACGACCACCTTGACCACCCTCAGCCACCCGGTATTTTTGCCCGTTTTCCGACAAGTCGCAAATAATTTTTCCAGTTTCTTTGTCTTTAACAATAGTTCCAACAGGCACTTTAATAATTAGATCGGCTCCAGTTTTGCCAGTTGATCGACCTCCGGTTCCATTTTCACCATTTTCCGCCTTATGTTTTCGTTTATATTTAAATTCCATAAGAGTTCGAAAGCCATCATCAGCCATAAAGACAATATTGCCGCCATGTCCGCCATTTCCTCCATCCGGACCTCCGTTAGGAACATATTTTTCGCGTCGGAAACTCATTCCGCCATGTCCGCCGTTACCAGCCTTTAAAATAATTTCTGCTTTATCTACAAACATTACTACCTCGCTTTTCTATGGTATTTACCCAAACAACAAAAAATAAAACCTCTTATCTTGTATAAACGAACATAAGAGGTTTTATGGATGTATTATTTTGTCACTGGAAAACTAGATCGCTTCCCGAGGATAAATACTTACTTGCTTTTTATCTCTGCCTTTTCTTTCAAAACGTACAACGCCATCTTCTAATGCGAATAATGTATCATCACCGCCTTTTCCAACGTTTGTACCAGGGTGAATTTTTGTTCCTCTTTGACGAACAAGAATATTTCCGGCTAGTACGAATTGACCGTCTCCTCTTTTTACTCCAAGACGTTTAGCTTCACTGTCACGACCATTTCTTGAACTACCAACCCCTTTTTTATGGGCAAATAGTTGAAGGTTCATTTTTAACATGTTGTTCACCTCCTATTTATATACTTCTTCAAACTGGATATAATCTCCATAAGCTTCCTTGATCCCCCGGATGCCCAGGAGATAAGTTGAAATGAGTGTATCTGTTTTTGTTTTCATTGGTTCATCATCGACTTGAGGAATTAAAAAACGAACATAACCCTCTTCAATCACTTCACCTAGATCTTTACGACCAATAATTTCGGTGAGTCCGTTTAAGATGCTGATCGTTAAAACCGAAACAGCAGCACAAACGATATCCTCGCCATGATCAGCAAAACCGGCATGACCAGATACAATTATCTCATTTGCTATATTATTCTTACCTTGAATCTTACCTTGAATCTTAACTGAAATCATAAATGCCTAGGCTTGGATGCCAGTAATTTTAACTTTCATAAATGGTTGTCGATGACCTTGTTTTTTACGATAATCTTTTTTAGATTTATACTTGTAAATAATAACCTTTGGTCCTTTGGCAACTTCTAAAATCTCAGCTTTAACAACAGCATTTTCAACCACTGGCGTACCAATGACCATTTCGCCATCTTTGTTAACTGCTAAAACTTCCGTAAAAGTAATTTCTTTTACATCTTCTTCTACGAAATTGATTTTTTCAATTTGAATAACATCATTTTCTTGAACGCGGTATTGTTTACCACCTGTTTTAATAATTGCATACATAATTCTACACCTCCTCATACCAGACTCGCCACAATAGGTGCTTTCGACTTAAAACCTTGTGTGTGCGGCTACATAACTTTATAAATATTAACATGAAAGCTTGATTAAGTCAATCAAAACCATAACATTTTTTACAATTGTTCTATTTCGTGGCATAAAATAATTTGATAGCAGATTTTTAATAGTTTAGGTATAATTAGATCATAAAACTAACAAACGTTCTACAATTAGTTTTGGCATTAACAACGAACAAGAATTTTTTTAGTTCTCTTCAAGTCAATAGCAAATAAATTCTTACCAATTCCCCTATTAACACATGTAAGAGGTCAATTATGAAACTTCCCGCTAATATAACTAAAACAAAATTATTTGCAAGTATTATTCTAGTCTTATTAACACTCACTTTTGGTATCTATAATTATTTCCCAACTTTTAGCAATTCAATCGAAAAAAATAAAATAATTGCAGTAGCAAAAGATAACAAAGTTGAAACCCAAGATCGTGTTGACTTTAACAAACTTTTAGCACTCAATTCAGAAACCGTTGGTTGGGTGCAAATTGATCAGACCCCAATAGAATATCCAGTTGTTCAAACCGATAACAACGATTATTATCTGTCCCACAGTTTTTTTAAAAACGAATCCATTGAAGGTGCTGTTTTCCAAGACTATCTCTGTGATACCATAAATACCCGCAACCATATTCTCTATAGTCATTATATGTCGGATGAATCAATGTTTGGCAGTTTATGGGATTACCAGGATAAGTCTTATTATGAACAACATCCCATAATTAAATTTGACCAACCCGGAAACCCCGGCGACTGGGAGATATTCTCGGTTTACATTACTGAAGCCGATTATGACTACCGTCAGCCAAAATTTAGTAGCGACACTGATTTTGTAGACTACATGAATCGTTTAAAAAAACGTTCTTTATATGACACTAGCATTGACATTTCTCCCGCCGATGAAGTTCTCACTCTCTCGACCTGTATTTATACCTTTGACAATGCCAGGTTTGTGGTACATGCTCGCAAAGTCAGGTAATTAAACAAGTGTACAAGCATATTACTTACAGACACTATTTAAGCAGCTCTTAGTCATTCCCGGCCATAGCTTTTTTTGATTTTTTTAATACGCGTTCTGGTTTAACAATCTTTTCTTGATAATCAAAACACTCTTTAGCAATCACGTTACTTAATACCAATAAAGATATTAAATTAGGAATAGCCATTAAACCATTCATGGTATCTGAAAAATCCCATACAATTTGAAGTGCCGTAGTAGCGCCAATAAAAGTAACGATACTAAATATAAAACGATAGGCCTTTATTGCAATCGGTGCTTTAATTAAGTATTCCAACGACTTTTCGCCATAATATTCCCATCCTAAAATAGTTGAGAAGGCAAACAACATAATTCCAATCGTTACCAGATATCCTCCGATTGGACCCAACACTGATTCAAATGAAGCAATCGTTAAATCCGCACCGCTTAATAACTTACCAGATTCAGTAACAGTGCCGAGAACACCTGAAGACGCAATAACTAACCCGGTAACCGTACAAACTACAAGAGTATCAAAAAAAGTACCGGTCATATTAATATATCCTTGTCGTGACGGATGATCCGTTTTAGCTGCCGCTGCGGCAATTGGTGCCGAACCTAAACCAGCTTCATTGGAAAATACGCCGCGGGCGACACCCCAACGCATTGCGCTAAGCATACTGGCAATAACTGTTCCTCCCACACCACCTGCAATTGCGGTTGATGAAAACGCCATCGTAAAGATTTGAGCAATTCCTGCGGGTACATTTTGAAAATTAATAATAATAACCAGAATTCCGCCAAGAAAATAAAAAACAGCCATAAATGGCACAATAACGCCACAAACCCGACCAATACTTTTGATCCCGCCCAGCAGAACAACCAAAGCAAGAATTGTAATAACTGCTCCAGTAATCCAAGTCGGAATACCAAAGGTTCCTAGCACCGCTCCTGAAATTGAATTCGCTTGTGTCATATTACCAATTCCAAACGATGCAATTACGGCAAACACTGAAAACAAAACAGCTAATATCGACCCAATCGTCTTGTTTTTGAATCCCTTTTTCATGGCATACATTGGACCACCAGCCATTTCACCTTCAACATTCGTTTCTCGGTACTTAACCGCTAAAACACTCTCTCCATATTTAGTAGATAAACCAAACAATGCACTAATCCACATCCAAACTAAAGCCCCAGGACCACCAAGAACCATAGCTGTTGCAACCCCAACGATATTACCTGTACCGATAGTTGCCGCTAAAGCAGTCATCAACGATTGGAAAGGCGAAATATCGCCACTCGAATCTTTTTTTGATGGATCCGTTTTTGTAAAAACCGATTTCAATGCATACCCCAAGTTTCGCCACGGCAAAAACTTCAGACGGATCGTCAGAAAAATCCCCGTCCCCATAAGCAAAGCCAGCATTATAGGTCCCCACACAAAATTGTTGACAGCTGCAATAATTTCCGAAAAATTCATTTTAACCCCCTAAAAAAAAAGAATGGGATTATTCTATCATTTTTCTTCATACTTCTCAATAAAGAATTAACCCAGTCGCACTGAAAACAAATATTTTTCGTTGATTGATACTTAGTCAAATAGCAAGCGTTACTTATTGTCATTTAAAAAAACGCTAAAATAGATTCCCTAATCGAATTCAGCACTCAAATTAATTTTAATTCAATCTCAATTTTATCAATTTATTTTATCAATTTCAAAAAACAAAAAAACTAAAGCCGATTCCACATTTATATGTAAAATCGGCTTCAGCTTTCAATCTCAGATGTCATTTCTTTTGGACTCACCCCTTTCGATTTATCAAAAATTTAAATTTCAACTTCTCTAAAGCATAAAACACATAACTTTTTAAAAAAGAATTTTTTTCAATTTCAAATTGTTTTTCTTTAATAAATTACTGCCTCATCAATAGTAGACTATTCTCTTCGATCCATTATTTGTATGTATGGTGGCACCATGACTTAAATTATATTGATGCTCATATCCCATATGTAAATACCGATCTCTAATTAATTGATCTCACTATGCTTGAATTTACAGCCTACCTCATCACTCTCCGGCAAACTGTTATTTTATCAAGAGGTAGCAGTCGATAAAATGGATTTATCTAACTGGTATCATCACAAATCTTCATTTTCAAAAATACCTGTTACTCTAAATCCTATCGGCAGTTAAGGCTTAAATAACTTTTTACGATCAAATCATTCAATCTAGAAAAAGTTGAATTAACTTTTGATTTAAGTAAATTATAACACGATATTTATAAAAGTAAAGCTTTTTTTGAAAACGTTTGTAGTATTCTGAAAAGCATTAAGAATCAGCGTTTAGAAGCAATTTTTCCCGATGAATCCTCGTTGTTGGATCGATCAAGAAAATAACGCCATTTTGATTATTGATCCGCTCAATAATATGTTCTGGTTTGACACTCTGTTGATCAATATATCGTAGCGTCATTTTGAGATTAAGCCTTTCTTTTTCATCGTCTTCAATTATCACGAGTGATTCAATAAATGGGCGAATATCTTTTTCTACAAACTTCCCTTTTTTATTTCTTTTTTGGATTAAGATTTGGGGAAGTGCTAAAAATGATTCAATCGCTTTTGTCGCTTTTTCTATCTCAATTCCTGGTGCTAAGTCAATCTCTAACCAATAAATACTTTTTCGCAAAGAAGCCGAAAGTGACTCAACCTCAGCTGGACAAACCATTGCTGAAATTATCTCCAGACCATTTGGTAAAGCTCGATTCATCGAACTTATAAATTTATCAACATCAATGTCTTCAGATACAATCACTTCTCCATATTCGCCATCACTTGTTAAACCCACAGACATTGCTAATGCAAACGACATTCTAGGATGCGGATTAAACCCCTGTGAATATTCAACCGGAATATCGGCGCGCCGAAAGGCGCGCTGAAAAAGACGTTGCTGATCTAAATGTGATAAAAAGCGTAATCGCTTCGTTCGCTTGAATTGATATTGAATCTTAACCATTGCATTTCCATCCTTTCTTGAATTCCATGATTCCGCAGTTCGAAACAATTTTCCGGACAAAAGGGAGTAGTTAACGCTGATTCCGCTTTTAAAGCCTCGGCAATAAGATATTTTTTAGTAACGCCGGTATCAATGAAATCCCATGGTAGGATTTCTGCGTAATTTCTTTTTCGGAGCGCATAAAAATCCGGATCAACACCCGCTTCAGAAAAAGCTTCCATCCATTTTCCAAAATCAAAAAATTCGCCCCATCCATCAAACCGACATCCTTTTTTATGAGCGATTTCAAGGACTTCACATAATCGGCGATCGCCCCTTGCAAAAACAGCCTCTAAAAAACTAACGCCGCTATCATGCCAACTATAAGAAATCTTGCGATCTTTGATACTCATTTTTAAATGCCGCTGTTTCTCCTTAAACACCTCCTGCGAATTTTGTCCCATCCATTGAAACGGAGTAAAGGCTTTCGGCACAAATGAAGAAGTACTCAAAACAACTTTCAAACTTTTATTACGCAAACTACGATCAATTTTTAAATATTCATCAACCACTTTTTGACCCAAATCAGCAATTCCTTCGATGTCTTCCATAGTTTCCCCTGGCAAACCAATCATAAAATATAGCTTCACGTGTCCCCAACCTTTTTCGAAAGCAAGATGAACCGTGTCTAAAAGATTTTCCTCAGTCACGCCTTTATTGATGACGTCGCGCATTCGTTGTGTTCCGGCTTCCGGGGCTAGGGTTAAACCGGTTTTTCGAACCTTCTGAATTTCTTCCAGCATATCAATGCTCAATGAATCGATACGCAACGACGGAAGTGAAATACTAACTTTTTGATCTTCATACTCATTAACGAGATTTTTAATCAACAGTTCAATTTCGCTGTAGTCTCCGGAGCTAAGAGATGATAATGAAACTTCATCATATCCCGTCGATTCGATAAGAGCTTTAATTTTTTCCTGTATGGTTACCGGCGCTTTTTCACGAGTCGGACGATAGATCATACCAGCCTGACAAAAACGACAGCCCCGCCCACATCCTCTAAAAATCTCATAACTAATACGATCATGAACAGTTTCCGTGTATGAGACAACAATTTTGTCGGGAAAATAAACATTATCTAAATCTTCAATAAATCGTTTTCGAATCGTTTTCGAGGCCTCTTTAACAATCGGTTCAAATGCGCTAATTACGCCTGAACTTTCATCATAAGTAACTTCATACAAAGATGGTACATAAACCCCTTCGATACCAGCAACACTGATTAAAAAATCCTGGCGATTACCATTGGTCTTTTTCCATTGTCGATAGTTTTCCATAATTTCTAAAATCACTAGTTCGCCTTCACCAATAACAAAAATGTCAATAAAATCTGAAAGCGGTTCCGGATTATACGCACAAGGTCCGCCAGCAATAATGAAAGGATCTACTTCGCTCCGCTGATTAGTTTTAAGAGGAATTTGTCCTAATTCCAGCATATTTAAAATATTACTGAAACTCATTTCATACTGCAAAGTAAATCCAACAAAATCGTATTGGTATAATGGCATCATCGATTCTAATCCATACAACGGCAATTGGTGTAATCGAAGTTGTTCTTCCATATCTACCCAGGGCGCAAATACACGCTCACACCAAATATCTTTTTGTTCGTTTAGCAATCCATATAAAATCTTCATTCCCAGATGAGACATGCCCACCTCATAAGTATCCGGAAATGCAAAAGCAAAACGAACCATATCTTCATCCGGTGTTTTATGAACCGCATTTACTTCATTTCCCAAGTAAGTGATTGGTTTTGTAACAAGCGGCAAAATATTTTCTTCAATAAAATTATTCATTCAATTCCTCATAGTTATATTTATTTATAAAGCTAGTTTACATATCTTACATGATTCCTCAAAACTTGTATAGTAATAAATTGCAAATAAGCTTTTTTAGCAACGACGCTGTAACAATAGTTAAAAAGGTATGCCCCTTAAGATCGATTTTTTAAGGTAGTTTTGTGGCAAGTTATCGGTTTATAAAAAATAAGCCCGCCAAACACAGAAATATTCCAATCAGTTGATTTGTAGTAAGAATTTCTTTATAACATAAGAGCCCAATTGGAATTAGGATGATCGCTAATAAAATATTGGCGACAACGGAACCAATGCTGATATTCCACCCTAATCGATATGCCGTAATATATCCAAATTCCAAAGCTACCACTGCAATTCCCAAAGCAAAACTTGTCCAATTTAAACGTTTGAAGGCATCAATGATTCCTTCATTCAAGCCATTAGCTAACATTAAAAAAAACGTTAGTAAGGCCGCAACCAGATAAGTCACCATTAGCGATAAAAAAGGATTAACTGATTCGGGTGTCGATTTTGTACAAATGTTGTAAAATACATTAGCAATAACAATTAAAATAATTGGCAAATAATATGATAGCTCATTCAAAAGTCTTGATACTCCTCATTGTTAAATTTTAGACGGTCCCTCATCAGATTAAATTATTGCTTAAAAATGCGTCATCAAAGCAGTGTTTTAATTCGCTAATATTTTGATAAGGTGTTTCAATATAAAGCATCTTTTTAAGTACCATTTTTTCGTTGTCGTTCAAGCTCAATTGATCAATTAAAAAATCATCTGATCTTGGCATAATCTCGTGACACATCGCCGAAAGACCCATAAAAACGTCCCCGATTCCCCAGAAGTCTGGATTAAACCGCTTATTAAATTGCGATATGAATCGGGCCGACCCAAAATCAATGAGGGAAAGCTTGCTACCAGTCCATAAAATATTTGACGCTTTAAGATCGCGATGACTAATCTTTAATCCATATAAATAATCTACTATCTCAATTAACTGGGCTAAAATCGCAATAATTTCTTCTTTTTTAAATTCATGATCACTGTCTATTAAAGCTTCCAGATTGTTACCAGTCATTTTTTCTAATATTAATCCATAAAAACCGTCCTGATCAAAATCCGCAATTACCTCTGGAATAGCCAGGTGATCAACCATCTTAAGCCACTTCCCCTCCCAGGCAAGTTTTTCTTTTCGGCGTTTGACATCATTAGCATGATATAGTTTTAATACATAATTGCCGCTATCACCAGATATTTCATAACAAGTTCCAAAACGACCTTGCCCAATACGTTGTTTTAAACGGAATCCCCAATATGAAAGTGCCCCTTCTAACGAAATTACTTTCTTACCATTCGATTTCATCAACTGACAAGGGTTTTTCATTAAGATAACTTTTCTGTACCTGACCATTTTTCATAATAATAACTTTATCCGCCATCGGTGTAATTGCCTGATTATGGGTAATTAGAATCACCGTCATATTTTCTTTACGACTCGTTTCTTGCAGTAATTTCAAAATATTTTTACCTGTATTATAATCCAAAGCCCCTGTTGGTTCGTCACAAAGCAAAAGTTTAGGACGCTTTGCCAGTGCTCTGGCTATGGCAACCCGCTGCTGTTCTCCGCCCGAAAGTTGTGATGGAAAATTTGCCAACCGCTCTTCAAGACCAACACTTTTTAATACTATTTCGGCATCTTTTGGATCACGACAAATTTGCGTAGCCAGTTCCACATTCTCAACCGCAGTTAAGTTTTGAACAAGATTGTAGAATTGAAAAACGAATCCCGTATCATAACGTCGATATTCAGCTAATTCTTTTCGCGTCAGAGCGGCTACATTTTTTTTGCCAACAACAACCTCTCCCTCATCACAGCTATCCATTCCTCCCAGAATATTAAGAACTGTTGTTTTACCAGCACCACTGGGGCCAACAACTACCGCAAATTGTCCTTCATCAATGAAGAAATTGATGCCATTTGCCGCATTGATCGTCACTTCTCCCATATGATACCGTTTGTACACATCTTTAAATTCAATAAAATGTTTCATTTCTCGTAGTCCTTCATTTTTAATATTTTCATTAATTTTATTCATATTCTAAGTATAAAGAAAAAATAACATGAAATCTATATCAATGTAAAAAAAGATTAACCAATTGTAACGCTCTCTTGATCTAACTGCTCACTTTTGATCCCCAAAATATAATTAAAAAACATTGCTATCGCCGCAAAGACCATAATGGCAATAAATGTTGAACTATAGTTACCATCCGATTTTTGCAATAAAACACTAGAAATCATCGGGCCAATGATAGCTGCCGGAACTAACAAAAAATTCGATAAGCTAAAATTCAACGGATAGTTTTTCGAGCCAAAGCTAGAGTTAATGACAACCGATGATAAAGCCGGAACCCCGCCATATGTAACACCGACAGATAAAAGCCCAACAAATATTAAAATAACACTATTAAGTATTGCGCCTAAAAATAAAAAGGCTCCGGCAATAAATAAAAGGGCTGTATTTGCCCACATTGTCTTATTTCTTCCAACTTTATCAAATAATGTTCCCATTAACACACGTCCGCCACCATTGAATACCGAAACCAATAAACCTAATTGTGCCGGAGCTCCAAACGCAACAGCAATAGTAGCCGCACTCCCAATAATTAATAGGCCGGATGCAGTAATCATGATTCCCCAGAAAAAATAAAACCAAAACACACCAGTTTTGAGCATTTCTATAGCCGTATACTCTTTTTTCAAGTTTGTTTTTTCTGCCACCATTGTTTCATTTTTATTTGCGATAATTGGTTTTTTAATAAAGAATGAACCCAACGTCAGGATCACGCCAGCCATAATAGCCAAATAAAAAAAAGTTTCCAGTACTCCAAAATTATCAATCATGGCACTAATCATCGTTCCGAGGATCAGACCTCCCAAACCAAAGCCCATCAATAAAATACCTGACGCTAATCCGGCTTTTTCTGAAAACCACGGAACAACAGCACTAATAATAGCATTATATCCCATACCTACGCCCGTTCCGCAAAGTACACCATAAAAAATATAGAGCATCATCAAACTTTGCTCGGACTGCAATGGGTCAATTTTTGAAACCCCTAAAAAACCGATCATCAATAAGACCGCGGTCATCAATACAATGAATTGATTTTTTATAATTCTGTTTAGTTGTCCCGCAATAAAACCACCTAAGCAAAAGAAAATAATCGAAATGGTAAAATTAAGTGATAAATCTGTTATCGACCATGTTTCAAAAACTTTACTCAGTGGACTTCTAAAAATCGACCATGCATATAGCACCCCTAAAAACATTAACATGATCGTTCCTACACCAAGATACAACCATCGTTTCACACTGTCATTTTTCATTGTTTCCCTTTTACCTCACAAAATTAGAATTTTTAATTATTGTATCAGCTAGTTGGAAAATAAACAATAATTATCCACTATTGACGGATAAAATTTCATTTTTTTATATTTGCCAGCACTGGACAGTTTCTTCTAAAAAGATTACAATACTGTATAGATCGCAACAAGGAGGAACAAAATGAACTTATCTTTTTTCATCGGCCCTATTTTGGGTGGGTTTATTGGGCTCATCACAAATGGTATTGCCATCCGAATGTTATTTCGACCGCTAAAAGCAGTTAAAATTTTCGGAAAAACCTTGCCTTTCACCCCTGGGCTAATTCCCAAAGAAAAACCACGAATTGCCAAATCATTAGGTGATGTAGTTGCTAACAATTTACTTAATCAAGAGGTCATAAAAAATGGACTTTTATCTCCGGAAATGGATACGAAAATTACCGCTGCCATCAATGGCTTGATCGCCAAAAAAAGCACCAGTGAAGATACTTTACAAGATCTTCTTTTTTCTTTTTCAGGCGAAGATCCTGGCCAAAAAGCTATCGATGATATTACCAATAAAGTAGTAAGTTTTTCATACGACCGGATGATAAAAATGGAATTGGGTCCACTCTTATCCGAAATCGCAATCACCGAGATTATCAATAATCTCCAAGGTTCAATGTTTGCCATGTTAATTAATGATAATCTCATCAATTCTGCAAAGGTAAAGATGTCCGAAATTATTGAGCGCATGGTCATTGAAAAAGGTGAAGATGTTTTAGCGAATATCGTTAAAAAAGAACGTAGCAGTCTGCTGAATAAAAAGCTATGTGATCTTTACACTGAAAATAAAGATCGCCTTCCGCAATTGATCTCATGGCTGCTTCAGACCTATCATCAACTTATTGAAAAAAACATCGGGACCTTAATTCATGCCTTGGATTTATCACAGCTAGTTGAAAACCAAATCAATAGCTATGATGTTCTAACTTTCGAAAAAATGATTTTTGAAATCATGCGTAAAGAACTTAATGCTATTGTTCTGCTAGGCGGGCTATTAGGGTGTCTCATGGGCCTGATTATGTCGTTTGTTTGAATCCTACCCAAACCTATCAAGCTTATCAGTTCGTGAGCGGTTTTAGCGATAACTATTTTATTAAATGACAAGGAGCTTAAAATGGATAAAAAAACAGAATTAAATTGGGAAGAACTCGGTTTTGACTATATAAAAACTGACTATCGATATTTGTCATACTGGAATAACGGGAGTTGGGATGAGGGTCTTTTAACAAAAGACAACGTATTAAAACTCGGAGAGGCATCACCATGTCTCCACTATGGCCAGCAATGCTTTGAAGGTTTAAAGGCTTATCAAACGAAAAATGGCGACATTCAATTTTTTCGAATTGATCAAAATGCCAAACGAATGCAAGACTCGTGCCAAAGACTCCTGATGCCAATAATTCCTGAAGAAACTTTCATCAATGCTTGCATTGATGTTGTTAAAGCTAATCTCGCTTATATACCACCTTATGGAACCGGTGGTTCACTTTATCTTCGTCCGATGATGATTGGGATCGGAAATAGTATTGCCGTTAAACCGGCGAGTGAGTATCTCTTTACCGTTTTCTGCATGCCGGTAGGGGCTTATTTTAAAGGCGGTATGACGCCTGTCAATTTTATGGTATCTGATTATGATCGGGCTGCCAGTAATGGAACGGGTCAGCAAAAAGTCGGTGGGAATTATGCCGCCTCAATGATTGCTCATGAGATTGCCGTAAAAAAAGGATTTGCGGACTGTATTTATTTAGACCCGACTACCCATACAAAAATAGAAGAAGTTGGAGCAGCTAATTTTTTTGGAATCACTAAAGATAATCGCTTTATTACTCCGAATTCAAATTCAATTCTCCCCAGTATAACAAAATATTCATTATTACATTTAGCTGAGCATTTTCTAAAAATGGAGGTCTCGGAGGAAGATGTTTATATCGATGAACTGGATTTATTTGCGGAAGCCGGGGCTTGCGGCACAGCTGCAGTGATTACCCCAATTGGTGGCATTTTTCATCACCATCAATTACATGTTTTTTATAGTGAAACGGAAGTTGGACCAGTAACAAAAAAACTTTATGAAACCCTAACTGCCATTCAACTCGGCGATCTCACCGGGCCAGCTGGTTGGATTTACAAAATTTAGAGAATTCGATCTTTACTCAAAATTATAAAACTACGGGATCATTACAATCTCCCGTAGTTTTATTTTCGCTATGCGCCGCTTTAAATTTTCATATAAACCGGATTTGATTTTTTAACGCTACCTTACTCGTCTGTTATCTTTTTTCTTCTTCCTTACCGAATAACCAAAAGTACCGCATTTTTCGCCTAAACCAAAATATTCGCCGTGAACATAGGCGAGAAGCTCAGCTTGATCCAGATGAAGTTTTCCATTATCATCAAGCAGTTTTGCCTCAACGTTAACCGTCAGAATTTCTGCCATAAAAAGGACATGTGTCCCTAACGGTATAATATTTTTAACTTGGCACTCTAAACTTAACGGACTTGCTGTCAACATTGGACAGCTAATAGATTCGCCATCCGTGCATTCTAAATTCATTTTTTTAAACTTATTCACATCTCTGCCGGATTTCACTCCGCAAAAATCAACGGCCTTAACCATCGCCACGGTTGTTAAATTAATTGTGAATTCCTTTGTTTCCGAAATAATTTCATATGACAATCGACTCGGCTTAAGCGAAATATAGGTCATTGGCGGCCTGCTATTTAATACTCCCGTCCAACCAACTGTTAATACATTAGCTTTATCATTATGCCCGCATGTAACCAAAACTGGCGGCACTGGAGCAAGTAAAACGCTTCCTGGCCATTTTATTTTACTCATTAATTTTTCCTTTTCGTTTATTTTGATAAATATTATAACATCTTTATTCTTCATATATAACACGGTAATAAAACATCTAAAGAAAATATTATCAGAAACACTTTTTTCTTGCAATCTTCAACTCAAATAGGATAGTATTACTATGATAACATAACATTGAACAGGAGAACTATGAAAACAGAATTATTATTTATCGTAAAGCGCTTGTGTGATCTTGAAGAAGAATTCGTAGATCTAACCGAAGAAGAAAAAGAAATTGTTGTAACAACTGCTGAAAACATGACCGGAGATCTTACTTTTCTTTTAGACGCACTCGAAGATTATTGTCTCAACAGTTTTGATGATGAAGATTAGTTAAACATTTGCCCCTCAATCCGCAAGCAATTTTATAATAAAACTGGACTTTATTTTTTTAACTTAAATCATCTAATCTGAATTGGAGGTTTGTCATGAGACGAGCAAACAGAGAAGTAAAAAACAAATCTGAACTGATCAACATTATCGAAGGCTGTAAAACATGCCGGATGGGAATGATTGACGATGGAAAACCTTATGTTGTTCCATTAAATTTCGGTTATAAAATTGTTGATTCTGTCATTACAATTTATCTACATAGTGCTAAAGAAGGCCGAAAGATTGAAATTTTAACAAAAAACAACACCGTTTGTATCGAAATGGATCGGATGAACGAACTCATCACCGGTGAAAATGGCTGCGACTACAGCTGTTATTTTGAGAGTTTTATTGGTGAAGGACAAGCTGTTATTCTTGAAAATGCAGAAGCAAAAATAGATGCTTTAAACGCTATTATGAAACATCAAACTGGGAGAGATGATTTTTCATATGATCTTCGCGTTTTAGATAAAACCTTAATCATCGCTATTGAATTAAATCACTATACTGGAAAACGGCACTAAAAAACCGCCGCCATATCACAATCTTATATTAAGCTAAATAAATCTAGATGCGTATTTAAGCCCGGTATTATTTAAATACCAGGCTGCCCATTTCCTGCTTAAGCTTATTTTTCAACTGCGTCAATTTCACCGTTGAGATCATTTACTACCCCATCCGAACTAGTCGGAGATATTATCATATTAAAACCGTCTGTTGCATCCATAAAAGCTTCAGCCTTGTCGAAACTCACATCCAGCAGATGTCCCCCTTTGCTTCGGTCATCCGAAATAAAATGAAAATGATACGTTGGTACATTTACTCCACCAATGTATTCAGGACACCACAATCCAATTAAAGTTCCTGAGATATTGTCATAATTAAAAACTGTTTGATTTTTCACCGCTTCTGAAAGAAGCGGATAAGGTTTTTCCTGATGCGGCACTGAACGAGCCTTGATGGTTTTAAAAGTTCCATCAATTCTAAATATGTAAAATAAATTTTTATCTTCGATAAGCTGATCCAACTCCTGTTCCAACATATCTAAACTAGTAACATTACTTAACGATTTTGTTACATCTTGATCAAAATAAGTTACCGCCGCAAATGGCGTTTTATCTGAGTCTGGCACTTCGACAACTGCTCCACTGGATTTAATCTTATATACCTTATTATCGATCATAATCAATTCCCCATCTAAGGCATTAAAAGTTCCAATACCTACATTTCCATGTCTTTTTAATTCGCTAAAGGTCATAAAACCATCATAATTACCTGCTAATAGCGAATTAATAGTAGAAACTTGAAAAAGTGTTTCCTCTTTTGATGCAGTCACATCATTTTTAGTAAAATTAGAACATCCTAAAAGAAACACTGTACAAACAGCCGCCACAATTAATACCTTTAATTTTTTTTTCATAAAAACTCCTTGTCTTTTTATACTGTCTTTTAATCGCAACTAAAAAATTAGCTGATGATCTAATTTATATAAAATTCAACGCGGTTACGTCCGCTTTCTTTGGCCTTATAAAGCGCAGTATCCGCCCTTGAAACAATACTATCAGGAGATAAATCTTTTTCATATGTTGAAACCCCGATACTGATAGTCACCTGACCGACACTATCAAAGTGATTTTCTTCAACCAAAGATCTAATCTTTTCTGCTAAATCAACCCCAACATTCAAGGTGGTTTGGGGAAGAACTATTAAGAATTCTTCACCCCCCCAGCGACCAACAATATCATTAGCGCGAACATTTTTATGAAAAATTGATACCAGTTCAACCAGCACCCGATCTCCAACTTGATGCCCATATGTGTCATTAACTCGTTTAAAATGATCAATATCTAAAATCAGAATTGTAAATGGTATTGACGCCTGTTTTGACAAATCAAATTGTTCTTCCAATGTTTCATCTAATTTTAAACGATTATAGCTTTGCGTCAATTTATCAGTAATTGATAGTCTCAGAATTTCTTCTTCCATTACTTTTCGATCTGAAATATCCCGCGTTACTCCTAACATCCCGATAAATCGTTCATCTTCATTGTATATGCCAGAAACTGTTGTTTCAGTCCAGACCGTTGTTCCGTCTTTACACGGCTGTTCTAATTCACCCCTAAACACTTGAAATGGACGTCCAGCTTGCACCGATTGGATCGCGCGCTCTAATCCTTTACGAAGATAGATTAGAGAACCGGGACATAACACTTCTTCTTGCGACTGAGCCATAACTTCCTCAACCGTATATCCTCGAAGCTTTTGAACGGAAGGACTGATATAAGTGAAATTCCCCTGCAAATCCATTGTCCAAATCACATCTTCAGCATTATCAGCAAGGAGACGATGTCGTTCTTCACTCTCCAACAGTTTTTTTTCAATTATTTTTTTCTCAGTTACATCGCGAATAACACTTAAAATATGAGGAACTCCTTTTATATTGAGTATTCTTGATGAAATCAGTCCTATTTTTTTTTCTCTAATTTTATTATACAAGTGAAGTTCAAAGTTTTCAATAAACCCATCCTTTTGCAATTTATCAAGAAATATTTTTCGTTCTTCCAAATCGACATATAAATCAGTAATCTTAATAGACCTCCCTTCTAATTCTTCATTTGTAAATTTTGCACCTTCAAGAAAAGCTTGATTATATGCTATCAAATACTCTCCATTAAAACTGGTAATAATAGTAGGATCCGGGATCGTATTAAAAATCATTTCTAAGTGTTCCTGAGTTTCTTTAATTTCTAGAATCGATGACTCTATTTTTTTTGTCATATTATTAAAAGCTTCAGAAAATTCACCTAAATAATGGATGTTTTGCGAAAAATCACCTGCTGCAAT
The DNA here is from genome assembly GCA_965140355.1 of uncultured Acetobacterium sp. Classification (GTDB taxonomy): domain Bacteria; phylum Bacillota; class Clostridia; order Eubacteriales; family Eubacteriaceae; genus Acetobacterium. The sequence goes on along the minus strand of OZ223195.1, from coordinate 93,370 downwards.
TGCCTTAGTTTTCCATGTCAAACTCCTCAAAGAAGCTTGTAAATTTTTCAAAGATCCAATAACATAACCGTACCCTTTAATATCGTATGAAAGATTCCCGCTCCCAAGTTCTGTTATAACATTGCGTATTGTTTTCAAAGTATCCTTTAAGTTAGAAAATTCTTTATCATTATTTAGATTTGATGGGATGTCTTGAGTGATTTTAACATCGTTAAGCAAACTTTTGAAATACTCTAATAATAACCGGTTGTCCTCACTTAGCATTTTATAGTCAAATCCCTTCGTTTGATACTTTGGCCCTAAATCTACATGTCCGGTCTCCCGTACACCAACAATCAATTTCTTTTACATCAAATGGCATTCCCGAAAAACCTTCCAATAATGAAGAGATGAATCCTTCATCATAAGTACATATCTCATAACCAGTCTCTGGTAACCCAGAACAATCTAAATCTTCTGATACTGTCAAAACAATTTCTCCCTTTTCCATATCAGATTCTTCAACTCGTAATATCCCCATTCCCAATTCTTCTAAGACCTTTTGAAGTTGATTTATAAAACTATTAAGATCATTGCTTTTTTCAATCATATGAGCATAAAACTCTTTTCCAGCCAGCTTTCCAGCGTCATAAAATATTCGATTTGTTTGTTCCCAACCAACATATTGTTCAATGATGTCACGAAAAGTGAATTGCATCAATCGGTACACTTCAATCCGTGTCATATTTCCCATATTGGGACGCCCTTTCTCGATATCTCCTAATAAATCCCATGAAAATTCGTATTTTCTTTCCATCTTTGTCTCCTTTAGTTTATGATATTTTTTAATTTCAACTTTTACCTTGTTAATCAGATACATCTTTTATAATAAGTAAACATTTTACCATGCTGGGCTGGGATATTGTCAAGATAATTGAAAGTATTATCATTTTTACTAAAATATATTCTTATGAATTCAACTTTTTTTGTTTTCAAAATCTTGGACTGTTATATTTATAACGCATTATGATAAAAACCTAACTAATCTTTATATAATATCCGAAACAATCATATCAAATCTACAAAAACAACCTTGACAAACTATTAAACGCAATGTAGAATACATAGCATGCTAAGTAATGAAAACAACATCAAAAGTGATTCTTTTATTTTTGGAAGACTCATCAAACAACTCAATAATATCATGGATATTCGATTCAATCGAATCTTAAAACAATGGGATCTCACCGCTTCACAATTTTATGTACTTGTCTATCTTTTAGATAATCAAGCAACAGCGGTCAACCAAAAAAACTTAGAGGATGTCTTCCATCTAAAAGGCCCAACAGTTACTGGTATTGTTAACCGTCTTGTTGAAAAAAATTTCATTAAACGTCATACCAACTGTTGTGACCGACGAGTCAATTATCTTGTCCTCACTGAAAAAGGACATGAACTCGAACCAATCATATTTTTTGAAATTGATAAACTTGAAAAAGAAACCCTTCAAGGAATTACAAAAGAACAGATCGATATATTAGATGAAGTCCTGAATCAGATATTACAAAATATAATGGATGACTAATTCACAAATGATAAAATCCTTTTTATCTATAACATGTTTGATTTATTCTTAGTTTCACAAATAAAGCTCGAAAGGAATTTATTAAATGAAAAACGAATTATTTGAAAAATATTCAGTTCCTAAAGCAGTGTTAACCTTAGCTATTCCAACGATGCTAAGTATGTTAGTTACAATTGTCTATAACATGGCTGATATATTTTTCGTAGGCCAAACTGGAGATGCTAACCAGGTTGCGGCAGTCACATTAACCATGCCAATCTTTTTTTTGTTAATGGCATTTGGGAGTATTTTTGGAATTGGCGGCGGTTCTTATATTTCTCGTCTACTAGGAAAGCGCAAAATTGAAGAGATCAAACATACATCATCCTTTAGTTTTTATGGCTGTATTTTTCTTGGAATCCTTGGGATGATCGGTTTTCTTCTATTTATGGAGCCGATTCTACTTTTGGCTGGAGCCAGCGCCAATACCTTGGGATTTGCAATGGGTTATTTAACCGTGATTGCTTATGGAGCCATCGCTATTTGTCTTCAAAATGCCCTTGCTCAAATTGTCCGTTCTGTTGGTGCAGCCAATGAATCGATGATTGGTATGATGATGGGAACCATTATTAACATTATCCTTGACCCTATCATGATTCTTACACTTAACATGGGAGTTGTCGGTGCCGCATGGGCAACCGTTATCGGAAATACCTGTGCAGTTATTTATTTCATCTATATTATTGTCAAAAAAAACGACGTTTTATCAATTGCATTAAGCGATTTTAAATTTGAAAAAGCTATTGCTAAAAACACCTTTGCGATCGGGATCCCCGCCTCCATAAACAACATTTTAATGAGTTTTTCGATGATGATTCTTAATAGTTATGCATCTGCTTATGGTGATAATATCATTGCCGCATTAGGTATTTCCGGACGTGTTTTTTCAGTTGTTGTTATGCTGGCATTAGGTTTAGCAATGGGAATTCAACCCTTTGTCGGTTACAATTATGCTCAAAAAAATTATAAGCGCATGAATGATGCGATTAAGTTTGCGGCTCTTATTGGCATTACCATGGGATTCGTTATCATGGTGATAACACTTGCTTTCTCCGCTCAACTTGTCTCGCTTTTTATCAATGATCCATCTGTGATCGAAATTGGCGCATATATTCTGGTTATTCAGATCTTAGTTAGTCCTATTCTGGGCCTCCAATTTATTGTTACTACTGTTTATCAATCCCTAGGGAAGGTAATCCCCTCTTTAATTTTAACGGTTTGTCGCCAAGGTCTAGTTTTTATTCCTGTTTTAGTTATTGGTTCCTCTTTATTTCAGCTACAAGGTATTATCTGGGCCCAACCAATTGCCGACATTTTTTCCGTTATACTGGCTGTTTCAATGTATTTCTTTACTTATCGAAAATTAAAAAGTAGCCAAGTCGAAGATATATCGATTTCGCTTGAAGACGGTATAGTTTAAACTAACAAATGCTTTGGTTCAATTTATTTTATATAATTCATAGTAACACCATAGGTTAAAAAACTGACTGATGTTACTATTTTTAATTTATTGATCCTATAATATTTTGAAAGGAACTTTATCCATGAAAAATAAACAAATTATCTCAGCAGGTGCATTTTCTAGCTGGTTAAAAGAGGTTCGCCACTCGTTAATAACCGAAAAAGGCATCAACGTTAATTGCGGCGACTGTAACGCCTGTTGCACATCCTCCTATTTTATTCATATTCAACCGCAAGAAACTAAAACCCTTGCCAAAATTAATAAGCAACTACTCTTTCCAGCACCTGGATTACCAAAAGGAAATGTTCTGATGGGTTATGACGAAAATGGCAACTGTCCCATGCTGCTTAACAATCATTGTTCAATCTATAAAAACCGGGCCATTACTTGCCGAAATTATGATTGTCGGATTTTTACAGCCGCCGGAATCGACCCAGGCGGCAGTGATAAATCCTTAATCAAAAAACGAACCGACCAATGGCAGTTTGAATACCCAACACCAACTGATTTAGAAGAACATCTAGCCGTTAAAAACGCTGCTCACTTTATAAAAAACCATGCTCATTGCTTTCCTAACGGTGCCATTCCACAAACCCCTCCACAACTTGCCATTTTAGCCTTAAAGGTTTATACTGTTTTTCTTCTCGATGATGTTTCTTCGAAAAAAATATCAGACTCAAAAATCGCACAGCTTATTATTGAAACAAATGATTTATTTGAAAATCAGTGGAAACAAGAAAAAATGAAAAACAGCTAAACGGTTACCTTTGTCTTCTCTTCCCGCTTTTTTAACCAATGTTCTGTGTGAAGCATACCAATATTTGTAATCATAACATGACTTGCTGTAGTTGGGTAATCCATAAATATAGTAATTGTCACAGCAAGCGCTAATCCCTCGAGAGGAATCCCTAATAAATTATAGACAATAGTAAAAATAAACGCTCCCATTCCTGGAGAAGGCGGTACTGCAATAGATAGAATCATACATAAAACAACTACTGGAATCATCTCTGCTATGGTAAAATTGATGCCATAGATTCGCCCGACAAACAGTGACGTTAGAATTAAGAGTAGAATGGCATTTTGTTTGTTAAATAATACTCCGACGGGAATTGAAAAATAAACGACAGAATCTCTTATCTTCTGTTTGCTTAAAGCAGTTGCCGTGTGACTGGCAAAGGCAGCACTCGAACTGGCTGTAGACATCGCAACAAGCAAAAAAGGCGCCGCTGTTTTTAAATAATCGAGCAGAGAGATCTTCTCGATAATAGCAACCGACGCCAGAAGAATTAAGTTTATAATCAGAAAAGAGCCTAAAATCAATGCGATTAATCGAAAAGCTCCCAGCAACGCAATGCCTTCCCCAGACACCATCATATTTAAGATACTAATGAATACCACCAATGCCATCAATGCACACACAGCATCGAGAATAGTTGAAAAAATCAAATTACTTTCGGTAATAATTTTAGTTATCAACGGGAACCGCCCATTTAAAGTTAACATAACGACCCCGGTAACAACAGCTAAAAACATAATCTGAAGGGTGTTTCCATCTAAAAATGGCGTGATGACATTTGTTGGAATAATTCCAAATATCATCACGCCGATTTGTTGCCATAGGTCACCACTCGCATTCTGAGTTTGAGTGGAAGCTTCACTAAGAAGAAATATTTGAGCAACCAACAAAGAAACGGCTGATGTAACGAGAATACTGGCTGTTGTCCATGTTAATAGCATTCGGAAGATTTTTTTCATTTGAGCTAAGTTATCCATATTAAAAATACTTCCGATTGCTGAAAAAAACAAAACTGGAATGACAATGGCATTTAGGAATCCAAAAAAAGTACTGCTAATCGGAGTAAGAATAGTCGTTCCAAACATTTTTCCTAATGCCGGTGCGGCCGCCAAGAAAATGAGACCACATAATATCGCACTCACAAAAGCAATCGCTATTGTTAATGCTGGATTAAGTGGTTTTTGTTTTAACGTATATGATATATTATTACCTTTTTCATAAGAATAAGTAACTGAAGATAATCCAATTAATATATCCTGACCAATTCGGCTAAATTCCAACTCCTGATCCTCGGATGACTCTGATGCAGTGAGTGGATTCTTTGGTTCGCTACGATAATTAAGCGTTAAGGTAATGGTCTTAAATCTTTTTTTTATTGATAATTCGAAAATTTCATTTTGCTTAGCTTCTTTTAACCAATACACAATCGTTTCTTCCACAAAAAGCTGTGCTCGTATGCTATCTGATTTTGGACATTTATAATTCTGTAGCATTTCCTGGACAAATTCATTCGCTTCGTCAAGACTGGATAAGCTTAATAACAAAGTCTTTTTTTGTTCCATGGTTCCTCCATAAATTGTTTTATTCTTATGACTATCTGATTAAGAACCATGTATTTTGATTTCAACCTACTTAATAAATTAGTAGCAGTTGATTCAATCTTTGCAAAATAAAAACCGTACTCTCAAATCGTATTTCAATGATATTGATGCAATAATACCTATGATCAATATACAAATGAATTACATGGCCTAAGATTATCTCTATTATAACACTTGCTTCATCCTTCCGTCATCATAATTCAATTGCCAACTGACACCAAATTTATCAATAAGAGAACCATAATATTTACTCCAGAACGTTTCTTGAAGTTCCGTTTCAACGATTCCACCTTCTTTTAATTTAAAATATAAAATTTTTATTTCTTCAAGATCGTCACTTACAATAATTAAAGTTATCTTTTCGCTTTGAGTATTCGATTCATCCGGTGGAATATCCGAAAGCATTACCTTTGTATCTTTGTGTTTTTTCTCATCATTTATCAAAAATGTATCCGTATTATCAGATTCATTACGCACATATTCTGAAACTGTTTCGCCAAACAAAATTATTTCGGTTTTATCGGTACCAAATACATCTGCATAAAACTCTACAGCCCCTCGACGATTTTCATTAAAACTAACATAAGGTTGTATCTGCATTATTACACTCCTTTAGTATTTATTATGTGCCTCAATTAAGATTTAGATATTTAAAACCTACTATTTTTAATCAATTTTACTGAATGACAGCATGATATTTTACTATTTAACCTTTTATAATCATTCTAAACAGTTAGGGGTAAATTTTTTTACTTTTTCTGTAAAATAAATTGACCAATTAAGAATCTGCTGTTATTGTTATAATGGATTTATATAACTTACGTCAGTCAATGCGTATTTTTAGGATTGGTAATTTATCATTTTACTGTCAACTAATTACTAGTATCAAAACTTAATTTGAAGAAAGAGGTATTTTTTGAGTGTTATTTTTTTAATTATTGGACTCATTCTGTTAGTAAAAGGAGCCGACTATTTTGTCGACGGTTCCTCCTCCATTGCCAAAAGACTTAATATCCCCAGCATCGTCATTGGTTTAACTTTAGTCGCATTTGGTACAAGTGCCCCTGAATTAGCGGTCAGTATTTCTGGCTCAATTAACGAAGTTAACGGCATTGTTTTTGGAAACGTTATCGGTTCAAACATTGTTAATATTCTTTTTATTTTAGGACTTTCTGCTTTTATAACACCAATTAACATTAAAACAAAGACCATTTTTAAAGAAATGCCTTTTGCCATTTTAACTACAATTGCAATGATGCTCATGGTAATGGATGGATTAGTAAATGGTGACCCAGTTAGTACTATTTCTCGATCTGAAGGATGGATTCTACTATTGTTCTTTGCCATTTATCTCTATTCGATGGTTGAAATTGCAATAGGTGATAATGAAGAATCGCAAACGGGAATTATTATCCTTCCGATTTTCAAAAGTATATTTTTTACTATTGGCGGTCTTATTGCCATAATTTTAGGCGCTGATTTAGTTGTTAAAGGATCCATTAAAATTGCTACGATTATGGGTTTATCTGAAACCGTCATCGGTTTAACGATTGTAGCAATAGGAACGTCATTACCTGAACTAATTACATCAGTGATGGCAGCAAAAAAAGGTGAAAATGATATTGCAGTTGGGAATATTATTGGGTCCTGCATTTTTAATGTTCTGCTTGTGCTCGGAATTTCCAGTGTAATTTACCCGATTAATATTAGTCCTGAAAACTATAGTGATCTCTGGATATTACTTGTCTCAATGCTGATTGTTGTTCCCATGATGTATACCTCAAAAAAAATCAGCCGCTGCGAAGGTATCTTGATGATGTTAGGCTATGTTGGATACACTTCTTTAATTATGATTCGCTTAACCCCGATTTAAAGTAAGCGTCCTTTAAAAACATGTGCAAAAAATAACTATGGCGGCCAGATGGCCGCCGTTACTTTTTATCATCATATTTTACACAATGTCTGAACTTTAGGATTCCATGGCAGTAACGAATCAAGCAATGTTTTGTTCTCACGGAAAGGAATTGCCGGAAGATTATTAAATAGAAATTCGAGATATTTGTAGGGATTTAAGTGATTCGCCTTGGCTGTTTCAACAATCGAGTAAACAATTGCGCTGGCACTCGCACCGGCAGGACTGCCTGCAAAAAGCCAGTTTTTCCTCCCCACAGTAAAGGGGCGGATGCTGTTTTCGGCCAGATTGTTTGAAATCTCGCAGCCGCCATCATCCAGGTAAGACATCAGTCCGACTTGCTGGTTTTTGACATACTGCAGAGCTTTACCAAGTTTAGATTGGAGTAACACCACTTCCAGATTGGTATCAACCCACGCCCAAAAGGCCTCCAGAACAGGTATTTCCTGTTTCAGACGCTGCACTCGCCGTTCTTCCGACGGTAAATTTTTTAGTTGTTCTTCAAGCTCAAAAAGTTTGTTGCAATAGGCAATTCCCTGCTGTGGTAAGGTAGCCTCCGCACTTTTAACGGCTTTAGGCATGGCATCGACAAAGTAACGCCGTGCATGGCTCCAGCACAGGCAACGCTTGATATTTTTCACAACGCCATAGCCCGAGTAGGCATCAGTATGAAGATATCCCTTAAAACCGCTCAAAAAATCTGCGGCATTCTTGCCGGCCCGTCCGCTCCGATACTGGAAAATCCGAATCGGCTGATCCGTTCGGGACCCGGAGGTGAATACCCACATATACGATTTGGCGCTATTCGGGCGCCCTTCTTCTTTCATGACCTGAATTGGTGTCTCATCGGCATGAAGATGGGTTTGGGCCAGAAGCTTTTCGTGAAACCGGGAAACCATTGCCCCAAGCCATTCATCGGATGTTTTTACAATCCAGTTGGACAAGGTACTGCGCGAAAGTTCCATGCCCAGGTTTTTAAAGTCCTTTTCCTGTCGATAAAGCGGCACATGGTTGACATATTTCTGATACATGGTCCAGGCAACACTGGAGGGACTGGCCATGGAATGCTGGAGCAGCGGCGCGTTCGTTGGAGCCTGAGTGTGGTAGGGTCGGCCTTCTTTACGGCAGGTTCGACATTCCCAACTTTCCTGATAAATATGGATCAATTTTAATGTTGCCGGAAGATGTTCCACCTCGGTCCGCAAATATTTTTTCCCGGCATAATTCAGTTTGGCTCCATCCACAGGGCATATCTGCTGGTCTTCGGATAGGGAATAAATCCGGTCTTCTTCAGGTAGATTGACAAGTGCTTTTTCACGAGAATAACCAGCACGCGTTTTCTTTTTAGAAATGACTGGTTCCACTTCATCTGATCGGGCTTCGGTTTCGGCTTCGTCAAACTGGCCGAAAACCAACCCATCCAAAACAATTTGACCGGTTATCACTGATGTTTTTTCGCTCTTTTTACCGAAAAGCTTTCTGGTTAAAAAATCCAGCTGTTCCCGAAGCAGTTTTGAGTCGGTATTCATCTGTTCGATGGTGTTTTTCAGCGCCGTGATTGTTTCAGTCTGTTGCTTGATGACTTCAAGAAGAACGGTGGTCTCAGTCGTCTTTTCAACCATTAATACTAAGCCCTTTCATCGGTATTTTGTTAAAATTATTATACCATAATCGGACCAATTTTACTATGAAAAAGCCTGTAAAACCGTTGGTAAATCGGGTTTTTACAGACTACAATAACCGCTTGTTTTTCACATTTTGGATGACTTTCTTTTGATCAATTGCGAGGCCTTCCAGCAGCCATCGATATTGTTGTGGGGTAATCTCTCTGACGTCTTCCGATGATTTTGGCCACTGGAACATCCCACTTTCAAGCCGCTTGTACAGCAGTAGAAATCCATCCCCCTCCCAAAAGAGTGCTTTTATTCGATCCCGTTTTTTACCACAGAATAGAAAAAGCGAATTTTGAAATGGATCCAGTTGAAAGTTCATCTGTACGATGGCCGCCAGACCGTCAATCTGTCGGCGCATATCGGTATGACCACAGGCAATATAGATCCGGATATCGTCGGGGAAACGAATCAGCATGACTGCTTGAGAAGCTGAATCGTTGTTTCCAGCGTCATTGGATCAGCACCGTTATGGATTACCAGTTCAAATGCATTGATATAAACAACGGCACAGATTCCCTGCGATTGCTTTTCCGTTTCCGTTGGTTTTGCCATAATTTCAGCAAACTCGGGGCAACCAGTAATGGCAAGCGAGCCTGCTCGAACCAGCGCATCTTCGCGGATTGTTTTCAGCCAATAATAATAACTGGCTTCGGAAACCTGATTCTTTTCACACCATGCTTTTATCGACAGCCCGCTTTCTTTCCGTTCCTGGATCATTGCCTGCCATTTTTCCTTTTGAATGACGTGCTGTGTGGACTTCATAAGTGCCATGATAAAACTCTCCCTTCATACTTTTAGTATTTTCAGAGTTACTCTGAAAACACTAAAAGTTCTGTTTTAAGTCTATTGTCTCATGTTTTTGAAATGTTTTAAATCCATGCGTTTATTGGACGCTTACGATTTAAAGGTAACCCGCACAATTTTAGTTGTAGATAGTTTTTAATTTAGATAAAAAAAGAACTGTTCCCGTGTCAGTTAGCTCTGACTTAAACAGTTCCGCATTTTATTGATGTTCGATTAAACGACGTCTAGGTGATATTCAAAATAACATCATTCGCCCATTTAATAGCCTCACGATAAGCATGATAGATAGAGTAATCTTCAATATTTAATGTTTCCGAAATGGCCTCAACAACAGGCCAATTTCCTTGTTCATAAGAAATCATTAGTTCATAAATAGGAAATAATATACCCTCACCATAAATGAGTACCTCCAATATCGACTGTGGTAACGAAACCTCTGAAAGCACTTCAGACATCGGTTGATCCAAAATTGCATCGAGAATACTAAATAAACCCATTAGGGCAGATTCATGCTCGAATTGTATCATCTTTGCTCGCTTCGCAAGAGATTCTGCAAAACGTGTGCGAATGAGTGATATTTTAATAAGTTCTTCCGGTTTGTTTTTTCCTAAATCATGAATCATTAAAATGCTAATCCACCGTTCAAATTCTCTTAGTCCAATGTAACTAAGCGCAAATTTAATAGAACTAATCAATTCACTTCCAGCTCGAAAACTAGCTAATCTTAATAATCGGTAAGATAATGTAACATCTTGTTCGATGAGATTCGCCAGCAAATCAAAGGATGGTTCATCTTTATTAATTTCAGCCATTAAACGCAGATATTGAATCTGCGATGGCGAGGTACTAAATGATCGTCCTGCAATACTGGGCTTACTGAAAAAATACCCCTGAAATAATTTAAATCCCATTTCTTTAGCCTTTAAAAACTCTTCAAGGGTTTCAACTTTTTCTGCCAGCAAGATCTTTCCCTGTGCAATACCGGTAGCAACATCAGAAACGATCGTATCCAGAGGCGTGACCATGATGTCATATTTTATAATATCCGCCAATGGCGTAAGCGGATAAGTTTGATAAGTTTGAGCAAAATCATCTAAAGCAATGCTGTATCCTATTTTCTTAATAGCTGTTAATCGATCCACAAGATGACTACTTACTTCAATATTTTCAAGCATCTCAACAATCATCCGCTCAGGTTTAATTAATTCAAGTGCATTAGAATGAATAAATATTTCATCAAAATTAATAAAGGCTATTTTATCTTCAATAAGACTGTCAAGGCCAGATTCAAATAAACCTGTAATGACCATCGCCGTTGCCCCCTGAGATGAAATCCCTCCAAATTGGGTTGAGTTGCTATTGAGCCGAAAGAGCAGCTCATATCCATAGACTTCAAGCTCGTTATTAAAAATAGGTTGCCTTGCGATAAACATAGGACCTCCAGAATAATCTTCATCTATTCTTTATAATGAAATGATCATAATTTACAATGGTATGATTGTATCATTTTGTTTCATTTAACACAAGATTTTTGCATAATTAATTTTATTCGCTTAAATTATTTCGCTAACCATAACTAATCTATTACACTACAACCTCAAGAAATACTTAAAAGAATTTCTTGAGCCCATTGTATTGATTTTAGATAATCATGATAGAGAGTATGCTCTTCAATATTTAATTCTTGTGAAACTCGAAAGGTAGTTTCCCAATTGCCTTTTTCATAAGCTAACATCAATTGATAAATGGGATACAAAAATCCCCTTTCTTTAAGCAGGGCATCGTAAATTGAGGGTGGTATACTAATTCCCTTGAGAGCATCATCCATCGATTGATCTAAAATCCCATCTAGTACACTAAATAAGCCCATCATCGACGCTTCGTGTTGCGAAGAGACTGTCATCTCCGCACGTCTTGCTAATGATTCTGCAAAACGACTACGAATAATAGATACTTTCATCAGTTCAAGGGGTTTGTCTTTTACCAGATCATGTAACATTAAAATACTAAGCCAACGTTCAATCTTATTAAGACCAATATAAGTCAAAGCAAATTGTATTGAATTTACAAAATCATGTTTTGCTCGAACGCTGGCCATTCGAACAACCTGATAGGCCAAAGTAACATCCTGCTGAATAAGGTCGGCCAAAACATTGTAAGAAGGATCTTCTTTTTTTAACTCTGAAATTAATAGAAAGTATTGATTTTTTGTAAGTGATTTACTGGCAGAATAACCCGCAATAATAGGTTTGCTAAAAAAATAACCTTGAAAAAGCGAAAAACCCATATGCTTGGCTTGTCTAAATTCATTTTGAGTTTCCACCTTTTCCGCTAAAAGAATCTTGCCCTGTTTGATCGCTAACATAACATCATTTTCAATTGTTTCCAATGGTGTTATTATTAAATCATACTTAATGATATCCGCTAACGAAGTTAGCGGATAACTTTGATAATCTTCTTCGAAATCATCTAAGGCTATTTTATACCCCTTCTCTTTAATTGTTTTCAAACGTTCCACTAAAGCATCATTAATTTTAATTTTTTCGAGCATTTCTACAACTAGTTGGTCAGGTTTTATCAGCTCTATAGCGTTGGAATGAATAAATATTTCATCAAAATTTATGAAAGCGAACTTATCTTCTACAATATTTTCAATCCCAGATTCAAATAATCCAGTTATAACAGCAGCCGTCGCACCTGTAGAGGAAACACCGCCAAATTGATTGGATTGATGTGTAAGTCGAAAAAGCAGCTCATACCCGTATACTTCCAACTGCTCATTAAAAATTGGTTGTCTGGCTATAAACACCTTATTGCCTCCCTTTTGATCGATCGACAACGCCTTATCAAATAAAATGAACATCACTCTTAAGTTAGTTTATTTCATCATAGCACTATCATAAAAATTAAATAAGTTATAAATTAAGATTCAATTAACCTGGTTCATATGGATAATCCAGATGAATTTCAAAATCAGATTAGATTGTGCTTATTTTATTTCAGGTTTTCCATACAAAAATTTACCTTTAAATATCAGCTTACCGTTAGCGTTATAGAAACGCCCTTTCCCATGCCAAACGCCATTTAAAAAATCTCCTTCATATTTCAATTGACCATTTTCATAATATTCCTTACAATATCCTGAAGGTACCGAAAAGTCTTTTGTGTTTTCCTGACTACTTGGAACTCGTATAAAATTCCCTTCACATTTAAGCCGTCCATTAGCATCAAAAATTTTACCCAGACCCGAAGCATAACCATTTTTGAAATTACCAATGTATTTCAGCTTGCCATTTTCTTCATATAACTTTCCTTGTCCTGATGATACGCCTGCAACAAAATCTCCTTCATATTTCAAATTACCATTTTCATAATATTCTTTACCGCTACCTACTTGTATCGCATTCACAAAAAAGCCTTCTGAAACCAGTTTATTATTAATAAACCGTTGACCAAGAAAGCGATTCCCGGCTATATAGTGTCCCACGATATAGCCATCTTTACAAGAAATTTTTATTTGTTGCTGCTCTGCCTTATTTTTATTGTTTTGTTGAGAAGAGAAATAGAACCAGATTCCAGCTCCCAAAATAATAATTACAAACAATATAACGCTTGTCACGGTATACCTCGCTTAATTCAATAACTTTTATATCTAACTTGAAGTACCTCTTAGAATTAATCAATCAGACTTAAAAATTTCTCATATTTTAAAATTTCAGCGATTTAATTAAATCATTAAATTATAATCTCGAACGAACCTTGATTATATCCCTAATTAGCGGTATAATTCCTATATCACTTTTATCAGCAATTAAACATTAATACTTTGACTCACAGGAGGATTTTAACATGGCCATAGTATGGACCCCCGATTTAGCTATTGGTGTTAATAACATCGATACCCAACATCAACAATTATTTCAAAAAGCGGACGAGCTTTTTGAAGCCGGAAAAAACGGCAAATCTAAAGAAGTCATCGGACAGTTACTAAATTTTTTGGATACTTACACGCAACAACACTTTAAGGACGAAGAAACTTATATGACCAGCATCAAATACCCTGAATTACCGGCACAACAAGCTGCTCATAAAGCTTTTGTGAGCGAATTGACAAAACTTAAAAATGAATTCGAAAAATCAGGTGGTAATATTTGCGTCATTATTAACGCCAACCAAATGGTCGTTGATTGGTTAACTAATCACATATCTAGAATGGATAAAAAAATTGGCGCTTTCGCTAAAACTTTATAAAACAAAAGCAACAGCCATCTAGAGTAAGGTATTAAGATCCGGTGGCTGTTGCTTTATGGTTGTTATTTGTCTAGATAACGTGGAAATTAAATAATACTATTAGTCGATTTTTCAGTATTGATTGGCTTGTTTGTTGACTTTTCCATTTGTGATTGAGTTTTTTGTCCACCTGATTCAGTGTTATCCTGTCGATTTTTCATTTCAGCATTATATACAACGGTCGTAATTTTTCCCGCCAAAACTAACCCTTTTAATTCGGAATTGGTATAACCCGCTAACTGATAACTGGAAATATTTTCCGTTTCGACTTCTTGATCATCTGCCGCCTGAGATGTTCCTTCTTTATCTTCAAGTAAATCATTATTATCAAATTTAGCAGGTTTTTGATCAATTATCGAATTTTGTTGCTGAGTATCACTATTTACTGCGGCATTTTCGCTTTTGGTACGATATCCAACATATTCACGACTGAGTTCCATGGTATCGTATTTGTAATAACTGTTAGCTGCATCATCTGCCGCATTCTGACCATTAATACTATCCGAAGTGGGTTTTACCATCACTTCGTCAATTCTTTTCGAAAGTGAAGAATTGGGTCCTTGAAGTTCAACAGAATTTAAACTTATTGCATCCATAACCAAGCTCCTTTCTAAATCAATTATAATAACGGTACTTATACATTACAATTTAGTATTTGATGATTTTTATTTTATTATACCACAATCTTTAAAATATTTCATATAAATTTAAAAGCAAAAATATAAATAAAGCATTTATAATGCCTGTTCAACTCTAAAAAAAACACTCTAACTAAGCAGAGTGTTTTTTTACTGATAATAGATTAAAATTTCTTATATGTTTTTGCATTTGCAAGCACTTCCATCACTTCTTCAAGCGATGCTCCAATTGATGCTTCAACTGAGCTAAATACAGCACCTTCAACAATGGGAGAATCAACAATTTTCACCATGCTACTGTCATCAAGCATTTCGATGGCCATTTCAGAACTCATCACAGCACTGCCAAGGTCAACCAAAATGACGACCCCATCACCCTGTTGAACGGTTTCAATTGCGGTAAGGATCTTAGAAACATCAGTACCGATGCTACCGTCTTCCATGCCGCCAGCGGCAGCAATCTTTACATCTGGCGCCATTTGCTTCGAAAGTTCAACTGCCCCTTCAGCAATTTTTTGACTATGTGATACTACTACTATTCCTACCATGAATCAATTACCTGCCTTTAGAGCAACTTCTTTTGCCGCCTGAAATACATAAGCCATCGAAGTTGCCCCAGGATCTTGATGTCCAAGACTACGTTCCCCTAAGTAACTGGCTCGACCTTTAGTAGCAATAATTGTTTTTGTGTATTCAACACCTTCCCAAGCAGCTTGCTCAGCATCAACCAAAGCTTCCGTCATTGTTTTTCCATTAGCAATGCTGGTTTTGATCACATCAATTGCCGGAATCATGCTATCTAAAATAGTTTTTTCGCCTTTAACAGCCTTTCCTCGAAATTGAATACCACCAACTGCTTCATCAAATGCTAAAATAATGTCTTCATTCGATAATATTTCTTTTCCTTTAATGGCCGCACCAGCTTTCATGAAAGCGGTTCCGTAAAGTGGCCCGGAAGCACCACCAACAGTCGAAACCAACGTCATTCCAACATTCTTTAAAATATCATCAATATTTTTTTCTTCAACTGCCGGTAGTTTTTCGATAACTGCTTTGAACCCTCGGCTCATATTGATGCCATGATCACCATCACCGATGGCTTGGTCTAAATCGGTCAATTCTTGTCGATGTTCTGCCATTTTATCCGCATAAACCCGGATAAAATCCAGTACTTCTGCCTTTGTTGCCATTCCTGTTCCTCATTTCTTCTCTAAATATCTAAATTCGTTTTGTTATTAATATATTTTAAAACCGATCGTATCAGCTGGTGCTAATAATAAATCTTTTAGTTCTGCGTCAAGTTTTAATAATGTAATTGATGCTCCAGCCATATCAATAGAGGTCATATAATCACCAACAAATGTTTTAACGACTTTAACACCTTTGTCAGCTAATATTTGCTGAACTCGCCGATTAAGAATATAAAGCTCCATCGGTGGTGTTGCTCCCGCACCGTTAACCATTACCGCTACTTCATCTCCCGCGTTAGGATTCATATCTTTTAAAATACGTTCCATTAAATAATCAACGATTTCATCCGCAGTTTGAATTGGTTTTCTTTCAGTTCCCGGTTCCCCATGAATGCCGATACCCAATTCCATTTCATCTTCGGATAACTCGAAACCAGGTTTACCAGCAGCAGGCACAGTACATGGTTTTAAGGCAACGCCCATGGTGCGAACATTGGCAATAACCTTTTCCGCAGTCGCTTTTACGTCCTCTAAACTAGCCCCAGTTTCTGCTTTGGCTCCAGCAATTTTATGTACAAATACCGTTCCTGCAACACCCCGACGACCGGTCGTATAAAGACTATCTTCAACCGCAACATCATCATTTGTTACGACATTGGCTACCTTGATCCCTTCCGCTTCAGCAAGCTCCGCAGCCATTTCAAAATTCATAATATCACCGGTATAATTTTTAATAACTAATAACACACCTTCTCCGGCATCAACTGCTTTAATCGCTTCGAAAACTTGATCAGGCGTTGGCGACGTAAATACCGAACCGGCAACTGCACCATCTAACATGCCTTTACCTACAAATCCGCCATGAGAAGGTTCATGTCCACTTCCACCGCCACTAACCAAAGCAACTTTGCCAACTTTTTTATCAGCTCTCACGAGTACATCAAAACCATCTAATCGAGTTACATATTCAGGATGTGCCAGAACAATACCTTCCAGCATTTCATTTTCCACATTTTCTACATCATTAATAAATTTTTTCATAAGACTTCCTCCTATAAATATTATTAGTATCTTCAAACATACTATAATAGTTTATACCCATTTGAAAGGTAAAAAAACGATATCAATTGGTTTTATTTAGCACTACAAAACTTATTTAAGTGATCAAACTACAAACAAGTGTAAAATATCGTATAAATAAACCGATTTTAATTATTTATACACTACTCAAGGTATTTTTATCTTAAAATAACTTTGTAGGATTTGCTCATCGCAATTTAAATGATTGCCGCTTTCATCAATTTAACATATTCTGATAAGATCTCAGCAGCATCTTCTCCATGTTGAGCAATCAATTTTACAATCGCACTACCAACGATAACGCCATCGGCAATTATAGCAATATCGCTGGCCTGTTCCGGTGTCGATATTCCAAATCCAACCGCCACCGGGGTTTCAGTAACCTCACGAATATCAGCAATAATCGCTTTAAGGTCGGTTTTAATTTCAGTCCGAACACCGGTAACGCCCATCGACGAAACAAGGTAAATAAACCCTGTGGCGTCTTTGGCCAGCATCTGAATTCGATCTTGTGAAGTCGGAGCAATTAAAGTAATCACATCTATTTGATAAGCGTTCGCAATCTCCAATACCTCTCCTTTTTCTTCATATGGCAGGTCCGGAATAATGATTCCATTAATTCCCGATTCCTGACAGGTTTTAAAAAAACGTTCAACGCCATAAACAAAGATCGGATTCATATAGGTTAAAAAGACCAGCGCAATATCAGATTTTTTGCGAACCCGTTTTACCATATCAAATACCTTATCCGTAGTAGCACCAGCATTTAAGGCACGACTATTAGCCGATTCAATCACCGGCCCCTCAGCGACCGGATCAGAAAAAGGAATGCCAATTTCGATCAGATCCGCTCCAGCTCGATCCATCGCCAGAATGAATTCTTCGGTTTTATCCAAAGATGGATCGCCGGCAGTTAAAAAAGCAATAAAGGCTTTTTGATTACTAAATATTTGTGTTATTTTATTTTTTGGTTGATTATTCATAAATTTGTTCTCCTTTATAACGGGCAATAGCAGCGACATCTTTATCTCCCCGTCCCGAAACATTAACCATAATAATTTCATCTTTGTTCATTTTAGGAGCTAACACCATGGCGTAGGCAATGGCATGAGCCGATTCGATGGCCGGAATAATCCCCTCGGTTCGCGACAGATATTCAAACGCAGCTACCGCTTCGTCATCGGTGATGGGAATATATTCCGCCCGTTTGGTATCATGAAGATTAGCGTGTTCCGGTCCGATTCCAGGATAATCAAGTCCTGCCGAAATTGAGTAAACCGGAGCAATCTGGCCGTATTCGTCCTGACAGAAATATGATTTCATGCCATGAAAAATCCCGAGAGTACCATTTGCGATAGTTGCGGCATTTTGGACCGTATCGATACCTTTTCCAGCTGCTTCACAGCCAATCAGACGCACCTCTTTATCAGGGATAAAATGATAAAAAGCACCAATGGCATTGCTACCGCCACCAACGCAGGCAATCACAGCACTTGGCAGTTTCCCTTCTTTGTCCAAAATCTGTTCGCGGGCTTCCTTGCTGATGATACTTTGGAAGTCACGAACCATTTCCGGAAATGGATGCGGCCCCATCACCGAACCTAACACATAGTGGGTGTCATCAACCCGCGTCGTCCATTCTCTGAAGGTTTCGTTAACCGCATCTTTTAATGTCATTGTCCCGGAAGTTACGACATGGACTTTGGCGCCTAACAATTCCATTCTAAAAACATTAAGAGCCTGACGGTCAGTATCCTCTTTACCCATGAATATTTCACACTCAAAACCCATCAGGGCGGCAGCCGTAGCGGTAGCAACACCATGTTGTCCAGCTCCAGTTTCGGCAATAAGGCGGGTTTTTCCCATTTTTTTGGCCAATAATGCCTGACCTAAAACATTATTAATCTTATGTGACCCGGTATGATTTAAATCTTCCCGTTTAAGATAAATTTTTGCCCCCCCAAGATCGGCGGTCATTTTTTTTGCAAAATATAACCGTGACGGTCGGCCAGCATATTCATTTAAAAGTTCAGTTAATTCATCCTGAAAGTCTTTATCATTTTTATAATAAGCATAGGCTTTTTCAACTTCAATAATTGCATTCATTAACGTTTCTGGTGTAAATTGACCACCATGGATTCCATATTTTCCTTTAGTCATTGCTCATTCTCCTAATTTTATGAATAATATTTACGATTTTGTTCCGATCTTTTTTGCCATCTGATTCAACGCCACTGCTGATATCGACACAATAAGGATTAACTTTGGCAATCGCTGTTTTAACATTATTGATATTAAGACCACCAGCCAGAAAAAAACTGCCCTGAAAGCCGTTAATCAGATCCCAATTAAAAGCTTGTCCTGAACCACCGTATTGACCAGGATCATAGGTGTCAAATAAGTAATAATCAGCAGCGGTTTTGCGGATATCATTTTTGTCCTGAATCCGCATCGCCTGAATAATCGGGCAGGTGGTTTGTTCTCTAATCCGATGAATAGTCATCTCATCTTCATCGCCATGGAGCTGAATCATCTCGATGACGCCCTGATTGACAAGCTCAATTATTTCAGCAACAGGCTGATTAACAAAAACGCCGACTGCCTTAATGTCAGGATTTAACGAATTTTTTAAAGTTTTGGCCAAATCGCCACTTACTTGTCGTTTACTGTTTGCAAAAACAAACCCAATAAAATCTGGTTTTGCTTCATTTACTGCTTCAATATCTTCGATTCGAGATAAACCGCAGATTTTTATTTTAGTCATCCTAAATTCCTCGTAATTTGTTTAGTTCATCTTTCTTATTGCTACTTCGCATTAAGGTTTCGCCAATTAAAACTGCATTTGTTCCATTTATTTTCAAATTATTGACGTCTTGCACCGTTTTAATCCCGCTTTCGGAGACAAAAATAATTGTCTCCGGCACCATTTTTCGAAGCCGGATGCTATTATTGATATCCACTTCAAATGTTTTCAGGTCACGATTATTGACCCCGATCATGCGTGCTCCAGCTGCGAGTGCTGTTTTTACTTCGGCTTCGTCATGGGCTTCAACAAGCACCGATAATCCCAATGAATCGGCAAGGCCAATATACTTTTTAAGTTGTTCAGGTTCTAGAATTGAACAAATTAATAGAATCGCATCGGCCTCTATTTGGCGGGATTCATAAATTTGGATTTCATCAATAATAAAATCTTTGCGTAGAATCGGAATACTCACCTCTTTTTTAATGGCTGTTAAATACTCATTAGCCCCTAAAAAAAAAGTTGGTTCAGTTAGCACTGAAATGGCCTGAGCACCAGCATCCTGATAATCTCTGGCAATCTCCAAAAAAGGAAAAGCTTCGGCAATGATGCCTTTTGAAGGCGAAGCCTTTTTCACTTCACAGATAAAAGAAATCGCTTCTCCGGCTAACGCTTTTTCAAATGCAAAGGAGGTTTCAGCTAATTTGATTTGACTTTTTAAAAATTCAATACTACTCGCTTTCTTTAAATCAGCGACTCTTTTTTTCGTTGCAGCTACAATTTGATCAAGAATCATACTCAAACCTCAATGGCAATTTCATTACTTCGTTTAATAAAATCGTCCAATTTTTGCTTGGCTTTTCCTGAATCAATCAGGTTTTGAGCCAGTGTCACACAGTCTCTTAACGTCATATCATGATGTGACATATACAAACAAAAAGCACTATTTAAAACGACCACATCGCGTTTAGGACCATGTTCTCCGTCAAGTACACCGCGTGCAATTTGGGCATTTTCATCTTTTTCACCACCAATAAGATCATTTAACATACAACGCTTTAAGCCAAACTGTTCAGGGGTAATAAAAAAGCTGTTGATTTTGCCGTCTGCTATTTCACAAATCGTGGTGGTATCGGTTAAGGTGATCTCGTCCAAACCATCATGACCATGAACGACCATTCCGCGTTTAACTTTAAGTTTGTTAAGAACATTGGCCAGCGGTTCCACCAGATTTTCGTCATAAACTCCCAGCAACTGCATATTCGCACCAGCCGGATTCGCGAGCGGCCCAAGAATATTAAAGATCGTTCGAATGCCCAGCTCTCTTCGCACTGGACCAGCATATTTCATCGACGCATGATAAGTTGGTGCAAACATAAAACAAATACCTAATTCGTCCAGAATAACGGAACTTTTTTGGGCTGATAGTTCAATATTTACTCCCAAAGCCTCCAATAAATCGGCACTGCCGCATTTGCTGGAAACACTACGATTGCCATGTTTGGCCACCGGCACCCCACCCGCGGCAATGACGAAAGCCGAAACCGTGGATATATTAAACGTCGAGACTTCATCACCCCCAGTTCCGACAATATCCAACACATCCGTTTTAGGCTGGATTTTGGTGCATTTTTCACGCATAACCATTGCACAGGCGGTGATTTCGTCAATGGTTTCCCCTTTCATCCGCATCGCCGTCAAAAAAGCACCAATCTGGGCATTCGTAGCTTCCCCGTTCATAATCTGATTCATAACATCCCGGGTTCGTTTCAGAGATAAATTTTTACCGTTGACGATATCATAAATTGCTGGTTTAATCATTTTTTTCATTTCCTATCTTTAAAAAATTTTCGATCATCTTATATCCATCTTTGGTCAGGATCGATTCCGGATGAAATTGAATCCCATACACGTCATATTCACGATGTTTAACCGCCATTACTTCACCATCATGATCCTCAGCAATGATCAAAAGTTCATCAGGCAAAGTATTTCGTTCAGCTCCCAATGAATGATAACGACCCGCCTCAATAATCGGTGGTAACCCTCGAAAAACGGGACTACCATTAGCTATGTGGACGATACTCTGTTTCCCATGCATCAGTGTTTTAGCATAAGTTATTTTCCCACCTAAAACCTCACAAATCGCCTGATGTCCCAAACACACACCTAAAATCGGCGTTTTATCTTTAAAATAATCGATCACCGCTTCACAAATTCCTGCATCTGCTGGTCTTCCCGGTCCCGGTGAAACAATAATATGATCCGGTTTTAAGGCGATAATCTCGCTCAACGTGTATTCATCGTTTTTGATCACGCAAACATTCGGATTGATAATCCCCACGTATTGGTAAAGGTTATAGGAAAAGCTGTCATAATTATCAATTAATAAAATCATTATTCTACCTCCTGAGCCCGTTCCAGAGCTTCAAACATCGCCCTGGCTTTGTTATGTGCTTCAACAAATTCATTCTCAGGAACACTGTCAGCAACGATACCGGCCCCTGCCGAAACGTAAACTTTATCATTTTTCTTAACTGCCATTCGGATTGCTATACACATATCCATATTTCCGGAAAAATCAATATAACCAACTGCACCGCCATAAACCCCACGTTTTTGACCTTCCAATCGATTAATGATTTCAATCGCTCTTTTTTTTGGAGCTCCCGAAAGTGTTCCCGCTGGTAACACAGCCGCAATGGCATCCAGCTGATCTAATCCTTTTTTCAAAGCTCCAGTAACGGTGGAAGAAATATGTGATACATGGGAATACTTCACGACCTCCTGATAGGTTTCAACTTTTACCGTTCCAAATTCACTGATTTTGCCTAAATCATTTCGGCCCAGATCGACAAGCATATTGTGTTCACTTAATTCTTTTTCATCTTTAAGCAGTTCAGCGATAAAAGCCTCATCTTCCGCCGATGTTTTTCCACGCGGACAAGTTCCGGCAATCGGAAAAGTTGCTAATTTAGAATTTTTTAACGCTATCAGCGTTTCCGGAGAAGCTCCCGCAACCTGAATTGTTTCAAAATCAAGATAAAACATATAGGGTGAAGGATTAATCGTTCGAAGCAAGCGATAGGTTGAGAGCAAATCGCCCTCAAAATCTGCTTCCATCCGATTAGAAATCACCGCTTGAAAAATATCACCCTGATAAATATGCTCTTTTGTTTTTTTTACCATATCACAATAATATTCTTTAGAAAAAAGCGACTTAAACTCTGAGGTTACTCGACCTTTAAATGGGACGCTGCTGTTGCAATTTTTAATTAACGATTCAATTTCTTTCAGTTTAATCACGCCATCAATGTAATTTGTTTCAAACTGATCGGTTTTAATATTGACAATGACGATAATTTTTTGTCTAAGATGATCATAGGCAATAACCTTATCAAAAAGCATCAGGTTCAAGTCATCAAAGTTCTCATCATTTTTATTTTCCAGAATCAAATTAGTTTCAGTGTACTTAACAAAATCATAGGACACGTACCCCACAAATCCGCCTGTAAAAACTGGTAAGAAATCCAACTTAGGACTTTTCCATTGAGCAAGAATTCCCCGCACCACAGTTCGCGGATCAGCTCTTAAAATTTCGCTCGATTTTCCTTTTTTTATCGTTACCTCACCATCAATACATTGAATCGAAAGGGTTGGATCATAGCCCAAAAATGAATAACGCCCCCATTTTTCTCCACCCTCGACACTTTCCAGCAGATAGCTCTTTTTTCCGGTTGACTTTAAACATTTCAAAATTTCAATAGGTGTCTTAATATCCGAAAAAAGTTCAAGACTGATGGGAATACTCTGATAGCTTTTATAATAACTTCGGGCTTCCTCCATAGATGGTTTAATCATAATTGTTTCCTTTCTTTTTCGTTAGCACTACCCTGTACTAACAATGATTATTTTTGATATTTTTCTAAGCATTTAAGTATGAATCAAAATCAGCATCATTTTTAGATATTGCTATTTTTTTGAAATAAAAAACGCTCGTCCATGACTAATAAAATTAATCAAGGACGAGCGAAAATAATTCAACCCGCGATACCACCTTTATTTACAGAGACTTCCCCTGTACACTCTGCAGAATACTAACATATTCCTCGCAACTGACGTATGCGTCACGTCGCAGAATACTTAGAAAACAATTGTTTTCCTTTGACTGCGCCCTCAATGGTCCATTTGATGTTCTGCGTTGTGCGAGGCTCTCAGCCTTCCTCGCTCTCTGTAACTGCACGATTCACCGTTATCTCCACGTCTACGGTTTGATGATCTATTAAATTATACAAATCATAATCTAAATTATTTATCTTGTCAAATATTTTTTTACAGTTCTGGTTTTTATTAAGAAATTAAAACCTGCCGGTCCGACATTTTAACCGTTTTGTCAGATAAACAAACTAGTTGACTGTCATTTTCATCGGGGTAAAACGAATACCTTTGTTCTCCTGCTCGCTTTCAGTAGCTACAAACCCCAAGCGCTCATAGACCTTAACTGCGTAAGGTGACGAATTAACTGTCAGCACAATGGGCCTTTGATATTTTTCATTTTTCAAATCAGTAACAACATTATTAAAAAGTTGCGTTGCTATTTTTTTATTTTGATGATCTTTATGAACAAACATCAATGAAATATGAAAATGATCACGGGTTCCAATGACCCCAATAATGTTATTATTTTCATAAAATCCCCAAAGTTTTTTATGTCCACTGATGATATCCTCTGCCATTTCTTCCAGCTTGTATTCAAGATAATCGTTGAAGGTTTTATTTCCTTCCGGTGAATAATCTTCCGCGATGAATTCACTAAAAACCTGATTTACTAAATCAATTGCTTCTTTCAAGTCTGTATCGTTTATTACTCGTATCATTTTCAACCTCTAATTTGATGTCATTGAGATGATTTTTAATTAATACCATTTTTACGTTTTAATCAAAATGGTTTGAGTATCGTTTAAGATTATTTAATCGTCCAGACAATCACTCTATCTCATATTACTATTGTAAATGATGTTTTTGAACACCGTCAAGATAATAATTTCACCTGTAAATGGATGAAATTGGATAATCGAAAAAAGCTCATTATTTTACCCAATGATTATAAAATTTTATCTTGCCAAACTGTTTCCAATGTCACTATTAAAGCTAATCTAAACATCTTCGACTACAATTGTAAAATTTAATATTTTTTTTAATCAAGTCATAATAATGTGTTAAAATTAAACAAACTCAGATGTGAACAAAAGTAGTATTTAAACAAAAGGGATAACGCAACTATGAAACGGAGATTATTATGAAAAAATTCAACAAGAATTCAGTAGCCAGTAAAATTGTGGCCTTGGTTTTATTTTTTGTAGCTTTAGCTCTTTTAGCGATTGGCATTATTGTTACTGTTCTTAATATCAACAGTGAAAATCGACAGATTAACGAGCGAATGAATCTACAACTCAGCAATACAATTGGCAATGTCGAAAAAGCGCTTGAGAGTCATAGTAAGATTATTAGCAGTTTAAGTCGATCCATTGGGGTATCTGGTGTTCGGATGACAACCGCAGATTACAATACGCTGCTCACTGAACAAGTCAATCTGAATACTGATACCTATGGCGTCGGAGTCTGGTTCGATTATAATAAATATCAACCCGGTCTGAAATATTTTGGTCCTTATGCCTATCGAGACGGTTCAAATATTGTTTTCGAGGAGGCATTATACAGTACCGATGAATACGACTATCCGAACCAGGACTGGTATCTAATTGGTAAAAACGCTGGTGGTAAAATAGCCTGGTCAAGCCCCTTTAAAGACGATACTCTGGGGATTTCGATGGTAACAGCGAGCGCTGCATTTGATGATAACAATAAAAATTTTAGCGGCGTCGTCACCGGCGATATCGATTTAACCCGTCTTCAACAAATGGTTAATGATATCAAAGTGGGTGAAACCGGTCGTGCGTTCCTTGTCGATCAAACCGGTCTTTATATCGCAGATCAAGATACCGCTAAAGTAATGAATGTCAATCTATTGGAAGACCCTAATCAGACCCTGTCAAAACTTGGCTCAAGTATCATCAGTGGCGAAAATGGTACCGGTGTTTTTACTGATGCCTCCGGAAAAAATAATATTTATTATGCCACGATTCCTTCTACCGGCTGGACGTTAGCTATTATGGAACCACAAAGCGAACTGAATCAACCAATAATGATGCTGATTTATCAACTCTCTGGTTTATTCCTAGTAACTCTTTTGATTCTAAGTTTCATTATTACAAAATTGATTAAAGGTGTGGTCAACCCCATCGTTTTAATCACCGAGCTGTTTCATAAAGCTGAAATCGGAGATTTCGATAGTACTATCCCCGATGATATTATCGCCCGAAATGATGAATTAGGTAAGCTTGGTCAATCTTTTAATAAACTATCGGAAAATATTCAAGAAAATATTATCATTTTAGAACAAATATCGGTCGGAAATTTAAATGTTCAGGTAAATGTCAAGTCAGATAAAGATATCCAGTCAAAAAGTTTAATTGAGGTTATTGAAAATCTAAAAAATCTGGAAACGGAAGTAGAGATGTTAACTGAATCAGCAATGGCAGGTAACTTGTCGATTCGTAGTGAGGTCAACAAATTCCAAGGTAAATATCACGATATTGTCGTTGGTATAAACAATACCTTGGATGCTGTTGTTGAACCATTAATACTTTCCGCCAATTACGTCGAAATGATCAGTAAAGGGAATATTCCCGAGACAATTTCCGCACCATTTAATGGCGATTTTAACACCATTAAAATCAATCTTAACAATTGTATTAGTAACATCAATGCAATGGTGTCTGATGTTGATATGCTATCAGCAGCGGCGCTAGAAGGTCAATTAGAAATCCAGGCTGACGAAACGAAACACAGTGGCGATTATAAAAAAATAATCCGAGGCTTTAACAACACTCTGGAAACGCTATTACACCCCATAAACGAAGCCCGTGAAGTGATGACTAAGATGGCTGTCAACGATTATTCTATTGCGATGAACGGTGAGTATAAAGGCGATATGGCAGATTTTGCTCAGGAAATCAACTTGGTTCTGGCGAGACTCTTAAATGTTCAGGAAGCATTTATCCAGATCTCCAAAGGCGATACCAGTCGACTTAATGAATTCATCACGATTGGCCACCGTTCCGAAAATGACCGTCTCACCCCATCCATTATTGCGACATTGAGTGCAATTAATAACCTTATTGAAGAATCACGAAATCTTGCCGAAGCAGGCACCCATGGAAATCTTACCGTTCGAAGTGATGTTTCGAAATTTGAAGGGGGGTATCGCGACATTGTTGATGGCTTCAATCAAACTCTCGATGCCATTGAAAAACCTATCAGCGAAGCTACTCTTGTGTTAGAAAAAATGGCAGCAGGAAATCTTACCGTTTGTATGCAAGGTGATTATCTGGGTCGTTATGCGATTATTAAGAATTCAATTAATGATACAATCCGATCATTTAACGATATTTTAGGGAATATCAACCAATCGGCTGGTGAAGTCACCTCTGGTTCGATGCAGGTATCTCACGGCAGCCAAGCGCTAGCTCAAGGAGCTACCGAACAAGCGAGCTCAATGGAAGAATTGAATGCTTCAATTGCCGAAGTGGCTGTTCAAACTAAGGAGAATGCCCAAAATGCCAACCAGGCCAATCAATTATCGACAACAGCCCATACAAATGCTAAAAATGGAAACAAGCAAATGCAACAGATGCTCGATTCGATGGAAGAAATCAATGCCGCATCGGCTAAAATTTCTAATATCATCAAGGTCATTGATGACATCGCCTTTCAAACTAATATTTTAGCTCTGAACGCCGCGGTTGAAGCGGCTAGAGCCGGACAACAGGGCCGAGGTTTTGCCGTGGTAGCGGAAGAAGTAAGAACCTTAGCTGGCAGAAGTGCTGAAGCGGCAAAACAAACAGCTGAGCTCATCGAAGGTTCAATTTCTAAAGTTCACGAAGGGACTGTTATTGCTAATAATACAGCTGAATCACTTAACGAAATTGTAACTGGCATCGCCAGTGTTTCAGAACTTGTTCGAAAAATTGATGCCGCTTCGAAAGAGCAAACTGCTTCAATCAGCCAGATCAACACTGGCATCGATCAGGTTTCGGCAGTTGTTCAAACAAACTCGGCAACAGCTGAGGAAAGTGCTGCTGCTAGCGAAGAATTATATAGCCAAGCAGAATTATTGAAAAACATGGTCAATAATTTTAACTTGATTTCGTCAAAATAGATTCTATTTCTAAGCTAATAAAAAAGAGTATCTTCCAATTAATGGTTGATACTCTTTTTTAGTACAATGATAATTTTAAACCGTTTATTCCAATGCGACATTGATTTCCAGATTAATACCATCAATATCAAATTCAACACAAACAACATGTTCCTTACTCATACTCAGCTCAATATTGTCTCCTGAAAGCATCGTCGGTGGTGAAATATCGATATTAATTGAATCATTGCAAAAATTAATGCTAGCATTAGCCGTTAACATATTCGATAACTCTGAAATAGCACTCTTGGCCATATCATCTAATTCATCTACCGGCATTCCCATCATCATAATGGAAGCAATTTTTTTTGCCCCTTCAGTATCAATAGCATAAGCAACGTTTCCTTTTTTATCGCCAACAATCCCCAAAGTTAAAACAATTCCGCTGGCAATAATTTTTTTTGTTTTCTCACGTTGCTCTTTTAGAACAATACTCTCAAATCCTAATTGAGGCATGACATCCGTTACTGAAGCAATAAAAGGATTAATAATTGTTACATCCATTCCACATCTCCCCTTTGAAATCCGACATTCATAAAAACATCACCCAGATCAGTTATAATAACAAACGATTCACTCTTGATGTCACCAATGGAAATTGTAATATCTTTCCCACGGAACACGGTCGGAGGTGAAACGCGAAGCCCAAATGAACGATTTAATCCATTTAGAAGTGAACAGGCATTACCCGCAATGATATTTGTAAATTCACTTAAAAAATTAATTGCATCATCTATTTTTTGGGTTTCATCCTGCAATATTTTTTTCGTCATTCCTAAAGCAGTTTCTTCTGACATATCCATGATTAATCGACCATCATGTCGACCAATAATTCCAATGGCTACGGATATTCCTGACGATTTAGTGGTCATTTCATGGGTCAATGCTTTTTGGACAGAAATTTCTCCGCCTACTTCTCTTTTTAAAAAACTAAATATCGATTCTTCAAAAGCCTTTTCAAAATTGCTTTTTAAAATATTATAAAGTTCTTCCCCTTCAAACAACCTTTCAATCGCCGCATCTAAATCACTTTGATCAACAGGTTTTTGCAAATAGCCTCTAATTCCGTTTTTCTTGGCTCGATCAAGAATCTCTTCATCCATCATTGCACTAATAGCAATGATTTTAGCTTCTGGTAAATCTTTTAAGATTTCTTTTGAACACTCGATCCCATCACCGTCCGGTAAAGTCATATCCATTGTAATTAAATCCGGTTTTATTTCTTTCGCCTTTAGGATTGCGTCGTTCATATTCAATGCTGTGCCGACAATCTCCATTCCATCTTTTTCAAGCATTCTTTTTAAAACTGCTATTGAAAAAGATGAATCATCCACTATCATAACTTTAATTTTTTTCATAAATCCACCGCCTTTTGTAGAATCGCACTACTTATATATCACTTATTCTAATTGCTAAAAGAAGTATCCGTCAAGTAATATTTAGATTAGCATTAAATAATATTGAAATAGTTATGATATTTCAAACTAACAAAGATTTTATTTACTATCTTTTTTCTTGTTTTTTGAATAAAAACGATCACGATCTTTTTTCCCCCCACCACTTTTTCCATTTGACCTGGTATTTTTTGAGTTTCTAGATTGATAATCATTTGACCTTCTTGACGATGTAGCCAATAATTCTGAGGATACTTGTACCAATGGAAAGGGATGAACCTCGACAACAGGAAGCGATTTTGAGACTAGTTTTTCAATACTCTTTAACAATGGCATTTCTTCCTGGTCACAAAAAGCAATGGCAATTCCACCAAGTCCCGCACGCCCGGTTCGACCAATCCGATGAACGTATGTTTCAGGTACTTCGGGTAAATCATAATTAAAAACATGTGATAATTCTTCGATATCAATACCACGCGCCGCAATGTCGGTTGCAACTAAAATTCGTGTTTTCCGTTCTTTAAAATTATTCAAAGCCAGTTGTCTGGCATTTTGAGATTTATTGCCATGAATTGCCTGGGCTTTAAAGCCCGCCCGTTCCAGATGTTTAACAATTTTATCAGCACCATGTTTTGTCCGCGAAAAAACTAAGGCCGAGACGATTTCCTTATTTTTTAATAAATGAATTAATAAATTAATTTTATTATTTTTATTGACATAATAAACATTTTGCTCAATTATCTCTACGGTAGATGAGACTGGAGTAATGGTAACTTTTGTTGGATTTTTTAAAATAGAACCGGATAACTTTGCAATTTCTTGAGGCATGGTTGCCGAAAAAAGCATATTTTGCCGCTCAACAGGCATGTGTTTGATTATTTTACGAACATCTTGTAACATGCCCATATCAAGCATCATATCTGCTTCATCCAAAACAAACGACTTTATCTGATTAAGTTTAATATACTTTTGATTAATTAAATCCAATAGACGCCCCGGTGTCGCTACCAAAATATCGACACCACCTGAGAGTGCTTTTGTCTGTGCGTTTTGTGAAACCCCGCCATAAATAACTAAAGTTTTCAAACCTAAATATTTGCCATAAGCTTTAAAACTATCACTGATTTGTAGCGCAAGTTCCCGGGTTGGCGCTAGCACCAATGCTTTAATCGCTCTGTTTCCCTTTAGATTCCGTTGTTCATAGGAAAGCCCCTGTAAAATGGGGATTGCAAATGCCGCAGTTTTCCCAGTTCCAGTTTGGGCACATCCCAACAAATCTTTACCTTCCAGCAAAGATGGAATAGCCTTTTCTTGAATTGGTGTTGCCTCAGTGTAACCTTCAGCTTTTAAAGCCTTCTGAATAGGCTGGATAATATTTAAATTTTCAAATTGCAATAGAATCTCCTTTATTTATAAGTTTAGTTAATCGATTAATCAGCCAAATTAACAGCACAAATAAGGAACGCAACCTTTGCGTTCCTCAGACTGTTAAAAAAAGATAACGTCGGACCGACAATTGTTAGATTATGTTGTTGACTCAAGGCGAACAGTTACAGTCAAAAGGCTATCTTTAGCCAAATATTTGATAGCAACTGTACGGATTGTGTGCATGCAACAGATTAACAATTGATCGATGCGGTACGTTATCGACAACCTCAGAAACACAACCTTTGCGTTCCTTAAAAATCACAACTTTTTATTTGTCAAAAAATCCGCCACGTTTTGTTGTTTTAAATGCTTTTCGTTGAGTTACTTTGTCATGATTAGGTTTATTTCCGTTTGTTCCTTGTTGGGCACTTAATTTCTTTTTTGCTTCAATTATTTTTTTCATTCCGATAAGATTATTTATCGACATAAAATTCCCTCCTTCTTTCCGGTATGACTAATCAAATAATTATAACTATGTCAATATAATATGAGGGGTTATTATTTTTAGATTGTAAAAAAAAAACTTATGCCCGTAGGCATAAGTTTAGACGTTATTATTAAATAACTTGAATGTTCTCTGCTTGTGGTCCTTTAGGTCCTTGTGTAATTTCAAAAGTCACTTCTTGACCTTCTTCTAAAGATTTATAACCGCTGGATTGAATTTGTGAAAAATGTGCAAATACATCTTTACCATCTTCCCCTGTTATAAAACCAAAACCTTTTTCTGAGTTAAACCATTTTACTGTACCATTCATCATGTGTACCTCCTAATTTTATTCCCTAAACCCTTGTAATACGGATAACAACTACATTTCTAAATTAGGATAACACTTTAAAGTATAAGTACCAATTAAAAAATATTATGTTACATACATTTACTATTAATTTAAGTTCTAATTAATAATAACATGGATGTTCAAATTAAGCAAACATTTAAATTATTTTTTTTGTTTCTTAATCATTTTAATTAAAGAACTTTATAATTCACGTAAAATATTTATTGAAAAGATGGAAAATCATTATTTATAATGGTACAATATAAAGACTGTTTATAAATTCTTATCAATATCAACAGCTTGAAAATGCTTGTATATACAAATGACATTTAGCTCGACAATTTTTTTAGGAGGTTTCATATGCGTTTAGTTACTCGTTCGGATTTTGATGGTTTAATATGTGGCATGCTACTAAAAGAAGCCGGTATCATTGACGACTGGATTTTTGTTCATCCCAAAGACTTACAGGACGGAATTTTTTCCCCCACTGAAAATGATGTATTGGCCAATGTTCCTTATGTCCCGGGGTGTGGCATGTGGTTTGATCACCATTCTTCGGAAAAAGAGCGAATGGGGTGGCATCCTGGGGTTAAAGGCGAAAGTCGTCTAGCGCCTTCAGCGGCTCGCATTATTTATGACTATTATGGCGGTGCCAATCGTTTTCCAAATTATCAAGACATGATTTTATCCGTTGACAAAGTAGATTCTGGCGATCTTACGAAAGAAGAAATCTTAAACCCTACTGGATGGATTTTATTAGGGTTCATTTCAGATCCAAGAACTGGTCTTGGTCGCTTCAGAGAATTCAAAATCAGCAATTATCAATTAATGGAAGAACTCATTAATCTCTTTAGAAATTTGTCGATTGAAGAAATTCTGGAATTACCTGATGTCCAAGAACGGGTTGAGCTTTATTTGGATCAGTCACGACTTTTCGTTGAAATGGTTAACGCCCATACACAAATTGCTAAAAACGTTATCATCACTGATTTGCGAGATGTTGAAACGATCTATACTGGTAATCGCTTTATTATCTATAGTCTTTACCCCGATCAAAACGTTTCTCTTTGGATCGTTGATGGTAAACAGAAACAAAACGTTTCCATCGCGTGTGGCTATAGCATTCTCAACCGAAGCTGTACCGTCGATATTGGAAATCTTATGCTCAAATATGGTGGTGGTGGACATAAAATGGTTGGGACTTGCCAAATTCCTTATCATGATGCCGATTCAACCATTGATGCCATTGTTAATGTGCTAAAGAAATAAAAAAAACAACCACTGTAGAGGCATTGCCATCGTAGTGGTTGTTTTTTTTTATTTAAGGTTGCCGAAATTCAAAAGTTTTTACGGTTCCTTTTATTCCTAAAAATGTTATATAAGCCACAGAGTGATCAGGATTTACCCAAGCCATCACACTGTAAGGATTCGCTTCATCCTTTTTGTTTTTAGCACAATTAACTTCGATCCCTTCTACGCCACCTAACGCTGCCTGTACCTCGTCATAACTCATCCCTTCACTAAGCGAATTAACCTGCTCTGCAGTAACAGTTCCGCGACTTAGACCATCAAGATAAGAATTATCTGGTACAAAAAGAGCCTTAAATACAACCAAACTATTCTCATCATAATCCACAGTAACACCGTATCCAGTATTTTCATCAACATAGTTAAAGCCTTTACCTTTAGTTACCGGTTCTACTTCCAATACTTTTTCAGTATCTTCCTTAAGCATTCCCAGTTGAACTTTATTATATAAATTTAACGGGTCCGTACTGACCTCTTTTTTTCCGCAACCTGAAACGACAAGAATCAAGCTAACAATAAGTAGACTCCCAACTAAAAATTTTTTTGATATTCTTTTATTCATTTTCTCTTTTCCTCTTTCCGACAATTCAAACGATTAAATGACTTCTCACTTTAATTGTTATCAATTTATTTGCCGCCTTTTAAAACAGATATAAAAATAGAGCAATATCGTTAAGATCCACAATATTACTCTATACCCTACTTTTCTCTAAATCTATTCTAATCAAAACCAATCATTTTGTCAATGCGATTTAGTTCCGAACGTAATAAACGCTCAGTTTTTTTATGAAATCGGCTCAGCTTAGGATACAATGTTTTTTCTACACTATCATTACGTTATCCTTAAACGTGGTGATAGGGGTTCCTATATTTACGGTAATAGGTTCGATATAATAGTCCCATCTTATAAAATTAACGCTGTTGATCAACTGCTGCTGGCGAGGTAGAAATGATTTTAGTGATAAACTTTTTTAACCGACTAAGGTAATAAAACCTTAGTCAGTTTTTTAATGCATCAAGATTAAATCGAAAGTTGTCAAATCGCTAAAAGTCCAAAATACTTCGCCAATACCGTTTGAATTTCATCGCGATTATCGATAACTTTCTCCTCACTTGAGTCTTTAGTGACAATCTTTAACACCCCATCGAGATAGGTAATCCGCCCCTCTTCTGTGGCAAGCGAACACATCATCACTTGGGTAAAAAAAGACGCCGGGTGAGTAGCTGTATAATGATTAGCAATCAGATAATCCGCAGGACAGCACTCTTCTAAAGTAAATGCGTAGATCGGCACAAAACTATCATTAATCTTAAATTCTAAAAGATAACCATATTTAACATCCTTTTTAATTCGGTGTGTTCGTGAATAATACTCCTGTTCCAACCCATCTTTAAATAAAATCGGGGCAACGAGACCATTTCCACCAAACCCAACATCGCAAAGCCAAATTTGATCATCGGCTTCGACGAGTAGAACCTTGTGCGTTTTCCCGGAATTTTCAAAACCGTTATTCCAAACCCGAGCTAAATGTTTTTTTACTTTAAATCCCATTTTTTCCAAAACTGCAGCAAACAAGCCATTCATTTCAAAGCAATAACCACCACGATGATTGATGACGATTTTCTGAAATAGGTCTTCTACTTCCAGAGAAATCGTTTTTTTGTGAAACACATCCAGATTTTCAAAAGGCACATTCATTACGTGAGCAATATGAAGTTGCTTTAAGGTTTCGGCAGATACTTTGTTTTCCCCCCGATAATGAATCCGTTCAAAATAAGCATTTAGATTAAATAATTCAGTTTCCATAGTTCTCCTATTAAAAGCTTTTTAGTTTTTCAATTTAATTAACAATAACTGGGATGATAACCACACTTATTGTCTTTATTCATTTTTTCAATAGCGTTAATTTTAAAAAAAGTAATTACCAATAAAAAACAATATCACAATATGAATTGGATAAAAAAAATAAAAAAAGTATTTTAAACCTTTTCCTTTTTGTCCATTGTACGCCAACATCAATGGCAGTACCGCAATCATCATCCATTGATAATTACTAAATAGAAGGGCGGTCAGTTGCGGACTCATTGACCATTCCAATGACATAAATCCCAATGTAAAAAGACCATAAGCTAATATTAGATTTCGTTTGTTTATTCGATTAAAATAAATCAGTACCCCTAAAAAAACAAAAACAAAACTTCCTTCATTGAATATCAGATCAGCTGTGATGGCTCCAACAAAACCATAAATTCCATTGATTGGAAAAGCATGTGCGGCAACAACACATAGTATACTCGATAAAACTTGATATGCTAAAAACAGGATTATATAAAGAAATCCTTTTTTCTTATCGGTTTTTGCTATTTCAATGAGCCAGATAATTACACCGACTAAAAAAAGCGTAACAAAGATATTATTGGAAATCAGTGCAATCGGATCAGTGATGATATTATTGCATATAATATCGATAAAAGCCATTCCAAACCCAAAGAGGTACATTCGAATCAGATATTTTTTTCGGTCGTGGGTATAATAAAATCCCCAAGCCATACAAAACATAAAGAGCGGAGCCGAAATTCGACCTATCCAGTGAAACCAAAGAGGTGTTCCCGGAATAAATTGTCCTACATGGTCGAAGAACATTAGAATCAGTGCGACTAGTTTTAATGCTGTTGATGACATCGTTTATTCTCCTTTTTGTTGCTGATATTTTCAATATAATTGAAAAATTTGACCGAAGAATTATAGTTTGAGCTTTTGGCTAAACATTATCTTAAGCCGTTTTTATGAATGACAATCTTAATATCCTCATAACTACAGGTTTCTGGCAAAATTTCCTTAATTGGTTTTAATCCTTCAATCCCTACAGTTCCAATGGCATTAATAATCTGCACTTCTTTATCCTCAGTAACCAAACCGGCCCAATTGACCGTTTTTCCTTCTTCATCACAACGGATTAAATGCCCAAGTACGGTGTTTACGGTCAGCGATCGCTGATTGGCAATTTCTGAAATGGGTTGACCATGAATGAACAACTCATAGGTAATTTCATGTGATGGTGTTTTTTCCCCCTTCTCTGTGCTTATTTTATCGATAACTGCGTCGTCTTCATTTTTTTCGACGGTCTTCGCGTTAAAAGACGCCTCAACCGCGAGGCGGGTTCTGATTTTTATGGGATTATTTTCAGCATAACGTTTAATCGTATCAATAAAAGCTTCCCCATAATGATCATAACGAGTTTGACCAACACCATTTATTTTAAGAAATTCATTTTCATCCATCGGAAAATAAGCTGCCATTTCCTTTAACGTGGCATCATGAAAAATGACATAAGGCGGAAGTTTTTTTTCTTGCGCGATTGTTTGTCGCAAGCTCCTTAATTCTGAAAACATTGCTTCGTCATAATCAACTGGCAAACCCTGTTTCCCCACTGCTTTTGTTTTAACCATTTTTATTTCCAGCAAATGTTTTTTATGATAAACTTTTTCATCACCTTTTAATACTTTGCCAGCTGTCGCCGTTAATTTGAGTACCGGATATTCGTCGGCAGTAACCATAATATAACCCTTTGCCACCAGAGTCATAATAATCTCCCGGAGGCTTTCTAACGTATGGTCTTTCATAATACCATACGTCGATAATTTGTCTAATTGAAGGGCGATAATTTTTTTATTTTTTGAACCCCGAAGCACTGAAATAACCATATTTAAACCATAGCGGTTTTTCATTCGATAAATGCAAGAAAGGACCTTTTGTGCCTCCAAACTAATATCCACCATTTCCGCCTCACCAAGACAGTTACCGCAATTGTCGCACCGTTCATATCCGGCTGATTCTCCAAAATATTGGAGAATTTTTTTTCTTAAACAATCATTGGTATGGCAATAATCGACCAAATATTGTAAATTTTCAAAAAGCAATTTTTCCCGTTCCGGCGATGTCTGATTAAGTTGGATCAGTTGTTTTTGTCTAACAATGTCCGCTGGCGAATACAAAATTGTACAATCACAGCTTTCACCATCCCGACCGCCGCGGCCAGCTTCCTGATAGTAAGCCTCCATATTTTGAGGCATGTTAAAATGGATAATAAAACGGACATCCGGTTTGTTGATTCCCATCCCAAAAGCATTCGTCGCAACGATAATCGGAATACGATCATTGATAAAATCTTGTTGACTCTGTTCCCGATTTTCAGAACTCATCCCGCCATGATAGGCTCCGATTAGTAACCCCGTATTTTTTAGTTTTTCTGTTAGACTTTCGACTGTTTTTCGGGTAGCACAATAAATAATCCCGGACTGTCCAGGGAATTTTTTAGTGATCGTATTTCTGACATAAGCAAATTTATCACCAGTTTTTATAACCTGATAAAACAAATTAGGTCGATCAAATCCAATAATCGATTCAACTGGCGTTTGTAGTGCCAGTAATTCTTTAATTTCCTGAATTACTTTTGTTGTCGCAGTAGCCGTGTAAGCAGCCACCACCGGCCGCGGTGAAATGTTTTTAATAAAACCTGGAATTTCTTTATAGTGTGGCCGAAAATCATGTCCCCATTGGCTGATACAATGAGCTTCATCAACAGCTACCATGGAAATATCGAGTTCTTGAACTAAATCTAAAAATAATGGCGCACAAAGACGTTCAGGCGCAATATATAAAAGTTTATAATGATTGGTGCGAATGCCTTCGATCCGTTTTTGATAGGTCGCATCATCAAGACTGCTATTTAAAAAAGTAGCCGGGACCCCCATTTCTTCAAGGGCATCAACCTGGTCTTTCATGAGTGAAATCAGCGGTGAGATAACCACGGTAAGCCCTTTCATCGCAATCGCCGGAAGTTGGTAACATAATGATTTCCCTCCCCCCGTTGGCATAATTCCCAAAACATCCTGACCCTTTAAGGCAGCATTTATAATCTTTTCCTGACCGTCTTTAAATGTATCGTAACCAAAATACTGATTGAGTTTTTCTGTTAACGCCAATATGAGCCTCCTGCAATTTTAATATCACCACAGTAATTCCGAAAATACCAATAATTCGACCAACAGGTTCACAATCATGCCATAGCTGTCATTCTCGCTAGAAGCATTATAATTGTTTTAATAATTATAATGGAAAAGTGAGATAATAACAAGAACAGCGTTCACCTAAAGATTCTAGGAATATAACAATCATCGCGTCTAATTGATATCGTTATAACTTGATCATCTTACTAAACATTGCCAATACTAACTAAAAAAGGGTTTTTGCATCGATACTTCGACTGCAAAAAACCCTTTTTAAAGAATATTTTTCATCCCTAAAACGATCGTCTCATTTTATTATTATAGCTCGAAATGAGCCACCAAACGATAGTCTTTATTTCCAGACGCATCATCAATATAATGCCAATTCGATGGAAAACTCAGTTCTTTTGCTAAGCCTTCAAGCATAAACAGCATCACCCCGGCATCAACATAATTACCTTCATTTTCGGGATTAATCACTGCTAGTTCAGCATACCCATCTTTAAGAATCAGACGACAAGGCTGCGTATTCTGATAAGAAGGGGAATTTCTCACATAATAAAGCAAATCTAAAACACCTCTTTTTTGCATTTCTGAAAACGGTGCTGGATTACCCCAATTGTGAAGAAAAATCGTATCGATGACAGATTCACGTGTTTCATCAGTGGTAATAACCGTAAGTCCATAAGGATTCTGTTCATATTTAGAATCACAATTGATAATTGTCGTATGTCGATCACTATTTTCCGCTTCTTTTTCAGCCTTTCCAAAAGCGAGAAGATGTTGAATGATTCCTTTTCGTCCTTCTAACAGCATGTTTTCCTGCTCAGGCGTAATTTCTTTTAACGTAACCCAGCAACTATCTAGGTCTAAATCATAAATTTTCTTAACCATCGATTGCATATAAAATCCACCTAAAAGTCCCATTTCGTGGTCTAACTTATCCATTTGCAATCCGATGTAATGCGGGCTTTTTATCATCAATCCATTATATCCGCCAATTCCTTCTAAGAGTTTGTAAACTGCGTCGCCATTTTTCATGAGCACAAAAGCAAAACCTTTTTCTTTTCCAATTGTATTATTAACTTCATCTAAATATGTTTTAATTTTATTAAGTTCTTTTTCCGCCAAAGATTCGTCAAGAAATTCTCTGGTTGAATGGTTATTTACCGTAAATTCTCTAAATTTCATAAGCTACTACCTCCTTGTTAAAATTAATATACCCCCTTTAATTAATAATAAACCTTTTTATTTAAGTTATCGATCGAAAAAGACTTTCAAATCAACCTCGGATAGTTAATCTTATTATGATAATTATCACAATGAGTAGTCACTTTTTTTATAAAATTATGATAAA
Organism: uncultured Acetobacterium sp.; assembly: GCA_965140355.1. Taxonomy (GTDB): domain Bacteria; phylum Bacillota; class Clostridia; order Eubacteriales; family Eubacteriaceae; genus Acetobacterium. Next base: position 53,982 of record OZ223195.1, on the reverse strand, counting down.
ATAAAAGAAAAAAACGGAGAATGTGATGAAACGACATGATTATTTAACTTGGGAAGAATATTTTATGGGAATTGCCCTCTTATCCGCGCAACGAAGTAAAGACCCCAATACACAGGTTGGTGCCTGTATTATAAATGGTAACAATATTATCCTATCAACTGGTTACAACGGGATGCCTAAAGGATGCAGTGACGATCAGCTTCCCTGGGAACGAGAAGGAGGTTTTGAGGAGACCAAATATGCCTATGTCTGTCATGCGGAGTTAAACGCTATTCTTAATTCTGATGGCCGCTCGCTGGCAGATTCAATTCTTTACGTCACTTGTTTTCCCTGCAATGAATGTGCCAAGGCTATTATTCAGGCCGGAATAAAAAAAGTGATCTATCTAGAAGATAAATATCCAAATAGTGAAGCCACTAAGGTTTCTAAAAAACTATTGACCATGGCTCAAATTACCCTAAAGAAGTTTTCAAACCCATCTTTCTTTGCTAATTTATCGCTTTATAAATAAATGGGGGTTACAATGGATATCCGCAAGATTGAATATTTTCTTCATGTTGTTGAAGAAAAAAGTTTTACCAAAGCCGCCAAACGCATCCATATTTCTCAATCTGGAATCAGTCAACAAATTGCCAGTCTTGAGGAAGATCTAGGTGTTATCCTAATCAATCGACAAAATAACAAATTTGAATTAACCATGGCTGGGGACTATCTCTATCACTCCTGCCGTGAATTCGTTAATCAATATCACCAAATTGAAAAAAAAACTCAGGAAATTCATTTTCGCAGCCAATTGGATATCAATATTGGTTATGCTGGTCCCATCGAATCGACCATTATCGAGCCCTTAGTCAGTTTGATCCAGGCTCATTATCCAAATCTCAATTTCAATTTTGAAAAAAATAGCTTTCGTGAAATCATTGATGCCTTATTTAATCGTTCAATGGATATGGTGATCGCCTATACGTATGATTTAAAAAAATCCAGCGAGGTTGTAACAATTCCAATCCGTCGCGAACCGCTAGGGCTCATCGTAAGCAACCGTCATCCCTTTGCTCAAAAAGGAAAAATCATAGCTTCAGCGGTAGCCAACGAAAAAATCATCATGCTTAATTCCGACTACGGTCAAAAAAGCTATGAAAATATGCTTAATTGCTGCCGACTTGATGGTTATGAACCGAATATTCTCTATGAAGTCCCCACCTGTGAATCGATGTTCCTAAAAGTAAATGCCAATTACGGCGTATCCTTTTTTTCACAAGGATACGTCGATAAAATCTTTAAAAACATTTGTTATGTCGAGCTGGAAGGCACCCACCACATTGACTGCATCGATTTGTCCTGGCTCAAAAATAACAGCAATGCTTATGTCCCCAAAATATCAAAATTAATCCAAGATAATCTTCATAAGTTATTCTGATAACATCATCATTTCTTTCTATTAGACATCACTTTGATTCGCGACGTATAATCATCTCAAAAGAATTGATAAGTCGATAGCTTTTACGAAATCATTTGTAATTCAACCTCGTGGTAATCGACATCTTTCAAAATCAATTAATAGTTTTAAAGGAGTTCGTTATGAAAAACTGTCAATACCCTAATCTTTTTTCTCCTATTGTCTTGGGCAATACCCTCTTTCGAAATCGTATTTTTGCTTCCCCAACGGGATACCAGAATCTAAATGGCGATGGTTATCTAAGCGAAGGCGCTACTGCCTACTACGAACGAAAAGCTCGTGGTGGCGCTGCCAGCGTCACCTCTTTTGAAGGTATCGTTGACTGTGAACTCGGTCGTGGAGGTGCCACCCATATTTGCCTTGACACCCCCAATATTAGCAATAATCTCTCCCGTATCGCCTATGGTGTTAAGAGCTATGGCGCCGTTGCATCGCTTGAACTTCAGCATACCGGTATGTTTGCCAATCGTGATCTTTCTTTTTTTGGCGCCTCTTCAAAGGGCATTGCTTATGGTCCGGTCGAATGTGAATTAGCTGGGCGAACGATTCAAGCCATGGATGAAGAGATCATTGAACGAACGATCAAAAAATTCGCCCAAGGTGCCGGACTGGCTAAACGGTGTGGATTTGGAATGGTAACGGTTCATGCCGGTCATGGCTGGCTACTCCACCAGTTTTTATCGCCGCTTACAAATACTCGAACTGATAAATGGGGTGGCCCGGATGTCGAAAACCGAACTCGATTAATTATAGCTGTCTGTGATGCCATTCGTAAAGAAGTTGGTCCCGGTTTCCCCATCGAAATTCGTTTAAGTGGTTCGGAATGTTATGATGGTGGATTTGGGATTGAAGATGGAATCGCGATTGCCAAGCAACTCGAAAGTCACGTCAACTTACTTCATATATCGGCTGGAAATCACGAAGTCGAAGAAGTATTCGCAATTACCCACCCCAGCATGTTTACCGAAGATGGCTGTAATGTTAAATATGCCGCTGAAATCAAGAAACATGTCAGCACTCCAGTTGCCACGGTCGGCGCTTTAGATGATCCCGAATTGATGGAAGAAATCATCCGTTCCGGCAAAGCCGATATTGTTGAGATGGCCCGGGGCCTCTTATGTGATCCAGATTTTCCAAATAAACTCCGCAGCGGTAATGAAGATAAAATTATTAAATGTATGCGCTGTCTTTCCTGTTTTTCGAGTGAGCTTACAAATGGTGAACCTTATTGTGCTCTTAATCCTGAAACAGGCCGGGAACTTGAAATGAAATACGCCATTCCACCGGCATTAAAAAAGAAAGTCTTAATAGCCGGCGGTGGTATTGGTGGTATGCAAGCGGCATTGACCTGCGCTGATCGGGGACATGATGTTATTTTATTCGAAAAAAGTAATCGCCTCGGCGGGGTATTGCGATGTGAAGAAGCCGTAGCCTTCAAGAAAAATCTCGATGTTTATTTGAATCAACAGGAAAAACGAATTTTAACTTCAAACATTGAAGTTCACTTAGATACTCCGATGACACCTGCAATTGCTGAACAAATTAATCCTGACATCATTATTGCAGCGATGGGTGCAGAACCGATTAAGCCGCCAATCCCTGGCATTGAAAACAGCAATGTCTTTTGTGCTCAAGATGCCTATACAGCTATTGAGTCAATCGGCGATCAGGCTGTCATTATCGGGGCTGGATTGGTCGGTGTTGAACTGGGTTTACACCTTATTGCCAATGGAAAAAAAGTAAAAATCGTCGAATTAACGGATCATATCAACGATGGCGGTAACTTCCTGCATATGTTAGGTTTAAAATATGAAATCCTTAAACGCGATTTAGACATTCAATTTAATACCAACGTCAAAAAAATTATTGAAGATGGTCTTGTGTGTGAAGTTGATGGTCTTGAAAAAGTAGTAAAAGCCGATACTATCATCTATGCTGTGGGACAAAAGCCACGCCGAGATGAGGCTTTGGCACTTAATTTCTGTGCGCCCGAGTATTACCTGGTTGGCGATGTCATTGCTTCCCGCGATATTACCAGTGCTAACGCCGAAGCGTTTATGACCGCCCGAAACATTGGCCGTTTCTAAAATACATCAAATTGTAAAAATAATAAACCCGCCTGATTGGTGGGTTTGAGGTTGTCAATAAACGACCGTACCGATCAATTGTTAATCTGTTGCATGCACGCAATTCGTACAGTTGCAAGCAAAGTTTTGGCTAAAGATAGCCTTTTCGCGGCAACTGTTCGCCTTGAGGCACACAACATGATCGAACAATTGTCGGTACGACGTTATCTTTTTTGACAGTCTGGAAACCCGCCTAATTGGCGGGTTTATTATTTTTAAATAACATTTAATATCATTTTTTTATAATAAGTGATTCATTTCTTCAGTCTGATCTAACGATTAATATCTTGAGCAATAATACTCAGCTCCTTAATGGTAATACTTCTTGAATCAAACTCGATTAACCCATCATTTCTCATTTTATTCAATTCTCTACTTAATGATGATCGCTGTATTCCGAATTTTTCAGCCAGCTCTTTTTTTGTTAAGGGGAGTCGAATAACTGAATTTTTTTGAAATCTAAACTCATAGTTTAGAAAATCGATAATACATCTCCGGATGCTTTTTAATGAAATCGCATTTATTTTATCAGTAAGAATTAGGGTCCGATCAGAAATTTCCGTCATTAAACCAATCATAAATCCTCTGTTTGCCTGACACAAATCCAAAATGAGTTCTCTATTCAATTGAAGGAGCAATACCTCTGATTGCGCTACAACGGTCATCGGATAATGATTTCTTGTTGAAAACAAGAGATTAGCACCCAATATGTCACCCTGATGAAATACATTGATTACTAAAATATTTCCGTTTTCATCTAAATTTTGAACCGAAACCTGTCCAACTTGAATGATATCCATCCCATCACAACGTTCATTTTGCAAATGAATGATCTGATCTTTTTTATACTTACGGATTACATAGCGATGCGTCAGAAAAAACGGATTCAGCGTTGCTTCGGTAAATCCACTAAAGAGATAATGGTCGATGATTTGTTGAATAACCTCTTGTTGTTTAATAAAAAACACCCCTATTCGTTACTTCGGTAACTTTTTTTAGGATAAAATACAGTATACTATTAAAAATCACACATTAGAAGCCGCCTTTTGTGTCTATTTGAGAAAATATTTTAAATTCATTATTACCTATATAAAATTTAAATACGGAGGTTGAAAATTGGATATTTTTACAGCATTCTTTTGGATCGTTACAATTGCCTGGTTAATTTTTTCTCTAAAAAAAGACAAATCAAAAACCATTGCAGCGGTGCGACAGTCAGGCGGCATGATGAAAGGCATCGCCGGAGATATCATTGGAATATTACTATTGATTGGCTTAATCCTGACCTTTGTTCCACCAGAAACCATTAGATTATATATTGGGCAATCCAATGTGCTAATCTCGACTCTCGTTTTTTCATTGGTTGGCAGCATCACGTTGATTCCAGCTTTTGTCGCTTTTCCACTTGTTGGTTCCCTTTTAGATGCCGGTGCCAACCTGATTCCAATTGTAGCCTTTTTAACGACTCTTACGATGGTCGGCATCGTAACCTTTCCGCTGGAAAAAAGAGAGTTTGGACTTAAATTCACATTGGTTCGAAATTTACTAAGTTTTGGTTTTGCCATTTTGATTGCATTAACAATGGGGGTTATTTTATAATGAAGATTCAAACGATTATCAAAAATAATAAATTTTTAGTTCTCGTTCTTGTCGCGTATACTGTTGTAGCAATCTTGATGCCGAATAAATTTTTTCAGTCATTAGGGAATACCTGGTATTATTTGAAAGAAATGCTGATGATCATGCCTGTGATTCTTTTATTGACCTCCCTCATTACTGCCTGGGTTCCAAGAAAAACCATCGAAAATGCTTTTGGCAGCCATGCCGGAATTAAAGGTTCTATTTTCGCCTTTTTGTTAGGCAGTTTTTCCGCCGGTCCGATCTACGCCGCATTTCCGGTTTGTAAGATGCTTTTAAACAAAGGTGCCAGTATCGCTAATGTTGTTATTATATTGTCAACTTGGGCTGTAATTAAAATCCCAATGTTGATTACCGAAAATAAGTTTCTGGGCCCTGAATTTATGATTTTCCGCTGGATTTTGACAACCATTGCTATTTTCCTGATGGGCTTTATCACAGCTAAACTTGTTAAACCCCGAGATGTACCAAACGACGCACTAGATGGATCTTTATTAAAAGAAGAAGTCCTTACGCTGGAACCGGATTATTGTCTCGGCTGTGGTATCTGTACTAAAGTTGCTCCTCATCATTTTCGTCTTGTCAACAAAAAAGCGGAAGTCATCAGCCAAGTGATCGCTAATGACGAGCGTCTTGATATCAAAAACGCTATTGAAAAATGTCCTGCTGCGATTATTCACTTTTATGATCGGCATTAATTACAAACGCTTTAACAATTTATTGAGCCGTTTATTGAGTTTAGCAATAGGAAGGCCGACAATATTGTTATAATCCCCTTTGATCCACTTGACCCATAGTCCGGCTTCTTCCTGAATACCATAGGCCCCCGCTTTATCCATTGCCTTCCCCGATTCCACATAGGCCGCCGCTTCATATTGCATTTGGTGATCCCATTCATAAAACTTAATCTTGGAAACTGAAACAAAACAATCTTCACTATTCCCATACCTGATGCTGACACCAGTTAATACCTGATGGGTATTTCCCGCCAGTTTCTTGATCATATGATAAGCTTCGATCTCATCTTCAGGTTTTCCTAATATTTGATTGTCTAGAACCACGATGGTATCCGCCCCAATAACCAGTGCCCGACGGTTGATCTTTTGAATGACTTTGGCCTTTCTTGATGCAAGTTCCATAACAAGGGTTTTTACCGTCATCATAAAATCGTCAGTGCTGTTATTTAAAACAATCCGTTCAATTCTTTTTTCATCAATGGCGGCTGCTTGCGTTTCGAACTCTTTTACTACTCGTTTTAAAAGTTCTTCTCTTCTTGGTGACTGACTGGCTAAAATTATTTTAGGTTTCAAAAGCACGCTCCTTTTTTAATTTTTTTTATTGAAACTTAATCAATGTTAGATATCTTAAATTCCAGTCTGGCGAGGTTTGCTTTTATCAACTGTATTTGGTATCATATCACTATAAAACGACAAAATGATGGAGAAAATATGAAAACAAAATTTGATATAAATTCATGGTCACGTTGCAATATCACGAAGGATCTGAAAAGGGAGAAATGCAATGACTAACGAAGAACAAAAACACACCAGACGGCCTCGTTATAAAGGCACGCATCCCAAAACCTACAAAGAAAAGTACAAAGAGCTACAACCGGATAAATATACCGAAACAGTTGAAAAAGTAATCCGCAAAGGCAGTACGCCTGCAGGCATGCACCGTTCCATCTGCGTCAAAGAAATAATAGCATTCCTGCAGATTACGCCTGGACAAATTGGCTTAGATGCGACTCTGGGTTTTGGCGGACATGCTCAAGAATTGTTGAAGTGCTTAAATTCACAGGGACATTTATATGCCACTGACGTGGATCCGCTAGAATTACCACGCACTCAAAAACGTTTGGAATCCTTAGGTTATGGCGCCAAAATTTTAACGATTAAACAAATGAACTTTTCTGATATCGATAAAATCGTAGCAGAATCTGGTCCATTGGATTTTGTATTGGCAGATTTAGGGGTCTCCTCGATGCAGATAGACAATCCTGACCGGGGTTTTTCATTTAAAAATGACGGGCCTTTAGATCTGCGTTTAAATCCTGAAAAAGGTCTTTCTGCTGCTGAGCGCTTAAAAACAATTCACCAAGATGAATTGGAGGGCATGCTTATCGAAAATGCCGACGAACCGAATGCCGCCCCCATTGCTGCGGCAATTATTGCGCAGCGAAAACAAGGCCACGATATTATAACGACAAAACAACTCCAGGAAGTTATCCAAAATGCCCTTAAATTTATTCCTGGAAGCAACAGCAAAGAAGCCTTTAAAAAAACCTGCCAACGCTGCTTTCAAGCATTGCGAATCGATGTCAATGATGAATTTGAAGTTTTATATGATTTTTTAGAAAAACTTCCCACTGTCCTTGCTCCCGGTGGCCGAGTGGCCATTCTTTCTTTTCACTCTGGCGAAGATCGGTTGGTAAAAAAGTCTTTTAAACGGTTTTTCCGCGAAGGAATCTATCATGAAATCGACGGCCCGATTCGACCATCAGCGGAAGAATGTCATGCTAATGGCCGCGCCCGCTCGGCAAAATTACGTTGGGCCATTAAGGCTTAATGCGTTCGCTGCTGCAATTGGAACAGCTTTATTTAACCTGTTCCAATTGTGTTTTTCTGGGATAAAATCCAAAACGCTTATAAAAGTCAAAAGCCTGTTCATTGCCCACCGCAACCGATACCGTTTTAGTGTGAGCACCCATTTCGTCCATCCAATTAATCGCATTGCTTAATAAGTTTTCGCCCAGCCTTAACCCCCGATATGTCTCATGTACAAATAACGACTCCATTTCAGCCTCACCAGAAAACTCAACTCGGGCAATACAATAGGCTACTGTTTTCATTGTTTCCTGATCAACCGCCATTTCAATACGTAATTTGCCATTTTTAGCTTTCATCAATAAATTTCTTTTTCGTGATTCAAATGAAAAATTAGCATAATTAGATTTAAAGTTTTCTGAAACATTTCCATGATGTTGGTTTAGCGCTTCCCAGAGGTTTTTTATTTCATCCAACATGGATTCATCTCCGATTCGATAGATAATGGTTGCCATTTTGACGTCATCCTTTCATTATTATATTTTTTTGCCAAAGTGCCGTTAAATATTAATTTTTTAATCTGAAGACGGTTACTAGTCTGTCATTTCTTTTGAGTCACCAACATAATTCATTTCATGATATGCCTCTTTTCTTGAAAATTCATTAAACGCAAACGGGCAAAGCGGAATAATTTTAACTTGGTTTGCTTTGGCAATTTCAACCATATTTTCGACCAACTTAACCGCAATTTTATTTCCTCGAAACTCTGGTTTGACATAAGTGTGATTAATAATCCAACATTTTGGCCCATTTTGTGAATAAGCACATTCTCCAACTTCTTGGTTATTCCAATATGCGGCAACGCGTTTGCCTTCTGATTCATGTTGGTAGTTTATTTTCATAACGTCCTCTTTTCTGTATGTTTATTTATTTTACGATGATGCTTCTGCTTTTAAATCTTTTTTAATTTAACCATTCAATTTCAATGCTACTATGATTTGTTTTTTTGCAAATCAAGAATTTTCTTTTTTAAGCTGCTATTCGTTTTTGAAAATTCAAATAACGGCCGTCCAATGTAAAACCCTTGAGCATAATCAACCCCCATCAGAATAACGGTCTCAAGATCGCTTGACTCTTCAATTCCTTCAGCTACAACCTTGACCCCTTTTTTATGACAAAAGTCGATCAAATTAGCAACTAAGTTTTGCTTATCACTATTACTGTGAATTCCTTGAATCATTTCAATATCTATTTTTATGATATCCGGCAATAATGAAAGAATCCGAACCTCATTCGAATAACCGCTGCCAAAATCGTCCACTGCAATACGGGCCCCATGTTTTTTAAATAACTTCACTTTATTATTAAGATTAGCCATATTAACATTTTCTTCTTCAGTCACTTCTAATACGATGCTTTTGAAAAACTGACCATAACGGCGCTCAAGCATCAAATGATCTTCATCGTTTAATATTTGGCTGGGAATACTGTTTATAAATATCGTCCGATCACCAATTTCATTGGCGTGTTCATCAATTGTCTGAAATGCCATTAAAATGATCATCCTTTCCAATTGTGCTAATTTTGACTGTGCGGCCGCAACTGCTAAAATTTCTTTGGGATTTTTAAAATTATCAAGTAAAGGTCGCATTAACGCCTCATAAGCAATAAATTCACCAGTTTTTAAATCAACGATTGGCTGAAAAGCAAAGCGAATCAATTGTTCATCCAAGAGACGATTAATAGCTTCGCGATTTTCTAACAAATATGACATTTGCAGATAATAATCTCGATTAAATTCAAACAAACAGCCTTTTTTCTTGTGTTTTGCTTCATACATTGCAAAATCAGAAAGTTTTAACAGATCAGTTACGTTATCGGCATCTTGCGGATACCAGGCCACCCCAGCCGAAAAACGAATCCGAACATTCTCACCATCTGGTGTATTGATTGAAAATGTTTCGCTATATTTATATAGTTCATTAATAACCTTACGCAGTTCATCCTGATCTTGATAGCCATGCAAATAAATGGCAAATTCATCTCCTGATATTCGCGAAATGATTCCCTGATATTTTTCAAAATACCGAAATACTTCGCTAGCACGAATAATTAGCCGATCGCCAACATCATGACCAAAATTATCATTGATATATTTTAAATTATCAAGATCGATAAAAACCATCGCCCCAATTTCATCTGGCTTTTCTTTCAATTTTCGTTTGACTTCTCGTTTTAAAGCCAAATTACTTGATAAATGCGTTAACGCATCAAAGTCTAATTCGTTGGCTAATCGACGATTTTCTTTAATCTCATTGGTCACATCTAAAACAACGCCAACTAAACCACTGGGCTGTTTAGCCTCTAAAATACGTAACCACAGTTGTTTCTCGGTGTATTCATCATAATATTCATAAATGTCCTGATGATCTTCCATAGGATGTAAGGTTAATTTGTTATGATAGTGCGACCAATCATTTTGGGAAATCTGAGTCCCCGGATCTATATGCAGTAACCAATATAAAAAATCCGTCAAAATGACAAATTTACTGTCCTCGAAAACCTCATAACCGCCAATCGGTAGTAAACTTAATTCAAGTATTTTCGACGTCGTTTTGGAAACATTCATCAAACTTAAATTAAGCAATTGCAGTGCCGTTGTCAAATCATCAATCTCACGCATTCCCGTTGGTTTAAAATGGATTTCATCGTATGGCGAAAGATTACGGACATATTTCGACAATCGTGAAATTTTTCGCGTGAAAAAATAAACCAAAATGAAAACCGCAGTAAATGCCGTGAATGTTGTTGCAACTATGCTGTAAATCAATTTTTCGCGAACCGATGCAGAATTTTCTCTTAAAACATTACGGGGTACAAAACATGCTATTGACCAATTTTGATCAACAAATGGCGAATTGTCACTATATACTTTTAATTTTCGCACAGATGCGTACATCGTTCCCAACTTATTCAGCGAGGTTTCAAAAATCCCTTCATTTTTCAAAGTTTTTAATTCTAACTGTTGGTTATTTTGCAAATTTGCTTTAGCTAGTACTCCACTGGGAATAAACCAGTCAAGATCCAATGTATTGTCAGTCATTCCGGCAATCGCATAAAAGCTATTATCATAAAGCAAGTCTGAATCCGGTAGATAATATTGCGAAAAATAAGATAAATCAATTTCGATCCCAATAACTCCGTATCCTTGACCATTTTCATTTAAAACAGGCAACGTATAACATACCACCTCTTGATTATCATTTAAGATGTCTTTCGGCTTAGACCAATAACCATATCGCTCCATTTCAGATCCTTTATATTCCGAAGCTGCCCAAATTGGCTTTTCATAAAAATCAAAATAGTCATTATCGTTATTCTCCTGAAGATCAAGATTCCATCCAATGCTAGTTGCGATCTGATATTCTTTGGCAATCGCAGTTGGGCCAATTTCCATTATAAAATTTGTCGAATCCTGTATATTTGGTGTCGAATCACGGATATATATCGCTGAATGAGCCTGACTATTCTCTTTATTAGCATTGGAGCCATTAAGAATAAAAAATGCTCCCGTAACGTGATTTTGGTTTAAAATAGAAACAAGCGACTTACTCGCCGTCAAAGCTACCTGATTATATAAATCATTATCAAAATATAAACTTTCAGTCGATTCCCCATTTTCTTTAGCCAAACTAACTAATTTTTTATCTAGATTTTCGTTCTCAGTAACCATGCTACCAATCATCTGACCAACTGTAAAATCAAACGTCTGTGCACGATTTTCAGTTGTATTGTTAAGCAATCGGACTGCTTCTGCGTCCAATAAATAATATACTTGAGAGACCCATAATGCAAAAACCAATGCCAAACTCTGAAAAATAACAATCAATGCCAGCATAACGTTTAGCTGCCTTCGAAGCGTCCAAGTTTTTTTCATTTATTTATCCTTATTTTTTTCATCTTTTAAAAGTATTATTCCTCGATATATGAAATTTCCAATGCCTCTAACTGAGTACGAATAGTGGAGAGCCACTCATCAAAACGCGCATTCATATTCAATTTTTCTAATATTTCTTGTTCAGACATACCTTGCTCTTTGAATATAGCGATTTGTTGTGAACCTTGTTTGGCTATGTCAATAAGCGATTTTTCTAAGATCGTTCGAACATTATAACTGCCATTAAAAGGTTTTGATGCATAAGTGTTCGATTTCATGATCTGATTTAAAGCGATATCATAAACTGCAGCAACATTTTTTTCGGTTGAATCACCAGTTCGTAGGGACTCTAAAGACGTGTTAAATTCCGTATTCGTATAAGCACCTGTCTCGACCGGCAAATAACCAGTTGTCATCGCAAAGGGAATGTTCTGCTCCTGTGCTGTAAACCATTTTAGAAAAAGAACGGCTCCTTCTTGATTTTCAGGTGTTGATTTCGCAACACTCATCCCTGCGCCCTGTTGAATAGCTGTTGGTATCCCACTTTCAAATACAGGATATTCAAGAGCTAAAAAATCGATCGAAGACTGCGTATTATTTTTCTCTATCCATGTCGGAAAATACGCTGCTCCTGATGACGATCCAACATATGCAGCTAAATCTCCTGCTTTAATATCATCGGAACGAAACTTACCAACTGCATTTAAATAACCTAAACTCATTCCGCCGTAATAAAGATCAAATATTTTTTTAAGAACTTCATGATTTAATACTGTTTGTTCATTCTTTCCATCAATAATTTCGATCCCTAATTGTTTATTGGCAATAATAATAAAATTACCAACCGAGTCTACCCCCATAAAGCTTTTCCCGTCCCAAGAAGTTCCCGGAGTTTGAGCATCAGTCCATTGATAATAAGCCTTCGCCGCTTGATAAATGCCTTCCCAAGTAGTTAATTCTTCGCCATTAAAACCAGTAGCTGCTAAAAACTCATTCCAAGCTGTATCGTTAACATACAATAACTCGGTACTCTTTACAATCGGAATACTTAACAACCGATTTCCATCTAATTTTCCATCATTTAAGAATTCTTCAACATATCGTTTTTGATCATCTTCAGAAAAATAATCATTTAAATCACAAATCTTTCCAAGTTGATCAATTTCCAACGCTTTATCTGGATAAGAAGAAAATAAATCCGGCATCGGATCACAGTTAATAACGCCTTTAGCAGAATCAGTAACAGCCTTTTCCAATTCAGCAATACTACCTTTTGCCACCGCCTTTACAATAACCCCTTTCTCCATACCAACACTTTTGTTAAATTCTTCTACCGCTGTCTCTAATGCAATTTTATTGGCTCCAACATAATAATGCCATAAAGTGATCGACACCGGATTTTTGGGGTCCAATACTGATTTTTTTTGCCCGCTAGTTAATCCTGACGAACAAGCCGTCAATACGATTAACATGCTTAAAATCAAGCAGCCAACTTTTATTCTTTTATTCATTTTCTACTCCTTAAATGTCAATATATTTAAAATAGAAGCCATTAAACTTCACTTTATTATACATGAATTAACTCAACATGTAAACATTTACAATTTCCCTTAGTCCATCGGATCTCAAAAGATTTTTGATTTAATACCAGAATATTCCGACATCGTTTAATAAGTTTATCTTTTATCTCAGACTGGTGCATTAATATCTCATCAAAAAAACCCCTAGTTAGCACTTTAGCCAGAGGTTTATCTTTTTAAGCTATTATTTTATTGCTTCCATCCATACATATTTATAATTATACCTAAAAAAAATTACATTTACATTATAATTCTCTTGATTTGGCCTAATTTTTTTCGATTTCTGTCACACAGGTGGTTTTAATAGTTTCTACCAGAAATTGCAAGGCATCAATCACATGCGGTCTAATATCACCACCAATAAGAACATACATAATATCGTCACCAAGCTCCAGATAACCTTCATTTAACCAAACCCGCACATGAAATATGCCTTCTAACTGGTAAGTTTTTGCAATAGCTTCTTCAACCATTTGCGGGTTATAAGCAAATTCCATTCCGGTTACTAATGAACCGTCATTTAAACCTTGACGTACCTGAGCTTTAGGGGTTTGGCGCACCGTGCCATTATGGACTAAATACATCCCTTCGGCAAGCGCTTCAGGATCATTTTTAGCTTCTTTTAGCCATTCATCAACAGAAGGTGAACGCTTTTTTTTCTTTTGGATATTCATTTATCTACTCCTTCATTTCATTATCTGGATACTCAATACTCGCTAACTTAAATTTTATTTTATATTTATATCGATATAATAAAATAGTATCGAATGCTAATATTTATTATCGCTTTATCGCTACTCTTGTCTCATCGATCCATAAAACGTTATCTGATAACTCACAATAAAAAAATAAGTACATATAGCTAAAGAAAATTTTCTTTAGCTATATGTACTTATTTTATCGATTATTAGCATTTTTGCAAGTTATATTTGCTGATTTTATCTATTCATCTTCTTCACAGAAACTATTTTTCCCTTTTAAGCAACAATCAACACATTAGCAATATAAAAACCCGATCACAGCTTTGTTTGCTCGTGATCGGGTTCGTCTTCACTCTAAATTGCCAAAAGCACCTTTTTATTTAAATTGATTATGCCCCCTGAAAAATTTCTTCAAACTCACGAGCTTCGACTTTTTCTTTAAGCAACAGCGTTTCTGCCAAACGATTTAGTTTTTCAATATTTTCTCTAAGTAACGTCAAGGTTCGTTGATATGCCTGATCAATAATGCTTTTTATTTCATGATCAATAATCCCGGCAACCTCATCGCTATAATTTCGTGTTTGCGTAAAATCTCGCCCTAAAAAGACTTCATCATTTTCATTCCCAAAAATCATATTTGTTAATTGATCACTCATTCCATATTTCATCACCATATTTCTGGCAATTTGATTAACCTTTTTCAAATCACTCGATGCCCCCGTACTTACTTCATTGAGAATAATCTCTTCCGCGGCTCGGCCCCCCAAGGCAATAATTATTTCTTCAATCAGTTGCGATTTTGTTTGATAGCTTTGATCTTCTAATGGCCTGCTAGCTGTGTAACCACCAGCCATCCCCGATGGAATAATTGACACCCGATCGACATTCTGACTCGACGAAACAAGCTTAATGGCAATCGCATGACCAGCTTCATGAAAAGCTGTTACTTTTTTGTCTTTTTCGCTCATTACATGACTTTTCTTTTCTGGACCCATCATGACCTTAAAGGCAGCTTCTTTAATGACATCATTATTAATTTTTTTCATATTTCCACGAGCTGTTAATAAAGCAGCTTCATTTAATAAATTTTCTAAATCCGCACCAGTAAATCCCGGTGTGATTCGTGCCACTTCATCCAGTTTAACATCTTCGTCAAACGGTTTACCCGCTGAATGAACTTTTAAAATCTGTTCTCGACCTTTAATATCCGGCAATCCCACAATCACCCGTCGATCGAAACGTCCTGGTCTTAAAAGAGCGGGATCTAGCACATCGGGGCGATTGGTTGCGGCCAAAAGAATAACACCTTCATTAATGCCAAAACCATCCATTTCAACTAACAGTTGATTTAAGGTCTGTTCTCGTTCGTCATTGCCACCGCCCATACCAGCACCACGATGTCGACCAACTGCATCGATCTCATCAATAAATACAATACATGGGGCATTTTTCTTAGCTTGTTCAAAGAGATCACGAACGCGAGAAGCGCCAACACCGACAAACATTTCGACAAAGTCCGAACCACTGATACTAAAAAATGGCACCCCGGCTTCACCGGATACTGCTTTTGCTAACAATGTTTTCCCTGTTCCCGGAGGTCCTACTAAAAGAACACCCTTAGGAATTCTAGCGCCCAGATTAACAAATTTTTTGGGGGCCTTCAAAAATTCAACAATTTCTGCCAGTTCTTCTTTTTCTTCATCGGCTCCGGCAACATTAGCAAAATTGACTTTATTTTGCCCATCGATTGACATTTTTGCCTTGCTTTTGCCAAATGCCATCGCGCGATTTCCACCCATTCCGCCATTTTGCTGTTTCTGGCTGACGCCAAGCCAAACCACCATCATGATAATAAAAATAGTCGTTGGTACTAACATTAACCACCACGGAGCCTGCCATGGCTGCGTAATACTATAAGTTGTAATCAAGTTATTATCCAACGCCTCCGTAAAACGTTCTGAAGCCGAGGTAATATCCGGTGGAATTGTTACTAAATACTGTGTATTACCACCACTTGAATCTACCGCTTGATTGAGTTCAATGGTAGCGGTATTACTTTCCAGAGCAATGCTCCTGACATTTCCTGCCTGAATTTCAGTTAATAACTGAGAGTAATCCATGCTTTGCGGCTTTTTATTTAATGCATTAAAACCAATGACACCAATTAGAATCATAAAAATAAGTAAATACGCGCCAAAACCTTTTAAATATTTCAATGTATTACCTCCTTGTAAAATGTTGTTAGGGTAAAGGTTGAAAACCCCACCCGAATGTTCTTTGAAAATTAAAACTTATTGTTTGGATCAATCAGCGACACCTGGATTTTATTTTCCTAAACATCGTGCTAAAATCGCTTTGTCAGAGAGATCGATGTGCGTACCTCCTGGATCCCTTTTTATCAAAGGACTTATCCGTAAAAAAGCGTGTCACTCCACAAGGACGATTCGATGTTTAGCTGGTTGGGCCACCCTCGGGTGTTACCCGTTTCAAATGCAAGGTTGTCTAGCGTTCTTCTTTCGTGGATGCTCTGATTGATTAAACAGAAAGGCTGTGTTTTTATGTCTGAATTCTTAAATGATTTTGTTGTTGGCATTGACGTTTCCTCAGATTTTTCTGTGGTCGCCATGCTCGAGCCCAGCGGCTCACTGATTCGCAAGCCCTTTCGGATTGATCATAATCCGGCGGGTTTCAATAAGCTGCTCACAATCCTCAAAAAAGAAGAAGAGCGGCTGAAACAAAAGCCCATCTACTTTGTAGAATCTACGGGTATCTTTCATTTGCCACTCTTCTTCTTTTTGAAATCGAATGATCTCAAAGGATTTGTCCTTAATCCTCTATGTGTTCATTCTACCAAAAATTTCGACTTAAGAAAAGTGAAAAATGATGCAAAAGATGCCGAAGCCATTGCCAGGCTTGCTAAATTTCAGGATGTCAAATATTCGCTGGTTCCAGAACCTCAGATTCTTGCTCTGCGGATGTTGTTGCGTGAGTACTATGCCATTTCAGACATGCTCACCGAACTGAAAAACCGCTTGTGCACCGATCTGTATCTGCTCTTTCCCGGTTATCTGGATGTGTTTAGTAATCCTTTTGGCAAGTCCTCACTGAAAATTCTCAGGGACTATCAAACGCCTCAGGACATTCTTTTGGAGAATCCGGATACGCTGGCCCAAATGATCGCCAAAAACAGTCGCAAAGGTCTTACATGGGGGCAAAAGAAAGTTGCCAAACTCCTTGATATGGCTACTCTCTGCCTGTCAATGCCCATGGACTTTTCCTGCCTCAGCCGAAAAATTCAATTTCATCTTGATGGCATTGAAACCTTTCAGGCCAATCTGGAAGGGCTGAAAATACAGCTGGTTGATATGATTGCCAGTGATTCTTTCCCCAAAAATGTCCGGAACTCCATTTTTCTTCTGGAAGCCATGCCGGGGATCGGTTTTTTGACTGCTACCACCATTCTGGCTGAAATCGGCGATTTTTCCCGATTTCACTCTCCAAAAGCACTCGTGGCTTTCTTTGGCCTTGATCCCAGTGTCAATCAATCCGGCAAGTTTAATGGTGATCGGAATAAGATTTCCAAACGGGGCACCCGATTCGGACGCAGAGTGCTTTTTACAGCCGCTCTGGCTTCCATTCGCACTACCTGCAAAGGCGATCCCATCAATCCCATTCTTCGGGATTATTATCAGAAAAAGTGCCTGAGCAAGAAGAAAAAAGTGGCTCTTGTTGCCGTCATGCATAAGTTGTTACATTACATCTTTGCGGTTCTCCGTGATCAGAAACCATTTATCTTCAGGAGACCCGAAGATCATCAGACCTGGCGGAACAACAAAAATTCTGGCCTTTCTCTGGCCGCTTAACCAGCCAATATTTAACTATCTGATTTTTTGCCATTGTTCGGATTTTTTAATGGCTTGTTTTATCACGCCCTTTTTATCAAACCTCTTTTTCTAAAAAATATTGATTTAACTATTGACTTTTATTAGCTGGTCTTCTTGCATATCTGATATCATTTATTGTAGTTATCAAAATATCCTTTTTTCTATGTCCTTCAGATTCAAACATTTTATCCTAACAACCTTGATCATTTTTTAAGTGAACGTTCATTTAATTATTTCTTAAGAATTAGCGAGATTATCTTTCGAAAACAAATAATCTCGCAATTTTTTTTGGTTACTTTAGATTAATAACGTATTTTGAATAATACTAATCATCTCTTCTAGTAATTCATCCTGTTCGATTCTTGATTTATTATAATCAACCGCGATAGACTTGAC
Organism: uncultured Acetobacterium sp.; assembly: GCA_965140355.1. Taxonomy (GTDB): domain Bacteria; phylum Bacillota; class Clostridia; order Eubacteriales; family Eubacteriaceae; genus Acetobacterium. The sequence continues at coordinate 35,715 of OZ223195.1, read as the reverse complement.
CGGATAAAATATAATTGACAAAATATTTTCATTATAATAATCTCTAATCACTTCATTCGCTTTAAGTTCAACAATTAAATGATTGATATTAAAGACACCTTGCATCTCTGAACAACCACCTGACAATGATGGACAGTGAGAAAATTGTTCGACAAAATTAAAAATTTCCTCATTTTCCTGAATATATTCATAATAACTTCGCATTAGGACTTCGATTAATTGCTTGCCGCTCATTTCCTGGTGGATGCTATTTATTATGTGATGATAAATTTCTTCAGCATAGTCTCGGTAAATATCTTTTAACATCATTTCTTTACTATCAAAATAGATATAAAGCGTCGCCGGTGATACACCGGCCTCTTTAGCAATTTTAGAAATGGATGTTCCATGAAAGCCTTCATGAAGAATGAGTTTAATGACAGCTTTTTTAATACTTTTTTCTTTTTCATCATCTCTTTTTCTCATCTGATCACCTCTTTTCTATAGTAAATGATCGTTCACTTATTGTCAATCTCTTTAGCATCAGCCTTAAGAAAATAAATTTTCTCAAGGCTATATTTATTCAAGAATTCTGATAAATAAAAAACGTATTGCTTTTGAATACACGATTCAATGACAATACGTTTAATTTTAAATATTCCTTATTTAGCAAGTGAGCCAATTCGACCTGACCGATATGCTTTACTATATTTTCGACAATGTTTATCTTTACCCATAAGCGCGTATGTCGCAAAGATAGTTCCCATCATATCGCGATTCATCGGATCGATAACTGCTGAGTCCATTCCTGCCTGAATAGCAAATGCCATACATGTTTTATTTAAAAGCGAACGGACTGGCAGTCCAAAGGACATGTTGCTAATCGCACCAGTTACATGAATCGTTGGATATAATTCCTTGATTGCTTTGATTTCCTGTTGAAAATTCAACATCGAATTATTCTCCGTAGAAAGTGCCATCACACACGGATCAATATGCATCCGATCGGGGGTAATCTGATATTGAGCCGCTTTCTCTACCATGCTTTTGGTAATATCTAATTTTGTTTGCACATTATTAGGAATACCGTTATTGTCGCAGGTGAGACCTACCACTTCCCATGTATTACCAGCCAACAAAGGTAATAATACCTCACATTTATCCCCTTCTTCCGAAATGGAATTTAATATCCCCGGTTTATTCGCGTATTTAAACACCGCTTCAATCACTCGGGGGTTAGGGCTGTCAATACATAAAGGCGTATCGGTTGCATCTTGAACGACCGCCATCAGCCATTTCAGTGTCTCTATTTCGTATTCAGGGGCGGTGCTGGCACAGACGTCGATAAAATCTGCTCCAGCCTCTGTTTGTTTAACTGCACGATCTGCAATAAAGGCAACATCACGTTTTTCAATAGCTTCTTTTACTATTGGTATCGTCCCATTAATTTTCTCTCCAATAATAATCATATTCGCTCCTTTTAAAATATTCTGCCCTAATTATCTATCTGGCTTAACTCTATATTATTTAACTCGTAAATTTAGTCAATCTAATTTAAATCCAATTTTGACACAATTTCACACCTTCAGCTGCATTCGTAGTGTATATATCCGCTCCCACATATTCACATGCGTCTTTAGTTACTGGATTCCCACCAACGATAATTTTAGCATCAATACCTGCTGCTTTAACGGCATCCACAGTTTCTTTCATCGAATCAATAGCTAAGGTTAACACACCGCTCATCCCAATAATCTGCGGTTTGCATTCTTTGGCTTTTTCTACAAAAACATCAGCTGAAACATCAATCCCCAAATCAATTACTTCAAATCCTGCTGCTTCTGACATACTACGGAAAATATTTTTGCCAATGTCATGCAAATCGCCGTGAACAGTTCCTAATAAAATAGTACCAATCGCAGCCGAATCACCACCTCCAAGGGCTGGTTTTAAGACGTTAATTGCTTCAGTTAATAATTCTCCCGCAAAAATCAAGTCGCCTACAAAGTATTCGCCTTTTTCAAAAAGATCTCCGACAATCGCCATTCCACTCTGACAAGCTGCCACAGCTTCCAACGCTTCAGATTCCGAAGGATTGGTTTCCATAAAATCTTTTAATAGCTCCATCACTTCATCTTCTTCTAGATCCCCTAAAGTTTGTGTTAGTACTTTTAAATCCAACATTATTTACTGTCTCCTTTAGTTTTCATTACTTGTATAACTTGTGTGTACATGTCTGTTTTCACATAATACCTCTTAAAATCATCCTTGTCAAGTAAACGCCTCCATATTTTTAAAATTAAAAAATTAGGCCTAATTTACTGTTTTAATTATCTTCTTTGTTTTAAATTGACGCTTAATAAAAACGAATCTGTTTATAAACAACTCTAATTTAAACGGTTACTTAAGAAAATTGCTAAATATAATGCGGTTACAAAAAAATCATCATCAGATATCTCTTAACCACCAGCGATTTGCTGATCGTGTCAATTGAGTTCTGATAATGATTATTTTTCTGATGAAATGGAATTTTGTGCTTTGTTTAATACGAACTTTCTACTTCTTTTATTTTTTTATAAAGCAACTCATTCACTGGGGTAACAGTTCCATGTTTTTTTGCCAGTTGTAAAACGGTTCCCGAAAAAAGTTCAACTTCAGTAGGGCGTCTTGCTTCAACATCCTGACGCATCGATGGTTTTCCTTTGGCATCCAGGGCATCGACCACTCCAAGCCAATAGTTAATATCGGCTTGATTCAAATCGATCCCCTCTTTTTGTGCAATTGGAATTACTTCAGCCATGGCTGCGATCATCAAGTTCCGCAGTTTCCCCATTTTTTGGACACTTCCGAAGTTTTCTCCAAAAACCGAAACAACTTGATTTATTCCAACATTCAGCATAAATTTAGACCATATTTTCCGTTCCATCTGATTGTCAATCTGGTAGGCAATTCCTACTTTGTCAAAAAAGTTTTTAACTCGTTTAACCGTACTTGAGGGTTCATCTGAATTGCGATTACCAAAACAAATTATCCCCGGATTCGTATAATGAAGTTGGTTCTCCACTTTAACCGTATCCATCCCCTGAGCCACTGACCAAACCAAATTTTTTTCACCAAAATGTTTACTGATGATGGTTTCACTGGTGATGCCGTTTAATAAGGAAATGAAGATAGTGTTCGGGCCAACGTGTTTTTCAACCGCTTGAATCGCTTCTTTCAGACCATTAATTTTAACGCAGAATATTATCAGATCCGCTATCACGGTTTCATCTTCTGGCGATAAATAATTAAAATCACACCGTTTCTGATTGCAGAAAATACCCTCTGTTTTGTACTTTTCGATGCGTTTTTGATCAGCAATAATCGTCAAATCCGAACTACTTTTTCGAAAGATCAAATCCCCAAAGAGGATCCCCAGCGCTCCCAAACCGATGATCGATACTTTTTTTATCTCCATTTTACGCTCTCCGTTTTTTATTTAAATAATTGTAATTTCTTTATTCTCTCCATTTTAACTCAGTAATTTTTCTTGTACAGTTTCAAAACCCAAACGTTCAATGGTGGTCGCAAATCGTTCTCCCGGTTGCCCCTGCTCCTTGTAAAAATAGATAATCTTTTCGACCATATCTAATACATCTTCTTTATTTCTAAACAGCGTTTCCAAGGTTTTTCCCTTATTCCCCTGTTTCCCCCAGCGCCCACCAATGACAAGTTTGTAGCCTTTTATCCCATTTGTAATGACCTCAAACGGGCATTGATCAATACAACGCCCGCAATTCAAACAAGCATTTTCATCGATTTCTATCTGTCCATCTTTGATTTTGATAGCGCCAATCGGACAGGATTTTATTACATTACAATTTTTGCAATTCCGGCAAGATTCTTGTTGTAATTCAGGCTGGTATTGTCCAATAATACCCAAGTCATTTAAATCTGGCTTAACACAATTATTCGGACAACCGCCCACCGCAATTTTAAATTTATGAGGCAATGTCATCTCACGTAAACCGGTATAAAAGCGATCATGAATTTCTTTGGCGAGAGCAAACGTGTCAATCAAACCATATTGACACGTTGTTCCTTTACACGATAAAACCGGACGTACTTTAGCGCCAGTTCCCCCCGTTTCTAACCCCCCTTGAGCTAAACATGCTTTAAATTCATTAATTTTTTCAAATGGAATTCCCTGACATTCAATGGTTAATCGCGTCGTTAATGCCAACTTACCATTTCCATATTTTTCGGCAGCTTCAATAATACATTTCGCCTGCTCAGTCGTTATTAAACCATTTTCGGTAATCACCCGACCTGAAAAATTATCCGTTCCCCGATTTCTTAAAAATCCTAATCCTTTAACCTTTTTTTCATCTTCTTTACTAATTGCTAATGTCATCACGTTTATCTCCTCTAAAGTAGTAACTATATTTTATTTCTTAATAACTCATGTACATGTTAGACAAAGTATAGCACTTGTTTTCATATAAATAAAATGGTATTATTTTATATTATCAATAAGAATTACCTATATCAACTATTGGTATCGATTGGAGCAGAAAAAATGGATATTCGCCATCTGAAAATATTTGTTGCTGTTGAACAAACCGGATCAATGTCACTTGCCGCAAAACAGTTTTTTATTACCCAACCATCAGTGAGCCAGGTTATTAAAGAACTCGAAAACCATTATGATGTTCAACTTTTTGAGCGTCTGGGAAAACGCCTATTTATTACTGAAGCCGGAAAATTTTTAAGCCAACATGCCCGTGTCGTGATCCGTCAATTTGATGAACTGGAAAAAAGTATGTCAAGTGTTGTCGGACGCAAAGAATTGGTAAAAATAGGTTCAACTGTCACCATTGGTGCTTGTTTGCTTTCATCATTGATCAATGATTTTAAAAAAAGAAACGCAGATATTGATACCTTTAGTTATGTCAATAACACTAAAATGATAGAGGCCCGTCTGCTCAATGCCGAGTTGGACATCGGACTTGTTGAAGGAGAAACAAAAAATGCGGACTTAATCGTCGAGCCTGTTATTAATGACTATCTTGTTATTATCTGCGGAAAACACCATCGTTTCGCCGGACAAAAACAAATAAAAATAAGTGAACTGGAAAAAGAAATTTTTATTATGCGGGAACAAGGAAGTGGCACTCGAAAATTATTTATGGAATTCACCCAGAAAAAGGGCTTTAATTTAAATATTGGCTGGGAAGTAACCTCTCCCGAAATTATCAAAACAATTGTTATGAAAAACAATTGCCTAGCGGCTATTTCAATCCGATTAGTTGAAGAAGAAATTAAAACCGGCGACATTTTTGTGATTAAAAATGTATCGAATCGTTGGAACCGGACATTTAACCTTGTTTATCATAAAAACAAACACATCAGCAAAGGTATGTTGGATTTTATGAAAATCGCCAGAGAATATGGCAATACCGATATTTTAAACGAAACCCCAGTTGGCATCCTTGTTTAGACACATCCTCTAGCTTACAATCATTGTGGGTTTAGCTACCTGAGCAATCATCTGCTGTAATTACTCAGGTAACCGTTAGGATATTTTAATACTTGTCCAAATCATCCAGAATAATTTGCGGTTCTATTTCACTTAAAATTGCCGATCTTTTCATTTCCAAATCCGGTTTATTTACCGTGGTAGCTTGCTGTTTTAACTGAAAGGAATCAACCATCTGTTTAAGCATTTCAGCCTGACCGGTTAGTTCTTCACTGGCAGCCGCGCTTTCTTCGGCAGTGGCCGAATTGGTTTGAACCACCTGAGCAATCTGTTCAATACCCTGAGTAATCTGAGCGATTTCTGATGCCTGTTCATTCGATGCCTGGGCAATCGTACCCACCAAAGCCGCAACCTGATCAATTTCTTTGAGAATTTGTTTTAGACTTTCAGCCGTTTCATCGGCGATTTTTCCACCAACGTCTACTTTTTCAATCGAGCCTTCAATTAAGGTCGTCGTTTCTTTGGCGGCATCGGCACTTCGTGCGGCCAGATTTCTAACTTCCTGAGCAACCACAGCGAATCCCTTGCCATGCTCTCCCGCGCGAGCAGCTTCTACGGCTGCATTTAATGCTAGAATATTGGTCTGAAAAGCAATATCATCAATCACTTTGATGATTTTTGAAATATCATTGGATGAAACATTAATTTCTTGCATTGCTGAAACCATTTTGCTCATCTGACTATTTCCCAATTCAGCATTCTTTCGAACTTGCACTGAACGCTCATTCGCTTCGCTGGCACGAAGAGCATTTTGCTTCGTTTCTGCCGCCACCTCATCAATCGACGCAGAAAGTTCCTGAGTTGAACTGGCTTGTTCGGTGGTACCCTGAGCAAGCGTCTGTCCCCCATCTGAAATTAGTCTGGAGCCAACTTCGACCTGAGTTGCTACATCATTAATATCTGACAACGTCGCGCTTAAGCGGGTTGTGATTTCGTTTAGTGCATTTTTAATAGCCGAAAAATCGCCCAGATAATCTGCCGTAATTTGATGATCGATATTGCCCTTTCCGATAGAAGCTAAAGTATTGGCAATCTCATTGACATAACCGTCCAGAGCTACAATGGTTGTGTTTAGATCGTTTTTAATTTTTGCGTGGTCCCCTTTATAATCCCCTATCACTTTTACCTGCAAGTTACCATTTGCCAACTCCTGCAAAACCTGAGAAGCTTCAATCAACGGCTCAATGATGGCATCTAAAGTCTGATTGAAACCTAAAATCACCTCAGCATATTGCCCTGGCAGCTGACTGGCATCACCCCGATACTCAAAATTACCCTGAACTGCGCACTTCGACATTTCTTCTGTTTCATCAACCAATGTCTTAATATTATCCAACATCCTGATAAAACTGGGGATCAGATTGTCCTTTTCGGAATGCTTTCCTCTACTTTTCAAGTCATCCAAATCACGCAAGTCACCGTTAGCAATATTGTTATTGATGTTTTCAATATGATCAAGCTTTCTGCGAATATTGTTGATAGCTGCGCACATTTCTCCATAGATCCCCTGATAATCATTTTCAATCTTATCACTAAAATCATTTCGACCTAATTTTGCTAAAATCATATTTGCTTCTACCAATCCATCTAAACCATCGATACAAGCATTAATACTATTTTTGAGACTATCGAAATCGCCGTAATATGTTTTTGTAATTCTTTCTGGAATAATCCCCTGTCCGATTTTTTCCATATAATTCGAAGCCATGTTGATCGGTTCAATAACAGCATCAAGCGTATTGTTTATACCAACCACGATGTCTTTAAATCCCCCACTAAAAGCATTGGCATCCCCGCGGATATCAAGTTTTCCTTCAACGGCTGCCGCCGATAACCGATTGGTTTCGGAAATCAGCTCACGAATCCTTTCAACGGTTTGTTTCAAAGCGGGTGTGATTTCATCCTGGGAATCTGTTATTTCGATGTTATAAGAAACGTCTCCTGCTGCAATATCCTTCATCGTGTTAATAACCGTAAATTGAAGCGTATCAGCCATTTTATCCATTGCCGCAGCCATTTCTCCAATTTCATCATTGGTCTCCATATTAAGACGCAGACTCAAATGGCCTTTCGTCATTTCCTGAATCATCTTATTAACTTGTCCAATCGGGTTAGTTATCGATTTGGCAATCTTATTAATTGCAATGGCCAGCAGCACTATTGCTATAAAAGTACATACCAGTGCTACCATAATATTATTTCGAGCAGTCGAAGTAATTTCATTTTGTGGAACTACGATCATCAGCGACCATGGCGTTCCTGTTTCTCCAAAAGAAATCGGGGCCATTGCGATCACACTGTTTTTATCCGTGGCATCAGACGATCCTTCAAAGATAAGGGTTTCGCCTTTTGTAACTGTATCGCCAATAACCGCATGATCGTAGCTTGCATAAGCATCACTGCCAACTAAATCAGTCGTCGGATGAGCAAGTATCGCCCCCTGGTTGGAAATCAATTCTGCATAACCGGTCTGATATAGGGTAATCTCTGAAACCAATGATTTTAGCGCACTTAGTTCAATATCAACCCCGACAACACCCAAAACAGTCTCTCCCGATTTAATCGGAAAGGCGATTGTTGTCATTGAAATTGGTTCATTATCAATGATACTTACATATGGCTCCATTACAACTTCTTTACCAGATTTAAAGGGAAGTTGATAATAGGCATTTTCTGCTTCAACCGTATAATTAGGAATGGCCTCAGTAACGATACTGTTCCCGTTTTTATAAACATACGGTACGAGTCGACCAGTTTCATCATAACCCGGTTGGTTTTTATAAGCTTCATCATTTCCATCAAAAGCATCAGGTTCCCAAATCATCCAGATATCAAAAATATTGGGATTATCCTCCAACACCTTTTTCAAGATGTCAATAGCCTGATCACGGTTTATCTGATCCCCATTTTTCATGCCTTCAAAGGACAGTGCTAACGTTTTAGGTACAATCTCTACCTTGGTGATTTCATTATTAATATCATTTGCATAACTGTCTGCTTGAGATTGAGTATAGCTCTTCGCCTGATTCAGTGATGATGTATAAGCATTATAAGTGAATACACCGATACAAATTGCAAAAACAAGTATTGTGACACCTAATACACCCAAAAGTAGCTTACTCTTAATCGACTTTGATCGCCTCTTGTTTTCGTTGATTTTCATTGGGGGGGATTCTCCTTTTTTTTATTTGAAAAATACCAAAATTTCATTGAACGTGCATCTCACTGACATTTTTTTGAAATTTTCTTAAGTATAGCTTAAAGATAACCATCCGTCAATTGTTCTACTGACAACCCATTTCAATTTCTTTTAAGGACTCAGATTCATACTGAGCCGAACAGTTCAAAAATGATATTTTCCAGATGATCTTTAATCACATCAATCTTATTGTTAAATAACTCTGTTAACTTATCGTACCCGCTTACTAACGTTCCTAACCCCGGATCATCAAACTTGATTAGATTAGTTACTTAAAAGCAGAAGTCCTCAGCTTATCAGCATTTTAGCATTAACCAAGGTGCACTTCATCCCCTTTATCTAGGAATGTACCGATATGAGAATAAATTTCAACAATCAATTTTATAAACAATATGTCAACTGCAAAACCATTATCTGTCACTCATCTTAACTCATCTTTTTCATACTAAAATAATACTCTATAAATTCACTGGCTGGTAGTGGTCGACTAAAAAAGAAACCTTGAATAAAATCACAGCCATATTGTTTTAAGTATTCCAGTTGTTCGCTTGTCTCAACCCCTTCGGCAACCACTTGGATATTAAGCGCATGAATGATAGCAATTATTGATTGCGCAATCATTTGCTCTCGCTCATCAGTAACGATATTACTAATCAAAGACCGATCCAATTTTATAATATCAAGCGGCAAATCTTTCATACAGCCAAAAGATGAATAACCCGTGCCAAAATCATCGAGTGCTAATTTTACACCAATTTTTTTCAACGCATCAAAAACACTCACAATTTCATCGGTATCACGAATTAAAATACTTTCTGTTATTTCAAGTTTGACCTTTTCCGCTTTGATCCCAGCTTTTTGGATCCCATTATTGACTGATTCAGTTAATTCCGCCCCACGATTTTCTAATGATAAAAGCGAGATATTAATACTGACTGTCATTTTATCAATACCGAGCTCATCCCATTGCTTTATTTTTTGACAAACTTCATAAATTATCCAATCAGTGATTGGAATAATCAGTTTTGTTTTTTCGGCGATGGGAATAAAATCACTTGGTGAGATTATCCCAAGGTTTGAGTGGTTCCACCGCAGCAGTGCTTCTGCCTGATTAATCTCACTATTTTTCTGATCATAAATCGGTTGATAAAAAAGTTCAAATTCGCCTTTTTCAAGAGCGGTTTTCAGATCTTCTTCCAGTATCGCCTCGCGTGTTCTGGTTTGATCCATTTCCGGGCCATAGATCGTGATATTATTTTTTTGTTTTTTAGCGATGTATAATGCTGTATCCGCATTTTTCACCGTTTGTTCAAGATCGACCAGCTCTGAACCCAAGCCAATTCCAAGACTGGCAGTTAAATAAAAAAGTCTATTATCTACCTTAAACTGCGTGGAAATTGTCTTAAGTACTTGTCTGGCCAGCTTTTTCACTTGCTGACACTTAAGTGACTCGACAATAATCACAAACTCATCACCGCCATATCGATAAACAAAGTCATTTTGACCAACAATATCGACGATTTTTGCCGCCATTCCTGAAAGCACTTCATCACCCTCCCGATGACCAAGCGCATCATTAATAATTCTGAAATTATCAATATTGATAATAATTACAGACCTTTTTTGTCCCTTTATGATCGTTTCATACATGTTTTTCGTAAACGCTTTTCGATTTAACAAACCAGTGAGCGGATCATGAAAATCGATGTATGTAATTTCTTTTTCCTTCAGTTTTCGTTCATTGATATTACGGCTGGAACTGACAATCTCAATTTCACCCAATTCATTGTAACGATATCGCGACGAGACTTCCACCCAGACAAATTCACCATTTTTACAAGTTTGCTGAATCTCGTTAATATAACGTTTGGGGGATTCTGGTTCAGCAATAAATTCTTTAACAGTCCGCGAAATTTCTTGACAAAATGTTTGTGCCGACTTCATTGTCATTGTTTCGTCAAGTTTTTCAGCCATTGCTTCTTTTACTGTGAACCCCCGCAGATTTTCGATTGAGGGACTAATATAAATAAATCTTTGGGTATTTACATTAAATACCCAGATAACATCTGCCATGGTATCCGCGAGGAGCCGATATTTTTCCTCACTGGCAGCTAGTAACAACTTTGATTCAATAATTTTTTGAGTTTGTTCGCCCAAACCATCATAGATAATATTAAATAAATAAATTAAAGTCAACACATACAGCTGCGTTGTAATTACGTTGATCATCCAACTATTTTGAAATACTTCAATATTCAATCCGCTAAAAAAACCAAAACTTAACAATCCAGTCAAAATAATAAAGATAACAATGTTTATGGCGAAAAAAATTTCGTTATGTTTTTTGTTCAGCAGCGACACGCCCAAAATAAAGGAAAAGACAACACTGGTCATTCCGGCTCCATATGGACCTGTATAAATAAGTAAGATAATACTGATTGCATAGATACTCAAGACAATCATAAATTTTCGATGCTCTATTTTTAAATTCTTTTTATAAGTAGCAATAATAAATATTCCCACAAAAGCGGCCTCTACCAAAGCCAGTGCGATATCACCATCTAAATAGAACAAATATGAACCATACAACAATACCGGCCCCCCTAAAAAAACAAGAAAAAACGACAGTAATGAAAAAATTCTATTTTTCCAAAATCCAATATCCGTTGCTGCTTCATTTTTATCAAGGTTTTTATAGATTATCGTATTAAAAAAATTTTTAATCTTCTTTATCGTCATCTAATTTTATCCTTTTCATCGATTTCTTTTCATAAAATAATCAAATTATAACATGAATATATTATTATTTTACCATCATATTTTTGCTGAGTTTAGCTAAATATGACCCATCAAATGTTTTATTTTAAATATTGTTTACTAAAATTACTTTCTTTAACAATATACCCTCAATTCCATAAAATAATACCCATTTTGAGATCCACAAATTGAAAAAAAAAAACATTAACAATTATTTCTAGATTGTATTTCGTTTACATCGGACAATAAACCAAATTTCTGTTACAATAAAATTGTAGACAAATAATCGATAGCAAAAATTATCTGCTAACGCTCCCAAAATGTCTAAAGATAAAACTTAGTAAAGGAGGAAATAATGAAACTGTTAGTTTTTGTATTAAGCCAAACTGAAAAACTAGATGACTTATTAGCCGCATTTGCAGCGGAAAACATCTGTGGCGCTACTATTTTGGAAAGCACTGGAATGGCCAGATATCTCAGCAATAAACATGATGAGGATGAGATTCCAATTTTAGGTTCGCTGCGAACTTTCTTAAATCCGGATGTTGCAAACGGTAATGTTATTTTCATGTTAATTGAAGAAGAAAATATCCCCAAAGCAATCAACGCCATTGAATCCAATGTATGCAGTCTGGACGAAAAAGATTCAGGTATCGTGTTCACGATTCCTGTCGATTTCACGAAAGGAATCTGTACTATTGGAAGCTAATATCATTCTCGAAGTCTCACTGATGCTTTTTTCGGGCATCCTTTTCGGCCGGCTGGCAAAATTTTTCAAAATGCCCAATGTCACCGGTTATCTCATTGCTGGGCTCCTGCTCGGACCTTCGTTTATTAATATCATTCCGACTGAAATGGTTGACGGTTTCGGCATTATTTCAGATATTGCCCTTGGCTTTATAGCTTTTTCGGTCGGCAGTCAATTTGACTTAAACTACTTTAAAAAAGTCGGAATTGCACCCATAGTGATTGCAACAGCGGAAGCCTTAGGTGCTGTCATTTTAGTCACTGTGGTTATGATTCTCTTCGGTTTTGATATGAAATTGGCAATTATGTTAGGAGCTATTGCCGCCGCCACTGCCCCTGCCCAAACAATCATGGTAATTAACCAGTATCGTGCCAAAGGACCATTAACATCAATGTTAATGAGTGTCGTCGCCATTGATGACGCCATCGCCCTAATTGCCTTTGGTTTTGCTTCAACCTTAGTGAATGTTATAAACTCTGGTGTTCAAACCAACATTTTTATATCCATATTAAGTCCTTTTTACGAAGTTCTTATTTCCTTTCTTTTAGGTGGAATTGCGGCTATTCTGATGAAAATTCTCTTTCGTTGGTTTAAAAAACCATCCAACCAAATTTGTATCGTTATTGCTTTTATTTTAATGACTTACTGGAGCGCTGATATGGTGCATGGCTCTCCATTACTCGCCTGTATGGCCCTTGGTGGTGTATTGGTCAATATTTATCGAGATCGTATTGAAAGTGTTCTTAAAACAACGGATGCTTTTTCACCACCAATTTTTATGGTTTTTTTCGTTATTTCAGGAGCCGGTTTCCAAATTTCCGCACTGCCAGCTATTGGGCTCATTGGGATCTTATATGTTGTAATGCGTGTAATTGGTAAAATGAGCGGTGCCTGGCTTGGTGGCAAGCTGACCCATCAATCTGATAGTATCTGTAAATATCTGGGACCAACGCTGATGCCTCAAGCCGGTGTTGCCTTAGGTCTGGTGGTAGTTGCTTCTAAGATCGTCCCCGACTATGCCAACCAGATTCAAGTTATTATTTTGTGTTCAACCTTTATTTATTCTATTGTTGGACCGATTGCTGCCAAAATTGCATTAGTTAAATCAGGCGAAATTGTCCTTCCTGATATGGCCCTAAAAAAACAAAAGCTTTAAATTTGATCTTTATTCAGTTCTTCTCAAACGGAGGGATCGCAAAACAACATTTTATTTACTTGTTTCCTTTCGCTTTTGCAAAAAAAGAAACCACAATTTGCTGACCTAAGTCTTGTCAAATTGTGGTTTCTTTTATTTTAAACAGCCTTGAACTTGCTACCAACTGAGTTTCCCAACGTCTTTAATTATTAGTATTTATCCATTTCCATATCATCCAACATGATTGTTGGTTGCGGTACACGATCTTGAACTAACCAACGCTTCGGCCCTCGGCTGATTCAAATTACCCTGATCAGTCATTAACTAAAGAATATAATTATACTCTTAAACAATTATTCGGTCAAATACTATTTGCCATCTTAAAAATCATCTTCATTAACTTAATGCATTTTTATCATGGACTATAACTGATTAAAAAAAGGAGCATATTTAGCTCCCAAGCGGATCGCTTCAATAAGACTAACGGCACTGGCAATTCCTTTTCCGGCAATATCTAAAGCAGTCCCGTGGTCAACGGAGGTCCTCAAAATTGGCATTCCGAGCGTAAGTGAAATCGTTTTTTCAAAATTTACCATTTTTGTCGCAATGTGCCCTTGATCGTGATAAAGTGACAAGACCGCGTCATAAGCACCCTTTAATGCCAAATAAAAAACACTGTCGGCACCAATTGGTCCGTCAATATTAATACCTCTGGCCTGAGCTTCTTCAACCGCTGGAATCACCCCATTAAGCTCTTCTTGACCAAAAAGGCCATGTTCGCCACTATGCGGATTAAGACCAGCAACGGCTAAATGAGGATTTTCAATACCGAGTGTTTTTAATGCCGCAACGCTTTGATCAATCAAAGTGTTGACATGCTCTTTTGTTACCAGATCACACGCTTCACGAAGTGAAACATGACGACTTAGAAAAAAAACCCGAAGGTTGTCAACTTGAAACATGGTTAAAGGATTTTTCGTCTTTGTTAATGCGCCTACAATTTCAGTGTGCCCAATATATGGAACTTCGGCGGCTTTCAGCGATTCTTTGTTGATAGCAGTCGTTGTCAGTACCGCGGCTTTTTTTGCCAAACAGAGACGGGTCGCTATCACAATGCTTTCATAGGCAGCTTTTCCAGTCATTGCCTGAACTTCACCTATTTTCAGACGATTCAAATCGATATTATCCAAATCAATTAAATTAAGAATTCCCGATTTGAAAAGACCTTCGCAAGGATCTTTTAGACAATTGATCTGCAAATCCACTTTTGAAAACGCAATCGCCTGTTGCAATACTTTTCGATCTCCTACAACAATCAATCGAGCCCTTGCCTGAGATTCATTATCAGCCACCGCTTTTACCGTTATTTCAGGACCGATGCCAGCAGCATCCCCCATCGGAACTGCAATTATTGGTTTGGTCATATTTCGTCGCTCCCATCCTTTTTTGCTAATATGTATACTTTTAACTGATTTACTTCAATCGGTCGGCTAAAATAATAACCTTGGACATAATCACATGCATACGTAAATAAACGATTCAATTGCTCTATTTCTTCAACTCCTTCAACTATGACATCCATATTAAGAAGGTGTGCCATCACAATAATCGACTCCATCAAATATTCATTTGACTTCTTTAACAAAAGATCACGCGTAAAAGCCTGATCGATTTTTAGGGTATCAATCGGTAAATTTTTGAGGTAAGCCAATGATGAATAACCGGTGCCAAAATCATCTAATGATATTCTGATCCCAATTTTTTTGAGTCGATTTAATAGTTTAACCGCCTCTTCAAAAGAATGAATAAAAAGACTCTCAGTAATTTCAAACTCCAATAAATCCGGTGCTAAACCACTCTGTTTCAATGTTTCTTCAACCATTTCGGGAAATCGTTCATGACTTAGCTGAATCGGCGAAACATTTACGGAGATCATAATCTTTGTGCCCATTTCTTTGTTGATCTGAACCATTTGACGGCAAGCCGATTCCAATACCCAAGCACCAATCGGGATGATCATCCCTGTTGATTCGGCAATCTGGATAAAATCCAATGGCGATATCTTACCTAATTGGGGATGTTCCCAACGAATCAGTGCCTCAATCCCCCTTATTTTTTGAGTTTTCACTTCAATTTGCGGCTGATAATGAAGATAAAATTCATGGTTCTTCAATGCCGATCGCAGTGAATTCTCCAAGGTCATATTTCGCAGCATAGTTTGTCTCATTGAATTTTCAAAAAAGGCATGAACAGCAGCGCCTCTTTGCTTGGCCATATCTGCTGCGGTATGAGCATATTGCAACAATCTTTCCACTTCCTCTGTATCATCTGGGTAAATTGCAATTCCGACATGGAAACGTAAATAAATTTTATTTTCATTGATTATCATTGCTTGGTTAAACACGAAACGGAAATTATTAATTTCAGAAATGATTTCGTTACGATCTTCAACTCCAGTCAATACTCGAACAAAATTCGAACCATTGACACGGGCCACAAAACCATTCGTCAGCTCCATTGCTAAAAGCCTTTCGCCCATGATTTCTAAGATCTCATCCCCAAAAGAAGTCCCATATGTGTCATTAATCCGTTTAAAATTATGAATATCAAAACAAATAACCCCAGTTTTTCGGGAATTTTTTAAGATGCACTGGTTTAGATGTTCAGAAAAATAAGCTGTATTCGGCAACTTTGTTTGAGGGTCGTAATAAGCTATTTTTTTTAAAATGGCATCTCGCCCTTGAATCGATTCAATCATGCTATTAAAGTTTTCCGTAAGAATATTATATTCTTCAAAACGATTAACGCTAACAATCAGATGATAATCACCCTCGGCAATTTCTCTGGTTTGTTGATTGAGTTCACTAATCGAATAATTGATATCCTTAAAAACAAGTCGAGCCATAAATCGCGAAAAAATGACCAGTAAACAAACAGACAACAAAAAAAGCCATAAAACAGGTCGGAAAACGCTAAATATCGAATCATACGCTTGATACACAAAAACATGCCAATTTGCCTGGTCAACATCAGCATGACTAACGATCATTGTTTTTCCCTCATAATCAGCAATATCAATGTGTTCATCGATTTTTTTGTCGTGATGCACCATTTTAAAATTTTCCTCAATTTCCCGCTGATATATTTTCTGGGTATCTTTATTGGATATAAAAACGCCCTTATTATCAGTAATTGCTACTGTTACCTGATCTCCAAAAGCCTTACTTAAGTTAAGTGAAATCAAACTAATTTTTTCTAAATTAAGATAAGCGACCAACACACCCGTACCATTTGGGATCGCAATAGTGATGGTTGGTTGACCCGTCAGCTGAGAAATAAACATCAACGATACATAGGGTTTCTGGTTGTTTTGGGTGATCGTAAAAAAACCCTGACTTGATCGATTGGCACCCAGAATATTTGCGTTTTCAGGTGCAATTGTTTTTACAACACCATTAGTATCTAAAATTTCAAACCCTTCAATAGCATTAGAACTTCCAAGTATTGTATTCAAATATGCATTAAGATCAGCTTCATCTTTAAACGTATTATTGTCAAGCAAATCATTTAGTTGAACTAACACCAAAAACGATTCATCAATAAAGTCTGTCATTCGTTGTGCGATAGTAGTTGCAAGCATTGTGTTTTTCTGATTAATGTCTTTTATCATATAGTTAAATAACAACGGAATCACAAGTAACACAACAAGAATTAAAGGAATGATCATCGAAAGCATGTTATTGATCGAAATAAAATTTTTCAACGTTCTTGTCTTTTTCATTGTCTAGTCCACCTTCTCAAATTGTCCATCCTTAATTAAATAATGATATAAACTTCTTTTGGCATCACCATTTTTATCAATCGTAATTTCACCCTGCAAGCCCTGATAGTGGCTCTTTTTAATAATCGCTTCCTTGATAATTTCAGGATCAAAACTGTTTTTGGTTTCCATCGTTTCAAATAAAATCTTAGCGGCTTCATAAGAATAGATCGCCGCAAAATTTGGTACTGAACCATACTGATTAAAATAAGCTTCCCTAAAATTTAAATACTCTGCTTTTTGTGACTCTGTATCAATTAAACTCGGAATTTGAACGCCTTCAACCGCATCTCCTCCCTGTAAAATCAAATCATTGTTCATTGCCCAAAGCGACAGATAAAGCGGTACCTGACTTCCTAATTTATAAAATTGCTGACAAAACATCGCCGCATCAAAACTTGAAGCGAGAATAACTATACTGTCTGGTTGCGTACTCAAAACCCGATTTGAGATTTCTAGGTACGATGGATTATTCCCGGCCTGAAACGCCTCTTGATAAATAATTTGCCCACCTTTTTCAGCCAGATCGGAACCAACAAACGCTTTAATTGTATTTGTATATAATCCATTCTGTAATTCATAAATAACCGCAATATTTTTTCCGCCATTTTCAAGAACAATTTTTGCGATAAATGCAGCTTCAACATCATTGGACGATACCACCGTAATAAAATGATCATCCTGATTGACCAACTCATGCGAACTCATGGTTGGACTGATCATTAAAAGATTGTTGTCTTTGACAAAAGGCAAACTTAACTCAGCCATGTTACTAGTCATATGGCCAATAATAAAAGATACCCCCTCTTCATAAAGCTCCTGATCTACCGCTAGTGCTGTTTCGGGATTATTCTGATCGTCTTTGACTATTACTTCCACTTGTCGATTATTGACACCACCTGCCGCATTAACCTCATTGACAGCCATCATCAGACCATTTCGCCCGTTAACTCCCATATCAGAGGTACTACCGGTAAGCCCGGCAGAAAATCCAATAGTAACCGTTTTTTTCGGAGCACAGGCAGTTAAACTGATAACCGTTGTAACCACAAGAATAGCCGTACAAAAAGTCCTTTTTATATTCATTATTCGCACCTCTATTTCGGGGATCAGTAATTGTAGTTAAGTCAATTAGTAAAGACTTGATACTAAATATACCCACATTTTGTATCAACAAACCTATTTTTCTGAAGCTGTACTCATTTCATCTTTTTGAACGCGAACATGCTTCTTTGTCTGATTGATACGAGCACTGGGGTTTTATCCGCCCATTTTTATCATTACTGTCGCTTAATCAAAATTGCTAGCTAACAAAATTGCTAGCTAAGTTATATAATTTCAAATATCATCAACTTTCTCCTGAAAGATTGACAGGGAAATTGCTTTTTTCTCTCAAATTCAATCGAATGCTTTTGATTTTTAATGTTTTATCCGTGCTATTTCAAATAATTATTTTTTATTCGTTAATATTGCCTGTCATTCATCGTTTAAAATAATTTCGCTGGGGTAATAATAACACGTAGTTGTTGTAATTTTATTCTTACCGGCATTGCTTATCCCAATCCATACAGTCATCTCACAAAGAATAACAAGTAAATTTTTGTTGCTATTTTGTTCAAAATAATAAAAAAGGAGCACAAACTGCCATGAAAACCACACTGCAAAATAACCACGACCAGCATTCAGTTAAAATCCACTTGTCCACAAAATTAATGGCCTTTACTACCCTGATTCTTGCTACAGCTGTTCTCACTTTAGGTTTAATTGCTATTAACTTGGGGGCTGCCACTCTAACTGATGAATCTCAAACTCAAGAAAAAGCTTATGCCAGCAAAGGTGCCGGTTATATCGGGGCAATTATTTCCGGTAATCTCAAAACACTGGATGAAATTGCCCTTCGCGCCCGAACGGCAACTATGGACTGGAACACCCAAGTTTCGTCAATCTCTGTTGATGTTAATCGTTTGGGATATCAAGATATTGCGGTGATGGATATGGCTGGTAACGGAAAATTCATCCTCGGCGGTCAAACGTTTAAATCACAAAATGAAACTTGGTATACCAACGGCTTTTCCGGTATATCGGGGATTTCAGATGTTGTCATCAGTGAAGTCACCCATGAACCCGTTGTTTATGAAATATCACCAATCAGAACCAATAATCAAGTAGTCGGCCTCCTGATTGGGCGTCGCGATCCGACCTTTATGATGGATATCTCTAATAGCATGGGTGACGGAATTCGAAAATATGGCATGGTCATTAATGCTAATGGTAGGGTAATGTCTCATCCTGACATACAACTCATTCTTAATCGCGTTAATGTATATGACGAAATTCAGAATAATGGTGATCTCAAAGACTTTGCTATGGCACTTCAAAAAATTGATCAAGATCAAAGCAGCAGTATTTCCTACATTTATAAAGGCTATCCCAAAATAGGTTATACTGCGCCTGTTCCAGGAACCGATTGGACGCTCATTGTTATTAAATTTAAAAGCGATATTCTCGCGCCCATCAACGATTTACGAAATGTCATTTTGATCGCCTCCTTAATCATCCTAGTATTTGGCGCTTTTGCTACTTATCTACTCTCTAAAAAAATTACGAATCCGATTCTTTCTTTAAACCAAATGATTCGAGAAATGAGTCAAGGCCATTTGACGCTGCGCCAGCCGGTTAAATCAAAAGATGAAGTTGGCCAAATGACCACTTCCATGAACCAATTGGCGGATGATCTCCAGAATATCGTCATCAATACAATGAACCAAATCTCAAATGGTGATGTTTCAACTAACATCGAAATCAATGATCCCCAAGATGAAATTTCGCCAGCGCTTAAACGCACCATTGAAACAATCCGCAGTTTAATTAGTGAAACAACCATGCTCTCTGATGCCGCTATCAATGGTCAGTGGGAAATTCGCGGTGATGTTACTGCTTTTGATGGCGGTTTCCGAGAAGTCGTTGAAGGAGTCAACTCAACTTTAGATATTGTTGTCGACAAAATGGTTTGGTATGAGGCCATTATTGATGCGATCCCACTGCCGCTTCACGTCACTGACAACGATATGAAATGGACATTTATGAATAAACCCTTTGAAACTTTAATGATTTCTAATAATGTAATTGTGGATCGTGATTCGGCCTGGGGAATGAATTGTTATAACACCAATGAAAGTATCTGCCAAACCGATGATTGCGGTATAAAACGTCTGGTTGAGCAAGGTTTAAATAACAGTTTCTTTGACTGGAATGGTCGAAGTAATAAACAAGATACCTCTTATCTTAAAGATAAAAAGGGTCAAAACATTGGTTTCGTCGAAATTATTACTGATTTGACCCCGATGATTAGAATCAACACCTATACCGATAACGAAGTAACCCGATTGGAAGATAACCTCAGCCGTTTGTCACGCGGCGATCTCAATTTTGATATGACTGTTGCGACGCCCGATGAATACACCGTCGATGTCAGTAATCAGTTTTGCAAAATAACAGAAATACTCACCGTTGTTAAAAATTCTTTCAGTAATTTAATTACTGATACCAGGATACTTGCTCAGGCTGGTATTGACGGACAATTAGAGACCCGAGCCGATATCAGCCGACACTATGGCGATTTCCGGGAAATCATTGTAGGCATCAATGCGACCTTAGATGCCGTTACCATCCCGATCCAAGAAGCCTCTGAGACTTTAAAAGAATTAGCGATTGGAAACTTAGACATCAATATGGCAGGTGATTACAATGGTGCTTATGCGATGATTAAAGACGCGATGAATCAAACCATCACCTTCCTTAAACGTTATATTAGCGAAATAACCAATACCTTGGAAGCGATGGGAAATGGTAATTTAAACCTAACGATTGACAGTGATTATCGGGGCGATTTCCAGGCAATTAAGATTGCCCTAAACAATATTGCCTTCTCCCTCAGTGAAACGATGTTTGAAATCACTGAATCTGCCAGTCAGGTCGAAGCCGGTGCCCGACAGATTTCCAACGGTGGTCAAACCTTGTCACAAGGAACCACCGAACAGGCCAGTGCCATTGAGCAACTCAACGCCTCTATTGAAGAAGTCGCTGGCGAAACGAAAAATAATGCGGTTAGTGCCAATGAAGCCAATAACCGAGCTTTGGAAGTACGCAACAATGCCGAAATCGGCAATAACCAAATGAATACGATGCTTTCAGCGATGTCCAAAATCAACGAATCATCCCATAATATTTCAAAAATAATTAAAGTGATTGATGATATTGCCTTTCAGACCAACATTTTAGCACTTAATGCGGCGGTTGAAGCCGCTCGCGCCGGATACCATGGTAAAGGATTTGCCGTCGTTGCCGAGGAAGTCCGTAACCTGGCGGCTCGAAGTGCCGAAGCGGCAAACGAAACGACCAGCCTGATCGAAGGTTCCATTGAAAGTGTTGATACGGGTACAAAAATCGCTAATGACACAGCTGAAAGTTTAAAAGAAATTTTAAATGAAATTGAAAAAGTCACTGGTTTAATTGGTAGCATTGCCGAAGCTTCCAATGATCAAGCTTCCGAAATCGCACAGATCACAGAAGGTATTGAACAGGTTTCGACTGTCGTTCAAAGTAATGCTGCAACCGCCAAAGAAAGTGCCACGGCCAGCCAAAAACTCTCTAATCAAGCCGAAATGCTTAAACAAATGGTTAGTGCTTTTAATTTGAAGACGAAATAACATTCAAAATCCGGCTACTTGGTGATCTTCTTAGCTATAAATATTAAGCTTTTTAATTTAGGTGATCTTTTGTTTATTTTATTAAATTTTTTACTAATAAACACTGTTTCATCTCTGAAAGGAGTTGTTCATATACCCGATTAAAAGAAGTCAATCTGCCTTGGATAAATTTATTGCTATTGGAGGAAGAATATGAAATGGTTTTATGATATGAAAATTAAAACAAAACTTGTTGTTGGCTTTGTTCTGGTTGCACTAATTATTGGTCTCGTTGGTTATTTAGGGATTAGCAGTATCAAAAAACTTGATACTTCAGGTCAGGATCTTTATGAACAAAATACCGTTCCGCTTTCAGAAATTGGCGAAATTTCTGTTGCCTTTCAACGGATGCGCGTTAATATGCGGGATATGATTTTTGAAAACGATCCGGTTGCCAATCAAAAAAATGTCACTTCATTTGATGACCGCAATCAGGAAATTGATGAGTTGGTTCAATCATTTAATAACCACAACAATTCTGAAGAAATCATTACCGTTTTTCAGGAATTTATCGACGCCCGAAAAAAGGCCGATTCAGAATTTGAAGCAGTCAAACAGCTGGCTGTGCAAAATCAAAATGACGTTGCACTTAACCGTTTATCGGAGACTGGTTCCGCCGGACGCGCCTCCCGGGCGGTTCAGGATTCACTTGAAAAACTTGTCAATCTAGAAATAACACACAGCAAAGCTGTTTCTGATACCAACACCGCTAACGCAAATAACATCGTTATCACCATGATTATCATTATTATTATTGGTGTAATCATAGCCCTCGCTTTGGGTTTGATTCTTGGCACGATCATCTCCAAACCTCTCAAAAAAGCATCGTATGTACTCAATGAAATGAGCCATGGCCATCTGGGCGAACGGTTGAATCTAGACACCAAAGACGAACTTGGTGAGATGTCTGTCGCGATGGATACCTTTGCAGATAATCTGCAAAACGTCGTCATCGAGACCATGAATCAGATTTCCGAAGGCGATGTTTCTGCTAATATTGACATTAACGATTCCCAAGATGAAATCACACCGGCTCTTAAACGTACCATTGAAACGATCCGCGCCCTTATTTCTGAAGCTACGATGCTTTCACAAGCGGCCGTCGCAGGTCGTTTGGACACCAGAGGAAATACCGATGCCTTTAACGGTGGTTTTAAAGAAGTCCTAGCTGGCGTAAATAACACCTTAGATGCTGTCGTTGGACCGCTAAATGTTGCTGCTGACTATGTAAAAAAAATCGGCGACGGTCAAATTCCCGCCCCCATCACCGAAACATATAATGGTGACTTTAATGCCATAATAATCAGTTTAAATTCTTGCATCGATGGATTAGCTGCGCTTACTGAAGGAAACCGGATTCTTGGCAAACTCAGTCTTAACGATTATTCCGAAGTTATTAATACAACTTATCCAGGGATTTATGGTGAAATTGCAACGTCTATCAATGCTGTTCAAAACCGTTTAACCCGTGTGGTTGGCGTTTCGAGCCATATTGCTGAAGGTGATATGAGTGACTTAGAAGCGCTCAATAAAATTGGTAAACGCAGTGAAAATGACACCTTAAATCCAAGCTTAATTGGAATGATCGAAAATATTAATAGCCTTGTCAGAGAAACTGAAACGATGTCGCGTCTTGCTGTTGAAGGTAATCTCAGTAACCGCGGTGATGTCAGTAAATTCCAGGGCGAATTCGCCAAAGTAATTGAAGGTTTTAATCAAACTTTGGATGCCATCATCCAACCAATTGATGAAGCTTCTGCTACTCTCACTGAGCTTTCAACGGGAAACCTCAGTGCTTTGATGATTGGAAATTATCAGGGTGATCATGCCCAAGTAAAAAAAGCGCTTAATAGTACTATGGCCTTTCTTAAAAATTATGTCGATGAAATTACCTATACTCTTGAAGAAATGGGCAAAGGTAATCTCAATCTTACCATCGATTCCGATTACTTGGGTGATTTTCAAGCGATTAAAATTGCCCTTAACAGCATTACTGCCACCCTTAGTGATACCATGTCAGAAATCACTGAAGCGGCTAATCAGGTTGATGCCGGTGCTCGGCAAATTTCTGACGGCGGTCAAGCTTTGTCGCAAGGAACCACCGAGCAAGCCAGCGCCATTGAACAACTTAACGCCTCCATTGAAGAAGTCGCTGGCGAAACCAAAAAAAATGCCAGTAACGCCAATGAAGCTAACGAACGCGCTTTAGAAGTTCGTAATAATGCTGAAATCGGCAATGCACAAATGAATAAAATGGTCTCGGCGATGTCAGAAATCAATGAATCATCCCATAACATTTCAAAAATAATCAAAGTAATTGATGACATTGCCTTCCAGACCAACATTTTAGCTCTTAATGCCGCTGTAGAAGCCGCCCGTGCCGGCCAGCATGGCAAAGGCTTTGCTGTAGTTGCCGAAGAAGTCCGCTCTCTAGCTGCTCGAAGTGCCGAAGCCGCTAAGGAAACAACCAGTCTGATTGAAAACTCCATTGAAAGTGTTGACACCGGCACAAAAATCGCTGATGACACTGCTGAAAGCTTAAAAGAAATTCTAAATGAAATTGAAAAAGTTACTGGTTTAGTTGGTAATATTGCTCAGGCTTCAAATGATCAAGCTACTGAAATCACTCAAATTACTCAAGGTATTGAACAAGTTTCGACTGTCGTTCAAACTAATTCCGCTACTGCCGAAGAAAGTGCAGCCGCCAGTGAAGAACTTTCTGGGCAAGCGGAAATGCTTAAACAAATGGTTAGCACTTTTAGACTTAAGACAAAAGGGACAACGCTAAGCGCCAATTTCGAACCAAACATTCAAAAATCAGTAAATTCGCCAAATACTCCACCGTCACCGCCACAAATTGTACTAGATGATATGGAATTCGATAAATACTGACTCCATTGTTATCCTAAAGAACCGAAAGCACTTATTTGCTTTCGGTTCTGACTGTTGTCTACGTACGCCGGATTAGCAACTAGCGTTATTTTTCCGGAGTTACGACACTAATCCCGCGGTGCTGAACCGCTGTCGAAAAAACAATTTGCGTTTCTGTATTTCCAAATTTTTGGAGTACTCCAATAAAGGTGTCCAATTCCATCGTTGTCGAAAAAGCAACACTAATGAGCATACAGTATTTACCAGTGACACAATTACATTCAATAACATTAGGACATGCCTCAATAAACCGATAAAATTCAGGTTTTTGCTGTGGTGTCATTTCCAGATTAATAAAAGCTTTAATATTGTAACCTAATTTAATTGGATTAACCAGTGCTGAATATCCCGTGATTACGCCTGCCTCCTCAAGTTTTGCAATCCGGGCCGATACTGCTGGCGTCGATAAAAATACGCTTTCAGCCAAATGTTTAAGAGAGTACCTACCATTTTCCTGCAAATAATTAATTAATTTCAAGTCGATCGAATCCAAGTTCATCTGTTTTAGCGTCAAAAACTGCTCCTTTATAGCCTTTTTGACGAACTCCTTTCTAAACGGATACTTATAAATTGATAAACGATTCCGTTTATTCTCCGATATAGTTTATATTTTAAAGTTCAAGTCACAATTTTTCAATGATTTTTTCAGTTTTCTTTCATTATATTAAGTTCTTATGCATTACTACCTAGAAAGGCTGATCTATCAATGACAGATCAGCCTTTCTTTTTTTAATCGTAGCTACACAACTACTTCTTAATCTCAATTTACTTATTCATCTTGATGGTCCTCATCCTTCTGAGTTACGACCTCAACGACTTCATTCATTTTAATGTCAGGATTATCTATTTCATTATTTTCAACAATCATTAATGACGCATTTTCATCGGCTTCACGTTCTGCTTTTAATCCTCTATTGGTAAAGATGACATTATAGCAAATAAACCCAACGCCTACGACATCTAAGAATAAAAATACGATGAAATTTATGATCGGGATATACCCTAAAATAATCACTGCGGCTCCGACTATTAATATTGATACAAAGGAACTTAACAACGGCTTCATTTTATCATCAAAAAACCGCATCAACAGTTTTGAAAGCACAACCGCTGCAATGGCCGTTCCTAAAATCGCCAACGAAATAATCCCAAAAGTCATGGCCAACCCAAATGGCACATAAATAATAAAGGAAATAATCAGCAACAACGGCGATAGAAAAAAGAATCCGGCCCCGATTCCAAGTGACGCTAATATATGCTTTTTAGCAATAATTGTAGTATTGGCATTAAATTCCTTCGTCATGAAGGTTATTAACAACCAAATCACCAGCATAAATGCAAGTTTAGTGATAATGGATAAGATAACCGAACCAACACTCGGACCTTTTGTTTTTTCGATACTCTGATTTTTTACGACTTTTTCCCAATTAATTGTGGGCGCAGTTGCCGAGGGCGATACAATTGCCTCATTGGTGCTACGATTATTAATTGTGCCAGTAATAACACCGCTATCGTTGATCGTTAATTGATCCACATCGGCATCAACAAAACCCTTAATCGCTCCGTTTATTAAAAGATTTCCCGCACCAACACGAAGGTTTCGTCCGACTGTTCCATCAATATTTATCCGCGCAACGGCAAAAAACGCGTCACGATTAATAGCAGCTAATTTACTGACCACCAGATCGGAACCAGCGGCAAATATATCTTGGGTTACTTCCCCATTGATAATCACCTGATTAGCCGCCGTATAAAGGTTTCCATTTATTTTACCATTGACCGTTACATTATTCCCAGCGGCAAACACATCACCGTTATATTCTCCATCAAGGGTGATGATATTTCCAACGAAAAAAGTGGTTGTATCAAACACTGAATTAACAGTAATATTGGATCCGGCAAAAGCAAATTCTGTATCAGCAACTGACGGTTCCTCAATGTTTACATTTCCGCTAGAATCCTGATAGCTATTGCTCTTGCTTAAATTTGCTCCAAAAGCTGTTGGAATAGTGAGCACCAATACCATCATTATCATTAAAATTGACACGCTTATTTTTTTTAACATTTTTCTTCTCCTTTAAATCTTTATTATCACTTAACCGTATTGTTTCTCATTTTTTAAACGCGCAATCAATAATCCGGTTCCGATACAAATAGCAACTGAAATTAATAATGACATAACGTTAAAACTATTTTGAAGTTGTTGCGAATAACTAATCAAAAGACTGGTAAAAATAGTCACCAGAGTTGAATTACCGGCTTGCGCAAAAACAATCAACCGCATTAGCATCACTAAAAAAGCAATCGGAAGAATGTAAAACAAGGCAACTAAATCTAAATTCCTAACTTTTTCTCCATTTATCAAATTAATTTGCTCCATGATGTTCAGTTTTCTGGTGGTAAATGGAATCGCATCGCCATAACTCTTTATTGCAGCTTTGCTAAAACCTAAACTGGATATCATTTTATCACATTCGTTCATCGTCATATTCCTCCCTCATATAGATCTTTTAGTTTTTTACAGGCTCTGTTTAATCGCGAAGATAACGTTCCCATGGGAATATTTAAGAATTCACAAATCTTTTTATATTCCCAATCATAATAATATCGCAAAATTACTACCCCTTTCAGTTCATGGGGTAAACGATCCAGCGCTTTTTGCATTTCGCCAAAATCCAATGACTGGATATTATCATAACTGAGCGTCTCATCAGCATAATAACTTTCGCCATTTTCCAGATCATCCAAATAAACCAACGTTTTATTTTTTCTTAATAAATCAAAGCTGGTATTGTGAACAATTTTCAAAAACCAGTTTTTGAAACTGCTGCCCAATCGATATTGTCTAATTTTCGCAAATGCCTTTAAAAAACTTTCGGCCACTACATCCTGTGCATCAAATTCGTTTTTAAGAAGAGAATAAGCATAAATATATCCATAACGTTCGTATCGTTCAACAATAGATTCAAAATATTTAGAGTTACCCGTTGCCAGATATTTTTTTATCAACATATCATCAACTTCATCTTCTTGATCTTCTTTCAAAAACTTCACCTCCGTTTTTTCTGCACATCTATATAACGGATCAGCCGCAAATTTTCTTCCCTAAAAACAAAAAATAATTATATTTTTTTAATATCTCTAAATTCATAAGCCAATAATTCCATTTTTGGGTAATTTTTTATTATTCTAACTACTAACTTATGATTATCTTGTAATTATTTGTCACTTACGGTCAATGGTCTTTAAATACTTCTGAATCATGGCATAACTGTCCTTAAGACGCGCCTTGTAAGTCGGTACATCCCAGTTTTCCCAGACAAATGCTTTCTGATTTGATAAGCCAACGGTTCCAATCGGATAGTTATCGCTCCTCCGCACCATAACTCCACTTGCCAAAATACCCTCAGTAATAATTGTCTGCAGCTCATCAGAAGCTGGATTTAACATCACTCGGGAATCGTCCAACACCCGCATCATCGAGGGATCAGTAACGTTGATACGGGTCCATGGAATCCGGATAGTAACTGTTTTACCAGATATTGACACCTGGTTATGAGAATTATTTTCCAGCGAACCAAATGACAACTGACTTAAATCCTGAACTACTGCGTCTATCTTTGTTCCATCGCTAGTAATCGTTTCATTATTGATGAGCATCGACATCCTTTCATATACGCCATCTCTTGAAATTGTTGATGAGTAATGTCCACTAGATGGATTATATCCCGGTTGAACTAAAATCTGCCCTTCATTACCTCCGGTAAGCTCAATGACGTATTCAAGACCAGTACTTGCTTCTGTTGAAATTGCCTCACTATACTTCATATTACCTCGATCGCGATCATAAGTATCCAGACCGATGATAAGTTTTTCTGCTGTAAAATCAATCACCTGTTTTAAATCCAATTTAATATTCAAATAAGTTTCATCAGCACCCAAAGACATCTTGGAAATGACCCCATCTCCCGCTATATTATAGGGAGATGATTTTAATTGATCCGACTCCATAGCATAGATCCCGTAATTCTGCTCTGGATCCGCGACGTTTCGCCAAAGTGGATTACGTTCATAGGGGATAATATAGGGTTCAGTAATCCAGGTCTTCTTAGCCCATTCGTCCGTCCATTCAAAAATGATACTGCCGGCATAACCCTCCTTCTCAATCGCTTTCATCATCCTAATAATCCCTTCGCCTTGAGCTTCTTCGGTAAGTCCACCGTGATTGTAACCATCTGGATTTTCATGAGCATTCCCCATGCCCGTTGCCAAACCAAATTCAGCTACAAGAGCCGGATATTTCTGATGACCGAATATAAATTCTTTGAGATATCCGCCGTAGCGGAAGCTGCCTTCTTCGTCTATATATTCGGCATAGCTTGCTTCATTATTCATAAAATCAGGATAGTTGGGATAAATATGGTAGGCCCCGAAAAACCCCGACTGGAGTTTTTCTTTCGTCGAAATATTATTAATATCAACGGATACCTTATCATTATACTGCAATGCTTTATTTCCGCTTTCGTTCCACTCCGAGTCATGTTCAATCGGATCAAGCGTCGGCCAACTGACAATTCCCACCGGATGTTGCCACTTGTAGGTATCTTCTTCATATTGAAGCAAAAAATCACAGCTCGATGCCAACCAAGCCTCGGTTGGACTGGCATTGGCTTCAGTATATAAATAGTTTCCCTCAAAAACAAAGCCTTTATTTTTATCGTTGGTACTAATAACTTCTTCTGGTTCTAACTCTCTGCCCACAAGATAACCAGCAATATAGGGTGAAACATCAACGGTATAAGTACCATAGGCTCGCCCTTGCCTTTGGGGGATATTGGCCTTTCCATGCAAAGCGTCAATGTCTATTTTTATTTCATCCTGATAGGTCGTGTTATAATCCGTTTTTAAATAATTACCCTCTGAAGGATTCTCTTCCGGCCAGATTTCCTGATAAAGCCAGAGTTTTGCCTCGGGATGCTGTTCATTATAATATCCCAGCGCTGCATAAAACTGTGGCGGTAACAGAGTATAAACCCTGATCGTATTAGCATTCATCGCGCCAATGAGATCAAACCATTTCAGATAAAGCGCCTCATCATAAGAAAACTCAGTAAACCATCTCCCAGGTACCGATGAGCCAATATTGACCCCTTCAGCATAAAAATCTTCCCAGTTACCATCTTTCAAAACCTGAAATCCCGAACCCAATGTTCTCGCTGCAATCTGGGTATCGGCAGTCTCGATTACTGTTTCCACAACTTTCGGTTCAGCCTTTACTCCATTTATAATCTTTTGCATCAGCGGGACATAGCAACCCCAATAAAACTTTGTCTCGGCATTGGGATTAGCAACCGAAAATAATCGTTTGATTTGTGCAAATCCCTGATAATTCCACAAAGATCCTGAAAAATTCATTTGCGCAAAATCACCTGCAAAGTAGTAGGCCGTATACTGAGAATTCACTGTTCGGGTAACTGCCGCATAAGTCGTTGTTAAACCAAAAGAATTTAGTGTTTCGCCTCCTGCTTCAGTCACGTCAAATTTCAAATCAGCCAACGCTTCCACCGAAGGATCAGGTTTAATCAGATCAAACCATTGCGGATAGATAAACGATCCACTAATCCCGAATTCTTTGGCATAATCCCCATTAAAAGACAAACTAACCCCATTTTTATTTAACTCCTTGCGTTCTTCTAAGACCAAAACCTCATCATTATTCGATACCAGCACTAGACCGCTGCCATTATAATCCCATGTTTTTCCGGTCATTTTTTCGTAATTATTAATAATAATCAACGGAACGTCTTTATCTTTTTTAAGCTCTGTAAAATATTTTCCACTCCAACCTGTATAGCGGATTCTAAAGATATCTTCCAACTCTTTCTGGCTGCCCGAATCGATAATGTCAAACTCTCCGATAATGGTATTGCCATTACCGAGATTGTTTTTTAAAGATGTTATCTCCGCGGCGCTAAGTCCTCCAACCAGCGGTTTTTGAGGAATCCCTTCATAAATATCATCGCTAGCGATCCCATTATAATCGGCCGGATAAACACCATCGGCATCAGCTAAATAAATAAGATCCGGATTTTCAACTGTCTGCGGGATTTCTTTAACCTCATAGGCTTGATCTGATGTTGGAAAAACCCCGAAATAATCGCTATCATAATCAAAGGGTTGCGCAGTCTTATCCAATACGATTTTTTCATTATTTAACACCCACATCAGTCCTTTATGGTCTTTGTAGGTGGCATCCGGTACGGTTTTATCAAGAATCCAGATGTTAAGTGGCGTTGATGTCTGACTGTTCCAAATTAAAAATGGCAACACAAAAATACCAAGTAAAATGCTCGTTAGCAAAATTCCTAAAAGTATTCTTCTTATTTTTTTCATAACATCGCCTTCTTTGGTTTTGCTTCAAACCCTTTTCGTTCGGCCTTTTGCCAGCCGACCGGTTTTTTGAACATATTAATATACCCACCAAAACGCCAGAGACTAAAATATTGACGGACCCCAAAATTTTCAATAATTGCGTATAATATCAAAGTCCCAAGTTCTTTTCGGGTAAAGTTCTGTCCATTTTTTTCTGATATCAACAATGATGAAACTGAAACTAAAATCCCCATTAATACCATAGCGATAAAAAGAATAACCGCAATCTGAACATTCAACAATCCCAGAAAGGCCGATAAAATAACCATTAAATAACCTTGTATTTCAAAAATCGGTCCTAACATCTCAAAAATATAAAAATAAGGGATAGCCACCATTCCAATTTGCCCATAACTAGGATTAAACATCATTTTCTGATGAAAAGTTAAAATTTCAATAAGACCCCGGTGCCATCGATAACGTTGCCTTTTTAAGGTCTCTAAATCTTCCGGTACCTCTGTCCAACAGTTGGCATTATAAGCGTAAATAATTCGAAAACGGCGTTTTGCTTCCTTCATCTGACGACTGATGCGTACCACCAGTTCCATATCTTCTCCCACAGTGTCAGTTTTATACTGACCACTGCTGGTGAGATATCCGCCAACACTGATAACTCGTTCTTTTCGAAATAGGCCAAAGGCCCCTGAGATAATCAATAAACAGTTAAAATAAGACCAGCCCAGTCTTCCTGACATAAAGGAACGAATATATTCAATAGTTTGAAACCGGGCCAGTTTGCTCTCGGCCAATCCTTTATGAGAAATTTCTCCGTGATCAATAATACATCCATTAATGGGCAAGATATTCCCTCCCATCGCTGGTGTTTCAGTTTCTTCATCAAGCGTCAGCGATGCCAGTTTAATCAGAGCATCATCTTCCAATAACGAATCAGCATCAATTCCACAAATATATTCCTTATTGGCAATATTAATGCCAACGTTTAAAGAATCTGCCTTGCCACCGTTAATTTTATCAACCACAATCAGATTAGGTCGAGATCGGTTCAAGTACACTCCTCTGATCGGTTTAGTATTAAGTCGGCTTTCATAGATATAATCAACCCGCTTTAAATTATAATACTTAATCAAGGTATTCAATGTCAGATCTTTAGATCCATCATTAACAATAATTAATTCGTATTCTGGATATTTAAGATTTAAAAGCGAATTAGCGCTTTCAATAATGGTTTTTTCCTCATTGAATGCCGGAGCGATAATCGAAATAGACGGTAACATCCTTTTTTTAAACAGTAGTGACATATCTTTAATTTTCCATAATCGTTCCTGTCGAGTTACGCTAAGATATGAAAATAGCAACAAGATTAGATAAATAACATTTACAGCCATCGCATAATAAGCAATGTAATAATTAAATTCCCCAACAAACAGCTCAAGTTGATCGATAAAGGACATCACAAAAAGAACATTCCAATGGCGTACAACATAAATTATTGGGACTAAAAAAATACTTCCCAACAATAATAGCAGCAACTTTCCGGTCAACTGCTCGTCACGCTTAACTTCTTTTTCAGGCGGTAATTCTACTGTTGCTTTCAGCCCACATTTAACAATCAGACGCTCATCCAAATATTTTTTAAAATCGTGTTCAAGATTATTCGTTTGTGCCAAAACCCCTTTAATAATCGCGATAAGTTCATTTTCAATGTTAATATCATTGTTTTTATTCAGAAAGTCAATGACCTCGCTGGTTCTTCCCGACAGCAAAATCTCTTGAATAATGGCGACGGCAGCGTTACTATTTTTGGTGGTCAATTTCATAATGAAATATTCAATTCGCAAAGAAAGAATTTTCGCCAGATCTTTTTTGACCCTCGGATTAGTCTCTTGTTGAAAAGCCTTGATGACCCGATTAAAATAACTTCGATTTTTTTCAATCATCATCGAAATACCGTTAACTGCACCTCTGGCGGTATCTTCCTGGCGAATAAAAATTAGTAATTTATTTAGTTTTTCTGATGATTTAAAATTGGCCAGCGCCCGCATCGCACAATTTCTGATTTCAACATCCTCAGCATACAAATACTTTTCCTGATCTAAAACCTTCGGGTAATAATCAGCAATAATCCCACAAGCTTTGATAACCAAATCTTTATGGGCCGCTTTGCTGTTTAAACTTACTGGCAGCACTTCGTAATGATTGCAACTGAAATTTCGAGCAACTTTGCCTTTATAAGGGCATTGCATGCTCACGCCATCTGTTAATGGCGTGCCATTAATACAATTCATACACATCGCAACCCCTGATCGTCCATACTGGATCTCAAGATTTTTGATGGTTTCCTCGCGTTTATCAACCAAATTGATAAGATAGTTTTTTAATTCTTCAGAATAATAAACCGCCGAAAAATCGACAATGAGTTCTTTTAATTCGATACGATCGCTATTAATTATTAACGGCAAAAACGTATGAAAGTTTTCACCAAAGTCAGTCAAAAGCATGTTGACCTTGTTCCGATAAAAACGACTTTCACCAAGTAGAGAATCCGTAAGCGCCGATAAAGAATTCTTATTTCCAATATCTGCCAAACCATTAGCAATGTAGAGTTTTATAGCACTATTTTTTTCCCGTCTTAAAGCCTGCTCCAACGCCGCCCGTGCTTTTTCACTTCCCAAGGCTCCCAAATACAAAGCTGCTTCAGCCTGCTTTGTGATATTTCTTGATTTCAATACTCTAATCCATTTTTTTTCGTAATAATCGATGTCAATCGAATTGTGAATGTTTTCTTTAAGCAACTTGTCATAGCGTACTGCCTGACCAACTTCATAATAATGTTCTATTGCTATCTTTTGGGCTCCGCCTGAAACATTTCCAGTGGCCGCCTGAAGCAAGCATTTTTTCTGTTTTTCTGATAATAATAAACTTTTTTTGTTATCACTTCTCCCTATGATCAATCGTAAAATGATCGCGATATCAAAAAATAATTAAAACGATTCCGACGATAATCCAAATTTCAAATGCTTCTATCATTAGTGAATTTCTCCTTCGTTTTATTTTGGATAAGACCCACCAATTCTGATAACATAAAAGGTTTTTTAAAGTAATGCTCCACCCCGAGACTAGACGCCCGTAAAACTGATTCATCATTTTTAAGATATGAAACAAAAATAAAGGGAATATTTTTGGTGGCCGAATTTAATAGCAATTCTTCACGAAATAGAAAACCATCCATCTTTGGGATCATCACCTCAGATATAATCAATAACGGGATCGACTCCATTGCAATTTTCGCCGCCGCCTTGCCATCACTAGCCGTAATGACCTGAAAGTTAAGATTCTCCAGTGAAGTTTTAATGATATCTACATTAATTTCATCCGAATCCACTAAAAGAATTTTTCCAAAATCCACCTGATAGTCTGTCTGATAATCTACCAGCGATGACTGACTACAAACAATGTTTTGTCCCATATTTCGTGCTATTTTAGCACGCATGATGCCAATATTATAAAAATCTTCGTCCGGCTTCTCAAACAATTCTTTTTTTTCATTAAGCTCTTCTAACCAGACCAATCCAATCGAAACGGTAATCGATTCAATAAATTTCTCTGATAAAGCAATCGCATTTCTAGTATTTTCGGCAATCGTCAATCCTTGTTCTTTAGTAGTTTGGGGAATATAACATGCCAGGGTATATCCTTGGAGTTTAAAAAAAAGTTCATTATGTGTGCGTCGGTCTTTTAATATTTGCGATATAATTTTTAAAACTTCTTCCACTTCATCATAACCATAAAGATATTCAATTCGTTCATAATTATCTAAATTGATAATCATCAAAGCGGGATTCTGTTTAGATTCATCCTCAATAATACCAGAGATTTGATTCAATATATAATTCTTGAAAAACTCAACATTATACAAACCGGTAATTGGACAGCGTATTAACTTATCTCGTGACAAAGCAATGCTTGACTCAAGTCGAGTATTAATTTCTTTCAGCAAACGATTTTGTTCATTTAGATTTGATGCTTCATCTTCCGCCCTTTTTAGTTTACTTTCAAAAACCTTGGGCATGGGAATATCATATTCTTTGGACAAAGTTTCAGTTAACGGTTCAATCACCATCAGCCAGGTCAACCCCTTTTTTACTAAAACTTGTTCAAAGATCATATTCCATAAAACATTACCCGAATAATTGTAATCTGTGATATTCAAATACGCATCTAGCGTCAATTCCAAACCTTCAACAACTTCTAACACTGACTCATGATTAAAAATAGTTCCCAGCCTTTTTAAAATCGCAGAGCAAACAGCCATGTATCCACCTGATTTTGCCAGGTCTCGTTTTATAGGATTGAGTAATACGCCACATTCCAACTCTCTTAATGTCTTAATATGATCAGAAATATTTTCGTTAATAATAGAACCATGCTGAGGTGCAATCATCGCAATATCCATCCCCAGAAACCTTTCCATTACTGGCCGGATAATA
>OZ223194.1:0-1838342 GCA_965140355.1 uncultured Acetobacterium sp. | reverse complement strand
CCAGCGCGACATAAGAACTTTCATTTAATCGTCGTTCTTTATAGTTTAACATTTTATCTTTTTCATAACGATCCAAAAGACTGGGAATTTTTTCGTCCTGAAGATCGATAAACGCCGACATGTAACCCACTCCAAAAGGCCCTTCATAGGAAAATACCGCCGCTTCGGTTGCCAAACCATCAGTGGCGCCTAATCCCATAATAATCGGTCTTAAGCCGCATTGTCCGGCTGGTTCATAGACCTGGTGGGGAATGGTCAAAATGGAATAGTAATTCTTATCTTTGATTCCACTGACAATATTTTCATCAAAAAGTGGTCCCATTGGGTTAAATGCATACGGTCCTTCATCTTTAAGACAATGGGAAAGATCGGCCGAAGCCAATATCATCGCATCTTTACCATTTGCTTCAACTGCTTCACGAATAACTTTTCCCATTCGATAGAGTTCAATTAAACTCAGTTCGCCGATAGTTATATGAACTATTTTATAACTGCGATAATATTTTTCAATGAAATAAAGCGGTATCAATAACCCATGGTCAATATTCAGTTCTATTTTATATTCGTCGGCAATTTTTTGATTTAAAAAAATCGTATGGCACTGATTTTTTCCAAACCCGATGTTTAGTTCATCTAAAAGTCCCATATCGCATTCTTTTTCCATCCTAATTTCAGGATGACCAAAATTTTCCAAATCACCCTGCAAGCGATTTTCGTAAACAACCGCAACCCCATCTCGAAAAACATTGCCATGAGGTGTAATACAAACAATTACCTGCGGTTTGATCTCAGCAACTTTCATGCCCAGATCTCTTAATCCCCGAATGGTTTTTTGTGCTTCATTTTCTCTGCCTTCTCCCACCTCCGGTATTAACACCGGTGGATGGCAGGCAATTCCCAGACCTTTCAAATACATAATTTCACTTCCTTATTTTTTTGT
This sequence comes from uncultured Acetobacterium sp., assembly GCA_965140355.1. Taxonomy (GTDB): domain Bacteria; phylum Bacillota; class Clostridia; order Eubacteriales; family Eubacteriaceae; genus Acetobacterium. The sequence continues at coordinate 1,837,402 of OZ223194.1, read as the reverse complement.
TTAAACTTCTTATTTAATATTGTAAAAAGCATCTTTTCCGGCATAAGCAGAAAGCAACCCCAGTTGTTCTTCAATTCGCATCAGTTGATTATATTTAGCGACCCGATCCGTTCTCGACGGCGCCCCAGTTTTTATTTGCCCGGCATTAACCGCCACCACCAGATCGGCAATGGTTACATCTTCGGTTTCACCTGAACGATGTGAAACAACCACGGTATAACCGGCCCGTTTGGCCATTTCAATAGTATCCATGGTTTCTGTCATGGTGCCAATCTGATTGACTTTTACTAAAATGGAATTACCGACCCCTTCATCAATTCCGCGTTTTAGTCGTTTAGTATTCGTCACAAAGATATCATCCCCAATTAATTGGATTTTATTGCCCAAACGCTTGGTCATAATCGCCCAACCGTCCCAATCTTCTTCATCGAGACCGTCTTCAATCGAAATAATCGGATATTTTTCGATCAGCATTTCATAAAACGCAATCATTTCCTCCGCTGTTTTTTCAACCCCTTCGCCCGCTAAAAAATACTTTTTCGTTTCTTTATTATATATTTCGGATGCTGCCACGTCCATCGCCAGTTGAACATCGGCTCCGGGTTTGTATCCGGCCCCTTCAATGGCCTGCACAATTAGTTGCAACGCTTCTTCATTGGATTTTAAATTTGGGGCAAATCCACCTTCATCACCCACGGAAGTCGCCAGACCGCGTTCGGCCAAAACCTTTTTTAGCTGATGGAATACTTCCGAACCCATCCGTACCGCTTCTTTAAACGAACTTGCGCCGACGGGCATAATTAAAAATTCTTGAATATCAACATTGTTGTCAGCATGTTCGCCGCCGTTTAGAATATTCATCATCGGGGTTGGCAGCAACTTCGCGTTAATGCCACCCAAATATCGATAAAGTGGCATTCCCAATGATTTAGCTGCGGCGTGAGCGGTGGCCATGGAAATTCCTAAAATCGCGTTGGCACCCAGTTTGCTCTTGTTTTCGGTGCCGTCTAAAGAGATTAATGTCGCATCAATGGCGAGCTGATCAGTGGCATCCATTCCGACTAAAAATTCCAAAGCATAAGCCACACTGTCCACAGCTTTTAAAACACCTTTTCCCTGATATCGGTCAGCCTCGTCATCTCGCAGTTCGACGGCTTCAAAAGCACCTGTGGAGGCTCCTGACGGAACACTGCTTCTGCCCATCGTCCCATCTTCCAAGGTCACATCGACTTCAATGGTTGGGTTGCCGCGCGAGTCCAATATTTCTCTGGCAAAAATATCTTCAATAAATGTATTCATTTTTTCCTCCATATTTTTATTTATTTTTGTTTCCTTTATAATATACACCTAATTTATATAAATAAACTTTGCGACCCTAAAATAAAAGCCCTGAAAAAGAAAAGCTCTTTCAGGGCACAGTTTGATTTATTTTTCAGGGGCAATTAATGGTTCACCTTCTTCATCAATAAGCACAGTGAGTCCTCCGCCCGCTTCATCAAAATGGTATAAATAGTTGATTCCGGTTTCAGTATCTTCAATAATTTTACAACCGGACGTCTCTCCGGTTGGTTCGTTAAGTACAATTTTAAATCTGTTTTTCTTGGGCTTTTTTGTTTTCATTTTTATCCTTTTCTCCTCTTAAATCAGGTAGACTCATTTTATTATAACCAATCGAGAATAAAAAATCAATTTTTCAGTGTAAATTTTTGTCAATCCCGTTAACCGCACCGCTACCATTATTTAATTTCAACCTTAACTAAAGCGCTGATCAACGATCCGAACACTCTTTTTTTCAGATCTGGGCAATGAACCCATCGAGCTGGCAGTCGGGATTATATTTAAACCCACCCGCGATTTAAATTGCCGTTGCACCTCCGCTTCGACCGCTTGTTTATCAACATTATTTAATGTTTCAAAAGCCAGTTGAACACAATCCTTACCATCCTGATGCGTTATCGTTACGTGGTATTCACTGCTGACACCAGCCACTGTTTTTAAGACTTCATCGATCTGTCCGGGATAAATGTTAACCCCTTTGACTTTAACCATGTCATCGGTTCGTCCAACAATCCGGTCATGCCGCGGATGAACCGAACCGCACGGACAAGGGCCGGGAAGAAAACGGGTGATGTCATGGGTCCGATAACGCAGTAACGGTGCCCCTTCCTTTTTAAAGGTGGTAATTACCAGTTCCCCGTATTCTCCCGGCAGAACCGGCTTTAGCGTTTTTTGATCGATAATCTCAAAATACAAATAATCTGACCAATAATGAAGTCCGTTGTGTTCACCACAATCGATTGAGATCCCCGGACCATAAATTTCAGTCAATCCATAGATATCAAAAAGTTCAATTCCCAGTTCTTCACCAATTCGGCTTCTCATTTTGTCACCCCATCGCTCCGAACCGATAATCCCCTTTTTCAAAACGAGCTGTTCCCCCAGATTCTGATTCGCTACCGCTTCCGCTAAAAGTAGGGCATAAGAAGAAGTTGATGCCAATACTGTCGATTTTAAGTCAACTAACATTTTTAGTTGTTTTTGGGTATTTCCGGGTCCCATCGGAATTGCCATCGCCCCCATTTTTTCAGCGCCTGCCTGAAATCCGATCCCGGCTGTCCAGAGGCCATATCCCGGCGTAATCTGAATCCGGTCTTCATTGGTCATCCCGGCATAGACATAACAACGGCTAAACATTTCCGCCCAGTCAGCCACATCATTGGCCGTATAAGGAATAATTACCGGCTGTCCGGTTGTTCCCGATGACGAATGAATCCGCACCACTTCACTATCGGGAACTGCCTGCAAACCCAATGGATAAGCTTTGCGCAAATCTGCTTTATCGGTAAAAGGAAGTTTTTCGAAATCGTTCATAGTTTTTATATCTTCGGCCTGAATCCCCACTTCTTTAAAACGTGATTGATAAAAGGGACTTTTTTGCTCTAATCGTTTGATCAAATTTTTTAAATGATTAAATGTCTCCATACACTTTTTCCTCTTTCTTTAAATTAAAAAAGACCCATCTCTTTATTGCCTATTACAATAAAAGGATGAGTCAAAATAACCCACGGTGCCACCTTAATTCGCCAAACTTATTTTCTATTTGACGCGCTCTTTAATCAACCAGATGCTATCACATCTGCCACCCGATAACGCTGGTGAAACGTTGTGTTATACTCAGGTCAACCCTTTTCCGCACACCCTCCGATGCCCATTTTCCAATCCGCTTTTTGTCGGGTTTCCACCATCTCCAACTCTCTTTAAAGGCGCTACTGGTTTTACTCCATCTTCACTGGTTTTATTTTTTTGAGTATAGCCTTTATTTTTATTTTTGTCAAGACCCAGCTCGCCACGCTAATTCCCCCTCAGATTAATTTTAAAACCTGAGGGGGAATCGATAGGGGTTTAATCATCTTATTTTATCTTCTTACTTATCATTCTAACCGTTTCAATTTACAATCAATACCATTTAGCTTCTTTACCGTAATAAGCATTTAAATACATTTCTTTAATTTCGCTCATTAATGGGTATCTTGGATTCGTTCCCGTACATTGATCATCAAACGCTTCTTCACATTTAATCTCCAGATTATTAAGGAATTCCTGTTCATCGACACCAAATTCTTTGATTGATTTCGGAACTCCGATGCAGGCTTTTAATTCTTCTATTTTAGCAATCAAACTTTCCAGTTTTTCCTGATCATTTTTTCCCGGCAGACCTAAATAATTGGCAACCTCGGCATAGCGATGTAATGTTTGCGGATATTGATATTGCGAAAATGTTCCCATTTTTTTAGGCGTTTCTGATGAATTATATTTCATAACTTCGGTAATTAATAACGCATTGGCAAAACCGTGTTGCACATGGTGATGAGCCCCCAATTTATGAGCCATTGAATGGCAAACCCCTAAAAATGCATTCGCAAAAGCAATCCCGGCAATGGTTGAGGCATTCGCCATCTTTTCCCGAGCTTCCATATCATCGCGTCCATACTGGTACGCTCTTGGCAGATAGTCAAACACTAGTTTTGCAGCTTTCAATGCCAGTCCATCGGTATAATCGGTTGCAAACATCGATGCATAAGCCTCTAAAGCATGAGTTAAGACATCAATTCCCGATGCCGCCGTCAAACCTTTCGGTTGATCCATCATCATGTCGGCATCGCTGATTGCAATTGTTGGTAACAACGAATAATCAGCAATAGAATACTTCGTTTGGGTTTTTTCATCGGTGATAATAGCAAACGGTGTGACCTCTGAACCGGTTCCCGACGAAGTAGCAATACAAACCATACTAGCTTTTTTGCCCATTTCAGGAAACCCATAAACTCTTTTTCGAATATCCATAAAACGCATCGCTAAGTCGGCAAAATCTACCTCTGGATGTTCATAAAGAATCCACATAATTTTAGCTGCATCCATTGCCGAACCGCCACCAATAGCAATAATCACATCCGGTTCAAAAGCTGAAATCGCTGCTGCTCCAGTTTTAGCGCACTCCAATGTTGGATCGGGCGTAACCTCAAAGAAAGTGTGGTGATCTATCCCCATATCGTCTAATTGATCCGTAATTGATTTGGTAAAACCACTTTTATACAAAAACGTATCCGTGACAATAAAAGCTTTTTTCTTTTTATAAACACTTTTTAATTCTTCTAGCGCAACACTTGTACAGCCTTTTTTAAAGTACACTTTTTCAGGAGTTCTAAACCAAAGCATATTTTCCCGCCTTTCAGCCACTGTCTTAATATTTAACAATTCTTTTACGCCGACATTTCCCGATACTGAATTACCTGCCCAGGTCCCGCACCCCAGCGTTAATGAAGGTAGCAGCTTGAAATTATAGAGATCCCCAATGCCCCCGTGAGAAGCTGGCGTGTTGACCAGAATTCGACTGGTCTTCATTTTTTCTTCAAACGCTTTTAGTTTATCCGGTGCTTTCACCATGTCAATATATAGTACCGAGGTATGTCCAACGCCGCCGTCCATTACCAAACGATCGGCAATTCTCAGACCGTCTTCAAAATCATTACTGCGGTATACTGCCAAAATTGGCGACAGTTTTTCATGGGCAAATGGCTCCATCGTCACATCAAGTTCCGTCACCTCACCTAAAAGCACTTTGGTATCCTGAGGACATTCAAAACCTGCCAGTTGGGCAATTTGATATGCGGTTCGGCCAACGATCTGGGCATTAATATTACCGGCGGCATTTAAAATGATTTTTCTGACGAGTTCTTTTTCTTTCTCATCCAAGCGGTAACACCCCCGATCGACAAATTCTTTCATACATTTTTCGTAGACATTTGTATCGATCACGACCGACTGTTCCGATGCACAAATGGTGCCATTGTCAAACGTTTTTGAATGCACAATCGAGTTAACCGCCAACAACACATCAGCTGTGGCATCTATAATCGCCGGGGTATTCCCGTTGCCGACGCCAATTGCAGGTTTTCCCGATGAATAAGCTGATTTCACCATTCCCGGTCCGCCGGTCGCCAGCACTACATCTGCCGCTTTCATAATTTCCATTGACAGTTCAACCGAAGGTTCATCAATCCAGGCGATAATCCCTTCTGGCGCACCGGCTGCAACCGCCGCTTTCAAGACAATTCGTGCGGCTTCAATGGTGCAATTTCGGGCTCCGGGATGTGGTGAAAAAATGATCCCATTTCGTGTTTTCAAAGCAATCAGTGATTTAAAAATCGCCGTCGAAGTCGGATTTGTCGTGGGAATAACTGCTGCAATAACTCCGATCGGGGCAATTATTTTCTTGATTCCAAAGGCTTGTGATTCTTCTAAAATACCACAGGTTTGAGTCTCTTTATAGGCATTATAAATATATTCCGAGGCAAAATGATTTTTAATTACTTTATCTTCAACAATGCCCATCCGAGTCTCTCCGACTGCCATCTTTGCTAAATGAATCCGATTTTTTGTCGCCGCCGTAGCTGCCGCAAGAAAAATAGCATCAACTTGCTCCTGCGTATAGGATGCAAATTTTCGTTGCGCTGCTTTTACCTCCTGAAGTCGATGGTTTAAACTCTCCACACTATTTACTGTTTCCGGTCTTTCAATCACACCTTTGATTTTTTTCTTATCTAACATGTCTGCTCCTTCTATCGTAATAAAATTTACTCCCCATAATAATCATCTATCCACATTGTCATGTATTTCTATTGTGTCGCTTTTTGACTCAAACAAAATTCAATAGTTCTCGATATTTCCAACATTTCCATTCTTGCCATTCATATTTTAGATGGCCAATCATAATATCAATGACTTTTTACTTGCAAGTATTTACTTTTTCTTTTTTTGCGCAAACATTTGGTGAGATTTCTCTTCTCCTCTTTATTTCAGCAATTCTAAGGTTTTGCTTGGGCTTAATACTAACATCATAATTTTTATTTTTCAATGAAAACCTTTCCACGGGCGCATATGCGTTTAGTGAATACAATATATCAAATTTGATATACTTCTGTTATTTCTTCAAAAATCCCTGTCTTTTACTGTCATTTTAAAATTCTATCACTTCCTTCATTTGGCTTTTTTCTTAAACAAAAAAAGCCGTTGATTTTACTCAACGACTTTTTGCTCGTAACCTATTTAAAAATAGCACCCATATTCTCTTGTTTTTTCTCTTAATAAATCCAGAAATACCTTCTCGCTTTTTTTAGGAACATGATCTTCTTTAAAAATCATCACATCTTTCATATATTTTGCAAAAGCCCCACATCGCATTTGGACCAATCCATATTTATCCAAAACTGCTTGCGGTATTGGCGAAACCCACATAAAAGTATTTGGTATCGTATCAAGGATTTCGAATTGACTGCCGCGCTCATACAAGTAAATCACCTTATCCTGAGAGCGTTCTTCACGATCATCTTCGGTCAAATCAACATAGTCTCCCGATGGCAGTCGGTCATCGCCGTGAATCACCTCAATACATCCTTTTAAATCATCATAGGAACGAATATGTTTATCAGCGATACTACTTTTTTTAGAAGTTAACAGCAGATAATCAAATTCTAAAATAAGTCGATGCTGCAATTTTTTCAATTTCAAGAGCGACAAATAATATCCTTCATGTAAAGAATTAAATCGAATAATCCCAATATCATATTGATAATCCAGAATATTCCGAATCGTTTTCATCGTATTTGTTTCGTAATAATGAACCCGCAACATCTTCTCTTCATTCAAGGAACTGATGTACTCATTAAAAACTTCAGCAATATAAGAGGCGCGGGGCACTGATATTTTGATATTGACACCTTTATCAGTCAAATCTGAATATTCATTTTTAAGACTGTTTACCTGATCCTGGATTTCTTTGGCATGATTTAAAAACCGTTGCCCTTCGCGAGTTGTCACCACTCCTTTGGACGTTCGCTGGAAAATGGTAATATCAAATTCCTTCTCCATTTCTTTTACCGCGCGACTTAAATTCGACTGCGCCACATATAACTTTTTTGCCGCCAAAGAGATTGAACCAATCTTATCAATTTCAATTATGTACTGTAAATTTGTAAAATTCATGCACTTTCACCCCTTCCATCTGAATATGCTTTACACTAATTTCGTAACCAAATTTAACATAATTATTTCAAAATAGCTATCAGAAATTTCAACTTAATTCAAAACGACTTAAAATTACTTAATTACCCCATTTTCGATACACACCGCCAGATTCATTTTCTTTTCTCCGACCTGATCAAAATGAATCGTTGCAATCATCCCATCGCGTTCTAAAATAGTCCCTTCGCCAAAGCGCTGATGAGCAATCAACGTGCCCTTTTGATATGCCGATAAATCCATCTTCAGTTCACTGGTTTTATAGTTTTGCCATTTGTTCTGCTGACTGCCAAAACTTTCTTTAATTTTAGTTTTAAATGACGGTTTACTGGTTTGTCTTTTTTTCTTAGGTAAACCATCAATCAGATAAGCGATAAACGGTGATGGTTTGATATCTTTTTCGCGGTTTTTCACGCAAAGAAAAATAAGTTCCATTTTAGCCCGCGTGACCGCCACATAAAACAACCGCACTTCTTCGGCGTAGGCTTTGTGATCCTCCGGGGCTGTTGATACATTGGGAATTTGGCCTTCCGTGGCATCAATAATAAAGACTTTTTCAAACTCAAGACCTTTACTGGAATGAAAAGTTGACAGGGTTACCAGAGGATTCTTCGTTTGTTTAGCCTGCGGCTCCTGAAGTTTTTCTTCAAGCTTTGTCAATTTATCAAAAAACCGCCAAAAATCAGGAACCCGTCCAGCCAAAATCTTTAACATCGAAAGCTTTTGCTCAATACTTTCTTCTGATTGCCCGGAATTAATTCTAAAATTTAAATAGGATCGATAACCCAGATCATCCAAAATCATCTCGATTCCGATTTTAGGATTAACGTTTTTTAAACGTTGAAAACCACTTTTTAATTCTTTTAGACGATTAATCTGCCAGTCTTTCCCCGCACTTTTTTTTATCAATCCGTCCAGAACCAGATCTCCTGACCGATGCCATTTACTCATCTGATTGATGGTTTCTCGAGATATCGCGGCATCCAGTTTATAATAAATCTGCGTAAATAAATTCAAATCGCTGGGATCACAGGCAAATTGATAAAAACGCTTGATATCTTTAATTAAAAAATGCGTAAAAAACAAAGGACTATGTTCTTTGATATGGTAGCCAATTCCCGCCTCGTCCAAAAGATCGACCAGTGGAATTGCCGATTCATTATTACGATACAGGATCGCTATTTCTTTACCTTCTTGTTTGATCGCTTTGATGATAAACTGATATTGTGCTTCGGTTGATTTAACCCATTCCCGGACAATTGATACCCCTGAACCATTTGGCGTTGACATTTCTTTTTGATAACGCTCATGATTCAATTTGATAAAAGCGTTCGCTTTATCAACAATCTGTTTGGTGCTTCGATAATTGGTTTCCATTAAAAGAACCTCGCCCTGAGGCCAGGTTTCCTTAAAAGATAATAACGATTCCGGGAACGCTCCGCGAAAGCCATAGATACTCTGATCTTCGTCGCCAACCATAAAAAGATTCCCGCTTTTTCCAGTTAGCAATTCAATTATTTTAAACTGAATTTTCGATGTGTCCTGCGCTTCGTCTAAATGGATATACTGGTATTTATTCTGAAAATAGGCCAGCATATCGGGATATTTTTTTAACAGAACCCAAGCATATTTTAAAATATCATCAAAATCCATGAGTTGTTCGTTTAGTTTATGCGCTTCATAAGCTTCATATAGTTTCAAAAAATCAATTTCCAAAGGCGGCAGCCGTTTAATTTCGTCATCACTCATCAGCATATTTTTGCAAAAGCCAATTCGCTGACAAATTTCAGATAACTCGATTTCACCGGGATACGCCTTAAATAAATGCTGATAAAGCTCACGAATCACCGGGGTGGTGTTGCCTAAAACCCCATAAGCCTGACGGCGATAAGTCCGTTCATAGTGACGAATCACTGACAGCGCAAAACTATGAATTGTACTAAACTGAAGCCGCTCGGCCTGAGCTGCTCCAAATAGTTTTTGATAACGATTTTTTAAATCACGCGCACCCATCCGACTAAAAGTCAAGGTCAGGATGGCTTCTGGCATAATTTTCTCAACCTGTAACAGATACGCAATCCGACAGATAATAACGGTCGTTTTCCCGCTTCCCGGTACCGCCAATAACAAACTTTGCCCATTGATTCGAACCATCGCTTTTTGCTGTTGCTGGTTTAAATTTAGATGATACTGTTGTTTAAATATTTCATAATTTTTCATAAATAATATTATATCTCATATGAAATTTTTAATCTAGTCTGTGCTATACTATATAAAAACATACGCAATATGCGTGACTAAAGGAGAATGATATGGCAAAAGCAACAATAATGAGCGGAATTTGTGGTTTTAAAACCGAAGTAACAGCTGAAAAATCAGACGGTTTTGATATTCTTTTAGATATCCAAACCGATTGCCCGGCCTTCAGTGAATTAAACGATGTTTTAAAAGAGATCGATGGACTGTCTTGCATCCAGGACAAAGTTGGCGAAGGCGTCATTTACGAAGCCTGTCGCGTTAATTGCAAACATAGTGCCTGTCCAGTCCCGATGGGAATTACAAAAGTTGTTGAAGTCGCCGCCGGTCTGGCTTTACCAAAAGATGTTACCGTAACATTGACGAAATAAAAGCACCTAAAAAAATTTATCCGCACTTTTTTTCATCAGTACATATTTATGTTTATTTGTCAAGTTTATCGCTTGTTTAAAATTTATTTTTAAGTTATAATAAAGCGATAAACAGATTCATTTAATTTTGAAGAGAAAAAGGAGTGTTGTTATGAGTTTTGAAGACGGAATGAAAGGTTTTACTTTTGGTATCATCGCACTTATTTGTTGGGCGGTCGGCATTATTCTGGGATTATTGAAACTGGGCGGGATTTTCTCTTCGATATTAGGTCTCGCTGTTCTAGTTTTTGCCATCTTAGCTTTTGTTTATGGCCGAAAAGAATTTGCCCTTGATCCCACAAATAAAAAAGCTAAAACCGGTAAAACCATTGGTTTAGTTGTTATTATTCTAGAAATCGTATTTTTAGTTCTTACCATCGTCTTAGTTGGCGTTTTTGCCTCGCTCATGATAGCCGGCTGATTTCTAAGGCCGCTTCGTTTTTTCGGTCCCTAAAAAACACGATTCCACAGCAGTCTGGAATCGTGTTTTTTTAATTAACGGATTATTCAACCATCTTTTTTGATAATTGACAAATTTCCTGTTCATCAGCTTGCGTCAGCAACTTTTCCATGGCAAACGCAATAATCAGAACCCCAAAAACATCCATTATAAAACGAATAATGGTGAATTTTAACCCCATTGATGCGACTTCAAACAATAACAGCGGTATTTTCATCGATGCCCAAGCTCCGACAATAATAAACACATTCGCCAGCCGACTGCCCTTGTTAATGAATACTCCCGCAACCGGAAACACCGCATAAAGTGGACCGGCTGCCGCCGAACCCAGAAAAAAGCCCAGCAGAATCCCCACAATGCCAGAATCTTTACCCATGTATTTAACCATCGTTTCTTTATCAACCCAAACATCCAATAAGCCAATTAAGATAAAAATCGGCGGCAATACCCCCAACATTTGCAGAACACTGTTTGTTGCTACATGATAGACGTTTAAACCTAAAGCTGGTTTAAATAATAAAATAATTAGGGTGACTATCAACATAAAAATAAAAAAACGATAGCGTTTAAATAACGCCATTTTATTTTTGCTCATGTCATTAATCCTCCAATCACGCTAGCAACAAGAAGCGAAAAAAGTAAACCCATGCCATTTCTCAAAAAAGTTGCTTTTTTCCCGAAATATAAAAACTCAACCGGCATAGTCACAATCCCCACCATCATTAAACTGGAAACAAAAGCTCCAATTTGCATATAACCGGCACCGTTTTCCAATAACGCCGCGGCTAATGGAAATGCCAGAAATCCCGGGATTAAGGTGATTGATCCCAGGATAGTGGCGATGAGAACACCCCACCACCCCGAATTCGTCCCAATTAACTGCGAAATCTGTTGCGGTGATAAGATACTGAGAATCACGCCAATCAAGAGAATAATCCCCAAAAACTGGGGCAAAATATTTTCAAAAGCTTTTAGGGCTTTTTTTAACGCCAACTTTGTTTTTGCTTTGTTCTTAAGCAAAGAAAGGATTAATCCAACTGCCGCTAATCCGTAAAAGATAATTGTCATGGTCATTTTATTCACCTTATTTCTATTATTTAAACTCAATGGTTTCTGATCATTTAATTGGCCTTATCGAATTTTATTGCTGTGATTATTTTTCAGCAATAAAAAACATCCGCTTAAATTCAAATAATACACAACCATTTTTTTGAACCGGATAGCTTTTTTTAAGGCCATTTAACACGCTTTTTAAAAAGTCATCTTTTTCATTTTCAGCTAACCTTGCCAAATAAGGTCTTAAGCCGGTACTCTGACAAAATTTTATAATCGCTTGATGGTCATTCATCACATGAAAATAATTTGTTTGCCATAATTCAACTTTGTTAAACCACTTAGTCAATTCATCATAATAAAATCCCGGCGTATAACAATTACAGGTTTCCGTTGCGATTTCATTAAAGACTGCCGTATCATCGGTTTGCACCACTTCATCAATACAATCGGAGATAATCATATCCGAAAAATAAGGAATCTGGATCGCCAATAATCCTTCGGAAACCAACATCTCACTTAAATTTTTTATCACCGCCGCCTGGTTTTTAAACCATTGCAAGGCAGCATTGGAAAAAACCAGATCAAATTTCCCTAAATCATTCATCGGTTTGCTGCAATCTCTTTTTAGCCAGATCACATCACTGATCGTTTCTTTGGCTTTTTCAAGCATCGCTGCTGATAAATCCGCGCCTACAATTTCAGCCTTCTTAAATCGCTCCCGAAGCGGTAACGTGCTCATGCCCGAGCCGCATCCGATATCAATTATCCGGTTAAATGAGTCTTTGGCAATTCTATTTACCAAATCAATCGACGGTTGCAATCGTTCTTTTTCGTATTGATGATATAATTTGACATTCCAATCTTCCATGATTTTTCCTCCTGAATCCTGCTTTTATTGATTGTTTTATTATAAAAGGTATTATATAATTTGTAAAATGAATAATATTGATCTTATCAATTCGAAAATATGATTATAGGAGTTATCATGGATACGCAACTATTAAAAACATTTATTCAATTATCATCAACTCGAAATTTCACCCAAACTGCCAATCTCCTTTTTGTCGCCCAATCAACCGTCACCAACCGCATTAATGAATTAGAAAAAAACCTGGGCCAACAACTTTTTCTGAGAGATAACAAAAAAGTCTCTTTAACCGCTGCCGGACAATCATTTTTAGGTTATGCCAAACGCTTACTCGAATTGGAGGAAACCGCCATCGCCGAAATTAATGAGCCTTACTTAACGCGTAAACTAATTCGTTTTGGCACCACGAACTCCATTTATGAAAACTATTTATTTTCGATTATTCATCCCATTTTTTCAAATGATATCCATACCTCGATCAAAGTTATCATCAATCATTCTTTTGAATTGCTCACTTTTTTGCAAGATGGTTTAATCGATATTGCCTTTACTTATATTCCTTTTAAAAAAAGTGGTTATCGTTGTACGCCGTTTAAAGAAGATCAGTTGATCCTTGTGACAAGCCCTCGCAACAGTGATTTTAGCAACGGCCTTTATCAAAAAGATTTAGTTTCGCTGGATTACCTCTTTTGTAATTTTGCCCTTCATCAGGTGGGGTCATTTATCCGCGAATTATTCCCCCCTCACCATCAATTCAAATTTGAAATCGATAACAGCAGCAAATTAATTCCCTTCTTATTGGCCGGGATCGGGTATAGTTTTTTGCCTGAAAGTTTGGTAGCTCAATATCTGGCTGATCAATCACTGATCTTGATCCCCTTATTGGATTTTAATACCCCCACGATCAAAAGTTATTATTCATACCGATCTGATCATCATCCGATCATCGATTCAATTTTTTCAGCCGCCTTTAATTGACGGTCCTGTTTTTAATTGGATCAATCATCCCCGGCTTACCCTAAAAATAAAAAGAACCGGAAAGAAAAGCTGGCCTGCCCTTTTTCTTTCCGGTTTTCTTATTTAGTTATGTTTAAATGCGTTATTAAACGCCATAATAAGCTTGATCCATAACCCCTTTTAGCTTATCTCTGGTCATTTTTACCGGATTGGTCGTCGTGCAGATATCAGCCATCGCTTTATCCATCATCTCTTCGCGGGCATTCAGATATGCTTCTTCGGTTACCCCAAATGCTTTTAGCGAAACAGGGATGTTTAATGAAGCATTTAACGAAACAATACTATTATATAATGTCTCTGTAGCGTTTCCCGATACATTTAAAATACCAGAGCCGCTCAAAAGCCGGGCAAATTGATGCTGAACTTTTTCATCCTGGCCATTAAATTGAATCATGTAGGGTAATGCAATCGCATTTGCCAAACCATGAGGCAAATGGAACATCGCACCAAAAGCGTGAGCAATACTATGGGTAATCCCCAAGCCGGCACTGTTAAAGGCAATCCCGGCCATACAAGAAGCGATCTGCATGCTTCCTTTTGCTTCGAGATCCGATCCATTCACATAACTTGGATATAAACTTCTAAAAACCAGTTCGGCCGCTTTGTTCGCATAACAACGGGCAAAGGGATTATTGTTGGTTGAAATAAACGCTTCAATCGCATGAGTCATAACATCCATTCCCGTGGCCGCGGTAGCCCCGGCCGGAACACTTTCAATCAGTTTCGGATCTAATATCGCTTCATCCGGCATCATTAAGATATCCGTTAATGGAATTTTAGTATTTTTTTGTTTATCCGTAATGACCGCATATTCGGTAACCTCTGAACCGGTTCCGGCGGTTGTTGGAATCGCAATAAACATCGGTTTATGAACATATTGATCTTCAAAAAAGATTCGCTTAAAATTAACACAATAAAAAATAATCGCTTTGGCCGCATCAATAACCGAACCACCGCCAATCGCAATCAGGGCGTCTGGTTTGTTCATAATGATATGCATTAACCCTTTTTCCACAATCTCGGTGGATGGATCTGATTCGATGTCTGCAAACACATGATAACTAACCCCTTTTGCATCCAATTCATCCGTTAATCGCTTTAATAATCCAAACTTGACCATTCCCTGGTCAGTGGCAATACACACATTTTTAAAATTATGTTTCTCAATTTGTTTCAGGGAACCTTCCCCATAATAAATTGCCGGTTTCACTTGAAAAAATCGCATGGGTTTTTCCTCTCATTCTAAAATTTATTCTTCTTCCGTTGTCGCGGAGTTACGCTGATCCTAACTGCATTAATTGCAAACATTATAGCAAGAATCCTTGTTAAAATATAGATTATCCCTAATTTTTATTCCATGATGACGATTAAGTATCATAATTACAAGGCCAAATAAAAAAGTCTATCTAAGACTAAACAATGTTTAGTCTTAGATAGACTTTTTTGTCGTGCACCCCACTTCGACCACCAATTTCCAAACGTTACACAGGTAGTTAACTCAAATCAGATAATCCTCCGGCACATAAAAGATCCTACTTACCGCTGCTTCATTCCTGACCTGACGGGGTTCATAGGTTTCTATTGCGAAGGGTCCAACTCTCAACGCTACTTTCCTCTGGCTGACTTCAAACCTTGGCGCCTCAATGGGGACTTCAACCCTGCTACAGCGGATTGCAGGTTACAAAGCACCGCTAACTCTCCGTCTAGCACGACCCATTTATTATAGCCTATTACGATATAATTGACAAGAAAAAATAATTTCTTTCATTATTTCTTTAAGGAAAGCGCAAATCACGATTATACGCATTTTTGTATACTTTTAATCAAATACGCTTAAAAACATACAATAAAATCAGAATCATTCTTTTAAACTTCCGGTAACTGGGTATGTAACAATAAAGTCAGGTATTATTAACTGACTATCTTATTTGATTGGAGGGTTTTGTATGTATAACATACTTTTAGGTGGAGCCGCCGGAGACGGCATTGAAACAATGTCTTCACTCTTAGAAAAAATATTGAAACAATCAGGCTGCCATCTTTTTACCATGCGTGATTTTATGTCTCGGGTGAGAGGTGGTCATAATTTTGCCCAAATTCGCTTTAGCAATATTCCTATCAATGCCCACCGCGATGCACTCGATGGTATTTTCGCCATTGATGAAACGACCTATCTGGAACACCAGCCACAACTTTCTGAAAATGGTTTTATTTTATGTGACGAATCACTGGCGATCGATGATCCGCGCGTGCTCAAATTACCCTTAAAAACAGTTGCCAAAACAATTGGCAACCCTAAGGTAATCAGCAGTGTGGCGATTGGGGCCCTGCTTAAAATTTTTGATCTTTCCCTCGAACATGCAAATACGGCACTTAGAGCCAGCTTGCGTTCCGATCTTATCGATATTAATTTAAGTGCGCTACAGCAAGGGTTCGATTTAATCACCCCACGCTTTCATCTTAAAACAGCGAAAACCGCAGATCATATCCTGTTATCCGGAAATACGGCCATCGGACTCGGTGCTTTAGCCGCCGGCATGAAATTTTATTCAGCTTATCCAATGTCACCGTCAACCAGTCTGTTGGAATTTTTTAATACTCATGGCGATGAAATGGAGATCGCTGTCGAACAGGCCGAAGACGAAATCGCCGCTATCAACATGGCTATTGGCGCTTCTTATGCCGGAGTTCCGGCGATGACAGGCACTTCCGGCGGTGGTTTTTCGCTAATGGTGGAAGCGCTTGGTTTTACCGGAATTGCCGAAATTCCGTTAGTTGCTGTCGATGTTCAGCGTCCCGGGCCAGCAACCGGACTTCCCACCCGAACTGAACAAAGTGATTTAAAATTTGTCATTTCTGCTTCACAAGGTGAATTCCCCCGGATGGTTATTGCTTTAACTGATCATTCTGATTGTTTTTATCAGACAGCGCGAAGTTTTTCCCTCGCCTGGAAATATCAAATCCCAGTGATTCTTTTAACTGACCAATACCTGGCGGATTCTGCAACCACCATTCCACTCCTTGATAGCAGTGCCGTTATCACGTATCAGGCACCTGAATTAGCACCCCTTTCTGACGATGAGCCTTACCGTCGTTATGCTTTAACTGAAAGCGGTATTTCGCCATCCCGTATTCCCGGTAAAACTGAAGCTCTGGTTCGTGTTGATAGTGATGAACACGATGAATTTGGACAAATTACCGAATCAGCAACCGTTCGAAACCAGATGGTGCAAAAACGGATGTCCAAGTTAGCTTTATTAAAAGAAGAATTGATTGAACCAGAATTTTGGGGTACCAATCAATGTCAATCTTTATTGGTTGGTTTTGGTTCCACCAGCGGCGCCATTAAAGAGGCCGTTGACTTACTCAACGCTAAAGAAATGAATTATGGAGCCCTGATTTTTAGCGATATTTATCCCCTGCCCACCAAACGACTCAAGCACTTTGCTAATCAGGTTGTCGATATTATCAATGTCGAACAAAACGCCACTGGGCAATTAGCTTCACTCATTCGCGAAACGACCCTGATCAGTTGCGATCATAGTATCCTCAAATATGATGGCCGCCAATTATCAGTGGATGATATTTTAATGGGCATCAAAAATCTTAAAGGAGGTTTCTAGTATGAAAAAAGCAACATTTACCAGCACTGAAACGGCATGGTGTCCCGGTTGTGGCAACTATGCTATTCTCGAAACCCTCACCGGGGTTCTAAACCAGTTGGAGACCCCGCCCCACCAGGTTGTTCTGGTTGGTGGTATTGGTCAAGCTGCCAAATTGAATCAATATGTCACAGCCAACGGCTTTAGCGGATTACACGGTCGGGCCCTTCCCGCTGCGGTTGCCATTAAAATCGCCAATGATAAACTGACTGTGATTGTCAATACCGGTGACGGTGATTCCTACGGCGAAGGCGGCAATCACTTTATTCATAACATTCGTCGTAATGTCGATATCACCCACTTTGTTCACGACAACCAAATTTACGGACTTACCAAAGGTCAACCTTCACCAACCTCAGATTCCTGTGATCTATCCCACAAAACCACGGCCTGTAACATGAGCGCTCCGTTTAATCCGCTCCTGATTGCCATTGCCACTGGCGCCACCTTTGTTGCCCGCTCCTTTTCCGGCGACAAAGAGCACCTGGCCAAAATAATGCATGCGGCTATCAAACATCAAGGTTATTCATTGGTGGATATTCTTCAGCCTTGCGTCAGCTTTAATAAAATAAACACTTTCGCTTATTATAAAAAACGGATTAAACCACTTGATCAATCCTATGATGCCAGCAATAAACTGGCGGCGATGGAAAAAGCCATGGAATTTGGTGAGACCATCCCGATTGGTATTTTATATCAGGAGCAATCGCCCACCTATGAGGAAAAACGTCCCGAAATTTTTGATACGATCCCATTGGTTGATAAACAGGTTTCACCGGAAAAAATTCAAAAGCTGATTCAAGGTTATATTTAATACTGCCCCGACAAAAAACGCTCGTATCATGACCCTTAAACTATTTTGCTGATCCTAAACGTTTTTATTATATGCCTGTTCCAGCTTTAATCAAATAATGTAATCTTCCTGGAACAGAATCTAATAAAACCGATTAAAAGTCTTTAAAACACCTTAAAATTATCACTTTTCCTTCCTTTAGTATTAATTGTGATATAATGGATAAAGCTTTTCTGTTAATTGTAATGCCCGTCACGTTGACCGGTTTTACAATTAACGGTTATCCATTTTACTAAAAAGGTGATTTATGAACGTCAATAAACTTGATTTATTATTTTTTCTTGCTCAAAATGGCAATGACGACGCGATGCTGGAAATCGCTGATTATTATTATCTAAAAACCAATAAACAGGACTTATCCGCTGAAGTTTTTCAGATGGTTAAAAACTACTATTATCAATTAGCCAGTAAAGGAAACGATCACGCTATGGCAATTCTCGGTTGTCTTTACTACGAAGGTATTAATCTGCCTCAGGATTTTAAACAAGCCAAATACTGGTTTGAGCAAGCCGCTGAAAAAAATAATGCCTTAGCGATTAATTATCTCGGCTATTGTCATTATTACGGTCGCGATCTTCCGGTTGATTTCGAAAAGGCTTATTCTTATTTTGCCAGAGCCGCCCAAATGGGACATCACAATGGCATGTATAAACTTGGCGATATGTACTACAATGGTCACTTTGTTTCTAAAGATGCCGCCATTGCTTTTTTTTGGTTCAATCAGGCGGAACAGGCTGTTGATGTTAAAAGCCCGGAGTACCCCAATATCGCCTATCGCATTGGCCACTGTCTCCTTTTAGGAACCGGGGTTTCTAAAGATTTACTGCTAGCGCTTTCCTGGCTTCATAAAGCGGAATGGGGTTGTTACCAACTATCCCAAAACGGCGATGCCTATGCTGCCCTTACGCTGGTTCGGGTCCATGAAGATCTCGCGCTTCTGCGCCATCAATTAACTTTGAGCAATCCTTATCAACATGCTGATCTTGGCACGCATAATCCCCTGAATAACGGCTAATCATTTCGGTCTAATATATTACCAACCACGTCAATCGTAACAAAATGGAGGTTACACGATGCAAAAATCCCTTAATACCATTAAAAATGTTCCTTATCGGACTTCTCAACTGGTCATGAAACAAGTCGCTCAAGTTCTTAAAATCCCCATTCCACCAGTTCTAAAAGGTTCGGGAATGGTCCGACGATTTCCTGAAATTATTAAGCTTTCCGGTGTGACCAAAGTTCTGGTTGTTACCGATAAGCCGATCTATAACATGGGTTTATTGGATTCTTTTTTATGTTCTCTGGAAACAAACGGAATCGACGCGGTTATTTTTGATAAAGTTCAGCCGAACCCCACCTTTGAAAATATCGAAGATGGACTGACGATGTATTATAGTGCCAACTGCAATGGCGTTGTCGCTTTTGGTGGTGGCTCTCCCATTGATTGCGCTAAAATGATTGCCGCCAAGGTTACTAATCGAAAAAGCATTGAAAAAATGCGGGGATTGTTGAAACTGAATCATAAACTTCCGCCTTTTTTTGCCATCCCCACAACTTCTGGAACCGGTTCCGAAGCGTCTATCTGTGCGGTCATCACCGATGTTAAGAATCATGAAAAATTTTCCATCAACGATCCGCGTCTGGTTCCCATGTCCATCGTTCTGGACCCTGAGCTTACGACCAGTCTTCCGCCATCGCTCACTGCAACCACCGGAATGGATGCACTGACCCATGCAATCGAAGCTTATATCGGCAACTATGATACGGCCTTCGTTAAAGAAAAAGCGTTAAATGCGGCAGAAGTTATTATCAGTACGCTTGAACCCTGTTACCACAATGGCCAGGATCTTGAGCTGCGCTTAAAATTGGCTCAGGCATCCTTTGATGCCGGTCTGGCTTTTACCCGTGCTTATGTTGGTAATGTCCATGCGATTGCCCATGCCATGGGCGGCTTTTATGGTGTCCCGCATGGTTTGGCAAATGCCATTGTCCTTCCCAAAATTCTGGAATTTTCCCGGAAAGCGGCCGAAAAAAAATTAGCCGAAATGGCTTTTTATTGCGGTTTAGGCGAAGCAATGTATGATGATGAAAATCTCTCCCGGCTTTTTATTGAAAAAATAAAATCAATGAACAACAATATGGGCATCCCAACAACGATTTATGCCCTTAAAGCCAGCGATATTCCTGAGCTCACCAAACGAATTCTTAAGGAAGCAAACCCCGCTTACCCGGTTCCACGAATTATGCATTATCAGGAATGTTACGATCTGTTGCTGCAACTTTGTCCGGAAACCGCCCACGACAATTAATAACCTGAAACTTATCCTATTTATTTCAAGCTACAATAAAAAATGCTAATTGATTAAAACTTTCAATTAGCATTTTCTATTTAATGATTGCTCTTTTTGGCAAATTCTCTCCCAACTATTTTTCAAATCGATCTATACATTTAATAAAACTTCGCGTATAATTATTTTCTGAACCACAACAGATATTTCTGTATTTAAATTGTGTTATTTGATGGTACTCCGTTTGATAACTTGCCGAACCGTAACATACGATGTCACCTTTATTTAAGAATACAATTTGTATTCCGCAGCTATATTTTCATGTGTTGTTTGTTAGTATGTTATAAATTTATGTTGACATCGTTACTGTTTAGGTATATGCTTTTAAAAAAGGAGGCGCAAAATGAAAGTTTATTCCTATCAGGTAAAAGTATACTTGTTAAAAGACATCGCTTACCCCATGTTAATGGAAAAGCAATGCCAATTGATTGATAGCTGTCTAATTTCTGATCCCAATTGGATCATTTGGCATGAAACAAACCAAGCTGTCAAATATTCGTTTGGTGGCTTACAACCTTTAGAAACAAACAAAATTTATAAGGAAGGTAACATTTATTCTTTTTCCCTTCGTACGCTTAACGCTGATCTCGGTACTTTTTTCAAAGATATACTCAAAGACTGTTTTACCCCATTTCTAAAAGTTTTAACCATCGAATCAAAAATATTACCATCGATTCAACTCTCAAGAATTTACACTACCACTCCAGCTATTGTCAAAACTGAAAATGGCTATTGGCGATCATCCTTAAGTCTTGATGATTTTGAAGATCGCTTAAAAACAAATTTGGTCAAAAAATACAACGCTTTGACTAAGCGTAAAATGAATGAAGAGTTTCAACTTTTCACTCATTTGAAATTTGATAATTTCAAACCAGTCGCCATGTCTTATAAAGAAATCAAGCTTTTAGGTGATAAAATGACACTGATACTCGCACCAAATCCTTCCGCCCAAGAACTTGCTTCCATCGCTCTGGGGACTGGTCTGGGTGAAATGGGATCGCGCGGATTTGGCTTTTGTGGTTATAAATTCGCCTAGGAGGTGAAAATATGCTAAAAGACTGTATCGATATTTTTAAACATAAATACGCCCAAACGGGTGATGCGCTTATCACTGACAACTACACTCTCGATCCTGGCACCTATCTTCTTGTTAATAAAGACGGCCAAATTATTGATCAAAAAGATGTTTTTAAAAATAACTTTAGTCCCATTGGCTTTGATAATTTTATCCAAAAAGATTATTTATCAAAATTATTGGATATGAATAAACCGATTGATGGTAAAAAAGTTATCCATAGTAATAACTATTTAAGTTTCTGGATAAAAAAAGATAGTCTGCAACCCAATGATCAAGGCAAAACGAAACTCACTTCTGATCTTATCAATAATTATTATCACATTCTGGAAAATCCACGTCTGAAGTACACCAAAAAAAGTCTTGAACTTTACAACGATCTCGAATTATCAATTGGTATTCCTGATTTAAAAAAACTTAAGTTTTGCCAGTCCTGGATCAGCGAAAATATCTTTTCGTTAACGGCAAAACAATCGATCAAAAGTGATAAAAGTTATTTGAAAATTTTCTTCCAGGAAGATCTTAATTTGTATCGTCAGGAAAGTCAGCGTTATTTTTTGCCAAATATTTATAATACGACCGATTATAATATTTCGATTGATAACCAGATCTTCGGACTTCCCAACAACAATATGGGAATGAATGCCAAAAAACCATTTCTTGAAAACAAAACTCGGATAAAAAATAAAATGCCCTATTTACTTTCGACCGATGATGTTTATATTCAAAAAAAATTCTTCGACTATTTATATAACTACGCTAATCAAGGAAAAACCAATCTTTATTTCAGTACCGATAACGGCGACCCCGAACAAATCTATTCCTATGAAAGCAGTCAAGCCCACACAAAATACTTCAACGGATATTTTTTAAGAATCCAAAAGGGCAAGGAGCTCGAAATTCGGGATTATGATCACATCACCAGTTATACGCCCAATCTCAATCGATTTGTGATTCACCAGGTTATTCCCGTCCCCAAAGATGCCAAGACCGAGTTGAGCTATAACGATGCTTTAGAATTAAAAAATGTGCAACAAATCATTAACAGCACTTTTTTTAAGAAATTTCTAGTCACCAATTACTTCACCGATGCCAGCGATATTCGACTCAACGATTTTAGAGTCAAAGAAGAACTGCTACGATGCCGAAACGCTTTTTTTACCTGGTTTTTTAAGGGCAACGCCCAAACCATCAAATCTCTTTTCCCCAAAAGTTCTCTTGAGATTATTAAAAATTCCATTGGTAACGGTTACTTTATTAAAGCCATCGAACAATTTAATGTTCGTGACGGATTCATTACTTATTTTGAAGGAGGAAAAAGCATGGCCGATCAATTGATTTCGATTAGAACAACCCTACGCCAAAAAATAAAAAGTCCTGGTGACCAGTTCATCGAAAGTGATCTGGAATATTTTTATGCGGTTGGTCAAATCGCAAATTACTATTTATCAAAAAGCAAAGCCAACAAACCGGTATATTCAACCATTAATCCTGTTATTAATTGTAAAACCGATGTTAAGTTAAAAGATTTGCTTACCCGGCTATTTTTAAAATACAATTATGCCATTCAACCAAGCCGTCGATTCGGAAATCTCCAAAGTATGATTTTTGCCTATATTCCCGATGGTCCAATCGATTCCACTACATTAATCGCCGGTTATTTGAGTCCAAACCTACTCTACGAGTCTACCAAAGAAAATGAAAAAGGAGAAAACTAATGTTTGATAAAAGAATTTATGGTGTGCTGGGTATTAAATCTGTAATGTCAAATTGGAACGCTGACTTCACCGGTTTTCCCAAATCAATCTCCACTGGCGAAGTTTTCGGCAGCGATAAAGCGCTTAAATACCCCATGAAACGGATGTGGGAAGATCAAGGAGAAAAAGTCATTTATATCAAATCCTTTAAAAGCGAGACCGTCAAAAAAAAAGGCGAACCGGATACGATTAAAATTCGTCCTAAATCTTTAAAAGAACGTTATGAAGAGGTGTTTAATGTCTTTGATCTTAAAGAAGAACATGATAGCCTCGCCGTTTTAAAAAATCTATTCACAACCATTGATATCAAAAACTTTGGAGCAACCTTTGCTGAAGGCGGCAATAATCTTTCAATCACGGGAGCTGTTCAAATTACCCAGGGTTTTAATAAATATGATGACCATCATGTTGAGGAGCAGCAAATTTTATCCCCTTTTAGAGATGGCACTAAAGAAGAGGCTGATCAATCCACGCTTGGCACCAAAATTGTCAGCAATGAAGCTCATTATTTTTACGGTTTTGCCATCAATCCAAATGTATATAAAAACTTCATTGCCATGGGTGTTACTGATGGCTATACCCAAAATGATTATGAAACATTTAAAACTGCTGCCACCCTTGCTGCCACCGCCTATAATACCAACGCTAAAGTTGGTTGTGAAAATGAATTTGCTTTATTTATTGAAACCGAACCTGAGCTCTATCTTCCTGATCTTGCTCAATTCATAACCTTCGAAAAAATTCCAGAAGATAAAGATGTTATTCATTTAGACATGGGCGATCTGGTCAACAGCTTAGGAAACCGAATCCAATCGATAGAGATTCACTACAATCCTTATACAACAATTCTTGAAGGAGCGTTAAATAAAGCCAAATATCTTAATATCTTTACCAAAGAAGAGGTTTAATTATGGAGACCCTCACTTTCAAACTCAGTGGTGAAACAGGATTTTTTAAACAACCGGACGTCAATACTTATCTGTACTATTCTTACGGACATATTCATAAAGTTGCCCTATTAGGGATTTTAGGCGGAATCTTAGGATTAAGTGGGTATACCCAGCAAAACAAATCCGACCATTACCCTGAATTTTATTCTCAATTACAGCATCTAAAAGTTGCTATTCAACCTTTAAATAAAGAAGGCTATATCGCCAAAAAAATACAGACTTTCAATAATTCGGTTGGTTACGCCTCCCGGGAAGCTGGCGGCAATCTGATTGTTAAGGAACAATGGCTGGAAAAGCCTTCCTGGCAAATCTATTTGCTGCTTGAAAATCTTAGT
Source organism: uncultured Acetobacterium sp. (assembly GCA_965140355.1). Classification (GTDB taxonomy): domain Bacteria; phylum Bacillota; class Clostridia; order Eubacteriales; family Eubacteriaceae; genus Acetobacterium. The sequence goes on along the minus strand of OZ223194.1, from coordinate 1,812,777 downwards.
CAAAATCCATTACTTCAGGAGTTAAACGAGCGCCTTCTCAACAAGCGGTTTGTTTTTCTTCCCTACCTTGGCAAAAATGATCATTATGCCAATATTGAAGGCGCTTCAGTTTATCCCCTTGAAAAAATCAAGCCTGATGCACCGACCCGTTTAGATAGTCTTTTTCCGAAATCATCTGGAAAATTAACCCCTAAAACTGATTTATTTTCTAACGATACCGAACTGGAATATAAATACGAAGAGTTTCTCCCGCTAACCATCGACGGTTATTGCAACCAATACCAGACAGTCCCGTTCGTTTTTACAAATATTCCTGTTACTTTATTAAATAATGAATCGATTTATTGTGTCAATCAAACAAATCTGATCTTTTTTTAGGAGCTTACCATGTATTTTAATCAGACTCCGCAATTTAATTTTAAAGAACATTTTAATACCGATATTCCCTTTTATGCTCACCTTCGCGAAATCAATCAAACAGTTGCGTATGAAAGGCTCGAAGACCATATCAATCTTACGATGGATTATTGCGCTCAGCTTTGTGTTGAAAAAAATCTGAATCAAGTTTTGGATCATTTCGAAACCGAGTTAGTTGGCGCTTATTCACTTCCAGTAAAATTGTTATGGCGAGAACTTCTCTATAATACGTTATCGATGCATGATGTTGGTAAAACCAACCCAAATTTTCAGTATCAAAAGATGAAAAATAGTGCTCATACCCCAACCCAAACAAACAATTCAAACCACTCATATCTTTCCTCACTAATCTATTCTAATCACTATCTCAACAAAGTTTTTGAATTCAGCGGTAAAGAACGGGATATCCTGTTCTTTACCCTTATTTTCAATGCGTATATTATTAGCAAACATCATGGTTATCTAAAAGATTTTCAGGCGTTTTTAGAAAAAATCTGTAATGATTTAATCGCCGAAAAGCCGGAAGACGCTATTTTCTACCGTGAATCGTTTGGGCAAATCACAACAACGCAAGGTATTTTTCAGCGGTATCATGATCAAATTCTTGCTGATCTTAAAATTAATGCCTTATGGAAATCTATTCCCTGGATCATCTATGGCCGTTTCCTCTTTGGCCTCTTAGTTTCCGGCGATTTTTATGCAACCTCGGATTTTATGCATGCACCAATTCCTCATTTTGGCACGATTAAAGCCGTAAATAAATACCGCCTGGCCTTTAATCAATCGCCAATTGTCAAAAGTATTCGTAATCATCAATTAAATAAAAAAAACTCATCTAAAAAACCTGCTACCGAAATTGACATCAATTATTTACGCAGTGAACTTTTTTTAGAAGCCGAAGAGGCGCTGTTAAAAAACGCTGATCATTCACTTTTCTTTTTTGAAGCCCCCACTGGCAGTGGCAAAACAAACACTTCCATCAATCTGGCCCTAACACTGTTGGAATTAGATCCAAAACTTAATAAAATCACCTATGTTTTTCCTTTTAATACCCTCGTAGAACAGACAAAAAGTAGTTTAATTAACGCCTTTAATGGTGATCCGCTGATTCTAGATGATATTACCGTTGTCAACAGTGTTACGCCCATCAAAGAATTTAACACCGCCGCTAATATAACCGATGGCGAATGGGATGAAACCAATGTTAATGCTCAAACCGATTATGAAAATACCCTTCTTGCCCGTCAATTTTTACATTATCCGATTGTTCTAACCACCCATGTCAATTTTTTCGCTACTTTATTTGGTACCAATCGGGAAGCTGTTTTTCCATTAGCACATCTTGCCAATAGCGTCATCATTCTTGATGAAATACAAAGTTATCCCAACCACCTTTGGAAAGAAATTATTCTATTTCTCCAAGAATATGCCAAACTCTTAAATATGCGCGTCATCATTATGTCGGCCACTTTACCCGATCTTGCACAACTTAGTTTAAAAAATGCCGCTCCGATTCCACGGCTTATTAAAGATCCCAACCGCTATTATCAACATCCCCTTTTTAAAAACCGTGTCGATTTAGATTTTTCGTTATTAGCCAATGATAAAGAAACAATCCTTGATGTCTTGTTAGAAAAAATAACCAAAATAAGCATCGATATCACTACCAATCCAAAGTTTGTTGGCTTTGAAAATAAAATTCTAGTTGAATTTATTAATAAATCAACAGCGCTGGATTTCTTCACCCGCTTAAATGACTATTTAAGCACTCAAGAAATAATCCGAGACGTCTTATGTATTACCGGCGACGATAATAAAGCCGAGCGAAAACGAATTATTGAAAAAGTTAAGCGTGGAAAAAATTTAATTCTTGTTGCCACTCAGGTCATTGAAGCAGGTGTTGATATTGATATGGATATCGGCTTTAAAGATATTTCGCTCTTTGACGCCGAAGAGCAATTTCTTGGCCGTATTAATCGTTCCTGTAAAAAAGAAGGCTCAACCGTTTTCTTTTTCAACTACGATAATGCTGCCATTTTATATCGCAATGATTTCAGAAAACAGGACACCCTCACCATTAAAGAACCGGCCATGCAGACGCTTCTTGCCAACAAAAATTTTGGTGCGTTTTATAAAATTATTCTAAATGAAATTAACAACTCTAAAAACGCCTGCAATGATGCCAATATCGAAAAGTTTGCCCGAGAAACCTTGTGGAATCTTGATTACTTTACCCTCCAAAATCACATGAAATTAATTGATGATAGACGCCAGGAAGTATCTTTATTCATCTATGAAGATCCCCTTTATATTGACGGTGAACTTATTGACAGCCTTGCCCTTTGGAATCATTACCTTGCCCTATTACGAGACAATACTCTGGATTATGCTAAAAAACGAGTTCTTTTATCTCGCTTTTGCGAGAAAATGGACTATTTTATTTATCAAATTCCACACTTCTCTTTTGACAATGACGGTCAGATTGGCGATCTTTTTTTATGCAAACGTGAAGATGCTTTTTTCCCCAACGGCAAATTTGATCGCACTGCATTTTATAATTTCAAAAATAATAATCTTTTTCTCTAAAGGAGTCTACTATGGCAATTACTGGCACCTTAATAAACTATTATATTCATTGCAAACGGCAATGCTGGCTTCATGGCAATCGCATTAATCTAGAAGATAATAGCGAAGATGTTAAAATTGGAAAAGCACTCCATGAAGTAAAAGCTGCTGAAAGCAAAGAAACCGAAATTACGATAGAAAATATTCGAATCGATAAAATTACAAAAGACTATCTTGTCGAAATAAAAAAATCGGATGCTGACTATGAAGCAGTGAAATGGCAAGTTCTTTTCTATTTGAAGGTCTTAAAACGAAATGGGATTGATCGTCGCGGAAAAATAGAATTTATCGAGAAAAACAAAAAAGATGATCATAAAATATACTATGTCGAACTTAATGACGAAAACATCCAAAAACTAACACTACTTGAGCTCGAAATTCTCGACTTGATAAACCAACCAATTCCGCCGTCTTTCGTTATTAACAAAAAATGCATAAAATGTGCATATTACAGCTATTGTTGTATTTAAGGGAGGTTTTTTATGGGACATACACGTTATTTAACATCCATGGGTGAATTATCAAGAAAAGACAATTCGCTCTGTTTTCGAGTAAATGGCCAAAACACTTATATTCCAATTGTAGGTGTCCGAGAGCTTTATTGCCTATCCGAAATAAGCATCAATACAAAGCTCCTGGATTTTTTATCAAAAAATAAAGTCATCATTCACTTTTTTAATTATTATGAAGGCTATAGCGGAACTTTTTATCCAAAAGAAAGCTTAATCAGTGGTCGTCTGCTAGTGGCTCAAGTCAACGCCTCAGAGAATAAACGCCTCAATATTGCCAAATCAATTGTCCAAGGAATCGCAGTTAATATTGACGAGTTGCTCTACCACTATTATAAACACGATAAAAAAGATGTCAAACCAACCATTGATTGGATTCGAAAAGATTTACCTTTAAATTTAACTAATGCCCATCATATTAAACAAGTTTTGCAAATTGAAGGTGAACTTTGGCAACGTTTTTATAGCTGTTTTCAATTTTTTCTAACCGATGATTTTATTATGAACAAACGCGTTAAACGTCCTCCAGACAATCCCATTAATGCGCTTATTTCTTTTGGAAACAGTCTTCTTTACACAAAGACCGTATCTGTCATTTATCAAACCCATTTGGATCAGCGTATCAGTTTTCTTCATGAACCTTCTGAAGGACGTTTTTCATTAAGTCTTGATTTGTGCGAAGTTTTTAAGCCCGTTATTGTTTTCAAAACCATCTTTGATCTTGTTAATAATCGTCGCCTTCAAGTTGATAAACACTTTGAAAAGAAACTAAACTATTGTATTTTAAATGACGAAGGGCGTAAAATATTTATTGCTGCCTTTGAAGATCGTCTTGAAAGTGTATTTTCACATCCTAAGCTAAAACGTAAAGTAAGCTACCGGACTGCAATCAAGTTAGACTGTTATAAATTAATTAAGGAAATTCTCGAAAATCAACCATTTGTCCCATTTAACAATAAGGAGAAGCAGTAGTTATGAAAAAGTCTCTCAATTATAATTATGCCTTTGTTTTTTATGATATTAACGAAAAACGTGTCAATAAAGTTTTCAAAATCTGCAAGAAATATTTGATCCATTACCAAAAATCGGTTTTTCGCGGAGCAATTACACCTTCAAAGCTGATTCAGCTTCGCCAGGAATTAAAAAACATTATTGTCGGTGATGAAGATTTTGTTTGTATTGTTAAACTGCTCAATGGCGATGTTTTTGAAGAAGAAACTTTAGGCAATTTTCAGTCAGCCGAAAATCTATTTCTTTGATTTACCAGGCGCTTTAGTGCCAATGAACTTAAAAAACCTTTGTGTAATGCGAATTATGGCTTTTTTTAATAAATTCTTTCAATTTATTAAAATGGGTGGTAAAATATTGTAAAATGTTTTGTTACTGGGCTTTCTACGATTCTGATTTTTATTTTTTCCCATTTTTGCTATAGCCGAACCATAACATATGATGTATTTAAACTGTCGCAACGTTTTTGCAACTAGAAATTATGATGAGGCCGAACCATAACATATGATGTATTTAAACCTAAGAAGAGCGCAATTCAAAAGGGCGTTCAACGGTGCCGAACCATAACATATGATGTATTTAAACTTGATTTTTAGAGTGCTTTTGTCGATCAGTCGTGACAGCCGAACCATAACATATGATGTATTTAAACCTTCCGAGGCTAGTGTTTTGTATATCTCGAAAAAAGCCGAACCATAACATATGATGTATTTAAACTCAAGTCGATAAGCGAAACCTCTTCAAGGCGTGCTAGGCCGAACCATAACATATGATGTATTTAAACGGATTTGGAAGAATCAGGGTTATCGAAGATTTCTATGCCGAACCATAACATATGATGTATTTAAACTTAAGGATGGAGGCGTTAAAAGTATGGATTGAAGGGGCCGAACCATAACATATGATGTATTTAAACAAATATCGTTCGCGTCTGTCCTGTCTTTTTTAAGAAGCCGAACCATAACATATGATGTATTTAAACGCATATAAGTCAAACTTTTCTGTAGAAACACACTCTGCCGAACCATAACATATGATGTATTTAAACATAGCTTCAGTTACATTTCCGTTACATCTTTTCTGGCCGAACCATAACATATGATGTATTTAAACTTTTCCGGGACAAATCCCGTCCACCCCTCATTTTCAGCCGAACCATAACATATGATGTATTTAAACGTGAGCTTGTCTTACGTGGCAATGTCAAATCAGGGTCGCCGAACCATAACATATGATGTATTTAAACTAATCACCACGACACCAAAGCCGATAAAGACAATTAGCCGAACCATAACATATGATGTATTTAAACTTTCGTCGAGTGACTCATTAAGCGCATTTACGGAAGGCCGAACCATAACATATGATGTATTTAAACAGGTTAGAACAAGAAAAGGAAAAGAAATTACCTGCAGCCGAACCATAACATATGATGTATTTAAACAAGCGTAATACGGCTAAGGGTAATAACCCTCCAAGAGCCGAACCATAACATATGATGTATTTAAACTGAATTTCGAATAGGGAACCTCAGCGATCATTGCCGGCCGAACCATAACATATGATGTATTTAAACCTTCTAAAGGGGGGTGAAAAATCTATCTCGTCCAAGCCGAACCATAACATATGATGTATTTAAACACAAGTCGAAAAATTATTATCATTGCTTTATGGCCGCCGAACCATAACATATGATGTATTTAAACATAAGTCCGTATCGGATGTTACCGCAAACCAAACCCGGCCGAACCATAACATATGATGTATTTAAACATTTAAATCCATCACCTAGCAATTTCCCCCATCCCGGCCGAACCATAACATATGATGTATTTAAACTTATCTTCTTCAAGTGAAAACATCTCATCAGCGCTTGCCGAACCATAACATATGATGTATTTAAACCAAGCGATGATGATACTTATGTCGAAGTGCTAAAAGGCCGAACCATAACATATGATGTATTTAAACTTATGACTCGCTGGCATAGCAATGATCTGGCCGGAAGCCGAACCATAACATATGATGTATTTAAACATAGTTTCGTTATCGCCGATGCCTGATGAATTTTCAGCCGAACCATAACATATGATGTATTTAAACGAACTTGTCATCCCGAACGCGCTCATTAGTTTGTCGCCGAACCATAACATATGATGTATTTAAACACTCTTTATATCCATCTAAAAATCTGTTCATTTTAGCCGAACCATAACATATGATGTATTTAAACTTTAAACATTAACCAACATTAACCAACGTTAACCAAGCCGAACCATAACATATGATGTATTTAAACCCGCCATAACTATTGATATAACAATTGATCTGTTCCGCCGAACCATAACATATGATGTATTTAAACAGATGACAGAATAACAGATGTGATTAACTTTGAATTGCCGAACCATAACATATGATGTATTTAAACCTCTATCGACGTGGATCAGCGGGATCGAATCTCCGGGCCGAACCATAACATATGATGTATTTAAACATGTTTAAGGCCGCTAATTCAACTGACGCAAAATTGCCGAACCATAACATATGATGTATTTAAACAAAACGTGGTATCAAGTAAGAAATGAGGTGATTTAAGCCGAACCATAACATATGATGTATTTAAACGCGTAGGCGAGTTAAGTTCTTCTAAAATGTCTGAGCCGAACCATAACATATGATGTATTTAAACCCTCTGTCGCTTCTTCCGCTGCTTCATCGTCTTTTTTGCCGAACCATAACATATGATGTATTTAAACACTTCAATCCCATCAATGATCTTGATCAGTGTCCGGGCCGAACCATAACATATGATGTATTTAAACGATCATCCGCATATTCCTGGTCAGTCTTTTGCTTTCGCCGAACCATAACATATGATGTATTTAAACCTTACAAGGTGGTGAAAAAGTAATGCAGTCACCGAGCCGAACCATAACATATGATGTATTTAAACATATTCAAAGGTGAAGCAAGAATAAAAAATAAACCGCCGAACCATAACATATGATGTATTTAAACCCGTCACCGTCTCTTACAATGTAGTCTCCATCGTCAAGCCGAACCATAACATATGATGTATTTAAACGTGTGTTTCCATAAAACTGCTAATTCTTCATCGGAAGCCGAACCATAACATATGATGTATTTAAACATTGGTATTGGTGGGGCTGATTTAGGCGGGTTGACAGCCGAACCATAACATATGATGTATTTAAACGAATTAGTTAGAGAACTTCCAGGTTTCTCTAAAGCGCCGAACCATAACATATGATGTATTTAAACTATCCCCAGTTGCAATGACCTGGCAACCTGTTGATGCCGAACCATAACATATGATGTATTTAAACGATAGATCCTGTTTCGAATATGCAGGCGATCATGTTGCCGAACCATAACATATGATGTATTTAAACATTCTTAATGCTCGCTCTTCTGATCCGGCTGCCTCTGCCGAACCATAACATATGATGTATTTAAACCAAACACGTTCAAGTAATTCAATGTGCTTGTCAGCCGCCGAACCATAACATATGATGTATTTAAACTCCTGTGAAACATCGTCATCCCAGTTATCAACATGCGCCGAACCATAACATATGATGTATTTAAACTTCGCATAATACTTTTCCCCAATTATCTGCAATTTGCCGAACCATAACATATGATGTATTTAAACAAGCTAAATTGCTCAGTTTTGGGGTTTTCATTTAAAGCCGAACCATAACATATGATGTATTTAAACCTTTTGTGTCTTTTCGGTGTCTTTTCGGTGTCTTTTCGCCGAACCATAACATATGATGTATTTAAACTTCTGATATTCTTTACTATCGCTTTTATCTTTTCAGCCGAACCATAACATATGATGTATTTAAACTTCAACATTACGAGCGAATCCCCGGCCACCATTATTGCCGAACCATAACATATGATGTATTTAAACATGTTCGAGAGATAATTGTGCGATAATCGTTATTTGCCGAACCATAACATATGATGTATTTAAACTAAAAATCAGGCCAGCGATTATTCCAGTCTTCAGGAGCCGAACCATAACATATGATGTATTTAAACATAATGGAGGAATGGAAAATGTACGAACGACAATGCCGAACCATAACATATGATGTATTTAAACTATATAGTCCCAAAATATCATTCAAAGTGTTCCACGGCCGAACCATAACATATGATGTATTTAAACGTTAATTCTGCTTTGAGATTATTAATATCGTTTGTCGCCGAACCATAACATATGATGTATTTAAACATAACAAATAACTCACAACCAAGCTTGACGGCTTCTTGCCGAACCATAACATATGATGTATTTAAACTAATGGTTTCGCCAAGCCCAGCCAAAGATTCCTGAAGCCGAACCATAACATATGATGTATTTAAACATGGGAATATTCAACCAGTTAAAGGTGTATTGCAAAGCCGAACCATAACATATGATGTATTTAAACGTTGTTAATCAAGGGATTGAATTTGGACAAGTGCTGCCGAACCATAACATATGATGTATTTAAACGCCATTTCCCGGACAGTTTTGCCTTCAGATATTTTTGCCGAACCATAACATATGATGTATTTAAACTTATAAGCTGCTGTAACGCCGTCATCTGCTGCCCAAGCCGAACCATAACATATGATGTATTTAAACTTAAATTTGTCACGTGACACGAATTTTTTATAATTTGCCGAACCATAACATATGATGTATTTAAACCTAGCATAGCAAACTGTTCCACCGTATACATATATGCCGAACCATAACATATGATGTATTTAAACTTGCTTTACCCCTCCCCAGTACCCCGGTCGCTGCCGGGCCGAACCATAACATATGATGTATTTAAACATCAACGATGCATAAAAAGCGGCGCCGGTCGTGCTAGCCGAACCATAACATATGATGTATTTAAACGTGTCTGATATAATCCGCCCCTCAAACAGTAAATCAAGCCGAACCATAACATATGATGTATTTAAACATCAGAGCGTCCTTAATTTCCGGGCTTCTAACCCTGCCGAACCATAACATATGATGTATTTAAACATGCCAGCAACAATCATCCCTGTTTCGTCTGACTCGTGCCGAACCATAACATATGATGTATTTAAACATAATAATTGCATTAATCCCCTTGATCCTGATCGAAGCCGAACCATAACATATGATGTATTTAAACATTATTTATGTTATAATGTTGTTAGTTGTTTTACTTGCCGAACCATAACATATGATGTATTTAAACTTCAATTGAGTTTCTAAGACTGACATCTGTGATTCAGCCGAACCATAACATATGATGTATTTAAACGCTCCCCAATTATTTGCTTCTTCTACACATGCCGCAGCCGAACCATAACATATGATGTATTTAAACATAACAGCTTGCATTGCCTGTGCATATTCAGTTTCTGCCGAACCATAACATATGATGTATTTAAACATCCATTTGTCCGGTATCCATTCGCCAAATAGATCAGGCCGAACCATAACATATGATGTATTTAAACACCCTTATTTGCAGTACCCTCGGTTTATACTCTAGCCGAACCATAACATATGATGTATTTAAACTCGACGGTCAGATAAGTAAGAACTGCTCCTTCATATGCCGAACCATAACATATGATGTATTTAAACTCGTTTCTGCCTCTCTATTCTAATTTGCTCGTTCATGCCGAACCATAACATATGATGTATTTAAACTAAAATCATAGTCTAAATAATTTTCATATTTTGGGGCCGAACCATAACATATGATGTATTTAAACCACATTATTGATTACAATACTTATCGCGAAAATCGCGCCGAACCATAACATATGATGTATTTAAACTCGACATCAGACCCCGTTGTGCATTCTGAAAAGTCGGCCGAACCATAACATATGATGTATTTAAACTTGAGATAGTTTTGAATACCTCACACATATAATTATGCCGAACCATAACATATGATGTATTTAAACTCCTTACTATGAGAATGCTTTATGCATAGATTAATTGCCGAACCATAACATATGATGTATTTAAACAGATCATCCAGGCTTCCAAACATGCTGTTGAAACTAGCCGAACCATAACATATGATGTATTTAAACTTCAATGAATATTACGTATCATGGAGATCCATAGATGCCGAACCATAACATATGATGTATTTAAACTTTACCTCTGCTTGTCCATTTTTGAATCGGATAAGTGCCGAACCATAACATATGATGTATTTAAACAAACATGCACCCCGTCTTTTGTAAGAATGTCGTTCGCCGAACCATAACATATGATGTATTTAAACTTGCATAATTAATAACTCCTTCCTGATCCGATTCTCTGCCGAACCATAACATATGATGTATTTAAACCCCAAAGCCCCAAACATGCTGTTGAAACTATCTTTGCCGAACCATAACATATGATGTATTTAAACGAGGATATCAGCAGTAAGCCGGTCGTGAAATATGGTGCCGAACCATAACATATGATGTATTTAAACACATTTTTGAACGATGATACTGAAGCCGTCCCAATGCCGAACCATAACATATGATGTATTTAAACTCCTCGACCATTTCCTTAAAATCATCTGTCCCTAAGCCGAACCATAACATATGATGTATTTAAACATTATTTCAGCTGTTAGCACGAATCCGGCACTGGCGGCCGAACCATAACATATGATGTATTTAAACTTGCTGACCGCATTGAATGTTTCCTTCGGTACTGCCGCCGAACCATAACATATGATGTATTTAAACGAGTCCCACACAGTTATTCCTTTTGCGCCCGCTATCGGCCGAACCATAACATATGATGTATTTAAACCTTTAATCGCTTCGTCAAATGTATAAACCGTTTGTGCCGAACCATAACATATGATGTATTTAAACTTGGAACAGTTGGCGAGGGATTGCGTCTTGAGGCGGCCGAACCATAACATATGATGTATTTAAACAAAATAAGATCTTCGTTTTTGCTGTTTTCTGTGAAGCCGAACCATAACATATGATGTATTTAAACTTAGTTGGATGATCGAACATTGTTGTTTTTTAGTAAGCCGAACCATAACATATGATGTATTTAAACGAATCTTTCTGGAAATTGCAACATAATGACAGTAATATCATTACTAACTGATTTCAACGCACTAAAAAAAGATGCCCGATGATTTTTATCATTTGACACCTTTTTTAAGTATTCATCCGTTTATGAATTTTTACTTAATAATCGCATACATACAATAATCCGTTAATTTTCCATTCTTAAAGATTGCTTTTTTGCAAATTCCTTCCAGCTGTAAGCCTGCCTTTTCAAGCGCTCTTCGGGAGCCGATATTTTCTACAAAAGGTCTGGCGTAAATTCTAAAAATATCAAAATTGGCAAATCCATTTTCACAGGTCTGAATCAAGGCTTTTGTCATAATCCCCTTGCCCCAAAATGGCTCTCCTAGCCAGTATCCTAACTCCGCAGTCTTGGAGCTAACATCATCTTGTAACATCAATCCCACCGAACCAATCGCCTCATTATCCACAACAATAGCCTTAATCGACTGTTTTGTCTGATCTCTGTGCATACACTGGTCAATAAAAAAATGGGCGTCGTCAAGTGTATAAGGTGAGGGAAAAGAATTTCTCAAATTACAGGCTACATTAGGATTATTTGCATAACGCACAATATTTTCAGCATCATCCAGTTTCCAATCTCTTAATTCAAATTTCATTTTGCATCCTCCTGATTAATATATGATTTTAATAATTGTGAACGTAAACTAAATTTTGTGAAATACTTTGTCAATTTTCAACTTTAATTCTTTAATACCCACTTTTATCCAATATATCAAATCAATAATAATTTAATGTAAAAGGCACCTTGATTGCAAACTTTTTAAAAAAAGCCTGCGATCAAGGTGCCGCTCATTTTATGTTATGATGTTGCCGTTTTACTATGGTATCATGATTCGTTTTTTATAAACTTGGCAAGGTTCCTGAAATCACCGCTGGTTCGAGAGCATTAATAACGGCTTTCATAATACCGTCCGACGTATAGGTTGCGCCGGAAATACTATCGACCACTGGCGTCTGCTGTGCTACAATTGCTGCCGGAATCGCATCTATCGCACGTCCATAATGACTAACCCCATCTTCATGATGTGATACCACTTGCACAGTGCTAATCACATTTCCAGCTACTGTTACCTTCACCGTCAAGTCTGGTCCATACCCATCTGCTACCCCGGTATATGTTCCATCCATTAGATCTACCGTCCCTAAAAAAAGATTGGCTTTTTCAGTCACGGCATCAGGAACCGTCGTTTCTGTGGTTGAACGCGTATCTGTATTTGCGCCACTTGTTGCATCCGCTGTAATTTCTGCCGCTTCCACTTTTGAGTTACTTCCATACAATGCATCAACCGAATTTTCAACTTCTCTCATAGCGCTTTTTAAAAATACCTCTGGCCCCATAATTCCGCCGACTTCCCAGATATGCAAGCCCAGCAAAACAATCAACACTGCGGTTAACCAACGGTGCGGTTTGATCCACGTCAATTTTTTCGGAAATATTTTTCTCAGCATATAGGTTAATCCGATCACAACCCCGATCACCATGCACAACGTCCCAAAATTCAATGACCAAATCTTGCAGGATGAAAAAAATCCATGAATAGCAGCCGTAATCAAAAAAGCGATTCCCATTATTTTATGGGAATTTCTTAACTTTCTATTTATTTTGGCGATAAATTTACTTTTTCTTTTTCCTTTATTAACAATTCGCAATAAATATATAATGGCCAACAAAACTACAAAAATTACACTCAACCAGGCGGTTAAGACACAAATAATAATCGTCATTAAAATCCTCCTTAAATATCGTTTGATAACTATGAACCATTCGCGATCATGATTACATGCTTATCATAATTAATCTTGATGACATTTCTGTGTCATTTGCTTAATCGAACACCTAATTTGTAAAGACTTTATGATGTTTAAATGAAATTCCCGGCAATTCTTTAATAATAACCATTTAATTTTAAGAAAAATCAAAAAAAGATCTACTGACATTATCAATAGATCTTTTAATTAGAAAAAGATTGGCACGACTCCGAAGAATAACATTCCCAAACCGGCCGATATTAAAATCAATTTAATGGGATGTAGTTTAAAACGAAAATAGATAAAACTGCCGATCATAAAAATAACAATTTCCGAATAGTTCAAAGCTCCCCAAAAATCACCAACAGAATTTATTTCGACCCCCGTTTGGATAAACCCGTTGGACATCAGCAGCCACACCGCCGAAGCAATTAGACCGATTACGACTGGACGCATTCCAAAAAGCGTTGCTTTAACCCATTTATTCTCCTGAAAATCGTTAAACGCTTTGGCAATAAATAAGATGATAATAAATGATGGCAATACCACCGCAGTCGTGGTTATCAAAGCACCGAGAATCCCACCGCTTTCGGTTCCCACAAACGTCGCAATATTGACTGCAAAAGAACCCGGGGTTGACTCGGACACCGCAATAAAATCAGTCAGTTGGGTCATTGTTAACCAGCCATGTCCGACCACTTCCTGCTGAATCAACGGAATCATCGCATATCCGCCACCAATTGTGAATAAACCAATTTTAAAAAAAGTGATAAACAAATCTAAATAAATCATTTTTGTCCCGCTCCTTTTTTTCCGTCAGGGTAATGCCGCGCTGTCCATACCTGATAAATTATCCCCGTCACTGCGCCACCGACAAGCAAATAAATGACATTAATATCGGTAAAAGAAGCCAAACAAAAAGCGAGCAGCAAAATTAGTATTGTTAACGGTGTATACTCGCCCTTTTTTCCCATTTTAACCACCGCTCCCAAAATCAGCACAATAACTCCAGCTCGTATCCCTTTAAAAGCAAAAGCGACCCACTCCAGACTTTGAAACTGCTGAAAAAAAACAGCGATAATGCTAATGATGACAAACGAAGGGATCACCACGCCTAATGTTGCTAATAATGACCCCCAAAAACCAGCTACCTTATAACCCACAAAAGTAGCCGTGTTGATGGCAATTACCCCCGGGGTTGCTTCGGCAATAGCAAAGATATTTAAAATATCTTCGCTTTTGATCCAATTATGTCGTTCGACTGTTTCATATTCAATCAACGGAATCATGGCATAACCACCTCCGAATGTAAATAATCCAATTTTTAAAAAAGTCATAAATACCGTTATAAATTTTTCGCGTCGATTTTCTTTTGTCACCAATTTATTTCCTCCTATAATCTAATCCACTCAATTGTTTTCTGAAAATTAACCGAGTCGGTAATCCCCCACAAGACATAACCTGCTAAAAGACGGTGCGTCTTTACCAATACTGAAACTTTTTTTTCTGCCTCAAAAATCGAAATCCCGTTTTCTGTCAAAACTTGTTCATTACTTTTGACTGTGAAAGCGTTCATTGGAAGTCGGAAACCTTTACCGGTGTATTTCATATATGCTTCTTTAATTGCCCATAAATCATAGAATCCTTGACCCTGTTTTTCCGGGGGCAACGCAAATAGCCAAGTTACCTCTGGTTCTGAAAAAAAACGCTTGGCCAGGTTCAAATTTGGCTCCGCCATTTTTTGGATATCTACCCCAAGCGGCCGGGCGCCAATTCCGCAAACCACATAATTTCCAGAATGTGAAAGATTAAAATGAATCTTGGGATAATCGTGAAGCAGCGGTTTTCCCTCATTCAGTATCCGGATTTTTAATGGTGGTTCAATCCCATAAAGCTGCCTGACGGCTTTTTGAAGCACCAGCTCTGCACCCAAAGACAACGCTTTGGCCGTTAATGTTTTTAGTTTTTTTATCTTTTCCCGGCGTTCTTTGGAGACCTCATTTAGATATATTTCAATCTGCGAGGGTTCGGCCAAAGAAAGAACATCCGCAATAAAAATCTGTGTTTCTCTTCTTTTCATTTGGCACCTGCCCCCACATTTAAGATTTCAATTCGTCTAAATCCCATTTTTTAACAGGAATTACCTTGCGCTTTTGTTTCGTTATTTAACTTGTTCTTTTAAGGTATTTACTATATGATTATACTATAAATAAATCAACAATCAAGATAATCGAAAGGAGATCGAAATGAACAATATTTTTAAACGCAAAAGCGTTCGTAAGTATCTGGACAAACCTGTCGAACAGGAAAAGATCGAAATCATGTTGAAGGCGGGCATGCAGGCACCTTCGGCCGCCAACCAACAGCCTTGGGAATTTTTAGTTGTTACCGATCGCGAAAAGCTTGAAAAACTCAGCAACATGAGTCCCTATGCAAAACCCCTTGCTAAAGCTGGTTTGGCTATTATTCTTATCGGTAATCTGACCAAAGCGGTGTTCCCCGGAACTTGGGAACAGGATTTAGGTGCCGCTTCGGAAAACATCCTGCTTGAAGCCGTTGATTTAGGTCTTAGCGGTGTCTGGCTCGGTGTCGCACCTGAACAAGATCGCATGGATTTTATCACTAAACAGTTTTCTCTGCCAACCGAACTTAAGCCTTTTTCCGTTCTTTCGATTGGTTATCCCGATGATGCTGAACCAACTCTTGTTGAACGTTATGACCCCACCCGGGTACACTATAACCACTATTGATCATAAAAAAGCAGCAAAACGATAGTCATCATTTTGCTGCTTTTTTACGTTTATTTTTCATCAATCATTTTCAAAATTTCTTTCCGTTTATCGGCGAAAACGGTTTCTCTCAGTCCGGCACATCCGCCAATTCCTTTTTTCCCGTTTAACAATTTTTCGGCAAAAGCCATGCAATTGCTTTCTCCGCAATTTTTACAATTTGTCTGCGGCAGATTTTCGTAAATATCAAAAACGCTGATCTTCTGATCTGACATCGGTCGCTCCTTTTTTAATCTTTTTTAACAGTTTAGAAATAATAAAACAAAACCTGCTTTTTAAGTCGCCTTAAAGAGCAGGTTTATTTCTTTTTTTGGCAGAGGTAGCAGGATTTGAACCTGCGAATGATGGAGTCAGAGTCCATTGCCTTACCGCTTGGCTATACCCCTTTATTCATTTTCTATCCCGAAGGTACGCTAAACATTTTATCTGAATTTATTTTAATTGTCAAGGAAAATGAATGTTAGATTGCTTATTTATTTTATTTTTCAATAATGCCAAAAACTTTTTTAGCATTTTGGGTGGTTGCTTCTGCTACTTCTTCCAGACTAATCCCACGAATTCGGGCAATTTCGGCGGCAACTAACCGCACATAAGCCGGTTCATTTCGTTTTCCCCGATAAGGAGTTGGCGTCAGATAAGGGCTATCGGTTTCAACCAGCAAGCGATCCAAAGGCATCATTGCGACAACTTCAGGCAGCTTTCGGGCATTTTTAAAGGTCAGTGGACCGGATATCGATAGATAAAAACCCATCTCTAAAAAGACTTTGGCCATTTCCACCGAACCACTATAGCTGTGCATAATGCCGCCGTATTCCGGAACAAAATATGATTTTAAAATACGCACCATATCCTCCATCGATTCCCGGTTATGAATAACAATCGGCAATGCCGTTTCTTTTGCGATCACCATTTGTTTTATAAAAACCTCTTGTTGGACATCGCGGGGCGAATAGTCGTAGTGATAATCAAGACCGATTTCACCAATCGCCACGACCTTTTCTTTTTCGGCCCATGTTTTTAACAATGCGCCATGTTTTTTTTCATCATAATCTTTGGCGTCATGTGGGTGAATCCCTACTGTGGCATAAACCATCGGATATTTTTCGCTCATTTCAACGGCCCGATAACTTGACGCTTCATCAGCACCGGGATTGATGATGATTTCCACTCCTGCTTCCCGGGCATTTGCTAACACCGCTTCACGATCTTCATTAAATTTTTCATCGTCGATATGGGCATGACTATCGATTAACATCTTAGTATCTCCTTCGCTTTTTCAATTAATACGGCTTTCGTATTTTGATATTTTTCATCGATCACATCTTCCAACAGCTGATTAAGAATTCGGCCAATTTCTTGTCCGGGTTTAATCCCCAGCAGCAGCAGATCATTCCCGTTAATTGCCAGATCGGTTAACGAAAAACAGGCCTGTTCAGCCATAATTTCGTCTAGCAGCAACTCTATTTGGGTGAGATTTTCTAACCTTGTCAAGCACTGTGATGCTTTTGCCTGATCATCGCCCCGCTTAACTGCCAGCAAATCACGAAATAACGGTTCCGACAAACGATACAGCCACCGTTTAATTATTTTTTTATCGGCCGCAATTGGGGAGCTATGATATTTCACCAGCAAGCAGACCTGATCAATGGTTTTTTTATCGCTTCGCAATAACGTTAGTCGTTTGCGGGCGATCGCTTCTGAGCGGACACTATGGCCCTTAAAATGACCGACACCATTTGCATCCTGGGTAAAGGTTTCCGGTTTGCCAAGATCATGAAAAAGCATCGCCCATCTGATTCGCAGCACCGGCGGTACTGTTTCCAGAGCTATAGCCGTATGAGTCAAGACATCATAACAATGGTGGGGATTCTGCTGATCGAAATTTTTAGCCGGCAGTAATTCGGGAATCACAATTCCCAATACTTGCGTTTCTTCAAGCAGCACCGCTTTAACGTTTTTTCCACACACCAATTTGGCTAATTCCACCCCAATTCGTTCGGCAGAAAGTTCATTCAGTTGTCCACAATTTTGCCGGATGGCAAGCTGGGTTTTCGTTTCCAGACGAAAGCCCAGCGTCGCGGCAAAACGCAAGCCCCGTAAAATCCGCAGCCGATCTTCGACAATTCTTTGTTCGGGATCGCCAACACAACGAATGATTTTGTTTTTCAAATCACTTAGGCCATCAAATAGATCAATCAAACCTTTTTGGGGATGAAAAGCTAAGGCATTAATCGTAAAATCGCGCCTAGCCAGGTCATCGGCAATTTTTTTTGTAAAGATGACGGCATCCGGGTGACGTTTATCGGAATAGTTTCCTTCGATCCGATGGGTTGTCATCTCGATCGGGAACCCATCAATAATTACAGTTACGGTCCCGTGAACAATGCCAGTTTTAACGACCCGGTAGTTATTAAAGCAGCAAATTATTTCTGTTGGCGTAGCATCGGTGGTGATATCAAAGTCGGTGGGAATCGTATCTAGCAAATAATCCCTGACGCAACCACCGACAAGATATCCACAGAATCCACAGCTTTCCAGTTGTCTAAAAGCTATTTCGACGGGTACGGGCAGGTTAAGCTTCATTACTTCCCAAACCAATATCGTCAGCCACCGCCCGCATCCCCAGGATTGTTTCTTTCATCAGATCATCCAGTGAATAACCAGCCATTTCGGCCCCTTTAGTGACTACTTCACGATTAACGCCGGCGGCAAAACTTTGGGTTTTGAATTTTTTCTTAACTGATTTAACTTCCAGGTCATTGACACTTTTAGATGGTCGCATATAGGCACACGCGGTTATCAATCCGGTCAATTCGTCGATCGCATAAAGAATTTTTTCCATCTGGTGGGTCGGTTCCACTTCGGAACAAATCCCGTACCCATGGCTGACAATGCTATTGATAAAGGCCTGATCATAACCATTGGCGGTTAAAATCTCAACGACTTTGACACAATGTTGATCCGGATATTTTTCATAATCCAAATCATGAAGTAGCCCAACAAGCCCCCAGTACTCCGGATCTTCCCCTTCTAATCCGGCAAAATGTGACATCACTCCCGACACCGCCAAGCCATGATTAACTAACGATTCCGTTTGATTATATTCTTTTAATAATTCCAGTGCTTTTTCCCGATCAGTTTGGATACTCATTATTTTTCCTCTTTTCTAATATTTATCTTTTAGGTAATTTTGAATGTCTTCATCAGTTTATGCCTATTATATTTTAACACAACTTCACCGTCTCAAACAAAGTCAGTTTTAAATTCTTAACCGTTTTTATCGATCTAAAAACAGCGATATTCTTATCCATTTCACAAATTTCTTCCAAATATTGGACTAATATTATAGATAAACGCCCGATAATTTACCCTTGTCCGGAATAGTGCTTCATTTCATCCACATTCTTTTATTTGACATTCATAATTCTTGCTTTTTTGATTTGACAAAACCTTCCTTGATATGCTATTATTGCTCCAAGTAAATAAAGCATTTTTGGTGCCTTGAAAAAGGAGAATAGGGAAACAGGTTAAAATCCTGTAGGGACCCACCACTGTATTGTTGGAGCACTTGTCATAAACCACCTCACGGGAAGGGACAAACTGCGATGAAGCTAACTCAGGAGACCTACCAAAAGTGAATCCATTTGGACGACGGTAAAGTTCACATCTATCTTAGGTGTGAACTTTTTTTATTATTAACTATCTTTCCCAACGTTCAAATTTGTCTTTTCATCCCCATAAAAATGCTTTATAATAAAATTTAAGGAGTTTCACATGAAAATCACCACTCGCCAATTAGTCTTCATGGCCCTTTTAATTGCCCTTTCTTTTGTCGGCGCACAACTGAAAGTTTTTGGTACAATTGCCTTCGATTCTCTGCCAGCTTTTTTAGGCACCCTGCTGATGGGACCTGTTGCGGGCGCAATTATCGCTATTATTGGTCATCTTTTAACCGCTCTAACCTCCGGTTTCCCGATGACTATCCCGGTTCATCTGGCTATCGCTTTGGGGATGGGTCTTACTATGGTAGCCACCTGGTATACCTATGCTTTTATTAAAAAAGCCGCCAATGAAATTGTTGCTCTAATTGTTGCGGTTATCGTTGCGGCCATCTGTAACGGCCCAATCCTACTGTTGCTGTGTTCACCGCTATTAATCCCGATGTTAACCTGGCCGGGTGTCATTGCGATGATGATCCCGTTAGCTATAGTTGGCGGTCTTAATGCCTTAATTGCTGCGATTGTCTTTAAAGCGTTGCCAGCTTCTGTTAAAAACCAGGTCGCTGCCGCAATTGCTACTCAAGCATAACAAAAAAATTTAACTGTCACCCGCTGTTTACTTTATCATTTACGTTTATCAGCACGTTTTACAGCAAAAATTGTAAAACGTGCTTTGTTATTTTATCATTCTCATCTGAATACCGATTTACGAACGGAGGACCTTTTGAAAACGTATCAATATCGCGATTTATCCATTATTGAATTACCCTCGTCGCTACTGGTCACTGCCTGTGACAGCAGCGGTGGCGTTGGTGAAAAACCAGGCGATGAGTTGTCTGTTCCGACCAAATACATCGCTATTTTTGCCGCCCGGGTTTGCCTTTTCGAACTTTTATCCTGTGGCGCTCAAATTATTGGAATTTCTAATACCATCGCCGGGGAAATGCACCCTACCGGCGAAGCCATGATTCAAGGCATCCATGAAGAATTGGAGCGGGCCGGAATTAAAGCGCTACCGATTAACGGCTCCACTGAAGAAAACTTTAAAACCTCAATGACTGGCTTTGGGATTTTTGTGATGGGGATGACCGATCAATTACGGATTACGCCCTCGCTCCCGGGTGATCTGATCATTTGTATTGGTAAACCCAAATTCGGTGCTGCCCTGATTGTTGACGGTGATCCCGAAATTGCCGATTACAATGATCTCCAAACCCTCACCGCAAATTCCAAAGTCAATGAAATCGTTCCTTGCGGCTCCAAGGGGATTTTATATGAAGCCTTAAATCTGGCGGCAATTTATAATCTCCGCTTTGAGAGTACGCTCACTGATTTAAATATTTACGATTCGGCCGGACCAGCGACCACAATAATTGCCAGCATCAAACCGCAAGCATTAGCCGCGCTGACTTCTATTTTAGGTTCGAAGCTAGCAGTCATCGGACATTTAAAAAAATAAGAACGCAAAAAAAAGACCACCTGGTATTCGAGTGGTCTCTTTTTTAAGGGGAGGGGTAATTATATATTTTAGTCCTTCCAGACGTCACAAAAATCTAGAAAAAACATAAAATCTATGGTTTGAAAATCATATATAAGATGCTTACTACTTTTAACTTTTTATGTTCACGACTTGAATTTTCATCCGTTATCGCCAATTCTTCATTTTCTTCTGTTACTTCTTCTGTTACTAATCTATCCGCTGTTTTTTCATCACATTTTGGTACTTTAATAAAACGATTAATTAAAAAAGCCACAATAATACCAAATGATGTTTCCAACAATCTTAATATCGCCAACATGTAACTACCCATCTCAAGCGGGTAAGTTGTCATAATACTAATGAAAACGACACAAGCGATTGAAATTGCGCCCGTTTTCTTAAAATTATTGCAAAAGTAAATAATCACCATTAACCCAATCGGTATAATTGCAATATATGTATATTGAAACGAAATCAGGTTTGCAATAAAAATACCCAGCATTCCACCGATTCCACCATAAATGGTGCCCAAAATACGATTCCATCCACTTTCAACTGAATCCTCTATGCTTGGTCCCATTGTAATGAGCGCTGCTATTGCAGCAAATAACGGATTGAACTCCGGACCCATTATCGCAAACACGCCAATGCAAATAAATACAGCCAACGCAGTTTTTATGTTTCTCATACCAACTGGTGGCAGATGACATAACTTCATAATATTTTTGCTCCAATTATTTTTCGACTTTTACCGTCATCAATTTGTTCCCATTAGAACTTTTACTTTAAGATGATTCCTTAACAAAAGTATACTCCACTAGAAAATTAAGTCAATAGCGTAATCATTTTCAGCCTGATGTAACTGTTTTCACGGCATTTCTCTTAAGCAAATTCACAGACTTTTAGCGTTTTTTGCCTGCCGAATTTCCCCCATCGCAATTCTTTTTTCTCTGACTGATTTAAGTCGGTCAATTAATTCTTCTTTTTCATTAAACTGGATCATTGCTTTCATGGCTTCCAGACTGGCTTCAAATTTTTCAATTTGATTGATCAAATTTTCTCGGTTGCACATAAAAAGTTCTGTCCACATCGGCCCGTTAATCATCGCTATTCGAGTCAAATCACCAAAACTTCCGCCCTCAAAATCGGTAATCGAAAGATCATCTTCACAATCGACCAGAGCCGCGGCGATGACATGGCAAAGCTGAGAGGTAAACGCTATTTTTTCGTCATGAATTTCGGTGGTGGTTTCAACAATATGGTTAAAACCCAAGTCGGTGATGATCTCCCGGATTAGTTGGATCGTTTCCGGCCGATTAGTGGGTAAGGGCGTTAAGATGTAATTTCGATTTTTAAAAATGGTATCATCGGCACCCCCAAAACCTTCTTTTTCACTGCCTGCCATAGGATGGCCAGGAACATAATCGATATCTTTTCTTAATAAATTTCCCAAACTTTTAAACACAATTTCTTTAACCCCGATAATATCAGTGACCACTGCCCCTGATTTGAAGTCTTCCATATAAAGGGCTAAAAAAGCCAGTGTATCCATCGGGGTCAGACAGATAAAGACCAAATCACATAACGGCAACATTTCCTGAAGCCCCTTAGAATCACTGGCTCCAGCATCAATGACACCTTGAGCCAGTGCTTTTTTAATTACCTCCGGATTAAGATCATAACCCCAAATTTGTTTCGGTCCCTGTTTCCTGAGTCCCATGGCCAATGCCCCGCCCATCAGACCCAGGCCAATAAAACCAACGATGGAATCTGCTCTTGTTTTCATTACATCACCTTGTTCTCAAATTCCGCATATTTTTTAACGGTGATCATAATTTTATGGAATTGTTCCGGAGTAATCGATTGTTCGCCATCACAAAGGGCTTCTTCGGGATTATTATGAACTTCAATCATTACACCATCAGCTCCGGCCGCAATCGCCGCTTTGGTTAGTGCTTCAACCGTCCATGATAAACCGGTAGCGTGGCTGGGATCAATAATAATCGGCAAATGACTTTTCTGTTTAAGAACCGGGACACAACTAATATCTAACGTATTTCGGGTTGCCGTTTCAAAGGTGCGAATCCCACGTTCGCATAAAATAACCTTATCATTGCCTTCTTTCATGATGTATTCCGCTGACATCAGGAACTCCTGCATGGTTGACGACATCCCCCGCTTTAATAAAACCGGTTTGTCAATCTTGCCTAATTCTTTCAAGAGATTAAAGTTTTGCATGTTTCTGGCCCCAACTTGGATGATGTCCACGTCCTCAAAAGCCTCCAGTTGTTCCAGCGACATGAGTTCGCTGACGATCGGGAGTCCGGTTTCTTTTCTGGCAATTCTTAAAAGATCCAATCCTTCATAACCGAGTCCCTGGAACGCGTAAGGGGAACTGCGCGGTTTGAAGGCTCCGCCACGAAGAAAAGTCCCCCCAGATTCTTTAATGCTTTTAGCGATCGAAACGACCTGATCTTCACTTTCAACCGAACAAGGTCCGGCAATCACTGTAATTGTTCCTTCGCCGACTTTTCTGCCCGCAATATCAATAACCGAATCATCAGGATGAAACAAACGGTTTGCTTTTTTATATGGTTCCTGCACCCGCAGGACATTTTCAACAATTCGGTTTGAACGAATTTTTGCTACATCTGCCAGGGTAGTATCGCCAACGATGCCAAGAATGGTATGATCAACCCCTTTTGAATAATGAATATTTAATCCCTGTGTTTCGATCATCTTGATTAACCTCTGAATATCTTCTTCATTTGAGTTGGGTTTAATTACTACAATCATTTCTTTCCTCCGTTATTTTTAATTTTCAACTGCTGATTATTTTTTATCTTCGATGCACCAAAGACCATAAAACGTTTGACGTTTCTCATGATTCACAAGTAGTTGCCAATACTGCTAGCTTATCGATTAGCGACCGACTTTGCGAAAAAAAAAGGAGGCTTCCTAAGAAGCCTCCTAAAAATCAACTTTTATTCAATACACGTGTATCGCTAAAAATTTCTCATGGGTTGGGATTCTCAAAGGAACTTAATTTATCATACGCAAAATAACCAAAGCTAAAAAACCAATAACTTTGGGTGTTAACGTAATAATATTCGTTTAAGTTTCTTCTTAAATCTTCCATGATATTCCTTCCAGGACACATAACCGACTGCCAAACAAGTTTTTTGTAAACTTGCCAAACGGCCATATGTATTTTTGTTTATTATAGACTTAATATTTACCAATGTCAAACAAATAGTTTTATTTTTTTGTTCTTCCCTTTCAAGTATTGACAATCGCTATTCTTTCGTGTTATATTGCTTATAATTCCTACTGGTTTTATATGTAATTAAAAATTAAATACGCTAAGGAGCTACGATTATGCAAAATACGCGAAAATTTGAAACCCTTCAACTTCATGGCGGGCAAAATCCCGACCCCACCACCCATTCCGTTGCAGTTCCCATTTATCAAACGACCTCTTATTCCTTTGATAGCAGTGAACATGCCGAACGGCTTTTTGGTCTACAAGAGCCCGGAAATATCTATACCCGGATCATGAACCCGACTACTAACGTTTTAGAAGAACGAATGGCTCTATTAGAAGGCGGTGTCGGTGCCTTGGCCTTTGCTTCGGGTTCTGCTGCTATCACCGCAGCTATTTTAAATATTGCCGGTAGCGGTGATGAACTCGTTGCCGCTTCCACGCTTTATGGTGGAACGTATAATCTTTTAAGTGCAACCCTGCCACGCCTGGGAATCAAAACAACCTTTGTTAACCCAGATCACCCTGAAACTTTCAAAGCCGCTATCAATGAGCATACCAAAGCCATTTATATCGAATCCCTCGGTAACCCGGCGATTAATATCGTTGATGTTAAAGCCGTTGCTAAAATTGCCCATGATCATGGTCTTCCCCTAATTGTCGACAATACCTTTGCGACCCCTTATTTATTCAAACCCCTTGATTTCGGCGCTGACATCGTTGTTTATTCGGCTACTAAATTTATTGGTGGTCATGGCACTACCATCGGTGGTATCATTGTTGACGGCGGAACCTTCGATTGGGCCGCCAGTGGTCGTTTCCCGGTGTTCACCAGCCCCGATGCCAGCTACCACGGCATTACTTATGCTTCCGATATCGGCGCGGCCGCCTTTATCGTCAAAGCACGCGTCCAACTCCTGCGGGATACCGGTGCCTGCCTTAGTCCCTTTAACGCTTTCTTGCTGCTTCAAGGTCTGGAAACCTTATCCTTACGTCTGGATCGGCATTTGGAAAATACCCAAAAGGTTGTTGCCTTTTTAACCGCTCACCCCCAAGTTACCTGGGTAAACTATCCGGCCCTCCCGGATAATCCCTATAAAACCTTATCCGATGAATACTTTAAAAAGGGTCCGGGTTCAATTTTCACTTTTGGTATAAAAGGCGGAATTGCTGCTGCCCGAACATTTATCAACAGCTTGACTTTATTTACCCATCTGGCCAACGTCGCTGATGCCAAATCGCTGGTAATTCATCCTGCCACCACCACTCATCAGCAGTTATCCGGCGACGATCTCCTTGCTGCCGGGGTCACTGAAGATATGATCCGTTTATCAATCGGTCTTGAACATATCGACGATATTCTTGCTGATCTGGATCAGGCTTTTACCCAGGCTCTCTAAATATTGTCAAATAACCTATATCACACGGAGGTAACAAAATGCCGATTAAAATTCCTAACGATCTACCTGCCAGTCAAATATTAACTGCTGAAAATATCTTTGTGATGGATGCCAGCCGGGCTTCGCATCAAGACATTCGGCCGCTAAAAATTGCCATTCTCAACCTGATGCCAACCAAAATTTCAACTGAAACCCAACTCCTGCGGTTATTGGGAAATACCCCGCTTCAAATTGAGGTGACACTGCTCCAAACCAAAACTCACGAAAGTAAAAACACCTCTTCCGAACATTTGGGCTCTTTTTATTCGTATTTTGAGGATGTCCGCAACCAACGATTTGACGGATTGATCATTACCGGTGCTCCGATTGAAACCCTGGCCTTTGAAGATGTTGATTATTGGCTCGAACTTACCAAGATCATGGACTGGAGTAAAACAAATATCTTTTCGACACTTCATATCTGTTGGGGCGCTCAAGCGGGACTTTATCACCATTATGGCATCCCCAAATATTTATTGCCGGAAAAAGCCTTTGGCGTTTTTGAACATCATCTGGAACAAGACTACATCAAACTCTTTCGCGGTTTTGATGATACCTTTTATGTCCCGCACTCTCGGCATACCGGAATTCATCGCGAACTGATTGATTGCCACCCTAATTTGAAAGTCATGGCTTCATCTGATAATGCCGGCGTTTATATTGTTATGGCCCAAGACGGACGACAAATTTTTGTGACCGGTCATAGTGAATATGACCCGGAAACATTAAAAAATGAATACGACCGCGATATTGCCCTGGGAAAAGCAATAAATGTTCCGATGAACTATTATCCGAATGATGACCCAACCCAGCCTCCGATCGTGCGTTGGCGTGGACATGCCAATCTTTTGTTTAGCAACTGGCTGAATTACTACGTTTATCAGGAAACACCGTTTGAATTATCGGATGATACCTTTTAATCCGGTTAATCCCTAGTTTATTTTTCCATCAGCGCCACTGTTGCCTAAAAACAGTGGCGTTTTTTCTGTTGTTTGAAAGACGACCGTTTTATCATCATTATTTTTTGTCTTGACAAAACATCGCAATCAATGTAGAATACTCAACGTAGAGTATTGGAGGTATTAAATTGACACGAATACTTGTTTTAGGGCTCCTTGATGTCCAACCCATGTCTGGATATGATATCCAGCAAATGTTACGCCTATCTGACGCGGAGCGTTGGGGTGGTGTTTTAATTGGTTCGATCTATCATGCATTAAAAAAAATGGATCAAGAAGGTCTTGTCACAATCGACAGTATTGAACAAACGGGCAATCGGCAAAAAGCGATCTACCGAATCACCGCAACGGGTAAAACCCATTTAGCCGAATTAGTTAGGGATTCTCTAACAATCGCTTCGGTTCAATATCCTTCCTCGCTTTATTCGGGACTATCATTTATTGAAAAAGTCTCCCGCGAAGATGCCTTAACAGCGCTGAATGAGCAGTTAGTAGCACTGGAAAAAGAATACCAGGCCCTGGAAAACGGACTTCGTCTTAAAGACATTGCAATGCAGCATACTATTCCACCAATGACAACATTGATTTTTGATAATATGTTTGCCTTGGTCAATCAACAACGCATCCTGATCAAAAATGCCATTGCCCTGCTAGAAGCTAACGATTAAAAAAACTCCCTTGTAATGAGGGAGAAAAAAATGCCCTAATACTCAACATTGAATATTCAACGAAAATTATGGAGGTTATTATGAATTTAATTGTCGCTAATGGTTTAGAAAAAAAATTTCAAAATAAACAAGTGGTTCATGGGCTTGACCTGGAAATCAAGCAAGGTGAAATCCTGGCCTTGATTGGGCCAAATGGTGTCGGTAAATCAACAACTATTGCCATGCTCTTAGGAATAATTCAACCCGATAAGGGATCTGTTTCATACTGGCGAAACGATTATAAAAAACACATTGGCGCCCAACTCCAAACAACACCCTTTTTCGAAGGATATTCGGCCAGAGAAAATCTTAAACTGTTTGGGGCATTGTATCAAGTTAAGCTAAGTGACGAAGAAATTAATCATAAACTAGCCTGTTATCACCTAAGCGATACCGGTCGTACTCCGGCCGTTAAGCTTTCTCTCGGCCAGCAAAAGCGTTTGGCTATCGGCGTAACAACGGTTCATGAACCGGAACTAATTATTTTGGATGAGCCCACCGCGGGCCTTGATCCAAGAGCCAGTCATGAAATAAAAAAAATGATCCTTAACATGTCAGAAAACCAACGGACCGTGCTTTTCTCATCGCACAACATGGACGAAGTTGAAGAAATTGCCGATCGTGTTATCTTTATGAATCATGGCCAAATTGTCGCTGCCGGAAAACCCGAAGATCTCATAAAAAAGCATCAGGTAAAAAACCTTGAGCTGCTTTATCTAAAACTTACCGAAACGGTAAAATAAATAATTAAGGAGAAAAAAATGAATACCCTCTTTACCCTTTCATTAAAATCTGCATCACGCGAACCATTTTTGCTGTTCTGGTCAATCTTCATGCCGATTGCCGGTACGTTAATTCTTGGTTATCTGATCCATGATCCCCACTATTCACTCCGTATAACAACGGGAATGATGGCCATGGGCATTTTATTTTATGCGTTCACCACCACTGTTTTTACGTTGTTTTCACAAAGGAGACGTGGTGTTTATCAATTATTAAAGGTTACTCCCCTACCGCTGGTGCGTTATATTATCAGCCTTTCTGGTGCCGGGACCATCATTTCTTTAAGCTGTGGGCTGGTGGTCCTGATAATTGGCAGTATCGCTTTTCAAATCAGTTTATCATGGCCAAGTCTGATCATGATAATGATCGTTTGTCTACTTGGCGCGATGGGTTATCTTTTTCTGAGTTTTTTTATCTCCAGTTTATGCAAAACGGAGGCTCAGGCCAGTATTATAACCAACCTTATTTCAATGCCGTTATTATTGAGCAGTGATGCCTTTTATTCCCTTGATGGTGCCCCAGCCATTGTTTTAGCCATCAGATCGCTAAATCCTTTTCAATGGTTTCTTAATGGACTTCGTAGCAGTCTTATGGTTAACCCTTTAACGTGGGGTTATAGTCTGCTTGCCCTGACACTCTTTTTCGCGATTACCTTAACTCTCGCAATTTGGTCTTTTACCTTCACCGATCGTTAAAATCAAACGAAACTTCTATCCGATTCCAAAAGAAAGCACCGGCCAGTAGCCGATGCTTTCTTTTAATATTGAGCTTTCTTTTTTAATCTGACAATGTTATTGATGATTTCATTTTTATCCATCGTTTAACTAACACCTTACCGTCAAGACTTTATTTAACTGTAAATTCGGTTGTTGTATCCGGATCGGTCCGATCATCAATATAAATTTCAACTGCATAACTTCCGGCTTTACTAACCAGATCGGCCGGCAAAATGCCCCATAGTGGCGCATCACTCACGGTTCCATTCGTAATTGTGACCGAATCTAATTCCTGACCATCCTGATACCAAATAAATTTGATATTTGTATCATCTGGTGCATTATGAAGTTCTGCCGCTACATAAACATCGGAATTTACCGGAAATTCAGTAACATTGTCCACCGGCATAGAATTATCGTCGACACCAGTCGTCATCACAGCATTACTGACGTTAGCCGTGGTTGAACTGCAGCTTGCTCCCATAAAAAGAACTGAAACCATCATCAGGGTTATGATTACAAGCGTTATTACTAATTTATTTTTTTTCATAAATTTCTCCTCCTAAATGGTTATTTACTAGAATAGCTGGCGTTTTTTTATCCATAATTCTCATTGTTCAGTAATATTCTGTTGAACAATAAGTCATGATTGCAATCGATTCCAGTTAGATCGTTTTGACAGAATTTTCACTTCTTTTATCAGATCTCTTCGTTTCGCTTGTGCCTCCTTTTTTATAAAAAAGATATCTGTTCTCGTTCCCATCTATCTTAGTATACTTATTCTACCACATTTTATTTTAAATAAACATTCTCTTATGTGCTTTTTAGTAATAAAAAACTCAAGCCTAAAATTAACTTGAGTTTCTTGTCTGCTGCTATTGATAGCGGTTTAACTACGATTTTTTAACGCTTTCATTACCTCAAAATAACGAGTGGTAATGGTCTCAATCAAATTGATAATATCGTCGACTGATTCAACTTCTTCACGTTTCATCACTAAGGCATCAGCAATCAAGAGCGCCAGTCGTCGGGCACTGTTTCGGCTAGCAAGATTCTGCAGTACATCAAAATCCGGTAACGGTACAATTCCTCCAACTCGGCTGACCATCTGGCAACCGGCAAATCCACAAACTTCTTTGATATAGTCCCGAAGTAAAGCTTCACGATACTCCGGATAATCCCGATACATCGGTTTTGCATCCTGCTCCCAACATACCGTATATACTTTTTGGTATTCGGTCATCAGGTTACGGATATAATCAATCATTTCTTGTCGATATGCTCTGCGTGATGTTTGGGTTCCTTCCGAATGGTGAAACCAGGCAATATATTCATAAATTAAATTACCAATCAGGTAACCAGTGTCTGACGATGACGGTCCCATAAATGGATATTCCATATCAATAATCTTCATTTCATTTTCATCAATCATAATATTGGAGGTATGTAAATCACCATGCACCAGACATTCACTTTTTTTCATAAAAATCCCGCGTAGTTTCAGCAGTTCGACCCGCAATTCGCGTTTTTCCCAAAGTAAATCGCCCATGATAATATGATTGGGATCGCCTGCCGGCAGTTCGATTTCCGCTTCAATAAAAGATTCTCTCAGAAAAAGGATGGTTTCCATAATCACCCGCATTTCCGGATTCATGAACTTACATGCTAAGCCTTTATGAACAATCTGGTCTAAATATATTTCGGAGGTATAAAAATTCGATTTTGCCAAAAACTCTCCCATCTGCTTAGGGAATTTCGGGAAAGTTTTGCCTTTGATCAATTCAAAACGCATGATCTTCAAACGACCGCAATCCTCATAAACAAACAAATTATTGGCGGCATCAACGTGATACATTGTTGGCAAATATTCTGGTGTAATCGCTGATCGCACCTTTATTATTTCTGATTCAAGCTGATTTCGTCTGGTCGTCAGGGGTACTCCGGCTCCAAATGCTTTGAGATATGGCTTGGCTTGTTTTAAGATAACTGATTTCCCGTCTGCGTCCGATATCCGATAAACATGATTAACGAAACCATCCCCGTCATCGTCGCCTGCGCCAATCTCATAAACTGTAAGTTTGGCCTCAGCCGGGAAGATGTTGGTATACGATTGGATATATTCAATGACCGTGTTCGGTGTTAAATCTTTAAAGGACATTTTTAACCTCGCATTTAGAAAGTAACTTTTTAATCATTTTACCATTCTATCCGGTCAAAATAAATGAACTAATTATTTCGATTAAGAGAATTTTTGGTAAGATTTTCAGATTTTTAGCCGATCATAGGCATCAAATGCCTTTTTACGGGTTAACAAAATTGAAAAATGAATACTGAAATAGCGGGTTATCAAAATAGCCCCCATAATCACAATTTGATAAATAATCGCGGTCATTGGCATCGATCCACCTAGGATCTGGCCGGTCATCATCCCCGGCAGGGATACCAGTCCAATTGTTTCCGTTGATGCTAAAATAGGGTTCATACAGGCAATAATGGCGGCTTTATACCATGGCAGGGTGGCTTCCCACTGATTAGCCGACAAACCCAGCCGATATTGATATTGTCGCTCATTTTGCTTTATGCCGGTGTAGAACGTATTAATGCCGATGATATTCCCACTTAAACTGTTACCCAGCAACATCCCCATCAGGGGAATATAATATTGGGCATCAAAAATATTATCCAAACCAATCACAAATTGGTTGATAAAAAGAATCATCATTAGATTAGGTACCCCAAAGCCCAGAACAATTGCCCAAAATTGCTTTTTAATCGACAACTTACAGGACTTAACCGTGGCTAATCCGGCGGCTCCAATCATAAATAATACATAAGCCGAATTAATCCAGTAATTATTAAATAAAAATATATACTGCAGGAAAAAACCCACTAAAACCAACTGGATGGTCATCCGAAATAACGAATAAATAACCCGTTTATTAATCCCAATTTCCAGTTTATAATTGATGATCATCATCGGAATCAAAAAGATCAACAGATAAAAGGGCGTGTAAAAAGGTATTTCTTGGACTCCCATTACCAACTCACCTCTCTTAATCCACGATTTTGATAGATATCGTCGTGGGACACCACCAAAATGGTTTTATCATCGTTTAACAACAAATCAACTATTTTTTTCTTCAACTCCTGATCCAGCCCCGTCGTTATTTCGTCAAGAATCCAGATCTCCCGATCCAACAACATCCCTAAAATTAAAGCGAGTCGTTGTCGTTCTCCACCGGAAAGTGAATCGACGTTTTTATTAAGCGTATCCTGAGGCAATAACATTTTCTCAAGCCAGTCAGAAAGGATTTTCTCTTGGTAATTTAGATGCCGATTAATTTGAAATTTAAAAACATCTCTGAATACGTCACTAACAATCCCTTTAGGAATATCTGCATCCTGGCTGACATATGAAATTTTACTGCGAATCTGATTCACTGTTTTCCCGGACAAACGCATTCCATCGACTATGATTTCGCCACTATCCGGAATGATAAAACCCAGTAGCATTTTCACCAGGCTGGTTTTTCCCCGTCCGGAAGGGGCACACAAAAGGATTTT
This sequence comes from uncultured Acetobacterium sp., assembly GCA_965140355.1. Lineage (GTDB taxonomy): Bacteria > Bacillota > Clostridia > Eubacteriales > Eubacteriaceae > Acetobacterium. The sequence continues at coordinate 1,779,911 of OZ223194.1, read as the reverse complement.
TTCGTTTTTATTTATTGCCAGATTAAATTTTGTAAAAATCGTCCGCTCTTCAAATTTCAATTCAATATCCCGATATTCAATACATGCCATTGTTCGCCTCCTATTCTTTTAAAAAACGATTAGCCTATTCGTGAAGGTGTCTTGTCTAATTGTCTCAAACGCACTGCTTCAGGCCATCTTAACACGTATAACATTTAAAAGGGCGACAACTTGCCGCCCCACAAAATCATTACTTATTTATTTTTTAACGCCAGGATACTGACGGTTTTTTCCGGGGTACCGTTCGTTCGTAGGACACCTCCGGATATCCCATCACTAAACAGGCAATCACGTGTTTATTATCCTCTGCAATTCCCAGAAAACGTCTTAATTCCTGGCTATTTGCTGCTGCTCGGACAAAAAAGCCGCTGTAATACATTCCCAATTTCTGGGCATGAGTCATCAGCTCCATCGAGGATGCCGCTAAACCGCCATCAATCGGTGATTCCGAAACAACGATCACGACTGTTTTGGCATTAAAAAATAAATCAGTCGGTTTTTCAGGGTTTTTCAGGTAATCTTCATACATCTGCAACCAGCGCTTGGCATAATAGGCAATCAAAGGTGGTGTCTTTTCTTTATCAGCCAGATACGCTTGGCCCTGATTATTAAGGCTTTCTAACGCCAGTCTGGTCAGCTCTGAAAGTTCATTTTGGACTACCACAAAAGATACCGGCTGGCGGTTGCCGCCAGTTGGTGTGAAACGCCCGGCTTCGATAATCGCTTCCAGCTTTTCTTTTTCAATCGGCTTTTCCGTAAATTGACGCACTGACCGTCTGAATTTAATAAAATTCAGCAATTTTTCAGGTTCGATATCAAAATCCGCAGCATTATACGCCTTCACTTCACTCATATCGTAGTCGGTTATACTAACCGCATTAACCGGACAAATAGCAATACAATGGCCGCATTTGATGCACGTTTGGTTAAGGGCTTTGGCTTTATCCTCTTCAATCACGAGATCCCGGGTAAAACAATCATCAACACATGCGCCACAACCAATACATTTTTCCTGATCAATCTTAATCATTTTTTCTTCCTACTATCCTTTCCGACTTCCTGATTATTGCCCTACCGCAAAAATCAGGCCATCATTGCTTGCTCAACTGTCTCCCGCTATTAATTACCGGTTATAAAAAAATATAATAATACGATAATTCCTAACACAATTCGGTACCAGCCAAAAACTTTAAAGTCATGCTTTTTAATATAGCTCATCAAGAACTTGATCGCCACTATTGAGGTGATAAAAGCGGTGATCATCCCAACTAATAAAATAACCCCTTCCCATAAACTAAAGGCCAATCCAAATTTAATCAATTTTAAAAAGCTAATCCCAAACATGACCGGCACTGCCATAAAAAAGGTAAACTCAGCGGCAACCGTCCGGGACGTTCCTAAAATCATTCCCCCCAAAATCGTTACTCCGGAGCGTGATGTTCCCGGAACAATTGATAATGCCTGAAAGGCCCCAATCTGCAAGGCTTTTTTATAAGTTAGTTGTGACAGTTTAATGACCTCCGGGGTTCGTTTTTTATTATAATTTTCAATAACAATAAAAAGAATCCCATAAAAGACCAGCATTACCGAAACGGTAACAGAATTCATAAAAAAAGTATTAAACAATTTGTCCAACAGAAAATATGCGAAAATCCCGGGAATGCAGGCCACTACAATTTTTGACCAGAGAATCATGGTATTTTTGCGAATCATTATTTTTTTATCTTTAATCGCAAACGGCACCAATTTATGCCAATAAATATAAACAACTGCTAAAATCGCGCCCAATTGAATAACATACAAAAACATTTCAATAAATGCATCTGACATATTCAGTTTAATGAAACCATCCACCAATATCATGTGTCCGGTACTGCTGATTGGCAGCCACTCCGTTACACCTTCGACAACCCCCAACAGGATTGCTTTCAAAATTTCTAAAAAGCCCATCTTTCCCTCTCTTTTGCCTGTGATATTAAGTCTTTTTGTAATGAGAATGTCTCATTCTCCACCCCGCAATAAGTCAGTGCCATGAAGCAAACGCTCCTGATTCATTACTAATTGCTATGCCACGACAGCTCCATCGAATTAGGCCAGCTATCCAAACTTGTCATGGACAAAAGCAGACCGCATTCATTTGTTTTTCCTTTATTATTTAACCACACTCCTAAACTTTCAACCTTAATTTTACTTTTTTATTGCCCATCTTACAATGTTTTTTTTAACGATTAAGTAACCTATAAACCTCTTTATTCGCTTAAAATGCCGAAAAAACACCTGGGAAGCTGTTTGTCACAGCACTTCCCAGGCCATTTATATATTTCGGTTTATTTACTGGGGTCAGACACCGATCCCAAAAAAATGATCGCTCCCGTTTCACGATCCTGGATGGCATAGAAAAAAGGTCGCTCAAACCGGAGTTCAAAATCATAAGTCGGGATACTCGTAAGTCCAATTTCTACCGAGGTTGCCGCCGCTGCTTCGGTTCCTCGCTCATCCACTTGAAGATAAGTTTTGTGCTTAACATCACTTATTTTTATATCACCGCCACTACCCGCTGTTGTCATTCCCGAAAAGTCCGCTTTTCCCGCTTCAAAAGCCACGCCCATCCCTAAATCGGTCAGCGCCTGCTTAAGGGATTCTTCTGTTGTTAAGGTAAACCGCGGCAACATGATCGTTCCTTCTTTTTGCGCCAGCAGATTCATCCAGTTCGACCAGTTTTCCTGATTGAGTTGCCCTTGAAATTCCGCCAAACTTGATTCTTCGTTGGGCAAAAACAGAATCATCGCCATTTTCTGTTCATCACCATAAGGCAGCCGCACTGCTTGAAAATCAACCGTTTTTAAATAATCAAACGCTCCGCTCTGAAACATCATTGGTGTCGCCACCGTCTGACCATTACCGGTTTTAAAATTCTGTTCACTGGTTTGTTCTTGATCAAACGGACTTGTCCACGCGCCTTTAAAATAAACAGCATTGATTAAAAACATCATGGTCTCGGAATCTATCGGCGCGTCTACGATCTGATCAATAACCCCTGCCGTTTTATCCTTCACCCATTTATTAATCGTATCCGCTGACTTTGGGTCACTAAAATCGAGTTCTTCCGTTTGGGCCTGATAGTTAGCTTTAACGGTTTGTCTAAATGGTTCTGAAATTTCAAAGCTTTGATCCAACCACAGTGAATCAGCAATGTTTAATATCACTTTTGGTTCAGCAGAAGTTAATAAATAAAGTAACGCCCGATTATTTTTATTTAATCGTTCCGTATCCATGCCCTGAATGTTTAAGGCTTTTGCCATAGCCGCTTTTGTTTCTCCCTCCGCCCCGTTATAAGCCATATCCATCGCCAACGTTACACCGACCGGAGAGATCATCATATTTTCATTTTCATTAATTAACTTTTGATAAAGGCTAAACCCAAAATCATTGCTTTTAGCAACGATCGAACGATCAAACGATGCCAGTACGGATTCATCCGGTTTGAGCTGATTTTTCTTTTGACAACCTGCCATTACTAGCATAATTGCCACGATGCCAGCTAATCCCATCAGTATCAAAGGTCTTTGTTTCATATTGATCTCCTTTTTTAACTTAACGATTTCTCCGTATCCATGCCCTCGCCAAAACCTTAGTTTTCGAAAAATTCAACCTGACCAGATCCGAGATCATATTTACAGCCTAAAACTTTCACCTGACCTTCGCTAATCATTGTCTTAATCATCTCACTTTGTAAAATCCGTTTGATACTGTTCTCGATATTGAGATTTTCACATTTGCCAACATTTGTTTCCCCAACAATAACAGGCTGTATCTCTTCCAAAATTGAGTTAATATAACCCTCGCCATGGCCCTCAATTGCTGCTGCTACGGCTCCGCAATGGCTATGTCCCATTACCAGAACAACCGCGGTATTAAGATGCCCCACTGCATATTCAATACTGCCTAATTCAAAATCACCAATTACATTTCCAGCCGTTCGAATCACAAATAACTCTCCGATTCCCGCTGAAAAAACATGTTCTGGTGGGACTCTTGAATCCGAGCAGGTTATCACCACGGCATATGGTTTTTGTCCCTCTGCAACCGTTTTGATCCGAATCATCTGCGAGACATCACCTTCATTTTTCTCATTTTTAATAAACTCTGCATTTCCCTGTTTCAGCTTTTCTATTACTCCGTCGATTACATTCTCTTTTTTTTCTGCCATCATAAACCACTCCCTTAAATTAAATTATTTTATAAAATCATGCTTAATCACTTTGATTGGTTTGAATCTTTTTCAACCATTAAGCAAAACTTTTTCAACAAAAACATCGGCGATTACGGGATCGAACTGCGTTCCGGCACATTTTTTTATTTCTGCAACAGCCTCTTCCACACTTAATCCTTTTCGATAAGCCCGATCACAAGTCATCGCATCAAATGCATCGGCAACGCCAATGATTCGCGCCTGGATCGAAATTTCTTCACCTTTTAACATTTTTGGGTATCCTTTTCCATCCCATCGTTCCTGATGTTCAAGTACATATCTGGCCAATTCGGAAAATTCACTGGATGAGCTTAAAATACGATAACCAATCTCCGGATGCCGTTGCATTTTCTTCCATTCATATTGGTCCAATGCCCCCGGCTTATTGAGAATTTTCTCATCAATTCCCATTTTTCCAATATCATGAATGAGTCCGGCCGTTTTTACCTGACTGATATCATCCAAGTCAAAATTCATTTTTATTGCTATCTGCTCGCAAATTTCACTAACTCGCTGAGAATGAAGCATCTCACGGCTGCTTTTTTCATAAAGAGTATTCATAATCAAATCAATGGTTTTATTTTTAATGCTTGCACTTTCATACAATTTATGTCGATACATATTATTTTCAGCATTTTTTAATATTTCTTGAACATCCTCATTGACATGCTCTTTTGTTTCATAACCAAATGAAATCGAAAATTCAATCGCTCCAATCGACTCTTTCAGGGCATTATTTTTCATATTTTTGACCAATTGAGCCGTTTGTACTCCGTCGGTGCGCGGCAGTAAAATAATAAATTCATCGCCGCTAAGTCGTGCGACAATATCCTGTTCCCGACACTCCTTAACAATAATATCTGCTACTTTTTTTAGCAGTTCATCACCGACAGCATGACCAAATGATTCATTAATCAGTTTTAATCCGTTCACATCGGATATCACTAAACTTAACGGCATATTTTCGGCGACATCAATTTCTGTTAATGCTTCTTCATAGTAACGTCGATTATAAACCCCAGTTAAATAATCATGATCACTTAAATAACAAATCGCTTCTTCATTTTTTTTTCTTTTCGTGATGTCGGAAATGATTGTTGCGACCTGTCGTGTTTCAGGTAAATAAGCAACGACTTCAAAATATTTTTCAAACTGTTCAAAGTATTTTTCAAAACGGAGCGATTCATTTGTTCTTAACAAATAAATATATTGTTCCAATAAAAATTGTTGTGTGTCCGGCATAATTTCGGTTAACGTTTTTCCAATAATTTCATCACCTTTTAAACCCGTAAGACGTTCAAAACTACTATTGACATACAAAAATTGACAATCCTGTTCTTTTTCATTTTCATCGAAAATAAATTCCTGCAGTACCAGGCCTTGCTCCATTTGTGTAATCAATCGTCGATTTCTTTCTTCGCTTGTTTTCAAATTCTCTAAAAGTTCGATCGTCTTCTGATGTGCCTTTTTTAATTCCGCGGTTTTCTCTTCAACCAACTGTGCCAATCGACCTTTTTCGTCGCGTTTTTGACGATTAGCATTTTTTATTTTTATCATCGCCCGAATCTGAGCAGTAAGTTCAGATTCATCAATCGGTTTGGCTAAGAAAGCCTCAGCTCCCGATTCCAGGGCCATAATCCGATCTTCGCGATCACCTTTAATCGCGGTTACAAAAACGACCGGTATCTCTTTTGTTTCTTGATCTGCTTTTAAATGGCGACAGACTTCAAAACCATCCATGCCCGGCATTACAATATCCAATAAAATAACATCCGGATCTTTTTCTTTGGCAATTTCTATCCCAATTACCCCAGCTCTTGCTGTAAACACCTCAGATACCGGAAAAGCTTCTTTAATCAAGGCTCGTAAGGTAATTAAGTTATCCATATTATCATCAATCACCAAAAACTTTAACGTTCTATCTGTCATAAAGCACCTCGCGTATCACCTTTAAAAAATCCCGTTCGATAATCGGTTTGGGTATAAATGCATCAAATCCCTGAGCCAAAATGCCTTCACGGTCTTCGGTCATGGCACTGGCGGTTAAGGCAATCACCGGTATCTTATGTAAGGTCGGCAACGCACGAATTGTCTTGAATGCCTGAATCCCATTTATCCCGGGTAGCGCAATATCCATTAGTATCAAATCTGGGACAAATTGTTTAGCCATCTCAATTCCTTCGTTCCCATCAACAGCCTCTAACACCGAAAAATGATCTTCCAGCAATGCCTTAACCGTAATCATATTATCTGGATTATCTTCGACTGCCAACACCAATGGTTTTCGTTGATTGGTTTCGGCTTCAAAACGTTTGATATTTTTTTCTTTAACTTCCGGATAAAGCATCGAGGCAACCGCTTTTTTAAGATCTTCTCGATTAATATCACCCTTTTGAATCAGTTGATGAATATTATTCCGGGTCAAAAATTTTAGTTCATCTTTCGAAATGTGTTTTGCGGTAAGAATCAATACCGGAATTTCCGCAGTTGCTTCTGCTTCTCTTAAAACACCGAGTAACTCGAAACCATCGATTCCGGGCATCATTAAATCTAAAATCATTGCATCGGGAATAACTTCTTCAATAATTTTAAAAGCTTCTTCGGCATCTCGCGCCACGCGAATCGTGTATCCACTTTCCGCCAACAGATCTCTAATCTGAATCACCGCCGGCTCACTGTCTTCAACCAATAAAAGGGTCTTTGTTGAAGGTTCAATTAATTGTTTGTTCGCCAAATGTCCCCCGCTTTCACTCGTCTTTAATTTAAAAGTTTCTGCTTTTTCAACCGGTATTTCTTCACGCACTCGGTTTTCAATGGAATAATTGATCGGTAATGAAAGAGTGAACTCGGACCCTTGTCCAACTTGGCTTTTAACCCGAATTGTCCCACCTAGCAAATTAGCATATTTTTTTGCAATCGCCAAGCCCAACCCGGTTCCTCCAAATTTCCGTGAAGTGCTGCCATCTGCTTGTCGGAATTCTTCAAAAACAAATGGTAGATAGTTTTTATCGATCCCAATTCCGGTATCTTTGACCCGAATTTCGATATTTTCCTGATCTTGGTTAAGCGACAACTCAACTTTACCTTTTTCAGTAAATTTAACCGCGTTACCGGCCAGGTTTTCAAGAATATGTCGGCATTTATCACTGTCACTGTTAATGTAAACACTTGTATTTTTAGACGTATTCACACATAAAACATCTTTCTGATTTGCTTGCGGTGCCAGCATTTCCACCGCATCATTGATTAACAAATTGACATTAAAGGTGGTGATATCGACCTCTTCCCGCCCGGCTTCGATCCGAGAGATATCTAAAATATCATTAATCAACGCCAGGAGATTTTTTCCATTCCGTTCAATCACTTCCAGATAACTATATTCCTCCTCTGGAATCGCATTACGAAGCCGTCGGTTAAGTATCCCGGAAAGCGCAATCACCGAATTAAGAGGGGTTCGTAACTCATGGCTCATGTTTGATAAAAAGTTTGTCTTAAGTTGATTAGCCTCTTTTAATTCTTTTTTCTGCATTTCCAACTCAATGTTCTGATGCATCAATTCTGCTGATTGTTCTTCCATTTCATTTTTTTGAGCATCCAATTCACGATTTTTGATTTCCATTTTTTCTGAGAATTCTCTAATCGTACGATAGGCCAAGATCCCTTCAATTCTGGCACTCATAGTATTAACCGTGGCCTCAATAAAATCAATCGATTTTTGGGCATATTTGCTAATCGCCGCTAATGATATCATAGCAATCACTTTTTCGCCAAAAATAATCGGGATACTGATGATTTCTCGGGGGATAAATTTTCCATAAACGGTATAAAATGTAAAGCGTGAGTCAGCCGGAATATCGCGAACGAGTCGATATTTCCCACTGGCAATGGATGCTCCAAACTCACCCTCAAGGGTATCATAATCAAATGATTCTCGACCTTTTTCATCCAGGCCGATGGATTCGAAATACTCAAACTGATTATTTTGGTAATCCAACAAATAAACGGCACCAACCTGAGAATCAGTATTTTCCAAAAGCAAACAGAGAGTTTTTTTGAAAAACGCTCTGACATCTTCTTCCCCTACCATTACCTTGATGAAATTTTCGCTTTTTTCACTTAATTCCATATTTTTTTGAATATCTCCCGCCAATTCATTAAACGATTCGGACAAGATCCCAAACTCATTACTATAATGATATCTACTTCTGGCATTTTGATTACCATTATGAAATTCATCGGTGGCTCTGGTTAATTCATCAATCGGTTCCTGAAGATTACGAATCAAAATAAAACCTATGCCGCTTGAAAAAGCAACACATAAAAAGATAAACAATGACACTTGTAATTTTATCGTCGTATATAAATTGTTTGTATTCAAATATAATGAATCGGCCTTATTTTTGGCAAAATTTCTAATGACATCTATCTTTGCGAGCAATGTTTTTCGAGATGTCGCAACCATTCCCCCAGGTAGTAAACTTTTTTTCGCTGTTTCAAGATCGCCGGAAAACACATTATCGGTAGTTTTTGAGGTGCTTGTTTTCCAATCGATATAAGCATTATAAGCCACCTCAACATCTTGCTTCGGACCCAAATAAAGCTCCCTTAAAACATCAAATTGCACATGAATATCTGCATCGCTCTGCGCGAATAATTCATTTAATGCATCCTGATTATCTTCCGTGTCAATGACCAAATCTCTTAGATGTACCTGCATATTCAAAATATCGGCATCCAACTGCTCAATCGCCCTAGAGACTTTAAATGGATGCTCGTACATAGTTTCTGCCTGATTAACAATAGCAGTGGTTTGAAAGTAAACCAAAACGCCTAATAAAAGAACTAAAATAAGAATAATTCCAAAACCAATACTTAGCTGAGATTTAACTTTTAAATTTTTAATCTTCACTATTTCTCCCTAGATCCTTTATATGAATTGCCGTTATTTCGGAAATACAGTACAATCGCCCTCTTAATATAATTTACAACAATTTTAATAGCTCTGAAAAATTGTCGAATTCGGGCTAATCATCTTCAATTCCGCATCTTTTCCAATAAACCGGGATTCTGCCTCACCGCTAATCAGATATCCTTGTGCAGATAAAGAGCGTTTCAACTTTTTTACAATGGTTCGGCGAATATCTATTTGGTAATAAAAAAGCAAATTCGAACAAAATATAATATCAAAATCACCAAAAATACTTTCGGGTGGATTAATCGAATATTGATCTAATAAATCGTATCTTAAAAAATCGATATTTTGTTTTAATTGATGTTTGACCCGATACATTTCTCCATTTTTGATAAAATACTTTTTCAAGTATTTGATCTTGAGATTGGAAATTCCGTCCTCATCATAAATACCTTCTCTCGCGAGTACCAGAACCTCGGAAGATAAATCCGTCGCGAAAATTCGAAATCGCATCGATTTCGAAGCGGTTGTTAACATTTCCTCCAGCAAAATTCCGATTGAATATGCCTCCTGCCCGGTCGAACAACCTGCCGACCAAATCCTAATTTCGGTTCCTTCAGGTTTCTGGTTTAACAAACGCGGCAATATTAAATGTTCCAGCAGTGAAAATGTTAACGAATTTCTAAAAAATTGCGTATAAGTAATATTAAATGATGCCATCAGCTGATCTGCTTCGTTGCTATTTTTTACCAAATATGAGCCGTAGTCTAATTTTTTTACATTGCCTGCCACGATTCTTCTTTCGATTGATTTTGATAAAAAGACCTGATCATATATGGTAAGATCTTTTCCATAAGTTTCGTTCATGATCTGAATCACTTCATGAACAACTGTATCCGTAATCTCTTCCATTTATCAGTCTCCTTAACTATTATCATATTGTTACTTAAATTGCAACCATAAATAGCAATTAAAATTAATGAATTCTTTCTGAATGAACTACATCAACAAGCATTTTTGCGATTTGTGGATCAAAATGGGTTCCCGAACAGCGATTTATTTCGGCAATTGCTTCTTCTTGAGCTAATCCTTTACGATAAGTACGATCACTGGTCATGGCATCAAAAGAATCTGCTACGGCTACAATCCGCCCTTGAATAGAAATTTCTTCACCTTTTAAACCTTTTGGATATCCTCTCCCATCCCATCGTTCATGATGTTCAAGAATGCAGGTTGCCATTTCTGAAAATTCGTTAACCGAACTCAAGATCCGATAGCCAATTTCAGGATGTCGCTGTATTTCTTTCCATTCCTCGTCGCTTAATGATCCTGGTTTATTTAGGATCTGTTCATCAATCCCCATTTTACCAATATCATGAATCAGTCCCGCCGTTCTGATTTGATTGATCTCGTTTTTCTGCAAATCCATTTTTCGACCGATTTTTTCGCAAATTTGGCTGACCCGGTTGGAATGCCGCATTTCACGATTGCTTTTTTCATAAAGCGTATTCATAATTAATTCGATAGTTTTACTGCGCATACTTGCACTTTCATAAAGCTTGTGACGATACATCTCATCTTCGGCATTTTTGAGAACTCGCTGGATATCTTCTTCCGCTCTGATTTTTGTCCGACTGCCAAAAGCAATCGAGAGCTTCAGACCATGAATTTTTTCTTGAGCGGCCATCGTTTCCAGCCGTTTTATGAAAAGTGCGGCCGCTTCAACATCCGTTTTAATCAGGATAATAACAAATTCATCACCGCCAAGTCTGGCAATAATATCATTTTCGCGACATCCTTTTTTAATGACATTTGATGCCTTTCGTAATAATTCATCACCAACGGCATGTCCAAAAGAATCATTAATCATTTTCAGTCCATTAACATCCGCCATGACCAACGTCAATGGATAGTTCTCTTTCTTATCCAATTTAACCAGCACTTTTTCATAAAATCGCCGATTAAATAAGCCCGTCAGATGATCATGGTAACTCAGATATCGGATTGCTGCCTCTGTTTTTCTGATTTGGGTAATATCCTGAACCGTTCCAAAATTCCCAATCCGATTTGTTACCTCATCAAACTTAGGCATCATTCTCACATTAATCGTCCGTTCCTCATTATCTGGTCTGATGATCCGAAAAATAAAATCCCGGGTCAAATTTTCTTTGTCGAGCTGATTAATGTTTTCCAAAAAATATGTAACATCCTGTGGATGTACTAATTTAGTTAACTGCTCAATGGTCCTGACTTGATCTTTCGAAGTAACGCCTAAAATATTTAAAGCCTCGTCAGAACAGCTCAATTCACCACTTTTTAAATCAAATTCATAACTTCCCAGGTGTGCTAACTTATGGGCTTCAACTAAAGCGCGCTCACTTTTTTTTCGGGCCTCATTTTCTTTTTCCAAAGATCTTAAAAGTTCTAACGTTTGGACATGGGCAATTCTCAATTTATTGGTTTGCTCTTTTACTAACATGTCAAGCCGTTTTTTTTCATTTCGCTTTTGAACATTGGCAATTTTTATCTTTTCCATCGCCTTGATTTGCGTAATTAATTCATAGTCATCAATGGGCTTGGAAAGAAATCCTTCTGCCCCACACTCCAATGCAAGCATCCGATTTTCTTTATCACCACGGGCCGCCGTCACAAATACCACCGGAATATCAACCAGATCGGGATGTGATTTTAATTTTCGGCACACTTCAAATCCATCCATATCCGGCATAATAATATCTAAAAAAATAATATCCGGGTCTTTCGCTAAAGCTATTTCAAATCCCGTTTTGCCACTAAGCGCCATTAAGACTTTGATCTCTGGAAACATATCATTGATCAGCGCTTTTAAGACAATCACATTATCCCGATTATCATCAATCACTAATACGCTTTGCTGTCTTTTATTCACTTCTTACCTCGTCCAAATCAACTTTCTCATTTTCGTAATTTTATAAATACTCAACCCGATTTCGGCCCTGTTGTTTTGCCTTATTACGAGCTAAATCTACTCGGGAAATCAGCGTTGCCGGTAAAAGATCTTTACGATAAGCCGTCACCCCAAAGCTTGCCGTCAATTTCCCAACTTTTTCAAATTCCGTTTTTTCAACAATTTCCCGTAATTTTTCAGCTAATACGATCGCACCATTTACTTCCGTATCCGGCAAGATAATTAAAAATTCTTTACCTCCCCACCTTCCCACAATGTCAGTCGACCGGACATTTATTTTAAGACTTTCGGCCAATTCAACCAGCACCTTATCGCCGATAGGATTCCCATAGACATCATTGATCGTTTTTAAGGCATCAATATCCATCAAAATAATTGAAAAAGGTGCTTTTGTTCTTTCTGATCGTTCCAGCTCTATTTGCAGATATTCATCCAGTTTAGGCCGATTAAAAACCTGGGTTAACTTATCCGTTGTCTCAAGTCTTTTAATCTCCGCTTCCATCTTTTTTATCTCAGATACATCTCTGATCACACTTAAAACGTAAGGTTTTCCCTCAATTTTAATTGCCTGCGCTGATACCAAACCCACAAATAGCTCATTATTAACATCCGTTACCATAATTTCCATATTTTCACAAATGCCCGTTCGTTTTAATTCGGCGATCAACTGTTCTCTTTTATCTAATTCAAAATATAAATCCTGTAAATTTGTTACTTCAGCAACATTTACAGCTCCTCGTGACTCAACTAATTTTAAAAATGCTTTATTATACCTCAATAGTTTACCATCTCCCATGGCTGTAATAATTGTCGGATCGGGTAATAAATCAAAAATCTGTTCAAAACACTTTTTACAGTTATCGCGAATCCCCTTTACTAAGGTATCAAGCTCAATAAAATCAGGATCACTGGCATATTTTTCAAAAAAAGGTTCCTCGATTTTGTTTTCTGAAATGCTATTTTTTAAATATTGCAACAATTCCTTAATTTCAGTATTTAGCATAAGCTTTCCTCAACTCACTTCCTGAATCATCATTTCTTTACGATTTTAACAGGTTGATAAGCTCGGTAATCACGGTCGCTTCATTATTGTCCCTTTCGATAATTGCATGCGCTGTTTGATACTCCGATTGATTGTTAATGGTGCTGCCCTTTGATGTTGTCACTAAATGAATTTTTTTCAAATCTCGTTTTTCCAGAAAAACGGTAATCGCCGGCGCCACTCGATTAGCCCAGACTGGCGAAACAACAACCAATTCGTCGGCTACTGCTAAATCTCCATGGACCGTGATGTTGACCGGTTTGTTCTGAGTTGCATACATCCCTCCTTTAACAAATCCAATTGGTCCTTTCCAGTTCATATCATCAGTAATTTCAAAAACTTCACAATCTAGTTTTTCCGCGATCTTCTTTGCCACCTTTTCACTTACTCCAGTTCTTGAAAAATAAACAACTTTATAATTCATAATCTGTGCTCCTTCGTAATTTATTTATATGGTGCTTTCGCTTTCGCTAATAACCTAAATTTATTAATTTTCGTTTGAATCAACTTAAATAATAATATAATAATAGGAATCCAGCAGATAATTTTGTTCATATTTAACCGCCATTTTCCATAAATTTTTTTTTATTTTTTTTATTGAAACCTCACCTTTTTCATACCGCTCCAATAGTTTTAAAAAATATTTTTTTTCACTGGGCAATGCCATCGTTCTAAAATACCCCCAAATATGTTGAGCCACGTTAACTGAATTCCCGATGGTTGTTTCTTTTTGAAATGAATTCTCAATTATATTATAAAAATCGATACATGGGTAAGCGTCTTTATTATTCAAAAGCTTACGAATTTCTAAATAATCCAGCGGCGATCTTTCAAGAATCGCATATTTATATTTACTCCACTCATATTCCAGCCGATTGATTTCTTTTTTAGTGGTAATACAATTATTACATTTGATCGCAGATAAATTTTTATCTTTCACTTCAAGCATGATATCCGGTTTTCTATTTTCTAGTGCTTGATAAAACTCCATAAATTCATTAATTTTAATTGTCTTTGAATGGGCACCCCTTTTTTTCTCCGGGTGCTGTTGCGAATAATGAATTTTCTGGTTTCCATCCGTATCTTTCCAAGTTGTCTGGCATTCGTCAATCCAAAACAAATCGCCTTTATTTTCATCACAAGGATTTAACTGATGATGTAAATTGTCGAAAACAACCGGTATATCAAGAGCCTTTCCAATTTCCAGAACATCTTTAATGTGATATGACTTGTCGTCGTTTTCAATCACCAGTCTTTTTTTGACCCTTTCTTCCAACCGATCATAATTTTTTAAAAATCGTTTGATCGCTTGTTTTTTATTATTGTATATCCCACCAATATGGAGAATAATTTTATGTTCCGTGCCAACTCCCAAACTATCCAAAAAACAAGCGTGATAATTCAAATCCCGGATAGCTTGATCCACAACATTTTCATCAGCTGCATTTAAAACCGTATATTGTCCCGGATGCATTGATACCCGCATACCACTTTTATTAATTTTCTTGCCAATCTTTTTAAGCGATTTTTCAAAAATTTTCCACCAGCTAATTTGATTTATTGGACTGGAGCCAAATGGAATAATAGCTGAACTGATTCTGAAAAGCTTTATATCATTATTTATGTTATAATCGATCATCGTATCGAGGGCATTCAAATTATGCCGGGTTAACTCGGTCAATTTTTCATCGGACGCATTTTTGAGCAAGCAAGTCTTCAGTTCTGTATTTGCGACCCCGATCGTTAAACATGCATATCCTATTTTCATAAAAACTCTCTTTCCTCAAATAAACACCTTAATTTAATGACTTTTCGAACCCTAAGCCGATAAGTGATTAACTTAAAAAACAAACCATTGCAACAACGATCAACCCCACCTTCATTTTAGTTGAATCCCTAAAATAGGTTTGAAAACAACATTGTCAATGGTTTTTTTTATTATATCAGAAATACCTTTGAATATGAAGTAAATTGGCAGTAAAATCAATGATAACTTCTCTTATAACCAAAAAAGAGTCCTAAAAAAAGACTCTTTTGGCAAATCATGTTAATCATTTAATTTTCTTTCATTAATACTTTTTCAATAAAAATACGCGTTACTTCCGGATCAAATTGCTGTCCGATATATTTTCTAAGTTCACTGATCGCTGCACTCTGGTTGAGTCCTTTTCGATAACTACGATCACAGGTCATCGCGTCATAGGCATCAGCAACTCCGATAATTCGGGCCTGAATAGATATTTCTGATCCTTTTAATTTTTTAGGATAACCTTTTCCATCCCATCGTTCGTGATGCTCATAAACATATTTAGCTAATTCTAAAAATTCATTAGAGGAACTCAAGATACGATACCCGATTTCCGGATGGCGCTGAATTTCATGCCATTCTTCAAAGTTTAGTGGTCCTTCTTTATTGAGAATCTTCTCATCAATCCCCATTTTCCCGATATCATGCATTAAACCCGCCGTGCTAATTTGATTAACCGCGTCTTTCGTCAATCCCATTGCTATGGCAATGGCTTTACAAAGTTCACTTACTCTTCGGGAATGACGCATCTCGCGACCGCTTTTTTCATATAAGGTATTCATAATTAATTCAATAGTTTTGTTCTTGATGCTAGCACTTTCATACAATTTATGCTTGTACATATCATCTTCAGCGCGCTTATAAATTTCCTGAATATCCTGATCTTCACTTTCCTTAACTTCATATCCAAACGATATTGAAACGTCAAAAGCGTCAATCCTTTCGTTTGAAGTTTTTAATTTCATGTTATTAATTATTTCAACCGCTTCAAAAATATCTGTTTGTGGCGAAATCACGATAAATTCATCGCCTCCCAGCCTGGCAATAACACTCCCTTTCGGAGCTCCTTCACAGATCAACGCGGCCGCTTTTTTTAACAGTTCATCACCCTTAAGATGTCCAAAAGAATCATTAATCAGTTTTAGTCCATTCACATCCGCCATAATCAGGGTAATCGGCAAATTATCGGGAATATCAAGCCGTTCTAATTCCTCTTCATAAAATCGCCGATTGTACAAACCAGTAAGGTAATCATGATAACTTAAATAACGTATTTCCTGCTCCGCTTTTTTTCGCTCAGTCATATCGGAAATAATAACTGCAAATTGTTTGAATCGAGGTGAATAAGCAACGATATCAAAATATTTATCGACATTTCGATCATAAAAATCAAAATGTATTGGTTGACCGGTTACCGCAACTTGTCCATATTTTTGAATCCATGCCTTATCCATTTGAGGGTTAACTTGCAGCGCTGTCTTCCCCACAATATCTTGACTTTTATGACCGGTTAACCGTTCATAGCTATCATTGGCATCCAGATAACGAAAATCCACTATTTTTCTTGCTTCATCTAAAATGATTTCATGGACCGCAAGCCCCTGAGCCATCTGAGTAATCAGCAATCGATGTTTTTCTTCGCTTTCTCTTAAAGCTGCCTCGGCTTGATGATGCTCAGTAAAATCCACTAGCATATAACTCGTCAACTTTCGTTTTGTATCAAAGTCATTTATATTAATAAAAAACCAGTGTACATCATTATCGATCGGGATCTCCATCGGCTTGCGTATATAATCCCCATGATCAAGAATTTTTAAAATCTCATGGACACGTTCTTTTTCATCGGCAAAAAAAACACTTGCTTTATCATTAAGACAGACGATTTCATTGTATTCATTTACTAAAAAGGCGATCTCTTCTGTTTTTATAAAATTTCGTTTCCAGCGATCGATTTCTAATCTAAATAACATACTTTTTACTTCGCAATAACCAAAAATTAATGATAGCAATAGAATGACGATCGGGGTCGGATCAAGATATTTATCTAAACCAGTCAGAATGATAATTATCGCTATCCATGAAGTTTGTGCCGTCAGAAAATAAAATAAATAAATTCTTCTTGACTGTTCGAAATTCGTTATCTTAATAGCCTTTAACAGCTCAATTGAAGCGTAAATCAAAAAAATAACATAGTAAAAGGAAATCAGGTAATAGCCAAGTCCTTTTGTTGTCGCTGCTACTGCAAAACCATTTATTTTCATTAAATCGATCTGACTAAAAGCCCAATGATGGAAGGGATTTGTCACATAGATAACCCATAATATCCCTGAGACAGCCCATAATAGATATTTTATTTTATATGGCAATTTTCTTTTTAAAAGTTGCGAAACATACAATATTCCACAACTCGGAATGGCGATTACACCCAAATTCTCAAAGTTTCTGGCCAAAATCATCGTCTCAACGGTTAACGAATTAAGCGAAAGAAAATAGCCCAGTGAATAAACAGCTGAAAAAAACATAATCGCCGAAAAATAATTGTAATGTCCATCAACTTTTTGCTTTAAAAGTTTAATTCCAATAAAAATATAGCCGCCAGTAATCACTGGTAAGGTAAACACGATTAAATTTAACAACACGTTTTGAATATCCATATTAATTACCTATCCTCTTGATTTGCCGACAGCTTCTCACGATATGCGCTAATAAACAATTAAACTAATTTATGAAGCAAGTATCAGTAACGAACACCACATTACCCTATTAGTTCGCCAAAAGATCATCTATTTTTTTCATCCAAATATTTTATATTGACATGCGTTGCATCACAAAATGGCTTATTACTAGATTCGCCACAGCGACACAACACCACGCGATTTCTGGTTTCATACAAACTTCCATCAGCCGATTGCAGCAAAATCCCACCCTTAACAAAAATTCCGCAACTGACGCCTCTTTCCGGATCTTGTAAGATCACAATCTCCGGTTCATATTCCGGTTCTATGTCGTTTCCATCTTTTTCCACTGCCACTAAACGTCCGGCCGGACACTCGCTGGCCGCTTTAATCGCTTCTTCTTTTAATTTAGGATCATCCGATTGTTCAATAAGTTCCCATGCCGTCCCGTCATTACGATGGCAGAAACGGGCAAAAGCACAACGATGATCATCTTTCATATCCAGATCAGGCCCAATAAAAATCTCCGCCCGTTCGTCAAAATTGACTTTTGACGCCGTTTCTTCACCCTTAAAATCACATTTCGAATGAGCGCCATCGCAAAACGGCGGATTTTTAGATTTTCCGCACCGACATAAGGTATAGCTTTTGCTCTGGGGAAAAGTCCGTCCTTCCGTATAGACGTATCCCTTTCCTTTTGAAGTGATAATTTTCTCGGACAATTTAACCAGACCGGTCACAAGATAAGGTCCATCTTTGAGGATTTTAATTTTTTTCTGCATTTCTTTTTCCATTGCTAACTCTCCATCTTTTTATCATCTAATTAGTTGTCAATTAACTATCCTTAAACCTTCCATTCGAGAATTTTATTCAAAAATGTCTTGAGTTCAGTGCTTTGAGGATTTTTAAATATTTCAGCACTCTCACCACTTTCAATGATCCGTTTATCGGCTAGAAAAACAACTTTTTCACAAGCATTTTTGGCAAAACCCATTTCGTGGGTAACAATAATCGTCTTTAGTCCTTCCGCTTGAAGCTCCCCTAGCATATTTAACACTTCCGCCGTATACTCCGGGTCTAATGCTGATGTTGGTTCATCTAGTAGCAATAGTTTTGGTTTAATCGCCA
Source organism: uncultured Acetobacterium sp. (assembly GCA_965140355.1). GTDB lineage: Bacteria > Bacillota > Clostridia > Eubacteriales > Eubacteriaceae > Acetobacterium. The sequence continues at coordinate 1,761,109 of OZ223194.1, read as the reverse complement.
CCGCTCTGGCAATCGCAATTCGCTGCTGCTGTCCCCCGGAAAGCTGAAAAGGATACTTGTTTTTTTCGTCAAGTAACCCAAAACGTTCAAATAATCGATTGCTGATATCAACCGCCTCGGATTTGCTAATATGATAGGCATGAACCAATGGTAACAACATATTTTCCATCGCATTAAGATGTTCAAACAAACCTTTTGATTGAAAAACAAAGCCAATATTTCGCCGATATTTCTGCAGGTCCTTTTTATTAAATTCTATTTTTCCACCATCAATTTTAAGTGTTCCCGAATCGGGTGCTAAAAGGCCGCCGATAATTCGCAGCAGTGTTGACTTTCCGCCACCTGATGGACCGATCACAGCAATCGAGTGGATATCAAAAGAACCATTAATATTTTCTAAAACCAGTTCATCCTGAAATATTTTACAAATATTTATTAGCTCGATATTCATGATTATATCTCCTTTCCAACACCCCTGAAAGGATGGCGACACTGAAGGTTAAAATAAAATATAATACCCCCACAAAGAGATAATTTTCAAACATTCTAAAATTATCCGCCGATATTTCCTGCACGGTCTGCGTTAATTCAATGACCGCAATAACTGAAAGCAGCGAAGAATCTTTGATAATCGAGGCAAATTGACCAGCCAAAGCAGGAAGTATCCGCGCCATTAAAATCGGAAAAGTTACTAACTGAAGGGTTTTAACGGGGGTTAATCCAATCGATTTAGCCACCTCGTATTGCTGCCGATCGATACTTTCCAAACCACCTCTGATGATTTCCGAAATATACGCACCTTCAAAAAGTGATAAGATAATCACACCGGCAATATAACGATTATTCACCCCCCAGGCAGTTCCAATAATATAATAAAAAAAGTATATCTGCACCAGCAATGGCGTCCCCCGAATAATTTGGACATAGGCTTTGCAAAAATAACTGATCGGTAAAATTTTTGAATTTTGGCCCAGTGCCGAGATCGAACCAATCGCCAGGCTGACCACTAAACTGGCAACGGAGATGATTATCGTCATCAAAAAACCATCCCAAAGCCGTTGCCGATACTGATACAAGGTTGTAAAGTCTAGTTTTAAACCAATTGCAGTAACTGAAAACCAGAGAAATCCAATTAATATAACCGCTACTAAAGTCGCACTGATCACTTTATAACTAAACGAAGGCTCTTTATTTAATGTCTTTTTCATCGAGTATCCTAATCAAAAAACCACGGAAAACCAAGACTATCAAAAGTTTGCTTTTCCACTTTTAGATATTTATCAGTAAGTTCGGCAAATCCACCTTGCGCTTTGTAGGTCTCAATGAAACTATTTATTTGTGTTAACAGCTCGTCGTTTCCCTTATTAACCGCCATTCCCCAGCTTTCACTATCCTGAAAAGGAATCAGAATCGCTTTGGTCGTATCTGGATTTAATTGATTCTGTCGATAAATTGTCAATTGATCATAAATAAAAGCATCCGCTTTTCCTTGGGTCACCTCGGTAACACAGGCATTTTCTGAAGATAACGCATTAATCGTTGCATTGCTCAGATTTTTGGTGGCGTAAATATTTCCAGTGGTTCCTTTTTTAACATCTACTATCTTTCCCGCCTGATTGAGATCCTCTACCTGATTAATATTTGAATTGTTATTGACCAATAATCCCAAATAAGAATGGGCATAGGGAATCGAAAAATCAACCACTTCTTGACGTTCATCGGTTATCGTCATCGATGAAATCACGACATCAACTTTGCCGGTCTGTAACGAAGGAATCAGTCCGTCCCAATTAACGTTTTCAATTTGAACCGGTCTACCTAGATATTCACCCAAAGCAACAGCTAAATCAACACTGACCCCACTGGGATTACCCTGGTCATCTTTTGTTTCAAATGGTGGATATGCCAATTCCATCCCCACTATCAATGGTTTTTTATCACTTTCGTTGCTTTTGCTTTGCGACGTACAACCCATCAGCATGCTCCCCGAAACAACAATGATCAGCATTAGAAAGATTAATTTTTTCATTTTCTTAACTCCTTCTCAATAATTTTAATCTAAACAATTGCCGGTGCGCCCTGTGTTTTAAGACGTTTTAACAACTATCTAAATTTTGTAAAATACACACAGCCAAATACATGGCGGATGCATCGATGTATGCGCTACCCGATGCAATTGATGTGGATGAATTAAAATCGTATCACCTTTTTTCATGGAAAGAAAGCAGTCATTTTCAAATTCCAGTTTAGCAAAGCCCTCTATCAGTACGACAAATTCTGCCTCATCCTGATCATACCAGCCGGAGGTCTGTCCGGTGCTGATTATTCGCTCAATTCTAATTTTGTTATTTTCCTGAAGAATTGTCACTAACTCATCATGTAGCGGAAGTGACGGCAAATCAAAAATATTCAAATTCATCCCCACTTATTTCTAAAATTCAGCCTTCAGGCTCATTTTATATGAAAACAACCCCACTTGGGAACCTTTTATCACTGGGTGGCATTAATAATCATTATTCACCCAGAAATAATCCTAACATCACCTTTCTTAACTATGTTGAAGTATATCAATTTTCATTTTAAATCGCAAGAAGAAACATGTTAATCGCATTTCGTCGCTTATCTTGATCGTGCTTTTATGCTACTCCACCGCACAACGTTAATTTTAATTTGTCTTACCCGCTATCTCGCTGAAATTATCACCTGCAACTCAAAAAGATCAACTAAACAAAAAACAATCTTAGCGATCTTGGCAATAACTGCTTATCTTCTCTGGGAATTCAAATTAAATTTTTCAACAACGATATCAACAAAGATATCTACCAACTGCGGGTCAAATTGTGTCCCCTTACAGCGGACCAGTTCTTCACACGCCGCTTCAATCGTTTTTTTATTCTGATACGGTCGTTGTGAAGTCATGGCATCAAAGGCATCCGCTATTGAGAGCACTCTTGATTTAAAGGCGATTTGATTTCCTTTTAGCCCATACGGATAACCGGCTCCATTATAATGCTCATGATGCTGAAGAATTAATTCCTGAACATCTTTTATTACGTCAACATGTTCAATAATTTCAACGCCTTGAATCGGATGACATTTTAACTCTTCCCATTCTGCTGCTGTCAGTTTATCCGATTTTATCAACACTTCTTTTGGGGTATTAATTTTTCCAATATCATGCATGTATGCACCATAAAGAAGGGTTTGTCGCGACTCCGCCGAAAAATTTAGCCGATCTGCCATCCAACCGGAATATTCGGCTACTCGAATAACATGTTCGTAAGTCCATTTATCTCTGGAATTAATTACTGCAATAAGGGTTCGCAGAGTCGTAATAATCGACTCATCCTCTTCTGAAAGCGAGTCCTTCAAATTATCTAAAATTGATACATAACTTTCAACCCGATTTTTTCTGAAAAACTTTGCCCGATAAAGTGCTTCATCGGCCTGATTAATGATCTCATTTTCATTTTTTGCCTTATGTGGATATTCTGATATTCCTACCGATATCGTCAAAGTTTCCTCTGGCAGATATTCTTGTCCATAAAAAACAGTTTTAGCAATTTTATCGCGCAAACGCTGCGCATAGTCAATGGCTGTTCCTTCCTCAGTATCCTCCATCAAAACCGCAAATTTTTCACCCCCATAACGACAGGCTATATTTTTGTTTTCTAAGCTGGTGGATATAATCGCAGCTATTTTTTTTAGCGCTTTGTCACCATCACTGTGCCCATAAAGATTATTATAAATTTTAAAATCATCAATATCCAACAACAGCAACGATAATGATGCCTGTTTTTTATCTGTTTCCTGAATCCGCTCTTTTAAAATCGAATGAAAATATCGATGATTATATAAACTTGTTAAGGCATCCATATTTACCAAATTTCTAAGCTCTTCACTGTATTCATTTTCCATCGTTACATAATAGCCAACTGAAAAAGCAACCAACATAAAAATAGACGTTAAGATTAGATCATATTCGAAATTCAAATTAACCGACTGATTTGGAGACATCATAATTAAATCCATCCCTAACAGACTCCCCGAAAGAATAACCGCAGTGATCATCCCGATATTTAAGCCTTGACTGATTGTTGCCAATAAAATCACACATAACAAGAGCGATTTAAAATTACTATCAATCGCTCCGGTAAAAAAAATGGCAACAAAAGAAAATAGCCCTAAAAAAACAAGCTCTGCCAAAACAAAAAATCGTGATTGCTTGACTAAAGCCTTTGCATTAAAAAATAGCAACGCCAGATATATGCTTACTAACACCAATATAACAACACAAACCGTCCAACTTCCATTTGAAAGCAGGTCTAAAACATTTTTACCTTTAAAATAATGTTGAAAAAACGCAATCGCCGAGAAAACTAAAATCGACAATTTTATCGAAACCAATAATTGTTGTCGTCTACTTTCTCTGTTTTCATCAATTTTTTCCATATGCTTTCCTTTCCTGCCAAGTGTCCTTTTATAGATGATTTATTAGAAAGGGAGCCGCAACGGCTCCCTTTCTAATAAATCATCTTATTTTTCTCTTAAACACATTGGTTCTTCCGGTTGATTAACAAATAAGAAACAGGCTGACGTTGACATTAATACTGCCAATGTTGTTGCTACCGTCGCCAATAGACCAAACACTTTATTTTTCATTCTATCACCTCCTTCCCTATCGCGAACTTCTTGCAAAATTCCAGATTTGACATAATTTTTTATCGATCCCGCCAATCATTTTTTCCCCGATCTGAGTGAGCGTCAGTACTTGCCACATCATGCCAAATAAAACACTCCATAAATATACCGTCGCAATGTGATAATCGAATGAAAAATATATAAGCAACATTAAAACAGCTGCATAAAAAGCCAAAAGAAAAAGCGCTTCTTTTCTGAGCCGATTTTTCTTCTTAGCCGTTCTGATTGGCTTGTTTTCAGTATCAACTGGTGCCTTAGTCAAAATTACCGCCAATGCGGTTAAAAATGAAATAATCGCCACCACTAAAAGAACATTTATATTAACATAGCTATCTAGGAAATATTTTATCAGAACCGAAGCTCCTACGCAAAATGTTATTCCCATAATTGTACAGATATTTATTGAACTGACATGAACACCGCCGCTTGATTTGCGCAGCAAGCTTGCGGTAAAGCAGATAGTCAGGGCTGATAATGCCGTTCCCGTTAACGAGCCGATGATGATGATGGCCGGAACTAAAATCAAGATCTGAACCAACGCAATCATTCCATATTCTACCACTTCCCGTTCATCCCCAGTAATATTCAAACTTTGACAAATACTTGCCGATAATCGCTTAGTCAATGTCAACATGATCCCGCTCCTTTACACGCACAATATTAAAATAATATATAAAAATCACGATGCTCCCAAATATAATGGTCGATGGAATTGTGTTGATTGCTTTTAAAAAAGGATTTCCAATTATTTCCTGAGTCTTTTGGGTTCCATAAACAACCTGTAATAATAAAAAATTCAATCCTTCACCAACTACAATTGCAATTGCATTTAACAAAGAAGCCTTGATACATTGAATCAGCGGTATTTTAAGAAACTTCACCCCTAAAAAAATCGTTATAATCAGCACCAGTAAGATATTCACCCCATAATTAATCGGGAGTAATCGAACGAAGTATGTCCATGAAAACATGATCAAAGTAAATATCCGCAGTCCGGGCCATCGCTCCTTAACTATTTTTGTTCCGCTAAAAGCATACATTCCAAGGGCAAAAAAAATCGCTTCCGGAATCCCTTTGATCAACAATTCCAACAACGTCAGTTTCATAAACTACTCCTTTATTTTATCCCGATCAATTTAAACCCCTGACCTCTGTTCGCTTATTTTAAAACGCCTTTTTCGATGCTTTTAAAATTGACTTTAACTGAAATGACTCGTTTTTTTGTTTATTGAGTTCAATAATCGCCGCATAAACAACAATTCCCGCAAAAACTCGGATCAAAATATCGCCAATACTCAAAACCGACCAGCCAACATCAATTATATCAGAAAAAATAATCATTTTTGTGTCGGCATTACCTAAAATATGAATATCGTTGATTTTCTGAAAGGTATCGCCTTTTACATACCCCGTTAAATAAGACAACGATGGAAAGACCGGCATTTTTCCACCATTTAGCTGGATAACCCAATTATTCAGCCAAGTACCAATACTAACAAACACAGCCCCGATTAAACCCGGTTTATAAAGTTTTAAATAGATTATCGGAAAAAGAAAAGATAAGAGGTAAACTTTCTTAAAAATGTCGGCATATCCAATAACGTGATAATTTCCCTGCATCACTAAAAGCTGTAAAACAAGATAACCTATTTCGCAGCATATCGGCGGATAAAGGGCCGGACTTTTTAACCCCAGACGAATCTCGGCGCCACGAAATTTGGCAATAATAATCGCAATGATAAACGTTATAATCATAATTCCTCTTCAACTTATACTTATTTCTCTTTTTTACTGGCTATCGATCAGACGTAAAGAAAAGCATAATATTCAAATATAGTATCATATTGACACAAAATATTCAATATTTTAGAATTCAAAATCGTTATTATTGTCTCGACAACCAATGACTTTTTTCATTATAAATAGAAAAGACCACTGATAAAAATCAATAGTCTTTAGCCCTAAATTATTTTTGTTTCAAACGATCAAATAATTACTCCCCGATTTTTTTTTGCATTTTTTTTTTATTTTTGCAGCTGTTTCAGCTAATGAAAAAATGGTCTTATTACCATCACAGGGAACTCCAGCTATCGAAACCGATAAAAATGGATAATTTTCTTCTATATCTTTGCGATTTTTCGTGATGATATAACCGCGCTCAATATCCGCTTGATTATAAAACTTCGTTACGGCGTTATTAAAAGCAAAAATAATGGTCTCGCAAATTTGTTCGGTTTTCTTTTTAGGAACAATCGCAATAAAGTCATCACCGCCAATATGACCAATAAAATATTCCGATCGAATACAGGTTTTTAAGATCTGGGCAAATTCTTTAAGTACCCGATCGCCATTTTCAAACCCATAAATATCATTATAGGCTTTAAAATTATCAAGATCAAAATAAAGAATACTTTTTTTATCTTTCGCTTCGAGTGCTGCTTCAAGTTGTTGTTCAATCATCAAATTACCCGGCAATTCCGATAAAGGATTCAGGTGTTTCGCATAAACAAATTCGATTTCAATGAGTTTTTCCATTAGATCTTTAACCGTGACTGTACCACGGAAATGATCATTCCGAGTGACGACGATAAAGTCATAAAGCTTATCAAAATCTCGCTTCATCGCATTTTTTCCGACCACATCAATGGTGGTTTTACAATCAACATTCATAAAATTTTGATCCATAATATTGCGAATCGGCTTATTGGCATATAGGATATAGCCATATTGGCCACTGATTTTTTTATACAACGCATTTCGGGTAATGACGCCAATGGGATGTTTATCCTCAACCACACAAAATCCAGAGACGGTTTCGTCCTTTTTGAACATTTCGTGAACTTGGCATACCAGCAGTTCTGGCTCAATGGTTTGATCTAATTTACAAATCGACTCAATCCGATCATTAAGAACCCGATTGTCCTTTAATTTTCGTTTGTTTTCATTCTTTACCTGTATTATTTCAACCACATCCCTTGAGATTGTATTTAAAATTCCATTAGGTTTTTGAAGAAAAAATCCTTGTCCATATTGAACCCCAATCTCGATAAGGGTCAACAACTCAGCTTTTGTTTCAATTCCTTCGGCAATCAAGGCTGTTTCGGTATATTCTGAAAACTCGTTCAGACATTGAATCAATGTTTGTTTCGTTGTATCTTTATCAATATCACGGACCAGTTTCATATCCAACTTAATATAATTAGGATGGATATCCGAAATTAAGTTAAGTCCTGAATAACCGGCACCGGCATCATCGATCGCAATCCGATAATCCTGCTGTTTATAGTTATCAATCGTCTTAATAAAGTCATCGAGGTGATTAATTGCCTCGCTTTCAGTAATTTCAAAAATAATTCGTTTGGGATCAATCCCGAATTTTTCCAGATATTCTTTTGTAAAGCCCCTTCTGAATTTTACATCTTGCATGATATTGGGGTTGACGTTTAAAAATAAACGAAAGTTATTTTTAATTTTGAACGCCGCTTCAAAGGCTTTTGATCGACAAAGAAACTCCAATTCCCAAAGTTTATTAAACTTTTGAGCACATTTAAATAACATGTCAGGAGTATGAAGAATCGAATTCTGTGGTCCTCGACTTAGCGCTTCATAGCCATGCACACTTCCATCTTGCAAACAAACGATTGGCTGAAAAACAGTCTGAATTTTTTTTTTGTAGAGAATCTCCAGAAGTTCGCCTCTTAAACGCTCATCTTCTTTGCTGTAGTTTATATCCAAGCCATCTCCTCCCCTTTGTCATTATCACAAATTATAACCATAACAACTAATTTTTAATATTACCGCTTCGTTAATTGTTAGTTAATTTTTGTCGAATGCGGGTAATTCTTATATAATTAAATCTTTTTATGCTTATTAGTTGCCATTTTAAAAACTTGGCCCTATTTACATTATAAATTCCAGCTGTTATACTGAAACAACAAATCTCAATTGAAAATGGGAGGTTCCTGATATGGCTGAAGCACTATTAGAACTTAGAAAATTTGTGATCCCTGAAATCATTATCGGGATCGATGCCCGTTTGTTAATTAATCGATATATCTCCCATTTCAATGCCCAAAAACCGATGATTGTAACCGATAAACAGGTTCAGCATTTTCGATGGTTTCAAGAAACCATCGATTTAATTCACCCTGCCGTTGAACAGCTCGTTTTTTTCGATGAAATCACGCCCAATCCCAAAGATTTCGAAGCAATGCTTGGCGCAAACCTCTTTTTATCTCAAAATTGCGATCTGCTGATCGCCATTGGCGGAGGCAGCGCCATTGATTGTGCTAAATGCATCAGTATCGTCGCTTCAAATGGTGGTAACGTTCTTGACTACGAAGGTGTTGATGAAGTTCAAATGCCCGGCCCGCCACTGATCTGTATTCCCACCACTGCCGGATCTTCCGCTGATGTTTCACAATTTGCCATCATCAAAGATACCTCAACAAACATCAAACGAGCAATTATCAGTAAAAAAGTAGTCCCCGACCTGGCCCTCATCGATCCCGTTCCACTGATGACGATGGACTCTTATTTAACCGGCTGTACCGCCATGGATGCGTTAACCCATGCCATTGAAGCTTACGTATCCAACACCCATTCGGCCTTAACCGATATCCATGCCTTAGAGGCCATTAAACTCATCAATCAAGAAATTGAAAATGCGGTAACGCCGCATCGAACGATTGAAACCATGTTTCAGCTAATGCTTGGTTCGCTCCATGCCGGTTTAGCTTTTTCCAATGCCAGTCTTGGTGCCGTTCATGCCATGTCCCACGCTCTGGGTGGTCTTTTAGACTTACCTCACGGTGAATGCAACAGCATTCTCCTGGAACATATTATTCGCTTTAACTTTGCTGTTGTCCCTGATCGCTATCAAACGATCGCTAAGCAACTCGGACTTTTAGTCAATAATATAGAGACGTCTATTTTGCTGGAAACGATCATCAATCATATTATTTTTATTCGTGAAAAACTGCATATTCCAGCTACCCTGACCGTTGCTAGACTTGATGAAGTTACCATTGATTATTTAATCGAAAATGCCCTTTATGATCCGTGCATGGTGACTAATCCAAAGGTTTTGACTAAAGACGAGGTGAGAATTATTTATGGACGAATCTTACAATTTCAAAAATAAAAAAAAAATCACACGAGAAGCGATTATCGGACTTGGCGAAAATTCTTTCAAAAAAAATTATTATTCTGAACTCCAAACGAAACTTATCGATTTAGAACGGATCAATAGCCGTACCAACGCGTTGATCGCTACGATTCCAGATATCTTATTAATTAGTAACGGCAATGGTCAAATCAGCTCACTCAAATCTTCGTCTGATAAAGATCTTGCCGTCACTCATGCAATCATGCAAAACGATAGTGTCATGGCTGATTTGCATGAGTCGATTGAACAGGTTATGAAAAACAAAGTTTTATCAACTTATTATTTTTCCCTTCCTTTCGATGACCTATTGCATTATTTTGAAGTCCGAATTCAAATGTCAACCTTCGATGAAGTTCTAATTATGATCCGGGATATGACTGAACGCGTTACGATGGAAAATAAACTTCGCGATCTGGTCGAAAAAGATTCCCTGACGCACCTTGCTAACCGTCGCTATTTTGAAACGGAACTGGAAAAAGTTAATCAACAATCGATTGAACAGTTAACCATTCTACTATTCGATATTAACGGACTTAAATTTATTAATGATACCCTCGGTCACCTAATGGGCGATCAGGTTATTGTTTCCGCCAGTCAAATTATCAGTCAATGTTTTAAACCACTTGGTATTGCCTCTCGGGTTGGTGGCGATGAATTTGGCCTGATTATCAAAAACGAACCACCTGAAACCATTGAAAAGGCCCTAAAAGACTTAAACTTAAAATTAAAATCTTTTAATCAATTGCCTGACTCGACTTTTAAGCTGTCCCTTTCCTATGGCTATTCCTACCATGCTTTGGGGACTGTTAATACTGATTTCCTGTTTCAGGAAGCCGATAACAATATGTATCAAAATAAATTACTAAAAGAATCCAGCACGCGAAATAACTTAGTCAAAACCCTGATGAAAGCACTGGAAGCTAAAGATTATGTCACCGAAGGCCATACTAATCGTATGGACACCCTCGCCACCCTAATTGGTCACACCCTCCATTTGCCACAGAATATCATGGATCGCATTCAATTGCTAACAAAATTCCATGACATCGGCAAAGTTGGTATCCCTGACAGCATCCTGAAAAAACCAACGACCTTAACCATCGATGAGTGGAAAGTCATGAAAACCCACTGTAAAATCGGCGAACGTATTGCCAGCGAGTCTTCGGAGCTTAAAGAGATTTCCCATCTCATTCTAAAACATCATGAACGTTGGGACGGTGCTGGTTATCCAATCGGGCTTGCCGGCAATAATATTCCCATTGAATGCCGCGTTTTATCAATTGTCGATTCCTACGATGCGATGACCAATGATCGGCCTTACCGAGCAGCACTTTCTCCGGATACCGCCATTAAAGAAATTATTTCCTGCTCTGATGCTCAGTTTGATCCCAAATTAGTAACTATCTTTAAACAAGTCATTACTCAACATCTAAGGCCACAATAACTGTTAGTTACTGTGGCCTTAGCGTTTCCGTTTTTTTAATTTTATCGACTTATTTTATTGCTGTATCGGTTTTCTTCCAAAATTACCTTTTCCAACGCCTCGACCACCTCCGGATCATAGTGGGTCCCGACATTTCGTTTCATTTCTTCTAACGCGGCCATGGGATCAATAGCCTTGCGATAGTCTTTATCTGTCGTCATATCATCAAAGCGCTCGCCGACCGCAATAATCCGCGATAATTTAGGCGTTTCTTTGCCTTTCAAACCTTGGGGATATCCGGTTCCATCCCACCGTTCATGATGTCCCAAAACGATATTAGCCAAATCAACGGTATGATCAAAGGCGTTAAGAATCCGATATCCAACAACCGGATGCATTTTCATTTCTTTATAGGTCTCATCGACTGTATATTCGTTTTTACTGGCGACCTCTTTATCCAAAGCAACTTTTCCAATATCATGCAAGTAGGCTGCTTTGGAAACTTTATTGATTTCAGCTTCAGGTAAATTCATTTTTCGAGCAATTTTTTTACATATCTCACTCGTTTTTCGGGAATGTTCTGCTTCTGCCGGAAATTCACCATATAACTTATCTAAAATAATATTAAACGCATCTTCCTTTTTCTTCCCTTTGTCCAATGTTTTTTTCATATACATGTTATTTTCAGCACTACTGATAATTGCTTCAATATCTTCTTCAACCGCATATTTAGTGGCCACTCCAAGGGAGACATTACCCTGAATCGATTTAATTCTTTCTTTGCTAAAATTATTTTTTATTCGATCGGAAATTTGTTGGGCATCCTTTTTTTCTGTTTGCGGCAACAATATGGCAAATTCATCACCGCCCCATCGCGCAATAATATCATCTGCTCGACAAACCTTTTTAAATATTTCCGAAACTTTTTTGATCAATTCGTCGCCTGCTTCATGACCAAAAATATCATTAGTCAGTTTTAAACCGTCCACATCACCAATAATTACTGAAAGTGGCAGATTTCGTTCGGTATCCAGACGAATCAACTCTTCTTCGAAAAAACGCCGGTTATACAGACCCGTTAGGGTATCATGAAAACTGTTGTATTCAATTGCTGCCCGTCTTTCTTTTTTCTCTGTCACATCTCTAAAAATAATAATTGCGCCATCAATGTTTCCTTCATCATCGCTAATTGGTGCAACACTTTCCTCCAGATGATACCGCTTTTCATCTCGAGAAACCAAAACGACATGACTCTCCAATTCCTTCATGGTATTATCTTTAAATGCTTCCTCGATGGGATCTGGAACCATGCCACTTTCCTTATCATCTTCCAAAACAAATACCTGTGAATAATGTTTTCCCATCGCTTCGAGCACAGTCCAACCAGTCATTTTCTCAGCCGTGTTATTCAACATCTCAACTCGACCCATTGGATCGACAATCATCACTCCGTCACCAATTGACATCAATGTTTTTAAATATTTTTCGCGATTCTTCTCTGATACACTCCGGATATATGCTCCCACTCCAAATTTTCCATTTAGTAAGTCAACCGGAAACTTAGTTGTTTTAAAAATCTTACCCCGCCACAACATTTCATCCGTTACAAAGGTTTTCGTCTCTAATACCTTTTTATCGGTTTTTCTTTCCTTCATGGCAATCTTCTCTTCGAGTATTTCAAAATCATCCCGTCCAATTAGTTCTTCAGAATTGATTCCATAAAATTCTTCCATGGCAAGATTGACAAAAATATAATGTAATTCTTCATCTTTTAAGCTAACCGGAATTTCCTCTGATTCGATAAACGTTTGAACTAATTCATTAAATCGGCGAATTTCACGTTCTTTTTTTATTTTTCGCCCTTTTTTAATTGTAAAAAACATTATCAGGCCCAATAAAAAAAGAACCAATACGATGATTGCGATATTCACGGGTGCTACTTTCATACTTATTTCTCCAATCATTGGCACTGTGATGACCTTTGTTATCCCTTTAATCCTTCATTCGATCAAATCCAATCAAAACAGTCTTAATAATTAATCTTTTAAACAATCAAATCCAACTTAATGAAATTATTATATCCTATTCGCCTGAAAATCTGTATAAATATTTATTTTATCTCCTGCCGACTATCATTTTTCAGATTGAATTAGTTATAGTATGCCATTATCATATATTAAACGTCAATAATATAAATAAAGCACGCTCAAAATATTCTTCTTCAAATAATCCCTTTTTTAGGGCTGTGGTGAATCCCTTTTCGAATTCTTGCTAACAACTCAATCGTGCCAAATAGTAAGGCAGATAAAAAAACAGGTATTGTTTCTTAAACAACACCTGTTTTATATTAAAACCATTGATTTATTAAGTTATCCGTGATATCATTATCAAATACTCGCAGGTAATGAAGTTAAGCATAATATTCTATGATTATATCATATCATAGAATATTAACTTCGTCAATATGTATTTTTTTTACAATTAATAATTTTCCACTTATTTTTTATTTCGGAGAGGTAACCCTATGTCTTTTGAATTGATGCTATTTGATAATTTTCTAATGGAAAAACAGGCTGTTTCGGAAGTGTTGTTGTGTAATAAAATCACCGCCGATTATTCACTGGTGTTGTCAGAAGAACAGGCGCTGGAACTAGTCGAAACGCGTTCCCATGCGCTGAAAAATTTGGGCCGAGTCGAGTTTGGCGGTGGCATCATCGAAAAGGTCATCCTGGCCTTTGCCGACACCCCCTATATCTCTCAATACCGCTATGCTGAATTTTTAAATGACCTCGTCGAAATCTTTTATTATTTTAAAAATGAAACCCTGGATTTAATGAGTGATGACGATTTGATCAGCTATATGAAAAAATATTTTGATGGTGTCTGCCAGGGTTCGTTGGAGCAACTTAAACATCGGGAACTGGAGCGAATGGCTAAAAATATTCGCCTGGGGTTAGATCCCGATTATAATGATCTTTATGAAACTGAAAAAAATATCGAAAAATGAGGATGATGATGAATAATCTAAAAAAACAGACCAAAATTGATGCCGATAAGCTAAGTGGTGAATTTTATTTTCAGTCGCTGCTTCAGGAGGCCTTTGTCAAAGGTGAACTTAGTCCTCAAGAATCCGAACGTATCCAGCTAGAGTGTCTTAAACTTCTAGCTGACTGTACCGAACGATTTACGAAAGGAAAAAGTAGCTCGGTTCGAGTTGAGATCGCCCAGGGTATCATGGCTTCCAACCTTTACACGATTGGTATCTACCTTAAAACATTACCCGATCTCGATACTGTCCTCTTTCATATCAAAAACGAACCGATCGAAAAACTCTATGAATATGGTCACTCCGTCCTTAAGCGAAAAATCAATGTTGCCAATTATTTTTTTCATCTGGTTTGTAAAACAAAGTTCAAAACTCAAAATCAAGCTTACAATATCACCATCGATGATGGTTTCAAACCTTTTTTTCAAAACTATGACATCAATTTTCATGCCCACGAGATCCCCAGCGACATTGACTATCAGCTAATCCATCCGGTTACAGATCTGGCTGGTGTTGAATTTGTCATTTCATATCTGGAAAATATTTATTATGAAAATTTATTTTGTTCCTATTTTGACGCTGATATCATCGATGAAGTTATGAGCGGTTACGATACCTCTTATCAAAATCTTCTGGATAATATTTGCGCGCAGGTTTTTCAAAATGCACTGGGTTGCAACTTATTAAATATTTCCCTGGCCGCGCTGGATTTTTGTCCAGCGGAACTGACCGGCCTCAACAATGATTTAAAATATTACGACCAGGCCGAACTCCAAAAAAAGTTAACCGTCGCCGCTCATGAAGTTATCGCAACTCTGGAAATAACCAATATATCCCTGAAAAAATACCTGCTTGCCAGTCTCCCCAATCTAACCACCATCGTCTACACTGGGCTGGCAACCGACTCACTCAATAAGGTTTTTGTCCCCCGTTACAACGCCAAGCTAAAACCGATCATCCACTATAATATGGGCATTAAAATGGATGATAAAACTTACCGGGACATTGTTATCGAGTTTTTGTCCTGTCGCTATTTTGAAGATAAACTGGCCATCATTAAAGAGCACATTAAAACCCTGGCCGATATGGAAGACCTCCTTATCGCCGGTGAACTTGAGTCGCCTGAAGCCGGGCTGATTTTTGATCTGCTTGATGACACGGAACTCGCTGTTCTAAGCAAACGCCACCCACTTCGTCAGGAAGTCGAAGCCATTGATTATTCGGCCGCCGAAATCCGGATGCAACAAAATCTAAATACGTATCTGCGCACCCAACCTCGCGAGCGACTAACAAAAATTCTCAAAATGGCCACCACGATTGAAGTTATTTAATTGCTAAAACGGTTTATTTCCAGTTAACCAACCATGGACTTCCCAATGCTTGCGATCAATCGGATTCCAGTGACTATCTTTCATCATCTGTTTCATTACATTAAACATGACTTTCCGGAACAGCGGTGACGGACGGTGTTCAATCTGCGTTACTGTTTGCGTCACTTTTTGGGCAAGTCGCTGCATTTCTTTTGCAATTTGATCCCGCTTTTTAACCGGGATCTCACTCCATGCCGTAGCTGCCACCCGTTGCTTGCTGGCAAAACATTTTTTAATCCCCCAATATTTTAGACTATTCTGCATCGTTTTTGTGGTGTGGGAAAGTCCGGCTCCAGCCGTAGTGGTTAAGCTGATGCCGACAGTATTAAACATTTTAGGATTGGGACGATGGCTGAGCCACATAAAACACAAATGATCCAATAGTGCCTTTAGTTGTCCTGAAACATCCAACCCATAAACCGGAGATGTCAAAATCACCAGATCAGCCGCTTCCAACGCGATAACAATCGGCCGGATCTGATCTGCCTGAGGGCAGGTTTCTTCGCCTTTTAAAAAGCAGGAAAAACAGCCGCTGCAAAAATCTGACATATCTTTAGGCAGATAAAATTCCGTTACCTGCGTTTCTACTAATTCTGAAATTCTTTGCACTAACAAATCTTTACAATGCCAGGTACTGCCATGATGCATATTTCCATTAATTACAGTTATTCTCACGTTTTCCCTTTCTCTCACAAACTAACGTTTAACTTTTTTATTATAACTAACGATCATTAATTTATCAACGCTTATCGATTAACATTAAATTTATCTGGGATAGCAACATCTTTATCCAAACTTTATAGAAACTGTGGTATTTTTTTAGCCGGGCGAATAATAACATTATTCCCTATATTCATCATCGACCATAACCGTGAAAAATGAAAATCATTAAAAAAAGTGATGCCTAAACATCACTTTTTTTGTTTGTTTAAATCTGTATCGGCAGGTCGCCAAACGAATCCTTCCAGAGCCTTAATAGGTCACTAGTCATTCGGATGCCAACCGCCGAAATAAACACCACTTCGGTTTCTTTGATGGGTTGATGCCAGGGATTCATTACCGCAAAATCATTAACACAACTGACCTCAAAAACACCTTGCGTGGTTTGAACAAAGCCCTTGATTCGATGGGTTGAGAATTTAATTGCCTGAATGAAGGTGTTAAATTTTTCATAATCCAGCACTTCTTTGGTTTTCAGGACACTTGTTTTTGGTCGTGATTCCCAGGTATTGATTGAATCCTGTAAGGCCATTTTTTTCGTTTTCAGACCGGAAACCATTGCTCGAATTGGCACCTGACAAAAAGAAGTATGATAAGGTTTTATGTCGGGATTTATCGTGCCGATTTTTTGATCAATTTCAGCCAGTATTTCCGATGTCTGCAGATCCGTTTTATTAATAATCACCTCATTGGCGTAATATAACTGTTTTTCCAGTGCCGGGATGATTTCAAACTGTCTTAAAAAATACAGTGCATCGACAATGCAGATGGAACCGGCATAATGATAAGCGGCCCCAGAAATTTTTGTCACAGTTTTCAGAATAATGTCCATATTGGAAGGATCGGCCACTCCGGAAGATTCCACAAAGACAATTTCCAGATCGCGATTTAAGAACTCCGCTAATCCTTTGATGAAATTTTCTTTTAAACAAGCACAAAAAATCGAACCGTTGGTTAATTCAATCAGATCAAAATCTTCGTTATGGATAAGTTGTCCATCAATGCTGGTTTCTCCGAATTCATTCATTAACACACCAATTTTAGTATCGTCATATTCTTTCAGCAGTTTTTTTAGTAGCGTTGTTTTTCCCGCACCTAAAAATCCGGTCAAAAGAATAAGTTTCATCTTGTTTTCCTGCTCAATGGCTGATTGATTATTTGATAAGGACATTTTTCCACCTCTTAATTGGTTCTTTTTCGAAAACTACAGCTAAACTGCTGACACCGGCTGCAATCGTGGTCTTTCAAACGACAGTCAAAACTTTGATCGGCACCATAAACATACCCCAGCGTCTTGGAAGGTTTGTACATATATCTTTTTGTTACCGCTATTTTTTGTTTTAAAGTTTCACTTAAATGGTCGAGAATGTCCTTCTGATAAGACAAACTAATCCCTTCGTCACCCGGAGAATAACGTCTCGTTAAACCAAAACCACTATTTTGATAAATATCTTCGCGGATGTGCTGGTAGAATTTTTCACTTAAATCAAACAAAAGTTGATTGGCCATCGCATCCAAAAGCAACCCCTTAAACGAATCATTTTCCCGAAACATTTCGGTGCTTCTACGGCTGACTGCTTCACCTAAGGTAATGAGGCAAAACACTGCATGGGTCGGCAATTCAAAATCGGTATGAAAAGCCGTTCCTAAACCGTTAATTTTTAATTGATAATACCCTTCCGGTTTGACCAAGCTCTCGAATTCTTCCAAAAGTTCCTCATAAACATTTAGACAATATTGATAATGCGATGACCCTGCGGTCAGATTCAGACGTTCAAATATCTTTCGCTGGTCAATGCCGGTTTCAAAATCATAACATGCTTTCATCGCTTTATATCGTCACAAAACTGACTGGATTACCACATTGGTCTAAAAATTTTTTCAATCCTGCGGTGTCAAAATTCACCGTCGCGGTATTGTCATTGGGATGGCAGTTAATCATCTTTTGCCGCATCATCGCTTGATCAATAAAAACCTCAACATCATGATCAGCATTATTAATCACCCCAAACACCGAAACTGCTCCGCTTGAAACACCTAAGTATTTCTGCAACCGTTCTTCCGACGCAAAACTCAAATTACTAACGCCAATGCTTTTGCCGAAACTTTTAATATCCATTTGCTTCGATTCTTCCAAAATAACCAGAAAATGACGATTCCCTTTTTTATTACGCAGCAACAAATTTTTACAATGGGCACCTTCAACGCCCTCAATATATTGTTCTAATTCCTCACAGGTATAAACCGGTGGATGATTAATTACCCGATACTTTATCTCCAGTTGATCTAAAACGTCAAAAACTTTTTGTGCATTCTCACTCATTGATTTCTCCTTTTTTTCTTAAAAACGCATCGCCATCATATATTCATCCTGAAAATTAGGATTCATCGATAACTCAATATGCGTTGCCGAACTGGCTAAACATTCCGCTTCAACCCGTATTTTTTCAGATAATAAGGCCATACTTGCTCCCGAACCAGCGGCATTACCAACACTAAATATTTTATCAATTCCGATATCCGGTAGCAACCCAATTCTGACCGCACTTTTTTTATCAATATAATTACCAAACGCTCCGGCAATCAGGACGCGATCAACGTCTTCCAACCTGAATCCGTTATGTTTAACTAACGTACACATCCCGGCCAGCATAGCAGCTTTAGCTAACTGCACTTCCCGAATGTCGCTTTGGTTAATCAGAATCGCCCGGGCATTATCCTGGTACAAAATAAAAGCCATACCCATGTCCGACTTAATCAGACAATCGGCCAATTCTTTTTTTACCCCAGCTTCAAGTGCTTCTTCTTTGGTAATCATCCGGCCGTTTTTAGTGATCAACCCGGCCTCCAACAATGCTGCCACCGCATCAATAAGGCCAGATCCGCAAATTCCTAAGGGTTCGTCCCCATCAATTATCCCCAATCCAATCTGGCCATTTTTTATTGTTACTTTTTCAATGGCACCTTTGGCAGCACGCATACCATGGTGAATACTGGCCCCTTCAAAGGCCGGACCGGCTGCTGTTGAACATACTGATATTTTGCCATCATGGGCAAAGGTAACTTCCCCATTTGTTCCAATATCAATGGCTAGGGTGATTCCTTTTAACTGATTGATATCGGTTGCCAATATCCCCGCTACAATATCCGATCCGACATGCCCGGCAATATTTGGCAGGGTATAAACGTTAGCCAAAGGATTGATGTCCAACCCTAATTCCCTGGCGATACCATTCATACCCTGACAAAAAACTGGAGCAAATGGTGTCCGAGCCAGCGATTCCGGATCAACCCCTGCAAACAGATGACTCATGGTTGTGTTTCCAACAACGGTTATATCATAAATATGTTCCGGTTTAAACTCATTTTTAATGGCAAAGGTTTGAATCATCTCATTAAAACATTTTATAATTTTTTTCTGCATCAACTCAAGATTTTCTTCGCCTTCTTTAGTAAACTGAATGCGCGAAATAACATCCGCCCCGAAATTGCTTTGCGGATTGGTTCTTGCTTCAACATCAACCAGCTCGCCATTATTGAGATTCCATAACATCCCCACGACTGTCGTTGTCCCGATATCAAAGGCCAATCCATAATGGTTCAGTTCGGTATCGCCAATCTCCAAAGCAATTAGCTGCTCATTTCTTAGCACCGCCGTTACTTCACCTTTACACGCTTGTAACTTCGGGTGTAATTGCGGTAGAATTTGTGAATCAATGGTTAAGTCTTTCATTTCCAGCGCGTCTTCAAGCCGTTTTAAGTCGTTTTTCTGATATTTCATGGAAGCCCGTTTCACTTTTACATAACGTTTGGAAAGTCGAATGTCCTGTTCAAATCCTATTGGCAATTGATTCATTTCTTTCTTTCGATTGCTGCCGCCATGTGTCAAGGGCACTTCCACGATCATATCGTTTTTTACCATCGTTTTGCAAGCCAGTCGAAAACCAGCTTCCACTTCTTCGACGGTTAATATTTTTTTCTCGGCCGCAGTCAGTTGATCGGATTTTCCCGCAATCATGCGTACCTTGCATTTTCCGCAAGTGCCAGCACCATTGCAACTTCCATCAATCAACATCCCGGCTTTTGATGCAGCTTCAAGTAAAGTACTGTCGGAAGCGACTTCGATCAATTTTTCACCTGGTTGGAATCGTATTTTCATCACATTTTCTCCTGTATTTGAACAAAAGAACCGTTTTTGTTTATTATTCAAAAAAGGTTCTTAAGTATTGTTATCAATTTAAAATGATGCTCTGTTTGTTGTAACCATTTGTTGTGCCGTGATTAAACTACATTAATTCTTTAATTGCATTAATCAATTCTTCCCGCGGCGGAATAATCGAAGACCATCGCACTTTTCCGTTAATATAAATAGAAGGTAAGTGTTCAACACCCATTTTTTGGGTTCTAGCAATATCTTCTTTGCGATTGTATTTGTATTCTGCCATATCAAAATCATCGCCCATGATTTCCTTAACATCTTTAACCGCATTAACCATATAAGTACAGGCCGCACAAGTATCGGCATCCAAGGTAAATAATTCCACAAAGGGTTTTGTCAAGGCATCATAATCCGGTAAATCAATATCCATTAACGTTCCCGCTGCTTCATGATTTTTCACCATTTCGCGCGACTCATCGGTATGTTTAATCGCCTGAACACAGGCAATGGTGTTATCAACCGGAATTCTAAAGGGCATATCACAACCGGGACTAATAACGAGATTATGATGGTCGATGGTGTCCATCATATCAACAACGTATTTCATGTTGTCCAACTGACTGCCAAACAACATTACCGTTGTTAACGGAATGTTTCCACAGATCGTAACATTATATTGATCGGTTATTTTTTTAGCTTCAATAATATTGACATTTTCATCAATCGAAATCCCATCGGCTCGTGAACGCGCCATTACGTCCATCTGATTGGTTGCATCACCGCATACAAACAAACAGCTTAAAACCCCGAGATTGCGAATTTCGTCAAAGATTGCCTGGAACGATGACAGAAAATACGTTTCAATGGCTTTCGGGGAAATTTGACTAATGATCGGATCGACGACGGCAATTACATCCATTCCGGCTTCAACGTAATATTTGGCTAAGGCAATATTTACCTCCGCACAAAAAGTAACAAGTTCTTGTGCATAGGCAGGATCTGAGATAATATCCATAAAGAAATCGGTTCCCCGTAAATGCGATGCCAATGTCGCCGGCCCGCAAAGCAATCCATATAAAGCGGTATCATCACCAATTTCTTTTTTGACCCGTTCCATTACTTCTAAAACCATCGGAATCCGGCCATCGGTTTTTTTCGGAATTTTGCATTTGCAGGGAATTGTTTTTTCCTTACGCAAAGGATGTTTGACGACTGAAGGCGGATTTTCATCGGCCCACATTAGTTTGCATCCCAGGATTTCTGCTTCAATTTGAAGATCAAACATAATTGGCATCCCATCAGGAGTATACAGCTTATGTACTTCCATTAAGGCATCAAATAATTTATCACCATCAGTTAGTATTTCGGTCGCTGTATAGCCTTTAATAAACGCTGCATGCGCTCCCGAAAACGGAACCCAAGCGACTTCATCCACTTGTTCATGTCTAAGTGTTTTTAAAACTACTTCTTTTCCCATTGTAACCTCCACTAATTTATCTTAATTTTAAATTTCCACTGGCTGTTGCCACTACTTTATAACCCATATACAAAGGGCCAAATTCAGTATCAACGATCATTTCCTGACCGTCACGACTAATGGTTAAATTATCATCGGCCCCTCGGTTAATCGCTTCTATTCGGACTTTTTCTTCAGCCAAATTTACGGCTACTTGTTTTGCTTTTTCCAAATCTTTAAAAGACAACCGTTCACCGCCGCCATAAACAATATAATCATCCATTTCCTGATTATAGGAAACATCAATCGTAATAACAGCATTGACCTTTCCAATGACAGCACCCAGAGCATTTGCCACTTTCGAATATTCCGACGAATGTGCCTCGGTTCCCAGCATTCTGGCCACATCTTTTAGAAAGATATGGGTTGGTGCACCGACTCCGATTAGAGCTGACGGAGTTGCTAATTGGCAGCCAAAAAATTCAATACTATCAACCCCATTTTGGGCCCGCCTGAAATTATCATTGATAATACACTCCAATTGCTCTCCCAGTCCAGTTTCTCTAATCGTCGGGAAAGCATCTTCAATCATGATCCGAACTAGATTAAAATAAAGTTTTCGTTTGACTTCATCATAAATTTTTTCACATAATACATCCGGTTGAATCGCTAATGATCGCGCCATAATGTTAATGCCGTATTGTGAAGCCTCACGATCATATTGATTAAAATCACCTTTGATATGCATCGCGTCAGTTGGCGTTATTCCACAACGAATCAAAATTCCTTCTCGAATCATCCGCTCAATTTGAGAATTAAGAACCATCGTATTCATTTTTTTGCCCAGCATCTCAAGGCTGGTCGGATGGTGGTAAAGATTCCTGGCAATTTCTTTTTCTTGAGCGGAATAACCCAAGCGGTCATCAATATTTTTTAGACCCAGATAGATTTCTTTTTGCTGATTTCGATATAAGGTTCGACTTTCGTCTTCTTTTTTCAGATATTTAACCAGCTCCGGATATTTTCTTGCGGCAATGCATAATGGCATGACCTTTTCATTTTCCAGAACTAATTTTCCATCATCAATCACCACCCCGCTATCGCCGCCCAAAGCAAAGGTATCAACAAAAAGTCCTTTGACAAAGGTATCCCATTTGCCAATCCGAACCCCCGTTTTCACGCGTTGCGGAACACCTGCTTTGACAAACGCAATATCGGTGGTGGTCCCTCCCATGTCAACGATTATGGCGTTTTCTTCACGGGAAAGTTTAACCGCCCCCATCACGCTGGCGACCGGGCCGCATAATAAAGTTTCAACGGGTCGAGTAGCGGTAAACTGCTCGGTCATCAAACTACCATCACTACGAACAATCACAAAGGGTGCTTTTATTTGCCGTTCTGCCAGTGCTTTTTCTACCGATCTTAAAAATTCCTCAATCACTGGGATTAAACGGGCGTTGAGTAACGCACTGGCACCCCGTTTAACAATATTATTTTCTGAAAAAAGCTCATAACCGCAAACCGATGGAATACCCAGTTGTTCATCGATCATTGAATGCGCCTTTTTCTCAAATTGGGCTCCCGTTTTTTTGGCATACATCTCAACAATTCCAACCGCATCACATGATTCGAACTGGTCTTTTAATTTTGCTTCAAAGCCAATCCAATCCGGTGCCTCAACAACCTTCCCCGTTGGTTTTGTTTTACTATTAATAAAATACAAACTGTCATCCATGGTTAAACCATAATTGCCGCCAACTTTTGCAATCGTTTCTTTCTCAATTCCAAACAAAGCCAGCTTCGCCCGCCCGCCTTTATTTTCAACGCAAGCATTGGTGGCCAGGGTTGTCGATAGCGCAATCACTTCGGCCTGTTCCACGCATTCGCGCGGTAGTTTATCGAGCGCTTTTCCAATCCCAATTGATAAATCCTCTTTAGTTGTTAAGGTTTTTCCATAAGCAATGATCTGTTCATTTTCAAAATCGTATGCGACAACGTCGGTGCAAGTTCCACCGGTATCAATTCCAATTCCTATTTTCATCTGCCTGTCCTCTTCTCAAATATGCGCAAAAAAACCGGCAACTGTGTTGAGGCACGTCGTTGTACCGGTTTTTTTATTTTTATTCAATATTATAAATTTATGTTTAGTTAGCCATTTTATCAATCTTTTGACAAAGCTTATTATTTTTTATGGTGTTTCTTTTCTGTTGATGCTTCAGCAGCAACATCAACTTCGGTAAGAATCGCTTCAATTGCAGCATCTTGTTCTGGTGTTAGTGCTTTAGGAACATAATTTTCGATAATATCAATGGTTCGTGCTTTTACTCGTTGTTCGTAAGATGTTGCACCAGCATTTTTCCAGCCTTCATAATCGGCCCGATCCGTCAGATCTGGTTTCCACATTTCTTTATTATATTTTAATGTATGTGGTTCACTTAAATAGTGACCTTTAGGACCAACCGCTTTGATAACATCCATCGCCATATGATCTTTATCCATTTGAACACCATCAAAAATTCGACGCATCTGACTGATTGTTTCGTTGCAGGACACTAACAATTCATAGGAAAATGTCAAACCATAATTTAAATAACCAACATCATGATTTAGATTAACTCCAGCATAACCAATTGAGAAAATAAATTCTGCCGCTTCGTTGGTCGCTTGAGCATCAAAGAGTTTACTGCCGGAACATCCGGTGAATCCCCAAGTTGGCAGTTCATAAAGTTCTCTTGCCAGTTGCGCCAAGGTAATATTATTCACCATCGCTTCTGGTGAGCAATAGGTTGGTTGCATACATTTTAAATCCATATTGTACATCCCCCCACCAAATACGATTGGCGAACCAGGATGAGCCAGCTGATGAATAACCAAACCTGCCAAACATTCAGCATTTCCTTGAATCAATGCTCCCGCATTGGTAATCGGACCTGTTGCTCCAGGCATCATACAAGGCGAATAGTTTGTCGGAATTTGATTTTCTGAACAATAAATCAATTTGTCAACTGCCTCGAAAGTATGAATCAACGGGGAGTTTGGTTCATTGTACATCAGGAACAGTGGTTTTCTCGCTAGTTCTTCGATACTTCCGCGAATCGCTACAGCCATTTTGGTAATATTGCTGATTGATTCCCGATCTGCTGCGGTAACCACCTGCGGTTTGGTTGAATTACGAACCATAACAGCATATTCATGTTCGTAAGAAGTAATTGGATAATCATACATCAGACCACAACACATTAAAAAATCCATTTGGGGCAGTGCATCAATAATTTTAGCGCCATCTTCCATGTCTTTTGAAGTAAAATTACGATGTTCGCCGGTATAAACATCTAACAGCGTCGGGCAATCCGAACCGGTCCCAAAATAAGCTTTTCGACCACCCAGATCCATCGCTATATCCCCATCACGGTCATAAACGTGAATGTGTGAAGGTGCTTGTTTAATCGCCCATTCTATTAGGCCATGAGGGAAGAATACGGTTTTCCCTTTAACTGTACAACCGGCTTTTTTAAGCATTTCACGAGCACCTTCATGCTGAATGACACTGCCAACTTCTTGTAATATTTCAAGTGTCGAGGTATGTATTTCTTTCATTTCCTCTTCATTTAAAAAGCGTAGCGGTGACCCGCATTTTAAGACATTATTATAATTTGAACGATCCATTTCTATTATCCTTCCCTTTTCCCGTTATCGCAATTATGCAACAACTAATTTTTTACATAATTCCACCGCCGATGGGGCATTGGTGGTGTAGCCGTCAGCGCCAATTTGCTCAGCAAACATCTGATTAACCGGTGCGCCGCCAATTAAAACTTTGACACGATCACGCAGACCGGCCTCTTCCAATGCTTCGATCGTTTCTTTCATCGCATACATTGTCGTTGTTAACATCGCTGACATCCCGACAATTTGAGCATCGTCATTTTCCTGAACAGCTTCAACAATATCATCCGGTTCAACATCCATGCCCAGGTCAATAACTTCAAAACCGGCACTTTCGAGTAACAATACGACGAGATTTTTACCAATATCATGCATGTCGCCTTCAACGGTACAAAAGATTGCTTTTCCCAAAGTGGTGACATCTCCGGTTGCCAATAATGGTTTAATTTGATCAACACCCATTTTCATGGCCTTGGATGAAATCAATAATTCCGGTACATACACTTCGCCTAATCTGAACTTTTCTCCAAGGATATTGATCGGGGCGATCAACCCGGCATTTAAAATATCCATTGGGGTATTTCCTTCTTCCACAGCAGCATCAACGGCGGCAATTACGTCGTCAATTCTGCCCTCTTCAACGATAGCGGCTAATTCAGTAATTTTTGACATCTCTTTTCTCCTTTGAACATCATTTAATTTTTTAGTTTTTAATCAATAAAAAAAAGAAGTTGAACCAACGTTTGCGTTGAAATTCAGACTTCTTCGTCTTTTCCAATTATTTGGAACTACTTATTAAGTTGGTATTATTTTACAAGTTTTCAATCTAATCGTCAAATCAATTTTTTTTCGCGTCACGAAATATATCGGCACCCAAGTTTCCTTTTAGTATTCATTTATTAGATCTAGTCTTTACTTTATCGTTTCTATCGGGTTAAATAACGAAATTTTAAACGGTAACGATATTTAAACGAAACTTTTAGCTGGCATGTCACCGGATTTTAGAACGCCACAAAAGTCCAGGATACCTGGACTTTTGCACATCAAAACCATACTCAATTTAAGACTTTATTCTTCTGTCAAAGCAGGCTTTGTTTCTAGTTTTGACAACTCATTGTCAATATCTGGAAATACCGGGTCTTTAAAATCTGGCATTCCCGTTTTCTCAGTTACTTCCTCATATCCCGGATCAGTTCTGACCAGTTTTACCATCGCAAACATCGCTCCTATCATGACAAAGCCAAAAGGAAATGCTGCCACAATTGAAACACTCTGCAGCATCGATAATCCACTTTCTGTTCCAACTAATAGCACCAGCGCCAGTGCCGATTCTAAAATACCCCAGACTACCTTTATTTTATTTGAAGGATCTAAATTTCCATTTGAGCTAAAAACGCCTAATACAAAGGTTGCTGAATCTGCTGAAGTAATAAAAAAGGTACATACCAAAGTAAGTGTTACGATGGACAACAAAATGCCCAGTGGATAATGACTGAATACCACAAAACAAGCGGTCGATGTTGATTTGATTGCTTCAGCGGCGATATCAGGTCCTAAACTAATCCCCATGCTTCCAAAAACCGAAAACCAGATAAACGTCAAAATCGATGGTACCAGTAAAACGCCGGCCACAAATTCTCTGATCGTTCTTCCTTTAGAAATTCTAGCAATAAAAGAACCAACGAATGGAGCCCAGGCAATCCACCACGCCCAATAAAAGATTGTCCAGCCGCCATACCATTCCGAATCACCAAAAGCGCCAATAGCAAAGGTTTCGCCCACAATTGATTGGAAGTAATTGCCAATCCCTTCGGTCAGGAAGCTAAGCGTGGTAACTTTTGGTCCTACCAAAAAAGCAATAATTACAATAGCTGCCGCCAGAACCATATTAGTGTTCGAAAGAATTTTAATTCCCCGTCCAATCCCGGAAACCGCTGATAAGATAAATAAGCAGGTTACCACCGCAATAATAATAATCTGAATGGTTTTCGATTCCGGCACCCCAAATAAAAAATTCAGTCCACTATTAATCTGCATCGTTCCCAAACCAAGCGAAGTGGCAACGCCGGCAATGGTTGCAAAAACGGCGAGAATATCGATGGTTTTTCCAAACCAGCCATCTACAATTTTTTCCCCAACCAAAGGAATAAAAATACTACTGATCAATCCTTTTTTGTTTTTTCTAAACTGCATAAAAGCTAATGCCAATGCCATGACAGCAAAACATGCCCAGGGGTGCAGTGCCCAGTGTAAAAACGATTTTTCAATTGCAAACTCTGCCGCTGCCGGGGTTCCGGGTTCCACATACAAGGGATTAAGATAATGGTTTAGCGGTTCGGCTACCCCCCAGAATATCAGTCCGATTCCCATCCCGGCTGAAAACAACATCGCAAACCACGAAGTTGTGCTATATTCCGGTTTGGAATCATCGGCCCCTAATTTAATATTGCCGTATTTTGAAAATCCAATCCATAAGCTAAAAAGCAAAAATGCGCCTACGGAAGCAGTATAAAACCAGCCGAATGAACCGGTCAGTAAACCAAAAGCAAAACCCCCAACTTCTTCAAAATTCTCCGGAGCAAGAACACCCCAGGCAACAATGGACAAAGTAATGATCAGTGAAATAATCAATACCGGATTCCATTTTTTTGTGACTGTTTCTTGTGAATTCATGTTACCCTCCTTAATAAGTAGATTCTAAGATACTGTGTGTTATCTAAAAAAGTGATTTACTCACTATTTTTTGTTTTTTGTTTTTTTTGCATTATTTACGCGCTCAACCGAGGCTTCATAGATCGACTCTATTTTTTCGATAATCTCCGGCGCCAGTGGTTGCGGTTCATGCGCGTCTAAAATGTTAGCTACTTTATTTTTGATGCGTTCATACATGCGGGTCGGCGTAATGGCCGGATCGTAGATGCTATGATCAAATAAGGTCGATTCCCATACTTTTTTGAAATTTTTAAGCGTATGCAACTCCGTAATATACGTGCCGCCGGCACCCACTTCCCGGATTAAATCAAGTGCTAATGTATCTTTATTAATAACCATTCCTTCTCGCACCCGTCTGGCATAACTGATGATTTCATTACTCATAACGATTTGCTCAAGAGCCGCAGACATCGCCCCTTCAATAAAACCAGCATCATGAATCATATGTGCCCCATTAAGGCAAGACGTCAAACTGGTCATCGACCCTTCAATAGCGGCCTGTTCGTCAACAAATTTAGAATCAGTAATATTGGCAGTACCCCAAATCGGAAGATTCAGATAATGGAGAACATCGTAGCAGGCGCCATTGCCCAAACAAAACTCCGGACTGCCGTAACAAACATTAACGGGCTTCATATCAACACTGAGATTAATAACCCCGCCGACATAAACACACCCTTCATTAACAAGCTGACTGATCACCAGACCGGTCATTACTTCGGCCAATCCCACTACCACTGAACCAGCTAATGTAACGGGGGTTAAGGTTCCCAATTGAGAATCCGAGAGATAGATTGCCGGAATATTATTTTCGCAGCAATATAAAAGTTTTTCCAACGAATCTTTAGGGTGCGTTAACGGAGTGACCGGATCGCCAACGTAAATTCCAACAAACGGTTTTTCTTTAAACGCTTCTACACTACCAGCTACGACACCGCACATTTCGATGATTTCAGCAATACCCTCGGGTGAGTTTCCCCAACCAATAATTGGCTTTGTTGTATTCTGAAGCATCATTTTCATTTCCATAACTTCAGCATTATTGGCCGGTCCGTCATTTGAGCCGGATAAAGACATCACAAAATCGATATTTGGCAAGGCATCAGCGATGATCATCGAATTTTTAGTATCTTCCGATACTGAAGTTCGTCGTTCTTCTGTTTTAAAATCACAAAAATATGGATTGGTTGGACCCAATCCAAAATAACTGTTGGTCCCGCCAATTTCCATTGCCGGATCGCCATTACGATTATATAAAGTAAACGAACTGGGTGCTGTTTGAATCGCTTTTATTACCAACTCTCGGGGGATGGTAACTTTCTTGCCATTTACCGGACAACCTGCTTTTTTCAAAATTTCCAAAGTTCTTTTTTCGCCAATAATCTGTTCTGCGGTTTCCATAATTTCCAACGTTGCTTCAATAATGGTTTCGCATTCCGCTTCTGTTATTGTTGTATATCTTGCCTTATTGGCAGAATAATAGGATTTTATTCCTTCAATTGCCACTTGATTCACTTCCTTTTCTGCACAGCCAAAAATAATTACGCCATTGTAATTATTTTTGGCCTATAATTTTGTCTATTTTTTTTCTAATTCTTTTTCTTTGGCATCCGCAGCATCCAGAATAGCCACAATTTTATCGTCTATTTCTTTTGGTAAGGTATTGAGTTTCCCATTTTCGATAATGTCTTTAACCATTTCATTGGCTCGTTGACCCATGGTTTTGGAACCTAAATCCTGCCATCGATCATATTCATTACGGTCTTCGATTTCCGATTCCCACATTTCACTATTGAATTTTCGCGTCGATAATTGGCCTAGATAATGACCTTTAGGTCCGACCTCTTTCAAATCATCCATACATAAGTATTCCTTGGTCATATTAATACCATCAAACAATCGTCTCACGCGACCAATAACATCATTCATCATGACCACTAAATCCAGTGAAAAAGCCAAACCAAAGGCTGTATAACCAACATCGTGGATGATATTGGCCCCCGATAAGCCAGCTAAAGTAATATATTGGGTTCCCTCTAAAACAGCCTGTTCATCCGGCAATTTCGAACTGGTACAACCAGCCGTTCCCCAAGTTGGCAAATGATAAAAATCACAGCCCATTTCTGACATTGCCAAAGATTCCATCATCGTTTCCGGTGATGCATAGGTTGGCTGTAAACTCTTCATATCCATATTGGTAATGATTGCACCATACAGGAATGGTGCCCCGGGTCTGGTAACTTGAGCAATAACGAGTCCCGCCAGACATTCCGCATTCGCCTGAATCAGTGATCCGGCACAGGTAATCGGGCCGGTCGCTCCGTTCATCGGAATGGGTGCGTAAAGTACCGGCAGATTATTTTCCGCCATATACATCACTTTTTCGACCGAATCTTTTGTACAAACCAGTGGTGAAGTTGGTTCACAATAAAGAATAAATAATGGCTTCTTCACCAACTCTTCGATTCCACCTCTAACAGCCGAGGCCATTTCAACCACATTTTTAGTTGATTCCAAATCTGCGGTTATCACCACCTGTGGTTTTGAACTATAACGAATCATCGCTGCATATTCATGATCAAAGGAACTTCGAGGATGTCCATATACTTGAGCCATTGACATCATATAATCGATATATGGCATGGCGTCGGCAACCTTTACACAGTTTTTATTGTCTTCCTCATTACAAAGTCTGATCTCACCTGTGAAACTATCAACAATATTTGGACAAGCTGAGCCAACACCATAATAAGAGTTTTTTTCGCTGACATCCATCGCAAACTCACCGTTGCGATCATACAACAAAATCCGTGACGGTGCTTGTTTGATTGCCCATTCCACTAATCCCGGAGGCATCGACACCCGTTTTTTATTAACAATACAACCGGCTTTTTTTAACAATTCGAGGGCCCCTTTATGCTGAACTTCCACCCCTACTTCTTGTAGCAGTTCCAGCGTACAGCTGTGGATTTTTCCCATTTCTTCCCGTGTGAGAAAAGAAACACCTTTAGCTCCCATAAATCGTGTGTTAAATTCTTTCATCATTTACCCTTCCATTTTCCGACTATTGCAATTACGCAACAATCAATTTTTTACATAATTCCACAACCGATGGGGCATTGGTGGTGTAGCCGTCGGCCCCAATTTGCTCAGCAAACATCTGATTAACCGGTGCGCCGCCAATTAAAACTTTGACACGATCACGCAGACCAGCCTCTTCCAATGCTTCAATTGTTTCTTTCATCGCATACATTGTTGTTGTTAACATCGCTGACATCCCGACAATTTGAGCATCGTCATTTTCCTGAACAGCTTCAACAATATCATCCGGTTCGACATCCATACCCAGATCGATAACTTCAAAACCAGCACTTTCCAATAATAACACCACCAAATTTTTACCAATATCATGCATATCGCCTTCAACGGTACAAAAAATTGCTTTTCCCAAAGTGGTGACATCTCCGGTTGCCAATAATGGTTTGATTTGATCAACTCCCATTTTCATGGCTTTAGATGAAATCAATAATTCCGGTACATACACTTCACCCAATCTGAATTTTTCACCAAGGATATTGATCGGAGCGATCAATCCGGCATTTAAAATATCCATCGGGGCATTTCCTTCTTCCACAGCAGCATCAACGGCGGCAATCACATCGTCGATTCTGCCCTCTTCAACAATAACGGCTAATTCAGTAATTTTTGACATCTTTTTCTCCTCTGTTAATATTTTTCATTAAAATACCTATGGGACTTTTTTCCCGCTGACAATGAGCCGCAGATACGTTGAGATAACCTGACAAGACAAGATTTAAACGATCCTTATGTATCTATCCGGCATAAGTGTGCACTTTTCTACCATCGAACGATTCATACATTTCTGTTATTATCGCTTCAGCCTTTTCTCTGACTTCATTAAAAGTATCGATTGGCGGCGTTTATTTTTATGTCAATGGGTTGTTTGAAATTTCTGAAACAGATTTGATTATCACTGAATTTATCTATTTAATTCACTTCTTAATTAAAGTTTTTAAGTGGTTTCGGGCCTTTCTTTTTTGCCTATTATACCACGACTTCCCTTTAAATTCAGTAATATTGCGAGTTTACGAATTATTCAGCAGCCCGCAATTATTGCTTTTAATAAAACTAAAATTATTTCAATGACGTATATTAATTTTACGCAATGCTTTTTATTTTTGCTACATCAAAGAAAAAAGTCTATCTATTAATTATTAATTTAATAGATAGACCTCATTGTCTAAATTCATTTAATTTTTTTAACTGCTCCAGAAATTTTATTCAACACATCGATAAAAAAATCCAAACCAACATTTTTCTACCGATTCTTTAATTTTTAAAATCCGTCTGACTGATTTTTCAAGAATTAAATCTTGTTTTATTACTTCGAAGAATGAGTGAAAGCGCTTTTAAAAACACATAATAAAAAATGAAACCTCCATCTCATTATAATATTAAAATTGTTCTTAAACAAAAATAAGCCACTTAATTCATAGAATTAGAGTGACTTCCTTGTCAAATTTCAATATTTATTTTATTCGTGTTTAATTTATTCACTTTTCAAAATATTATCTTAAAACTTAGCATCTGTCAATCAACATCTGTTTCGTCATGAGAATCGTCAATGCCAATTAGTTTATTGAAAAGAATTTTTTTTCTTTGTTTTTAGTAAATATTTATTTTTTCAATAAATATCAACATTAATCAAACTATAATTGTATTTTAAGGAAATATTTATAACGGTCTCTTCTTTATGATCTATTCCTAGTATTTCTATACGATATCACTATTTCTCGCAATTCTATTTTAAATAAACATAAAAGCGATGATTAAACCATTGACAGAAACCTGTATTCTGTATACAATATTCCATAATCATCTTGAAATTATTGATTAAGTATCGATACTTTGGCTAGAATCATTTTAATTTCTCCTGATTTTAAACTGGATTAAAAACTTGTTCTTTATAAAGCGAGGAAAGTTATGGAATCAATTTCAATCTACGTCGGAAAAAAAATAAAATTTTATCGAAAACAGATGCATTTATCAATTGCCCAATTTTCAGAATTAATCAGTAAAAGTAAATCAACCGTATCCAAATACGAAAACGGACAAATCTCCATCGATTTACAAACTTTATACGAAATTGCACAAACTTTAAATGTTGAAATTCATCAACTTATTGATTTTCAAGTTGAAAAAAAATCTCTTTCCACCAATTTAAACAGCCCTTTTAACGGCCAACGGCACATGCACATCTACTTTTACGATGGCCGAAAACGACGGATCGTTAAGTCTTATCTAACGATTAATCCCAGTACCAACAGCAACGATTTCTGCTGCAGCTTTTATATGGACATTCCTTCTTTTGAAAATTTCGAAAAATGTTCATTTTATTACCTTGGCTCAGTCGAATCATACGATCTTGTTACCTATGTCCACCTAGTCAATCAGGCGAATCCGATGGAAAAAATGTCCTTTTGCATTTTGAATTCATTATATTACCAATCCAGCACGTGGGGTCTGATGTTTGGTATCTCTTATCGACCGATTGCCCCTTTTTCTTTAAAATTTTTGATGTCTTCCAATCCACTGGAAAATGAAGAAATCACCGCTGATCGTTTAACCTTAACCACTGATGAAATAAAAACGATAAAATCGCTGAATATGTTTATTCTCGATTCTATTTAATAACGCGAAAGGATAAAACAATGTTAACTAAAAAACACATTCTTAATGTTCCCGCTGCCAATCTAACCCAAGTGAATGACTACTTTAAAAAGCATACTAATATCGATTATCCGGAAGTGCCTAAAAAATATGGAATGGCCGTTAATAATGCCTATGATTTTTTGATAAAAGACTTGGAAATCCTGGCGCTCCTTCAGAGTTTTGAGATTTCGGAAATCCATGAAGATCATGTTCTTTTGTGTAATGGCGAATCTTTCTTGGGGGAAATGCCGGGGCGAATCTTAAAAGATTCAAAACAGGTTTTATGTTTTGTTGTAACCATCCGAAATTTCGACGATAAGTCTCATGTCTTAACCGCTTCCCTGGAAAACTACTTTTTGGATATCTGGGGAACTGCCTTTATTGAAAATGCTGAACGATGGTTGAAAGATTATATCGCCCAAGAATTAGCCGAATTAACCTTAAAACGTACCCATGTATGGAGCCCCGGACAACATCAATTCGAATTAAAAAATCAACGTTGTCTCTTCAACCTCTTAGCCCCTGAAGAAATTGGGATGCAGCTCGCCCCAAGTATGAAGATGAGCCCGATCAAATCGGTATCTGGAATAATGGGCGTCTTAAATCAAAATCAAACCAATGATTTAAATCCCTGCGATTTTTGCTCACTGCATAAATCCTGCCGTGTCTCTGGTGCCACCTGTTCATAATGTTATTTCTGAATTCGGCAATTTACCTAAATAAAACCCCTGTCGTTACGATTAAAGCTTAACGATAGGGGTTTTATTTTAATTCTTGATAAAACCAGTCGCCGTAAATTTCGCAACCAGGGTATCATTATCGGTATCATAAATATCCACTGTATAATTGCATAAACTTCGACTTGCTGATGTCTCAGAGGCTTTAGCCAAAAGATACTTACCTTTCGCCGGTTTTGAATAGGTAATGTTTGCATTGATCCCGACCGTTATTTTTCCACCAGCGTTTGAAGCCGCCGCAAAGGCATAATCTGCCAAAGTAAACAAGGCTCCGCCCTGAACAATCCCAATCCCATTGAGATGTTTATCTTCAATCTTCATTTTTACTTCAGCATAACCGATCTCCGCCTTAATGAGTTCTAAACCGACAAGTTTAGCAAACTGATCCTTGTCAATAATCTTTAACCTTTCTTTTTCCATTCCCGTTCCCTCTTCTGTTCGATCCTAATTTTTTATAAATACCAAGCCATAGAAATTTTCCGTAAAACTCATTATTTTTTGACAATCAAACTTAATTTCTTTTAACATCTCTGCTAACGTATCTTTACCAATCCGGTGACTAATCGGCGGCCCCATTTCCAGTTCAGCTTTTTCCCAATCAATCACTGCCAGTTTTCCCCCCGTTTTTAAGATGCGGTTAATTTCGGTTAAAAATTTTTCCTTGTTGTCAATTTCATGAATCACATTAACCAGCAGTGCAAAAGTTATTGATTCATCAGGGAGTCTTAAGTCATATTCAGCGGTTTGAGTCAACACAACATTTTCCAGATCAGCTTCGTTTGCCCGTATTTTTAGTTCTTCCAGCATTGCTGCTGAAGTGTCCAGCGCATAAACATTATTTTTTGTCATTGTTGCCGCCGGAATAGTAAAATAACCAATTCCACAGCCAATATCGGCAAAAACGTCAGTGGCTTCCACGCCCAGTTTTTGCAATGTTTCAAACGGCGGCAAATTTTCTCGCCGCCATTCATTATCGAGTTTTTTTATATTAATCGGGTTAAATTTATGTGCCATGGTTTGCTCCTTTTATTAATGATTTTAATTCTTACCAACCTTTCGATTTTGGCTATTATATCATAACCGCGGTTTAAGCGCTCAGGAAAATTTTTGAAAAAAAACCGGTTATCCATTATGATAAGCGGTTAGACGGTCAACAAAGATAACTTCGTACCGACAATTGTTCGATCATGTTGTGTGCCTCAAGACGAACAGTTGCCCCGAAAAAGACTATCTTTCGCCATAGCTTCGATTGCAACTGTACGAATTGTGTGCATACCACAGATTAACAATTGGTCGGTACGGGTCGGTTTATTGGCAACCTCACCAGTTATCCATTAGGATAAGCGGTTTTTAAAATCTTCATAGCTAAAC
This sequence comes from uncultured Acetobacterium sp., assembly GCA_965140355.1. GTDB lineage: Bacteria > Bacillota > Clostridia > Eubacteriales > Eubacteriaceae > Acetobacterium. The sequence goes on along the minus strand of OZ223194.1, from coordinate 1,724,848 downwards.
TTTTTTATGATTCGGATTTTCTTATCTTTGGTAAAGATGGCAATGGCAGGGAGGTTTCATCCCGTTAAAAGTGTTATTTTTCACCATCGAATAAATAGCCCATATCCCGAAACACCACGCGATCACCAATCTTTAATGGTTGGGAAAACGCATAATCACCAATAATATCGCCAGCCAAACAAGTTGGTCCGCCAAGACGATAGGTAAACGGTTTTTCTAAAGGCAATCCCGAACCGATTATTTCGGGACGATAAGGCATCTCCAAAACATCCGGCATATGACAAGCGGCTGATGTATCAAGGATAACATTTTTTATGCCATTCTCAACGACATCCAAGACCCTTGCCACTAAAAATCCGGCGTTCAAAGCCACCGCTTCACCGGGTTCCAGATAAACTTTGAGTTGATAACTTTCCTGTATTCGATTGATACAGGAAATCAGCTTATCAATATCGTAATCTTCCCGGTAATGTGATGTCCGCCGCCAAAATTCAACCATTCCATTTGCTTTAAATAATGTCCGAACTTATCTACCACAGCTGCCAGAGTGGACTCCAGAGCATCCGCATCCTGTTCACAAAGAGTATGAAAATGAAGCCCCTTTATTTCTTTTAACAATTCGGGCCGAAATTGCTGCAGCGTTACCCCCATCCGTGATCCCGGTGCGCAAGGATCATAAATAGCATGATCCTGCGTCGAATATTCAGGATTAATCCGAATGCCGCATTCCCGTCCCGCGGCCAGCGCCTGATTTTTATATTTCAGCCATTGATTGAAAGAATTAAATACAATGTGATCACAAAATTTCACAATCTCATCAAACTCATCTTCCCGGTAAGCGGTCGAAAACACATGGTTTTCCTTTTTCATTTTCTCATAACCTAATCGCGCTTCGAATAAACCACTGGCGGTCGTCCCGGCCAGATATTTTCCAATCAAGGGGTAAAGCGAAAACATCGAAAAAGCTTTCTGCGCCAATAAGATCTTACAACCCGTCTCGTTTTGAACTTCATCGAGGATTTCCAAGTTGTTAATAAGACGGGTTTCGTCAACTATATAACAGGGCGTTGGAAGTTCGTTGAACGCATCTTTTAGTTCCATCTTTAGTCGACCAGCTCGGGATCAAAACTTTCCTGCCACGGCAATCCCCATTTGTTTAAAGCTTCCATAAAAGGGTCCGGATCGAACTCTTCAATATTGTAAACCCCCGGTTTTTGCCATTCTCCCGTCATTACCATCATCGCTCCGATCATCGCCGGAACTCCGGTGGTATAAGAAATAGCTTGCGAGCCGACTTCCTGATAACATTTTTGATGATCACAAACATTGTAGAGATAATAAGTTTTATCCTGTCCGTCTTTTTTCCCCCGGAAAATACAACCAATATTGGTTTTTCCTTTGGTGCGAGGGCCTAATGTTGATGGATCTGGCAAAACAGCCGCTAAAAATTGCAGCGGGACGATCATCTTGCCGTCATATTCAATCGGTTCGATTGAAGTCATGCCAACATTTTCCAGGCATTTCAGGTGAGTTAGATAACTCTCGCCAAAGGTCATAAAAAAACGAATCCGTTTAATCCCTTTAATATTTTGACCTAATGACTCCAGCTCTTCATGATGAAGCAGATACATATCCTTTTCCCCAATTTCGGGGAAATTATAGACCCGTTTGATTTCCATTGGTTTCGTTTCAATCCATTCGCCCTCTTCCCAATAACTCCCATTCGCGCTGACTTCCCGGATATTAATTTCAGGATTAAAATTGGTTGCAAAAGGATAACCATGATCGCCGGCATTGGCATCAAGAATATCAATATAATTAATTTCATCAAATTGATGTTTCATCGCATAAGCCGAAAAAACGCCAGTCACCCCGGGATCAAAACCACTTCCCAAAAGTGCCGTAATTCCAGCCTTCTCAAACCGCTCGCGATAATCCCATTGCCATTTGTATTCAAATTTGGCGGTATCGATCGGCTCGTAATTGGCCGTATCGACATAATTGGTTTTCGTCGCCAGACAAGCATCCATAATTGTCAAATCCTGATATGGCAAGGCCAGATTCAGCACCACATCCGGCTTGACTGTTTCTATTAACGTAATCAGTTCATCAACATTATCGGCATCCACCTGCGCCGTAGTAATTTTGGTAGCACCACCATCCAGTTTCGCTTTTAATGCCTCACATTTACTTTTAGTCCGACTGGCGATACAAATTTCCGTAAATACATCACTATTCTGACAACATTTATGGATGGCCACACTGGCCACGCCACCGCAACCGATAATTAATGCTTTTCCCATAATTTGTTCCTCCTTAATATACTTTTTATTATTTTATTCAATTTAATTATTTGATCACTTTTAAACAATCGCCAATAATAATTCTCTTAAAACCTTGCAAGCTACCGCGGTCGATGCTCCGCTCTGATCATACACTGGTGATAACTCGTTGATATCACAGCCGACAATATTCAGCTTAGTAACTTGCAACATCGCCTCCAGTAGTTCGATAAAATTGACGCCGCCGGGTTCCGGAGTACCGGTGCCGGGAAATACCGAAGGGTCCAACACATCCAGATCGAGGGTGAAATAAATCGGCTTAGCTTGAAGTTTGTCAACTACTGCCGCTAACCCATCAAAATTGAATTTCTGAGTGGTAACATGATTTTTCCCCCAAACAAACTCACTGCGCTCGCCAGACCTGATTCCAAACTGATAGATTCGGTTATCGCCAATAATATCCCAAACTCGATGTAACACGGTTGCATGAGAAAGAGTCGTACCCAGATAATCATCTCGTAAATCGGCATGCGCATCAAAGTGAACCACCTGTAAATCCGGATATTTTCGGGCCGCTGCCCGCACCGCACCCAACGTCACCAGATGTTCGCCCCCAATCATCACCGGCAGTTTGTTATCGCTTAAAATAGCGGTGGTATAGGTTTCAATCGTCGCCAGAGCTTTCTCGGTATCCCCAAAACAAAGCTCCAAATCACCACCGTCAAAAACGGCAAAATCTTCAAGATCTTTATCCTGATAAGGGCTATAAGTTTCCAATCCATACGATTCGCCCCGCATCGTCCGGCTGGCAAATCGGGTTCCCGGCCGAAACGATGTGGTTGAGTCAAACGGCGCTCCAAAAACAACCACTTGCGCTTCCGAATAGCTATTATCACAGCCTAAAAAAGTATCGATATTTTTATTCAACATCTTTTAGTAATTCCTCCACATAATTTGGCAAGGCAAAGGCGCCCACATGCAATTGGGTGTTATAATAACGGGTTTTGAACCCCAGCGCATTCCATTTCACGGCTTTCAAATCCTCGATAGGGTGGTATTTTTTCGATGCAAAACCAAATAACCAATGTCCCGACGGATAAGTTGGAATATGAGCCTGATAAACCCGACTAATCGGAAACGACTCAACAATGCGTTTATGGGCCCGTTGCATGGCCTCGGCATCATCGCGATAAAAAGCACTTTCATGTTGATTAACCATAATCCCGTCTTCCTTAAGGGCCTTATAACAATTACCATAAAATTCTTTGGTAAACAGACCTTCTCCCGGTCCAAAAGGATCTGTTGAATCGACAATAATCAGATCATATTCATTTTCGCAGCGACGGATAAATTTCAGCCCGTCCTGGTAATGAACCGTCACCCGCTCATCGCTAAAGCAGCAGGCGGTTTGCGGTAAATGCTTTTTGCACACCGCCACCACCAGCTCATCAATTTCGACCAGATCAATGTGTTCCACCAGCGGATAACGTACCAGTTCCCGGATTGCGCCGCCGTCACCGCCGCCGATAATCAACACTTTTTTAGGGACCGGATGAACTGCCATCGGAATATGTACCATCATTTCATGATAAATAAATTCATCTTTTTCAGTCAGCATCATAAATCCGTCCAATGTTAAAAAACGGCCAAACTCTTTTGAATCAAAAACATCGATCCGCTGAAACTCGCTTTGTCCGCAATAAAGCTGGCGATCCACCTGAATGGAAAACTTGACGCTGGGGGTATGTTTTTCGGTAAACCATAATTCCATCTTAATCCTCCTTCAGCACCTTGAGATATTTGATTTCCATGTCTTCGGGTCCGGTCAAAAAGCAGCCCTTATCTTTAACATATTCAATCGAATCCAAAATTTCTTGCGTTATTTTTTCCCCCGGTGCCAAAATTGGAATCCCCGGAGGATACGCCATGACAAATTCACTACAGATTCGACCACCGCTTTTTTCCAGTAATAACGCTTCTTTTTCGGCATAAAAAGCTTCCTGCGGGGCTACTGCAACCTCGGGATTTATGTATTCATATTGCAGCATCCCAGTTTTGCTTTTTTTGTAGATCCGCCGGATTTCAGCTAAAGCACTAACCAGCCGTTCTAAATTTCGCTGACTGTCACCGACCGAAATATAGGCTAAAATATTGCCGACATCACCAAATTCGACCTGAATATCGTATTCATCCCGTAAGATACTATAAACCTCAATCCCAGCCAAGCCGACATTTAAAGTATTAACCGAAAGTTTGGTGACATCAAAATCATAAATCGTATCACCATTAATCAACTCTCTGGAATAGGCGTAATAATCACCAATCTGGTTAATTTCGTCTCTGGCATATTGGGCCATTTCGGTTACTTTTTTAAAGATAGCCTTCCCATTCACCGCCAGATTTTTACGCGAAATATCCAAGCTGGACAGCAACAGATAAGAGCCGCTGGTAGTCTGAGTCAAATTAATAATTTGGCGGACATAGCCAGGATTTATTCGTTCACTTTCTCCGACTAACAAAAAGGAACTCTGGGTTAATGAACCTCCCGATTTATGCATACTTACCGAAGCCAGATCCGCCCCAGCCGCCATCCCACTGATAGGCATATTTTCACCAAAATAGAAGTGTGTCCCATGCGCTTCATCAACCAGCACCAGCATGCCATGTTCGTGAGCCATTTCGGTAATTGCCTTTAAGTTCGAACAAACCCCGTAATAGGTGGGATTATTAACCAGAATCGCTTTGGCATCAGGATTCTCCCGAATCGCCTGGGTCACTGCCGCGAGGGTCATTCCTAATGAGATGCCAATTTCATTATTGGTTTCGGGATTCACATAAACCGGAATCGCGCCCCCCAGAATCATCGCATTGATAACACTGCGATGAACATTTCTGGGCAAAATAATTTTTTCTCCTTTTTTACAGGCTGACAATACCATTGTCTGAACTGCCGAGGTGGTCCCGTTGACCATAAAAAACACCTGCTTGGCACCAAAAGCCTCCGCCGCCAAAACCTCTGCTTCTTTGATTACCGAAACCGGGTGACAAAGATTATCTAGCGGTTTCATCGAATTGACGTCGAGTGACATACAGCGTTCGCCTAAAAATTCTGTTAATTCTGAGTTCCCCTTGCCCCGTTTATGGCCGGGCACATCAAAGGGAACCAGACGGTTTCGCTTAAACTCATTGAGTGCCTCCATGATAGGCATCCGTTCTTGATTTTTTAGTTTTGGCACATTTTTTTCCTTCCCAAATATAAATCAGATCATCTAAACTAACATGATTTTTGAAAGTGTTATTATACTTTAAGCAGATGAACAAAAAATCAGTCGCATCGACAATTGTTACATCGTGTTGTTTGCATCAAATCGAACCCCGCGTTAGCTGATACAATTTGCGGCAAACAACTAATTAACAATTGCTCAATACGGTATTCCTCGCCACCCCATAAGTTTTTAATACACGTTACTGCCGCTGAAAATTTCGATCATTTCACGCCGAATGTTTTCGGTGATCTGCAGTCGTGTTCGCGGCGGCAGCTCATACGCATCGGTATTAAATAAATAATTCTGGAGACAAATTTCCTTAAGCATCATTTTTGTATGAAACAGATTGGATTGGTATACATTCATATCAATGGCATCATATTCTCTCAGGGTATTGTCATCAATATAATCCTGAATTGAACAAATCTTATGATCCATAAATAGTTTTTTACCGCTGACATCGCGGGTAAATCCTCTCACGCGATAATCCATGGTGATGATATCCGAATCGAAACTTCCAATTAAATAGTCGAGGGTACTTAAAGGGGTAATTTCCCCACAGGTAGCGACATCAATATCCACCCGAAAAGTTGCAATCGAAGTATCCGGATGAAATTCCGGATAGGTGTGCACAGTAACATGACTTTTATCTAAATGGGCCACGATCGTATCGCTTTGCAAATTGCTTTTCTCAACATTTTCTTCCCGGTATTCCCGCAAAAATGTTTCTTCTGCTATTAAAAAGGTGACACTGGCCCCTTGCGGATCATAATCTTGTTTGGATACATTAAGTACCCTGGCTCCGATCATTTCAGTTACATGATTTAAAATATTAGTTAACCGATCCGAATTATATTGTTCATCAATATAGGCAATATAATCACGTTGTTCCCGTTCACTTTTGGCATAACATACATCATAAATATTAAAGCTTAACGACTTGGTTAAATTATTAAAACCATTCAACTTTAATTTATTATCCATAATCCACCCCGTTTCCATTTTTTGTCTAATCGTTGTGCAACAACCTTTTAATAAAACAAAAAACTCAAGTGATCTTTCAGCATTTGCTGTTCATCCACTTGAGTTTATTTCTACTGATTTGTTATTTCAAATTAAATGCCTATGCGCACCATTTGTTAATGATCCCAAACGTAGAAACTAGAGTCTATATAGCAAGAACTTACTTTTACTACTCTTATTGATTGTTTCACAAGTGTGATGTGCATTCCGGCACACGGTTTTAAGTAACCAACTTATAAAATTTGAGTCAAAACTCAATCAATAAGGCAACGAAAGTTGCCAATCGGCATTTGACCTAGCTGTCCGTATGGCCTTCGATTTCTATCCCCAGACATAAAGCCGGTAAAGAAATGGTCAAAATAATTCTTTACACTATCCATAAACTTAATCTATGAATATGTAAAATAGACATAAACCTAATTCTATCATTCGTTTCGAATTGTACTATAAAAGGTTATCAAAATCAAGCAGTATTTACAAATTTAACCGCTTTCTAACATGCCCCCACTATTACGACACTAACACCTGAAATCTTATCGACTCGGGGTTTTTAATCCTACATACAGATTTAAGAAAGATCCTGCTCCAACAATTGATTCAGGCAATCAACAATGTTCTCTCGTTTAATAACGTTGTCCATAATTGCTCCTGATTTTTATACTCTTTTTTGCTTTTCAAGCGTTAATTTTAACGTTTCCAATGCGTCACTATAATCAAATTCATGGATCTGTCTTTCCAGCTCACGTCCGGTCTCACCAAGGCTTAACAGCATTAGTTCGCGGTGCTTTTCAAAAACGTCATCCGCCTCAGTGTTATTATTTTCAAGTAACGCTATCAGCGCTATCATGATCTGCTCCACTTTTTCCCGATCAATCTTGCCGACAGCTTCCTTTGGGGCCGTTTTTTCAGCTGATTCTAACGCCAGCACCAATTGATTAATGGCTGCAACAAAATCTTCAAGCTGTTTTTTTATTTGATTCTTGTCCGTTCCTGAGCGAATAATCCAATCCAGTTCTGCTGCCAACGTCTGGATTTTTTGAGCCCCTAAGTTTCCGGCCACTCCTTTAATCGAATGGATTGTATTGATCAACCCCTGATAATCGTCATCTGCACACTGTTTCAAAATAAAAATTGCGGTCTCTTGACATTTTTGAATAAATTGTTTAATCAATCGTAGATAAACAAAACTGTCACCGCCTAAAATCTTCAGTCCAACTTCCACATTTAAACCGTCCACGTGCCGAAGCGTATTCAATCTCTGTTCCTCTTCCCCAATTGCGATGGGATCGCTTTTGCTTTTTTTCTCGTCTTCACCTTTATTTAACCTTTCGTTTTTGCGGTTGTTTTTTTTCACCGGCAGCCATTTGATTAAACCTTGATATAAGATTTCCGGTTCCACCGGTTTAACCAGATGATCATTCATCCCAACTTCCATACATTTGCGCCGATCTTCTTCGAAAGCATTGGCGGTCATCGCCAAAATTGGCACCGCTTCACAACCTGGCATTTTTCGAATTATTGCTGTTGCTTCGAGTCCATCCATAATTGGCATCTGGATATCCATCAAGATCAAATCAAAACAAGTTTGAGTGACCTTATTTATCGCTTCCTGTCCATTTTCTGCTAACTCAATATAAAAATTTAACGGTTCCAGAATTTGTTGAATAATCTCCTGATTAATCCGATTGTCTTCAACAATCAATAGCCGAACCTGATCATATTGCTTTAACATCTTTTCAAATTCATATTGTGTTGATCCTTCTTCTCCATCGGTATTACATTCCAGTAGTTCCATTAACGCATCATTAAGAATCGATGGCGTAATCGGTTTTAACAAAACTTGACTAATCCCGGCACGACACGCTTCTTCATAGGATATTTGCTGGCCATAACCGGTTATCAGATAAACCGTCGGGACATTTTTTAAATCCAAGGCTTTAATCATGATACTGGTATCAATCCCATCGATATCCGGCATTTTCCAATCCAAAAAAACTAAAGAATAAGGATTCATCGTTTGATCAGCCTTTTCGATTGCTTTCAGTCCTTCCCGTCCTGAACTGACTGCATCACAGGAAATCCCAAAATCTGATAATAGACAAATCAATATTTCCTGAGCTTCCAATTCATCATCAATCACGAGAACGCGCATCTTTTTCGCTAGTTTAGGCTCAACTCTATTTTGGGGAAGTACGGTTGACATTTCAAAAGGCAACTCAAACCAAAATTTACTCCCTTTCGCCAACTCACTTTCGACTCCGATTTCACCTCCCAAAAACTCAGCTAACCGCGCACTAATTGCTAACCCTAATCCTGTACCGCCATAAAAACGGGTCATTGAATCATCCGCCTGGACAAAGTCCTGAAAAAGATGTTTCATCTGATCTTGTGACATGCCAATGCCCGTATCAATGATTTCAAATCGTAAGCGGATCTGATCTAAATGCTGTTCGATAATTCTGGAAACAATTTTAACGCGCCCTTTAGGCGTGAACTTCACGGCATTGCTCATCAGATTAAGCAAAATCTGACCAAATCGAACCGAATCACCTTTTACTACGCGGGGAATATGATCGACATCCACAAGCAAATCAAGATTTTTTTTGGCAACCTCATTTCCTAAAATATTGCAGACCCGATCAATTTCTCGGGCTGGTTCAAAATCATGGATATCGATTCTCATTTTGCCGGCCTCAATTTTGGACAGATCCAGCACATTATTAATTATTTCCAATAAGTGATTCGTCGCTTCAATTAATTTATTAATCTGTCCTTCTTGCCGCATTGTCAATGGATCTCGTTTAATCAGATGCGCAAGACCAATAATGGCATTCATCGGAGTCCGAATTTCATGGCTCATATTCGACAAAAACGCACTTTTCGCCTGATTGGCTGCTTCTGCTTCGAGTTTTGCGGTTTCTAACTCAGCTGTTCGGGAAAAAACCATTTCCTCCAGATGTTTTTGATAGATCTCAAGCTCATTCATATACGCCACTTTTTCGGTCAGATCCTGTACCGTTCCCCAACTAAAGCAAGGTCGACCGGCATTATCAAACTCAAACTCTGAATGCTCTTCCACCCAACGAATTTCATCGCCAACAATAATCCGATGTAAAATCGAAAATGGTTGACCTTCTTTTTTATTTTCGTTCCAAATATCCTTCATTTTCTGACGATCTTCAGGATGGACAGCCGCCATAAACGTTTCAAAATTTTGCTCAGAATTATTTTTTTTGCCAAAAATGCGATAAATCTCCTTAGACCAGATGAGCTTGTTATTTTGAATATCATAACGCCAGTTTCCGATTTTCGAAACCTCCTGAGCACGGTTCAAAATAGCCTCATTCTGACTCAAGGTTCGGGTAATTTCCATCCGCTCCCGGTTTAAAAAAACCATTCCAATTTGGTCAGCCAATTGACAGCCAAAGGTAATTTCCTCACTGTTCCATTTGTGATTATGATTAATATGCATAAAACCCAGTGAACCGATTACTTGTCCATAAAACAAAATACTACAGATCAACAAAGACTTGCCTCCCAGTGGTTTCATGTAACGATTCCAGAAGTCTTTTTTCTGCGTTTGATCGGAATTTTTGTCAATAATCAAATAGCGATTGCCAATCAGCTCATCAAAGGTAATGGGATAATCTTGTTTATTCATCGTCATATTTTTTAAATGGGATTTTTGCTGCTTTTCATATAAATCCAGACAGCTCATCTTGCTCTGATCATCATTGTACAGCCACACCGAAATGCGATCTATCTGTAACTGTTCACTTAAAAGCTCCGTTATTTTTTCAGTAAATTGCTCAACTTCCCCATTAATACCTGCTTCCATTAAACCAATTTCGCCAATTAATCGTGTATGAAGCCTTAATTGATTCATTAATGCTCTCTGCTCACGTTCTTTTTTCTTAACTACCGTCATATCCGTCCAGACAGCACAAACTAAAATTTGTCCCTTGTGACTAATTGGTTTTAAAATCACTGAAACATCCTTGATTTTACCATCCTTACAACGATACTGTGTTTCAAGTGCTTTTGTTTTTCCGTTAGCTACCGTTTGCAGGAGCGCAATCACTTTTTCTCGGGAAGGTTCAACGTAAATATCAAATAGTAATCGATGCTCAAATTCACTTTTTTTATAACCCAGGTTTTTATACGCTGCTTCATTAAATATAATGAGTTTAGCTGTGAATGGATCAACCAGTGCAATCCCATCGGTAGTCATCGCAAACATCGTATTTACTAACTCCTGGCTTTCCTGATTTTCTTCCGCAATCCGACGATGATTAATAACATCGACAATTCGATCACGGATACTTTTTAATAAATAGCGTTCTTCTTTAAAAAACGGTCCTTCATCTTCACTGGGAACTTCCCTCATGTAAGAAACAATTATCTCAATCGAATCACCCGCGCTTAAATGACCCGTTTCGATCTGCTTCCATGGTGTTTCGGTAAAATTCAGAGTTTGAAATAATTGTTTATTCCACTTGATCTGGACCTGGGTTAGCTCTGGATATTGCCAACCGGCACCAAGAACCAACATCACTTTTTCAATCATTTTTTCAATTGAACTGCTGGTATCAGCGGTTATCTGCAAAACGTTCTGGCTGCAGATCCTTTCTTTAAGGCGTTTTTTGAGCATTTTACGTTCGTTTTTCAAATCCAATTCCATCTGATTCCGTTTTGTAATATCGCGTACAATAGCCACAAAACAGTTACTCTCTTTGAGCCAACTCAAACGACACTCAAAATGACGACAACCTTTTTGATATGGTAAATCATATTCAAAGGTCTGCATTTCACCACTAATTCGGGCCATTTTGATCCGCTCTACAAAGATCAAATTGGCATTTGGCGGCAGTACCGAATTAATCATTTTTCCCAAAAACATATCCGGTGTTATATAAAGATCTGATGTATCTTTAGCGCGATACTCCAAAATAACCCCTTGATCATCTGTTAAAAAAAGCAGATCTGGAATCATTTTTAAATAAGCTTCTAGCATTCTTTGCTGTTTTCCCTGATCAAAATGATTTTGATTCACGGTCGCTTCACCCTTCCTACATTACTATTATTTGCCATCCGTATAAATTGGTTTATAATGATTTAATATCCGTGCGAAAGCGTCAATTTCTTTTTCAAAAGCTTCCACCACATTCGGATCAAACTGTAGACCTTTTTGTTCTAAAATATACGCAACTACGGTTTCCATATTCCAAGCTTTTTTATAAGGCCGCACTGTGGTCAATGCGTCAAAAACATCCGCCAAAGCCATGATCCGTGCGGATATCGGAATCTCATCTCCGGTTAATTCTTCGGGGTAGCCTTTTCCATCCCAACGTTCATGATGATAATTCATGATTTTTTCAGCTTCTTCTAAAAAGAACAAAGCGGTGATTTCCCCTTCTTCATTTTTGGTCTCATTAACGGCTAAGGTTTTATTGATCGCCAAACGAATCGCATTACCACCAATTTTACAATGCGTTTTCATAATCTCATATTCTTCAGTGCTCAATTTCCCCGGTTTTAATAAGATGGCATCGGGAATCCCAATTTTTCCAATGTCATGGAGTGGTGCCGCTTTAACAATCCGTTCGATGTCATCATCATCCAAGCAGTTTATATCGGTCTTGTTTTTTTGTAATCGTTTTGCAATAATGCGCACATAATTCTGAGTCCGCAAAACATGATTAGCCGTATCATTATCCCTGGTTTCAACCAATTCTGCAAAAACATTCAAGGTGGTATCTTGGATCAACTGATTTTCTACCATCCGTCGTTTGACTTCCACTTCCAACCATTCATTCTGATTTTTAAGTCGATCTCTCGCCTGTTTTAGCTCTAGATGGGCATTTACTCTGGCTAATACAATCCCCAGCCGGAAGGGCTTTGTGATATAATCAACGGCCCCCAGACTGAAACCCTTCTCTTCATCAACAAGGCTATCCAATGCCGAAATATAGATAACTGGAATCCCATGATTATCGGGATTTTTCCGTAATTTTGCCAATGTTTCATATCCATCCATTCCCGGCATCATAATATCCATTAGGATGAGATCTGGTTTAATTCCTTTTTCAACAGCTTGAAGCAAGTCGCTCCCTGATTTATAAGCCCGAACAAGAAAAGAGGGACTCAATAATTTTTTTAAGATCATCAAATTGATCGGTTCATCATCGACAATTGAGATTTCCTGTTTTTTCATATTTCCCGCTCCTTGAAGTTAAAAATTAAATAACGAGTCATTATTAATTTTTACCCCTTCTTTTCAGATTAAACATGATTTTCTAATCAATGTGCACATTATGAACCTAAAAATTATCCCCGATTGCGATCGTTCCAATCAATTTTAGACATTTTTAATGATTGGCTATTTTTTGATCCGTTTAACGTATCAGAATAATACCAAGCAAGTTTACAAAATAAAAATTAAACCCCTTTTTATCCGTTTTTAAATTTAGCGGTTTCTTTATTGAGGACATATTTCATAAAAAAAGCACTCAAAATAAAGGCTACAAATTCGGCAATGGGAAAAGACCACCAAACAGCATCCAAAGAACCGGTCAGAGAAAGTAAATAAGCCACCGGCAAAAGTACAACAAGCTGCCTTACTACTGAAACAATCAGGCTTAATAGACCATTTCCCAGTGCCTGAAATGAAGATATCATCACAATACAAAATCCTGCGAACAAGAAACTAAAACTAATCGTCTGTAGCGCCGGAATACCGATTGCCAGCATATCGTCGGATGCATTAAACATCAGCAGTAACTTTTCCGGCATCAACTGAAAAATGGCCAAACCAACCAACATGATCGCAACGGCATAAAAGATACTCCATTTGATCGTTTTCGTCACCCGTTCTCTATTTCTAGCCCCATAGTTGTAGGCAATAATCGGTACCATCCCATTGTTTAGGCCTATGACAGGCATAAATACAAAGCTTTGCAGCTTAAAATAAACCCCAAATACAGCGGCTGCAGTCGCCGTGAATCCCATCAAAATGCCGTTCAGTCCATAATTCATAATCGATCCGATCGCCATCATCATAATTGAGGGAAAACCGACCGCATAAATCGCTTTAATAATCCTTCTGTCGGGCTTGAATTCTTTAACCGAAAGCTCAATTTCATGATTTTTAGTGAGATTAAAATAAATGGCCAGCAACATCGCTGTACATTGTCCTATCACGGTGGCAACAGCCGCCCCGGCAACCCCCATTTGGGGGAATCCCAGTAATCCAAAAATTAAAATCGGATCTAAAATAATGTTAATAATGGCACCTAATGACTGTGTGTACATCGTATAAATAGTTTTCCCGGTCGATTGCAGCAACCGTTCAAAAGTCAATTGTCCAAATAACCCAAAGGAAAAAATTGAGATAATCGATAAATACTGCTGCCCGTACACAATAATTTCAGGAATATCAATTTGTGTTTCAAAAAACAATCGTGTCCCGAAAAGGCCAACGACGATAAAGATAATACCACTGAGTATTCCCAAAAAAACACCGTTGTTAGCAGTTTTATTGGCCTTTTTAAAATCCTTTTCTCCCAGACTTTTCGACAATAAGGCATTAATCCCCACACCAGTACCGGCACCGATCGCGATCATTAAGCTCTGTATCGGAAATGACAATGAGACTGCTGTCAGTGCACTTTCATTAATCTGTGCCACAAAAATACTATCCACAACGTTATAAAGCGCTTGCACCAGCATTGAAAGGATCATTGGCACTGACATCGTTATGAGCAACTTATTGATGGGCATAATGCCCATTTTATTTTCACTTTTTTTGTCCCGTTGTTTCATTTAACCATACCTTCTGGCAAAGCGGTTAACAGTGTTTTAACGACATCCACAACAATCGGAATCCCCACACTACTATCGATGGTAAGATGATAATTTTTTATATCGCCCCATTTCTCTTGTGTGAAGTAATTGTAATACGTGCCCCGATTTTTATCAGTTTTTTTCACATAATCATGTAAATTAGGTTTGTCTATATGGTATTCTTCTTTTACTCGTTTTATCCTTACCTCTAAAGGTGAATGGATAAAGACACGGATACAATTTTTTTTGTCGCGTAGTACATAATCGGCACATCTCCCCACAATCACACAAGATTGGGTTTTAGCTATTTCTTCAATCGCTTTCGATTGAGCTAAAAAAACCTGTTCGGAAAGCGGTAATTCCTGACTAGTCATATACATATTATTCAAAAAATCGATTCTTCTTTTCTGTTCCATTTCTTGAATAAAATCCTCTGCAAAACCACTTTCCTCGGCAGCCAACGCAACAAGTTCCTTATCATAAAAGGGAACCTTGAGTTCCTGTGCCAGCAATTCTCCAATAATCCTTCCGCCTGAGCCAAATTCTCTGGCGATTGCAATAACAAAATCTTTCACTATCATACTCCTTGTATAATATGTCTAAAACCACTAATTTATCGGCCTGAACATATTTATTTTTTTATTACGTTATCCCTAAAGCTAAATACCATTATAAAATAATGAGCGTGGGATCACTTCTGTACTTCTTGCATCGCCTGATGGCGAACGCCTTTAAATCACACTTTACACATCAAACATCAATTTTACGACACCTCAATACGTTTAATCATTTCAAAACAAAATCTGGACTTCACAACGATCAAATTTAATTTTACAGATATTGTTCGTAACCTAACAACATCCGTAAAATTAATAGTCACTCGTTATCTTTGTACCTCCGATTGACTATTTAATATTATTGGTAATTTTTTTTATGATCGAAAAGAATGTATTTATTTCATCCTCTGTCAAACCGTTGATCAGCTGATTTTCAATCCGATCTATTTCTTCGATAATCTGATCATGAATTTTCAGGGCTTTGTCAGTTAAAACAATCTTTTTCAGTCTGGCATCGTAGGAAACAGCTTCCCGGATAAGAAGACCGTTTTTTTCCATCAGCTGCAACATACCTGTCGCCGTGGAACGTCTGATGTCGTATTCTTCTTCAATATCTTTTTGAAAAACATCATCCGTTCTACTCTTTATAAAACAAATGACGCGCCCCTGCAACCCGGTAATGCCACTCGGAAGATTGTTCGTTATTTGATGCTCGATTTCGCGTCCAATATGATTTGAAAAAATCCGAACCGCAAGCCCGACCCTTTTATCATGTTCCATACTCCCTCCTTTTGCCATTATTGTTCGTGTCCTAACATTAATTGTATTAAATTCTTCTGATTTTGTCAAGCAGTAAACTCAATCGTTCCGTCGTATAAATATCAAGTGTTTTATTTTTATCTTTTTCAATAGCTCCCAAATCAGATATAAAAACCTGTATCACTTAATTGCGATACAGGTTTTTCCTTGAATAATTTTATTTAAATACTTCTTTGCTCATTTCATCGATACATTCATCGATATAAGCGTTACAACCTTCAAAATTCTCAATCGGCAATCCTGATGTTTGGCATGGAATAAAGTATTTATAGCCATTAGCGCGACAAGTTTCTTCAACTTGTTTTTTAACCACTTCTTTAGTCCAACCAGGATAGTCAACCAAGCCACTATGAAGACCGCCCATGAAGGAAATTTTTCCGCCATATTCTTTAAGCAATTCCGGAATATCATTGGTATTCATGACACCCTGCCAGATGTCGATACCCATTTCAATCATAAATGGTACTAAATTAGCAGCATATGAATCACTATGATGTACAATCAGCTGCACACCATTGTCTTTATAGAATTGATAGATTTTTTTATAAGCTGGCAGGAAGAATTCTTCAAACATGTCTGGTGATACGAACGAAGAAATTTGACTCCCCCAATCATCATGATGAAGTAACGCTTCGGGATGAAGTTTGTCAACAAGCACAGCTGCAAAATCCAGTTCATATTCTGTTAAGAAATCAATCAATTCCTGCATTGCTTCTGGTTCTTCATATAATGCCATCAGCGCATTTTCCATTCCCATCAAATGATGTGTCATTTCAAAAATACCAGGAGCATAAAAGGCACTAACAAATTTTTCATTACGGTCGACTGTATTAGCGCGAGCAATTGCCGGTGCCCATGCTTCATCAGAAGTAGCAATCGCTGGTTTTTTGACGACGTCTTTCCATTCGGTAATATCTTTAATAACTGCCAAGCCATCATGATGTACTGGAAACATCCCCAGTTGTCCTTCTGGCCATTGCCAGGTGATTCCCCAATGATCTTTCCAAGTCTGACCATAATTGAACTCCACGCCCGTTGGCACTTCCATGATTAAATCCATAAACTCATATTGTTTTACAAAACGATCTGGATTGCCGCCATTAATGGTTTCTAATAAATTTTGTTTTATTGTTAACATGTCCGCTCCTTATAAATTTATTTATTCGGTAATTTTTATATAAAAGACTGTTTCGAAATTAAGCTCCAATAAGTTCTTTCGCTTTTGCTGCTGAACTTCCGGCATCTGGTGCATAACCATCGGCACCGATTTCATCAGCATATTCTTGCGTAACAGGTGCTCCACCAACAATTACTTTCATTTCTGGACAAGCAGCTTTGATTGTTTGTACTGCTTCTTTCAATGCTGGCATCGTTGTAGTTAACAAGCCTGAACAAGCAACCAATACCACATTGTCATTTTCTTTAACTGCTTCAACAAATTTTTCAGCAGGAACGTCAACGCCTAAATCAATCATATCAAATCCTGAGCTTTCAAGCATCATAATAACCAGGTTTTTACCAATATCATGTAAATCCCCTGCTACTGTACCCATGATACAAGTCCCCAATGAATTGGATGTGTCACCAGCCATAATTGGTTTCAACACATCTACTCCTTTTGACATTGCTTTTGCCGCAATTAACATTTCTGGAACAAAAATTTCCCCCGTCGAGAATTTATCACCAACAATCCCCATCGAAACGATCATTGCGTCCAGAATATCCTGTGCTTTATCGCCAGCATCCAGAGCTTCCTGAACAGCTGCTGCAACTTTTTTTGATTTACCCGTTTCAACCAATACTTTTACATCTTCAATTTTAGACATTTTTATCTCCTTATTTTTGCTATTAATTATTTTAATCGTTTAATTCTTTCTCTGTGTGCTGAGTCAGAAAACGATAAAATTAGTCAGTACTTTATATTTTGAGTTCGGTTAAACTATTTAACAAAAACACCTTCACGGAATGCGCCGATGTATTCCATACAATATTCATCTTCACCCATCATGGCTTCGGTGGCAAAAAGCATCCCCATCATGTCTTTATTCAGCGGATCAAGAATAAAACTATCCATTCCGGCACTCATCGCTAAAACAGCAAACGCCTGATTGGCAATTCGTCGGGCTGGCAGGTTAAATGAAATGTTGCTAACTGCGCCAGTAACATGAATAGATGGATATTGTTTTTTAATTTCGCGAATTACTTCGGTTACCATTGCGATTCCATCTTCCGATGTACAAAGCATTTCAATCAATGGATCAATATGCATACGGGATGGATCAATGTTGTATTCTTTACATTTTGCCATTAAATCAGTGAAAACATCCAGACGATCCTTAGCTGTTTTAGGAATCCCTTTATCACTGTTAAGTAATGCTACACATTCCCATTTTGTATCCGCTAATACTTTAAAAGCCACATCAACCTTATCACCTTCTAAAGATACGGAATTAAATAATCCTGGTTTGTTACAGTATTTCATTGATTCAATACACGTATAAACATTAGGACTGTCCACTGCGATTGGAACATCGGTTGCATCCTGAACGATATCGATTAACCATTTCATTGTTTCTAATTCGATATCATCATCAACTGAAGCACAAACATCAATATAGTCTGCTCCGGCTTCTGCTTGTTTAATTGCCAAATTTTTGATAAATTCTGAATCCTTAGCCGCAATTGCCTTCGCTGTTGAAGGGATTGCACCATTAATTTTTTCACCAATAATAATCATTTTTTTCTCCTTCTCGTTTTAATCGTTAAATGACTGCAAAATAAATCGCCTTATTAACTTCCGCTATTACCGATCTCGATTCGCCCTGTTAGATTTTCAATTTCAGTCGTTTACATTAACCGTTCGAAACCATTTAGCTTGCTGTTCAAATGATTGATAAATAATTTTTTTATCCGCAAAACATATATCTATCCGACAAAATTTTACCGGTAAAGTAACTGCAGTATATCGCTCTTTTTACGAATTGTCAACAAAAATTTTACCGGTAAAGTTTTTGTTGGCAATTCCGCATTTTGAGCTTGCTCTAACGTATATAACACGATACAATAGCTAAATCGATAATAAAGAGAGATGACAATGAAAAATCAAAAAGAAAATATCCTTCAAGTTGCTACAAAGCTTTTCTATGAACAAGGTTATAAAAACACCTATCTGGATCAAATTGCAGCAGTTTGCGGGATTACCAAACCTTTAATTACCTATTATTTTAAATCAAAATCGAATTTAGCCCGGGAAGTGTCTGAGCGATTTTTATATGAACACAAAAATAGAATTGCTTTAAAACTATATTTAGAGTATTTCAAAGAAAACCCAACGGATCTTCAAGTAAGTACTGCGGTTGAAATTCGGTTATACGATATGTTGCACCTATATGATCCAAATGTCATGCGATTCACTAAAGAACATGCTGATGAAAAACATGAAGATACTTTTTCTGGAAGCACTGTTCGCCTTTATAAAATCCACGATCGCCGTTATGGTTTAAACCTAAAACGCTGTCCCGATGAAATATCAATGATTGCCAGAGCGGCCATGGCTACCTCATTATCTGTAAAATTAGCTTATGCAAATGGGGAATTTAATTGTTCATTAGAAGAATGTCTTGATTATTTAACCAGCGTACATTTTGTTCTGATGCATATTGAAGAAAATCGCATTGATGAAATTATCGAAGAAAGCAAACGGATCTTAGACTTGCTGAACTTTGAGATCAAACCTTATTTCCAAGTTATATAATTTAGCATAAGTTTTTCACATTCAAACAATAATCAAAAAAGAACTTTATCAATTTGACTTGAATCAAATGATAAAGTTCTTTTTTCCTGCATTTTTTGATGTAGCAACATAAGATCACCAGTTACAGCTGAGTTATTAATGTTGATGGCGATGATGAACATCCGGCAAATGACGGTGTTGGTGGACCGTTTTCTGGTGCGTATGTTCATGACAGTGCTCCCCGGAGACCGTCGAATGAGCATCGTGTTGATGATGAATATCCTCATGAGAATGGCTATGATTATGGGTTTCTTCATCATGCGTATGGACATGTTCATGGTTTTCCGACAAGGCCAGCCACGTCCCCAGAATCATGATTCCCAAGGCGATCAGAAAAGAAAGACTAATCGGTTCTCTAAGCACCAGCCAGGATATCAGCACCCCTATAAAAGGTGCCGCAGCATAATAAGCGCTGGTTCGGGCGGCACCCAAACCCCGTTGGGCTTTAACATAAAAAAAGATACTTAACCCATAGGCAACAAATCCCAACGCCATTGCCATAAGAATATAGAGAATCGATCCAGATATTTCGCCCCAAATAAAGGCAATCAATAACGCTCCCAATCCTGAGCCAAAACCTTTTAAGATAACCACCTGCACCGGGTCTTTAAGTGACAAATTTCTTGTACAATTGTTCTCAAACCCCCAACACAGACAAGATAACATCACAAAAATTGCCCCCATCGACAAACGAATGGTGGACATATCGGTAACCGTCAATAAAATACTGGCCAGCGTAATAAAAATAATCGCGAGCCACAGGCGCTTGCCAATCGCTTCTTTAAAAAAAATCATTGCCACAATCGAAGTCGCCGCAATTTCAAAAGTGCCCAACAACGCCGCAGTACTGGAACTCGTCATGCTAATGCCAATTAATAAAAAAATCGGCGCGGCAATATCCAATAAAATCATCAGTATCACATAAGGCCATTCACCTTTGGTGAGTTTAGCTTCACGTGATTCAGAGCGACGCTTTTTATTTAAAACGGTCAACACTGTCATCCCAATCCCAGCGCCTAAATATAAAAGAGCCGCCAAAAATAAAGGATTGATCTGATTAATCAAAATTTTTGAAAACGGTGCATTGATACCAAAAAGCACTGCGGCCAAAATTGCATAAATTACCGAATAATTGGTTTTCATTATTACATGACCTTTCTATCGAAATTAATAATTTTAATGCTTTTTATTGCTTCATTTTATAGCCATGATCCAAAGGACCGCTACCTTTACCTAAATCCAGATTAGCGGACAACGCCCCACTGACATAATCTTTAGCGTTTCTGACCGCCTGCTCGATCTCGGCGCCAGCCGCCAGACCACAAGCAATGGTAGAAGAAAGGGTACAACCGGTCCCATGGGAGTTGGGGTTGGCAATTTTCGCCCCGGGAAACCATCTTTCTTGACTGCTTTGGTCTTTGTGGATCAACAGAAAATCATCGGCATTGTCAAGACGATGCCCTCCCTTAATTAAAATACTGCCCTGATAATTTTCGGCCATTTTTTTTGCCGCACGAACCATGTCGGATTTGGTCTGAATGGCAAATCCACACAAACATTCTGCTTCAGGAATATTCGGGGTAATGAGATCGGCCAACGGCATCAGTTCAGTTTTTAAACGCTCAATACTATCCGCACTGAGTAAATTTCCCCCACTGGTCGCAACCATAACCGGGTCCAGAATAATATTTTGAGCCTGATATTGTTTCAATTTTGCGGCAATCGTTCTGATAATTTCAGCATTATAAACCATTCCGATTTTTACCGCATCGGGAAAAATATCACTAAATACACAATCCATCTGCTTTGCGACAAATTCGCTTGCTACTTCGGCAATACCGTAAACACCGGTAGTATTTTGGGCCGTTAAGACCGTAATTACGGTCATTGCGTACATCTGATGCGCCGCAATCGTTTTGATATCCGCCTGAATACCGGCACCGCCGCTGCAATCCGATCCGGCGATCGATAAAACCTTTTTCATTTTAACAACTCCTTAAAACTTAAAATCGTATCATCTGCATTTTTTTGAATCTCCGCCCAATCAGCTTTTGATGATTCATCATAAACACCAACAATATGGCAGCCCGTATTCCTGGCGGCTTGAATACAATATAAGGCATCCTCAAAAATAGTAATTTGGTCAACTGGCAGTCGCAAACTTTTAATCGCTTTATGATAAATTTCCGGATCACTTTTGGGTAATCCGGTCATTCCCGATGTGAGAATAAACTGAAAATGACGCAACAGGCCAAAGCGATCCAACACCAATTCCGCCAATGGTTTATGTGTCGCCGTTAAAATCCCCATTTTAACCCCTTTAGCTAATTGTTGATCGAGTACTTCTTTAACAAACGGTTTTAACTGGATATGTTTAGCATAGTTATCCTGGATCATCGCATTAATTTCATCATTAACCTGTTCAATCGTCATGTCAACACCAAAAAAGTCAATAAAATAGCGGGATGACTCAACAAAACTCATTGTTTTAATAATTTTATTTAAGTCAGCCGGTGGATTCACACCATGTTTTATTAAAAAATCAGTCCCAATATTTTCCCAAGCCGGCATCGAATCAAGCAGGGTTCCATCCAGATCAAAGATATTTCCTTGGGATTTCATGCCTTTACCATGTCCTCCGATAAGTGCCTTAATGCCTGCGTTGCTTTCACAATATCCGTTTTCGAAAAAATCGCTGATACCAACGCGACGCCGTCGACACCGGTACCCCGCAACGATAAAATATTATTTTCATTAAGACCACCAATAGCAACAACCGGAATGGTGACACTTTTACAAATAGCGGCAATGGTTTCAAAGTCGACCACCTCCGCATCGGTTTTTGTTGCTGTGGAATAGATCGCACCAACCCCAATATAATCGGCCCCATCGGCTTCGGCCTTTAGTGCCAGCGCCACCGTGTCGGCCGACACGCCGATGATTTTATCGCCCAGTCGCTTTCTTAATTCAGCGGCATCGAGATCATCCTGACCCACATGAACACCATCGGCATCGACTGCCAGTGCGACTTCGACATTATCGTTAATGACAAATGGAATCTGATAGGTGTCGGTCAGTTTTTTAATTTTTTTTGCTTCATCAACAAAGTCTAAAAAATCCAGATCTTTTTCTCGCAGCTGAATAAAGGTGGCCCCGCCTTTTAAGGTTTCTTCTACCTGTTCAACCAGGGTTCGGGTGCCCAGCCAGGAACGATCAGTAACCGCATACAAAAGCATTGCCTGTTTATCGAGTTTCAACCTTGATTCCTCCTCTTAATGTTCCCATATCCATCTGACTCATAAAGTCAATCAGAGCGATTCTAAACGATGCGGTTCCGCCATTTTGGTTCTGAATTTTTTCAAACGCCAATTCGCCGCACAACCCCATGTTACTTACCGCTGCTGCCGTCGCCATCAATATATCTTCCGGATTAGCCCCGCAATAGCTGCCAACAACCGTCGTCAGCATACATCCAGTCCCGGTAATCCGTGACATCATCGCGTGTCCATTACGAATGATAAGCGCTTTCTGGCTATCCGCCACAATATCGATCGCCCCGGTAATGGCAATTATCGCTCCGGTTTTTTCGCTAAGCATTTTAGCAAAAGCAACCATCTGATCAAGGTTATCATCTGTCACGGCATCGCTAAGATCAGCATCCACACCCTTGGTCGTGCCGTTTCCCAGCTGAATGGTCTTAATTTCTGAAACATTACCGCGAATAACACTAAATTTTACTTCCTTTAATAATTCGAATACCGTTTTGGTTCGCAGTGATGAAGCACCTGCTCCAACCGGATCAAGGATCACCGGTAAACCCAAGCGATTGGCTTTTTGGCCAGCTTTAATCATTGATCTTACGGTCCGTTCATTGAGGGTTCCAATATTAATGACCAAAGCATTGCAAATAGCCGTAATTTCTTCAACCTCATTGATATCATCGGCCATAATAGGCGAACCGCCACAAGCCAAAACCATATTAGCACAGTCATTTACCGTCACATAATTTGTGATACAATGAACCAGCGGCGGCTTGGCATTAACATTTTCCAAGATTTTTTCAAACATAACATAATACCTCTTTCTCTTCTTATTCATAGGTAATTGTAAAACAGCCGTGAGTTTTGTCCGTTTCACAATTCCTGATTAATATTTATTTTCTGGTAGCGCTTGCAAGGCCAAAAACCCGCAACCGTTAATAAAACAACCTCACTTTTTAATAACACTAAATCTTTAAACAAAAAAAGCTGCACATTAATGCGCAGCAACTCAACCTGTTTTTCCCTCCGCCGGCATTACCCGTATCAGGTACATGGGTCGAAGTAGCTATTTACTTCCTCTCAGCCTAAATGCATAAGCTCCCCAACTCTCTAATTAAAATAAAGATTATCATAGGCCCAGATTTTTGTCAATGCCGACTTATTCGCCCGGAAATCTTAATTTAACTTAAACTTAACTGAATTCAAAGTTTCACTAAAGGTTCACGGACTAACATAACAACAAGAGATAAATATCTCCTCTTTTTCTTTTCATTCCTAATATAAAAAAGAACAGTGTGATCATCCGGATCTGCTGTTTTTTTTTACTTGATTTCTGCCTTTCGATTACATTGCCAAAACACCCTCCTTTATGAGATGTCTCTGTGATTTAATCACAGAGACACCCAAAAGCGTTTGTTATAATAATAAAAATCTAAGCAATTAGATCTACTATTACACACAATGGAGGTATAAAAAATGATTGAGTCGACTCATTCAGCACCAAAAAATAAAACAGCCGTTAACAAAGTTACTTTAAATGTTAAAAAAGAACGTTGTCCCCAAAACCATCCTTGTCCATCGGTATCGGTTTGTCCGGTCGACGCTTTATCTCAAGTTGGGTTTGCGGCCCCGGAAGTTGATATGAATAAGTGTATCGGTTGCGGCAAGTGTGTCAAATTTTGTCCAATGAATGCCCTTGTTTTGACCTTAAAATGATCTGAAACTATAAGTGCCTGAAATAAATTAATGGAGGTTGTATGGAATATTTTATCGCTTTTCTTGAAGGTATTATCACCTTTGTTTCACCTTGTCTTTTGCCCATGCTGCCTATCTATATCTCCTACTTTGCGGGGCAAACCCACGATGAAAATCATCATACCGCGCTCTTTAATGCCCTTGGATTTGTTCTTGGTTTTACGCTGATCTTTGTTTTACTCGGGGCTTTTGCCGGCAGTATCGGCAGCCTTTTAATTAAATATAACACTGTCGTCAATCTCATTGGGGGAATTATTATCATTATTTTTGGTTTGAATTTTATGGATATCCTGCATCTGCCGTTTCTAAATGTTAATCGACAAATAAGTTTGAATCATTCTCGGATTGGCTTTTTTTCTTCCCTGCTTTTTGGAATTGTTTTTTCCATTGGCTGGACGCCCTGCGTCGGTGCGTTTTTAGGGTCGGCGTTGATGCTGGCCGCATCCACTGGCGAGGTTGCAAAAGGTATCCTGATGCTGTTTTCATTTTCGCTTGGATTAGGAATTCCTTTTATTCTCAGTGCTGTTTTAATTGATCAGCTAAAATCGACTTTCAGTTTTATTAAAAAGCATTTTAAGATAATTAACCGCATTTCCGGAGGCTTTTTAATTCTCCTTGGGATTTTAATGGCAACCGGTTTAATGGGTTATTTTCTTTCATTGTTAACTTTTTAAGGAGTGTATCATGACAAATAAAACCAAAACAATCATTGGTCTCGTCGCTTTTGCGATCTTTCTCGGTCTTGCCTATTGGGGCTATACGTTTTTATCGGCCACTTTTAATCCCAGTCAGTCATCCCAAACTGACGAGCTGCAAACCGCTCCGGATTTTACCATCTATGATCAAGACGGCAATCCGGTAAAACTTTCCGATTTTTCAGGAAAACCAGTAGTTCTTAATTTCTGGGCATCCTGGTGCCCGCCCTGTAAAAGTGAAATGCCCCATTTTAATGCCGTCTATCAGGATCAAAAAGATGATGTCGTTTTTTTAATGGTGGATCAAGCTGATGGTGAACGAGAAACTAATGAAAAAGCGCAGCAATTCGTCACGGCTCAGGGTTTTGACTTTCCCATTTATTTTGATAGCAAATCAGAAGCCAGTATCGCTTATGGTGTATCCTCGATTCCCACCACTCTCTTTATCAACCCGGAAGGAAAGATTGTCACTGGATATCGTGGCGCCCTTGATGAAAATGCCTTATTAGAGGGCATTAACTTAATTAAGAATTAGGAGTTTATTATGTATCTTCGACTGCTTATCGGAACCATTGTCGGCGCGGCTCTGGGCCTTCTTTATTACAAATTGGTCGGCTGTCCCAACGGCAGCTGTCCAATTACCGCCAAACCCCATCGAACGGCTATTTATGGAGCCATTTTAGGCTTTATGCTCAGTTCTTCATTTTAATCCAACAGGAGGTTCATCGCACTATGAAAAATAACAAATATTTATTTCTCATCGTCATCACTTATTTTCTTTTAGGTTTTATTAATATTCATTTTGCACTTTTAGGTCTTGTCTGTATGATGCTTCCCTTTATATTATTAGTCCGTAACCGTAAAAAAACCTGGTGTCAAGGTTACTGCCCCCGTGCCAGCCTTATTTCTACTACCGGTAAAACAACCGCTAAATTTTCGTTTAAAACACCCAAGTTTTTTATTAAGGGCCAGATGAAATGGATCATGTTAATTTATTTTGGCATCAGCCTGCTATTTATTACCCTAACGACCATTGCCGTGGGGCGCGGTGTTAAGCCCCCGCTCGAATATCTACGGTTTTTGATCATTATTCCAATTCCCTTTGAACTTCCGCAATTGATCGAATTTGAGGGATTATCGCCCTGGATAAGTCATTTATCCTATCGTTTTTATTCAATGATGATGACCACTACTATTCTTGGCGTCAGCCTGTCACTGATCTTCAAACCGCGAACATGGTGTACTATTTGCCCGGTATCAACTATTTCAGGCGAATATATTAAATTTATGAACAATTAAAAAAGTCCCTGCTCAATATCCGGCACCCACCGTGACGAAACATAAAAACGATGCCTTCCCTAAAATAGTCCTTTTCCCTTTTATAAAAAGCGATCCTATTGATCGCTTGAGGTTGTCAATAAACGACCGTACCGACAATTGTTCGATCATGTTGTGTGCCTCAAGGCGAACAGTTGCAACGAAAAGGCTATTTTTAGCTAAAGCTTTGCTTGCAACTGTCCGAATTGCGTGCATGCAACAGATTAACAATTGTCGGTACTACGTTATTTTTTTGACAGTCTGAAGCGATCGTATTGATCGCTTTTTTACTTATTAAATATAATCTGAAAAATAAACCTTCTCGTTCGGGATAATCCGCTCGAGAATTGACACGGTTTTTTTATTCGCCGTAATTCGTTCAATCTGTTGCAAATATGTCGGCCGCTTATAACCGAGTAACATACAAGTTAAAATACTAATTTCCACTTTGACCCAATTAGACGATGGTTGATCAATTAAAACGGGTTTATTGTCCTGACTGAATTGTATCGTAAAAATCTGATTGTTCCATTCTAACACGGTATCAATAATTTCAAAGGTAATCGTTTCATCAAGATCGGCATTTTCAAAATTATATTGTTTAATAAACCCTTCAAAATCAACAATTCGCGCCATTATATAAGGGCGAATCGTTTCTTTCATATCGCTGTCACCAAATAAAAACGAGATGGTATGATTGTTATAATTATTGCCAACAACCTCATTAATCATCGATTCATGGGCGGCAATATAAGCCCATAATCCTTTTCTGGCTTCCTGGTTGAGATAGACCATTTCCTTGACATGAAACACGTCATTTTCGATCAGATAGACCAGATAACCTAACGCGCGATCATTTTCACCATAATAAATGGCTACCGTAACATCTTCCACCTCCCAGCGCCAATATTCTTCCCAAACCAAGTCGTTGCGGATCAGACAGCCATGAGTTTTTTGTGCAAACTCCTGATGCAATTTAATCAGATCGGGATTATTCTCCGGCACCCGCTTGATTCGTCCCGGCACATCAATATCCCGGGGCAATTGATGATCCTGAATACAAAAAGTCATCTTATCCGAAACGATCTCCCAGCCTTTATGACGATAAAGTGGATGCGAATAGGGAAATAAAAAAGAAATGCATTGATTTCGCTGATGCATCGTTTCCAAACTTTTTTTCATCAGCCCGGACATCAGTCCCAATCCCATATATTCCGGATACGTAGCTACTCCGGTGATGTATCCCATTTCGTAAATGTTGCCGCTGATATTAACCTGGAGCGGATAAACGGCGATCTGAGCAGCTAGCCGACCATCTTCAAACCAACCAATCACTTCGGCTTTTTCCAAAATCGGAAACTTTGACCGTTTAATTTCATCATGTTTCCAGCCAACCTTTAATAATTGTTCATCCGTAACCTGAAATGCATATCTCAAAATATCATTAAACTGCGTTAAATCTTTGGCTTCCAGATTTCTCAATTCCAGATCTTTTTTTATTTCTTTTTTCATTAGAAAGCTCCTTATATTGCTTCACTATTTTTTTATTGGTACCCCCAAATTAAAGTATAATCACTATTTTGTTATGCTATACTTTAATCATTCTAATCAGCGAGGTGTTAACATGCTAAATAAACAAGATAGTCAATTCATCGAAACCATCATGACTTTTTGGGATCATTTAAATTCCCAGCAAAAGTCAATGCTTTTAGAAAATGCGATGTTGATGAATTATCAAAGAGGGGAAACTATCCACCAGGGAGAAAATGACTGTGTTGGTGTGCTACTCATTAAATCAGGTGAATTACGTACCTATATTTTATCAGAGGATGGCCGCGATATCACGCTTTATCGCATCGGAGCTAACGAATTTTGTATTTTATCCGCGTCCTGCATCTTACAAAATATTACCTTTGATGTCCATATCGATGCTGAAAAAGACTGCGAAATTATCCTTATTAATTCGGCGATCTTTCAAAAAATATGTAATGAAAATATTTATGCTGAAAATTTTTCCTATAAAGCCGCAATTGATCGTTTTTCTGACGTCATGTGGGCAATGCAACAGATTCTCTTTATGAGCTTTGACAAACGTTTGACCATTTTTCTATTAGACGAAGTCGCTCGAACCGGTTCAAACACCATCGTGATGACCCATGAACAAATTGCTAAATATATCGGTTCCGCCCGGGAAGTCGTTTCCCGGATGTTGAAATATTTCGAGAACGAAGGGTTTGTGCACCTGTCCCGCGGAAAAATTGAAGTGATCGACAAAGTTCAATTACGCGATATCATTTAACCCTTACCCCAAATTCTTCGCAAAAAAAAACAACAGCTTTCACCGTTGCTTCAGACTGTCAAAAAAGATAACGTAGTACCGACAATTGTTCGATCATGTTGTGTGCCTCAAGGCGAACAGTTGCAACGAAAAGGCTGTCTTTAGCCAAAGCTTTACTTGCAACTGTACGAATTGCGTGCATACAACAGATTAACAATTGATCGGTACGGTCGTTTATCAACAATCCCAAGCACCAGCTTTCACTGTTGCTTTTCTTATCTGATTTTTATACATCCAGCATTTTTAAAATATCGGCTTTGGGTTTTGCCCCAACTGAAGTTTTTACAACTTTCCCATCTTTAATTACGGCTAAGGTTGGAATACTCATTACTCTAAAATTAGCAGCCAACTCTGGTTGTTCATCAACATTGATTTTGCAAACTTTTGAATCGGTAACTTCTCCCGCGATTTCATCAACGATCGGCGAAACCATTTTGCAAGGACCACACCAAGGTGCCCAGAAATCCAATAATACCGGTTTATCTGACTTCATAACTTCTTGTTCAAAATTATCTTTGGTGATTACTAATGCACTCATTTTATTTATCTCCTTAGTAGCTAATTTATTTTATAACTTAATTATAACCATTCTGAAATTTAATACCGTAACTTAATCACAAAGCTAACAACTATCTGAACGATTACTTAATCCCGCCTTATACCGATTACCGACCGCGATGTTTTTGTTTTTTCTGCTCTTGTTTTAATTTGAATAACATCATTTTTTCGGTTTCTGTTTTCTGACGATTAAACGCTTTCCGGATAAGCTTTTTTTGTTCCTGCTCTTCTTTGAGCGCTTGCTGTGCTTTAGTGCCAATGCTTTTTTGATTCAATTGCCG
This sequence comes from uncultured Acetobacterium sp., assembly GCA_965140355.1. Lineage (GTDB taxonomy): Bacteria > Bacillota > Clostridia > Eubacteriales > Eubacteriaceae > Acetobacterium. The sequence goes on along the minus strand of OZ223194.1, from coordinate 1,695,062 downwards.
ATGAATATTGCGCTGCATCCGTTTGGGATTAGTTCGTTTTACAGTGATTTTTTCATCCGCAATCGCTTGACTAAATTGCAGGTGATCGTAATTTTTAAGTAAAAATTGATAGATCTCACTATCTTTGGGTTCTCCACCAAAAGTTACTTTTGCGACTTTCAAAGTACCCTCATCGCTGCGTTCAAAAACGCCAACCCAGAAAGGGTCCTCAAAAAAAACTGTCAATTTAACCATTACTTTGTCCATATTCAATTCCTCCTAAATAGATACTGACAAAGAACGGACAACCTTAGGAGGCAGGTTACTGACAGCTTTAAGCTGCGTCTGGACTACCAACCAGAACTGTGTTTTTATCTTTGCTTATTATTATATCAGATTTAACCCATTCATCAAGTGAAGTTCCCGATATTATCAGTCTTACTGTGCAAATTTTCCAAAGGTGCCATAATCGGCGACCATTTGATCATAAACCTTTGCTCCCAATAATTCTTCCGATGCTTCATCCATAATATCACCGGGTTCGACATCACTAAATTGTTCCGGATAAAGGACTTTGCCAATTGAATAAGCATCCGCAATAGCAACTTCGACGTTTGTTCCATATAAAATGTAAGGTAAAATCATATAAACTTCGTTATCTTTAAAGGCATTGAGACTTGCATAATATTCTGGATTGGCTGACAGATCTGCCTTCACTTTTTCAATCCCATCAAAATCAATAAATATTTTTTGCGGGTTCCATTGCAATAATTGCTCCTTATCAATCATCATACTTCCGGATTTTCCCGTCTGATCGACAACGTTTTGGGCATCAACGGCAATAAATGGCGGATATTGCGCCCGTGTACTTTCAATTCCCTGAGCACCTTTCGATCCCAATGCCCCCACATATGAGGTAACCTTAGCAGCCTCATCAATCCCAGCTGTTCGCTGTTTTAAATCAGCTTCATACGCTTTTATAAAATCAACGACTTCAGTGGCTCTTGCTTCTGTTCCCATAACCTGGCCAATAATTGTCAACGACTGATACAACGTCTCATCAAACAACCCGGTTGAACCACTACTTAACGCAATAACCGGGATTCCGGTTTTATTTTGAAGTTCATCTGCCGTGGCTGTGTCAGTAGCCGTTGTGGTGAAAATAACATCCGGTTCAACTTTAAGAATTTGTTCCGGGTCTGGAGAGCTATTGGGTCCACCAGCACCAATTGTCGGCAAATTCGCAAACTCCGGATTGACAATCACATAGGGTTTTCCAATTGAAGACTTTTGATCGATTCCTTCAATACCGGCAATTTTATCGACAGCGCCAACATAAGTGTATAAACGTAAGGCTCCAACCCCAGTAGCCACAATTTTTTGGGCACTTCCGGTTAATTCGACCGTCCGCCCCAAGGTGTCCGTTACCGTAATCTGTTGCGCCGTCTTAGTTCCGGTTTCAGCCTGCGTTGAGCACCCTCCAACCACGATTAAAACCAATGCAATACTTACTACCAATGCCAAAGCTCGTTTTTTCTTCATAATTCTCTCCTCATTTTATTATTTTATTTTGGAACCACAATCATCTGATTATTAACCTGTTCAACCGTTACCACAACATCATAAACTTGGGCTATATTATCAGCTGTAATGACCTCCTTTCCACCCGCGGCATAAATAACACCGTTTTTTAATAAAATAAATTTATCTGCAAAGCGTAACGCCAAGTTTAGATCATGAATTGTCACCACCGCCGTAATATTTTTAAGATCGGTAATTTCTTTAATTAACTGGAGTACCTCCAGCTGATTTTTTAAATCCAAGCTGCTGGTTGGTTCATCCAACATCAGCACCCCGGTTTCCTGGGCTAACGCCCTACCAATTAGCACTTTTTGGTATTCACCGCCACTCAACTCATCAACATTTTTTAATGCAAATTTTTCGAGATCCAGCATTTTTATGGTCTCATTCACAATTCTTAAATCATTTTTGCTCACATCCCATTTAATATACGGTTTTCGACCAATCAAAATAGAATCAAAAACAGTGGTGGTTGTGCTTTGGTTGCTTTGTGAGACATAAGCTACCTTTTTGGCTAGATCAATCTGTTTAAAATCCCGGACATTTTCCTGCTCAATTAAGACGTTTCCATGCTGTGGTTTGAGAATTTTATTGATACATTTGAGCAACGTTGATTTACCCGCTCCATTTGTCCCCAAAATTGCTAAACATTCGCCTTTTTTCATCGAAAAAGAAATTCCTTTTAAGACCTTTTGACAAGGATATTTAAATGCTAATCCATCGACTTGTAAATTCAACTTCGTTTACCTCCCTTCAGTAATAAGTAAAGAAATAATGGCGCCCCCAGAAACGATGTGACGGCTCCCACCGGTAGAATAATTGGCGAGACAATCGTTCGGGCAAAGGTATCCGAAACTAATAGTAACAACGACCCCATCAATGCCGAAATCGGAATGAGAAAACGATGATCCCCACCAATCAGCCGCCTTACTATTTGTGGTGCCACCAAACCAATAAAGCCGATTACGCCAAGAAATGAAACGGTCACCGCCGTAATCATCGAAGCGACTAACATTCCTCCCAATCGGGTTCTTTCAACATTAACGCCTAAACTTTTAGCTGCATCGGCACCGTTATCCAAAGCATTATAATCCCAACGTTTCATCATGAAATAAATAATTGCCAGGCCCACTACCACCGCTAAGATAAACACTTCTGTCCAAGCTGCCCGCCCCAGATCACCGAAAGTCCAAAATACGGCAGCGGCAATTTGCACCGATTCCGCAAAGTATTGAATCAGGGTGGTTCCCGCTGCAAAAAGTGAACTTAACGCGACCCCGGCTAAAACGATGGCTTCCGGTGAAAAACTTTTCATCCGAGCCAGCAACAGAATGACCATCGTTGCGCCCATCGAAAAAGCAAAGGCAAAGCTTGTCACCAGATAAGGATTATTAACGATTATTGGCTGCGTCGATGAACTCTGAACGGTTCCCGCCCCCAACACAATAATGGCAATATTCGCTCCAAAAGCGGCCGCACTGGAAATCCCCAATGTTGATGGTGATGCCAAAGGATTTTTTAAATTATTTTGCATTACGCATCCAGCGACAGCCAAACCAGCGCCCGCAATTACCGCTGCCAGAATTCGCGGCAAACGAATTCGCCATACAACCACGCTGGAAATTTCGGTGCCAATACTCATCAATGTCTTTACAATATCGGTCGGGTCTAATTCCATGGCACCGCTATTCATTGCAAATATCGCGACAACCAATAAAAATACACAAAGGATGATAACTAGCCCCGCTTTTTTAGCCGTAAACTTCTGATATCGTTCCAGACAATCCTCATCAACTTCAATGGCAACTTGTGGCTTTTTTAATCGCTTCATCGTCTTACAACCTGCATTACCCATAAAAACCGACCATTTTTCGCTTGATCAGATTCTCTTTTTCCATTTTTTCCGAAGTAATTTTCAACCATTTAATTCTCCTTTTTTAGCTAGTTTTTATATTTTGAACAAATAAAAAAGAGCTTCTTTTATAAATAAAAGAACCCCTTCCCATCTTCAGGTCTCCTCGTAACGCAACCACATATCCCCTGGCCTTTTTCTCGCATCAAGGCAGGTCTCCTGACTAACAGTTCATCCTATTCTCACCTTCCCAAGCTTATGCTCAGTGGTTATTAAGACTTCGTCCCTGTTCACAGTGGTGGGTCCGCGCTTTCTAAGCTTCCCTATTCTCCGATATTCATAATCGGCACCTTGAATTAGTTATTATTTTATTACCATGCTTTATCTTATTCGGCATGTTGTCATTTTTAACGTGTTTTATAAAAAGTTTATTTGTGAAAAATCAATATCCCCTTTGTCGCTGATCATCTTGGCATCGGCATGAACATATTCAACTTTTCCAACAAACATTTCATGCGAACCCGTGACAATCGAATCGACAATTTTGCACTCAATATTAACGGGACAATCTGCTAGAATTGGAGCGTTGACAAACTTTGCTTCCGCCAAATTAACTTTCATAACTGCCAGCTTGTCTTCATCCCGTTTACTATGGCTACCCAGATAATTAAACGTTTCCTGATAAGCTTTATCAACCAGATTAACGACAAAACAACCGGACTCTTTAATCAGATGGTAAGAATACCGTGAGGGTACAATCCCCACCATCACCATCGGTGGATCATAACTGCAATTTCCGCAATAACCCACTGCTAAAGCATTGTTTTCACCATTTAAACCCCGACACGATACTAATACCTTTGCTACCGGATTTAAACACGTCCGTTTATTTCCTTCAGATTTACTCATAATTTCTCTCCTTCTGTTCATTTAGATCTCAACTTGACTTCCCGTCGACAGATAATTTACCCGATCTCCCATAACGCCTTTGAGTATTTGATAGGGTTCAGTACCCGTACAATGACAGGTATAAAATTCAGCTTGTGTTTTTAAAAGTTCCGCGCCAATGTTTTCAACCAATTCCGGCGATTCCAATTTTTTACGTCCTCGATTACAAAGATGGAATCCACTAATTACCGTGGTCGGATAAATATTAAAGTTTACCGCCATGTGATCCAGAATATTAACAATTCCCTTATGAGCACAACCAGACAACAATACCACCTGATTTTTTTCCCGAATAATCAGATTCTGTTCATGACTAAAATCATCACTTATCAATTCGCCTTCTTTTTCCATCAGTAAATCGGCATTAGCCGGGGATTGACACCGTTTAGCTTGAACTTTCGAAAACACGCACAAAGCATCATCAATTACAAAATCATCTGCTAAAAAAATAAAACGTTGATTGGACAATAATTCCTGATCCAAACCAATATCTGCGTTTTCACCATTATCTCTTTTGGAGTAATGCTTTTCAAAGGCTTGGCGGTTAATATAAATCAGCGCCTGATCATTAAGTGCCAAAAATGTTTTCAAGCCGCCACCATGATCATTATGCCCATGGCTGATGATCAATGTATCTACTTTAGCAAGATCTACGCCTAGCTTTTTGGCATTCTCAGCGAATAAACTACTGGCCCCAACATCAAACAATAATCGATGTGTTTCTGTTTCAATATATAAACTCAAGCCATGTTCATTTTTAAATTCATCCGATAGCGATGTATTTTCAGCCAACGTTAGAACTTTCATTTAGCCACCTCTTTGATTAATGACATATGTTATTTATACTTCTTATTATAAGTCTTATCAAACATATGTCAATAATTATTTTTAATCGTTTTAAGTTGATCAACCGCTTAACCTAAAAACCCAGAATCAGTTATAAAAAATTCTGATTCTGAGCTTATTTCACATTCAATACAATTTATTAACTAATCATTTCTTAACGTTTCCAAACAATCGAATACTCTGCTCACCAACACGTTTACCAAAAATATTAAACATATTTTTTCGCTGTTCCACACCATTATCAATCCCAATCCCAATTGGGCCAAGATGAATAAATGGTCTTCCACAACCAGCGCCTGAAGAATAAACCAGCATACCTCTGACCAGCATATGACTAAGCATCGCCTGCAAAGCGATATCTCCACCACCATGCATGGCATTGGCTGTTGCAAAAGCAGCTCCCAATTTTCCGCCCAACTGACAATCCCAATCAGTATCAAACCATTTCTTAAATTGCCAACATATATTCGCCGCATAGGTTGGCGTTCCCATGATCACCGTTTCACTTTCGTTGATAAAAGCTTTATCAATCGTTGAATCCTCATTTAAGTTCATCAATTTAATTTCAAAATCGCTGGTTTCCATCAAACCCTCTTTAATATAGCTAGCTGCTTTTTCAGTATTACCGGTTTTGCTGAAATATAGAATTGTTATTTTCATCTTAGTACTTCCTTTTTCAGTTTTTAATATTTTCTCAAATTATTCATCCTTAATCGCTATTTATAACTTGACCAAAATTTTTCCTCTTCGAGATATCGCTTTTGTCTTGAGAATCCCATTTTCAGACTTATTTTTAACAAATTGCTCCACCGCTTTTTTTACCTGTGTCGTATCTTTTCCATAAAAACTCAAGCGGGCAATAAATTCTTCGACGGCACTTTCCAAACTTAGTTCTTCCGATCTGGCCTCTCGTTGCACATCAAAGGCCAGATCATACTCCTGCGTGTAAAGCCAGTTTAAGTTGTAAATAATGTCACTTCTCCATATCGGGGTTTCATCTCCGTACAGTTCTTTCCACAGTTCTCCAAACGCTTCACTATCTCTTCTGCCCGCCCAACCACTGTAATATACATATTTTTTTGAACAAGTCATGGCTTTCTTAAACAATGTAACGTTGTGAACCCCGGGGCACATCGAAATAAAAACCAAATCAAAAGCCTGTGTCCAACCCATCTTTTCAACATCAACATCTTCCCATGCCATTTGGACGACTGTCACTCCAACTTTTGCTTCATTCTGGATTTGTTCTTTAATAAAAGAGGACATCCCTGTTGTCGGTTCCAGTGCTGTTACCTCGGCATTTTTTTCTGCAAAAGCAAAGGAATAGGCTCCCGGACCAGCGCCAATATCCAGAATCTTCAAGCCTTCAAAACAAACGCCCTGACTTTCAAGCCAACAAAGCACTTCCGCAGTTCGCTTTTTCCCGCGCTCTCCTTTTGCAGTAGACTTAAACTGGTCCGCCCGTTTTTCCCACAAGTCAACGCTATTAGCCGGACCATCACTTCCAGGCTTATGACCATCCATTTTTGATTGCTCCCAAATCGCTTCCCAATATGCTGCATCTCTTAGTTTCAATTCATCTTCTATCATTGCTCCACCTTTCTACTGATCATATTTTTATTTAATCTAAATTCCAAGCTTGGAATAAGCCTTTCCTTTCTCACTCAAATTGAGACTGATACATCTGCCAGTAACTGCCGCCTTTTGCCATCAGTTCTTCATGAGTGCCCTGTTCGACCACATTTCCCTGCTCCACCACCAAAATCAAATCGGCATTCTGGATCGTCGAAAGCCGATGGGCAATCACAAAACAGGTTTTATCTTTCATCAGATAACGCATTGCCTCCTGGATCTTTTTCTCAGTACGGGTATCTACGTTAGACGTGGCTTCATCCAAAATTAACATTTTAGCGTCCAGAAGCATTGCCCGGGCGATTGTTAACAATTGCTTTTGACCTTTTGAAATATTGGTCCCTTCATCATTTAAAATGGTTTTATAACCGTTGGGAAGATGTTCAATGAAGGTATGGATTCGGGCTGCTTTAGCTGCTTGAACGACCTCTTCCATGGTCGCATTTTCTTTTCCGTAAGCCAGATTTTCATAGATGCTGCCATGAAAAATCCAGGTATCCTGAAGCACCATCGCAAAGGATTTTCGCAAACTTTCCCGTGTCACTGCCTTAACTTCATTGCCATCGACATAAATATTACCGGCGCCAACATCATAAAAACGCATCAACAAATTGATGATCGTCGTTTTTCCCGCTCCGGTAGGCCCAACAATGGCAATTAGTTTTCCCGCCTCAACCTGTAAACTAAGGTCTTTTATAATCACCTGATTAGCATCATAACTGAATTGAACGTTCTCTAACCCGATATCTCCGTTAACATTTTCTAAATTTACCATTCTTTCAGTATCTTTAGCCTCTGACAATTCATTTAATAAGGCAAAAACCCGCTCTGCCGCAGCCAACGATGATTGGAGATCATTCATAATATTAGCCATTTCATTAATGGGACCGGAAAATTTGCGTGAATACAATACAAACGACGAAATTTGCCCGATTGACATCGATCCAGCCAGATATAAAAACGCACCAAACACACTAATGCCGGCCAAAGTCGCATTGTTAATTAAATTAATCATCGGATAAATCATACTCCCGTAATATTCGGCATGATAATAGGCATCAACTGCCGCTTTATTTCGGATATTAAAATTACTAATCGTATTTTCTTCCTGGTCATACATTTTTAACGTCTTCTGACCCGACACCATTTCTTCAACGAAACCATTGAGCTCTCCCAATTTTCGGGATCGGCTTCTAAAAAGAGGACGTATTTTCTTAACCAGATATCGCGATACAAAGATCGATGCCGGGACGGTAAACGCAAAAATCAGTACCAATTGGGGAGAAATCGCAAACATCATAAAAAATGAGCCCAAGACGGTGATCACCATTGATGATACCTGAATCAAATCACTGGAAATTGAGCTATTAACGGTATCAATGTCGTAGGTAATCCGGCTGATGACATCACCCGTCTGATGCACATCAAAATATCCGACCGGCAGATCTAACAGTTTATTAAAGACATCTTTGCGCATCCCATAAGTAACTTGGCGACTAATTCGAATCATCAGCACTTCCAATACATAGGTCAGCCCTGCTGATGCCAGATAAAAAACAGCCATCCAAAAAGCATAATAAAAGACCTGATTAAAATTGACCTTACCCGTTCCTAATTCAATGGCATCGATGGCATATCCTGATAGCAGCGGGCCTACCAGGGCTAGGAGATTGCTCCCGATGGTTAAGGCGATGGCAACAAACAACTGCCACTTATACCGCATCAAGTAACCACCTAATTGGATCAATGTGCCTTTTCTGTTTTGGGGTTTTTCAAATTTTTGTGATCGTCTCATTTCAGGACACCCCCATCTGGGAATTGCTGATTTCGCGATACACGTCACAGCTTTTCATTAATTGTTTATGTTTACCATAACCAATAACGGTGCCATTTTCAAGTACCAAAATATGATCGGCATGTTTTATCGAACTGACCCGCTGCGCCACAATAACAATCGTTGTTGCCCCGAAATGCGCCTTAATCGCCTTTCGAAAGGTTGCATCAGTCTTATAGTCTAAAGCACTTGAGGCATCGTCTAACACCAATATTTCAGGACGGGAAGCCAGTGCCCTGGCAATCAGAATCCGTTGTTTTTGACCGCCGCTAAGGTTCGCACCTTTAATCGTCAGCTGTTCCTCGGACTTATCCGACTTTTCATCCACAAATTGCCCCGCACCGGCACAAATAATCGCTTCTTTAATGGCTTCTTTTGAAAGGTTTCTGCCAAGATCAATATTTTCTTCAATGGTCGCTTCAAAAATAATATCATTTTGAAAAACTACGCCAAACTTTTTATGCAATTCCCGGGGGTCGATCGCTCTAACATCCTTGCCGTCGATGAAGATATTTCCCGCATCAGCATCATAAAGACGCATCAAGAGATTTAATAAGGTCGTTTTCCCCGAACCGGTTTCACCAATTATCCCTAACGTTTCGCCATTTTTCAGTGCAAAAGAAACATCGGCAAGATTCGGTTCCTCTTTATTATACGAAAAAGTAACCTTTTTAAATTCTACAAAAGCGGTGCTTTTATTCTCTTCTGTTTTTTCCGATTCCTGAACCGCCATCACATCCACATCATCAATCGCCTGCATGACCCGGTCCGCCGAAGCCGTGACCTTTGGCCACATTTCAACTAATCTGGAAATCGACAAAACGGAATGTAAAATAATGGTGAAATAGGTCATAAAAGCTAAAATCGCCCCCACTTCTGACGTGCCCTTATTAACCCCATAAGCCCCCACCAGAATCACGCAAACCAAACCCATATTCAGGCAGATATTCGTAGCTGGTTTAATCGCCGCTACCGTCATCCGGGCTTTTTTCTCCCGATTGACTACATCAATATTGATCGCATCAAAACGCCGTTTTTCATAATCCATTTTTGACAACGCTTTAATCACCCGGATACCATTGATATCTTCTCTCACCAATCTGACAAAACCATCAAAAGCCTTTTGCAATCCGGCAAAAATAGGCATGCTTTTTTTAGATACCAAAATGATGATTACCATTAATACCGGCATGATCGCAATCAGAACGATTGCCAAAACCGGGTCCAACATCAAGGTAACAATAATGCCGCCAAAAAACATAATCGGTGCTCGAATACCCAGTCTTTGAATCCGAATAATCGTCTGATGAATAATATACGTATCGGATGTTAAACGGGAAATTACCGATGGTTTCGTTATTTCATCGATTTGGTGATTAGAAAAATACATCACCTTAGCAAACAGATCATGGCGAATCACTTCGGTAGCATCACTAGCCACCCTGGCCGCCATCCGATTAGCAATAATATTAAAAACCATCCCTATAATGGCACAAAACAACATCACTCCACCCCAATAAAAAATCGGCAATTTTTGATTGAGTGGGATTACGTTATCAATGATATAGGCCAGGATCGCTGGAATGACTAAATCGAGAATCGAACCGGTAAATTTAAAAAAAACACCAAACGCCATTCGACCATAAAATGGTTTTAAATAGTCAGTGATAATTCGTTTCATCAATACCTCCTCTCCCCTAAAGTTTGTTTTATTGGGTATTTTTTAATCCTGCAAAATCCGATTTCTTTTATTTTAACGCTTTTTTATTCTTAATGCAGCTTTTTTTAACGATTCTCAATTTAAATCCTTTAAAAATTATCGAGTAGCTAGAAATCCGGATAATTAGTTCGGATTTCTTTGCTCTCACAGAACCGTGCTTACGTTTGCCGTACACGGCTCCTGAAATCTCTCTCCGAATTAATAATAATTCGACAGTAATCCAACTTTGTATTGACCAAAATCGATGAGACCCAGATCTTTAAAGTACTGGTTCGGGAGTAGCATATGGATAACATGGACATTTGAATTCTTCCATTTCGTCACAGCCATCTTTTCACCGTTGCCTTTGATCCCCTGTTTTCTCATTACCTTATGCATGGCTTTATATGTTTTCCATTGCTTCATCTTTATCATTCGCAATCTGCGCCGAATCCATGACATCATCTCTATAACCAATGATTTTATGTTTGCGATCCGATAATAATTCAACCATCCCCGGAGCACTGGATTTAGCTCTTTTATCACTTTTTCAAGTGGTCTTCCGGCATTTCTTCTGGTGATGTTTCTGATTTTGTCCTTAAAACGTTTGATCCGTTTGGGATCGATAACCAGATATTTCGCATAAATCACGAAGCCCAGAAATGTCACGCCTTCTCTCACACTGGTCAGCCTGGTTTTCGTCTCATTCACCTTCAGTTTCAATTCTTGTTCCAGAACTTTAGTTGCATAGGCTTTATAATTTCCGGCTGTCTGCTTATCTTTTGCAAAGATGAGGATATCATCGGCGTATCGGACGATACGCAGGCCTTTACTTTTCATTTTCTGATCAAACTGATTGAGGTAAATGTTACTGAGTAATGGGGAGATGACCCCACCCTGGCAACTGCCGACTTCTGTTTCGATGAATCGGTCGCTCTGCATCACCCCGGATTTCAGGAACTTCTTTATTAGTCCCAAAACTTTTCCATCACTGATGCGTTCTGCCACAGCCCTCATCAGAATCTCGTGATCAAGGGTGTCAAAGCATTTGCTCAGATCCATATCCACGACTTCTGTCAGTCCGTACTGATTCATAAAACGTTCGGCCTTGGCAACCGCTTGTTGCGGTGAATGCCTGGGGCGATACCCATAACTGGATGGATGGAAGGTCGGTTCATAGATTGGTTCAATAATATTTACAATGGCTTGCTGAACGACCCTGTCTTTGACAGTCGGTACGCCCAATAGTCGTATGCCGCCATCCGGCTTTTCAATTTCCACCCGTCTGACCGGGTCTGGTTCATAAGTGTTGGTTTTCAGCTTCTCATGAAGAAACTCAACATTTGCTTCCAGTCCTTCGTTAAAATCCAAAACCGTTTCTCCGTCAATACCGGGAGCTCCATGGTTTCGTTTGACCTTTCTGAAGGCCAGTTCCAAATTTTCTTTTCGATAGATTTTATCAATCAGGCTGTACCATTTCTTCATGTTCCACCTCCATTCCTGCTCTACTTTTCCAGCATTCTTCGTTTGAGCTATCTGTTCTTCGTTCGCTTCTTTTGACGTTTCTAGCACTTAGGCAATTTTATCTTTATTCCACGAATTACTTCAAATCTGTGTCGTCAAGAGAACTCGCATGCTATTTTATGCCAATTCTTTCGGACCTTCCAGCCTTTCTGCCTTCGTTTAACACCTTCACTCTCATTCCATATGTTTCTCAGTAGACTTTGAAATTTCTTCCGCCCTTCGCATCAGATAGGGGCTTTTGACCCCGACCCGTCACCGTTAAAAAAACGGCATCCTTCACGTTTTCTCCTCCAGTCCATTACTGGCTTTCCTTGGCGTGAAGTTCGTCACTACTACGGCATCATCTGCATACTGCACCTTCCTTTTGTCCCTTGGTTTCCCTTGTGAACAAACCTACAGCTTCAGATACAGTACTTCCGAGGTTAAGTTGCTCCGCTTGTTGTTAAAGCGACCATCTAAATATATATGATTCTGCTAATTTTCGGACGTTCCCACTTTTTGAAAGGTTATCCATCATATTTACCAACGCTGGTTCACTTGCGTTCCGCTCCAACAACCGCCATCAGCTTCCTTCAGACCCTTCCGTCGCCGGAAACGCCCTTGCTTACAGCTTGTCTTCCCAATTAGCATGGTGACAGGTCTTCTTTCAGACCATTAGCTCGGCAACATGTCTCGCAAACAAAAAAGCAATCTCCTGTTTTAGAGATTGCTGAGGTTGTCGACAAACTACCGTACCGATCAATTGTTAATCTGTTGCATGCACGCAATTCGTACAGTTGCAATCAACGCTTTGGCTAAAGACAGCCTTTTCGCTGCAACTGTTCGCCTTGAGGCACACAACATGATCTAACAATTGTCGGTACTACGTTATCTTTTTTGACAGTCTGAACAATTTCCTGATTTGGAGATTACTTTGTGTCGCTACATCAATATTTTATAACGCCCAGCGCTTCTAAAATTGAACTGATGAGAATACCAATTATACACAGGGGGGCAATATATTTAATCATCACGATAAACAGTTTTTCACGTTTAAACGGTGAAGACAGTTTAACTTCATCAACAATAAGTTTTGTTTCCAAAACATGACCCACAAGGATACAGGTAAAGAAGGCCCCTACCGGCATTAAAATAGAGTTTGTGATAAAATCAAAGAAATCCAGAAAATTGAATCCAAAAATATGTATCCCACTCCATACTCCTTGCCCCAAAGACGATGGTATTCCAATCAAAATAGTCAGCAACGCGACAATCAGAACCCCTTTTTTTCGTTCCCACTTAAACTGATCACAAAAGGTTGCTACCACTGCTTCCATCAGTGAAATCGAAGATGTCAGTGCGGCAAATAAAACCAGCAGAAAAAAAGCGCCTCCCATGATGCTGCCAAATCCCATGCTTTCAAACACCTTAGGAAGGGTGACAAACATCAAACCTGGCCCCTTATTAAGCATTGTTGGGTCCCCGCCGGAAAAAGCAAACACTGCCGGAATAATCATAAAGCCCGCTAGTATCGCAATCCCGGCATCAAACACTTCAATTTGCTTGACTGAAGCTTCCAGATCATCTTTTTTGCTAAGATACGAGCCATAAGTCACCATGATCCCCATTGCCAGCGATAACGAATAAAACATTTGTCCCATGGCTGCTAAAACGGCCTGAAAGCTGAAATTCGCCAAATCCGGATAAAGGAAATACCAAACCCCGGCCATCGCCCCGGGCTGTATGATCGAATAAATCGAAAGAAACACGGACATCACAATCAATATCGGCATTAATATTTTACTGGCTTTCTCAACGCCGTCCTTGACCCCTCTAATCACCACAAAGGTAGTCGCTAAAACAAAAATAGACTGCCATATAATCGGTTCAACGGGTCTGGTTATATAACCAGTAAAATAATCCGTACCGGCAGTGGCCATTCCACCACCCGTTACAAAAACCGCAAAATATTTTATCACCCAACCGCCGATAACGCTGTAATAGGGAAGAATCAGGAACGCCACCAATGAAGCAATAATCCCGACAAAACTAAATCGTTTATTTAAGACCCGATAGGCACCCACCGGGCTAAGCTGGGCTTTTCGACCAATCGCCAATTCGGCCGTCATAATTGCAAATCCCAACGTTGCCACAAAAATCAGGTAAATCACCAGAAAGAGACCGCCTCCATACTTTGCGGCCAGATACGGAAACCGCCAGATATTTCCCAGCCCCACTGCCGATCCGGCCGCAGCCAACACAAACCCGATTTTACTTGAAAACTCACTGCGTTTATCCACACCATTTCCTCCAACTATTGCTTTTTCAAATTGCTTTTTTAAGTTTTTCTCATCCTCGTGTTCCGATTGCTTTCCAAACTAATTCGCACCTCTACTATTTTAACTGTTTTAATATTTTTTTCCAGCATTATTTTTTTCTATTTCAAAAAATCCTGATTTCCCCAATCAAAACGTTTATTCAAGAATTGATAAGATCTCATTTAATGATGTTTTGAATTCCTGGTCGGTTGAGTTTTTAAAAATCAGCAAATCATCTTTTACATGAGGATTATCCAACCCAATCGGAATATTAAAATTACTCTCGGCAAGATACTCATCCCAATGAGCAAGTTTCCAGGTATCTCGTTCAGAGTTTCTGGCAATCATTCTTTGTCTCGTTACTTCGATTGCTGTTTCCACCCAGATAACAACTAAAGACGCCTTTTTTTTCTTCAATTTTGCTTTAAGATCATAGATATAATTGATATCTCGTACTTCTTTTGTGAACGGGGCATTAATCAAAACCGTATTGTCATAATCGAGGGCTTCCAGTGCCAGGGCTACCACGGTTTCGTATTCATAATCGCGAATATTTTTTTCGAAAAAATCGGAACTCCGATTATATTCTTCACCAGCGACAACAAAAATCTGTTTTGAAAGTGGTATGAGCGTATCTTTATCCAAATAAACGACCTGACTTAATGCTTCTGCCAATTTCTTCGCAACATAGGTTTTCCCACTTGCCGGAGGCGATGTTACTAAAATCAATTTTTTCAATTTATTTACTCCTTTTCTTTTATTTCATGTCACCATTAAATTAACGGATAGCTTACTCTACCCGAGACGGGTTTGCACCCCACTATATAATACAATCTGGCTAGGCCATCCTACCTTAAGTTAAATAGACCTGTTTCCGGAAGGAATGAAATACAAAAAGTGATACCCTCTTATCAATTTTTATGATATAAAGGCATCACTTTTCATAATCTCTTTGTTAAACCGTCTTTAATCCAGAGTCAGCATATAGCCGCGTCTTTTTTCGATCATTTATTTTGCACATTCACAATAACGCTCAAATCCCAGAAGACTGGCCGCGCCGGCAATGGTCGTTCCATAAAAAATAATGGGCTTATCCCGATTTGTAAAATTAGTGATCGTCCCATTGGCTACGGTGCTTCCCGTCGCAAAAATTAAATCACACCAGTCCAATACATCCGCCATGTCTTTTTCACCATCTTCGATCCGAACTCCAAATTTAATCGTGTCAATACGATCCTTGTCCATATCAAGCACACGTACTGAGAAATGTAACGCCAGACGCTCCAAAAACGAAGGTTGAAATCCAATCAAAGCAATTTTAGGATTACCATAATTTTCCCGGATAAAAGCAATTAGTTTTTCCGCACAAAATTCAGGTTCTTCATCTTTACAATGGATCGTTTTTTCAGCAAGGCCCAAATATCGTAACACCGCATTTAACGTGGCAATGAAAACCGCCATATCGAAATGTGTTTCCAATGGTTTATCAATGATTTCTGCCAATGAGCCGCTAAAAGAGCCGGACATATCGCTATACGCCTGACCGCACACCCCTTTAAAAGTTGCCTGCATCAATTTCTCTTTGCCTTTAATCAAAGGAAAATCCTGACGTTTGGGCTTACCGATTGCATCTTCGACTGCTAAAGTTTTTCCTTTAACGACGACCTGTTCATCAAGCAATGCCTTTTCTTGAACAATAGTCCGGAATTTATTTTTAAGTTCTTGAAATAAATCGTTTGATTGCATTTTCGCATCTCCTTGTCAACTTTTATATAGGTCATTGCGAAATTAAAAAACACCGAACAACGGTTGCTTTGGGTGCAGTTTTCACAAACAATTTCGTAACGTGTAGAAATTGTTTCGTGCGAAACTGGGCCCAAAGCTCATGGCATCTTCGCAATTACCTAAACTTTTATACCTACTTATATGCAATAGCATATTACACTACTTATTGACATATGTCAATAATAAGTTAGGTGTCGTTGCGCCATAACCATCTATAAAAATCACTTGTTTGGTTGTCATTATTCCGGGCATATAGTTTAAATAGAAACTATTCCCAAAAGCGAGGATTTTATGGATACGCCTATTTTAAAAGTTTCAAACCTATCTAAAAGCATTAAGAAAAAAGAAATTATCAAAAACATCAGCTTTCAACTAAAAAAGGGTGAAGTGCTCGGTTTTTTAGGCGCTAACGGCGTCGGTAAATCGACGACTTTAAGAATGCTTGTCGGCTTATCACGACCCAGCGCCGGAACCATTTCAATCTGCGGCCATTCAATTCGTGATGATTACGTCAAGGCTATGTCTCATGTCGGTTGCATCATTGAAAGCCCTGATTTGTACGACTACCTGAGCGGCTATAAAAACCTTGAACTCTTAGGCGCTATGTCAAAACATGTTACCAAAGAAGCAATTGATCATGCCGTTGCTCTCGTTGGCATGTCCAGTCGCATCCATGATAAGGTGCGTATTTACTCCATGGGAATGAAACAGCGGATTGGTTTAGCTCAAGCCCTGATTCATCAACCCGATTTACTTATTCTTGATGAACCAACCAATGGTCTCGATCCCCAGGGAATCCATGAATTTCGGGAGATCATCCAATCCTTAGCAAAAGAAGCCGGTATTTCCGTGCTCATTTCATCGCACTTAATCAGCGAGATTCAATTGATGTGCGATCGGGTATGCATTATCAATCACGGAATTATTGTTCGAGACGGTGCTGTGACCGACCTGTTATCAAGCAATGAAATCGTTTGGGCTTTAAATAATCCGTCCCAAGGACAAAAAATTCTAAGCGAACATTTTAACCTTGACTCTCAAATCACTAATCAAAACGAACTGGTTGCCGCCATTGACCCTGACGTCCTACCCAAAATCAATGAGCTCTTTGTCACTTCCGGCCTTGAACTGCAAACCGTCGCTGCTAAAAAAAGCACCTTAGAAGACCTTTTCCTAAGTCTGACCAACCAGCAAACAATCCAGTAGAAAGGATATTACAATGCTTATTCTCATTCGTAATGAAGTCACAAAACTGCTGTTAAAGAAAAAATTAATTCTGATTTTCGGCCTCTTGATCATTTTTGTCACTTTACTTTCCTATGGTCAACAATATACTTATCACAAAAATATTGACCGCTTTGAAAATTTTTCAGGAACCGGGAATTACGATTGGAAAAGTCTGGCCACCCAACAACTAAGTGATCTTGAAAACCGTCTCGATAATCCCTATATTCCCGATAGCGGGATTTCCTCGATTGAAATTGAAATTAAGCAATTACGTTATTTCATCGAAAATGATATCAACCCGATTACCCCAAACGCTGCCAAATTTAGCGTGGATTTTGTCGAGCAGGGCATTTCGTTGTTAATTCCTTTAATCATTGTGATCCTCGCCGCCGATCTGGTCTCCGGTGAATTCTCAACCGGTACCATTAAAATCTTATTAACCCGGGCTGTCCCGCGCTGGAAAATTCTGTTGAGCAAGTTGATTGCCTTGTTTTTGATGACCACTTTAATCGTTTTTATCATGGGAATTTTATCGATTCTGATCGCTTATCTTTTCTTTCGGCAATGGGGATTTAATGAGCCCATTATTACCGGCTTTCGTTTAATCGATGGGCAATTAAATGCCGATTCCGTGATTTTAATCACTCGTTTTGAATATACCTTATTAATTTATTCATTAACTTGGTATGTTTCGATTGTGATTGCCTCGCTGACCTTATTGATTTCAATTATCGTTGATAACACCGCCTCTGCTATTGGAATATTAATGGCGGCCCTCATCGGTGGGCAATTTCTCCAACTTTTTCTATCGGATTGGCCCATCGTCAAATTTTTCTTTGTCACCAATCTGGATCTCACCCGTTATTTAACCGGCTCCTATCAGCCGATCCCGGGAATGAGTTTAAATTTTTCAATTATCACCCTTTTTATCTGGGGACTACTAGCTCTCATAATTGGGTTTGGGATTTTTGATCACAAAGATATTCTGGTATAAAAGGAGCAAACAATGCTAAAAAAAATATGGCCCCTCATTTTATTATTATCGATCGCCCTGATTATTGCTTTTGTGACCGGATTAATCATCTCGATCACCATCACAAACGGCGGCGGAAAAAAGCAGCAAGAAATTCCCGAACCCACTAAGAACGTTCCCGTTGAACCTTCGACTGCCGATGAAAAGATCTTAGTACTTGGCGATTCAATCGGTTACGGCATCGGTGATGACCCAAATATGGGAATCGGCAAACGTTATGCAACGCTAATCGATTCCGAAAAAAACATCGACGTCACTAATTTGTCAGTCTCCGGAGCTATCAGCTCCGAATTGGCAACCCTTGTCGACAACCCCGAAAATGCCCCCTTTATTGCTACCGCCAATTTAATTATTATCTCTATTGGCGGTAATGATTTGAATCGCCTTCAATCTGAAGATCCCCTGTCTTTAGATACCGCCTTTCAAGAAACTTTTAGCACTTATAAAAAAAATCTTGAAGCAATCCTTAACCGTATCCGAGCGCTTAATCCTGAGGTCCAAATCGCTCTAATTGGTTTGTATAATCCCTATCCCGAACAAGATCCGCAAAAATCCGCAAAACTTTTCGAATGGAATTATAAAACCCAACTGATCGCCGATGCCGACTTGAAAACCGCCTATATCCCCAACTATGACCAGTTTAAGGGGCATCTAAAAACCTATCTGGCCGCCGATGGATTTCATCCCAGTAGTATCGGCTATCAAGTAATTGCCGATACCCTTGATCGCGTTTTAAATGGCCTTGACTAAATAAATGATTGCTTATTCAGCTCAGATGGATATTAAGTAACACCATTCCAATCAGCTGCTTTAAAAGCGGACTTTACTAAACAGAGTAAAGTCCACTGCTTTTTCCAGATCACTAACTATGAAATTAGGGATGTTTAGTGATCCATGCTTGTTTCCCTGCGGATAATCTGAATAATACGATTATATATGATTTCCGACAAATTCCAAGTATAGCCATCAAAATTAGTTGTATTCACAAATTGAATAACAACGGTGTCAATATCTTGGTAGTATTTAGCGATACTCTGATAGCCGGGAATCAACCCGGTATGGTCGTATTTATAAATTGAAGCATAAATCTCCTGTTCCCCGCCACTCAACAATGAACCATCATTTAATGCCCGTAAAAATATCCCCACATCTTCTGCTGTTGCTATCATTGAGCCATAATAATCGTTCTTGATATCATCTTCTATGCCAACATAATAACCACTCATCACATCGTCCATATTCACCTCTCGAATCGAAGCAAACGTATTTTTTAGTCCGAGCGGCGTCAAAATTTTCTCCTTGATGTATTGGAATTTGGGATATCCAACTCCTTTTCAATGATTTCGGTTATCAATAAATAATTGCTGTTTGAATACTCATAATTTTTGTCTGGTTCAAAATCAGCCGGTAAATCAAGCACACGTTCAAGCGCTTCTTTATTGTTTTCCGGCGGATTGGTCCAAAAATTCGGAGTGTCCGTCAAATTGGGAATACCACTGCGATGCTGTACCATCATTCTCAACGTAATTTTATCAGCATTTTCAATTCTTCCTACAAGCTCAGGCAAATAATCTGCAAGCGTTTTATCCAAAGACAAACGTTTAGCATTAACTAATTTAGTCACTGCGACAGCATCATATAACTTGCCAATACTTGCAATCTTGAATAATGAATGCGGATCTGCCGGTATTTTGTTTTCCCTATTTTTCCAACCTGCAGCGTAAAAAGAAGGTTCTTTTCCACCTTGATCAACATAAACAATCATGCCATCAAACCCAAGCCCAATTGCTTCATTTAATTGTTCTGGAATTGTATCGGGTAATGGCATCAACCACGCCTTGACTAAAATCCAGGGTACGAAAAACATTGAGATGATCGTTCCACTTAATAATATTATTCGGATTATTATTACGATTCGTTTCTTTTTTTGCATTTACCCTTACCTTTCCGAGCACCCTAACAAAACAACTTTCACTTCCTCCCATTCAGACTATATTAGGCAATTGCGAAAGTGCCGTAAGCTTTGGGCTCAGTTTCTCACGAAACAATTTCTACACTGTACGGCGGACAGTTCGATGAACTGTTCGCCTACACGTTACGAAATCGTTTGTGAAAACTGCACCTAAAGCAACCGTTGTTCGATGTTTTTTAATTTTGCAATTGCCTAAGAGTATATACCTAAAAAACAAAGTCACTGCCTTTTATTTCTTGCAACTTTCACGAATTTGGGATCTCTTAAATCAGCTAGGCAGTTTAGTTTTTGACCATAAGTAATGCTAAATCTTTTTCAATAGAAGCCTTAAATTCTCTTAACAGCAGTTTTTGATCTTCACTTAAAACCATTGGCTGATCATCTAAAACGCAAATTGTCCCAAAAAATTCACCATCCGGCCATTTAAGCGGAAGACCAAAATAGGAAATCATCGCAATATCAACATCGGGATTATCTTTCCAAGCCGCTAATTGTCTGGCATCTACAACCGATAGTTCATCATCGGTGCCAATAACGGTTTCGCAATAAAGTCCGTGACAAAGATAGTCATTTCCGCCAACCTGATAGGGATTGGATTCGTTATCACTCATCAAAAAAACACGCATCGCTTTTTCAGTAATCTCCATAATTAGACCGGCCCGCACCTTGGCAAAAACAGCAATCAAATTGGCGATATTCTGCCAACTTTTTTTCATCTCTGCTGGTATCTTAGGCTTGTCCTCACTGGTTATCAAAACATCCTGATAAGAACCATCGGAACGAAGTTTAACTTTCACTTTTTTCATATTAGCCTCCTGTTCATTATTAACCTTGTTATTTTTTTTTACCCTTGATGTACCAAAAATATCATTAACACGATCTGGTCGCTCAGATTTAATACGATCCTTTTCCCTTGATACTTTATAATAAATCGTATATAATGCTATAAAAGACACTTCCAGATAAAAAATCCCAACCGAATAAAGATAATCCTCCATGGAGGCCTATGACTGGCGCAAACTATAATCGAAAGGTTACTGACTACTCCCATTAAATATCGATTAATCAGCACGAGAATTGATGACCAGAGCGGTTCCAATATGAAAGGAGAACGTAATGAAAAAATATACCCTTATAATATATTTTAGTGTCGCAATCATTATTATTTCGATTGTTTGCTACTATTTTTTCATCATCAAAAAAGATAATGGAATTACTCAGGTAAACCAAATAAACGATCCGGTAACCGCGAATGAAAAAGAACAATTATATAAAAATCCTTATCTACCAGACGGTTTCAAAGCAATCGATGTCGGGGAAAGTACCTGGTCTAAAGATGATCAAGGCTATGTGAATTGGAATAAAGGATTAGTTATTGAAGATCTTTTAACTGGGAATCAATTTGTATGGGTTCCTGTTGATCAAAATGAAGTTACTTATAATAATTTAAAAAACTCGGGAACAACAGAAATAATCCTTACCGATAAAGATCGAAATCAAATTGATGAAAATGGTGGCTTCTATATCGCACGGTATGAGTGTGGTGTTTCAAAAGAAAAAAATGAACAGTTAGAAAATATAAATAAATCTACCAACGATGTATCAGGTATTCCGGTTTCTCAACAAGGTAGTAGACCCTGGAATTATATTTCCTTTAATAATGCCCAGAAAAATGCAATGCTAATGTATGAAAATGAAAATATTCATAGTGAAATTATTTCCGAAGCTTTTTGGAATATTACGATGCAATGGCTTAGAAACGCAGGATATGACGTTGATAATGATAGTTATCGTTTTGGAAATTATTCAAATACCTATTATTCTTTTTCAGGTTTATATTCATCAGATTACGGAAAATCCTATCATTTTAAAGAAGCGGGTGAAAAAGAGGATAAGAATTTAATCTTGGCTACGGGAATCGTGAGTAAACATATGACAAATAATATTTATGATCTCGCTGGGAACCTAAACGAATTTGTCAATGGTAAAAGGCCTGAAGGTTATGGCGGATATTATGACAACATTTCAAAGTGCGCTGCAAATTCGAATTCGGGTACACCTGGAGCAAATGATCAGCAAGGATTTAGAGTAGCACTTTACCGTAATGAATAATTTTCAATTTAAAAATACAGTTCTGTATTTAATAAGTTTATAAAAATGAGCTACCTGCCTATGTTCTGTCGAATCTCATCGGACCAATCACTCTGCATTGATCACAATCAACCGTAGCAAACCCTCTTGCCGGTTTTCCATAGGTGTTCATGCGGCAACGGTTTTAATTCATCACACCGTTTTTGATGGTCTGCATTTGATCGATTTTACTTTTCTTACCGTTATTTTATCTAATTCCGTTACTTTACTACATAATAGCGGTGAAAAAGGATCATAGCTATTGTAATTTGCTAAAACTTTTTCATTATTTAAATTTGCATAACAATATTTACAACCATTTAAACAGGTATTATAAGTGCCAACCTCAATACTTTCGACACACCCGCATTCATGACGCTGATTCTTATCTTTCCCAACCTTTATTTGGCACCCCACGATTCTTTCGATAAGATTTTTGTCAATGCAATGACCTTTTTCAATATCATATTCAGATAAATCAATATTTTCAGCGCATGTTTCAATTATCATATTATTTTTTGCGGCAATTTTTGACAACCCCAATGCAAATTTCATCATTAAAGAATCGTCAATTATCATCATCTGAATTTCACTCATGTTACGTCGCGTTTTTTTGTATCTATCGACAAAACTTATCACCACCTTTTCGGTGTAACCACTTAACATTTGAGCCATTTCACTGAATGCTTTTAGATGGTAATCATAAGTATACTTATTTGAAATAAGTATGGGGTCATAACGCCATATTACTTTCTCTTTCCCAATTTTTTTCGACAACTTTTTAAATGTTTGTACAATTTCATTTTTATTCGGAAGATTTTTTTCAATATCGCTACCATAGCTGGTTATCGTAAATTGAAAATAATATTTATATTTTTCAATTTCAGCAAGTCTCGCAATCATCGGTTCCGGATTCTTTGTCCAAAAGACGATACAATCGACGATTTCGGGTGAAAGATCTATTTTGCTGATCTGATGACTATTCAGTGGATTTCTGACATATAGAAAGCCTTCCTTAATTCGATTGTAAATCCATTCTGAATAATAACTTGGTATATCTGTTCTTCTGCTGACACTCAATATCATTTAGCGCACCTCAATTTTTGTAATGGCTATTTTGCGACCACTGGACAAGCGTTATCGATTGGCTTCATAAAAAGATTTCAATTCTTTTTTCAGGTTGTCATCTAAATAATGCCAGCGAATACCCTGGATTGCGCCCTCCAACCCGCATAAGCGATTATAACAGGCCGATGCATCAACGGCTCTGATCTTTAACCAGGCTTCCCGACTCCCTATCGCAAGCAGATCTTCAGGAGTATTAATTCCCACCGCATTAAGCTGCTTTTTTATTTCTTTTCCAATATTTGGCAAATTTGTCAGCTCCGTGTTCTCACCTGAATTATTTTTATTCATTTTCGTTCTCCTTCTTAAAACTTAAGTTAAACTACATCCCCATCAATCACTAAAACCATCGACCTTTTAAATTCCGGGGACCAAAATATTCCATCTTATTTATTAAGCCATTATTTAAGATAATGTGTCCTCCCAATAAAACTAGACCAACCTGAAAACTCAAGTCTGTTCTGGTTATCAGCTGAAGAATAAACAACTCTAAATGGTTCCCGGAACCGACTCGGTTAATAAAGGATATTTTTTCTCAAGTTCTCGGCCTCTTTTTCACCAGCTAAAAGCGTTACTAGTTCAAGGGCAAAATCCACTGCTTTTCCCGGTCCGCGCGAAGTAATAATGTTACCATCCTTCACCACCGCATCCGTTTGATAGATTGAATGAGGTAGATCTTTTTCAAATCCGGGATAGGAGGTCACTTTTTTTCCATCGATGACCTTGGCTTTTTCTAACACAATCGGCCCGGCACAGATCGCCGCCACTAATTTTCCTGCTTCATTCATTTCGCTAATGATTTTTACGACCCGCTGATCATCTCTTAGATTTGCTGCTCCCGGCATTCCGCCGGGAATAATAACGGCGTCGTAAGCGTCAAGATTTGATAGCTCAGCGATTTTTTTATCAGCTTTTACTTCGATATGATGGCTTCCTGAAACCTGAAGGCTATCTCCAACACTAATCATATCAACCGTAATTTGCTTGACTCTTCTTAAATAATCGACAACCGTTAAGGCTTCTACCTCCTCAAATCCTGTTGCTAAAAAAACAATTACATTCATCATTTTCCTCCTTTTGATTATTTATTCTTAGTAATTATTATCCTGCGATTTGGCGCTAAACATAAAAAATAATAACCTTTAAGTTAAGTTGAGCCAAATACAATCGTTTTTTAACTTTGAAAAATATAAATACTTTGTACAAATTCAGCATTAATAAATTGAACGCCTTTTTTTGTTTCAACTTCTATCCAATTTTCATTTATATTAATTATTTTCCCCACTAAGTTTGTTCCATATGGACCTGTAGAAATCTTGCACTTCTTTCCTATACACTTTTCAATTGCCTCATTCGCCATAATTATTAACCCCTTCTTCTTCTTAAATTTTAAATTTATTATTCTTTGCATATAAAAATGCTGTGGTAAAACAACGAATAATACGATAAATATTGGCATATATATCGCAATCCATACTCCTGAATTCAATTAATCCCCCCCTTATTTTCTATTTTTATAGCTATATAAACCAGCCTTGATTACACAAGGTCGTTTTGATGACCCTATCGTCAGCAAGATCATGCCCTGTGAAGTAATCTTCGAAATTAGGTTTGTTTTTCCTCATCCGATTCCCTAACCATATTGCTTAGCGAGTTCCCCAGTTTTGAAGTTCTACAATATTGCCTTCGGGATCGGTGGCATATACAAAGGTTGCCACCACATTGTCCGGATAGTCGGCTACAATCCGTTCCCCAATCTGACCACCGCCAGCAGCCAATAATTCCTTGAGCACGGCATCTACGTCATTTACTTCAAAAGCAATATGACCAAAGCCAGTCCGATTGATCTGTGGTATTCCGCTGTCAATCGCATTCTCATAAGAAAAAATCTCCAATGTTGGCAGATTATCTTCATAACCGGGTAAACGAAGGTGTTCCCCCCGAATATGTGCCCCCTTGAGAGCAGTCAGCCGATTAATCCAATCTCCATGCAGGTCTCTCTCCGGAGGCACCGGGACACATCCAAAAACCTCCTGATAGAATTGGGAGAGCTTTTTCCAGTCTTTAGCGATGATGTTAGTATGCGTAAATTTACACTTCATGATTCCCTACTTTCTTTTGAATTGATATCACTTTCGCCGATTAAAGTAATAAATGACAGATATTCACAATAATAATCGTTTTTCTATCATTAAGTATGCCTGACACGGTCGTGCTTATATAAAAAAACACTTATTTTCTTTAGCCTCTGGTTTTTCTCGGACAACTTCATTCAAATCCCACGATCCCCGGTATTAATACATCGATCCATAAATTTCATGCCACTCCAGTTCAAGATCTTTTTCCATTGATTCCATATCCAAACAATCTTCTTTATATAAAATCCGAACTTCTTTTAGACCTGCAAAGGCGAATCGCGACCATGCAATCATATTGAGATGAAGTATAAAAGTTACCATTTCACCACCCGAGCGTATTGCCGCATCGCCACCGTCAACTAGACATAATGTTCCATGTCCGACAAGTAACATTCGTCTAAGTTCTGGTCGATCTCCAAAAGGAAGCGACTCTTGCCAGGTTCTTTTATGATAGTAATGACTTTTAATTGCCCATAACAAACGGATGAAAAGTTCATTGATTGCAACCGGTATCGCCATCGCAATGCCATGGCGCATATCATACCCTTTCTCAAAAACCTTTACCATCAGTTCAGCTAAATTTTTTTGCTCTCCCTCTACATTAAGGGAACCAAAGTTGCAAAATTGAAACATCTCAAAGAATGGAATACCAACGCCCATCCCTTTGCTACCATTTTCATGTCCGCGAGTACCACTCGAACCGGCAACATCAGACATAATATGACCAATCCAATTCGAAAAACCACAAAACAACTTAGCCAGGAAATTTCCACCTTCTAGTTCATAACTATTTCCCTTTGGTTTCAACCTGATAATTTGACCATCAGAAATGAAACTCGCTTCTCCGGTAAATTGATCAAGAATTGAAAAAAACAATCCGATTAAATCAGGCGCATGACCAAGTGACTTTAAATGATGATTTCTGGTGTTCATATTTAGACTATTTTCACCCATTTCTAAATCACTGGCGTACCTCGCATCATAATTCACTTTAAACCGTCGTTCAAGATATCCGATTGCACTTGCTATCCCATCCGGTTCTTTTTTTAAGTTTGGCACACCATTTTTTTTGTCAGCATTCCAAACCATTTTCGAAAACTTTTCAACTAAACTGTCGGTTTGTTTATCTAACCATTCCCCTAATTTACTCGCAGTAGGCATACCAACAAAAAAACTGTCGATCAACCCCGCACCTGCACCACAAAAAGCGGCAATCATGTAATCATAGTGATCACACGTTGCTTTTTTCATCATGTAGTCAGATTGTATCCGTTCACTAAGCTGTGCCCGCTCAGAACCAGTCATTAAATATTCAAATGGGTCTCGTGATAAGTCTATATCATTTTTTTCTGCGTAGACTTCAATATTTTCAAGATATTCATCCCATTCACAATTATCACCAATTGCCACAGTTTCGAGCATTTCTAGCTGATCTACCTGAATACTCGCTTTTTCTTTCGCAGTTAATGCCGTTAATTCTAGCCCAAATTCAAGGTCTTCCATTGTGAAAGCAAGGGGTTCAATATTTTGTTGCTGGCACAAGAGCTCCGCTTCCATAAGTAAGTCATCCAAATTTTTAAGATTATTTGAATTCAGTTCCGATAAGTGTTCCAATGAAACATTAATCTGTGAAAGTTGGTTATCTACTTCAGTTTTTTGATGTTCCTGGACTAATAACACCTTTCCTGCATTATTTATTAACTCTTCATCAATTCGTTTGTCAGACATCATATCCCCTCTCAATACTCATAATTGATCTTTTTTATACTCTTGTGAGAATTAATTAATTATGTCTTTAAATAGATTTTTAGCTGTTCCTTTTATTGAAGCAAATGCAGCTGAAGAAGCATCCAAATAGCCAATATTATCAAGCACTGAATATAACTGCTCATAGGTATTTAAAGCTAGTTTGTCGCTTAATATATAAACCGATCGGACCCCGCCATCATCAACAATTTTTTCTGTCTCAATATAACAGGCTAAAACGAATGTTTTTAATTTTTCCTTGGTTGCTTCTTTCGTTAATTCCTTTAAACGAACAATATCAAGTTTAGGTGGTAACTGGGCAATAATTGCTTCAATTTCGGCATGCGTAATCTTTGCTGTTGTTGTTTGGGCTCCTTTACTTAACATCCCGAGCATTGCAGATATTTTTTCAATTTTCAGAGCAGATTCAGTGCCGTTTTGAATTTCTTTCATTAACTGTGCAGAGATTGCATTAACATCTTCAATTAAATAATTCAGCGATTTTTGGGCATTTTTTATAATTGCTTGCAGCATCAATTCACGTTGTTTATTATTTTCCAGATCACTTAGCCCCGTTACTTTTTTTATACCTTTATAAGCGCCAACACCAACAATAACAACGACGCCTATTCCTGTCACCATTCCGGAGAGACCTAATATTCCACCCATGCCAATTGTCGCCAAGCCTGAAGTAATACCTGCTGCACTCATCCCAACTACCGATCCGGAAAAATAAATAGCTGCTAAAGGTACCCCTACAGCACCTGCTTTTGCTGCTATTTCTTTCATTGACTTTTTTATTTCCGAATCATTCTTTCGCTGCGCTAAAATTTCTTCATCATTTTTTATTGCCAGCATCATCAAATCAATCTGTTCGTCTTTAACCCCAAACTGCTGTTGTAGTGTTGTAAAAAATTTATTTTGTGGCCAGCATTCATACTCATTTTTTATTCTATACAAGTAGATCATATCTTTTAGCAATGATTTTTTTATTATTTCAAAGCTACCTTCTGGAACATTTTCTTCTAAATATTTTACTAAATCATCGTTTTCTTCTTTATTATCCGTTTGGTAAATATAATTTCGGAGTTCAAGCCGATCCAAAGAATCAAGTTCAATTCTGACAATTAATGAAAGTATTTCAGAATATTCTTGTGAATCAATTATGTCATCGTCAGAAGCAGCAAAGTTGCAAATAATTTTCAAGTACGCTTTCTTAATTTCGCTATTCATTGATTCTAGTGGCATCATCTGAGATGTGGTTTCAAATGTTTTATCTTCACCACTCGCTTCAATAATACCATTAATCAAGTTTGCGAACTCTTTGCAATTTATATTGGCCAAACTAGCGGTCAATGAAGTCTCAACATCATCAACTTGATGTAATATTACTTCTTCTTTGATATCAACTTTCCCATTATCCTTTACTTTTCTTATGCTTTTATACTCTGCGGATGTTATGGTTTCAAATTTAAAGCTTTGTGGCTTTTCCAGCATACCGCGAATATAAACGGAGTCTCCTGTAAATAGACAACCATTCTTTCCATTTACCAATATTGATGAATCCGCAATGGCCAGCACATACTCATGATTAACCCCAGGTGCTATACCTGAAATAGCATTATTTAACATTTTTTCTGGAATTTCAGGCACAATATAAACCTTGGCACACAAATCTGAGACATTTTCTTTGATATAACTTTCTACAGACATCTAATACTCCTTTATTTGTTTATTATTTTATACTTTGTTAACTTTCACGATCCCATTTTTAAATTTGGCTTTATTTGATTTTTTGACAAAATATATTACCGTTTTTTATTATCTAATTGTTATGTATTTCATTAAAAACTATTATTGCATATGAACATGTACATTTTTGGTATAAGTTCAGTTTTTTAATTATTATTTTGCTAAGATCATTGCGACTGAAACACTAATACTTGTTTGCCTTTATAATCAATTTTGTGATATTTCGCCTTCTTCTTAGTTATATTGTCATAGCAGAAGACTTCCTCGACACAAGGGGGCATGATTATCAGGGCTCTTTAAATGACAAACAATACTGTTCTATCATTGAGTTTGCTGCTGGAAAAATCATGGGTTTACATTTGGATTTTTTTGTACCTACATCAAATCCAATCGATTCAAAAAGTTGCCACTTGGCTCATCCATTTTATTTCTTCAGAATTAAAATTCAAATATTAATGTTTTCTTTAATTATATTGATATTTTTCTCTCTTAAACCCTCAGCTTCAGTCGCTATGAGATTATATACGACATAATCTTCTTCCTTTTCACTAACTTGCAACATAAATCTTTTTAATATAGGCATCATAAAACTTTGAAGAAAAAATGGCATTATAATTATCTTATCTTTAGATTTTTTGACATAATTTTCAATTGATCTTTTCCTTTTAATTGCAATCTTTTTTAAATTAATTTCCGGCTTCTCTTTTTTGAATTTCCAATCATCTTCATCAATCCCATAAACACTCTCTTTTGAATTAACAAATAACGGCAGCAAAATTTTATAATCGCCAATGTTTTTTTCAACTTCGTTTACAGAAACAGAAGTATTACGATTAATATCGAATAGATGTAGGATTTTCGCCTCATCAAATGCTTGCTTTAACTGATTTTCTGTATCTTCTCCTAGAAAACCAGACTGCCAAATTTCATCTATTGCTTTTAATGTTCTACCATAAACATCATAAAACATTGAATCACAACCAAATAATAATTCATGTATCCCATGATACCAGTGGTTTCCGCAAGAGAAAGCAATGGTATAATCAATTTTTTTAATCACTTTTGGCAACTGATCTATAAGAATATTTACTAGCTTTTTTACGATAGTTCGATTTTGTTCACATTCAACTATATCATCTCTTGAGAGTGTCAAATTAAATAAATTCTTTGGAACACCGGAAATATCGATATCATAGGAAAATATATTATTGCCAGTACCAAGTAATCGAGTGATTTCGCTATCAATATATTTATTACCATTTCTAATCCAAATCCCATTTTGTGATACTCTATTGTGAATTTGCTTAGCTGGTATATCTTCCAAATAAATTTTCCCTTCAATACTATTTGCATTAAATCTAATATTCTTTAATCTGTCGTAATCAGAGTTGTAAAAATCCGGATTCTTCATTTTATATTGTTCTATGATTAATTCTTTCAAACTTTCTTTTTTTTCTTTTTCACTTATCAAACTTTTTATTTCAGGTAGTTCAATTTGTTCTTGAAAAACATTATCATCTTCTACTTTTTTTATAATTTCACCAAATGACAAACCCGACGTTTGAATTGCGTCTACAACTTCTTTTGCATTGTCTATAGTAAATTGTTTCGTTTCATCATCCATATAAGAAAATTCATTTTCATAGTCTAACCTATCTTTTTTCATTCGAATATCAACTTCTAGTAGCGGCATCTTTACTTGGGGTATTATCTCACATTCATTTTCATTATTAATTATAAACAAGTTGCAATTAATTCTTAATATATGTTGACTTAAAAATCTAATAATATCACTTATCTTTTGTTCCTCTCTAAGCTTTAATCTAATGCATGTTCCATGACCAAGCTGCCAGGGTGTTTGAATCAAATATGAATTTTGATTAAATTTAGGATAATCTATTTCTTTAGTCTTTAAAAAAATTACATTGCGGTTACTCTTATTAATTTGCACATGAATACTTTGTACATCCTTATACTTAGAGAATACCTCTATTTCATTTGACAGTAAAAAATAGCTTAACACTCCAATTCCATGGGATGCAATTATTTGAGTATTTTTATATGCATCTCCAAATTCTTTTA
Source organism: uncultured Acetobacterium sp. (assembly GCA_965140355.1). Classification (GTDB taxonomy): domain Bacteria; phylum Bacillota; class Clostridia; order Eubacteriales; family Eubacteriaceae; genus Acetobacterium. The sequence goes on along the minus strand of OZ223194.1, from coordinate 1,663,880 downwards.
AGCATTTCTTTGTATGCCAAAAGGAATCATCTCCAATCGATAAAAAATGGTCGCTACAACTTGTTTTATCCATACCAACACCATTATCATAAATATCCATTATTTCTTTGCCTTCAGAATCTTTATGGAAGTTTATAAGAATATAAGCATCTATTAAACCATTTTGCATCTTTTGTACCGATAGTGAATCCATTGAATTTTGCAGTATTTCTCTTAAAGCATATAAATTTTCAGAATACAATTTACTCCCAATCAGTAATTCTGTTATTTTATTGTAATTCATTTTAAAACCTATTGATGAATAAATATAGTTCGCATCCTTTTTTTCTTTAATCTTTGTCGCATCAACAAAGAAATACTGATAGTTTTTGCTCGATATTGATTGTGCCAAATGTTTTATCTGTGAATGAAGCTCAAAATCTATATTTAATGCTTCATGCACAAGAGCATCATGAATAGTAAAATCATCACATTCTGCACTTATTGTAATGCATTTTTTGTCTTTATCAAACCTAACGCCGCCTACTCTTGCAAGTGCCTCCCAAATCTGCTTTGAAAATCCTGAATAAAATTTCTTTGATGTTCGAATATATGGCAATGCTCTATCCCTACCGATGTGACAATAATCAGATATCCTTAAAAGACAAGCCAAAAACGTCATATCAATGTCTATTCTTGCCACAGCTTGAAACCCATAGTCATCATCTGTAATTTCCTTCAATTCTATACAATGCGCTTCACATATTTTAGCAACATGATCCCAGATTTGGCAGGAAATACTATCGATTTCAACATATGCATTTTTCTCTTCATGATAGTGGTTTTTAATCCAATCGCTTGATAATTTATGATGTCGTTCCCTTATATATTCAAGCATAATAAGTTTCTCTATAACCGTTTCGTTTACATTTTCTTCATCAACCATACTACGCGCACCAATTTTATCAATTAGATATTCTCGTTCAAGTGGAAAGTCTTCTTCTGTCTTGTATATTTCCAACTTTTTTTTGTCGACATTCATTCCAATATCATGAAAATAGCAGGCTAAAGTAAATATAGCAATTTCTACCTTATTAAAATCCATTCCTTCAGAAATTTGATCACCATTTTTCAAGACTTCAAGCGAATGATTCGATGAATGGTCCGTATATTCATCAAAATAATTATTAATAGTATCGCATTCATGACTACCAAGCATGCAGTTTTTTACAACATATTCGTATAAGTTTATATCAGACTCTTTTAATTCTTGGATTAAACCAATATTTTCCCATTTTTTTTCAAATTCAATTACTACGGTTGACTTCATTTTAACCACCTTATCATATTTAAAAATTATACTTTTAAATTTAAACGAGACACTTGGGACAGTTCTAATTTGTTAACCTGTAAATATAATAATCGGCACTTAACCGTATATTAATGTCTACACAATCAAATACTACAGTTTAAAATTGAAAATTTATGGTCAATATATCCGCATCCGCTCTAAGCTTTTCAATCTCTTTCAGTGTTTTATTATTTAATTTCCAAGTAATCAGCCCATTAACACTTGCACCTGCATAAGATGCACTGTTAAATTCAAGATTTTCAGTTAATAATAAATTTCCCGCGCTTTCCTTTTTTAGAATGCCTTTTTCGAAATAACTTCGCCTTTTATTCTTAATCGATCCATTAATTGAATCGGTTTCGTTTTCAACAACTTTTGAACCTTTCAATAATATGTATTTCCCATCCTCAATGATCATTTTTGCTTCCGCATTTTTATACTTCATGGTATAGATTTCGGTTGCCTCTGATTGTTCAATTTTCTCCATCACATCTGGTATAAAAAAAACGATTCCCATAGATTTGAGTAATAATAAGATGCTATCCAGAAATACTGATACTTCTGCCTCATCAACTTCAGAAATATTGGGCTCCGTTGGCTGATTCACATTATCTAATACGACCTTACCAGCCTTTTTAGCCTGTGTGATTAATTTTACTTCCAGATACTGTATTTGAGTTTTTGTGAGATACTCATCCTTCGATGTAAATACAATAGCATTTGTCCAAAAATCTTTATTTCCATAGTGTGAATTGAGTCTGGGACCAACTGGATCGCCTTCTCCAATATAAAGTGTTGTATCACCGTTTTCAATACTTTCACCGTATATCATATAAACCCCAGGTCGTTTAGATTCTGGTCTACTATTAAAATCGCTGAATGAAGGCCGTGGAAAAAGCGTACCCTTTATCGTCATATTCGAAATCTCAATTGTTTTAATCCCCTCAGCATCGCCATCTGTTAAAAATAATCGAATTAATTTACCTGCCAATAAAATCACCATCCCCTATGCTAAAATAATTATTCATCCGCCACTCACACCACCTCAACCGCATTCTCCCGAAACCCCTTCACAATCTCCACCAGCCGCGCCTGTTTTTTTGCATCAAACAACCTGCTGAAGCTCAGTGGTTTATCAAAAGGTGGTTTCATCAGTTCGGTCACGTTTTCGATGTAACCATTCTGCTCCACATAATCAATAACCTTATTCACAAAAACAACCTGGAGCTGGTCAAGGGCCTGGTTATCAATGAATTCCGAGAAGGCTTCCATGGCCGCCTCGTGATCCAACTTAGCGATCTTGCGAATCAGTAGTCCCAGGGGCGTATCGCCGAATTCCCGCTGATAGTCTTCTTTGCTGCCTAATTCTTGTTTTAAAATATTTTCTAGCAGTAAAAATTCGGTCTGCGTCAAGCGCTTGTTCTGGCGCAATTTCTGAATGGCCAGGGTATCCTTATGATCATTGATATAGCGGTTGACCTTTATCTTGTAATCACCATAATCATAGGCCGCTTCCATCACAACGCCTTCTTTCCGATCCAGTACCGGATCATAAAGATTGGTGATCACTGGCTTCTTTTTAACCCCATCATCCACCAGAAACATCATCAAATCTCGCAGCTCAACCCGGACCTTTTCAAACAACAGCAAATTGGCTGACGCCCAGAACTCGTCAGTCGTGACCATCTGAATTAAGGGTAGTTTTGCTTTAATCTGGGGGATGCTGATCTTTTTCTCCAACTCGCCCATGAGATTGCAGAGCTGACGTTTGGCAGTTTTAAAACTCGGCAGGGCTTCCAGTTGGGAAAGGATCAGCCCATACATAAAGTTATCAAACCGTTTGGCATATTCGTCGCTGTCTTCCATAAACACCAGGGGCGCAATCTCGGCGATAAGATCATGCTTGGCTTGTTCGCTGAGACACACAAAGGCTTTTTGTAGCTTGAACTTTTCGACAAACTGCTGCTTCAATTTTACTGCTATCAGTTCAATATTAAGGCTCTGAATCTGTTTTAGCACGGTCCTCACCAGCTCATCGCGCCAATGCTGGTAGTCGTCTGCGGCAAAAGCGCTTTCCTGGAGATGCAAAATGATGCGCACCCGTTTGGCAAAAACAGCTTCGCTGATGGAGAAGTTTTCCTTCCCTTCCACCCCTTCTTTGTTGGCCCGGAAAAATTCAAAATTCCCCAGGTAATCAAAGATAAAGAACCGCCGTTTGTTGGTATAGGCACCGTCTTTACTGTCCACACATTCCAGCCCCGGGCAAAGCCTTGTTCCCCGTCCAATCATTTGCCAGAACTTGGTCTTCGAGCGTACCTTCTTAAACAGCACCAGATTTACACATTCCGGCACATCGATTCCGGTATCCATCATATCCACCGATACAGCAATATGTGGGGCTTTGTCCTTAATCTTGAAATCGTCGATGATAGTCTGGGCATAGCTATCCTCACAGGTGATCCGTTTGGCAAAACTCCCTTTAAGATGGGGATACAGATGATTGAAGCGTTTCAGAATAAACTCGGCATGCTGTTTGTTCTGGGCAAAGATGATGGTCTTACCAATCCGATCGCCACCGGCCACCTTAATGCCGTTTTCCATCAGATCCTGGAGCACCCGATCCACGGTTTTCTCGTTAAACACAAAGGTGTTCAACTGGGGTGACGGAATAAAATCCGGCAAACCACCGTCATCCTCGATGAAATCCTTTTCATATCGTTCCTTATCCGCCTCGGACAAATCGTCATAGGCGATGCCGCTTTCCAGAAAAGCTGTAGTCGTTTCAATGTTATAGTAAGGCACCAGCACATGATCCTTGTTCACGGCTGTTTCGTAATCATAGACATAGGTGGGAATGCCATCGTGCATTTCGAAAAAATCATAGGTATTGTGGTCCACATCGGTTTTAGGCGTGGCAGTCAGCCCCACCAGAATAGCATCGAAATAATCAAAGATAATCCGGTATTTTTTAAAGATACTGCGATGACTCTCATCGATGATAATCAGATCAAAGTGGGCCGGGGTGAACAACCGCTGTCCGGCTTCGTTTTTTTCGTTATCGATGGCATTCAACATGGTGGGATAAGTAGAAAAAACAATCCGGGCATTCTTATCTTCCTTGTTGGAAAGCAGATTGCAGAGGGACATGTGGGGAAGATAGTTTTTGAAATCGTCCCGGGCCTGTTTAACCAGGGCGGTGCGATCCGCCAGAAAAAGGATATTGGTCACATAACCGCCTCTTGAAAGCACATCTACCAGACTGGACGCCGTTCGGGTTTTTCCGGTGCCCGTGGCCATCACCAGCAGATTGCGGCGATGCCCCTGGGTAATACTGTCACAAACCGCTTTGATGGCTTCCTTCTGATAATACCGGTCGGTGATGGCGTTGCTGATGACAATGGTGTTCAGATCTTTTCGTTCCTGACGGCGATTCATCAGCTTCTGGAGATCAGCCTTGCCGAAAACACTGCTGACGCTCCGCTGCGGATAGCTTTGATCGTCCCAGAAATAGCTTTCAAAACCGTTGGTATTAAAGATCATCGGCCGTCGGCCAAACTTTCTTTCTAAACAGTCCGCATAAAGCACCGCTTGCTGTCGGCCAATGTTGGGATCTTTGCTGGTGCGTTTCGCTTCGATAACCGCCAGAGGCAGACCGTCTTTACCGTACAGTACATAGTCCACATAACCCAGTTGACCGGGTTTTCCCATCATGTCATTGACTTTCACTTCTTCCAGAACATCGTCCCCAAAAGTCCAGCCCAGCAGTTTTAAATCCACATCGATATAGGTTTTTCGGGTATTAAACTCGGACAAATCATCGGGCGTGAACTCGCGATATTCCTGATGCTGGTCTTTCTCGGCAGTATACTGGCCGGACAAGTCCGCTATTTTTTTGCGGAGGGTTTCGATTTCGCTGTCTTTCAGAACGATCAGACTTTCCTGTTCTTTGATTTTCCCCTCGTCCACCACCACTTTCACCCTTGGGATGGCGGTTTCTGCAAAAGAACGTTCCATATAATTAGCACCGTAACAGTAGTCGATCCACTGGACAAACTCAAACAGCCCCTTAAGGGCCAGCACTGCATCGCTTCGGGATACCGATTTTTCGGTATGCACCGCCAGATTCCCCAGCTTGATGATAAAGGGCATCTTTTTCCAGGTATCTTCAACTACCGCAAAACGGAAGCTGGGTTCGTGAATCAACGACTGGAGATTATCCTTGTAGGGCATTTCGATGGTATTGTCCGCCGAATAGACCCACTTCACCCCCAGTTCCAGAGCTTTTCGACAGCCCACGGCACACATCGCGGGGGAGGAGGAAAAGACCCGCTCGGCTTCAATGCAGGCATTGGCGAAAAGGACGTATTCATTTTGATTGCTCAGATATTCAAAATTTGTTGGCATAGGTTTACCTCGTTTTGTTGTGACTGGTATCAGCGTATTTAAGATTGGTTATTGTCGATAATTTAATCATCTGTTTGAGATAACTAAAAAATTTCATAATATCCTAGCATTAAACTTTTCTCTAACTTTTTCCCTTAAGGCTTTTGATACTACTATTCTTTAATAAGGACTGCATTTGAACTTTGGCCATCTTATTTAACTCCACTAAACGTTTTGATTGATCAACCTCCATATTTATTAGTTGCGCATTGTAACTTTCTAGATTCGTCAAAACGATAAGTTGTTCAATGGTTGCATAATCTCTCATATTCCCCTTTAGTCCTGGATTTGCATCTTTCCATTCTTTAGATGTCATTCCAAAAAGAGCTGCATTTAAAAGATCAGCTTCGTTTGCATATGTACGGCCTGCACTCTTTTGAGAAATATTGTCTGGTATTAAGTTCTCCTTTATTGCGTCTGTATGAATTCTATAATTAATTTTTGACAGAACCCGATTTACATTCCATTCCAGAGATAAACTACTGTTTTCATTCTCTTTTAACCTTTGGTATTCTTTTATAATATAGAGTTTGAATTCCGAGGATACCCATGAAGCAAATTCGAAAGCAATATCTTTATGGGCAAATGTGCCCCCATATCTACCTGCTTTTGATATCAGTCCAATTGCACTTGTTGATTCAATCCACTTTTTGGGAGATAACACAAATGCATTTCCTCCCGCTTCATTTTTAAACTGGTCGAATTCGACCAGTTTAAAATCAGGATTATTCAACTGTTCCCAAAGACCTAGAAATTCAATTGTATTTTTGCTCCGCATCCAATTTTTAACGACATCGGCTGGTGCATCATTATTCTTATATTTCGCAATATCAGTTATACAGATATAGTCATTTTGATCTATTCCATTTGAAATAATCGCAATTGGATTTCCACTAACATTGATCGTTGCTTTGAGATTTTTATCTTTCTTCATCTTCTTTCTCCATTTTTTCATTGTGGCTTAATATCGCTCATTATAATTCTTGTTCTCGCTTTTTAAACTTTTCAGAATTTCAGCAAATCGGTTATTTTGAGGTTTTTTTCCAGACAATCCACTACCCACTATCTTCACCCACCGCAAAATGGAAGCTTGGTTCGTGAATCAACGACTGGAGATTATCCTTAAGCAAATGCTCGAAGTAATCCTCATTGAGAAACGTTCCGTTTTTTAGCCGCTCTTTATCCAATACATAACCACGGATGGAAAAATTCTTCAAAACTGAGCCGGCCCAGTTCCTAAATACAATGGCTCGTTCCGAATTTGTTCTGAAACCAACCGCGATCACCGCTTCCATGTTATAAAACTTTACATTGTATTCTTTTCCATCAGAACCAGTACGTCGGAATTTCCGACATACTGAATTTTCTTCTAATTCGCCGTCAGAAAAAATATTTTTTAAGTGTTCGGTAATGGTAGAACGGCCCTTATTATAAAGGGTTCCAATCATATCCTGAGTTAGCCAGACATTTTCGTCGGCAACCATCACTTCGATGGAATCGGATCCGGCATCGCCGGTAAACATCAAAAATTCAGCCGTGCTGTTTCTAATATTCAAACTGTTCATATCTTCATCCATGACGATTCTCCTTCAAACATTTCCTTCCACGATCTACTGAACGACCTTGTAAAAAGCTTCCTGATACTTGAGCGCATTCTCTGGCAGCACTTCAGTATCTAAATATAAAACAACATTACCGACTTTATAGCGGTATACCGCACCACTTGATCGGTATTCCGACAGTGCATCGGCAATCGTTGTAAAAACCTTTACCTGTCCGCCGTTAGGCGTTGCACTTGCATAAGTGCTTTGCTCGACATTTGTGTCAGCAAAAGCTGTCCTACTGATGTATTGATTTGGCCGGCCGATTAAATGACTGCTGTCATTTTCTTCGGTATAAACAAGCGTTGCCCCGATGGGCAGGCCGGCTTCTTTTAGTCCATTGACAATCTGTTCGGCTGTCATGTTGCTTTGGAGAGAATCTCTTCTGACTAGATCACTGAACGAAAATTCATCCACTTTTTTAAACTGTTTCCCGGTTTTCTTGAGATCGCTGATATTGGCTACGTTTTGTTCATAATCGAGGTACATGGTATCATCTTCAATGATATATTTCATCGGAAATTTTCCGCCGTCGCCATCACCGATAAACCCATTGCTGCCGTTTTGCACCCAAGTATAATCCATCATTGTCAGCAACTCGCCGGTGTCAATACCGTTTTAAAACTTCCCAAAATAAACGGTAAAAATTACCCATTAGAATCGTTCGATTCATTTTCATATAGGCTGACATCATAGAAGCCAGCCTTTTTCTTTTCCCTGATCCGATAGCTGTCACCTTTGATATTGATCGTTGTGGAATGATGTAGCAGTCGATCCAGGATCGCCGTTGCAACGACATTATTCCCGAACACGTCGCCCCAGCTTCCGTAGGACTTATTGGAAGTCAGAATGATTGAGCCTTTTTTATAGCGATTGGAAACAATCTGAAAAAAGTAATGAGCCACTTCATCATCCATGGCGGCATAGCCAACCTCGTCAATAATCAGGATATTGGGTTTGTTCAGTGTTTTAAGTTTGCGATGAATGCGCCCGGAAACAATATTTTCCTGAATCATTGAAATCAGTTCGTGAGCACTGAGAAAATAAGCGGTATAGCCACTTTTGATTGCACAGACCGCAAGCCCCACAGCCAGATGGGTTTTGCCAACGCCGGGCGGACCTAAAAACACTACATTTTCGGAACGTTCCACAAAGGCGAGCGTTTTCAGTTCGTTGATCTTACGCTGGTTGGCACTGGGCTGGAAGTCGAAGTCAAAGGAATCAATGGCCTTGATGTAAGGAAATTTTGCAAGTTTGAGGTTGGTCGTGGTTGTCCGTTCTCTTTTTGCATCAATTTCGGCCCAAAGCAGCTTGTCCAAAAACTCCAAATAGGATATACTATCCTTGGAAGCTTCTTCAGCATGGTGGTCATAAACGGCGGCCATGTGAGTGAGATTCAGGCGATCAAAAGCTTCCTTCAGGTGATGGGTTACCATGTAACTACCTCACTGACTAAAGAATCATAGACTGCGAGCGGTCTTTGATGCACTTTGGGCGATTGGTCTGGAATCATAAGCGGTGCTTTGCGGGCTTTGGCTTTATGATTTTGAATGTTCAATCCTTCAAAGTGCTTTTTCATTTTTTGTGACTGATGTTTTTGTGCCGGTTTCCGATAACCTTCTATGAAAGTACCGGTTTCATCATAGATTTCGATCACTCCGTTTCTCAGATCCCGCACACCGACACGGTGACCGACAAAGCGGAAGGGAACGGAATAGTAATTAGACTGATAACTGATCATGCAATCGTTCATGACTTTCCGGCTGACCAGATCAACAACAAGAAATGGTTCGGTATTCATGGGCTGCAGCTGTTCTTCCAACAGGATTTCACGGGGTATTTTGTGAATTGTCTGATGAAGGCGGGTATTGCATTTCATATCAAGCCAGAGCCGGGCCTGATCATTGAGATCAGCCAGATCTGAAAAGCTTTTGATTCTCGGCCAGAAATTACCGCGTACGTATCGAACTCCGCGTTCCACCTTGCCCTTGGAACGGGGCAGATAAGGCCGATGCCGAACCGGAATAAAATGGTGATGCTCGGCAAATCTCAAAAACCGCTGATTCCATTTATCGTTGCCAGTCTTGTGACTGTGGGCAACGACCGTTTTCATGTTGTCATACAGAATACTTTCAGTCACACCACCAAAGTAGGTAAATGCCCGTTCATGACAGCCGATTAATGTGTCAAATTTCGAATTCTCGGTAAATTCGAGATAATAATTTCTGGAATGCCCCAAAACCATGATGAATGCATATAGTTTTTTAAGCTTTCCATCCGGCATCGTAACAACGAATTCTCCCCAGTCAACCTGGGCTTGCTTGCCTGGGGGCGTTTCATAACGGATTGATGCTTTGGCCAACGCTTTTTCACGATATGGTTTCATGTATTCCCGAAGAATCGTCATTTTTCCCTGGTAGCCGTCGGCTGCAATTTCATCAAAAATCACAGCGGCGTTGACACAACCTTCATTCATCCGTTCCAGAATATAATCTTTAAACGGATCAAGTTTTCCCTGCCGCAACTGACGTTTCCGATAAACTGGCGGTTCGTTGCGCTTAAGCCAGTTGCTGATCGTTTTTCGATCGACCCCCATTTCTTTTGAAATCTGTGTGATTGACATTCCCTTGTTTTTTAAACCTTTGATCATGTAATACTCCTCAATTGTTATCATTCGGTTGTCCTCCTTATACTTAAGAAGAAACATACCGTGTTTGTGGGGAATTTTCAACCGTTTATTATGGGTAGTTTAACACCGATTTTGACACCGGCACCGTTATACATTTTTAACGACCCATCCTCAAAAAATTCATAGGCAAAAAACACCGCTTCGCCTTTCGTATTTGTTTGCCCGGTCTGCTCTTCCCATTTACCGATTAATGATTGGGTATTGCTGCAACCGCTTAAACTAAGCACAACTAAAACCACCAAAACGATCAGTATGCTTTTCTTTTTCATTTCTTTCTCCATTCTTGTTAAGCAAAATAAATTAACGCTGTCTCTTCTAGTTGACGATTATCAAATCAACTACTTTTCGTCCTAGCTACACATTTCATTTTACCAGCTAACACTGTCTATTTTTGCGATGGGCTGGGATTTTCAGACAATGGATACCTCCCCCTGACTGTACCTCTTGACTGATTTTATATGAACCATCTCTTTTTTGTATAGAATCATCTAATAATTTTTCTTGCTAATGTCACTAAAAAATAGCTCATAGAAGCAATGCCGATAAAAGATTCTATACATGATGTAATTTTCGAAATTGTGTTCTGTGGTAATATATCACCAAATCCAACTGTAAAATAAGTAATTGCACTGATATAAACATAATCGAAAAAAGAATTAGTATTTGAAAACTCAAATACCGGAACATAGGAATAAATTAATGCAAAAAATAAAATTGACATAATAATAAAACATAGTACCTTATAAGGTTTTGTTCCGTAACCGCTAATAACATCTAGTAAGTAGTTAACCATCTTTTTGAAAATACTTTTAGAAAATTTATTCTGCATCCTCCTATAACTAATGTAAAAATCATCTTCTGCCGAATAGTTCCCACATACACGATAGTTTTCTTTTAACATCAACAGTTGCTCTGATTCGATAGATGTTGTAATATTTTCAGTAATAATCGGTAATAAATCTGTATAATCTTCTAGATAAATTCTGCCACAATTGATAGTATTTAAGAAGCTTAATTTTACTGGTAGTCTCTTTGTTGAGAATTTTAACACCCCATTTTGAATACAATTATGAATTTTCAATTCTTTGATTGATTCAAATTCTAAAATAATATTTTTATTCAAAGTACAATTTGATAAATTCAACTTATTGATAACAGATTCACGAGCATCAATATTCCCTAGTTCACAATAACAAATATCGACTTTGTTGACTTTTGATTTAGTAAGACAAATTTCACCTACTTGATGTTCAAAAATACCAATACTTATATCAGAATTCTCTGCGGAAAGCAATAAAAAACTTAAACGAGTATTCTCAACTAAAAAATCAAACATAATGTTTCCAGAATTTAAAAATACATAATTTAATGAAATTACATTCTTTTCATATTTAGAGTCAGAACACTTTATGTTTATAATTGATAATTCCGAATCAATAAATTTTGAGTTATCTAAATATAAATTTCCATGGTTGATCGATATATTTGTAAAATCAAAATTAGCTTTATAGAATAATGAATATCGAAAATCTAGATCTCCCTTTTCAATATGCAATTGCATTATTGTTATCAAATTTTTAGTTTGATCTTCTGCATTCCAAAAAGAATAAGCTGACCTAAATGAAGCTAAACTTCTATATGGTTGATCATCAATCTCATATAGTTTATTTGTTCCGTACCATTCAAACGAATCAATGTAGGCATAATTTAAATTAATATCCTCACCAGCATTAAATGCTTTTATTAATTTACTATAATCAATGCACGCTAAGTGGGCTATCTGCTTACGAACACCTGTTTCATCGACTATATATATATCTACACTTTGTGCAGATCTGAAATCAGAAGGATTGCATTTGTATATTCCTTTTGGATCATTATTACATATTGCCGGATCAAAAATCCAATATTCATCTGCCAAGATTTTTGTATGTCGAATTTCTATATGCTTAATTCTTACAGTTTTAAAATAATTGTTTTTCATTCAATTTCTCCAAAAACGTCTGATTTATAAAACAAATACATAGTGGTTAAATTTAATCAATATTTATATAACTTTCTATTTGTTTACGCTTAACAGGATGAATTAACTTTATTCACTTTTTTCCTCAACTAAAGTACTGGTTCATCAGGCTGTCGAAGAGGGTTTGGACTTCATTGATGGCTTGCTGGACTAAGGTTTTTTGTTGTTCTATTTTTTCTACGATGGTGGCGAATTTGGCTTGGAGTGGAAGTGGTATCATGGGAACTTCTAAGTTTGATATTGTGCCTGAATTTAGATTCTTCATAGTCACACCAACTGATTGATTCTCAAGTTTTTTTCTAATCGTGTCAGATGACAATATTCGTTGCAATACAATTGGTAAATAATCCTGTTTGATTCTTATAAACATACTTCCTGTACCACATAAATAACCTTCTTTTTCAACAACTGCGCAACGCCCAATTTCACCTCTTCTCCCAATAACAATGTCATTTGATTTCATAACATAGCTTTGAAGTTCAGCAAATTTTTCATCAGTTAATGTTAATTTAGCGTCTGGTTCAATAGTCCCATTAATAATATGTGTTGGATTTATAAGTGGAAAACCATTTTCGATATAATCGCTAACATGAAGAAGACTTCCAAACGGTCCAATTCTGACTGTTGAAAAATCACAGATCGCCTTAATTTCCCAACCTTTTACATTCCTCCCCGGATCGCCAAACATTTCATAGAATATGGACTGGATTAGCAGATCCAACTCGGCCAGCTGCTGTTTGCGGAGCTTCAGCAAATCAGCGGCGGTATCCAGTGTTTTGGCGATTTTTTGCTGGATTTCTATGGGTGGGAGGGGGATTTCAAAAGATTCAATAAATCGTTGAAGGTTTATATTATGTATACCGGTAGTTTTATTTTGATACTTTATTGTGCCACCTTTATTATAATTACGAAATAATGCATAAAACAAAAATTTCGAGTCGTTTTTAATTGATTCTTTTAATCTAAGAATTGATGTGAAATTATTAAACAAATAATAGTTTTCACAACTATCAAAATAAACTACTCTACCTACAGGTTGTTTTTCACTGCCACCTGACTTTTCAATGATAATATCACCTTTCTTTAAAAATTTGGATTTTGCTTTATTGAACCCAACTTTTCTTGTGACAACATTATCAAAATTAATATCACCAATCTGGGTAAAATTAGTTGTTCTTAGAACCGGTATACCTGTTCCATCATCATCTTCCTCGCCCCATTCACCAGTAATTGGCTTTTCAATTATTTCAATTAGCTTAGACATTCATCATCTCCCGTAATTCTTCCATCTTCTCCGAAATGCTCAACCCCAGCTCATCCAACCGGGCCATAATCACTTCCGGGGCATCGTATTCGACCTTCTCGTAGATGGTTTCCTTATAACGGTTGATCGAAAGATCGTAGGCATTGTCCACAATCTCCTGTTTATCGACGAAAAAGGACTGCTCGGTTTTGACCCGTCCCACTTCATCCGTCAGGTTATGGAAACGGGCAATGATATCCGGGATATCGTTGTCGGCAATCTCGTTGCGTTTGTCATCCAGGCTATAGCCGTCGGCTTTCATATCGTAGAACCAGACCTTGTCGGTACCCCCGGCGCCGGTTTTGGTAAAGACCAGAATCGCGGTGGACACCCCGGCGTAGGGTTTAAACACCCCGGAGGGCATCGAAATAACCGCCTGAAGCTGATGGTTCTCAACCAATTCCTGGCGCAGAGCCTGATGGGCGTTTGATCCCCCGAACAAAACCCCATCCGGAGCAATACAGGCGCAACGGCCGCCTTTTTTGAGCATTCGCAGAAAAAGGGCGATAAAAAGCAGTTCGGTTTTTTTGGTGTTGCACACCGCTTTTAAATTGTCGTGAATACTTTCAGCATCGACGGTTCCTTTAAAAGGGGGGTTAGCGAGGATCACATCGTAACGGCCAGTAATCTCATTCTGCTTGGAAAGGCTATCCTTATAGTCAATGTGGGGGTTGGTAATCGAGTGGAGCATCAGGTTCATGGCCGAAAGCCGCAACATCGTCCGGTCAGTGTCGAAACCACTGAAGGCCTCTTTGTCAAAATGCTCCCAATGCTCAGCCGTCATTTTCGCTTCATAGGTTTCTCGGATATATTCAGCGCTGGATACCAAAAATCCGGCAGTTCCACAGGCGGGATCACAGATCATATCATCCGGGGTTGGCGCGACCAGTCGCACCATCAGTTCCCGGATCTGTCGGGGGGTCCGGAACTGGCCGTTCTGACCGGCAGTGGCCAACTTGCCCAACATGTACTCGTAAAGATCGCCCTGCATGTCTCGTCCTGATAAATCCTGTTCGTACAATTCGTCCAGGCCGGTAATGACTTTCTGGAGCACCTGGGGGGTGGGCATTAAAAACATCGCGTCGTCCATATATTTGGAAAAGGCAGTTTGGTACTCGCCGTTCATAGTCTTGATAAAGGGAAAGACCTGTTGGTTGATGGTCTCAAAAATAACCCTGGGGTCCTTCTCTTTGAATTGACTCCAACGCAGGTTCTGGCCAGATTCAGTTTGCGGAAAAATTTTGGGCATCGATTCCCCGGTGAGGTTTTCAAAACTTTCGTTTTCCAGCTCTTTTTCGTCCAGCGAGCGGATAAACATCAAATAGGTCAGCTGTTCAATAACGGTAATGGGATTGCTGATTCCCCCGGCCCAGATATCGGTCCATATTTTATCAACTTTGTTTTTTACTTGGCCTGTAATCATTTTTTCTCCTGATTTCGTTTTTCTTTGTCGATCTAATTTTTATCTATTATTTCACATTACACCTTGTAATTATACCCTTCTCAGCATAAAATGACTACGATAAATTTACCCTTTACGCCACGGTTATTCTTTTCATTCATTTTTCAGTTCTGGTGTAACGGCCATTTTTTTAATTACGTTCTCCCCCTGATTCTCCCCTGCCGCTGTCCGAATTTGGTCTGGGTTAGAAGCATTTATTTAGTATCAGAAATTGTCTTTATGACGGTAAAATAGAGAGCTTCGTCACTGCTGCCCCAGGCAAACTGTCAGCTTCACTTATAAAATATCTGTTAATCCCCAGAAAATAGGATCCGCTAATGGAAAGCTTTTGGAAAATTTTAGGCGAAAAATACCAACTATATTGCATCACTCCATTTTCAACAATGTTTTATTTTTTTACTTTCTTTCGCTTTTGCCGATATCCATAAAATTCCTTTATTTTTAAAAAGGCGGCGGTATGCCCACACTTTCTACGCATACCTCCTCGTATAGTTCTATATCATTTCATCTATATTTTTTTTAGATCACTTTGATAACTGCCAGAATCGCGAAAACCAACCTTGATACATTTAGATACTTGACTGAGCGAAAAAAAACGATCAGATTTCGATGTTCAAACAAGTGAACCAGATACCAACAGCTAAACTATTATTCCGGATAACTCGCACTATTCTCATCATCATTATTATTTTCCACTAAAGACTTATATCGAAAAAAATTAACCGCAAATTTCACCCCTGCTAAAAATAACGCAGTTCCAAGACCGGTATAAAAAAAGGCAATAAAGTACCTTGGAACATTGTCGTTATTTCGCAGGAAAATACCAAAACTCATCATAAAAGTAATGATAAGATAAGACTTTACTGGAAAAAATTTCAGAAATAGTATTCTCTCCTCGGTAAACGAAATTATTCTGTTCGTATTTTTCTTTACCATCCCTTGAAACATAAAACCAAAAGGAATAAATGACAAAACAGTCAAAAACACTAACATCCCCGTCAAATGTTCCTGGTATTCTAGAATACCTAATCTTAAAACATTAAAACCCGCGATCATCCATACCAGTGCTGAAATTCCGAGTAAAATTCTTTTAGAAACCATCTTTTATTCTCTCCTTTAAGGTGCTATCTCAAATTAATCCGCTTCGTAATATGATCCTGAACTTTTTCATAATCTAACCTCTGGTTGTTTAATTTTTCTCTCATTTTATAAGTTAGCGTCAAATCTCAATCTTCATGATTTTACTTTAAAAGCGACAACCGAAATAATTGCCACAATCCCAATACTAACAAATAAACCCATTCGTTGGATAGGTTTATTTGCGACGCCAATTAAAGCAAGAATGATAAGTAAAATTCCCAAATATGAACTATAAGGCGCACAGAACATTTTAAAATGTTTTCCTTCGATGTTCCCCTTGAAAAGATAAGATTTTCGATTTTTTATTTGTGCCGATAAAATAATAATCCAATTGCTAATCAATAATACCCCTGCCGAGGTCGTTAAATATTCATAAACGGTATCGGGCAATATAAAAGATAATATGATTGTCACAAGTAAACCACTGGTTCCGATTAAAAGTGCACTTACATTAACGCCTCTTTTATTCTTTTTCAATACCATTTTTGGCGCTTCGTTATCCTTTGCCAGTGATAGTAATACATTTGTTATGGCAAAAAGCGCCCCTACAAAAGTGGAAAATGCGGCGCTGACAATAATTGCATTAAAAATTGAGCCTAAATAAGGTAAATTAAATTGAGAAAGTGCGCTAATAAAAGGACTTTTACTGACCTCGATTTGTTGCCAATCAACCATTTTTAAAATCATCACAACAGCGGTAACATATAAAAATGCTAAAGCCAGCATCAGTGCATTAATCGCTTTAGTAAATGATTCGCTGGGCTTTAATTCTTTAGAAGCAGCCCCTACCACGGCGACTCCGGCATATGGAAACAGGGCAAAAATTATTGCCGACCACAGTCCTTTTATTCCTTCGGGAAACCAATTAATCGTTGCCAATGAAATCACTGATACCCCGGTAGCCGATCCTTTAGAAGGCGCATACCCCAGGATAAATAATATCCCAAATACAATGAATAAAACCAGCGCCGCGATTTTCACAATAGCGAAGAATGATTCAATGTCTCCAAAATCTTTTACTCCCAGCAAGTTAATGCCTAATCCCAAGCAAGAATAAACAACCGAAAATGCCCATAACGGAATATCGGGAAACCAATAGCGGGAAAACACCGATAAAGCAGTCACTTCACTGGACATAATGAGCACGCCGGCAATCCAAAACATCCAGCCACTGATAAAACCAATTTTATTACCAAAGGCTTTTCTGGCATAATCCCGAAAAGAACCTGTTTCCGGATCGTTTACTTTCATTTCTGCGAGTGCAGCAAAAACAATATAAGACATAAGTCCGGCAATTATGAAGGCAATGATAACCGAAGGTCCAGCCAAACTAATTGCCACACTGGTTCCTAAAAAGAAACCTGCTCCAATGATCGTCCCTATTCCAATCAGACTTAATTGCCACCAAGTTATTCCCACCTCGCCACTGCGCTTCTTTTCGTTCTTCTTATGATGGTCCACTACTTGCGAAACAATTTTCTCATCATTCATTCTACAGCTCCCTCCTTATTACATCATTATTTTTCGAAACATAACCACACCCTAACCTTTTCATTCATTTTAGTCATTTATTGGAATCTTTTGACTTATCTCCTCATATTTTGAAGAACCAATTCCTGCAATACCTCACAAGCACGCATTTCCTCATATTTTACTTTTGGCTCATTATTCATATAGTAATAATCAGCAATTGGACGATAATCATTCGATTTCATTTTTCTTTTGCGAACGACTTTTAAATAATCATTCGCAGTAATAATTCCGGCTTCGATATCTTCATTGATATTCTGGATTAAATTTTCGTATTCCGAAAAAAAAGACATTTCTTCTTCACCTCGACCTTCTTACCCTTTTTGAGCTTGCTGTTCTCCAGTGGACTTGAATTTTAGAATTTTTCCAAGTTTAAATCCTTAAATGCCAAACAGAATGACCCAAATTTTCAAAAATAATTACACTCATTTTTTTTATCAATCACTATTCTTAACTACACATTTCTTTATTCTCTTAATGAATATAGTCAATCCTAACAAATATTCATTACTACCACCTTTAACGGATCTTATCTCTAACTAATCTTATCACAAGCTCCACCCGTGTTCCAGCGGTTAAGTTGTAACTGGCACGCGCCATATTTACCCCTCTTGAAAAAAACAAACCATAACTTTTTAACCAACTAATTTTTAACATTATCTTAAGACCATGTGGTTGATGTGATTTTATCAAGAAGTCGGGTAAGTAATAACTATCCACCTAAGGAGGCTTACTATTATGAAATATCAATTTGTTAAAGAATTCCCTCATCCTATTATGGAAAAAGAAAAACGTCCGGTTATCTCCATTTATATTAATACCCATATTTCCAAACCGGATCGACACGAAAATCCAATTCGTTTCAAAAACCTTGTCCGTGAAGCCCATGACGCTTTAAAGGAAAATGAAGTTCGAGGTTTTAAAGCTCTGTTTTCTCTTTTCAAAGACATGGAAGATGATGCTTTATTCTGGGAAGGTGCTACTGAAGGAATGGCTATTTTGGCAGATGAAGAAGAATGTATTGTTTATAAGCTGCCTCTTAACGTTACCAATCGAGCCATCGTAGCCGATAGCTTTTATATAAATCCGTTATTAAAAAGCTATCAGCAAAAGGGCCGATACCACGTTCTCGGTCTCAACCGCAATCGCTTCTTTCTCTACGATGCCGATCAGAATAATATTCAAAAGATTTTATTGGATGACAAAGACTCAACCCTTGAAGGTGTGTTAGGAACTCAATTAACCGAAAACATTCTGTCCCATTCCAGTCTGGGTGGGGCTCAATCCACCTATCATGGTTATGGTGGAGCTAAAGATGAGAAAAAAATTGATGAAGAAAAATTTTTTCGTTATGTTGATAATTTTGTTCAGGAAAATTATTCGATGCCGTCTAAAATACCGCTCATCCTTGTTGGCCTTGAAGAACACCAGGGCGAACTCCGAAAGATATCCAAGAATCCTTATTTATTAAAAGCAGGCATTAAAACCGATATCGACGCATTGGATAAAAAAACGCTTCATACCATGGTTCAAGATGTCCTAACCGACCTTTTCAACCAGCAATTAAAAGAACGTATGCAAATATTTAACCAGGCCCATGCAAAAGATATGGGTTCCGATGATGTTGTTCAAATTGCCAGAGCAATTACCGAAAAACGAGTAGCAGTCCTTTATTTAGAAGAGAACATGGTCCACCCAGGCCGCTATGATCTGAATCTTGGAACCATTACTGAGGAATCGCCACAAAATTCTTACAGCGGTGACATTTACGACGAAATGGCTAAAGCAGTTCTCAGTCAGGGCGGTGAATTACTGATTTTAGCAAAAAAAGATATGCCCACTGAAAGCGATATTGCCGCGGTATATCGATACTAAAAATATCCACCTAAACTAATGTTCACCTACCTAAGCTAAAAGGACCAGTTCGCCCGTTTTCTAAGAAAACGAAGAACTGGTCCTTTTATAAGTTAACGGTTTTTAACTTTCTAATCTTAACTTTAGGTATTAAATGTCAAGTCGTCTGAACAAATAATATTTAACAAAATCAATAATAATCATGAAAACGAACGCAATTCCTAATATTATTACTACTTGATTGATAAGAAGGTTGGGAATAAATATGCCATAAACACCAATTAATACAAACCCTAAGATGGTCACACTGTTTACTATCAGCAAATTTTTATCAGGTAGTGATGACCAAAAATGCTTTCTTTCCCTTACCAACAATATTCTGAATTAAGTATTGAACACCAGAATCGACAATACTAATGTTTGCAGTTTATCAAATTCAAGTTGAAAATATTTCAGCCCTATGAAAATGACAAATAAATCCATGAGAGCAAAAAATAACCTCAGAATTAATGATGAAATCATTATATTTTTAATATCCCAATGATTCGGTGTCTTAGTGGATTCAACATTGTCAGTAGCAATCGCCATTGTCACAAAATCATTGGCAAAAACTAATAACAACATGCCTAATAAGGAAATAACGATATTGTGTAACCAGAAAAATCCAACCGTTAGTAAAACCACTACTTCGACCACCTTCGTAATTTTATTGATCACCCAGGTCAGCATACGTTGATATGTTTTTCTGCTTATCTTCAGTGCCTCAATTATTTCACTTAATCCTGGTTTGGTTAATATAATGCTGGCTGAGACTTTTGCCACATCAGTGGCTTCACTGACAGCCGTTCCGAGCTCCGCTTGTTTTAATGCCGGGGCATCATTAACGCCATCTCCGGTCATCCCGACCAAATGTCCGCTATCTTGCAGCAATTTCACGATTTTATATTTATCCTCGGGATATACTTCAGCAAAACCATCGCTTTCTTTAATCATCTTTAACTGTTCATCATGGTTTAAACCATCAAGATCACCCATTCGTAAGCGATCCCCACTTGTTGCGCAATTTCCTGTGCAATGGCCTTCCTGTCTCCAGTAAGCATTATAATTTTAATCCCCAGATCATGAATTGCTGCGATCATGATTTTTGAATTTTCTCTGGACGGATCTGCAATAGCAATGACTCCAACAAATTTAAAGTCATTATTCTCATCGCCGGCTGAGATTGCTACTGCAATGGTTCTCGATCCCTTTTGGGAAAATCCATCGATTGTTTTATTGACCTCCGCCAGAGTCTCTTTATCTAAATCTTTGCACATACTGATGATTATTTGGGTTGCCCCTTTAATTATTCTAAAATTATTTTCCTTGAATGAAACAATCGCCTCAGTTGTTTTGCTAGCCGGATTAAACGGACGATAGGAAACCTGTTGATAGTCATCAAATTTACTTTTAAGCGTTTTTGAATATTCAAGTATTGCCAAATCAATGGCATCCATCCCGTCCTCATTGGAAGCCAATGTCGCCTTTCGAATCACATCTTCGTTATTGTATTTTCCAACTGCTTTACTATCTACAATTGACAATTTATAAGGTAATGAATGAAATTGGCTATGATCTAAGCAGCAATGAAACAAAATCGGTATTTGATTTTTTCAAAGAGGGCCGTCTCTATTCCATTATTGTAAAAGTCTGTGATCAAGAAAATGGCCAGCGATGTCCTGTTTTCCCCTTAACATTAACAACTTTGGACTGGAACCTTGAAGATCCTGCCGATTTTACCGGTACGGAAGAAGAAAAGCTTAAAAAAGCCCGAGATCTTAGAAATAAAATCCGCGAAAATGTCATTGATATGATTAATACCTACAAAGGTTCCATTTAAATATTAGAGAACCCGATGAGAAATGAATAAACGAACTCAAAGTGAAAAACTAGCTGCGTCGATCAAAAACGATGAATTTAACTTTTTTACGTCTCTTTACGAGAAAAACCGGTTGGATTTTTTTATCCAACCGGTCAGCTGTTTTTTTTATTGCAGGTATTTTTTTAACTCCTTAACCGATGGGATCTTGCCAGAAAACTTCACCTGTTCATCCACCACCAATGCCGGTGTTGACATAATGCCATAAGCCGTGATTTTTTCCATGTTTTCCACTTTTTCAATGGTTGCTTCAAGCCCTAATTCACCAAGTGCTTTTTTGGTGTTTTCTTCTAACTTTTTACACTTTTTACATCCTGGTCCTAAAATTTTAATATTCATAATTTTCTCCTTCTATTTTATTTATATGCAACATAACGTTCCATCTTTTATTAATCGTCAAAGTGTTCTGCCTTATCGTATATTTTCTTAACTTCATCTTTGGTCATGACCGCGGATAAAACGAAAGCGATGATGATAATTCCGGGAATATCTATGAATAATCGGGTCACGGCAAATTTTATGCCCATGGAAGCTACTTCAAAAAGAAACATCGGAATCTTTGTTGTTGACCACGCCCCAATGAAAATTAAAACATTACTGAATTTTACACCTTTTTTCATAAATACTGCCGCAACTGGGAATGCGCCATAAAGCGGACCGGCTGCCGCAGATCCGATGAATATAGCTAATAAAATGCCTTTTAAACCCGAGCCTGCACCCATATATTTTATCATGGTTTCTCGGGGCACCCATATATCAAGCAGTCCCAAAAGGATAAAAATAGGTGGTATGACGAGGATCATTTCCTTTAGCGAATAACCCGTGACACTAAATATTTTTAGGCCAAGTTCAATGTTAAAAATGGTCAGAATTAACATCGCGCCTAATACCACTAAAAATGCTCTATATCGTTTTAATAATTTTTTCATGTCATCACCATCCCGATTATAAATGCAACAATAAAAGAAAATAAAAATGCCAGTATATTCCGATAAATGGTCAGTTTTTTTCCAAAATATTTTATTTCAACCGGTATAGTCACCACCCCAACCATCATCAGTGTTGAGATAAATGCGCCAATCTGCATATAACCAGCTCCGCCTTGCAACAGCAAGGCCGCCGTTGGAAAAGCAACAAATCCGGGTATTAAAGTGATTGATCCGATAACAGCAGCCAGAACAATCCCGAACCAACCGGATTTTTCGCCAATGATTTCAGAAATCATTTCTGGATTCATAATGGCCAGCAACAACCCCACCAATAAAATAACCACTAAAAATTCAGGTAAAATATTCTCAAACGCTTTCCAGGCTACTACAATATATTTATGGTCATAGTACCTAACAACCAGTTAGGACATTATCCATCTTGTTGCTTAAGCTGTTAGAATGTAAGAGCAATAGGTATATCGTCTGCCTTTCTTGGACTTTGCGTCCGTAAAAAAGACTGATAACCAGCTCCTCATTCGCAGCGTTCGTTTTATGCAGGTTGAACTGCTGTCCCACAGTACGTTCGTGTCACACCACAGTAGATTGAATAGGCAATGAGTAAAACTGGTATTTATCCATTGCAATAATTTTAAGGAGTAACAAATTTATGAACATGAACGCAGTAGGTATTGATGTTTCTAAGGGCAAAAGCATGATCGCTATTATCCGCCCGTATGGTGAGATTGTTTCTTTGCCTTTTGAGATTCGCCACACTTCCAATGAAATCAGTTCTCTCATCACTCAGATCCAATCCATTGACGGCGAATCCCGCATCGTTATGGAGCACACGGGTCGTTATTATGAACCACTGGCACGTGAGCTTTCTCAGGCAAATCTTTTTGTGAGTGCCATAAATCCTAAGCTTATTAAAGATTTCGGTGACACTTCTCTACGCAAAGTTAAATCTGATAAAGCAGATGCCATAAAAATAGCGCGTTATGCTCTTGACAGCTGGAATGATTTGAAACAGTATAGTCTTATGGATGAAATACGTAATCAGTTAAAAACAATGAACCGTCAGTTTGGTTTTTACATGAAACACAAAACGGCTATGAAAAATAACTTTATCGCGATACTTGATCAGACCTATCCGGGTGTTAATACTTACTTCAAAAGCCCTGCTCGTGATGATGGCAGCCAGAAATGGGTTGATTTTGCTACTGCATACTGGCATGTAGACTGTGTTCTTAAAATGTCTCTTCATGCTTTCACTGACCATTATCAGAAATGGTGTAAGCGAAATAAGTACAACTTCAGTCAATTAAAAGCTGAAGAAATCTATGGAGCAGCTAAGGAACTTGTTCCTGTACTTCCTAAAGATCATTTGACCAAACTCATTGTAAAACAAGCGGTCGATCAATTAAACATTACTTCCAAAACTGTAGAATCACTTCGTACTCTGATGAATGAAACCGCATCCAAACTTCCAGAATACTCAATCGTCATGGCAATGAAAGGTGTTGGATCATCTCTTGGCCCTCAGTTGATTGCTGAAATCGGCGATGTTACACGGTTTACACATAAGGGTGCTCTTACTGCCTTTGCAGGCGTTGATCCAGGGGTTAACCAATCTGGAACCTATGAACAAAAAAGTGTCCATACTTCCAAAAGAGGTTCTTCGTCTTTGCGTAAAACGTTGTTTCAGGTCATGGATGCTCTTATCAAGACCCAGCCACAGGATGATGCTGTTTATCAGTTTCTCGATAAGAAACGTGCCCAAGGCAAGCCTTACTATGTCTACATGACCGCAGGCGCTAATAAGTTTTTGCGTATCTACTATGGTCGAGTAAAAGAATACCTGCTATCTCTTTAATAATACTCACCACAAATATCCTTATCTTCAGACCAACGATATTTGCTAGTCTTTTTGTCGTGCTTCAATATCTTGAATATAACTTTTTACAAAACTTTCAATTTCCTATTGACTTTTTATTTGCAGGCTTTTTTAATAATTCTTATCATTGGCTCATCATATGATGATTACAGCATTACACCAATAGTTTTTAATCGTCAACATTTCTGCTTGGATCAATAACAAGCTATCGATAATTTTCAAGCTTGTTTCGTGAATGTCTTCATAAATCTAAAACGGGTATAATATAATCATATTCTTATATAAGCATATAATTATATTATACCCGTTGATTAAACCTGTCAAGTTTTATTTATAAAATTCGATTTTATCGTTACCGAAAATATATATTCAAAAAAAGCAACCTCTAAATTTAAAAGTTGCTTCACCAGTAAAGTATCCGACTCTTAAACATTTCAAGATCCTCCCTACTCTTTTTCCTTGTATTCTGCTGCCATAACCAACCCGATTCCCATTAGCTCCAATCACCTAGATGTCAAAGATGTTAGTTTTACCGGAGTGGTCTTATAAATAAACCAAAGTAGCCTTCGTTATTATATAGATGTGCCCAGAATGTTTCAGGACGAATGTGTTTTATTCTGAAACATTTCCGTCAATGACCTGCCATCGCAGTCATAAAAATCAATGCCCAGAATCGTCGCCATTGTCGGTGCGATATCGACCATTTGCATTTCGCCCAACTGATAATTATTTTTTATTCCAACGCCCGATGCCACAAAATTGCATTGATAATTCGGTTTATCCGGTAAATAGCCATGGGTCGCTACATCATCTTTCGATGCTTCAATCCGGGTAACCATGGACCCTTCCAAATCATCATCAAAGCAATAGCCGTTCTTTGCTTCCAGCATATAATTAACCGCGGTTTCTACATGATAGTGATCCAGTTCCGTACGGCTATACAACCTTTCAATTCCAAAACAGTCCTCGCTAATCGCCTGATTTATAACTGCCACTGCCATTCGCTCCGCTTCGCTATCATTTTCTTTCACGTGCAGATAAGCCGAACCGCCGGTACTTTGTAGATAAGCTCGCCATTTCATTTGTCCATTTTCTTCATAAATAAGACCTTTTTCTTTTAGTAACTGATTTAGTTTTACCTTATACCGGATATTAATCTGACCATGATCCCCCAGGACAAAAATAGTCGTCTTCTCTTTGATCCCGGCTTTTTCGACGGCCTGAATAATATCACCCAATCGTTTATCCATACGTATTACCGCCTTCTCAACTGCCAAACTGTCGGTACCATGCTGATGCTTCGCATCATCAAGGTCAATTAAATGCATTAACAGCAAATTCGGTTTATTTTTTATTATCGTATCCACCGCGCACATGGTTGTAAAATCATCCAGATAAGGTTGTTTGATCCCTTTTCTGAAACGCCCGAATTTCTTTTCCATGCTGATACAATAAAGGGGACTGCCATTTCTTAAAATTTTTAGGATCTGGTTTTCTTTTTTAATTGCTCTGATCTCCGGCAGATTATAATTAATGACGCTCCTCCCCGTTACCGGCCAAAGAAGCGCGGCTGATTTCATGTGATGCTTTTTTAAGCAATCGTAAATCGTCGGCACTTTGATATCTTTTTTATACCAGAACCAACGCTGTTTTGCTTCCGTTACAAATGGTTGGAAGGGGTTGTTATGATAAACTCCATGCTGATCAGGATAGACCCCGGTTACCATGGTTGTATGAGCAACATAGGTCAAGGTTGGATAAACACTTTTTAAACTAGTGCTATACGCACCATTTTTTATTAACTTTGATAAGTTAGGCAATTTGCTTGCCATCTCCCAGTTATCTTTAGAAAAAGCGTCATAAGAAATTACTATTAAATATTTTGATTTATCTGTATCCATTTTAAGTTTTACTCCAACACTTCAGAATCTCGCCACTGATCTGCCGGCAGTGCCATAAAAATGATCAATCCTATTACAAACAAAGGGATAATGCCTAACATACTTAATCGGACATTCCCGGTAAGTGTTGACGTTAATGCCATGATCGCCGGTCCCACAATTGCTGAAAATTTACCAAAAATATTGTAGAAACCAAAAAATTCATTCGACTTTTCCTTCGGAATAATTTTTGCGTAATACGATCGACTCAATGCCTGAATTCCGCCTTGAGCAGAGCCAATCATTGCCCCAAGGATAAAAACATGCCCGACCGAAGTAATAAACATTGCCGCCACACAAGAAATAATATAAGTAAAAATACCAACCATAATCATCATTTTGGCTGAAAACTTTTTAGCCAGGTTTCCATATAAAATCGCACAGGGAAATGCAATCAGTTGTATAATCAACAAAATCCCCAGTAATGTAAAGGTATTCAGCGAATCTGTTCCTAAAATTTCAGTAGCATAAGGTACCACCATTTTAATGATGGTACCAACGCCATCAATATAAAAAAAATAAGCCGTTAGAAAAACAAAAACTATTTTATGACTTTTAATATTCCTGAAGGTATCAGCCAACCGTTTAAAACTGTTAGTAATCGGCCGGGGTTCCGGTTCAATATAGTGCCGCTGCTTTACATCTTTAATCATCGGGATGGTAAAAAGCCCCCACCAAAGGGCTGTGACGATAAATCCAATCTGATATCCGATCGCTTCATCCATGCCCATCAGAAAGATCAAGACCAGACTGATACCAAAAGGAATAACACTGGCAATATATCCATAAGCAAAACCTAGGGATGAAACCTTATCCATCCGTTCATTACTGGCAACATCAACGATAAATGCATCATAGAAGATATTCGCCCCGGAAAAACCGATTGCTGATAAAACAAAGAAAAAAATTAACAGCTGCCACTGTCCACTTGACGGAGATACAAAAGCAAGGGACATTGTTGCAAGAACTCCAAGCAGTGTAAAGAAAACAAAAAAACGTTTTTTCTTGTCCTTATAGTCTGCAATCGTACCTAACACAGGGCTTAAAAGCGCAACAAAAATACTTGCAATTGAATTAAAGTAACCCAAATCCATGCTACTTTTGACGTTTTCAAACATTCCGAACACGATTGGCAGCAAAGCTGTCGTAACTGCCATCGAATACGCTGAATTCCCACAATCAACCAAGATCCAGGATATTTCTTCTTTATTTAATTTCATCAATGATCGCCCTCCGTTGTTTTATTCCTATGAATCATTCACAAATAAATCTGCTTAAGCATGAATTTATCTCAAATTATAATAAACAACAAGAAGATCTATGTTAAAAATGCTTTAAAATTGTGTTTTCATTTTTGACTCCGCCTGGGTGATTTATTGCCATAATCGGTAAAAGTCAATGTTTTTACTTATTTCTTTTCCAATGCCAGCAATTGCTTTTTCAATTCAATTCCGCCACCGTAACCAACCAAATCACCATTAGCACCGATCACCCGATGACAAGGTATAATAATGGAAATCGGGTTCCGATTATTAGCTCCGCCAACCGCCCGACAGGCTTTTTCATTACCGATGGCCTGAGCGATCGCTTTATAACTGCAAACTTCTCCGTAGCGAATTTCCTGCAGGGCTTTCCAGACTTTTTGCTGAAAGTCGGTGCCTTGCGGCTGAAGTGGCAAATCGAAACTTTGGCGCTGCCCGGAAAAATATTCATCCAGCTGCTGACTGGCTTTTTTTAACAGCGGCGTTTCTTTGTTGATGACCCCTTCTGGCAATACTTCGCTAAAAATCAATCGGGTGATGGCCTTGCCATTTTCAGTCAATACGATTTTCCCCAACTGAGTCTCATAACAATATCCATTTTCCATATTTTCCCCCATTTTATCGTTTATTTGATCATAAAACCAAACCTGCCTCCAACATTTCATTTCCATTTTTCCGATCTTATCGAGCTAAACAAACCGAACCTTAATTCCATTACATTAATGGATCGGCATCATCAATTCGGTTTAGTTCTAGCATTGATTTATCCCTTTTAACCAATTTCACTCAGTCAGATTTCATTTTGAAGCCAAGATTTTCTGACGTCGATAATCCGCTGTTTCGGTGATCATCGAAATTTAATGCCCTTTTTTAGCACCAACACTATATTGATGGCATTAGTTCTCCCTGCGTTTTATTTATTTTTATTTTCCATATATTTTATTATTTTTAACAAAATCAAATAAACTATCCATAAAATTGTTGGAATTAAAACTAAATAAATAAAAACCTCTCTACCGATAATTACATTACAAAATATTGGAATCATTAATAAAGATATGAAAATAATTGCTACTACAATTCTTAATACTAAATATTTATTTATTTTCATAATGTTTCTCCTGATTTTAACATTTTAAACCAGAATATAAGATGATTCTAGAATAATATGTTCATAATAACAAATTATTTTACACTATTATAATCTTTGTTGAAATTTACATATATTTTTGTTGAAATTAATGTCTTTGACCTGTTGAACGATAAAAAAATTGCTCTGGTTACTTAAAGAAGAAGTTGATAATACGACATTGGCAAATATCTTTATATCAACGAAAGTATAAAAGATAAGTCGGAGAAAGTATAATAACACACTTTCTTCGACTTATCTGTGCGTTTAACCATATAGATTATCTTCATAGATATTATTTTAAATGAAAATTTTAACATTCATATTTGAAGTAGTTATTATCAATAGGTTCATAATTAATATGACCATAGCTGTCAAATCTTAATGTAATTCCGTAAAACTTCTTATATTAGAAGCATTTACATAGAGCGCGAATTCAGGTCCTTGCTGAACAACCAACGTCGGAGCGCTTCTAACGCCATACTTTGAAACAACGTCGGCATTATTTTCCACTTCCACAATCTCATAGGGGATGTTTGCCTGCTTCAAAAAACCCTTTGCGGTTTTACAGTTTGGGCATGTCTTTGTGGTAAACAGCAACAGTCTATCCTCCGTCTTCTCAACATTATTCACCGAAACTGCGGCCTTCTCGTCTGTCTGACAGTCATCCTTGGAACCAATGGTCAGATCTTTGTTTTTTCCTAAATCGTAAAGTTTGCGGTCCTTAAATTCCTGGGTTTTACCTTCATTCCAGTTTTGTACAGGTCGATAATAACCTGTAATCCGACTGTAAACCTCAGTAGCTTCTCCACACTGGTCACAAACATATTTTTCACCGTTTATGTAACCATGATTTTTACAAATCGAGTATGTTGGCGATAACGTATAATACGGCAATTTTGAATTCTCTGCAATCTTTCTGACTAAGGTTGCGGCAGCTTTCCAGCTTGGTAGTTTTTCGCCCAAAAAGGCGTGAAAGACAGTGCCAGAGGTATAAAGGGTCTGTAGTTCGTTTTGATTTTCCAGCGCCTCAAAAACATCATCTGTAAAGCCTACCGGCAAATGCGAAGAATTTGTATAATAGGGGGTCTCCTCATTTTTAGCAACCGTAATAATATCCGGATATTGTTGTACATCATGCTTGGCAAGACGGTAAGTCGTACTCTCTGCTGGTGATGCCTCAAGATTATACAGATCGCCGTATTCTTCCTGGTAATCAGAAAGGCGATCCCGCATATGGTTTAAGACATCTTTGGCAAATGCATGCGCTTTCACATCCGAAAGATCTTTTCTCAACCACTTGGCGTTTAGAGTGGCCTCGTTCATACCAATCAATCCAATGGTAGAAAAATGACTATCGAAGTTTCCTAAGTAGCGTTTGGTATAGGGATAAAGACCTTCATGAAGCAACTTTGTTACCACATTTCGCTTGATCTTCAGGCTTCTTGCTGAAATATCCATCATTTTATCAAGTCGCTCATAAAAATCTGCTTCATTGTTCGCCAGATAAGCAATACGCGGTAGGTTGATTGTCACAACGCCAATAGATCCCGTGCTTTCTCCACTCCCAAAAAAACCTCCGGATTTTTTCCGAAGTTCCCGTAAATCTAGTCGTAAGCGACAACACATACTGCGAACATCACTTGGCTCCATCTCACTGTTGATATAATTCGAGAAATAGGGAGTTCCATATTTGGCGGTCATTTCATACAATAAACGGTTGTTTTCTGTATCGCTCCAATCAAAATCTTTTGTAATAGAATAAGTTGGGATGGGATATTGGAAACCACGTCCGTTCGCATCACCCTCAATCATAATTTCAATGAACGCTTTGTTAACCATATCCATCTCTTTTTTACAGTCTTTATATTTAAAATCCATCTCTTTTCCACCTACGATAGCAGATAGCTCTGCCAAATCATTTGGCACTACCCAGTCCAGCGTAATGTTAGAAAATGGCGCTTGTGTCCCCCATCGCGAAGGCGTGTTTACACCGTATATAAAACTTTCAATGCATTTTTTTACTACATCATAAGAAAGATTATCCACTTTTACAAATGGCGCAAGATAAGTATCAAAGGAAGAAAATGCCTGGGCACCTGCCCATTCATTTTGCATAATTCCGAGGAAATTGACCATCTGGTTACACAATGTCGCCAAATGACTGGCTGGTGAAGACGTAATCTTACCTGATATGCCGCCTAACCCCTCCTGAATCAATTGTTTTAAACTCCAACCCGCACAATAACCTGTCAACATCGATAAATCATGCAGATGGATATCTGCGTTACGATGGGCATTCGCTATTTCAGTATCATAGATTTCGCTCAACCAGTAGTTCGCGGTAATAGCTCCGGAATTACTCAGAATTAACCCTCCGACCGAATAAGTAACGGTAGAGTTTTCTTTTACTCGCCAATCAGTCACATTTAAGTAACTGTCAACCGTATCTTTAAAATCCAGAATGGTTGACTTCATATTACGCATTTTTTCATGTTGCTTCCGGTATAAAATAAAAGCCTTTGCTACATCAGCATAACCACTTTTGATCAAGACCGTCTCTACACTATCCTGAATATCTTCTACCGCAATTTTGCCATTGTAGATTTTCGGTTCAAAATCACCGGTTACCTTTAATGCCAAAAAATCAATAATCTCTGGGTGATATTGCTTATTTTGCGACTCAAAGGATTTCGTAATTGCTTTACATATTTTGACTAAGTTAAATTCGGCGGTCATCCCGTCCCGTTTCATTACCTGATACATTTAATATTACTCCATTCATACTTATATTCACTAATATTTTATCCTGTAAAAAACAAAGAGCTAACGTAAAAATACACGATATCTCATTTGTTTCCTTATATGCCGCGAAGCTCAACTGATGAGTTTATCGGCCGAATCAGCTCTTGAAAACCTTGCATTTCTTCTCTTGAAAAGCCATCAAGACCACGCTCCAATACGTCTCCGGAATCAACAAAATTCTGGAGATAAAAGTGCTCCGCTCCGTTGATCCATTGCGCAATGGCCAACATATCGCTGCTCGTATGTAATTGCCGCACGGCTGTAGTTCTGAACTCATAAGGTACTATATTTGACAGCAAAAGATCGACGCTTTCTTTGATAGGATCAAGATTATAGTTACTCAATCCCATGGTTCGTCCATAAGAATCTGGTGAATTTTTTATATCCATGGCGACATAATCTACCAGTCCCGTTTGGAGTAGCTGTTTTAATTTTTTTGGTAAACTTCCATTGGTATCTAATTTTACTAAAAAACCTAATGCCTTAATTTCCCTTATAAACCTTTCTAGCTGATCCTGTAACAGTGGTTCGCCGCCTGTAATACAGATACCATCTAAAAGACCTTTACGCTTTTTTAAAAACTCAATAACCTCCTCCGGTAAGATCCCCTTCTCTGGAATAGAGTTGCGAATAATCGATGCATTATGGCAGAATGGACAACGATAGTTACATCCGACGGTAAAAATAGTACAGCAGGTCTTATCGGGATAATCTAATAAGGATAATTTTTGGATTCCTCCAATATTCATCTAAAACTCCTTCCCGCTAAAAATAAATAGAAAGCGTGGGATAAACTTTATCGACGCCTCCGTTCTTCGAGTTTTCATTTTTTTATTTATTTTGGCCATCAAAATACCCCTCGACAACGTGTCAAGAGGCATCAAATTTGTGCATCTCATCCTCCATCGCGCGTAGAGTTTGGGGTAATCCAATAAAGGTGGGTAATCTGACTTAGGTTCGGCTACCCTTATCAACAATCCGATACTGCTGATTGTTTTGCTAAAGAGAGCTTCCCTTTACAGTGGCGGGACCGTCCAGGATTTACACCCGGTTCCCCTAAACTACACTCAATGGTGCAGCACCAATATTATCTTATTTTGTTGTTTTTATTTTATCACATACTATATGTTGTGTCAATTTGTATTCTAATTACAAAATATTCCATCGCTTCCAGCAGTTTCTGCCGCTACTTTTTATTGGCCAACAACTTGATATAAAAATGTCTGGCAATTGTTTTAACGACAATATCACTATCATTAGTGCCAATCATTGCCGGTTCCATGTCCTGCAATTCATCAGCAGCATTTTTAACGACATAAGCATAATCCGCCGCGTTCATCATTTCCTGGTTTCTTTCCATATTACCAAAGGCAACTACCTGACTAATGGCATATTGTTTTTTCATCTCGATAATCGCATTTTTTACTGACGCCTGAATACTGGTTATTTCAATAAAATAATAACCACTATGTGCTTCATCCGGATAACACTCAATATTAACGTCTACAGCAATGTTAAGTTTTTCAATTTCTGCTTTTAAAGCTAAAATGGTTTCAAGTTGATCCACCGCCATAATTGATAAAACCTCTTGATCCTTAGGCAAATCCCCACAAACATAACTTTGTTCCGGCAATCGCTTTTTGGAATGATAAATCAGTTCTTCAACCGGATTAATCAGTTCATTATAATAGACATGCAAAACGTCATTAATGATGGTCGTTGTAAAACAATTAAGCTTGCGTTTTGCGAAAACGTCAATAATTGTTTCTGCCATCTCGTGATTCATTTTTTTACAAGCTAAATAGGTTCTTTTTTTGAGATCATACCGAACTGCCCCGTTCATAATAATAATTGGCAATCTCATTTCGATTCCCTCCAAAAGCGGAAGCAGGGTTTCAACACTCCTGGTTGTTGCAATGGTCACTAAGGCCCCTTGTTTCATCATTGTATTTAATCGGATTCTCGAATAACTGCTGATTTCACCACTGCTGTTTAACAGCGAACCATCTAAATTTGTCACAAATAAAATCTTTCGATTCTTGCGTCGCGGCAAATGAAAAGCATTAACCCCCAACGATACAAAAATTCCAATTAACGTATCAAAGATACGATCAACTGCAAAAATCAACGGATTGACATCGGCTCCATGGGTCACTGCCACACTTAAAAAGACAACGCAGGTAATATAAGAAGCGGATTTTTTTTTGATCGTTACGGTAAAATAGATTAGTGGGATAATACACAATGAAACAATAAAATACTGCAAAGCCGGTATCCCTACGGGAATAAAATTTCTTTCGAAAACCAACAGCGCCAGCCCCGTCAAACCACCAATAAAGGTTCCCACAGTTCGATTCATCGCGACTTTAAAACTATTGGCGACATAAGGTTGCATACATAAAATTGCTGCAATGGTCGAATAAAAAGGAGAGCCTTGCTCGCCTCTTAATAAATAGATTAAGAAACAAAGATAAACTGCGACAAACGTTTTAAAAATTCGCATTCCTATTTTTGGTATATTCATTTCTTCCTCCGATGCTTATCTATGATAACATAAATTTAAGAAATTAAACTTCAAAAATGCTTGTAAACCCTTTCAAATCTATATAGCCTTCAACTTTTATCTAAAACAAATTTTTTGATATCTATTGACAAATTAAAAAAGGTAATGTATTATCTATTTAGGTAATGCATTACCTAAATAGATAATTGGAGGTATGTTTTGGACAATATGGATTTAATGCCCGATCAAAAATTTATCTTTGGCAGTGTTCAAATCGTTGCTAATCAAATCGATACATTATTAGAAAGAGAACTAAAAGAACACCATTTAACAACTAAGCAATGGCTGCTCACTATTGTTGTTGAAAATACCTTTGATCACGCCCCGACGATTAAAGAAGTGGCAAAAGGAATGGGCAGTTCCCATCAAAATATCAAGCAAGTTGCTTTGAAATTAGAACAAAAAGGTTTCGTTATCATGGAAAAAGACCCTAAAGATGCCCGGATCACACGAATTAAGTTGACCGATGCTGTCGCTTCTTTTGGTAAAAAAAGCCAGCATAAATCGGAAATCTTCACCCAAAAATTGTTTAACGGGATAACTGCAGCGGAAATGGCAAAAACTCGGTCATTACTAAAAAAAATGTTAATAAACCTGGAAGAAATGGATCAGGAATACAAAATAACAGGAGGGAAAAAGTGAAAAAAGCAACCGTTATTATTCTCATCATTTTAGGTATATTGGTAGTGATCGGCACTGGTGGAATTTTGTATCTCACTAATGGCTTAACTGCCGGCGAAAATGTAACGATCGATTCTGTTGATCTGGCGCACTTTGAAAATGGCACCTATCGCGGTGTTTACACCGCTGGCCGTTGGAGCAACGAGGTTGCGGTCAGCATTGCCGACCATCGGATTTCAAATATTGCGGTTGTTAAAGCCGTCAGTATTGAAAAGCCGGAGGTCACTAACGCCATTATCAACAATGTCATTGCGAAACAGAATACCACCGTGGACACAATCAGTGGAGCCACAGTTACCAGCAAAGCTTATCTTAAATCAATTGAAAATGCTTTAACCCCATAAGAAAGGAATATGAACTTATGAAAACACTGATAATCTATGCCAGCACCTATGGTTTTACGAAGGATTGCGTCCAAATGTTAAGGGACAATTTAACTGGCGAAACCTGTCTTGTTAATATTAACAAAGATAAACTCTCTTTTTTAGATGACTTTGACACTGTTTTAATTGGCGGCTCTATCTATATGGGACAGATTCAGAAAAAAATCAAGAAATATTGTCTTATAAATCTTGATGCGCTAAAAAGCAAACAGTTGGGGTTTTTTATCTGCTGCGGTTCTGAACAACATGCCGGCGACTATTTCAAAAATTCTTTTCCCGAAACTCTTCTCGAAAAAGCCAGTATCACCGAAAATTTTGGCGGCGAGATGCGACCAGGTCAAATGAACTTTTTTCATAAATTCATTACTAAGATGGTTGCCAAAAACGAAGCCCAAAATAATACGCCACCAATGAAACCATTAACCGAAAATATCATCAAGATGGCAAGCGTTATTAACCAATTTACTTAAAAACTACCTGCCTGAAAAGATTGAATTCCCGCTGATCTTTTTGATCCAACTTTTTTAGTAACCACCACTAAAAAAACAGCCGCTTGTCAATTGCCTGACCTGCGGCTGTTTTTTTATTTTATTGTCACTCTGTTTGATTGATCTCTTCCAGGGTTTTTCCCATCGTTTCTTTACCAAAAACTGCCACCACAATGGCGACAACGGCAAATACCAGAGTTAATGTAATAAATACATTGGTATAACCAATTTCGGTGCCATAATAGTTATAGATTACCGGTACGATAAACGGCGCTGAAAAAGCTCCGATTCGTCCAAAAGCGGCCGCCCAACCGGAACCGGTAGCCCTGAAAAAGGTCGGATAAACTTCCGGTGTATAAGCATAAACACAACCCCAGGCCCCTAAACTAAAGAAATAAAGCATTGAACCATAAATCAGAATCTGTTCAACACTGCCGGCATGTCCAAAAAGCCAGGCCGACAACGCTGTTCCGGCAAAATAAATGGCCAGCACTTTTTTTCTGCCGACTTTCTCAATCAGATAAGCGGCACTAAAATATCCTGGTAATTGGGCAATACACATGATCAAGGTAAACTCAAAACTTTTAGTCAAAGTAAAACCTTTTGCCACCAATAACGAAGGTGTCCATAACACAAAACCGTAATAACCAAAATTGATACCAAACCAGATCACCCATAAAACAATTGTCGAACGGATGTATTGTTTGGACCATAAATCTAAAAATGATGTCTTAATCTGCGTCAATTTATCAGTTTCGTTAGTGACTGTTTTAGCCTGACTGGTAATATTTGCCTGTTCTTCCATCACCATCAGCAATTTTTCAGCTTCCGCCGTTTTCCCGACCGATTCTAAATACCGTGGCGATTCTGGCATGGCCATCCGAAAAAATGCGGCAAACAAAGCCGGAATTCCACCGACAAAAAATGCCATTCGCCAGCCATAGACCGGAATAAACAAATACGCCACAAAAGCGGCAATCAGCCATCCCCAAGCCCAGAAACTTTCTAAAATAATAACATTTCGCCCCCGCATACGAGTTGGCGAAAATTCACTAACCAGCGTAGAGGCCGCTGGCAATTCGCCCCCCAGTCCAAAACCGGTACAAAATCTTAACACTAAAAGCATCATAAAATTGACGGCAAAACCGGAAAGAGCACTGGACACCCCATAAATTATCAATGTCCACATGATCACTGCCCGTCTTCCCCATTTATCTGCGGCCATCCCGGATAGTCCCGCACCTAAAGCCATTCCCAGCATCCCAACACTGCCCAGCAATGCAAGCTGGCCGGGATCTAACGCCCATTCCTTGCCAATGGCCGCCATCACACCCGAAACCATTCCCTGATCCATTGCATCAAACATCCACCCAATTCCCGTTAAAAACAGAATTTTTTTTAACATTGGGGTCATTGGCAAACGATCAATACGCGACGCAATATTTAACATCTTTACCCTCCTCATTCAAATCAACTTGAGCTTATTATAGCATATTTATTTTTTTTTACTATCTTATCAATGTTGATATCCGGAGAATTTAACTTACTGTTTAGCCATTTGTATCGCGTTTGCTTCTTTTTTATCCGCTGGTTCTGGCTGATTAATTTAACCTTTATTGCTGACTGGATAATTTTATTTCATTCTTTTTTTATATCTTCCAATAATTCATTCATTAGTTCGACAAACTGCCCATAAAGAACTTCAATCTTATCTTTTTGATTAGCTTCCAATGCTTTTTGCAAATCGCTTGCAACCAACACCAGCGGTTTCGCACCAATACTTCCCGAACTGCTTTTAACCTTATGAACCATCTCTGCCGCCGCTTCATAACGCTTATCCTTAATCGCTTCGGCCAGCTTATCATTTACATCCTGATTTTCAACTAAATAAGCCGATAGCACTTGTTGATACACCACTTCATTGTTTCCAATGTATTTAAGTCCTGCTTTCCGATCAAGAACGGGGATTTTTACGTGTGCGTTTTGATTTGACTGCTCAGTTGGCGTTATTTCAATTTCTTTTTTTTGCGATACGCTTCTTCTCACAATTTTTTTGATTATTTCCACAAAGTGCTCGGGATCAAACGGTTTGCTGATGTAATGATGGATTCCATAAACTTCACATTTTTCTTTAACCCCTTCAATCACGTCGGCGGTCATCGCAATAATCGGAATATCTTTTGATAACTCCCGAATTTTTTCCGCTGCTTCGTAACCATTAAGGATCGGCATGTGCAAATCCATTAAGACTACATCAATATCCTGCTGATTTGCTTTAAATATTTCAAAACCTACTTGTCCGTCATCACCCAGCCAAACGCGAAAACCTTCTGGTTCTAAAAGTGATTTTGCAATTAACTGATTCGTTTTATTATCCTCAACAACTAAAACCCCGTAGTTATTTTGCTGGTTATTTTCTATTTTTTGATCTCTTTTAAATAATTGGTTGGCAACAATCGCTTTGGTCCTAAAAATTTCAAGAATCCCGTTGTATAAAATCGAGGGAATGATTGGTTTACCAATCCCAACATCCACCCCGGCATCATCTAAACGATTAAATAAATCCTCGCGCAACATCGGTAACAACATAATAATTTTGGGTTTTTTAGCAATCCTTTTATTCTCCTGCAGCATTTCAATAAACTTAAACCCACCACCACCAGGCGTATCATAATCAAGGATCAGTAAATCAAACGGATCAGAAAATTTTCCATTTTCCAGCTCTAACATATTAATGGCACTCACCGGCGATGTCGTCAGCTCACAATGCATCCCAAAAGCACTTAAATAGCTGTCAATAATGTTCATGTTAGAACCAGTTTTTTCTAACACCAAGGTTTTAATATCGTTAAAGTACAATGCCTGCACCTGTTTTTGATATTCTTTTTCTTTTTCAACATCTTCTTCCAACACCAGTTTAACAATAAAGGTTGATCCTTCGCCCTCCGAGCTATACACTTGAATTTCGCCATTCATCATTTCAACTAAACTTTTAACAATCGAAAGCCCTAAACCCGTTCCTCCGAATCGTCGATTAATACTCGCATCCCCCTGAGAAAAAGGATCAAATAAATTTTTAATTTGATCTTCGGACATCCCAATTCCCGTATCACTGACCGAAAATGTCAGATGATATTGATTCGTTTGTTTGGCAATCAGTCTGATATCCAGCGAAACTTCCCCGACCGTTGTAAATTTGGTGGCATTATTAATTAAATTGAGTAAAATCTGTTCAATTCGTTTCGCATCACCAAAATAGCAATTTGGTATTTTAGGATCTTTAACCAATTTAAAACCAATCCGCTGTTCTTCTATTTTAAACGACATGATGTTAATCACATCTTGAATCACCAAGTCGAGATTAAAGGGTACTCGTTCCAATTCAATTTTCCCGGATTCAATTTTTGAATAATCTAAAATATCGTTAATAATGCTTAACATCATATTGGCCGATTGGGTAATCCGATCCAGATACATTTTTTGAGTGCCAATGACCTGATCTTTTTTGGCCAGATAAGACATTCCAATAATTGCATTCAGCGGCGTCCTGATTTCGTGAGACATTCGCGCCAGAAAATTGGATTTAATATTATTGGCTGCTTCAGCTTCGATTTTTGCACTTTCCAGATCACTTTGAATTATTTTCCGTTTGGCAATTTCCCGGCGTAACCTTAAAATCCAATAAACCGAGACTAACCAAATAATCACGATAATGCCGCCGATTATCATGATGATCTGATAAATCGGCCCATAGTCCGGTTCGACTTCAACCCCAATCCATTTATTATTAATGGCGATCTCTTCTTCCGGCGTAATCGTTTCCAATGTTTTGTTGATAATGCTGATCAACTCCGGCCAATCGCTGCGACTGGCAAAATAAAGCCCCTGCTGTTTGTCTGATTCAAAAGCGACAAACTTTAAATTTGTCAGCCCAGTTGAACGAATCAGATAATTGGTGGTGGCTAAATTTCCCACAAAAACTGTTTCGGTTCCATTAGCAACCGCGGTTAAAGCCGATTCCACGGAATCATACAAGCTCAAGTTAATCTGTGGATAATCTGCCAAATAACTGTGATGGGAACTATTTCTTTGGACCGCTACCGTTTGCCCATATAAATCTCCCAGATCATTAATATTTTTAGTGGTATTTCGAATCACAATCACGCGCTTGAAATAATAATAGGGTTCAGAAAATAAAAAATGCTGCTCCCGCGCCGCTGTTTTAGAAATCGCCGGCAACATATCAATTTCCCCACGAAAGGCTTTTTCATAAGCTTCAGTCCAAGTAAGGTTTTTTGCAATCTCAAATTTTAAGCCGGTTTTTTGACTGATTATTTCCAGATAGTCAGATGTCAGACCTTGATAATTTCCCGTTTCGTCAAAAAACTCAAACGGCACGAATTTCGGATCAACCCCTACTTGAATCACCGGATGTTCTTCCATAAACGCCAGTTCGTCGGATGACCAGTTAATGCTGTCATCGCTGGCATAACAAAAATCAGGGATTCCTAATAAGAGCATCAATAAGATCAATACCAGACCTAATTTTCGCTTCATTTTTTCACCATTACGACCGTTTCCTGTGTAAATTTTCTGGAAACATCAAAAATACTTTCTTTAATTTCCATAAACCCTTCAACGATATCCGGATCAAAATGTTCTCCGCTTTCACTTTGGATCAATTTAATACTACAATCAAAATCGTAAGCCGGTTTATAAATACGTTCGCTGGTCAACGCGTCATAGACGTCAATAATTGCCATCAAACGCCCCGGCAAAGGAATTGCTTTTCCGGATAATCCCCTCGGATAACCGCTGCCATTATATTTTTCATGATGCGCTCCGACGATCTCCATCGCCGTTTTGATAAAACTGGGCACATCGTCATCAGAATAAATTTCATTTTGCAATGCGTTCACGCCATAATTTACATGCCTTTTCATAATCTCAAATTCCGCTTCGGTAAGTTTCCCCGGTTTTAATAAAATATTATCAGGAATTCCTACTTTTCCAATATCATGCAGGGGTGTGGTCGTAATGAGTTCCTGTACATAAGCTTCCGTAAGGATATCCTGATATTGTTCTTTTGTTTTGAGATGATTACACAAAAGTTTCATAATCCATTGAGTTCTGATGGTGTGATTCGAGGATTCAATATTACGAACTTCCAATAAACCGACTAACGCGTGAATGGTAATATCTCGGGTCGCCGCAACTTCTTTGGTTTTTTTTAATACCATGGCATCCAGTCTTTGATTATCCTGCTCGATCATTTTTTGAATGCTTTTTAACTTAATGTGGATATTGATTCGGATTAGCAACGATTGAATGTTTAAGGGTTTTCTAATATAGTCAACCGCCCCTAATTCCAGCCCTTTGACTTCATTATCGACTTCATCACAATTGGTCAGAATAATCGTTCGTATTTTTCGATATTCAGGATTTTTTCGGATCGCTTCCAGAACCTCAAAACCATTCATGTTTGGCATGTTTAAATCAAGAATCACCAAATCAATATCTGGGTTCTTTGTAATCACTGCCATTGCTTCCACCCCATCACATGCTGTCAGGGTTTCATAATCAGTCAGCATCGCACTAATAATCAAACGATCAGTGGTTGAATCATCGACAATCAAAATCTTTGTGTTCATCGTTCCCCCCTCAATTTCCTTTTACATTTGCGAAAATTATTAATCATTATTTTATTGGATCAACTTATTATTCATTTGCGATTCTTTATTTCTCGTTATTTATCTATATACCCAATAAAAACAATTTTTATGCATAAAAATAAAAAGTCTCGAGAATTCATTGCCGTTTTATTCGACCATTCATTCCTGAAACTTTTTATGTTTTATTGATCTTTTACCGCATAACGTAAAACGGTTTTTAATTTATCTGCTGCTGTCTTTCGGGGATCACTCAAATAAATTTCACGATGGGTCAACTGTGCTCGAACTAAACCATTTTCTTCACAAAATTCATCCATCTTGTTAAAACTCTCCGGCTCATCATCGTATCGACCGCAATGCATCACTTGCACCGACCGACCGTCTTCAATCGCTTTAAAGTGGACATCGTTTAATAACGGATGGGGCTTTTTATTTTTGACGATCGCTAATACTTCAGCGGCCAGTTTCGACGTCACAAAATCCGGCTGGCGAATCATGATCTGATAAACAAAATCGTTTTTGTTAAATCGCTTTGCTTTTTTTGCCGCTTCACTTAAATCCCAGATGCCTTCCAGCGGATAAACACTGTAATCGAAATATCCGTCTGGATTTACACCCTTTTTCGGCAACATTTTGACGCCATAAGCCAATGAATATAAAACCCCAACGGCTTCGGCAAAATTTTTATCATTGGGATTGCCTGTGCCATCTAAAACAAAAAAATTAAAACTGGGAACCGTTATTAATTCTGGTTTAGTTTTGGGTAGATACCTTGCTTTTTCATGTTTTCGCCACTCATGCTTCATCGCTGTTTGCCCTTTTTCACTAATTAAGGGCCATATAAATATGAATTTCTGCGTTTTCCATATCTCCGCCGGGTTGATATTCTTCGAAGTCACAACTGTATTTTCGATCCAAATCCATTGCCCACAACTTTGTCCAAAAATCAGCGATCACTTCATGCGTGTTACCTTTCACGACAAATTTTGCATACTTGCCAGCTTCAATGGTTTTGCCAACCACGCCTGCCGGCAATTGTTCTAATGTTGATACCTCACAACAAACGGTCACATCGTAGGCGTCTTTTTCACGATCTTGATAATTTGAATACATCCCGATACTACACGCATTAACCTTATTAGGGATCGCCTGATAAATTCCTTGTTCATAAAACTGCTGCCATAACCCGCCAATAATAGTCCCCATGTTTTGATCTTGATTACTGGTTCTGGTCGTTATCCCCACAACCTTTTTTTCTTTAAGTTCAACCACTTGATATTTCATTAAATACACCTCATTTCATTTGATGTATTCAGTGTAACACCGATAAGATGACATCATCATGTCATCTTATAAATATTTTTGCAAAACTTTTTGATATTTCTTTTTAACTTCCGCTTTAAGCGCCGATGGTTCTAAAACTTCAACGTATTCACCAAAAGACATAACGTAACCATAAAGCCACTCCCCTTGGGGCATCTTTGTCGTGACTGTATAACTTCCATCACCATTCTTATTTATCGCTTCGGCCGGAAACTCATCATATAAACGATAAGCCATTTCCCCATCAAATCTTAGTACCAAGTCAACCATTGTTGCTGTATAATCGACCTCATTCCAAACGTCCCCCGGCGCTTCCCGCTCAAATACTTCATTTACAGATGTAATATTTTGAATCCGCGTAATCTTAAAAATACGATAACTGCCTTTTAAACGACAATAGCCCTGAAGATACCAACTTTGAGACTTAAATAATAACTTTAATGGTTCAATAATCCGGGTCGATTTCTCCCCGCAGGAGTTATAATAATCAAAACTCAACACGGTTTTTCCCAAAATACTATTTTTAATCAGGCTAAATTTTTGCCTTTCTTTTTCGTCACTACCCCAGTGCGAAAAATCGACATCAATCCAGTTGGTGTTGTCTTTCTTAAAAAGAAGTGCCATTTTATTTAAAACCGGATCACCCTGCTTGCCATTAAGCGCATTGTGACTTTGCAATGCGGATAAGATTTCATTTTGTTCGGTATCCGATAAAATCGACTTGTTTAAAACAAATTCCGGTAATATCCGAATCCCACCGCCTTTGCCTTTGCTTGTATAGATGGGAATCCCCGCCTGACTTAAGATCTCAAGATCCCGGTAGATGGTTCGTTTAGACACTTCAAAATGTTCAGCCAAAGTTCTGGCTGTGATAATTTTTTTATCCAACAGGATATAGACAATTTCAAATAGTCGGTTAATTTGCATTTTTTCCCCTGAGCGAAACTTGTTTTAGTTAATTTTTCAATTGCCAAACAGACTTCACTTATTCTTCGATCATTTCAATTTCTGATGGTAATTCTTCTTTGGGTTTATTTTTAGATGACCCTCCGGAAAAAACCAGCTCTGGATTTTTAATACTGACCTTTGACCCAACCGACACTGATTTTGTTATAAAAACATTACTGCCGATCACGGTTCCCTTGCCAATCACCGTTTCACCGCCTAAAATTGAAGCCCCGGAATAAACCGTTACCTCATCTTCCAAACAGGGATGCCGTCTCACGCCTCGGAGCTTTTGTCCCCCTCTGGTCGACAACGCCCCCAGCGTTACTCCCT
Organism: uncultured Acetobacterium sp.; assembly: GCA_965140355.1. Taxonomy (GTDB): domain Bacteria; phylum Bacillota; class Clostridia; order Eubacteriales; family Eubacteriaceae; genus Acetobacterium. The sequence goes on along the minus strand of OZ223194.1, from coordinate 1,620,240 downwards.
GATAAATCTTAACGTGATCGCCGATGATCGCCGTTTCACCAATAACAACGCCAGTTCCATGATCAATGAAAAAATATTTACCAATCGTCGCCCCCGGGTGGATATCAATTCCGGTAATATTATGCGCATATTCACTCATGATTCGTGGAATCAACGGAACTGAAAGCTGATACAATTCATGGGCCAGACGATGAATGCTAATTGCAAAAAGGCCGGGATAACAAAAAATAATTTCATCTTTACTTTTAGCCGCCGGATCGCCATCAAATGCAGCTTGAACATCGGTAGACAAATATTCTCTAATTTGTGGAATTCTATTCATGAATTCATAACAAATCTGTCCCGCTTCCTGGCGCAGATGATCTTCTCCGCATTCCTCGGATATCCCTGCCTGATGTTTTAACGCCAACGTAATCTGTTTAGTCAAACATTCCATGATGCAAACCAACAGCTCCCCAATATGATAATCTTGAACTTCTTTACGGAAATTGTTTTTTCCAAAATAACTGGGAAACACAAGTTGTCTTAATGATTTTGTCATTTCAATAATAATTGTCCGGTTTGGCAAAAAACCCAAATCATGTGGTGCGATGTAGTTTTCTTTATTGTAACTCTCAGATATGCTATTAACTAACAATTCGATTTTTGATTTTAATTCATTACTCATAATAATTCCTCTCAAATTTTATTCAGTTTAACCCCGTCATTAACATGCCGTTTTTTCACCCCATAAGGTCATTTTATAACTTTTTTTCATTATACTATAAATTTATCATTTATTCCTCGAAAATACTACTGCTAAAGCCACATATAAAATAATGCATTTATTTATGTTGATAATTCCGAGCTTGTGCCTTTTATGGCTTCCTTATGATATAAAAAAATATGATATAAAAAAAAGGCGAATGATTCGTCTTTTTTTAAGTCTTTTTTTATTAGCTTGTTTTTTAGATAATATTTAGAAAATAATTTTCGTCAATTATAAATACTGACGATTCATCTTTTGAACGTTTTCCCAAACTGAGGCTTTCGTGAGAATTATGCGTGACTGAATCAAGCGTGTTTTCATTGTCCGCTTGTATGGGTTCAACGGCAATCACCTTATCAACGATTAAACCAATTTCCCGATCTTCTTTAGGGTCCTCAATGGCAATCACCAATTCCCGTTTTGTTTCTGAATATTCATTACAAAATGAATTAAGAAGATTGATCATTTTCTTCAACTCGCGTTGTTTGGCTTTATTGATCACATCAAAGGCCTTATCATGTTTTCCCTGATCCACCAGTTTTCGGACTTCAGTCCCAACTGCATGGACTTGTTTATGCGGCGTGTCAAATTTTTTCAACAAATAATTTAACACCATGTCATTTGTTTTAAAACTATCATACCACTTACCAAACGCACAGACATGGGGATCGGTAGTTAATTTAAAGTCTCGATCTTCGATCACTGATGCTTCCAGCTCATTAAGCCAATTGATGTGATCTTGTTTCCTTACTTCCATGACTTTTTTTAATTCTTTGATCTCTTCTTTTACGGTTGGTAAACCATAAAATTTTCGGGTATCAATAATTGGCACAATTTTCCCGCGCAAATTGACGACACCTCTCATATAATAGGGCATATCGGGCATCGTAATTATGTTTTCCAATAAAAAGATGGCGATAATATGTTCACTGGAAACGCCATAAACACTTTCTTCTAAATTAAACAGTGCCCAAGGGTATTCCGTTTTTAATTCATCCATTGCGATTTCCCACTTTCTTAAAAAATAACACGCTATCTATAATTAAACTAATTGTTATCAACTACTGACTCCTATGTTAGTAAACCCTGCATAATTAGTCAAGAAAAAGATTGTAAAAATTAAAGGGATATTTAATTGTTACTGGCTTTGTTATCACCCGTTTTACAAAATAATACCCTAACCCCGCTTTGACAAAATAAACAAACAATGCTAAGATGGCTTTATTAAAATGCAAACGTTAAATACTGTTGCTATTATCCTAACCGAAAAGATTTTTCTGACCGGAAAGGTGCGAATTTGGCGAAGTTTTATTTTTATGCTATAACGCTCTCTTTCTGTCCTTTTTCAGAAAGAGAGCTTTTTTGTATTTGAAATGAGGAAAACCATGCGAAAAGAACACGATTTATTAGGCGAACTGGATGTTCCGGCCGATGCGTATTATGGCATCCATACCGTTCGCGCAATGCAAAATTTTAAGTTAACCGGCGTTCCGATTCATAAAGAGTTAATTGCTGCCCTGGTCGTCATCAAAAAAGCCGCTGCGCTTACCAACATCAGTATCGGCGCTCTGGATCACCAAAAAGGCGAAGCAATTGTTACAGCCAGCGATGAAATTCTGTTTGGAGCCTTGCAAAACCAGTTTATCGTCGACTCTCTGCAAGGCGGTGCCGGAACTTCGGCCAATATGAATGTCAACGAAGTCATCGCAAACAAAGCGATCGAACAGCTGGGCGGCCAAAAAGGCGATTATACCGTTATTCACCCCTTGGATCACGTCAACCTGCACCAATCGACCAATGATGTCTTTCCCACGGCGGTCAGAATTGCCGCCATCCGGTTATTAAAACCGGTAACCGAAGCGATTGCCGATCTACAGACGGCCTTACAGGAAAAAGAAGAAGAATTTTCGCGCGTAATCAAATCCGGCCGTACCCAATTGCAGGATGCCGTACCGGTCACCCTCGGTCAAGAATTCGGAGCTTGGGCCCAGGCGATTTCCCGAGATCGCTGGCGTTTATACAAAGCCGAGGAACGGTTACGCCAAGTCAATATCGGCGGCACCGCTGTCGGTACCGGCCTTAATGCACCTCGCGCCTACATCTTTACGATGATTGAAAAACTGCGCGATCTCACCGGCGTCAGTCTGGCCCGAACCGATTATATGATGGACCCCACTCAGAATTGCGATGTTTTTGTGGAAGTGTCCGGTCTTTTAAAAACCGCCGCTGTCAATCTTTCTAAAATCGCCAACGATTTACGGCTATTGTCTTCCGGCCCTTACACTGGCATTGGCGAAATTGTCCTGCCTGCTGTTCAGGCGGGATCTTCAATTATGCCCGGTAAAATTAATCCGGTTATTCCCGAAGCCGTTAATCAGGTTTCCTTTCAGATCATCGCCAATGACTCCGCCATTACCTTGGCCGCAATGTCCGGACAATTGGAACTGAATGCCTTTTTACCGGTGATTGCCAAAAATTTATTTGAATCCTTAGACCTGCTAAAAAACGTCTTACCGCTTTTTTCCCATCGCTGCATTGACGGGATTAAGGCTAATCATCAAGTCTGCCGGGAAAATCTCGAAAACAGCACCGTTATGCTAACTGCCTTAACCCCCATTCTGGGTTATGACAAAAGTACCGAAGCCGCCCTTATTTTTAAAGCCACCGGTACCCCGATTAAACAAATAATTCTTGATAATAACTGGCTGGCTGCCACTGAACTGGACGAAATTTTAAAACCGGAACGGCTGACTGCGCCCAATAAGAAAGGAAAATAAATTATGACCCTAAACGTAAATAGTATGAATGAAACCCCGATGGCCAGCCGCATGGCGATCGGCCTTTTTGGAAAAAGAAACGCCGGGAAATCTTCACTGATCAATGCCTTAACCGATCAATCTGTCGCCGTCATCTCTGATGTCGCGGGAACCACCACCGATCCCGTTTATAAAACCATGGAACTGCTGCCGATCGGCCCCGTTGTTTTTATCGACACCGCTGGCTTGGATGATTCCGGCGAACTGGGGCTGCTGCGAATTGAAAAAACCTATGAAGTGCTGCGAAAATGCCATTTTGCTATTGTCGTAGCCGATATTGAAACCGGCCTTACGAGCTTTGAAGAAGACTTCATCGATGAGTTAATCCAACGGAAAATCCCCAGTGTTTTTGTTTTAAACAAAGCCGACAAGGGGGAACCAACCCCAGCCGAGATTGAAGCCATAAAAAAATCCGTTAAAATCCCCCTTACTTTCACCAGTGTCTACAATGGCACCGGCATTAAGGCTGTGAAACAAATGATCATTGATCATGCCAACTATGAAGACGTCGAACCGGCACTGGTAGGCGATCTGATTGATTCCGGGGACATGGTGGTGCTGGTTACCCCGATTGACAAATCAGCTCCTAAAGGACGATTGATTCTGCCGCAACAGCAAACGATCCGGGATATCATCGAAAAGGATGCCGTCGCCATGATCACTAAAGAACATGAACTCAAACATACCCTAGCTGCGTTGGTCAAGCCACCGGCTCTGGTCATCACCGATTCCCAAGCTTTTTTAAAAGTTTCGGCTGACACCCCCACCGATATTCCGTTGACCTCTTTCTCGATTCTTTTTGCCCGCCAAAAAACCGACCTTGCTGAAATGGTCAAAAGCATTAAACGGATTGAACAACTTGTCGCCGGTGATAAAGTACTCATTGTTGAAGGCTGTACCCACCACCGTCAGGCTGACGATATTGGCAAAGTCAAAATCCCCCGCTGGATTCGCCAGATTACCGGCTGTGATATTGAATTCCATTGGGCTTCGGGGGCCCATTACCCCAAAGACATTGGCGAATATGCCGTCATCGTTCATTGTGGCGGATGTATGCTCAACCGCCGGGAGATGCAGTATCGCGTCCATACCGCCCGACAAAAAGGTGTTTATATCACCAATTACGGAATGCTGATTGCCTATGTGCAAGGAATCTTAACCCGGGCCTTGGAACCATTTCCCGCGGCCCGACTGGCTTTGGAAGAAAACCAGCTCAATTGCTATTAATCTAAATACGCACCATTAGTTTCCATAAATATCACAACACTATTTATAGCCAACCCGTAATCGTCATTGCCGGACTTTTCTATTCAACATCCGCCGAAGCCCGGGGGGGCCGCTGGTATCATAAAGATTTAACCTGATCAAAACCTTTTTTGCTTTTTTTTAGGGTACACTTAACTTGAAACTGCAAAACATAAAATAGATTTTATGGAGGTTTTTTATGCCGAAGACGTATGTACTTGATACCAATGTGTTGATTCAATCCCCGCAATCGCTATTGTCTTTCGAAGATAATAAGATTGTCCTGCCGATTGCGGTGCTGGAAGATTTGGACAAACTAAAAAACGAAGATGGCGAACGCGGTAGTAATGCCCGGCAATCGATTCGCTTTCTGGAGGGATTAAGACAGTCTGGAAATTTGTTTGAAGGGGTAAAACTGGAAAATGGCGGTCACTTGACAATCGAAGCCAATTTTGCCACCGTCGATCTTCCTTATGGCTTTAAAAGTGATTTAAGTGACAACCGGATTCTAAAAGTATGCAAAGGGCTTATTGGTCAGGGCGAACCGGTTACTTTAGTCACTAAAGATATCATTGTACGGCTAAAATCGCAGATGCTGGGGATTCCCACCGAAGATTTTTTCACTGAACAAGTCCCTCAATATCAGGATCAATACACGGGCCGAATGGAAGTTTTTGCCCCGGATGAAAAAATGGCAGAATTTAATAAAAAAGGTCTTTCTCCAGATTATCTATATGCCATGGATGATAAAAACAACGCCACGCCGCTGATCCCGGAATACAACCAATTTTTTATCATTCATTCTGATCTGAATGAACGAAAAACCTTACTCGGCCGTTTTAACGGAAAAAAAATTGTCCCCCTAAAAAGCTTAGACCTTGAACCTTTTGGCGTAAAAGCCAAAAATGTCGGGCAGCGATTTTTACAGGAAGCATTAATGCAAGACGCCGATACCGCCCCGCTGGTTATTATTAAAGGCGCGGCCGGAACGGCAAAAACCTTTTATTCCCTGGCGGTTGGTTTACATCAAACCTTAGACCCTGATTTTAAGGGCTTTCGGAAGATTTTAATTACCCGTCCCAATGTCCAGTTTGATGATGAAATTGGCTTTTTGCCGGGTAATGAACAGGAAAAAATCGCCCCGCTCTTACGTCCCATTATTGACAATTTGGAAGTTTTAATGAATCGCAGCGACAAATCGCGTTTTCAAAATGAGATCGAAGTTCGCAAAAAAATTGAAGAACTTTTTGAACGGGGCGTAATTACCGCCGAAGCCATGAATTTTATTCGCGGTCGTTCCATTACCCACACCTACCTGATCATTGATGAGGCTCAAAACCTGACCCCTAAACAAGTAAAAGGAATTGTTACCCGCGTCGGCAAAGGTACCAAGGTCATTCTCCTCGGTGATCCCCAACAAATCGATCATCCTTTATTGGATGAAAAAACCAATGGTTTAAGTTATGCTTCGGAAAAAATGAAAGGCAGCCCACTATGTTTTCAGCTTACCATGTTTGCCGATGAATGTCTCCGTTCTCCGCTGGCTTTTGAAGCGGCACAACGCATGTAAAAAATCAGATGTTTATCTAACTTTTGCCTGTAATCTCATTATTTAATTATAAAAAGAGGTGTAATCTAACGTTGTCATTGGATTACACCTCTATATTTTAAAAACTACTCTTTGACGATCAATACCGAACAAGGTCCGGCGTCAACGATTTTTCTGGTCGTGGAACCGGCAAAGAAACGTCTGGCTGCACTAAGCCCTTTTCTGCCCATCACAATCAAATCAAATTGACCATCTTTGGCAAAATCTTCAATTTCCTCATCAATGATACCCTGTAGCGTTTTTGATTTGAGTACTAGCCCGGAGTCTTTATATTTTTCAATAAGAAAATCTAATAACCCATCATAACAAGCTAACTTGCTTTTCTCGATTTGAGTTTCAACTTCCACTTCTGAAACATTTGGAGCCCCGATTCCAACGCCATAGAAAGGCACAACTCTTTCTACGACGGAAAGAAAGGTTACTTCACTGCCAAATTTTTGGGCCAACTCAACCGCTTGATCTGCAGCTTTCAAGGAAATTTCCGAACCATCTACCGGTACAAGAATCTTTTTCATTTGTAATACCTCCATAACTATTTTTTGGTATCTAATCGTCTGTTATTCAATATCTATTCAAATAACTTTTACGAATTATTTAATATATGCCCTCTTTTATTGAAATATATCACAAATCAAGGTCCTTTTTCATTTTTTTGCACAAGTTATATCTTAAAGCACTCAAACCAACCCCTAAAATACCTCAATTGATTTCATAAAATTCTTCCATCGTTTTTCCGCTATTATAAATGGCCGTCGCTACTTTTACCCCCACATATCGTAGATGCCAAGGTTCATATGCATAACCGGTAATACCAGTTTTTCCTTGAGGATAACGCACAATAAAACCATATTCATGGGCATGATCTCTGATAAACTGACCCTCGGCAGTATAACCGAAATTTTCAACCAGATCAAAATTTACACTTGCCGCAGTCACATCCATGGCTAATCCCAACTGGTGTTCGCTCATGCCGGGCCGGGCGCTGACTAATTCAGCTCCGCCAACCCCATATTTTTCGACATTCCATTGGTATAAAGCTGACTGGGTGGCATAAGACCGATAACCTGAACAGCAATAAAGAATTAGGCCGCTGTTATTTGCACCATTAAACAAATCATTTAAGTGTTGGGTGGCCTCGGTTCGCAACTGCGTATCACGAGTCGATGGCAAATTCATCCAAACCAAGTCGCCAGGAACATAATCAGCCGCAACGCTATGGTTTTTGTTGACCAGCTGAACCATCGAACCGAGTTCATTTTCAGTCGTTTCCGGTTTTGGCGCCCCTTTTAGCAAAATCTTAATCCGGATTCCCTCAATTCGCAGGGCTAAACCTTCCGTTCCGGCACTCTCGCCATTTTTAACCCACGGCAGCCAGCCAAATCCTTCCACATAAGTTTCATAATAAACATCAAAAAGCTCGGCATTGGCACCGGTTAGTTTGATCTTGATTGCCTCTATCCGCAGTCCCTCATTGGCGGTACCACTCATTTCGCCGTCTTTTTTGAACCCCTGCCAGCCAATATTTTGGATATGGGTTTGATAGCTAATGCCAACATTGCTTTCCCGATTTTCATTTTTTATTTCAATCGCTTCAAGACGGAGATTCTGGGCTGTTGTTCCACTGATCTCGCCATCGCTTTTCCATCCCTGCCAACCAATATTCTGGACATGGGTCTGATAGGTATTCTGAATATCGGTGGTCACAAAAGGACGTTCCGTAGAACCAGGAACCGGACTACCTTTTGGTACGATCACAATTTTTATTGCCTCCAATCGCAGGCCAAACCCTTCGGTTCCCGAACGCATATCATTTTGAGCCCAATCCAGCCAGCCAAAATTCTGCGCATGGACCTGATAGTAAAGATCATAGTCTTTGGCATCACTGCCTACTAAGCGAATTTTTATCGCTTCCAATCGTAATGACTGTCCCGAGGTTCCGCTCATGGCACCATTTTCGACATAATCCTGCCAACCAATGTTTTCCACATGGGTTGCATATTCAACTTTCACATCACTGGTGACATTCGCCAGCAAAATTTGAATTCCTTCCAACCGCAAACCCTGTCCAGACGTTCCACTCATGGCGCCATTTTCGACATATTCCTGCCAGCCAACATTTTGCACATGCGTTCGATAAGAGCAAGTCATTGCCGGTGCCGCTGTATTTTCAAACGAAGAATCCTGATTTTGCGAGTCAGTGCTTGTTATGATACCGTTTTCAGGCTGAGCTAACACGCCCTCTGCTTTTACCTCGTTAAAAACGGGACTAATTATCATTAAAAACGCCATCCATAAAAAGGATATTTTCAAAAAACTACTAACCGAAATTTCACTTGCCTTAATCTTTTTCATTTCATCCTCCTCATCAACATCTTTTTTTCATAAAAAATTTTCTGCCTGATTTATTTTATCATAAATCAGGCAGAAAATTGATTTAAACTTATGTTATTCACTTAAAAAAGGGGACTGCCGATTAATTCTGTTTATCTTCTGTTATCTGACCTTCTTTTTTCCAAAATAACTTTCGTTTTTCAGAGATCAACAATCCCAAAATGGTCAACAAAATTCCGACAACAGACACCAACGTCATTTTTTCACCCAACACCATCACCGCTGTCACCACTGTTATGACCGGAACCAGGTAAATATAAACACTGGTTTTTGTCGCCCCCAGCCGTTTAACCGCCAGGTTCCAGGTCACAAAACAAACCGCTGAAGCGAATACCCCCAGAAAAAGCATGTTAATCAAATAGATTGGCTGGCTAAACCGCGCTAAATTCCAACTGAATCCGAAAAACGGCAATAACGGAATCATAAATAAAATCCCATAAAAAAAGATCCGCCGCGTCGTTTGAATCGTATGATAACCTAACGCCGATATTTTTTTTGTTAAAACGACATAAATAGCCCACAAGCCGGCCGCAACCAAAGCCAAAACATCCCCTTTAGGATTAAGTTGCAATACCGTCGTGGCGTTGAAGCTAATCAGAAAAACCCCGCTTAACGCTGCGATAAAGCCAATCATAAAATTAACTTTGAAATCTTCTTCGGCTAGAAAAAAACGGGCAAAAAAGGCGGTGAAAAAAGGTGCCATGGTAATAATAACCCCGACGTTAGAGGCATAGGTATAAGTTAAAGCAATATTTTCCAGCAGAAAGTAAAGTGTTACCCCGGCTAGGCCCGCAGCCATAAAAAGCAATTCTTGGCGTTTATCAGAAATCCGCAACCGTTTGGGATAAACCAGTATTAATGCAATAAAACCAATCGTAAAACGAAACACCAGAATATCAATTGGACTAAACGCCGCCAATAAAACTTTTGTTGAAACGAAAGTGGTTCCCCACACCAAAATGGTAAAAAGGGCGGCTAAATGTCCCGCCAGACTACCCCGATCTAACAATTTTTTCTCGTTTCAGCCTTCACTTGATGTTCATCTGCTAAAAATATTTTTTGGTATTGTTTTGGTGTAATCCCGATAAATTCTTTAAAAAAATTAGAAAAGTGACTTTGATCTGAAAATCCCGTTTGCAGCGCCGTTTCAATTGGTTCCATACCTTTTTCAAGCAGTTGCTTGGCAGCATTGATGCGGATCGTCTCCAAATAACGATAAGGGGTGATTCCTTTTATTTTTGTGAAAATCCGAACCAGATAATATTTATTATATCCGGTTAAATCACATAAATTATTTAAAGTGATCCGTTCCTGGTAATGTTTTTCCAGATAGTCGCAGGTTATTTCAATTCCGGTAATCACCGCTTCCTGAATACAATCGGATTTCCAGACCCCATATTCGGCGATCAATTGCTCGATAAAAAAAAGAAAAGTCTCTTCTTTATTAAATTCCGGTTCATTTTTCATTAACATTTCGTGGATTTCCCGCAGTATCGTCACCTGCTCACAAGCGACCACAACTGGCTGCCGAAAATAAAGTTCTTCTTCTTTTTCAGTTATTTCCATAATCACAGTTCTCATTATTTGCGGGTTAATATTGATGCATCGATAATCTAATGTTTGTTGGTCGACCGGTTCGCAAAAATGATTGTCATACGGGTTAAAGAGTAATAAGTCTCCCGGTCCGACCAGATATTCTTTGTTTTTACAGGACAATTTTCTTTGCCCACTTTCGATAAAACCAATTACATAATGTTCATGAAAATGATTGGGAAATTTTTGAATAATCCCTTTTAACCGAAAAGCTTCGATCTGCAGATCCGGGTCAAAGCAAACGGTTCGTTCTTCATTATATCTCATCTTCGCCAACTCCTTTTTGTCTTAACTACCAACTAATTGCGAAACTGGGTAAAAACCTTTCGCTCCTTTCGCAATTAACTGGGCTTTAACAGGATAGCATTTGGGGAAAGACATTTCTTGGATGATATTGACTTCGGCAATTATTTACAGTTCGCCGCCATCACTTAATTTGTTATGGTCCCTTTTTTATCACGACGATAACGTTTATAGGCAATCTAAAATTTCATTCACTTTGACAGATAACTGAATGTTAAACAACGTCTCATTATCGCTAAAATCAATATTTGTTATTTCAGTAATCCGATTAATGCGATACTTCAAGGTGTTGTAGTGAATATGCAAAATTTTAGCGGTAACTGTCGTATCCTGATTATGTTTGATGTATGCGATCAGCGTTTCCAGAAAATTGCTGCCTTTTTTCTGATCCAGCTCTTTTAAGGTTTTTACCACCGGATGAATTAGATTTCTGATATTTGTTTCGCCTCTGAAACTGAGAATCATATGTGAGATGATCAATTCATCATAATTTAATATCCGCCCCGTCTTCTTCAGCAAATCGCCCAAGTTTAAAGCGTTATAAGCTTGTTTGTAATGTTCACAAAAATCATACAGATGATAAAATATTTTACTGACCCCCGCCGTACAGTCATTTTCTTCCAGTAAACTCTTAAAAGAAGCCATTTCTCGTTCATTTTGTAGTTCTTCTGTTAGGGTATCCAGCAAAATCACCAGCTGTCCATTATAAATGATCACCGTTTGACGATTGAAAAAATTCTGAAAGATCCGTTTCAGATAATATAACCGATCATTGGTGTTTTTTCGATTGTCAATCTTGATGACAATGGCAAACATATTTTTATATAATTTTAAGCCATACATCCGTTCCCGTTCTTCAATAGCGGCATGGTCATACAGTTTTTGATTTAATAACGCCGTTAAAAAGGTATCGCTTAAAGCATTTGGGGAATGATAAATGTCATTGCTATCAATCATATTCATAGCCAGAACATTACATAATATAACCAGAATTTCTTCATCACAGTCCGAAATGGGATGATGATACTCCAGCAGTTTCAGATATGCCAGCGGTCGATTATTTTTTAACACCCGACCAACCAACTGCCGATGATTTAATAAGCCTGTTTCCCAAATAACCAGCACTTCTTTTTCTTCGCTTATTTCACTTTGGGAATCTTCGGTCATCACTGAGCGTGCATATTCCTTATTGACATACCCTTTTGACAGCGTCCATTCCCATAACGGTTCATTTTCAATGTTATTGCCGCCGGAATGGGCAACAAAGCAAAGTGAAATATCCACCAGCAACAATGGATTGCTAAGTATCTGATAACCTAAATCCAGTAATTGTTGGATCGAATATCCTTTTTGACAGGCCTGCAGTAGTTTAACCGAAACTTCGCCAATTCGCAGATGATCAGCAAATAATTTTTCGAGCACCGCCATCGCCTGAGCAACTTCCCAATCCTTATTTAAAATGATAAAATTAAAGGGATACTCTTTAAAAATATTTGGTGAAAGCGGTTGATCTTCTATAATAATCAAACTTATTTGATTATTCAACGTTATTTCAGCAATCATTGACGCTCTGATAACATAGATACAAGTTGCTGACAAAGGTTGGGATCGTTTGCTGTATTCTTCATAGTGCTCAATTTCAATCATCTCACTATTTCCATTAATCGTGGTTCGGATGGGATATTCATCGAATGCCTGAATAATTTTTTTTAGTAACATGGCCATAAAAATCACCTTCGTTCTTTTTAGATTTATCTTATTATAACATGATGTAAAACCGCTGTACATTAAACCAACAATCAAAGGCCGCGATTGTGAGATTCTTATATATTGTAATTTTTTACTAAAATAACTTCTTTAATTTGTAAATTCTGATAGTTTTTCTTTGTTCATCGTTTACTTAAAAATGTTTGGGAATCTCAAATTATCACAAAGACGAACCGTCTTCCAACTGCTATACTTATAATAACATTGTGAATGAATTGTCAAGCAAACAGCTCATTCACGAAAAAAGGAGGATTTTAAATGGTACAAAGATATACTCAGTTATGCCCCGTAGCTTTTGGCGCTGGTGCAATCAACACCACTGGTGACATTGGAAAAGAATTAGGTTTGACAAAAATATTAATCGTCACTGATGAAAACGTTGAAAAACGCGGACACGCTCAAAAAGTAATCGACAGTTTAAGCGCCGCAGGCATTGAGTCAGTTTTATTTAACCGTTGTGAAATGGACGCTCCTGATTATAGTGTTCAAGCTGGCGCTGATCTAATCAGAAGCCAGAAAATTGATGGCATTGTAGGAATTGGTGGCGGCAGCGTGTTAGATACTGCCAAAGGCATCAGCGTGTTGGCCCCAAATGATGCCAACGTTGCTGAATTACTTGATTCCGCTCGCAAAATGGCCCCCCTGGAAAAGCCGGCGATGAAAATTATTTTAATTCCCACAACCTCTGGTACCGGTTCTGAAAGCACCATTATTGCCGTTATCAGTGATACTCAAAACCATGAAAAAATTGGTGCCATGGCACCTCCAAGTTTTGCCATTGTTGATCCGGAATTAACCTTAAATATGCCCAAAGAAATTACGGTCTATACCGGAATGGATGCCTTTTCCCATGCTTGCGAAGCGCTTACCAGCGTTCAACCCAATCCCCACTCAGATATTCTCTGTTATGATACCATAAAACGGATTACCGAATGGTTGCCCATTGCGGTCGCCGAACCAATGAATCTCGAAGCCCGAGAAAATCTGGCTCTTGCCAGCAATAGCGCCGGTATTGCCTTTAATGACGCGATGGTTCATCTCGGCCATGCTATTGCTCATTCAATGGGCGCCACCTTTCATATTCCCCATGGTATCGCTTGTGCCTTAGTTACCCCAGTACTACTGGAACTAACAGTTACCGTTTACCCTGAAAAAGTTAAAAAAATTGGCGAATTGATGGGGCTAACCATTGATTCCTCCGATCCTCAGGAAATAGGTTCAGCAGTTGCCAACAATCTCCGAAATTTTCAACAAAAATTAGGCGTTCCATCCCTGGAAAAATTAAACATCACCCGCGAACAAATTGTCGGCTGTACTAGCTACGTCGCCAATGAGGGCTTACGTTTCCTCTGCCCGATTCCCGCTACCGAAGAGCTAATTAGCGAAACATTAGGAAAAATGTACGACTGTTACCAATAATCATCACATAAACTGTTTCCCGGTAATTGTAAACGTCCCCTGAACGGAAGGTTCTAACTTTGCAATTACCCATATTTATAAATCTAAAGGAGCATTATTATGACTTTTGAAAATTTACTCTCACCCATTAATATTGGCACCCTAAAACTAAGAAATCGCGTCATCATGGGAGCCATGGGCTGTGGTACCGCTAATGACAACGCCACCGTTTCTGAATGCGAATGTGCTTATTATGCCGAACGTGCCAAAGGCGGCGTTGGTCTGATCATCACCGAAGTAACCCGCGTTAATAATGAAACCGGGGTCATGTCCCCGCGGCAAACATCGGCCGCCACTGATGACTGCATCCCAGGGTTGGCAAAATTAGCCAAGGCGGTTCATTTTTATAATGGCGCCATCTTTGTCCAGCTGCATCATCCTGGCCGTCAAACTGACAATATGGCTATTGGTGGCCGAGCCACCATTTCTCCCAGTGGTATTCCCAGTATGTTGGTTCAATCCGAATGCCGTGAAATGACCAACGCTGAAATAAAAAGCTTTGTTCAGGATTATATCGATGCCGCTGAACGTGCTTACAAAGCCGGCATTGATGGAGTTGAACTTCACGGTGCGCATGGTTACATGTTAAATCAATTTTTCTCACCATTAACCAATAAACGAACCGACGAATACGGTGGCAGCACCGAAAACCGTGCCCGTGTCGTTAAAGAAATCATCGAAGGAATTCGTGAACGAGTTGGTCGAGACTATCCGGTAACACTACGAATTTCAGCTGATGAATTCCTCCGCGAATCAATGTTCCCCTTCCAGGAAGATGGGTTATTGCTTGATGAAGCGGTTGAAATCTGCAAATATCTGGTACCTTTTGGCCTTGACGCGATTAACGTCTCAGGCGGTATTTACGAAACGATGAACCAAGCTTGGGAACCGATTTCATTTTCCGAAGGTTGGAAAATCTATCTGGCCGAAGCCATTAAAAAAGCCGTTGATGTTCCCGTGTTTGGCGTCGGGGTTATTCGAAATCCTGAATTTGCCGAAAAAATAATTGCCGAAGGCCGCGTTGACGGCGTTACCATTGCGCGCGGTTTACTGGCTGATCCCGATTGGGTCAATAAAGCAGCAGCTGGTCGTGTTGATGATATCCGCCGTTGTATCTCCTGTCTGAATTGCATGGACTCGATGATTATTAACGGGATGAAAGGCGAACCTTTTTCCTGCGCAATTAATCCCCGCGCCGCTCGAGAATGGTTTTACAATGATTCCAGACAAGATGGCAATGGTCGTTTAGTCGTTGTCGTCGGTGCCGGACCATCTGGATTAGCCGCTGCTCAAGAATTGGCCGAACGCCAATTTAAGGTGGTCCTGTTTGAAAAAAGCGATGAACTGGGCGGACAGCTTTGTCTCGCCAATAAACCACCACATAAAGATAAAATCAATTGGTTGATAAGTTATTATGAAACTCAATTAAACAAGCTCGGGGTCGAGATTCGTCTAAACACACCAGCAACCATTGATGCCATTAAAGAATTAGCACCTTACGCTGTTTTTGTCGGCACTGGTTCTGAATCAATCGTACCACAATCGATCACTGGCGTAAATAATGCCAATGTCTGTACCAGTACTGATATCTTGACTGGAAAAGTAAACCTTACTGGCAAAAAAGTCGCTGTTATCGGTTCCGGTATGACTGGTGTCGAAACTGCCGAACTGCTGGAAACTCAGGATAATGAGGTTTTTGTGGTCGAAATGGCTGATCGTGTTGGTCCCGATGCCAGCTGGCAAAGTTTTAGTGATGTTCAGGCCCGCCTGATCAAATTCGGAACGGTCTTTATGCCTTCTCACAAACTGGTTGAAATCGGAGCAACGGCAATTAAATTGGAAAAACCTTCCGGTGAATGCGTTGATCTTCCTGTCGATTATGTTGTTTTATCGCTAGGTGTCAAAGCCGATAAAACCTTAGCTGATGAAATTGCCAAGGTTTTTGATAAAGTTGTCAATATTGGTGACACCGCTCAGATTGGCCGAATTGCCAACGCCGTGGAAACCGGTTTTGTTGCCGCTTATCAGTTAGTTTAATTACCGGCCTTAACGTTTTTTATAATTTGTAGCCCAACAATAAAACCCACGATTAAGCGCTTAACCGCCTGATCGTGGGTTTTTTATTATTAAAGTGAATCAATTAGTCTGTATAGGTATATTCGAGGGAATCTCCTTCATTTCCGATAAATAAAAGATAAGAGCCTGCGGTTACCGAAGTTTTTTTCTTATTTGAAAGCAAGCTGTCATAAACAACGGTAAAATTGGCATCATAGATAATCAAACGGCTACCTTCCGGTAAGGTTGCCGAAAATGTTCCATTTTTATCAAGTTTCCTGATCTGGTTCTGATTAGCTGCCAAGATATTGATTACTTCGCCATTTTGTAATATTGGCACATCATTTGCGTCCATAAAAGTATAACTCATTGCACTCAATACTTTTTTTCCATTAACCTCAGTGATTCGCGGTTCGACTAAATCCCGAGCATAAGCCAATGTCATAACGGCAGTATTCGCGTCTTTTAATGGATATGGCGTAAACGCGCCATCGCCGCCAAAATAGATGAAACCCGGCAAATCCGCAATATTTCCCGTTGCTGCCGCAAAGGTATTCAAATCAGTCGCCTTAAAATTAGTCGGAATCCACCACTTGTTGGCAAAATTTTGGGTATCAACTGGATTTGTTGCGGTTATCGCTTCTGCGACAACAATAGAATAATCCGAAGTCGGAAGTGACTGCAGAATTAGCTTTTTACCAAAACTATTGCTGAATGACATCCGATTTCCCGACGACAGATAAAAATAACCATCGTCCTGATAAGTATAATTTCCGGTGCTGACAAACTGTGTCCCATTAAATTCCTGATAGTCTAAAAGCCCCTTTTCTTTGTTAAATTCAATCTTAATGGTACTCCCATTGGCACCGTAATATCCCGCAAAGCTCATCAATTGATCCGGTATCTGTGCTGTTTTTGCTGTCGTTGTCAGCTTTGTTTCCGAGTTCTGAATAATCTCTTTTTCTTCAAGTAATGTTTCCGTAATCTTGTTAGTAATGTCCGCCGTGTCCGCTGAACCGGCAAAAATCAGAGCCACCGAAAGGCCTTCTTTGGGCAACACATAAAGCTGCGAGTTAAATTGCAGCGTTCCCCCATTCTTACTAAGTACCTGAATCCCCTGATCGGCAAATTCGGGGACATTGACCATATCCCAGCCTAAACCATAACTGGTTATTGGTTTTCCCGCTGGCACCGTTTCACTGGCGTATTGAGGATTCATCGATTCAGCCAGCGATTCTTTACTGATAATTTTTTTATTTAATAAGGCATCGCCAAATCGACATAAATCAGCAGCCGTCGACGAAATTCCCCCGGTTCCCATCAAATTAACATATTCTGCCGGGAACGCCGTTCCATCTTCATTATTATATTTCAAGGCAATGTTCGTATTGTCGGCGGTAAAATTACAACTACTGTTATCCATATTGGCCTTGGAAAATATCTGCGCTTTCATATAGTCTGCATAAGACTGCCCGGAGACGCGTTCAATTAGCACTTCTGCCAGCGTAAATCCATCATTACAGTAAACACTGACCACCCCAGGATCATCTTTTAAATTACTATTAGCCAGATAATTCATAAACATCACTAAAAAATCCGGGTCTTTTTTTGTTGCGAATCCATCTGTATAATCGGTTCCTGGCAATCCCGATGAATGATTCAACAACATCCGTACCGTGATATCTTTATAGCGAGCATCTTGCATCACAAAATCGGGAACATAGTTAACAACTGGCTGATCCAAATCTACTTTTCCTGCTTCCACCAATTGCATCACTGCTGTCGCCGTAAAAACCTTGCTAATAGAACCAATATTAAACTGCGTATTGTTATCTACCGATAATGCTTCCTCCCGATTTGCCATCGCAAAACCCTCTTCGTAGACAATTTCTCCATTATCAATAATCGCCACCGTCGCACTCGATGCCCCGCCGCCGGAAATCGCTTTCCAGATTTCGGTTCTTGCTGTCGCAATGGTTTTATCGTAACTATGGCTTGGTGATGTTGTTGCACATCCCGATAATGGGACAAGAAACAATAAAAAACTTAAGCCGATTACCAGCATTTTCTTTTTCATTTTTATCCTCCTCTTTCTATCCGTTTAAAGCATTGAACATTATATTTTTACCCTTTTTCAACAAAATAAAACGATTCGTGTTCATTTATTAGATGCTGTCTTTTTATCCTAGCAAAGATTTCAAGCAGCTATTTCTAAAATAATTAATTTTCTAGTGAATTATAAAAGTCTACGATATAAACATCGCTTAGATCGTCTAAAATCATCATTTGACTTTATAAAATAAAAAAAGAAACTGCGATAATCAGATACACCGACAGTAGCTGAACCCCTTCTAACCAGTTCGATTCACCATCACTGGATACCCGATTGGCAATCAGTACTGACAATACCAGTGCGACCAGTTCAAACTCATTAAAGACAATACTCATCGGAGTAAAAAAAAGACTTACAAAAATAAGCACCGGGGTAACAAAAAGAATCATCTGCAGACTGGAACCAATCGCGATTTCCACGGCCACATCCATTTTATTTTTATACGCCATTGCAATTGCGGTACTATGTTCTGCAGCATTGCCAATAATCGGTACCAGAATAATTCCGACAAAAAATTCACTAAACCCAATCGCCTCCGTCATTGGCTCAACGGCAGCGACAAAAAGTTCACTTTCGACCCCAATTAGTATCGTTGCCCCAATTAAAACGATAATTGCCTTTTTAAGCGACCATTTAGCGGCGACTGCTTGATTCGATTCTGACAAATAAATATCTTTATGGGTATAAAATGAAAAATACAAACTCATCAAATAAATGCCAAACATAATCACCGCTACGATTACACTCAACCCTTCATAGCGGGTGTTAAGCAGATCCGCAGCAACGGTATGCGTAAAAATAGCAGGCACCGTTAATCCAATAACCGCAAACAATAGCATACTAGAGGAAACCTCAACCGACCGTTTATTAAACGATTGCGATTTAAATTTAATTCCACCGACAAGCATACTCGCTCCTAAAACTAACAGGATATTCCCAATTACCGAACCGGCAATCGACGCTTTAACGACTTCAAACAATCCCGCCTTAATCGCAAAAAAAGCAATAATCAACTCAGTTGCGTTACCAAACGTGGCATTCAGAAAGCCACCAATTCGTGGTCCGGAATAAAAAGATATTTCTTCGGTTGCTTCCCCCATCAATCCCGCTAATGGAACAATTGCCAGCGCCGCCAAAACAAACATCAGTGTCGGTGAAAAATGCATCCATTCGCCCACAATACTGACGGGAATAAAAATCAGTAAAAACCTCAATATCTTCATTTTGAACTTACATCTTTCTGCTATTTTAAATTGAGACACAATGATCCCGATAAAAGAATACCATAAAACTTAAAGAAAATAAACGTTTAAAAAACCAAAGATACATATTGAATCGTAAAACATCATCACTGCATAAATCATATTAATATGGGAATATATTAATTTATAGCTGTATTCAATTTAAATTTTTAGGAGGTCTGTCCATGAAATTGGATAATAATCAATATCGCATCATTGTCGAGTCATCCCCTAATATGATCTGGCGGGCCGGTACCGACACCTTATGTAACTACTTTAACACTACCTGGCTTAACTTTACCGGCAAAACCATGGCCGCAGAAGTTGGCAACGGTTGGACCGAAGGCCTCCATCCCGATGATTATGATTTATGCCTAAAGATCTATTTAGACGCTTTTGCTAAAAAAGAAGCTTTTGAAATGGAATATCGCCTTAAACGGCATGACGGTGTTTATCGATGGATCAATGATCAGGGCGTCCCTTATTATGATCATCACCATCAATTTGCCGGATATATCGGCAGCTGCATGGATGTCACCGATAAGATTGAAGGCCAGAAACTGAGAGATCTTGCACGAAAAGATGGCTTGACCCAAATCTATAATCGACAATATTTTGAACAATTAGCTAATCTTGAATTTTCGAAAGCTACCCGGTTCCGAACAAACCTTTGTGTTGCCATGATCGATATCGATAAATTTAAATGTATCAACGATACCTTTGGCCATTTTGCCGGAGATTTAGTTTTAAAAACGGTCGCCCAAACGATTAATGAAAGCATTCGGAGCTTCGATCTTTTTGGTCGCTTCGGTGGTGATGAATTTGTCTTGCTGTTGTCCAATACCAACTATTCTGAAGCACTTATGCTGATTACTCGATTAAGGCAACTATTAAACGCTATTGAAATTAATTATAACGACACACTCATCCATGTCAGCGCCAGTTTTGGGCTATATCAGCGACAAGATGAAACCACCCTTGAAAAGGTTATGATCGAAGCTGATAAAAAACTCTATGCCGAAAAACACAGCCTTAAAAACCAGCTCGACCTTTAAACGAAGCGCTGTTTTTTTGATAGCTTCTTAGTTAAACACAAAAAAGCAAGCGCACTCCCGGTTAAAGAAGTCCACTTGCTTTCTAACTATAATTAATAACGATACTAATGATCGAATAACGACCGAATAACCGTCTGAAAAGAACTTATTGCTAACTCTTTTCGGTCGGTCGATTTTTTTCGATTTCTATTTTTTTAACAAATTAATAATCACCAGTAAGATCACCGCACCTACTGAAGCAACAAAAATACTCCATAAATTAAAACCAGTCACTCCGGCACTTCCAAAAAAACCAAAAACATATCCACCAATCACCGCTCCCAAAATTCCGACTACAATGTTTTTAATTAATCCCATTTCTTTATTATTTTTAGTCATTATGCTGGCTAGCCAACCGGCTAAACCGCCAAGTATTATCCATGTGAGAAATCCCATTAATTCACATCCTTTCTTTTATTTTCTGTTTGATTATTATACCCGTTTGTTTTAAAACAAAGCTTTTAAATTTTTTTTCGGATCAAACGCACGATTAGACCCATATTTTAAAAACTGTTTTTATTAGTTTAACTGTAATTATTCTAAACTTCAAGTTTAAATACTTGTCTTGCTTTCGTTTAATCACCTTTTTTGCGAATTTTTTTACATATCTGAATCAATCTGTTTGATTCTTAACACAATTCTAAGGTTTACAGTCTAAAATGTTACATTAGTGAAGGCTTTATTAAGTAAACAATCACGACTAAATAATTTTACATAAATCGCCTCAATGTTTCATCAACCCACTCAAATTAATATTGAAGAAAGGTGCTTTTCATCATTACAATGGTGAAAAAGTGATGCCAAGCTAATGCAAATCAATTCAACAGATATACCCTTTTCCGACGATCTGGATATCAATGGAAGTCTAAAAGAATTTTTTCTTCAACAACAGGTTTATCGGGCCGCAATAAAAGAAATTAAAACAAAACTTGAAATACTGGATGAAGAGTTTCAATCAAAATACGATCATAATCCCATCCACCACATGGAATACCGATTAAAATCACCGCAAAGCATTTCCGAAAAGATGCAAAAAAAAGGATTGGAAATTACCGCTGAAAATATCCGCAAAAATTTAACCGATATCGCTGGGGTTCGCGTAATTTGTAACTATTTAGATGATATCGATCGCATTGCTAATTTGTTGCTTCGGCAAGATGATATCACCTTGATTCGAAAAAATGATTACATCAACGGACCTAAAAAAAACGGTTATCGCAGCCTTCATCTAATCGTTCTGGTCCCCATCTTTTTAGCCGAGAAAACCGAATCTCTTCCGGTCGAAATTCAAATCCGGACGATTGCAATGGACTTTTGGGCTAGTCTTGAACACCAACTCAAATATAAAGGCCAAAACGAAATATCAGAAGGACTTCGAGAACGTCTCAAATATTGTGCTGAATCAATAACTCGTCTCGATGAAGAAATGCAAACCATTTATAAGGAAATAAAATCTCAAGAATGCTAGAATCTTTAAAAAACCGAGGTTTTCCCCGGTTTTTTTATTTGTCCAAAGTCACTAAGAAACTGTCAAAATTTTAATCGCCTTTTAAAAATTACATTGACAAAATAATTAATTCATGTTATCTTATTTATAATCATTACTGTTTAGTATTAATTCTAATAAAGTAGCTGAAGTTTTATATATTCTGCTCGCTCTGATAATTAGTTAAATTTATGGGTATATTATTGGAGAAAGCGTTTGTGACTTAGCTATTTAGAATCCTAACAGTCACCCTAATCGCTTTTAGACATTGCGAATCAAATTAAAATTAAGATGGAGGAAAACTAATGTCAGAATCAAAAACACTTAACAATCTTATGGCGGCTTTTGCCGGTGAATCTCAGGCCAATAGAAAATACACAGCTTATTCAAAGAAAGCTGAAACCGATGGTAAAATAAATGCCGCTAAATTATTTAAAGCCGCTGCTGATGCCGAAACGCTACATGCGCTTAAACATTTTGAAGTAGCCGGTAAAATTAATACGACGCCAGAAAATCTTAAAGATGCTGTTGCCGGAGAAACTCACGAATATACTGAAATGTATCCGGACTTCTTAAAAGAAGCCGAAGCTGAAGGTAATAAAGAAGCAATCAAAACCTTTACCTTTGCCATGAAAGCTGAAGCAGTTCATGCAAAACTTTATCAGGAAGCACTTGAAAACCTCGATGAAACTGAAGAAATATTTTATTATCTCTGTCCAGTTTGTGGCAATATTGAAAAATCAATCCCCGATAAATGTTCAATCTGCGGCGTTCCGGGAACCAGCTTTATTAAATACTAAAACAAATCATCAAGTCACTTTTAATTCCTAATCTGATGAACCAGAACAATCCTACAATCTCCTCAGTAGGATTGTTCTGGTTTTAATTTTGCCGTTTTTCTGCTTTTAAACCAAACCAACTTTTAATGATTGGCTCTTTCTCTTTCAAATCAGCTGTCTTTTGGCATAGTTATAAAAATAGGACTTATTTTTCATCAGCTCTTCATAAGTACCTTCTTCAACGATGTTCCCCTTTTCCAAAACCAGAATTCGGTCACAATCCATAATGGTGCTGAGCCGATGGGCAATGACAAGCCGTGTAGCAGCCATTTTTTTCATGCTCTCCGATACCACTTTCTGAGAGCGATTGTCGAGCGCACTGGTCGCTTCATCAAAAAAGAGGATTGCTGGATTAGCGGCAATGGCTCTGGCAATCAACAGTTTCTGGCGTTGTCCCCCCGATAAGGTTCCCGCCCCTTCTGCCACCATGGTTTTAAGACCCATGGGCATTTCTCTGATTTCTTCTTCCATCCCAACTTTTTTAAGGACTTCCCAAACCTCATCTTCAGTCAATTTCTTTTTTGAACCAGCAATATTCGAAAGAATATCTCCGGGAATTAGTTGACTATCCTGAAGAACCACGCCCATCTGCTTTCTGATTTCTCGAATATCAACGCTTTCAAGATCAAATCCACCACAATAAATACTCCCCGAAGTGGGTTTTTCAAAGCCCAGCAATAATCGCAGCAGCGTCGATTTTCCGCTGCCGGAAGCCCCCACCACCGCCACATACTCCTCGTGTTTGATATTAAGCGAAATATTGTCCAAAATGCTGGCGCCACCTTGATAATAAGAAAAATTTAAATGTTTGATTTCAATATCTCCGGAAATTTTCCCCGGAGACGTCTTAAAATTATCCACTTCCGGAACACCATTAATAATGGGTTTGGTATTTTCATATTGGGGAACCACGCTATTAACCGAAATGAGCGTTTGAACCAACCCCAATAATGATGATATAAAAACCAGAAAGGCCGAATTAATCGCGACAAACCCTCCGGAAGAAATATTGTTCACACTGACATAATAATAAATAACCACCATCGACAGCGTCGGTAGAGCGATGGTCGCCAGTCGCAGCACAGCCGTTAGCTGTCCCTTTTTATATTCCACCTTCCGTTGTCTGGCATAATCCCTGACCCATTTTAAATAAACGCGATTTTCAGCCCCAGCTACCCGAATCCGAGAAACCGAAGTAATCATTTCAAAAACCGATCCCGAAATATCATTGGACATTTCCAGAGACACCCGCTGACACGTCATCTGCATTTTGCCAATCACCAGGGTGATCGCCACACTGATAGCGGTTAGTGCCATCGCAATCAAACCGATGGTTGCATTAATCGTAAAGATATATAGTCCATTAACAATCGAAAAGGTGCTGGTGAAAATCATCGTAATCACATTAACCGATAATATTTTCTGAATCATCGCAAATCCAGTGGCCCGCATTGCCAGAGCGCCTGACGAAAACTGTTTGAAAAACGAAGCTGGCAACGACAACAATTTATCTAACAAAGAATTTTGCAAAATCGACAATTTGCCCTGGATTCGTAAAATACAAATACTTTGAACCATCGTAAATAAACCCCGGCTGACGGCTACCGCCACCAATATAAACCCCACCACTAAAATCGTGATCGACTGGTTTTGGGGAATCCAGACATTAAATGTCTCCTGCATGGCCATTGCCGGCAGCAGCGATAAAAATGCTGAAACTACCGCTAAAACAATTGTCCATGTCAAATCGCGCCGTTTGATTTGCTTTAATCCCAATTTAACCATTTCACGAAAGTTAACCGGTTCCTTCGGTAAGGGCGGATAAAAAACATAAGCCTTGGCAAAAACTGAATCCGCATTAACTACTTTTGCCGCCCCATCATAGGTTTGGCATTCATAGCGGGATGAGGATCTCGGAATCAACGCAACGGCCTCTCCCGCCGCGGTAAAACCAAGCATCGGGCCATTATCCTTTTTATACCAATCATCCTTAAGTTCGACCTGTCGATAACGAAAACCCGATTCATTGGCAATTAGTCTAAATTGATCAGCTCCACTATATAATTGTCTTAACGGAGGGATAGTAACCGTAATTTTCATGGCTTCGGCGACCTTGATAACCGCCGCAATGAGCGGATTATCTTCCACCGACACAGCTGAATTTTTAGTTGTCAAGACGCTGTCGAAAGCTTTTTTGGCACTATCGTCATACTTCTTGTTAAGCTGTCTCATTTCTTCTAATTTTTTTGCCATCTTCTATCCCTCAGTTCTGATCAGATTTGCGTATTCCCCGTCCAAAGCCATCAGTTCGTCATGGGTACCTCTTTCAGCGACGGCCCCACACTTTAACACAATAATTTCATCACAATCCCGAATCGTCGATAAGCGATGGGCCACCAGGATGGTACTGATCCCGCGGCGTTTAATATTTTCACTAACTGCCGCTTCGGTTCCCGTATCCAGTGCACTGGTGGCTTCATCCATAATCAGTATTTTAGGATTTTTGCAAAGCGCCCGAGCAATTTCGAGCCGTTGCCGCTGCCCGCCGCTCAAGTTTTTTCCACCCTCACTTAAGACATGATCAAAGGCGTTCGGTAAAGCCAGGATATCTTCATAAATACAGGCATCTTTTGTCGCTCTGATCACATCTTCCACCGAAATGGTTTCGTCCCACATGGTAATATTATCCAGCACGGTCGCCGAATACATCACAATTTCCTGATCGACCGAGCTCATCGTGTTATAACGCAGTTCCGCCGGTATCGCTTTGATATCAATCCCATCAATGCAGATTTGCCCGCTCCAGGGTTGGTAAAGGGTCGTAATCATTTTAGCAATCGTTGATTTACCGCTGCCTGACGCCCCCACCAACGCAATGGAGCCGCCGGCATTAAGCTTCAAATTCAGGCCCTGAATAATCGGCTCTGACAATTTGTTATAACCAAAGGTGAGATCTTTGATTTCGATTTTCCCTTGCAACTGTTCACAATCAAAGCCCTCCAATGAAATCTTTTCGGATTCCAAAGCAATGTCTTCGGGGTATTTTTCAACATCATCGAGCCGCTGAATATCGGCAATCATCCCCTGTAATGAAGCACTGGTACTAACCAGTTCACTCATTGGCTGGGTAAATCCGGTCATCAGAGCATTAAAAGCCACAAATGTACCAATGGTCATGGTTCCCATTAACACGTATTCGCTGCCAAACATAAAGATCAAAGCCGTTAAAATACTGGTCAGGAGCGTTGGCAGCACCGCAATAATCGCTTCCATCCGACCCATTCGCTGTTCCACTTCGAGGGTTTCGGCACCCAGTCCGGCAATACGATTAAAAAAATTATCCTCTTCGCCAATCGATTTAATGGTTTCAATCGATTTAAGATTCACCATAATCCACCCAATCGATTTACCCTGATACTGTAGTAACACCCGATTATTATCAGCATTTTTTTTAGCCGTGTATTGCAGTAAAAAGACATTGATCGCGGTAATCCCAATTCCGATTACCGTTAATTGAACACTGTACTGAAAAAGCAAAATCAGATATAAACAAGCCGTAATTAAATTCACCATAATACGAGTCAGATTACTGGATAATGCCGCTGCCACGGTATTAATACTCTGCATCCGGCTATTAATATCCCCCGATTGTCGCTGATTAAAAAACTCGACCGGTAAGCGAAGGACGTGACGAAAATAAGCCCCGGCACTATTAATAGCAATATAACTCTCCATCCGAACCAAAGCAATTTCCTTCAGCCAATTCAGTATCGCTTGCAAAACTACGGTGTTTAATAGGATCATAACGAAAATCATAATACTAAATTTCTCGGTATTATTTAAATAATAATCAACAAATATTTTTGCATAGTTTGCAATGACCAACCCCGGAATAACCAATAAAATACCTAGAATCATCGCATAGATTAACGGCGACACGCCCGTTTGCGAAAGTCGTTTAAACAAGGCTTTCCAAACACTGGGTGGTTCCCCGGCCTGCTTAAAATCTGGTCCTGGCCGTGATTCAATAACGACCCCGGTAAACATCCGTTCCAGCTCTTCCCGCGCAATCACCCGTTGACCCGAAGCAGGATCACATAAATAAACTTTATCTTTTTTAAATCCTTCCAGCACCACAAAATGACTATAATCCCAGTGGATAATTACCGGCATTTCCATTTCTTTTAACTTATCCACCGTACACACAAAGCCTTGCGCTGCAAGACCATAGTTTCTCGCGGTTCTGGCAATATTGCCAGCTTTTACCCCATCTCGGGAAACCCCGCAGTCAATCCGCAAGGTTTCGAGGGCTTCATAACGTCCATAATAAGCTAAAATCATCGACAGCGAGGCAACGCCACATTCGACTGCTTCCATTTGCAGCACTACCGGCACCTTTGCTATTTTCGGCAGCTTTTTTTGCTCATCCCGATTCTTCTCTGTTTCTGATTTCGTCATGAGTCCTTACCGCCTTCCTATGAAATAATCAAATCAACAAGATACAACTTATCGGTAAAAATAGTCGCACTACCATATGTCCCGGCGATAATTTCACCGCTAAAACCATTGTTTTCTTTGGTCCAGATGTAATTACCCTGATCATCAACCTTGGGATCAATAATAATTTCTATCTCGGTTGACTTCGTCGCGTCCTGAGCCAAGCCACTCGGTTGAACATTTCGCACAATCCCTTTTAAATAGCCATACTTATCACTTGGAGCCGATTCTAAGGCGACGAACACCATATCACCCTTTTTAACATTGATGACCCCTTCTTGGTCGGTATAAGCAAGAACCACTACCGTAGTGTTTTCATTCTCTCTTTTCACGATTTGACATAAGGTGCCGTTCTTCGAAAGATATGCGCCATCCTGAACATTCAGACCTGAAACTACGCCACTTTCGGTCGCAACAATCATCGTTTGTCGCTTAATTTTACTTTGTTCATCGAGGGTCAATAGCGACCCATTTAAAAGCTGCGCCGATATCTCTTGATTAGTAATGACACCCAGCAAATCACCCCTTTGTACATAATCGCCATTAGAGACCGCGACTTGTGACAAAACGCCTTCGTTTTCAATTACTATATCAACCGTTCCCTCGCCATAGGAAACTAAAACATCGAAGCTTGCTGTCATGTTAATGGGTACTGTAATGGAAAAAACAACGACACAAATAAGAAAAATTGTGATACCCAGTAAAATCAGCAGATTGCTCGGGCCAATGACCGTCATCAATGCTGAATGCTCACTTTTAGGGCTGGCTTTATCCTCTTTATTGCGAAAAATGGATTTACTCACCGCTTTTTCCTCCTCCAGCTTGATTATTTCTGGGCACCAATTGATTATTAACATAAATCTTTTGCATAACGGGAATGCCATTGATCAGCCGTTTATCGAAACTCAAAGAGCCATACAATGTATCAAAACTATTTTCAGCCAACACCTTTTTAATGGTCTGGACATCCAAGCTTTGTGCCTTATTGACCACATCCGCCGCCAGATGCATTGCTAGATAAGCCTGCGCTGCCGGTAAATCGGGGTTTTGTCCATAGGTTTTCTGATAGTCTTGAATAAATGCCGCCTCTGGACCGGATATCGCCGTATTATTAAAATAACTGGTTACCTGCGTCCGGTTTTTCATGTTTTGGGGAATACTATAAGGTTGCACTTCAACGTCATAACTGGCAAAAATGGGCCGAGTATTGCCGGTCTTGTCGAGATATTCATAAAAGGCCGTAATATCCTTGCCAACACAGGCGTTAACGATGGCCTGCGCTCCCATACTGTCCCATTTTTTCACATATAATCGAAAATAATCAAGATTTGGCAGATATGAGACCGCATCAACAATTTCAATTCCAGCTTGTTTGGCATGCTCTTCAAATTTTTGGACATAATCTTTTCCATAAGTGTTTCCAGCTGAATGCACAATGGCAATCTTGCTGATACCCTGTGTCACCATACTTTGAACCATTTCATCGGCCATGGTGTTCTCGGAAGGGGCACAGAGATAAGCTCCCTCATTTACCGCTAAATTCAATTTTGAACTGGCTATAATAGGCGTAAACAATATTTTATTATTTTGATTGTAAATACTTGCCACCTTTAACACATCGTCGGTGCTACGATGACCAATGACAATCGGAAAACCCTCTTTTTCGGCGATCATCGTCGCCAATTCCACCGCCGTATTGGTATTATTTCCGTCATCATCATAGTTAATTTTAATGCTCCGATTGAGCATTCCACCGTGTTCATTAATTTCTTTAACCGCCAATTCAGTGCCATTTTTAAATGAAGCACTATAATCCTCAGAAAATGGATAAACTACATCCACTGACAGCGGGGTAGTATTGTCTGTTTTCGCGGCACACCCAAAACAAAACAAACTACTGATTAATAACATCAATCCGATCATCAGGTGTTTTTTCATATCCCTCTCCTTATCTTTCCGATAATCTGCTTATTGCCTAAGTATCGTAGATTTTATCCACGATTCCACGATTTTCAAACTTTAAACGGTTATTTTTGATCGCCCTTAAACTAAATAAACTCCGCAAATAAAATTAAGTAACGCCTGCTCATTTTTTCTAATTGTTTCTCCATCTCGGTTGCTGACAGCTTTAGTCTTTGAGCCATCTCGACGCTGTTAAACCTTCCCGAACAACTCAGAATTTCAATCTCGTCAGAACTAATCGTTTGTAAATCAAGCAGCGAAAAATCCGCACTCCGATGAATAATCCAGGTCTTTTTTTGGAACTCATTTAACTCTCGCCATTCTTTTAAAAGGCCCTTAAATTCAAACAGTTTTTGATAATATTGAACCATCAGCTCATTTTTGCCGTAAATAAATTTTAAATAACCGGCAGCAATTCCATACTTAAAAGCCAGATTAAAATCGTCTCTGATCCGTTTTGGGTCGATCAGACTTTTTTCAAATTGGGCTTTCATTTTATTCGAAACCGCAGTAATAAAACGAGAACGTCCCATGCAAACTTCCGGCAGCGATAATTCCTCGGTATGATTAACCGGAAAATCTTCCATCGCCGTGAAGCATTCGCGGTCTTCCAGAACCATTCCAAAATTTTCAGGATGCTGATAAATCTGGGTTCCCGGCAAGGGCATTATAAAAGTAGTCGAGATATCCAACATCCCCGGCGCCAAATCCAATAATTGCAATACTTCGTGGGTCGTCTGTTCCAGCGTGTGCTGATTTTCAAAGGCTCCGCCAATAATATAATTGCCAGTTAGCTGGGGTAATCCTGCGCGATAACAAATTTCCACCACTTTTCTGATATCGGCCGGTTTTGCCTGTTTTCCATAGGCGGTCAGTACCGCTTCCACCCCCGATTCCATCCCAATTTGCATCCGCACCATCCCGCTATCAATCATTTCGCTGATGAGCTCCGGGTGTTTGACTAAAAAGCCGGAGTGACCTTCACAGAACCACACAAAATCATAATTTTCCCGCAGTTTTTTTAGTCCGGTCAAAATCTTTTTTAGCCGCACGGGATTGGTCGTAAAGGTATCATCACAAAAAAACAGATACCGGGGACGATAACTGTTTTTTAAGCGCACCTCTATTTCATTGAGTACCGCTTCCGCCGTCCGCATTCTCAGCTGCTTGGAATTACCCCCTTCAAAACAAAAGGCACACCGATAAGGACAACCTCTGGCGGTAATCACCGATAGCAGCGGTCGTTCCTGATAATTCAGAACATCTTCATTTCGTGGTAATTCATAGTTTGAGAACTCTTCCAGATAAACGTAATCAAAATTTTGTCCCGGCCGAATTTCTCCCGGGACAAAATCTGCGGTTCCCTTTATTTTGGCATTCAACCAGATTAATAAGCTTTCTTCCGCTTCTCCTTTTATGATTGCATCGGCTTGATAGGTCTTTAGATCAAGCTCTGTCATATGCAGAGTTTGGGGTCCGCCCAGCAGCA
Organism: uncultured Acetobacterium sp.; assembly: GCA_965140355.1. Classification (GTDB taxonomy): domain Bacteria; phylum Bacillota; class Clostridia; order Eubacteriales; family Eubacteriaceae; genus Acetobacterium. The sequence goes on along the minus strand of OZ223194.1, from coordinate 1,589,534 downwards.
CATAAAATTTTTTATTTTTTTTTAAATATTTTATAATCGACGCCACAGCCGAACGATTATCAAAATCACAATAAAAACAAACCGCAAACAAATCATCTTTCATCGCTTCAATCACTTTTACGGCATCGGTGGTAATTCCGGTGTAGGCTTTAGCATCAAAGCCATTGGCATTGAGCTGGGCCGCCAAGGTTAAAATACCAAGGTTTTCAATCATTTCAAAAGTCCGCCCGCGAATCATCCGCTGAGTATAGACCAGCAAAACTTTCGGTTTAACGATCATGGTTTGCGGTATAAAATCCACTTATTTTCCTCCAGCTTATTCAGTGATCGCTCGGCCTGGGGGTAAAAATCAGTATCCTGTCCCTGCGGATCAAGCGTTTTTCGGGCCAACTGCAAAACTTCTCTTTTAGACAGCTTACCATTACTAAGCTTCAAGAGGGTATAGTCGATTTGATCAAGAATTTTATCAAAAATCTGCGGTTTTTCGCCGCTAATATCGGTATACAACCATAATTCGAAGGTCCGCTGAACAATCGCTTCTTCATGCTGGCTACCTAATTGACGGTTTAACACATACTCATCCGAAGCCCGCATTTTCCAGTAGGCATCATCAATTGGAATATTTTTATAGACATAATCATTCCATCTGGTAAATACCCCGTAGCGGCTCCCCAAGCGATACGAATCCAAAATAACAGCTTCGGGAATTTTGCCGTCATCATAAATTTTGCGCATTTCATTTTGCAACCGTTTATTCGCCTGTAAGCGAATGTTTAGCAACGCCATAAAATCCAATTCTTTAGTTCGGGAAAGCGGCATATCCTCGTTGCAGCAATCGATCAAATCCGAATAAATTTCCATCCCAAATTTATCGGGATTAAGCGTAATCGGTGTTTTAGGATAAGGGAGAAATGAAAAATAAGCCGTCTCAAACTGGCCGGGGGCATGATGCAGCAGTTCCATGACCAACGTTTCCGATTCGTTGATAGTTGCGCGCGTTTCGTGGGGTCCGCCAATAATGATATTCCCGGAAATACCATGAATCCCGGATTCAACACAATGATTAATCACATCGACCGCCATTTTCCGGGTTATCTTTTTATTATAGCTTTTTAAGACCTGATCACTTCCTGATTCCAAACCAAAAAATATCTTTTTAAGCCCAGCATCGGCCATATTTTTAGCCATTTCACGATGCTTATCAATGGTTGAAATATGGGCGCTGGCAAACCAGACAAAATCATACTCCTGACGAATTTTTTTAACTTCTTCACAGATTTGGTTGACTCGCTTATGATCCAGGGTAAAGGTATCATCAAGAAAATTAATATAATTAATCCCCGGATCACGTTTGAAATTTTCCCGGATCTCACCTATCAGTGAATCCACTGAATGACGCCGTACGCGTTTGGCATTGGCCCCTTCATAACAAAAGGTACAACCAAAAGGACAACCCCGTCCGGTTAAGATCGGCAGCAGGCCGTAATATTTATAGTCATTAGTCAACGTTATCTCCGGCCAGGGAATATTATCCAGATTTTCCGGTGGCTTACGGGGTTCGGTTTCCACCAAATTTCCCGCTTCATCGCAAAAAATAATTCCCTTAATATCCTTGAGGTTGCCTACTTTATTGATGAAAAAATCCATCAATTCCAGAATCGTTTCTTCTCCCTCTCCGATACAAGCTGCTTTAATGGCCGTTTCATTTAAAAAATTCGCATCCATCCCCGCCGTTTGCGGCCCTCCAGCCAACAAAATCACCTCGGGAAACCGTTTTTTCACTTCCTGAGAAAAAGTCCTTACCCAGTGAATATTGTTAAAATCGCAGTAGAACCCAATGATCTTGGGTTTCTCTTTTGTATCCATCAGCGTTTCAACATAATCTAGCGCTTCTTTGGCATAACCCTGAAACATCTCCACCTGATAGCCATTTTTTGTTAATAATTGAGTTAAAATATTCATTCCCAGATTACTACCGGGAATATAACCGCTGACATAGCGGTGCGATTTGATCAGTAATAATTCCATCGTCTCTTTCTCCCCCTTCGAAGACTGTCAAAAAATAACCTAGTACCGACAATTGTTACATCATGTTGTGTGCCTCAAGACGAATAGTTGCCAGAAATCGTCATATTTAATCGAATCACTAAACGCAACTGTACGAATTGTGCGCATACAACAGATTAACAATTGGTCGGTGCGTTAGTCTACCGACAACCTTCGAAGGGGCAGAACCCCTTCTTCGCTTAACTAAGCTCTTGCTGTTTGCACAGCAGTAAATGCGTAGTCCACACCAACAATACTTAAACCACCGGCAGCCTGATCCAATTGATCATCACTGATTGGTTGTTTCGCCTGTGCTTCTTTAAAAGCCGCATTAAATTCTGTTGCCGTACAACTGTAACCTAATTTTGCAACAACGGCATCAAATTCTGCTTCCGTTTTTGCATCATCCAGTTGTTTTGCCAACGCCTCATCGGTTAATACTTTTGCGGCCAATGCCTTTGCACCATCAATACTCATGTTTTTTCTCCTTCTTAAAAATATTTTGGCTAAACCATAAAATGCGTCAGCCAATATTTAAAATTAAATTGATATAAAATATCAACTAATTTTTCATGGAATTCAGTCTGGTTTTGATAGGGGGCTCCGAATAATCCATATAACTCAGTTTCCATATCGGACAAACTTCTTTTTCCAGCACAGCGTAAAAGCAGTTCATATTCTAGCGGTGAAAGCGCCATGCCATCAAGTTTGGGAAACCCTTCGGTAAAGGTCATCGTGCGCCATAATTCAAAGGTCCGCTGAGGATAATCTCTGGTAAAATCCAGCGTTTCCGTAAAGGCCTGTCCCTCATTTAAATAAATGACATAATAATATTCATAGGCTCTTGGATTAGCGGAAATTTCCTCAAACCAACGGCTCCTGATACCATATTTTAGGGCGGCTTTAAATTGTTTTATCACCGCCTCCTGTTTCAATTCATGATTTTTAATTTTCTTTTGCATTTCTTGCCGAATCACCTTATTGAGTTGCTGGCGATCCTTCATGATTTGATCCTGGCTTTTTGCTTTTGGTGTTACAAAGGGGTAATCATCACCGGAAAGAAAACCGCTTTCATCATGCAGCTGCAAATCAAATTTTTGCGGATTTTCACGGATTTGGGTGCCCGGATAAGCTCTTAAAAAACCGGTAATAATGTCAATCACTCCCGGCGCTTTATCAATCAGCGTCTGGATCAGTTTGGCGGTTACTCCGGCTTCTTCAACCGGCCCACCGACGATAAAATTAGTGGCAATTTGGGTCAATCCGCAATCAGCGGCATAATTTACAAATTCAATAATATCTGTCACCTTTACGTGTTTATTATATTGATCAATAACCTTCTGATCGCCGGATTCAATACCAATTTGCAGCCGTATGAGCCCGGCCGCAATCATCGTTGGCAGAATATCCATCCATTCTTTCATTCGCCCGACATGACATTCACAATACCAGACCAGATCCCGCTCTTTCCTGATTTCTGTCATCCCCCGGCAAAATTCTTCAATTCGCTCACGGTTGAGGGTAAATGTATCATCCATAATAATCAGATAGTTCAAATTCGGATTGTTTTTTAAATTAAGTTTGATTTCTGCCAGCACTAGCGGAATACTTCGCAGTCGGACTTTCTGTTTTCCGGGACTGGGTGCACAATAAGTGCACTGGTAAGGACAACCGCGCCCGGTGAAAATCAACTTGCCGTAGTGATGGTTTTTATGTAACGAGGTATGATAAGCCGGCAAGGGTAAGTCGTCGAGATCTTCAATAACCGCCGGAGCCGCCGTCTCAATAACAAGGCCATCTTTAAGATAGACCAGTCCTTTAATCTTATCAAGCTCGCCTTCGCCTTTTAAAATTACCTTTAGAAGTTCCGGTAGCGACTCTTCGCCTTCACCTCTTAAGATATAATCAACCTGGCTCTTTTCCAGAAATTGCTGTTTTAGACCAAGGCTCTGGGGTCCGCCCACAATAACCGGAAGATCCGATTCTTTTTTTATTTTTAAGGTCAACTCGGTGATCAACTGAACATTATCAAAATCACCAGAAAAACCAATCGCTGCGGGTTGATTTTTTTTTATCTCAGCCAGTAGTTTTTCAGGTTTACCATGAAAAACGAGCGGTTGAAAGCCAAATTTTTCCAAAGCTCCGGCCAGGTAAAATAGTCCCACATAATCATGAGCATCGGTCTGATATTTTTTTGATACATTACACAGCAGTATCTTCATTTTATTACCCTTTTCTAGAATGGAACCACAAGAAGCCAATATTTTTTATCAAAAATTTTCAGCGTCTCAATGATCCGCGCCATTAATTCGTCAAGACTTTCGCCAAATGGTTTGCCAAAGCGTTCATAAAGTATCTCGGCAATCGTCGCAATGGTACTTTTGCCGGTGCTGTATTTCATAATTTCATATTCAAAAGGTGACAAAGCTTCTCCCCATAACAGCGGAAAGTCCTGAGAAAAATCGACATCCCGCCACATTTCAATCATCCGCTGCGGACGCCAGTTCGGCAATTGCTCCGGTTTTACATCGATCACACGGCTGGCCGATGCTCTGGCCAGCATGGTATAATAAGCGGTCAACGTTGGTTTGTGATGAGAAATGATATTAACCCAATATTTAGGTCCATTAACCGCCATTGCAGTTTTATAACATCTCAAAATATCTTCATGGCTTAATTCACCAGCGTTTAACATAATTTTCACCTCTTCCACAAAACTCTGCAGATATTCCTGATAAGCGCCCATAATTTCCCGACGATTCATGGTTTCACTATCCATAATCGGATAATCCGAAATCGAACCGAGACCTTGTTGATCATAAATCGTTAAGCCATATTTTTCTGGATACAAACCGATATCCGTCATTGGATAGGGGATTACAATACTTGGAGCAATTTCCATCATTCCCGGACCGAGTCGCAACAACTTAGCACCAAAGGCCTTATTTTTCTCAATATGTTCGCGATTTTCAAAAGGACCACCCACCAGCAGTGCTCCAAAGACCTGTTGAACCCCAGCCTCATAAGCAGCTTTAACGACGATTTCCACCATTTCCGGTGAAATATTCTTTCGGTATACTTTTAACATCTCCAGATCGACCGATTCAATACCGATTTGCAGCCGATTAAGCCCCGCTGCGACCATATCTTTTAATACTTCCGGTCGACGGCTTAAAGACACCACATCGGCTTCACAATAAAACTGAAAGGGTTTAACCGCCTGCAACGCTTTAGCTTCCCGGCAAAACGCATCCAACCATTTCGCATTGGTAACCAGCGTATCGTCGCAAAATTTAAAATAATTGAGTTCCGGATATTTCAGTAAAAAGTATTTCATTTCAGCTATAATATTGGCTACACTTCGCTGCCGCATTGGCCGTTTAAGGGCCCCTTCATGACAAAAAACGCAGTGATAAGGGCAACCCCGGCTGCTCATCAAATAAAGGCTGGTAAAATCAATCGGAGTTATACTTTTATCATAAGCTGGAAAAGGCAGCTCATCAAGGTTTTCAATCACCGGGCCTTCACCCCGATCGATACAATCACCTTTATCATTGATATAGAAAATTCCCGGAATATCATCCAGATTTTTATTTTCTTTTAAGGCCTCCAGAACCGCTACCATCGCCAATTCGCCTTCCCCGCGAACAATGGCGCAGGCCTTTGACGCTCTCAGATATACCTCATCCAGCGAAATCGCTTCCGGCCCCCCGATAAGGACCGGAATACCAGTGGTTTCCGTCATCGCCGCACTGACCTTTTTAGCCACATGTTTATTTTCAAAGTCAATGGAAAAGCCAATCCCACAAATTTCTTCCGGATTAAATTTTTTCAAAAAATCCATTGCCTGGTCGGGCCGACATTCGCATACAATCCCATCATAGCCCTTCGAATCAAGATAACTTGCCAGTCCATAAATTCCTAAAAAAGCACCATTTCTGCTGAAACCGGCAATTTCCATCCCGATGGTCGATAGCTTAAAAAGGATGACCTTGTTCTTTACTAAATTTTCCAACGTTTTCTCCTGTTTCAACCATTCTTTATCTACTTCGTTGGCTTTTAAAGAGCCTGACAACACACACATACCAACAGCTTCCAATTTTTTAATGGTTTCCAGCAGCTGTTTTTTAAATTCCGCTAAACTTTCAAAATGCTGTTGATGTTTTTGATAAAGTAATGCCGCTATTTCATTCATCGTCAATTTGCCGGAAGTATAGGTTAATACCTCAAATTCAAAAGGTGAATAAACAAACCCATTTAGAATTGGAATTTCTTCCGCCAATTCTGGGGTCAGCGATAATAAGGCGATCCGCTGGGGATGGGCCTCAAAAACGGATTCGGAATCATAATCTTTGTTCAACTTATCGCCTCTAATTCGAGCCTTGTACTGGGCATCAAAATAAGGATAACGGGCGTAGGCCAGTCCCTGCCACATGCCACTGAGGCCGTATTTTTCACTAAGGGTATAACTTTCCATAATCACCGCATCAGGAATCTCTCCATCACTGAGCATTTTTCGCATCAATTTAACATTTTCTTCAAAAAACTCATTTCGGGCGGCGCAGATTTCCTCGATGCTCAGGGTTTTAGTTTCACTCACCGGAAAATCACCAACCGATGTCAAGGCCGCCTCATCTTTCACAAAAATTCCAAACGCTTGGGGATCTTTTGACATCGCGGTTTCCGGAAAAGGCATATAAAAGGTGCTAACCACCTCCACCATCCCGCGGCCGGCTTTAATCATTTCATTGACCGTACTAAATGTATAGTCCAGCGTTTCGCGGGTCTCCAATGCCCCACCAATGATGATATTACCAACCAATTGAGGTAGTCCGGCTTCTTTACAGATCTCAATAACTTCAAAAAGACCTTCCCGTTTGATTTTTTTATTATAAATATCAATGATGTGCTGGTTGCAGCTTTCAATGCCAATTTGCATCCGCACCAAACCGGCATCAACCATCATTTTAACGATTTCTGGATATTTAATGACAATATTCACATGAGCATCGGCAAACCAGACAAAATCGTGTTCTTTTCGCAATTCTTTAAGTTGTTCGCAAAAAATTCGTACCCGTTCCTTATCCAAAGTGAAGGTATCATCGCCAAAAAAAATATATTTAACCTTGGGGTTTTGTTTTAAGCGACAGCGGATTTCCTTCATTACATTTTCGACACTCCGCCGCCGAACATTTTTGCTGTTTGCTCCTTCATAACAAAAAGAGCAGTGAAAAGGACACCCTCGTCCTGACATCACTGCCATATGATTAATGCCCTGATGTTGGGCCGATTTAATTTTGCCGGTGATAATCGGTAATTGATCAAGATTTTCAATCGCCGGATAGATGCCATTGTCATAATAGCTACCATCTTTTCGAAATGAACACATCCCGGCAATCGTCTCCCATCTTGCTTCGTCTTCATCTTGAATGGCATGGATCGCTTCGTATAGCGAAAGCTCTCCTTCCCCACGCATCATTCCATCGGCCTGACTGGCTCGCAAAAACGCTTCCCCTAAACCCACGGTTTGAGGACCGCCGACAAAAACAATCGCGCCATAACGTCTTTTTACTTCTTTCGTAAAACTTTCAACCGCCGACTGATTTTCATAATCACAGTATAAACCCACCACTGTATTGTGATCACAACCTGTTTTTTCAAGAAATTCCAGCCCTTTTAAGAGCTCTCCCGAAAAGACTGCAACATCTATCCCTTTGCTGGCCATCATTTCCGCTAATGACATATGACCAATGGGTTCAATTTGCGTGATTGAGTGGGTTCGGGTGCCGCGATGAATAAGCATCAGTTTTAAGTTTATCGTTTTCACTATGTTCCTCCAAATTGTATTCATATTCAAGCTATCAATCATCAAGATCTTATTATTTAGTGTATGTTATTTTATATATGTTGTCTATTACTTTCTTGTTAAAAGAATGTACTTTAGCAAAATATGGCCTTTACAATTTCTTGTTCTGCCTTTAAACCGCACTTACAATCATCTAATGCAGTGACGGGAATAAATGGTTTCGGATTAATAACATGCTCGGCAATCATTTTTTCCATCCAGATCATGTCATACCAGATTTCAAATTTATAACCGCATTTTGAAAAATGACCGATAGTTTGATAACCCAGATGTTCATGAAAAGCGATGCTTGGGGGATTGGGATAAGCAATACAGGCATACAGATTACAAACATGCTGTTGTTTTAAAACTTCTTCTAAGGCCTGATAAAGTTTTTTTCCAACTCCGCTTTTTCGGATCTCCTGTTTGACATAAATTGTCGTTTCCACCGCCCAGTCATAAGCGGCCCGCTCTTTAAAGGTTGATGCGTAAGCATAACCAAGGATTTCCTCATCTTTTACGGCCACTAAATATGGGTATTTGCTTAAAGTTTTCTGCATCCGATCACTAAATTCGTTAATCGTCGGCACCGCATATTCAAAGGTGATCGCGGTACTTCTGACATAGGGGGCATAAATATTTAATAATTCCGCGGCATCGGATTTTTTTGCCATTTTGATAATAATCTCTGTATTCACATATATCCTCATTTTTACAATTTTAATATCTTTATATTATAGCATTTTTGCAAACAACTGAAAAGAATCTCTCCAAAATTTTTTGAAGAGATTCTTTCTTGTTAATTAAATACTGTTTTATTTTTTAAAGAAACGTCTGAACAACTTCAGCCGGAAACATTGTTCTCGCGGCTATTTCATCTAATGTCATGCCTTGAGCATGAAAACGCCGACAAACCACCGCCATACTTTCCCCCACTTCGATAACATGATCATCCGGATCATAAAAACGAATAACCCGCTGACCCCAGGCATATTCTTTTACGCCATGTAAAAATTCAATGCCATCAAAATTTTTTAAATGTTCCAAAAAATCATCCAACCGTTCTTCTTCGAAGTATAATTCCATATCATTGCCACGATAAACGATATCCTTTTCGGCCGCATCAATAAACGTCGCCCACAGGGCTTTGTCTTGTAACGAAAACCCCGCGTTAAAGGTAATATTTCCGCCAAAATCCATCACTACTTCCAAACCAAAAACATCACAATAAAAAGCCCGTGAACGATTAATATCATCCACCACCAACAGCGGTGCTTCAAACTTCATTTCTTTTCCTCCTCGTTTTTGATTTATTATAGCGCGCAAAACACGACACCTGTATGTCATGTTTCCAAAATAGTCATTCGGCTTTTACATATTTTTCGCTGATTTTTTCGACCACCGTTAATAATTCTTTTCGTAATTCTTTGGGCTCGATGATTTCAACCCCAGCGCCAAAACTAAGAATCCAACTAAAAAGATTTTCTTGGCTGGAAAAATAAAATTCAAAACGGAGTTTTCCCTCCTTGGTGATTTTAAAACAATCAATTCCATATTCGTCAATCAGTCGCCATTTCATGGCAGGATCAAATTCAGCCACCAGATAGATCGATGAAGGCATAACTAACTGCTCTTGGCTATTGTATTCCGGTAAATCACGCGGTTTATAGGTTTCGTCCAACACCTGCAAATGCCAGAGCCGATTAAGTTTAAAATGCCTAAAATCTGAACGCTCCAAACAATATCCCCAGATATACCACGATGACCATTGATACACAATTAAATACGGTTCAATGCGTCGATTACTTTCACCATTAGGGGCATAATACTCAAAACTGATCAATCGATTCTGATCAATCGCCGCTTTAATCACTTCAAATTTTGGTGCCAGAGAATTTTTATAATGTGAAGATAAATCAATAACAAGATGATTATCGGCTGGTAGTGGTGTTTGGCCGCCCGCCAGTTTATCCATTAATTGCCGATACCGATTGGTTCCAGAAACACTGTCGAGACTTTTAAGTCCCGCCAAAATCGACTGAAGCTCGGCCGATGACAACAGCGTTTTATCGATCGTATACCCTTCCATAATTGCTATGCCACCGTTTGTACCCTGCGTCGTCATCAGCGGAATTCCAGCTTTGCAGATGTCTTCAATATCGCGGTTAATGGTTCGGCGGGAGACTTCAAACATCTCTGCCAGATAAGGAGCCGTCACCTTTTTTTGCTGTAAAAGAATGGTTAATATTCCGATGAGCCGATCAATTTTCATCTGCTGATCCTTTTATCAAACCCTTTCAAAAAGCATCCTCTAAACATCCAGAAATTCAATGACTTTATCAATAAATACTTCCCCGTCGAGATGATCCAATTCATGGCAAAAACATTTTGCTAAATCGCCTTCTCCGGTAATAATAATTTCCTCACCATTTTCATTAAGCGCTTTGACACTTACTTTTTGGGGCCGGATTGTTGTTCCGAACTTCCCCGGAAAACTGAGACACCCTTCGGTGCAATCTTGTTGACCTTCAGCTTCGATAATAACGGGGTTGACCAATTTAATGATCCCTTCGCCCATATCAATAACCACCAATCTTTTTAGGATACCCACCTGATTCGCAGCAATCGCAGCACTGTTGGGAATACTGTGCAGTGTTTCTAACATATCATCAAGAATCATTAATATTTTTTCATCGATCTCGGTTACTTCTTTACATTTTTTTCTGAGGATTGCATCCTCATCCTGTCGGAGTTGACGGATTGCCATTTAGCACCTCCAAATTAATTTGCTTTTATGATTGAATTATATGGTTAAATTCAGACCCTGTCAATGGATGCTGTTTAACCAATCTGCTTTAAATAGTTTTCCGATTATCTATTGCAAATTCAAACTCTTTTCAATAAAAAAAAGGTTTCTTGATAAGCAAAACGCTTATAAAACCTTTATTTATATCTATATTTTTATTTTAATTCTGTTGATCGCGTTTTTTCTAGCAAACTCATGGCTCGAAATATTCAAAAATAATGGCGTCGAATTTTTTCTTACAATATTCAATGTCGTCAGTATCTTGAACAGTCCAACCAACCAACCGACCAGTCAAAAGATGAAACAAACTGAGTCCCAGTTTTCGTCGCGCATCGTCATGGCAAAAAGCCATAAAATGAGGTCGTGCTAAAAAATTGGTCGCAAATGAAATAATCAGTAACCACTGCCAAAATTTTACATCTAACCCCTTAAGGCTTTTGCGTCCAACTGAAAGTTGTCCCCTTACCACATCGGGCCGATTTTTATAAAACCATCGAACAATTAAGGGATGGAACGATTCAACACAATAAAGTCCTTCATAATTATCAAGATATCTGGCAGTCATTGAACATAGCTCATTGAGATTTTTAGTGTTCTTCAGTTCAACAATGAGAGGGACCTTACCATCCACCATTCTCAGAACATCTTCAAACAGAGGAATTTTCTCAGCCGTATTTTCGAGATTATATGCCAATAATTCGTCGTAAGTACAATCGGTTATCAATTTATCCACGCCACACAAACGCAACAGATTATCATCATGAAAAACAATAATCTTCCCATCGGCAGTAAGATTCAAATCCATCTCGATTCCATAACCGGCCGTCACTGCTTTTTTAAAAGCTGCCATCGAATTTTCGGGTATTGATTTATCCTTTTGATGCAATCCGCGATGGGCATAATAACTCATCCACAGTCGATCATCGACTTCCTTCGGCATTCTTCCCGGCCGAAGCATTAAAATATAAATAACAAACAGCACTGCTGCTATCAAAATATATCGTATCATGTTTTATCACCACTCCGATTAATCGGAGTTTTTTTGATCCTTTCATTAAATATTGTCGTCTAAAAAATTGTAACCTATTCACAGGTTTTACCTTTTTATCACAACTTTAAACTACTCTTATATTATCGCCATTTATTATTAAAACTTCATTAGTTTTCTAATAATTCTTCGTTAAATTCATCAGTTTTGATTCCCGGTTTTAAAAATTCAAAAATAATCACATCAAAATATGCCATACATTTGGCAACATTATCAGTATCCCGGACCGTCCAGCCCGCCAGTTTACCACCCATAACCTTAAAAAGATAAAGCGCTAACCGATAATATGCATCTTCATGTTTATAAGCTACAAAATGAGGCCGTGATAGCCCATTTGTCAACAATGATGCAATGATTAAACGTTGTCCGAACGGCGTCCCTTTAAAACTTCGCATGCCTGCCGAAAGCTGGCCTCGTGTCACCCCTGGCCGGTTTTTATAAAACCATCTGACGATTCCCGGATGAAACGATTCGATACAGTAGTGGCCATGGTAATGATCAAGTAATTCTACGGATTTTTTACAAAGCATTACCCAGTTTGGGGTATTTTTTAATTCTACAATAATTGGTACCCGTCCATTAACCAATTGAAGCACTTCTTCCAGTAATGGGATCTGTTCGTTTGTATTTTCAAGACGATAGTTAGAAAGTTGTGCTGCCGTACAATCGGTAATCAATCGCTCAACCCCGCACACGCGAAGCAAACTGTCGTCGTGAAAAACCACCACTTTTCCATCAGCAGTGAGATTGATATCCAATTCAATTCCATATCCTGCCGTTACCGCTTTTTGAAAAGCGGACAGCGAATTTTCCGGTATTGATTTATCCTTTTGATGCAACCCCCGATGGGCATAATTATTTTTCCAAAGTTGATCATCGGAAGCGCTTGCTCTGGCGGGAGCAAGCAAAAATAAATAAACTAAAATTAATGCGATAACTATGGTTATCAAAACAATCATGTCTTCACTCCCGATTTCAAAAAACCTGTCTGTTTAATCCAACGCATCAAAAACCTCCAGCTTGGATTTTGGCGCAATCGGTTTTGAATCGCCGTGTTTAACCATCAACATCGTTAAAAATGCCAGTCCAATAAATAAGGTCCCATAAGGCATCAGGGTATGATATCCCAGGTGTTCCAACAAAGCCCCGGAGATAATCGGCGTAATGACCTGTGCTGCCATCGAAGCCGTATAATAATATCCGGTATAGCGGCCCACATTGGCGCCTTTTGACATTTCCAACACCATTGGCAGTGAATTTACGTTAATCGCCGCCCAGGCAATCCCGGCCACAGCAAAGGATACAAATAACAGCGGATTAAACGCCGTATAAAAACTGGCCGTCCCAAAAACAATTGCAAGTACCACCACACTCAGCAAAATTATCTTTTTTCGCCCAACCTTAGACGAAATTATCCCGACCGGAATAAATGAAATAATTGCCGCAATGCTGGCTACCATCAAAATCATTGCCGATTGAGACGCTTTAATATCCAAAGCCACTAATGCATATTTAGAAAATGCTGATGTAACAGCATTATACCCCATAAACCACAATGCTACCGATAAAAGAATAAAGATCAAACTTTTTTGATATTCCCGCGAAAGTTTTTCATGCGTTACCAGGGTTTGATCGTCATTTTCAGCCTCTTCCACATCAATCCCCATCGCCGTACTATCGCTTCTCATTTTTTTAACCGCTTCTGGTTCATTCACCGTCAATTTAAGAACAACTACTCCGGCAACCATAATCCCGGCCGTGACCAGAAAAAGTGGCCAATAATTAACATTATCTTTATTGGGGGCCAGTAGTGCCACCATCCCCAGGACTAAAATCCCACCAACTGCTCCCATTAAATTAATGACCGCATTTCCTTTGGATCGCAACGGCTTTGGCGTAACATCAGGCATCAGTGCAACCGCCGGTGAGCGATAAAATGCCATCGCCAGTAAGGCAATCGCCAGAGCCGCAATAAACAACCCTAATTTATTTTCGATAACGGCATAGGGAATCACTAACATTGATATCACGGCTATTGCTGTCCCCGCAATAATATAGGGCATTCTTCTTCCCATTTTGGTATTCGTTTTATCTGAAAGCATGCCGAATAGCGGTAACATAAAAAGCGCTAAGATATTGTCAAATGACATCACCACACCAGCCATCGTATCGCCAAATTTAAAAGCTTTCAACATAATCAAGGGAATCACAAAATCATACATACTCCAAAATGCACTAATCGTCATAAATCCCAAACCAACCAGTACGGTGAGGCGATAATCCAGTTTCATCGACACGCTCCTTTTTGCTCTTGAAAAAAGTATAGCATTCAGCGTCGACATTATCAATGTCCATAACAAATCTTTAACAAATCTTCATAATTCGTTCTTCCTTATTGCGTGCATGCAACAGCTTAACAATTGATCGGTACGGTCGTTTATCAACAACCTCAACCCAGGTAAAAAGCCTGGTTTTCTTTTATATAAAACACTGGTGATCCTTGGCTTGTTTTAATGAAATTATTGTCGTCGCGGAATATCCATCTCGACGGGAGCATTTCTTGAGCTATCTCCAAAATTCAATTTGCTATTCTTCAAAAGATAAATTTTTCGGATAATCTGGAAATACTTCACTGGGAAGCAATTCTGTCGTCGGGACATTCAGATCGACTTCCTGAAAACTGACATTGTCCAACCACACCTGCCCTTTTCCGATCAATAATATCCCGATATTAAGAATGGCGGCATCTTGGGGGACATCCAATACACAAGCGTAATGGTTCCATTCGGTTGTCCCAACGATTGGCCGACTCTGCATATTGTCCAGTTTCAGGACCACGCTTAAAGCATTATCGATCCGCATCCATAAGCCACACCAGTCATCTACTTCTTCGGTTTTAACAAACCCGGAAAAACGCACGCGCTTGCCTAAAAAACTTTTAGCGCTAAACTGCTGCATAATCGTTCCAAATTCGCCAACTTCAAATTCCTCGACCACCGATTTAATCGTTGCTGATTTTGTGCCGGTGTTATAAACATGTTTGTCAATATCTACTTGGTATTTTTCTGGGGCCGTCCCGGTCATAATCCATTCTTTGATTGCTGTTTTACTATTCATCTTAGTGCCTCCTATAACTAAATCCTTGATTGCAGTCCGATACCTACCTGGTGGTAATTGATAAATGCTTTTAAACGCTCTTGTAAAAGCTTCTTGTGATTCAAAGCGGAAATTAACAGCGATCTCAATGATCGCAATGTTCGTAGTAATCAGGAGTTGTGCAGCGTTAGCGAGCCGACGTTTTCGAATGTATTCATAAATCGGAATTCCAATTTCACTTTGAAACATCCGATGAAAATAAAACTTAGAAAATCCGACTACATTTGCAATTTCAGCTAACGACAGCTCTTCCCCCAAATTCATCTCAATATAATTTATTGCTGCTTGAATTTCCTTATTATGTGTCATCAATAATCGCCTCCTTCCAATAAAAATTATAGCATGACATCGAGTTTCGTTTTTGATTATTCTTGCCTTCTTTTCAATTCATAACTTGCTATCATATTTCATTATTATTACTCTCTTAACATCATTTCCTGATCGCTTCTGCACTATTTTCAGGCAAAAATAAACAGCGACTTTGATTTCAACTTCAAAGCCGCTGCTTTTTATAACGCATAACCAGTGTATCATCTCCGGTTATCGCCCCAATGGTTATTCTCTTTTTATTTATCTTCCAACGCTTTTTCAACTTCAAACATCTTGCCTTTAACCAATGACTCGGGCAGATACACCTGCCCACATTTCGGACATCTTAAAACATCGGTTGAAATCGATTGGCGCTGATAATTCAGATCACGCTTGCCATATTCCAACGGAATTTGACATCTGCCGCATTGAATATCGATTTTTTCTTCATCCACCTTGTCGATTCCCCTTTTCTACGATTTGCATCCGATGGCTATAGGCATTATAAACCATGAAGGTCTGATCGACTTTTTTATATTCTACCCAAAAAGTGATTATGCCAATCTGTAAATGAGCGATTGTCAGCTTCGTCCGGTTATTAAATAACTGATCCCCGCTTTTTTCGGCATACTCAATTACCTGCTCGACTTCTTCAAACAGAATATATTCCCGACTCATCTTTTCTTCTACCTCAGCCGTTAACCGAATATCCAATTTCTTTTGGTTTTTATCTTCACTTGCCATTCTCTCACCCCAATAACATGCCAATAATTCTTTTCTTAACTGTTTGCGGTTGTCTCGTCTTTTAGAAAGGGTAGGCGGCTTTCGCATAGCTGTCTGTTGATCATTTCGACCAAAAATAATATCCAACAGATACCAGGTTGCTTTTCCATTCGTGATAAAATCATCCCGACAATTGGTGCAATAGGTGATATAGTTATGAGGACTTGCCCCGGTTCTTTCCGCTCTTATCTTTTGCGCAAGGGTTGGATTAATAGTAGACATAAGCCCGCCATAAGTACAGCACTGAGCAAACCGACCATTAAACTTCAGTTCTTCAATCTGATACCCCAACTTATTTAACAGCGACCGAATGCTCTGCTGCATTTTCGGGGTCTCACGGCTGGCACAGGGATCAAATAAAGCAACCGTTTTTTGATCCGCTTGTGGCGATAGACAGTCATCCGGCAGCGGTAGCTCTTCAAATAATTCCCAGAGTGATTTTATTTCAAGCTGCGGTAAATAACGTCTGAACATTTTAAGACAACTCGGACAAGCGATGATCAATTGCGGCTTGCCCATTGCTATCCAGTTATTCTTAAAATAATCCATCTGCTGTTTCATTTGCTGTTTGTGGCCCGACCATTGAGCCGGAGCCCCACAACAGGTTAACGCCAGCCCAACACCGCCCGACAGATTTTTACTCAGGTATCCATAAGTTTCACTGACATATAAAGGATTTGACGAGCCCATTCGGCAGCCGGGAAAAAACAGATACTGACTTTTTTCAAATCCGGCCTGATTTCTGATCAATGCCGCTTTATCGCTGATCGAAAAATCAAATTCACGGAGCCAGAAATCATGAAAGGCCGGGGGCATGGATTCCCCTTCGACCTGTAAAAACCGCGCTTCCTGACAAATTTCTTCGAAGTCCAGATCATTGGGACAGATTTCTTTACATTGACCGCACAAACTGCAGGAATTGATAAAACGAGCCGCTACCATTTTACTCCGCAGTCCTTTCTGGGCTGTTACGGTCTTGGTAACATCACGAATATACTGCCGTGGATTCTGATTAAAATAATCCAAAAAGGTACAGGCTTTGATACATTCCCGGCATTCACACAACAAACAACGTTTAGCTTCCGCGACCGCTTCATCGGCCGTATACCAAAGTTCTTTTGCAATAACCTGCGGAACTGCCTGGCGATCGCTAATTTTTGTGTATAGATGGGTTTCTTGACGGCCTTCATTTTCTCTGGCGCTGGTTAATGATGCTTTTTTTAAATACCGTTCAATCGATCCTGCTGCTTTTTTGCCCATTGCAACGCGGTTGATTCCCGAATACGGCTCATTTTTCAGCAGCAGCCCACCGCCCGCAAACACGCCGGCGACAACCGTTGCCAGGGATTCCGGTTCAATAAAAGCCGTTTGTTTGTCCACACCAATCATCGTTCCATTTTTTCCGGTTGCCACAAAAATAGCATCGTCATCCAGTTCTTTAATGTCTGCAATCCGCGTTTTCAGAATGACTTGTACCCCCGCCTGCGCTAATAATGCTGTTTCTGACAAAATAAGTTCTTCCGATAACACTTCCGAATCAAATTCCCATAAGGCCCCACCGAGATGCGTTTCCTGTTCATAAAGAGTGGTTATGTAGCCCTTCCTGACCAGTTCCAAAGCACAGCTCATCCCCGTTAAACCGCCGCCGATGATGGCCACGCGCTGTTTCTTTTTAACGACTGAATATTTTCGCTTGCCACTGCCACCAAAATCGGCGCAGGCTTTTTCCAGCATCCGAACCGACACTGCCTGATCCAGCTTATTGCGAAGACAAGCCGCTTCACAGGGAGCATCACAAATTCGGCTGATAATCCCCGGAAAAAGTGCCTTGCTGCGAAAAAGCTGCAGTGCTTCAGCAAATTTTCCCGCTTGCAGCTGATTCATCAGCGCTCGCACATCAACATGAACCGGGCAGACTGCGCTGCAGTATACCGGTTCTTCTTGAATGCATTTATTTTCCTGCGCTAAAATCTCGGTTGGTTTCATCTTTTTTTCTCCATTCGTATAACAATAATGCTGGTGCTAAAATTTTAATCGTCACATTATTATTTTTCGCCCTTATCTTTCAGGCATTATAATCGGATTTTTTCTGAAATTTTCCAAAACTTCATCCATCTCACTGCCAAAATAATATTGTTCCGGCGGCTCAATAGCTTCTCCTTTTTCCAGTTTATTGATACCATCCAGCAATTTTTCCGGTAATACCGGTACTTCATACAAACGCACCCCAACAGCATTATAGATTGCATTACAAATAGCAACGTGTGGTGATGTCAACGGTAATTCGGCACAGCCACAAGACCCGAAAGGACCGGAATCGCGATAGGTTTCGGTATATTCAACTTCCAATTCGTCAGGGATAGCTTCAATAAACGGAAAACCCTGAGCAATCAGCGTTGTATGTTTTTCAGGATCATAAAAATCTTCGGATAAGGCCAGTCCAATTCCCTGAGCCAGGCCACCGTACATCTGCCCATCGACTGCCAGCTTATTACCAATGGTCCCAAAATCACAATGCAGTGTCATCTTGACCACCCTTGTTTTTCCGGTTTTAGTATTTACTGCGGTTTCAGCCATAAACACACCATAAGTATAGGTTGGATTGGGATTCCCTTGCAGCGTATTCAAATCGCATTCTGAAGAATATCCCCCTGTTGATGAAAAACCACGGTATTTAGTTGGTCGCTTTTCCGCGATCATTTCTTCATAGGTCCGATATGAGCCGTCTTCTTTTTCCATCGCTGCTATTAATTTCTGGGCGCCATCAATCGTTGCCTTACCTGCCATATAATGAGATCGACTCCCGGCCGCCGCACCGGTAAATGGTGTCAATAACGTATCGTTCATTACCAAACGAATCTGCGCCGGATCAATTCCCAGTGGTTTTAACGCTTCATGAACCAACACCAAGGCTCCCGCATCGGCACCTTGTCCCTGATCATGCCATCCGCTATAATGAGTAACACTACCATCCGGATTAAGTTCGATATCTATTTCAGCAAAATCGTTCGCTGCAAATGAGCTGTCATATAAACCAATCGATAGCCCCACCCCACGTTTTATTTCCGCTGTCGATTCGTTTCTCGCCCGTTCTAAGGCGAGCTGATATTTAGGTCGCATCATTTCGAGCAGTTTAGGCAATGGGTGGACATCCAGTTCACAACCGGATGGCATCGTATCACCACTTCGAAGTGCATTTTCATAACGCAATTCGAGGGGATCTTTACCCATCTTTTCGGCCAGCATATCCATTAACGATTCTGTTGCCATCAAAGCCTGGGGCGAACCAAACGCCCTAAAGGCAATCCCAAACGCCTGATTAGAGGCACAAATTCTGCCCACCCCGCGGATATTTGGGATCTGATAACCAGCCCCGCAAAAACGCAATCCTTTTTCGAGCAACGGTTCTGATGTTGCTTCGTGATAAGCCCCATGATCAAACAGAAAATCTTCTTCCATTCCAATCAACTTACCGTTTTTATCAGCCGCCAGTTTTACATTGTAATAGGAAGCCGAACGTTTTCCGGAAAAGTAACTTTGTTGGGCATAATCGAAACGCATACAAACCGTTCGTTTTGTCGCCATCGCCGCAGCCATCATAAGCGCTTCAGTATGACCGCTCATCTTTGAGCCGAAACTGGCTCCGACGGGATTTTCGATCACACGAATCTTTTCCGGTTCAATCCCTAAAGCCTGTGCATACATAAGTGGCAAGGCTTGCAAAAACTGACCTTTTCCTTGAACGGTCAATCGTCCTTCTTCATCATAATAAGCCATTCCAACATCCGGTTCCAAAACCAGATGCGGCTGATGACTGGTATAAAAACTCCCTTCCACTACATACGGTGCATTTTCCATAATTGCGGCCGTTTCGGCACCTTTAACAATCGGCAATTCGAGAAATAAATTAGGGGTTCCCGGATGGATTTCAATCGCATCTTCGGCAATTGCATCAAGACCATTCATATATGCCGGCAGCACTTCTAATTCAACTTTCACTTGATCTGCTGCCGCACGGGCATTTGTTTCGGTATCCGCAATGACTAACGCCAGTACATCGCCATATTGATAAACTTTTTTATCATTGATAATACAACGATCGTAACCATCACTTTTATTATTGGGCATAAAGCACAACCCATTCACCCGATTTGTCCCTTTGATATCTTTGCTGGTCAAAATTCTTTCAACTCCGGGCATTTTTTCAGCTTCGCTGGTATCGATAACGATGATATTTGCATGCGAAACTTTTGCATTTACCATTGCCAAGTGCAGGGTGTCTTTCGGCAGTTTTAGATTTAAATCGGCACCATAATCACAAGTTCCAGTTACTTTCGCCAATGCCGTTGGTTTGGGAATATTTGAATTATAGATCCGACCATCTAAAGGAATTTTAAATGATAATTCTTTCATTGTCATTTCGCCGCGGACCACTTTGGCGGCATCCATTACGGCATCGACAAGTTGCTTATAACCCGTACAGCGACAAGCATTACGGTGTTTTTGAAACCAGGCTCTTACCTCATCCCGCGTTGGATTAATGTTGGTATCCAATAAACCTTTTGCGGATACAATAAAACCCGGTGTACAAAATCCACATTGTGCCCCACCGTGAACAAGCCAGGCCAGTTGTAATGCATGCAGATGCGTTGGTGTTCCAATTCCCTCAATTGTGATCACCTGACTATACTCCGGCACATTTTTCATTTTTCTGGTGCAGGAACGAACAACTTTTCCGTCGAGAATCACTGAACAGGCCCCACATTGGCCATTTCCGCAACCAACCTTAACTCCGGTTAAGCCAAGTTGCCTAAGTGTATCTGCCAATGAAACTTCCGATTCACAAACAATCATTCGCTCCGAACCATTAATATTTAAGAACATTTTTTTTAACATTGATTTCTCCTTTATTTATGCTTTTTTTATTCTTGATACTCCGGCAATTTTTTAAGTCCTCATAACGCCGCTATTAAAGCGCCACTCTGAACAGTGCAATCAGCAAACGTTTACATAGAAACAAAACAATATCTTCATCCGAATGGCCTTTGCTAATATTATTTATTAAATCTTTCCTTTCATGACCGCCTTTTTATCACCCATTATTTTGTTCGCTTGATTTTTTCGCAATCATTACTTTTTTCGCACGAGCACGGAACAAATAATCCCTTGATATTTCTTCGGAAATTTTCAGGGCTGGTCTGCGCATAAGATTTAAAATCGTTGATGAAATGGGACTCATCAAAATAACCATTTTCGTAAGCAATTTGGGTAATGCTGTGATTTTGACTTTTATCCGACAACATTCGAATTGTCTTTTGAAAACGAAAAACTTCCAAATACTTCTTCGGTGAAAAGCTATAGCTATCGGCAAATTTTTTTCGGCAATAACGTTTACTATAACCCGTTAGATCTTCAATATTGATAATTGAACTGTTTAAATGTTTCATGTATAGATTCATTGCTATATATTCTTCCAAACTCATTTGATATTCATAATCAATCCAGTATTCGACAAAATGATCGCCAAACAAATCAATTCGCTGACTGAATGAATCCGCTTGCGCAATTTTTACATGCAGATCATAAACATCTTTAAAAACATCGGTTAATCCGAAATGATTCCCATACAACTCCGCTGGTGAAAGTTTCCAGCCTTTTATTCCAAAAATAGCGTAGGGCTTGACACAAAAGTAGGTGGTATTTGGGTTTAACTCCAGAATTTTAAGCTCATTGCTAATCCCCCAATAATAGGCCTTTGGTTTTAACCGATCACAGTTAAAAATAAACGTTGGGCTGACATCTGGAACAATTTTTATTTTCAATTCACGAGCCGCTGTAAATTGATAAAAAAAGCCATTTGCTTTGACCGAAACGGGATTCAAACGCATTGTTTTTTCGACGTAATTTTTAGTCAGCACCCGCAACCATGGTTGAAATTGCGGTTTCGCTTGTTCCATGCTTTTTTTTAATTCTTCAATTTTCATCCCATCAACCTCACATTAACATTATTAAAAAATATTTTCGTAATTGATCGCACCGGGAACTTTTTACTACCTGTATCATCATCCTCTCATTTCTTTCTATTTTCGATCTGTTTTTACTCCTCTCGCTTTTTTCTTAATTAACAATCACAACGCTATTGACAGTTTTGTCATTACCTATTTTTTTATTATACTTTTATTTTAATATAATTGATTGGAAAAAACGGTTTTATTGGGCGTCTGAAATGAATCAAACTTTTTATTGTTTGGTTTATCTGTTTTTTATCAGCGTTTTTGTTATTTTTATGGTATCTTAAAATTATTAAACCGAAATCTTAAGACAAAAGTCGTGAGATTTCGGTTTTTTGATTAGCTTACTTATTTCTGTTTATGCTACTTCTTTTCAAATAAAATATTTTTTGCTATATTTTAAACCCGCAATGGTTTTAACGCACTGCTCCAGGCAATCACCTGATCAAACACATCATTAAGTGAGCCTTCATGACGGGGGTCGGGTTTAAATTCACTCATGTTTTCAAAATCGGTAAACAATGAGAGCATTACCTGTGCCCGAACATCTGCCATTTGGAGTTCGCCGGCAACCTGTCGAAGATGTTCAACGGCCCGCACCCCACCAGCACTGCCATATCCAACAAATCCGGCGGCTTTATTTTTCCATTCAACATTCAAATAATCGATCGCATTTTTTAAGGCCCCGGGAATACTGTGATTATATTCTGCGGTAACAAATATAAAGCCATCAAATTCTTTTATCTTTGCAGACCATACTTTTGTATGTTCTTTGGTATACTGCTGCATCATTGCTGGAAAGGGTTCATCATAAAGCGGTAAATTATAATCCGCAACATCAATCAATTCAAATTCTGCATCATCACGTTTTTGAGCCTGCTGATAAACCCATTTTGCAACGGCTTCGCCATTACGTCCCGGTCGTGTACTTCCTAATACGATTCCTATTTTATTCATGATAATTCTCCTTTATTTTTTAAATTAAACTAACTTTAAATTAATCTAATATTAATTTACCCTTTATCCTAACTGTTAAACGTTGATAATCCCTTGTTTTTTTTGTGGAATTAGCGTCTTTTATCCCATGAGACACAAAAAGACGGTTTCGAAACTGGGCTAAGTATTTATTACCCGATTTCTGAACCGTCTGCTCATCTTATCGCCATTCATTTATGTCGTAATGTTGTTTTTACATTTAGGACATCGTATATTAGTTGCCTTATTGGTCGGTACCCGTAATTTAGTATGGCAACTTGGGCATTCAACAACGCGATGATCAACCAGTTTAAGAATTTTTTCTTTATCCAGTCCGACCACGACATCTTCGCCAATAAATAATGTTGGTACCCCTTTAATGTTTCTACGCGCCAATTCATTTCGAGCTTCTACATCAAAATTAATATCTTTTTCGACAAATCGAATATGGTTTTGATTCAAAAATTCTTTAGCCATTTTACAATATGGACAGGTTTGCGTTGTCAGTAAGGTTACATCTTTCATCGTTATTCCCCCTTGATTCAATAGTAACTTTTGATCGTCTAATTATATCAATTTTCTACCCATTATTCTGTGATTTCATCACCAATCCAAAATGCCTGACATAATTAATCACGACGTTTTAAACCCGCCGCCGCAATCAGCCGATTGACAAGATCCGAACCCATTCCAATAACGGTTTCCTGATGGGTAAAATCAGTAATTTTTTCATCAAAAAGAATTGTCGCCTCCGCCGCAAGCTCATCGTCCCCATCCCAAAAAAGAAACCGAATCGGGATACAGGCAAATGCCATTGCCTGAAAACCAGCATCTGAATTTGACAACCGTTCAAATCCCAAGTCTTCACCTGCTTTAATTAATTGCTCGGTTTTTCCTTCAAACGTTTTGGCAAACGGAATCAGTGTCCCTTTTTTAAACGCCGGACTAAACGGTGCCGCTCCCTTAAGTTCATGCAGCGGAATAAAATTATTGGAATTAACTGGCGCTTTTTGAGAAAAATAAAATAAATGATAAATCGCTGACTGGGTATAGAAGTCTAGCTCAACTTCCGGGTTTTTAACATCATGAATGCGGGCATCTAAGCGGTTGATCTCATAATTAACGCCAAAATATGTAATTGGTAAATTGCCGTCATTGTACCCGGGCAATCCTAATGCCGCGTAACGTTCTTTAAAATCAGTCGTCAGCGTTTTTAACCGCCAGTATTCGCACACCTTTTTATAATTATCTTTTTCTATCGCCATTTCCGCTTCTCCTATCTTGATCAAACGCTCATTTAATGACACTTTAATCAAAATCTTTAATTATGAATTTATTTATAATAATTTTAGATTGTACTGTTTTCTTGCTGCTTTGTCAATCATCAAAACACTTGTTTCATCACCGATAAAGCAATCTTCATTGCCTTTATTGTTATTATACATCGCCTCATATTAAAAAGCTGCCGGATTAACTTGGCAGCTTCGGACTTGCTTATCGTGACAAGATCATCAGCAAGTTTTTTTTACTTTAACTCTTTATACCAGATATTCATCGATTCGATCGAACCTGAAATCTGGGTATTGTTAAAAAGCGTTCCGCCAAAATGATAATTGGATTTAGCAAAACAGCTGTTCATCCCATAGGATGCCGAACGGGCGATAGTATACAATACCTGAAATCCGTCTTTTACCATTTCGGATTCCATTTCTGTTAACAAATAATAAGCCAGTTGATGACCCCGAAATTCCGGCAAAACAGCAAAATCAGTCATTTCTGAATTCAAATTGTCAAGATCCATTTCACTTGATGAAACCGCAATCAGTTGTTTTGCAAAAAAAGCCCCAAAATACTTTATATTATCCTTCATTGTATCGTTTAGATAATTGGGTTCAAAAATTGGAAAAGGATAACTTTCAAAAACTTTTTTATAAAGAAAGGCTATTTCTAAGGCATCAGCTTCCGTCAACCGCTTAATTTCAAATTCATCGGCTAATGGTTTAATTCTGTTGATATGACTTCTGGCTGTTACATGATCAATAACTTTTTTTATTTGCTGCTTGTCTTTTACCTTTTGCCGTTCCGGCAACAAATACTTCCCCATCAGCTTACAGGTCTCTTCGCCGCCATAAAATGATGGGATCTGTGCTTCTTCACAATATCCATCTTTGATAAATGCGGTTTCTAGCGATTCCGGCACCTTTGCAATAATTTTGGAATAATTCTGATCTTTCCCCAGTTTATTCAGGTAGTGCAACAGCCGTTTTTTATCTGACTTGGTACAGTGCATTAAATAAATGCGGTCACTATTTTTGCCATGTTGGATAAGATCATCGCCAACTTTTTCAATCGCGTCGGTTTCTTTAGTTTTCATCGCTCTGGTTCCTCTGCTCTCGGTCCAGGTTTTCTGGCACCAGAGTAATTGTTTCTTCATAATCACATAACAATTTTGAAATACCAATCGGTTTGATTTCGCCTTCATCGTTATCCAGATTCAACTGTAAATTACAATTTTCACAATTCAGATTACAGAATTTATGCTCACAAGAATCCGGCATCTGATAAGTGGTTATCACCCCTTCATAGTTTCTCAAGACAACTTTATTAGTTGACCAGGAAATAAGATAGTTTGGCATAATCGGAATTTTCCCGCCACCACCTGGTGCATCAATCACATAGGTTGGAATCGCAAATCCACTGGTATGTCCTCTCAAACTTTCCATAATTTCAATGCCTTTACCAACATTGGTTCTAAAATGCTCAAGCCCTTCCGATAGATCACATTGATACAAATAATAGGGGCGTACACGATTGGCCACTAATTTATGGACAAGTTTTTTCATAATCCGTGGACAATCATTAACATCTCTTAACAGTACTGACTGATTTCCTAACGGTATCCCAATGCCAGAAAGTTTTTTTAAGGCCGCAATTGAAGTTTTTGTGACTTCCCGGGGATGATTATAATGAGTATTGATCCACAGATTATCATATTTACTGAGCATTTTTATGAGCTTATCGGTAATCCGATAAGGAAGAACGACTGGTGTCCGCGTGCCAATACGAATAACCTCAACATGGGGAATTGCTGAAATCCGACTGAGGATATCATCAAGTTTTTCATCCGACAACATAAATGGATCACCACCGGAAAGGAGAACATCACGAACGACAGGCGTGTTTTTAATATACTCAATTCCGCCGTTAATTATTTCTTCAGACGGAATCGAATCAATATCACCAACTTTTCGTTTTCTTGTACAGTGGCGACAATACATCGCACATACGTTACTAACATGAAAAAGGACCCGATCAGGATAGCGATGAGTAATCCCGCAAACAGGGCTATCCTTGTCTTCATGTAAAGGATCTTCCATATCAATCGAAGAAATCATTAGCTCTTCGACGTTGGGAAAACATTGTTTAAAAACCGCATCGTTTTCAAAATCCTCATCGTCGACTAACGATAGATAATATGGTGTTATTGCCATTGGGAATTTTTCAATGGTTTCCTTGATGTCACTTCTTTTTTGCTCTGAAAATTCTACTCCCAATATTTTTTCAACTGTTTCAACCTTACGAATCGTATTTTTAATCTGCCAACGCCAATCCGTCCATTTTTCCATTAATTCATTGGACGATTGACTGGTGTTCAAGTGCTCCTGTGTTATTTTGATTGCTTCTTGCATATAAAATTCCTTTCAGGTTTGAATTTATTAGTGCATTGAAAAACACGTAAATATAAATATTTTTTCTGATTGTTATTTTCAAAATGAATCTAAATTTCAAAGTTTACGCTGGATTTCTTATTATTCGCTATTTTATTATAAAAAAAGACACTCTAATTCTGTTATTCACAGAGTTAGAGTGCCTAAGTTTCGCTAAAAATAACTCACATTACACCATTAACGATAAGAATTTCATCTTACCAAATAGTATAGTATATGACCGATTATGATCCTATACAAGCCCCAGTTCTATTAAGGATGTTTTTCTATGTAAATTTCATTAAATCTAATATGTCAACTAACTTATTTCCACATTTAATAAAACACGTAAACAAGCTCATCAACAAAATTACTCAATACATATACTTCACATTATTCTTAAATATTTTAATATTATATCAAACAAACGCAACAATGTCAAATTAAGTGAGATATTTTCTTAAATTTCATCGCTTCGATGTCTCAGTTATCACCACGATGATTTTTCTATTTATTAATATATTCCACTAAAATAAACCGCAAAATAAGATCGGATCTGATCTTCTCATCACTAACGGTCCTCCATTATTGCTTTTTTATTCCCGATTGATTCCACGCTGATTTTCTAACACCATCTTTTCATCCACAATTCGAGATTTTCTTTCGATAAGTCGTAGAAACGTTAAGATTGCTCCAAAAAAAGTGATCGCTGCCGCTGTTAAGTAAGCGGTTTTCATCCCATGGATAAAAGCATCATTTTGTCCGACAACATAATCAGTCACATGATAGCCTAGTTCTGAACTCATACTGCCATAAAGCAAGGTCGTCGCTAATGCAATTCCAGTAACCATTCCCATATTTCGAACCAATGCATTTATACTCCCGGCGATTCCCAACTGATGTTTTCCCACCGTTGACATAATTAATGAATTATTAGGTGATTGAAACAACCCCATCCCTATCGACAAAACAACAATAAAGCTAATCAACAGCCGTAGTGATGACTGTTCGGTCAGCGTTGACATTAAAAACAACCCCAAACTGATCAACAATAATCCGATAAAAGTTAAGATTTCAGAGCCAATTTTATCGGACATATAACCACTAACGGGTGCCAAAACCATTAGAATCAACGGAAAAATCATCATCATCAAACCCGCTTGGCTCGGTGAATAAGCCCTGACATCCTGAAGGTAAAACGGTTGAATAATATTGTTACAAAAAAGTCCGATAAAATTAATAAAGGCACAAAAAATACTTAAAGTGAATAATTTATTCTTAAAAATATTTAATGGAATCAGGGGATTTCCCACTTTACGTTCAACCAATATAAAAGCAATAAAGGATACCGTCGTTACCGCAAATCCAGTTAAAATCAGCGGATCAGAAAACCCTAGACTTTGGACCTGGCCCAATGCCACAAACAGCGGCACAACGCTTAATGTAAACAAGATTGCCCCCGGTATATCAAGCTTTTCTTTCGCCTTTTTATTGCTTTTCGGCAACAGTTTCATCGCCAGATATAAGACCACGACGCCAACTGGAACATTAATCAAAAAGATGTATTCCCAACTGAAGGAACCCACAATGATCCCCCCCAAACCAGGGCCAACCAAAGATCCCAAGGCGACCGAAGTACCGGTAAGACCTAACGCTTTGCCCCGTTCCGTTGACGGAAAAACCTGGGTGATAATCCCCTGATTGTTTGCCATCGTTGCAGCCGCTCCAATCGCCTGAACAATCCGCCCACCAATCAGTAAGGTAAACGTACTGTTGATCCCGCAAAGTAACGACCCCAATGTAAACAGGGCAATTCCAAAGATAAAGATTTTGGTTTTACCTAACATATCGCCAAGTTTTCCAAAAATAAGGATAACCCCCATAATGACAATTAAATAACTGGTCACCACCAGTTGAATTTGCGATGTATCAACATCCAATACCCGGGCCATCTGTGGCAAAGCCACATTAACAATACTGCTATCTAAAGTTGCCATGAACGTCGACATCACAACAATCAGCAAAATTGGCCATTTATTTTTTTCATACGTTTTTTCCATACATTTCCTCCTCATCTCTCAACTGCTGGGTTCGTATTGATATTTTTTTCAAAGCTGCCATCGTAATTTTTTTTTCTTCAGCAGATAAATCCATCGTGATTAAATCAACAATCGCCTGAATTTCTTTAAGAATTTGGGGCATAACCGCCTTTGATTTTTTTGTCAAATATAGTTGATACGCACGACAATCCCCTTCTTTACCAATTTTATAGACATAGTCCAGCTCAATCAGTCGTTTAATCGTGCGGGTAGTCATCGCTTTATCATTGCCAATTTTCGTACTAAGTTGATGCAGACTAACGCCTTCATTTTTTTCCAGAATAAAAAGATAGGGCATCAAGCCACTGCTTAAATCGAATTTTTTCAAAGCTTTATCCAAATGAATCTGATTATTTCTAAATATTTTATTATTAAGCATAATAAAATGCAGCGTTTCAATTCCCAATATGATCACCTCTTTATGATTGACTTGTCAACATTATTCTAAACAAAAACAATTGATTTGTCAACTATATTTTAGTTAAAAAATTTCGTCATTTTTTATTTTAACCGTTGCTCTTGTTCAACGATTTATTATCTTTAAATAAATACTCTTATCTCGTTTACAATTTCTTTGAATAGGTATAAAATGATTTTATGTTCAACCTATTTTATCTGTGAAAGGAACTCACTCATGAAAAGTAAAAAAATACGTTCTGTCGCCGGCCATTTAGTGATTCTTATTTTGATGTTGTCAATGATTTTTTCAACTGGTGTTTTTGCTGCTGATGTAAACGATAATGATACCTCACCAGAAAACAGTATTGGTGTCCAGTATCGTGGTCATGTCCAGAATAAAGGCAATATTCCTTTACCTGATGGCAGTTTTATCACTGGTCCCAACGAACTGGGCACCGAAGGTGAAGGTCTACGTTTAGAAGGACTTTGTCTCGAATTAACTGGCGATGTTCCTGCTGGTGCGGCCATCAGTTACGACGTTCACGTTCAGAACGAAGGCTGGATGGGTGCCGTTGAAAACGGGGCTTATGCCGGAACCACTGACAAGAGCCTTCGCATTGAAGCGATCAAAATTAATCTGATTGGTCTTGACGGATACGACGTCTATTACCGCGGTCATATCCAAAACAAAGGCGATGTTCCGATGATTGATGACCAATGGAGCTGGGTAAAAAATGGAGCGGAACTGGGTTCCACCGGAGAAAGCCTGCGATTGGAATCAATCGAGGTAAAAATTGTTAAAACCGTTAATTATACCGCCCTTGGCGATTCCATCGCTTACGGTATGAGTGCCGACCCCGGTTATGATTATGTTGATCTGTTTTATAATAACTTAAAAGACCGCCCCGGGAACGACGACCTGGCTTTGGTCAATCTCGGCATCCCCGGATATCAATCCAGTAACCTGTTGACCCAACTCCAGACTGATCCAACCACAATCGCATCAATACGTGATGCTAAAGAAATTACCATCAGTATTGGCGGCAATAATCTGCTTTCACCGATGATTATGACGATGGCTACGGCTTTTAATCTGGACCCGACCGCTGACACCTTTGCCGCTGAATTAGCTGCTGCTCTGGCTGATCCCGGAGCTCAGGATATCATCTCTGCCGCACTGCCGCAGCTACAGACCAACCTGACCGCTGGAACGACCGAGTTTGCCACCGACTGGCCGCAAATTATTGCAACCATTAAAGCACTTGCTCCTCAGGCAGATATCTATGTTGCTACGCTATATGATCCCATCAATCCCCAAGATCCATTATATGCCGTCTTTGAACCATTCATTCAGGCGATCAATGCCACCATTATGACGCCCAATGCCGGTTACAATGTGGCCGATGTTTATACCGCCTTTAATAGCTATCAAGGTACCGATCCCCTTGTTAATTTCAGCTTACTTACCGGCAATTTAGATCCTCATCCAACCACCGCCGGACATGCTCTGATTTATCAGACCCATCTTAATGCCGCCCCAATTATTGCGAGCGAAAACTAAAAATTTTTACTTAAGCTCCGCAAAAACCGCCCTTTTAGCAGCATAAAAGCTGCTAAAAGGGCGGTTTTATTTTCGCTTTATGAAAAGCCATCCTCCAAACATCAGCCAAACAAAGGACTACATAATCAAGGAAAGATACCTTTGATCTCTTCGGCGTAAATCAATCGTTTTAAAGCAATAATATAAGCTGCCATCCGATATGAACACTTTGATTGTTTACTCTCTTCAACGATCTCGGCAAAAGCCGCAGTCATAATTTTTTCTAAAGTTTTGTTAACCTGTTCGCGATTCCAGGTTAAGATCTGGATATTTTGCACCCACTCAAAATAGGATACGATCACGCCACCGCTATTAGCAAAAATATCCGGTATCAGTACAATCCCTCTTTCTGCGATAATCGCGTCTGCTTCAACACTGGTTGGTCCGTTCGCCCCTTCAATAATATAAGAACACTGAAGTTTTCGCGCATTATCTTCATTAATCTGATTTTCCAGCGCCGCCGGAATTAGAATGTCGCATTTACAAGTCAATAATTCTTCATGCGAAATATGGGTAATCCCTTCACCTTGATATTTATTTAAAACATTTCCGGGAATTTCCAAAAACTCCGATATCACATCGGCATCAAGCCCGTTTTCACAATATATGGCCCCCGAAACATCGCTTAAGGCCACAATTTTAACGCCACGATGTCCCAATATTCGGGCCGCGTTTCCCCCGACATTTCCCATTCCGGAAATTGCAACGGTCACATCTTCGAGTTTTTTCCCGTCTTTTTCCAGAATCAGCTTGGCACTGATTGCCACCCCTCGACCGGTTGCCGAATTTCGGCCTTTTGAGCCGCCCAGTTCGACCGGTTTTCCGGTGACCACCCCGGGACAGGGTTTTCCTTTGAGCATACTGTACGTATCCAGAATCCAGGCCATCGTTTGTGCGTTTGTATTCACATCAGGAGCCGGAATATCGGTATCGGCACCAATCAACGGTTCAATCGCAAATGCATAACGTCTGGTTAACTTTCTAAGCTCCCGTTGTGACAATTCACTGGGATCAACCCGCACCCCGCCTTTTGCTCCGCCATAAGGAATATTAACAACCGCGCATTTTAATGACATCCAGGTCGCCAGCGCTTTTACCTCATTTAAATTACAATCGGGATGAAATCGGATGCCTCCTTTAAATGGTCCCCGAATATTGGAGTGCTGCACCCGATACCCTTCAAACACCTGTACGCTTCCATCATCCATTTCTACCGGCAAATAAACTTTAGTCTCCCGTTGCGGGTTTTTAATTATATCAAACATATATTTATTCATTTTGCCAATTTCCATTGCTTCGGTCATTACTTCAATTACATTTTCATAGGGGTCATAGGACGCTCTCATTAACATTGTCTCCTGTTTATTAATTATTGTTGTTTATCAACTGTTACTAATCATAAACTTAAAACAAAATCATTGTCAATCAGTAAGTCAAAGACCTTTAAACTTAATTATTTAAATCAACAAAACCTAAATATATTATTTATTTGCCAATATTACTTAATAAAATAATGTCAATCTTTTTTAAGCGCTGTCAATTTTTTTGTCAGCAACCGCTTTATTCTCAAAATAGCGAATCGCAAAAATTTAATGAACTCAATGCAGTGCTTTATCTTAAGCCAAACTAAAAAGTAGTTACGGTTTGTTCCAAGACCATCTTATTTACGGCATTAATCAGTGCTAAGGCACTGGCACGAATCACATCCTGTTCAATCGCTTTTCCTGTATACAGTTGATCATCACTGCGAATTTGAGCGGTCACTTTGCCCAGGCTACCCTTGCCCCGACTTAAACTGTTAATCCGGTAATCAATCAGCTCAATGGGAGCCCCGATAGCACTTATGATTGCCCCGTATAATGCATCAATCACACCCGTTCCACTTTGACTTTGCACTACTTTTTTTGTCCCTTTAACCAGCTCTATCGTTGCCGTGGGCAACTGGTTGGTCACCGACAACTGATAATCCACTAACTGCCAGAGTTCGGGAGATTCACCGCGACAAACCAGCGAACAGCTCTTTAACAAATTAAGCACATCATTATCATAAATCTCTTTTTTTTCATCAGCCATCAGCAAAAACTTTTTATAGATTTCCGCGCTTAATGTTTCTGGAATATCAAAACCTAAACGGCTGGTCACATGGGTAAATGCATGACGACCAGATCTGGCCGTCAGAACGATTTCCATCGCTGGCGCACCGATAGTTTCGGGGTCCATAATTTCGTAGACATCTTTCGATTTGAGCAGCCCATCCTGATGGATTCCGGATGAATGGGCAAAGGCATTTTCCCCAGTAATCGCCTTATTCACTTGAATGTCCAATCCCATGGTGGCACTAACCATCCGTGATGTTTCATAAATCTGGTGACTATCGACCGTGGTATAACCGCCATAATAATCCTCATGGAGTTTGATCCCCATCACGACTTCCTCTAAAGAGGTATTCCCAGCCCGCTCGCCAATGCCGTTAATCGTACATTCGACCTTATCGGCCCCGTTTTTTACTGCCGCCAGGGTGTTGGCCGTGGCCAGACCCGTATCGTTATGGCAATGGACGCTCAGCATTACTTTAGGGTCGAGGTTTTTTAAACGATCATTGATCCGATAAATCAATTGTCCAAATTTTTCGGGAATCGCAAAACCGACCGTGTCGGGAACATTGATGGTGGTGGCCCCGGCTTTTACCACCGCTTCAATGGTTTGCCAGAGATAGTCAAACTCCGAACGACTGGCATCTTCCAACGAATACTGAACCTGTGGCAGCAAGGAACTGGCATATTTTACCGCGCCCACACCCATTTCGATCACCTGTTGTGGCGTTTTGCCGAATTTTTTTGAAACATGAACATCCGATGAACCCAATACAATGTGAATCAGAGGATTCTCCGCTTCGCGAATACTTTCATAAATACAATCAATATCTGACCGGACCGCCCGCCCTAACGCTGCAATTGAAACATCCTTTCCAATTTTGCGGCTGATCGCCTGAACGGCCTCAAAATCGCCTTGCGAGGATGACGGGAAACCCACTTCCATCATATCAACCTTCATTTTGGCGATCTGTTCAGCAACATCAAGCTTTTCTAACAGATTAAGTTTAGCCCCCGGTACCTGTTCACCATCTCTTAACGTTGTATCAAATACATAAATTTTTCGTGCCATCTTATTTCTCCTTATCTGAATTTTGATCGGTAATTGCGAAAGTGCTATAAGCTTTAGACCCCGCTTTGATCATCACTTTCGTTACTACGCAAAAAACTCCCTTCTTATCTCAATCAGAGACGAAAAGGGAGTTTTCCGCGGTACCACTCTTATTCATACAGGCAACTGTATGCACTTTCTCGATACCCTTTAATATCCACATACCTGAAGGTTCTGTTCATATAAAAAAACGCCTGTCTCCAAACGAGACAGACGAAAATCTGCTATACCACTCTATTTTTATATGGGTTGTCTTCAATACGGGTTTATAAAACCGATATCCATCCCCTGTAACGGTGGGCGTCCGACTTAACCTACTATGGCGCCAACTCTTTATCGGCAGCATTTCAGCAAGTAACTCCGGGGTGAGTTCATCATTTTTTAACTTCTGCTTCACACCAACCAGCAGATCTCTGAAAGTCATCGAACAACTACTATTCCTCATCAACGTTTTTTTGATATTTGGTTAATCATAAACGAATATCCCCCCACTTGTCAACCCTATTTTGAACAATCGCTAACCGCCAAACGCAAAATATTGAGCTTTTTAAAACCCTTCTCTCAACAAGAAAAAATAGCTACTTGATACAGAGTCTGTTGTTTTTTCAATATTGATTGCAATATCTGCCAGTTTCTTTTATGATTAACCAATAACACCGATTTAGAAAGGTCCAACATGAAAAAAAACTTCCTCTTTAGTACAATTTTAGTTCTGCTGGTGATCGCCTTATGTGGCTGTGCCAAAACAAATTCCATCGTTGGTAAGTGGGAAAGTGATGAACCCGGCAAAATAATTAATTATGAATTTACCTCGGATCATCAGGTGCTGCTTGACCGCTGTGATGGCAACGGCAACTGGGAACACTTAGAATGTCATTATGAATTAAAAAACGGTCGTTTATTGCGAAGTGCCTATCCCGATGCTGATCCGTGCACTGACCATGATGAATGTAATGAAGAAACCCCGAATCAGGTTCCGGTAATCTATACCATCGATGGTGATACCTTGATTTTAGAAGCCATCTCACAGCTCGGCAAAGCTCAATTTACCAAGGTTGATACGTTTACCAACCCCAATCCCAATTAAAACAGTATTTCGGAAAAAAGTTTCTTTATGGTGCTAACGTTGTTTCAGCGGCTTAACCATCCTCCCCGCAACTAGCCCCTCATCCAGAATGGTGCGAATTAACACGAACAAAAGCCTTGCCGTGATCTGAACGAGTCAACCAACTGAATGCTGTAATGACTTTAGCAGATAGCGATAACAAAAACCAACGCCAATTGTAAGTTGAGTTGCTAATTTAAAAATATATTTAATATATCTTATGCTAATTGTTTTTCATCGTTATATTCAGTAAATGCTTCGATCAACATCGGAACGATTTCATTAAGATCGCCGACAATTCCGTAATCTGCTACATCAAATATCGGTGCCAAAGGGTTTTTATTGATTGCGATAATAATATCTGCATCTGACATACCCGCCAGATGTTGGATTGCACCTGAAATTCCACAAGCAAAATAAATTCTGGGTTTAACGGTTGTTCCCGTTTGTCCAACTTGATTTCCATGGTCAATCCAGCCGGCATCAACAGCCGCCCGCGAGGCGCCCACTGTCCCCCCTAAAACATCGGCAAGTTTTTTTAGCATTTTAAAACTATCGGCACAACCTAATCCTTTTCCACCAGAAACAATTATTTCGGCATCAGTTAATGAAACCATTTCTTTTTTGTGTTTTACAACTTCCATCACAATCGTTCTAATGTCTTCTTTTGCCAGATTTAAATCAACTCTAATGATTGTTCCTTTATTGTCTTCATTTTTTGTCAATTTTTCCATAACACCTGGTCTCACCGTTGACATTTGTGGTCTGTGATTTGGACAAACAATCGTGGCCATTAGATTCCCCCCGAACGCCGGACGGGTTTGTTTTAGTTTTTTATCTTCAGGATCGATTTCCAACTTCGTACAGTCTGCTGTTAATCCTGTATTGACTCTTGCCGAAATTCTTGGTGCTAAATCTCTTCCGATATGAGTCGCTCCATAAAGGACTATCTCAGGTTTATATTTATTGATTGCATCAGTCAATACTTTTGCATACCCATCTGTTGTATAGTTTTCCAGCAGAGGACTTTCAGCTAAAAACACTTTCTCAGCACCGTATGCAATCAGTTCGTTAGCCAAATCCCCAACATTACTACCGATTAGAAAAGCACAAAGTTCTGAACCTGTTTCTCTAGCAATTTTTTTACCTTCACCTAATAATTCAAAAACAACTGGCGTTATCACACCGTGTCTTTGTTCTGCATATATCCATACATTTTTATATTGGTTAATATTTTCCATCGTACCCTCCATTAGATAATATGTTTTGATTCTAAATCACTCATCAGAGCTTTAACCTTTTCTTTAGCTGTACCTTCAAGCATGATCCCTTTACCCTTAGGCGCTTGAGTGAATGATTTAAACACCTTTGTCGGCGACGCTTTAAGTCCAATTATTTCCCGATCGACATTAATATCATCAACACCCCATACCGGAATTGCTTTTTTATAAGCATCGTAAATACCTTTTACATCCATATATCTGGGCTTATTCAATTCTTTAACTGCGGTAAGCAATACGGGCGTATTAACTTTAATGACTTCATATCCATTTTCAAGTTGTCTTTGAACGGTAACTTCATTTTCACCAATTTCAAGATTTTGCACATAGGTAACCTGCGGCAATCCCAAATTTTCGGCTATCTGAGGACCAACTTGAGCGGTATCGCCATCAATTGCCTGTCTTCCGGCAAAGATAATATCAAATTGACCGGCTTTTTTTATCGCTGCCGAAATCGTATTGGCCGTCGCCCATGTATCTGAACCACCAAAAGCTCGGTCACTCACAAGAATCGCTTCGTCGGCACCCATTGCCAAACATTCTCTCAACATATCCTCTGCTTGAGCCGGACCCATCGACAAAACCGTCACTTTAACATTTTTCTGTTCATCCTTAATTTTTAGTGCTGCTTCGATTGCATTCGCATCATCAGGATTAAGAATACTTTCTACCCCATCTCTAATTAAAGTCCCTTTAACAGGATCTATTCTAACTTCGTTAGTATTGGGAACTTGCTTTGCACATACTAATATATTCATACTATCCTCCTATTATTTACCTAAAATATTTCCGGCTATAACGACCTTTTGAATTTCTGATGTTCCTTCATATATTGATACAATTCTAGCATCTCTGTACATTCTTTCAA
This sequence comes from uncultured Acetobacterium sp., assembly GCA_965140355.1. GTDB lineage: Bacteria > Bacillota > Clostridia > Eubacteriales > Eubacteriaceae > Acetobacterium. The sequence goes on along the minus strand of OZ223194.1, from coordinate 1,552,293 downwards.
TAGCATAGTCTTTCATAAATCCATATCCACCATGTAACTGTAACGATCGGTAAGCCACGTCATTACATAAGTCACCGCAGTAATATTTAGCCATCGCTGCGTCTTTTGAATAAGGTTTCCCGCTATCTTTTTTAAATGCTGCATCATAAACCAATAATCTTCCACATTGAATCTTCGTCGCCATATCAGCCAGTTCAAATTGAGTATTTTGCAATTTAGAAATCGGTTTGCCGAATTGTATTCTTTCTTTGGTAAATTTAACAGCCTCCTCAAAGGCTCCTTGAGCAATCCCAAGACCTTGCGAGGCAACGGTAATTCTTCCAGAATCAAGTGTACTCATACAAATTTTAAATCCTTGACCTTCTTTACCAAGCAGATTTTCTTTCGGAACTTTTACATTTTCAAAAACGATATCACAGGTTTTCGATCCCCGAATTCCTAACTTATCTTCAACTTTTCCGCGTGAAAAACCTTCCCATGACGATTCAACAATAAAAGCACTAATTCCTTTAACACCTTTAGCCGTTGTATCTGTTTTAGCAAATACGGTGATAAAATCACAAACTGGTCCATTGGTAATAAAACATTTTCTGCCGTTTAAAATATAGTAGTCACCCTCTTTTTCCGCAGTCGTTGTAATTGCTGCAGTATCTGATCCGGCCCCTGGCTCAGTGATCCCAAATGCCCCAATCATCGTTCCTTCAGCCATACCTCTTAAGTATTTTTGTTTTTGTTCTTCATTCCCAAATAACATTAACGGTGATCCAGAAAGCGAGTTTGGCATAATTTGCGAAACTGAAGAAGCACATACTTTGGCAATTTCTTCGGTTACAATCGCATTCGATCTGGTGTCACCGCCGCAACCGCCATATTCTTCCGGTATCGTTATACAATTAAATTTACACTCAATAATTTTTTTTGCCAATTCTTCTGGGTATTTGCCTGTTTGATCAATCTCCTGTGCATAGGGAGCTATTTCATTCATTGCAAATTCTCTGACTAATTTTCTAAGCAGCTCATGCTTTTTTTCGAACATCTTAATTCCTCCGTTTTAAGTTGATATTAGTTTCACAAACAATATTAATAGCAATTATCATGCCAATTCTAAAAAAAATCTTCCGATAAATTATTTTATTTCTGTTAGTAAGGTTATAAACACTAACCTTACTAACTATCAGTATTTTATCAACCACAAAATAAAATAGTGCGGATAAATTTTAATTATAAAGCCGTTTTTCTTCTTATCCATTGTGTATTATATATACACATAAATGCCAATATCAATGAAATATATACACTAAGTATACATCCAAAATTCATTGCGATCGCCTTTAGCAAAGGCCATCAGTACGCTTCACATTCTGTTATAATGGTATTAATTAATTCTTCACAAGTAAAAACATTGTTGATCATTCCGGCAACCTGTCCCATCGGAACAAATATATTATCCACATCGCCTTCGAGATAACTTTTTTTGGCATCAAATCCTGCTAAATATCCAAACAGCTCACTAGCCGATGCGTTGTTTTTTTCCAGCTCAAGTATTTTTAATGTCAAATCATTTTTCAGACACCTAAACGCATTTTTCACCGATTTAAAGACAACAATCGTATCCGTCGATTTCGCTGCTATTATTCTCGCTTTTATATTGTCATGAAAAAAAGATTCCTGGGTCGCAGCAAAAGCAGTCCCCATTAATATTCCTTCTGCGCCCATTACCAAGGCAGCCGCCATACCTTGTCCATTACAAATTCCACCAGCAGCAACAACCGGAATCTTGACTGCTCGCACTGTTTCTTGCAAGTTTACAAATAGTCCAACGCCTTCCATTCCAGGATGACCTCCTGCTGCGTATCCCACCAAGATGATTCCATCGGCTCCGGCTTCCTCAGCTTTTTTAGCATGTCTGGCGATCACTGTTTTATGTAATACTTTAATCTTTTCTTTTTTTAGTCGCTTGATATATTCAACGGGATTGTTTCCCGCAGTTTCAACAACCGGAATATTTTCTTCTATAATCACATCAATATATCCATTAGAAAGATTCGATTCTGATTCCGCCAATAGCGAAATATTAACGCCAAACGGCTTATTGGTCAGTTTTTTTGTCTGTTTTATTTCTTCTCGAAGGGCTTTCTTACTCCCTAGATGATTTGACGAAAGAAAACCTAACCCGCCAGCATTGCCTACCGAAGATACAAGGCGCGACTCCGTCAAGCCATATAAACCACCACAAAGGATGGGATATTTAATATCTAACATTTCGGTTAACTTTGTTTTCATTTGTTATCCTTACCTTTTTTATCGTAATTTTAACTACATCACATACAATTCCTCAGTAACTCCATCAATTTCGCAATTGAAACTGTTCAATCATTTGTTTTAATAAAACGGCTTGACTTGAGAGTTCTTCGCTGGCCGCAGCACTTTGTTCTGCTGTTGCAGAATTCTGCTGGACTACCTGGGCTACTTGTTCAATGCCCATATTTATCTGGGCAATTCCTGTCGCTTGTTCGTTGGAAGCCGTTGCAATGTTTCCAATCAGATTGGTAACTTGAGCAATTCCGGCAACAATCTCTGCCAGTGCCGTAGCGGTATCATTGGCAATTTGAGTCCCTTCAGCAACCGATTTTATAGACCCTTCAATCAAATCGGTTGTTTCTTTAGCTGCTTCCGCACTCCGCGCTGCTAAAGTTCTGACTTCTTCAGCTACTACCGCAAAACCCTTGCCATGTTGTCCAGCTCGGGCCGCTTCGACCGCTGCATTCAGCGCCAAAATATTAGTTTGGAAGGCAATATCATCAATTACTTTAATAATTTTTGAAATATCCTGCGACGATTTATTAATATCGATCATCGATCGTTGCATTTCTGTCATTTGATGATTGCCTTTATCAGCGTTCTCTTTCACATCGATCGCTAATTCTCTGGCTTTATTTGCATCAACCGCATTGTGTTTAGTTTGATCTGTAATTTCAGCAATGGAGGCCGTTAATTCCTGAATAGAACTAGCCTGTTTGGTAGACCCTTGGGCTAATGACTGACCACTGTCCGAAATCTGGTTAGCCCCGGCATTAACTTGTTCAGCGGCATTATTAATCTCTCCCAATAATCTGTTGAGTGTCGCAATAATAGCATTTAAATCACTTGATATTGTATGAAAATCCCCAATGAATGCTCTGACATTTTCAATGTTCAGATTTCCATTTCCGATTTCTCTCGTAACCGTTGATATATCTGTAATAACAGCTAAAAATCCGCTCCCCATCAGGTTAATCGCTTCTTTCAACGCATTAAAACTCCCCTTATAATGGCCATTTACGGTAACGCTCAAGTCTCCTGCTTCAAGTCTTCGATTCACCACTTGCACCACTTCTTCAAGTGGTTTTGAAACCTCTTCCAAGATGTTATTCATACCACTGATCAAGTCCCGCCAAGATCCTTTAAAATTCAATTCATTTGCTCGGATGCCCAGTTCTCCATCGATTGCCGCTGTAGTTAACATCGTGACATCGCCAATGAGGTTTCCAATAGAATTTTTTACATTATTTAAATTCGTTGCAATCGCTTTAAACTGTTCACAAACTTCAACTGTATATTTATCCGGGTCCTGAATATTCATATCAAAATCAAGGTTTCCCGCTGCAAGACAACCTAAATTCTCAGCCAATCTTTGAATTTCAATTTTCAAATAATGATTAACACTCATCGTCGAGGTTATATCAATCGCAGTCTCTATATATCCAATAGTTTCTCCAGATTTATTTTTAATCGGCAGCGTATCATTTCGGAAATATTCACCTTTGTATTCAAATGGGAACTCAATTCTACCTGTTTTCTTGAATGCTTTCACCCCACAATCTTCAGTTTTACACATAACCAAATTAGATTTACAACAATCCAACCCGTATAGAGACTGGCGGCTTTCTTTTGCCCCTGACGCAATTCTCAAATCATGAACCGTTTTATTAATAAAGAGCCACTTTAAATCATTATTCACAACTGTAATCCGGTAAGGCATGGCATCAAGAATATCTTGAAAAAACTCTTTCTTTTCAATAGCCGTTGTAATGGCCTGATCGACCTGTTCAATCGCATTTTTATAATCACCCTTAATATTCTGTTCCTGATTTTTTCGAACATATTCTTCGTTCTCAACAAGTTCAGGCAGTCTTTTAAAATAATCAAACATGGTTTCAATCGTCTTCTGAATCGCTAGTAAATTATTCCCTAACCGGTCATTTTCAGAAGCTGGACTAATGCAGACAGACAGCTTACCTTCGGCCAAATTTTTTGCTGCCTCTGCTTGACATTCAAGGTTCTTCTCAACATCTACTAAGATATAAATAACTTCATCTAACTGATCCTGGAATTTTTCTACTTTAAACGCTTCCCGCTCTTCCTTATTGGACAGTCGATTAACTGATTCAACAATCATGGTTATCTTGTTCGATGATTTTTTTATTCCAAATACAATCACGCCAATCATCGCAATTAATCCGATTGTATCAATCAATAACAATCTGTTCTGGATGACCGAAAGCGATTTAATATTATTACTTACAACAAGCATTGAAATACCGGCCATCACAAAAAAAATCACGATTCCAGGCAAAACCACCGTTACTAAAATTTTTTTTAACAAACTCCTTTTATGGATCATTTATCTTCTCCTTCAAGTTTTTCTGCCAAATAAAAATAAACCTGTTACAGTATTTTTTATCACCACTTTCTAATTTCGCTACAATTCACAACTGGATTAGTTATGAATTGTAACGCTTAATCGATTTTATATTATGCCTTGCTGAATTCATTTGGTTTTAAATGTTCAGATCGGTATTTTGCTAATCCTGATTAATTTATGAAAGCTGTCCTAAATTTTCTTTTTTATAAAACATTGGCGATAAAAGAGTATGACCAACAAGTACAACGATGAGACCAATTCCCGCAATCATAAACTTTGAGCCCAAATCTCCAGCAACTAATGCATTAGCTATTGGATTCATTATTATTGGAGAAATAAACATTCCAAAATTCAGTACTCCCATCGTGATTGCAATTCCATTTGATCTGGACTGACTAGTAGTATAATCGCAGATTGCCAACATCGCACTTGGAATGACAAAACCCTGTGCTGTCCCAGTGCAAAATGCCGCAAAAAATGCTGATGGAAGATTTCCAAATATTTGAATGCTCAAAAAACCTAATGCACAAAGACCAATCCCAACTTGCATTGTTTTGAATTTTAATTTAGATCTGAATTTTCCAAAGACAATCCCTGTCAACATTGCCGCCACAACAAAAGTTGTATTTGCATAACCCGCTGTCGTCACATCACCTAATCCGGATGATTTAATGAACAATGATATATTTGCCTGATACGTAAATAAGAACATAAATGTTAAAAATATAGTACCAGCGGTAAACAATACTGCTCCGTTAAGCTTTTCTTTTGGTCCTACTTTAACACTTTTTTGAGCTGGCGGTATTAATGTTATATACTTTGCTACAATGATGATTGCTGGAACAAACCCTAAAAATACCAGATAAGAGTTTTGCCAATAAATACCCGCAAGTATGCCTGCAACAAATGTTAAAATAACACTACCTGCAGTTGATGATGATGCTTGATAACCCATCATATTATCGCGTTCCTGTCCATCTAGAAAATCTGGAATAATCGCTTTTGTTAAAGCTCCATTCATTCCCTGGTTAATACCGATAAACGCACTCGAAATATACAAAAAGTTTAAGCTTACTGAACCAAAGAAATATGCAATACATCCTCCAGCCAGTCCTAAAATCATACCCGCTAACAATAGATTTTTTTTTGCAAACTTTGCTGTCAGCGGTCCTGCCGCAAATGCAAATAACATTCCAATAAGATTGGGAATCGTTAATACCAATTGAATTTTATCAATACTTACATTAGGATAAACTGCTGTCATTTCTCCTAATAAAGCAGATATCGTTAATGAGCACATTAACATCAGTGAGCCGGCCACTACGCCAATTTTATTACCTCTTTTTTCCCGAGCATCCATATAAATCTCCTTCTAATTTTTATTCTAATTTAGTGTCGCTAGAAATCATAACGTATTTTCCTTTTCAAAGTTCATAAACTCTATCGTACAACTACACAAATCATTAGATGGTTCTCTTATCCACCGATCAAACGGATGAATAAAATCGTCCATATAACGTCACTACTTTATATCAATTTGTTTTGCTGGAATTTTTAACTAGTTTAATAAACTCTCGTGCTTGTCTGCTGTATTCTGTTTACTGATTAAAAAGACGCTTCTATTATTGACAACGCATTTCTATCTATTTTGTTGTTTTTATTGCGTGGGAATTCGTTTAGTTGCTTCATTATCCGCGGTACCATATAACAAGGTAAATGCTGCTTCAAAAATGTTTTAATTTTTTCCGGCGCTATTTCATCCATCGCCGTAAAATACCCGCATAAAATATTTGTACCACCATCATCTCGGTATGCAGTAACGGCTACTTCAGTTATTCCCGGGTACTTTAACATACACAATTCAACTTCACTGGGTTCCACTCGATATCCTCTTATTTTTAACATCCAGTCTTTGCGACAAATATATTTAAGATTACCATCCTGATTTTTTTTAACCAAATCTCCTGTTTTATACAAAATCTTATATTGTTCTTCTTGCGTAAACGGATTTTCAATATACTGTTCTGCTGTTTTTTTCGGGTTATTTAAATAACCTCTTGAAACTTGCGATCCTGAAATACATAACTCTCCTATTTCGCCATCTTTAACTTCTATATTATTTTCATCAAGAATATAATATTTTAACGATTTTTTAATTTTCCCGATCGGATATGATGTTTGAGATTCCATTATTAAATACTTTGAAACATAACTACACAACTCTGAAGATGCATAAATGTTAAATATTTTATAATGTCTCTGCGAAAGATTGTGCGAAGCCTCACTGCTGACAAGCAAAGTTTTAAGAATATTATTATCCTCATCTAAATTCATATATTTAGCGGCCATGTGCGGCGGTAAATAAGTGATCGTTATTTTATTGTTAATATAATATTCAGCTAGTAATTTAATCTTTTTTCGTATTTCAGAAGGTACAATATCAATCGTGGCACCAATTGACAACGTCGTAAAGATATCATTAAATGCAGCTACAAAGCAGAAATTTGGAAAAACCCCGAAAACATCGTCCTGACACATATCTAGCTCTTTATAGCTAGCGATTAGGGCTGCTATATTTTTTTGTTCAATCATGATCCCTTTGGGATTACCGGTTGATCCTGATGTGTAAATTATTGCAGCCAAATTTTCAGGTCGATACGGTTTTGGCTCACAATGCTTCATAGCTTCCAAATTTTCCATAAAATAGTCGTCGATTGTTAAAACAACTCTACAATCTTTTATGATATATTCTAATCTTTCCGCAGGATTATAGGTATCTAAAAACACAAAAGCAGCACCCGCTTTTAAGACCCCAATCATCACAATAATGGAATTGATTGTCCGCCCCGTTTTTATTGCTACGATTTCCTCCGGTACAACTCCCTGCCCTCCTAAACATTGTGCAACTAACGTTGATTGCTCATCTAACTTTTTGTAAGTGATCATTTTATCTTTTGATATGATGGCTACCTTATCACTATTTTTGGCTACTATATCATTGAATTGGTCACAGAACATTTTATTATTTTTACAAGAATCCTTATCAATAATTTCATTGTTAATGTAACTCTGCATTTATAGCTTCAATCCTTTCTTATTTACATTATTTAGACGATTACATAATTACTGTATACTTCATGTACTTATGTACTAATGAAGCCAGTTTTAAACAACACAGTGACGTACTTGTTCCACCATTCAACACCATACCAAAAATAATTTTATGCTAGTTTTTATGAATTATGAGTTTTTCATACATACTATAATCAATTATACAAAACTACTTAATTCAATTTCTATACCAAAAATCAGTATCCAGAGAATTAAAGTATTTATACATTTTCTTTGCATCTAAATTTAAACCACTCCACAAGGTATACATTTAAACAAAAATAACATCTACTATGTATACATCCTTTTCATCGCAAATATCGCCGAAGTTGTAAATATTATCGAAACTAAAAAATCTTGGATATTCATTTAGTTTAAAAGCCACCACAGAAAATGTGATAACTTTTAAACTGATTGATTTATTTTATTTCTTAGTCACCTTTGTCAATTCGCAGTGAATTTCATTCATCAGATAATCGGTAATTGGTATCTCGGTAAAAATACTACCTTCAACATATGGTTTCAAATTAACTGTAATGTTTTCATTCAGTGTAACCTTAAGCATTTCACCCTTGTCAACATTTTTAAACGCAGGATTAACTACGCCGATAGTTTTTAGAATCTGGTCTGGACAGATAGACTCTAGATCTTGTGAAAGAATTTCTATAATGCCTTGGATCATATCAATATTAGTAACTCCAAATGGTCCTTCAACAGCTTTTGCTACATTTAATAAGCGTCCTTCGGTATTGACAAACGTCCCCTTGACTTCTGGAAATGCCAGTGCCGGCAATACAACATCAGCGACGACAGCGGTCTTAGTTAAGTGCGTATCCTGTACCATCAGAAATTCATATCCGCTTAAATCGGCTTTTGTATCTTCACCAAAAAGAAGTAATCCTTTTGCATTTTCAAGTGTAGCCGCCGTCTTCACAACCCCTAAAGTATTTAACCCAACGCTGTTATTTTTTCCAGCTACACGTAAAATACCACTTCGCTTATTATTGCCTTTTCCTAAAAGTCCAATTATATTTCCAGCCAAAGTTGCGGTTTCTAAAGTCACCTCATTATCACTTAATACAACCACGGGATTTTTCGCTTTGATCAGAGCAGCCCCGATACATTCCGCTTCCAGAGAAACCTCAAGTTTTTCTAATGATTTTTTCAACTCATCTTGATTCTTAACCTGAGTATTGAAATTTCCTTTTTCCAGTACATATCGTGTGATTTTTCCCAAAAACGCCAATTCTTTACGATCAATAACGAATTCATCACCGATTTTGTCAAAACCACTTTTTACATGATTAACAGCAAATATTTTAGCGCCATTTTTTGCAGCTTGGCTTATTTTATATTGGACAATCGGATTATCTTCCCGCTGCATTCCTAATATCAGAATTACATCTGCTGATAACAACTCATTCAAGTCATGTAACTGATAGTCCCCATCAAGAACCTCCGCTTCACCTTTAATCACATTACTAAAGCTGAAGGTATCGGCTCGCAGAACTTTAGCAAGCTGAGTCATCGTGAATATTTCTTCATTCGTATATTTAGGAGCGATCCCTATTTTTAGCGCCTTTATCCCATAACGAGCTGAAATACTCTGGGATTTTTTAGCAATAGTAACGAAAGCATCGTACCAACTGGCTTCCTCAAGCTCCCCCTGTTTATTGCGAATTAGCGGCGTCATCAATCGGTCATCCGACTGCACAAGATTGGTTCCAAAGCGACCCCGACCACACATTACGCCCTGATTCAATTGGGTATGATTTGATTGCGGAACCGCTTTAATAATGGTATCTCCCATAGATTCAATAATCGTCTGGCAACCGGCTGAACAATAACCACAAGTACTTAATGTTTTCTTTGTATCAAATGGTACTTGTTTAACGCCCGTCAAACCTTCCTTTAAAGCTCCGGTCGGACAGACACTGATACACAATCCACAACTCACACATCCGGTTTCCGCCAGTGATTGTTTTAAAGCTGGTTCAACCGTGGTTTCAAAGCCGCGATCAACCAAACCAAGCGCCGAAACTCCAGAAATCTCCTCACAGACGCGCACACACAAACCGCAATTAATGCATTTATTATTATCTCGGATTACAAATGGGTGATCATCCTGAATCTTCGAAACAGGCTTGTTTCCACTAAAGCGATCTGGTTTTACATTATAAGTGTTTGCATAAGACACAAGTTTGCACTCGAAATAATCCTGACAGCCACACTCCAAACAACGATTAGCTTCTACTACAGCCTGTTCCACCGTATATCCCTTGACAACTTCGGAAAAATTGTCATTTCTGTCATTTGCACTAAGATGGCTCATCGATGGCCGTTTATTCTTTTTAATACTTTCCAGGTAATCGGGATCCGCTGATTCTCTGGTGACATAATATGGTTCATGATAACAAACCGCTTCACCAGCCAAGTAACCTTCGATATAAGCAACTGCTTTTTTAGCATCACCAATGGCCCTAATTGCAATGGAAGCCCCGTCATTAATACAGTCACCCGCTGCAAAAACGCCATCTAAGTTGGTTCTAAATGTTTGTTCATCTGCTGCAATCGTGTTAAATTTAGTCAAGGTCAAGTCGGTTAAACCTTCTGGATTAATCCCTTGACCAATCGCTAAAATAAGCGTATCAATGTCGATGATTTCTTCCGCCCCTTCAATGGCAACCGGACGACGGCGGCCACTAGCATCAGGTTCACCCAATTCCATTTTCTGGAGACGAACTTGAACCACCTGTCCATCGTCACCTTTGATGACTTCAATGGGATTCGCCAGATTTTTAAAGATCACCCCTTCTTCCTGTGCTTCCGTAATTTCTATTTCTTCGGCTGGCATTTCAGCAATGGTTCGTCGATAAATATTGTATACTTCCGTCGCACCCAACCGAAGGGCTGTCCGACAGGCATCCATAGCAGTATTTCCACCCCCAACAATAGCAACCTTTTGGCCTAACACAATGGGTTCATTGTTGGCAACCTGTCGCAGTAGTTCAATCCCACCAATGACGCCTTTCGCATCAATCCCTTCGCACCGTAATCCCGAACTGGTCCATGCACCTAGTGCTACAAAAACCGCATCGTGATTTTTACGAATGGTGTCTAAGGGAATATCTTTCCCAACACGCATATTGTTATTAAACCCAACGCCCATCTTTTTAATGGTAGCAACTTCTTCATCAACAATTTTTTTAGGTAACCGATATTCCGGTATCCCATATCGTAGCATTCCTCCCATTTTCGGCATGGCGTCATAAATGGTCACGGCATGTCCAGATTGAATGAGATAATAAGCCGCTGTCAGACCACCAGGACCCCCACCAACGATGCCAACAGATTTTCCGGTTGATTTTTTAATGGCTGGAATGAATTGATCATGGGTTAAATCAAAATCTGCGGCAAAACGCTTGAGCCAGGCTATTGAAATGGGTTCTTCCACTTCACCACGGCGACAAGCGGTTTCACAGGGATGTGGACAGACCCGACCGATAGATCCCGGTAATGGTAATTGCTCTTTAATTAATTTCAGGGCTTCGGCAAACTCACCATTGGCAATCAGTCCCACATAACCCTGACAGTCCGTGGTTCCTGGGCAGGCCTGTTTACAGGGTGCCACACAATCCCCAATATGTTTAGAAAGCAGTAATTCCAGATTGGTTTTTCGGGATTCGATGACACGTTCGGTTTTTGTCTTAATCACCATGTTCGGTGAAATTTCGGTGGCACAAGCCTTAAGGATTTTGGGAATTCCGACCACTTCTACCATACACAACCCGCAGGAACCAAAAATTTCCAGACGTTCATCATAACAAAGTGTGGGAATTTCAATGTTATTTTCCCGGGCAATTTCTAAAATCGTTTGTCCCTGAAAACCGGTGACTTCTTTTCCATCAATATTTAATTTGAATTTTTTCATTTTCCCACTCCTTTCTAATCTATTAATACGGCATTGAATCTACATACCGAAAAACATTTTCCGCATTTTATACACTTATCGTTATCAATTTCATGAAGTTTTTTCTTTTCACCTTCAATGGCTCCGACCGGACATTGCTTCTTACATGCCCCACAACCGACACAATTTTCTTCGCTGATGGAATAGCTTAACAGTGGTTTACAGCTTTTGGCAGTGCATTTTTTATTATAAATATGATCTTCATATTCGTTTCTAAAATATCTAATTGTCGTTAATACAGGATTTGGGGCCGTTTGTCCCAAACCACACATCGAACCCTCTTTAATTTTATTACAAAGTTCCTCTAATAGCTCAATGTCGCCATCAACACCTTCACCTTGAGTGATCCGGTTAAGAATTTCAAGCATACGCATCGTACCAACACGACAATATGTACATTTACCACAAGATTCTTTACACGTGAAATCCAAAAAGAAACGGGCCATATCAACCATACATGTGGTTTCATCCATAACCACCATTCCGCCGGACCCCATTATAGCACCAGTTTTAGTAATTTCGGCATAATCAATTTCAGTATCCAATAGTGCCGCCGGAATACATCCTCCTGATGGGCCACCCATTTGTACTGCTTTAAACGCTTTATTATTTTTGATACCGCCGCCAATTTCATAAATAACATCCCGTAATTTCAAACCCATGGGGATTTCTACCAAACCGCCATGAGCAATCTTTCCTGTAAGTGCAAATACCTTTGTTCCTTTACTGTCGTGGGTTCCAATATCGCCGTAAGCTTCACCACCGTTTCTGAAAATCCAGGGCACATTGGCAAAAGTTTCAACATTATTAATATTGGTTGGTTTGTTCCAATACCCTTTTTGTGCTGGAAATGGTGGTTTTAACCGCGGCATCCCCCGTTCCCCTTCTAATGAAGCGATAAGAGCCGTTTCTTCACCGCAAACAAAGGCTCCGGCACCGGCCTTAATTCGCAAATCAAAATCAAATCCACTTGCAAAAATATTTTCACCTAAAAACCCTTGTTCGCGAGCTTGATCAATGGCTCGCTGAAGTCGAATAATCGCCAGTGGATATTCTGCTCGCACATAAACAACACCTTCGTTGGCACCGATAGCACGGGCGCCAATAATCATCCCTTCAATCAAGGCATGAGGATCACTCTCAAGCACACTTCGATCCATAAATGCCCCAGGATCGCCCTCATCAGCATTACAGACCATGTATTTTACTTCTCCGGGAGACTTAGCTGCCGCATCCCACTTAAACCAAGTTGGAAAGCCAGCACCGCCGCGCCCTTTCAGTCCCGCAGTTTTAACAGTTTCAATGATCTCTTTAGGTGTTAATTCGGTCAGACATTTTTTAGCAGCCTGATAACCATCAGCTGCGATATAATCTTCGATTTTCTCAGGATTAATGATCCCTGAGTTTTTCAGTACGATCCGTTTTTGTTTTTCAATCATGGCACTATCGGCATCAGAGATCTGTAAATTCTCAAGTGCTCGCTTACCTAATATATGTTCATCAACAATTTCTTTTACATTATCAACGGTAACATTAACAAAGGTTGCTTTTTCCCCATTATCATCAAATACATCTACGATGGGTTCAAGATAACAGGTGCCAATGCAACCAGTTTTATTAATGGAAATATCCAGTCCTTTTATCGAAATTATTTCTTCAAAGGCTTTTCTAACTTTATTGGCTCCTGCCGCAATCCCACAGCTTCCTTCTCCAATAACAATTTTCATTTTTTCACCCTCCTAAGAAATATTTTTTTCTTTAATTTCTGTCAGGATATTTTTCACCTTATCCACGGTTAGCTGACCATACGTCTCATCGTTGATCATCATAACCGGTGAGAGGCTGCAACATCCTAAACAGGCGACGTTGTTAAGTGTAAACAAGCCATCTGTCGTTGTTTCACCTTCACTTATATTCAAAGTTTCCATAATCGTTTCTTCGATCATTTTCGATCCATTAACATGGCAAGCCGTCCCCTGACACAGCATAATCAAGTATTTTCCAACCGGTTCAAAACGAAATTGGGTATAAAAAGTAGCAACGCCATAGATTCTAGCAATGCTGATTCCCGTTTTTTGCGCAATATAATACATTAAATCAAAGGATAAAAAACTATAAATTTCCTGGGCTTTTTGTAAGATCGTAATCAGGCTACCGGGAATATCAACATATTTATCCAATACTGGCATCAGATCTTTAAAGTGATTATTTTCTTCATCATAGCAGCCACAACTGCAACCATATTCATGTGTTTCATGACTCATATTGTTAAAACTCCTTTCAAATACAAAAAATAAATAACTGACTTTGATTATTTATCTCAATCGTTTATTTTTTTAGTAAGTAAACTTCGCGCAAAATCAATTAGTTCATCGTCAACTTCATCGGCAATCAATACATCATTAATTTCTTCTATCGCGTTCATTAATTCCGGCTTGACTATTCCATTTAGTGTATCCTCAGTAATTGCACAACTCCTGCAAGCGCCTCTGAATCTAACAAAAACATTGTTATTGACGATCTTTTCAAGTTCAACCCATCCTTGATGTTCTAAAAGTTTCGGGTTTATCTTTTCGTCAAGAACCACTGATATTATGTTTTCCATTTCTGCTCTTGCTTTTTGTTCTAATTCGCACATATTTCTACCTCTATTAAATATTTTATTATATTATTTGCGCTTAAAGATAGTCGACAGTTACCAAAATAACTATCGACTATCTTATTTCATATATGATTTCTGCTTTTACCATCACATATATATCAACATTTATTTCTTACTTAAACCGTAATCTTTTAATTCGTTCAGAAACTATTAATCATTCAGCTGCTTCATATTTATTTTGTATATGTGGCAAATTTTTCCAGCATTTTTCGTGGCGTTACATATTCTCTTTCGAAAATAGGAATATCTTCCTGAATACCAGCCAGATATTTGGCAATGCCTTTTAATTCTTCAAGTGGATATCGTGACATCATCGCCACTTCTTCCATAACTGGTGATCCGCCCCCATGAAGTCCGGCAACAACCATACCTGCCCCAAATTGAGAAAGCTGCTGATCTTCGATCATACGGAAACATCGATGAACATTTTCTGCGGAAATGCTTGGATTTCTCATGATATATTTGTTCAGTAATGCACCTGTTTCCGGTGCGTAATATTCGGCTTCCAATGGCATGGTTGCAATTAAGCCTCCGGCTAAATCGGCAACGATTTTATTTTCATTGTAAATTTCTTCACCTGCCAGTTTTCTGCCGGCGTTGGTTAAAATTTCATCCGGAATAAAGGTTCCCGATGGTGATTTTTGACCTTTAACCGCACTGGCAACACCACAGGCAAAAACAACTTCAGCAATGCCAATGATATGTGCCAGTTTACCTTTAACATGTGACTGTCTCTGGATGCCGTTGTATTCAGCAACTAAAGCTGCCATACTTGCTAAAACTTCCGATGTTGCCGGTTTGCATCCGGTATAGGAATGTCGGTGAAAATGAGCAAACATTAATGCTAAAAATCCGGCATAAGGTGTTTGTCTGGGATCTGCCTGGCCATTCATAAAAATTCTTTCATTCGGTACAAAAACATCATCGAAGATCGTTAATGATTCCATATCCCCCACCAGGGCGATTGGTGCTTTAAGATTGCTTCTTTTATGTCTGACGCCAGGAAGTGCTGCCAGCTTGACACCTTCCCAGTCCGCCGGAATAGCGAATGATACGGCATAATCTTTATCATCCGGACCCATAAAACGGGTTGGTGTCACAATGATTTCGTCGACATAGGGCGCTGATGAATTGCAGGACTTTGCCCCTCTGACGATAATCCCGTCTTCGCGTGTTTCGACAATTCTCAGGTACATATCCGGATCTGCCTGTTCCGAAGGCCGTTTCATACGATCCCCTTTAACATCGGTCTGAGCACAGTTTGCCACCAGATCATTTTCCTGCGACCAGGCTAAATACTTCAAGAAATTTTGATTGTAACTGGTTCCCAACGCTGCATCCATTTCATAGGTTACAACCGATAAAGCATTTAAGGCATCGATCCCCATACATCGCTGGATACATCCGCCCACACGATGTGATAATAATTTCGTCATTTTCTGTTTCTTTAACAAATCTTCCTGGGTCTGATTAATATGCGTGAACCGGTTAATGGTTTCTCCGGTCAAATGTGACGTCGCTGTACAGACATCTTTATATCGATCATCGGCGGCACAATCAAAGGTTTGTCGCATAACATACATTCCCGGTGCAATTAATGGGTCCGATCGATCAATTATTTTTCCTCCGATATAAATATTTGGTTTCATTTTCATCATTCTGTCATAATACTGTTCATAAGTTCCTACTGGCATTGTGTTTCTCCTTTCAATTCTAAAAAAAATATTTTCTTGAATATATGACAAAAGCAAGTATCATGCCAACAAATCAAAAATCATGGTTTTTTGATTTGTATTATCATTTTTTGGTTCTTAACCAGCCTGCCCCGACGTTTCTGCTTTATCGTTTATTACGATCAAAAACCGACTCCGCTGAAAATCAATTACAGAACATGTTTACATAATATACATGTTCTGTAATCCAAAAAAGGAAATGTGTATATATCCACCGAAAAAGATAACTGTTTAATAACTCCGTACAAAAAAAAGACCAGACTGCAGCAGCAGACCAATCTTTGATCAATTTCTATTTCACCTTCCACTTATTATTATTTTATTCTTCCAAATCATATTTACTTAATTTTTGATAAAATGCTCTTCTTGATATACCAAGCTCTTCAATTGCCTTGCTTTTGTTGTTACAATTTCTTAATAAAGCTTCCATAATTAATTCTTTTTCGATCATTTCAATATTAGCTTTAAGATTAAATGTTTCAAAATGTTTATCTTTTAATTTGTATTCCTCAGTTATCATATATTTCGGTAAATCCATCACCCCTATTTGACTGCTGGTTTTAATAATAACTGCATGTTCTAAAACATTTTGCAGCTCTCTTATATTTCCCGGCCAATTATGTTTTTGCAGCACGGTTATAACATCTGCTGATAATGTTATTACCTCGTGAGCATCTTCACTAAATTTTCGCAGAATATTCCTGGCTAACAGTATTATGTCATCTCTTCGTTCTCTTAAAGGCAGAATATTAAGCGGGACAACGTTCAATCGATAATACAAGTCACTTCTAAAGGTACCTTTTTCAATCATTTCTTCTAAATTTCTATTTGTTGCAGCAATGACTCTGACATTCAAAGGGATCGTTTTTATCCCGCCGATGCGTTCAATTTCCTTTTCTTGTAGTACTCTAAGAATTTTTGCCTGCATATTAAATGTCATATCACCGATTTCATCTAAAAAGATTGTTCCTCCTTGAGCAAGTTCGAATTTACCAAGCTTTCCGCCACGTTTTGCCCCGGTAAAAGCCCCTTCGTCATAACCAAACAGTTCGCTTTCAAGAAGATTTTCCGGTATTGATGCACAATTCACTTTGATAAACGGCATCTCGCTTTTTTTACTTTCTTTATATATCGCCCTTGCCAATACTTCCTTTCCAACGCCGCTTTCACCTCTAATTAAAACAGTCGTATCCGTTCTTGCTACTTTAGAAGCAAGTAATAGCATATCCTTGACCTTGTTATTCGAGCAGATGTATTCAGAAAAAGTTATTGGCAGATTTTTATTTTCAAGTTCACCTTGAAAGTATCTGGTAACTTCCTGTATTCGAAGTATTTCACTGTTTAATCGTTCAATTTCCGATACATCATTAAAGATGGAAACTGCCCCCTGGATTTCTTTATTCTGATAAATAGGAAAACTCATTCCTACTGCATTTATTTTTATTGTTCTTAAATAATCAACGATGTTATGCGATGCAATACCGCACTCCATTACTTTAATAGCAGTTGCATCCGGTTCAATATCCCTAAGTTTTTTGCCAATAGCTTTATCTTTAGGTGTATGAAGTATTTCTTCATATGCCTTGTTTACATATACAATTGTCGTATCAAGATCATTAATCATTACTGCATCAGAAATATTATATAAAATATCAAACAAAAATTCTTTATCCCACTTTTGGATGAAATCGACAGTAATTGGATTGTATTTATTTGTATTCATTTTTTCTCCTTATTGTATAGTTTTAAAGTAATTACTAAACTATTGTGAGCTTATCTAGTCCCTCTAACACAACCCTCAGACAATAATCATCAACTTCCTTTTGATTGCAGAAAGTTTGACCCAAAGTGACAACTGTTCAATGATTATCTATTTTACAATTAATCTTCTAAATTTTTATAAGAATTTTAAAACCTCTCGACTAGTTCTGCTAAAGGTATTTGCTACTAGTATTTAAACTTATGACCTGAATAAGATAAATTTTTTTGACAACAAAACAAGAATGATATTCATATCTACTCGTTTTGGGTGAGTTATACCTTGAAATGGATCAGTTTATTTCATGAAGATAATTTGAATGAACGTCTGTATTATTTCGGAGAAAATAGCATTAATTGTCAACTGTTTATATCGAAACGAACTCTTCAGCTATTTGATATTTTTATAAATAACCTCAAGATGCCAAAATAATAAAATTTTCGATATGACTGCTCGTTTTTTACAAACAGTATTCATAAATAATTATGATGTTAAACTTACATCTTAATCATTTACTTTATAATAGTCCAATATATAAGATACTAGAAAAATATAAATTATTTCTTAAAATTTAGTAAGCGTCCTTTAAAAACATGTGCAAAAAATAACTATGGCGGTCATCTGGCCGCCGTTACTTTTTATCATCATATTTTACACAATGTCCGAACTTTAGGATTCCATGGCAGTAACGAATCAAGCAATGTTTTGTTCTCACGGAAAGGAATTGCCGAAAGATGTTTAAATAGAAATTCGAGATATTGGTAGGGATTTAAGTGATTCGCCTTGGCGGTTTCAACAATCGAGTAAACAATTGCGCTGGCACTCGCACCGGCAAGACTGCCTGCAAAAAGCCAGTTTTTCCTCCCCACAGTAAAGGGGCGGATGCTGTTTTCGGCCAGACTGTTCGAAATCTCACAGCCGCCATCGTCCAGGTAAGACATCAGTCCGACTTGCTGGTTTTTAACATACTGCAGTGCTTTTCCAAGTTTAGATTGGAGTAACACTACTTCCAGATTGGCATCAACCCACGCCCAAAAGGCCTCCAGAACAGGTATTTCCTGTTTCAGACACTGCACTCGCCGTTCTTCTGACGACAAATTTTTCAGTTGTTCTTCAAGCTCAAAAAGTTTGTTGCAATAGGCGATTCCCTACTGTGGTAGGGTCGGCCTTCTTTACGGCAGGTTCGATATTCCCAACTTTCCTGATAAATGTGGATCAGTTTTAATGTTGCCGGAAGATGTTCCACCTCTGTCCGCAAATATTTTTTCCCGGCATAATTCAGTTTGGCTCCATCCACAGGGCATATTTGCTGATCTTCGGATAGGGAATAAATCCGGTCTTCTTCGGGTAGATTGACAAGTGCTTTTTCACGGGAATAACCAGCTGTTCCCGAAGCAGTTTTGAGTCGGTATTCATCTGTTCGATGGTGTTTTTCAGCGCCGTGATTGTTTCAGTCTGTTGCTTGATGACTTCAAGAAGAACGGTGGTCTCAGTCGTCTTTTCAACCATTAATACTAAGCCCTTTCATCGGTATTTTGCTAAAATTATTATACCATAATCGGACCAGTTTTACTATGAAAAAGCCTGTAAAACCGTTGGTAAATCGGGTTTTTACAGGCTACAATAACCGCTTATTTTTCACATTTTGGATGACTTTCTTTTGATCAATTGCGAGGCCTTCCAGCATCCATCGATATTGTTGTGGGGTAATCTCTCTGACGTCTTCCGATGATTTTGGCCACTGGAATATGCCGCTTTCAAGCCGCTTGTACAACAGCAGAAATCCATCCCCTTCCCAAAAGAGCGCTTTCATTCGGTCCCGTTTTTTATCACAGAATAGAAAAAGCGAATTTTGAAATGGATCCAGCTGAAAGTTCATCTGCACGATGGCCGCCAGACCGTCAATCTGTCGTCACATGTCGGTATGACCACAGGCAATATAGATCCGGATATCGTCGGGGAAACGAATCAGCATGACTGCTTGAGAAGCTGAATCGTTGTTTCCAGCGTCATTGGATCGGCACCGTTATGGATTTCCAGTTCAAACTCCTTGAAATGAACAACGGCACAGACTCCCTGCGATTGCTTTTCCGTTTCCGTTGGTTTTGCCATAATTTCAGCAAACTCGGGGCAACCAGTAATGGCAAGCGAGCCTGCTCGAACCAGCGCATCTTCGCGGATTGTTTTCAGCCAATAATAATAACTGGCTTCGGAAACCTGATTCTTTTCACACCATGCTTTTATCGACAGCCCGCTTTCTTTCCGTTTCTGGATCATTGCCTGCCATTTTTCCTTTTGAATGACGTGCTGTGTGGACTTCATAAGTGCCATGATAAAACTCTCCCTTCATACTTTTAGTGTTTTCAGAGTTACTCTAAAAACACTAAAAGTTCTGTTTTAAGTCTATTGTCTCATGTTTTTGGTGTGTTTTAAATCCATGCGTTTATTGGCGCTTACAAAATTTAGATATATACTAAAATTTAAAACAATTGTTAGTGAAATTAAATTAAAGATCTTAAGAAAAACAATGCTTAAAGATAATCATACAATCTAAAGAAGATGAACCATGTTCAGTGCATGAATCATCTTCCTTCGTTAATCGATATTTTATTTACTTAAAAAACTTATCTTGTTATGTTTAGGTTGGAACTAATTTTCAGTCGCATCCCCGGTCATTTGATTCTCCAATTTTTCTTCTGCCGCCGCTATCGGTTGTTCAGCAAAGTGCAAAAAGATGTAATCTTCTCCTAAACTACAGACAAAAGCTAACAATAAACCACCAATAAGTGTGACCACAAGGGCAATTTCATTGGTCCCGCCCTGAGAGAATGTTAACGCTACCCCAGCAAAAATAAAAGGTACTCTGTTAACGGGGGTCTTTCCCAATACAGTCAGATGCAGCCCCATTGTAACCGTTGTCATTACGACGATGCTAATAAACATCCCTACTGCTTCAGACAACCCCATTGCGCCCAATAAACCAATAAAAAGAAAGTTAAGTTGTCCCCATATTAACCCAGCGATAATACTCAGAAAAATAGCTGGAACATCTTTGACTTTCGAACCCATTCCAAAATAAACAGCCAATATGACAAAACTCATCCATCCAATTGTAAAACCCGAAAGTCCATATAAGAAAAAGAAAACAGCGCAACAAAACGAAACAAAAAAACTATATAACCAAAATGCTTTTTTCATAAGATACCCCCTAAATATTTATAAAATCAAACTAAATAACCGTTGCAACATGAAGACCATCTTCATATTTTATACTTTCATATGTTTTATAATTTCTTACTTCATGATTAAATATCAAATTATTGATATCATATCCCGCCAAAGCATAAGCTTTATCAATTTGTTCAACCACTGTAACTGGTGAGCCAACTGCAGTAAACGGAATATAAACGCCATCGTTATCCATACCAAGAACATTTTCATAAACATAGGCAACATCGCCACTCAAAACTTTTTCGATATTTTTACCATTTTCTTCAACTTCCACTAAAATCATTTGTCCACAATATGAATGTCCCATGGGAAGCGCAACCACCCGAATCCCTTCAAATATTTCTTGATCTCCATCTAACAAAGTCATTCGGCCATTACAAATATATTCACAGGCAACTTGCAGATCACTCGCTAAAAATGCATTTTTGGCACGATTGAATCTCTTATCCAATGATAAAGCAGCTAATGATTTTAAGATTTCATCTTTCTGAATATAGAAGTGAGCATTGGGAAATAATTTCAAACCACCCATATGGTCAAAATGACAGTGTGACATAATGACGGTATCAATATCTTCTGGAGTTAAACCAACTTTTGCTAAAATATCTTTTGGCATTCTAACGTTTTGAAATGCATAAGCTTCGCAGATGGCTTTCTGTTCAGGTTCATCATAATTCACCCCACAATCTTGCAAAATATTATGACCATTCCCTTGGATTAAATTATAAGACATCGTTAAATTCATAAAACCACCATTATGAGCACTTGCAATTTGACCCGAAACTGGTGCACTGTCCGTATTAGCATACTCCAAAATTTTAATTGAATAATTTACCATCTTTTTAATTCTCCTTTTAAATTTAATGTATCTTATTATTTATATCGTGTTTAGCGCTTAACTAGAAGTAATTTGAAATCAGTTTCCAGAACCAGAAGAATTCGCTTATCGATTTCTTCTGGTTCTTACGAAATTGATCGCAAAATCTCGATCGTTTTTTAATGTTCTGTTAGTTGGAGTCATCATTTCAAAATGATTTACTCTGGGTCATTTAAAGCTTTCATTGCTTTTAGCATTTTTATGATCTTGTGTGATCTTTTATTCATAAATTCCTGAATATCGACTCCCGAATAATCGTAAACTCCCTTTCCTGACTTGATCCCTAATTCACCCTTTTCGATCAATTCTTTTCCCAATCTATTTTCATCGCCGTCGTTACAAAGAGTTTTATGAACATCCTTCGAAACAGTATTTGTCAAATCCCAACCTACGACATCATGAAGCGCTAATGGTCCTTCGAAGGAATATCGTATCCCACTTGTGTAGCGGATTGCACGTTCAATATCTTCACCAGTTGTCCATCCTTGGGTTATCATATAACCAATTTCCCTTGTAAGAACATTATCCAGACGATTAACAATAAAACCAGGGATATAATGTGAAATGACTGCTGGTTCTTTACCAACTTCAATCAATAAGTTTTTAACTTTATCCCGTGTTTCTACCGATGTTTTTGGTCCCAATACCACTTCAACCAATGGCATTACATAAGGTGGATTGAAAAAATGTGTAATCAGAAGACGTTCTGGATGCGAAATCTGGGCAATTTCAAAAATGTTCGAAGCTGATGTATTACTGCAAAACAAGCAATCTGCTGTGCAAAGTTCATCTAATTGATTAAAAATATCCCGTTTTAATTCAGCATTTTCAAAAACACCTTCAATAACAATATTTGCTGAAGGGGCACAATTTTTCAACTTTTCTTCAAAAAAAATAAGATCCTTTGTGTTTTTAATCTCTTCCTGACTTACCAAGCCTTCTTCTAAAAAATAAGCCATATCACTTTGAATCATTTCTTTTGCTTTTACCAACTGTTCTGGAAAAGCATCATTAAGCGTTACCTTAATTCCCTTCGCTGCAAATACCTCAGCAATTCCACGCCCCATGGTACCTGCTCCAACAATTAACACATTCCAATTTTTTTCCATTTTTATCTCCTTTTATTTTTCAGGAATTTTATAAATATAATTAATATGGTATAATCTTTTTCACTAATACGTTTTCCATTAATATGGTACAACCTGAATAAATCAACCAACATCCAAATGTAGTCAAACAAACTGCTGCTACCATTTCTAAATCTACCAACCCTAAAGCGGTAACTGCAAGACTAAAAAAGCCAACTGTAGCAACTGCAACGAAAAAGGCAAAGATTTTATCACCCGCTTTAATTAAAATAATAAATACCCAAAGTCTCCCATAAATTTTTTCTATTTTTTTAATTCTGCTTATCCTATTTTGACCAATCATGCCACCTTCCAAAAGTCCCAATAACCAGCGATCTACTTATCTCACATCATAAATGAATGTGGATTTACGCAATCCTGTTAATTATTAATTTACTGGATATTGGGACTAAATATTTCAACCAGTGTCTTTAGACCAATATTAAGACCTGAAAAATCCAAACTTTTTACTACCTCGATAGTGTTTTTAATAGGCCTGATTCATCAGAATCCGGCCAACAGTTCCGCCGGTTACTTCAAGAACGGTTCCACTTACATAGGATGATAAGTCTGTTGTTAAAAATTCCACTACGTTGGCGCAATCTTCAGTTGTTCCAAATCTTCCCATCGCAATATTTCGAGTGAATTTTTCTTCACCCATTGCCTTAAATCCTGCTTCCAATCGAGCGGTTGAAATAAAGCCCGGTGCAATAACATTACACGTGATATTGTATGGTCCCAAATCTTGAGCCAACAATTTTGTATAATGAATAATACCTGCTTTTGAAGTTGCATAGTGAGCATAACTACCATCACTATTTGCCATTAATCCACCCACAGAAGCAACATTTACTATTTTTCCGTATCCTAGTTTTTTCATCATCGGGGCAACGGCGTTACAAGTATAAACAGTGCCATGTAAATTTCTATCAATAACCGCATGATATTGTTCCCAATTTATCTCTGATGCTTTGTTGCCATCCATTGGTCCCATTCCTCCGCCGGCATTACATACTACGATGGAAATATCACCTAATTCTTTGGCAATTTCTGCAACTGCCGCAAAAACTTGTTCTCTATTTCCAATATCAGCTACTGCTCCTGCGGAATTAACGCCAAGAGCTCTTATTTCATCCATTACAGTGTCTGCAGTTAATAACGCTTTTTCGCCAGCAAATTCTTCGAAAGATTTTAGGTTAATGTCAATCACTCCAACGTTTGCACCTAAAGACGCTAATCGCAATGCATACTCTCTTCCAATTCCCCTTGCCGCTCCTGTTACAATCGCATTTTTTCCAGTTAATTTACCCATGATATTTATATTCTCCTTTTAAATAGAATTTTAGTCGATTGGTCTAATAAAACAAAATATTAAAGATTGTCGATTTATTTGCAATACTGTAACGGCATTTCATATGGTGTTTCATTATTCCGATTATCTTCAATTTAAATCGAATTTACCTAAATGGCCATTCCTTTAGTCAATAATCCCTTTGCCTTTTAATGCTTCAATTTCTTCTGCACTGTACTCTAACAGTTGGGTCAAAATCGCTTCCGTATCCTGTCCTAAAGCTGGCGCTCCACGCCATACTTCGCCCGGTGTCTCAGATAATTTTGGTACAAAACCAAAAGCTTCGACTTCTTTATTAAGTGTCTGATCGGTGTATTTTACCCAGTCGCCTCGTTCACGCCAATGGGTTTGTTCAAAAACATCGCCTGAATCTCTTACTACCGCTGCACCAATTTTATTGTCAATACAAATGTCTAATGCTTCCTGGGCAGTATGTTCCATAAAGAATTTTTGGAAGGTAGCATCCAATTCTACTCCGAGCGGACTATTAATTGCTTCCTCACTGCCGCCGGCTTTTTCATAACTAAACTTCTCGGTATCAATGCCAAAACCTTTTAATACTTTATTGTACGCTGATTTTCCATAAGATCCCAAGTTGATATATTTTCCGTCTTTGGTCGCAAAAATGCCGCCCGGCTGATATGTTGATTGTTTGATCCCTTGTCTTTGTTTAATCATCTTTTTTTCCGTCCAAAGCGGGAAGTTATCATCCATAACCCGCATCCATCCTTCAACTAAACTAACATCAATACTCTGTCCTTTGCCAGTTTTTTGGGCGTTCATATAGGCCATTAAGATGCCATTGACAGCAAACAGTCCGCTTAAATAATCGCCTACATATTGTTGGGCATAATAAGGTTCTCGGTCCGGCCAGCCTTGTAATAATCCCCAGCCGGATTCAGCTTGTCCTAAAGGATCATATCCCGGTCTGTTTATCTGTCTTTCTTCACCGCCGAAACCTGTCGTTCCAAAGCCGCTGATATGGCAAATTACTAATTTGGGATTAACTTCCATAAGCATCTCATCAGTGATCCCCAGCTTATTAATCCAAACCATATTTTCAATCCAAACATCTGAGTTTTTAATCAGGGATAAAAATATTTCTTTGGATTCAGGAACATTCAAATTAGTTTCCAACGCAAAACTAAGCTTGTTTCTTGAATTTTGCAGCCATGCTCCGCTGATGGATTTCTCTTCATGAGTAATCTGCGGTTTCTGATGCCGAGCGGGATCTCCACCAACTTTTGGCCGTTCTAACGAAATAACCTCTGCTCCAAAATCACTCATCATCGTTGCTGAAAAAGGGGCTGCTACGACTGTTCCATTAAGCAGAACTCTGATTCCGCTTAGTGGTCCAAAAGCTTTAGCTAATAATGGTGCCGGTTTTCGTTCAATTTTTTCCCATCTATTCATAATTCAATTCTCCTTTTTAGATAAATTAGTTTATTGATTTTAAATTAATTACAAGTCGTTCCCATATCCGCAACTAAATGTGAACCAGTCATAATTCCGGAAAAATCCGATGCCAGGAATAAAACAATTGCCGCAACTTCCTGAACTTCGCCCCATCGTTTTAATGGTATTCTGGTAAACATTTTGTCTTTAAATTTAGGATTATCAAGCACCTCTTCGTTTAAAGCAGTCTTAACATAACCTGGACAGATTGAATTGACCGTTATATTATGTTTTCCAAATTCAATGGCCATCCCTTTGGTTAAGTTTAAAACAGCTGCTTTTGATGCGCCATAGGTCGAAATATTTTTTGTCCCAACTAGTCCTCCCATAGAAGCCATGTTAATAATTCTTCCGCCATTGCCTTGTTTAATCATTTCTCTTGCCGCCGCCGCTGAACCAAAATAAACACTTTTTAAATTTGAATCCAAAACAGTATCATATTCTTCTTCAGTCATTGATAGCATTGGTTTTGTGATCGCAACGCCAGCGTTATTGACCATAATATCGATTTTGCCATATTTTTCGACGGTCTTTTCAACGAGATTATCTAATTCTTCTTTAATCTGAACATCCGTTTTAATACCCGTTGCTTCACCGCCCATCTCGACTACTTCTTTAGCAATACGATCACAGTCATCCTGATGTCTGCTGGTTACGACAACTTTGGCTCCATAATATGCTAACGCCATGACGATGCCATAACCTAACCCTTTAGTCCCACCTGTTACGATTGCAACCTTTCCAGTCAAATCATAATTTGGCATTACGAAAGGTAATTTTGCATTTTCATTCATTGATATATCCTCCTCGAATAAATATATTTTAGTTTTATTTAATATCATCTCTCTAAATACAAAGTTTTAGAATGATTATCGTTTATCCTTATAACTTGTTTTGATTATAGCATTTCATAAATTATCGCAGCACCCATTCCACCTCCGATACACATACTAACCAAACCCATTGTCTGTTTTCTTCGTTGAAGTTCGCCGAATAATTTACATGTTAAAAATGCCCCGCTGCCACCTAATGGATGTCCAAGAGCTATCGCTCCGCCATTTACATTGATAATCTCTTCTGGTAAATCAAGTGCTTCAATGCATGCAACCGCTTGAGATGCAAACGCTTCATTAAGTTCGATTAAATCTATATCTTTTATGGTTAATCCTGTTTGTTTTAAAACTTTTGGGATGGCATACATTGGTCCAACACCCATAATATCCGGTGCTACTCCTACAGTTGAAAAACCCCGAACCTTAGCTATTGGCTGCAAACCATATTCTTGAGCCTTTTCTCTTGTCATCATTAATACAAATCCGGCTCCATCACTGGTCTGCGAAGAATTTCCCGCCGTTACTGATCCACCTTTTTTAAATACGGGTTTTAATTTAGCCAATGCTTCATTTATTTGTCCGTATCTGATGCCTTCATCCTTATTAAAGATAAATGTTTCTTGTCCAGTACCATCTTCTAATGCTCGACAAGCATTTATATCGACAATTTGGTCATCAAAATAGCCATTCTTTTGTGCTACTTCAGCTAAATGATGGCTTCTTAGAGCAATTGCATCTTGTTTTTCTCTGCTGATATTATATTTTGTTGCTACATTTTCAGCAGTTATACCCATTGAAAGATAATCTCCGGTATTAGACCAAAGTAAATCTGGATGTGGAAAGTTCATATTCCCGCCGCTAGGAATGGCACTCATGCTTTCGACTCCGCCAGCAATCGCTATCTCTATATTCCCAGCTAATATCGCATTATTGGCCGTTGCTATGGTTTGAACCCCGGAAGAACAAAATCTGTTAATTGTCTGAGCCGAAACTTCATCTGGAAAGCCAGCCAAACCTGACGCTGTTCTGCCAATATTTAAGCCTTGTTCTGCTTCAGAGAAAGCATTTCCCATAAAAATATCGTCGATATCTCCATAGTTTACTTGAGTCGTCTTAGCCATTAAACCTTTTAATGTTTGGGCTGCTAATTCTTCTGGTCGGGTGTTTTTAAGCGCTCCTTTGGGAGCCTTCCCCACTGCTGAACGTGCATAACTAACAATCACTACTTCTTTCATTTAATTGCCTCATCCCTTTTCTGATCAGTAATACTCGCAAAGGCTAGCGCTTCTAAATTCAGGAACTGCTGCTCGGATATTAAAGTTCGCTTAGGAACATTTCCGCCGCAAATAATTGCTGCCATTTTTAGAGCAATTTGATAAATTGTTTGAGGCATAAACAATCCTTCATACCTGTTGATAATTGTTATTTCTAACGCTGCTCTACCAGTTGTTCCAGCAACAGCAATCATTTTATTTTCGATTTTTTCAAATCCTTCATTAAATAAATTTAATGCTTTTTGTTTTCCTTTTTCAATGATATCTTCGCCGTTTTTAATAATAAAAGCATTTTTAGGAAGCTGACCATTCGCTTTTGCTTCAAGAATATTCTCAACTTTTTTAGGTGCATAATTATTGTTTAAAAGCACTTTTAAAAACGGAATGATATCATGTCCCTGTACATAATCGCCGATTGCATACGTATCGATAATTTGTGCCGTTAATCCTCCTCCCATTGGGCTTAATCCTTGACTAAAATCATAACCAAATTCAACACAATCTGGGCTTGCTACGATAGCATGGCTATTTAAAGCAATTTCATAACCAAAACCAATCGATTTTCCTTGTAATAAAGTTACCACCGGTTTACTATAATGTCTAATTGTTGTTGTTAACCTTTGAAATGATTGAACGCAATTTGTCAAATCTTCATTTGCTTCGATGCTGTTTCCGGCACACAAATTTTCTTCGGCACCAAATACGACCACACCATTAAATTTGTCTTCTATTTGTTTTAAGGCGTTTGCTGTCCATTCTGCTGTTTTCGAATTAATTTTATTACCGTCGCCACAAAATACAAGCGCAACTGCTTTGTCACCTATATCTAATATGCAAGCTTCATTAATTTTGTCGACAACAGAATATTTAGCTGCTAGTTTGTCGCTAATCATGCTGTTCTACCTTTCATCAATCATATTCGAGTATGACTATCCATTATTTCAGCAAGTCCACCCCATTGCTCATTGAATATCTCTGCAGGCATTAACTTGACATCTTTAATGATTGGTTTATACTCCATTTGATTTAGTACATCCTTTTGCAAATCAACTCCCGGTGCAATTTCAATTAATTCTAATCCTTCATGGGTTAATTTAAACACTGCTCTTTCGGTAATATAATAGACATTTTTATTATCTTCCAATGCTAGTTGACCATTAAAAGAAATTTGTTCAATATTATTTGCAAATTTGATAATATTTCCTTCTTTTACAATTTTTAATTGACCATTCCCAATTTCCACGTCAACTCTACCGACAAATATAGTTGTGAATGCAATTATTTTAGAATCTATTGCAACATCGATAAATCCGCCTACGCCAATCCCTTAGTCATTTAATCGACTTGAATTGACCTTACCTGAAGGATCGACTTGTAAAACACCAAGGCTTCCAAAATCCAAACAGCCGCCATCATAATAATCAAAGTTATCTGCCATTTCTATCATCGCTTCGGGATTCCAACAGCACCCAAAATCATGTTTATTCGCCGGCATCCCGCCCATATTGCCGGCCTCCATTGTAAACATTACTTCATCGATAACGCCTTCTTCGGCACCAATGATTCATCCTTTATCAATAGATTATCTTCTATTGGTAAAATCAGGATCTCTTTTTTCCAAAAATGCTTTCATACCTTCTTTTTGGTCTTCTGTTTCAAAGCATAGCGAGAACAACGATTTTTCATATCGTTTACCGGTATTAATGTCATTATCGACTGCATAATTTATAGCATATTTAGCATATTGAAGGGCAGCCGCGGGTTTTTTACAAAGTTTTTCAGCCAAAGCTAGCGCTTCAGTCATAACCTCTTCGTCAGGTACACATTTCGTTACTACTCCCATTTCATACGCTTCTTTGCCTCTTACAACTTTACCGAGCATCATAATCTCTTTCGCTTTTACAGGCCCAATTATCTTTGTCAAGCGTTGTGTTCCACCTGCTCCAGGTACAATTCCAAGTCCCACTTCAGGGAGGCCAAACATTGATTTTTCACCGGCAATTCTAAAGTCACAAGCCAATGCGATTTCGCAGCCGCCTCCCAAGGCCGGTCCATTAATAGCTGCAATCACTGGTATGGGAAGGGATTCTAAGGTGTCATTAATAAAATGTGCTTTTTTCGCTGTTCTTTCTGCATCAAACTGATTTGCATTCATCATTTCTTTAATATCAGCACCAGCAGCAAATGCTTTACTGTTTCCGGTAATGATTAAAGCCCGTATCGTGGTATCTTCACAAACGCAATTAATTGCTTCAATCACGTCGTTGTTCAGTGCATCACAAAGAGCATTCATTGCTTGTGGTCTATTCAATTTTATTATCGCAATTTTATTTTCTATCTTAAGAAAAACGTTTTCAAACTCTCTTTCCATCGTATCACTTTCTTATTTTTAATACTTATAAAAACCTTCCCCTACTTTAGGCCCTAATTTCCCGGCACGAATCATTTGCCTTAATATCGGTTGCGGCGCATAATTATTGTCGTTAAATTCTTCCTTAAAGCATTCTAATACATCAACGGTTAATTGCATTCCCCTAAAGTCCATCATCTGAAATGGCCCCATTGGGTAATTCAGACCTAATCGAACCGCGGTATCGATGTCTTCAACTGATGCAACGCCCTCTGATAACATTTTGGCTGCTTCATTTAAATAAGGCAAGAGCAACCGATTAACGATGAATCCTGGCGAATCTTTTTTTACTTCAACTGGTGTTTTTCCTAGTGATAGCGCAAATTGCAAGGCCAGTTCTATTGTTTCTTCGCTAGTGTTAAGTCCCTTGATTATTTCTACTAATTTCATAACTGGCGCTGGATTGAAAAAATGAACACCGCAGAACCGTTGTGGTCGTCCCGATTCTTTGCCGATTCCGGTTACTGACATTGACGATGTATTGGTCGCAAATATTGTTTCTTCTCGACAAATGCTATTTAATTCTTGAAATACCATTCCTTTAAGTTCAAGATTTTCCAATACTGCTTCAATAACAAAATCGACATCTTTAAAATCCTGAAGATTATCAGTAATGGAAATTCGCCCTAAAATAGTATCCTTTTCTTCCAGCGTCAGCTTGCCTTTTTCAATTGATTTTATAAAATATTTATTCATTCTCTCAAGAGAAGCATTAACGTATTCCATTTTAATGTCTCTAATAATTACTTCATAGCCCATAGTCGCCGCTACTTGAGCGATTCCAGTCCCCATCGTACCGGCACCAACTACCCCTATTTTTTTAATTTCCATCATTCCCTCCAAAATTCCAGAGAGATATTTGTATCCTATCTCTCCAGAACATCATTCATATTTATTTTGTATATGTGGCAAATTTTTCCAGCATTTTTCGTGGCGTTACATATTCTCTTTCGAAAATAGGAATATCTTCCTGAATACCAGCCAGATATTTGGCAATGCCTTTTAATTCTTCAAGTGGATATCGTGACATCATCGCCACTTCTTCCATAACTGGTGATCCGCCCCCATGAAGTCCGGCAACAACCATACCTGCCCCAAATTGAGAAAGCTGCTGATCTTCGATCATACGGAAACATCGATGAACATTTTCTGCGGAAATGCTTGGATTTCTCATGATATATTTGTTCAGTAATGCACCTGTTTCCGGTGCGTAATATTCGGCTTCCAATGGCATGGTTGCAATTAAGCCTCCGGCTAAATCGGCAACGATTTTATTTTCGTTGTAAATTTCTTCACCTGCCAGTTTTCTGCCGGCGTTGGTTAAAATTTCATCCGGAATAAAGGTTCCCGATGGTGATTTTTGACCTTTAACCGCACTGGCAACACCACAGGCAAAAACAACTTCAGCAATGCCAATGATATGTGCCAGTTTACCTTTAACATGCGACTGTCTCTGGATGCCGTTGTATTCAGCAACTAAAGCTGCCATACTTGCTAAAACTTCCGATGTTGCCGGTTTGCATCCGGTATAGGAATGTCGGTGAAAATGAGCAAACATTAATGCTAAAAATCCGGCATAAGGTGTTTGTCTGGGATCTGCCTGGCCATTCATAAAAATTCTTTCATTCGGTACAAAAACATCATCGAAGATCGTTAATGATTCCATATCCCCCACCAGGGCGATTGGTGCTTTAAGATTGCTTCTTTTATGTCTGACACCAGGAAGTGCTGCCAGCTTAACACCTTCCCAGTCCGCCGGAATAGCGAATGATACGGCATAATCTTTATCATCCGGACCCATAAAACGGGTTGGTGTCACAATGATTTCGTCGACATAGGGCGCTGATGAATTGCAGGACTTTGCCCCTCTGACGATAATCCCGTCTTCGCGTGTTTCGACAATTCTCAGGTACATATCCGGATCTGCCTGTTCCGAAGGCCGTTTCATACGATCCCCTTTAACATCGGTCTGAGCACAGTTTGCCACCAGATCATTTTCCTGCGACCAGGCTAAATACTTCAAGAAATTTTGATTGTAACTGGTTCCCAACGCTGCATCCATTTCATAGGTTACAACCGATAAAGCATTTAAGGCATCGATCCCCATACATCGCTGGATACATCCGCCCACACGATGTGATAATAATTTCGTCATTTTCTGTTTCTTTAACAAATCTTCCTGGGTCTGATTAATATGTGTGAACCGGTTAATGGTTTCTCCGGTCAAATGTGACGTCGCTGTACAGACATCTTTATATCGATCATCGGCAGCACAATCAAAGGTTTGTCGCATAACATACATTCCCGGTGCAATTAATGGGTCCGATCGATCAATTATTTTTCCTCCGATATAAATATTTGGTTTCATTTTCATCATTCTGTCATAATACTGTTCATAAGTTCCTACTGGCATTGTGTTTCTCCTTTCAATTCTAAAAAAAATATTTTCTTGAATATATGACAAAAGCAAGTATCATGCCAACAAATCAAAAATCATGGTTTTTTGATTTAAATTATCATTTTTTTTTCTTAACCAGCCTGCCCCGACGTTTCTGCTTTATCGTTTATTACGATCAAAAACCGACTCCGCTGAAAAATCATCGCCTACTGAAAATCGATTACAGAACATGTTTATATAATATACATGTTCTGTAATCCAAAAAAGGAAATGTGTATATATCCAGCTAAGGCCTCTTCCACTTTCAACCTATTGCTTAAAGCCTGAACTTTTTAAATCCCGGATATTTAAGCCTATTTTATTTAATTATTAATTCGATTTATTTCATCAATAATAGCTGGAAGTACTTGATAAAGATCCCCAATAATACCATAATCTGCGACTTCAAAAATGGGAGCATCTTCATCCGTATTAATCGCTACAATCAACTCCGCCTCCCGCATTCCGGCAATGTGCTGACTGGCCCCGGAAATACCACAGGCAAAATAAATGGTTGGTTTAACAGTTGTTCCTGTCATCCCAATCATCTGTGAATGATCTGCCCATCCTGCATCAACGCAGGCCTTTGTCGACCCTACTGCACCACCGAGTTTATCGGCAAGACGTTTAAGCAGCTCAAATCCTTCCGGTTTTGCAAGCCCCAGGCCCCCAGAAACAATGACCTCGGCATCTTTAATGGACATACAATTGGCTTTTGTTCTAACGATTTGAATGATTTTGGTCCGAATATCGCCTTTTTCAAAAGCTACCCCGACTTGAATGACTTCACCTTTTTGTGAGGAATCATACCCTGCTTTATCGAAAATTCCCGGTTGAACGGTTGACATCTGAGGACGGCTATAGGGACATTCAGCCGTTATTAGATAACTTGAGTTTGTGCTACTTGTTATTTGTCGTAATTTTTTGTCATCCGGAGCGATTTCAAATTTGATGCAGTTTGCCGTTAAGCCGGTGTTTAACTTAATCGCTAAACAGGGCGCCAGATCACACCCAATCCGCGTTGCTCCACATATAACAATTTCCGGTTTGTATTGTTTTATCACCTCACTAATTACCTTCACATAACCATCAGTGCTATAATTTGCCAGTTCGGGATCATCGGCAAGATAAACTTTATCAGCACCATAGGCAAAAAGTTCATCAACCAAGTCTTCAACCTTGCTGCCACAAAGAATTGCACACAATTCGGTCCCAATTTCAAACGC
Source organism: uncultured Acetobacterium sp. (assembly GCA_965140355.1). Taxonomy (GTDB): domain Bacteria; phylum Bacillota; class Clostridia; order Eubacteriales; family Eubacteriaceae; genus Acetobacterium. The sequence continues at coordinate 1,518,153 of OZ223194.1, read as the reverse complement.
CAGCTTTTTGCCCTCTCCAAGTAATTCAAAAACAACCGGCATTATTTTTCCTTCGCGTTGTTCTGCAAAAATCCAAACTCCTTTATATTGGCTCAAGTCTCCAATATTTTTTTTGGTGTCTTCCTGAAGAATTGCCGCCGTAGAACAAACATTCAGACAGGTTCCACAATTCACACATGTATCGCCAATAACCGCTCGTTTATTTTTAGTTGTAATCGCATCAAAAGGACAGATTTCCTGACATTTTAAACAGCCGATACATTTTTCTTCCAATACTTTTATCGCCATTTTTATTTATCCTTTCTAGCTTTGATGTTTTGATTTAAGTTTTGACATCACACTGCTAACTATTTTATTGATCACTGAGCCGTCAGTTGTGGTATTTAATTTCTCTGTTGGCGGTACGAATGAACGATGGACCCGCGTCAACGATCCATCTAACCCGCAAGCTCCCAGCGATAAACCAATGTCTTCATGATTCCATGCCGTCACGGATTGTTGATACGCATCCATGATTCCTCCAATACTCATATATCGTGGTTCATTTAATTCTTTCATACAAGTTAACAAACATGGAAACTTAACGTCAATCACTTCATAACGATCCTCAAGTTGCCGTTGAACAACTACCCTTCGGTCAATAACTTTTATATTTTGAACTGCCGTTACAACTGGTATTTCCAAGCGTTGAGCTATTTGCGGCCCAACCTGAGCGGTATATCCGTCAATCGATTGTCTTCCTGTCAAAATAAGATCAATATTATCTATTTTTTTAATCCCTGCCACAAGGGTTGCCGATGTTGCCCATGTATCGGCACCGCTAAACGCTTGATCATTTAACAAATAAACTTCATCCGCTCCCATAGCAAGACATTCCCTCAACATTTCAAATGCCTGAAAAGGTCCCATTGTCATTACAATAACTTCGGTTCCCGGATTTTCATCCTTTATGGTAAGTGCCGCTTCTAATGCATTGGCATCCACAGGATTAATAATACCTGGTACCTCCTCGCGTATTGTTTTCCCTTTATTCGAATCGATTTTGACCTCTGTCATATCGGGTACTTGTTTTGCACATACTAAAATTCTCATCTAAATCTAATCCCTTTCCTGATTCCTATTTCCTTAACAAGATTCCGGAAATGACCATCTGCTGAACCTGCGAGGTTCCTTCATAGATAGTAAAGACCCGGCAATCTCGATACATCCGCTCGACTTTATAGTCTTTAATATATCCGTATCCACCGTGAATCTGGACGGCCTTGGCGCAAATCTCGTTACAGACTTCTGAAGCATAGAACTTGGCCATCGATGCTTCCTTAGTTGCATTTTGCTTTTTATCCATTAAACTGGCTGCATTATATACTAATAATTTTGCCGCTTCCAATTTTGTCGCCATATCAGAGATCATAAATGAGATGCCCTGAAAATCGGCAATTTGTTTGCCAAACTGTTTTCTTTCTTTGGCATACTTAATGGACTCATCCAGAGCACCTTGAGCCATCCCAATTGATTGGGATGCTACTCCAAGCCGTCCGACATCCAAGGTTTTCATGGCATTCGTAAAGCCTTTATTAAGTTCTCCCAGCAGATTTTCTTTAGGAACTCTAACATTTTTCATAATAATATCCGCTGTCGCGCAACCAATCAGACCCATTTTCTTCTCATTTTTGCCAAAAGAAATACCATCGGATTTTAAATTAACAATAAATGCTGATATGCCCCGAGTTCCTTTTGCCATATCTGTTTTTGCGTAAATAATCGCATCATCACAAAGCGGTGCCATTGTAATAAATGTTTTTCTTCCATTTAGAAGAAAATAGTCTCCTCTATCCACGGCTTTCGTTTTCATTCCTCCAGAATCCGACCCGGCTCCCGGTTCGGTAAGCGCAAATGCTAACTTTTTATCACCTCTTATGATCGGTTTAATATATTTTTCAATTTGAGCCTCTGTTCCGGAAAGAAGCAAAGGTCCTCCTGATAATGAATTTGGCGATGAAATATAAATACTGGCTACACCACTGACTCTGCTAAATTCTTCCATCACAATCACGTAAGATAAGTGGTCTGCGCCTGCTCCTCCCAAAGATTTTGGAACTTTAATTCCAAAAAAACCTAATTTCGCCATTTTTTTCAAAAGTGTTTCAGGAAATATCCCAGTTTCTTCTACTTCATCCAATATTTCTGTAGTTAGCTCTCTATTGGCAAAATTTCTCGCTAATTTTCGAATCATTTTATGTTGTTCACTGAAATACATTCTTACCTCCTTAACTCAACTAATTTCTATATTCAAATCCTATTAATATATTGTTCAATCCTCAATACATTAAAGGTTAATCTGCCATATAATGATTAAGCAATTATCATGCCAATAATTTTTGTATCATCTCTTTAATTTATTATTTATTAAAATCAAATAAAACCACCAGTTAAAAGCGATTAAGCTTTAACTGGTGGTTTTATGCTTCTTTCTTAATTTGTAATAATCTGTTTCAAATATTTAATAACCATATCCGCAAAACGATTGATATCTTTAATATACGCAAAATCTTTGCCATAAATCAGTTTCTCCGCCATCAGATCCTGTTCTTTTCCAGTAAACACGCCCAGAATCATAATTCCCTGCTGTCTCGCTAAACGTACTTCTCTGGCCGTATCCGAGATCGCTACCCGACCGCGGTAGGCTTCGGTTAAATCATTTGCTTGTCCTTTTCCGACTTTAATGTCATTGGGGCGGCCATCGCTTAAGACAATCAGAATCTTATTATCTTCCTGCCGTTTTAGTAAATCTTCACAGGTTGCCTTAATGGCTAAACCATCACGATTATTGCCGGAACAATAATACTCAAAAATATTTTCGTTAGCTGAAAGCGGCGATTCATAATCTCTAAAGCGTTTAATCACGGTATAATCGAGAAAACTGGAAAAACCCAGCACCCGGTTGGGAATTCCCACCAATGTTAGCGACTGGGCCAGAATATAGGCCTGAATCGCAACCCGTGATTGATTTCGACGTTGCGAACCACTGGAATCGATGAGAATATCGACCACAAAACTACCTTTATTATTATCAATATTTTTAACGAAAACCTTATTATTGCTACTGCGGCCAACCCGCCATAACTTATTGGGAATCAATTGACCGGCATCGGATGGAATCGCGTCAATAATTTCTTCCTGCACCAAAGTCCGCGAGATACTTTCCTTTAACTTATTGATATTTCGTTTAAAGACCTTCTGATTGGCTCGAAAAACATCGGTATTTTTGGCCTGATGGCGCTGCACATATTTTTGCTGGAATTCATTATCGCTGTCACTCCGAACAACACCGTCGGTCATATGAATTCGACAATTACCATGTTCCCCGCTACAGACCCGATTTTGAAGTTTTCTGACTTCGTTGTTGTCTAAAAACGAATTGCCATAATAATAGGCCACTTTTTCATAAATCTTCTCAATGTCTTCTTCTTGCACCCGTAAAATCCGATTATCTTTATTGCTGTTGACATTTTCAAGATCCCCTTGTGTTTCACCCATTAGCGCTTCGGAAATCTCTTCAATCGAGGCTTCAATATCCTGTTCTTCGGGGTCTTCAAACATTTCTTCAAGCATAAAATCAGAGAAATCACCCCGATTGCCATTTTTACTGTTTCCCGCTTCGTTTATTTCTCCGCCATCCGCTTCTACAAACATCGGAAAATACTTAACATAAATGTCCTCAATCCCTCTTAACAATTCGATCGTATCTTCACGCTTTTGGAGGGCCACTAAATCGTTGGCAATATTTCTGGTTTCAGTATCCATCATCGGTGTTTTGCCGATTTTTTTTAAAATAATCGCGTGGCGAACCTTTTCCAGCAAATCATCGGTATGCATTTTATAATAGTTGTTTAAGATATCATCATAGGCGTTTTTTCTAATATCATAAACACCCGGCCGTTCGGCAATGATTTTTTCTTCCACCACCACATCGCTTCCCATCGCAATCAAACTTAATAAAATATCTTTGTTGAAACCGGCCCGATGACGGCTGATAACATATTTTTTTACGCTCGACCAATTGATATATTTACGTCGTCCGCCAGCGGTTACCGCATGGTACAAGGCCACGTTTTTGGAGATAAAGCTTTTTTCGCCGCTATCCATATTTTCGTTGTAGTCGCCGGAGACCGTCCACATCAGATTGGCAATGCGATTATCAAATTCGTAGTCTTCATAAATCCACTTGTTATCGTTCAAATTATTCGCTTCCCTTCAATCAATGATCGGCTTTAGCGACCGGTAAATACATCCGCTGCATCCCAGCTTTCTCTAATTCTCGTCTTTATGACATCCATCACAATTTCTTTCTCGAATTGATCAAAGGTTTTTCCCACTACACCCATATTTACCGCTAACATCGGTTTCAGTCCCCGACGAATGGTTTTTAAACTGCCAATAACCCCTCGCAAATCGACAGATTTCGTAGAAATTTCGGAGTTTTTTGATTTTTCCTGAAGATCTAAAAAGATTCCGGCAAATTGCAGCAGAATTTCTTCGTCGGCATCAGGAAAATATTCTTTTAAGATAATCATCAGGGTTTCTTCCTCAATCTGGGGAATATCAATAGTCATAAAGCGCGATACCAAAGCTTCATTAAGTTCTTTAGTCCCGGCATATTCATAATTCATGGTTCCAATAAAACGGGTTGCATCATGCAGTTTAATTTTTTCGTAACCAGGTACATCAATTACTTTTCGATAATCCAAAGCCGAATGAAGAACCACCAGGGCATCATTTTTAGCCATATTAATTTCATCAAAAACGCCAAAACCGCCATTAATGGCGCATTCGTAGACCGAACCCCGGCGTAATTTTACTTCGTTGTCAATAAAGGTATCGGTCCCGATCAAGCTGGAACTATCGGTATTGACATGAAACGAGGTATTCCATTGAGGGCGGTTGAACAACTCACAAATATTGTCGGCCAAAACATTTTTCCCAGTCGCTTTCGGTCCGGAAAGCAGAATATTTTCGCCCTCTAAAATTGCGGTAATACACATCGACCAAATATCCTTACCATAAAAAACATTGTCCGTACTGGGGACTCGATCCTGTAGACTTGCTTCCAATTTATAAAAATGCCTGAAATATTTAATATCATCAAGCAGCTTTTCACTGATTCCTTGTTTTAATAGTTCCTCGGTTAATCTCATTTGTTTTTCCTCTCCGTCAATGCCTAGCATTGATTTCTTTTATCTTTTATTTAGAATGACTTGAATATACCATAAATCAGCCGAGATTGTTATTAAAAAATCAAAACCACAAAAATTTATCAGCTCCTTTTTGATCTTTATTTTGCCCGGCTCATTTTCAGACGGTCAAGTGATAATTATTGTCTTTTCCTATTTTTACTCTTGTAAATTATTAACAAAGATTGTACTATTTGATTACAAATTATAAATAATATGGTATTTACTTTGGTGCATGATGCTTAATAGGGAAGTCAGGTTTAAATCCTGCATGGTCCCGCCGCTGTGAGAAAAATAATCAAACGAACATAGGTCACTGGATCATTCCGGGAAGACGTTCGTTTTTGCTTTTCAAGTCAGAAGACCTGCCAAGTATAAAACCGTGTCACGGAAGATGGCATAGCGGTGAAAACTGAATTTCTCTGTTCGTTCGATCATTTTTGCAGCTAATTCTATCTTCTTTCAGGAGGATTTTTATGGCTAATAACAGAAACCGGATTGCCTTGATTGGACGAATTGGTAGCGGCAAAACCACCTTGCTGCAAAAACTGACGGCAGAATTAATTCATTATGGAAAAACCCAGCAAATTAATTATACTGATCATTTTATTGATACCCCCGGAGAATTTGTTGAATTGCCCTGTTTCCGGCCTCAGGCTATTAATGTCACCTGTGATTCCGGCTTGATCTTACTCATTAATTCCAGCACTGATCATCAGAATTCGATCCCGCCAAATTTTGTCTGCACCTACAATTCACCGGTCATTGGGGTGATCACTAAAATCGATCACAAACATAGCAACCTTAAGCGCAGCCAACGCTATTTAACCTACGCGGGCATTCATCCGAAGCAGATTTTTCCAGTCTCGGCACTGTCAGGCGAAGGCATTGATGCGCTAAAATCGGTCATTCATAACTACGTTTTATTTGATAATTAAGGATATAAAACCAAAAACCACGAAGAGTCTTCGTGGTTTTTGGTTTAAGCGTAATTTACATCTCATTCGATCACAATAACCCGTTTTTCAATGGGAACAAATTCTTTTTTGATTGGTTCTTCAGTGGGATTCCCAAACGGCATTTGGGCAATTAATCGCCATGATGATGGAATAATAAAAGTAGCCTTAACTTCCTCATCAATGATGGGATTGTAATGTTGAAGGTTTGCTCCTAAACCTTCGGCTTCTAATTGCGCCCAGATTGCAAATTGCAGCATCCCGTTGGACTGTTCCGCCCAAATCGGAAAATTATCCCGGTATGGTGCAAACCGTTCCATCAGCCCTTTCGTAACTGCATGATCATCAAAAAACAGAACTGTTCCATAACCGGCTGCAAAACCACTGATCTTTTTTTCAGTTGGCCGAAAATCTTCGGCTGGAATAATACTTCTCAAGGTTTCCATCACGATTCCCCAAAATTGCAGGTGTTTCTCGCCAAATAATACGGCTACACGTTGACTTTGACAGTTAAACGCTGATGGTATATGTTTTGTTGTATTTTTTATTATATTGAGGATCTCTTCATCTGAAATCATACTTTCATTACATATTCCGTAAATTGAACTACGATCTTCCATGACTTTTTTAAAATCTTTCGCCATTTTAATTCTCCTTCAGTTTTATCATATTATTGATACTCACCAGAAATGATAGCCTTCTGGTTCAATTTCGCGTTCTATTTTCTAATCATCGTTTTTTAATATTGAACCATTTTGTTTTATCATACGCTTAAACGTCATGTCAATCAATATTAAATGCATTTTTCTTTTAAAAAAAACAGAACCTGCTAAGGCTCTGTTTCTTTGCTGACTTTATTAAAACCATTAATTATTTTCGTTTGATAACTTTTTTAGCTGCGGCTACAATATCATTAGCCGTTAAACCGTATTTTTCCATCAGTGGTGGCACCTTACCGGATTGTCCAAACAAATCTTTAACGCCAACTCGTTCCAATGGCACCGGAGCAACTTCGCCTAAAACCTCCGCAACTGCTCCGCCAAGACCACCGATAATACTATGTTCTTCAGCGGTGACAATCGCACCGGTTTTATTGGCAGCCGCCTCAATTGCAGCCACATCAATCGGTTTAATGGAACCCATATTCAGCACTCTGGTCGAAATGCCTTCGGTTTCTAAAAGCTTTGCCGCTTCCAAAGCTGATGCGACCATCAAACCAGTTGCGATAACGGTAACATCTTGACCATCTTTTAACAGCCCCGCTTTGCCCACTTCAAATTGATAGTCATCATCAAATAGAACCGGAACATCACTTCGACCCAAGCGGATATAAACCGGGCCATCAATTGCCATCGCCGCATCCATCATTTTTTCGGTTTCCACCGCATCTGCCGGTGATAAAACCGTCATATTCGGCAATACCCGCATCAACGCAATATCTTCGATCGATTGGTGTGAACCCCCATCTTCACCCACTGAAATTCCCGCATGGGTTAAAGCAATTTTAACATTCAATTGAGGATAACAAATACTGTTACGAATAATTTCATACGCTCGCCCCGCTCCAAAAATCGCAAAAGTGCTGGCAAAAGGAATCTTACCGGCCGTCGCCAACCCCGCTGATATTCCCATCAGGTTCGCTTCAGCGATCCCCACATTAAAATGACGTTCGGGACAGGCTTTTTTAAAGATATTTGTTTTTGTTGCCCCGGAAAGATCGGCATCCAGAACAACGAGATTATCATATTTTTCACCAAGTTTAACCAAGTATTCACCATATGCTTGTCGAGTTGATTTTTTAGCTGTCATGATTATGCCTCCAATTCTGCCAATGCTTGTTTTACTTCTTCTGCATTCGGCCCTTTTCCATGCCATCCAGCATTATTTTCCATAAAAGAGACACATTTTCCCTTAACCGTTTTACAAATGATAACCGTTGGTCGAGCTTCTGATTTTTTTGCCGCTTCTACCGCTATTCTTAATTCATCAAAGCTATGACCATCCTCCACCGTAATCACATTCCAGCCAAAAGCTGAAAATTTGTCATCAATCGGGAAAGGCGACATCACATCACAAATTGCCCCATCGATCTGAAGATTATTATTATCTACAAAGGCAATTAAGTTGTTAAGCCGATAATGACTTGCTGCCATCACCGCTTCCCACACAAGCCCTTCCTGCAATTCGCCATCTCCCAATAAAGCATATACTTTATGGGCTTTATCATCCATTTTTCCGGCCAGAGCCATCCCCACTGCCGCCGAGATTCCCTGTCCCAATGAACCAGTTGACATATCAACGCCAGGAACTTTTTTCATGTCCGGATGTCCTTGGAGCATCGAACCTAATTGTCTTAAGTTTTCTAATTCAGCTTTGGCAAAAAAACCTTTTTGAGCCAAGGTCGCATAAAGGACCGGCGCCGCATGGCCTTTTGACAACACAAAGCGATCACGGCTGTCATCCTTGGGATTTTTTTCATCCACCTTCATTTGTTCAAAATAAAGCAGGGTTAAAATCTCTACTGAAGATAAAGAACCTCCGGGATGACCAGAACTTGCTTTACCAACCATCTTTACAATATCCTTACGAATTTCCTTAGCGGTTTCATCTAAAAATGCCATTTAATTCTCCTTATCTTTAATAATCATGGGTAGTCGCGAAAAATCATGTCGCTTTCGTTTCGCAATTTTAATTAATAATGCTCGTTGTTAATATTATGATCTAAAATATCCCGGCGAACAGACTGCTGGTGGCCATCTTTAAGATAAACCCGAGGCACCCGTTTGTTTACCATACAGGTTATTTCGTAATTTATTGTTCCCAGGCTATCTGCTAAAACATCAGCTGAAATATTGTTGCCGAAAATTTCCACCTCATCATAAAGCGAAACTGCTTTTAAATCGGTTAGATCAGTCATACATTGATCCATACAAATACTGCCAACAATCGGTGCCTGTTGCCCCTCATGCCAGATAGTCGCTTTTCCGTTAAGCATTCGGGTAAATCCATCGGCATAACCAATTGGCAAGGTCCCAATGAGTCGATCCGTTTTGGCCACAAAACGATTGCCATAACTTAACGAATCACCGGGATGAATTGTCTTCAAGTGGACAATGGTGGATTTAAGCGTCATCACCGGTTTTAAATCTATTTTGGTGCGGTCTACTTCAGCCGACGGATACAGGCCATAAAGGATAATCCCGGGACGAACCATATCAAAATGAACGCCTTCCACATCAACATCAAAAATTGCCGCACTGTTGGCAATGTGTTTAATGGGAATCTCAATATTGATTCCCTGCAATTCCGAAATCACTTGTTTGAAGCGGTGGAGCTGTTTTTTAGTATAGCTTTTGTCTGTCGCATCGGCTGTCGAAAAATGACTGTATAAACCTTGAAGTTCAATCCCTGGCAGTTCATTCATCCTTCTGATATCTTCTGAAGCGTATGCCCAATCAATACCGATTCGCCCCATCCCGGTATCCAGTTTAACATGAATTGGATGGTGCGTTCCCGTTTCTTGGCAATAGTCTGACAATGCGATCGCAAAATCCATCTGGTAAACCCCAGGAATAACATCCCAGCGAATCAGATCTGGAATATGTTCTTTAGCGGTATAACCCAACAACAAGATTTGTTCCGTAATCCCGCCTTGCCTTAACGCAATCGCTTCATCAATAAAAGCTACTGCCAGCATATCAGCGCCGGCACGACATAACGTTCGGGCACACTCCAAACTACCATGACCATAGGCATCTGCCTTGACGACTCCCAAAATTTTAACGTTTGGACCGACAATTCTTCGGATTTCTTCATAATTGTTTGTCAGCGCATCTAAGTCAATTTCCGCCCAAGTTGGGCGAAGTGTCAGTTCTTCCATAACTAGGCAACTTCCTGAACCATATTGAGCACCATCTCAACCCCATGTTTAATGGATGCCGCCAAATTTTTTTGATAGTCTTCCGCCATATTGGAATCTGCCTTATCAGAGATGGAACGAATCACCACATAGGGAATCTGATTTAACATCGCCACTTGCCCAACTGCGGCGCCTTCCATTTCCACACAAAGGCCGTCAAATTCTTTCCGCAATTCCTGCTTGAGCTCATTTGAATTTACTCCTAAATCGGCAGTTAAAACTCGCCCGATCCGAAAAGAAATATTCAGTTTTTCAGCCGCCGCAGTCGCCAATTCAATCAACGTTGGATCAGCTTTAAAAAAAGTAATATCCATGTTTGGAATCTCCCCACGCGGATGCCCAAAAGCACTGGCATCCATATCATATTGACAGCTCTCTGCGGAAATAACGATGTCACCAATTTCGAGCTCCGGATGAATCGCCCCGGCCACACCGACATGGATAATCGTTGTTACTTTAAAAATGTCAATGAGAATTTGCGCACATATGGCGGCATTAACTTTTCCAATGCCACTTTTAACTGCAACAACTTCTTTATTTTTTAGTTTTCCTTTATAAAAAGTCATTCCCCCATGATGGATTTTAATCCCATCCTCCATTGCCGACTTAATATCCTGCACCTCGCTGTCCATGGCTGCAATAATCCCAATCATCTTATTATTTCTCCTTTCAAAAGACTCACTACCGCGTTAGCCGCAATCCCCTGTTCATTCCCGGTAAAACCTAGTCCTTCCTCGGTTGTCGCTTTCACACTGACGCACTCAGCATTTAAAGCCAACGTTTTGCCAATATTTTCCACCATTGTTTCAATATAGGGTTTCAGTTTTGGTGCCTGGGCAATGATTGTTGAATCAATATTATTGATTCGATACCCTTTATTTGCCACCAGCTCTCCGACTTTTTTTAACAGCACCAGGCTATCACAATCTTTGTAAGCAACATCGGTATCGGGAAAATGTTGACCGATATCCCCTAACGCCAACGCCCCTAACAACGCATCCATAATTGCATGAACCAAAACATCGGCGTCTGAATGTCCGAGGAGACCCAAAGGATGATCTATTTTTACACCGCCTAAAATGAGGGCGCGATTTTCGACTAAACGATGGACATCGTAGCCTATTCCTATCCGTATCATCTTACTCCTTCCAGCCACTTTTACAAGTAGATTTAACCATAATTTACGCCATTTGTACAGAATTTTTTTAATCTCACCATAAATGTATTGCGCTTTTCAAGCGCTAATATTAATTTTATCTTGGTTGCTTAATACTTTTTCATATGCAAAAGTATGCCGTGATATTTAATCTTTTAATTCAAATCTACTCTTTCGTTTTTTCAGTATATTCTTTGTAAACTCGATAAGGTTTCGAAATCACTCGAGAGGGTAGCGATTTTAAAAACAAACTTAAATCCGCCTCCATTTCTTCTGTCATTCGAACCGGTTTGGTGAAAATACGTTTGATGAACTCTTCCTTAAAATGTTTATTTACAAATTCTGGATTGATCTGGACTTGAATGCCACAGCTTTCACAAGTAATTCGGTAAATCTGTTCATCCTTATATTCAATTTCATGAGTTGTTTCGCTCTCACAATTGACACAAAATAGGTCTGCTTCAATACAGTTTTTTTTCATGGTTTTCCCTCCTTATTTCAAAATCAATGCTCAATAAAAGTATAACATAAATAAAATGCCGTCAAATAAATAACTCGAAAATTTTTAAGTTATTTATTTGACGGCGCAAAATCTGCCTCAGTTATGATGCTCGGTATTATTAGCCGCCAGAAGATCCCGAACCACTTCCCCGGCAATCAAAAGACCTGCCACTGATGGCACAAAAGCAATACTCCCCGGTGGGCTTTCACGGATCATTGGCGCTTCCGTTGAATAAAGAACCTTGAGCGACTTGATCCCGCGTTCCCGCAATTCTTTGCGCATGACTTTTGCCAGCGGACATACCGAGGTTTCATAAATATCGGTGATATTAAAACGGCTGGCATCCATTTTATTTCCGGTTCCCATACAACTGATAATCGGTACCTTGTTATCCTGACTTCTAACCACCAAGTCGATTTTTGCCGTCACCATATCTACCGCATCAATAACATAGTCATAATCCTGAAGATGAAACTCATGCGCATTTTCAGGCATGTAACACTTATACATGGGGTGTACAATTGAAAGTGGATTAATGCTCATCAGCCGTCTGGCCATCACGTCTACTTTTTTCATTCCGACGGTTTTTACGTTAGCCATAATCTGGCGATTCAAATTAGTCGGATCAATCACGTCTTTATCGACAATGGTTAAAAAGCCAACCCCACTTCTGATTAACGCTTCTGCCACAAAAGACCCTACTCCGCCAACCCCAAATAAGATTACTCTGGCATTCTTAAGAATCTCTAAACCAGATTTTCCAATAAGTTTTTCGGTCCGGTCAAAAATCCCTGTTTCAGTTTTCATTTTTACATTCTTTCCGGAGCCGATACTCCTAAAATACCCAAAGCGTTCTGGATAACTTGCTGAGTTGCTTCAATCAATGCCACCCGGGCTTTCATTAAAGCCTTATCCTCAACACGGACATGACAGGCATTATAAAAGCTATGGAAAGCCGCCGCCAGATCAATCGTATATCTGGTAATTCGACTGGGGTCCAATTTATCTTCAGCCATCAGAATTTCGTCAGGAAAATTAGCAATAATTTCCATCAGATTTAATTCTTCTTTTTCAGTTAGTCGGTTGTAGTCCAAAGCGATTGTTTGATCCAATTCTTCCGTCATCTGACGTATAATGCTGCAAATTCGGGCATGCGCGTACTGAACATAAAACACCGGGTTATCGTTTGACTGTTCAATGGCTAAACCCAGATCAAAGTCAAAATGGCTATCCGGCGAACGCAAATTAAAGAAAAATCGGGTCGCGTCAACACCCACTTCATCAATCAGATCCGTTAACGCAATGGCTTTTCCCTGACGTTTTGACATTCTTGCGACTTCGCCATTTCGCAGCAGTCTGACTAATTGCATAATCACCACGTCAAAATTCTGGGCATCAATTCCCACCGCTGTCAAGGCGCCTTTAAGTCGCGCCACATGACCATGATGATCGGCGCCCCAGACATTGATGCAACGATCAAATTTACGGTTGATAAACTTATCCATATGATAGGCAATATCGGCCATAAAATAGGTGGGCAAACCATTCGCCCGGATTAACACATCATCCTTCTCCGATCCAAACGAAGTTGCCTTAAACCACAAAGCCCCCTCCTGTTCATAGGTAAAACCGCCTTTTTCTAACAGCTCAATGGTCTTTTTAATAGCTCCGCTATCATAAAGACTTTGTTCTGAAAACCATACATCATAATGAATCCCATACGCCGCCAAGTCACTGCGCATTTGTTTGAGATTTTTATTAAGCGCATAATCAATTAACAGCGGTTTACGTTCCTCGGGTGTCATTGTTCGATGAACATCGCCGTTTTCGGCAATAAAAGTTTTCATATGCTCAGTAATATCTTCACCCTGATAACCATCTTCCGGAAAAGTTATCTCTTCGCCCATAAGTTGACGGTAACGGGCATCCAGGGAATCTCCAAACTTGACAATCTGATTGCCCGCATCGTTAATATAAAACTCCCGGGTAACATCGTAACCCGTCCATTCAGCTACCGCTGCTAAAATGTCCCCAATCGCACCACCTCTGGCATTTCCCATATGCATCGGCCCCGTTGGATTGGCCGAAATAAATTCCAGATTAAATTTTTTGCCGCTGTTTTTTTGATTCCGACCATAATCGGCTTTCAGCACGGCCACTTCTTTTAAAACCTCATAATGCCACTCTTTTTTTAATTTAAAATTAATAAAACCGGGCCCGGCTATTTCAATTGCCTCGAGATAAGAATCGTCCATTTTCATATGGGCAACTAATGTTTCGGCAATAAATCGCGGTGCTTTTTTAGTTTGCCTAGGCAATTGCATCGCAATATTTGTCGAATACTCGCCATGTTCTTTTTCTCTTGGAATTTCCAGAAAAAGGTCGGGTCTGGTTTCAATAGTCAGTGCTCCGGCCGCCTGAACCTGATCCAGGGCCTCACCAATGATATTTTTTATCTGTTCGGTAATCTTTTCTCGTATATACATCCTTCGTTTCCTCTCACTTTTCTACTACAATATATTTATGGTTATAGTACCTGACAACCAGTCAGGACATTACCCATCTTGTTGCTTAAGCTGTTAGAATGTAGAGAGCAATAGGTATGTCGTCTTCCTTTCTTGGACTTTGCGTCCGTAAATTAGACTGATAACCAGCTCCTCATTCGCAGCGTTCGTTTTATGCAGGTTGAACTGCTGTCGTACAGTGCGTTCGTGTCACACCACAGTAGATTGAATAGGCAATGAGTATAACTGGTATTTATCCATTGCAATAATCTTAAGGAGTGACAAATTTATGAACATGAACGCAGTAGGTATTGATGTTTCTAAGGGCAAAAGCATGATCGCCATTATCCGCCCATATGGCGAAATTATTTCTTTACCTTTTGAGATTCGCCACACTTCCAAAGAAATCTGTTCTCTCATCAACCAGATCCAATCCATTGACGGCGAATCCCGCATCGTTATGGAGCATACCGGTCGTTATTATGAACCACTGGCTCGTGAGCTTACCCTGGCAAATCTTTTTGTGAGTGCCGTAAATCCTAAGCTCATTAAAGATTTTGGTGACAATTCTCTACGTAAAGTCAAATCCGATAAAGCAGATGCTTTAAAAATAGCACGTTATGCTCTTGACAGTTGGAATGATTTGAAACAATATAGCCTTATGGATGAAATACGTAATCAGTTAAAAACAATGAACCGTCAGTTTAGTTTTTACATGAACCACAAAACAGCTATGAAAAATAACTTTATCGGGATACTTGATCAAACCTTTCCGGGTGTTAATACTTACTTCAGCAGCCCTGCCCGCAATGATGGCAGCCAGAAATGGGTTGATTTCGCTGCTGCATACTGGCATGTTGACTGTGTTCGTAAAATGTCACTTCATGCTTTCACTGACCATTATCAGAAATGGTGTAAGCACAATAAGTACATCTTCAGTCAACCCAAAGCTGAAGAAATCTATGGAACAGCAAAGGAACTTGTTCCTGTACTTCCTAGAGATGATTTGACAAAACTCATTGTGAAACAAGCTGTTGATCAATTAAACATTGCTTCCAAAACGGTAGAAGAACTTCGTATTCTGATGAATGAAACCTCATCCAAGCTGCCAGAGTATTCTATTGTCATGGATATGAAAGGTGTCGGCCCGTCACTTGGTCCTCAGTTGATTGCTGAAATCGGTGATGTTACACGTTTCACACATAAGGGTGCGATTACTGCCTTTGCAGGCGTTGATCCAGGTGTTAACCAATCTGGGACCTATGAACAAAAAAGTGTCCGTACTACCAAAAGGGGTTCTTCAACCTTACGTAAAACGTTATTTCAGGTCATGGATGCTCTTATCAAGAACAAGCCCCAAGATGATGCTGTTTATCAGTTTCTCGATAAGAAACGTGCTCAGGGTAAACCCTACTATGTCTACATGACCGCAGGCGCTAATAAGTTTCTGCGTATCTACTATGGTAGAGTAAAAGAATACCTGCTGTCTCTTTCATAACAATTACCACAAATAGTCTTATTTTCAGACCAACGATATTTGCTGGTCTTTTTGTCGTGCTTCATTTCTTGAATATCTATTTTTTACAAAGTTTTTAATTTCCTATTGACTTTTTATTTGCAGGCTAATTTAGCAGCTAATTACAAAATGCTGTGCATTTTGCCGCTGCTTTTCTGGCCCCTTCTGACCGGGTGAAATTGAAAGGAGAAGCGCTCCTGGCGCTTCTCCTGTAATTGGCATCCCTGGCCACTGTTTATTGGGTGATCTTTATGTTCAGAACATTCTGAGAATTCGTCACACCTTCAATTTCAATGTTGTAGTCAATCGAAACCTTCGTTGGTTCTTTTTCATCGTTATAGTTTACAAATACGTCTTTCGTCAAAATCCCCATTGTTACATCGCCATATGGTGTTGAATACCAAGTAAGATTCCTTTTCCCTCGTTCAAATTCCATAATCGAGTTGGTCGTTCCTAAACGAATGACTGACACTTTTTGAGCGTTCACACAAACAGTCGTAATCGTTCCTTCCATTCCTGAAACTTCCGATTCTTCGTAAGTCACACAGGACTGATTCGCTTCTTTGTATAAGGCTCCTTCAGTAAGAAATTCTAAGGTATCTTTTTCTTCTTGATTCTTAACGGTTCCCGAAATGGATAACCATACTTTTTTTCTTTCTTCAGTCATCGGTCTCCTCCTAGAGGTATAATTTCTCTCACTATTAAACCATTGATAAGTTTTTTAATCAAGAAAAATTATCGTCTTAAGTTTTTTTTTAGAAATCGGCATTTTAACGAAACTAACTATGTTAACTAACGGTAACGCGTTTTCGTTGCGCTGATGCAATAATCGTATCGACAAGTTCTTTATACCCAATTCCGGTCGCTTCCCACATTTTTGGATACATACTTATATTTGTAAATCCTGGTAAAGTATTGACTTCATTGATTAGCACCGCATCTTCGGTTACAAAAAAATCTACCCGTGATAACCCAGACCCTTCAATAGCTTTAAAAGCTTTGATCGCGTAATTTCTAATTTTTTCGGTAACTTCTTGAGACAAATCAGCCGGAATCACGACCTTGGAATCTTCAGTTGCCGAATATTTTGCTTCGTAATCATAAAACTCTTTCGAAGGAATGACTTCGCCCGGAATCGAAGCCCGCACGGTATCCCCAACTTGAAGCACCGCACATTCAATTTCGCGGCCTTTTATAAACGCTTCCAGAATTAATTTATTGTCATAAATAAAAGCTTCGTTTATCGCCAAAATGAGTTCGTCCCGATCATGCGCTTTACTAATTCCAACGCTCGACCCCATATTTGCCGGTTTAACAAAAACGGGATACCCTAACGCGGCTTCAATTGCCGCAAGCTGAGCCGCCTGATCATTTTTCCAATCATTTTCTCTAAAATAAATATATTTTCCGGTCGGAATTCCCACACTTTCGAACATAATCTTCGAAAAAACCTTATCCATTCCCACTGCTGAACTTAATACGCCGCAACCGACATAGGGTTTGTTAAGCATTTCAAAGACCCCTTGAATAGTGCCATCTTCACCCATCGGACCATGAAGAACGGGAAAAAATATGTCAATTTTAGAAATTTCCGGATGTGAAAAAATTGAAAAATCAGTGATCAGGTTCTTCTGATCCTGTTCCCATGATCCATCTTTTATTTTTTCAGAATCGCCGGAATATAAAAACCATTTCCCCTTTTTCGATATCCCAATAGTTACAATATTGTATTTGGCACGATCAATAACCCCCAACACATTGTAGGCTGAAACTCTGGAAACCTCGTGTTCGCCAGATTGTCCTCCAAAAACAACGCCGATATTGAGTTTATTTTCCATCCTTATTCCTCACTTTTCTTTAGCGTGGTCTCACTATTATTATTTCAACCAGACCATTGCAAACTCTAAACAAATCAAATAAACGTTGACTCCCTGTCAGTTTACACCAACTGCCGGTGCCAATCACGATATTTTCGCAATACCGGACTATTTTATGCAAGCTAAAAAATCTGCTTCGGTTATTACCCGAACCCCATTTTCTTTTAATAACGCCGCGGTAATCCCGTCGCCATCAATTAATTTTTTGCCAAAGGTCCCGTCATAAACTTTACCACAGCCACAAGAGGGGCTATTGCTTTTCATAATTGCAATTTTTGCCCCTGATGTTCGTGCTGTATCCAAGGTTCGCTGCGCCCCCAACTGATAATCTTCAGTTACATCAAGTTCTTTTTTATTATACACTTTCCGTTCCCCATTGACCATTACTATTTCGGCCGGATCTCTGGGAATTGGCAGGTTTGCCAATACTTCGGGACAAATTGGAATGGCTTGTCCCTGCAGAAAAAGCTGCCGCAATTGATCAATTAGATGTGCTTTGCCTTCATAATTTATCTTCATCCCCAACAAACAACTCGAAACTAAAATCTTTTTTTTCTTTTCTAAAGCTTCTTTTAGACAATTAAAATCTTTCTGGTTCATCTTTATTCATCCCTTCATTTTTCGTATTTATCAGCCAAGCTGTCCTCCCGGTAAATCCAGGCGCCACGTTTAAACACCATTTTGTAAACCATGTCTTTTAAGACTATTTCGCCAATTTTAACGACCGCATCGGCTCCAATCGTGACACCATTGGTAATCCGGGCGCCCATGCCGATTTTTGAGTTTCCACCCACTGTCACTTGTTTTCCAATGATCGCCCCCGGTTCTAAAAAGCACTGATTCCCGATTTGCGTTTTTTCTTCAATGATAACTCCGCTACCAATCGTGCAATTGGAACCGATGATCACCCCGGTTCCAATGATCACCCCGGCTCCGATTACCGTTTCCGTTCCGATTATCACCGCTTCGGCAATTACTGCGCTGGGGTGTATCAATCTTTCATTTTTCGACTTCGCCATTCTGATTCACCTCTATTTTTTGCGGATTCTCAATCCTTTCGGATAGTGATTTTTTATCAATCCTTCGCTTGCTTTTCCAAATCCCAGCGGAAAACCATTAAATCCGACCAAAACCCAGCCTTTTTGAGCTCCAATATTTAACGCTTCTCCTTTTAAATATTGGTAGGCCTGTACTTCATCTTTGAGATCACAGACATTTTTTACTTCCGCCAACGCCAATGTCATGGCTAAAGCATAACTCGGTTCAAAACGGTTTTTTTTGAAGGTTCCCAGATGCAAACCCGTCCTGAGCAATTTTAAATTAGCTATTTTTTCCAAATCAATCCCTTCGGGAAGCGCATAGAGATGCTCCCCTAAAAGATAAAGTCGATTTTCAAATTTTTTATAAAAACCGGGTTCCAGATTATTCTTAGCAAAATTTTGATAATCAATCAATTCGGTTTGACCGGCCTTTTTCAAACGCGATTTGGGATACCCCGGTTTGACGGTACTCAACTCTGCGGCTGCTTCCGATTTAATCAACTTGGCAATAAAATGTCCTTCGCCGTTAACGTTCATGGGCATAATCCGCAAAGCCTTTTCGATTGCTGTTTCCTTATTTCGTGTCCACTCCACCCGTCCATGATCACTAATCCCCGATAACTTAATGTCTGCCAGCGTATAGGGATATTTGGCAATGAAGGCTTCGATCATTTGTTCGTTTTCTTCCGGTGAAAAAGTACAGGTTGAATAAACCAAAACTCCTCCGGGTTTTAAAAGTCGATGGGCACTTGCCAGGATCTTTTCCTGTTTACCGACACAACGATCAACCCGCTCCAGACTCCAATCAGCCAATGCCCCCGGATCTTTGCGAAACATACCTTCCCCGGAACAGGGCGCGTCAACAACAATTTTATCAAAACTCTCATAAAAAGAATCGACCAGCCGTTCGGGAAATTCATTTGTAACGATCGCATTTGCAATCCCCATCCGCTCGATATTACTCGATAAGATACCCGCTCGGGAATTAACCAGCTCGTTAGCCACTAAAATCCCCCGTCCTTGAAGTTTTGCCCCAATTTGTGTTGATTTCCCACCCGGTGCGGCGCAAAGATCAAGTATCCATTCACCCGGTTGAGGATCGAGCACTTCCACCGTCGCCATTGCGGTCGGCTCCTGAACATAATAAAGTCCGGCATAATAATAAGGATTTTTTCCCGGTCGAACCTCATGATCAATATAAAATCCCGCTTCACACCACTTCACCGCTTGGGTCTTAAAAGGCAGTACTTTAACTAATTCTGCCGGTTTCAACTTCAGTGTATTGGTTCTGATTCCTTTGCTTTCCGGCTGATCATAGGAATCGAGCAAGCTCTCATAGGCCCTGCCCATAAGGTTTTTCATTTTTTCTTTAAATGCTTCTGGTAATTCCATTCTAATCCCCATTTTCATTTGTGTTTATTTTTTTAACCTAGTTTTCCATTCCGATTCATGACAATACTTGTTTTATTATACGTAAAGCCCTTAACAATTACAATCTAATTGTCAAAACAACCTAAAAAAACACCAACTAGCCAAGTCGGTGTTTTGTCATCTTTATTTATAATTGCTGGTATTTCTATTTTTTGGGTTTTGCAAAAATCATGCGTCCGGCTGCGGTTTGTAAAATACTGGTTACTAAAACAGTCGTGGTGGTGCCAATATATTTTCGGCCATTTTCGACCACGATCATCGTCCCATCGTCCAAATAAGCAACCGCTTGGCCGTTTTCTTTCCCGCCTTTTACGAGGAGTACTTTCATCTCTTCTCCCGGTAAAACAATCGGTTTAACCGCATTAGCCAACTCGTTAATATTAAGAACGTCGACTCCTTGAACCGTTGCCACTTTGTTAAGATTATAATCGTTGGTCAAGATTTTTCCCTTGGTTGCTTTTGCAAGTTTCACTAATTTTGAATCAACTTCATGGGTATCTTCAAAATCTTCTTCAGTAACTTGGACTTCGATCTCCAAATCGGTTTGAATTTTATTTAGAATATCCAATCCGCGGCGACCGCGATTTCTTTTTAATTCATCTGATGAATCAGAAATCAACTGAAGTTCATTAAGAACAAATACCGGAATAACTAACGGTCCTTCAATGAAACCCGTTTTACAGATATCAAAAATTCGTCCATCGATAATTACACTGGTATCTAATAATTTAGGAATAGCGGCATTTTTCTTTTTAGCCGCCCGCTTTTGCCCCACCGGCACATTCGTTTCTTTTTCACGTTTGTTATTTTGAAAGGCCTGAAGAATGTCTTCACGTTTTTTAATTGGCAACGAAAAACCGATATATCCCAAAACAATGTAAATACTAATCGTTAGAATTCCGCCAATCCAAGGAATCGGAATTTGTGTAAACGCAAAGCTGATGAGCATCGCAATCACCAAACCGATAACTAATCCTCCAATGCCCAAACCAACATCGATTAACCGCACATTCTCCATACTGGCTTCGACAACTTTAGTTAACTTTTTTACGCCTTTAAGCATCAATGGAAATAAAATGAAAAAAATAAGTCCGAATAGAACAATCAATGCCCCATAAAATACAAATTCAAATTCTGGGCTGAGATTAATCTGCAATGTTCTCAAAATCCAAGTATTTGTCAATAACATATTCGCCAATGCCATTCCGACTAGAACTCCGATAATTCCAAATGATACCCGAAGTATCTTTTGTATCATCATTTTCACCTCCTTTTACATAGTATGATCGAATTATAGCATCGAATTCTTAAGGTTATACTATTAAACATAACAAAAGGCGTGAAATTCACGCCTCGCTATGTACTGAGCTGTTAATCAAATCTAATATTTCTTCTTTATCTTTTTTTTGAATCAATACCATCTCACTGACAATGAAATTTCTGGCATTATTCAACATTTTTTTTTCACCTGTTGAAAGACCTTTTAAACGATCTAATAAAATTAAATTTTTGACAACCTTTGCTACTTCAAAAATATCCCCGGTTTTTAACCGTTCTAAATGTTCCCGATACCGTCGATTCCAGTTCTTTTCCATTTCATCCATTGGTAATTTGAGCGATTCAATCATCTCATCAATTACCGGCTGAGTGACAATGGTTCTGACGCCAATATCATCGACTTTATCAACGGGAATCAAAATTTGTAAACCTTCAGATACGATCTGCATAATGTAATAAGGTTTTATTTCTTCGAATATTTCTCGTTCTTCAATAGCTTCAATGATACCTGCTCCGTGCATTGGATAAACAATTTTATCCCCAATTTTATACATTATCAATCACTCCTATCATCGATTCTCTTTCTATTATAACATATAAAAAAGGAATAAGTCTTTTATTTTATAAAAAACTTACCCCTCTGTCAATATTTATTTAAACAATCATAGTTAAACTAATCCGTTTTCGTTTTACATCAACCGACAATACCTTAACCGTTACCACATCACCGAGAGAAACCGCTTCCGATGGATGCTTAATGTAACGATCCGTTATCTGAGAAATATGAACCAGGCCATCCTGATGGACGCCAATATCCACAAAAGCGCCAAAATCGATGACATTTCGAACCGTACCGATAAGTTCCATCCCTACTTCCAGATCACTTATTGACAAAACATCCGATCGCAAATGCGGTTTAGGAGCATTTTCCCGGGGATCGCGGCCCGGTTTTTTTAATTCTTTAATGATATCATAAAGTGTGGGAATACCAATTTCCAATTGTTGCGCCAATTCTGAATAGTTCATTTCGTTAAATAAATTCAGTTGCTCTTTAGTGCCCAGTTTTTCTTTCTGAATACCTTTAAGTTTTAACAATTTTTCGACACTTTTATAAGCTTCCGGATGAACTCCGGTATTATCAAGAATATTATCGCCATCATCAATCCGTAAAAATCCGGCACACTGTTCATACGCTTTAGCTCCCAAACCTTTTACTTTCATTAATTCTTTACGGTTTTTAAGCGGCCCAACACTGTTGCGGTAATCCATAATATTATTGGCAATAGTTTTATTAACCCCGGCGACATATTTTAACAACGCCACTGATGCCCGGTTGACATTTACCCCAACATTGTTAACGGCATCTTCTACCGTCGCTTCAAGAACCCGTTCCAGTTCTTTTTGATTAACATCGTGTTGATACTGACCAACCCCAATATGTTTGGGATCAATTTTAACCAGTTCCGAAAGTGGGTCCTGAAGTCGTCCCCCAATTGAAATAGCGCCACGAATAGAGACATTAATATCCGGATATTCTTCGGTTCCCAGTTCCGAGGCCGAATAAACCGAAGCCCCCGCTTCATTAACCACAATATATTGAACCGGCACGGCCGTTTTTTTAATCGTTTCGGCTACAAATTGTTCCGATTCTCGCGATGCCGTCCCATTTCCAATGGCAATGATATCAATCTGATATCGTTCAATTAATTCGATGAACTCTTTTTCCGCTTTTTCGGCCTGGCCCTTGCCGAAGGTTGGATAGATCGTAGTATAATCTAACAGTTTTCCCACTTTGTCCAAAACAGCAATTTTACAACCGGTTCTAAAAGCCGGGTCAAACCCCATCGTCACCTTTTCTTTAAAGGGCGGTTGAAGCAACAGTTTTTTGAGATTTAAGGCAAACATTTTAATCGCCCCTTCTTCGGCCCGTTCCTTTAGTGCCGTTCTGATTTCCCGTTCAATCGCCGGCGCAATTAATCGTGTGTAGCTATCTGCCAGCGCGTTTAATAAATATTTTGACGGGTGCTCTGTTAATAATTCCTTTTTTAAATAACTTTCAATTTCTTCTGTCGGAGCCACGATTTTAACTGTCAGAGCTTTTTTCTTTTCGCCCCGGTTAAGTGCCAAAATTCGATGATCTTTAATCCCTTTAATAGTTTCACTGTGATCAAAATACATTTCCAGTTCAGGATTTTCCCCTTCTTTACCCTTCACTACGGACGCTTTAATCTGACCTTTATCATAGGTGCTTTTGCGAATAACGGCTCGATAGGTTCCATTATCGGAAATAATTTCGGCGATAATATCCATCGCTAACTGGAGCGCTTTTTCGACCGTCGCAATTTCTTTTTCAGCATCAAGATACTTAAGCGCTTCTTGATCCAGTTCGGCTTCGCTGAGTTTTTGTTCAAGAATCTGCAGCGCCAGCGGTTCCAAACCTTTTTCCCGAGCAACTGAAGCACGGGTTTTTTTCTTTTGTTTATATGGTAAATAGTGGTCTTCCACTTCCTGCAAAGTCAGGCTTTGAGCAATCGCCGCTTGAAGCTCCGATGTCAATTTACCTTGTTCCGCAATGCTTCCGGTGACCTCTTCTTTTCTTTTTTCTAATTTTCTTAAATATGTTAAACGCACATCCAAATCTCTTAATAAAGCATCACTTAAATTCCCGGTTACCTCTTTTCGATAACGCGCGATAAAAGGGATCGTATTTCCACCATCGATTAAATTAAGGGTATCTTCCACCTGTTGAGGGCGTATTGAAAACTCCTTGGCTAGTTGATTAATTATCGGTTCCACAAGATTCTCCATTTCTTACTTTCATTGATCACGATTATTTTTATTTTACAGATTAGTTTAACATTTTTTTGATACAATCACAAATATCATCCGTAAATCCAAGCTTAGTTTACCTTAATAACGGTTGGATGATTGTCAAACCAATAAGTTCATGATAAAATATCCCGTACTAAACGAAAAGGAGCATCCCCTTAATGGCTATAAAATTTATTGTGGATTCCATGTGTGATACCAACAACGATATCCTGAATCGTTATGATTTTGATATATTACCCTTTCCCGTAACGCTTGATACTAAAACCTTTTTTGATGGCATTGATATCACTCCTGAAATGGTCGTTGACTTTGTCAATCACCACAACAAACACTTTCCTAAAACGGCCCAAATTCAACCGATGGATATTAGCAATACCATTGAAAAACACCTTAAAAATGGCGATGATGTTATTTACTTAGTGCTTTCTTCAAAACTTTCCGGTACCTACCAAACTGCCAGATTGCTGGCGAAAGATTTATTGGCGAAATATCCCGAACGAAAAGTGGCCATCGTTGATTCGCTTTCAGCCACTACCGGCTCCGCGCTGATTCTTTATCAGGGGCTGAAGCTCGACAAGCTAAACCGTCCGTATGAAGAAATTGTCACAACGATGACCTTTCTGGCTCAACACGCCCAGATCTTTTTTTTAGTCGGCGATATTAAGTGGTTGGCTCAAGGCGGTCGGATCAGCCGTAATGCGGCGATGATTGGCGATATGCTAAAGATCGTCCCGATCTTATATTTTAAAGACGGGGAAATCCTCGTTTATGAAAAAATCCGCGGGCAGAAAAAAGCTTTAAAAACGCTTTTCGCGATTGTTGAAGAAAAAATGGGCAACAAAGAACAGATCCTTGGCATGATCCAAAGTACCGCCCCCGAGCTTCAGGATAAAGCCAAAAAATATTTTGAAAAAGAACTGGGCATTAAAAACTTTTTACTGCCTGAAAAAGCCGGCTCCACGCTGACTGTTCATATTGGCACCAATTGTCTGGGGATTATGTTTTTTGACAAACTTCCCGAAAATTATGTCAATGTGATGCCTTAAATCTTAATAATAAGCACCTTACCGATTAAGTCCTCATCGATAAGGTGCGCTGATGCTATTTATCCTAAAACATCCGTTTCAATGCTTAACTTTTGGGTGGCAGACTGGCCGAAATCAGTTGCACCAGATTGCTCAGCGGCATGGTTTGCAGCCAGGCTTTACCTGGCCCTTTCAAGGTCGCCAGAAATAATCCTTCGCCACTTAAAAAGATATTTTTCATCCCTTTGACAGCCTGAATATCAAAGCTCACCGATTCTTCAAACATCCCAATATGACCCTGGTCAACCTTCATTACTTGTCCTGGGGCCAGATCGTATTCCATCAGCGCGCCATCCATTTCTACAAAAACCGTCCCCGGTCCCGAAATTCTTTGAAGAATAAAACCTTCGCCGCCAAAAAAGCCCACGCCAATATTCTTTTTAAAATACATATCCACATCCAACGTCGCTGAGCCGGCTAAAAAGCTGCGTTTCTGGCAAATAATCGATTGTCCCGCCTGTAAGGTAATGGCCTTGATTTCGCCGGGGAAACTCGAACAGAAAGCGATTTGAGAATTTTCTCTTTCGGCCGTATACGTGGTCATAAACAATGAATCCCCCGATAATGATCGTCTTAGCCCTTTAATCAGACCGCCTTTGGTATTGGTTTCCATTTTAATATTTTCTGACATCCAGGACATCCCCCCGGATTCCGTAAATATCGCCTCGCCATTTTCCAGCGTCACAATAACCACCGGCAGATTCTCACCCTTAATCTCGTATTTCATTTTGCCCTCCACTTTTTTTATATTCAGTAACTCGATCAGAATTACCGTCAGAACTCGTAGAATATTTAAAAACGCCAATTTATGGATATTTACCCTAAAATTGGCGCTTTATTAGCTTAACTTGGTTATTTTTTTAATTTAATCAGATTAATTAGCCCACCGGCCAACAGCATTTCTTTTTGCCGTTCAGAAACTTCCAACAACATCACATAAGTTAAACCTTTGGTTTTATTCACCAAGTTAGCCTGACCTGATTTTACTGCTTCCAAAGCATTTTCAATGACCAATTCATCACCTAAAGCGATCGTATCATAATCCGCTTCATTGGCAAATACCAGTGGCAGAATCCCATTATTGATCAGATTGTTTTTGTGAATCCGGGCAAAGGATTTAACCGCCACCCCTTTAATGCCCAAATACACCGGGGCTAAAGCTGCATGTTCGCGGCTGGAACCTTGACCATAGTTTGAACCACCGACAATAAATCCGCCGCCATTATCCAATGCCCGCTTAGGAAATTCCGGATCACAGGGCGCCAGGCAATAATTTGATAAATAAGGAATATTGGAACGGTAAGGCAATAATTTAGCGTTGGAAGGCATGATATGATCGGTGGTGATATTATCTTCCACGACAATCAAAGCTTTACCTTCAACCGTATCTTTAAGCGGAATGGTCGCCGGGAACGGTTTAATATTTGGTCCTTTGATGACTGCCACTTGGGTACCTTCCGGCGCCGGTGCCATCACCATCGTATCGTTAAGTAAAAAGTTTTCCGGCATCACGATTTCCGGCAATTCAATTTTCCCCAGCGGATTAGTCAATACCCCTTCAAGGGCTGAAATCGCCGCTGCTTCCGGACTTAACAGATACACATCAGCCGATGGTGTTCCGGAACGACCAAAGAAATTTCGATTGAAGGTTCGCAGTGACACGGCATCCGTTGATGGTGCCTGACCCATACCAATACAAGGGCCGCAGCCACATTCTAAAACTCGCGCGCCGGCATTAAGCAGATCCGCCAAGGCCCCATTTTCAGCTAACATCGTTAACACCTGTTTTGATCCCGGTGCAATTACCAACGAAACATTTTCCGCCACGGTTTTTCCTTTAACAATGGCCGCCACCTTCATCAGATCCAGCCAAGAGGAGTTGGTGCAGCTGCCGATTGCCACCTGATTGACGACCAGGCCTTCGATCTCGGAAATCTTGACCACCTTATCAGGACTGTGGGGACAGGCGGTTAATGGTTCTAGCACATCCATGTCAACCTTAACCACTTCATCATAAACGGCGTCAGCATCGGCAAACAGTTCAATATAATCCGAACCTCGGCCCTGAGCTTCTAAAAACACCTTGGTCATTTCATCGGATGGGAATACGGAGGTGGTTGCGCCCAACTCGGCCCCCATGTTGGTGATCGTTGCGCGTTCTGGAACCGTCAGGGTTTTGACCCCTGCACCGGTATATTCAAAGACCTTATTGACCCCACCTTTAACGGTACATTGACGTAAGACTTCCAGAATAACATCCTTGGAGGATACGCCGGTGCGCAACTTTCCGGTTAGTTCAACCTTGACCACTTTGGGCATGGTAATATAATAAGGATCGCCAGCCATCGCCACAGCGACATCCAAACCGCCAGCCCCAATGGCCAGCATCCCGATCCCGCCGCCAGTCGGCGTATGGCTATCCGATCCTAACAGGGTATCACCCGGTACCCCAAAACGTTCAATCTGAACCTGATGGCAAATACCATTCCCCGGTTTGGAATAATAAACCCCATGTTTTTTGGCTACACTCTGGATGTAGCGGTGATCGTCCATATTTTCCGGACCTTCCTGCAACATATTGTGATCAATATAAGCCAGCGACTTCTTTGTTTTGACCCGCGGGATTTCCATTGCTTCAAATTGTAAATATGCCATGGTTCCGGTCGAATCCTGGGTCAGCGTTTGATCGATCCGAATACCGATTTCTTCCCCCTTGATCATTTCTCCTACTACCAGATGCGCCGCAATAATTTTCTCTGTTAACGTTTTTCCCATTTAATTTGCTATTTCCTTTCCCTGTACGATATTGTTCTTTTTTCTGGTGCTCGCGATTCTTTTTATTTATTTAAAACTATTGTCAAATATTATACCATCTTTTTTACTAACTTTCCAATTTTTTGCTTGCTCGTTTTCACTTCAAATTGATTAAAAACTATGTTATACTGAGGTTCATTAAGTTTAATCGTTTTAAGTGGATTTGGAGGGTACGATGAATTTTTTAAAATGCTTCAGCCGCTTTTTATTTGTTCAAGGGAAAAAAAATAATATCATCAATCTTTCCGCCCAGATGTCCTATCGTACGCTGTCGGCTTTTATTCCTTTTTTGATGCTGCTCTATAATTTTATCAATTGGTTTTCAATTGGCATCGACCAAACCCTGGTGATGGTACTGACCGCGATTTTACCAAAATCAATTATGAACTATGTTCAATTTGCCATGGAAAACGCCAGCACCTTAACGTTTTCTTCCGGAACTAATCTGATGATCGGTTTTTTCACTTTATATATCTCCGTTTCTGCCATGCACTCCCTGATTAAATCACTTAATCGGATCTTTGGCCAGGAAGAAACCCGTGGTACCGTTGCCCTTTGGCTTCAATCGATTCTTTATCTGGTGTTGTTTCTGCTGATCATTCTTTTTACTCTTTTTTTCTATCTTTTTGGTCAGAAACTACTTGCTTTTATTTTTACAACGCTGAATCTTTCTAATTTATTTACACTTTTTATTGATTTATTTAGTTTAATCTATATTATTATCGTTCCCACCCTGATTTTTACGCTGATCTATATGTTTGCTCCCAAGCGCCATCTGGGCTTTTTTGAAGCCTTACCGGGGGGCTTTTTTGTCAGTCTCGGCTGGCTTGGTATTATTGCTCTTTATGCCCTTTTTGCCAACTCCGCGATTGATTTCAGCACCTTTTTCTTTAATCTGCAAGGGCCGTTTTCTTTGTTTATACTGGTTTATATTATTTGTTTCACGCTGACGCTGGGTGGTGTGGTTAATCTTTATGCCAGCCAAAGCGCTGCCTTAAAAGAAAGGTCTAAACAAAATGATTGAGCGGATTTTAAATTTAAAACTGATTAAACTGATTTTTTTTCTGATGGATGATTTTGAAGAAACCGACTTCTCGGGAATTTGCACCCAAATGTCTTTTTATTTGTTGTTAGCTTTTTTTCCCTTTTTACTTTTTTTGATCTCCTTTGTTGGCAATATTGTCAAACCGTTTGAGAATTATCTGTATGAAATTTTGAACGTTTTTTTGCCAAACCTATCTTACGATTATGTAACCGGCTTGCTCAACACCATCACCAGTCAAACGACCAATTCCAATTTTAGTCTGATTTTAGTTAGTTTTCTATTTTCAACTTTAGCGGCCCGCGCCACCATGGTTGGCCTCAACCAAACCTATGGTAAAGAAGAAACTCGAAAAATCTATCAAATTTGGTTGTTTTCATTTTTATTCACCATTCTTTTTGCGCTGGCGATTCTGCTAATTGCCGTTGCTTATATTTTCAGTGCTGATCTTGGTGCTGTTATTTTTGAAAAAATTGGGCTATATAATTATTATTATCCTTTACTTAGTCTTTTTGCCGTTATTTTCGCCCTGGTTGTCTCAACCTTTATTTTTAACATGATTTATGTGATGGCCCCGGCCCAGCCTTTAAAATTTTCAGACGGCCTTCCCGGTGCCATTTTTGCCACGCTGGGACTTAATGTGGCTTTTCGGATTTTCACCTGGTTTATTAACCATTCTAATAAATATAGCACCCTATACGGAAATCTCGGCGGGCTTTTTGCTTTGTTAGTGGCAATCTATTTTATTTGTGTCATTCTAAACCTGGGCGGTAAAATAAACTTATACTGGTCGCTATATAAAAACAAAAGTTTCTGATTTATAATAATTGCGTTACACTTTGCATGTAATTGTTAAAAAGAATTTACTTAGTTTAAAAAGATGTCCTATCAAAATTACGGTATTGTGATAAAATATTACCATCAAATGGACAAAATTTGATGTTTTCTAATTCGATTGAAAGGACACATAAGCACTCATGAATAAAGTCGCTATCCACGCCGATTTAACGCCTAACAAACGTTATCTCAGCTACCATTACTTTGGTGCCCACTGCCATGAAAAAGGGGTTACCTTTCGAGTTTGGGCTCCTAATGCCCAAAATGTTGCTGTTGTAGGTGATTTTAATAATTGGGATATCAACACGCATCCCATGGATTTAATTCCTGATAACCATGGTGTTTGGGAACTTGACATTCCCAACCTTACCAGCGGCCTGCTTTACAAATATGCAGTGCGTCAATACGATGGCAAACTGGCCTATAAAGCTGATCCTTATGGTTTTTACAGTGAGGTCAAACCGAAAACCGCTTCGATTATCTGGGATCTGAATGATTATAACTGGCAGGATGAAACCTGGTGTCAAAAAAGAAATGCATCAAATTGGCTCCAAAAACCGATTAACATTTATGAGGTCCATCTTGGCAGCTGGAAACGTAATGATCAAGGCAACTATTTAACTTACCATGAACTGGCCGAACAGTTGGTTCCCTATCTGGTCGAAATGCATTATACCCATATTGAACTTATGCCAATTATGGAACATCCCTTTGATGGTTCCTGGGGTTACCAGCTCACTGGATATTTTGCCGCCACCAGCCGGTATGGTCAACCGCAAGGGCTGATGTATTTCATTGATTGCTGCCACCAGGCTGGCATCGGAGTCATTCTCGACTGGGTTCCCGGCCATTTCTGCAAAGACGACCCGGGGCTCCGTCATTTTGACGGAACCAATCAGTATGAATTTTCAGAACACCAGCAATGGGGGACGATGGTTTTTGATTACGGTAAACCGGAAGTATTGGATTTTCTGATCTCCAATGCCCATTTCTGGTTCGACTATTATCATATTGATGGTTTACGCATTGATGGTGTTGCCAGTATGATTGAATTAAACCATGGACTCGATGGTTGCCCCTTTCGAAATGTCCAAGGAGGAACCGATCGTCTTGAAGCCTTGGCTTTCTTTCGAGAACTGAATACCATCATTTTCAGAGACTTTCCTTATGCGATTATGTCTGCCGAAGATTCCACCTCCTATCCGATGGTCACCTGGCCAGTCGATAAAGGCGGCCTGGGTTTTAATCTGAAATGGGATATGGGCTGGATGCATGATACCCTTGATTATATGAAAACCGATCCCTTTTTCCGGAATCGATTCCATAACTTATTAACCTTTTCAATGGCTTATGCGTTTAATGAAAACTTCATCCTCCCCTTGTCGCATGACGAGGTGGTGCACGGTAAACTGAGCATTGTTGACAAAATGTTCGGCGATTATACTATGAAGTTTGATCAGTTTCGCCTCTTATTTGGCTATTTAATGACCCACCCTGGTAAAAAGCTTTCCTTTATGGGCAACGAATTTGCCCCATTTTTAGAATGGCGTGAAAACGAATCACTGGAGTGGTTTCTGTTGGATTATGAAAAGCACCGTCAAATGCAGACCTTTATCAAAGACCTCAACAAGTTCTATTTAAAAGAAAAAGCCCTCTGGACTTTTGACCATAGCTGGGACGGCTTTCAATGGCTGGAACCAAACAACAGTGAACAAAGCATTCTTATTTTTAAACGAATGAGCCCTGATCCCAACGATACCCTCATCATTGTGATCAACTTTTGTCCCCTCAACTATACGGATTATTGCGTCGGAGTTCCGCGTGAAGGTAACTACCGACTGGCTTTTAATTCCGATGAAACCATCTATGGCGGCACTGGTTTTAAAATGAAAAAAACCGTGAAATCGCAAGCTACACCGCTCCACGGTCAAGATTACTCCATTTCGATTAATCTTCCGCCGTCATCGATGATTGTCCTTAAAGGCGTGGTTCCGCGATCAAGCGCTAAAAATAAAACTAAGCCAACGAAAAAAACTAAAAAATAACGCGCGCCGATCTTTTGTAACAACGACGTTTATACACCTTGCCTAACTGATTTTGCGAAATGAACCCTGATGTTCTTTTTGCAAATATCTAAACTATCTTTTTTTGAAAGGAACTACTATGAATTCTTCAGATAGACAAAAACGTAAAGATGAATACAAAGCCACCTATACGAAAAAAATCGAAGAGGTTTCTGGTAATTGTTTAGCTGATGCCTCATTGCTTAAACAATATCAGGCTTTGGCTGAAATGATAATGGAAGAGGTCTCTTCACAATGGGCTAAAACCAATAGTCTGTATAATAAAAACGAATCCAAACAAGTCTACTTTTTTTCGATTGAATTTCTGATTGGTCGGCTGATGAAATCTTACCTTGTTAGCTTAGGCATTGAGGATATTGTCCGGGAGTGTTCCGAAGAAATGGGTCTGGATTACGAAGCAATCCTTGCGCAGGAATCAGACCCGGGTTTAGGAAATGGCGGCCTTGGTCGTTTGATGGCCTGTTATCTGGATTCCTCTTCAGCCATGGGGATGCCTGCTCACGGAAATGGCATCCGCTATAAGTACGGCCTATTTGAACAACGGATTATCAACGGTGAACAGATTGAAGTCGCCGATAATTGGCTCAAAAACGGATACCCTTTTGAAATCCGCAATCCTGATAAATCGGTGATTGTAAAATATTATGGCCAAATTCACGCGCAGAATATCAACGGTAATTTAACCTTTGTTCATGAAAACTATGAACCTATTATGGCGATTCCTTATGATATTCCAGTCAAAGGTTATCACAACGAAACCGTTAACTCTTTACGGCTGTGGAGTGCTGAACCATTGGAAGCCTTTGATCTTCCCACTTTTAATCAGGGCCATTTTTTAAATGCCGTCCGTCACAAGTCCGAAGCGGAGGCAATCAGTCAAATTCTCTATCCCAACGATAATGGTTTTGACGGTAAACTGCTACGCCTCAAACAAGAATACTTTTTTGTTTGCGCTGGCCTTAAACGAATCATCACCGATTTTAAACGCTCCAATGAAAACTCAATGGACGGTTTCAGCGATAAGATCTGTATTCATATTAATGATACCCATCCGGCTTTATGTGGTCCGGAACTGATGCGGGTACTCATGGATGAAGAGGGTTTAGGCTGGGATGACGCCTGGAAAATCACCGTGGCAGCACTCAGTTTTACAAACCACACCGTTTTACCCGAAGCACTCGAAAAATGGCCGGTTGATATGATGAACGATTTGCTGCCGCGAATTTATATGATTATTGAAGAAATCAATCGCCGTTTCCTGTTGGAATTAAACACAAAATATCCCCATGACGCTGAGCGTAATCAATCATTATCGATCATTCGGAATAACTATGTTCATATGGCCAGTCTATCGATCGTTTCCAGTCATTCCATCAATGGTGTCGCGGCCCTGCACAGTAAAATTCTCCGGGAGGAAACTTTCAACGGTTATTATCAAGTCTACCCCGAACGATTCCATTCCGTAACCAACGGTGTTTCGCCCCGGCGTTTTCTGATGAACAGTAACCCGAAGCTAAGAGATCTGATCGATGAATCAATTGGCACCACTTGGCATCGCAACCTGTTTGATCTTAAAAAGTTATTAAAATATATCAATGATCCTGTTTTTTATGACCAATACAATGCCGTCAAATTATCAAATAAACTACGGCTTGCTGATTATATGGCCAATCATAATGGCGTTACCGTCGATCCCAACTCTATTTTTGACATCCAGGTCAAACGAATCCACGAATATAAACGACAGTTATTGAACGCTCTTCATGTTCTTTATCTGTATAATCGCCTAAAAGAAAATCCCAATCTGGAAATGGCTCCGCGCACCTTTATTTTTGCCGGAAAAGCCGCCCCTGGTTATTATTATGCCAAGGAAGTAATTAAACTGATTACCGCTATTGCCGAGTTAGTAAACAATGATGTCAGTCTGCACGATAAATTGAAAGTCGTTTTTCTGGCCAATTTTAATGTCTCCCTGGCAGAGATCATTTATCCGGCCGCCAATATTTCCGAACAAATCTCAACGGCCGGAAAAGAAGCTTCCGGCACCGGAAATATGAAGTTTATGATGAATGGCGCCATCACCCTCGGCACCATGGATGGCGCCAATATTGAAATTCTCGAGGCCGTTGGCCCCAGTAATATTATTACCTTTGGTTTGTCTGCGGATGAAGTGTACAATTATCAGCAACATGGCGGTTATCGATCCGTTGATATTTTTGAACAGGACCCCCGAATTCAGCAGATCCTTGCCCAACTCGTCGATGGCACACTTGGTTTTGGGCTCAATTTCCAATCAATTTATGATTCACTGCTGTTATATAACGATGGTTATTTTGTTCTTAAAGACTTTAACGCTTATACCGATGCCCAAAATCGCGTCGATCAACTTTTCCGTAACCAGACTGTTTGGACCAAAATGTCAATTAGCAACGTCGCCAATTCCGGTATTTTTTCAAGTGATCGTTCAATCAAAGACTATCAGCAAGAAATCTGGAAAATCATCTAAGGAGGCCTTATCATGAATACTGAATGTGTCGCAATGCTCCTGGCTGGAGGCCAGGGTAGCCGTTTAGGTTCGTTAACGTTTAACAATGCCAAACCGGCAGTTTTATTTGGTGGGAAATATCGAATCATTGATTTTCCCCTCAGCAATTGTATGAATTCGGATATCGACATTGTCGGTGTCCTGACCCAATATCGGCCCTATATCTTAAATAATTATATCGGTGATGGCTCCGCCTGGGCGCTTGACCAAATCCAGGGAGGCGTCCATATTCTGCCCCCTTACATGGGCCAAAAAGGCGGTAAATGGTATTCCGGAACTGCCGATGCCATTTATCAGAACCTTGACTTCATTGATCGCTTCAACCCCGAATATGTCCTGATTCTCTCTGGAGATCATATTTATAAAATGGATTATTCCAAGATGCTGGCTTTTCATAAAAAGAAAAAAGCTGATCTCAGCATTGCTGTTATGGATGTTCCCTGGGAAGATGCCCATCGCTTCGGCATTGTTAATACCGATGCTGACAACTGTATTAAAGAATTTCAGGAAAAACCGGAACACCCTAAAAGCAATAAAGCTTCGATGGGAATTTACATTTTTACCTGGCGAGAATTAAAACAGGCGTTATTAGTCGATGCTGGGGATCGCGAATCGGAACATGACTTTGGCAACAATGTCATTCCCATGCTTCACAAAGATAATAAGCGAATTTATGCGTATCCTTATTCAGGTTATTGGCGTGATGTCGGCACAGTCCAAAGTTATTATGATGCCAATATGGACCTTTTAGATTCCAATTGCGATTTTGATATCAGCAATCGCGACTTTCGCATCTTTTCCAATAATACTAGCCGGCATCCTCAGTTTATCGGACCACAGGCCAAAATCAGCAACAGCCTGATTTGTGATGGCTGCATTATTTTTGGCAAGGTCGAACATTCGATCCTCTCCCACGATGTGGTCATTCATAAAAAAACGAGCTTAAAAAATGTCGTCGTTCATACTGGCGCGATTATCGAAGACGGTGCAATTTTAGAGAACTGTATCGTTGGCGCTCGCGCCAGAATTAAAAGTGATGCCCGCTATATTACCGATAATACCATTACAACGCCTGAAATACATGTCATCAATAGCTGAAAGGAGTCAATAGAAATGAAAAACGCTGTAGGTCTTATCTTAAATATCGATGGAGAAGATGACTCTTTAAAGGCTTTTCTCCAGCATCGCAGCCTGAGCACCCTGCCTTTTGGAGGCCGTTACCGTCTCATCGATTTTACCCTTTCCAATATGGTTAATTCCGGTTTATCACATATCGGGGTAATTGGTTCCCATAAATACAGTTCCCTTGTTGATCATCTTGGTACCGGCAAAGAATGGTCGTTAAGCCGCAAAACCCAGGATCTTTCGATTCTATCCGGGTCCAACAACTACAATATTGGCCGCCTGATTAAAGTCAATCTGCGTAATCTTCTAAATAATCGCGGTTTTTTAGAAAATACCCTTGCCGAACATGTCCTGATTGCTACCCCCAATCTGGTAACTTCTTATGATTTTAAAAATGCCTATGACCTTCATCTGAAAAATGACAGTGATATCACCCTTATTTTTAAAAAAGACGAACCCCTTTATAACCTTAGAGATAACGATCTCTACCTGGATTTTACTAAAAATCGGGTCAGTGGTCTTTACTATAAACGCGAACGCACTACTAGCCATTTTTTCGCCGAAATGTTTTTTATTAAAAAGTCGATTTTAGTCGAGTTAATGGATCTCAGCGAGCGTACCGGTGATTGGGATTTAATCGATATGATCAAATATAATCTCGACACCCTCCGAATCTTCGGAGCTCAACATATCGGCTACATTAAACGCGTAAATTGCCTGGAAAATTATATGAAAGCCAACATGGACTTGCTTGAATTTGATATCATGCAAGAACTATTTCTTGGTAAGAATTCTATTCATACCAAAATTAAAGACAACCATCCCACCCTTTATTACGACCCCTCTCAAGTATCCAATTCGATCGTTGGGAGTGGTTGCACC
This sequence comes from uncultured Acetobacterium sp., assembly GCA_965140355.1. GTDB lineage: Bacteria > Bacillota > Clostridia > Eubacteriales > Eubacteriaceae > Acetobacterium. Next base: position 1,481,497 of record OZ223194.1, on the reverse strand, counting down.
ATCGATGGCACTGTCCACCACAGTATTATTTTCAGAGATACTCAAATGAATATTGGTTCCTATATCCAAAACAGTATTATCATGCAACGGTGTGAAATCGGGAGAAATGTCAGCCTGAATTATGTTGTCATGGACAAAGATACCAAAATCAGCGACCATACAACTTTAGTCGGGAAACCCCATGCTCCCATTGTTTTAAAGAAAGGCACGGTAATTTAAATGTTAAACGTCCTATTTGTCGCTTCGGAAGCTTACCCTTTTGCAAAAAGTGGTGGATTGGGAGATGTGCTTGGTGCTCTGCCAAAATCATTTCCGGAAAATGTTGATGCCCGGGTTATCATCCCCTTTTACAGCACCATCCCTGAAAAATTACGCCAAGAAATTAAACCACTCCATCATTTTCAGATTTGGATGTCAGATACCCTACATTATTGCGGACTTTTGACCTGCGAATATGAGGGCGTTACTTTTTATTTTATTGACAACGAAGCTTTTTTTAAACGTCCTTCTCTTTACGGTTATTACGATGATGGCGAACGTTTCTGCTTTTTTTGCCGCGCTGTCCTTGATTCTCTACCATTACTTGATTTTAAACCGGATATTATTCATTGCAATGATTGGCAAACAGCGGCGATCCCCTATTTGCTCAAACATCAATATCGGATGTCCTATCCGGAAACCAAAACTGTTTTTACCATCCACAATATCAAATATCAGGGGGTTTACGGTTTTCACGATATCAGTCATTACCTCCATCTCGGCTTTTTACCTTCCGACCTGGAATTTTATGGCCAAATCAACCTCATGAAGGGTGCTCTTTATGCCTCTGACCTGATCACCACAGTCAGTCCCACCTACGCAAAAGAACTCAAAGATCCCTATTATGGTGAAGCGTTAGATGGGGTCATCCGCCAGCTTGATCACCAGGTCGTTGGGATTATCAACGGCATCGATGAATCTGTTTATGATCCTCAAACAGACCCAGCCTTATTTGTCCCCTACGATCCGGGAATAAAAAAAGCTGACAACAAAAAAGCGTTACAAGAATACTTAGCGCTTCCGGTTCGCAGTGATATCCCAATCGTTTCGATGATTACGCGGTTGGTTGAACAAAAAGGACTTGATCTTGTCGCCAATGTCATTCATGAAATATTACAACAGGAGTTGCAACTGATTATCCTGGGAACTGGTGATTTTGCTTATGAAGAGCTGTTTCGCAGCGTCGCCTACAATTATCCCAACAAAATGATCACCATTATCGATTTTGACGAGGCATTATCCCGAAAGATTTATGCTGCCAGTGATTTTTTCCTGATGCCCTCAAAATTTGAACCTTGCGGTATTTCCCAAATGATTGCCATGCGTTATGGAGCCGTTCCGATTGTCCGCGAAACGGGTGGTCTTAAAGATACGGTCAGCTATTTTAATCCCGAAACAAAAAAAGGCAATGGTTTTAGCTTTGCTACCTATAATGCCCACGATATGCTTTTTACCATCCAACATGCGGTATCGCTTTATCATAATTCACCAATACTTTTTAACGAATTGGTGAACAATGCTTATACCAGCCATTTTGACTGGAAACAATCGGCCGATATTTATCTTTCTTATTATAATAAATTAATGGAGTGAATAAATTATGAACTTTCTTCATCATTCCTGGAAACCCGAATTCCGTCAACCCTTTGGAGCCGTACCATTAAATAGTAAGGTCACTTTACGCGTCGAAGCCTCAGAAATCGAAAAATTAAAACTTCACGCTTATTTTAATGATCAGGAAACTTTTTACTCGCCGATCAAATCGGAAGAAGCAAATTTCTGGGAATTTAACATCACTTTGCCGGGAGTTCCCGGCCTTTTCTGGTACGATTTTAGTTTCGAAGCCAACGGCCGCACTTATGCTTATGGAACCCAAGGCGACCTCCTTGGTGGCGAAGGCAAAATCTATGAAACCAAACCACCGTCCTATCAAATAACCGTTTATAATCCCGAAAGAAAAACACCCGCCTGGTATACCAACGGCATTATGTACCAGATCTTTCCCGATCGTTTCAATCGCGGTTCTGATTTTAGTCTTGACAATTTCCATGAAAATGCCATTTTACATCCTAATTGGAACGATACGCCTCATTACTTTAGAGAAAAAGATAATAGTATTAAATATTGGGACTTTTTCGGTGGAACGCTTACCGGAATCACCGAAAAATTGGATTATTTAAAAAGTTTGAATGTCACCATTCTTTATCTGAATCCCATTTTCAAATCGCAGAGCAACCATCGTTATGATACCGGTGATTATATGACAATCGATCCGGTTTTAGGAACCCAGGAAAGCTTTGAAACCCTCGCCAATGCCTGTAAAGAACGCGGGATCGCAATTATTCTCGATGGCGTTTTTAGCCACACTGGTGACGATAGTCTTTATTTTAATAAATATGGAAACTATCCTGAAACAGGTGCTTGTCAATCTAAAGATTCCCCTTACTATTCCTGGTATACCTTTACCGATTACCCCAAAACGTATGCCTGTTGGTGGGGCGTCGACTCAATGCCCAATACCGATGAAATGCATCCTGATTTTCAGTCTTTTATTTTCAAAAACAAAGACAGTGTCATCCGACATTGGATGAAAGCCGGTGCTTCGGGCTGGCGTTTAGATGTTGCTGATGAACTGCCGGACCCTTTTATTAAAGGTTTAAAAACGGCCATGCTTGAAGAAGATTCTGACAGTGTGCTGATTGGCGAAGTCTGGGAAGATGCCTCGCGAAAAGTTGCCTACAATGAATTGCGAACTTATTTTTCCGGTTACGAATTAGATGCCGTCATGAACTATCCGTTTCGAGATACCTTCATTGATTTTGTTATTGGTGAAAAAAGTTCTGCTGCCACTATACGTATCATGATGTCCTTATCCGAAAACTATCCCAAAGATCAGTTTATGGGCAATATGAATCTGATTGGCAGCCATGACCGGCGACGGATTCTTAATGTGTTAAGTGAAGCCTTCAAATTTTTAAGAAACCGGGCCGATTTGAGCTACCGCCTTGATGATGAACATTACGCCCTTGCCGTCAAACGCCTTAAACTGCTTAGTCTGATCCAATTTACCTTCCCTGGCGTTCCCTGTATCTATTATGGCGACGAAGTGGGGGTTCAGGGTTTTGAAGATCCCTTCAACCGCCGCACCTATCCTTGGGGTAATGAGGATCTTGATCTGCTTAAGTGGTATCGTCTGATTACCCAACTGCGAAACGATCATCCAGTTTTTCAAAACGGCTCCTGGAAACCTTATGAAGCCAGTGACGATCTTTTTGTTTTTGAACGCCGTAACGATGATGCGCTTTGTCTTTGCCTCTTTAACCGAAATTCGAAAGCGGTACACTTATTTAAACACCACGATTTCAACAACTGTACCGGTTTAAATCTGCTCTCCGGAGAAACCGTCGCCTTAGATCCAATTGTTATTCCGCCTTTATCTTCTGCTATCATTCTGATCTCTCCAACGCCCGACAAATCGTTTTAGTTTATTAAAAAAGATTGCCCTAATCGGCAATCTTTTTTAATGTTTGATTCCGATTATATCGGGTAATTATATTTACAATCAGTTATTATTATAATCCTGATCTAATCTCACTGACATTAATCAGTAATTCTGAAACGTTCACTAAAAATGAAAGGAACAACCATGAAATCATCAACACAACTTAAAGAAATTGAAGATTTTAAATCTGCCTACATAAAAAAAATTGAAGAAGTTTCCGGTGAATATCTTGCGCTCTCATCGCGACATAACCAATATCAGGCTTTAGTCGAAATTGTTATGCAAAAAGTCGCGACGCAATGGGCAAAAACCAGTGCCCAATATGACGCAATCCCTCACAAACGGGTTTATTTATTTTCGATCGAATTTTTAACCGGCCGACTTCTAAAATCTTACGTCAACAGTCTGAATTGGGAAGAAACTGTCAAAATAGCGATGCATGAATTGGGTCTTGATTATCAAACCATTCTTGATCAGGAGACCGATCCCGGTTTAGGAAACGGTGGTCTTGGCCGCTTAATGGCCTGCTTCTTAGAGTCAGCGGCAACGCTTGGCTTGCCTTTTCATGGCAATGGCATCCATTATAAACATGGTCTTTTTGAACAAAAAATTATCAATGGCGAACAAGTCGAAGTTTCGGATAACTGGTTGCGAAACGGTTATCCCTTTGAAATCAGAAAACCCAATGAATCGGTCATTGTCAAATTTTATGGCGATATCCATTATGAAAAAGTTAACGGGGTCCTCACCTTTGTTTATGAAAATTACGAACCAATTTTAGCGGTTCCTTATGACCTTCCGGTAAAAGGATATCATAATTCCACGGTTAATTCCTTACGACTTTGGAGTGCCGAACCACTTGAAGAATTTGATTTGCTCAGTTTTAATAAAGGTCAGTTTATCGATGCCGTTCGTCATAAATCCGAGGCTGAGTCAATAACGCAAATTTTGTACCCTAACGATAATGAAGCCGGCGGTAAATTACTGCGACTCAAGCAGGAATACTTTTTTGTTTGCGCTGGATTAAAACGAATCATCACACGGTTTAAACGATTCAATCAGAACTGTCTCGATGATTTCTCAGAAAAAATTTGTATTCATATCAATGATACCCATCCGGCTTTATGCGGTCCGGAAATGATGCGCATTTTAATGGATGATGAAGGTTTAAGCTGGAACGATGCCTGGAAAATAACCACCAACTCGCTCAGCTTTACCAATCATACGATCCTTCCTGAGGCACTTGAAAAATGGCCGGTAGAAATGATGAAATTTTTAATTCCCCGAATTTATATGATCATTGAAGAAATCAATCGTCAATTTGAAGAATCGTTGCGCCTAAAAGCAGGACTAAACGAATTGCAAATCAGCGCTTTATCAATCATCCAGGATAGCCAAATCAATATGGCCAATTTAGCGATCGTGTGCAGTCATTCGGTTAACGGAGTCGCCGAACTCCATACTAAAATATTGAAAGAAGAAACCTTTAATGGTTATTATAAATTATTTCCCGAACGCTTTCACTCGATAACTAACGGCGTAACGCCACGTCGGTTTCTGGTTAACTGCAATACCGGCCTCCGGGATTTAATTATCGAATCGATCGGTACCAAATGGATCACTAATCTGTATGATCTTGAACATCTTATGCGTTTTAAAAATGATCTCGCCTTTGCCCAACGATTTTGCCAGATCAAACTTGATAATAAAATTCGTTTATCCCATTATATTAAACAACAAAACCAGATCATCGTTAACCCGGAATCTATTTTTGATATTCAAGTTAAACGTATTCACGAATATAAACGACAACTTTTAAATGCCCTGCATGTGCTTCACCTATATAATTGTTTAAAAGCAAATCCTAATCAGGCATTTATTCCGCGAACCTTCATTTTTGCCGGGAAAGCCGCGCCGGGATATTATTTTGCCAAGGAAATTATCAAACTGATTAATGCCATCGCTGAGCTTGTCAATAATGATCCCGCTATCCATGATCTCATTAAAGTCGTTTTTTTGGCCAATTTTAATGTCTCGCTTGGTGAAATCATCTATCCCGCCGCCAATATTTCCGAGCAAATTTCAACCGCCGGTAAAGAAGCTTCTGGCACCAGCAATATGAAATTTATGATGAATGGGGCAATTACCCTCGGTACGATGGATGGAGCCAATATCGAAATTTATGATGCCGTCGGAAAAGACAACATTATAACTTTTGGATTGTCATCTGATGAAGTAACACATTATGAAAAACAGGGCGGCTACAGTTCAATTGAAGTTTATGAAAACAATGAACATATTCAAAGAATTATGCACCAACTCATTGATGGCACCTTCGGACATCTCGGTAATTTCCAAAGCATCTATGATTCACTGCTTTTATATAATGACACTTATTTTATTCTAAAAGATTTTGACTCTTATCTTGGTGCTCAAAAACGCATCAATTCAATCTTTCAAGACAGAACTAAATGGTTTAATATGGCCCTTCACAACGTCGCATATTCGGGTCGATTTTCCAGTGATCGGGCGGTTCTCGATTACCAAAAGGAAATTTGGAAAACAATTTAAGATTTTAGAGATATCATCCTCGCCTTGCTATCATTTCTTAATTACAACTGATATTAATTTTCAAGGAGAAAGCCATGTCGAAAAAATTTATAAAAAAAGTTTTTTTAATCATTATCACCTTTATCTTGGCTGCTTTGTGGCCGATTGGCGTAATTGCTGAAAATGTGAATCCGGGAGCCACAATGAAAATCAATACCATAACGGAACTGCCAACGCTAAACGATACTACCAATGTAAATAACCAAGTTGTTGTCATTTATCAAACGGCTAATTCAATGAATATTCAGAGCTTAAATCTTACCACTGATGAAATTATCGGTGGCAAAAATGTTTCGGATCGTGTTGATGTCCTTGAATTAGATCCTAACATCGATATGCATTCATTTATAAAAACGCTTAATGAAAACCCCAACGTTATGGCTGCTGATAAAAACAAAATTGTCAGAAAAACGGCATTAACAAATGATCCTTATATTCAAAACGGTTATGCCTGGCAATTTACAGGCATCGGAACTGATGAAACCTGGGCTCAAGTTGCCAATTCTGATCCGGTCGTGGTAGCCGTTTTGGATACCGGTGTAAATGCTAACCATCCGGATCTACAAGGACGTTTAGTCGACGGTTATGACTATCTAACCCAAAGTACGCATATCGTCGACCATGATGGCCATGGTACCTGTGTTAGCGGCTGCATATCGGCAATTGCTAATAATAACCTTGGTATTGCTGGTGTCACCGGAACGGCGAATGTCAAAATTGCCTCTTATTGTATTGGCTCTGAATATTATGACGACAGTACCATTTGTGCCGCACTACTTGCCTGTGCAGATCGTCCCGATGTCGATGTTATCAATATGAGTTATGGCGGTTACGAAAAATCCAGCACTGAACAAAGTGCTCTTGAATATGCCAGTATTAAAGGAAAGATTCTCGTTGCTTCATCCGGTAACGAAGGCGACGAACGAAAATATGCCGGTCAATATTCTTACCCGGCCTCCTATGATAAGGTCATTTCAGTCGCCGCGACAAACAGCCGCAATCAAGTATCATCGTTTTCTCAATATAATGACCTGGTAGATTTGGCCGCACCGGGTGAAGCAATCTACACGACCTCCAAAACTGGCGGTTATGAATTTATTGATGGTACCTCATTTTCATCTCCAATTGTGGCTGGTGCCTGCGCCGTCTTATTGGCCGCCAACCCCAGTTTGAGCGCTGATAAAGTCGAAACAATTTTAAAAAATACGGCCCTTGATTTAGGCCCATCGGGAAAAGATAATTATTCTGGCTATGGGTTAATCCAATTAGATCAAGCCTTGCAGGAAGAATCTTCGGAGATCCCATTAACAGCCATTTCATTAAACAAATCGACCTTGTCATTAACACCAAATTCAAGTGAACAACTAACGATATCCTATATCCCTACTGATACAACTGCTATTAAAACCGTTACGTGGAGTTCCGCTGATCCTAATGTTGCCATCGTTGATAGTAATGGAACGGTTACTTCACTCAATGAAGGAATAACTACCATAACCGCCAAGGTTGGTTCCATAACTGCTACTTGTACGGTTACTGTTACGACTACTACCCCATCAACGGTTGACTGTTTATACCGAACCCATATCCAAAATACCGGTTGGCAACCCTGGCGATATAATGGTGATGTCAGTGGTACCTCGGGACAAGGGCTGCGATTAGAAGCGATCGAAATTAAACTTGATCCCGCCGCCAATGATCTCGGGATTGAATATCAGACACATGTTCAAAACATTGGTTGGCAGCCCTCGCAACATGATGGTGATCTCAGCGGTACCTCGGGAGAGAGCCTACGACTAGAAGCGATTCGGATTCATTTGACTGGCTCTGATGCTAGCGCATATGAGGTTTATTATCGCGTTCATGCCCAAAATATTGGCTGGATGGATTGGGCCAAAGATGGCGAATATTCCGGAACTGCTGGTTTTGGTTATCGTCTCGAAGCGATTGAAATTGAAATTGTTCCTGCCGGTTCTGCCGCGCCAGGATCGACAACTCAACCATTTATTGACATTAATTAAAACTAACTAATCATAATGCTAAAAAAATGCTACTGGATCAGTCCCCATCTAAGTTGCTGATTCGTTAGCATTTTTTTATCTTATGACCATTGAAATCCGTCACGAACTGAAAGCCATTCCGGTTATTGTAACCTCAGTGACTTTTTAAAAACAGCACTAAAAAAATATCTCACTAATGGTCCGACAATGAATATTTGCAGTAATAATGCCATAGCAAAATTGATTGTTGTGGTTTGAAGCCAAACTGCGATAAATTCAGTACCGGCATTTTTATATAAAAGGGTTGCAAAAAAGCTCATAATTGGAGCCATCAAACATACAATCATACTGGAGATAGCCAAAAGAATAAAAATCGGACGATCATTCGGTCTCACAATTTTAAACGCAAGTATATGGGCTAATTTATCAACAACTAGAGTTTCAACTAAAAATGCAATGGGCCCCATAATCAGCATCTCATGAAATGCCAATAAAAATACTTGATTCGTCAATTTTCCAATTTGCAATGAAATATTAAAACAAATCATTACGTAAACCATAACTGCTACCATCATTAGGGTAAAAATCACTTCTTGAAATTTTGTTTTGGGCATAAAAAATTCTCCTTTAAAATAATTATAAACACTCATGTGTTGTTCGTTAATCATTCAGGAGAATGTACGTTTCCAATTTAACCATTTCGTTGATCAATGATCGTAGTTTCTTCGGGTTTGTTTAATCCTTATCGGATACACCCTCGTCAACTGCGTTCTTTTTTGCACCTTTTCTTTGCTAACATTACTGTCATTATACTCGCTCATGCGACACTTCGTCTCCGCTGCGCTGCGCCTCAGTCGCGTCAGTCGCCAGATGGCTTCTTCCTAAAAAAATATAAAAGATATAAAAAATCCAAGTAACCTTGATTTTTCATATCTTTTATATTTTTTGCCGCATGGCTCGTTGTTTCGCGCAAAAAATTAAAAGTCCCGCAACGTCCTATCCTCCCAGGCAGTTACCCACCAAGTACTTTCGGCGCTGGAAGACTTTACTTCTGTGTTCGGTATGGGAACAGGTGTGGCCCTTCCGCCATCGTCGCGAGACTTATTTAGCTTTGTTTTGCTAAAAACAAATAGGTTTGAAGGAGTGTCAGCGGTTGATCCGGCTAAATTGTCCATCAATTCTTTCAGAAATCTTCTACATCTTCATAAGAGATTTTTGAAAGAGTTGGTGTTCCTTGTTCCTATTTGCTCTATATTCAATTGTCTTTGTAATGATTGCTTTTAAGTGGATGGTATTTTTTAATCAATGCGATTTTTTATCAAAAATCGGACAAATCGATCACTCGAAACAGCACAGTGTATAAATATTGGATCAAGACCTCGGTCGATTAGTACTGGTCAGCTCCATATGTTGCCATACTTCCACATCCAGCCTATCTACCTGGTCGTCTACCAGGGACCTTAACCATTTCTGGTGAGATATCTTATCTTGAAGGGGGCTTCGTGCTTAGATGCCTTCAGCACTTATCCTTTCCAAACTTAGCTACCCAGCTATGCTCCTGGCGGAACAACTGGTGCACCAGTGGTTTGTCCATTCCGGTCCTCTCGTACTAGGAATAGCTCTTCTCAAATATCTGACGCCCACGACGGATAGGGACCGAACTGTCTCACGACGTTCTGAACCCAGCTCGCGTGCCTCTTTAATGGGCGAACAGCCCAACCCTTGGGACCTGCTTCAGCCCCAGGATGAGACGAGCCGACATCGAGGTGCCAAACCTCCCCGTCGATGTGGACTCTTGGGGGAGATAAGCCTGTTATCCCCGAGGTAGCTTTTATCCGTTGAGCGATGGCCCTTCCACTCGGAACCACCGGATCACTAAGCCCGACTTTCGTCTCTGCTCGAGATGTCTCTCTCGCAGTCAATCACCTTTTTGCCTTTGCACTCTGAGAGATGGTTTCCAACCATCCTGAAGGTAACTTTGGGCGCCTCCGATACTTTTTAGGAGGCGACCGCCCCAGTCAAACTGCCCGTCTGACACTGTCCGATGACCGGATTACGGCCACTCGTTAGAATTCCAATAGTACAAGGGTGGTATCCCAAGGATGGCTCCTTCGAAACTGGCGTCCCAAATTCTTAGCCTCCCACCTATCCTGTACGTCTACTATCAAAACTCAATGCCAGATTGCAGTAAAGCTCTACGGGGTCTTTCCGTCCTGTCGCGGGTAACTCGCATCTTCACGAGTACTACAATTTCACCGGGTGTGTTGTCGAGACAGCGCTCAAATCGTTACGCCTTTCGTGCGGGTCAGAACTTACCTGACAAGGAATTTCGCTACCTTAGGACCGTTATAGTTACGGCCGCCGTTTACTGGGGCTTAAATTTGCACCTTCGCTTGCGCTAAGCACTCCTCTTAACCTTCCAGCACCGGGCAGGCGTCAGCCCCTATACATCATCTTTCGATTTAGCAGAGACCTATGTTTTTGCTAAACAGTCGCTTGAGCCTCTTCTCTGCGGCCCCCCATCGGGGGGCACTCCTTCTCCCGAAGTTACGGAGTCATTTTGCCGAGTTCCTTAACAACACTTCTCCCGCTCATCTTAGGATTCTCTCCTCGCCTACCTGTGTCGGTTTACGGTACGGGCACCTTCTCTCTCAATAGAAGCTTTTCTTGACAGCGTGAAATCAGCGACTTCCCTACTTATTTTTCGTTCCCCGTCACGCCTTGGCCTTAAAGCAAAGGGGATTTGCCTCCCTTGCAAGCCTTGACGCTTGGCCCGGCTTTTCCAACTGCCGGGTTCGCTTATCCTTCTGTGTCACTCCATCTCTCAAACAATTAAAGGTGGTACAGGAATTTCAACCTGTTGTCCATCGCCTACGCTTCTCGCCTCGGCTTAGGCCCCGACTTACCCTGAGCGGACGAACCTTCCTCAGGAAACCTTGGGCTTTCGATGGTGAAGATTCTCACTTCACTTTCGCTACTCATGCCAACATTCTCTCTTGTCTTGTGTCCACCAATTCTTACAAATCAGCTTCGCCCTCAAGACATTGCTCCCCTACCACTATGGTAGTACCATAATCCATCGCTTCGGTGCCAGATTTTAGCCCCGTTCATCTTCGGCGCACCACCACTCGACCAGTGAGCTATTACGCACTCTTTAAATGTATGGCTGCTTCTAAGCCAACATCCTGGTTGTTTCTGCAGTTGCACATCCTTTCCCACTTAATCTGGACTTGGGGACCTTAGCGGATGGTCTGGGCTGTTTCCCTTTTGACTATGAGACTTATCTCACACAGTCTGACTGCCGTCTATAAGTGGATGGCATTCGGAGTTTGATAAGGTTCAGTAAGCTTTACGCCCCCTAGCCTATTCAGTGCTCTACCTCCATCACTCTCTTGACAACGCTAGCCCTAAAGCTATTTCGGGGAGAACCAGCTATCTCCGTGTTCGATTGGAATTTCACCCCTATCCACAACTCATCCAAGCCTTTTTCAACAGACACTGGTTCGGACCTCCACTTGGTTTTACCCAAGCTTCATCCTGGTCATGGATAGATCACACGGTTTCGGGTCTACAGCATGCAACTAATCGCCCTGTTCAGACTCGGTTTCCCTACGGCTCCGTACCTGAAGTACTTAACCTTGCTACATACCGTAACTCGTTGGCCCGTTCTACAAAAAGCACGCAGTCACGTTAGCTCCTGCTGCTTGTAAGCACAGGGTTTCAGTTTCTATTTCACTCCCCTTCCGGGGTTCTTTTCACCTTTCCCTCACGGTACTTTCCGCTATCGGTCAATCAGTAGTATTTAGCCTTGGGGGGTGGGCCCCCCATCTTCCCACAGGGTTACACGTGTCCCGTGGTACTCGTCGATTACCCACTCACATTACTTTCGTCTACGGGGATCTCACCCTCTGCGTCCGACCTTCCCATGTCGTTCGACTAATAATATCAGTTTGATGTAATCCGGGCTCTTCCTCGTTCGCTCGCCGCTACTGAAGGAATCGATGTTTCTTTCTTTTCCTCTGGGTACTAAGATGTTTCAGTTCTCCAGGTTCCCTCCATAACGCTATGTATTCACGTTACAGTGACTGATCTTCTATCAGCCGGGTTTCCCCATTCGGATATCTACGCTTTAACGGTTATGTGCACCTACACGTAGCTTTTCGCAGCTTGTCGCGTCCTTCGTCGGCTCTGATTGCCAAGGCATTCACCCTGTGCTCTTTTCTTCTTGATCCTATTTGATGTTACGTTTTCGTATTAAGAAATTGTATTTCAAAAATTTTTTTATACACTATGCTGTTTTCAATGATCGACTGGAACTTTCTACCACTGTTTCGGTATTTGTCCCGTTAAAAAATGCATCCTAAGATGCCTGTTTTAACTGTTTTTGTATAACCAGATGGTCATACAAAAGAAAATAGTACCATGACTTCCTGTATTCCCTAGAAAGGAGGTGATCCAGCCGCACCTTCCGATACGGCTACCTTGTTACGACTTCACCCCAATTACTGACCCCACCTTCGGCAGCTGGCTCCTTGCGGTTGCCTCACTGACTTCGGGTGTTGCCAACTCTCGTGGTGTGACGGGCGGTGTGTACAAGACCCGGGAACGCATTCACCGCAGCATTCTGATCTGCGATTACTAGCAACTCCAACTTCATGCAGGCGAGTTGCAGCCTGCAATCCGAACTGAGATCTGTTTTAAGGGATTAGCTTCACCTCGCGGTTTCGCAGCCCTCTGTTCAGACCATTGTAGCACGTGTGTAGCCCAGGTCATAAGGGGCATGATGATTTGACGTCGTCCCCACCTTCCTCCGTGTTATCCACGGCAGTCTGCTTAGAGTGCCCAACTGAATGATGGCAACTAACCACAGGGGTTGCGCTCGTTGCGGGACTTAACCCAACATCTCACGACACGAGCTGACGACAACCATGCACCACCTGTCTCTCTGTCCCCGAAGGGAAAGTCTGATCTCTCAGATTGTCAGAGGATGTCAAGACCTGGTAAGGTTCTTCGCGTTGCTTCGAATTAAACCACATGCTCCGCTGCTTGTGCGGGTCCCCGTCAATTCCTTTGAGTTTCAACCTTGCGGTCGTACTCCCCAGGCGGAGTGCTTATTGCGTTAGCTGCGGCACTGAGTCTCCCCAACACCTAGCACTCATCGTTTACGGCGTGGACTACCAGGGTATCTAATCCTGTTTGCTCCCCACGCTTTCGCACCTCAGCGTCAGTATTTGTCCAGCAAGCCGCCTTCGCCACCGGTGTTCCTCCTGATATCTACGCATTTCACCGCTACACCAGGAATTCCACTTGCCTCTCCAATACTCAAGTCTTTCAGTTTCAAATGCATGTCACCGGTTGAGCCGGTACCTTTCACATCTGACTTAAAAAACCGCCTGCGTGCCCTTTACGCCCAGTAAATCCGGACAACGCTTGTCCCCTACGTATTACCGCGGCTGCTGGCACGTAGTTAGCCGGGACTTTCTTCTTGGGTACCGTCTTTTTTTCTTCCCCAATAACAGAGCTTTACGATCCGAAAACCTTCTTCACTCACGCGGTATTGCTGCGTCAGGGTTGCCCCCATTGCGCAATATTCCCCACTGCTGCCTCCCGTAGGAGTCTGGACCGTGTCTCAGTTCCAGTGTGACCGTTCGCCCTCTCAGACCGGTTACCCATCGTCGCCTTGGTGAGCTGTTATCTCACCAACTAGCTAATGGGACGCGGGTCCATCCTATGGCGCCGGAGCGTTTAATACATCTGCCATGCGACAAACATATCTTATAAGGTATTACACCCAGTTTCCCGGGGCTATTCCTTTCCATAGGGTAGGTTACCCACGCGTTACTCACCCGTTCGCCACTTTCTAAAATTTCATTCACCCGAAGGATCCTTCCATTTTGTCTCGTTCGACTTGCATGTGTTAAGCATACCGCCAGCGTTCGTCCTGAGCCAGGATCAAACTCTCAATAAAAGTTTGTATTTAAAGCCGTTTGGCTTTTAAATGCTGTCTCATTTGAATAACTGTAGTTTATCCTCTACCGAGTTAATGTTTTTAAGAGTGCATCTCTCTGTTTCTATTTTAGCCGCCTTCATCCTTGCGGATGTTTTGGCTGTTTTACAGGTTTTATGGTACTATTCTCTTTTCTATGACCGCCGCTCTGCAATCGTTTCCCGACTGAAGAAGCTTTTCTATTATATCGTTGTTTCTTCATGTTGTCAAGCTGTTTTTTGAAATTCTTTTAAGTTCATTTCAGTGATTCAGCTGTGTGACCGTCGCCCCTGTTCGAGACAACTTCATTAGTATACGCGCTTTCAGCCTTCCTGTCAACTCCTTTTTTAACTTTTTATTAACTTTTTTCATTTTTGCCCGTAATCCGCTTTAAATCTCGCTGATTCTGGTTTTCTCCAACCGCGAATTAGCAATAATACGCCTATAATCATAAAGGATCGGAAATCGAATGATTCCCAATCCTTTATTTTCTGCTATCATCATATCATAATTATATCGTTTTTGTTATTTACCTTCTGCTATTTTAGGTTCTTGAATTTCAAGTCCGAGAACTTTACTAACTGATTTATAGACGACAAAAGTTATCGCTGCGTTAATTCCCGCTTTAATTAAATTAAATGGTACAATAACTGGCAAGATCATTGGTAAAACCGCTTCAACCGGAATCCCTAAAAAGAATGGTGTTACCGCGATATTCCACAATGCCATTGTCGCGGTCATTGTAATCATCCCAAAAGCTAAACCAATAATAGCACCTTTTCGGGTTCGATTTTTACGATAAATATTTCCAGCAACCAATACAAACGATCCGGTTGCAAAAAAATGCATCAGCACTCCGATGATACCGCTAGCCGAGCTAACCGTTGCCCCTTGTAAAACACAAACCACCCCAGTAAGCACTAAACCGCCTAAAGGTCCAAACATAAATGCTCCAATAAAAATAGGAATGTCGGCCGGGTCATATTCCAAAAATGGTGCTGCTGGGAATATTGGAAACCGGATAAGATACACCAATAATATTGACATTGCTGCCAATACCGCCATCTGAGTCAGTTGCTTTGTCTTGATTTTCATCGAAAATCCTCCTTCATTGTCTGTTCAGCAAATTAAAAAGCTCCTGGAATATTCTTTCCAAGAGCTTTGCGCACAATGTTATACGCCATTTCTTCCATCCGGACTATACCGTCGGTTCTGGATTCTAACCAGATCGGCCTTTCGGCTCGTGGACTTAATGTATTTTACATATCACCACCGGTGAGGACTTACACCTCCCCCTGAAACAGACTATTTAATTTATGTTTTAATTATACACCTTAATAAAATTCTTTGTCAATGATAATTTTAAAACCAATCTAGCTAAACATTTTTTTCTTAAATAGTACAAATGCGGCCACACTCGTACATGCAATCGAGATCAAGACAATGCTCCAAAAATTGGGAATCGGTAATCCCTCGACGTTCATTCCAAAGAAACTAGCGATCATTGTTGGAATCGACATCAAAATAGTAAGTGAAGTTAAAATTTTCATCACGATATTTAAGTTGTTCGAAATAATCGAAGCAAAGGCATCCATCGTTCCACTAAGAATATTGGCATAAATATTGGACATCTCAATCGCCTGTTGAACTTCAATCAAGACATCTTCCAGCAATTCCTTATCTTCTTCATAAAGTTTGATAATCCGTCCGCGTTGAAGCTTTTCTAAAACTCCCTGATTAGCTTTTAAAGATGTCGAGAAAAACACCAAACTTTTTTCTAAATCAAGCAATTGGATCAACTCTTTATTTTTCATCGAGATATGCAATTGTCGTTCAATATCAGTACTCATCCGATTGATATGTCTCAGGTAAACCAAAAATCGACTGGCTACCCGATAGAGAATTTGGAAGATAAATCGGGTTTTTAAATTGGTGTATACACCTTTAACACGACCTTTAGCAAAGTCATCGAGCAGTGTATTGCCTCTTAAACAAACCGTAATAATATTATCTTCTGTTTGAATAATCCCCACCGGAATGGTTGTATACAATACCATCTTGGTATCTTTTTCAATTACCGGCACGTCGATGTTAATAAGTGCCTGGTTATTATCCTCTAATTCCACCCGAGAAATTTCTTCTTCATCCAGCGCGGCTCTCAGAAAATCAGGTTCAACTTCTAATTCTCTGGTAATAAATTGCAATTCTTCTTCCGTTGGATTAACCATATTAATCCAGCTATTTTTTTCAATCAACTCAATTTCTTGAATCTTTCCATCAATGGTTTTATAGATTTTGATCATCGCTTTCCTCCGTTATTAAGAGCAGCCAATAATCAGTAAGATATTTTGGCCGCTCAGTTTTTGTTTTAATTGATTAATCCGCTTCTCACCAGGGTCTGCGTCCATCCTATCTCACTCCTTTTCTTATAATTTAAAACGTTCCTGTTTTATTTGTATACTTATTCACGGGCAGTCGCCAACTGTCTGCTAACAGCCGATTGGCTCGTTGCCTTCGCGCAATCCGCACGAAACTCGCCTTGCTCTTTTCGTGCTTATTCACGGGCAGTCGCCAACTGTCTGCAAGCAGCCGATTGGCTCGTTGCCTTCGCGCAAATAAAAAACCCCCACGTTTTGAGGAGGTTTCTGCACGGCAAAAAATGGCTCCTCTATTCGTTGAGTTTTGGCACTATACAGTATAGGGCCATGCCCAACTGCGTTAAGTAAAACCTTAATTCGATAGTACCTGTTAACCCATTGGCATCTTTCGATGTTTCCGGGTAGCAGCCATCTCTGTATAGGAGCCTCGCCTAACAAAAGAAACATTTCGTTCTTTATTATGATCTTAACTTAACTATATCTGTTTATTGCATTGTTGTCAATGTTTTTTAAGTTAAGTACTCATAAATCCCACCTCACATATTTTGATAAAATTTATGAAATCGCTTGCTTCTTGTTTCCTTAATTGTGTACAATTTAAATAGTTACGTTATTACCATCATAACAATCCAAAATAAAATTATATTTTATCTTAAAGGAGTTTAACATGTTGCATTCAAGACCAAATAAAGACCAACTGGAAAGCGTCTATGAAACCCCTGTTTTTAGTAATGATCCGCTAAATTCTACGCTGCCTAAATATCAATTAAATGAAGAATCGATCGATCCTGAACTCGCTTATCTTTTAATCAAAGATGACCTATTGGATGAAGGCAATGCCCGACTTAATCTAGCCACCTTTTGTCAAACTTACATGGAACCTGCCGCTGTTCGGATCATGTCTGAGACCCTGGAAAAAAACGCTATCGACAAATCTGAATATCCTCAGACAACTGACCTTGAAAACAGATGTGTCAACATCATTGCCGATCTCTGGAACGTTCCCGAAGACTCGCCTTATATCGGCACTTCAACCGTCGGTTCTTCTGAAGCCTGCATGCTTGGCGGTCTGGCTATGAAATTTGCCTGGCGCGAGAAAGCCAAACAAGCTGGCATTGATATCCTCGGTCGAAAACCAAACTTGGTTATTTCCTCGGGTTTTCAAGTTTGTTGGGAGAAATTCTGCGTCTATTGGGATATTGAAATGCGTTGTGTGCCATTAGACCCCGACCATATGAGTTTGAATATGGATACTGTCATGGATTATGTAGATAACGACACTATTGGTATTATCGCCATTATGGGAATTACTTATACGGGTAAATACGATGATGTTAAAAAATTGGATGAGCTTGTCGAGATCTACAATCAAACTGCTGTGATCCCTGTTTCTATCCATGTGGACGGTGCCTCCGGCGGACTATTTGCCCCTTTTATCTTCCCTGATTTAGAATGGGATTTCCGACTAAAAAATGTTGTTTCCATTAATACCTCTGGTCATAAATATGGTCTTGTTTATCCCGGTATTGGTTGGATCATCTGGAAGGACAAATGTTATTTACCATCGGAGCTGATCTTTAGCGTTAGCTATCTTGGCGGTGATTTACCCACGATGGCCATCAACTTCTCACGATCATCAAGCCAAATCATCGGTCAATATTTCAACTTTTTAACTTATGGCTATCGTGGGTATCAAAAGATCCACCAACGCACGCGAAGCGTTGCAAAATACATTGCCGCTGAACTTGAGCAAACACAACTTTTTGATATTTATAATGATGGTGATAATATTCCTATTGTTTGCTGGAAGCTAAAAGCAAATCTTGACAAGCCCTGGAGTTTGTACGACCTCGCTGATCGCCTGCGCACAACTGGTTGGCAGGTTCCAGCTTATCCACTGCCTGATAACCTCTCAGATCTTATCATCCAACGGGTGGTGGTTCGTCAAGATCTAAGCCTGCAATTGGCAATCTCTTTTATTAACGATATCAAAGAAAGCATCGATGCCTTAGATCATGCCCACATTATAATTTATGGAAATTCCGACGAAAACAAGGGTGCTATGGGCTTTACCCATTAAAAAAAATCAACACTTATCGGTTTCGGCTATTATGTTTAACGTTACCCATTAAAAAAGGCTCTGCCAACCGGCAGAGCCTGAGGTTGTCGACAAACTACCGTACCCGATCAATTGTTAATCTGTTGCATGCACGCAATTCGTACAGTTGTAAGCAACGCTTTGGCTAAAGACAGCCTCTTCGCTACAACTGTTCGTCTTGAGGCACACAACATGATCGAACAATTGTCGGTACTACGTTATCTTTTTTGACAGTCTGAGGATCTGCCAACCGGCAGACCCTTTTTTTTACCCAATTAGGCGCTATGTTTTTTTCGATAAATAACCACGCCCAGAACTGCCAAAGCAACAACAATGACTCCAATAATGCCAGCGATCAACCCTAAATTATTGGATACCGGCTTAATAATATTCACCCGCACCGTTGCTACAAGCACTATTAAAATAATTGTTTCCTTTATACTTAACAATTGACTGACTGCTCCCCTATTTCATGTGTATAATTAAGTTCAATATCACTTTGTTTTGATTCAATGACATTATTATTATCATCAACCACGATAATATCAAGCCCTTTATAGACTGCATCATCAAGTTTTGACGGATTCTTATCATATTCTATATTCGGCGGATTGGCCGTAATGACCAGCGAACAGTCACCTTTCTGCGTAATCGTAACTGTTTGCGTGGCGTTACTGCTATTATATTGATCCGTGCCTTTGTATTTAACCGTCACTGGTTGATCCCCACCCTCGCGATTATAACTCAATTCAATATCTGTAGTCGTGAATTTAATGGCATTATTTTTACTATCAACCACTTGAATCGCTAATGCTTGATAAATATCTGCATCCAGTTTTCCCGAATCCGAGCTATAAGCTACCGCCGCCGGTGTCTTTGAAAGATTAACGCTGGTATTTTCTTTTTCCGGTACAGGTGGATCGATCTTTCCGGTAATCTCCACATCGCGCTTGGCCGAACTGGGACTATATTGATCATTCCCTTTATATTTAACAGTCACATCCTGTTTTCCCGGTGCGCGATTATAACTTAAATCAATCTCTGCAGCAGTAAAATTTATTTTATTACTACTGGCATCAACCACAACAATACTCAATGCCTGATAAACCGCTAAATCCAGTTTTTCCGAATCACTGGTATATTCAACGGATGGTGGACTCGCGGCAATGGATACTCTTGTGTCCTGCTTCCCCACGATTTGAACTACCGTATTCACTTGGGCGGGATTATATTGATCATTTCCCTGATAAGCCACAACAACATTTTGAGTTCCCACCGCATGATTATATGTTAATGTAATATCACTTGGTGAGAAAGCAACCAGATTCGAATCACTATCGACAACCGAGATAACTAAATCTTCATAGACTGCTTTATCTAATGTTGCGGGATCACTTGAATACCCGACCGATGGGGGATTCACTTTTAAAACCAAACGGGTGTCTTTTTTGGGAACCTTATTTATGATAATGTTCCCCGTCGCAACACTGCCCTGATACTGATCATTTCCTTTATACGTGACTTTAATTGTTTGTTTTCCTACCTGATGATTATAATCCAAGGTGATCTCATCTGTGGTAAAATCAATATTATTTAATTCACTATCTTCCACTACGATGTTCAATGCTTGATAAACCGCCTTATCAAGTTCATCTGTCGCTGCGTTAAAGATAACTGACGGTGGCGTGCTTGCAATCGACACCGTCGTTACTTTTTTTTCATCAGCTTGAGCAAAAGTTGCTACTGGCAACATCAATAAAGCTAATGTAACTGCTAAAACAACACTTGTTAAACGTTTACTTGTTTTTTTTTGATGCATTCTCTCTTCCTCTCCATCTTTCCTAAATCTATTCCCTATCAAACCAACACCATTTCACTTATTTTACCACAAAAACCACCATCTCGGTTTCTTTATTCTTTGTAATCTTCAAAAAAATTATCTTCATCTCATCACTAACGCCAAAAGGATCTGTTTATTTATTAAACCGATCCTTTAGCTCCAATTATTTCAATTCAATCCATTTTTGTCAGTCGATTTTTTCCGAAAAATACCCCTACGGCAATCAGCAAAATCAACAACATTGCAATCCCCAAATATGGCACGGGTAATTTTTTTTCTTCTGCTACCTCGCCTGATCCCATTGTTGTATTATTGTAATAATCATTTCCAACATAGGTCGCCGCTACTTCTTCACCCTTAGTTATTTCGAATTTATCTTTCCCATCAGCTAAAGAAAGCGTATAGTTCGGATTATTCAAACTGCCCAGGTAAATATCATAAGTTCCGACCGATTCTCCTCGTTCTCGTTCTAAAGAACCAGATAATACATCATTCCCATACAAGCCTTTTACAAAACCATCGCCTGATTCATCCTGCCAAACTGCATAAGTTAAGACAGGATCCGGTTCTCCCTCAACTTTTTTAATATAACTTGGAATAACCGTCACTGAGGCCGGAGTAATCGCATATTTCAACTTGGAAACCAAACTGAGATTATTAATCATATAGTCATCTGAATTTGTGTCATTGAGTCCCTGCAAACTAAATCCGCCTATTGCCCAAACGTAATAATTACCAACATCTTTTTGTTTGGTATTAATCGTCCCATACCATGGATAAAATTGTTCTGATCCACTTACTGCTATTTTGTCCCCTTTAATAAGATCTGCTTGCCTAACTAATAGTTTATAATCGTTTAATATTGCACTGCCATCATATACCTTATTTTGTCCAACCAGAATGACTTCAATCATCTTAGGATTAATATTTGCCGCAAGCGAAATGTCAATAATTTTTGATGGTTTTTCCTCGTTATCTTCATCTTTATCTTTATCTTCGTCTTTATCTTCATCCTGATCTTCCTCATCAACAATGCTATATTCCGTCCCCTTATCACCAGTTATGGTTACTTCTTTCAGAATCACCGCATTAGTTCCTGTCAAATTGACATCTTTAGACAAATAGCTGGCCGACTTATAGTTAAATTTAACATCCTTAAGATCCGTATCAATGACTCCCGTATTACTTAGACCGACAATTATATCATCGGGAGCATTAACCGTTCCATCATATATTTTACTAATCGGCTTTGTCGTAAAAAAATCTGTTGTTTTCAATTCTATCGGATTAATATTTATCGTTTTAGTTTCGGAATAAGCTTTATATGCTTCATCCCCTTGATATCCTGCCACCACGGTATAGGTTCCCGTATCCGTTGGTGGTATCAACGATTTTGGATAAATATCACCATTTAATTTTATCCCTTGATAAGTAATTTCAATCAATTCCAAATTAATTCCCGGACCGTCAACAATTGGATTAACTTCAGCCAAATTCTGCGGCCTGCCATTATAAACCACAGCTTCTGAAAAAGTAATAATTGGAACAAGAGTTCCCGTTGACAGATCATTTCTCGCCAACTTAAAACTCGTTTTTATGCGATTATCACCAACCGTTGCATTACGGCTATACCCCACTTCGCCAATAACACCAACTGGAAAGAATGACAAAATCATTATACATATTATAACTAAGCTTAACACTTTCATTACGCCGATTGATTTTTTCATGATCATCCTTCCTCTCTTAGAAATCTGATTAAATAATATTTTCATCCGCTTCAAGTGTATCTATCTTAGCACGTTTTATTCGAAAAGTAAATGGTTTGTAACTAATTTGTAACATTTATTGTTTAATGTAAATAATTGCGTCTAAATTTAAACAAAAAATATCCAAAGCCTGATCATTTTGATCAGGCTTTGGATATTTTAATTAAGCAGTTTTTATAAGACTAACTAAGCAATTTTCAACTCTTCACTTTGATCGGTTTTTGGTTTTTTTAAAACAGCCAACATAAACATACTAGCCACAGAACCCGCGAGTAAAGCAATAACATAACCAAATGGACTTCCTACCAATGGAAATACAAAGATTCCGCCATGTGGTGCCATTAGCGTACAGCCAAAGAACATTGATAATCCTCCCGCCAGTGCCGAACCGATAATACAAGATGGGATTACTCGGATAGGATCTTCTGACGCAAATGGGATCGCCCCTTCAGTAATAAATGATAATCCCATCACGTAATTGGCTAAACCGGCTTCTCTTTCCTTTTTGGTAAAACGATTTTTGAAAATCGTTGTGCATAAGGCAATCCCTAACGGAGGCACCATTCCACCAACCATAACCGCCGCCATAATATCATATTGACCTGTTGCCAGAGAGGCCAGACCAAAGGTATAGGCCGCCTTATTCACAGGACCACCCATATCAACAGCCATCATTCCCCCTAGAATAATCCCAAGGATTACCTTGCTGGAGGTTCCCATATTATTTAACAACATCGATAACCAGGCGTTCAAGGCCGCAACTGGTGGATTAATGGCAAAAACCATCAACGCACCAATAATCAAAATTCCGAAAAACGGATAAAGCAAAATCGGCTTGATTCCTTCCAGACTGGCCGGTAATTTAGAAAATACTTTTTTAAGTCCCAAAACCAGATAGCCTGCTGCAAAACCAGCTAAAAGTGCCCCGAGAAAACCGGCGCCACCAGTATTCGCTAGCATGCCGCCAACAAAACCAACTGCCAAAGCGGGACGATCAGCAATGCTCATGGCAATGTAACCGGCCAGAACGGGCAACATAAATGCAAACGCGGTCCCGCCAACTTGTTTTAAAAACGCCGCAAAAGGTGTATTACTGCCAAAATTCGCTGGATCAATGCTATAATCATCAAATAAAAATGCTAATGCAATTAAAATCCCACCACCGATGACAAAAGGCAACATATGAGAAACCCCGTTCATCAAATCTTTATAAATTTTCCTTCCGGTGCTTTCTTGTTCTTCAGAACTTGAGGCCGCTGCCGATTGTTCACCTGTCTCGTGATAGATTGGAACCTTTCCATCAAGCATTTCCTGAATCAGTTCTTTCGGTTTATGAATGCCATCGGCAACCTTTGTTCGAATAACCGATTTCCCATTAAATCGGGCCATTTCAATATTTGTATCAGCAGCGATGATAATGCCATCGGCTGCTTTTATTTCTGCTGCGGTTAAGACATTCTTGGCTCCACCCGATCCATTTGTTTCCACTTTAATCGTTACACCCATTTCCTTGGCTTTATTTTCCAAGCTTTCAGCGGCCATATAAGTATGGGCGATCCCGGTCGGACAAGCAGTGACTGCCAGCAGCTGATACATTCTCCCGCTATCCTGAATTTCTTTTTTTGTTTCGCTGCCAAATTTTTGCTGTTCTTTTTCATCGATTAATTTTAAAAACGTTTTTATATCCGTTGTCGCAATCAATTTCGCTCGGAACTCTTCATCCATTAAAATGGTTGATAAACGACTAAGCACTTCCAGATGAAGGTTATTTGCGGCTTCCGGTGCGGCAATCAGAAAAAACAAATATGCCGGTTCGTCATCGAGGGCGGCAAAATCAGTTCCCTCCTTAACAACCATCGCAGCCAGCCCCGCTTCTTTTACAACCGGTGATTTCCCATGAGGGATCGCCACCCCTTCGCCAATCCCTGTACTGCCTTCTTCTTCGCGGGCCATCACCGCTTTTCGATATGTCTCTTTATCGGTAAGATTACCGCTTTCATCCATTAAATCCACCAATCTTTTAATGGTTGCTTCTTTCGAAGCCGCTTTTCCGTCAAGATCAATACCATTTTCATTTAATAAATCAATAATACGCATTTTATTTCCTCCTTATCCTTTATTTTAACTGTTCCAACAACGTCATTACTTCTGCTTTAGTCGCCAATGTGTCTGAAAACGCTGAGGCACTGCCAGTTGCCACCCCCATCGTAAAAGCTTCTTGAAGATCTTTATTTTTAAGATAACCGGCAATGAATCCCGCGACCATCGAATCTCCTGCTCCAACCGAATTTTTCACCACTCCTTTAGGCGCTTTCATTTTATGAACTTCGCCATTTTCATCGACTAGAATCGCCCCATCTCCAGCCATTGAGATCAGTACGTTTTGAGCGCCCATTTCCTGAAGTCGTTTAGCATAAAAAACAATCTCGTCATGACCCTTAAGGGTTTTTCCAAACATCGCTCCTAATTCGTGATTATTGGGTTTAATCAGAAATGGCCGATACTTAACCACCCGAAGTAGCAGCTCACCCGTCGCATCCACCACAATTTTAGCCCCACGATTTTCGAGATGTTTCATAATATTCTCGTAAGTGTCCTCTGGCAATGCTGCCGGTATACTTCCTGCCAAAACTAAAATATCCCCGGCTACTATCGATTCCATCTTTTTAAACAATTCCGCTAACTCTTTTTTGCTGATCGCCGGACCTTGTCCATTAATTTCACTCTCTTTTTGGGCCTTTATTTTGACATTAATTCTGGAATTCCCCGCTTTGATCTTAACAAAATCAGTATAGCAACCAAAATCCTTGACCCGGCGCTGAATTTCTTTCCCGGTAAATCCACCCATAAAACCTAGTGCAATATTTCTAATATCCAGGTTTTTTAAAACCATTGATACATTAATACCTTTGCCCCCAGGATACGTATGCTCCCATTCGCTTCGATTAACCTCGCCTTCTCGAAAAGAATCAAGTCCAACGATGTAATCAAGTGAGGGGTTAAAGGTTACGGTAAAAATCACGTTTCATCCACCTCCCAAATCTTTGTGTATTTTTTATAACCATTATTATCGGTTTTGGTCGTAATAATCTCGCCCTCTTCCAAGTTCCCAAAACTCACCGGTGCCGTTATATTAAATTTATTCGGATCAGCTAAAACATAAGCCACCTTACAACGACCAAAAGCTTCCCGTTTAACCTGGGCTTCGGTTGGATCTGGCGTGCTGAATCCGGCTTTGATGTCGATGCCATTGGTGCCAAAAAAACCTTTTGAAAAATTATATTTTCGCAAACAGTTTAAAGCTTCACTGCCCACAACAGCATCAGTTATTGGCTTTATTTCACCGCCGATAATAATCGTCCGACACCCTTTCTGAACAAGCTTTTTAGCAATAATCATCCCATTCGTTACATATACAGCACCAACTTCATTAATGAAATCAATCATGGCCTCGGTTGTTGTTCCCGCATCAATATAAACAAAATCATTTTTTTTGATTAGTCCGGCACTAAACTTTCCAATCGCCAACTTTTCCGTTCGATAATGATCTTCTCTAAACCGAACATCAAATTCAGTGGCAGTAAAACTTCCCGTCACCGCCGTGGCACCACCATGAACTTTTCGCAATTTCTTATTGTTATCAAGAACCGTTAAATCACGACGAATTGTCGATTCTGAAATTCTTAGCGCTTCTGATAATTCTTGTACCGTAACCACTCTTTTTTCTTCAACCATCTGGAGTATTTTAGTAAATCGTTCTTCAACAATCATTTTCGCACCTCTTTTTCTGAATAATATCATCATTTTCAGTCATTGTCAATCATTTTCAGTCAAATATAGTCATTTTTATTCATTTTTGCGCAAATCTTTTTCTTTTTGCATCTCATTTATTTCTTACCCGCTTTTGCCTCTTTTCTCTCTAAAATAAAAAAAAGATAGAATCTCCATGATTCTATCTCGAGGTTACCGACAAACGACCGTACCGATCAATTGTTAATCTGTTGTATGCACGCAATTCGTACAGTTGCAAGCAAAGCTTTGGCTCAAGGCAACCTTTTCTCCGCAACTGTTCGCCTTGAGGCACACAACATGATCGAAAAATTGTCGGTACTACGTTATCTTTTTTGACAGTCTGAAGATAGAATCTCCAGGTTGTCAATAAACTTCCATACCGACCAATGGTTATTTTCTTTATTCTATCAATGGCAAAACAATCGCCGCTTTAAATAGATCACCATCGATTTGAATCTGCAGTTCACCTTGTTGAATCGTCATTAAATCTTTAGCGATCGCCAGACCTAAGCCACTGCCTTCACTATTTCGTGTTTCATCGCCGCGTTTAAAACGTTCCATCAGTTCTTCCGGTGAAATATTAAGGGGTTGGGCCGAAATATTTTTAAACATTACCAACGCCTTTTTATGATCGTCACATTTTTCAAAATTAATATATACCCGTGATTCTTTTTGAGCGTATTTAAATATATTAAACAGCAGATTTTCAATAACCCGCCAGAGCAGTCGCCCGTCGGCGTTTACGACAAAACTATCCTCCGGATATTGGATAATAAACTCCAAATTGGAATTTTCCAACTCTTCTTCCATCTCGCCTAAACCTTGGGTCATGATCATTTCCAGATCAACTGCCTGAAACTCCACTTCAATATTTCCAGATGAAGCTTTGGCCGCTTCAAACAAATCATCGGTCAGCACCTTTAGACGATGCGCCTTATTTTCCAATATCTCTAAATACTTCTGGTTTTCTTCAGAATCTAATTTTCCGTTTTTCAACAGATCGATCGAAGTGATAATCGAAGTCAGCGGAGTTCTGATATCGTGTGATACATTTGTCAGCAGTTCGGTTTTCAAGCGTTGACTTTTTACTTCTTCAGAAACAGCCAATGAAATCCCATCCCCAATGGCATTAATCCCTTCGGCCAGCTCTCCCAGCGCTCCATCAAAACCAGCCAATTTATAATCAACCTCGCCATTTTTTATCCGTTCCAATCCTGCCAAGATACTATCGTACTTTTTAGCTTTTTTTCCACCGACATAAAGAAAATAAAGAATACAGATAAAACTGCAAATCCCCAGAATCGGAACCTGTACCGATAACGCCAACACCACCAGCAGAATTGCCCAAAACATAAATCGTTTCACTGTTGCCGATCCCTTCATTATATCGTTGTAATAAACCACAATTTTTTTGAATTGTTTTTTGATAAATCGCCACGTGTCTTTAATCAGCTTTATAAACAATAACCGTTGTCCAAAACTGCCATCTTTTATAATCCGTACCAGTGATAATAAAAAGTTTAAGCCTAACGCCGCGCCTACTACGAAGAGTAACAGCATATCACCCCTAGGAAAATTCTGCTCATAAAAAAACATGATCGTCGCAATAATAATCCCTTCAATTCCCAACAAGATTAATAAATGTGCATCAATCCAGAATGCATCGATCGGTAGCAGCTGAATACCGACGACACCCTTTTTGCGTCCGGCCGCAATACATGCAAGCAATGCGCTCATCGCCGCCAGGATGAAGAACACAACAAAAATACTGATCAACCATAAAAATCCCCATCGCTTCGTCTGATATAATACTTCCTGTTGAGCGATGTA
The DNA here is from genome assembly GCA_965140355.1 of uncultured Acetobacterium sp. Classification (GTDB taxonomy): domain Bacteria; phylum Bacillota; class Clostridia; order Eubacteriales; family Eubacteriaceae; genus Acetobacterium. The sequence goes on along the minus strand of OZ223194.1, from coordinate 1,453,653 downwards.
GTCATCATCAAATCCGATCGTCACCTGAAAATCCGGTTCCTGCGAATAATCCAAAGATTCATATTGTCCAATGTTAGAAAGACTGGATGAAACGGCCCCCTTGTCGTAAACAAAATTCACGCGCCTATTGAGTAGCTCATCCGCAGTTACTTCTTTCGGCTGACTATTTTCAAGCCCTTGACTATTTATAATATAAGCCAATCCGGGAGTTTGCTCGATTTCTTTTTTTAATCGCTCATATTGAAAAAGATCATTGTTAATCAACTTTTTTCTTTTCACTTCAAGCTCGTCGGCATAGCGTTTCCAGAAAACCGGATCATTAAGCATCTCCTGCTTCGTTGAAAATCCCATATCCTCGGGATAATCAATATTCAAGTCCGCTAGAATATCCATTTTATAATCGTCAATGACCTCGGTATCAATGGTATTTCCAGCGCGAATATTTTCTTCGCTTTTATAAAAATTGTAAACCCGATCAATATCATCATAAGCGGTCAGGATCTTATTTTTTAGCTCCGAACTCTCAAGATAACGGTTCGTATTTGCCATGCTGCTATAGTCATCGGACCAATATACCTCAAACAAAGCGCCAAAACTGACGGTGATAAAAACCACCGCTAAAACAGCACAGGCAATTTTAAATTTTTGGTTAGTCCAAATAGTTTTCAATTTTGTAGCCAATGCCCCACACCACCTTTAAATATTTGGGTTCTTTGGGATTAATTTCAATCTTTTCCCTAATTCGGCGAATATGCACCGCCACGGTGTTATCGGAATTATAGGCTGGTTCTTCCCAGACATTTTCATAAATCTGGTCAATCGAAAACACCTTGCCTTTTTCCGACATTAAAAAAAGCATAATTTTATATTCTACCGGCGTTAATTTTACCTCTTCGCCATCAACAGTTAAACGTTTATAGTCGTCTTCCAGAACCAGCCCGCCAGTCCGATAAGTACCGACTTGCTCCGGACATCCCCCCAAGGTATTGTAACGTCGCAATTGCGATTTAACCCGGGCAATCACTTCCATCGGATTAAACGGCTTGGTAATATAATCATCTCCGCCCATTGTCAAACCCATAATTTTATCGTTATCTTCTGTTTTGGCCGATAAAAAAATGATTGGGATATTATTGGTTTCTCTTATTTTCATCGTCGCCCGAAGACCGTCCATCTCCGGCATCATGACATCCATAATAATTAATTGAACCGCTTCTTTTTCAACCAACGCAACTGCTTCTTTCCCCGAATAAGCTTTTAAAACCTCATATCCTTCGTTTTTTAAATACAGTTCCAAAGCTTCTACAATTTCTTTTTCATCATCGCATATTAAAATACTCATCCTAATGCCTTCTGCCCTTTCCTTTTTATCTTAAGTTTACTTTATCACAAACTTCTGTCGAAAAAATATTGAATTTTATTAAGAAATTCTTACAAAAGTCCGCCTTTGCTTGCCCATTTCAACCACAAAAAAAAGCGGCTCCCATTGGATGCCGCCACTAAAATATTTTAGATTAAAAATTTAATCTCTTCCGGTTTGTTTTTATTTGAAAACTCAAATCCTTGCTGGATGGTATTTTCGATCATTTCGCCATCCAAATTCATCAGTCTGAATAAATTTCTAATAAAGAAATAAATCATTGCCCGACCAGTAAATTTGATATTTTTTTCATAAAAATCAATAAACAATTCTTTCCGGGCCCCGTATTCTGAACGGGCAATCACTTCCAGATCTGCTTCAATGTAATTTTTATTGAGAAAATCCAGACACGATCGATTCAATGTATTGGTGATGTTGGTGCGACCATGTGGATTTACATTTTTAACCAAAACCTCATAATATAAGGTTTTATTATGTTCATCATTTAATATTGCTTCATAATATAATACCAGCGAATAACAATATTTTGTATAAAGATTAAGGTTCTCAGAAGCAGATGAAACATAATCATATAATGCCAAAAAAAACACATTGTAGATATCGGTGATCATATCATCTTTCTTTTTATAATAATAAGTGATGGTTCCTAACTTCACATTAGCACGATCTGCAATGTCTTGTATCCCGGTTTTATTGTACCCATTTTCATAAAATAAAACCTTCGCGGTATTAATGATGTTACTTTTTGTTTGCGTTCCTTTTCTCGACGTAGCCATGTTTTACCTTTCCTAATTTGCATCGTTTATTCAATTGCAATTAATTCTTATCTTTGATCTTACGAAAAGTTTGGCTGAATGTCAATAGAAAGTTATCAAATACTTCTAATTTTACCCTAAAATGATAAATTATTTCAGCAATAAAGTTTCTCTATCCAACAGATTAACACCTTGTACACTTTCAAGGGTCGTGATTGCTTGTTTCTGATTTTCATCATCTACCCGGATAATGATAATCGCATTATCGGTATTTTTCGGCAAAAATGAATACGCATAGATGATGTTTATTTTCGCCTGCGTCAACGCATCGACCAGCGTACTGAGTCCTCCGGGATCATCTGAAATTTCCGCCGCTAAAACCGGTGTTATGGAGGTAACAACTTCGTTTCTTTTTAAAACTTCAATCCCCTTTTCGGTATCTTGCAAGATTAGACGCACAATCCCAAAATCCGTCGCGTCAGCAATGTTCAGTGAGCGAATATTGATTTTGTTGTCAGCCAGAATCTTCAAAATATTATTCAAACGGCCTTCATGGTTTTCAATAAAAATGGAAACTTGTCGTATCATTTTTTCTCCTCCTAAATTTTTCTTAAATCAACAACCCGTTGGCTTTTTCCTTCGCTGCGGGGAAGACTTTTAGGTTCAACCAGCGACACTTTAGAACTCACCCCAATGGTCGAATGGATTCGTTCTCTGATCCGCTTTTCCAGGTTTTCCAGGTTGCTAATCCGGTCTGAGAACAACCCGTCACTGAGTTCCACTTTAATCTCCAGGGTATCCAACGAACCGTCTCTTCTGACAACTAATTGATAATGCGGTTCCAATTCACCAATTTCCAGCAACACACTTTCAATTTGTGTTGGGAAGACATTAACGCCACGGATAATTAACATATCATCGGTTCGTCCCTGCAGCCGATTGATCCTTAAATGCGTTCGTCCACATCCACATGGTTCCGCTTTGATGGTGGTAATATCGCGCGTTCGATAACGCAAAATGGGAATTCCTTCTTTGGTGATGGTCGTAATCACCAATTCACCCTGTTCCCCATACGGCAATACTTTAAGGGTTACCGGATCAATAATTTCGGGAATAAAATGGTCTTCCCAAACATGAAGCCCATCCTGACATTCGCACTCAATAGCGACACCCGGTCCCATAATTTCGGATAAGCCATAAATATCATAAGCTTTAATTTTCAGCTTTTTCTCAATCTCTTTACGAATGTTTTCAGACCATGGCTCGGCCCCAAAAATCCCCATTTTAAGGGCTAAGCTTTCTGGATCAATGCCCATTTCTTTTAACGCGTCCGCCAAATAAATCGCATATGATGGGGTGCAGGTCAAAGTTGTTGATCCAAAATCCTGCATAATCATAATCTGTTTTGCGGTGTTGCCTCCCGATATCGGAATAATCGATGCCCCCAATCTTTCCGCCCCATAATGAACCCCTAAGCCGCCAGTAAACAAGCCATATCCGTAAGCATTCTGAATCACCGAATCATGTCCGGAACCAGTCGCTACCAAACATCGTGCCATCAGTTCCGACCACATGGCAATATCATTTCGGGTGTACCCCACCACCGTTGGTTTCCCGGTTGTTCCCGATGACGCATGGATTCTGACAATTTGTTTTAACGGAACCGTAAAAAGCCCATAGGGATAATTATCCCGTAAGTCAACCTTTGTTGTAAAAGGCAACTGCTGAAGGTCCTCAAGCGATTTTATATCCTCGGGCATTAAGTCTATTTCCTGAAATTTGTTTCGATAAAACGGGACATCATGGTAGATGCGATTAACCATCCGCTTTAATCGTTCCAATTGCACTTCCTGCAATTTTTCTCTTGGCATGCATTCATAATTCTCATTCCAGTACATTTCTTCCTCCATATTTTCTCATTTTTAGGTAATTGCGAAATTAAAAAACATCGAACAACGGTTGCTTTGGGTGCAGTTTTAACAAACAAAAAGACCCATCCTTAATAAAAAGGACGAGTCTGACTCGCGGTACCACCTAATTTGATTAGTTACTAATCCACCTTATCGAGCAAAACGGTTATCACGCTGCTCTTTCCTTATTTAACGATGAGGAACACCGTATTTGCCTAATATCGGGACGCATATCGCACTTAATCTCGCACCGGTTCAGCAGATCAACTCCAGAGGGAACTTCATTAACGCCATTGCCATTGGTTCCCAGCATTTCCAACTCTCTGAAGACGCCAACATCAACTACTTTCCTCGTTCATCGTTTTTAATTATTTCAATTATTATATTACTAATTTCAAAATAATGTCAAGATTTTTTTAGTAACTTCTCATGGACATCAAGCAACTCGTTCCTAAAAACGCTCAAGTCCATTGCTGTTTTTAGGCACCTATGATAGGATTAAGTAGCTTAATTTTTAGTTTTTAATTTATTCAAATGGCTTTAAGGAGTCGCTAATGAACACTACGCTTATTTCGCTCAATATGATTTCCAAATATTTTGGAAAAAAATTAGTCCTAAAAGATCTTAATCTGAATATTACCAAAAATTCCACCATCGCCTTACTCGGTCATAATGGCAGTGGTAAAAGCACCTTGCTAAAAATAATCGCCGGCTTATCAAAAATTTCTGCCGGTAACATTGATTATGCTCCGCAGCTTAAAATCGCTTATATCCCTGAAAATTTTCCCAAAATTGATTTGTCTCCCGAAGCATTCATCCAATCGATGGGTTTGATTGAAGGTTTATCACTCGAACATATCACGACCCAAAGCCATCATTTATTTGATGCCTTTCAAATGACCGATATGGTTGATGTTCCGATTAAGTTTCTTTCCAAGGGCACCATTCAAAAAGTCGCGGTTATTCAGGCTTTGCTGAATTCCCCCGATATCTTACTACTCGATGAGCCGTTATCCGGTCAGGATCTTCATTCTCAAAAATTATTTATCCAGATGGTTCAGAACCTCCAGCAGCAAGGTGTTGCCACGATCATGTCTTGTCATGAACGTTTTCTCGTCAATCAACTCGCTCATACCGCTTTTGAACTATCGGATCATCACTTAGTCCCCTTAGATTTTTCCGCTTTCTGCGAAATTGAATATGATGTGATGATTTTTGAATCCTTATCGGAACAAAAAATTACGCCTGTTATCCAAACTTTAATTGAACATGCCGAATGGGATCATAATCGGCTAAAATTAATTGTTCCGAGGAACCACAGCGACTTGGTTTTGAAAGAGATGCTAAACCATGACTTTAAACTGCGGGTCATGAAAGGAATTGATCAATGAAAAATCTGCTAAATTACCATTTTAAAACGTATCTCAAATCCTATAAATTATTGCTACCTTTTTTAATCTATCTGATCTACTTATTTGCCGCCTATGGCATCATGCCTTTTTCAATTGTTTCGAGTTTTTCCGAATCATCCGGAGTCCTGTTTTTTATAATGGCTTATGTCGGTTTTAGTTTCGCTGAACTTGAAAACCCGGTTACTGAACAACTGGTTTTACTTCGACTCCAAAACGACACCCTTTATTACCTTAGTCGTCTGATGGTGTTGATGATCATCGGTTTTGTGATGAGCATCCTTGGCCTCCTGTATCCCCTGATCGCCAATCTTGTCAATCACAATCAATTATTTACCCGCAGTATCCAGTTTGAAGACATCTTGAGCGGATTTTTCCTGCATTGTTTAATGGCCTTTTTAGGCGCCCTGACCGGTTCATTTTTTCATCCCCGCATTATAAAAAATCGTAAGCTGGCGGTGCTGCTCTTATTTTTTTTCACCGTCATGGGTTTATCAAAGGGCGCACTCGCCGCCAGTTTCCCGCCAACACGCTGGATCACCGTGGTCTTTCCGCCTGTTTTTGAGATCCTCAGCACCTTAACCGGCATGGATTTTTTTAACTTGCCAGCCCTGTTATGGCCAGTTGTTTGGGGGATCATCTATGGTTTAGCGTTATTGATCAGTCAAATTTATATCTTAAAACGCGTAAAATTCTAACCGCTTTTTGCCCCGCCTTAATAATCCCGCGCGCACCAAAGCCCTGCAAAAGATCTCGCTTTTGCAGGGCTTTGAGACTTTTAATTCAGTTTTTAAACCACACCTAACCCAACATCTCCATAGGTTGCCATTTCACGATTCATAAACAAAGCTGCTTCGACGATATTAAACGCAATCGCCGCACCGCTGCCTTCGCCCAAACGCATGCCCATATTTAAAAATGGTTTGGCGCCAATAAATTCTGAAGCATAAGCAGCCCCTTTTTCCGCTGAAGCATGAGAACAAATCAGATACCCTTTAACCTTTGGATCAATCCCAATGGCAATCGCGGCTGCAGCCGTCGAAATAAACCCATCAATCAACACGGGGATATGATTCGCTGCTCCAGCCAACATGGCTCCGGCCATCGCTCCGATTTCAAATCCGCCGACTTTTGCCAAAACATCAAGCGCATCGGTTTTATCAGGTTTATTTAAAGTAAGCGCATCGCGAATAACCTGGGCTTTAACAATCATTTTTTCTTCCGAAAGATTAGCTCCAGCCCCAGTCAATTCTCCCGGATCAACCCCGCTGAGCGCTGCGATAATAGCCGCACTGGCGGTAGTATTTGAAATACCAACTTCACCGGTTCCCAAAATCATATAACCATTATTGATGGCGCGTTGGGCCACATCAATGCCGATTTCCAGCGATTGAACCGCTTCTTCCCGACTCATAGCCGGACCTTTTCGCATATTTGAGGTAGCTTTTCTAATTTTTTTATCAAGGATTTTGGAGTTTGGCGGAAGGTCTGACACCATCCCCACATCACAGACAAAAATATCCGCTCCGGCTTGCTTGCTTAACGCCGCCACGCCGCTTTTACCGGCAATAATCATTTGCGCCATCAAGTCGGTAACTTCCTGTGGTGCCGCAGCCACCCCTTCTTCGAAAACGCCGTGATCAGCAGCAAAAACAAGCATTGCTTTTTTACTGATATCCGGATACATTTCTCCGCTTATGCCTGCCAGTTGCACGGCAATTTCTTCTAACGTTCCAAGACTCCCCACCGGTTTAAGCAGAAAATCTACTCGCTCTTTGGCGGTTTGCATCATTTCTTCATTGAGAGGCTGAATTTTTTCCAATGTTTCCAATAATAAACTCATTTTGTACTCCTGTCGCTTCAACTATTTTTTCTTATTATAACATATCAATTGACTTTAATAATCCCAATGTTAAAAGTTTATATTGGCAAACGGACCTCGAACCATACCCCGTTTTCACGGTTATCCACAGCCACCTTGCCGTTATGGCAAACAATGATGCCTTTAACGATTGCTAATCCCAATCCCGTGCCTTTTTTATCCGATTTAGCCTTATAAAAGTATTCCCAGATCTGATCAATCTCATTTTCCGGAATCGACTTACCCACATTATAAACAGATACTATCCACTCATTTCCCAGCGTTTCGCAACCAACCTGAATAATCCCATCCGCCGGATAAACATGTTTAATCGCATTATTTAACAGATTATAAAAAACTTGTTCCATCCGTTTCCGATCCATATCAATCGTTTGTTTTGGGTCGCAATTATTTTTAAAGACAATATTTTTTTCGGGATAAGTATGAGTAAAACGGTCAACCACCGAAGCAATTACTTCAACACCTAAAACAGTTTCCTTTTTAAGCTGATAGGCACCCGATTCAATCTGCGCTAAATCAAGCAAATCGCTGGCAATTCCGCTGATCTTGTCCGCTTCTTTCTGAATCGTCACAAAATAATCCCGTTCTTCATCGCGATTCTCAAGAATGCCATCTTCCAGGGCTTCAGCATAACTTTTAATAACCGCTAAAGGTGTTTGAATTTCGTGAGATACCTGCGCCGTAAAGCGCTGACGCATTTTTTCAAAGGTTCGTTCTTTGTTAAGTTCTTCCTGAAGTTTTTGGATCGCACCTTCTAGTTCATCTGAAATGTGATTTAACGTTTCTCCTAATTGGCCAATTTCATCTTTTCGATTACCCTGGTATTTTTGAGAAAAATTAAGATTTCCCATTTCTTTGGAAATCCGATTTAAACGAATAATCGGCTTGGAGATCCCACGCGCAAAAAAATACGCAAATACTAACGAAAAGATAAAAACAATCACTAAAAAAGTCAGCAAAAATTTCTGGACAATTTCGATAACATCATGTACCGAATACAAGGGAATTCGTCCAATAATCTGAGTTCCATCGTTGGCAATAACTTTATGGGTCAACCATTCCACCTGATGCTCATTATTTCCTAAAACAATCACAAAACTTTCGCCTTCATGATACTCCTCAATCTGACTTTCAATACTATTTAATTGTCCCTGTCCCGCTCCGCTGCCATTTCCTGACCCATTGCCGGATCCACCACTGCCGGAGCCACTACCGGAACCGCTACCGGAACCACTGCCGGAGCCACTGTCAGAGCCACTGTCAGAGCCATTACCAGGGCCACTGCCGGAACCGCTGTCAGAGCCATTACCGGGGCCACTGCCTGATCCGCTGCCGGAACCAACTTCAGATCCTGTTCCCGTTTCCGGGCCACTGCCTGATCCCGATCCATTCCCTTTATGTTCGCCGCCAGCCGCCAAGCGCCATTTCTCAACGCTTTTTTCACTCAGGGCAGGCCATAGCAATCCCTCATAGAAATCCATTTCTAACCCCTGTGCATTTTTTAAAACGTCGGTTTGTTCTAAAGAAACATCTTCCGTGCTGGTTTTTTTCTGGATAATTTGGATCACCGTCCCTTCTTCGGCAGCAAGATCAATCAATGCCTGCAGTTCCGGCGTTAAACCATCCTGATTGTAAATTGTTCGCACTTCTTCCGTTTTTTCGATCAACGATTCGGTCCTACTTTGTGTGTAGTACACTTCAAAATAAGAACTCAAAACATAATAGGTTAAACTACAGAGAATCAGAAAAAAAATGCCGAGATAAAACATCAATCTTGAAAAAATCGAGCGTCTCATTCTTTAAATTTATATCCCATCCCGCGAACGGTTTGAATACAGTCTCCTTTATTTCCCATTTTTTTCCGTAATCGCTTAATCGTGGTATCAACCACACGGATATCGCCCTCGTATTCATATCCCCAAATGCGATCAAGAATTTGTTCTCTGGTTAATACCAATTTTTGGTGATTAATAAAGTAACTTAGAATTTCATATTCTTTTTGGGTCAGATTAATCATTTCATGATCAATCACGATTTGGCGTTCATCCGAATTTAAAATCATTCCGCAAACATCCAGTTTATTTTCGGTTGTTGCCACACCGCTTCTTTTTAACAATGCTTTAATTCGCACCATCAACTCGCGGGGACTAAAAGGTTTGGTAACATAATCATCGGCGCCAACTTCAAAGCCCTGAATTTTATCTTCTTCTTCTCTGCGGGCAGTCAGCATGATGGCTGGAACGTTATCCGTTTCCCTGATTTCTCCCAACACCTCAAAGCCATCCATTTTTGGCATCGTTACATCCAAAATAATGCAATCGGGCTTTTTTTCAGCCCAAAGATCCAATGCAATTTCGCCATCGGCCGCTCCAAATCCTTCATAACCTTCTTTTTTTAAATATTTCAAAATAATTTCCCGCAGTTTATCTTCATCTTCAGCCACTAATATGCGAATACCTTTCATCTCTTATACCTCCACAATCCATTTTATCAGCTTATCATTTTTTGATGGCAATTTTGTGTCAAAACTCTTGTTTTATTAATTTGATAACGGGTAGATAATAACTATCTTAACATAAGCTATTCATTTTTGTCTTACCTTTTCAGTTCCTATAATAGGTAATTGCGTAACTGCCATAAGCTTTGTAAAAACTAAACCCAAAGCTACGACTGTTCGACGTTTATGCGTTTCGCAATTGCTTAGTTTCCACAAATTTGAAAGGAGTTTTTATGAAAAAGCAGTTTTCCGTACGTCCCATTGTTCAGGCCTTCTTCTTTATTTTCACCTTTGCCGTTACCTTCAGTAAGTGGTTAATTAGTTCAAACATTGTTGTTCCGGTACTCTCTAAGATCTCACTCCATGCCATTTGTCCTTTTGGCGGAGTCGTCTCGATTTACACATTTTTAACAACCGGCGCTTATGTTCAAAAAATTCATGATTCATCGATGATCTTGATGCTTATTTTTCTTTTTGTCGCCTTGCTTTTTGGTTCCATTTTCTGTGGTTACATTTGTCCCCTGGGAACCCTGGAAGAATGGCTTGGCAAATTAGGAAAACGTCTATTTCCTAAACAATTTAACAAAATGATTCCCAAAAAAATCGATACCGTCCTCCGTTATGGCCGTTACATTGTTTTAATCATTGTCATCTATTTTACTGCCGTTACCACCAAGTTACTCTTTCAGGATTGGGACCCCTTTTATGCCTTCTTTAATTTTTTCACCGGCGAAGTCGCAATCACGGCCTTCATCATTCTTGGTTTAACGATGATCTTATCGCTGATTATTGAACGTCCCTGGTGTAAATATTTATGTCCTTACGGGGCCGTCTTAGGGATTTTTAATACCTTTCGAATTTTCCAACTCAAACGAAATAGCGCCACCTGTATCGATTGTAAAAAATGCGATAAGGTTTGTCCGATGAACATCGAAGTCTCTCAAAAAGAAGTTATTCGCAACCACCAATGTATTTCTTGTCACCAATGTACCAGTGAACAAAATTGTCCAGTTAGTGACACGGTTGAAATTAAACTAATTGGAGGTAACAATCATGAAGCTTAAACCAAACTATGCCATAACGATCGTCTTGATTATCTTAGTTGTTGGTATCGGTGGCGCTGTTGCTCTTGGTTTATGGAATACCCAAACGGAAAAAGTTCCGATAACTTTCACTTCCGGGGAAAATGCCGGCGAGTACAACCCTTCCGATATTCGCGGTTCTTATACTTTTGAGGATATTTCAGTGCTTTTTGAAATCCCTCTGGACAGCTTGGGAAAAGCCTTTAATGTTACCGAAAATGTTGCCACTTTCCAATGTAAAACTTTGGAAAGTATGTACCAAAAGAGTCCCGTTGAAATCGGGACCGGCTCGGTTCGTTTTTTTGTCGCGGCTTATAAAGGTTTTGAGATTGATCCCAAGGATGCCTACCTATTAGAAGCCGGTCGCGATGTCATCCTCTCTGAAGGTTCTCCGACCGCCAACCAAATTGACTATTTAAACACCCATTTTGTCACTGCCAGCGAATTAAATGCTGAAACTACTCCTGCAACCGATACCGAAAGTGGGACGGGCACTGGGACAGGGACGGGCACTGGGACAGGGACGGGCATTGGAACTGGGACGGGTTCCGGCTCTGGGACTGGCGAAAACGCCGATAAACTGGTGAAAGGAAAAACAACCTTTGCCGAAGCAATCGCTTTAGGTATTTCCCAGGCCAAAATTGAAACCGCAATCGGTGGACCGATTCCGGATATGTCGATGACGATAAAAGATTATTGTAATGCCAATGGTCTTGACTTTTCCGTCATTTCAGTTCAAATTGCCGAATAACTAATCGTTACGATACCAATAATCACCATTCTATTTCAATATTTTTTGTTCTTCGTTCGATGGAGGCGATTTATTATCAGTTGATGTTCTCGCGCTGTTGCTTTTATGATCGCAACAGCACAAAATCATGATCTGTTAACTAATCGTCTTTTATTCTGCCCTCACCGCTTTTTTCTTAATCAAGCCAAACCGCTCCCAACGCTCACGGCCGTTTTGCAATTATCTATTTTTTTAACTCCCCTTAACTAAATTAAAATTTCTTTTATTTTGACACCTAAATGACATACAACCATCCTATAATACAAACATCGAAAGCAACAAAAATAAAAAATAAAAAAAACGGAGGAATTTATTAATGAAAGCAAAATTAATCTTAGTAACGTCATTAGCCTTAATGTTAGCAACCGCAGGTACCACCTTTGCCGCCAATGGCAATGGCCAAGGCGCCCGTGATGGATCTGGTCTCGGTCAAGGTAATGACGGCGTCCCACAATATTCAAATTGTCAGGGAACCGGCGATGCCGATGGTGACGGTATCTGTGATCTTACTGGAAATCCCGTTGGCTCTGGTTATGGCGCCGGCTCTGGAGAATTTATTGATGAAAATGGCGATGGCGTTTGTGATGTCGGTGATGGTACTCATCCTCAAGACGGATCAGGAATGCATCGCGGTCGCTAGTCTTTAAATAAATTTTCAAACATTGATTTGACACATAAATGACATACAACTATCTTATAATACAAACATTGAAAGCAATAAAAATAAAAAAACGGAGGAATTTATAATGAAAGCAAAAGTAATTCTTGTCACATCGTTGGCCTTAATGTTAGCAACCGCAGGTACCACCTTTGCCGCAAACGGCAATGGACATGGTGCTCGTGACGGGTCTGGCCTCGGTCAAGGTAATGGCGGCGTCCCACAATATTCAAATTGTCAGGGAACCGGCGATGCCGATGGTGACGGTATCTGTGATCTTACTGGAAATCCCGTTGGCTCTGGTTATGGCGCCGGCTCTGGAGAATTTATTGATGAAAATGGCGATGGCGTTTGTGATGTTGGTGGTGGCACCCGTCCTCAAGATGGCAGTGGCATGCGACATGGAGGAAGAACCCGATAACTCTTTTCCCCTTAAAAAAACATCCGTTGGAAGAAAAGCTTCCAACGGATGTTTTTATGTTTTTTGATTTAAAAAATGGGAACTACTGCCCCTTGATAAGTATCTTCGATGTAAGCTTTAACTTTATCACTGGTTAATGCTTTCATTAAAGCGACTGTTTTATCGCTCTTTTCATCACCGGCACGAACTGCAACAATATTTGCATAGGTCTGAGCCGCCAACGAATCCTTTTCTTCTTTGGCAATTGCGTCTGTTCCGACATTTAATCCAGCTTCAATCGCATAATTTCCGTTAATGACCGCCAAATCAACGTCCTGTAAAGAACGTGCCAGTTGTGCCGCTTCAAGTTCTTTAAACGAGATATTTTTGGGATTTTCAATCACATCTTTGGGCGTTGCTTCCAAACCGACATTCGGATCAACTTTAATTAATCCAATTGTTTCCAGTAATAACAACGCTCGCGCTTCGTTTGTGGTATCATTCGGAATAGCAATGGTTGATCCATCAACAATCGCATCCAAAGTTTTTATTTTACCGGGATATAAACCTAATGGTTCATAATGAACAGCCCCGGCACTCACCAGCTTGGTATTATTTTTATCATTAAAGTCTTCCAGATATGGCAGATGTTGGAAAAAATTAGCATCTAATTCTTTATTTTCCAAGGTTAAATTTGGCTGAACATAGTCCGTAAATTCTTTAACTTCAAGAGTATAACCTTCTTCTTTTAATACTTCCCCGGCGACTGCCAAAATTTCACCGTGAGGCGTTGGACTCGCACCAACAACAATCGTTTTTTCATCACTGCCTTTAGCTGTGCAGCCAGTGAATAATGCCAAGCCAAGAACACTAATCAATAATACGGTACCTAATTTTTTCATGATCTTCTCCTTTTCATTCTCTTTTTCATATAATTCCTACTTGAATAATATGTAATATAGCACGAAGCACATAACCTGTCAACTCAAATCGAGTTTTTGGTCATAAAATCTCCTTGCTTTATTTTCTCCGATCCTGTTTCTGCGCAATTTTCATCCCAACTTCCTGAAAAATCTGAACGACTAAAACCAGCAATATCACCGTAACCACCATCATACCGGTTTCGTATCGGTAATAGCCAAAGCGAATAGCAATATCACCAAGACCGCCGCCGCCAACAATTCCCGCCATCGCTGAGTACCCTAAGATCGTTGTTGTTGCAATCGCTGCGCCAATAATCAACGATGGTTTAGCTTCTGGAATCATCACCTTTGTTACTACTTGCAAAGGACTGGCACCCATTGAAAGGGCAGCTTCAATAATTCCATAGTCCACTTCTTTAATCGAAGATTCAACCAGTCGGGCAATAAACGGAGCCGCTGCGATCACCAACGGAACAATTGTTGCGGTCGAACCAATGGTTGTCCCAGTAATCAATCGTGTTAACGGAATCACCGCAATTAATAAAATTAAAAAAGGAATCGACCGAGTAATATTGACAACAATATTCAACACGGTATTAAGGCTTTTTATCGGGACAATCCCTTCCGAATCGCTGGTAACTAACAATACCCCCATGGGCAACCCGATAAGATAAGCCAGTAAGGTTGAAGCTAATGTCATATACAAGGTTTCAAAGGTCCCTTGAATGATCAATGCCGTCATTGAACTATCCCACATGTCTTCCCACCTCCTCAACTGTAATTTGGTGGGACTTCAAATAGTGAATGGCCCGGGATGCACTCAGTTCGTCTTCCGGCAACTGAATCACCATTTGCCCAAAAGTGATGCCATCAATATTTTTCATATCAGCATGAAGAATATTGACCCTACATTTTGTTTCCAAAATCATTTCGGCGATTACTGAATCGGACGATGATTTTTCATCAAAAACAATCCGATAACGATTCTTACCCATTGCAACTTGACCTTGATCATTTTCAGAAAAAATCATTTTCTTGGCAATTTCGGTTTGGGGGTTTTTAAATATTTCTTCAACTTCCCCATCCTCAGCAATCTTGCTTTTATCGATAATTGCCACATGGCTGCAAATTTGCTCAACCACACTCATTTCATGAGTAATGATCACTATTGTAATTCCCAATTTTTGATTAATTTCTTTTAATAGTTTCAGAATGGAGTTAGTTGTCGAAGGATCAAGTGCCGAAGTTGCTTCATCGCACAAAAGAATTTTAGGATTATTAGCTAATGCTCTGGCAATCGCAATTCGTTGTTTTTGTCCGCCTGACAACTGTGCCGGATAGGCTTTGGCTTTATCCGGCAGACCCACCAATTCTAACAATTCCGCGGTTCTTTTTTTCGCCGTTTCTTTATCCACTCCAGCGATTTCCAACGGAAAAAGAATATTTTTTTCCGCACTTCGTTGCATCAGCAAATTAAATTGCTGAAAAATCATTCCCACCGAATAACGTACCGTCCGCAGTTCTTTTTCGGTTAGCTGGGAAATATCCTGTCCATCGATAAAAACGCTCCCACTGGTCGGTTTTTCAAGCAAATTAATACAGCGTACCAAGGTACTTTTTCCAGCCCCGCTCATGCCGATAATACCGTAAATATCACCTTGATTAATACTTAGATTAATCCCATCTAAAGCTTTTACTTCCCCGCTCTTAGGGCGAAATGTTTTACCAAGGTCTCTTATTTCAATAATGGGTTTTGGGGATGTCTTATTCATTTTGATGCACCTTACCCTCCTCATTCACAAATTTACTCGCTCAACAAAAACAATCGCATAAAACTTTTCCGATTATCTTTGACCTCCTTAAAAATATGGCCCGCAAACAGCTATTATAAACTGTCCGTCTTTTTCTGACATTCAAAAGCGCCCTGGCACTAAATCAAAAATGCAGTTTGGTATTATTATTTTTTTAAAGAAAGCGTGATTATACTAAAACAGTGGGTTTATAAATCACCCACCGTTTATTATAGTATCGATTTCAATTTCTTGTCAAGCTTAATAGCTTAATTCCTCATTGAATATCAATGATTTGTGCGCCAAATGGAAACAGCGCCAACTTAGCAAATTTAAGCCATTGTAATCCAAACGGAATGCCGATAACGGTAATACAATAAGCCAAACCTAAAACTGCCGACCCCAATGCCAACCCCCAACCAAAAATAAGAATCCATAAAATATTCAAAATCACCGAGCCGGTTCCCATCCCCGAATAATCGACACTTTTCCCAAAAGGCCAAAACACCAGTTGTGCCATTTTAAAAGCCTGCAACCCCAGAGGGATGCCAATAATCGTAATACAGCAAAGAATCCCCGCCAGCAGCCAGACAATTGCCATGATCAAGCCACCAAATATAATCCAAATGATATTCCCAATAATACGCATGTATTTCCTCTTTTCATTATCTTTTATTTAATTGATGGATCTATCGCTTTGGCCGCTTTGTTAAATTCTTGACTACCAATATGACAATAGCCACCGGGATTCTTCCTAAGATATTGCTGATGATACGCCTCGGCCGGACTGTAATTTTCCAGTGGCAACACTTCAATCGCCAACGGGACTCCCATTTCCAGCCTTAATTCATGTACTGATTTTAAAATCACTTCCCGGTCTGCGGGGTCCTGATAATAAATACCCGTACGATACTGACTTCCAACATCATTTCCCTGCCGATTTACCGCTACCGGATCGATGATTTCAAAATATAGTGTTAATAAAAACGGCAGCGTGATCATCCGCTGATCATAAAAAACCTTTACGACCTCGGCATGTCCGGTATTATGCTGACAGACATCTTGATACGTTGGTTTTTTGGTTTTCCCATTGGCATAACCAACCTCCGTTTGAACCACCCCTTTAATCGCTTGAAAATACCTTTGGGTTCCCCAAAAACAACCTCCAGCCAATGTTATTTCTTTTATATTATCTTCCATTTCAGTTTCCTTTCCAGATTTCCATAATTTTTTCAACGGTAAGCGCTTGTTGCTCCTCCGCTGAAATAAACGCAGTCCCATCACCAGCTTGCGCCCCATAATTGCCAAAGCCACTATGGTTTGCACCAATCATCTCAAAGTAAATCGTCTTTTCCGGCATTTTATTTTTTGCCGCTGCAAATGCTTCCGGTTTTAAACCCCAATCTTCCGTTCCAAATAAACTTAAGGCAGTAACCTTACTTTGCGATAAATCTTTATTGGCATAAGCGCCCAATAGAACTAACCCTTCAAGCTGATCTGGATGACTGGCGACGTAATCCGCTGCCATCACCCCACCTAACGAGTGGCCACCAATGACCCAATCGGTTATCTCCGGTAAAGCTGCAACCGCTTTATTTGCGCCATCGGGATTAAAAACCGCCAAATTAAACGGCATCTTTACAATCACGGCTGTAAACCCTTGTTTTGCCAACAATTGCATTAATGGTGCATAGGCAATCGCCTCTACCTTCCCACCAGGATAAAAAATAAAACCTGTTTCGCCTGCACTGGTTGTCGGCGTAAAAATAATCAGGTTGCCTTCTTCTTGCACCTTCACCTGTTCGTTTGATTGCATCGCCTCATGGGCGGTTTGATCGCCCCGGTAATAATCGCCCAGATAAGTCAATATTCCAATGATCAAAGCTGTAAAAATAATAGCAGCAATTTTGATCGCCTTTTTAAAATTCTTTTTTTCGCTCATCTAAACATCCTTTTAGTTTTTTTACCACTTACGACGATTCATTTATACCCTATTTCAAGATAAAATACCAATTATCTTCTTTGGCTTAATTACTATCTTTGGGTAAAGTAAATCTTAATTTGCTTTTTGGGCAAAATAAAAACCGCATGATCGTTATGATCTGCGGTTGTGATTTCAAATGGTGACCCATGGGCGACTTGAACGCCCGACACCCTGATTAAAAGTCAGATGCTCTACCAACTGAGCTAATGGGTCATGATAATTATTTAATTTTGTTTGTCTTCATCAGTTTGTGTAATCCGTTAATTTGCCTGACTAAGTGATTCACGCAAAAATGTTCACTCATTTCATTCGTGCATTTTTGGTTCTCTGCTTATACCAACTGAGCTAACGGGTCATGAAACGATTAAATTATCTGTTTGCTCTGCCGAATAAAATGGCAGGGGTAGCAGGACTCGAACCTACGAAATGCCAGAATCAAAATCTGGTGCCTTACCAACTTGGCTATACCCCTATAAAAAATAATGATATAGAAATGGGGTGGATAATGGGACTCGAACCCACAACATCCAGAACCACAATCTGGCGCTCTAACCGATTGAACTATACCCACCACGATATAAAAACCCGATATCTAAAAAATGGTGCGCCTGAAGGGATTCGAACCCCTGGCACACGGCTTAGAAGGCCGTTGCTCTATCCTACTGAGCTACAGGCGCTCAATCCTTTTCGCAAAAATGGAGCGGGTGAAGGGAATCGAACCCTCGCGACTGGCTTGGAAGGCCAGGGCTCTACCACTGAGCTACACCCGCATTGCCTCTCTTAGAGACAAGTGTTAGTATACTTGAAATAAGCGATCCTGTCAACTCTTTTTTGTTTTTTTATAATTTTCTTCATTAATCTTTAAAATTGGCCTATACCGTTTTAATGCCAATCCCCTTTTTAAATACATAAGCCGCAATGAAAAACGAACTCAAAACCAAAGCCAGAGTGATAACAATATGGATTGTTATGTTTCCTTCGCAAACGCCAATATAGGCATATCGCGAGACATTCACCAACGGGAAAATAGGGTTAATATATTTAATTGCCGATAAAAACCCCGGTAACTTTGAAATCTCAAAAAAAACGCCGCCAAGATAAGTGAGCGGGGTAATGATAATTGCAAGAATAAAATTCATTTTCTCAAAATTATCTAAGATCAATCCCGCGATTAAACCTATTGATGCAAAAACAAACGATGTCGCCATCAAAGCTAATACAAAAAATAGTGGATGCACAACTTCATATCCGACAAAAAAAATTGTGGCCACATAAGTTAGCACGCCTACTAAAACGCCTCTAAACATCCCGCCAAAAACAAAGGCCAGAATTTTTTCCGTAATCGAAATCGGGTAACTGTTCAGATCTTGAATCGTATTCTGAAATTTCTGAGAGATAATTGAAAAAGCCGGATTTTGAAAAGCCGCAAAAATCGCTCCCATCGTTGCTAAACCAGGAACCAGAAAATGCAGATAACTGACCCCATCAATCCCTACGGACCGAGTCTGTAACATTCCCCCAAAAATTGCCATATAAAGGATATTGGAAATAAGTGGTGCCAGGATTGTCTGTACCGGTACCTTCATAAAGCGATGAATCTCTCTGTTTAACAAGGTTATAAAACCGATTCGGTTATAAAACATGATACCTTTTTTCATCTGTTTCTCCTAATGCTTGATAATATCTAAATAAATATCTTCTAATTTGGGTTTTTCAACCACAAGATTAGTAAACGCCATGTTTTGATCAGCTAATTTTTTAAAGACTTTTGACAAATCTTTTTTGGATGTTTTTAACTGTAATTTGGTTTTTTCTTCAATCTGCGGAGCATATTCTTTCAAAAACTCAAAATCAGTAAGTTTCAGTTCATCTTCAAAATGAACCTCGACGATGACTTCTTTTGAGAATGTCTCCATCAGCTCTTCTTTTGGTTCATCCGCAATAATCTTGCCATCATTAATGATTACAATCCGTTTGCATAATTTTTCGGCTTCTTCAATGTAATGCGTGGTCAGAATAATCGTGGTTCCCGATTGATGCAGTTTAATTAAAAAGTCATATAAGGTATGACGCATTTCAATATCAACACCCGCCGTTGGTTCATCTAAAATCAGGATTTTAGGTTTATGCACCAATGCCTTTGCGATCAAAAATCTTCTTCGCATGCCGCCTGAAAGGTCACGCAATCGGGCCCCTCTTTTTTCCGTTAAATAAAGTGCCGCCAATAGTTCATCGATATATTCGTGATTATTTTTGATTCCAAAATATCCCGATTGTTTTTTTAACGCTTCATCGATTGTAAAAACAAAATCATATCCGGTATCTTGAGGCACTATGCCAATGATCTTTTTTGTTTCAAGTTCATTTCGATCAATGCTATACCCGCCGATTTCTACGGTTCCCTGCGTCTTTTTTACGTTACCGGCTAAGATATTAATCAACGTGCTTTTGCCAGCGCCATTTTGTCCTAATAAGGCTGTAAATTCGCCCTCGGCAATATTTAAATTGATATCTTTTAACGCTTCTTTTTTTCCTTTCTGATAGATCATTGATACATTGCTAATATTCAGCATCATTTACCCTCTTTTCTAATAATTATCTCCGCTTAGCTTTTTATGTGTTTCATTGTTCCATAATAATCGAACATTTATTTCAAAAAAAACTTAATTTAAAAAATCCCTGATCGCTGCTACCGCTTCCATGTTAATCTTGCAAACAGAACTTTGTCCCACCCGGGTACAGGTAATTAAACCGGCATTTTCAAGCTCCTTAAAATGGTGCGAAATGGTTGACTTTGATAAATTCAGGCAATCACAGGTTTTGGTAAAACACTTTTCAACCCCTTCTTCCAGGCATAGGCATTCCGTCCCCTCAGTAGCAGACTGATTCCATTGATACAGCATTTTAAAAATATTTAATCGTTGTTCACTCGAAAGTGCTTTGAAAATTTTTACTAAATCAATCGTTTCCATTGTTCTATAATAATCGAACAATCGTATTTTGTCAACTCAAAAACTTAGCGTTTTTTCGCAATTACCACTAACTACTGATTTGGTAGTTCGTAAACAACCATTTACTTACCCCCAAAGCGGGATAATTTTCGCATCTAGGTTTCCTTTTTCAATGGTAATCAAACCATAACTTTCGGGATCACCCATTCTTGGCGCCCCCACCGAACCGGGGTTCATCACCAGCATTCGACCGTCATCATTAATGTAGGCCTGATGGGTGTGGCCATATAAAACCACCTGGGCGTTTTTTTCCATTCCCGCATAATAGAGACGATCCAAATTATTTTTCACCCCATATTTATGTCCATGACTGGCAAAAAACGTAAAGCCCCCTAATGTGGTTTCTAAAACCATACTGCCTTCATTCGCATACGAATCCAAGTTGCCTTTAAGGATATGGACAGGGGTATTGGTAATCGTTCGCAAATAAAGGGCGTCTTCAACATAATCGCCAAGATGTATGATAACATCAACCGGACCCATTTCATCAACTGCTTGTTTAACAGCTTTTAAATTCCCATGGCTATCGCTCATTATTCCAATTTTCATAATATCCCCCATCCTGTTTCATTTCAATTTAAACCGCTACGAATTATAACTGGACCTTTATTAAAATACCTGATTCAATAGTTGTCGTGCTTTTTCAACCGCTGCGGCGCGATGACTCAAACTGTTTTTTTCGGCTTTGGTCATATCACCATAACAACGTCCCGATGCTTCGTGGATAAACAGTGGATCATAACCAAATCCGCCTTCACCGCAATAATCAAAAGCTATTTTACCCCGAACTAAACCCTCACAGGTTAATTCGCGACCATCTGGCAATATCATAGCGATCGCAGTAATAAAAGCGGCGCCTCGATTGGCTTCGGGAACATTGGCCATCGCTTTTAATAATTTTTTATTGTTGTCCCGATAGCTAACATTTTCTCCCGCATAACGAGCCGAATAAATCCCGGGATCGCCATTTAAACAATCTACCGATAATCCGGAATCGTCACCCATAATAATCAGCGCTTTATCCTTCACATAAGGTTTTAATGCCCGCACTTTGATCAAGGCATTGGCTTCATAAGTCAAGCCATCTTCAATAATTTCAAGCTGTATCCCTAAATCCTTCATCGTCAGAACTTCAAAATCATCACCCAGCATTGCTTTTAGCTCTTTCGCCTTGTCTTGATTTCCAGTGGCTAAAAGTATTGTTCGCATCATTCGTTATTGACCCCTTCCAATAAGGTTTCTTTTTGAAAAGCAATAATTTTTTTGATGTTCGCTTCTCCCAACGCCATCATCTTGTGAAGTTCTTCTTTATTAAAAGGACGTTCTTCGCCCGTTCCCTGAATCTCAATGATGTCACCAGAAGCTGTCATCACCATATTCATATCAACCTCAGCATTAGAATCTTCTTCGTAACACAAATCAACAATTGCTTCCCCTTGATAAACGCCGACGCTGGTTGCCGCCACAAAATTGGTAATCGGCATTTCTTTAATCTTGCCTTTTTTTAACAGTTCGGTTAAAGCATCATGGAGCGCGATAAAAGCCCCAGTAATCGCGGCTGTTCGGGTTCCCCCATCGGCTTGGATGACATCGCAATCAATCCACAACGTCCGTTCTCCCAACTTGTTCAGATCAATAATTGAGCGCAAACTTCGACCAATTAGCCGTTGTATTTCCATCGTACGACCGTCAATTTTGCCCCGGTTCCGATCCCGGCTTTTACGCGTATTGGTTGACCCCGGTAACATTTCATATTCAGCGGTAATCCAGCCCTTTTTTTGACCTTTTAAAAACGGCGGCACTTTTTCTTCCACCATTGCCGTACAAATTACCTTGGTATCTCCGACTTCAATCAAAACCGATCCCGGAGCATGCTTAATAAAATAACGGGTGACGGTCATTGGTCTTAACTCGTTGGCTTTTCGACCATCGATCCGTTGATTGGCTAATTCTAATGTTTTTATTTCTTTGATAGTTTCCATTTTTATCCTTAATCTATTTATTATTTAAGGGACTATCGCCAAACGAGTGCGATAATCCCTTAGCTTGTTAAGCTGTTTACGTGTGCGAACACCAACCAAGTGCGATAATCTGATTACCGTTTGATTACGCTAACTTTTTAGCGACAACTGCCCGAATGATTTCATTCGCTAACTGTGCATTAGCTTTACCTTTGGTTGCTTTCATCACCTGTCCGGTTAAGAAACCATAGGCTTTTTCATTACCGGCGCCAATATCCTCAACCGATTTAGGATTATCCGCAACAATTTTTTCGATAATCGCTTCCAGTTCACCAGTATCACTCATTTGCGCAAGTCCTTGTTCTTTAACAATAACACCGGGATTCTTGCCGGTATTAAACATTTCTTTTAATACTTCTTTTCCGGTATTGCCGCTAATTTCATTGTTTTTTACCAATTTCAACAATTCCACCAGTTGCAATGGCGTGATGGTAATATTTTCCATGGTTAATTCTTTTTCTTTGAGTAACGGCGGAATCTCGACCATCAGCCAGTTTGAAATTTGTTTCGGTTCATGATATTGTGCCACCGCTTCTTCAAAAAATCGGGCCGTCACACCAGTCGTCGTTAATACTCCGGCATCATATTCGGGTAATTTATATTCATCGATATAACGTTGTTTCTTGGCTTCCGGCAATTCCGGCAACTCACTTTTTATCTTTGCGATGTATTCCGGTGCAAGCACAATCGGCACCAGATCCGGTTCCGGGAAATAGCGGTAATCGTGCGCTTCTTCTTTACTTCGAAGCGATGATGATGTGCCTTTGGTATCATCCCATTTTCGTGTTTCCTGAATAATTCGGCGACCTTTTTTTAACTCGATAATTTGTCGTTTGCTTTCATATTGTACGGCTCGAATCAAGGCCCGGAAAGAGTTGAGGTTTTTCATTTCCGTTCGCGTTCCTAACACCTCTGATCCTTTTTCACGAATTGACAGATTTACATCAAAACGCATCGAGCCCTGTTCCATCTTACAATCTGATACCCCAGTATATTCAAGAATATTTCGGACTTTTTCGGCAAATGCTCTGGCTTCTTCGGCACTGCGCAGATCCGGTTCGGTAACAATCTCAATCAGTGGTACGCCACAGCGGTTAACGTCAACCAGGGTTCCATCAGCTGATTCATGAAGCAGTTTTCCGGCATCTTCTTCGATATGGATTCGGGTAATGCCAATATCTTTTTTTACACCATCCATTTCAATTTGAACAATCCCACCCGTACAGATCGGTAGATCAAACTGCGAGGTTTGATAAGCTTTTGGTAAATCCGGATAAAAATAATTTTTTCGATCCATTTTACTAAAGTGAGCAATTTCACAATTTAAGGCCAAACCGGCCCGAGTTGCGTATTCGACAACTTTTTCATTAAGCACTGGCAAAACTCCCGGCATCCCCAAACAAACCGGACAAGTATGGGTATTTTCATCCTGACCAAACGCGGTGGGACAGGAACAGAATATTTTTGTTTTTGTGCCTAACTCAACATGGATTTCCATTCCAATGACAATTTCATATTCCATGATTTAGACCTCCGTTTCCAATGGTGCTTTTAAATTCTTCAGACCTGATTCATTTTCAAACGCCCATGCTACTTTTAAGAGCGTTTCTTCACTTAAGATCGGGCCTAACAATTGCATCCCAATTGGCATCCCGCTGTTATCCAAACCACAGGGAATGGAAACTCCGGGGATCCCGGCAATATTTACCGGCACCGTATAAATATCGGTCAAATACATTTCTAGGGGACTACTGGTTTTTTCGCCAATCCCAAACGCTGTAGTTGGCGCTGTTGGTGTCAGCAACACATCGCATCCAGCAAAGACTTGATCAAAATCTTCCTTAATGATCGTTCGTACCTGCATCGCTTTTTTATAATAAGCATCATAATAACCGGAGCTGAGGGCGTAGGTCCCCAACATAATCCGTCGTTTAACCTCAGCGCCAAAACCCTGGCTGCGGGTTTTCTTATATAAGTCAACGAGATCGCTATATTCTTCGGCTCTAAAACCATAACGGATACCGTCATAACGGGCCAGATTGGAACTGGCCTCCGCTGACGAAATCATATAGTAAGCTGACAGCGCATAATCTAAATGCTGGAAGGATACATCAACAATTTCGGCCCCCAGAGCTTTGTAAATAGCAGTGGCATCTTCCAGTTTCTGCCTGACTTCCGGTTGTAGACCCTCGCCAAAAAATTCTCTGGCCACCCCTACTTTTAAGCCCTTAACCCCTTGTTTTAAATTTTGTGTATAATCAATTTTTTCCAGTTTAAGCGAGGTCGAATCTTTGGCATCATGGCCAACAATGGCATTTAAAACCAAGGCACAATCTTCAACATCTTTGGTAAAGGGACCAATCTGATCCAAGGAGGATGCAAATGCCACCAGACCATATCGAGAGACTAAACCATAGGTTGGTTTCATCCCCACAACTCCGCAAAATGATGCCGGTTGCCGAATTGATCCGCCGGTATCTGATCCCAACGCAAAATAAGCGCTATCAGCAGCGACAGCGACCGCCGAACCACCACTGGAACCGCCCGGAACCTTGTTTAAATTCCAGGGATTATGTGTCACTTTGTAGGCCGAATTTTCGGTTGAGGAACCCATCGCAAATTCATCCAAGTTGGTTTTTCCCAACAAAATTCCCCCCGCTTCGGTCAGACCATCATAAACTTGGGCATTATACGGTGGATTGAAATTATTTAACATTTTAGATGCACACGTCGTTAAGATCCCTTTTGTGCACATGTTATCTTTTAAACCATAAGGAATCCCTTCCAGAGGGCTTTTTTTGTCTCTTTTGGACAACTCGGAATCTAAAGTTTTAGCCGTTTCTAAAGCGGCTTCGGTTTGCAGGCTGAGGTAAGCGTCGGTCGCTTTTTCAACGCTGTTAATGCGATTAACCACAGCTTGAGTTACCTCGGTAACCGTAACTTCTTTTTTATCCAGAAGGTCATTAATTTCATGTATCGTTTTTTGACTTAATTCCATTGTTGCCTCCTATTCCATAACCCGGGGAACCTTAAAGCACCCGGCTTCACTTTCTGGTGCATTGGCCAGCGCTTCTTCATTCGTCAGGCAAGGTTTAATTTCATCCTCCCGAAAAACATTTTGTACTGCTAATACGTGTTCAGTTGCTTTGATCTGTGATGTATCCAATCCGTTAAGCGTTTCGGCATAATCCAATACAGCACCCAGTTGATCGGCGAGGGCGGTTACTTCATCCTCGGTAAATTCCAAACGGGCTAGATTGGCCACGTAGGTGACATCTTCTCGTGATAAACTCATCTTATTATCCTTTCTTTATTGTTCTTGCGGTTGCTGCTTGTTTTTAGCATCCTTTTATTGGTGTTCTATTTTAACAACGTGAGTTGTCAGTCTGATTCTAAAAATCACCCTTCATTATAAATCAACTTTACCACTGGTGACAAGGGCTAAAAACTGTTCTTCATTAATTATTGCAATTCCCAGTTCCTGAGCTTTCGTTTGTTTAGAGCCAGATTTTTCTCCTGACAATAGATAATCGGTTTTTTTACTGACACTGGACGATACTTTTCCGCCATTGGTTTCGATTAACGCTTTGGCTTCTCGTCGATCCAGAGTCGGCAATGTTCCGGTGAAAACAAAGGTTTTTCCCGCCAAAGTCTGGGAATCCAATCGCGTTTCCTGAACCATATTCAGGCCCGCGGCCGCCAGTCCGTTAATGATTTCGATATTGGTTGGGGTCTGAAAAAAATCAACAATTTCAGTCGCCATTTTTTCCCCAATCTCAAAAATTTCTTTCAGGTCTGCGACTTGTGCTTGCATAATTTTTGTCATAATACCATAATGTTCCGCTAAAATTTTCGCCCCTCTGGCACCCACCAAGGGAATGCCTAAGCCAAAAATCAGCCGTGATAATTCACGTTTTTTTGATTCTTCAATCCCGGTCAAAAGATTCTCGACCGATTTTTCACCCATCTTTTCAAGCGTAACTAACTTTTCTTTGTGGGCATCAAGATGATAAATATCAATCGGATTGATCACCAGTTGTTGATCCATTAATAATCGCAATACACCAGGTCCCAAACCTTCAATGTTCATCGCATCGCGGGAAGTAAAATGAACCAGCTTTCGGAAAACCTGGGCCGGACAGGCCATATTCAAACATTTAGTCACCGCTTCCCCTTCAATTCGAAAGGTTGGTTCACCACAAACCGGACATTTTTTCGGCATTTGAAAAATGACTTCGCTGCCGGTTCGTTTTTCCGTTACCACATGATCAACTTCAGGGATCACATCGCCAGCTTTCTGGATCACCACCGAATCACCAATGCGAATATCTTTTTCCTTAATATTATCTTCATTATGCAAGGTTGCCCGACTAATCACTGATCCTGCCAGTAAAACCGGTGTCAGCTCGGCTACCGGCGTTAAAGCCCCAGTTCTGCCAACCTGAACCGTAATGGCATCAACGGTGGTTATAGACTGATCAGGGGCAAACTTATAAGCAATCGCCCAACGGGGACTTTTAGTCGTGTTTCCCAAGGTTTCGCGAAACGACAGTTCATTTACCTTAATCACTAACCCGTCAATTTCAAACGGCAGCTTTCTTCTTTCTACTTCCATCAACTGACAATAATCAATGATTGCTTCAATCCCATCAAAAGTCTTAACAACACTGGTTTTAAAGCCCTGCTTTTTTAAGTAGCTAAGCGTTTCAACATGGGTTTTAAGTTCGGGTCGCCCCGCCGATTCCAGATTAAACACAAAAATATCCAGCGGTCGGGCAGCCGTAAGTTTAGGGTCCAGTTGTCTTAACGAACCGGCGGCAGCATTTCGGGGATTAGCAAAAGGGCTCTCGCCCTGCTCCAAACGGCGCTGATTGAGTTTTTCAAAATCTGCTTTCGCCATAAAAACTTCTCCCCGCACCTCCAACGTTAGCGGTTCTTCAAGCCGCAATGGAATGGTCCGAATGGTTTTCAGATTCGTTGTTACATTTTCGCCAACCGCACCGTCACCACGGGTAGCGCCTTGAACAAACATCCCCTTCTCGTAATTTAAAACCACCGTTAAACCGTCAAATTTATATTCCACCACATAGCTTGCTGCGGGACAGGTTTGCCGCACCCGGCGGTCAAAATCACGCAGATCGCCCGCCTCAAAAGCATTGCTCAAACTAAGTTTGGGGCGGCTATAGATCACCTTATTAAAACTCTCGGAGGGACTGCCGCCAACCCGTTGGGTTGGCGAATCGGGTGTGATTAATTCAGGATGTGCCGTTTCTAGAGCAATCAGTTCCTGCAGGCATCGATCATATTCATAATCCGACACGATCGGCTGATCATTTTGATAATAAGCACGATTATAATTATCAATTTTTTTTCTTAATGCTTCAATTTGAGTTCCACTCATGTTCGTTTCCAATCCTTTAAAAACTTAGGTACTTGATCACTAGGCTTTTTCAACAAAAGTAGGGTCCATTTTCTTTATTCCAACCCCCGGGAAAGCCACCGAGATCATATTATTTTTAACTTCAACAACGGTGCCAATTCCAAACTTTTTATGTTTCACTTTGTCTGTTAACCCAAAAGTATTTTCAACTTGGTTGATATGATGATTAACCGCGTGCGAATTATTTCGACGAATGGCTACTTTTGACTGCGTCACTCGCTCTGAAAAGGTTTTGTTTTTCTTTGTTTCAACATCAATTTCCGGTTTACGTTCGTAACGTTGCTTGTTTTCAACGCAAACTTCATCCGGCATTTCTTTTAAAAACCGTGATGGGCTTTGTATCTGGCGCCGTCCATACAGGGTTCTTTCGGCGGCCCATGACAAATAAAGACGTTTCATCGCCCGGGTAATGCCAACATAACAAATCCGCCGTTCCTCTTCAATATCTTCTGGCGAATCCAGGGCTCGTCCATGCGGGAAAATTCCTTCTTCCAATCCCGGAATAAAAACAATCGGAAATTCCAGTCCTTTAGCGTTATGAAGCGTCATTAACAACACTTTTCCTTCATCACCATCGTATTTATCGGTTTCTGAAGACAAAGCAACCGTTTCTAAATATGCACTCAAACTTTGATCATCGCTATTTTTTTCAAAATCAGCTGCCGAAGATAATAACTCCTGAAGGTTTTCTAAGCGGCTTTCACCTTTATCCATTTTTCCGGTTTCCAGCATATTAAGATATCCGGTTTTTTCAATCACGGCCGCAATCAGTTCGCTTAAACTCGCCGTTTCCTGGATCTTTTCGAGTGTTTTCATTAAATCACTAAACGCTCGAACCTTATTTTTGACACTGGGACTTAACTCTGGAATTTCTTCGACATGGTGAAATGCCTCCATTAAACTGAAACTTTTAAAATTAGCGTACTCGGCTATTTTTTCAATGGTTGCTGATCCAATCCCCCGTTTGGGAACATTGACAATTCGCATAAAGCCCATATTATCTTTGGGATTACTAAGCACATTTAAATATGCGATGGTATCTTTAATTTCGACCCGCGAATAAAACCCGGTTCCCCCGATTAACTGATAAGGCAACCCGGCCCGCATCAGCGCTTCTTCGAATAATCGGGACTGGGCATTTGTCCGATAAAGAATCGCAAAATCACCATAAATGCCATTTCCTTTGGCAATATTATCGTTAATTTCATCAACAACGAAGCGGGCCTCATCATAACCCTGGTTAAATGATGAGATCATGATCTTTTCGTCACCAGCATTGTTCGTCCATAAGGCCTTTTCTTTACGACCGGTATTTCTGACGATTACGCCATTGGCACAATCCAAAATGGTCTGGGTGGAACGGTAATTTTCTTCCAGTTTGACAACCTTGGCATTGGTATAATCTTTTTCAAAATCAAGGATATTGCTGATATCAGCGCCCCGCCATCCGTAAATACTCTGATCATCATCACCGCAGACGCAAATATTTTTATTTTTAGCCGCCAGCATATTGACCAGTTCATATTGGCTATGGTTGGTATCTTGATATTCATCAACCATAATATATTTAAAACGATTTTGATATTGTTCCAAAATTTCTGGAAAACCTTTAAATAAAACCAGCGTATTATAGATAAGGTCATCAAAATCCATGGCATTATTTGCCTTTAAACTTTCCTGGTAGCGTTTATAATAGCTACCGACCTTTTCTTTTCTGAAATCACCGCTATTTTCTTTGCTATAAGCTTCGGGACTGATAAAGTTATTTTTGGCCGTGGAAATTTCCCCGCTTAAAAATTGGCTGGTAAAGTATTTATCATTCAATCCTAATTCTTTGATCAAACTTTTATATAAACGTTTCTGGTCATCCGTGTCATAAATAACAAAATTATCGTCGTAACCTAACCATTGGCTATGCGTTCGCATGATTCGTGCACACATGGCGTGAAATGTTGCCATCCAAATCCGCTTACTGTCCTGAATATTCATTTTGGCAATACGTTCCCGCATTTCCCCGGCGGCTTTATTAGTAAAGGTAATGGCCAGGATTTGTGATGGCCAGGCCCGTTCCGTTTCAATGATATGGGCAATTCGATGGATAATGGTTCGTGTTTTTCCTGATCCGGCTCCCGCCAGGATTAATAATGGTCCTTCTGTGGTTTCTGCTGCTTCCCGTTGCCGACTGTTTAAACCGTCTAATAAACTCATGAATTCTCCTAAATATTTTTTTCAGTTTGGCCAATTGTCAAACTACCACAACCTGCATTGGTCATTGCCATAAAAGGTTCACCCCAGCCGCCGGATTTCTCTTTTAAACCTCTGGTTGCTGCTTTAAAACTTTTACCGCCGCAATAATGCTTATGTTTGATCAATTTGACGCCGAACGCTCCATTTCCCGTGCGATGTAATGGCTACCGGAATTGCGTTAATTATCAATCAAGATCATTTGCAGTTATGTTGTGAATTTTACAATCACCTAATTTGTTTTAATTATTAATCTAATTTTTGCCATAATAAATATTTTTTAAAACCTGATCCATTTCTGCTGCATCCATCTTTATCGGATTTCTTTGCGTCGAACCCATTAACGAATTTTGCAACAGCTCATCGTAATTTTCGATAAATTCGGATTCTATTATTCCCGCCGCTTGAAAAGATGATGGAATCTTAAAGGTTTTATTGAGATCTTTTATTTCTTCAATAATATCTTTTCCAATTTCCCGAGATAACTGTGCTAGATCTGCTTTAACTTGGGGATCGTTTTGATTATATTCCAACACATAAGGCAAGGCAATGGCATTAAGCAGTCCGTGACTGGTTCCAAAACGGCCGCCAAAGGCGTGTGCAATCCCATGATCCATCCCCAAACCGGCGTTTTGAAAAGCAAAGCCAGCCAAACATTGAAAATTATGAACGTGTTGGCGACTATTTAGATCCCCCGTTTCAAACGATTGACGAAGATATTTAAGTAATCCTGCCACCGCGCCTTTTGCCATTGTTTTAGTAAAGTCATCTGCGTTTTTATTAATGTAGGCTTCCAGACCATGGGTTAAGGCATCCATTCCCGAATCTGCCATCACATTTTGGGGCATTGATAACGTCAGTTCGCCATCTAAAATAGCAATATCGGGAATAAAAGCCTTTGTTTTTAGTCCGATTTTAATGTTTTCCTGGGTGTATGTAATAACTGCCGCGCGGGTCACTTCTGAAGCCGTTCCCGATGTTGACGGCACTGCAATTAACTTGATGCGTTCCCTTTTCTGTGGAGCTTTACCGTTTCTAATTGCGGTAATCGTCAATTCCGGATACTCACACATCAACGTCATCACTTTAGCCGCATCTAAAACCGATCCTCCCCCAATGGCAATAACCGTATCGGGATTAAAACCGTTCATCTTGATTAGCCCAGCTTCCACATCGGCAACACTGGGGTTTGCCCCAATGCCACCGATAATATCGTAAACTTTATTTTTTGCTTGTAACAACGTCTCGATCCGGCTAATAGTTCCATTTTTAAATAACGCCGACTTTCCGGTTACAATCACAACCCGTTGTCCAACAATATCCGGAATCGTCTTTAATGTCCCCGGTCCAGTAATAATCTCGTCTCCATAAAATTTTAAACTACTCACTTTTTTCGCCTCCTCGATCAAAATTCAAGATAATTTTGGTTCCTTTTTTTTCTTCACTTTCAATAATCATCCCGGCATGATGTTCATTAACAATCCAATTAGCAATCGATAATCCCAATCCCGTTCCACCTTCCGTTCGCGAGCGGGCTTTATCCACCCGGTAAAAACGTTGGGTCACGCGATTAATCTCATCTTGGGGAATTCCAATTCCTTGATCAATCACTTCCACCATCACTCCTGAAATCGTATTTTTTCCAATGACTCGAATCGTCGTATTTTTATTACTATACTTAATCGCATTATCTAACAGAATCACAATTAATTGCGTGATTTGTTTTTCATCGCCATCAATTTTCAAATTTTCTTCGAGTTTATTAATAAACTTAATGCCCTTTTTTCCGGCGATTGGCGCCATTTTTTCACAAACGACCCGAATTAGATAATTCAAGTCAATCGCTTCTCGTTGCACCACCATATTCCCAGAATCCGCCCGCGCCAAAAACATCAGGTCTTCAACAATATGCTGCATCCACTGAACCTCGTCGTAAGCGTTATTAATCCACATGATCTGACTTTCGACACTCTCATCGGTACTGGCTTTAACAACTTCCAGATTGGTCTTAATAACGGCGATTGGCGTTCTTAGTTCATGGGAAGCATCGGCTAAAAATTCCTGTTGGCGTTCAACACTTTTTTTGATCGGAATCAGTGAACGGCCAGATAGAAAATACCCCCCTAAAAAAGATAACGAAGCCCCAATCAGGACTGTAAATCCAACTAATTCCTGGGCATTTCCTAACAGCGACCGCTCCGAAGCCATATTTTTCATCGATTGAACAATTTTCATTTCGCCATTTTTATTAATTACCATATAAGTGCAAATCTTATATTCGCGATCGTTTTGCTTATAATCGCTGATTAAGTATTTTTCGTTGTTTTTTCCAAAATAATGTTTTGAAATTCCAACAAGTTTTTCTTCTTCTAAGGGTAATGAGTAGGATTGGTCTAACACTCTAAATTGTTGATCAAAAATAACATAGGAGATATTGTTTTGAACAAGGCTTCGGGTATACTCAAAATACCCCTGCTCCTCTTCTTCGGTAACCGCTTGCCCGGCTTCCAGCCGCTCTAAATATTCCACTTCGTTGGCTAGTTGAGAACAGTATATTTTAAGGTTGTTATTGACATTCGTCTCAACATCCATGCTCAAGGCGACATATAAAAAAATAGAAATAAATAATAGGAGCCCAATCAGGACTCCTGTATTCATAAGGGTAAGATTGATCCGAAGCTTATTAAGGCTTAGCATTCTCCCGCTCCTTTAAAACATAACCCAACCCCCGGATCGTCTTAATATAAGTTTGGGATGTCTCCAGCTTTTTCCTCAAATAATGCACGTATATTTCAACGCTATTTTCCATCGCCATGCTTTCAATTCCCCAAATTCGATCCAAAATTTGTTCTTTCGAAATAGTCATTCCCGGATTCCTAATAAACATCTCCAGTAATTGTGCTTCTTTGGCGGTTAGTCGGTTTAAAACATCATCAACATACAATTCGCCAGAATTAATATTCAGGGAGATATTTGCAAAATGAATGACGTTATCCTGATAAACTTCCCAAGGCCGGCGCCCCAAAGCCCTTACTCTGGCAATCAACTCTTCTGTCACGAACGGTTTAACCAGATAATCATCGGCTCCCATATTTAATCCGTTGACCTTGTCTTTGGTATCATCTTTAGCCGTTAACAATAGAATGGGGACATTTTTCCCAGCTGCTCTGATCTCTTTCAAGATCTCCAAACCAGACATCCCTGGCAGCATAATATCCAGTATAATCACATCATAGACATCATTTTCGCTCAGCAATTTGCCTTCAATCCCATCATTAACAACATCAATCAATATTTTATTTTTTTCAAAAATTTTGCCCAGTGCCGCTGCCAATGGTTTTTCATCCTCTACTAAAAGAACACGCATGATTTCTCTCCTCTAAAGGTTGCTTTTTTCTATTTTTTTCTTTGGAAACGCGGATTCCAGAAGTTCATCCATCGGTAGCATCGTCCCTTGATATTCAGGCTCTTCAATAACGCGTCGGCATTCCAAAAAGATCCGCACCGCACCTTCATAATTTTCCAAAAAGTTATCTGATTGAAGCACTTCCCGTTCCATCAGATGATAAATAAATAATCCCATAAAATAAACTTTGTCCGGTTCAATATTTTTAAGATTAACATATTTAAAAAATGCTGACAGCGCATTATCCTCTTTATCCAAAATTTCACCAGCGATGCGAACCCACTCCTGAGATAAGGTTTCGGTCACCGAGTCCTTAAAGGCCACCCATAAGATCGCTTTCGCCACCGAATCTTCAACGATATTCAATGATCGTTGAACTTCTTGGGCTCCACGGTTAAACGCTTCAATAATTTTAGGGGCATAAGTAATTTGACCCAAGGTATAGTTTTTTCTAAGACCGGCATCGGTATCAATCAGCTTATTTAACAAAACATCATCTGCTTTAAGTTCATTTTGAATCACAAACCATTCATCATAAATACAATATGGCATAAATCCAAAGTCATTAAAAATGTGATTGATAATACGCTGAACCTGCAAATATTTTTCCCGTTTTCGCTGCACTTCTTTCTGTTTTTTGAGAAAGGTTTCCATTTGATAATAGAGGTTATGGCGTTCAAAAAAACGCTCCATTTGCGCAATCGTCTCGGGTTCATCACTATAAAAAATCAATTCATCCAGTTCATGTTGCTCCTCACCCAAATTTCGTCCATTATTCATCACGAGCTGCAAATATTGTTTGCCTTCATAGAAAACGCGATTGCAGGGGTGATAAAGAGCATTCGGGAATGTTTCGGTATAAATAAAAAACACTTGCCGGCTACGTTTGAAATAAATAATATAACCTTTGGTCGTAAAAAATCCCCACCCTTTATCACTGGGTTTATTACCATGTTTAATATGAAAACCTTCGGTATAAAGACAATTTTTAAGCAGATAAGTTACTATTTTTTCACTATTATCAATTCCCATATTTCGCAAATTTTGGCGATAATAAGCCCAAAGCAATTCAATCGTTGTTCCTTTGGGATCAAATAATGCTTCCATCGAAAACATTTTCTGACTTTTTAAATTTTTAACAATACATAAAAGCAAACAATCCAGATGGATTGCTTCAATAAATTCGCCCGGTTTTATTTTCTCTAAATCTTTTACAACCCGACTATTAAAATATTCTAGGCTATCTTTTTTAAGCTTTTCTTGAAGCTTCCCGGTCTTCTGATTGAAACGATCAATAGCTGTGGCCACCGCAAATAAAAGGCTCTCCGAAACGAGCGTTAAAACAATCTTTTTTTTCTTATCCCACGGATAAAAAACATTTTTCAAAATCACTTCATTAATAATTTCAGACGATTCAACCTGATAATCCACTAATAAATCGCTGGGAATCGAAATATAAATCAATTTAGGATTATCAAAAGTATCGATGATCAGCCCTCTCCGACTCAAGAACACATTAGCTTTTATCAGTTCATCTTCGGCTCCACAATTAACTTCCACTTCTTCCAGAAATTGTTCGTTTTGAATCATATAAGCAACAAAGTTTCGCGTTGAATCCAACCCCTGCTCTTTTAAGTTTATTTCAAACCCATAAAGCAGGAGGATGTGCACGATTCGCACAATATCCCGTTGCCGATCAATGCCCCGACCTTCTTTCGCCCGGATGAAGGTCTGGTTAAGTGGTGAATCCAATTCATAATAGTCGGGAGCAACCGAAAAAAGAGCTTCAACCGCTAAAAGAATAAGCAAATCCGCTTCAACTGAAACCATTCCATTATTTTGAACATCTTTATTTTTTTTAAGATTGTTAATCATCCATTGATACATATCTTCGAGTTTTTCAATGCCTCTTTTTAAACCAGTATGGCATTCTCCACAAAGAACTTCGTATCTTATATTCAATTTTTCATTATCTATTTTATAATTTCTGTCAAAAAAACCGATTGTCTTCCCACATTTATTACATGGTGTTTTCATTTTCTACAATCCTTCCCTATCATCCTGCTTAATATTTTCATGACTTGTGCTTTTTGTTTTGCTGTTCCACGGTCTTAACCCATTATATTGATGTCATTGTGTATAGTTTACCATAAAACTCCATTTTTTTCTCAAAAAAAATAAAAGAGCAAGCTAAATTAAGATTGCTCTTTTATGCCTAAAATCAGACTTATTAAATCATTTCAATCGAGTCAATAACGCCGCCGCCAAGACAAATATTATCTAAATATAAAACGACAATCTGTCCTGGTGTCACTGCTTTTTGAGGTTTATCAAATTCGACATAAACGCGATCGGGCAAGACCCGAACCAACACATCCTGATCCGGCTGACGATATCTGAATTTAGCGGTACATTTAAATTCTCGTGCTAACGGATAACCACTAATCCAATTCATTTCAATGGCTTCCAACGATTTCGAGTAAAGCGCCCGATGGGTTTCTCCCTGTACCACAATCAGCTCATTTTTTTCCAGATCTTTACTGACTACAAACCATGGCTCACCAGTACCTTCGCCACCAATACCCAAGCCTTTTCGCTGGCCTAAGGTATAGTACATCAACCCCTGATGGGTACCCTTGACATTCCCGGCAAGATCGACAATCTGACCCGGTTGTGCTGGCAGGTATTGACTGAGAAAGCGGGTGAAATTTCGTTCTCCTATAAAACAAATACCAGTCGAATCTTTTTTCTTGGCCGTCGCCAGATTATTTTTTTCGGCCAGATAGCGTACCTCATCTTTAGCCAAATGACCAATCGGGAACATTACATCAGCCAATTCTTTTTGGCCTAATTGACAAAGAAAATAAGTTTGATCTTTATTGTGATCAAACGAACGTTTTAAGCGGTATTGCTCATTAACAAAGTCAATCTGAGCATAATGACCAGTGGCCAGATAATCACCACCGACAACTTTCAGTGCATAATCTAAAAAACGCTTGAATTTTATTTCGCGGTTACATAAAACATCTGGATTAGGTGTTCTCCCTTTTTTATACTCTTCCAAAAAATAAGAAAAAACAGAGTCATAATATTCTTTCGCAAAATTCACTGTATAATAGGGAATATCAATGGTGTCGCACACCCGTCTCACATCATCATAATCTTCAGTAGCCGTACATACGCCCGAATCATCCAGTTCTTCCCAGTTTTTCATAAAGACCCCGATAACCTCGTAACCGCGCTCCTTCAATAGTAATGCTGCAACTGATGAATCAACTCCGCCTGACATGCCCACAACGATTTTCATTTTTTATTTCCCCCTCTGTTTTTTTCCCAATTACAGCGTTTACCTACTGAATCATTTCTTTTGCCATTTTTTGAGCCAGCTCATTCAAATTTGCAATATCCTGTTCACTTGGTGTTCCTTTTATCATCAATATTTCATCAATAGTATCAACTTTCGCTTCTTTGATAAAATAATTAAAGTTCTTATCAGCACCACCACTCCAACTATAGTCTGCAAAAAATCCAACTTTATGATTATCAACTTTAATTTCGCCTAATTTATAAAGCAGACTCGCCATTTTGGGGAAAATTTGACCATAATAAGATGGCGCACCTAAAAACAATCCCTTATATTTCCAGATATCAGCAATGATAAAAGAAATATCTGTTTTAGCAACATCATATAGTTTTACTTCTTTAACCCCTTCATTCTTTAAAGCAATCGCCAAAATTTCTGCAGCTTTTTGAGTACAGCCATACATTGATCCATAAGCAATAACAACACCGGGAACGGTCTCTTTTTTACTCATTTTCACATACATATCTAAAATATGTTTCGGGTTATCCCGCCAAATCAAACCATGTGAGGGGCAAATCGTTCCCATCTTAACATCACAAAGTTTATTTAAGGCTTTTAAAGCCTGGCCTGCTACTTTCCCAACAATACAGGCATAATAGCGACGAGTTGGCTCTTCAAAGGCGGCCAGGTCATTTTCATCATCAAAAATGCTTCCTTCCGGTGCTTTAAAAGTTCCAAAAATATCCATTGAAAAAAGCACTTCATCTATCAGATCATAGGTAACCATCGATTCCGGCCAATGAACCATTGGTGTCATAAAAAATTTAAGTGTATGTTTTCCTAAACTAAGGGTATCACCCTCACCAACTTCATGAAGGTTTTCATTAATTTCATAAAAGTTATTCATAATCGGAAAGGTTTTTTTATTCCCAACGATTTTTATATCTGGATATTCTGCCAGTAAACTGGTAATTCCACTGGAGTGATCTGGTTCCATATGGTTAACAATCAAATAATCAACTTTTCTATCGCCAATAATTGATTTGATTTTTTCTATAAATTCATCTGCTTTAATGGTTTTAACCGTATCAATAATGGCTACTTTTTCATCGATAATCATGTAGGCATTATAAGAAACACCTTCCTGATCGATTGGCCATAAACCTTCAAAAAGTGACGTATGATAATCATTAACGCCGACCCAAAAAATATCCTCTTTAATTTTTACTGCATTCATATTAGTTCCCACTTTCTTTATGTTTTCTCGAACTTAAATATAACCTTAAACCCAAATTAATTCAAGCGAAAAATACGAATCATTAAGAATATAGCGGGATTTCAAAGACTTTTCTTTAATGAATTTATTAAACTCATTTAACTTATTACACCCAGGTTTTTCAAGTACCGTTACCGCAAATAATTTTATTCCAGCGAGTTGATCAATTAATGATCAGCCGATCTCCTACACCATCGTATGTTCTATTCGATATCCAACGATTCTAACGTTTACATCATCGCTTACCGATATTAATCATCCTTTCCTCGTCGAGGACACCCTTCGATACCACTTGGTCTTACCTGACACTATTCGAGACTTTCACCCGTTAGATTGCGCGCATATCGAGCGCGCAAAATAAAAAAGAGGTGCTCGCCGCACCTCTTTTTTAAGAAAATTAAGAAAGGAAATTAAAACGTTTTCACACCATATGCTAATTATATACGATTACATTTTAAAAATCCAGTATTTTTTTGCTTTTTTTAGATATTTTTTGCTTTTTACCATTTTTCCCTGTTTCCTAACAAAACACAAATAAAATTTTTACCTGCTTTAGGATTACTGTTTCGTTTTAGCTGTGTTATAATAATATTGATTAAAAATTCATCTAATACGAAAGGAGCTGGTAAAATGACCGAAACAAATGATTCCGATTTTTCTTCAGCTGACTCGCAATGGACCGAAAAAGAAATCAAAGAAGAATTGCGTCGATTATTTTTAGGTGGCGACGATTGGAATAAAGAAGCCTGTATGGGATACTTTCTTAAAACTTGCCAACGCACAAATCTCGATATCAAAACAACGCAAACATTAGCAATCACTCTCTATCATCTTTTTGATGAATTAACTGTCAGCGATGCAAAAAAATTCTATTATAATGAATGTCATGCCATCTTGTCGGGGCGCAAGCCGCTTTAGTCCATGAATTTATTAAAGGATTTTCTCCCATGAAATGAGAAAATCCTTTTCTTTTTTTTGCTGAACGTCAGTCCCAATAACTATATCCACCAGGAAAATTCCTCTTGCTGATCTAATAAAACAACGACAAGCTTAAATAAACCTGACCATTCAAACCATTCCTGATCTCATTTACATATTAGCATAAGCTGCGTAGATATCAAAAACCGGCAGCATAATCGCCGCTAAAATGAATAACACCATCCCACCAAATACCATCAATAGCAGCGGCTCCAAAGAGGTGTTTAGCAATTTAATTTGGTTATCTACCTCATCTTTGTAAATTAGATTAAGGGTTCCCAGTACGTCCGGTAATGTCCCTGAGGTTTCGCCAATAACAACCAGTTGACAAAACAAACTCGGAAAAACCTTGGTTTCGGCCATTCCCTGACCCAAACTTTTTCCATTGGCTACCTTTTCCCTCAGTTCCACTAATTCTTTTTTTAGATAACGATTAGCAGTAACCCCCTCCAAACGGTTTAACACCGTTAAAAGATCGATCCCGCTTCGCAACAACATTCCCATCGTTGTTGCTATTCTTGCTAATGACCGCTTGTAATGAAGCATTCCGATCAACGGTAAGTTAATAACAAGCCAATCTTTAGCTGTCGCAATGGTCACATTTTTAAGTAAATACGATCCGCCAACCCAACTCCCCAACAATATTAATATCATTATCGGCCACCCATTCATCACTGCTTGACTGATTGCCAATAAAAACCGCGTTGGTGCCGGTAATTCGGCATTCATTACTGCAAACATGCCCGTAAAAGTTGGTAAGACATAAGTAATCAAAAAAATCAAAACGACTAAAAACACCACACTCAAGATCATTGGATAAAAAAGCGTTTGTTGTAATTGTTGGCGATTTTTTACTTCTGTTTCATAATGCTCAGCCATTCCTAACAGGATTTCATCGAGATTTCCGCTGATTTCACCAGCTTCTACCATAAAAATCAACAATGCCGGAAAGGTTTTCGGATAAAACGCCATCGCCATTGAGAGACTTTCCCCTGCTTGAATCCGGTTGCATAACCCCTGCAGATCACTGCTAAAACCCTTGTTTTTTGTTTCTGCCTGAATCAACTCCAATGATTTCAAAATGGGAATCCCCGCTTTTAACAAGACTTGAAACTGTCGACAAAATTGGCCGAGCTCTGTCTCCGTCACTGCCCGAATGCGAAAATAAAAAGTTTTATCCAAAATGCTTTCTGACCGTCTTTGTTCTTTAATCTCTAAAACAATCAGGTTTTGACTCTGTAATTCCACGGCAATCTCCCGGGATGTTTGTCCCATCACCACTCCGGTTATGGTTTCTCCTTGCTGATCTTTTGCTTTATAAATAAACGGTTTATTCATCATCCCACCTTTTAATGATGCCAATCATTTTCAAACGTTAAAATTTCCAGACCTTCGGACAATGCGGTGTTCCCCATCAATAAATGCCACTTCAATGAATCTTCAATCGGTTTTAGCCCTTCGGCGATGGCTATTTTACGAATGCTGTCGTAGTTCTCTCCTTTTCCAATCGCTTCTCGAATCTTTCGCGAGACTTTTAGTACTTCCTGAATCGCAATTCGACCCCGAAACCCTGTCTCTTGACACTTCGGACAACCAACCGGATAATACAAATCAAATTCTTTATTAGTAAGCCCCAGCAACTTTTTTTCGGCCGCCGTTGCCGGTTCTTTTTTACGACAGTCCGGACATAATCGTTTGAGCAATTTTTGTGAAATCACACCTCTTAGGGCCACCGATAATAGATAAAGCGGAATTTTCATATCCATCAGCCGCGTGATCGAAGCAATGGCGTTATTGGTATGAATCGTGGATAAGACCAGATGTCCGGTAATCGCTGCTCGAATCGCCATTTCCGCCGTTTCTTCATCCCGGATTTCGCCTACCATAATAACATTCGGATCCTGTCTTAAAATCGCCCGAAGTCCAGTTGCAAAATCCAGTCCGGTTTTTTCATTTACCTGAATCTGATTAATATCAGCCATTTGAAACTCCACTGGGTCTTCAATGGTGATGATATTTTGGGTTTGGGCATCAATATTATTTAACAAACTATATAAAGTCGTTGATTTCCCGCTTCCCGTCGGACCACTTACCAATAACATCCCGTGCGGGGCTTCCATTATTTCTGCCAACAAATATTTTTGTTCGTTTGAAAAACCTAAATCATCAATTGACATCAGAAATTTTTGTTCATCAAGCAACCTTAAGACGATCTTTTCCCCATGAATGGTGGGCATAATCGCCACCCGCACGTCGATTTGTCGGCCCTCATAGGTGGTTGTAAAAGCACCATCTTGCGGCAACCGATGTTCAGCAATATCACAGTTCCCCAATATCTTTAAACGGGTTACCACCCCTCGCCAAACATCTTTTTTTAATGTCCGAACGGTTTTTAACATCCCATCAATTCGAAACCGCACTTGAATTTTTTGCGGAAATGGTTCAATATGAATATCACTGGCGCCTTGAAAAACACCTTCTTCAATCAAATGATTCACAAGCGTAATGATACTTGGTTGGGCGGCTGTTTTTTTATTTTCCTGCTCCTTTTGTAAATCAATTTTTTCCTGACTTAATCGTTTTTGGTGATAGTTTTGATCAATCAAATTGAGAATGCAATCCTTTTCAGCAACCAATATTTTAAGTCGTTTACCGGCAATCCGTTTGACATTGCGAAGCGTGTCTTCGTGAATCGGATCGGCCATCAATACCGTCAACTGCTCCGCCTGCCCCTGGTTCACCGGAAAAACCAAATATTTGCGCGCTTGTTCTTTGGAAAACACGCCCAACAAGCGCTTATCGATTAGGTCCTTGTGAGGATCGTAAAGATCAAATCCCCACTCGTTATGAAAAAGCAACACGATATTTTTTTGCGTAATAATCCGGTCTTTTAATAATAAATTGAGCATTGAATTACCTGTCTGCCGGACTTCATCAATGCGTTCAGCAATGTTTTGTCTGGTGATCAGCTTATTTTTAAGCAGCATTTCCAAAACCAACATGTTTTCTTTCATCTCGTCTCCAATTGATTTCATTTATTTCGAGTATTTATTGATTTTAGTATATCTGATTTGCAACTATAAATCCATCAAAATACACCTCTTCTCAAATTATTAAACAGATGATGATTAGCTGACTTTGATCAACAGTTAACGGCCTGATTGCGTTTGTCGGCAAACAAAAAAGGAACCGCATAAAATCGATTTTTTCAATCATTTTAGCGGTTCTCATTTATTTCTTAACTTTTTACCCTGTTATTTTAGTAATTCTTATCGGCGTATCCAACCCATCCGCCTTCTTTAACGAGGGTCTTATCAAATTCGCCAACTTCGAAAGCAATTGTTTCGCATTCCCCGTCGGCACTTATTTCAATCGTACTCTGATCAACATCAATTGCCATTGATACCGCTTTTTCGGCGTATTTCGTAAATAAAGCATCGATGGTTTCTTTTGGTAACTCAATTGCAAACATCCCGCAATTATACATATTCTGTCTAAAAATGCGAGCAAAGCTTTCCGCAATTACGACATTAATGCCATTAACTTCCAAGGCCCAAGGGGCATGTTCACGTGAAGAACCGCAACCGAAGTTTTCTCGGGTAACAATAACGGCTTTATCCTGGATATCTTCTTTACTAAAACCGGGCAACACCAAGTCTTCCAACAAATTAGGTTTTAATGCCGCTTTTGTAATTTCGGTTAAATATTTTGCCGGAATAATCTCATCTGTATTGATATCACTGCGATCTAAAAATAATACTTTTCCATTAAATGTTTTCATTTCTGCTCTCCCACTTAAACTTGAACTATGCTAGAATTCGTGATCGTTCCGGTAATCGCTGTCGCCGCTGCCGTAGCCGGGCTCATCAGGTGAACCATTCCGCCTTTTCCCATTCTGCCATTAAAATTACGGTTAGTGGTCGAGGCACAAACTTCACCTTCAGCAAGAACGCCATTACTCATCCCCAAACAGGCGCCACAAGTCGGATTCGTTACACAGAAACCGGCATCCTGAAAGATTTCAATCAGCCCCTCTTTTAAGGCCATCGAATAGATCGCTGGCGTTGCCGGGCTGACAATCGCTCGCACCTCATCACTGATTTTTTTGCCTTTTAAGACAGCCGCCGCAATTCGTAAATCTTCAATCCGGCCGTTAGTACAACTGCCAATATAGATTTGATCAACCTTGGTGCCGGCCATTTCTTTGACCGTCTTAACCTGATCCGGCTTAAAACCAACCGTTACCATCGGTTCCAATTGAGAAACATCATATTCACAGATCCGTTCATATTCGGCATCAGCATCGGATGCCCATTTAGCATAATCGTTTAAGGCGTCTGCTTTGGTTGCGTACTCATCCTGAATAAATTCCCACAAATAATCGACAGTCGTCATATCCGGATAACAGATTCCACACGTGCCACCGGCTTCAATGGCCATGTTACAAAGCGTCATCCGCGATTCCATCGACATCGCCTCGACAACCGGACCAGTGAATTCAATCACCATATTGGTTGCCCCATTAACCGTCAATTCTTTAATAATAAACAGGATCAAATCCTTCGCATATACACCTGGTTTTAAGGCGCCGTTTAGCACAATCTTAATCGTTTTAGGAAAATGGAAAGCACAAACACCCTTTAAAATACCCACTTCAAGGTCGGTTGTCCCAATCCCGGCCGCAAAGGCACCAAAAGCCCCATGCGTACAGGTATGAGAGTCCCCCATGATGATGGTATATCCTGGTCGCACAAATCCTTTTTCTGGAAAAATCGCATGACAGACGCCATTTTTACCGATATCAAAAAAGTCTTTAATTTCATGTCGTCTGGCCCAATCCCGAAGGATTTTCCCTTGTTCCGCTGTTTTAGAATCTTTAGCCGGTGTGACGTGGTCAATAACCGCCTTGATCTTGGTGGGATCAAAAACCCGATCCATCCCCCGCGCCATCAAATCTGTAATCGCAATCGGGGTCGTGATTTCATGACAGAAAACCCGGTCCAGTTTTAACACATGTGTATCCGGAAATGGTTCGTTTACGCGATGTGCATCAAATATTTTTTCAGCAATTGTTTTACCCATTTTATTCTCCTTATTTCCTGATTACCAATTTCTTAATTTTCGTTGGTTTAATCTTTAAAAAATTACTGTTTTTAACTTCTTTATTCAGTATAAATATGACTATCTCTTATTATGACATAAAAGGTATAAATAGATCAATTAATGTCATCAATA
Organism: uncultured Acetobacterium sp.; assembly: GCA_965140355.1. Taxonomy (GTDB): domain Bacteria; phylum Bacillota; class Clostridia; order Eubacteriales; family Eubacteriaceae; genus Acetobacterium. The sequence goes on along the minus strand of OZ223194.1, from coordinate 1,409,277 downwards.
TTTTTAGAAGATTTTGAAATTAGCATTAGTGACAAAAATAAAAGCCTTGTCACTGTTTAATAACAACAGTGGCAAGGCTTTTTTAAAATTACATATCAAATTTTTTATGAATATGAACCATCGCTTCTTTCCCACGTTCTTTGTCAATCAAACATGAGATCTTGATTTCCGAGGTACTGATGGTTTGAATATTAATGCCCAGTTCAAACAAGGCTTCGAAAAATTTGGATGCGATTTCGGCATTGGCTACAATCCCGGTGCCGATCACGGAAAGTTTGGCAACCCCCTGATCATATTCAACTTTTTGAGCATTAACCTCAAAGGCGAATTTCTGAGCAACCGATACGGCTTCCTGTAATTCATCAACATCGATGGTAAAAGAAATATCATTGACTGCGGTACGGTTAACGTTTTGGACAATCATATCGACGTGAATATTTGATTTTGCCAAGGCACTAAACAATTTAAATGCGATCCCCGGTTGATCCGGCACTTCAAAGATTGAAATTTTCGCGATATTTTCATCAAGAGATACCCCTCGAACTAATACTTTTTCCATAATAACGTCCTCCTTAATAATGGTTCCTTCATTATAATTATAGCTTGATCGTACCACCAGTGGCACCTTGAATTTTTCAGCCATTTCCACCGAACGGGGATGTAGCACCTTCGCCCCGGTGCTGGCCATCTCCAAAACCTCTTCATATGAGATTTCATCGATTTTTGATGCCATTTTAACAATTCGGGGATCGGCGGTGTAGACGCCGTCAACATCGGTATAGATTTCACACAATTCAGCTTCTAAGGCTGCCGCCACGGCCACGGCCGAAGTGTCTGACCCGCCACGGCCAAGCGTGGTAATATCTTTATTTTCATTAATTCCCTGAAAACCGGCCACAATAACAATCTTGCCTGCTTCCAGTTCTGTTTCAATCCGATTTGTTTTAATTTCATTAATCCGTGCCCGTTTATGAACATTGGAAGTCACAATCCCGCATTGAGCGCCAGTTAAGCTGACGACATCATGTCCCATTGACTGGATTGCAATAGCTAATAATGAAATTGAAATTTGTTCTCCAGTTGCCAGCAACATATCCATTTCCCGACTGGGAGGATGCTCGTTGATTTTTTGAGCCAAATCAATCAGATCATCGGTAGTATCGCCCATTGCCGAAACAACGACCACTACTTTTTTACCTTTTTTCTTGGTCTCAATAATCCGACCAGCAACACGTTTTATTCTTTCCACATTGGCGACACTAGAACCGCCATATTTTTGTACAATTAAATCTTGCATTTACCTCTGTCACTCTTTTCTTATTCATAGATCCGGGCATAAAACAATTCAGGCACCGTTTCTTTTAATTTTTCTGCCATGGTGTTAAAATCATTAGCGGCAATCACACTGGTTACCACATAAACCTGATTATCATCGACAATCACCGTTTTTCGGGCCGCCACCGTTTCTATTGCGGTCAACACGGTATCCAGCATTTCTTTATCATCTAAATTCGCTCTTAGATAATATTTCCCCTTAAAAATATCGGTTCCGATTTTATTAAGCTTCCGATTTAATCGCAATGGTTTGGGATAATTTTGTTCTTTAACAATATTGAGGATGTAAAGCACATCACCGACAACGGCATTAGCCGTAGCATCTTTACCAGCCCCTTTTCCGTAAAACTGCAACTCGCCAATAATGTCTCCGGTAATGGAGATAATATTAAACTCACTGTTAACATTACTCATGATTGATGCTTCTTTAAATAACACCGGTTCGACGGTGGTATAAACATTTTTTTGCTCTATAATCGAATGACCTAAATATTTAACGACATAACCCATGCTGCCAATCATCTCGATATCGACAGCCCGGACATCCGTAATTCCACGCTTATAAACATCTTCATCACGAATGATACTCTCATAAGCCATTGATGAAAGGATTGACAACTTTCGAGATACATCATATCCTTCCACGTCAGCCGTGGGATCTGCCTCAGCAAAACCGATGGACTGTGCCAAAGCTAGGGTTTCTCCAAAATCAGCCCCTTCTTCGGTCATTTTTGATAGGATAAAATTTGTCGTTCCATTTAAAATTCCCTTAATTTCGGTAACCCGATTAATTTTCATTTCTTCTTTAAGACTGCCAATAATCGGAATTCCTCCCCCCACGGAAGCCTCATAACGTAAGACCACACCATTTTCTTCGGCTAGGGTGAGTAATTCCTCAAAATACTCCGAGATCACAGCCTTATTGGCAGTTACTACGTGTTTTCCTGCCTTAAGACATTCTTTGATCATTTCATATTCAAAGTCCATGCCTCCCATCAGGGCAATCACAAGACCAATACTCTCATCTTCCAGTATTTCACTGGGATGGGTTACAATTTTACCAACGGTATCGCCGAGATTCTTAGTGGTATCACGTTCCAGTACCTTGGTAATCACTGGGCTCGCTTTTTGGGATTCTACATCTGTAAAGTTTCCCGAAAACTTGCCTTTATTTAAATTGATGAGTTCATAAACCCCGGAACCAATCGTTCCAAAGCCCAATAGTGCAATATTCAATAAAGTTCACCTCGTATATGTATTTATTTTAAAAACACTTGTTTTTTCAGTGAAAACATTCTATCATATACTTATGGGTTATTCAATACCCTTCGGGGAAGATTTTTCCCCCCACACCATAAATTTTTGGAGGAATTACATGAAAAAAGGCTACAACAGCACTCGATCCAAAGACATCAACGTTACTGCATCCCAGGGAATCCTGCAAGGATTAGCCCCGGATGGTGGACTCTTTGTTCCCAACTTTATCGATCAGATTCAATTCGATCCACAAAAACTAATCGGAAAAAGCTACGGCGAAATGGCGAATGTCATCTTCTCCGCGTTCCTCAATGATTTCACCGAACAACAAATTTCTGATGCCATTAAAGGCGCTTATTATTCCGGTAAATTTGAAGATCAAGAACCGGTTGCTTTAAAAAAAGTCAACGATCGTTATTTCCTTGAGCTCTTTCATGGCCCAACCTGTGCTTTTAAAGATATGGCTCTGACTATTTTACCATATCTGATGGTAGAATCCATGAAAAATGTAAATAATCAGAAGAAAATAATGATTTTAACCGCTACCTCCGGCGATACCGGAAAAGCAGCCTTAGAAGGTTTTGCCGACGTTGCCAATATCAGCATTATCGTCTTTTATCCCAAAGACGGGGTCAGTACCATTCAGGAAAAACAAATGCTTACCCAAACTGGTGCCAACACCTGTGTAGTCGGTGTTGATGGAAATTTCGACGACACTCAAAATGGCGTCAAAATGATTCTTAATGATTCCCATATGACCGCCAAATTGGCCGCATCAAACGTCATCTTCTCATCTGCTAATTCAATCAATATCGGCCGGTTATTGCCTCAGGTCGTCTATTATTTCTATAGCTACTACGACCTGTTAAAACGCGGCGAAATTCAGCCCGATGAACAAATAAATTTTGTTGTTCCAACTGGCAATTTCGGCAATATTCTGGCCGGTTATTACGCTGCTCGGCTTGGCTTACCAATAAACAGGCTGATCTGCGCCTCAAATGCGAATAAAGTGCTGACCGATTTTTTTGAAACCGGTAATTATAACCGCAATCGGGATTTTTATAAAACCTCATCGCCATCGATGGATATTCTCATTTCAAGCAATCTGGAACGTTTGCTTTATGACTTATCTGATTGCAATTCAGCTTCCGTAAAAACCCTTATGGAGCAGCTTAAAAACGATGGTACTTACCAAGTTTCTAAAACTCTGATGGAAAAAACTCAGCTCTTTTATGCCGGTACCGCCGATGAAACGGAAACATCAGAAGCGATCAAATCAGTTTTTGATCAAAGCAATTATCTGATGGATCCGCATACCGCTGTCGCCAACAAAGTTTATGACGACTATCTCAAGGAAACTGGCGATTCGACCAAAACAGTGATTGTCTCAACCGCCAGCCCTTATAAGTTCGCCCGTTCGGTTTATGAAAGCATTTTTGGTCGCTGTGACGCAAATGATTATGCGTTATTAAGTCTGCTCGCTGAAAAAACCGGTACTACCGTTCCTTTGCCCCTAAAAGATCTGGATAAAAAAGAAAATCACCACCAATCTCAATGTGATAAAACCGACATGTCAAAAGCGGTTCTTGATTTCTTAAATCATCAGGAGCACGCCAATGATTAAGATACAGGTTCCCGGCACCAGTGCCAATCTTGGTCCCGGTTTTGATGCCTTTGGTCTTGCTTTATCGATCTATAATACGTTTAGCTTTGAAGAAAAAACGATGGTAAACTAACCATTCGCGGCGTTGAACGCAAGTATCAGAGCGATACCAACCTGGTTTATCGATCAATGCAAAAAGTCTTTAAAAAGTAGGTTATCGTCCCCAAGGTCTTTATCTTCATTCCGCGGTGGAAGTCCCGATCAGTCGCGGACTTGGCAGTTCGGCTACCTGCATTGTCGGCGGATTATTCGGAGCTAACACTTTGATCGGGGCCCCACTGACGACTGACGAACTGTTTAATATGGCCGTGGAACTGGAAGGACATCCGGATAATGTAGCCCCGGCCATCTATGGTGGTTTGGTTGTTTCTATGAATGATCATGGTAAAAATATTTATATTAAAAGCTCAGTCCATCCCAATTACGAATTTTACGCCCTGGTTCCCGACTTTCCTTTGTCAACCGCTGATGCCCGTCAGGTTTTACCTAAAAAAATCAACTTCGGCGATGCAACCCACAATCTGCCCCGGGCAACCATGACCTATCTGGCCTTGACCAATGGTTCTGAGGATATTCTCCGATTAAGTATGAAGGATCGTCTGCACCAACCCTATCGTAAAAAACTCATTCATCATTACGATGCGATCACCAAAAAAGCCAAAGAAATGGGTTGTCTGAACACCTGTATCAGTGGAGCCGGTCCGACCATTTTAGTTATTAATTCGGTAGCTAACATCCATTTTCAAACAAAAATGTCGGCCTACTTAACTGAAAAATCGCCCGGATGGCAAATCATTCCCTTGTCTCCTGATCACACCGGAGTTCAAGTTTTAGGAGGTTGAACGATTGATTAAAGATTATCTTATTGTTAATAAAAAAATATTACCCGATTATTATTCCAAAGTCGTTGAAGCCCGAACTTTAATGGAATCCGCACAATGCAAATCAGTCAGCGATGCCGTCAAAAAAGTCGGTATCAGCCGTAGCACCTATTATAAATACAAGGATTATATTTTTACCCCTTCGGAAAACTACGGTCGAAAATTTACACTCTCATTTAAGTTGGACGATCGACAAGGAATCTTATCAAAGATTCTTAATATCCTTCGCGACCATCAAACCAGCATTATTACGATTCATCAGGATATTCCGATTAATCAGGCCGCCGTTGTGATTGTTACCCTGGATGGTAAGAATCTGCTCATCAGCATCGATGAATTAATGAACATGCTTGACGAATTAGATGGTGTTCATGGTGTCCAATTAATTGCTATGGAATAAAATAGCGCCCCCGTCTTAAGGTCAACCTTAAAACGGGGGCCCTTGTTTAATAAAGTTCAACCGTGTTTGACATATTGTCATCGCTCGAAAACCAGTAATAAGAGCCTAACATTCGGTCCATCAGGTTTTCTGCCGTGCCAATGCTATTGGCATCGGTAATTGCATAATGAAAATATTTTTCACCTTCATTAATCGCCGTTTCCAGATCCACCTCAAAACGATTTTGTTCGCTTTTTTTGTTTAAATCATAAATTTTATTTTCTTTGACAAAGTAATTTGCGGCGGTGGCCGTTAGTTCCGGATAGGTAATTAATGATTGGTCAAGTTGATGTGATTTTAACAGCTCCGCACTAGTAACGCAGAAATAATCATAAAAGATACTTTTTTCCGGGTCTTCATTGTCTTCACTGTTAAATTCACCCCAGGTGGCATCCAGATAATAATAGTCACCATCAACCCGAACAATATTCCAGGCGTGAGCACCCTGACCAATCGCTTCACCCGCTACATATGAACACTCAATGCCAATCCGTTTTAGCAGATATTGAATCGCCTTGGAATAACCCGCGCAAACCGATCCTTTTTTTCCAAAAACACTGTAAATATTCTGATCATCTTCAAGATCCTCGCGATAAACAGTATTTTTAATGACGTATTCATAGGTATATTTAACTTTTTCGTATTCGCTCATATTGTTATTAATACCCGCGCTATATTCCCCAAAAGCCGCATCAATCTCGACCTGACGCCGATCTTTTTCAGCTTCATCATAAGGATAAGCCACCATTACCTTGCTGACACTTTGATCAACTTCATCAAAATAATAGGAAAACTCTCCCACCCAGAATATTTCCGGATAGTCATAATCGATTGCACTTAAGACCCGCTCAATTTCCGTTGTATTAACATTGCGAACCTTTACACCCTCATCAAAATCAGTAAGCATCTGAACGATCTGAATATAAGCTTGTTTTTCATTTTCCTGGAGAAAGGCATAAGCATCAAATTGCTGCTGTGAATTAACGCTTTCAAATTCAGTTTTTGCGGCTTTGCCATCGTCAAAAAATGATTCAATATCAATCCGTTCTACTAAGTTATTAACATTTCCAACCAAATTTAAATCGGTTAAAGCCAGATATGCTCCGGCTGATAGTAACAGCATAATCAGTACGGAAATGATGATAACCGCGATAACTTTAGCTCCGCCTCGATTACGATTATTCACACCAGTTACCCCCTTTCGTTAAAATTTATTTTTCTTATTCAAATTTAATCTTAAAAATGTCAGTTAAATAGTAAATAATTTTATCATATAATCTTATAGACAGTCTAAACTTTTATGACGTATACTTAAAAAGCTAAAGAAATTCGATAATTGTCGATCCTTAGCAAGCCAATCTTCATATCAAAGGAGCGTTATTATGCCGCCATGTCGTCCCATCACCTGCACTAGCGCACTTCATGAACTAAAACGAAAAATCCCCTATGGCTGGGATCTTAATCCTTATCGGGGCTGTAGCCATGGCTGCCGGTATTGCTACGCCATGGGCACCCATGGTTTTAGCGGTTATCGCGATTTTTCAACAAACGTTGCCGTTAAAACCAACATTGTTGAGGTTCTCGAAAAACAACTCCGTTCCCCCAACTGGAAACGGGAGATTGTCAATCTTGGTGGTGTCACCGATTCCTATCAACCAGCCGAAAGCAACTATCAACTGATGCCGGCAATTTTGAAATTATTGATCCAATATAAAACCCCTGCCATTATTTCAACTAAGTCAGATTTAATTCTTCGGGATTATGATCTAATTGATGAACTCTCCCGGATTACCTACATTAATGTCGCTGCTACCGTTACCACCATGGATGAAGCCCTTCAAAAAAAATTAGAACCAGGGGCGGTATCCTCTCGGGCCCGTTTTGAAATGCTAAAAACATTCCGGAAAGCCAATGCTTCCATCGGTTTTCATCTGATGCCCATTATTCCCGGTCTGACCGATGACACTGACACCTTAACGACCTTATTTACCGCCGCAAGAGCTGCTAATATCGATTATGTCCTTCCCGGAGTGCTTTATCTGCGAGGGGCGACCCGACTGACTTTTTTTGACTTTATCAAAACCAATTTCCCGGAAAAATTTGTTTTATTATGGGACCTTTATCAAAAAGGCGGTGCCCCGAAACCCTACAAAGACGAACTTTATCGCCGACTCAATCCGTTACGCCAAGCTTTTGGCTTATCCAACAGCTACAGCCAACCAATTAAGGAGAAACTGAAAATTTACGAACCATCAGAAGAACAGCTTACATTTCTAAAACCTTAAATGATCAACCGGGATTGAAATCAGCCGCTAAAAGTGTTAAAATAAGATCAACACAACAAGCCGTTGCAAAACTGCTTAACCAAATCAAAATAAAAAAAGGAGTCGAGAGGATGCGTAATTTATCTTGCTAATAAACAATTGGATTGGACATTTAAACAGCGCGGTTAAAGTGCTTGTTTTTGTGTGCTTAAGCAAGAAAATTACGAGAAAATCACTGCTTCTTTAGCCTCACCAAACTCCGTTAATTAGGATTTTTTGTGCTGTCTACGATTGAACCGCAGGATAATTTTCTTGCGGTTTTTTACTTGTCAAAGTCAAACTATATGGCTTTGCCGTGGAGGTACAATCATGTCGCAAATCAACATATCACAACTCACATTTAACTACGAAAACAGTTATCACAAAATTTTTGAAGATGTTTCTTTTACCATTGACAGCAACTGGAAATTAGGTTTTATTGGTCGAAATGGTCGGGGCAAAACAACCTTTTTAAAATTACTGATGGGTCTTTATGACTATTCGGGGGTCATCAGCAGCAGCGTCAATTTTGAATATTTTCCCTTTGACGTCCCCGACCCGAGCCTTCCGACGATTTTCATTGTCGATTCAATTTTTGATGATTACGAACCCTGGGAACTTGATAAGGAACTATCGCTGTTAAAACTAAACCCCGAAGTGCTAAACCGCAGTTTTGAAACCTTAAGCCGGGGTGAACAAACAAAGATTTTGCTGGTGGCGTTATTTCTCAAACCCAATTCCTTTCTCTTAATCGACGAACCAACCAATCACTTAGATCTTGATGGTCGCATGATCGTCAGTGACTATTTGAATAAAAAATCCGGATTTATTCTCGTTTCTCATGACCGCAACTTTTTAGATGGCTGTATCGATCATGTCTTGTCGATCAATAAAACCGACATTGATATCCAAAAAGGCAATTACTCCAGTTGGGCCTTTAATAAACAGCGCCAGGACCAGTTTGAACTAAATCAGCATAAAAAACTCAAACAGGAAATCGGTCACTTAAAAACTGCCGCCAAACGAACCGAAAATTGGTCCCAGGCCATCGAAAAATCCAAAAAAGGCCAACGGGTTTCCGGACTTCGTCCCGATCGCGGTCACATTGGTCATCAATCAGCCAAAATGATGAAACGCTCTAAATCACTCGAAAAACGTCAGGAGAAGAATATTCAGGAAAAAGAAAAACTCCTGAAAAACATTGATTGGTCAGCCTCCCTGCAACTCAAACCGCAACGTTACAAAAAAGAGCGCCTGATATCAATCAATCATTTATCGCTTTTTTATGATGAGCGTCAAATCATCAAAAATTTTAATTTGACAATCAATCAAGGGGATCGCATTGCCCTGATCGGAAAAAACGGTTCGGGGAAATCCTCCCTTTTAAAGCTACTGCTTGGCGAACCGCTCACCTTTCAAGGCGATTTGATCCGCGGCAGTCAGTTAACGCTTTCACATATCCCTCAGGAGACGGGCTTTTTAAAGGGTGATCTGCGCCGTTACGCTCAGGATCAAAACCTCAACGAAAGCTTATTTAAAACCATTTTGCAAAAGTTAGGCTTTAGCCGGGAACAATTCGAAAAAGATCTGGCAAGCTTTAGCGAAGGGCAGAAAAAAAAGGTTTATCTAGCCCGAAGCTTGTGTCAACCCGCCCATTTATATTTGTGGGACGAACCCCTTAACCATATCGATGTTCTTTCCCGGATACAAATTGAAACACTTTTACTTCAAACCCCACCAACCATGGTTTTTATTGAGCACGATCGATCTTTTATCGATCAGGTAGCGACCAAAATTATCGAACTTTCCTAAAACCAATTGATAAGTTATGTAAAAAACACCGCTCACCGTTACTTTACCATTTTATGATGATTTCATTCATTAAAGGAGTATTCCATGCACATACGACCAAAACCCTGGGCCCGCCCGGAACTCGAAAGTTGCGGATTTTTTCAGGCTTATCCCCCCGATCACCGCGGCCAATGGCAACAATTATTTAAAAAAAAGCAACCGCTTCATATTGAATTAGGCTGCGGTAAAGGCACCTTCATTTCGCAATTGGGAAGTTCTCATCCGGATATCAATTTTCTGGCCATCGATTTAATCGATGCCGTCCTGGGTCTGACCAAACGTAATATTGAAACTGCTTATGCGAATGCCGAGCAACCGATTGACAATGTCCAGATCATGTCCTGGGACATTGAACGGATTGATTCCATCCTCGCTCCAGAGGATGGTGTCGAACGGATTTATATTAATTTTTGCAATCCCTGGCCGCGGCGGCGTTACCAGAAAAAACGCTTGACCCATAACAAACAATTGCTAAAATATAAAAATTTGTTGGCTAAAGATGGTGAAATTTATTTTAAAACCGATAATGATGCGCTTTTTGCCGATTCTCTTAAATATTTTGAACAAACCGGTTTTACCATCAAAACCCTGATTCCCGACCTCCACACTTTAACTTATCCCGACAACATTGAAACCGAACACGAAAAAATGTATGTTGAACAGGGCCTTAAGATTAAATTTCTGATTGCCAGTTGGTAACGCAAAAAAAACGGTAACACAAATTATTTATGTTACCGCTTGAGGTTGTCAATAAACGACCGGACCGACAATTGTTAGATCATGTTGTATGCCTCAAGGCGAACAGTTGCCGCGAAAAGGCTTTCTTTAGCCAAAACTTTAATTGCAACTGTACGAATTGCGTGCATGCAACAGATTAACAATTGGTCGGTCCGACGTTAGCTTTTTGACAGTCTGATTTAACTACATTTGGCGAAGCTCCATTATTAAAAATTAAACTCCTCTGCCCAGTTAAAAGCGCCCGACGTTTCAACACTTTTAGGCCAATGGCGACACCACGCCGGCACCACTGGCTTGTCGATCCGATCAAGACTGGGGGTATAAGGTTTGATGTCAAGAACCGGGGTTCCATCATTAGCATCGATATAAGCAATCTTAATGATTCCGGTTTGCTCGTCAAAATCCAATACCGAAACTGCGGTCAATGCCAAAGGATTTGGCCGAATCGGAGAACGCGTGGCAAAAACCCCCATCACTGCCGGTGCCTGTTTATAGGGTTGGGGGGATGAAAGCATCCCACGCGCTTCGTCGTTGTCAAATTCACTAAACCACCATAACACATTAATGTGCGAAAATCCATTTAACCCGACCAACCCTTGACGATAACTTTCGTCCAGTTCAATAAACGTTTCCATTTCCTGATTGTGAATTGTACCAATTGCTTTTAAGTGATAGCTTTCCATGTGCTTACTTACCTCCGTAATGCTATAGTTTATTCGGCAATTACACCCATTTTGTATGTTTTGTAACCACCTATTTATTATTCTAGACCCTACCATGGTGTGAGAGTCAATAGCTTTAAGTTTTAAATTTTTAGCCAACACGTAGCAACTGATAATTTTAATATCCGGCTTTAATTAAAACCCCACACTTATTTTCGCTCAACTTGTTGCCTTGACATCACCAACCACTTACTTTATAATGAAAATAATTTGAAATTTAAAATCAGGTTACGTTAGGTAACTTTAGGAGGTCCGCTTATGGCTATTAATGATATATTCGCTATCTCTTGTTTTGTTCTGGCAATCATTTTTGTATTATTGGCATTTATTTTTGCGCTTTTAAAAGAAAAGGCGGCAATTTTAATTAGCGGTTTCAATACCTTACCTCAAGAACTGCGACGCTCCTATGATACCCAACGGATGAGCAAAGATATGCGTAATCAATTCGCCTTATGGGCGCTCATTTTATTAGCTGGTGCTGTGCTCTCACATTTCATCAGCTTCTATTTCGCCATCGCTGCCTTAATCGTTTGGCTGTTTCTATTCTTTAAAGACGTTCATTTCGATGTCGATAAAGCATTTAATCGGTATCTGAAATAACTTTCTATTCACCGTTTCCTTTATTAACTACTTACTTTTTCCAGTTCAATCTGGATTTCCGTCAGATAATGTTCCGGATTCGTTTCGTTCCAGGGGCCGCGATGACAGATTTGGCGATTTTTTCCGATCATTTTAAAATCAGCATTTTGGTTCAGCCAATAAGCAAATGACTGAAAAGCACCGGATATATTTTGATAAGGTCCATAAACCATGGTACATGCCATCATTTCAACTGCCTTGGTTTCTCTAAAAGCTAAACACTTCGAACCATCCTTCTGATTATTAACGACGATACAAACTTCAACGTCAACATCTTTTTCTTTAAACTCATTATCATGATAAATGGCAAAACATTGCTCATTTGCCGGTAGGTCGATTTTGGTCTGACTTATTAATTCGGTCAGTTCCTGCCACAACATTCCCTCCCTGAAATAATCCGGGATTACCCGCCGCAATGAAATCACCGGGTATGACGGCAACCGTTTAATGGTAAAATCATAACGAATATCAATTTTATCTTTTTGGATACTTGCCAATGCCCTTTCAATTTTTTTCAACTTTTCCTGTTCCAATTCCAGCGAACGTCTGACTGCCGTTTGTTTGTTTCGGAGTTGTTCAGTAATAAAACCCCCACTCCAGTGTTCCAGGGCAACTTTGATCTCTGCAACCGTGTACCCGAGATCTCTTAAAAAAATAATTTTTTGAAGCACCGGAATTTGTGCTAACGAATAAAATCGATAACTCGTATCCGGATCAATTCTGGCCGGTTTAAGCAACGCTGTTTCATCATAATAGCGAAGCATCCGAATTGAAACCTGGGTTAGTTTTGAAAACTCGCCTATTTTAAACATTTCACCCTCTCAAATAAATCCCTTAATTATTAAAAAGTTGACCGAATAAAAACAAGCACCAATTTTTAGGCCTCATTATTAAACGTACTTGTCTTCTTAACAATTATGTTAACATATCCGCAAATAAATAAAAACCACTGATCGCAAAGACGTTCACATCTTTGATAATCAGTGGTTTTTTTACTCGCGATCTCGCGATTGTAACGCTTCAGTGATTTAAATCAGGGCTTCTGCCTTCGTTGCCGTAAACACAAATTTTCCGTCGCTCACTTTGGCACTGCCGGTAAAACGACAGCCTTTGGCGCCGCCTTCAACTTTTTGAGCTGCCAATACCATTGCGCAGTCATTTTTCTTAAGGTTTTCCTGCGTCACCTTCATTGCGTAGACACCAACTATAATATCGTCACCTTCAACGGTGCCACTGCCAACAATAATTGGATGTGGGTTGCCATCGGGACACATTGTCACAATTGTCAGGAACGCTGAATTTTCGATAACACTTTTCATTTCTTCATTGATAACCATTATAAATTCCTCCAAAGTTTAGTATAGCAATTGACTCCGTAATTACTACCTGATATAATTATAGTACCAATAAAAAAGCTTGTAAACTACGCAAAAAAATATAACCAAATACGAAAATAGAAAGTAGCTAAGAAAAAAATGAGTGCCTCAAAAAATTCAACTTCCCTCTGTTCCGGAAACATCTGCCCGTGTCAAGACAAATGTCCACTTTCTGCTGCCCTTGAGATCATTGGCGGAAAATGGAAGATTCCGATTCTCTGTTCATTATATAACGACGGTCCGACCCGTTATAACGCTTTACGAAAAAAAATTAGAGGTATCACCAATACGATGCTCGCGTCCTCATTAAAAGAACTCGAGGCGGATGGTCTGATCCTCCGCACCCAATACAACGAAATGCCTTTACGCGTTGAATACGAATTAACCCCCAACACGAATAGCCTGCTTCCGATTCTCGGCAGCCTTTCGGCCTGGGGGAAAAACGCCAGCCAATAATTTAAAATGACAATCAATTTAAAAAAAGCCCAAAAGTATCACACTTTCGGGCTTTTTTTAAAGCTTATCAAAATATCATCTGAATCATCACCATATACGCAACCGTTCCGCCGCCAATACTGAGCAGATTATTTCGTTTCCAAATATGAAGCAACGCCACAATTCCCACGGCAATAAATTCCGGGAGACCATGCGGCGGAACCATAAAACTCACGCCTTTTAAACAATAAACAACCAAAATGGCAATCACTGCCGGCGGAAGCAGCTCCCCTAAATTTTTTACCAGTGCGGGCACTTCCTTCCCTCCGCCAAAAAGGATAAAGGGCAAAAATCGCGTTAAAAAAGTACAGCCCGCCACCACTAAAATAACGATTAACGGTGTTAAAAATTCAGAATTCATTGACACGCCTCCTGTTCTTCGCCTATTTTAATGTTATTTTTAAAGATCAATAATAAACCCACCGACCCCATTAACGCCGGCAGAATAAACGCACCTGCTCCAAAAATCAACAACGCTACCACCCCGCAAAAGATTCCCACTAAAGCCGGCAAATGAGATTTATAACTATACCACTGTTCAATAAAGATCACCACAAACAAAGCGGTCATGGCGAAATCAATCCCGGTCGTATCAAAACCGATAAAACTTCCGATAATTCCCCCCAGCGTACAGCCGATGACCCAGTAACTTTGGTCCAAAGCGGCAACCGTAAAAAATACCTGTTTTTCATTGAGTTCTTTGGGTATATTCATACCACATAAAAGTGAATAGGTTTCGTCGGTCAATGAAAAAATCATATACCATCCCCATTTTCCCATCGCTTTAAATTTTTCGATAAAGGATAATCCGTAGAAGATGTGTCGGCTTTGAACCGATAAAGTTAAAATAATCAGTGATAAAAAACCCATTCCGCCACTCAGTAATCCGATTAATACAAATTGCATTGAACCGGCGTAAATAATCAGACTGATAAAAAAAGCCCAGATAAAATGATACCCAGCTTTTTGTAAAAGGATGCCAAAGGCAATCCCCATGAAAACATAACCAAATAAAACCGGCAATGTTTGAATAAATGCATATTTAAAAGTTTCTTTTGTCTTTGTCATTTCGTTTCGCTTACTCCTCATTCTTAATTTCTCTTAAGTTACCGAAGCTATTATAACATAAATATATCTTGCTGTTGGTTTACATTTACTTTTTTACTTGCATCTAATTAATTTTTGATTATACTATAGTAGTTAAGTAAATTAACAATTATGTTAGTTAATTATTAACTTGTGAAAGGAGATTTTAATTGTATAATCACGGACACGAACTGTTTCAAGCATTTCATCGAATAAAAAAATCCAGCATGGGTCGTTTTCATAAAAATCTTATCCATAACCTTAAACCCCATGAATTTTTTATGCTAACGACGCTAAAAAATTTGCGTGAAGAACAAAAACTGGCAGCTGAATTAAACCATACCCCACTTGCTCCCGGGGTTAAAATTTCTGAAATCAGCCGTGTTTCTTCCATTTCTATGCCCGGCGTTTCCCAAACAATTTCGACCTTAGAAAAACGCGGTTTTGTTTATCGAACTGCTTCTCATTCAGACCGCCGTTTGGTTTACGTTGCGCTAACCGCCGCCGGTAAAAAAGTCGAAGCTGACGTTTCCCATTCCTTTTTTGAAATTTATGAAGAAGCCGCCGATATTTTAGGCGAAGATGATACGCAGACCCTGATTTCTTTATTAGATAAATTAACCAATACGTTTAATCAGATTGATAAAGACCAAACTGACTTAGAAAAAAACCACCAAAAAGAAAGGAAAACTACATGATCAAACTAGCACGCTATCTCAAACCCTACCTTATTGTTCTTCTTGCTGTACTGATATTGCTTTTTGTCCAAGCCATCTCTGATTTGAATTTACCAAATTATATGTCGGATATTGTTAATGTTGGTATTCAGCAAAATGGTATTGAACATGCAACCCCAGAAGCGATCAGTGAAGATGGTTATACGCTGATGACCACCTTTATGACCGATGATCAAAAAAATACGGTCTCCGAAAATTATACGCTGGTCGCTTCAAACGACGTTTCAGCACCTCAATATGAAACGACATTGAAACGTTTCCCGGAAATAAAAAACCAAAATGTTTATGTTCTCAATACTGCCGATTCACAAACATTTGACACCCTTGATCCTATTTTGGGCCAGTCTACCTGGACTTTTATTAATTATATGCAGTCTTTAAATCCCGATTCTGCCAACTCAAGTTCAACCACGAGTACCACCGATTTGGATTTTACAAAAATTTATGAATTTCTGCCGATGCTAACCCGTTTGCCAGCTTCAACCTTTGATGACGCTCGGATTCAAGCCGCCCAAACGCCGGAAACGATGCAGGTTCAAACAGCGGTCCAATTCACTAAACAATTTTATACCGAACTCGGTGTCGATATTGGTGCCATTCAGAACAGCTATATTATTAAGATTGGCGTCATGATGTTATTGTTGTCCTTAGCCAGTATCTTAGCTGCGATCGCAGTCGGATTTTTCTCCGCCCGAATTGCTGCCGGAGTCTCGCAAAGTTTGCGAAAAGATATTTTTAGGAAGGTTCAATGTTTTTCGAATACGGAATTTGACAAATTTTCAACAGCATCATTAATTACCCGAAATACCAATGATATCACCCAGATTCAAACCTTTTTGATTATGGCAATCCGAATTTTACTCTATTCACCGATCCTGGCGATTGGTGGTATTATTATGGCTTTGCGACGAACCACGTCGATGGGGTGGATCATTCTTGTTGCTGTGATTGCGATTTTGGCGATCATTATCACTGTTTTCACCATTGCCATGCCGCGATTTAAATTAATTCAAAAACTTGTCGATCGCCTTAATCTGGTAACCCGCGAAAATCTAACCGGCTTAATGGTGGTTCGGGCCTTTGGCAATCAAAAATTTGAAGAAAATCGTTTTGATGTTGCCAATAAAGATACCACCGCCAATAATCTTTTCGTGAACCGTGTCATGGTCTTTATGATGCCCACGATGATGTTCATTATGAATGCCGTCACCTTACTGGTCGTCTGGATCGGTGCTCATCACATCGCTGAATCAACCATGCAAGTTGGTGATATGATGGCCTTCATGCAATACACGATGCAGATTATTTTCTCCTTCCTGATGATGTCAATGATGTTTATTATGATTCCCCGGGCCGCTGTTTCCGGTGATCGTATCCAGGAAGTATTAGCAGTAAAACCAAGCATTGTCGATCCTAAAACACCGCTTAAATTACCGCAAAATGATCAAACAACCTTGTCATTTGATCATGTTTCCTTCCGCTATGAGGGTGCTGATGAAGATGTCCTTCATGATATCAGTTTTTGCGCCAACCCCGGAGAAACAACGGCTTTTATCGGTTCTACCGGTTCCGGTAAATCAACCCTGATCAATTTAATTCCCCGTTTTTTTGATGTCACCTCCGGTGCTGTGTTAGTTGACGGCATTGATATCCGCCAAGTGACCCAACATGATCTGCGTGAAAAGATTGGTTATATCCCTCAAAAGGGCGTCCTCTTTTCCGGTACGATTGCTTCCAACTTACGTTACGGAGATAAAGATGCCAGTGAAGAAGCGTTGGCGATAGCGTCCCAAGTTGCTCAAGCAACCGAATTTATTAACAGCAGCCCGGAAGGTTTTGAACGGGAGATTGCCCAAGGCGGCAGCAACGTCTCGGGCGGACAAAAACAACGGCTTTCAATTGCCCGAGCGCTGGTGCGAAAACCGGACATTTACATTTTTGACGATAGTTTTTCAGCACTCGACTATAAAACGGATGTGGCACTGCGACGTGCTTTAAAAGAATACACTGGTAACAGTACCGTTCTCATTGTCGCCCAGCGCATCAACACCATTATGCATGCCGAACAAATCATCGTTCTGGAACATGGCCGGGTGGTTGGCAAAGGGACCCACAATGAATTATTAAAAAATTGTTCTACCTACCAGGAAATTGCATCCTCACAACTATCAGAGGAGGAACTAAACATATGAGCGATCAAAAAAATATCCAAACACCAAAACGCCGACCCGGCGGCGGCATGGGTCGGGGGCCAGGCGGCCCAGCCGGAATGATGCCCGGTGAAAAAGCAAAGGATTTTAAAGGCAGCCTGAAAAAACTGGCGCTGTATCTATCCGTTTATAAACTAAGATTATTCTTTGTCTTAATCTTTGCTGTGGCCTCGACCATTTTTATGATTGTTGGCCCCAAGATTTTGGGAAGAGCAACCACCGCCCTTTTTGAAGGAATTATGAATATGATTGCCAATAACGGCGAAGGGATTGACTTTAATTATATCGGTCAAATTATCCTCTTCTTATTGGGACTTTATGTCATCTCCTCAGTTTTTTCCTATATCCAGGGCTATATCATGACTGGTGTATCAATGAAGGTAACCTATGATTTGCGACGCAATATTTTTGCTAAAATCAACCGTTTACCGTTTAAATACTTTGATAAAACCAGTTATGGCGAAGTATTGTCATTTCTGACGAATGATATTGAAACCATCAACCAAACCTTAAACCAGAGCATTACTCAAATTATCACTTCTATCGCGACGATTATTGGGATTCTGGTGATGATGCTTTCAATCAGCTGGCAAATGACCATCGTAGCGCTTTTAATTGTGCCAACCTCGTTTCTCATTGTAATCATGATTGTTAAAAAGTCCCAACCTCATTTTAGTGAACAGCAAACCTATCTGGGGCACATTAATGGTCATGTTGAAGAAATGTACAGCGGTCATAACGTGGTGAAAGCCTTTAACGGCGAACAAGCTTCTTTTGACACCTTTGATCACTATAACAACACCCTTTACAGTTCGGCCTGGAAATCACAATTCCTATCCGGATTAATGATGCCGATGATGACTTTTATTGGAAACATTGGCTATGTGGCTGTTTGTATTCTAGGTGGTTATCTAGCTGTTAACGGTCGCCTCAGCGTTGGCGATATTCAGGCTTTTATCCAGTATGTGCGCCAGTTCAACCAGCCGATTATGCAAATCGCCAATATTTCTAACATCCTTCAGCAAACAACGGCAGCAGCCGAACGAGTCTTTGCCTTCCTTGATGAACCCGAAGAAATTGAAGAAAGCCGTACTGATTTTGATCTTTCAAAAATATCCGGCCGCGTCGACTTTGATCATGTAAATTTTGGTTACACGCCTGGTAAAACCATTATTAAAGACTTCTCTGCCCATGTTAAAGAAGGACAGAAGATCGCCATTGTTGGCCCAACGGGCGCTGGAAAAACAACTATTGTCAAACTGTTAATGCGTTTTTATGATGTCGAATCCGGGGCCATCTTAGTTGATGGTCATAATATCAAAGACTTCAGTCGGGGCGACCTGCGTGGTTTCTTTGGTATGGTTCTTCAAGATACCTGGCTCTATAACGCCAGTATTCGTGATAATATCCGCTATGGCCGTTTAGATGCCAGCGATGAAGAAGTTGAAAAAGCAGCCGTTGCTGCCCAGGTGGACTACTTTGTTCACACTCTGCCAGACGGCTATAACATGTTCTTAAATGAAGAAGCCAGCAATGTATCGCAAGGGCAAAAACAGCTACTGACCATCGCAAGGGCTATTCTGGCCGATCCCAAAGTATTAATTTTGGATGAAGCCACCAGTTCTGTCGATACCCGTACCGAAGTTCTGATTCAAAAAGCCATGGACAATCTGATGGAAGGCCGAACCAGCTTTGTCATTGCCCATCGCTTATCAACGATCAAAAATGCCGATCTCATTCTGGTTATGAATGAAGGCGATATTGTTGAACAAGGTAACCATGATGACTTATTGGCCGCCGACGGTTTTTACTCAAAACTTTATAATTCTCAGTTTGAAAAAGCTGAAGAAGATCTGGAAAATGAATTAATCCAGGATTTAGAAGATTTAATTCCTAACCTCAATTAATGCATCCCACCGTGGCAATGAAACTGCTCTTTCTAAAAAGGAGATCGACCGGATTATCCGGCGATCTCCTTTTTGTATTTAAGATATCTCCTCTTTACGCTCTGCCTGTGTTTCGCTTATCGCGATCGCTTCGATCTCTTTGCGGATAGATAAAAACGCATCCACCAGAATCGGATCGAAATGAAGGCCCCGTTCTTTTTTGATAATTTCAAATGCCGTATCATAATCATAGACTTCTTTATATGATCGTTCCGATGTCAAGGCATCAAAAACATCGGCTATCGCCATGATTCTGGCACTAAGCGGAATCGCTTCGCCCGATAAAGCTTCCGGATAACCCGTTCCAATCCAGCGCTCATGATGATACATCGCTACCTCACAGACGATCTTCAAATAATCGACATCTTGAATTTTAGACAAGGCATTTTTTAAAATATCCCGACCATTTTCGGCATGCTTTTTCATCAGCCCCCATTCATCTTCTGTTAATTTCCCCGGTTTGTTTAAAATACTATCGGGTATCGAAATTTTTCCAACGTCGTAAAGCGGTGCCGCCAAACGGAGTAAGCGGATAAAATGTTGGTCAACGATTTCCGGATAATCGCCCTTCTGATAAAGAGCTGTGGCAACTTTTTCGGCGTAAATACTAGTTCGCCGGGCATGTTCGCCGGTAATGGTATCCCGTATTTCAATAATACTGGCAAAACTGACAATAATCTGTTCCTGAATTTCTTCGATCCGTGCGGTTTTTACCTGCACTTCTTTTCCCAGCTCCTGTTGATAATTGAGCATCAACTCTTTACGTTTTTCCGACTCAGTTACATCGAGATACCAAATAACATAACCTCTGATCTGATTATTCCGATGAATAGTTTTAATTTGCGGTTCGTAGATCCAGCAATCCCGATAAAACAAACTCAGATCTTCTGATTTAAGGGTCTGCTCCAAATCACTGGATATCTCCACCAATTGAGTATCCTTTTTTGCTTTCGCCAATTCCGGAAACAAAACGATCGCTTGTTCATTTGCTTCCTTATATAGATAATGCTGATCAACTACCACAATTGCATCATCCATCGAATCGATGATCAACTGCTTGGCGGTATCATTGATGTCATAAATTTTTAGCCGATAAATGAGTATCATCAATAAAATCTCTGACCCCAGAATTCCCATCGATAGCAAATCAATTTGTGTTTGTAAATAACGGTTGCCTAAATGAATTAAAGCGGGAATTAACGGCACCATCAATAATAAAAACGGCTCCCCTTTGTCTTGGTCTTTTCGTTTAGTACTCTGATAAATAACTAAAACCATCAGCCCGATCCCGATGATCGCTTCTGTCATTATATAAACCGTATGAAGAACGCCATATTCCTTAATCAGGATTGGTACTCCCGCTTCACGAGCAACGCTATAACTTTGATAAAACCAATGATGTTGATCCATTGTCAGGGTGACAACCGTAAAAACGATCCCAAGGGTGCCCCAAAATACCCACAGCAACAGCGGCGGTTTTATTTTATAATAATGAACAAAAAATAACACTAATAAAAAATAAAACATACTCCCGCCAAGATATATCAGCTTATAGGCTATTATTGAAGCTTCTACGACATTTGATTGAACATTAAGCCAATATCCCAACGAAAGTAAAAAAACAAAAAATGTAATCAGCAGCATAATTTTCTGCTCTTCAGTTGGTTTTTGAAGCGCTACCCCAATGATACAGAGAATTGAAATAATCACTCCAACCGAATATAAACTATAGAGTACTTCGTACATTGTCACTAACCTGCTAACATCCTTTTATTTTAATCATGAATTTATGATATATTATTATATCATCAACTTCAATATAATTTAATAAAAAATAGCCCGTACCGCTAAAACCAAACAAAATTTACTGCAATTTCCTAAATAAACGGCCAAATCCCTCTGCCCAAAGCAAAGAAATACTTTGGGCAAAGGGATTTGATCCGATAAAATCGGTTTTTTTAATCGATAGTTTTAATTTAAAGGCTTTTTACCGCGGTAATCTGACAAAAAAGGTGCTGCCTGTCCCCAACTCACTCGTTACTGTCACGGTTCCTTCATGAAGACTAATAATTCGTTGTGATATGGTAAGACCCAAACCGGTTCCGGGAGTGCTACGAGATTGATCGGCCTTATAAAAGCGGTCAAATATTTTGCCTTGATCTTCAACCGCAATCCCATCACCATTATCGCTGATTTGAATGATGATTTCTTTTTCAACCGTCTGGAGTTTGATTCCAATTTCACCATTGTCCGGGGTATGATTAATGGCATTCGTAAAAAGATTAATCATCACCTGCGCCATTAATTCCTGATCTCCTTTGTAAAGAACTTCATCCAGTTGAATATCCAGATTGATATTTTTAAACTCCCATTTTTCCTGAAGTAGCAATACCACCCGCCGGATCGTTTCATCTAACGCAAAGGCATCTTTTTTTAACCCCAACACGCCATTTTCCAATTCTGAAAGTTTTAACACGTTTGCCGAAAGCTTCCCCAGTCGATCACTTTCATCAACAATAATATCGATATACTCCTGCCGCCGACTTTCGCTAATCGTCGGGTCTTTTAACAATTTCCCAAAACCTTTAATGGAAGCAATGGGTGTTTTAAACTCATGGGACACATTACTGGCAAAATCGCGATGAATATAATCATTCCGCGAAAGCGCTTCCGTCATCACATTAAAATTTCGGGCCAGCATCGCCAGCTCATCTTTTCCTTTCACTTCCAGACGCAAATCAAAATTGCCCTCAGCAACCTTTTTTGTCGCCTCCGAAACCGCTTTAATTGGTTTAACGATCATCGCCACGGCAATCATAATCAGCACCGATCCGATTAATAAAGTTACCAGCATCGTGGTTCGTTGAAGATTCATAAACCCGGCGACTTGATTCCGTTCCAGATTTGGCATACTAAGAACATAACCATCCGTTAGTTTCCCCAGTGCCAGGGGTAAATTATGCGATTGATACACATCCAGGTAGACAATTTCATCCTTTTCAAGTTGCGCTATTTCTGCTTCTGACAACGTTACCTCAGCTTCAGCCAAACTCGAATAAATCCGCGATACCACAATGCCCTGACTAAATAATTCCGTGATTTTTTGATCACTCAACTTTTCCTGATTCAAAGTCTGAACCACCTGGGTCTGATTCACCAGTTCGATCCGGATTTGATTGAGAATATTGCCCAACTGAGTATAATAAATCACGCCAAAAGTGATCGTTACTGAAAAAAAAAGGGCCGCTAAAAATATAACCAGAAATTTTGTGTAAATAGAATGCAAAATTTTCTTCTTCATCTGACTCCTTTTTTCTGTTTTATAAAACGCGGCTCTTATAACCCAGGCCTTTAACCGTAATAATTTCAAAATCCCGATTATTCTCGAGTTTTTCTCTTAATCGTTTGACATGAACATCGACGGTACGATGATCACTTTCACTTTCGTAACCCCAGATTTCATCCATTATTTGAACCCGTGTAAAAATACGATTTGGTGCCGATAGTAGTTTAAACAACAAAAGGAATTCTTTTTGGGGCAGGGTTATCGTTGATTCACCAACGCTTAGGCTTAATGCCTCATAGTCCAATACCGTTTGGCCGACCACCAACCGCTGTTCATTGGCAATCCTTGAACGCCGCAATAAAGCAAAAACCCGAAGCAGCATTTCATCCATGTCCACAGGTTTAACCATATAATCATCCGTCCCAGCTTTAAAACCAGTTTTTTTATCATCCATACTATCTCTGGCCGTGATCATCAGAATGGGAAGCTTAAAGCCTCCCTCTCTTAATGTCCGGGTCAGGGCATGTCCATTGAGATGTGGCATCATCACATCGGTGATTAACAAATCAATATGATTTGTTTCCAATACTGCCAGCGCCATGTCTCCATCAGCCGCTTCAAAAACTGAATACCCTTCTTTTTCCAGCGTATCCCGAAACAGGCGCCGAATATGATTATCATCTTCGCAAATCAAAATACAAAACATTTCTTTTTCCTCACGTTCTCTGATCTAAATAACCCATTGCAAAAGAATCGTCGCCTTCGTTCCCGGTCTGCGCTAAATAATTTAGTTACCAACTACTTTTTAAATACTTCTGAGGGCATCAATGGGATTGAGGCGCGAAGCTTTTCGGGCTGGCATAAAACCAAAAACAACCCCGATAAAGGCTGAAAAACCAATCGCTAAAACAACGGTGGATGTGGTCAAAACAAAACTGATACCAATCAGTTGCGCGGCGATCCAGGCCAGACTGACGCCAACTATAAATCCAATGATCCCGCCAATCAGGCACAACACCACTGACTCAATCAGAAACTGGAGTTGAATCTGCTTGGGTTCTGCGCCCAAAGCTTTGCGCAATCCAATTTCACTGGTTCGTTCGGTCACCGAAACCAGCATCATATTCATAATCCCAATCCCACCAACTACCAATGAAATGGACGCAATTCCACCTAACATCATCGAGAGAATATTAGTCATACTTTCAATCGTCTCCAGAATATTTTGCATATTGACAATCGAATAACCATCTTCATTGTTATTAAAAGACTTTGTTAAAACCCCTTCGATTTGCCGGGTCGTAGTATCTGCCAGCGACTCATCCGTAATGTAGACAGTCATACTGTTAATATATTTTGCGCCGACCACCCCCATCGCTGTGGTATAAGGAATGATCACGGAATTATTGGTGCCAGCCGAAGCGAAACTATCCGATTCTTGTAAAATGCCAATGATATGATAAGTAATGCCGCCGATTTTTATTTCCTGTCCAATCGGGTTTTTCCCCACATAAAGTTCTTTAACAATATCATTTCCAATCAGCGCCACGCGACTGTTATTTTCGATATCAATACGGTTAATAATACGCCCAGACGAAATAACATCTTCGGTGTTTTCAAAATAAACATCATTTTTTCCCTGCAGGGTAATTTTATCCATGCTGTTGCCATCAAAAGCGACCGTCGTTATTCCTGAAATGGTTGGCGCCACGCCAGTGATATTGGGAAGTTCCGCGATCTTGTTAACATCGCCCTGCGTCAGTCCCGGTTTTAATGGCGTCCCCTTAATTTGAACGGTTACCGTATTGGCCCCCATCGATGCAACCTGATCGGTGATGGTATTGGTAGCTCCGGAAACGATGGTAATCAGGGCAATCACCGAACCAACTCCGATAATAATGCCCAGCATGGTAAGAAAAGACCGCATTTTATTGCTGACTATATTTTCTATTGCCATTTTAATACTTTCCTTAAGCATTGTATACCCCCTCGCTAAGATTCCCATCAACAATCCCGACAATCCGACTGCCATTTTTAGCGACATCAGCGTCATGGGTAATCATCACAATTGTTTTTCCTTCTTCATATAATTCTCTGAAAAGGGTCATAATCTGTTGTCCCGTTTGTTGGTCCAGCGCCCCAGTAGGTTCATCCGCCAAAAGAATCGTCGGTTCGGTTACCAGTGCTCTGGCAATGGCAACCCGTTGTTGCTGGCCACCCGATAACTGATTGGGGCGATTTTTCATTTTATGAGCCAGTCCGACCCGTTCTAGAATATAGGCACTGCGTTCCTGCCTTTCTTTCTCGGCTACTCCAGCATAAATAAGCGGCAGTTCAACATTTTTTTGCGCCGATAACCGCGGCAGCAATTGAAATTGCTGAAAAATAAAGCCAATTTCACGATTCCTGATATGAGAGAGTTCGGCTTCCGGTAAATCTTGAATTAATTCGCCAGACAGATAATAACTGCCACTGGTCGGCACATCTAAACATCCAATAATATTCATCAAGGTAGATTTCCCCGATCCGGATGGTCCCAGGATCGAAAGAAAATCGCCCCGGTTAAGTTCAAGATCAATTCCTTTTAAGACCACCTGTTCCTCATCCCCCATGAGATAGGTTTTGATCAGGTTTTTCATTTCTAATATTTTTTCGGCCATTAGTTAACACCACCTGTTTCAGGTCTTCGAAAAGTTGTAGTGGTGGTATCTTTCAGCACCGGAATTAAAATCGTTTGACCCTCAGTGAGCCCTTCGGTTATTTGAATATTGGCCCCGTCGGTCACCCCGGTAGTTACCACTTGGTTTATTGTTTTTTTAGCATCTTTTTTTGTAATGACGTAGGTTTCATTGTCCGCCCCAAATTGAATCGCATCAACCGGTACCGTCAAGGTGTTTTCAGCACTTTCCTTGACGACAATAACTTCCGCATTCATCCCAATCCGAATTTGCGCATCGCCCTGAAAGTCGACAATTGCGGTAAAATATGCGACGCCATTTTCATTCGTCGCTTCTCTGCTAATTTCGCTGACGGTTCCCCCAACGCTACGTCCGATGCTGTCAATATTGATGGTAACTGGTGCCCCCACCGCCAAACTTGACAATTGATACTCATCCACCTTAATGCTGACTTGAAGATTGCTATAATCCGCAATCGTCATAATTTTTGCCCCGGCCGGCACGGTTTCATCTTCCTCATAATAAATATCGGCAACTTCGCCAGCTACGGTTGAAGTTACAACATCACCATTGGCTGATTCGTAAAGATCGCTATCGGTTCCAATTTGTTCGCCTTTACTCACATAAAGGTCACTTATTTTCAGTGCGTTGGATGCCATAACATCTTCACGGGATTGGCTTTTAATCACCCCTGAAAAACGATTGTCATTAACAATATCTGCCACTTTAACCTGCGTCTCGGTATATTTATTTTGTATTGAACTGGCCCAAACCTGATATCCCAATACACCTCCCATAATCATCAAAACCCCAACCACACTACCAATCATTATTATTTTTCTTTGGTTTTCTTTTTTCATATTATTCCTCCGTCACAATAAATTTTGTGCTAATTATTTTACCTACTCATCTTAACCACTCAATATGAATTGAAAATGAACCAATTCAATTCTTAAGTTTTTTTAATTTTGTTGTTTATCCTGTTTTAGGGGTAATAAATCAAAAAGAACTTAAGGAGGAAGTGACGATGTCAGCTGAAAAATTAAATCATTTAACGGAAAACATTGCTGATGACGAATCAGCAACAACACCATTTTATCACTCAACATGGTGGCTTGTTATTTGGAGTCTGTTAATTTGGCCAATTGGATTAATTATGCTTTGGAGTTATTTTTCCAGCATGCATAAAAATGAAATGCCCCGAACAAAACTGATTAAAGACAATTCCGAAAGTTATGAAACTTATAACCAATGATACAAACCTTTGAATAACCTTAAAATTTCAACCATAACCCACTGTTGAAACACCCCCAATCCTTGATAAATACTCTGTTTCGTGTTAAAATGAACACACTTAAATGCGTTGCACTTAAACTCAAACAACCACCTCGAACAACCATTCTTGGTGGTTGTCTCATGATAAAAAAGCATTTATTCTATATCCGGTAGTTGTTGTCCCTACGCTACACATTCAATAGCTTTTTGCCGCTCTCGATTAACCTTAATTCGATTATAGCAAAAGCGACGACAGCATTTTCGACACTTTACGATTACTTGGTATAACCTAATATGAAGGAGAAATTAAATAGAAATGGTTTCACAAATTTTTACACTGTTATTTATTTTAGGCATCCCGTTTTTTATTTATGGTATCTATTATTTTTTAATCGGTCTATTCGGATATAGCAAGCACAACAGTTATGCAGTCTCCCCACCACAAAATCGGATTGCTGTGGTAATTGCCGCCAGAAATGAAGCAGCGGTCATTGGTAATCTCATCGAAAGTCTTCATCAACAAGATTACCCGGCCGAATTAATGGATATTTATGTCATTCCCAATAATTGTACCGACCGCACCAAAGAAGTTGCCCTTGAACATGGTGCCAAAATTATGACTTGTCCCGCCGAAGTAAAATCTAAAGGAGCCGCCCTTTCACAATTCTTTGATCACACCTTTGCAACCAATGATATTTATGATGCGTTTTGCATTTTTGATGCTGATAATGTTGTTGACCGACATTTCATTTCTTCAATGAATAATGTCATTGTTTCCGGCGAAAAAATCGCTCAAGGATATCGGGACAGCAAGAATCCTGCTGATTCATGGATTTCCGGCTGTCAATCAGTGTTTTACTGGACCCTAAATCGTTTCATGAATCTGGCCCGTCATAAATTAGGCTGGTCGGCAACCTTAAACGGAACCGGTTTTATGATGCATGCTGATGTTATCCGAAAAGAAGGTTTTCACACCTTTAGTCTTACCGAAGATATTGAATTTACGACCCAATGTATTATTAAAGGCTACCGTGTTGCCTGGGTTCCCGAAGCCATCACCTATGATGAACATCCAATTACTTTTGATCAGTCCTGGTCGCAACGAAAACGCTGGTCCACCGGTACGATTCAGTGTTTTAACCAATATTCGTCGTTACTCTTAGACGCGTTAATTAATAACAAAAACCGCTGTGCTTTTGATATGCTGATGTTTCTGGTTGCTCCCTTTATGCAAGTGTTAACCTGCATCTATACTATTTGCTCGTTTATTATTCTGGGGATGCTGTTTATTACGACCAGCGTATGGTCCAATGCTTTGACTTTTGCCATTCTCTTTTCCATTGGTGGCGTCCTGTTCAGTGTCGTCTTTACTGCCATGGTCTTATGGCTGGAAGGCAAAAAAATTAAACAAGTTAATCGGGTTTCTGTTTTTTCCTTTTGGTTTTACTTGGTTTCCTGGATTCCTATCAATATTTTGTGTTTTATCAAACCGATTGAAATCTGGGAACCAATCGAACATACCAAAAGCATTAAAATTTCACAACTCATTAAATAATTTCATCAATCAAAAAGAGAAAGTCACTTCGACTTTCTCTTTTTGATTTTCTTTTTAATCGCTATTTTTCTTAGTGCTCTTTTCGTCCACATCAAGTATTCGAAATTGCGCTTTCAATCTCCAAGCTTGCGGTTGTTTTTTTACTCTCACCAACTTCGTTTTCAACGACTTCTGTTGCTGTAATCAAATGATTATCACTTTGACTATTTTTATTTTCGTATCGTTTGGCGATAATCAAAATCACAAAACATCCCAACAAACTCAGCAAAATGACCCAATATCCGACTTCTAATTGCAAGTTGAAAGCCATTAACAGAAAGTTAGCCTGTTCTCCAATATAATTAGCAATAAAACCGCCAATATTGCCAAAGGTCCCAGTTAAAATCGATCGTATTATTTCAACAATATCATTATTAATCTGGCTTACCATGTTGGCAAGTTGGATGTTAATTTTATTATTGACTACCATAGTCATAATTCCTAAGACAATAAATACCGCCGACAATAAACCAGACATTACAATTGGCAGGATCAGATTGGCACGTTTATATAAAATAAGAGCTATTACTCCAATCATTATCAAAAACAATATCAACACCAAACCATTTGCACTGGCTTTATAACCATCAATGGTCGCCATTGTTTGATTAACCTGATCCATCGATTGCCGTGCCGAAACCGTAACTTCATTCGCCTTGCCAACAATATTTCTGGCACTTTGAACAACGTTCCAGAGATCATTAAGAATAGCGTTAATATTGTCACCATTATTAAGACGGGTTGCAATAACCTCCTGAACTTTGGGATCAACCAGATAATCCAACGCCGAACTTGACAAGACTTCATTGACATTATTGAGATAGCCTTTATCTGGTAGCGGATTTCTAAGTATCGTTAATATCGACTGATCAAAAATTTTAACATCACCCAATGCGACCCCATATATTTTAACCTCATCAATCGGTTTTTGTAAAACGAAATCACCAAGATTAAAGTTGACCATATCGTAGTTGGGACTGACAACCGAGATTGTATTATTCATGATCCCGGTGACCGAAACTTCTGCTTTGGCACTGATAAACGGCATAAAAAAACCGATTAACACCAATAACATACAGAAGGTCGCCCCGGTTCTCAGTTTATTTTCGCTTACCTTTGTTTTAGCCACTAAAAATACTTTCTCCAATTTTTGTTTTATCGTCATTTTAATTCCCCTTTCTGTCTACCTTATTTTCGTTATACCCTCATTTAAGGGGCTAATATCATAAAATACAAAAAACCAGCTCATCAACAATGATATCTTGATGATGAAACAACCAGCCATTAGCGCCCATGATTAACGCGTTTGTTTTCAGTCACATCAATTTGTTAAGTGAGATGGTTTTTTATGTTTTATCATTTATTTAAATCCGCTGTGTTTGAGATAACCTTTGTATATTTATAAAACCATATTTAAAAAGTTAATGGTTCGCTGATTTTTAGGATTCCCAAAGATTTCACTAGGCGGGCCCTCTTCGGCAATAAGACCTTCGTCAATAAAGATCACCCGATCTGCTACTTCTCTGGCAAAACCCATTTCGTGGGTCACCACAATCATTGTCATGCCGTCTTTAGCCAATTGTTTCATAACATTTAACACCTCGCCGACCATTTCCGGGTCCAGCGCCGAAGTTGGTTCGTCAAAAAGCATCACATCTGGATTCATCGCCAACGCTCGGGCAATTGCCACCCGCTGCTGTTGTCCCCCGGAAAGCTGCTCTGGATAAACATTTGCTTTCTCGGCAAGATCTACTCGTTTTAATAGATTTAATGCAATTTCCTCGGCTTGCTCCTTGGTTTTAAGCTTTAATGCAACCGGTGCAAACGAGATGTTTTTTAACACCGTCATATGCGGAAAAAGATTAAATTGTTGAAATACCATGCCAATATCCCGACGATATTTATTAATATTCCCATCGGCTCTGGTAATATCATTGCCATCAACCTCAATGGTCCCGCTGCTGGCATCTTCTAAGGCATTAATGCATCGTAACAAGGTACTTTTTCCTGATCCCGAAGCACCGATAATACAAATTACTTCACGTTCACGAACTTCCAGGTTAATATCCTTTAAGACTTCCAAATCACCAAAATTCTTTTTGAGGTTTTTAATTTTCACTTTTCCCATAAGACATTTTCCTTTCAATTCGTTTTGATATTTTTGATAAAATCATAATAATAACAAAATACATCACCGCAACAATCGCCCATACCTTAAACGATTCGTAATTATTGGCGATAATCAGCCGTCCGGTTTGCGTTAATTCGGCTACCCCAATAACCGAAAGCAAAGATGTGTCTTTTAAAGTGATAATACATTGATTAATTAAAGCCGGTGTCATCGTCCGAACCGCCTGCGGTAAAATAACACTGCGCATCGCCATGCCATATGGCAACCCCAAACTTCGAGCGGCTTCCATCTGCCCTTTACTGATCGATTCAATGCCTCCTCGGAATATTTCGGCCAAATATCCTCCGGCATTTAAACTAAGGGTGATAACCCCGGAGATAAATGGATCTGATTGAATTCCGAGAACTGTCGGAACCCCAAAGTAAATAAAAAATGCCTGCACCAACAAAGGTGTTCCTCGAACAATATCGACATAAACAAGTGCGATTGCTCTTGGAATTTTACTTTTTGATACCGATAAAAGCCCAAATACCAGACCTAATATACCTGCTATAAAAAGCGAAATAATGGTGATTTCAACCGTCAGCGCCAATCCTTCCAATAACCGGGGCCAATACTGTACAATTATTTGTGTTATACTCACGTTAACCTCCTTCTGAGTCCAGTTGTCCAATAGTCTTTACTCACAAAATGAATGCCCGCAAGTAAACACTTTTAGATAACTTAGAGAAATCATCTGCCGGTGAATTTATTCACCAACAGATGATTTTAAAATTAATAACGCGTTAAATTATATCTAACAGATTATTTTTTAATGTAGGTATCCAGAATTTTCTGATATTCGCCATTGGCTTTTAGGTTAGTCAAGCCGGCATTAAACATTTCAAGTAATTCAGCATTTTCGCCTTTTTTAACAGCAAAACCATAAGAGCTGCCTTTTTCCATTTCAGTTACCATTTTAAGTGGCACACCCGTTGCAATCGCATCCCCCACAACTGGATAATCTTCAAATAAAGCGACGGAATTTCCAGCTTTTACATCTTCATACATATTTGCTGAATCTGGGAATGAAACAGTTGTAAAACCATATTGATCTTTAATTGATTCGGCAAAAGCCGCTCCTTCGGTTCCATTTTTAACAGCAACTTTTTGTCCGCGCAGATCTTCATAAGATTTAACCGTATTATTTGACGCTGAAACAGCCATCACGACACCTGAATCAAAATATGGATCCGAGAAATCAAATGTTTTTTTACGATCGTCGGTAATGCTCATTCCGGCAATCATTCCGTCAGACTGACCAGTCGATACTTCACCTAATGCCGCATCAAATCCAACTGCTTTTAATTCGTATTCGAACCCCTGATCTTTAGCAATGGCATCTAACAGATCAATATCAATCCCAACGCGTTCGCCCTTATCGTTTTCATACTCAAATGGCTTGAATGTTGTATCCGTAGCGATTACATATTTTTTTGCATCACTACTTGTTGTTGTTCCGCTGGAACAAGCGGCAAGTGATAAAGTTATTGCCACTAACATCACCAGAACACCGATTTTTGTGATTTTTTTCATTTCTTTTCCTCCTAATAATAATAAGCTTTAGTGCATCTTTAGCCAATACACCCACTTTTATACAGGTAGCAGTATATCATTTTTATTAAAAATTCGCAATAAAAAAAACCATCAATCATAACAAAAGGATGGTTAATGTTTTCCTCATAATCACGACGATTAAAAATTATTCAGACCCGATGTGTACACCAAACACGTACAGGTTGAGTGTACACAATCGGGTTTAATATGACTTTTATCAAACCGCCACTAATGCGATGTTTATTCGGGATTTTCGGTTAGATATTTTCGAATTGATTCGTAGTCACCTTCGGCAACAATAAACTCCGAATCAAAATTCTCAAGCATTACTTCCGCCGGTAAAATTTCTATCTCTGTCTCCGCCGGCTTTCGATTCTGAGCTTCGACTAATAACAAGTCTTTTTGGTCCAATGCAACTTTTCGTTTATTAAGGCCTTCTTCAATAATATCCAAATCATTAATGCGTTTATTGATAAGATTTGATAAACGAATCAAATCATCCAGAACCTCATCAACAACAGATTGTTTATCAATGATCATCTTCAGTTTTTCCCGAATCAAATTTCCAGCTGCGACAATTTTTTCATCGCCGGCAATTGGTTGATAATTTTCCACCTCTTTTTGAAAATCACTAATGGCACTTTGCAAATAAGAGGTTTCTTTCATGGACTTTTCAATTTCCTGAAAAAGATAACCCAGCCGTCGCTCAATCGAAAGAAAGTTATCTTCTCCTTCCAAATTCTCCACCCTTTTCTTTGCTATCGTGGCATTAGAACGTTCCAGCTTCTGAAAATCCGGTTTATTTTCTCTGATAATGGGTAGCTCCTCAAAAGCCGCATTGCTATTTTCCTGTTTTATCGCCCTTGCCGCTTCCGATTGAGATTGCTGTGATCCCGCTATGATCGGATCGATGACATCTATATTTTTATTGATCCGATCGGTCACACTTTCTTTGGGCGGGATCGGTTTTTTATTTGGGGCTTCAACCGCTATTTGATCTAAAGTAACTGCTGCTTTTAGGTTCGACAATTTTGGCGTTGGTTGACTGCTCCTTTCATCTTTTTCAGCTGTCAGCTGATATTCTCTTTTTAAATTTCCTTTAATCTCATTCAAAAAGTCGCTGGTTTCATAACGCTTTTCTTCAAAAATATTCGTTTGGTCGGCTTTCGGCGACTCGACATAACGTTGTTGTCCCCTTTTTTCATTTTCCAGCAAACTGGTGAAAATGCTATCGTATTCGGATTCTTCTTCAGTTTCCCGAGATAGCCATGTTTTTTTTTCGTTTTTTATTTTTTTAGTCGGCTTTTTTTCGGTCTTCGACGATTCATTTTTTCTGTTTTTTCCTTTATTTGCGTTTTCTTCCTTGTGATAATCCGAATCTTTCCCAATCAGAATCCACCACAAAAAGTGACACAACGTAATAATTATCAAATCCAAAATCGCTAACCCAATAAAAAAGGTCACTGGAACATTCGGCAAAAGAAAAAAGCATATCGCAAAGATAATCCCATTTCCAATGATTGTGATTAATCCGCCCCAAAAGGGGATATTTTTATGCAACATGTTTCTGTTTAAGTCATATAAAGATAAAACAATCACTTTTATTCCAACAAAAAATCCCATCAGAATAATATATGCATTGGCATTGGCAAGCGTCATGACTATCTGGTATCCTAATAAAAAAGCATACCCGGAAATGGCTAAACCGATAATATCAAAAATTAATAAACCCCAACATTTACCCAAACTTAATTTCATTAGATCACTCCTCGCTGTCATGATTAAACGATGCTTCTCGATTGACTTGAGAATTATCTTTATCAATTGAAATCTGTCCAAAAGAGGCACTTAAAGAGCCTAAACCTTCGGAACTTTGATAAAGCGCTTCAATTTCTTGAAGTTTCTGATATTCTCTGTTTAATGTCGCTTCTTTTCGATTCACTTCTTCATGTCGCTTTTTTAAAATAGCCAGCGCTGTTCCCAATGAGTCCAGCATATCCTGCACCATTTTTTCACGTTTTTCAATGTTGGCGAGCTGATTATTGAGTTCCTCAGCCTTGTCGTTCGGCACTTCCTCTTCACTTTTTAAAAAGGATATTTCTTCTGCTTTAAGATCTTCAAAAACAGGTTCGACTTTGCGCTTCGTCTCTAGACTGTCTTGAACGATCGCCAAGCTTTTCGTCGACTGTTTTTCACCTTCACCAACGGTTTTAAGAATCAGGGATTTTAGTTCTTCATCTTTTTTTAAGATCAGTTTTTCTAAATTTCCAATGCGTGATTCAACATATTCAAAGTACTCATTTTTTTCATTGAGTTCTTGTTCGTTAGTCATAATAACCCCACTCCTATATTCGGTATCAATCTTCGTTATATATTATAACAAAGTTTTCCAGAAATGTATAACAAGATTTACGCTCAACCGGATTTTTCTATTCATAATATTTTTACAAACTTTTACAAATATGATATAATAAACCACTAGCAGTCTAAAAATAAAGTATTTCGGACTCATTTCCAAATTAAAGATGTTTGTTGATAACCGCAAATTACCCTAAACACACATCTCTGCCATAAATTTACAAACAATTGTTATGTAAATAAATGATTTCCAAATGAGGTAAACAATTGAGCAATCGAAAAAAAAACGTGATTGAAAATAGACGAAAATCTTCTCCTAAAAGAGAATCTGAAGAAAATTTAAGACAAAATACCAACCGCTACAAAAAAATGACTCCATCTAAATCCATTCGCAACGAAACAACCCGTTATGAAAAAACAAAACCAATCAATGTCTCTGCTGTGCGCCGAAAAAAAAGAGGTTTCAAAAATGCTCTCATCAAATTTTTAAGAACTGTTTTTCTTCTTATTATTTTTATCATTGCGACTGCATTTGCCGCAAATGCTTTTTTCCTGGGTAATGTAACCAGTGATCTCAAAGGAAGTCTAAGCCAATATAGCATCAGTAAAGAAGCCGCAGCTTTTGCCAGCCAGCACAAAATTGTTAATGTTGCTGTTTTTGGTGTTGATGGGCGAGATGATGTCGAAGGCGACCGAACCGATACCATTATGATCGCTACGGCCGATTATGAACATAGCAAAGTGAAAGTCACTTCGCTGATGCGCGATACCTATGTTTACATTAATGATAAATACGAATATGACAAACTCAATGCCGCTTATGCCTATGGCGGACCTACTTTAGCGCTTCAAACCATTAATCAGAATTTTGATACCACGATAACCGATTATGTCACGATCGATTTTAATGCCATGGTCTCCATGGTCAATGCGGTTGGTGGTGTGACCATTAATATCAAATCCGAAGATGAACTCGATTGGGTCAATCAATATCTAATGGATGTCAATGAAAAAGTCAATACCGGTTCCCCCGATTTAGAAGAAACCGGCTCTCAGTTGGTTGATGGTTCTCAGGCCCTTGCCTATTGTCGGGTTCGCTATGTTGGTGATGGCGACTTCGAACGAACCTTGCGACAACGCGAAGTTTTTGAACAAGTTTTATCAAAAGCGCTGGATCTCGACCTGAAGGATCAATATAATTTGCTGATGTCGACCTTACCCTATGTGAAAACGTCCCTGAGTACAACTGAAATGATCAAATATGGTCTTAACCTGGCCTTAATGCCTTCAAAAAACATTGAACAAAATCGTTTCCCTGCCGATGAGCTCATTTCTCTTGATACGCTTAACGGCGTATCCTACGTTATCCCTGATACCTTAGTGGAAAACATCGAAGCACTTTATCAATTTATCTATGAAACAGCTTATAGTCCTTCGAATAATGCGACTCAAATCAGTGATGATATTAATGATTCCGTTAATGGTTCTTCATATTATTAAACATCTCGCTAAAATCTAAAAAAGTCATTTCTGAATAATTCAGAAATGACTTTTTTACTTTAGTTTTTCAGATCAATTTAAAAAGGGATTCCAGGTAGCCACAGCCACCCATAAAGCATAATACCCAAAAGAGCCGCTGCTGATTCTCAGCACGCATCAATGGGTTAAATTCCTGATACATAATCAATCCAAAAATGACCATCGCAATATACTGAAACAAAAACGTTCGCGCTCCCGATACATAAACGGTAGGAGAAAACCCCATCACGACCCGCGACATTACTGATGCACCAACCGCCAGAATAGCAATCCCCAGTTTATTGGAATCTTTAAACAACATCATTGTCATCAGCATCAAAGCGATCACAAAAAATGTCATTAAGATTAACCCCAAATAATGAAAAAATCCCAAAGATCCATTCGTTATTCCCGAAAATGTAATCCATTCATGAATGGTATTCCCCGTCACCAAAGAAAATAAATAATTAAATTTAGGGCTTAATACAATTACCCGAACAGTGTTGACCATTACACAGAAAATAAAAGGAATAATCCCCATCAATCTAAACGGCCATTTTTTATATGTTTGCCATGAAAAAAGCCCGGCCAATCCGGTTGTTATTAACAACAAAAAATTCTGATCAATACTAAACACAAAAGATGTTGCCGATACTGCCAGTTTTTGAATGATTCCAAAGGTCGCGTATTCCGGATAATTAGCAATGATTTCCTGCATTTCCCGGACGCCGTTGCCCGGACAGATAAAAACAAAGCCAATATTTCCCAGCAACACTAACAGCACGATTAACAGATATATAGAAAACTTTTTTTTAATGGCAAAATAAACCACAAAAACACTATAAAGCGTCACTAATATCGCCGCGACAATCTCCATATTCATTCCAAATACCGTTGCCATCAAATATAATGGGTATTCGTAGCCGTGAAACACTTCATTAAAGTATATTTTTTTAATCGGATACAAAGCTACTAGGCTAAATGTAAGCGGCCATAAATAATGAATATTCGTTACCACCCAACCAGCGGTTGTCATCATTGTCACAAAGGGAACACAAGCCAAAAGAAAAACAATGATCCAATTCGCTTGAAGTTTATTCTCATAAACAAAGAGTTTGGAAATCATCGTTGCCAATAAAAAATAAACTAAAATATTTGTAATGGCGAAAAGCCAGAACGAATTTCCCGCAAAAAAAGCTGCAACGGGCATAATAATAATCCGAGAACTCCAATTAAAATAAGCATCTTGAATAAAAGTTAATACCGGTTCTTTGTAAAACACGGTGCCATAGGTTATATCATCGCCGGAAGGCCGAACAAAAAGATGCAATATTAAGATCAAACATGTGAAAACAAGGATTGGGAAATATTCCCAATCCATTATGTGCTGTAACTTCTGTTTAAAACTATTCAAGTTGTCCGCCCTTCTTGATCATGGTTTCAAGACGATATTAGAAACGCCAAAATAATCAGCAAGCGCTCTGTTTACCCAATGGTTAGGATCAATTTGAACATCTTTTAAGCCATACATGCCGTTATGACTGGATAACGGCACAATTCCCGGTACCGCTATTGCCGCTTCATTTTTATGTTCCTGAATCGTTTGAACCCGGCTGAGGTATTGCTTATTAACCGTAATCGCATCAACACCGACATAGCCCAAAGCCATTACATAAAAAACCAATATGCTGCAGCCCGGAATAATAATATATTTTCTGACCTGATCAGGCGTTAACTGTAACTGACTAAATACATATACGATCGCAATAATTAGAAATGCCGCTAAGCCAAACATCGCCCGCGGCGGAAATTTAGGCGGCAACAACATGACTAACATGGCCGCCGCTGAAGCAATGACAAAAATCCAAAAATTCACTTGTTTTGAGCGATCTTTTTTATTTTTTAATAAAACAAACGCTATTGCCCCAACAACCACCAGCGGCATTAATGCGTACAAATTATAAGCAAAATATGCCAGTCGAGTAATGATCGGATTCGAACCGACCATCATGGTTACTTCCGCCACCGCTGCTTCATTTTCCACCCGCAGACTATTTCCCGGTGCAAAAATCATACAAAAGAAACCACAAAGCGAGAAAAAAAGACCCGTGTAAGCAAACGCCGGGATATTTATCTTTCGTTTATAATAAACAAAGGCAAACATCAACATCACTAAAATCATCGCTCCGGCCGTGTTTTCATTGGTAATCCCACTGATAAAAAACAAAGGGATCATCGCTATTGCAAACCAGAGACTGGTTAACGTTCTGGTCTGTTTTTCTTCATATAAGCGAAATGGCAGCAGCGCCAGTAAAATAATCGTGCCACACCATAAATAATTGCAAGAACCCGTTAACCACATGATCGTTTGTCCAAACATCGGCATAAAAAACCAGATCAATATGATTGTCAGCAATAATAAATCAAACCGAATTTTCCGGCCCACCGCTAAAAAATAAACGGCTAGACAAAAAACGATATAGCATAAGCTGTTAGCGACATTAAAAACATTTTTCCCCAAAAACATAAACAGCTGTGTCAGCGTTTCGGCAATCACGCGACCACCCCAAGTCAAATAATAAGATGTCTGTGAGGTTATAATATCCCCAAAGTTCGTCACCGGTATTGAGGTTCCAAAAATAAAGGTATAAACAAAGTCATCGGCAATCAGAGGCGTTTTAATATTCAAAAATAACATATAACTAAAAGTTATCATCAGTAATATTAAAAAAAGCAGGCGATTGGTTTTTTTAGATGTCAACAGCACCTCAATCGAATGGTCCACTTTTTTCATATCCATGTCCGCAATCACGCTCCTTTCAAAATCAGCCATATTTTTTGACCATTAAACTCAACAACGATAATTATTTTACTCTTTTAAGCTTAAATGAAAGCATAAATTAAAATACCTCCAATTATTAACAAATTACCAATAATTTTTCGACGACTCAATTTTTCCCTAAGAATCAGCATTCCCAAGACGCCCACGTAAATATATCCGGTCGATTCTAAGACTGGTCCTAAAGTTAACGGAACTCCACGATAGGACATCGTCGTCATTAGTGAGGAACCAAAAAAGAAAAAGTATGCGCCGATTACATACGGGTTTAAATACTCTTTTAAGCGATTCTCATAATGAATCATCGCACTTTTTTTTAAAATGATTTGTGAAAGAGAAGCCACAAAAACCGAAAATAAATACAATACATAATAAATCCATTCATTATTTGTCATCGCTTACCACCAAATATATTCCTGATACAATTATTATTGATCCAAACAACATGCCCCAACGCAGTGTTTCTCCAAAAAACAGATATCCCCAGATAATTCCCCATAATATCGTAATCGCTTTATTGGCAAAAGCAACGGTTAACGGAAATCGCTTTAAAATTTGTTGCCAAAGGATCGCATACATAAATAAAATACATAGAAATAATCCATAATACAAAATAAAATCAAAAGACAGAAAGGCCTTTGAACTGGCCATTTTGGCAAAGATTCCGCCAACCGAATAAAGCAACAAGCTGGCGTGCAGAAATAAATAATTTTTTAATTTCATGAGACCCTCATTATCATTTAGTTTTTCTTTTTTCATATCTGACGGCGATGATCATTTCCATCATTTTATATAGCGCCATCACATTAAAAACGCAAATTAATGGATAAGCACCGGCCAGATACCAATACGAAACAGCCACGTAAGCGGAAATATCTGTATAAGCAACGCCAATTGCCACGACTATCGCACTTAATATCAAAGCCGATAAAACCAGCCAACAGTCTAACAGACGATATTTCTGGCGCCATTTCTTAAAAAGCGTGCCAAGCGAAATTCCTATATATGCTAAAACGGAAACCATAAAAATAAGCCTCCCCGTGAGCTGATAGATTACTGTTATAGCATTTAAAATTGTTATCCTGATTTGGTTTCGCAGGCGAATTCGTTCGCCCTGGCGATAGGCCGGATTTTTCGTAATTTCTTCAAACAATTGAATCCCGTTTTTTCCATCGTCGATACTGTCGGTCATCGTCGTTTCAATGGCCTCATACCCTACGACATAGTCCATCGTGCGAAAAAAAGCAACCGGCAGCGCTTCCCAATAAGCATCGCGCCAAGGCGACATCA
The DNA here is from genome assembly GCA_965140355.1 of uncultured Acetobacterium sp. Lineage (GTDB taxonomy): Bacteria > Bacillota > Clostridia > Eubacteriales > Eubacteriaceae > Acetobacterium. Next base: position 1,369,034 of record OZ223194.1, on the reverse strand, counting down.
GTGCCGACGGCATGGTCGGTCTTTTCATCAATTCGCCTTTTTCAAAACCAGCTGACAATTCATCAGCCACCTTTTGATAAAAAGCATTGGCTTTCCCGGCATTTTCATAATAACCGGAATTCGCCACCGCTTCTCTTAACGCCCAGAAAAAAAAGCCGTCTTCCACCTGTCTGACTTTAACATCTTTTTCATACCAGGACCAGCGGTCCAAACTGGCGTCGAATTGATCGCGGATACTGTTAAGCGTCGGTGATACGGCATATATTTTTTCCACCGAGCTTCGCGGCACCGATGCCCGATTGATATCTTCACTGGGTTTGACCGCATAAATTAGCTTGATTGCCTGCGTAAAGTTACTGTTATTTAATTCATTGGTGGTGTATATCCCATACTGCGCATAATTAATACTGGAAATAACCATGACACTTACCATCAGCATTCCGATCGGTATCCAGGTAATTAAAACCCTTCTGACCTTTTGCCATTTTTGTTCTTTTTTGTCGAAGAAAATTGATAAACAGGTAATGACAATCACTGCCAGCACCAACGGAATGATCCAGATGCCATCTTCTCGGGTATTCCATAAGGAAGCCAATCCTAAGCCCGCTCCCAAAGCCCACAATAATTGAATCCATGGTTTTTCAAAACGGTTCAGATAAATAGCAAACATACACCCAATCACAATTAAAGCCTGCGCCGCCGTCACGCTATTTCGATAAACCCGCAAAAAAGTTTCATCAGCAAATGAAATCGGATTAAAGATCAACGCTATAAAAATCAGATACAAGGGAAACTCTGTCGGGAATAATCGTTTAATCCCGAAAATAAAAATAACACAGGCCAATGAATAAAATCCCGGTATTCCAATTGAATAAGGAATCCCCAGAATATTATTAATCGTCAACAATAACGGAAAAAAAAGACCTTTCACCAGGGTTTTTTCCGAATAATCACCCAACCACTCCCCATTGATCAGTGCATTGGCCATGTTTATCATTAGTCGATCATCATGCCCTGCCCCAGCATGTGCAAAAAGCGGTAATCCAATGACCAACAATTGTTTTAAAACAATCACGACTACCATAAAAATCAACAATTGATGGCGATTTAAAAAACCGCTGCTTTTATTTTTCTCAAATCCAGATATTGTGCTCGTCACAAGTTCACCTTCTTTATTGTTTTCAATCGTTTCCGAACATAATAACAGACATACTAAATGGTTGATCTCTAGCTTGTCTGTTATTCGTTATTTTTTTCGCTTGATTTCGAGGATTCCCAAAAAGAAACTCGCAAATACCAATTCAATCCCGATGGCAATGAGCGTCGTTGCCGGAATCGTTATTTTCATAATCGATTCGGGTTGGAGATTTCCAAATGAATGATTCCCCCAAATTACAAAGGCAATAATCGTCGCAATTATTCCCAAAATGGTTAAAATAACCCCAATGACAACTCCTTTTTCAACCGTAAATCTTTCCAGCAGGCCAACCGTTTTAGGACTATTGGGAATAAACCCGGAGCTTAGGGCATACGCTTTGGTAAACATTGAAAATAAGCTGATATTAACCCCCACCAATAAACTGGTCGCTCCATACATCATTGTATTGATCCCAAAATTAATCGTTCCGATCCGCGATGGACCAATCCCAATCGCCACCATTATCAAAAGGCCGATCCCTGACAAAATCAGACCGGGATATAAAAACGTCCAATTGGGACTATACATCATTAAAAATTTCAGATGACGCCAGCCATCGCGCCAGCTCCTTAAATGAGGTGGTCTTGTCCGGCCATCTGGTGATAGCGTTGTGGGCACTTCAATCATTTTCAGTTTATGTAAAGTTGCCTGAACCACCATTTCACTGGCATATTCCATTCCGGTTGTCTGTAACTGCAAACTTTGGATGGCTGCTCGATTATAACCTCTCAACCCACAATGAAAATCCTTGATATCACTGGGATAAAAAATCCGACCGATAAATGACAACACCGGATTTCCTAAATACTTATGTAACGGCGGCATCGCCCCTTTTTCAATCCCGCCTTTAAAGCGATTCCCCATGACCAATTCATAACCAGCTCTTAATTTTTCCAAAAAAGGCATCAGATTCAAAAAATTATAACTGTCGTCGGCATCGCCCATCACAACATATTTGCCTCTGGCATTTTCACTGCCACCTCGCAAAGCACTCCCATACCCTTTTTGTTCGATATCTACAACCCGGGCACCATTTCTTCTGGCGATCTCCTGGGAGCCATCGGTGCTGCCATTATCGGCAATCAGCACTTCTCCATCAACGTGATTATCCGTTAAAAAGGACATCGCTTTTTTTATACAAATTTCTAATGTTTCCGCTTCATTTAGACAGGGCATTAAAATCGTTAGCTCAACTTCTCTTTCTTCCAATCGTTTTTCCCCTTTATCCTATATTTTATCATTAAACAATTGCCAAACTAAGCAAAAAACTCACAGCCGTTTCGCAATTACCGATATCTTTGCGATTTGTATTTATCGATTCAAATCGCATATTGATCACTTAGTTATCATTACTCCATATCAACCTTCTTTACGCCAAATCTCATTAAGCATGTTTAAATAACGTTCAAAATTATGACGATGCTGTTTTTTTAAGACTTGCAGGATGACGCCGCTGAAAAAACTGATGATCGCAATGACCCACATGGCCGTAACCACAATCAGGGTTGGATATTTTGCGACCGTTCCGGTTTCAAAATAATTGATTAATATTGGCATAAAAAAAGCTCCGCCAATTAAAAGCAATATCAATGAAACAATTGAGAAAAACAGATACGGTTTGGTATCTCTAAAAAGTGTTCCGATGGTTCTTAGCACTTTATAGCCATCCGTATAGGTATTAAGTTTGGATTCACTGCCTTCGGGACGATCTCGATAATCAATTGGGACCTCAACAATTTTAAAATTATTGTCCAATGCAAAAATCGTCATTTCCGTTTCAATTTCAAATCCTTTTGATGTTACCGGAAAAGACTTAACAAAAGCTTTGGTAAATCCCCGTGAACCGGTCATAATATCTTTCACTTCGGCTTTAAATAAAACGTTGATTAGTTTTCGCACCAAAACGTTCCCGATATTATGAAACGGCCGCTTATTTTCAGTAAAATACGTCGAAGATAAGCGATCGCCAATCACCATGTCGGCACGTTCGCTGTAAATTTGTTTTTCCAACTCAAGAGCAAACTCTGCCGGATAAGTATCATCCCCATCGGTCATAATATAACAATCGGCATCAATGTCTCTAAACATCGACCTGACCACATTGCCTTTTCCCTGCCGATACTCGTAACGCACAATTGCACCCGCATTGCGGGCGATTTCATCCGTACCATCACTGGAATTATTATCATAGACATAAATTTCGGCATGCGGCATAACTGCCTGATGATCCTTAATAACTTTTTCAATCGTTTTTGATTCATTATAACAGGGAATGAGTATTGCTGTTTTTTTTATATCTCCCATAAAAACACCTCTTATCTTTCATAATACTCTAATTCATATATTGTAAACCCATTACCACTTGTCAATGGAATAAATTTTACTTCCTCATTTGACAGCTTGGTCAGGTTTCTTTTTGATAAAACATAACCGACCGCTAAAACTTTCAAATCCGAAGTGTTTAATTTAACCGTAAACAGATCAGCCGAATCTAATACAAAACTGGTTTTTTCAACATCGCCAATCAAATTAATGGTGATATGTGCATAACGATTATATATCTCTTCATCTGATCCATCTGGATCAAGTAATTGCCATCGCTCTAAATCCGGGTAAACATTGGTCGAATTAATCGTTGGTGCGCCGGCCATAATCGGAATATTGATTAACGGGTACCCCGCCGTCGCTTCTGAGTCAACAATCCAAAGCTGATTACTTTTTGCCGTCACTTCACTGATTTTTTTAATTATCTCCTGACTGGATATGACATCCGTTCCACTGACAATCGGATTAGCCAGAAATCCTGATAAAAAAACAATTCCCCCACACACAACCAAGAAAAGTTTTTGAAAATAGACTTTTCTCCAGCTTAAAATAAGATAAAACGACAAACCCAATAAAGGCGCTACTATAAAAGCCATTTTAACATTGATGTACCCTTCGAACACACTCATTGACAAAGCTGTCATGATCAGAGCCACGATTATTGACGTGCTTAACTTTACCATTTTTGAAAATTCTGTTTCAATTAAAGTTAATGCCCGGATCAACATTAAAAGATTTAATAATCCCACTGCCAGAAACACCCGTGATGGCTGTGTATAGCTAAGCAGCGTAATTTTTGCTAACCAACCGGGCCATTGAATCAAACAAAATCCCGACAGCATAAAATAACTTAGGATGAAAAGAATAATCAAGCAATCGCGTTTTTTTTCTTTTAATAACACCCATAGGGCTAATAAAATCCCCATTGGAAAAAAATCAAAAAATACCGCAAGTTCGCAAACATTACCAAAAGGCAGTTCACGGGATGTCGGAAAAAATAAATTCCCGGAATACAAAAAATACCTAAATAACTGTCCGCCACCGGTTTCAAAGCGTTTGCCCGGATACACGGTCCCCAGTACCGAAAGAATTGTATCATAAGATAGCGAGAAAATATATCCCATCGCCGCGCAAAAAATTAAAATTACGCCAATCAAAATTAAGGCATCTTTTTTTGACCAGATCACTTTTTTTCGATTTTCTACGACAACTCCCACCAATAACGCCAAAAACACATAAGCGAGTGGTACCTGCCAGGCCGGATAAAAAGCCAGCCCATAACCGCCGGCACAAATTAATAAAACAAACGCATATAAAAGGCGCAGTCGATAACTCGCGGTTGTTAGATATAACTTCACCATGATTATTGCCAGTTGTCCAAAGATCAGCATTTCAACTAAATTATTAACCGCAAACCACCATTGCACGACTGGCGACCAAGTCATCAGAACCGCATAAACCAATGCCAAAATTTTGTTTTTTCGGGACAAAATCATGGCAAACTCAAAAGAAACCAGAAATAATGCTATCGTTCGACCCATCCAAAAAAAAGAAAGGCCTTTGGCAGGTGATAACAATAAATAACCCCAATGAAAAGGTCTAAATAATTCAACGATATTTTTGACTGGTTGACCGTAAACAATAAAAACATCCGTCAAAGCGCCACGGATCGTATCACTAAAATAGGGAAAAGCACCGGACTGATTTAAGTATTGCGAAATCATCATCGGGGTATTAACCGCCCATTCATCACTACGAACACTTCTACTGATTCCAATAATCGGTTTGAAATTTTCCGAGCCATCAAAAAAAGCTTGCCAATATTGTATTGACGAACCATGGATTTCAAATAATATCAATCCCACCAAAGCAATCCCACCAAGCAGAAAACGATACCGATAGCTATAATCAAAAATTTTTGTTCGATCAAAATAATTAAATGCCAAAACAATCAACGTTGTAATCAGGAACAGCACCAGGAAGCGCGCCGAGCCGATTATCAAACCAAAGTTTTGATAAAAATCAACGCTAAAAATGGCATTCGGAGAAATCACCGTTTCAATAATAAGAAAATAGAGTTCCATCAAAACAGGCAAAATAATTATTATCATTAAGCTTATTATTTTCATCCATTTGTTGTTTTGCATAAATATTACTACTTCCTTTATCGAAATTAACTTCAACGGCCAATCAAACTTATCAAAATATCGCTGCGCTTGCTTTTAATCAATTAATAATACTGGCTAAGCGTCAGCGCTAACGATGCCATTAAAAAATAAACCGGAATAATCGTCATTAGTTCCTGATATTGTTTTGCCTGAATTGGATTGATCTGGCTAAACGAGGGGCCAATATTCACCACTAATGGTAACAATGGCAGTAGTCCAATAAAATAACGCCCTTGAACCCCATTGATGACTGGCAAGCCAACCGGTGTCCATGTTAAATACATTGATAATTCAATCGCAACATAAATACCCAAAAGCACCACCAAACTGCCCAGACGCGTCAGTTTATTTTGCATCATGGTTCTTGGATAAAAGACCGAAATCGCTCCAAAAAAGAATGCATACAACATTCCCAGACCATTGGAACTATAAGACAACCAACCAAAATTAAATAACATCAGATAGTTTATCAACCCTTCAAAAATATTTTTTCCTAATATCTGAAAATTTTCAATTGGCGAACTTAATAAAAACTTTACTTGACCCTGCATATTAGCGCCAGCGGGTAAAAAAGGATGCGGTATTGCCGAATAAGACTTCATCCAGATAACCGCAAAAACAGCAGTAATCAAAATAGCGGCATAGGCCAACAGATAAGTTCGACGTTTGTCAAATTTCCCAGGGGAAATAAAAACCGGTAATAAAATAAGCAGTACAAACGGAAACTTTGATAAAGTAATCAACATACACAAGCCCATATAAACAACAATATTGATCAAACGAATCGCATGATCCTCCTTATTTGATAAATATAAGAAATATGCAATGGTGACCAAAATCATCCCGATTCCAAAAGAATCCTGATTATATGAAGCAGCAATATACACGCCCATCGGTATCGTTCCAACCACAAAAAACAGCTGTTTAAAAACCGGGGTCAACTTAATGGCCAAGGAAATCATCACTGCATAAAAAAGCAAATTAGTTATTCTCCCCAGATAAAACGACCAGAGGACACTAAAATTGATTAATCGCCCCAATCCAATCCCGAATGCCTGTGGTAGGTAAGATATAAAGGCATAGGCATTTGTTGCTTTCAATCCGTTACTTTCAACGGCATGGATATTACTGTCATGAATATTTAAGTCATTTTCCAGAATCGTCTTTTGCGCTTGCTCATGCAAACGGCCATAATCCTGACTGATTGTCAATTCTGATTCAACATGACTGACAAAAAAATTCCCTTCAGCGACATACATCGCCCGGGCTAAATGAGCGGTTTCATCGGGCGTATCTAAAATCGGGGTAGTTAAACAAAAAATGATCCCAAAAAAAATGATAATCATCAATGCATCCCAGTGTAGCTGTTTTCCAGTAAATAGCAGAATAGCAAAACTAAAAAATGACACCATGATTGAAATTATTAACGCTTCGCCTTGCCAACCGCCAAAAATAAACAATGACGCCCAAAAAACAAACACCCCAATGATTGCATAAAGCCAACGTTCTTTTACCCTAACAAGCATAAACTTCCCAATGTTTGAAGGTTTAAAATTTTTGCTTTTTTTATTTAATCTTTGCTCCATGCTCACCACCCTCGCTTTAAGGAATATTCTAGGTTTTAATACCCACTCTCAAATACTGCTTTAAAGGTCATAAAAAATACTTTAATATCGAACCACAACGTCCATTTTTCAATATATTCAATGTCACACTCAATTCGTTTATGAATTGAGGTATCACCCCGCCAGCCCTTTACCTGCGCCCAGCCGGTAATTCCCGGCCGCACGTGATGTTTAATCATATACTTGGGAATTTCGTGTTGGAATTGCGTCACATAATGAGGCCGTTCCGGTCTTGGTCCAACAATGCTCATATCGCCTTTTAAGACATTCATAAATTGCGGCAGTTCATCAATACTTGTTTTGCGAATAAACGCCCCAAGCTTCGTTTTTCGGGGGTCATTCTCAGTTGTCCAGCCAGTTTCCCCGGCAATTGATGTATCACATCGCATCGAACGGAATTTATAAATCCAAAATTCTTTCCGACCCATACCAACGCGAATTTGTTTGTAAATAATCGGACCTGGCGACGTTATTTTAACCAGAATTGCAGTAACCAACATAATTGGCGATACCAAAATCAGAATCAAAATCGAAAGCATAATGTCCAGGCTACGCTTAATCCATTTATTAACCGGTTGATCAAGCGGAATATAGCGGGTATTAATCAATGGAATCCCGTCCAGCTCATCAAAATAAGGTTTTGTTCCTTGAATTAAATGAAAATAGTCGGGGATAATCTGCGTTTTGATGCCCTGATACTCACAGATATCAATCACCTCGTCAATTCGTTTATAGCTGGTATTAGGCAATGCAATAATCACCTCATCAACCTGATATTCCTCCAGGATTTCATTCATTTCACGGGTCGTTCCTAAAACCGGAATGCCATCCTTGTCGCCTTTACGATAGTAGTCATCAACATATCCGGAAATCTTATAACCCAATTGTCGATCGCCAACAATTTTCGCGGCAAATGTCTGACCAATACTTCCCGCTCCGACAATAATAAGATATTTAATATTAAAGCCCCGTTCCCGGGCCATTCTGAGAATTTTACGGATCGAGCCCCGCTCTAAAATCATTAATACAGTTGATGTTAAAAAGAAAATCCCCAACATGTATCGCGAAAAATGAATACTTTTCATGGTAAATAAAATTGACATAACAATCGCAATGCCAAAGCTATTGGCTAAAATAATTTCGCGAAATTCTTTGAAAAAGCGCTGTTTTCGGTAGGGTCTATACAACCCAAAGAAAAGAAAAAGAATCAGGTAAAGCGGAATGATCAGACCTAGCAAATCAATATAGGAACCCAGATTCATGGTTCGCACCCCATCATCAAAAAAGGGCGAAACAAACCGGATATACCAGGCAAATAACAATGCTGCGGTGACAATAATGATGTCAAACAATACCAAAATAAAGTTAAAAAAACGTTGATTACTTTTTATCATTTTAGTCTCCCTCCATCATGGTTTTTATTTTCGACGTTTATTTTTTGCCAGTGCCATCCTCTTCATCACTGTTGTTCCGGTGATCACACACCATCGCGTCAATTTATTGTATTTATTTTGATAATGCTTATTATAAAAAATTATCATCGAATCATAAAAGGCCGCGATCACTTTCGGATTCCGCTTGCCAATACCACTGGCTTTTTTATGATGAAAAATTCGAATTTCCGGATAATACATGACCTGGAACCCGGCCGCTTTAATCCGGTAGCACCAGTCAATATCTTCTCCATACATAAAATAATCTTCATCGAGCATTCCCACCTGCTCAATAACCACCCGTGGAACAAGCATAAAAGCACCCATAATACAATCGATTGAACACGTTTTGTTTTCATTGACATAGGTTAGGTTATACGCCCCAAAACGGGTACTATCAGGAAAGGCCGTATCCAGGTTGAGACTGTGATAAAGCCCGTTTAAAGGGGTTGGGAAACTCCTTTTACAGGCCGGGTCCAACTTCCCTGACGGTAACAGTATTTTGCATCCCAATGCTCCGATATGACGGTGATCTTTAATAAATGCCACCGCCCCTTTTAAAGTATTCTGTTCAACAATGGTATCTGAATTTAACAGCAAAATATAATCGCCCTTGGATGCTTCGATTCCGATATTATTTCCCTTGGCAAACCCATCATTTTCAGGGTTTTTAATAATTCGTATTTCGGTGAAGCGTTTTTCAATTGCTTCAATACTGCCATCATTCGAAGCATTATCCACCAGGATGATTTCATAATTCAATCCTCTGGTATTACTTTTAATGATTGAATCAATACAGTTTGAAGTTAATTCTTCTGTTTTATAATTAACAATGATAATTGATAAATCCATTTTCAGCCTTTCTGAAGCCATTTTATCTTTCAAAAGACATTATATTCTACCATACCCTTTTTAAATATGGAAGTGGCGAAGTTGAAAGTATTTACTTTTCTAATTTATTTATTATAAACCGCATCACGTTAATCACCAAATGCGCTTCAATTAAAAAATACTGCCCCAGATTTTTAAACTGAAAGGGCACTTTTTTGACTTTTCCCAGGGTTTTAAATCCTTCCTTAATTCCGGCCGTATAGTCTTTGCCATAACCACGTTTTAAAAAAAGCAGATATTTAATCAAAAACCCCACCAGCAAAAACGGACTGTTAACCACTAGCTGAATCAGGGGCATATTCTTATACGCCACATAGATATTGTTTCGCGCTGAAATCTGTACTTTAAAGGGACTGTATTTTTGCCCTTCGGCCGTGGTCGCACTCCCAATATGGTAGCAAATCGCTTTGGGTTCATAACGATTTTTATAACCATTAATCAGTCCGCGATAGGAAATATCAATGTCTTCCATATACGCAAAAAAAGCCTCATCAAATAAACCAATCTCATCAAAAACAGCGCGGCGATAAATTCCCGCTCCCGCGCACGTGCTAAATACCGACATTGGTTTGTCATAACTTTCGACATCTTTTCCATCGCCGCGTTTATATCCCCAACCAAAAATATTATAAAAATCCCCGGCATCATCAAGTTTATCACGCTCATAATAACGCACCATTTTCGAACTCACCGAAAAAAACCTGTCGCTATCATTAATATGTAGATACAAGTATTTTACAAAATTCGGATCAATCACAACGTCATTATTCAACAACAAACAAAATTCACCATTGCTGGCTAAGATACCCTGATTAACCGACTTGTCAAACCCTGAATTTATTTCATTTTCAATTAGAATTACATTTTCATATCTTTTTATAATTTCAACGCTTTTATCGCTGGAGCAATCATCCACGACGATGATTTCCATTTGTCCAAACGCCAAATAACTTTGGACCAAAATACTGTCCAGACAATTTGCAATATAATTTTCGCCATTATAGTTCGGAATAATTACCGAAATGTCACACTTCATAAGACCTTCCTTTGCTTCGAATAGATTGTCGCTTTATTATAACACAGGATTCAATTATGCTAAACAAAAAGAGGTTAAGAACCAGAGTTCCACCTCTATTGTTATCAATGCCTATTTAAAATTGCTATTTAGTTATTATTGGGGTTATGAAAATCAATCCAGATTTCCGGATCAACACAGGCATCATCAGCATTTGCAATGGCACCAAAATGCAGATGCGATCCAAACGCATTATCACTATAATCGCCTTGAGCATTGTATCCTGATCCACCGACTGACCCAATTTTTTGTCCTTTACTGACTGTTTGACCAACGCTGACATTTATTTCCTGTAGATGTCCGTAAAAAAACGAGACACTTTCACCATACCGATCAGTGGTCCTGATTCTAATATAACGACCATAACCCATAAAGTAGTCGGCTTTTTCAACAATTCCATCGCCAACCGCAAAACAACTGGCATAACGATTCGCCGGAATATCTACCCCTTCATGCATATCACCCCACCGGGGTCCAAACCAATCGGTTGGATCATTCGCATTGGGTCGGTAGTTTTTATCCAGGGGATAAGCAAAATAACCATAAATGGTTTGCGTGTTTTGTAAAATACGTTTAACTGAATCCGTTAGAAAAACCATTTGTCCGTTTTTATCCGTCAAGTAGGCATGGCTAATAAAATCATCGACAATTATCTGATAATCCTTTAAATGAATTGTCGCTTCCCAGGTATGGCCGCCGATATAGGTGGCGGGTTCCCAACGGATATCATCCTGGCCGTTAGTCCGGCTCCAAGTTGGAAAAACGATACTGGTCACCCCGTTTTGATCCCCGACATTTCTAATCCGCATTTTAAAAGTATTATTCAGCACAGCGTGATCATATTCAATCATTGGGTTCGTTTTTTCCATCTTAAAAAAATTATCAGCAAAAGCAATGTTTTCTTCATTGTTCCCCCGCAGGTAAGCATGAATAATGAAAGGACCTGTTTCAAAACCATGGTTTTCAATATCATCGCTCATGGTAAATTCGCCATTGTTACCACGGGTGCCTTGATACCATCTTATCTCGTCCTGGCCATTTCGCTCCGACCACACGGCAAACCAAACACTTTTAATGCCGGATTTCCCCTTGCAATTTTCGGTATTAACGACAAACTTGGTGCTATTTATCTCCTGCTTAGCTGAGATTTTAAGCGGTTCTTGGTCAAATGGATTTAAGATGCACTGCTCGGTTTCACCAATATACTTTTGCTGGCGATCGCAATTGGTTACATAAGCATGGGTTATAAAGGTGTCATAACTACGCTGATAGTTGTCAATGTTAATGGTTGTTTCCCAAGTATCATGCCCCACATAATTGCCATTTTCCCAACGCAAGTCATTTTGCCCGCCGGACTGAGTCCAGGTCGGAAAACTGACCCCGATCACCCCCTGGGCATTACTTACTCCGCTGATACTCACTTTATAGCAATTATTTTCGATTTCACCAATCCTGATGATCGGACGCTCTGCTTCCAGCATATAAGTATTTACTAACGTTTTTAACACTTGACCGGAATCGCCATAGATATAAGTATGAATATTATAAACCCCGGTTTCAAAACCATGATTTTGATTGTTTACAGTAATCCGGTATTCCCCATCACTGTCTCTGATTCCTTCATACCAGTGCAAATCATCCTGACCATTTCTTTCGGTCCAGATGGGAAACATCACCTTCCCAATTGTCGTTTTCCCGGCGCAACCAACCGTACTCACTAAATAGGTTGTGCGATTCTGCAAATCTTGTGAGACGGTCACTTGGATTTCACTAACGGCCGTTTCTATTTCAAGGATTTCTTCGGATTCAGTTTTTACATCAACTTCCTGAATATCGGCAACTACCGCTTCGTCGGCAAAAACGGCCCCCGTCGAAAGCGACAAAATAAAAGCAGTCATCCAACACCCCAGTAGCCACTTCGTCCAATTTTTATTTTTCCTGATTTTCATCATACTCTCTTCTCGAAATTATTATAAATTATTTTTGTTTAATGACGATCCGAGTTATTATCATTAAACTAGGCCCCGATAATAATCGATTCTTGTGCTTACCCTATCATTCAATTGTTTAATCTGTCAAGAAAAGAAATTAAAAAAGCAGGATTGAATAATCAACCCTGCTTTTTGTCAAAACTTCTTCATAATCGCTTTAATCTTAGTTGCATATGTGGTATCGGCAGCCCAGGTTCCTGCCAATTCTTCAACCGAAAGCGCCCGCAATCGGATTTTATCGTTCCATCTCGGATCAACATTGGTTTGCTTCAAATCTTCATCACAGGCATAACATTTCAAATGCTGCACATGACCACGAATTCCGGTTTGAAGTCCGGTGCTGTTATTCCCATATACGACTGAGAAATCAAATCCCGGAACGCCTCCGGTGGCACCTAAGCCGGCAAAATTGAATTGTGTCACTTTTACATCGCCGCCGAATTGAAGGTTCCCGGTTTCAAGCATGGCTTGTGCAAAAGCAACTTCCGCACGAACACCTTCCACTTTACATTCCTGAATGTAAAGATCGACAAACTTCTCCAAATTCACGCCTAAATCGTTGTAAATCTGCGGATAAACACTTCCCGAAGCTTTATAATAGGCTACCAATTCGGCTGCTGTCACTGTTGTTTCTCCCATGATCGGGGTTTCCACATAACGGACACTTGCTGAAGTACTGCCCAGCGGTACAAATCGTCCATCCAACTCCACACCGTAAGCATCAATCAAATAAGTTCCACTGTCGCCATGATGGTTTTTGGCATCAATAACAACCTTGTAGCTGCCATCACTCTGCTCGGTTGCGGTATACCAAATCAAATCATCTTGACCGTTGATATCGCTCCAGGTTGGAATCTCAATCTTTTTAATCCCATTTGGCGCTTTTATCCCACTAACGGTAACGGTAACCATATTTTCTGCCACCGAAGCTTTTACTGACGTTGCCGACATTGATGTCGTCGCTACGCTAACCGAGGTATTCCCGAGAAAAGTTTGCTTACCACTATCATTAGTTCCATAAACATGGATGTTATAAACCCCACCTGAATAATTGTGATCCTTAATATCAATTGTTACCGCATAACTGCCATCGCTTTGTTTGGTCGCGGCATACCATTTTAAGTCGTCCTGACCGCCAATCTCACTCCAGATTGGAACGGCGACTGACTTAAGCCCATTTGGTGCATTAATGCCTTTCACGATTGTCGTAATTTTATTTCCAGAAACGCTGGCCGTTACACTGGTCGCAGTCATTGGTTCAACCAGAACTTTTACCGAGGTGCTGCCGACAAATGTCATTTTATTATTATTATCTTTGCCATAAGCATGAATATTATAGGTCCCGCCATCAGAATTATGATCCCTGATATCAATTGTCACCGCATAGCTGCCATCACTTTGTTTCGTCGTCGGGTACCATTTCAAATCATCTTGGCCGTTGGTTTCACTCCAGATTGGGATGCTCACTTCCGTAATTCCATTCGGTGCGGTTATCCCTTTAACCATTGCCGTAATTTTATTTCCGGAGACATTGGCACTTACACTCGTTGCCGTCATTGTATCAACTTTAACCGTCGCCGACGTGTTACCCAAAAATGTCATCTTACCATTGTCGTCTATTCCATAAGCATGGATGTTATAAAGTCCGCCATCAGAATTATGATCCTTGATGTCGATTGTCACCGCATAACTGCCATCACTTTGTTTCGTTGCCGAATACCACTTTAAATCGTCTTGACCACCGGTTTCGCTCCAAACCGGAATCGTAATTCCCTTCAGTCCGTTCGGAGCTGAAATACCTTTAACCGTTGCTGTAATTTTATTTCCCGAAACCGTTCCGGTCACACTGCTTGCTGTCATTTTTTCCTGCACCGATGAGGTGACATTCACGGTAGTATTGCCTAATAAAGTATACTTCCCATAAGAATCAACCCCATAACAATGCAATTGATAATTTCCACTTTCATAACCATGGTCTTTAACATCAATCGTCGCACTGTAACTGCCATCCCCTTGTTTGGTTGCCGAATACCATTTCAAATCATCCTGACCGCCATCATCACTCCATACCGGAATGTAAATCACTTGTAAGCCATTTGGAGCTGAAACGCCGTTTACAGTTGCGGTAATTTTATCCCCATTAACACTGGCCGTAAAACTGGACGCCGTCATCAGGTCTGTATTGGCCCCAAAAAGTTCATTGATACTTGCCAACATCTGATTGGCCATCTGTTGTTGATTGTTTCCATCTGCCATTTTCACAACTTCAGCATTATTCGAAACATAACCCGCTTCAATCAATACCGATGGCATACTGGTTTTTCTCGTGATCGCATCATCTCGTTCAATAATCTTATCACGACTGGGAACATAGGTTAAATTTTCACTGAAATTGTCGTCTAAAAGATTCGCCAATTCTTTGGATTTTAATGCGATCGTTGGTGGTGTTGCATCTAAGTCTGCCCACGATCCATCGCTCCATAATCCAAGCTTTTGATAAATCCCATTCGTATCAACCGATGGGTGATAACTGCTCCAGTAAAACTCATAACCACTGGCGGTTGCCGCTCCAGAATTATGATGGATGCTGATCAATAAATCAGCGCCAATTTGATTCGCTTTATTACAAATGGTGGTTGAATAAGCCGAATAAACCGGTGGTGCTGAAAGCAGGGTTGGCAACCCCGGATTTCCCGGGACCGGATGACTTAACATCGCATTATAACCATTTTGCCGCAGGGTTGATACCACCTTAATCGCCAACGCATTATTAAGGTCAACCTCACGAATACCATTACTTTTGTTTACAGCCCCCGTATCAACCCCAACCAAATGCCCGGGATTAACAACAATGGTCGTACTGGCCGCCTTGACATCTAAGCTAAAATATGAAAAAAACGTCAATAAGACAAGCGTCATTACAATTCCCAACGCAATCTGCTTTCTTCTATTTCTAATTATTTCCATAATCTGCCTCCTTTCTTTAAATATATCTTAAAGGTAATTACGAAATTGCTATGAGCTTGGTGTCCAGTTACGCAATTGCCGATCATCGTTATTACAGCCGGATGTCGCTATTTATAATTGTAACAATAATACCACAAATAGTTTACATCGTCAATTTTTTCGTTACATTTTATCACCTATTAAGTTAAATGTTATCTTCAACATCTTCCAACGATTTTCCTTTAACATAACCAACAATATCAACACAAATTGCATAGTTTCCATCAACTCGGGTCAAATTTTTATTATAATAAGGATCATCTTTAATATACTTCAACCAATGATCTTTCATAAACTTGATCTCACTGCTAAAACGTTTATATTTTGCATAGGTATCTTCTGCCCCTCGGGACTTCGATTCATAATGATATAATTCAACATTATGCAGCCAAACGTTGAATTTTCCAGCCTCATATAACTTAAGACAGAAATCAACATCATTAAAAGCAACGGTTAATTTTTCTTCAAAACCATTGACCAGATCAAAATCTGCTCGCTTGACCATCATACAGGCTGCCGTCACCGACGAATAATTATTATTGGTCACCAGTTTCCCGAAATAACCATAATCATCTCTCGGATATCCACAATGTCCGTGTCCGGCAACGCCGCCCATTCCCAGCAGAACGCCGGCATGCTGAATGGTATTGTCGGGATAATAAAGTTTCGCGCCAACGGCTCCAATATGATCCTGTTGGGCAAAGCTGACCATCCGTTTCATCCAACCTTTGGTTATCACGGTAATATCATTATTCAGGAACAATAGATATTCGCCTTGCGCTTCTTTCACCGCCAAATTATTGATCTGGGAAAAGTTAAACGGAATATCAATCCTTGTAACCTTAAATTGGTTTGGGTATTTTTTGCGATAATATTCAAACAATTTAAAGGTCTCTTCTTTTTCGCTGCCATTATCCGCAACGATTATTTCAAATTTCTGATAAAGTGTTTTTTCAAAAATCGAATCGATGCAGGCTTTTAAATCAACGGCATTATCCCGAGTCGGAATAATCACCGAAACTAAACCATCATTATATATTTCATATTCAATATCATAAACCCCGGGAAAAGCACCATGCGTAACCGTTCCTTTAATTCCTCTCCGTTCCAATGCATCTTCCAGTGACTTAAGTCCCGCTTCAAAAGCATATCCTTTTGAATCGGGATTAACGGCCGTCGAATTACTGATCATCCGCCAATGATATAAAATCTTCTGTAAATGAAATATTTTATCTGTTTTTTCCGTAAAACGGAGTACCAGATCATAATCCTGGGCGCCTTCATACCCTTTTCTAAAACCGCCGATTTCATCTATAATCGTTTTTCGGTAGACCCCAAAATGGCAGATATAATTGGTCGCCAACAAGATATCCGGAGCCCAATCGGTTTTAAAAAATGGTTGACTGCGGACGTTATCTTCACTTAGCTTATCTTCATCACTATAAATCAGATCGGCTTCAGGCGATTCATTTAGTAATTTCACCACTTCATATAAAGCGAATTCTGCCAAGGTATCATCATTATCCAGAAGTCCCACAAATTCACCCGTCGCAATTGCCAGCGCCGAGTTGGAAGCTTCGGAAATATGACCGTTTTCGGTCCGATAAACAACCTTGATTCGTGCATCCAACTGTTGGTATTCTTCCAGCAGCGGTTTAATGTGAGCATCGCTGGAATGATCATCAGCAATGCAGAGCTCCCAGTTTTGATAATATTGGTTTAAAACCGAATCAATACAAGCTCGCAACCATCGTTCCTCTACATTATATACCGGCATCACAATCGAAACCTTAGGATTATAGGTAAATTTATTTATTTCTTCACTGATCTTTTTTGGGTCAAAATCTTCGTGGACATCAATCCAGAAATCATAATTTTCCTGATTTTTATATTTCAGTTCAAATTTTATTTTGCGAATCGTATTTTTTAAGCCATTCCGACTAAAATATCCCACGGTTCGGGTAGTCACTCCGGCCAGACGTCGGGCATTAAACAGATTTGGTCGTTTTAAATAATCATAATTTTTTTTCAGATTTATCGGTGCAATGGCAACGTTATTACCATCTTTTAATTTAAGTTTTAGCTTTTCACCATAGGTTCGTTCATCAAACTCAATAATAAAACCAACTTTGGCATCATCGGGCAATAAATATTTATTATTGACATCAATTCTAAAATCACGTTTAAATTGAACCCCTGCTGCTTCTTTTCCTAACAAATACAATTCTACCGGTTCTTTTGTTTTAGTATTAAAAGCCCAGCCTTGAACGGTGGCACAGCGATTTTCTTCATCTTTAACAATCTTATCAATAAAATATTTAATTTCTTCCTGTTCAACAGTTAATTTTTTTCCCATTCTAATCATCCGTTCAGATAATTATAATTCTCAGCCAAAACCGCCGCCGGTTACAATTATCTGAATAACCCTTTCTATCTTAATTCTTTATTATTTCCCATTGATGTTCCATATGAACCAAACCTTCAGTAAAATAGTCAGCTTTAACTGATATCACAAAAGCCCCGGTTTCGTAGTCCAAATTAACAATACTTTTATTGGCAAAAAGACCAATATCCACTTCGTATTTTCCGCCCAATAAAGGTAATTTGGGCACCACATAACGGACCTGATGGAGGCCTTTTGTTTTAGGAATTTTTATCCCATCCAGATGGGTATTAGGCCCGAAAATATATTGCCGATCGATAGTATAAAAGGCCACTCCAACCAGCGGTTCACTTTTTAAGTCATCATATAACTCATATTCAATATCCACAATAAAATCATCAAATGTGTTTAACGTTTCCTGATTGCAACGCATTGCCGTTATTTTTCCTAAATTTGCTTCAAATTCCATTTTCACAGCCAGCGGATCTTCCTCTTCCAGCGCTTTTTGTTCCATTGATTCTTTAAGCATTTCGCTTTCGTACATATCAATAACGTGAGTTACATTGTCAAACATTCGCATTTCGCCATGATCGATCCAAACCCCTTTAGTACAAAAACGTTTGATCTGTTCAAGCGTATGGGAAACAAAAAGCACGGTTTTTCCCGAAGCCTTAAATTCTTCCATTTTATTAATACATTTTATCTGGAACTTTGCATCCCCAACCGCCAAAACTTCGTCAACAATCAAAATTTCCGGGTCCACATTAATGGCCGTGGCAAACGCCAGCCGGGCAAACATCCCACTGGAATAAGTTTTAACCGGCTGATTAATGTACTCTCCAATTTGGGCAAAGTTAACAATATCATCGAGCCGTTCGTCCATTTCTTCCTTATTGTAACCCATAATCAGACCATTGGAATAAATATTTTCGATTCCCGTATATTCGGGATTAAAGCCGGTTCCCAATTCTAACAACGCCGACACCTTGCCATCAACATGAACATCACCTTGACTTTGCGTCAACACGCCGGAAATAATTTTTAGCAAGGTTGACTTTCCAGATCCATTTTTACCAACAATCCCGATTGATTCACCCTTTTTTATCTCCAGATTGATATCATTCAAGGCATAAAATTTATGGTGATATTCTTTTTTTCTGAACAGACTCATGGACTCTTTTAAGCGATCCATAGGCCGATTATACAACTGATATATTTTTGTAACATTCTCAATTTTTACTGCCACATCTGACATAATTTCCTCCACTGATCCGCGATCAACATTTTTTTATAAGACATCCGAAAAATGTGGTCTTAATTTTCGATAGACGGCAATTCCAATTAGCAATAATACAAAGCAAAATCCCCAAAAATATGCTGTCATGACGGGATGTTGCCAAAACCAACCTTGCCCGAAAAAAGACTCACGATATCCCTGAACAATATAATAAAGCGGATTTAACTTCATAATCGTTAATAACCCTGCCGGATATGTTTCTATCGGCACTAAAATCGGAGTTCCCCAAAATAAAACCTGCATTGCGACATTGATAAATTGCAGAATATCTGTAAAAAAAGGCTGTAATGAGGCCGTTACCCAAGTTAGTCCGGTCAAAAAAACAATTAAACAAAATAAATAATAAAAAATCTGTATGAAATAAGGTGTTATCGAATATCCATAAAGCAATACCATAACCACAGCAAAAGCAATAAAGAACGCATGCGTATATAAAGACGATATTATTTTTACGGTTGGTAATATTTTAATATTAAACGTCACCTTTTTAACCAGATAGCTATATTCCCGAAAACAGTTAGTGCCGTTAACCAGTCCTTCCGAGAAGAAAAACCAGACAATAATTCCGGTGATCAGAAATAAAACAAATGGTACCCCTCCAGCCGGACTTGATTTCAAACCTAAACCAAAAACAACAAAATATACTGCAATAGTAACTGTCGGCTGAATAAAGGCCCATAGGATTCCTAAAAACGAACCGGCATAACGTGACTTAAAATCATTTTTTGAAAATTTTGATATCAGTTCCCGATTTACATACAAATCTCTGATATAATCCATTAAATCTTTAAATAAATACAAACTAACACCTCTTTTTCTTCCTAAATGAAAAAGCACAAAAATGTGCTTTAAGACTGCGGACAAAATACCCTGTCGCACGGATAATGATTAATCCGATTACTGCCAAAGCGGATCTGGTCTTAGCCAGTCCGCTTCGGCAGCAAACAAACAATTATTGTCAGTACAGATTTTTGTCGTCAACCGCAAACACAAAAAAGTGCTTTTCATTTATTTTGCTACTTCTTTGAATACATATTCTCATAATACTGTTGATAATCACCTGATTTTACCTGTTCAAGCCAACTCTGATTATTTAAATACCATTCAATGGTTTCGGCAATCCCCTGTTCGAAGGTGTAGGATGGTTCCCAGCCCAATTGGGTTGTGATTTTTGTATTATCAATGGCATAACGGCGGTCATGTCCCAACCGATCTTCAACGTAGGTAATTAATTCCTTGCTAATTTTTGAGCCATCATTATCAATTGGATAGTTGCCCGAACGTAACATCTTACCAACATCTTCAATAATCAAATTTACAATTTCAAGATTGGCTTTTTCATTATTCCCACCAATATTGTAAATTTCTCCTTCAACACCTTTTTCAAGAATGGTATCAATCCCACTGCAATGATCTTTAACATGAAGCCAGTCTCTGATCTGCATACCATCACCATAAACCGGCAGACTTTTTAACGCAACCACATTGGAAATCATTAACGGAATCAACTTTTCCGGAAAGTGATAAGGCCCGTAATTATTGGAACAGCGACTGATCGTAATTGGTAATTTGAAGGTTTGTCCATAGGAACGAACTAATAAATCAGCACTGGCTTTGGACGCTGAATAAGGACTGTTGGGCGCAATTGGGGTCGTTTCAGTAAACATCCCGGTTTTACCCAAGGCACCATACACCTCATCGGTGGATACCTGGTGGTAGCGCACGCCTTTTCGATAGGTTGGATAGCCATTTTCATCTTTTCCGGTTTGCCAGTGATTTTTGGCTTCATCTAAAAGAACCAGCGTTCCCATGACATTAGTTTGGATAAAAATTTCCGGATCTTCAATACTGCGATCAACGTGAGATTCGGCGGCAAAATTAACCACGGTATCAAAATCGTAGGTATCAAAAAGATTCTGAACAAAGGAACGATCGACAATATCGCCTTTGGCAAAAACATAATTGGAATTCGCTTCGATATCACTTAAATTTTCAAGGTTTCCGGCATACGTTAAAACATCTAAATTGACGATTTTATAATCCGGGTGTTGCTTAAGCATATATTTGACAAAGTTTGAACCAATAAATCCGGCCCCACCGGTAACTAATACTGTTTTCATACTTACTCCATTTCTATCTATTCAAATCTTAACGAATCGCTTATTTCATTTAAAAAAGGTAGCTTTTCATCTTTTTCTGAGAGTAATACGTCATCGATTTTATCAAGCGGCCATTCGATGCCAACTTCCGGATCATTCCAGCGAATCCCGCCATCATATTCCGGTGCGTAAAGATTCGTACACTTATAGTTAAACACCGCTTCCTCCGAAACAACCATAAACCCATGGGCAAACCCTTCAGGAATATAAAACATCGTTTTATTTTCTTCGGTTAGCAGCACTCCTGCCCATTGTCCATAAGTGGGCGATCCGTTGCGAAGGTCCACCGCCACATCGTAAACCTCACCTTTTGTTGCCCGTACCAGTTTTCCTTGCGAAAATTTGGTTTGAAAATGCAGCCCCCGCAAAACACCTTTGCTGGATTTCGATTCATTATCCTGAACAAACCGCATTGTCAAACCGGCCCGATGAAATTCTTCTTCATTATAGGTTTCCATAAAGTAACCACGGTGGTCACCAAAAACAGATGGTTCGATAATCACCAATCCGTCAATCTTTGTTTTTATTACCTTAATTTTTGCCATCGTATCTCCTATCTGTCTTTTGCACACTGGATTAAATATTGTCCATAGGCGGTTTTCTTTAACGGCTCTGCCAACCGCAGTAATTGTTCTTTATTAATAAAATCGCGCACATAAGCAATTTCTTCAACACAAGCAACGTAAAGTCCCTGTCGTTTTTGAATTGTTTCAACAAAATTTGATGCTTCAATCAAACTATCGTGAGTTCCGGTATCAAGCCACGCCATCCCCCGGCCAAATAATTCTACCTTTAAGTT
The DNA here is from genome assembly GCA_965140355.1 of uncultured Acetobacterium sp. Classification (GTDB taxonomy): domain Bacteria; phylum Bacillota; class Clostridia; order Eubacteriales; family Eubacteriaceae; genus Acetobacterium. The sequence continues at coordinate 1,346,684 of OZ223194.1, read as the reverse complement.
GCCTTGTTTTAAGTAGGTTTCATTAACGGTGGTTATTTCCAATTCCCCGCGTTCAGACGGTTTTATCTGTTTGGCAATTTCGACCACCGAATGATCATAAAAATAAAGTCCCGGCACCGCAAAATTCGATTTTGGCTGAGTTGGTTTTTCTTCTATTGAAAGCACCGTTCCATCTTCGGCAAACTCGACCACCCCATAGCGTTCGGGATCGGTAACCGGATAACCAAAAATCACTGCTCCGGTTTCCAGTTTCGCGGCTTTTCTAATGGTTTCGGTAAAACCATGGCCGTAAAAAATATTATCGCCTAATACCAGCGCCACGTTATCATCACCAATAAACTTTTCACCAATAAGAAAAGCTTCCGCCAAACCGTTTGGCGCTGCTTGTTCAGCGTAGGAAAAATTTAACCCCAATTCTTCACCCGAACCAAAAAGACGTTCAAACATGGGCAAATCGTGAGGGGTAGAAATAATCAAAATATCTTTAATCCCCGCCAACATTAAAGTCGATAATGGGTAGTAAATCATCGGTTTGTCGTAAATTGGCAGTAATTGTTTGGACACTGCCCGGGTAATCGGGTAAAGTCGTGTCCCCGAACCACCAGCTAATATAATTCCTTTCATAATTACCTCTTCTCTAATAAATTATTCGATCATAGCAAAAAGTGCCACAAGCTTGGTATCTCAGTTTGCCGCAAACAATTCCGATTCTTCGGGGCACTGTCCAAAAACAGTTCCCCGATATCAAATTATTTTTGCAACCTGATATCCAAGCAATTGAGCAGCATTTCTTTTGAATTGGCCATTTTTTATTTCAAATTTTCCAGATATTCTGCCAGCGAAACCTGCCAGGGTCTGAAACGATTGATTTTCAAATCATTTAAAGCTTTATTTTCAAGCACCGAATATTTGGGTCGCGGCGCCGGTCGAACAAATTGCTCTGAAGTAACCGGTTCCACCGGGATGTCAATTCCGGCCAATCTAAAAATTTCCACAGCAAAATCATACCAACTGCATTGTCCTTCACAGGTACCATGATAAAGTCCGTAATTATTTGTCTGGATCAGCTCAATGATTGCCTCCGCTAAATCCACCGTACTGGTTGGCGAACCGATTTGATCATTGACGACCGTCAGTTTCGGATTTTTTGAGGCCAGATCCAGCATCGTTTTGACAAAATTATTACCGTCCCCATACAACCAGGCGGTCCGAATAATAAAATACTTCGATACGATTTCTGAAACTGCTTTTTCACCTGCGGCTTTACTTTCGCCGTAAACCGTTTTGGGATCGATCGGATCACTTTCCAAATAAGGCCGCAAACTGCCGTTTTCGCAAATCCCATTCCCATCAAAAACATAATCGGTGGAAATTTGTACCAACACAATATCCAGATCCCGGGCAATTTCGGCCAGATATTTAGGACCAACGGCGTTGATTTCCATTGCCAGTTCCCGCTGGGTTTCACAGCCATCGACATTAGTCAAGGCTCCACAATTGATAATAACGGTTGGTTTTTCTTTATTAATAATTTTCGCAATTTCCACTTTATTTGTAATGTCAAACTCGGGAATGTCATATCCAACATGGACTATCTCTTTTTCTTTAAGTTGCCTTGTTAATTCTCGCCCTAATTGACCATTAGAGCCGGTTAATAAAACTTTCATACTTCACCTTATTTCATTGACTTGGGATCTTTTTTAATGCTTATTTTACAAGCATTAAACCATAAAAATTCATTGTCATTATACTTTAAATCCTATTAAAAGTCTATTTTTTTCTAGATTCTTTCCGGCTTTTAAGGTAATCCACTCTTTTAAAGACCGCTTTTCTGGCAATAATAATAAATTCTTCATTATTATTCAATGTTTTTTTAAGCATATTTATGGTATTATGGATTGATATGATTTTAGCTCGTGTTATTGAAAGGACTTTCTATGAAAAAAAAATTAATATTAGTCATCCTATTTTTGATTGTATCATTAATAGGCACCGGACTTGTCTACGGATTTAATACCATTAGCCAGATTAACCAAATGGTTGCAGCCCCGAAAATGGACGAAGCTGATTTAAAAGTTAATAACGATCTTGATATCGATACCGTTAATATTGCCGTTTTTGGCGTTGATGGACGTAGTGATATTGAAGGCGATCGTTCAGATACGATTATGATTGTCTCGATGGATTTTAGAAATGGCAATATTAAAGTTACTTCCGTCATGCGGGATTTGTTAGTCCAACTTCCAGCCACTGATAACACCTATGAAAGCCTTGATAAAATCAACGCCTCTTACGCTTATGGCGGACCCGAACTGGCAGTTAAGACATTAAATGAAAACTTCGATTTAAATATCAAGGATTATGTTGTTGTCAATTTTGATGCGATGGTTGATACTGTCGATGCTTTGGGTGGTGTTGAAGTGAATGTCCAAAGTGAAGATATTATGGACTGGACCAATAAATATATCGATGATGTCAACGATAAAGTAAAAAAATCTGATCCTTATCTTGAAACGACCGGTGTTCAAACCCTAACCGGTGTTCAAGCGTTAGCTTATGCCCGAAATCGTTACAGTGATGATGATTTTCATCGGACCGAACGACAACGTGAAGTTGTTGGTCAAATTGCTGATAAAGCCTTCAACATTGATATTCCGACTGGCATCAACTTATTGAGTAAGGTCTATCCCTATATTAAAACGACTTTAACAATTAATGAAATTACAACCTACGCCAAAGCATTTTTAGGTTCTTCTGATAAACAGTTTTTGGAATTCCGACTGCCAACTGATGCCCATGTTAAAACGGCGATGATCAACAGCATCTCTTATGTCGTCCCCACGACCCTTGCTGATAATGTGATTGCCCTTCACGCTTTTATCTATGGTCCGGTTCAAACGCCCACAACGTCGGAACCCGCAACAACCGAAAGCAGCAATGCTACTTCTGATGAAAGCAGTGCCAGTACTAACCCATCGACCAGTACCGGAAACCGCACAAATGTAACGAGTCCAGTAACCAACACTAACTCTGATTCCTCCAGCACCTATACACCCTATGTGCCATCTGAACGCGTTCAGGAAATCAGCGACACCATTGCCAATTATGCCGGAAGCGGTTCGTCTTCATCCTACAGTGAATCCACCGATACCAGTTACGATTCGAGCAGCTCTGATTCGAGTTCATCGGGCTCTGACTCATCAAGTTCCAGTTCTGATTCATCCGATTCTGATTCATCGGGTTCTGGTTCATCCGATTCTGATTCATCTGATTCTGGTTCATCGGGTTCTGATTCATCCGATTCCGGTTCATCGGGTTCTGATTCATCCGATTCCGGTTCATCCGATTCTGATTCCTCGGGTTCTGATTCATCCGAAACGGGAGATACTTCTTCAGATTCAAGTTCCGGAAGCGACTCCGGTTCTACGAGTTCTGATTCCATACCAGATAGCAGCTCCGATATTACCCCTTAGTCCTGCAAATAATTAATTCTAAGCTCCATGATGAGGCTGATAATAAATGACCATTAACAACTAAAGGCATCATTTCGAAAATTCGAAATGATGCCTTTTTAACGTTTAGATTAATGCTGTCACTTGTTTTTTTAATAATTCTTTTTTGGCTAAAGCCTCTTCTTGCGTTTTTCCGGTAACTGAAAAATACATTTTTAATTTCGGTTCAGTTCCGGAAGGGCGTAGTGCAAACCATGAATGATCATCAAAAATAAATTTTAACACATTGGATTTTGGCAACTCAATACTGGTTGTTAAACCCGTTGTCAAATCATTGCTGACACTGGTTTCGTAGTCATTAAACTTAACTAACTTAGCTTCGGCGAAACCCGGGAAGTCGATTTTTCTGAAGGTATCCATTATTTTTTCAATTTTTGTTTTCCCTTCAATCCCTTCAAGTGTCAATGCCACTACGTCTTCAATAAAATAACCATACTTTTGATAAAGGGACTGTAACGCTTCATGCAGAGTCAAGCCCTGCTGTTTATAATAGTCCGTCATCTCACACACTAACGCTGAGGCAATCACGGCGTCTTTATCTCGCGCGTAATTTCCCGCTAGATAGCCATAACTTTCTTCATAACCAAAAACAAAGGTATAATCACCGTTTTTTTCAAACTCAGTCATACATTCACCAATATATTTAAACCCCGTGAGCACATCGAACACCGTTGCTCCATAGGATTTAGCGACAATCCCACCTAATTCACTGGTTACAACGGTTTTAATAACCACTTTATTGGCTGGCAAATCTTTGCGTGTTTTGAGATAATAATCAATTAATAACGCGCCGGTCTGATTTCCGGTAAAAACTTCGTATTGACCACTATGATTTCTTCCCACAACACCAACTCGATCACAATCGGGATCCGTTCCTATAATAATGTCAGCACCAATTTCATCCGCCAGTTTCATTGCCAAGGTAAATACCGAACGATCCTCCGGATTGGGATAAGGTGTCGTTGTGAAATCACCATCGGGGAGCTCCTGCTCCGGTACAACCGTCACCTGCGAATACCCCAGTTCTGCTAAAACGCGGCGTACCGGCTTATTACCCGCCCCATGAAGCGGAGTATAAACTACTTTCAAGTCACTATTCGGACGGGGATAACAAATTGCTGTGACTGCATCGGTAAAGGCATTATCCATCTTGATGCCAATCATTTGAATAATTTTCTGATTGAGACCTTCCACCATCGGCATGATTGGGATATCAAAAATGTCATCAATTCTTCCAATTTCTGCGATCAAGGCATCAGCTGAAGCCGTTACCATTTGTCCGCCATCGGGCCCATAAACTTTATAACCATTATATTCTTTGGGATTATGTGAGGCGGTAATGACAATTCCAGCCGCCGCCTTTAAATTTCTGACCGCAAATGAAAGTTCCGGAGTGGGCCGTAATTCTTCAAACAGATAAGCCGCAACCCCCATCTTTCCCAATACACATGCCGCTGTTTCCGCAAATTTTCTGGAATTATGGCGTGAATCATAAGCAATTACAACGCCTTTTTCCCAGTTTTGCATGTTTTGTCTCAGCAGATATTTTCCTAAACCATAGGTAACCTTCGCTACCGTATAAATATTCATCCGATTACTGCCGGCCCCCATTTTTCCGCGCATGCCGCCAGTGCCAAATTCCAGGTCCATATAAAAACGATCTTCAATTTCTTTTTCATCCGTAACGGCTTCCAATTCCTGACGCAGCTCTGGATCTAAATCCGTTTGATTCAGCCAGTTTTGATATGATTCTTGATAGTTCATTGTAATTCCTTTCTTTGCGCCTATTTCGGCAATTTCGATAATCCAATTGGTTAAACGCGCATGTACTTAGTCGTGCTGCCCTATTATGTGATTATTTCAACAAACTCTCCAGATATTTTTTAAAATCTGCCCCCAAATTTTCATTTCTTAAACCATATTCAACGGTTGCCTGCAAAAAACCCAGTTTATCACCAACATCATAACGTTTACCGATAAAATCATAGGCATACATTTTTTCCATTGTTGCCAGCGTTTTTAACCCATCAGTAAGTTGTATTTCGCCCCCAGTGCCTTTTCCGGTTTGTTCAAGCACATCAAAAATTCCCGGCGTTATAATATAACGCCCTAAAATAGCCATTGTTGACGGTGCTGTTCCCACGGCCGGTTTTTCAACCAGATCGTCAACTTGGTAAACCCGCTCGTCAACCGCTGCTCCGGAAATGATTCCGTATTTATTAACTTGATCGGCTGCTACTTGCTGAACCCCAATCACTGAAGCACCATACTTTTCATAAACTTCTACCATTTGTTTAAGTGCCGGTGTTTCGTTGTTATAAACAATATCATCACCCAAAACCACTGCAAAAGGTTCATTGCCAACAAATTCCTTTGCACAAAGAACTGCGTGCCCTAAACCTTTCGCCTCTTTTTGCCGCACTGAGTAAATTTTTGCCATCTCGGTAATCGCTCTCACTTCGGCCATAGCCGCTGTCTTTCCACCTGCTTGTAACGACGCTTCAAGTTCCGGCACTTGATCAAAATGATTAATAATGCTCTCTTTATTGCGTCCATTAATAATCAAAATTTCTTCGATTCCCGATGCGACAATTTCTTCGATAATATATTGGATTGTTGGTTTATCAACGATTGGCAGCATTTCTTTGGGAACCGATTTAGTAATTGGTAAAAAACGTGTGCCCAATCCTGCTGCCGGGATAACTGCTTTGCGTACTTCTTTCATCTTATTCTACCTCTCTTTCGGGAATTCCCAACCCTGAATAAATAAAACCTTTGGGTGGTTTATTACCGAACAAATTTCTGAAATCGAAAAAATACCGATCATTCATGGTTGCTAAAATGCGTTCATGATCCATTCCTTTAAATTCCCGCCAACTGGTAATCAGGACAATGGCTTCTGCTTCTCGCGCGGCTTCATAAACGTCATTACTATAAACAATCTCATCTTTTTCATTGTGAAACCGCCACTTGGCTTCCTGATTACCTTCGGGACAATAAATTTGCACTTTTGCCCCAGCGGCAACCAGTTTTTTGACAATATTAATCGATGGTGCCTCGCGCATATCGGTGGTTTCCGATTTATAGGAAAGGCCTAAAATCCCAATCGTTTTTCCTTCCAGATTTCCCATCACTCGTTTAATTTTTTCCACCATTTTATTTTTCTGTTTTTCATTGGCGTCAATCGCACCCTTTAACACCCTAAAATCTTCTCCATAAGCCTTGGCAATTTCCACCAAAGCCTTGGAATCCTTGGGCAGATCACTGCCCCCATAACCAGGTCCGGCATCCAAATATCCCGTCCCAATTCGTTCGTCGCGTCCCATTCCATTAGCGACATCGAGAATATTAGCATTGGCATTTTCACATAATAATGCCATTTCATTAATGAACGAAAGTTTTATCGCTAAGAAGGCATTAACCCCATACTTGATCATTTCAGCACTTTGCGGATCCGTGATAACGTAATTTTCTTCTTGAACATGAAGCGTATCATAAACCTTTTTTAACTGTTCCACCGCGGTTGCCGAATCCGTCCCGATAACCACCATTTCCGGCACCAAACAATCCTTGATCATTGATCCTTTTCGGGCAAAATCAGGGTTACTAACAACCTCAAAGGGAATCTCGACTTCCCGTTCTTTCAAGCTTTTTTGGATAATTTTACGGACAATTTGGCAGGTTCCCGGTGGCACAGTTGATTTAATGACCACCGTTACCGGGGTTTCAATATGATTGCCGATACTTTGGATGATCGGTTTCATAAACCGCAGGTCGGGAAAATCATCATCATTCGTCGGCACTTTACAGGTAATAAAAATAACTTCACTTTGTTTAACTGCCTTTTGAATATTCGAACTAAAGCACAATCTTCCGGTTGAGACCGCCGCTGAAACTAACGCTTTTAATCCCGGTTCGTAGATTGGCAATTCACCTTCTGTCAGCATGTTAATGGTTTCTTCATCAGTGTCCACACACATAACATTCACATCGGAATCAGATAAAATAGAACCATACGTGATCCCTAATATCCCTAATCCAATTATACAAATATTCATTCCTTATCCTCCGTTTGATCTGATCATTCGCGTTCTATAACTATAACATTTTAAAAGATTATCATTCATTTATCGATACACAATGTTCCTATTATTCAACATAAATTATAGCATAGAAAAACGGTCTTTAAAACACTTGCCGGGGATAAAAAAAAGAAAGCCGGGATTCTAATTAGCGTCCCGACTTTCTATTTTTTTATTATAAATTCTCTTTTGAGTTAATCCGAGCAATTGCTCTTTCCAGTGCTGCCCGCGCCCTTACGGTATCGAATTTATCATCCTGAATCCGCTTAAGTGCACGTTCTTTGGCTTCCTGAGCTCGTTTAATATCGATTTCTTCCGGCCATTCCGCTGCATCAGTTAAAATAATTGTTTCCTTTGGATTAATGGTGGCAATACCCCCTAATAGGGTTCCACATTTTTTCTTTTTATCCGCAAAAATAATATTAAATGTGCCAATGGCAACATTGGTTGTCAGCGGAGTATGATCTGCAAGTACCGCAAGTTCTCCTTCAATCCCACGAATAACAACCCGTTCAATATCATCGTCGAAGAAAACACCAGTAGGTGCAATGATTTTTAATCTGAAAGTTTCAGCCATTAAAACTCACCTCAACTAACCTTTTATTTTTTTTGCTTTTACTACAGCGTCTTCGATCGTACCTACCAAAAGGAAAGCACTTTCTGGTAAATCATCATGTTGTCCTTCAAGGATTTCTTTAAACCCTTTAATTGTTTCTCCAATTGTTACATATACCCCAGCCGTACCGGTAAACTGTTCCGCAACATTAAATGGTTGTGAGAGGAAACGTTCAACCTTACGTGCACGGGATACCGTAATTTTATCGGCGTCAGACAATTCGTCCATCCCCAAAATTGCGATAATATCTTGCAATTCTTTATATCGTTGCAAAATTTCCTGTACTTCTCGTGCTGTTTCATAATGTTCTTGTCCAACTATTTTAGGATCAAGAATACGTGAAGTTGAATCCAATGGATCAACCGCCGGATAAATACCTTTTTCAGTAATAGCACGACTTAATACTGTCGTCGCATCCAAATGCGCAAAAGTAGTTGCCGGAGCAGGGTCAGTTAAGTCATCGGCAGGTACGTAAACAGCCTGAACCGAGGTAATTGAACCCTTACTAGTTGATGTAATTCGTTCCTGTAAAGCACCCATTTCGGTTGCCAGTGTTGGCTGGTAACCAACGGCACTTGGCATCCGACCCAAAAGCGCTGAAACTTCTGAACCAGCTTGAGTAAAGCGGAAAATGTTATCAATGAACAATAACACGTCCTGTCCTTCATCATCACGGAAATATTCGGCCATTGTCAGTCCAGCTAATGCAATTCGCATTCTGGCTCCTGGCGGCTCATTCATTTGACCAAAGCAAAGTGCTGTTTTGTTAATAACGCCAGACTCCATCATTTCATAATAAAGGTCATTTCCTTCACGGGTTCGTTCTCCAACCCCGGCAAATACTGATAACCCACCGTGTTGGGTTGCAATATTATTAATTAATTCCTGGATTAATACGGTTTTACCAACTCCCGCACCACCGAAAAGACCAATCTTACCACCACGAACGTAAGGACAAATTAAGTCAACAACTTTAATTCCGGTCTCAAACATTTCTGGTTGCGTTTGTTGTTCTTCAAAACTTGGTGGATGCCGATGAATCGGATGCTTAACAACATCTTTCGTATCAAATGGTTTTCCATCAATTGGTTCACCCAAAACGTTAAACATTCTTCCTAGGGTTGCTTTCCCAACTGGTACTTGAATCGCTGCTCCGGTATCTACAGCTTCCTGATTTCTCATCAGACCGTCTGTTGAATCCATAGCAATACATCTGACAATGTCATCTCCCAGTTGTTGAGCTACCTCAATTACCAGGGTCTGTCCATTAAGCTCAATATTTACTGCGTTGTTCAATTTTGGCAGTTTGTCTTTTTGAAATTTAACATCGACTACTGGTCCAATAACTTGAACAACCTTCCCTATATTTTGGGCCATTCCCACTAACCTCCTTGTACAAATTAATTTGCACTCATTTTTCTATCAAAATAATATTCAGTCTTTTTTTTGCAAATTGTTTTAATTTATTAGTTTAATGCTTCTGCACCACCAACAATTTCGGATATTTCCTGAGTTATTGCCGCCTGTCGTACACGGTTATATTTAAGTGTTAACCCATCAATCATTTCATTGGCATTGGTAGTTGCCGATTCCATTGCCGTTCGACGCGCCCCTTGTTCACTGGCGGCACTTTCAATCATCGAACCGTAAACCGTACTACTAACAAAATTCGGTATCAGATGCTTCAAAAGTTCTTCCGGTTCTGGTTCGTATGTCATAATCGTCAGTTCTTCATCCTGCATTTTTTCTTGCGCTTCTTCCTCTTTACCGGAAGCTATCAGCTCTTCGGCCGAAAGCGGCAACAGTTTCATCATCTGAGCATGCTGCGTAATGGTCGAAACAAACTTGGTATAGGCAATATAAACTTCGTCATACTCCCCATTTTTAAAACCTTCCATGACAACAGCCGTTATTTCTTTAGCATTAAAGAAGTTGGGTCGTTCCGAAATTCCGAGATACTCACTCTGAATATGGTATTCACGATTTCTAAAGTGATCGCGGCCTCGTGATCCAACCGTAAATAAAACAGCCTTTTCTTTATCCGTTATATGTTCTTCAACCAATTTCGCAACATTTACATTGTATCCACCAGCCAGACCTTTATCTCCGGTAATGATAATATATGCAGTTTTTTTAACTTCTCGCTGATCCATGAAAATATTACGGGCGTTTCCACTTTTCTCAACAATCCGTCCAATACTTTCTATCATAGCCTCAAAATAAGGTCGACGACCTTCAGCAAGCTCACGACTTTTTCGCAGCTTTGCCGATGCCACCAATTCCATGGCATGGGTGATTTGCATTGTACTATTTACACTCTTTATCCGACGTTTAATATCTTGTACATTTTCTGCCACTCGAAAATCACCTCCGCTGACAATCTATACAGATTTACTGAAAACTTTTTTATAAGCCTCAATACATTCAGCAAAAGCTGCGACAACCTCATCTGAAAGGCCATCCTTCCCTTTAACCTTAGCCAGGATTTCAGGGTATTTCTTTTGTGCAAATTTAATTAGTCCTTTTTCGAATTCACGAATATCTTTTACTTCGATGTCAAGTAAGAATCCGTTTGTTGCAGCATAAAGAATCAGCACCTGATCTTCAACATTCATTGGGTCATATTGATCTTGTTTCAAGATTTCAACGATTCGTTCCCCTTTTGCCAACTGGGCTTTAGTTTCATCGTCAAGGTCTGAACCAAATTGAGCAAATGAAGCCAATTCACGATATTGTGCATATTCAATACGAAGTGGTCCAGCTACTTTTTTCATTGCTTTAATCTGAGCCGATCCACCAACTCGAGAGACTGAAATCCCCGGATTAACGGCTGGACGGATACCGGAACGGAACAATTCCGCTTCCAGGAAGATCTGACCATCGGTAATTGAGATTACATTCGTCGGGATATACGCTGAAACGTCACCTGCCTGAGTTTCAATAATTGGTAACGCAGTAATTGATCCCCCAGCTTTTAGTTTCGCAGCTCGTTCTAGCAACCGTGAATGTAGGTAGAAAACATCCCCTGGATATGCTTCACGTCCTGGTGGACGACGAAGAATCAGGGACATCGCTCGGTAAGCCACGGCATGTTTAGAAAGATCATCATAAATAATCAATACATCTTTTTGTTGTTCATTCATGAAATATTCAGCCATTGAAACCCCTGAATAGGGTGCTAAATATTGTAGCGGCGCTAATTGTGAAGCACCCGCTGATACAATAACGGTGTAGTCCATAGCATTATTTTCTTCCAATTGTCCAACAATCTGGGCAACGGTTGAGTCTTTCTGGCCAATCGCAACATAGATACAAATAACATCTTCACCTTTTTGGTTGATAATCGTATCGATCGCTAATGCTGTTTTCCCGGTTTGTCTGTCACCAATAATTAACTCACGTTGACCGCGTCCAATCGGAATCATTGAATCGATTGCTTTATAACCCGTTTGAATTGGTTGATTAACCGATTCACGTTCAATTACCCCAGAAGCTTTAACTTCAACCGGACGACGATGATCAGTAACAATTGGACCTTTTCCATCAACTGGAAAACCCAATGCATTAACAACTCGTCCAATCATGGCTTCGCCAACTGGAACTTCAACAATACGGCCAGTACATCGAACGATGTCACCTTCAACAACGTCATCATCATAACCTAAAAGAACACAACCAACGTTATCTTCTTCAAGGTTAAGCACCATCCCATAAACCTCGTTAGGGAAAGCTAAAAGCTCACCTGCCATGGCATGTTCAAGACCATGAACACGGGCAACCCCATCCCCAACTTGAATGACCGTACCGACATCGACGACTTCAAGCTTATCTTCATAACGCTCTATTTCATTTTTAATAATTTTACTTATTTCCTCTGGTCGGAGATTCAACTTTACTCACCTCTTTTAATGTAGTCTTATATTATTTACTTGTGTTTTCATTTGATTTAATTGTTTTTTGATGCTCCCATCGATAATCTGATCCCCAATATAAATGACGACTCCGCCAAGGATTGATTTATCAATTTTATTTTCCAAAACTACTGTTTTGTTAAAGCGTTTGGCCATTTTTTCTTCCAACGCAACCCGTAAGGTTTCATCCAATGGTATTGCGGTTAACACCCGCGCTTCGAGTAAATTTTTATAGTCATTACTTAATCTTCTGAACTTCTCATAAATATCAAAGATATCTTCAAAGCGGTTCTTATCCAGCAGAATCATTAAATAATTCTTGATGTATTGATTCGAAAGACTATCTAAAGACCGTGTCAAAATTCCCTTTTTTTCTTTGGTATTCAAAGATGGTGTTAACATCAACTCCAGAAATTTTTCTTCTGAATCAAGTATCGCAACTACTGTTTTAAAATCAGAATTTATTTCTTCAAGCTGATCTTTCTCAATTGCCAGATCAAATAAAGCCTGGGCATATTTACTAGCAACTAAACTCATTGCGCATCCCCTACCTTATCAATAAAATCTAAGATCATCGCTTCGTGTTTTTTCTGATCCAATGTCTCATCAATAATTTTTTCAGCTGCGAAAATTGATAGATCGACAATATTAGATTTAACTTCATTCATCGCTTTGCGTTTTTCGATTTCGATTTCAGCCATTGCTTTTTCGATAATTAATTTAGCATCGTCATGAGCCTTATCAATAATATCTTTTCGTTCAGCTTGCCCCTCTACCGTTGCATCGCGAATGATTTCTCGTTCTCTTGCTCGGATATCTGACAATAACCCTTCATATTCTTGTTTCAGCTTTGCAGCTGCCGCATTTTTCTCAGTAGCACCAACAATTTCAGCCGACACATCATCTTGTCTTTTAGCAATAATATCTTTAACTTTTTTGTAAAAGAAATGTTTCAGTATTAAAAAGAAAATAATAAAGTTAACAATCGTTGCCAATAATTGCATTAAATCAATTCCAACTAAACCTGCATATTCAAATATCAATGTTATATCCCCCTTTCTAATTCATAAGCATTAAAGTTTTTCATTCGTGAATCACCTCAATTTTAAAAGAATGGATTAGCAAAAAGTAAAATCAGTGCAACAATCAATCCATAAATACCGGTAGTTTCCGCTACCGCTGCACCTAATAACATCGTTCTAACAATGTCACTCTGAGCTTCCGGCTGACGGCCAACTGCTTCGGCCCCTTTACCGGCTGCAAAACCCTGACCAATACCAGGTCCTACCCCAGCGATCATGGCAATACCAGCGCCAATGGCTGAACATGCTTTAATAAAATCTAAACCTTCCATGTGTATACGTTCCTCCTTGTTTAATCAGTTATTCTAATTTATTAATTTTTAAAAGAATGGGTTCGCAAATAATAAAATCAATGCGACGATCAATCCATAAATACCAGTGGTTTCAGCTACTGCTGCCCCAAGTAGCATGGTTCTGACAATATCACTTTGCGCTTCCGGCTGACGACCAACTGCTTCGGCCCCTTTACCGGCTGCAAAACCCTGACCAATACCAGGTCCTACCCCGGCGATCATCGCAATCCCAGCACCAATGGCTGAACATGCTTTAATAAAATCTAAACCTTCCATAATGATGTTTCCCTCCTAAACGTTGTTAACACAAAGCCTTTTTTATAAAAAGGGATTTGCATACATCAACACTAAAGCTACAATTAGCGCATAAATTCCGGTTGTTTGAGCAACTGCCTGACCTAATAGCATGACCCGTAAAACAACACTTTTCACTTCAGGTCTGATACCAACCATTTCGGTTCCTTTACCAGCTGCAAATCCTTGACCGGTTCCTGGGCCAATTCCGGCGATCATCGCAATCCCGCTCGCTAAAGCCGATGCTGACAGAATCCAAACACTGCCGGATAATCCAATTAGCGGATTTGCAAAAATTAGTATCAATGCGACTACTAATGAAAAAATACCAGATGTTTCCGCTACGGCAGCACCAAGAAGCATGATCATCGAGATATCATTTGTTTTGGTGGGATTCTTACCAACTGCTTCGGCACCTTTGCCGCCGGCAAATCCTTGTCCTAAACCAGGACCGATTCCGGCAAGCATCGCAATACTGGCACCCAGTACCGAAAACGCCATTACAAAGTCCTTGCCACCGGCTTGTAGAAATGGATTCGCATACATCAATATTAACGAAATGATCAATGCGTAGATCCCTGTTGTTTGAGCAACTGCTTGTCCCAGCAACATAATTCGCAAAACGCTGCCTTTGTTTTCTGGTTTAATTCCAACCGCTTCAGCACCTTTTCCGGCTGCATAACCCTGACCAGCGCCGGGTCCAATTCCAGCGACCATCGAAATCCCACTGGCTACGGCCGAAGCCGCTAATACCCAAACGCTTCCGGTTGCTGCTGCAGCAATAAACGGATTAGCAAACAATAAGATCATGGCTATTACTAATGCAAAAATACCGGATGTTTCCGCCACAGCGGCGCCGAGAAGCATAATCATCGTAATATCATTCATTTTTGCCGGATTTCTGCCAACCGCTTCAGCACCCTTGCCCGCGGCAAATCCCTGCCCGATCCCTGGTCCGATTCCGGCAATCATCGCGATACCAATGCCGATCGCTGAAAAACCTTTAATCAGATCGATCGGATCGAATTGACTCAAGAACTGAAATACAAATTCTATGATATTCATATCTCCAATCATTGCTGTTCATCTCCTTTCTTTCTCATCAATCCATCGCTCCTGAAATAAATACCATGGATAACATTGTAAAGATAAAACTCTGCAATAATCCTGAGAAGATATCAAAATAGAAATGGAACGGAACTGGTATTAGCACTGGAAAAAATATCAATCCTGCTAACGCCGAATACAAAAGCGCCATAATAATTCCGCCACCCAACATGTTCCCGAAAAGTCGGAAAGAGAGTGAAACGGGATTTGCAAATTCCCCAATTATATTAATTGGGAGTAAAAACGGCATCGGTTCTAAGAATCCCTTGAGATAACCGCCCAGTCCCTTTGATTTAAAACCAAAGAACTGCGTCATAAAAAACGTCATCAAAGCCAGGCCAACTGTACAGTTTAAATCGGCTGTTGGAGATCTCAGACCAATGATCCCAGCAATATTCGCAAACGCAAGAAACATAATCAGAGCAAGCATGTATGGTGCAAACTTCATTTTATCTTTTCCCATCGTTTGTCCGACTAAATTGTCCAGAGCCGTGACAATGGTTTCAGCAATGACTTGGGCTTTCCCAGGACGTTTTCTTTCCATATTTTTTGTTAAAATATAACACACTACGAAGATAAAGACCATGATTATCCATGTGTTCACTATCGTTTGTGTGACTGGGAATCCGAAGATTTCCCCGTAAATTTTTGGTCCTTCCATTGTTTTTTCACCTCATTGTCCAGGCTGATTTAAAATATTCTAAATCGCCCTTTGTGTTTTTTTGATTTCACGCCTCATTTGTCGAGACGTTTTTTTTTGTGTTTTTTTTTGGTAAAGTAGCATTTAGCAATACTGAAATTTTCACAGCAAATAACCCGAGTAGAACACCAACGATATTCACCCAAGGGTTAATAATTGCCACATATATAACAACACCGGTTAATAAGTATCTCAAAAAGTATCTGGTCTGAACATATTTTTGAGCTCTCACCGATGGCATTTTCATTGCTTTGTTGAAGGTTAATTGCATTAATCTAAAATTGAGAATACTGTAAAATCCGCCGAAGAAAACACCTACAGCAAATGTTAGCGGATTTTGAGTTAAAAAGCAAAAAAGTGCTAATCCTAAACTGATCAAGCCACTATCAATCATTATTTTTGTTTCTAAAGAAAGTTTATTAAAAATCTTCATCGTTTTCACCACGTTCGTTATTTTCCTTTTTCACCTGGTCTCGATATGCTTGTGCTCGTTTTCTGTCATTTTCTTTTTCTTCTTCGGTTTTATTCTCTTGGGCTATTTTCAATGCCCGTTCATTCATCCGAATTGGCATCACATATAAGTTCCTTAAACCAGCCAACACACCCAAAACCGCTAAAATAATCACCAATAAATTTCCGGTATGAAAGTAAAAATCTAGAACTTTGCCAATGAAAATCATTATTCCAACAGGAACAATAACCGAAATTCCAACTTGTGAAATCATTGCAAGGTACTTATACGATTTTTCTTGTCCGCGTTTCATGCATCACTCCATTATCAAAATATATTTTTTTGCTGTGATCCTGTTATTTTTCACCATAACGTTTGTTAAAAAATCTACAATCTAAGATAAAAAACTAATATTTACCTTTTTCGTGAAATCTTTTACATATAGTATCACAATTTTGTAGACTTGTATATACAGCAAATCTATTTTTTTTTATTTTGAATATTTTTTTTCAATCGCTGCAATCTCATTGACCCGCCGTTGATGGCGATCTCCCGCAAACTCTGTCGCCAACCAAACTGCCACAATCCGCAACGCCAAGCCATCACCCAGCACCCGAGCTCCCAGTACCAATACGTTCGCATCATTATGGGCACGAGCCATTTCGGCCATGAATTCATTGGTGCATAAAGCCCCGCGAATTCCCGGCACCTTATTAACCGCCATCGAAATCCCTAAGCCCGTTCCACAAATAGCGATCCCCCGGTCACAATCACCAAAGCTTACCGCTTCGCCAACCCGCTCCCCATAGATGGGATAGTCACACGAATCTGTTGTGGCAGTTCCAAAATCAACCACCTCATGTCCCTGCTCGATCAAAAATGGTTTAATCACTTCTTTGAGGCTTAGTCCCCCATGATCTGAACCAATTGCAATTTTCATCTGCTTTTCTCCTTTCCAAATTACCTTTTATATAAATGTGTAACCTGCCGCTTTATACAATCTATTTATCAAAGCCAATGTTTCATTATTCAGCGGGATATCCTCGGCATAGATTTTCTCAACCCCCAGTTCATCAAATGTCCGTAACCGGGCAAACAGATTTTTAGCCATCTCACCGGGATCACGTTGACTTCCTAACGAGATAATCAAACCTTCCTGATAATTAGCCATTGTTTCATTGCTTGCCAGCACTCCGATTGTCATTGGATTTCCTTTGTAATTCGACAAGATTTTGATAATTTTCTCGCGAATCTCAGTCGCGGTGCCCTTAACCACCACCAAATCGCCTTTAGGTGAATAATGGGTGTATTTCATCCCCGGAGAAGCTACTTTCTCTGGTATTACATTTTCAGTAACATTCGTGGAAACCTCCACCTCACCCAAAACTTCTCGCAATTCCGCCAGCGTGATATCCCCTGGTCTGAGCACCACCGGAGGATCGATCGTCATATCAATAACGGTTGATTCTAAACCCAGTTCCGCATCCGATGATAAAATAATCCCGTCCACCCGTCCATCCAGATCTTCAAGCACATGCTTCGCCTGGGTCGGACTGGGCCGTCCCGATCGATTAGCACTCGGTGCTGCAATCGGACATCCCGCCGTTTTTATAAATGCCTGGGCAATGGGATGGTCAGGAAAACGAACCCCGACTGTGTTCAAACCTGCCGTTACCTCAGTTGGAATAACGGCGGCTTTTTCCATAATTATTGTCAGCGGCCCGGGCCAAAATACCTCCATCAACGTTTTCGCCTTTTCGGGAATCTCGGCAACCAATCGCCGCACGTCATTCAAATCGGCAATATGAACAATCAGCGGGTTATCGTCCGGCCTTCCTTTAGCAGCAAATATTTTTTTGATGGCTTGCGGATTTAAGGCATCTGCGCCCAATCCATAAACCGTTTCGGTCGGAAATACCACTGTTCCACCGTCCTTAATAAGGCTGGCTAAATCGTTTAAATTTTTTTTCGCCGTTCGATCAAGCGTTTCGATACAAACTATCTTTGTTTTCATTTTTTCAATCATTTTACCTGCTCAACTTTATCTTTTCATTATTCCGCCTCGCTCAATAATTGTTGTTTTAAATTCCACAGTGATTGGGATAAATCGACATGATAAACATGCGGATTCACCATCCGTTTAAAGGCCGGCCATAAACTATCTTTTTCATCTTTTAAATGCTGTTGAATTTCGGAAATAGTTGGTAACTGATACACACATTTTCCGTCAATAAAAATCGGTACCAGCAGCTCTCGAAGATAATAATCAGTAATGACTCTTTTTTTCCAGGTGTAAACCGGATGAAAAATTGTCAGCGGTTCTTGTTCATTAATTTTTTCATCTTCCAAGGCAATTAAATCCGCCAGTGCCATACCATTACTTTTTCCGTAAATGCGAAAAATCTTTTTATAACCGGGATTGGTTATTTTTTCCGGATCATTAGATATCTTCAGCTTTGCTTTCCCCGAGATGGCAGACAACTTATAAACCCCGCCCAGCGCCGGACAATCATAAGCCGTGATGAGTTTTGTCCCCACCCCCCAGGAATTAATTTTTGCGCCCTGACTTTTTAAGTCCTTAATGAGATGTTCATCCAGGTCTGAGGAAGCTACAATTGTGGCCTCTTCGAGTCCGGCATTATCTAACATTTTTCGAGCTTCGATGCTAAAATAAGCCAGATCGCCGGAATCAATGCGTATCCCATAACGACCGGTGATTCCGCCTTCAGCCAAAGCTTTTTTCAACACTTTAATGGCATTGGGCACGCCTTTTTCTAGGGTATTATAGGTGTCCACCAATAACGTAGCGTTATCCGGATTATATTTAACATATTTTTCGAATGCTTCCAGTTCAGTATCGTAGCTAAGAATAAAACTATGGCTCATGGTTCCCATTGAGGGGCGATCCAACATAGCTTCGGTTTCCACCACACTGGTTCCGGCACAGCCGCCGATCACCGCCGCCCGGGCCCCATAATAACCAGCTTCAGTACCGTGGGCCCGTCGCAAACCAAATTCCATTACCATGTCGCCCCGCGCTTCTTCAATAATCCGCGATGCCTTGGTTGCAATCAAGGTTTGATGGTTCACGATACTCAAGATCGTCGTTTCGACAATCTGAGCCTGGATCAGCGGTGCCTTTATTCGAATAATCGGTTCCATCGGAAAAATAATGCTGCCCTCCGGCATGGCATAAATTTCGCCGTCAAATTTAAAATTTTCTAAATAATCTAAAAAGGCCTGCGAAAATTCAGGATGATTTTTCTTTAATAAAATTGTATCTTCTTTGGTAAAACGAATTCCGTTAATATAATCAATCACCTGCTCTAAACCGGCAACAACCGTGTAGCCGCCTTCAAAGGGATTGTTTCTAATAAAAACATCAAAAACAGCTACTTCATTTTGCTTACCGTCTTGAACGTATACATTTCCCATCGTAAATTGGTATAAATCCGTTGCGAGTTGAAGTTTTCGATCAAATTGCATACTAAATTCTCCTTCTTTTCACATTGCATATTATTCTATCACTTTATCAGAGTAAAATACAAACATTTTCAATATAAATATTTGCAGATTGTTCTCATTTTTTCGCTATTTTCTCACGTTTTTGGCTGAATTCGTTTACTATATTTCACTTGTTAATAAACATACAATCGCACTAATAAATTCTTGCGGTAAATTCTCCTAAAAAAAAGAAATGCTTTCGCATTTCATCTTTTTTTACGAATAATTTTACTTAATCGCAACAACTACAATCACCGTTGCAGTCTTCATCATCGCAGTCGCTCTTTTTTTCAACATCACTGTAACCAAATAAAACTGTTTTTTCGCATTTTTCCCGATCAGCATATACTTCCAGATCACTCCAGGGTAAGCCTGCCCATTTAGCCAAAGCAAAATCGGTGGGATACTCTTCGGCCATCTCAATTTTGCCATCCACAACGGTAAGCGGCAAACAATCGATGCCTTTGGTGGCAATCGCTTCTTTGACCACAAAACTAGCCATAAAAGCTGGCATATCGTCCATTACATTATAACGGGATACCGAAACCCCACGATCCCGCAAATCCTGTACCATGTGTTCAATCCGAATTAAATCGGCTTCGATCATCGGGTCACAAACGCCGCTGGCACAACCGGCCGGCTCATATATTTCTACTTTTTTCATTGGTTTCCTCCTAAAGTTTTTATATTAATCATAACCGATCAACAAATATTCTTTCAACTAAAATTTAAGATCCTGTTTCATAGGTAATGACAAGATATCTTTCCGCCGCGCCACTTAATGTCGCACTGCTAAAATCAAGATCTCCCGACTTAATATTATTCATTACAATCCCACCTGTCAATTTAGCCATACTCGTATCTTTCGGGATAATCTCGTAAACCAGGGTATTTACATTAATGACTGACAATTTAATACTGGATATCTGATCGGTCTGATATTCGACGCCATTCATAACCACTACACAATCTCCCGTATCATTAAAACCAATACTATAATCGCCGCCCGGTGCCGGAGCAATTTTTACTCCTGTTGCTTTAGCTATCGCTAAGCCATTTTGCAACTCCGTTTCTATATTGGTAATTGAGCCTTCTTTATAATTGATATTCGTTCCTCGGCTATACATTTTCATGGCAACGAAAAAGACTGACGCCGCTGCGCCTAAAAGAATCGACATGATTAACAAAGCTACCATTAATTCCATTAACGTAAAACCATCATGCTTTTTTATTTTTTCATTTCTTCGATTCATTTTCACACCTTGTCTTTTCATTGTTTTCCATCGAATCGTCTTAATAATATTTTTCTTGTCCTTGCACAATTACTTGTGTTGTCGATGTTGTGCCTGGGGTTGTACCTTCTGGGCTGGGTTCCGGCGGAAATGAAATTTCATCAAATGAACCCGGTTTGAGCGTTGGATCAGTTAGTGCGTTAGTCGTAAAACCAATATACTTACCGGCATCACGCGTTGGATTTAACGCTGAGCTTTTTAATAAAACATTCGCCTGATTCAAATCAGTCGCACCGTTACAAAGGATTTTATTATTTGTATAATTTTGTTGCGTATCAATACTTCCCATAAAATAGATATTGTCCGAGGTTAAGTCAATCACGTTATCTCCCCAATTAGCTATTGTTACATTTTTACCAAAAACGATATTCGTATTTCCATATAACACAACTTTTGCATCAGTTTGGCTGTAAGTCCCGTCGAACTTTATACAACTGGTTTTTTGATTAACATTTCCAATATAGAATGTATTCGTTAACTGCTTAAAGGTTGCATTTCCTTTACAGACAAAATATTCAGTAAGGATTTTAAAATTATTAGCATTAATTCCATTAAGAAATAAATCTCCATCAATTATAACAATTCTGGACTCAATATTAGTCGCTCCATTTGGTGACCAACCGTTTTGTGTTATACCCAAGCAGTTGAAATAGTACAAATCTGTTATATTTATTTTTTGAGCCGAACTACTGGAATTAATCGCCCCGATTTCAACCTGATTTATATCTTTTGTCGGATCTCCCATAATTGTAAGCGCACTCTCATTTCGAAGATTTATATCACTTGTTTTTAAATATTGTATATTCTTGAAAGTCATTACTTGCTTATTTGAATCACAAATTATCTGTCCATCCACCCAAACGTTAGGACAATCAGCTATTAACGTTGTTGAACTATTCATTTTCAAGTCACCGTCAATGATGATATTTTTAGCATTAATTTTACCAGTAGCTAAATTTTTATTTAAATTCAACGTACCAGTAATCCACAAGTTATCACAATCGATATTCAGTGATGAAGCATCTTGAATTTCCAAATCCCCTTTTATATAGATATCTTTAGCTACTAATGTATTGGTTGATGTCGAACTCCCAATTTTATAACCATTAACAAAATATAATAAATCAGTTTTGAAGGTATCACTTTCCTTTAATCCAAATTTAAACGTCGATTTCCAATTATTAGGCAATTCTGTTGTTATGGCAATTTTGTTTGCCGCTATGTTCAAGGTCTTTTCATTAATAAACTTAATATCTTTGAGATTAATCTTACAATTGTCAAATTGGGCATCGGCAGGCCTAACTGTGAGAACCCCGTTATTGTCGTCAACCGGACTTCCGATCCCATAATTCTGACTACCGTTAACCTTAAAATTTATCGTTTTCCAATCAAGCTTTTGCACTTCTCCAACTGTCGAAAATTGATTTAAATCAAGATTCGGCAGATCAGGCTTCTCCGGTGCCTGAGGAATCCCACCAGTTCCCGGCGTTGTCACCGTTTCCGTCTTATAATCAAAAGTTCTTTCATAATTCAGTTTTCTACGCAAATTTTGTGTTTCCACCGAAATTGAATAAGTTGTTGTTGCCGTTCCGTTTTCATCATCACCGGTTAATACCGTTTGTTTCCATTTCAATTTACCAACTCCAATAGTCGCCGATGATGCTGTCGTTGCTTTTGTCAGTGTTAGTGGATCATTCGGATTTGAACGGGTCCCGTCAATATAGAAAATAATATCACCGGTTGTATTATCGGTGTTCTGAGGCGGCAGGGGATTGGCTGGATCGTCCATTTCCGCTACTTTATCTTCAATTAAAATCTTACCATACTCGGTTACCGACTTGGCATCAATGTATGCTTGTCGGCTTTCAACAGAAGTCTGCGTAAAGCTGATTCCACCCGTTGCAACAGTCATCAACGACGCAACAACAATCAGCAAAACAAGCCCTAAAATGATAACAAAAGGCAATGCACTACCACTTTGATTCTTTTTTAAATTCATCCATCGGTCTTGCATAACAACCTCCTCTACAACTCAAATAAATAGATAATTGAGAACTTCATGGTAATTTTACACTTATCTACTTTAAATACACAATCAATTTTGTTTTCCTTTTTAGTTTAAATTTTACTTTTTTTTCGCGAAAGCAGTATAATTAATCTGGGCTGAGCCGTTGTTGTAATAGGAACGAAAATACACATTATAGCCAGTTGTACTATATGAAACAATATAAAACTGACGCGGGTAAGTTGTCCATTTATCATCATTAAATGTTCCCAATGTTATGCCTGTTAAAGAAGGATCGTCCATACTATAGGCTTTGCCTTTTTCGATCGTTCCAACTTCTTTGATTAAAGTCGGGTCAGTCCCATTGGAAATCTTCGTTACTATTTCATCAATATAATCCTGGGCAATCGCCGCTTCATTATTCTTCTGATCACTACCGATAATAATTTTTTGACTGAATAATATCGCTCCCAGAATTGTAATTAAAAGAATCGATAATATCACAAAGGCGGCAAGAAGTTCAATCAATGTCACGCCGGCCTGGTTGTTAACAAATTTTTTCATGGCACCTCCCTGAAAACTACCGCTGAACAAAAGCTTTTAATCGCCCCCTTGCTAGACCATTTTCTTAAAAACGCTTAATTTTTTTGTTTTATTTCGCCACCATATAAACCGTAAATACTACGCTAATGACAACATTGTTCGTCCCATCCAGCTTTGGTACATAACCAGAATAGGCGACGTTGGTGGTCGTGCTTCCACTGGTGGTGGTTCCCGATTGCGGCAAAGTTTCCGAAGTAATATCAAAAGATGAGATAATCATATCCGGTCTATTTGATACCGCATCCAACAAACGATAAAAATTCGCCTGATTCCCAGTGAGTTCCATTTTTACTACACTCGTTCTGGTTTGAGTTCCCCCAGTAGTATCGACATTGTTCGTATTTTCTGTAGTTGTTGTATTCGTCCCGCCCACTGCTGCGGCTGCCCCATTTTCTGAGTGATATTCCGTAAAGGTTTCTACATTTTGCGGTTCATTGCTTTGAATCGCCAATGATCGCGGGGCTAAACTATAACCCAAACACAGCTGCGTCAATAATTTATCAACCCCTTCGTTTGGCAGTTCTGCCGAAAAGGGAGTTTTTAATTCAACCAGTTTCGAATTGGCCTCATCGCGCGATTGCATCGTTGCCGGAATATTATCAATCGCCATTGCCATCGATTGCTGCGTAAATTGTGCTTCTTCCACCTGAGCAGAAACCGCCAGATAGTTTTCCAAACTTGGTTTGACGATAAAATAAAGACCAAACATTCCAATCAAAAAGCAGGCCAGAACATAAATTAATATTTTCTCTCTTCGGCTTAATTTATTCATGATCAAACCCCCGCTTTCAAATAAGCATCCACGGTAAAGCTATAAGCCTTTGTTATTGTTGTATTGGCTGTCTTACTGCCACTTGTCGCTAAAATCGTGGTGGTCGTTTCGGTTCGCGTTGTTATCACTTGTTCGTAACCGGTATAATCCAACTGGGTAAAATACTGCGTCGCTTTTAATCGTTCCACATACGCCGATGCATCCAGCTCATTTTTGGCCATTGCCGTAATTTTGATCGCTCCCGTTGTGCCGTCATAACCAAGGGTATTCAGTTCAATCACACTGTTAGTTAAACTGACTAAATGGTTCATTTTATCTGAAACCACTTTGGGATTACTATTAATGGCTTTATTGATCATTTCCATATTGGAAATTTGCGCCTCAATGGCTGCTACCTCATCCGACAAAGCGTTTGCTTTTAAATAATCATCCTGATTATTCTGGTTGCTGATATAATCATTAAGCTCTACCAATTTATTTTGCGCATTGTAGTTCAGGGCAAAAAAAGCTGCAAAAATCAATAAAAACAATACCATCATTCCGGCTGGTAGAGCCATAGCTTTATAAGCAATCGGAATTTCCTTTTTAACAATATTGCTTTTTCTATAAACAACCGCCAGGTTAATCGGCTTACTTCCGGTAAAAAAACCGACAATCGGATAAATAAATTTTCCGAAATCAAAAACTTCTTCAATTTTAAAGCCAATTTTGATATTAGAAGTCTGAGGAATAATAAACAACGCAATTTCCGGATCAAAAATAACCGTCTTTAAGGTGTTTAATTCATATTCATCCATCCCGGCATAAACGCTCATGTTTAATGAATATTCGGATTTTTGTGACTTATTAAATTGAATCAGGGACGACAGTTTTGCGGATAATTCTTCGGCAAATGCATTGGTACCTCTTTCGGCCAATAATCGGGATCGATTAGAAAAAACATAAATACCATTTTCAAATAATATTGAGACCAGATTTTTACCGTCCAAAATATTAATCGCGAAGGTCATTCCATTATAATCTTTACTTCCCGAGACATATTGAACGATCGCATTCAGACCGGCATCAATACTCATTATTGGGATATTGACACTTTTAAACAAATTGACATAAGCTTCAACAACCCGTTTTTCAATGCCACAACAAAAGATATTCATTCCCTCGGGGCCCGGAATCATCGAATAGTCGACCAGTAATTCTTCATAGTTTCCGGCGCTGTCTTCAAATTCAGCTACCGCCAAAGCCTCGAGTTCTTTTGGTTTCAGCTTGGGAACCGCAACATTTTTTATCGCAATTAAACTACTGTCAATAATCAGCTTTACATTTTTGAATAATTTTTTATTATTCGCAGCGGCCTCAGAGATAATCTGTTTTACTGCATCTTCGTTGGTAATTACCCCATTAATCAGCGTTCCCGGTTCAAAAGGGAGCGTTTGAAAATGAGACACAATCAATTGCCCCCGTTTCATCGTACCCTGGATGATTTGGATTCCATCATTTGAAAAAAAGACGATCGTCTGCATATACACTCTTCCTATCCGATGTTTTGATATAAGGTCATAATTGGCAACATTACCGATAACATGATCCCACCAACCATCACGGCCATTATAATAATCATAATTGGTTCAATAAAAGCAACTAATCGTGTTGTTGCCATTTCTGCTTCGTAATCAAATGAATCGGCGACGTTATTTAACATTTCATCCAAGTTCCCGGATTCTTCCCCGATATAAATGGTTGAGACTAATTTGGAATCAAAGCCATTGATACTTTGGATCGATGCGGAAAGCGGTTCGCCATTTCGCACTTGTTCAATAACATGTGGAAACTGGTTTTGTAAATAAGTATTCCCAATTATTGAACCACTGATTTCCAGCGCATTGATCATTGCCAAACCACTCGAATAAAGCGAACTTAATGTTCTGGAAAACCGGGCGGTATAAATAATTTTCATCAATTTACCAATTCGGGGAATGCGCAGTTTTAATTGATCAACTGCCCGTTTAACAGTGGGCAAGCTTAATAAAAATGCTCCCATCGCAATTATCGCTAATAATCCAATAATATATAGATACCAGAAGCTGGTCATCGACGTGCTGATATTGATCATCAGTCGAGTAATCGCTGGCAATTCAATTCCTTCAAATAAGGTGAAAAACTGGGGTAAAATTAAAGTAAACACTAACAGTACCACAATCACGGTAACTACAAAAAGAATCATCGGGTAAGTCATCGCGCTTTTAATTTTAGTCCGCAATTTATGTTCCTTTTCGTAATGTTCAGCCATTTTCCGGGCCGTTTCTTCCATCTGCCCGCTGACCTCCCCGGATTTATACATATTAATCAACAGTTCCGGAAAAGACCCGCCGGTTTGCTCCATCGCATGAGACAAGGTATTACCATTTTCGACTTCTGTATGTAGTTTTTCATACACCTTTTTTATCCTTGGTTTTATATCTCGCTCTTCGATTATGCTAATCGCCCGGATCATCGTAATTCCAGCCGCTAACATGCTGGCAATCTGCCGCGAAAAATCAGAAATCTCCATCGGCTTGAGTTTATAGACCTGTTTATGCTCATTTACTTCCTGGATTTTTAATGCAAATTCATTTTTCTGGCGCAAATTTCGCCGTACGACATCCGGAGTTGATGCTTCCATCGTTCCCCGAATAACTTCGGACTGTAAATTTTTTGCAGTGTATTGATAAACAGGCATAGCTCCTCCATTAATGATCTGATCAGTACGCTTATTATAACCCAAAAAGGCTTAAATACCACCTTATTATTATATCACCAAAAATTATACTTGTCATTATTCCGATGCATAAATAGGGACCAAAAGCCATATGTTTATTCGCTGTTTTTTTTGCCAATAAATAAACAGCAACACCGCCACCCAAAATCAAGGCAATAAAGGTTGCTAAAAGCGTATTTTGCCAACCTAACATAAACCCCGCTACTGCCATCAGTTTAATATCGCCACCGCCAAAAGCATCCCCGATAAAAAGAATCAAAATCAGCATTGGCAAACTAACGACAAAAATGCCAATCACGCGAGCGAGTAGTCCAACTTGAGGAAAAAGAAAAAAACATAACAGCGCTGGAACCATTAACGCAATAACCAGGCCATTCGGAATGATCATAGTGTCAAAATCAATCATCGTAATGCAAATTAAAATGGCTCCTATGGCAAAAACAACAACCCACTGAAAAGAAAATCCATAAACTGCCAAAATAACAATTCCCGTTAAACCGGTAAATAATTCTACTAATGGATAGCGAACGGCTATCCGCTCTCCGCAATCGGCGCATTTGCCGCGCAGCCAAAAATAACTAAACACTGGAATATTATGATACCCTTTGATCGGAGCGTGGCAATGCGGACAGAACGAACGCCCTTTAGCAACCGAAATCTCCTGCGGCAGTCGATAGATGACTACATTAAGGAAACTGCCGATCACAAGACCAAGGACAAATATATAAACATAAAGGATGATGTTAACAAATACGACCATCTCCGCTGATATCCTTTCTGATGAACAAATAATTGAACTATATTACGGTAGTTCCCTATCCCTTATAATCAATTTCGCTGCCACTATTAAACAACCAATAAAGCTTTATTTTTCTTTACTGACGATCAACTCTCCCGGTGAATACCGGGTGACTAATCCGTTTTTAATATAAACAATATAGTCAATTACCGCATCCTGTTCGTCATCAAAAACTTCAATATGGGCATCTTGATTAACTTCCTCTCCGATCAGCTCTATCAAATCGGATTGAACTGGCGTATGATAATTGCCAGAGGCCTTAAACTCCACCGCTTTAGCACTGGCGGCTAAATAAACCAGACGAGCACTGGCGGCATCAGTAGACTTATACAAAGAGATTCCCAATCCAATAATAATCAACCCAATAACAAAAAGGATGCTCAAAACGGCCAATGAAAAAGCTGATCGGGATCGCCGCGGTTCATTCTCCATAAGCGTATCTTGATCATCTTCGAACAGATGCATCAAAACCTCCTCGTAGCAATAAATGATTACAACTCAACTCATTTTTTTAAACCAAATCCGCAGTGGAATCTCAACACCCAAAATAGAGAAACCATTTTATTCCAATCCTCAAAAAAACGCTTGATTTAATTATCACCATCTGACTACCTATCAATGATGTTTTTTCGAAATCAAGCATCATCTAACTATAAAAAACTCCTTATCTAGTCACAAACCCAATGACGGGTTTGCGCCTTGGATAAGGAGAAATCTATCCTATGGCGCATAGGACGGAGTCATATTCAGCACCCAATGATACCTCAGAAAGCTAATTAATTATAAGTTAACTTTCCACCTGTAATTGTAATTACAGTTCCATTACCACCTGTATATTCAAGATTAGATACTTTACCAGTTGCATCAACTGTAACGGCAGTAATTGTTCCACTTACATCACCATTAAGATATGCAGCCATTTTTGCTGATGTTACATCCCCTACAACCGCTTCAGTTTGAGCTGCAGTAGATCCTGTTGACATCATCTCTGTTGCAATGGCTTGAGCCGCTACATAGCATTCTCTTGCTTGTGCTGTTTCCGCTTTTTTATTTGCATCATTCACAAATCCCAACATAGCCGGTATTGTAAATGCCGCCAAGATTGCCAGAATAACCAATACGACAATAATTTCCACCAGGGTGAACCCTTTTTTGTTTTTCTTAATTCGGTTAAATAATTCCATTTGTTTGCTCCTTTTTCTTTTTTATTATTCAAGCTCTATATCATCACCTGCGCCTCAAGGTGATTCATAAACATTACTTACACAGATATTATCGCACATCACCGTTTTTTTTACCTTAATATAATTTTAACTTAGTAGTCATTCTGATTTAAAACATAGTCGGCCTGTCTTCTCTTTGCTGCTTCTTTTTTCGACATCCACCAAAAGAACTTTAGCCCCCACAAACAAATTTGCGACTTTTTACCTGTCCTTTACAATTTAAGGGTCAAAAAAAGCCACACTTTCACTGTGTGGCAACTGGCTGTCGTATCATAATGAATTTTAAACAATCCATCGACTTAGACCCTATAGCTTTGCGTCCCAAGTTTTCACCTGTTATGCCTTTGTTTATTTTTTCTGTTGCTTTATTTTAGAATATTCATGCTTAAAAGTCAAGCTCTTTTTACATTTTCGTGACAATTTTTTCGCAACTTGAAGTTTATTGCTTTTGCCCTGATATTTCGATACAACCCCTTAAATTAGGCACTTTATAGCTTTATATTAGTTTAACACCGACTCAATGTCAAGTTAATTTTAAAACATCAGAAAATTTATTTTACATTTTCGTGACATCTTATCTGGTTGGGAAGACTCAGCCGTCAATCTTTTTTCCATTGCAGGGACCATTTTAAAGGGTAATCATCCACTTTTATGAGTCATTCTAACCAAGTGTTTTCAGAAATCGCTTCGTTAGCCCTTCACTTGATTAAGGTCTTATTTTCGGCCAAAATACTGGTTAAACTCATTTTTATCAGTCGCCCACTCCAAGCCGGTTTGAAAGGTAATTCTTCCTTCTCTAACCAACTGAACAAGATCTGCATTCAGCGTTCTCATGCCTTCCCGGCCACCGGTTTGCATAACTGATGCCAATTGATGGGTTTTTCGCTCGCGGATCAAATTCAGGACCGCATCGGTACCCAACATAATTTCCAGCGCCGCCATCTGCCCAGTGCCATCGGCAAGCGGAACCAATTGTTGAGTCACCACCCCTTTTACCGTGCTCGATAATTGGGCTCTAATTTGCTGCTGACTGTGGGTAGGAAAAACATCAATAATTCGGTCAATGGTATTGGCCGCACCAATCGTGTGTAATGTCGATAATACCAGGTGTCCGGTTTCGGCGGCGGTAACGGCGGCCGAAATGGTTTCATAATCACGCATTTCCCCGACCAGAATGACATCCGGATCTTCCCGCAAACAGGAACGCAAAGCCGCTTCAAAAGAGACCACGTCCATCCCCACTTCCCGCTGATGGACAATCCCTTTTTTATGGTTATGCTTGTATTCAATCGGATCTTCAATTGTGAGAATATGCGAAGCCCGATTGCTATTAATATAATCAATCATTGCCGCCAGCGTCGTCGATTTACCACTGCCGGTCGGGCCGGTGATTAGGATCAGTCCCCGCGGTTCATCGGCCAGTTTTCTAATAATCGGCGGTAATCCCAATTCTTCAAAGGTCGGCATAGTATCATTGAGCAACCGAATAGCCGCCGTATATTGTCCCTGTTGGCGGTAAACATTCACCCGCTGTCTCAACCCTTCTGGGGTCACATGTGAAAAATCGACATCTTCATTCGCTTCCAATTTTTCTTTTTGCTTGAAATTCAGCATGCTGAAAATCCAGGCTTCGGTATCTTTCGGCGTATGATTAAAATTACTTCTGAAAAGCTTTCCGTTTTTTCTGAACACCGGTGGCAATCCTTGAGTCAGATGAATATCTGAACACTTGTTTTCCCGTCCATAAGCAACCAAATCTAATAAGCTTACCATTTTTTCTCCTTATTCTACATAATAGGATAGTTTTAGATATTCTTCCATGGTGGTCACACCAGCTCTGGTCAAATTTGCAACACTGTCCCGGAGCGGGATCACCTTTTGATTTTTTTCAACATAAGCATAGATATCTTCGATGGCATTTTTTCTTGAAACCATTGTTCTGATCGTTTTATCAACTGCCAAAATTTCATGAATGGCAATTCGTCCTTTATAGCCGGTATTGTTACAAACATTACAACCTCTACCGCGGTAAAGGGTTTTGACATCTTCACCTAAATGGAACCGTTCGATGTCATTGGTTAAATATTGTTCTTTACAATTTTCGCATATCTTTTTCACCAGCCGTTGGGCCACAACTCCGGTTAAGGAGCTACCTACCATATATGATTCAACCCCCATATCTTCCAGCCGGACAATCGCTGATACGGCATCGTTGGTGTGCAAAGTCGAAAGCACCAGATGCCCGGTGATCGCCGCCCGAACCACGATCGATGCGGTTTCACTGTCTCTTGTTTCACCAACCATGATAATATCCGGGTCCTGTCGCAGGATTGATCGAAGTCCGGAATCAAAGGTCAGACCAGCCAGAACGTTCACCTGCGTTTGATTAACCCCCGCCAATTTCCTTTCCACCGGATCTTCAATGGTGGCAATATTTACCGATCGTTTTCTCAACATTTCCAAAATCATATATAGGGTCGTTGTTTTTCCGCTTCCAGTAGGGCCGGTAATATAAACCACCCCATGAGGACTTTGAAGGATTTTCATGATTTTTTTATAATCCTGACCATTCATTCCAAATTGTCCGGCATGATCCAGCGATGTATTCATGCTTAAATAGCGCAACACTATTTTTTCACCATAAACCGTTGGAATACTGGAGGTTCGCACATTTAATTCCACGCCGTCAATTTTAACCCGAAAGTGACCATCCTGAGGGACGCGACGTTCCGCGATATCCAAATTCGATAAAATTTTGACCCGGGCGATCATTGATTGATGCAGCGTATTCGACAATGACATATAATCGACGATTAATCCGTCAATTCGCATTCGGATCAGGGTTTTATCTTCAAAGGGTTCAATGTGGATATCACTGGCTCCGGCGTTATGACCTTTTAACAGAATCGAATTAACCAGACTAACAACCGGTGCATCACCTTCGTTAGTGACAATATTTTCAACCGAAGAAATACTGCCGCCAACCACCGCTTTGTTGGCCGTTAATGCCGCTTTTCTGGCTTCAATTTCAGTGTAAACCTTTTGAATCGCCGTTTGAATCGCCGATTTCCCCCCAATACCACGTCAATCGGCATGTTAGTTAGCAGTCTGATGTCTTCAATGGCATAAAAATCCATCGGATCATTCATTACTACCAACAAACGGTTATTTTCATGACTAATGGGAATAAGATTATATTTTACAGCCGTACTTTGAGGTATTTTCGCAGCGGCTTCAAGATCAATACCAATATCCGTCAGATTAACAACTTCCACATCTAACCGCTTCGACAAAGCGTCAAGCAGTTGCTCTTCAGTTAGATACCCATAATCAACCAGAATACTGCCCAGTCGTTTAGTTTTGTCTATCTTTTGATAAACCAACGCCTCTTGTAAATGTTCTTCAGTTATATAGCCGGCATTTTTAAGGATCTCACCAATTCGAATGTTTTTAGTATCCATTTTTTCCCCTTCAGCAACTCAGATCAATTTTTAAAAATTTTCTTTTCAACATCATCAACCGTTTCCGGTTTCCCAAAGTAGTACCCCTGTATAATATCACAGTCCAGTGCTCTTAATGTTTCAACTTCCTGGATGGTTTCAATGCCTTCCGCCACAACAGTCATTCCCAATTTTTTGATTAGATCAATCATCGCTTCGACAACAATATAATTTTGCCTGTTCTGAAGGTTGTGTTTAAAGAAACCCTGATCAATTTTAATAACATCCAAGGGTAACGTACCTAATAAGTTAATGGATGAATAGCCCGATCCAAAGTCATCCATGGATACTTTAAAACCATAACTTCGAAAAGATTTACCCACTTCAATCATCCGCTCAACGTCTTCAAAGATACTGGATTCCGTTAATTCGATTTCCAGACAATGTCGCTTGATCTGATATTTGTTCGTTATTTTTAAGACATTGGGAATAAAACAGGTTTGTTTTAGATTCTTTCTGGAAACATTTACCGAAATCGTCATTTCCGGATATTGTTTGTCTTCCCATCGTTTCAGCAACTTGCAAGCTTCTTCAATCATAAACATATCCAATTTTTTAATAAACCCGGTTTGTTCAAAAATCGGAATAAAGTCACCGGGAAAAACTAATTCTTTTTTCGGATGCCGCCAACGAACCAAGGCTTCGCAACCACAATATTGGTTTTTGTGCAAGTTATATTTGGGCTGCAAAAACATTTCAAACTCTTTATTTTCAAGCGCATCTTCCATTTCATCAATAATTGCTTTTTCGTCGCCAATTTTTTTTCTAAAAGTATCTGAATAAAAAAACCACGATTCGTTTTCGGCGGTTTTAGCGGCAATCCTTGCCATATTAGCCTTTTCTCTGATTTTTTCGAGATTTCCGGTTTTATCTTCAATAATATAAATCCCAAAATGGCAAGAGAGCCGTTCTTTAATGCCAATGGCTTCTCTTTCAATATTTAAGATCCGAATAAAGTCTTTGATGCGAAAGGTAATCTTATTGCGATCTTCACAGGAACAAAGAATCGCAAAATGATCCCCGGATACCCTGGCATAACTCTCCCGTTTGCCCATCCGGACTTTCAAAATATCAACCACCATCCGCAAAACTTCATCGCCTTTTTCATTGCCGTATTCCTCATTAATAAAACGGAACCGATCGATATCAAAGGTTAGCAGGGCACATTTCCCCTGATTTTTTAATTCTAAAATTTCAGCTGCTTCCAACTTAAATTTCTGCCAATTATTGCCATTTGTTATTTCATCCACATAGGCAATCCGTTCAAGTCTCTTTTTTGAACGATTTTGAAAAATCAAAATAATGATAAACAATAAGGCTATTGCTAATAATGCCACGCCAATTAACGCAAATGAATACGAAGTGATTTTCGTAGTTTGAACACTGACAACCCTGGTTGGCACGACTGTCATCAAGTACCAGTCATTAATCGCCAGCGGTTCATAAATCGTATGCCGTTCCAGCTCCCCATAAAAACTGGTATAACTGCCGCTTTCTCTTTTGGCCATTTTTTGGCTGACCGTTTTCAAACTATCCCCATCAACCAACTTTGCATCTTTGAGTTCTTCAAACATATTATCAAAGTCTCCCAGACTGTTGGGATGGGCTGAAGCAACCACAGCCTCGCCATTGGCTTTAACAATATAAGAATAACCCTGGTTCGAAAAACTGTCGACTTCCAGATATTTTTTCAGATCCTCCGTCTTTACCGAAGCCAATACCAGTGCGACCACTTCATTATTACGAAAAATCGGTGCGGCATAAACATTAATTTTCTCACCATCGGATAAATCTGCGATAGTGTCTGATACCACCGCCTGACCTTTAATTGCTTCCTGAAAATAGATGCGCTGTTTAATATTATAAACTAATCCGTCGCTGGTCAAAACCTCGCCCGTTGGCAGCGCAATCCCCATTCGCTTATAGTTACCGTCGGCAGCCTGAATTTTGATCCTATCCATCATAACATTTTGATCAAAATCCCCCTGAGCTTCAACGAGTTTGCTGATGGTTATCAAATTTTCCAGTTCATTATTTACCTTACTTTCGACTAGATCCGCGCCACGACTCCCCACTTCTGACAGATACAAAAACGTTTGTTCACTCAACACACGATTAATCAGGGAGACATAACACCAACTCAGCAGAAAAAAAAGAATAACAGTCGCAACCGCAATAAAACTCATTTTAATCTTGTTTGATCGTGTTTTCATCTGTCATCCTTCCTTATTGATAATTGATCTTTACTAGCGTTCTTTTAATTCTATCAAATTAAAAGAACTTATTCAATGTAATTGAATAAGTTCTTTTGTTAAAAATAGCAACCGCTATCGAATTTCTTTGATATCAACCAATTCAATTTTCGCCATTGTCCGATTTGATTTTAAACAATCTAATAACGCTTGTGCGGTATCAAGCGATGTCAGTAAGGTAATCGAACTTTCAACGGATTTACGTCGCATCCGAACACTATCATTTTCCGGCATTCGACCTTTTGTCGAGGTTGAAATTACATAGGTAACTTTTCCGCTTTCCAGCAAATCTCCGATATTGGGTTTGCTTTCCGCCATCCGTCGAACCACCTTAGTCGGAATATTATTTTCATTTAAAATTAATGCGGTTCCCACCGTTCCATAAATCGTAAAGCCAATTTCGTGGAATTGGCGACCAATCTCAACGATTGCTTTTTTATCGCGATCTTTAACGGTCAATAACACCCCACCGGAACGTTCCATTTTATTTCCCGAAGCCACCAGCCCTTTATATAAAGCATCGGCAAAAGTTTTGGCAACCCCCAACACTTCTCCGGTTGATTTCATTTCCGGTCCCAATTGGGTATCCACATCCTGAAGTTTTGAAAAGCTGAATACCGGAACCTTAACGGCTACATACTCACCCTCCGGATAAAGCCCCGGTTTAAAACCAAGATCTGCCAGCTTGTCCCCCAGCATCATTTTCGTCGCAATGTTAACCATCGGGATATCGGTAACCTTTGAAATATAAGGGACGGTACGAGAAGAGCGCGGATTAACTTCAATAACATAAACTTCGTTTTCATAAATAACATATTGGATATTAACCATTCCAACGATGTCTAACGCTTTTACCAGACGCCCGGTATAATCAATAATGGTGTCTTTGGTGCGCTGATCCAACGTTTGCGGCGGATAAACAGAAATTGAATCGCCAGAATGTACCCCCGCCCGTTCAATATGTTCCATAATCCCGGGAATCAGATAATTTTCACCATCGCTGATCGCATCGACTTCAACTTCTTTCCCCATCAAATATTTATCAATGAGGACCGGATTTTCCAATGCCACCGTGGTAATAATATCCATATATTCAACGACATCTTCGGCTTCATAAGCAATAATCATATTTTGTCCGCCTAAAACATAGGACGGTCGCAACAAGACCGGGAAGCCCAACCGTTCGGCCACTTCAACGGCTTCGGCGGTGGTATAGACGGTTTCACCCTGCGGTCTGGGGATCTGGCACGATTCCAGCAACTGGTCAAATACTTCGCGATCTTCGGCTGCATCAATATTCGTTGGTGAAGTGCCCAATACCGGAACTCCCATTTCTTCCAGATAACGGGTCAATTTAATCGCTGTTTGTCCGCCAAATTGAACAATCGCACCAATGGGCTTTTCGGTCTCAACAACTGAACGGACATCTTCTTTGGTTAATGGTTCAAAATAAAGTCGGTCGGAGGTGTCAAAATCAGTCGATACCGTTTCGGGATTATTATTGATAAAAATCGCTTCATAACCCTTTTCCCGCAACGCCCAAGCACAATGAACCGAACAATAATCAAACTCAATCCCCTGACCAATCCGAATCGGTCCGGAACCCAGCACCAAAATTCGTTTTTTGCCGGTGGGATGTTCTTCAATAAACAACGCCGCTTCATTTTCTTTATCCCGAGTCGAATAAAAATACGGTGTCT
This sequence comes from uncultured Acetobacterium sp., assembly GCA_965140355.1. Taxonomy (GTDB): domain Bacteria; phylum Bacillota; class Clostridia; order Eubacteriales; family Eubacteriaceae; genus Acetobacterium. Next base: position 1,310,228 of record OZ223194.1, on the reverse strand, counting down.
GGGCGGCAAATTCGCCGGCGCAGGTATCAACCATTTTAAAAGAAGCATAAGTTTTCTGCGCTTCTTTAATTTTTTCGCCGGATAATGCTTCAATCGTTTTATCTAAAAATCCAATTTCTCTGGCCACGCGAACCCGCTCTTCGGTTAATCCCAAAGTCGCCAGATCTTTCTCCATCACCGCCAGATGACGAAGTTTGTCTAAAAACCATTTATCAATTTTTGTTTTGGCAAAAATAGTGTCCAGCGAAACGCCCCGTTTAATTGCTTCGTAAACAACAAAAGAACGTTCATCATCGGAAGCTGAAAGCATTTTCATGATTTCCTCATCGCTCGCTTCCACCAATCGTTCGATGGTCAATGTTTCCATCCCCAACTCAATCGAACGAATCGCCTTCATCATTGCATGTTCAAAGCTCGAACCGATCGACATAATTTCGCCGGTCGCTTTCATCTGAGTGCCGAGGGTTCGTTTGGCATAAACAAATTTATCAAACGGCCAACGGGGAAATTTAACGACGATATAATCTAAGGCTGGCTCAAAACAAGCCGTTGTTGTTCCGGTTACTTCGTTGATAATTTCATCCAATGAAAAACCGATGGCAATCTGGCTGGCCACCTTGGCAATCGGATAACCCGTGGCCTTTGAAGCCAAGGCTGACGATCGCGATACCCGCGGGTTAACCTCGATCACCGCATAATTAAAGTTTTCCGGATTTAAAGCAAACTGGCAGTTACAGCCACCTTCAACCTTAAGAGCGGAAATGATTTTAAGAGCCGAAGTTCTCAGCATCTGAAATTCTTTGTCACTCAAGGTCTGACACGGTGCTACCACAATCGAGTCCCCGGTATGAATTCCCACCGGATCAAAGTTTTCCATACTACAAACGGTAATGACATTACCTTTGGCATCCCGCATTACTTCAAACTCAATTTCTTTCCAGCCGGCAATTCCTTTTTCGACCAAAATTTGATTGATCGGTGATAAGCGAATTCCGTGGGTGGCAATTTCTTCCAATTCCTGCTGATTGTCAGCAATCCCGCCACCAGTCCCCCCCAGGGTGAAAGCCGGCCGCACAATTACCGGATAACCAATGGTTTTCGCAAAATCGAGAGCTTCTTCAACGGTTAAAACCACTTTAGACGGGATACAAGGTTCTCCAATCTCCCGCATCATATCTTTAAAAGCTTGCCGATCTTCGGCTTTTTCAATGGTTTCCAAATTGGCGCCCAACAACTTTACGCCATGGGTTTCCAAAAAACCTTCTTTCGCCAATTGCATCGATAAAGTCAATCCGGTTTGCCCTCCCAGCGTCGAGAGGATGCTATCCGGTTTTTCTAAAAGAATAACCCGTTTCACAACTTCCAACGTCAGCGGTTCAATGTATATTTTATCGGCCATGGCCTTATCCGTCATAATCGTCGCCGGATTGGAATTAATCAGAATCACTTCCAAGCCATAATTTTTCAGCGCTTTACAGGCTTGCGTTCCGGCATAATCAAATTCTGCGGCCTGGCCAATCACAATCGGGCCGGAACCAATGACCAGGACTCGTTTAATATCGCTTCTTAAAGGCATCCTTGTTGCCCCCTTTCCATCAGATCAGTAAATTGTTCAAATAAATAACCGGTATCATTCGGGCCGGCACTGGCTTCTGGATGAAACTGCACCGTAAAAGCATGAATATCCGGATATTCAACCCCTTCACAGGTTCCGTCATTTAAGTTAATATGTGTTACCTTGCCAACATCTTTAGCAATGCTCTCCGGGACAACTGCATAACCATGATTCTGGCTGGTGATAAAAACACGGTCTCTGGTAAGATCTTTGACCGGCTGATTCATTCCCCGATGTCCATATTTTAATTTATAGGTTGCTCCGCCCATGGCCAATGCCAGCAATTGATGTCCTAAACAAATTCCAAAAATAGGTTTCCCGTATTTGATAAAATCTTTAAGATTTTCGATGATTTTAACATTTTCAGCCGGATCTCCCGGTCCGTTGCTCAACATGATACCGTCCGGATTCAACATCCGAATTTCATCGATGGTTGTATTCGCCGGCATCACCGTAACATTACAGCCCAAACGCAATAACATTCTTAAAATATTATGTTTGTAGCCATAATCAATCAAGGCGACGTGATTGGCCCGGTTTACCTGGCTATAATACCAGCCTTTGTTTTTTCGGGTCACCGCTTGTACTGGATCAACTATTTTAAACTCGCGAATTTTTTCCATCAGCGCGGCTTTAGTCGTTTCGATGTCTTCAGTGGTAATCGCCCCATTCATCGTTCCATGTTCACGAATGACCCGCGTAATTGCCCGAGTATCAACATCCCAGATCCCAATTTTATCCTGCTCGATCATAAACTCATTAATATTATGGGTATTTCTAAAATTTGAAGGTTCTTCACACCATTCTTTGGTGATGTAACCATTAATCCAACTACGTTCGGATTCCATATCATCACTGTTGATCCCATAATTTCCAATTAACGGATAAGTTTGCAATACAATCTGTCCGTAATAAGACGGGTCTGTCAACACTTCCTGGTAACCGGTCATTCCTGTGGTAAAAACGATTTCGCCAATGGTGGTACCTTCGCACCCAAAGTTATAACCTTCAAAAACACTGCCATCCGACAGCACTAGCCAGGCTCTTTTATCTCGTTTGTAATAAGACATTCTCTACCTCCGTATTATTTTAGTTTCTTTAATTTAATAGCAACTTCAAAACTCCATCGTTGATTGTTTCACGCTCCATATCCAAAAAATTTTGTATATGGAGACGAACAGGCGTTAACCTGTTCGTCGTACAGTGTAAAAATTGTTTAATGTATATTAGTATATTAATAGCGAAACTCACACAGCGTAACTTAATCCCCGACTATTTTCAAAAAATACCTGATTGCACGCAACCAGGTATCTCAATTTAGCACATTTATCGAATTGCTAAGTCCTCTCGGTCTGGACCAACCCCAACGTAAGCAACGGTCGTTCCTACCAAGTCTTCAATTGTTTTAATGTATTTTTTTGCGTTATCTGGTAAATCATCTAAGCGACGAATTTTTGTTGTATCACTCAACCATCCCGGTAATGTTATATATACCGGTTCGACTTTCTCCAAGTCTTCAGTATCGGGAAATTCTTTAATTAATTTCCCATCTAATTTATAATCAACACAGATTTTAATTTCCGGCAAATCATCTAATTTGTCAATTTTGCATAATGCCAACTCGTCGTAACCGTTGATCGCATGCGTATATTTTAAGACTGGAATGTCGATCCACCCTAAACGGCGGGAGCGACCAGTTCTGGCCCCAAATTCATCGTCGGGCTTTTCTCCGGTTCCCCTTAGTATGTCAATAGTTCCGCCAAATTCTTCGGTTGGAAAAGGGCCCGCTCCGACAGCACTGGAAAAAGCTTTCGCTACCCCAATCACCTTATCTATTTTTTTAGCCGGGAAACCACCACTTACTGCGGCATAAGCAGCAATCGGATTCGATGAAGTAACATAAGGAAAAATTCCTAAATCAATATCTTTCATCGCTCCCAATTGACCTTCAAAAAGAATATTTTTATCAGCATCAATCTGCTCATGTAAATAAGCAACCGGATTAACGATCATATCGGCAAAAGTTTTTGCCCACGCCTGACATTTTTCAAAAAGACTTTCTACTGTATATGGTTCTATTTGATATGAAGCCATTTGATCATTAACAACAGGAACAATATTTTCCAATTTCTTTTTGGCATTTTCGAGATTTAACAAATCTTCGAAACGCAAACTTTTACGCATTGCCTTGTAGGCATAAGCTTGGCCGATACCACGCTTAGTCGTTCCAATTCCTCCGCTGGCTTCCATAAGTTCATCCAATTTTTGATGATAAGGCATGAGTATATGAGCTTTAGCCGATATTTTAAGTCCTGCCAGGCTTAATTTTGCTTCAACGATTTGTTGCATTTCTTCAAATAAAACATCTGGGTTAACGACTAGACCCGTTCCAATTAAACATTGGCAGTCTTTGTTAAACACCCCACAAGGAATTAAATGAAGTTTGAAAACGCCATAATCATTTATAACCGTATGACCTGCGTTGTCGCCTCCCTGAAACCGAACAATTAAATCAGACTGCTGGGCGAAATAATCCACCATTTTGCCTTTGCCTTCATCGCCCCATTGGGCGCCAACTAATACAGAAATCGACATTTACTCTCATTCCTTCCATCAACCTCAGACCATTAACTCCACCTGCAAAACCCGGATTAGCTCCATTTTTGCCAGAGTTTAGCGGTCAATCACCACTTACAAGCATCTCTAACGATTTATGGGATCATTTTTTCCCACAGCATTATAACATAAACTAGGTATTTTGTTCGAACTATTTTTATTTTTTTCAATGATATTGTTTACATTTTTTTATTTTGCCATTTCCGTTGAAAAACAAAATCATTTTACCAACTCTTTAAAGCTTATCATGTAAAAAGCTCCATAACAAGCATTTATCTTATTATGAAGCTTTATTTAAAGACATTTTATCCCGGCGCTCAGATCTATTTTTTATCATATGTTTTAATGATTTGTTCCGCCACCTTGCGAGGTGATGTTCGCATATCCATCGCCTTTTTTTGGATATAGCGATGGGCTTGGTCTTCAGTCATATCAAGATGCCCCATTAAAAAAAGTTTTCCGCGATAAACGATCCCCAAATCATCAATTTTGGCTTTTAAGGCCTGATTTTGACTTTGTAATCGCTGTATTTTTTCTCGGGACTGACACACAAAACGAACATTTTGAACGAGTAGCTGACGGTTTAGGGGTTTAGGCACCACAAAAGCAGCGGTATCAACTAATTTTTCCTCGACATGATCAACCAACTCACTCTTGACAATCAAAATAACGCCAACCATAAACGTTTCTAAAATGTCAACGGCAAAATCGACCCCAAATTCATCACCTAAAGGGGTGTTCACGATCACCAGATCATATTCAATTTCCTGAAGTCTTCGCCGGCCTTCTGCTGCTGAAGTTGCCGAGTCAATTAATTGAAAATTCATCGGACGTAAAATATCAGCCAACCCACGAATAACGTCATTCTGTTTACATACCAATAATACGCTGCTCATCCCCTTCACCTCCTGCCTTTATTAGTATCCAGAAATTTAATAAGTTAAGAGGTAGCGATCAATTTCCCAAGGGTGCACCGTTTTAATATAGTCCATCCATTCAGCGGTTTTCATCTCAATGTATTTTTGAGCCAGATTTTCACCCAACACGGAACTTATCATCGTATCAGCTTTCATTTCGTCTAAAGCTTCTTTAAGCGTCATCGGCAATTCCTGCCCTTGTTCAACTGGCGTTCCTGCTCTCGATGATTTTTCAACTTCCGGTTCCCATTCGTCCATTAAAACCAGTTGCTTTTCGATCCCTTCAAGACCAGCGGCCAAAATAAGTGCAAACGTCAAGTATGGATTACAGGTTGGATCAGGGCCCCGCAGTTCAAAGCGACCAAATTCATTTGATTCAATCGGTATTCGGATTAATGACGCCCGATTGCCAAATCCCCAACCAATACGGTGTGGCGCTTCCTGCCCGCCGGTTAAGCGTTTATAACTGTTAACTAAAGGATTGGCAATCGCGGTCACCCCTTTGATATGAGTCAGTACGCCAGCCATAAATTGTTTCGCTTCAATCCCTAAGGTACCATTATTATTTGCTAAAATATCCTCGCCATCTTTCGATAAAGAAACACGAATGTGCATACCGCTTCCGGGTTCATCGATCAGCGGTTTTGGTAAAAATGAGGCGTGAACCCCATTTCTCTGAGCCACTGTTTTTACAACAGTTTTAAAGGTCATGATTTTATCTGCTGAACTTAAAGCATCATCACATTTAAAATCAATTTCATGTTGTCCCCGCCCCGCTTCATGACGCGAGCTCTCAATTTCAAAACCCATATCTTCGAGGGTCAGACAAATTTCGCGTCGGGTATTTTCGCCACGATCATACGGCGCTAAATCAAAGTAGCCCGCTTGATCAGTCGGAATGGTCGTTGGATCACCATTTTCATCCTGCTTAAAAAGGTAAAATTCACATTCTGCACTGGTGCTGAACTGATACCCTAACCTTTCCGCCCGTTTAATCATTTCCTTTAATATAAAACGACTATCCGATTCGAAAATATCGCCATTCGGATATTTTATGTCACAGATAATTCTAGCCACTTTACCTTGTTGTGGTCGCCAAGGCAAAAGCTGAATCGTGCTGATGTCCGGACATAATACCAAATCTGTATCGTGTGATTCTGAAAATCCCACCACCAACGACGCGTCAAAAGGAATACCACTTGCCAGGGCCCGTTCCATTTGCATTGCGGTAATGGCAATATTCCGATTTTGTCCAAAGAGATCACAAAACTGAAGACGGATGAATTTGACATCATTCACTTCAATAAATTTCATCGCTTCAATTATATTTTTCGCTAAGCTCATTTTATACCTCCATTTATTTGCTGCTATTTCCGGTAACGCTTAAACTTTTCGAGCTTTGCGCTCAGTTATGTATAAAACAACCATGATCTATTATGGTTATTCTTATTATTGAGTTGAATTAACATTAAAGAAATCCCTATTGTTACCTTTTTGTTTATAGCCCTTCTCATCCCAAAATATCTTTGGAAAATAAAATAATTGTTATAAAAATTGTTATAAAAAAAGAACATGACAAACAAACTCTCTGAAATTATGTAAATTTTCGAAAGATCGAACGCCATTGTTCTTAGTAATCAGTCATTATTCTCTTTTTGTATACAATGTACTTTAAAACAAAGTTAGTTCTATTATTAAAACATATTTCAGCTATGGTTTCAATTCATTTTTACTTTATTTTTCCTGACAAGGTTTTCAATTTTTTGAATACCCTCTCTTAAGCCAACTGTTTAAACGATTTTATCCAGCCGTTTTGGGTCACTCCGTTTATTGAACCTGGCCTTTTTCCGCTTGTGCCATAATGACTTGTCTTAGAATCTCCATCGAACTCGCAAACTCTTCCAGACTTAATCCCGGCACTCTTTCCGCTACCAGTCGGTAACCGGCTTCAAAGTCCTCAGCCGCATTCAGCGCCATCATTAAATCAGCATCGCCCAGAAGCGCATCCAATACCTTAATATGTTTCTCTTCATCAATTTTAAATTCAATACTCATGTTTTTTCAATCCTTTCATCACTATATGATTATCCCACTTGTCCGACGTTAGTAGACTGCTTAAAAAAATTATAAATAAAGCGCTTTAATAATTATGGTGTAATCTCTTCATATTATATATGAGGCATCTGTTTTTGTAAATCATTACCGGTTTTCTTAATAAAATGATAACCATTACATCAAATTTGTTATAAATTTTTCTTTACAATACACTTTTATTCGTCTATAATGAGTTTAAATAATAATATAACTGCCACGAAAGTGATGATAGCAATGGTGCTTTGAAAGTGAATTAACTACTTTCTGAGGCACTTTTTTTTTACTCATTTTTATCCCCCCTTTTTAGGGCATGAAAAGCGATTATCCATCTTTCAAACTAAAAATTCGTTAGTCTGAAAGTCAGTCGTTTATCAAATAAAAGAAATACTGTCATTTTTTTAACCTTACCTTTTGTTTGATTTTTATCAGCTTTTATTGTAACATATCTGACAATGGTGACAAGTATGTTATAATTATACAAATAATATTATAGGAGGACACACACGTGCCAAATAATGTAACTGAAAATGTATCCGAAATTTTCGGATCAAAAGTTTTTAACTCTGGTGTCATGCGCAAGCGTTTGCCAAAACATATTTACGCTTCGCTGTTAAAAACAATGAAAGAGGATTTACCTCTGGAAGAAAATGTTGCTGAAGTCGTGGCTAATGCCATGAAAGACTGGGCTCTTGAAATGGGTGCGACTCATTACACCCATTGGTTCCAACCAATGACTGGTATCACTGCTGAAAAACATGATTCTTTTATCAGTCCAACTGATGATGGAAAAGTCATTATGGAATTTTCCGGTAAAGAACTGATCAAAGGTGAACCGGATGCCTCTTCTTTTCCGTCCGGTGGATTACGGGCAACTTTTGAAGCGCGTGGTTATACCGCTTGGGACCCGACATCCTATGCTTTTATAAAAGGTTCTACCCTTTGTATTCCAACCATCTTTTGTTCGTATTCAGGTGAAGTTCTTGATAAAAAAACACCCCTATTACGATCGATGGAAGCACTTGATACCCATGCTCGCCGCGTTTTAAAACTTTTTGGCAAAGATGTGAAAAAAGTAACCAGTACGATCGGCGCTGAACAAGAATATTTCCTGATTGAACGGGATATGTATAAAAAACGAAAAGACTTAATCCTTACTGGCCGAACATTATTTGGTGCCAAACCACCTAAAGGTCAGGAAATGGAAACCCATTATTTTGGCCGAATTCGCGGTCGCGTCGCCAACTATATGGCAGAACTGGATCGTGAACTTTGGAGTCTTGGGATCGCCTCTAAAACACGCCATAATGAAGTTGCTCCGGCCCAACATGAAATGGCCCCCATTTTTACCAATACCAATGTTGCTACCGATAATAACCAACTAACGATGGAATTTATGCAACGCGTTGCTTATCGTCATGATTTAGCTTGTTTATTACATGAAAAACCTTTTGACGGGGTTAACGGTTCTGGTAAGCACAATAACTTTTCAATGTCTACCGACACCGGTGAAAACTTATTAACACCTGGCGATAACCCGGTTGAAAACAAACAATTTTTACTTTTCCTTTGTGCAATTATTGAAGCTGTTTACAAATACAGTGAAATGCTTCGCATCTCTGTTGCCAACGCTGGCAATGACCACCGTTTAGGAGCCAATGAAGCACCACCGGCAATTGTTTCAGTTTTCCTTGGCGAACAATTAACCGCTGCGCTTAAATCAATTGAAACCGGTACTCCGGTTGCCGAAGCAAAAGATCTGGTGATGGAACTGGGGGTTAAAAGCTTACCGAAATTTATTATCGATGCCACTGACCGAAACCGAACCTCACCATTCGCTTTCACCGGAAACAAGTTTGAATACCGTATGCTGGGTTCAAATCAATCTATTTCCGGACCAAATATCACGCTTAACACTATCGTCGCTGATGTTTTATCAGATTATGCTGATATTCTGGAAAAAGCAGATGATTTCGATTCTGCTTTGGATGCATTATTGCAAAAATCGGTTAAAGAAAATAAAAACGTCGTCTTTAATGGCAATAACTACTCCGAAGAATGGGTAGAAGAAGCTGCTCGACGTGGTCTGCCAAACTTAAAAACTACACCAGAAGCTTTAAGTGAATTTACTTCTGAAAAAAACACCAAACTTTTTGACCGACATAATATCTTTACTCCGACTGAAATGACCTCACGTCAGACAATCCTTCTGGAAGAATACAGCAAAACCATCAATATCGAAGCACTGACTATGCTTAGTCTGGCTAAACGTGAAATTTCACCTGCTGTACTAACCTACACTAAAGAAGTTATCGATACCTTAAGTGCTAAAAAAGCTTGCGGTGCGGCCATCGATGTTTCTGCTGAAACCACTCTGGCCGAAAAATTATCAACCCTTTTTGGTGAATTCATCAAATCGATTGATAATCTGGAAAAAACATTGGCCGCTGCCGAAACATGTGACTCAGCTCAAGCTGAAGCCAACTATTTCTGTGAAAAAGTTATTCCGGCAATGAATGAAGTGCGCGTAGCCGCCGATTCGCTTGAAGAAATTGTTGCTGAAAAATACTGGCCATTCCCAACCTACGAAGATATTTTATTCTACGTATAAAGCTTGTTTAAATTCAGGGTGGGGTTATAACCCCACCCCCTACTTCATCATATTTCATGTAAAACTATAAGGAGGTTCATATGAAAAAGCTTGAAATAGTCATAAAACCCGAAAGATTGGAAGATCTCAAAGAAATCCTCAATACCTGTGATGTTCAGGGTATGATGATTACTAATATTATGGGATACGGAAACCAAAAAGGTTATCAAAAATCCTATCGAGGTACTGCTTATACTGTTAATTTTCTTCCTAAAATCAAGGTTGAAACTGTCACCGACGCCGAAACAGCGGGAATTATCATTAAAATTATAAAAGATCGATTATCCATTGATGACGAAATCGGTGGTGGTAAAATTTTCGTATACGATGTCGCCGATGTTATCCGTATTCGTACCGGTGATCATGGAGTTGATGCAATATAATATGAATAAAGTAAATAATTTAGACTATCAAAGGAGATAGGTTTTAATGATATATTAAAGCTATCTCCTTTTTTGTTCTCTCAGAGATTATTTTACTTCTATTTATGTGATTTATTTTTAATAAGAGAGGTTATTATTATGGAATTATTAGTATTACAACAATATGTTGATATTATTTGGGTATTTGTAGCATCAGTCCTCGTCTTCTTTATGCAAGCAGGATTTTCAATGGTTGAAACCGGCTTTACGCGAGCAAAAAATGCCGGAAACATCATCATGAAAAACTTTGTCGATTTTATGATTGCTTCACTGCTGTTTTTCTGTTTTGGTTTTGCTTTTATGTTTGGCCCTGATGTTGGCGGATTTATTGGAATGGGGGGATTTTTTAACCCTCAAAATCTTACCGGTATTTCAGCCTTTGATTCGGTTACTCCGGAACTCTTTATCTTTTTCCAAACCGTTTTTGCCGGAACTGCCTCAACCATTGTTTCCGGAGCAGTTGCTGGCCGAACTAAATTTTCAGTTTACTGTCTCATCTCTGCCTTTGTCAGCCTGATTATTTACCCCGTTGTTGGTCACTGGGCTTGGGGTGGCGGCTTCCTTGGTACCATGGGATTCGTTGATTTTGCCGGTTCTACTGTTGTTCACTCTGTTGGTGGTTGGACCGCTCTGGTTGGTGCCATCATGGTTGGTCCCCGAATCGGAAAATATAATAAAAATGGCAAAGCCAATGCGATTCCTGGCCATAGTTTAACCCTTGGTGCTTTAGGGGTATTTATTCTCTGGTTTGCCTGGTTCGGATTCAACTGTGGTAGTACCTTGGCCGTAACCTTAGATGTTGGTCATATCGCTATGACAACTAACTTAGCCGCTGCTGCTGGTGGATTAACAGTTATGTTATTGACTTGGGCTAAATACAAAAAACCTGATATTTCAATGACTTTAAATGGTGTCCTTGGTGGCTTGGTTGCGATCACTGCCGGATGTCTGGTTGTTACCTTATGGGGTGCCATTTTAATTGGTGTTATCGCGGGTGTTGTGATTGCTTTCGGTATTCCCTTTATCGATCAAAATTTAAAAATTGATGATCCGGTTGGCGCCATTGGTGTTCACTGTATGAACGGTGTTGTTGGTACCTTACTGGTTGGTTTGCTGGCTAATTATTTACCCGGCACTGAAGATGCTGTCCTTGGTGCATTTTATGGTGGTGGTTTTGCCCTTCTAGGCGTCCAAACGATTGGTGTTGTATCCGTTGCCGCTTGGACCGTTGGTACCTCGTTTGTTTTATTCTTTGTTCTTAAAAAAGCCTTCGGTCTTCGAGTTGACAAAGTTGTTGAAATTGAAGGTCTTGATGTCCACGAACATGGTATCGAAGCTTACTCTGATTTTGTCAGCCGAATGAACTAAATTAATACCGATAACTGTTTTGTCTTTTAAAACATCCTTAATCATTGCTGCAGCGCTTGTCTTTCCCCCTAAGTTCAAACGATCCACTGATTAATCTGTTCTAAAAACTTTAAATATTTGTTGTGACAATAAAAAGCCCCTGAAAGATTCTTACTTTCAGGGGTTTTTACACGATTAAAATAAACTTAAAAATCAATTGCAACCGAACTATTTGTATTTTATCCTTCATTTTCTTTAATTAATCTAAAATTTTGCAAAGGCTTTTCCAAATTCGACACATTCATGGCGACCGTTTTTATCGGGTTCACCTAAAATCGTTAAGCCTTTATCAAATAACACTGCCCCCAAATCGCTAACACGCTTTTCCCAATCTTCCATCCATGCTCCAGCACCCCAGCCGTGCGATCCAAAAAGAGCGACTTTTTTTCCTTCAAGGTGCTCTGAAATTGCCAAAAAAAATGGTTCAAATTGACTTTTTTCCAGCGCTTCACCTTCCATCGCCGGACAACCCAAGGCAATTTTTTTATAACTATCAATCGTATTAATATCAAAGTCAGCGACATTGACTAAAACCGCTTTACTCCCAGCTTTGTCAATCCCATTTGATATTTTTTCTGCCATAATCTCCGTGCTTTCCTTATAACTCCAATATATAACCCCAATTTTATCAATTAATTCCATCGCTGTCTCTCCTTTTTATGTTTGAAAATTTATATTAGAAGATTATTACCCTAAAAATATCAAGTTATTCGTTTTAATCGGATTTAATTTTTCAAAACTCATATTTTTCCCGAGCGGACGCCAGCTTAATTTTTTAATTGAACTGTTCACTTAATTATTCCAAAATAGTCAAACCGCGGCCGAACCCTAAGCTGTTTCGCCTAACCGTTCTATTTGCTATTACTTTTTTATTCCTTCTTATCTTGTTCATTATTTTTGTAGGGCACCCGCGCCGAGGGCACAAATTCCGCTGTGGCATCGGTATGAATCGCCTGATCATCAAAATAAATATGGGCTCCAAAAGCTTTCAGCACCTCCTGTTTACTCATCCCGCCCAGAAAAAAAGCTTCATCAATTCGAACATCCCAGGCTCTCAGGGTTCTAATCACCCGCTCATGAGCCGGGGCGTTACGAGCGGTTACTAACGCCGTTCGGATGGGTGCCTGATTTTTATCAAATTCTTTCTGAATTTTAGAAATAGTTTTAAGAAACTTGGCAAATGGCCCCTCGTGAAGGGGGTTACAGGCATTTTTGATTTCATTGGCCTGAAAAGCTTCAATCCCCTGGCTTTTATAAATTTGTTCTGACTCATCTGAAAAAAGCACTGCATCGCCATCAAAAGCTATGCGAATCTGATCAATTGCCTTTATTTCTTTAACCGCTAAATGTTCGGTGTAGATAATACCGGCAGCCACACCGGCGTTGATCGCTTCTTGAACATCTTCTTCGTTAGCAGACAGAAAAAGGTCGGTATTAAAAGCCGCCAAATAAGGTGCCAACTGCGCGCCGCTGACCAGAGCGGCTCGGGTAATATCCAAATTATAATGCTTGATCGAATTAAAAATTCGCAAACTACTATCGGCATTATTTCTGGACATCACAATGATCTCAGTTTTACGTTCGGCTGAGCCAATTTCGTTAAGTTCCAACAAGGCTTTAATTAAGGCAAAACCGGTCCCCGGTTTTAACCGATCACTTTCATGGTCGATCTGATATTTTGTATAAGCCTCTACCCCCTCTTGATCAAAGATGCGGTTTTCCGCTTCCAGATCAAAAAGTGCCCGGGATGATATCCCCACCACCAAACAGTTTTCAAATTTATGCATGATCTTCTCCTTGCTTTAACTGGGGCTATTGTAAAATTGTTAACACCATTCACAATATCGTCTTAATTGCCTGGTTTTCTTTTAAATAATGATTTCCCGATCTTAATCTTTCCGATTCAAGACCAATACTTATCCACAATTATGTTGATTTTGTTAACAATTGTAGATAAGTATTCGTACGATTTTATAACCCGCTTAAATACTGGCACGCTATCCTTCTAAACTAAGGAGTTAAATCCCGGTTTAAAGCCATAATAACTGCTTGAAAAAATTTTTTCGGACCATTTAAAAGTCCCATTCTATCCAGTTATCCAGGCTTTCAATCGGTTTAATGTTTAGATTTAATCCACAGTTTTCCCGGTTATCCACATACTTTGTGGATAACTGGAAGATTTTTCCACAGTTCCATCTTCTCTTAAGCAACAAATCCAAACACTTCTTTAAAAGACGTCGCTCCCAACTATTTTAGCGACTACCGCTAATTATTTTTATTCCCTTTGTTTCCTTGGTTAAAATTCTTTATTCGCCACAGCCTCTAATCCAAACATATTTCCATCCCGGCTTCATGGCTTAAACTTTCAAACAGCACTTCCCCTTGAGGATTTGTTAACCGCAACCACACTTCCGCCGTGATGCTCTCGATGATCTCCCGATTCATCAAGCCATCCACCGGCGCCCGGAGTTTTCCTCCACCGTTCATCTGAGCTCTAAAAGCCAGTTTCCCGGCCGGACCTTTCAATTCTCCGTTACAGATTCCTTTTTCCTTATCCACTTCCCACGTTACCAAACGAGAGTGGTTATAGGTCGCAAAACGCACTGTTACCCCTTGAAAATCAGTGAAATATGCAAAAAATCCCAGAAATTCCCTCCCTAAAAAAGGAATATTCGCTCGTGAAAAAACAAAGGCGGCGTTTCGGTTTTCAAAATGGCTGGCCTGCAACCAAAGATAGGTTTTGGGAAACGATCGGCCATAATCTTTTTCAATATAACCAACGCCGCCATTAAAATCCAGGATCTCACCATCCAATACAATATCGCCCTTTATTTCATGATACAGATGAATAATCGCGTGATAGCATTCCATCAACGGCAAGATCCCGAAAGGCCCCATTATTCCCGGATTCTTTCGGCCGGTTGGAAAAGGTTGGCAATGATCAAAAGTTAACTGTCCTTTTATTGCCCCTTCCGCAGTATCAATGTTTACAGACAAACCGCCAGCATTAAAGCTATTATTCTCAATTTCCACATAAAACTGATCCAACTTAGCATTGAATTCCAAATAAGGAAAATGATGATACCAGGTTTTCCCATTGACGGCATTGATTACCTGAATAAATGCCTGTTTTTTTCCTTGTGGATCAATGGCCATTCCCGGAATAATGGCAATCGCATGTTTTCGATCTGCACTGATACATTTAAAATACCAGCCTTCAAAATAGCGTCCTTTTTTATTTTGCCCTTGAAAAAATGCCTGTTTGATCATTTTATCTTTTCCTTTCGTTCGGCTATCATAATAAACGATTACTAGACACCCATTAGTTCGACTGATCCCAAATAACCCTCAAAACAAATGGGGCTATCAAAAATATCACTACCGGAATATTATGATAACCCCAACGATTTTTCTTCAGTTGTCCACTCACTTGCGATTAGTTATTTAAGTTTACCCAATACTTCTTCCACATCCGGCAGGGTATGGATTTCATATTTTTTTGTCCAAATCACGATCCCGGTTTCATTAATCAGAATATTTGCTCTTTTCGAAGCGCCATATTCTTGACTAAAAATGCCATAAGCTTTGGCCACTTCACCCAGTGGATTGAAGTCAGAAAGTATTTTTAACTGTTTTAACGCCAATGCTTTCGCCCATACTGATTTGCCTGGCTGAGGATCGACACTAAAACCTAATGGGATCGTATTTCGCTCCTCAAATCGGCCAAAGTTACGATCCAGTGCCCGCATCTGGTCTGTACATACTGACGTCCATGCCAATGGATGCCATGATAATAATACCTTTTTACCTTTAAATTCCTTCAATGTAACGATTTCTCCATCTTGATCCATTAACTTGAAATCTGGGGCCAAGGCCCCTAATTGAATCATCTCGTTCATCCTGATATCCTCCTTTTATTTAGTATCTCTTAAGCAATTGCAAACGAACTGCGCATCATCCAATTACTGTTTCAATCGATTCTGCTCTATGATAAATACCAACATCACCAATTGATCTCAAAAAATCTCATAATACGCCAAAATAATTCATCCTTTTATTGCTTCAAAGCGACTGGACTGTTATAATTAAGTTTGGTTGTATCCAAACTTATCATAACAAGAATTACCCAAAAATGACAATCCTTTTTACATAAATTTCTTCCCTTTTAATTTTATCACTTCAAATCTATTAAGAAGAGGTATACTCATGCAGAGTAAGCATAACAAGGAAATTTCAAGTTACGATTATAATAACATAAAACATTTCATCCAACGTGCTGATATTCCCTTTTTTGTCACTTTATTTTGCAGTCTTATTTTTGGGGGAATTTATTTAGCACAACTGTATTTTTATTTTCCCGAAAATATCGTTCACTTATTTTCGCATATCCAAATTTTACTTTCACTTTTTATCACCATCCGCGGTGGCAATAAAAGCGGTTATCTGGTCGCTATTTTTTTAAATGTATTCCTTTTCTTAAGTCCTTTTTTTTCACACTTTATCCAGAGTAATACTTCCCCTACGGTGAATATTCTGGTTCCCCTGAGCACCATTATCATCATTTTGATTATTCATTTATTTCTTATTAACTACAACAAAAAACTTGCTGAAATAATCGCCAAAAATGAAGATCTGGCCGACCTCAACCAGAAATTACTAGCGACTCAAATCGAGATGGAAGAACAAAACAAACTCCTTATTGCCTATAATCAAATTATTAAAGAAAACGAAGAACAACTTAGCTATCTGGCTTATATCGATATGCTCACCGAATTACCCAACCGTAAAATGCTGATTAACCGTTTAGATCAATTAATCACATCGACCGAAGAACCGGATGTTCATTTTGCCGTTGCTTTTATTGATCTGGATAATTTTAAGCAGGTTAATGATACCCAAGGTCATCGCATTGGCGATCTTTTGCTCCAAGCCATTGCCCAAAAACTGCAAGCTGCTATTCATCCTAAAGATATGTTGGGTCGACTGGGCGGCGATGAATTCGCCTTAATTATCAAACGTCCGCTTTCTAACGAAAATATTGCTTCTTATATTAATGAATTACGTCAGCTTTTAAGCAAAGATCTGCTGATCGAAAATCAACCGCTTTCAGTCTGCGCAAGTTTTGGTATTTCATTATACCCGCAAGATGGCAGTACTTCCGCTGAACTTTTAAATTGTGCCGATAAAGCGATGTATCTGGCTAAAGACCATAAAGAGATTGGGTTTGAATTTTATAATAACCATACCCTTACGGATCTTCCTGAGAAAACGGATTTTGACGCTCATTTTAATTTAGCACTCGAAAATGAAGAGTTTTATCTGGTATTTCAACCACAATATTTCGCATCCTCAAAAAAATTGCGGGGATTTGAAGTATTAACCCGCTGGTATTCGCCGATATTAGGAAACGTCAATCCGGCCCAATTTATTCCAATTGCCGAAAAAAAAGGCTTAATGATCCTTTTTGGCCAATGGATTTTAACCGAAGCTTGTGAAAAATATAAAAAAATACAAAATCTCTATCCTCATAATATCATCATGTCGGTTAACATCTCATCGATCGAACTCATGGACCCAACCTTTTTTCCGATGGTAAAAAACATCCTGAATAACACCGGGGTTTCGGGAAAAAATCTTGAATTTGAAATCTCAGAGTCGATCTTTAAAACCCCAATGGCTCAACTAACCGATATTCTAAAAAAACTCAAAGAACTCGATATCCAAATCGCTCTTGATGATTTTGGTAATAGTATCAGCTATTTGAACAAACTACAGAAACTCCCGATCGATACCATTAAAATCAATAAGGTTTTTATCGATGATATTGATAATTCCGAGGTCAGTAATCATCCCGTGGCTTCGATGGTTTCGCTTGGCCACTCGATGAATATGTCCGTTCTTGCCAAAGGGGTTGAAACCAATACGCAGTTTGACTATCTCAAAGAACAACATTGTGACTGTATTCAAGGTTATTTGTTTGGAAAACCGCTTAAAGAAATTACCTTCCATCGTTTATTGGAAGAACTGATTCTTTATAAAAATGATCATCAATTGATAAACCGCCATCCCAAAGATGTCCTTGAAGCGATCTCACTAAAGTAGACTTTTACTAAAAACGCCCTTCTTTCACCTTGACATTTTGATTTGACATGGTATAATACTGACAATTAAATATTGATTTGCGGGGGGACTTATTAGTTGAGAAGGTTAAAACCTGACCCTTTGAACCTGTTAGTTAATACTAACGTAGGGAAGCTAAGCGTTTCGGCTAATTTTTAATCAAGTACTTTCAGTGCTTTCCTAAATAAATAGGAGAGCACTTTTTTTGTTATGAAAAATACTAAATAACCCGATCTATCGTTTAATCGTAACCCAAAATAACTTTAAGCTTGCCGCACTGATCTAACTGGAAAGGAAACCCTCATGAAAAATTACAAAACTCAAATGGAAGCTGCCAAAAAAGGAATTATCACGCCGGCCATGAAAACCGTCGCCCAAAAAGAAAATTTAGATGTCAACAAACTTATCCATCTAGTCGCCTGCGGTCAAGTCGCCATTCCGGCTAACATTAACCACCAGTCCTTATCCGCCGAAGGTGTCGGGACGGGTCTAAAAACTAAAATCAACGTCAACCTGGGCGTCTCCGGCGATTGTAAAAATTATGAAACTGAACTCGAAAAAGTCAAGCTTTCCCTAAAATTCGGTGCTGAAGCGATTATGGATTTAAGCAATTACGGAAAAACCAATACTTTCAGAAAACAACTCATTGAACTGTCCCCGGCCATGATTGGCACCGTTCCGATGTATGATGCCATCGGTTATTTAGAAAAAGATCTCCTGGATATCACCCCCGAAGATTTTATGCGGGTCGTTCGGGCTCATGCCGAAGAAGGTGTCGATTTTATGACCATCCATGCCGGAATTAACCGCCGCGCTGCCGAAACCTTCAAACGTGATGGGCGCCGGACAAATATTGTCTCCCGCGGTGGTTCCCTCCTTTTTGCATGGATGGAAATGACTGGCAATGAAAATCCCTTTTATGAATATTATGATGACTTTCTGGATATTCTGCGAGAATTTGATGTTACGATCAGCCTTGGCGATGCCTTAAGACCCGGTTGCCTTGACGACAGTTCCGACGCTTCTCAACTTAGTGAATTAATTGAGTTGGGTCACCTGACCAAACGGGCCTGGGCCAAAGATGTTCAGGTGATGGTTGAAGGCCCTGGCCATATGAGCATGGATGAAATTGCTGCTAATATGATTTTGCAGAAAAAGCTCTGCCACAATGCCCCATTTTATGTCTTAGGCCCCTTAGTAACCGACGTCGCCCCCGGTTATGACCATATCACGGCCGCGATCGGTGGCGCTATTTCCGCAGCTAACGGCGCCGATTTCCTTTGTTATGTAACCCCGGCCGAGCATTTGCGTCTGCCCGATATTAATGATGTTAAAGATGGAATTATTGCCACAAAAATTGCCGCCCATGCTGCCGATATTGCCAAAGGTATCCCCAATGCCCGAGATTGGGATAATAAAATGTCCGATGCTCGCCGCCAAATTGATTGGGATACGATGTTTAAATTAGCCATCGACGGTGAAAAAGCCAAAACCTATTTC
The DNA here is from genome assembly GCA_965140355.1 of uncultured Acetobacterium sp. Taxonomy (GTDB): domain Bacteria; phylum Bacillota; class Clostridia; order Eubacteriales; family Eubacteriaceae; genus Acetobacterium. Next base: position 1,290,890 of record OZ223194.1, on the reverse strand, counting down.
GAGAGCACCCCACCCGAGGAAGAGCATAGCTGTTCAATGTGCGGGAAAATGTGTGCCTTACGAACAACAAATCTCATTATCGAAGGCAAAGACGTGATTTTTAGAACTGAAAGTTAATCCGATTTATTTAACTTAGCACTTATCTTTTTTTATGATCTGCCGATAATAATGTTAACCGATTGTGTCTTTTTTGGTCACAATCAATCATTTCATAAAACATGGAGGTGGATTTATGAAAATCGAAAGTTCAACCGTTTCAATGACAAGCCAAAATAGCTATAAAGAATCAACCAAATCCGAAGAATCTCTGCGCGTCTGGGGGGCTGGCCGAAATACCATTACTACGGTCAAGAGTTTGGATACCCTCGATCTATCTGAACAAGCAAAAAGTCTGCAATTAAATACAACCCCGATAACAACGACTTCAAGCGAGGATACGCCCTCTTTAAGCAGCAAGCAAGAACAACAACTTACTTTATTACAGCAGATGATTGAAGCCTTAACCGGAAAAAAAATTCGATTCGTAATGCCAAAAACAATTCCTCGACACAACTCAAACATGAATCTGGCGATTAGAAATGCCTATAGCACAAAAAACGCGCTTCAAAATGCCAATACTCAGGTTCTCACCAGTGATCCTAATGCATCAAGCACGATCCAAAATATCCCGGATACCCCGTTAGCGCTTACTGCGGTTTCAGGCAATTCACTTCAGAGCTCTTCGGGATTAGGCTTTGAATACAACCGCAGCGTCACTCACTATGAATCTCAAAGCACCGCATTTAAAACCCAGGCGTCTGTAAAAACCGCCGATGGCCGAGAAATCAATATCGATTTGCAACTAAACCTCAGTCGGGAGTTTATGTCTCAATCTGATCTCCACATTCAGGCCAGTCCCAAACCGGTTATGATTGATCCCTTAGTTATTAATTTTGGCACCGCCACAGCTTCAGTTACCGATAAAAAATACAGCTTTGATATTGATGCTAATGGCACCATGGATCAAATTTCCTTTGTCGGCCCCGGTAGTGGCTTTCTGGCCCTTGATTTAAATAATGACGGTACCATCAATGATGGCAGTGAATTATTTGGACCGCAAAGCGGCAATGGTTTTGCCGATTTAGCCACTTATGATTCCGATGGCAATAACTGGATCGACGAAAATGATGCTATTTATGATAAACTCCAGATCTGGTCCAAAGATTCGACTGGTAAAGACGTCTTGATGGCCTTGGGCCAAAAAGGTATTGGTGCCATTTACCTCGGCAATGTCGACACCAGTTTTGCCCTAAAAGGTGAAAATAACCAAACCAACGGTCAGTTGCAACAAACCGGAATTTATCTCAATGAAAACGGGTCGGCCGGAACAATTCAACATATTGATCTGACGATTTAATAAGAAAAGTACCAACAGCCTGAGGGGTTTTATCAATGAATATTGACAAAACCTCTTTTTCATGGTAAAAAAAGACTTTAAATACGGTCACTGACGAGGTAACTATGAAACAACGAAATAAAGCCGGCTTACTCATTTCGCTGATCATACTGATCGGTATCGTTGCCATTGTGTGCTTTAGTTTTATAACTTATAGTAAAATCATTAAAGATGATGTCCTTAATATTTCTAAACTGACATCTACCAATATTTATTCGGAAATCAATAACGAACTGACCAAACCGATTTTTGTGAGTCTGACGATGGCTAACGACAGTTTTGTCAAACAGTGGCTTGCACAAGAAGGAACGGCGCAAAATCAAGATATTATTGCCTATCTAGAAGGCATTCGCAACAAATATAATTATCATTCGGTTTTTTTAATTTCCGCAAAATCACTTGATTATTATCATTACAACGGCTTGTTCAAAACGATTAATCCTCAGGATGAACACGACCAATGGTATTATAATTTTATTAACCAAGATAAACTTTATGCCCTTGATGTCGATCAGGATGAAGTCGATCATCAACGTTTGACCATTTTTATCAATTGTAAAATATTGGATGCTCAGGGCAATCTAATGGGTGTCGCCGGTGTCGGTATCGAAATGACCTATGTTCAGGAACTTCTCAAAAAATTCGAAAATGACTATCATCTGGAAGCCTTTCTGGTTGATCAAAATGGCCTGGTTCAAGCCCATACCAATCCCGACTTAATCGAAAATGAAAACATCAACGATCTTGCGCTTTATACCGAGATGGGTTCATCGCTCTATGATAAAACAAATACCCTTAATTTTTTTAAAAATGCTAACTTATATAATCAGCAATATATCATTAGTCATTACATCGATGAACTCAACTGGTATCTGATTATTCGAAAAGACACCTCGGCGTTAGCCCAATCCTTTAATAAACAATTGTATTATGATTTATTTATTGTCGTTTTAGTCCTGGCATCGGTGCTTTTGATTGTCCAGAAAATCTTAAAAAAACATAATACCCTAATGAAAAAAATTGCCTTACTGGATAACTTGGGAATCCTATCCAATCGAAAAGATTTCGATCAAAATTTAAAATCCATTTTCGCTCAAAATAACGATCAGCCCTGGTCGGTATTCTTGATGGATCTCGATCATTTTAAAGACGTTAATGATACTCATGGGCATTTGCAGGGTGATGAAATCTTAAAACATGTCATGACCCTTTGCAAAAAATTTCTTAACAATCATCTGATCACCCGATGGGGCGGTGACGAATTCAGCGGTATTATCTATCTGGATGGCGTTCAAGCGACTGAAAAACTTGAAGCCTTAAGAACTCAAATCGCCAACGATCCTCTGCTTCTCGAATTTAATGTTACCGTTAGTATCGGTGTCACCCAGGCGATTGATATTGATACCGAAGATTCGATTATTCGCCGGGCCGATAATGCTCTTTATCAGTCAAAAAGCAATGGCAAAAACAAGGTTACTCTTCATTGATAACCGCTAACTCATCATAAGCAAAAAAGATGGTTCACTAAACTTGGTGCGCCATCTTTTTTGCTTATAATACTGATGATGTCCGATATATTTTGGTAAAGACCTGTTTTTTAAATACGTCAAAAAAGTCCTCGGAAATCACCTCCGGAAAAGCCATGATACGAAGCGGTATTTTTTTGTGTGCATCCCCTCTCATGATCGGTTGATTATAACCAAATTCGGACAAGTGAAAACCCAAACGTTGATAAAAGCCAACCCGCCTTTTAGCAATTTCGGTTTCTTCATCCTCGACTTCAATAATTACCGGTTTTTTTACCTCCGCTAAATAAGCTGTCATGAGTTTTGTTCCAAACCCTTGTCCGCGTGTTTCCTGATCGACGGCAAGATGTTCGAGAAAAATAAATGACCCTAAATCCCAGGTTGCGATAAAAGCGCTTATTTTATTACTTTCGTTTTTCGAAACCAATATTTGATAATCGGGCTTTTCTAATTGTGCCCAGGCCTGCTCATAAGTTCGCAGTTCTTCTTTGGGAAACGACGCTTCCATCAGTTTATAAATTTCATTAAAGCGCTTTTTTTCTAATTCCAATAGTTCGATTATCACCAACTCCTTTCCGTCTTCATCGGTTCTGTTAAAACCCGAAATCGCCATTCATCTACCAGCTTTTCAAAAAAATAAGGGTATCCACATAACGATCATCGTTTAACCGATAGCCATCTTTAATGGTTCCAATGATTTTAAATCCCAGTTTTAAATAAAGTGTAATTGCCGCGTAATTGGTCGTGACTACGGCATTAAATTGCAATCCTTTAAACGCATTTTGCTTACTTTTTATTAAACAATCTTCAACCAATAAACGCCCAATACCTTGCCCGCGATATTCTGTTTTAACGCCAAATGAAGCATTCGCGATATGCCCGCACCTTCCAATATTATTGGGATGAAGGATGTAAAGACCAACAACCTCATCATTGTTAAGGGCACAAATCGTTGCTGTTTGTTGGGCAAACATTGCCCCCGCTTCTTTTTCCGTCAGGATTCCATCGCCGGGAAAACTGTTTGCTTCTGCGACAATCACATTCCAAATTTCGGTTGCCTGTTTCAATTCTGCTTGACCTAACGGTCTCATAATGATGTCCATCATTTCCTCCTCAACTATCGTTTTTTAATCATTCCGGCTGATTCGTTGCCTTTAATTACTATACCACACCCCTTATTTTTCGCCAATATGATTCATCCATTTGTTTCGCATCCGCTGTAAAAAACGGCTCCAATTTTCAGCTATTTTATTTTTTTGATTTAATTTCATAATTTCGTTATAATGTAAATAATTAATATTTGCGAAAAACAACTGTTCTCAAACGATCGATCTTTGCTGATGATCTGATTTTTGCGACTTCTGTTCATTTATCAATCTGAACGACCCCTATTTCTGGATTGCCGTATTCTTTTTTTAGAAAGGATCACTATCATGGAACCTAATTTAAAAAAACTTGCCGATAACTGGAAAAACTATCTGGATCACGACATTTTGGATGAAAATACCCGCCCGATTATCCAACATTCCTGGTCATATTGTAAAAAGCAAGGCATTGATGTCAATGAAGGTAAAGGCGCCGCCATTGACACGGCTCAAATCGAGCAAATTCTGGAAAAAAATCAGGAGCTCCTGAAAATTGCCAGACCGATTATGCAAAACCTCTATGAGATTGTTTTATCGTCACATTTTGTCTTAGTTCTAACCGATAAAAACGGGATCTTGCTGGATACCATCGGTGATGAGATCGTCAGCATGCGTGCTTCGGAACTAAGATTTCTAAAAGGCACTGTCTGGACAACAGACGCCGTCGGTACCAATGCGATTGGTCTGGCCCTTGATGAGGATGCTCCGGTTCATGTGGTCGGGGCTGAACATTACTGCATTTCGCATCACACCTGGACGTGTTCCGCAACCACCATCCATAATGTTAAAGGGGAAGTCATTGGCTGCCTGAACATGTCCGGTGAAAGCCGCAAACTTCATTCCCACACCCTGGGAATTGTCGTTGCCGCGGCTTACAGCATCGAAAATGAACTGGCTTTGTCGCATACCTACCGCTCCATGAATGCTTCCCTAAACAGCACCGAAGATGGCATTTTTGTAACCGATGAAAATCTTAACCTGCAATGGATGAATTATGGTGCTCAGAAGGTTCTGCACCTGAATATGGATCAATTTAATGCCATTGGTTTTAACAACATCTTTAAAAAAATGGATGTTTCTGATGAATCCTGGAATCCCGGAGAATCAACCCGCTATTACACTGATGTCACCGCTTTTATCGGAAATCAAAAAATTCCCTGCAGCGCCAATATTTCCAGAATTCTGGAAAATGATAAAATCCAAGGTTATTCGATTGGTATCCGGGAAATCAAACACCTTCATACTGCCGTTAACCGAGTTAGTGGAAATGTTGCCAGTTACACCTTTGATGACATCATCACCCAAAATGCCGAAATGAAAATTATTATTAAAACCGCTGAAAAAATGGCCCGCTTTAAAAAATGTATTCTCATTGAAGGCGAAAGTGGCACGGGCAAAGAAATGTTTGCCCATGCCATTCATAAAGCCAGTCACTTTTCTGCCGGTCCTTTTATTGTTGTCAACTGTGCCTGTCTGCCCCGAGACCTCGTTGAAAGCGAATTATTCGGTTATGTTAAAGGTGCCTTCACCGGTGCCTTAAACGAAGGAAAACCCGGTAAATTTGAACTGGCCGAAGGTGGCACTATTTTTCTGGATGAGATTGGTGAACTCCCATTGGAAATCCAGGCCAAACTTCTGCGGGTTGTGGAAACCTACTCCGTTTCCCGAATTGGCAGCCAAAGCGAACGGAAGTTAAACATCCGGATCATTGTTGCGACCAATCGAAATCTCGAACAAGAAGTCCAAAACAAAAACTTTCGCGAAGACTTGTATTTCCGTTTAAATGTTATTTACCTCCATATTCCGCCGCTGCGGGTGCGTGGCGATGATATTCTCTGGACGGCTTGCTATTTTCTCGATCGTCTCAACCTCGAATATCCTGAACATGCCAAAACTTTCGCGCCTGATTTTCTCGAAGGCCTTAAATTTCATCACTGGCCCGGAAATGTCCGCGAACTCCAAAATTTTGTTGAACGAACTTTTTACCTGTGCACCGAAGCCGTTATTACCAAGGATTATCTGCCCTTATCGAAACAAAAAAACACTCCCGTCAGCAACGTTCTGCCGCTTACGCATAACCCCTCGCTTGATGATCTGGTCAAAAGCAATCTCGAAAAAATATTAAAACAAACCCATGGCAGTGTGGAGGCCTCAGCCGAAATAATGGGCCTCAGCCGGGCTTCACTTTACCGAAAAATAAAAAAATATAAAATCGATATCAAAAATTATCGTTGTTCGTCTCAAATGTGAGATTTTTCGCATTTTTGAGACAAACAATTCTCAATTATAAGATACGTTAGAGAAATCTGGCGTATCTTTTTTTTAATTAATACTTGAGTTCCTGTTTGAAATCCTTTCATTTCGCCATCTTAATAATTTTTTCGATAAATTTAAAAGTTGGCATGGTTCTTGTTATAAGTAAAAGCATCTAAAATCTTTGGATAATTTGAAAAAAGGAGAACATTTAACTTATGAAACTTGATAAAGCGATTATCAAAGACATGTACATCCGCATGAAACGGATCAGGGAATTTGAAACAAAAGCCATGAACCTTTTTGCCGAGGGTTCAATTCCCGGTTTTGTTCACTTATATTTAGGTGAAGAAGCTGTTGCCACCGGTGTCTGCCAAGCGCTCAAAGATAGTGATTATATCACGAGTACCCATCGTGGCCATGGGCACATCATTGCCAAAGGCGGTGATCTCAAATATATGATGGCTGAACTTTTTGGAAAAGAAACCGGTTATTGTAAAGGTAAAGGCGGCTCCATGCATATCGCCGATGCCACCAAAGGAATATTGGGGGCCAATGGGATTGTTGGGGCCGGACATAACATCTCCGTTGGAGCCGGTCTCAGTGCTCAATATCGCGGCACCGATCAAGTCTGCGTTTGCTTCTTTGGTGATGCCTCAACTAATCAGGGCACCTTCCATGAGTCAATGAATCTGGCCAGCATCTGGAAACTTCCGGTTATCTTTGTTTGTGAAAACAATGGTTACGGTATCTCAATGAGCCAATCTCGCCATCAAGCGATTAAAGATATTGCCGAACGTGGTGCGGCTTATAATATTCCCGGCATTTCAGTGGATGGCAATAATGTCGTCGCCGTTTACGAAACCGCTTTGGAAGCCGTCAAACGGGCGCGCAGCGGTCAAGGTCCAACCCTGATCGAATGTAAAACCTACCGTCACCGTGGTCATTTTGAAGGCGATGCCGGAAAATATAAACCCACCGAAGAACAAGCCTTCTGGATGAAAAAAGACCCGATGATTCAGATTGAAAAATATCTGCTTGATGGTGAAATTGTTACCGCATCAGAATTAGAAGAGCTGCAGGAATTAGTCATTGCCGAAATTGCTGAAGCCATCGAGTTTGCCAATGCCAGTGCTTATCCAGAATTATCCAGTGCGGTTAAAGATATTTATTTTGATATTGTTGAGGAGGTTCGACAAAGATGAAAAAAATGACATATGGTGAAGCCATTCGCGAGGGAATGCGCATAAAAATGCTAGAAAATGAAAATGTTTATATTCTCGGTGAAGATGTCGGCGCCTATGGCGGCTGTTTCGGCGTTACTACCGGTCTTATTGATGAATTTGGCGATAAACGAGTCCGTGATACTCCGATCTCCGAAGGAGTCATCATTGGTTGTGCCGTGGGTTCCGCCGCCACCGGATTACGCCCGATTGCCGAGCTGATGTTTATTGATTTCTTAACCGTTGGCATGGATCAGCTGGTTAACCAGGCGGCCAAAATGCGTTACATGTTCGGTGGCAACATTTCTGTCCCCATGGTGGTCCGACTGCCTGGCGGCGGCGGTGTGAGCGCCGCTGCCCAACATTCGCAGTCCTTAGAAGCTTGGGTAACACATGTCCCTGGTTTAAAAGTTGTTTTCCCCTCAACCCCGCAAGATGCCATCGGCCTGATGCTCAGTGCCGTCGATGACGATGATCCGGTTATGTATATTGAACATAAGGCAATGTACGGGATGAAAGGTGACGTTGATGATGTGATTACCCCCATTAAGTTAGGTGTCGGCGACATCAAACGCGAAGGGACGGACATTACCGTTGTTGCCACCGGCAAAATGGTTCATGATGCCCTTAAAGCCGCTGCTAAATTAGAAAAAGAAGGGATCTCGGTTGAAGTGATTGATCCTCGTACGCTTTATCCACTGGATAAGGAGATGATCTTTAAATCGATCGAGAAAACAACCCGGGTCGTTATTGCTACCGAAGAAGTCAAACGTGGAAGTTTTGCCGGCGAATTAGCGGCCATCATTTCGGAATCCTGTTTCTTCAATCTGGATGCCCCAATCAAACGGGTTAACGCCTTGGATACCCCGATTCCCTTTGCTCCTAACCTGGAAAATTATGTCCTTCCTAATGACGTCGATATCTACAATGCCGTTAAGGAAGTCCTGGCTTAATAAAAATTATTGTTAAATTAAGAAAATACGGAGGTTATTATGGCACAATTAATCGTTATGCCCAAGTTTGGGCTGACAATGACAGAAGGCACCATTGCCAGTTGGAATGTCGCCGTTGGTGATAGCATTTCTGAAGGTGATATTTTATGTGAAATCGAAACCGATAAGTTAACCAATGAATTTGAATCCCCGCGCTCCGGGGTGTTATTAAAAATTATTGCCGCCGAAGGTTCTGAAATCCCTTGTCTGGAACCGATTGCCATTGTTGGTGAAGCCAATGAGGATATTTCCGGGTTATTATCTGATGCGCCCACTTGTGAAGCAAAAACCGATGAACCCGTTTCCACTACACCTGCAACCACCGCTACCACGGCTGGCAACGCAACCGATGGCCGCGTTAAAGCCTCGCCTTTAGCCAAAAAACTGGCCAAAGAAAAAGGGCTCGACCTGCAATTAGTGATTGGCACTGGCAACAACGGCAGCATCACCGTTGACGATGTTAAAAACTACACCCCTGCCAGCCAAACCACTGACAACTTGACCGTTTCTCCGGTTGCTAAAAAAATGGCTGCCGCCGAAGGCATCGATTTGACGACCATAAACCGTGATGGTCGCATCATGAAAAAAGATGTTGAACCTTTATTAAGCGGCGCTCATTCAACTGAAGCCGCCCCGGAATCAATTGTTCTTAAAGGCATGCGCAAAACCATTGCAAAACGCATGAGCGAAAGTTGGAGCACCTCACCACGGGTTACCTATACCCGCCCGGTCGATGCCACGGCACTAAAAGAATTCCGCAGCAAATTAAAACCGGAATTTAACAAACGCGGTCTCAAACTGACCTTCAACCACATTATGATGAAAATCTGTGCCCAAACCTTGTTGGAGTTTCCGCATATTAACGGCAGCCTGGTTGACAATACCCTGATTCTTCATCCCCATGTTCATATTGGCTTGGCCATCGGTTTAGATTCCGGTCTGCTGGTTCCCAATGTAAAAAACTGCGACCTTAAATCACTTTCACAAATTGCCCAAGAAACCGAACAACTGATTGCCGAAGCTAAAGCCGGCCACACCAATATGGATGATCTGACCGGAGGAACCTTTACCCTGTCAAACCTGGGCGCTTATGGTATTACCTCTTTTTCACCGATCATCAATCAACCGGAATTAGCTATTCTGGGCATTGATGCGATGGTTGATACGCCCGTTGTGATTGATTCTCAGATCGTCATTCGTCCTATTATGAACCTGAGTCTCACCGCTGACCACCGCATCATTGACGGGGCTTTAGCTGCTCAGTTCCTGCAACGTTTGGCCGAATATCTCGAAAATCCGGCTTTATTATCGGTTTAAACCCTGTGAAAGAAGGTAAAATCATGAAACATATTGCAATCATCGGCGGCGGTCCCGGCGGCTACGTGGCAGCTATTCGGGCGGCTCAATTGGGTGCTCAAGTCAGTCTCATCGAAAAAGCCAAGCTGGGTGGCACCTGCTTAAATGTCGGATGCATCCCGACTAAAGCGCTGCTTCATTCTGCCGAGGTGTTAAGTGAAGCCAAAAACAGTGCCAAAATCGGTTTGATCATTCCGGAAGTGAGTTATGATTGGAAACAAGTTCAAAAAAATAAAGATAAAATCAGCACCAGATTATCCGGTGGCGTTAACGGTTTGCTTAAAACAAACGGTGTCACTGTTATCGCTGGTAACGCTCAATTTATCGATGATACGACCTTATTAATCACTGATACGGCAGGCCAGACAAAAGAATTACGCCCCGACAAAATCATTATCGCCAGCGGTTCGGTGCCAGCCCTGCCACCAATTCCGGGAATCAATCATCCTAATTGTCTCGATTCAACGGCGGCCTTATCGCTGGATCATGTTCCTGAAAGCCTGTTAATTATTGGCGGCGGTGTCATTGGTGTGGAGATGGCATCCGTTTATAATCAATTTGGAACCAAAGTCACGATTATCGAAATGCAACCGGGCATCCTCCCGCTGATGGACGGCGAACTGGCGGATATGTTGCGAAAAAAACTGATTCGCGATGGTATTGACATTTTAACCGATACTCAGGTATTATCAATTGCGACCGCCGGTGAGCAAATGAAACTCCAGGTTAAAACCGACGCCGTCACCCGTGATATTATTGGTGCTAAAGTCCTCGTCGCAATCGGCCGCAAAGCTGAATTATCAACATTAGCACTGGAAAACACCACCATCAAAAGCGATAAAAAAGGAATTGTTGTCAACGCTAAAATGCAGACCAACGTCAATCATATTTTTGCTATTGGCGATTGTCTGGGGAAAACGATGCTGGCTCATGTTGCCTCCCAGCAAGGGGAAGTTGCTGCGGAAAACGCCATGGATCATCCGGCCATTTATGATGAAAAAACGAATCCTTCCTGTGTTTATACCAGCCCTGAATTTGCTGGTGTTGGTTTAACCCAGGAAGCCCTCCGCGGTCATGAAAAAGATTATTCAATTGGTCGCTTCCCTCTGGCTGCCAATGGCAAATCGCTGATTATGGGCGATACCGAGGGGATGGTCAAGATCATCAGTGATAAAAAATACAAAGAAATCGTGGGGGTTCATATTTTAGGGCCGCGAGCCACCGACCTGATTACCGAAGGTGCGCTGGCCTTGCGACTCGAATCCACGGTCGAAGAAATTATATCAACCATCCATGCTCATCCCACTGTTGGTGAAGCCATTAAAGAGGCCGCCCTGGCGACCGAAAACCGGGCGATTCACTGGAATTAAAAAAAAGATGAAGGTACAATAACACGTACTTTCATCTTTTTTATTTGCTTTCGTTTGAACAATTCCCAGCCAATTTTACAAATTTCCTAACTGACCATACTCCGCGGTTTAAAGCCAATCAACTGGTTTTGGTATGCCTATTGACCTTGGCCAGTTCTTCTTCCCGCCATTGCCGAATCCCCTTATCCATCATCGGCATCATCGTTTCCATCATTGCGGCGATATTCTTCTGGTGCTTTTCGCGATCAAATAATTGTTCGTCTTTCAGGTAGCTTCCCAATATTTTTCCTAATTCCGAACCTTTTTCGAAAACACGCTGGTTTTCAACATCAAAACAATTGGTGTCGGCAACGAGTCCTTTTTCGCCAACTTGCATCCGGGCAAACGAATTCTGACAGCCATCGCCATAACCACAACTTAAACATGGAACGCTGCCATTAATAACTAACTGATCCAGCAACACAAACCCTTCCATCACCATTTCCATTGCAATTTCTCGATTAACCTGTTCCGCCACATCTCGATTCAGTGATGTTACCACGGTAATCGCAAACTTCCCGCTATTTAAACTATTCATATGGCGCATTGACCATAACCGCTCAAAGAATGCTTTCGAAAAAGCATCAATCATGCCATAAGGTGTGTATGTTCCAAAAATAACTGCATCCGCAGCTAAAATCAATTCGCTAATTTCTTGAAAATCATCATTCTGAATGCACTTATTTGTTGTTACACATGCTTTGCATGCCAAACAGGGCCGGACCATCTTGTCACTCAATTTAATAAACTCATATTCACATCCCGTATTATCGCCAATATTTTTTAACATTCGATCGGTATTGCTGTTTTTAATCGGTGATCCACTTACACATACTAATTTTTTCATCTTGTCCTCCAGAATTGTATTCTGGTTAAATTATATCGTCAAGTTCCCGTATTTTCAGTATCACAGGCTACATTTTTCTAGTGCACAATATAATGGCGTTTGCTTTTTTCAAGCTTTCCCATTTGAATTAGCGCATTGATCGAACGGGTCACCGTCACCCGCGATGCATTGACCAGAAAACCAATATCTTCGTGACTTAAATAGCAATCAATCTCCAATCCGTCAGCGGTTTTTCGCCCATGACGTCCCGCGATCAGCTTTAAGGTATTATATATCTTATTCTGGACGTCTTTTAGTCCGCTATTTGTTATCCTTTCAGTATAATCCATCATTTTATTCGTTATACTTGAAAATATTTTTTCGAGGATAATCGGATCTTTAATTAGCACACCCATTTCTTTTTTTGAGCAGGCACAGATATAACTATCCTCCAAGGCAACGCCGCTAAATGGGTAATCGATCTCTTCAAAGATAACATTCTCACAAATCAAGTCTCCGGCCTTCAAAATATCAATGACGATCTTAGCACCGTCTTCGGTGAATTTTTGGATCATTATTTTTCCGGTTTGAATCAGAAAAACCTTATCACCTTCATCACCCTGATTGAATAATCGGTCACCTTTTTTAAGTAAGCATCCCTTGGCCAGGTCATAAACTGAATTTTTTTCCGTTTCGGTCAGAATATTAAAGATATCCAATTCTTTCATACACGTATACTTTTTATTCATGGATTTCACTTAACATTTTCCATTCTATCGTTTTTATTTTATTATCATATCGTTTAATTCCCTGAAAGGCAATAATTACTTGACCAATTCTTAAAAATAGAAAATCACTCTTTAACACCTGCTTTTGGGAGCTTTTTAAAGCGTTTATGACCTCGTGTTTCAAATGCCAAAAGCATCAGCCGGCGTAAGCTTAACTCCTGCTGGTGCTTTTTCCAAGCTTTTTTTCGCGCCGCTGATACTCCCTCTCAATTTCATCTTTCCAGTTAGTCGGAACCGCGTTGCAGGCCCGCATCTCACAAACTGCGTCACTGACCACTTTGTAGTTTAAGCGCGTTCCGGCCCCATCGGCGTGGTAATTAGCCGCGCGATCGGCGCTAATGCCAAACCGGGCGGCCGTTTCGATGGCATCAATATTAGCCCCCAGAAAAATAAATTCCCACTGATCCCGGGTTTTTTGCTGTTCTATTAATTGTTTGATCTGATTGTCGGAGTATTCGCGGCTGGCATTTTCCAGACCATCGGTAGTAATCACAAAAATGACCTGATCAGATCGATGTTCTTTCTGCGTGTGACGCTGAGCATTGGCAATCTTATTGATTGTTTTCCCGATCGCATCCAGCAACGCCGTACAACCACCAACATAATATTCGCTTTCGGTAATAGGCGTAATGCTCTGGATATCAAGACGATCATGAAGCACTTCATAGCCATCATCAAAAAGTACGGTCGTAACCTTCACTGTGCCCGGCGCTGCCTGCTGTTTTTTAAGCATCGCATTGTAACCACCGATGGTATCACTTTCCAGCCCCGCCATTGAACCGCTTTTGTCCAAAATAAAAACCAGTTCGGTTTTAATTATTTTTTCTTTGTTTTTCTTCATTGTCTTATCCTCCGTTTTTTAATAAACCAAGAATAACACGATTGGACCGATCATTGGTCGCTTTCAAAACGACAATTACGCACCTAGCAGCGCCTGATCAAAAGCAAACAGGGCTTCATTGATTTCATCGATATTATAATTTTGATTACTGATAAAATACTCAATAATCAAATCAAACGCATTGCTATGTGAAAGCGCATAACCGGCTCGAGCCAGCAAGTCTCTGGCTTCGTCTAAACTCAACTCCAAAGCGATGGCAAACGCAATAGCCGTAACTTTACTGGGATTATAATCTTTTTTACTACGAATCTTCGAAAATAATTTTCGGTCAATATTGGCTTTTTTATAGGTTTCGACATCGGTTTTCCCTTTTTCGTCAATAAGCCGGATCAGCATTTCGGAAAACGAATCATCTAATTGCCCGAGCAGATCTTCCAGACTTCGAATCCCCGTTGCTTGCGGTGATGGTGTCATGGCGCGGCTTTGAGGTCTCGGATAAACCATTTTGGGTTCGCTTAAATCACTGCCGGTTACGTCTTCAAGAACGCGCTTTCCTGCAATTGCAAGGTATTCATCCACATAATGATCATCAATGTATTTTTGAATATCCGAAAAAAGCTTTTCACTCATGACAAAAGCTTTTTTATCAAAAACAACCAGATATACCATCATTTCATGTGCGTGTAAAAATTCACGAATCGCCGCTACCGCAATCTTTAACGCCTGATCTTTGGGATAACCGTAAATTCCCGCTGAAATCAATGGAAAAGCGATCGTCCGGCAATTATCTTTCAGGGCCAACTTTAGCGAATTAGTATAGGCGTTGTGCAGCAGTTCTGCCTCGTTGGCAGCGCCGCCCTGCCAGATCGGCCCCACGGTATGAATGATTTTCTTGGCGGGCAGCTGGTAAGCGCTGGTGATAACCGCTGCCCCGACAGCACAGCCACCGATGCGATCGCACTCAGCCTGGAGCTGTTTTGCCCCGGCGGCGGCAAAAATCGCGCCGCAAACCCCACCGCCCATTTTTAGCGCCGTATTGGCGGCATTGACAATAATATCCACTGACATTTTGGTAAGATCGTTTCGGATAATTTCAAATGGCATCTTTTAAGCACCATCCCTTCATTTATTTCAATCGTTTTTTTTTATTATATCAGAATGATCTAAATGATTAATCTTTTTTTATCCAAACCTTCTTGCCCTGATCGTTTTTAGTGCTTATCTTATAAATCCAGCAGCGTTTTAGCGTTTTTACTTAAGATCTGCGCTCTTGCCGTTTTGTTATCTTCCGTCGCCATCAGCACGCGAGAAAGTGTGATTGCCTGCGGTAATGCTGGCCAATCAGAGCCAAACAACAATCTTTGAGCTCCGACTTCAGCAATTAAATAGCTGATGCTCTGTTGCGATTGACTTGATACTTCGGCATAACTTGCCGGATATTTTTTTAGATACTCGGCCACCAATTTATATTCGGAAATCCCGCTATGCCCAAAGATAAAAACAAAATCTTTGGGTAGTTCGGCTAGCAGACGGCCAAATAATTCTACCCGTGTTGATTTTAAATATTTATATAAAAGTTTGGAGGTCCGCTCTTGATCTACAGGAATCGCGCCGGTATGAAGAATTACCGGCAGTTCGGCTTCATAACAGGTTTTAAAAAGTGTTATTAACGAAGTAAAATCATTTTTAAGCTCAAGATCCGATATTTTGAGTTTAAAACCTTTTGCCCCAAGCGCCTTGTATCTGACTATTTTTTCTTTCATCTCCGGATCATCGGGATGCACCGAGCAAAAAGCTATAAAACGATTGGGATGATCGGCGACAATTTTTAAAGCCTCTGGTGAACAGTCACATTTTTTTGTACTCAAGGGTAAAATAACATTTATTCCGATCTGATTATCTTCTTGTGACTTAAAACAATTGTCATAAGTTCCACCTTTCATCATATCCTGTAAAACATCGTAAGCATTTAAACCATATCGGATGATCGGCAGCAGGCCTTTTCGATTAATCTTTGTTTCTTCTTTGGTCCAGTAAGGCACTGAAAAATCAATCTTTTCAACGGCCGGCAGGGTTGGATAAGTCAGTTTGTTGCCTTTTGAATTGGGATCACTGTATTTTAACGGTAATGCATTGCACATATGCGTATGAAAATCAATAATTTCTAAATCATCCGCATTGTCAATGACAAACGCGCCGTCCTCATTTAATTTCAGGTATTTTTCGTTTCGCACCAAATCCTGTTTTGTTAACATCACGCATCCTCCTCTTTTTTAAATTTTATTTTAAACCGGCAATCACAACCTCCAACATCCGCGCGCCGAAGGTTTCAATCCCGGTGCTTTGGTTGGTCAGAAAAAATTCGCTATTTACCATCCCTTGGGTAATGATATAAGCCGCCATTTCAACATCGACGTTTTCTCTTAATTCTCCTTTTTTTATATACCGTTTGATCACATCTGTTAATAATTCATAGCTTTTAGGAAATTCGTTACTTAATATTTTCTTTCTAACTTCTTGGGGGCATTCATTAATAAACTTATTTTTTAATTCTAAAATTTTGAGCTCCTCACGCTCAAAACGACTGCCCTCTTGAAGCAATAAAATAACAAACGCTTTAAAATCCATTTGATTAATTTTTTCTTTTGATTCCTCAAGCAGACACTTTTTAGTATTTCCGATTTGACCAAACAAAAAAATGTATAAATCATCTTTATTCTCAAAATATTGGTAAAAACTCCCTTTAGGAATTTCTGCTTTTTTGACAATTTTATTGATGGTTACTTTTTCATAATGATTTTGCGTAAATTCATCAATCGCGACGGCGATAATTTTATCTTTCTTTTCTTCCGGTAAGTTAAAAAATGTATTCTTTGGCATTTGTTTTATCCTTCCGCGTAATTATGACCACAAGTCACATGACTTGTGGTCATAATAGCACAGCGATCGTTTTTTGTAAACACCTTTTTTAGCGACCTCTGCTTCTAATCGGTCCCTTCTTCAAACATCTTACAGGGGCTGATTTTTTTGATCTTGCCGGCAACAAGCATCACTGTTGTCAGTCCCAGCAGACTAATTCCGATTGCCGTGAGCACGACCAAGCTAGGTGCCACATAAAAATCGCAGTTCAGAATACCATTCGTCGCCAGCATTACTGCCAGCATCGGATTGGTTGCAAAATAGCCGGCGATAGCGCCTACCACCGCAGCCCCAATAATAACCGGCATCTCACTGATTAAAATCTGACCGATCAGCTGATTAGTCGTAAAGCCAAGGGCTTTGGAAACGCCTAATCGGGTTCGTTCTCTTAATAACCGCACCCGAATCACCAGAAACATAATAAACACAATAATAACTGCAATGATCCCCAGGCATCCCGTCACCACAATTTTTATGGAAGCTTCAAAGGAATTCAACATCATTTCGATCGATGCAAAATAACTGCTGCATTGAACGCTCTCAGGCCCATAATAATTGTTTATTTTAGTGACAAACTTTTCGGTATCCTGACCATCTGCCATATAGATCATCAGATTTTGTTCCTGATAAGAGGGCCCCAGTGCTTTCATCCCGGCAGTGGTAATGGCGGCTCCTTTTCCCAACTCGGTAAACTGCTGGGTTACTCCTACAACTAAAAATTCCCGTGATCCGTTGTTATAGTCAATCGAAATGGTATCCCCCATCTTCGCACCCAGATTATCCAGCACAATACGCGTGAGGGCGATCTCATTATCATACACCGGCATCCTTCCCTTCACACAGGTATCGACCTTCAGACGGCTATAATCTTCAGTTATTCGGGTTTTCGCCCCACTTTCTTTGCCCTTATATTTAATTATCATATCTAACGAATCCAACTTAATGGTATCCGCGACTCCTGGCCGTTCGGCAATTTCTTTAAAGATCTTTTCTTGATCCGCCAAGGCTGTCAGTTGAACATCGGCGGTTTCCAGTCCGATTAATTTGATCATCGCGGTTTTATCCACTGAAAAGTTGTAATAAGACGCCAAAGCAAAGACGGTTACCAGACTTAGCAGCATGATAATCAACCCGGCAATAAGATTCTGCCGTTTATTAAAAATCAGTGACTTAAAACCCAGGGCCGTATTAAGACCCAGCCGGCTTTGATCGAGTGGAATGCTATTTTTTCTAAAATGGTGGGTTTCGATTCCGTTTCGCAGGGCTATTAAAGGGGTGATTTTTTTGATTTTCACCGCACTGAAATAAGAAATTCCTAGCACTGAAACCATAATTACGCCCAGACTTGCCAGCACCGCCTGAGGATAAAGTCCAGTCGCCCATTGGAGACCGATTGATGATGATACGATATTCGTAATCACCGGTGAAATCAACAGCGCGGCACCTAGCCCCAGCCAAAATCCAACAGTGGTAATCATCAGGTATTCCAACAAAATCGAATGAATAATCTGTCTGGTTGTATAACCCATTGCTTCCAGCGTACCAATATTTTTAATATTATTTTCAAGATGAGTAGTAGTTGAAAACTTGATGACAATCGCCGCAATCGCCAAAACAATGATGGAGAACGCTACCAGCACCGCCATAATAATGTTGATAAAGATCGTCAAGCCTGTTTTCATTGTTCCATAACTAAGCGAAACATAATTACCTATCCCTTCCGGGATAATGTTTTTTATTTCTTTAATATATTGGGATTCAAAAGCTTCTGTCTTAGTAATATCATCTGTGATCACCGCGAAACAAGTACATTTCGAACTAAAATTCGGTTGTTCCAAGAATTCCTGAAACTGCTGATCTGCCACATATAATTTATACATGCTGACATTGGAAGGACTGGCAAACATCAAATCTTCGTAAAAACCGGCAATCTCAAGCTCGATGCTGGCATCATCGACCATCAATTTAAGGGTATCTCCGGTTTGATAACCATTGACTACTTTTAAAACATAGGGTACTAAGACCCCGTTTTTGGGCATCTGATTAGCCGCCTCGATAATTTTCACCTGCGATATCTTACGAGGTGTATTAAGATTGAAAAAAATCGAGGGCATACTATAAACTTCTTCGTCCGTATCCACATTCTGAAATGAGGAAGACATTGATATCATCGCCGCTTCCTGTTCGCTATAAGAATAAGCCGGGATGGACGCATAGATTCTCTGGATTTCCTGATCATGGGTACCGTCGCTAATTGAGATCAGGTGAGCACCATTGTTTTCGGCATTTTTTTCTTCAATAAAGGTGTCCATATTTAATAACACCGATATTCCCACATAAAGAAAAATGGTGGCAATGGCAATTAGAATGATCAGGGTGGCCGTAGCCACCTTGGCTTTCTTAATATTATTGGTCGCAATCATCAAAATACTCATGACTACCAGCCCATGCTTTCTAAAAACTCCCACAGGCGTTTATGTCTTTCCGGTTCATCCTTAACATATCTTCCAAGACTCAGCTCATCGATGATTACCCCATCTTTTAAATACAAAATCCGATTTGCCCGTCGGGCAGTTTTAATATCATGCGTCACCATAATAATACTCTGACCCGAAGCATTAACCTCCGTCATCACATCCAGCACATTAATGGCATTGGTTGAATTAAGAGCCCCCGTGGGTTCATCGGCAAAAACAATTGCCGGCGCATTAATCAAGGCTCTGACAATCGCCACCCGTTGAGCCTCACCGCCGGATAACTGAGAAGGGTATTTTTCGTAACAGCTCTCGGTTATTCCCACCTGTTGCAATAACGCCTTGGCTCGGGTCGCAATGGCTTTTTTATCGCGACTCACCAATAACCCGGAGATCATGATATTATCCAGAACACTCATGGTATCATTTAGATAAATTTGTTGAAAAACAAAACCACAATGTTTTCTACTGAATACCGCCAGCTTATCATTGGAATATTTTGAGATCGTTTCACCTTTAAAGTCAATTTTTCCGAGGGTCGGTTTGTCCATCCCGGACAGAGCATAAAGTAGCGTCGATTTTCCCGAACCCGAACTGCCCATAATAACAGTAAAATCGCCTTCCTTGATTTCAATATTGAGATTTTTTAAAACATGTTGCATAATGCTGCCATTTGAATAAGTTTTGCTGAGCATTTCTGCTTTTAAAATGATGTTTTCCATTGTTTTCCCTCCGATTGAATAAGTGGCCTCTTATCCTGATGATAATAAGACCATGGTCAGCACTTGCTTTCCATGGTCTTATTATATTTCATCTGTTCTTAACCGGTCTTTTACCAACTCTTATTAAATGCTTATCTATTTCTTAACTGGTGATATTTCATTTTATTACGCTTTAATTACAAAACGGATAACCCGCACCAAGCTACTTAAGAATTTGTGTCTCACTGACTTAAACTTACCTTGAACGAAAATGACCTTACGCCATTTTAAGCTGCAGTTCCACCATAAAACCATTCGCATTGTAACAATAGATGGTTCCGCCCATGGCTTCGATAAACTGTTTAGCCAGATAAAGGCCCAATCCGGAACCGGGAATATTTTTTACCTTTTCCCCCGAACCGCGAAAGAACTTTTCGCAAACCAGCGAACATTCGTCGGGATCGACACCGTCACCATAATCTTTGATTGTTACTGCCAGCTTTTTTTCAGTTTTATTTACATTAAACCAGATATCAATCGCGGTATCGGCATACTTATAGGAATTACTAATGATATTGTCGATCACCTGACTCAACCGTAAGGAATCGCAAATGATCAGACACTCCGCCAGGTCATTTTTAAAGTGGATTTTCCCAAAACTGTCGATATCTTTAAACATCTGGAGAATTACCGTGCTGGGGTGCTCGCCAACATTAACCTTGAGCATTTCCAGTTCTTCCAGGGTGGCGTGAAAAAGATTGCCAATCAAGGCATCAATCACGTCGGCTTTTGAGTCAATCACTTCAATTTTTTCGATACTTTCGGCAATCACCGTCGCCGCTGTCGCCCCCTGTTGAGCGTCAGTATTGACTCCGTCAAGCTTTGCCAGGAGTAATTCACAAATTGCTTTGATAGTCGCAACCGGTGTTTTTATATCATGCGAAAGTTCCGCCACCAACTCTTTTTTACTGATATTGGCCTGATATTCACCCTGCCGGGCTTTTCTTAACTCTTCTCGCATCAGATCAAAACTTTCGGTAAAGGCACCAAAATAATTACCCCGATCCATCGGCAATTTAAATTCTAAATCACCATCCGCAATTTTTTGAGCAAATTGCTTCATCACCCCAAAAGGTTTTAATATCGACGTATGCACCAGCATCAAAACCGCATAGACCATGATCAACACAATCAGAAAGGTGATGGTGATCATCGTGATCAGATTTCTGATCATGACAACTTCTTCACTGCCATCGGTCAGAAAGATAATCTTGCCGATCATTGTCGGCTGTCCATTTTCTGAAGAATCCATTAAATCCATCATGATATTTCTGTTTTTGATCGCCTCAAATACCTGTGACTGATAGTTTTCATCTTTGGTAAGTGCGATCTGATAGGACAAACCCTCAGTGTCTCCGGTTCTTGGCATCGTACCGTCTTCAATTTCGGCATTATTGTCGTCATTTTTTCCAGCTGTACTGAGCCACTCTTTTTCAATGGTTTTAACGACCTGGTTAATCTGCGTTACATCCACCTTATTTAAATAAGTGGTGTTAATATAACTAACTGACTGCCACTGCATAACAGGCGATTAACATCACTGTAAAACCAATGATCATTCTTTTTATTTCCATGGATTACCCTCAACTGCTAGACTTATTATTTTAACATAATAACGCTTTAAACCTCTTGTGTTTCAAAGATATAACCGGTGCCCCAGACGGTTTTAATGTACTTGGGTTGATTGGGGTTATCTTCAATTTTCTCCCGGATTTTGCGAATATGCACATTCAGAGTGCCGTCACTGAAAAAAGCATCGCCCCAAATATTAGCAAATAGTTCATCCTTTGGAATGACCCGGTTTTTATTTTCATAGAGATATTGAAACAGCTTGAATTCCTTAGTCTTAAAGCCCACATCTTTTTCATTAAGGTAGACCTTCATAGCATCGGCATCGATTCGCAAATTACCACAGGTATGCTTCGCTTTTACTTGATAACTGCCCGCTTCACTGATCCCAACCTTTAAAGCATTGTCCTCATATCGTTTGATGATCACTTTGACCTTAGCCAGCAAGACGCTGAGTGAATAGGGTTTCTTGATATAATCATCCCCACCGATATTCAGGGCAATGAGCACATCATCATCACTCTGCCTAGCACTGATAAACAGGATTGGCACATCGGTTTTTTTGCGCAGTTCCTTACATAATTCGAACCCACTGGCATTGTCCAGATTAATATCCAATAAAATCAGTTTGACCACATTTGTCGTCATAAAACCCATGCAATCATCAAAATTTGTGACATGCGCTGCGGTAACTCCGAACATTTCAAAATATTCACAAGTCGCTTTGGCTAACTCAACTTCATCATCAACAATTAAACAATCCCAGTTCATACTTACTCCAATCCGTCTGACTTCGTCGACATTTTTAAATACTTCTTAATTTCCACGGCATCCTCTACCTCCAAGTCTTTTACCCCTGCCTGGCCTTCTAAATGATGAAGAAATTCGTGTTTTAACACTTTTCTTAACTGCTCTTTATACTCCGTCAACGACACATTGCCAAAAGTTTGGACAAAGGAGCCATAATAAATGGCGATATAATTCCCCAATCGGCTGTCACGATGGTATTCCCCTAAAATAAACAAGTCCCGGGCTTTATTTTGAGGATGCAGTTTAGCCTCTTCTTTTAAAACGATACCGCCATTAAGTTCATTGTATAACTCCTGGGGGATTTCTTCAGCTATTTCATTTAACATGATCTCAGTTTCATCAATCGTGTACATTTCTGCCCTCAATTATTTTCTTTGTAAATTTTTTCTCAATCCGGTTAAATGCAATAACGAATCGTCAACAATTTATAAACGATATTATAGATTTATAATAATTTGCAAAAGTGTCATAACTTTAACTATTCCAGATGATTTTATCATAATAAGAACGGATTAGCACCTTGTTAATAATAATGAACCCAAAAAAGCATGTCTTCTTCTTAAGAAGCTCATACTTTTTTTGGGTTTACATCATTTTTTTATTGTTGCGATTGCGCACTCCCATGACCCGGTCCGCCCATCCCTGTCTGGCCATTGCTAGTTACCACCCCGGTTAAGGGAATCTCCACGGTCTGACTCCTGCAAGTTAAGGTTAAGTTGATCCCTGGGCGAGATCTGGGGTACTGATAACCACCGATTGATAAGTCTTCGGTGAGGTGTAAGCTAAAATCGTTGCCCCACTTGCATCGGTTACTTATATTTCGGTACCCGCTTCACAACTTGATGTCAAATTATAAAACAACGAGCATTGTGTCGAAATATCCGAGAATCCTTGAGCCATTTCGGTACTTCCTGCGACCACCAAAATCCCGCCGGTAATATCCGCCGTACCGTTATAATCCAGGGCCCCGTCGCCGTTGCCAGTTGGTCCGCTGACCATTGTTGTCCCTTCGCCGTTGATTGTCAAGTCAGCCTTGCTGAAAATTACCGCATCTACCATATTATCATCGGTCTGAATATATTCGGCACTGTCGTTTAAAGTATTAACCGTATTATTTTGGTTAAGTGTCACAAATACCTTATCGGCGCTTTTAATATATATTGGAGCAGAATCATCACAATTGATCGTTACGCCGTTCAAGACAATTTGAATTTTATCAGTATCCCCAGCGGCTACTATAATCTGTCCATCGGATAATGTTCCGGTAATCACATACGCCCCTTCTTGGCTAATCGTCAATCCACTGCCATTTGCCGTGGTATCAAAAATTTTAATCTTTTCATTGAATCTCTAGTAGGTAATATTTTTTGCAAAGCAGGCTTGACATTTTTTGCAAAGCAAGCTATACTATTTATGCAAAGCAAGCTATGCAATTAAATAGAAGGTGACCAATGAAAACACGACTAAAAGAATTACGCAAAGAGCGAAAATTATCCCAGGAAGAACTAGCGCTGGAAGTCGGCACAACCAGGCAGACGATCACATCCATCGAAGTCGGCAAATATACGGCTTCCCTGGTGCTGGCGTACAAAATCGCCCACTATTTTGGGCTAACGATTGAAGACGTTTTTGACTTTTCGGAATTAAATGAATTATAGGAGGCAGAATTATGGAAAAATTCAGAATTAAAATTAAACGAAGAATTGCAATTTCTTCAGCAATGGTCGTGGTGAGCGCGGTATTGGGGGCTTATAGTATTTATTCAATCACCATTGCCGATACCTCAACCGCAACGATGTCGGATGGCTTTGTCGCCGGTTTCCAATTTGGTTTGATTGTCGCCATATTTGGACTCGCGATCATTGATATCATCAAACTGAACCTGGCCCTTAGGGATGAGACAAAACTCAAAGTGTTATACAATAAGGAGCATGATGAACGGTTAAAAGCGATCCGTAATAAAGCTGGCGCCCCGATGATTGTTATTACCTCCGTCCTGATGATCCTGGCCGCAATTGTTGCCGGCTATTTTAACATCGTCGTTTTTTATACCCTGGTAATTGCTGTGATGGGTCAACTTTCCATCAGTGCCATTGTCAAATTATTTTATCTCAAAACAATGTAATGGTAAGGTGAATTTCAATGAAACTTAGAAAATATTTATTCCCCCTGACACTGCTAATCATGATCATTGTCCTGGGATTGATGTCTATTAATTGGTTCATCCTGCCTTTTTCCGACTGGGCAGTGCGAATCATCGGGACGATTATGTTATTCGATCTAATGGCACTCGTCTATTCCTCTATTCGCTATCGCCAAAATCATCAATAAAAAGAAAGTGAGCTTTTAACATGAAAAGAGACATGCGTAAAGAAACAAAAATCGGTATTTTACTTCTGGCATTATTCAACATCATCAATTTTATCACGACTAATATTGCTCCCGAAATTCACATTCTCCACTTTCTCCTTGGTGGGTTGGCAGGGTTATCCTTATGCCAAATTGTTATTGGCATTTTACCAGAGTCCGCTTATTTAAAACTAAAAAACTTTAAAAAAAGTCTATAAAATACCCCTCTGCTAATGGCCCTAAGCTTCAAAAACAACCCGGCATCGTGATTGCCCCGGTTGTTTTTTCGCTTCCAGTGTTCCCGTCCTGATTGTTCTTAAATTTCAATTGTTACCCTGCCGCCGCCAGTAACCGCAGCGTTTTCGACTAAAAGTCTGCCGCCATGCTGCCTGGCAATGGAATCGGCAATAAACAAACCCATTCCATAATGTGCTTTTGAACTACGGCTGTCATCGCCCTGATAAAATTGTTTGGTTGCATTTTTTAAGTCTGCTAAAGAAAAACCATTGCCGGAATCGGTAATTTTAAAACTTATTTTATTTTTTGCCATTGCTACTGAAACATCAATAGCTCCCTGTATTGGTGAATAATCAACCGCATTCGACGCGATATTGATAATCGCTCGTTCCATTAGCACGGGATCAAGGGTAATAATCTCAGATAAATTATTTTTCTCAAATTTGACCCTTAATTGTTTAACCGCCGCCAGCGCATTGATTTTACTTTCCAGATCAGCTAGAAATTCTCGCGTTTTTATCGTTTCCACTTGCAACACGTATCCGGCCTCCGCCTTGGATATTTCGCCAAACATCTGCACATATTGTTCCATTTGAGCCGCATTTTTTATGATATAACGCGTTAATTCTTTTTGCTCTTCGGTTTGTTCGGTGTCATCCAACATTTCGGCATTCCCCCGAATCACCGTCAGCGGTGTTTTAAGATCATGGGTTAAGGCGGCAATCTGCATTTTTTTGGTCTGTTCATTTTTCCATTGGGTTTCAAGTGACTGTTTTAATTCCTTTTTCATGCTGTCTAAAGAATCTAACGCGACATCAATTTCCTGGATTCCACTTTTTTGAATTTCAAACTCAAGATCTTTATTTTGTATTTTTTCCGTGACCTTTTGTAGTGGCCGCAAGCGTTGGCCCAGAATCTTGCCAAATAATCGCGAAAATAAAAAAATTGCCATCAAAAATGTCCCCAGAACAAACCAAAACAATACAATTTCCGGAGCTGGAAAATATTCTTTTAAAAATGGCGAAGAAAACTGCGCAATCGCGGCATATTCCAAAATACAGATTTCATTCTGGCGCTCAATCGGAAAATAACAGGTCCCTGCTAAACCGGTACCAAGAATACCACCTGAAATACTTCTGCCATTCTGAATCATCTTTTTTGCAATTATCGCTTCGTTTTTGTTCATATCTCCCGCCAGCAGCTCATTTTGATCGCTGAAAACGGCATATTTGCAACCAACGGGAATCATTTCCGGAGTCACCGCTTCAGCCGTCGAAATAATTAACTGCTGCTTTTGAATCTGTGCTTCGATATCCGCCACCGACTGGATAACTCCCGTTTTTAATGCCATTGAAAGTAAAGCCAAACCAATCACAACAATCACAATAAAACTGCCAAAAATAATCAGCAAGTATTGCGTAAAAAATGTCTGCAATCCCATTTTTCTGTTTTTTAATCCCATTTATAGCCAATCCCCCAGACTGTTGAAATGGGTGTTATTCCATATAAAGCTAGTTTTGCCCGGATATTCTTAACATGTACTGCCACCGTAAAGCTATCGCCTTCGGCATCATATCCACAAACAGCCTCATAAATCTGCTCTTTCGAAAAAACTTGCCCGCGGTTTTTAGCCAGATATTCACAAATACCCACCTCTATTTTGGTCAACGCAATTTTCGTTTCATCAATTGAAATACTTTTATCGGCAAGATTAAATTCCAAACCCGAGACCATCATCCGGTTGCGCTTTTCTCGGTTTTCGCGACGCAAATGAGCATTGATTCGAGCTCGCAGTTCTGCGGTGCTAAACGGTTTTTTTATATAATCATCGGCCCCAAGACCAAATCCAGCGGTAACATCTGCCTCCATCGTCTTGGCCGTCAGAAATAAAATCGGGCAGTCGATACGGCCACGCACCTGCTGACAAAATGAAAACCCATCCGTTCCCGGCATCATCACATCCAATAAAAGCAAATCAAAATGATTTAGTTCTGTCAGCTTTATTTTTTCCGGTGTTTCCGCCGTCGTCACACGATGACCATCTTTTTCCAAGACCTTTTTGACCAACACCAAGATGTCCGGTTCATCATCAATCACCAATATTTTTGCCAAAACCTTCACCTCCCGTCTCACTTCCCAGTATAATCGTCTCGACCCGATTACGCAACGCTGCGATTTAAATAACCACGACCCTTTTTAAACTTGCTTATTCAAATGATTTTCGGCCATCCCATTTTTTAAACCAGTGCAA
This sequence comes from uncultured Acetobacterium sp., assembly GCA_965140355.1. Lineage (GTDB taxonomy): Bacteria > Bacillota > Clostridia > Eubacteriales > Eubacteriaceae > Acetobacterium. The sequence goes on along the minus strand of OZ223194.1, from coordinate 1,263,726 downwards.
ACTCACCAAAAAACCAATACCGGCAACCACCAGCGCAATCACCAGTCCTCTGACTATTTCAATCTTGCCAATCGTCGCACTGGCCGGTTGGTCCCAAATATAAACTAAATAGTCATTTAAACGGACACTCCACGCACAGGGTAGATAATACCATCTGCCATCACCCAAACCGGTCAGGGCAAGGGCTGAAATCAAACTTTCGCCAATCCCCAAACCAATCGATGCGCCCTTGCCATACAAAAAACTCACCAACAGATGCAAAATATATAAAAAACTATTCGCCACCATCAGTATTCCAACGGTCTTGGCATAAAATAACAATGGCACCGTTTTAAAACCAATTGCAAAAATTCCCACCGTTACCATGACCGAAAATGCGCCCATTAAAAAAAGCAGTAAAAACTTGCTGCTATAAGCGATCGCCCGAGATTTTGTTTCCCGCAACATCACCTGAGCGCCACCGGCCTGCCATTCCTGATCAACTGCGATCCCGCAAATAAGACCAATCATCAGTGGAAAACCAATCGAGATCGTCTCCAGAAATCCACTTAACTTTGCCATTGGTTCCCACGCGCTTACCGCATAATAAAACAAAAACAAACTGGCCACAACCACCGGAATCACGATATGAATCCATCCTATCGATGTGCGCTTGAATTTGAGAAAATCGGAACGAAAACTACGCCACAGCATTGCCATCTCACTTGACCTCCTGTCGGGAAAACCACCATGCCGTTATCGCCATCACGATAACTAAAAACACCATGGAAAGCCCCAACCCCAGCGGAATAACATTGGGATTTAACATCGCATCCCCCACCGGCGCCAAGGTTCCGTTGGGCAAAATCCCCAGCACCGGACACATCATCCGGGTGATCCAACTATAGGGGCACAGCCACCAAAACGATTTGTCTGCTGCAATGATCCCAAGGACGATTCCACCGCCGACATTAACGAGGATCGCGATCAGCATGCCAAATTTTTTTGACAAAAACAGGCACCATGGAATCTGCCAAAGCGACGCAACAATAAGAATCAGGGTGGCCATCATCATTTGCGTGACAGTAATGGTGGATGCCGTATTGTAAAAAAGTTTTCCGGCAATTATTCCGCCTAACAGGATTATATTTGCGACGGCCACGTAAATACCCGTCACGGTTACCTTTCCCAGCCAGATCTTTTTTAAGGAAACCGGTAATGGCAAAACTGACCGATAGTTAAGCTTTTTTTCTTCGTTCTGATTGACCAGTGCCGTTATTAAGGTGATAAATCCCGGCAGAATCATCGTGTACCACCAATTATAACCATTTTGGACAAAATATTGTCCCGATATGATTGCCATCAACAACATAAATAACGGTGCGATGATTATCATTTTTTTTACAAATGTCCGTTTGACTTTCAGGTTTTCGGCTTTGATCACAGATGTCATTTTAAGCACCTACCTTTTGACTTTTTGCCACCACTTCCATAAAAAGCGGTTCCAGATCTTGATCCGGATGAATCGGTGCTTGATAACCAAGAATCCCATTGCTGATAATGCCAATATGATCGGCAATCAATTCCACCTCTGCAAGAAGATGGCTTGATAAAATAACGGTTATCCCCTGTTCGGGAAATGATCGAATCAGCGCTCGCAAGTCTTGAATCCCGATGGGATCGAGTCCATTGGTCGGTTCATCCAGAATCAGTAATTTGGGATGATTTAATAACGCGATGGCAATCCCCAGACGTTGCTTCATTCCCATCGAAAACTGGCCGGCGCATTTTTTTCCGGTATTTGTTAAATCAACGGTCTGCAAGACTTCATCAATGCGAGTATCTGGCAGCCCCAGCAAAAGGGTTCGAACTTTAAGATTTTCGATCGCGGTCAGATTTTCATAAAGCGGGGCACTCTCAATTAAAGCCCCGATATCTACCAGATCATTTCGACTCCATAAATGGTCTTCAAAAATAATTTCTCCGCTACTCGGATGTAACATCCCCGTTATCATTTTTAACAGTGTTGATTTCCCGGCTCCGTTTGGCCCCAGTAAACCATAAATTGAATTTTTGCTAATCGCAATCGAAACTTCGTTGACCGCCTGGTGATTTTTAAAAGTCTTAGACAAATTTTTTGTTTGTAAAATATAAGCACTCATCATTATCTTCCTTTCGTGTATCTGAACTTAACTATAGAAAGAAAGTTTAAAGATTTCATAAAGATCTTTTTAATTTGATTTTATTTTTCGCCTAAACGCAATAATGCACCCAATTCCAAAGCTTGGAACTGCGTGCATTTCTTTTTTATACTTGCTAAATAATTACCCGAACCTCAAAATTCTCGTGACATTCCGGACAGTTAACCCGATGTTTTCCGCGCTTGATCGGCAACTTTAAGGTCTTTTTACATTTGGGACATTTGCGATAACGGTGTACTTTAATTTCCGTGATGCGACGCCAAAAGATCCGACTTTCTTTTTTGATGGGATTCCATATTTTTAAAAACAGGTCATTTTCATTTGACCGTTTTGAGATATTTCGGGAAAAACTTCTAAAAATTATTAGCACAAAAAGGCCATCTGATAAAACCATTAAAATTGGCGTATTCACTTTTATATTAATCACCATCAAACCCAATGCCAGAAACAACAACGCATAATAAAGCTGATCCATCCCATAACGACCACTCATAAATTTGATTAGCTTATTTTTCAAACTTTCCATTTTAGGTTCTCCTTATCGCTCTAGAACATCAAACCAAATACTGAAAACAAAAACTGAATTGCATAAAAACCCAAAAATAATTTTACAATCGTTCCCACCAGTGAAAAAGATGATGGGCGACGACCAAACCCGCGTTTGGCTTTTTGAATTTGAAGTAACACACTTTGATATTCATCGTTATCCGGTTCCATTTCAACCGCCATTTTAGCATGATTAACGGCTTCTTCCCGATTGCCCATCCCATAGTGAACAATCCCACTGAGATAATGCCATTTTGCATTATGGTTTGACATATTATTCAAAGTTGCTAAAGCAGCTTCGTAATCACCTCTATTGATAGCGTTAATCACCGTCTCAAAGCTGTTTTGGCGTCGTTGATTGGCATACGCTCCAAAAATCCATTCAAATGGATCAAATCCTTCAAAAGGATCATTGGATGAGCTGGTTTGTCGATAACTACCGGCAAAAGGATCGTATGCACTGCCCTGATATGCCGGTCTGGGATTATTAACCTTCGTGCCATAAGCATTTCGATAAGCCTCATTGGCTTTCCCGCTTTTGATTAAATCATACGCGGCATTGATCTCACTCATTTTTTTGGCCGCATCCTGGTTTCCGGGATTTAAATCCGGATGATATTTTTTCGCCAACTGTTTATATGCTTTTGTAACGGTCTCATCGCTGGCATCATGAGCAACCCCCAATAGTGTATATGGGTCCAAATTCATTGTGACTCCACCTCTTTTAAAATTAATGTAGTCTTGATTGTAACCGTCAAATATTATGTTTTGTTTAAACAATTGCTCTAAAATGAATTTTTTTCAAGATATTTCATCTGATTATCAGGATTTCCAAAAATCCATTTAATCTTAGTATTGGTTGGAGGTCTATTTCCAGTTGCCGCAAAAACGGTACTCTCTCCCCGCTCTACTGTGCATCCGGCAGTCTTCGTAAGAGTGCTACCGACTAAGACATTGACAAAGAGGGCACTGTCGTTGTTGGTCAAAACATCGGATTGTTAACTCTAAAACAAGGTGCAAAAGAAATTATGGAAGAATTGCTCCACGACTATATATCAATTCTATCAAATGCCATTTAATATATCTGATCGCCCAAAATTAAACTCCTTATTTATTTCAGTTTCCATCCAATCGCCTTTTTGCGAGCACTAATAAACTGATCATAAATACCAATTTTATTTATTAGTGCTTCATGCGTGCCTTGCTGCACAATATGTCCGTCAGCAAGAACAAAAATCCAATCAGCATTTCGTATTGTTTTCAGTCGATGCGCAATCATAATAACCGTTTTATTTTTTGTTAACTCTGCAATAGCATCCATTAGCATATTTTCATTTTCCGGATCAACACTGGAAGTCGCTTCATCTAATATGATAATGGGTGCATCTTTCAAAATAGCACGAGCAATGGAAATTCGTTGTTTTTCTCCCCCCGACAACGTTGCTCCGCTTTCTCCAATAACGGTGTCGTACCCATCCGGAAGCCTCATGATAAAGTCATGGCAGCATGCCTTTTGGGCCGCACGCTTTATCTCCTCTAACGATGCCTTTGGTTTTCCAAATTTGATGTTATTTTCAATCGTATCCGCAAACAGATAAACCTTCTGAAAAACCTCGCTTATATTCGCCAATAAACTATCTAGCGTATAATCGCGGACATCTATCCCCCCAATTGTAATTTTTCCTTCATCTACATCCCAAAAACGGGCAATTAGATTGCAAAGCGTACTTTTACCTGCCCCAGAAGGTCCAACAATAGCAGTTGTTGTTTTCTGGGGGATTAACAAGCTGACCTGATCCAGAATTTTATGATCGCCATAAGAAAAAGAAACCTTTTCAAAAGCAATTTCATAATTAGATGGCGTCTGGGCCTTCCCATTCTCATCCATAACAGGTGTTCTATTAATTTCCGCAACACGATCTATTGAGACATCCAGCAATCGCAGTAACGAAGAAGTGTTCCCCGCTGATTGAAGGTGTTCAAAAATCATAAAGGAAGCAACCGTCATCAATAGACTTATTGACAAGCTCATCGAGCCGTCGAGGTGAAAAATTAACGATTCCGTAATGATTACGACGCTCGTGCCATAAAGGATAATTTGCTGTAAAACTGTGTACGGAATAAATAAATGCTCTAGTTTCAGATTTTTGTTTTTACTTTCTAAAATAGCCTGTTTTATTTTACTGTTGGCGTTTCGCCCAAGGTTAAAGGACTTGACAATTAACATTCCTTGCACATACTCCATTACATTTGAGACTAAGGATGCTTGTGCTACCTGTCGTTCCGGGGATACTTTTTCGGATTTTTTTTGGAGGCTGCTAATACACCCGCTAAACAGCAGGATACCACAAAAAATTGTTAGTCCGATCCGCCAATCAATAACAAACATTACAATTGTAATCACCGCGGCATGAATATATCCGCCTAAAATGTTAGTCAACACGGTCGACGCATTATTCTCAATGTCGCCCATCGTGGTTGTCACAACAGAAGTCAAATTACCAAGATTGTGATCACTAAAATACCCCATCGGCATATACTTAATGCGGTCGCCAATATGAATGCGCTTTTCAGCGCACATAAAGTAACCGATTTTTACTTTATAAAAATCTGAAATATAACTGCAAATAATTTTCAAAACCATACTGCCCAAAGTAATTCCCAATATCTGCCAAATTGTTGCCGTTTCAAAGCCATTTATAATCCCAGAAAAAACCAGTGTTAGCGCGGCAAATGACATCATATCGAAAATAGCATGCAATACTGAAAACAGAATTGTTATTTTCATTTTTCCTTGCATTTTACCTGAAAAACGATATATTTTTTTTAATGTACGAATCATTTTTATCCCCCTTAAGCAACATCTTTTGTATCCATATGTGCTTTCCACATTTCCTGATACAAGGAACATGTCCGAAGCAGGTTCTGATGCGTCCCTTCGGCTTCAATGTGTCCATTCTTCACCACCACAATTTTATCTGCATCGGTAATCGTAGAGAGACGGTGTGCAATCATCAGAACTGTTCTTCCGGCAATGATCTTTGCCATCGCTTCCTGAATTAAGGCTTCGTTTTCTGCATCAATATAAGCTGTTGCTTCGTCGAGAATGACAATCGGTGCATTTTTCAACACCGCTCTTGCAATCGCAATCCGCTGTCGCTCACCTCCAGAAAGGTGTCCACCTGCGCCACCGACAACTGTTTGGAACCCATTTTCCAATTTCGAGATAAAGTCATAGCAACCGCAATCCTTTACTGCCTGATAAACTTCTTCATCCGTCGCGGTGGGTTTTCCCATTCGGATATTTTCAAGCACTGTTTCATCAAATAAATAGTTATCCTGTGCTATATAGGCGACCTGATCCATCAACTGTTCTAACGGAATTTCTCGAATATTGATTCCATCAATTTTAACCTCACCAACATCCACATCCCAAAAACCCGCAATCAATTTGGTAATCGTAGACTTCCCGCCACCACTGGGACCGACAAAAGCCGTAATCGTTTTTTCTGGAATATCGAGATTGACTTGCTCCAAAAGTGATGTGCCTTCTTCATAAGAAAAACTTACCTTCTCCATTGCGATGTTGGCTGTCTCAAGTTTAACTGGTTGCACTGGTCGTTCCAATTCTTTTGCGTCTAAAACGAAACAGATTTCTCCTACAATAGACTTCATCTGCGCAATGCTATCGGTAAAATTCATCGCGTTAAGAATCGGTGTAATAATGCCCAGTGCCAACACAATAGATGTGACAAAAACCGGAACACTCAAGCTGCCATTTCGATATAAGATGCAGCCAATGGGAAGTACACTGACCAACACACTCGGCCACACTGTAAACATCATCGACTTATAAATTTGCATACGCTTCATCCAGTTTACGGCATATAACGCATTATCTTCAACAGCATCGGAATACTTCTGATAAGAATTGGCTGATTGATTAAAAGCTTTGATCACTTCAATTCCGCCAATATACTCTATTACCGTATTCGTCATTTTCTCAACGCGCATCATAAGTCCCTGAAACTTCTCTTCATAACCATTAGCCATGGCTTTGTAGCAGAGCAAACCAATCGGTAATGTTACCATTGCAGCAAGCGCCATTCGCCAGTCAAGAAACAATAGATAAATTAAGATACCGACTGGAATACAAAAGTTCGCAGTTAATTCAGGAATCAGGTGGGCGAGAGTTATTTCCATCCCCTCGACCCGATCGACAAGAATATTTTTGAGTTGACCGGATGGAGTGTTAATGATATATCCCATCGGAACCCTTGTGAGTTTATCCACAAGCTGAATTCGAATTTCCGACAACGTTTCAAAAGTTGCGGTATGGGAAATAAAAGTAGACAGATTGAAAAAACAAATTTTTGCTAAAAACCCCATCCCCGCTATGACACACCATCTTAAATAAACAGTAACCGCCGTTTCCCCAGCCATTAACAGCAGTACGATTTTAGAAACTACAAAAAACGGCACTAAACCAGCAACAACCCCAATGATCGCTAAAACAACTGACAAGCTGTATTTACGCTTGTAAGGAGCTGCAAGTTCTATTAATCTGGTCATAGGATTTTGTTCTTTATCCATTTCACATTTGATCCTTTCTTAAATAAAATAGAGATTCGTTAATTTACGTTAACCAATCTCTATTTTAGTGATTTAATTTTTTCCTGCTACTCTGATAAGCCTGTTAACCGCCTATTTAGACGAAATCTTTTAGCATTATTGAACCGGCTGGACATTGTTAATATCAAAAAACTGCGGTACGCTGGTGAATGTGTATCCTGTAATTTTAGCGTTATTATACACCACCAAATCCTTCGAATAGGAAATCGGCAAATCAATGACATTATCATTGGAAATGTTTATTGCAATCGCAATCGCATCCTGAACGGCCCCAGGCTCCGCTGTTGTGGAAAATTGATTAACTGCCGCGGAATAATCCTCAAAATTACTCAATGCTTGCAATGAAACAGCATGAGGGTCAGCGCCCAACGTTTCTTGAAAAAATTTGTGAGGTTCCGTATAAGAACCTTCTGTGTTCCACGTGGTAATATCATAGTTGCCAGCAACGCCTTCCGCCCACCATGTCATCTGATCTTGGCCAGTGGTCTCAGCGTTAATCCCTACTTTGGCTAGTTGCGTTTTTATGGCCAAAGCCATCTCCTGAGCGAGCGAAATATCTGCCCAATAGGTATAGTTGAGCGTTAGCACTTCTCCACTCTTCTCACGGAAACCTGTTTCTTCATTCATTACCCAACCCGCTTCATCCAACAAGGTATTGGCTTTGTCTAAATCAAATTTTCGCGTGGTGTTATAACTAATATCGGTATATGGTGCGCCTTTACTGAACAGGGTCGTCGCCGGTGTTTCATAACCATAGGTTAATCCCTCGGTAAGCTCCTGCTTATCAATTGCATAAGCAATTGCTTCGCGAACCTTAATATCGCTTAATATTGGGCTGGCCGCGTTTAACACCAAGTTACGTGTCAGTGTATTCCCCTCATTTATCTCTCCAGTGATTCCCTCCAGTGTGATTGCCTGATTGTAATCATCGTATGTAATCAGTTCTGCACCATAAATCATATCTACTTCACCCGTCTGTAACGCTTGTAGGCGGGAAGAAGCCTCCGGAATATATTTTACAATGACTTCATCATAATACGGCGCTTCACCCCAATAGTTTTCATTTCGAACAAAGCGGGTACTGTCTCCAGAAATAATTGCTGCTTGCACATAAGGGCCAGTTCCTACAACGTCCTTGAATGTTTGAAAATTGCCCGCTTCGAAAACAGCGGGTGACATCATCCCGGCAACATTCTGGAAACAGAAATCATTTAAATACGAGAAGCATGGTGCCTCATAATGAACAGCCACCGTGTATTTATCAATTGCCTCAACCCTTTGGATATTATAAATACCCTTAATGCCACTAAAATTAGAGTTTGAATGATCAAATTCCAAAATGGCTTTGACACTTTCAGCATTAAATTCCGTTCCATCAGTAAAAGCAACGTCCTGATGCAGCTTGAATGTGAGTACCGTATTGGTTTCATCCCAGCTCCAACTTTCCGCCAGCTTTGGTACAATTTTACCGTTTTCGTAGGCCACCAGCGTTTCATATACAAGCCCGCAAGCGATATTATTTTCTTTGTTCATGGTTAACGTTGTCAGATTATCCAGTTCCTTTGCCGTACAAATAGTTAATGATGCCTGACTATCATCAGACGTTTCAGCCTTTTGTCCGCAACCAGCCAAACCAAATACCAGAAAAACACCAATTAAAAGCAATCCTATTATTTTTTTCCAACTATTTTTCATCTTATTTTCATCCTTTCAGTGTTACGATTTATTTTACTAGATGACCCTGCTCCACCATCCTGCCATTTTGCATTATTGCAATCCGATTGGAAACTCTCATCGCATCTTTCCGGCTATGGGTTACAAAAATGCAGGAACAACGGCGCCGTTTTGCAGCGTTCTCTACTAAGGTAAGTACGGCATCTGTTGAAATCAAATCAAGACCACTAGTCACTTCGTCCATGACTAAATAATCCGGTTCTACCGCCATAGCGCGGAGCAACGAAAGACGTCGCTGCTCTCCCCCCGAGAGGCTGCCCACTGGAGTATCCAGTAGCTGATGATCCATGTAAACAGCGTCCATCAAATCATAGATCCGTCTTTTTCGTTCTTTTTTGTTAAGAGCAGTCAAATTAATCAGTGCTTCTTCGACATTGGAAAACGCTGATCTTGCCGGATTTAATGTACCGGAAGCGTCTTGAAACACGGCTTGGATCTTTTTGCGATGGTTTTTCCAGGTTCGATAGTTCCATTGTGTGATATCTTCACCATCTAGCAAAATAGTTCCCGCTGTAGGTTTTTCCACGCCAATCAGCAATCTGGCTAATGTACTTTTACCCGAACCACTTTCACCCTCTATCGCCAAATTTTCACCCTTTTCTAAATGAATGTTAATATCATAAAGCGCATGAAACTCACCTTGTGTTTCACTTTGATAAATCTGATTAACATTTTGTATTACAATTTCTCCCACGCCCATTCTCCTCGGTTTTCTTTTTTACTTAAACTGGAGAATTGCTTCATCCAATCGGTTTTTGGTTTCGTTAATAGCTGCTCCATCTTGCCTTGTTCAATTACCTTTCCTGCTCCCATTACATAAACTTTGTTACAAAGTTTTTGGAGGACGCCGACATCATGGGAAACAAACAATATCCCCTTATCCCGCATTTGCGTCTGCAACACCGCTAACAGCAGATTGCGGTTTTCTTCATCAAGTGCCGCCGTTGGTTCATCCGCAAGGATATAGTCGGGTGACATCCCCAATAAAATGGCTGCCGCCACTCGCTGTAGCATCCCCCCCGAAAGCTCTCCCGGATATGCATTGAGGACTCTTGGCGTTTCCGTTAGATTGACTAAATCCAATTTTTCTTTTGCAAGCACAATCGCCTTCGATTTAGTCAATTGCAACCGTCGCTGAAAAGTCTCCTGAATTTGGCAACCTATTTTCAAGCGGCTGTCAAAAGCAGTCATTGGGTTCTGGGGTATAAAACCAATCTTTTTTCCACACAAGGCACGATGCTCCCGACGCGATAGGCCGTGCAAATCAATACCATCGATAAAAATTTTTCCCTCCTTAATTTGGCAATCCCGATGGAGCATTCCGAATACACTTCGCAACAATGTTGTTTTTCCCGAACCGCTATGGCCGGTAAGTCCAATGATTGCCCCAGAAGGTATTTCTATCGTCACTTGATCCAGCAGCAAACGACCAAACTTTTCTTTTACACTTAATTGGTTTATTTTTAACATCATGTCACCTCTTTTTCTGTCAATCGTCGGCCTAAAATATTAAAGCAAAGCGTCGCTAAAACAACGGCCCCGATTGGATACAGAATCATGGTCGGATGGAGCACCAGTGCGCCACGCGCATCTAGAATCATGCTCCCCCAATCGACCACATTATCACCCAATCCTAATCCAATGAAGGAAAAAGCGGTAATTGCCAGTATCATATCTGCACATGATAAACAGAGAAAGCGGATCATCTCGGCAATTAAATTGGGGGAAATCTGAATAATTAGAATTCGTAATTTTGAAGCACCGGAAGCAACCGCACACATAACATAGGCTTTCCCTATTTCGATATCAGTGCGGGTTCGCACCAGTTTGATATAGCGAAAAACATACGATACCGTCAGCGCAAATAACGTCGTTTTAGCACCACTCCCCCAAGCACCTATAAAAACGATCAGGTATGCAATCGGCGGTATTGCTGTAACAGCATTGATGAGTCCATCTATTAAAGTATTTTTTTTCATTACCGCTCGACTTGTTGCCATCCCGATGATTGTTCCCAACAAAAATACTAGTATCGAGCTGCCTAGCACAATTCCAAGTGTTGTCCATCCGCCATAAAGAATTCGCGAAAAAATACATCGACCTAATTGATCGGTCCCAAACGGATACGTCGGGTTTGGTTTCTGAAATCTTGTCAAAAGATTAGATTCCATTGGATTATTAGGTGCAAATAGATATCCGATTAAAAATAACACAATCACGAACATGGGAACTATAATGGCAAGATTATGTATCGCTCTGTTCTTTTTCATTTACGCCACCTCTTTTTTTCTTTGAATTGTCCATTGCATTAAATCGGCAGCAATATTGCATAATGCAATCGCTAAAGCAAGGAAGAGCACCTCTGCATGAATCATCGGCGTATCTCGATCCAATACATGATTGACAATCAAATATCCAAACCCCGGAATAGAAAAAATCTGCTCAATTACCGTCGCATTTGCCAATGCCAGACCTATACTTTGCAGAAAATTTGGAAGCAACCCAACTGCGGCACGAGGCAGAAAATGAAAAAATAAAAGTCTGCTTTCCGACAGTCCACGGCAACGAGCATAAAACGCGTAATCTTGATTACTTTCATGCTCCAGTGCATCCATTAACATTGGCGTATAAAAGGAAGCGCCAAACACCCCAATACAAAGCGCCGGTGATATATAACTAAGGAAACTGATATTCCCCGTCACTGCAATCAAGGATTTTTTTACTGCGAAGTAATCCAAATATACCGTCGCCAAGTAAAAAGAAGGGATTGACACGCCGAGAATACAAATGATCTGCAAAACTTTTTGGGGAAGCTTCCCAGGCAACAAAAAGGTAGTACCACTAAATACCACGATCGTTATTATTTGAAATACGGATGCCAGAAAAACAATTCCAAGTGTTTTCGGAAAAGCAGTTGCAATATCAGTCCAAACTGCATGTCCATTTACCAGTGATGTTCCAAGATCAAAGTGAAGTAAATCAATCACCCAGCGTCCATATTGAATTAGTAACGGTTTATCAAAACCCAACTGTATCCGAATCGCTTCAATTTGCTCTGTCGTAGGGCTTCCAATCATTCGTTTAGCATATGCCGTTGCCGGGTCAACGGATGAAAGCCGCATCAAGAGAAACGAAAGCATTGTCACAAAAAACAAAGTAAATATCAACTCAATCAGTTTTTTTAACATATATTTCTTTTTATCTGATTTCATCTACAATCACCTTCTTTATCTTAGTTAGCTTTGACTAACACTGACTCAAAAAAAAGGAGCTCCCTACAGTGCTCTTAAGTCCTCTGCTCTCATAGATAGAAGTTTATCTTATTATGTTTTTTTGTGCTACTCTGAAAAGGCCATGCCTCCTCTATTTGGACAGCTTCTTTCTATATTCGGATGGCAGTTCATTAAATTCTTTTTTATAAGCCTCGGAAAACTTACTTGGATTATCATAACCCATTTTCATCGCAATTTCTGTCACACTTTCTGTCGTATCCCTCAATAAAATTATACTCGCTTGCATCCGGTAAGATTTCATATAAGCATAAATAGAACAACCATAAACGCCCTTAAAACAGACTTTCATCGTGGTAAGGGGAATCTTGAATTTTTTTGATAACGCTTGTAACGTGTGATGCTTTTGTAAATCGGCGATCATGTATGCTTGCATTTGTTTTACCACTTGCACCTGATTTTTTGAAAAATATCGGCGTTCTTCCTGATATTCGCCAACTTGGACATCATTCAGAAAGATCAGCAATTCTAATACTTTAACTTTTAAATAGTGCGCTATCATTCGGGGCGAAACTCTATACAATTCGGAAAAAATATGTTCAATATTATTATGGCTTCGCAAAATAAAACATGTATCTTTTCGACAGAGTCGCTCCGTTATCTGACATAAATCAATATGCAATCCACCTAATACATTTTCAACTTGCTTCATTGTGGTTACTGCTTTATTCAAATCAATCGTAATGGAAATGCCATGATAGTGTGATAACGGAAAACTAGTCGATGTCGTTTCATTCGTTAGGCGATTGATGGCAAGGTCCCCTGCACCAACATATTGGCAATCGCCATTACTAAAAACGCACTCAAACCGACCTTCTCTGCAATGATTGATCTCGAACACATCCGGATGCGGGAGTTTATTTTCATTTTGTCCGTCTTTCATATGAAAATCATTATAAAACAATTCAATGCCAGGTAATATTTCGTATCGTGTAATAACGCCCTCACCAGTTTCATTTTGCATCTTATACACCGAACCACCATCTTCACGCGCTGTTTTTTGGACCTCTGGATTGAAAAAATCCGTTATTTGTTTGTTATTCATCTTTCACCTTATCCTTTACTAGAATTGTTTAAGGCCTAATTTTATTCCCAATTACGAAAAAATAAGCTTTCCTGTGTTTAGGTCTACACGCCCCCTTAATTAGTTAGCTTAACCTAACTATGAAATTATAGCATACCGCTTATATTATTTCTACTTTAACAACCAAATTTAAAATTATAACAAAAATTGCGGTATATAAATACCTTAAGCGGAGACATTCCCTGATAGTGCTTTTTTAATAACACCTCTGGACTCTTATAAATTCCAAAATCCGGATTGATACCTTAACTCTGTATGTAAGTTATGTGGTTATAGGCAATTACACATTGATAATAAATCTCATCAAAAAAAGAACACTTTCTTAAAAAATGTTCTTTTTTTACATGATTCTATTGTCCTAATAAAATATTACTTAAAATCCGAATGGACTGTCGTTGCTGATTTCATTTATCGAAATCTCTTATTATTCCTTATTCAATTTCTCGCAATCGCTCGACTACCGATTTCTTATTTAATTGTCGAGTCATGATGGTTGCCAGCACGGCACATAATGCCACCATAAAGACCATTAGAACGAAGAAATTCACCCCAAACAGCATTCCATTAAACCCTGTAAACATCGATGATGATGCTATCGCCATTGTAAAATAACATCCTGCCAATAAAATAATTACTGCTGAACCAAAACAAAGATTTAAATTCTTTTTGAAAAGAAATTTCCATAGCTGCTTTTTGGTCATTCCAACCGATTGAAAAATCAGTATCTCTTTTTTACGGGCAAGGGTATCTGTAATAATCGTATTGACCATATTGGATATGCCAATCATCCCTAATATCAGCGCAAAGAAAAAACCTAGCATCGTAATATATGCTTTTTTACGCACAAAGTCATTTCTGTCCTCGTATCGGGAATCTACACTGATCTGTATGTTGTGCTCTTTCTTTACTAAATTCGTAATATCTTCTATCTGTTGTTCATTTAAACTGACCTTTGATACGATATGAATACTCGATATCCGCTTCTTATAATTAGGGTATATCGATTGAAAAAGAGTATCTGGCATCACTATATTGCTGTATCTAATATTATCCGTACCATAGGGGTTGTTTTTTCCAAATACGGCCATCACTGTCACTTCTCTTATTTGGTATGTACCCGTTGTATCGTCATAAAACGACAGCTTCATCACATCGCCTGCATGAATTTTGGTGTCTTTATCTACCTGCTGATCCGTTATATTTAAATAATCAATATCTTGATATAAAATATAATTTCCTGATTCAAATTTTTCGGCATCTATCTCGCCTTCCAACATCTTCAAGTAACTTACTTCCTGCTCTAAGCGCCGAGCAGGTAATCCGCAGATTTCTAACTTTATGTTGCCATTAGGCAAAAGTTGAACGATGTTATCATCGCCTTGTGCTTCTGCAATCGCCTCAACTTCCTTTTTAATCTTTCCCTCCAGCTTAACTTCTCCCAGAAAGTTTTCATACATTTTTTGCGAAAAATCTGTTATCAGATCCGGCATCGTTTTCGCTCGATAGATTATATCTGTGTGCTCTACAAACGGCAGCTTTTCAATTTCCGCATTCAGATCCTCTGAGATCGGATTATACGGTTCGTTCAAAGACCAAAAACTAGCCGTGTGGTAAATTCTACACTCCTCTTGGTTATAGCGATTCACCATGTTCTCCACTTGAAATCCAAAAGTCACATTACAAACAGTCAATAAAACAATTCCGCTTAGCGCAAAAGAAATAACCGCAAACGCTTTGTTCTTATGGCGATGGGTGTATCGGGCCGCTTCAATAGGAGAAAAAGAAGCCGCTTTTTTCAGCGTTCTAGAACAGCTAATCCAAACAGTAAGCCATGAAAATATAATCGTAAACAACAAAACAAGCCACAAATTTGGCGCCTTATAGTAAAGATAATAGTCTGTCATGCGAATAATTTCCGGAGCCATTAACAGACCCACCGCATACCCCACCATAAGCCCAAAAGAAATGCCGATTAAAGCTAATATGCGTACCTGCCGCATATAAATCGATTTGAGCTGTTTTTTAGTCGTGCCAATGGTCTTCATCATTCCAAACCACCGAACATCCGACGTTACCGCTATCGCAAAAACATTATGGATCAGAAAATATCCACTCATCATTATCAAGCATACAAAGAGAAGCAATGGCAGCGCCATAATCAGCGAATAGGAGAAGGTTGAATAATTTTTTGTCTGAATGGAGTCTGCGTGAGTCACTTCCCCAAGCTGGGATAATTTGTCATAGACATCGCTTTTTAGCAGAAACGGATTTAAATTATTCAGCTTGACATAAATAAAATTTTGATTTTGGGGCATTTCGCGATTGTGAGCTTCAATAAAATCCGGCACCGTGTAAATTTCTTCATAGTGGCCACTTAAATTAGCCAACGGATTTTTATAAATACCACAAACCTCTAAAGAAATTTCTTGCTCCTCTGCTTCTCCATTTTGTAATACGATGACCTGTAAAGTCATTTCAGTGCCTATTTCGTCGATCCCGATTCTTTCTGCAAGTGTATCCGATATTAAGATCTGTGTCCTTGTCTCTGGAAAAATTCCCTGTAACAAAGTAATGTAGTTGTGAGCATAAAAATTTTCATCCGGTGCAAGCAATTCTGTCTGAACCCCTGCAAAACTATCATTATACAAAGACGTTGTACTACATTTTCTCACAAAGTCGACCCATTCAACTTGACTGTTATTCAATGCCAGGTCATAGGTTTCTCTGGTGCCAATCAACGCTCCGTCCGCCCCCGGTCCCGGTGTTGCCTGTGATGACTCGTACATGGTTGTGAAAAAGCTAAACCCTGCCGTTAAGATAAAGGAAATCAGAACGGTTGTCAAAAAAATAGCTGTAACCATGACCATATTTCGATTTCGATTCTTTTTAAGGCCATTTATCGCTAAAAATTTTATAATTTCTCTATTATTATTCTGAAACATATCTTTTCCCCCTACTCAACGATTTTGCCATCCTCAAGACGGATAATCCGGTCGGCAAGCTGTGCAATTTCACTGTTATGGGTAATCATCACGATGGTTTGATGGAATTGTTGGCTCGTCATTTTTAGCAGCCCTAAAACTTCCTGACTGGTCTTGCTGTCCAAATTCCCGGTCGGTTCATCGGCAAGAATAATAGCCGGCTTTGTTGCCAGCGCCCTTGCAATCGCCACACGCTGCTGTTGACCTCCGGAAAGATTGTTAGGCATACTATTAATCTTTTCTGTTAAACCAAGTGTCTTAACAATTTTATCCACAAATTCTTGGTCCGGCTTTTCTCCGTCCAGCTTGATTGGCAGGATGATATTCTCGTAAATATTCAAGGTTTGAACCAGATTGTAGTTCTGAAAAATGAAGCCAATATTTCTGCGTCGGAAAATAGTAAGCTGGTCATCGTTCATTTTGGACAGTTCTTTTCCATCCACTTCTACGCTACCGGAAGTCGGATTATCCAGCCCGCCGAGCATATGCAGCAGCGTGGACTTGCCACTACCGGAAGTGCCAACGATCGCAACAAATTCTCCCGGCTCCACGTTTAGTGCGATCCCATCCAACGCCCGGACAAAGTTCGGCTCGGCTCCGTAATATTTTTTTAGTTCGCTTGTTTTTAATATGCTCATATAAAATTCTCCTGTTTCAGTTTATGTTCTCATCATACAGGGGAAATGTCTCTCAATAGTCTCAATTTCAAAATCGATTGTCACAGTTTTGAGACATTTCCTTCTGGATAGCAAAAAGACAGCTCTCAAAGCTGCCTTTCGTTCGGGAGGAACACCAAAAACGTGGAACCTTTTCCTACTTCAGATTTTACCTGAATGTAGCCGCCCTGTTTAGAAATGATCTCGCGACATAGATAGAGGCCGATGCCGATGCCATCAATGTCGTGAACGTCGTCCTCGCGATAAAAACGTTTAAAAATTTGTGCCAGATCCCGTTCGGGGATTCCCTTTCCAGTATCGGTAATGTCAATCTTAGTTGCCATTTCCCATTGCTCAACGGTTACGGATATTTTTCCGCCCGGCGCAGTGTACTTAACGGCATTATCCAAAATGTTAAATAATGCTTCGGCTGTCCATTTCTTATCGTGCGGTACTTTAAGGAACTGGTCACAGTCTACAGCAACTTCGATATTCTTTTTTTCGGCCAGGAAGACAATACTCCCAAGGGCAAGTCCCACTGTATCGTATAGTGGAGCCAGCTGAATGGAGAGCGTAATAATGCCGGTTTCCAACCTTGACATCTTCACCATCGACTGCATTAGGAAGTCCAACTTATTGATCTGCGTATCCATTAGCGAAAGGAATTCTCGTTCTTTTTCCGGTGAAAGCTGTCGCTCCAACAGGGTCGAATTATACATTTTCAAGTTCGCCACCGGCGTTTTGACCTGATGGGAAATGTCGGAAATCATCTCCTGAATAGCCTTTTTTTCTATTTTGGTTTGATTGCCATTTCGCTGCATGATTTCATATAATCGTTTGAGCTTGTAATTGAATTTGCCCATTAAGGTTTCTGACTCTAAATCAAATTCCACCTCATTTTTTTCGTTTACGATGTCATCAATACAGGAACTCAAGGATTCTGAAAAAATAAGCAATTTTTTCCGGATCAACAAAATCAAGGTAATGCCCAATAAAAGAAGCAACAGGGAAAAGATAATTGCCGCGCCCTTTATGGTCCAGTCCTCAGAATAGATGAACATCACTGCCATAAAACACGCTGTAAGCAGTGTAAAAGCAACCCCGATACCAATGTAAAGCCCATTTGTCGATAAGCTTTTTTTCAACCCTTATCACCAACCCATAAATACCCCATGCCATAAACCGTTTTGATGTATTTCCTGTCCTCCGTTTCAATTTTGCTTCGCAGGCGGTTTATATTGACTGTCAAGGCGTGTTCATCTACAAAGTTCCCCTCAAAATCCCATAGTTTTTCAAGAAGTATCTGTCTTGTCAGCAAAATATTGGGATTGTTTGTAAAAACCTTTAACATTTTATATTCCGTTGGCGTAAAGATAACTGGCTTATCCTTTATGGCTGCCGTCATCTTATCAAAATCTATGGCCAACTCGTCACACACATAGATATTTTTTCTTGCCGATTTTTCAGACCGCTTCAAAATGGCTGCCACTTTTTTGCGGAAAATATTAATGTTAAAAGGCTTGGTGATATAATCATCCGCGCCCAATTCAAAACCCACCATCACATCCGCTTCTAAATCACGGGCGGTTAGAAACACTACTGGAACTTCTTGTATCGCCTTGATTTTCTTGCACAGATCAAACCCACTGCCATCAGGAAGATTCACATCTAAAACAATTAAATCAAATGATTCGTCCTTTATTTTTTCCCAAGCCGTCGCCGTGTCATGTACGCAAACGGCCTGATATTCATCTAATTCAAGGTTATAGCATAAGCCTGAATTCAGCATTATATCATCTTCTACCACAAGAATATGTTTCATTTTTATCACTCCTTCTTTTTAAATATATATCTGCCGTCTGTCGGCTTTTCCGCCGAATTTCCTTCTAAAAACTAAGGCAAAAGTCGGGCATTTTTAGCCTGATTTTTGCCTGTTTTTCACATCGCAACCACAATATATAGTTGTCCATGTGCTCTATTTATCGTTTTTACCACTCTTCTTTGATATGACCCGAGGTGCCCTAAGCAAACTATCGAAGCAACTTATAAAAAGAGGCTTATGTTCATTCATTTGGGAGTTCTTCAAACTTTGGTACTTTCTCAAGCTCAGTATCCCAGTTTGCTTTGCTTGCATAATAAATGTGTCCTTGCGGCTTTATGTTTATATCGCTGTCAAGACTCCCTGCCGGTACAACCAGTAATTTTCCATCCATTTGAAGATTTGGCAACGCCGATCCACAATTAGTACAAAAACTTTTTATGTGTCCCTCTGAACGAAAATTAAAAGTTTTAACTTTTTCTTGACCCGACAGCCATCTTAACTTGGCGGTCGAAGAAAACAGATTGGCAGCATGTGCTGAACCGGTATCCTTCCGGCATCGCTTACAATGGCAAAGAAAAAAATTTTCAAAATCTCCTTCTATTTCAAAAGTAACTTCTCCACACAGACATGATCCTAAATATTTCATCATCAAATCTCCCTTCTAACTCATTCATTGCTTTATTAGGCCTTTTTAGAAGCCTTAATCCACGCTTATTCTTAATCGCTTCATATCGCTTTCAGCTTCCTCCGCGGTCAATTCATCTGTCAGATTACAACAATACATGTTACCCAATTGTAGCATCTTTGCGCTTTTTTTAAAGGTTTATTTTAACACGGATGTCCGTTTACCAGACTAACAATCGCTTCAACTATGCCTTTCCATGTTCCCACCGGCATATCATGTCCCATGCCTTCGATCAAAAGTAATTTAGCTTCAGGTATTGTCTTCGCTGTATCTTTTCCTGCTTCAACCGGAAACAATACATCTGCGGTTCCATGAATTACCAGTGTCGGAATTGTTAATAACGCAAGGAATCGTCTCCGATCCCCATTAGCAACCAACGCTGCATTTTGACGTATCGCTCCCTATGGATAATAAGAACGGTCATAACTTTCTTCACAATATCGCCTTGCGCGTTTTTCTTCAAAAGGAAATCCCTTGCTCCAGATGTTTTTCCACATACGTAAACGATAATCACTCTATCGATCCCGTCCCGATAACGGTACTGCGGTAACAATCGCCAATGTTTCCGATGATATTTGCAAATTAGTTTCTTAATTTTATCTTATAAGCGCGCATATCTTCGATACTGCCTGCGACTTCAAATACGCCTTTTTTTATCAACTTCTTTAAACGGTATTCTAAAAATTCAGCCCCTAAATGCTGCTCTAAACTGCCAATCATTTCGCCAATTATTCTTGGCACTTTTATGTATTCCTCAGTATTTTTTTGATTATGGAATTTTTTTACTATTTCAATCATATATTGATCATAATATTCTTCCGCAACATTTTGAATTCTACCATTTAGCCAAATTCTTAACGTGCCCCAGCTTTCTGCAAGATTCGTCCATTCTGCTTCAAAATGATTTCTTTCAAGCGGGTTTAATTGCTTGTCTTTCTCGGCTTCTTGATACACTATTTGAAATTTAGCTGGTGCTATTTCACCCGTGTATCTCACTATATATTGTATCTTATGTTGGCTAAAAAGTTCTTCATATTTCTTTGACGTATTTATAATCTTAATTTTATTTGCTTTATCCTTCATTAGGTATAAAACATATCGTAATCCGGTCTGTTCACTTGAATTTTCTGAGATCCAAATTAAAATAGGCTGATCCTCAGAAATATGTTTAATTTGATTGATCGCCTCAAAATATTCCTGGCATTCTTCATTATTTTTCCCCATGATGTTTTTCATCCAGTCAATTCTGGCGTCTAACCCGATTTGATTATGCAAATGCAAAATCGGACCAACCGAAAACATTTCTTCTAAGGTAATTACGCGTTCTTTTTTTCGACCTGCATTTTTCAGGATATCTTTTAAAGTATCTGCCGCTAAATGTCCGAATACAATGTGTACCATCAAGTTAACCTCCAAATTTACCATTAGCCGATACCACCAGCCAATTTAATTCCACATCGTTTCCTGATTATACCATATCGTCGTCTTCAATCAAAAGCTTTGCAAATTACCAAAACAGCGCCTTTGGCCAAATAACTAGCGGCCTTTTTGCCGAGACCGAAGAAACATCCCGGCACTTTGGTGTTTTTTACGCTTCGCCGCGGTTTGTGGTGGTTTAGTCCACATCACTATTACGATTGTGAGCAAAAGCATACCTATCAAGGATAACATCGACAACGTGAGGTTTCCCGGTTCGGAAGTGTTCATGAATGTTTCGGTATCAAATCTCATAACCGTCAGTCCAGACAATATCGGATACAAACTGCGCATCGTAACATTTTTGATAAACATCGCGCTATATCCGAATAGGAAGGATACGATAACGCCGCCCATAAAAATTCCCGGTCTTCGGCTTGTAACCGCAATGATTGGCAAAACCGCAATGTATGTGCAGACAGATATTCCTACCATCTGTAAAAGGCCTGTGAACAAAAAAGCAAGGCTCAGTCCTGAAATCCCGGACAGCAATCCGACAGCGAGTGTTACTGCATAACTGTATAACCCGAACAGCACACTCAAAATTCCCATTGCCAGCAGTTTTCCAAATAACAAACGCTGAAAGCTTACCGGGACGGGTAAGATGTTTTTTAAGGTGTTATCGGTGTATTCCCGGTTGATTAAATAGCCGCCGATCAAGGTGAAAATTACCGGCATGAAAATCGTTGCGCTATTCCAGATGGTACTGTCAAAGAGAGCGGAAAAGTTGAACTCTTGTGCCGTGGCCTCCTGCGTGGCGACCGCCTGTGTAAATACCGCTAAAATTGCCGGAAGCGTCATCCCAATAAAACCAATGAGCAAAACATGAAATCGCTTTAATTTCAAAAATTCAGTTTTTATAATACGAAGCATCAAAAATACCCCCTTTCCTCAAATTTCTCGGCGCCGATAGATGTGCATCATCAAATAAATGCAAACTGCCGCTTCCAGCAAAAGCACCCCGAAGCATATCGGTGCCGATACAAAGTATTGGCTGAAACGATTATAAAACGCTATCTGAATTTCCCCAACGGGTGTATAAAATTGGTACAGCCACCGAAAAATCATGGGCACAGGCATAAGCGTTCCGGCATTTATCCCTAACGGCTGCATCATAATGGCATCGCTGAAATGCAGCACATAATTTAACAAGGTGTAAAAAAACACGATAATAACCGAAAGAATATAGCTTTTATTAAACCAGATGACCAGTCCAATACATGGCAATGCCGCCGCCCACATAAGTACCCCGGTTGATGCGGTTAAAAAAAACTGAAATACAAAATCATTCAACGGGATCTTTTGAAACACAGCAATTACGGTGCCAACCATAAATCCCATTAACTGAAAAGCAACCGAAAAAAGCAGCAAAACCAATAGCTTGACAAATACCAATTGATTTTTAGACACCGGTATGCATAGCAGATTTTTTAGGGTATCATTGTCCTGTTCTACGAAAAACAAATTAGCCGCCAAGATAATCAGTAAGGGCATTAACAACAAAAAAGCATTGTCCTCTCTTACGCCCGACTGGATGCTTGCAAAATTGGGATCTGACAACAATACACAATTAAAAAGAGGAAAGATAAACGCGGCCAGTATACCCAAAATAAAGATTTTCTTTCTTCTGAATTTCCTAAATTCAGTGATCAGCAAGTTATGCAATACCTTCACCTCCGGTTATCCGCTTGAAGTAATCCTCCAAGGTATCTTCACAGGTGTGAGCTTCCGATACCTCCAATCCGTTTTCAATAAAAGCACGATTGAGTGCCGCCACAGAAAAATTATGATCATATAAGCGCAGACTATGATCATTTCCCACGGTAAAGTTTCTGGCTCCAAAATTCATCTCCATGATTCTGGCCGCCTGTGCAGTGTCAGAAACACCAAAATGGACGTGTTTACTGTTTTTTTCTTCCAGTTCGGCAAGGCTTTCTTCCTCCAGTAAGACCCCGTGGTCAATGATTCCAATATCATCCACTAACAGAGATATTTCTGAAAGAATGTGGCTGGAAATTAAAATGGTTTTCCCCTTCACATCGCACAACTCCCGGATAAACGAACGCATCTCGGCAATCCCGATTGGATCAAGCCCATTAATCGGCTCATCCAAAATCAGCAGCTCCGGATCGTGCATGATTGCCAAGGCAATGGCTAAGCGCTGCTTCATACCAAGGGAGTACTGCAAAAACAGCTTTTTATCTCCATATGGCAGTCCCACAACCGCTAATGCATCTTTTACCGCGGTACGCTTAGAAACACCTCGAAGTTGGGCAAAAATTTTCAGGTTTTCCGTACCGGTCAAATTTGGATAAAATCCCGGGGCTTCAATTAAACTGCCAATGCGGGGCAGAATTTTCTTTTCATTTCCCTGAATGCTTTTACCAAAAATTCGAACTTCTCCGGAAGTCGGCCTTGTCAGATTCAGCAACATCTTCATGGCCGTGGTTTTTCCTGCGCCGTTTCTGCCAAGCAAACCATAGATCCGTCCTTTTTTGACATGGATATTCAGGTTCGAAACACTTTTTTGTTCGCCATATTGTTTGGTCAAATTTTTTGTTTCAATTATAAAATCACTCAAATTAAGAACCTCCTTTTCTTACTGAAATTAGTCTATCATGTCAATCTTGCATTAACGTTGCCGCAATCTTGCATTAACCTTGCAATTTACATAAAATAAATCCCTGCCACCAGACAAGGATTGAGGTTGTTAATAAACGACTGCACCGACCAATAATTAATCTATTTTGTCAGTCTGAAACAGGACTTCTTTTAATTGCTTGCGGGAAAACAAATGGTAAAAACCGTATCCTGGTTTGGTTCACTTTGAACCGTAATGTTGCCCTTCATTTTTTCGACCATCTGCCGAACAATGGACAACCCCAAGCCACTTCCCTTATTCGAACGACCTTGATCACATTTATACAGTCTTTCAAAAATGTGCTGGAGATCCGGTTTTTTAATACCGATTCCATTATCCTCGATATCAATTTTAATTTCTGTATCTTTTTTTGACATTTTAATTTTAATCTGTGTGGCCTGACTATGACTTATGACATTTTGCACTAAATTGTTGATGATGCGCGTATAGCCGTCTAAGTCTACTTCGACAAACAACGGCTTTTCCGGAATTTTTATTTCATAATCGAGATGTTTTTCTTCAAAAATGGGAATCCAGTCTTTCAAAATATTTCTCGTTAACTCCGCCAGCTCTGTCTGCTCGATGGATAAAGAAAACTCACTGGAATTCAGTTTAAACCAGTCAAATAAAACATCAATATAATCTTTTAAATCATGTGCTTTTCGCCTTGCAATTTCAAGATAGTCCTCCTGCTCTTTTAGCGATTCCAGACCTCGGTGAATTGCATCCAAATAGCCGATCAACGTCGTAAGCGGTGTCCGCACGTCATGCGAAAGGCTGGTCATGAGCTGACGATTGGTTTCATCGGCTGCTTTCAATTGCGAGAGCTGCTCTTCATAATCATAGACAATTTCATTTATTTTATAAGAAAGGTCTGCGGTTAATTCATTGTCTGCGGCAAGAATTTTTCGGCTACCGTTTCCAGACTGAATATCGCTTAGCGTATCCGTCATATCGATAAGCTGCCGCTTTACACGAAGCAGTTTTATGAAACAGGTAACGCCAAATAAAAGGGCTAGACAAAATAATATCCCTAAAATCACGTTCAAAAGCATCCCTTACACCGCCTTGTTAAAACGATAACCAATCCCTTTTACTGTCTGGATATAAAAGGGCGACCCTGAATCCGGTTCAATCTTTTTACGGAGACGGCTGATGATTGCCATAATATTACTGTCATCATAAACGTAAGCTTCACCCCAAACTTCCTCATAAATCTGCTGCTTCGTTAAAATTCTGCCCTGGTTTTTTGCACAAAACAAAAGCAGATCAAATTCTTTTGGCGGCAATTCAAATGTGCCGTTTTGCGTCGTAACACTTCGACCGTCAAAGTCGATGGACAGGCCTTTGTAAATGAGGGGCTGTGAACGATGGTCCTCAAAATTAAAACGGGTGTATCTGCGTATTAAGGAAATAATTCGAGCAATCAGTTCCTCGATATCAAATGGTTTGGTGAGATAATCATCGGCTCCAGAACGAAGTCCGTGTACTTTTGAGATGCTGTCATTTTTAGAAGTCAGCATCAAAATAGGAATGCTGCTTTGCGCTCGTATTTTTTGCATTGTCTGAAAGCCGTCCATTCCCGGCATCATGACATCCAAAACGATAAGATGGTAATCATTTTTTTTAAGTAATGCCAAACCATCTGCCCCGGAACAGCAGTATTCTGCACTTATATTTTCTTTTGCCACACTTTGTTTAATCAAGGCGCCTAACTCTTTATCATCATCAATTACTAAAATATTGTGATCCAATTTTATCCTCCTCTTTCCATATAGATTATAATCTTATTAAAAAGTATAAGTCAATGGCTATCAAAAATTAGTTTGACACAAAACTATTCTTATTGTACAATTAGTTTGACATAAAACTATTGCTTTAGAAAGGGGCTGTTAAATTGATAATCCCTAAAAAATATAAAACCATGGTTGTCCATGAACATGAAAACAACCCCGATACCAGAGAAATTACAACTATTCTTAAAGGGAAACTAACCGGTAGAACCATTATAAATCTTGATTTATCAGAAAAGGAACGGAGTAAGCGATGAAAAATTTATTTGAAGAAACGCAATTAGGAAAGATCACTGTCAAAAATCGTTTTGTAAGAAGTGCAACATGGGAAAACATGACTACACCAGATTCACATATTACGGATAAACTGTATAAAATCTATGAGGATTTAGCCGCAGGTGACATCGGACTCATTATCACAGGGTATGCAAATGTAGTGAAAGAAGAGCAGCCTAATCCCGGAATGATGGGAATTTATGACGATTCATTTATTGATGACTATCAGAAACTGACCCGTTTGGTCCATAGTTATGGCTCAAAAATCATCATGCAGATAGCCTATGGTGGCACGAAAACCACCTTTAATATTGGTGAAAGAGTTATTTATGCGCCAAGTGAAATTCCAGAAAAAAGCACCCAGGTCATTGGTAAAGCGATGTCTAAAGATGACATTAACTATCTTGTCAATGCTTTTGCTGATGCTGGTAAACGCGTTAAGGAATCCGGTTTTGATGGCGTCGAAATACATGGTGCGCATACCTACTTAATAAATCAATTCTTAAGTCCCTATTACAACAATAGAACCGATGAATATGGTGGCAGTTTAGAAAATAGAATGCGATTTTTACTTGAAATATATTATAAAATGAGAGAAAAGGTCGGTTATGATTTCCCTATCCTCCTTAAACTCACTGCCAGTGATTTCCATGAAGGTGGGTTAACCTTCGAAGAAACAAGAATTATATGCAAAAAGCTAGAAGAAATTGGGATAGATGCTATCGAAATTTCAGGTAATATTCATGGAAAAGCAAAATCAATGGTGGGTGAAATATTTGATCACTACGCAATCCAAGAAGAGGGATATTTTCTTGAATATGCAAAGATCATAAGTAATGAGGTTAATGTTCCCATCATTACAGTGGGCGGTTTTAAAAATATTGCTACGATGGAAAAATTGTTAAATGAGACAAATATCGATTATTTTGCCCTATCAAGACCTTTGCTTGCAGAACCGTTTTTAATAAAAAGATGGAAAGCTGGCGATAACAAGCCTGCAATATGTGTCAGATGTTCAAAATGCCGGACTTCGGCGGGAAATTACTGTACCGTTTTTAATAAAAAGCAACCGTTGCAGGAGCTATCTTAAGCATCTCAAACGGGAAACGCCGATACTTCTCGAGTGTATGAAGAAAAGTCTGCAAATCGAAATTTTCTATGATTAAAAAAGGAAATGGGGGGAATTATTTTAGAAAAATATAACACCATTTCCATAAATATTATCCCCCCTAAAAATAAGCATGTCAAAAACAGGTGATAACGCACCTGTTTTTTTAAGGGCTATTCCTCATGCAGAAGCAGGGTAACCAGACTGTCAAGTTCCGCGTCGTCAACGTGCTTTATTGTTTGCTCTTTATCCTTCATATTTATTTCGTTGACCTTTTTCTTTTCTCTTTCATTTTCTTCTTCTTCTACTCTCTTCTTATTCTGCTCCAGCACCTTATCAA
The DNA here is from genome assembly GCA_965140355.1 of uncultured Acetobacterium sp. Classification (GTDB taxonomy): domain Bacteria; phylum Bacillota; class Clostridia; order Eubacteriales; family Eubacteriaceae; genus Acetobacterium. Next base: position 1,236,482 of record OZ223194.1, on the reverse strand, counting down.
CACGATCAATCAGCTTTTCCCATTCTTTTTCAGTAAAGGTTCGACTGCCGATCTGATAAGTCTGCTCCGTCTCGTCATTTTCTAATTTTATTTTCATTTCACGTATTTTATCTTGAATGATCTTTAACATATCAGCTCGTGTTAACTCGTTCTTCTTTGAACTGGCAGAGCTATTTGGTTGCCTTGTCTTTTTAAGCGAATCAGTCGCCTGTGAAAAGGCTTCCGAAAAACTTACCCCCGCGGCACTCATCGTGTTGTTTTTGTTGACCGCATTCTGATATGATGTCCCGGTATACTGCATTTTAATTGATGAAACTGTCATTTTTTCCTCCCTATTAGGATGTTTGCTTTTTGCAAACAACCGCCATAATATTTAGCGACTACCCGCCGCCAGTCGCTTAGATATAAATGTCCTTCATTATTTTTATTGACCTGACAAATGAAACGTCACCATGACATAAATACCGACCTTATCGCCTCGCCAATTCCTAAAAACAATCGAACTCAAAGACCGATATCTAAATTACCCTGCCCGGGCCAAAGTCAGCTCCTTGGCTCAACTCCCACGAAGTACTTAGCCCTGTTTTTAGATAATAAAATTATAGCACAAAGTAATCCATTTCAAAACTGGGTTTTCCGTTTAAAAATAATCAAACTCCCTTTCTTTTTATTTTACCTCATTTGCTTTCAGTTTGGAACTGCACTTTTATGCTAACTCTCCAAGACACTGTATACCAAGATTATCGAGCGCGCGGACGCGAAACGCTGTGTTGAATGTAGAGAACTCTTCATGCTGCTAAATCACAACAGCTTGTTATTACCCGACGTTTTTTATGGCCTTATCATAAATAATATGCTAAAATATAAACATAGTTTTGTATTCTGCATCCACAATGAATCGATTTGTCCTTGTATTCCATCAATAAGAGGAGCCAAATAAATGCCTAATGTGAAAGAATATCTGAAGAATCTAGAGTTATCTAATCTATTAAGAGAACCTATTATAAAAACTATCGTACGTTCACTGCCCCTTGCTCCTGAGAGCGAGGGGTTGGACGCAGGCTGCGGGACTGGTTTTTATACTTTGATGCTGGCAGAAGAGGCAGGGGGTCGCAGCCATGTTACCGGGCTTGATCTTGAAGAAAATTTCTTAAAAAAAGGACGTTCCTTGGCATTAAAATCAGCTGTGTCTGAACGCGTTTCTTTTATAAGAGGCAACATTAGTAACCTTCCATTTGAGGACAACCTATTTGACTGGGCTTTTAGCATGGATCTTATTGGCAATCTAAAAATAGATCCTGTAATTCTGTTAAAAGAAATCGCCAGAACTGTCAAGCCTGGGGGCATGATATATATCCTTAATTGGTCTTCGCAAATGCTGCTTCCCGGATACCCGGTTCTAGAGGCCCGATTGAATGCGACTTCTTCTGGAATTGCTCCCTTCGAGCCGAAAATGAGACCAAAATTACATAAAATGTGTGCACTGGAATGGTTAAAACAAGCAGGCTTGGGGGAAACAAGGGTGCAAACTTTTGTCCGCGATATTAGCACGCCATTAAATCGGGAAATGCAAAATGCTTTAGTAGATCTTTTTGAAATGCGTTGGGGGCCGGAGAATCAGGAATTACTCGAAGAAGACCGGGTTGAATATCAGCGTTTATGCAAGGCTGACTCGCCGGACTTTATTCTGAACAATTCCTGGTACTATGGTTTTTTTACATATTCGTTGTTTTGCGGTCGAGTGCTATAAACAAAAAGTTTATTCTGGTCGGTTGAGGCTTTATAAGTCTGTGCTCATTCATTTGTCCCACAAATAGTAGCGGGAGGAATCCGTAGTTTTTTTCTAGTGAGGGATTATATTTTTTTATGCAAGAAAAATTCTGCTTCTATGCGGGGTTTGGCGTTTCGCAAACGCCTATTAACCATAAATATAGAAAGGAACCAGCATGATGTCGATCGAAATTTATTACTTCAGCGGAACAGGTAACTCCCTGTTTATTGCCAAAGAACTAAAAAAGCGGCTTCCGGATTGCAGCCTTGTTCCTGTCGTACATGTTCTTAGAAATGGTAGCATCGAAACGACTGCCGATGTGATTGGCATCGTCTTCCCGATTTATGCCACGACCTATCCCGATGAGATCAGGCAATTTATTGAATTGCTCGATTGTAACAAAGACACTTATATTTTTGCTGTTTCAAGCCGTAAATGCCGTCCGCGCGTGTTTACGGCGCTTGGAGAAATACTGGCCCAAAAGGGCGGCACACTTTCCGCAGCGCGCTCTATTTCGATGCCACAGAATTATATCCCCGTTTTCACGGTCGAAACACCGGACGATATTAAAAGACAGGATGAAGAGCTTTTTCAAACGCTGGACGTATTTGCGCAAACCATCCTTGAGCGGCGGATTTCCATCGAACAGGCCCAAAAGCTTCCGCTCCACGTTGCGATATTATATTCGCTCGTCCGACTTTCCTCTTTTCTGAACAGAAAAACACGTTACTTTAATTTGGAAAACAGATTTTATGCAGATGACAAATGTATCGGCTGCGGTCTTTGCGAAAAAATATGTTTAGCCGAACGTATCCGGCTAGACGACGGGCGACCCGGCTGGGATGCTCACCGCTCTTGCCGGCTATGCTTGGCCTGCATACACTTTTGTCCGGCCGAAGCGATTCAGATCAAGGGAACGAAGACAGAAAAAACCGGACGGTATCATCATCTGGGAATTACTGCGGAAGATATTGCACATCAGAAATAAGTTCTTTATCCCAAATAACTAAGAACACGGCCGTCAATAGATGCGTTTAAACCATATATAGCAAAAAATGCCGGACGCGGAAGCCACAATTAGCAATCTGTTTTTCGCTTCCTGTTTCTCATCTACTGGGTTCGCCTTTAAGACTGACGTAGTTTTCGCAAATAGCGCCTAATATCCATTTGACTTCACATAAGTGTGACTATCTCTCATTATCTAAAAGCTGGATTTTGAAAATATCCGTAATACCGCTACTATCAGTTATCAGAATAACAGAAACCAAATCGCCTTCGTCTAAATCGGAAAGGCTAATGGAAGTATTACCCCACTCTAATTTTGTTCCTTCTGTTATATTGTACTTAAACTCACCTTGATAGTTTTCATCATTGAGTGAAATACCTTCAACCAACACGGTGTTATCACTGACCTCTTTTACCTCGGCATAGAACGTCTGAATATCGAAAGTCCTCTGCGACAAGCTCTCCTCGTATTCATCATAGGCAACCTTATACCCCATGAAATAGCTGATCAATAAACCAACAATTAAAGTTGCAATTGTCAATACGATTGCAACTTTATACGGAGGTGTCATCGGGTTATGAGTATTTGCGTTTGTTCCTAACGCCTTATTGATGTTTCGCTTATACACTTTAAGATAGACCGCACTCGTGGCAATCAGCAAAACCGTAACAGCTAAAACTATAAGAAAAAAGATTGGAAAAACCATTATAGTACCTCCTAGATTCCAAAGTATTCTTTAAAGATGTAATAGTAACTTCTTGTTACATCGACTTCGCGATCATTCGACATGGTTAGAATAAACTTCATCGAAAGTGTTGGAGCAATTTGTTTTACCTTGTCCCTTCCGATCACAACAGAATTGCTGACCCTTAGAAACTTATCCGGATCAAGCAGATTGCTGATTTTATACAAACGGTCAAGGGCTTGATAGGTTTTTCCTTGCGTGTGTACTTCAACCACATGACCAAAGGTTTCTATAAAAACGATATCGGCAACAGGTAACGCAACACGCTTATTTGAAAGCATGTCTTTGACAAATAAATTATCCACAAACTTGTTACTTTCACTCAACACCAAATCCGCATTGTCGTCTATTTCGATTCCGCATTCAGAAAGCTCAATTTTTATTGCTTCGTATCGCTCATTGCTGACAGCTAGTTTGAGTTTCAACCGGACACCCCCTCCTGTTTTACGATACTATCATTATATCGATGCAATTTCTCTTTTTCAATGCAATCGGAATACTTTACAGATATAGCCCCATAAAATGCAGATGCTTTTGCTTATTCCGATTTTTCTTATACAGTTTACGACGCAGAAATATAACCCTATCATCCATTTTGGGTCATTTGACCTATCATTACAATAAAAAAATAGCTACTCTTAATACAACAAAGAGAGGAGCTGATTATTATGTTAGAAGAGCAATTTAAAGAAATCATCGATAAAGTAGTGAATTTTATTGAAGAAGCATTAACTGAGGAAGAAATACATGTTTTTTCAGTGATATGCAAAAATATTACAAACTTATACGCAGAAAAGCAATAGGCATACTTAGTCGAATACAAGAATTTATATAAACTGTAAAAAGCACTTAATTATAATATATTTTAGTAATAAATCCTCCCCCCTACAGCGTATACTCATGGATAATTTTGAAAATTTCTTTACTAAAATGCAAATAGAACCAGCTACAAGGTAGTTATCTTTACAGCCATTCAAATAACCATGATTTATAGTCCCGGTGATCACTTTGGCTGGATTTTCTAACCTCGACGGATTATGTTATTTCAACCTGGTGCTTTCATAATATTCGATAAAATCCCGAACATATTTGTCATCTATTATTTCATTAGAAAGGTCTATCAGTTTTTGAGATTCGTCCCGAGACAAACCAAGATAGAAATAGTATCCGTGCATTGCATAGTCAGTAACTTCACTGGTCGTCATATCAATCTCGTTTTTCTCATGTAGGAGCACCAGCTGTGATAAGCAGCCACTTACCGTAAACATGGCCAACTCCTTTTTTTTCGAATATGAACTCACACCAAAAAACTCATGGTTATTCTTAATAAACATGAGTAGCTGATTGAGTAATTCGGCATCCTTAAATATCGGTAAGTATATGTTAGAATATTGCGGCTTTACTCTCACCATCTCATAAAACAAACGGAAAAACATACCAATATCCAGAACATCCATTTGCTCTTCAGAAAGCACTCTTTTATTATATTTGACTGTTTCCTGTCCTATATTTAAAAAGACATCTAATAAAAGGGCATCCTTTTTATTATAATAATGAAAGAGCAGCGCCCTTGTCATTCCGCTGGCTTCAGCTATCATACGTGTCGTTACTTTATCATATCCATAATTTAAAAACAACGAAAAGGAAGTACGTATAATTTTAGTTCTTTGCTCATAATTGATTTTCCTGCCCATCAAACGCCTTCTTTCCAGTTCTGCTCTAATCTTCCGCCAAAAATTGGGAAATGGCAATCATAAACCAATTATATTGTAACATAAATAATAAACAGAACCAAAAACAATATTTCGCTAAAGAAACGTGACTTATTCGGCTTCTTTTCCAACTCAATTTGAAAAGGCCCGATGGTTTTATCCTTCGGGCCTTTCCATTCTAGCGCTTTAAAATTATTGCGATCTCTGTTACTAAATAGCAAGACCGGCTCTTGTTCCTTCTTCAACCGCATCCACTACTTTTCTGGGTTTTCCGGCATCACCGACTAAAACAACCTCGGAAAACTTTTGTTTGATGTTTTCATAGAGTGCGTTTTCAGATTTGGAACCGCATGCGAGTACCACATGGGTTACTCCTTCGATGCAGAACGGCTGTCCGTCTTTCTCACAACATACTTTACCCGGTTGAATTTCAGTTACTTTGGTGCTCGTCTGGATAGTAGTCCCCGCGCCTAAAAGATGCCTCATAACAGTGATCTTGTTGATTAAGAAAAGATCAACCCCGACATCCGGGAGCATTTCAACAACCGTGATCTTCAAAGGTCCTCTCGCCTGTGCAATTAACAGTTCTGCTGTTTCCAGACCGACCGACCCGCCACCTATAACAACAATATTTCCAGTTATGATCGGAGGTTCCTCGAGAATAACATCCCACGCTTGATATACGTTCTGTCCGTCAACTCCAGGAAAGGGCGGCTTAATATTTTTTGCACCGGTGGCGACAATTACGCTGTCTGGGTTTTCAGCAGCAATCGATTGTTCATCCGCCGGCATCCCCAGTTTGACTGTAACTTCATATTTTTCAAGCTGCTTGGCATAATAAACAACCCACTTAGACAACGATTGTTTAAAAGGAGGTCGGCACGCCAGTTTGATCTGCCCACCAAGCTCAGGACCCTTTTCCATCAATACAACTTTATGCCCACGTTTTGCCGCAGTAATCGCTGCAGCCATCCCTGCCATTCCACCTCCTACTACCACAACTTTCTTTGCTCTTGTCGCAGGCGTGATTTCGAATTCTTTCTCTTTACCAACGGCGGGATTAATCGCACAGCTGGCTTGACCCCCTGCGAAAAACGGCTGTAAGCATCCAACTGCACATCCGGTACATGGAGCGATATCGTCAAAATGTCCCTGTGTCGCTTTATTTAACCATTCCGGATCACTTAGCAACGCACGCCCCACTACAACGGCGTCAGCCTTTCCGGAGGCGACAACATATTCCGCGAATCTTGGATCCTGAATCTTACCTACAACTGTAACCGGAACATTCACGGCGGCTTTGAGCGCAGCGCTTTGCGGAGTGTTAATTCCTTGCGGCTCCGCTCCTAAACATGGCGAATTTTTCTCGGGGTTCTCAAAATAAGCAGCCCCCGACACTTCAAAGCAATCTGCCCCGGCTTCAATAAGATACGGTGCCATGATCAAAAGGTCATCCAGCGTATTCCCTCCCGGTGTCCGTTCATCACCGGTAATGCGTATGATGATTGGAAAATCCTTGCCTACTTCTTTTCTGATTGCTTTTAATGTTTCGATCAGCAGACGCGCCCGATTCAATAAGCTTCCGCCATATTCATCTGTACGTTTATTCCTGAGTGGCGTCAGAAAAGACCCCAGCATCATATACGCATGTGCTGCATGTAATTGAATGCCGTCAAAGCCTAGTTCCTTTGCCTCCCGAGCCATATTGGCATAGCTTTGCACGATTGCCGGAAGCTCTTCTTTTTTAAGTGCTCTCGTCTTCACTCCGAATGCATTGATATAAACTGATGGGCCAGGAGGAGCATCAACACCGGTAGCTTCCGGTCCCGGGATAGATATTTGCGGAATTAACTTGGTCCCATAAGAATGGATTTCATCTATAAATGACTTAAATGAATCCCTGACCTCCGGTTTGCTAAAGTTCAATGTGTTCCCCGATCCGCCACCACCATATGCCATATTGGGATCAGCTGACATCATTCCCGTGAATATGCAGCCAACACCTCCTTTGGCACGTTCTGCCCAATATCTGATCATGCTTGGGCTTATACGGCCATCCCCGGTTTCATGACCGACCATCATCGGAGACATAAATACACGATTTTTTACTGTCATTCTTCCTATCTTAATCGGCTTTAACAGTTCTTGAATTTCATTCATTTGGTTAAACCATCCTTTCTTAACCGTTATACTAACTTTTTAATTTTATAAACTGTGCGTGCATAGTTTATTTTTATATATATTAACACACTGAAACCATGCTGTAAATATGGAAATTGTATTAGTTTATATAAAGTAATCGTTTGCATTTTTTCTTTTATTCTATCTGCTGCATTCAAGTAAAACCGATACTTTTCAATGACCAAAAATGACCATTTTACAAAATACCCAATATGACAAAAAACGTCCCCATGTCATGCAAACCAAGTTTTATCTATATCGCAGATAGTCAATAAATCGCTTTACCGCTAACGATGCCGATTTTTTATCTCGCAAAGCGAGTCCGATATTGCGATAGGCGGGGACGCTTAATTCCTTCGCAACAACGTGATACGGCACTCGTCTTAAAATAAGCTGCGGCAAAATACTAATACCTAAACCACTCTCAACCATTGACATGATGGCGTAATCATCCCAAGTTGTAAAATGGACATTTGGAGACAATCCACAACTTTCAAATATTTCAGAAACCTCTGCCTTTGCACCTTTCTCAAGCAACATAAAAGGATCGTCGCAAAGTGACTGCACCGGAAATTGCTCGCAATCAGCCAAAGGATGGCTTTCTGGAAGAATTACCATAAGCTTATCTTGCTCTAACATAATTGTTTCAAATTCTGGGAGTGTAGGCAGCCGAAGAAAGCCACAGTCAACACGCCCTTCTGAAATCCAACTCTCTATTTCTGTATAATCGCCAAGTAGCAGTTCATAGTCAATATTAGGGTAGTCCTTTTGGAATTCTTTGATAATATTCGGCAACCAATGCGTCGCAACACTCGAAAATGTTCCGATTCTGATTAATCCTGATTGCAGACCGTTTAGCTCTTCAACCTGTGATTGCAGCCTTTGATATTCGTTGCATACACCTTTTGCATAAGGAAGCAGTGTCGTTCCGTCCGAAGTCAGACGGACTCCTGCACGCCCACGCTCAAGCAGCGATATCCGCCATTCTTTTTCCAAGTCATTAATCATCCGGCTAATACCAGACTGAGAGTAATTCAATCTTTCAGCGGCTTTCGTGAAACTACCATATTCAACTGTTTTGACAAATGCCATATATTTTTGAATATTCATATCCATATTCGTCACTCCTTCACATCTGATTTTGTCATGATTCACATAATAAACATTCGCTTTTGTAATTATTTTTATCATGATATATTATTACTAATGAATTGTCAAATGGAGGATTTAAACATGTTTTTTATAAGTAAAATTCAAACGATAGCAACTGTATTTAGCACAATTTTAGATCTCGAAACTGAACGTTGGTCCGGTTGCCGTGATAGAACTACTACCGAATATATGAAAGTGCAGACTAAGAAAATCATTCATGATTTTTGGGATTATACCAAACACAATCCAGCTGTTATAGAGGTGTGATATGGGGCTTTATCAAAACAGAATCGTTGTCAAGGTTGGCACTTCAACTTTGACAAATGAAATGGGAAAAAGCGATTTTCGCTCTTTTGACCAACTTGCCGGTGTTTTATCGAACGTTCAAAACATGGGCTATGAAGTAGTCTTAGTTTCATCAGGTGCTATTGCCGTTGGTACCAATAAATTAAAAATGACGACACGTCCTTCCAGCATGAAATTGAAACAAGCTGCCGCCGCCGTTGGTCAATGCCGTATGATGTTTCTTTATGATAAGTTCTTTGGAGATTACGATAAGACTATCGCTCAGATGCTACTTAATGCTGAGGATATTGAACACGAGGAAAAGAAAGAAAACCTTATTAACACCTTTAACGCTCTTTTAGAAATGAATACTATCCCAATCGTAAATGAAAATGACTCCGTAAGTTATTCAGAAATTGAGTCTGAAGAAAGACTTTTCGGGGATAACGATATGCTCTCTGCGGTAGTGGCGATACTGTGTAAAGCAAGTAAGCTTATTATTTTTTCGGATATTGATGGCTTGTACAACAGCGATCCACGCTTACATCCAAATGCGAAATTGATCGAGCGTATCAATCAATTAGACGATAACGTGTACGCTTTAGCCGGTGGAGTAGGTTCCCGTCGTGGCACCGGTGGTATGAAAACCAAACTACAGGCAGCAGGACTTGCAACTTCGCAAGGAATTGATACCATTATAACGAATGGAAAAAATCCTGCTTCACTATATGACATTATGAAAGGGAAAAGCATTGGGACGTTGTTTTCTGGCAAGGTGAGATAAGTTATCTGAAACGGGCATTCAGAGACCGCCTTCCAATACTTGACGCATCGTTTCCTTCATCAGTTTATAAATGTCATTTAGATCTTTGATGGGATTTTTGCTTAAAAAACTTTCCCCTAATTTCCGCTGACTGCCAATAAAATTGTAAAGTATTGTATCATCCAAGGTAGACTGATACAACTGTCGATTTATATTAAGAGAGCGTTCCCTATCTATCATAAAAATAGAGTAGCAACAAAACAGGCGATGTGATATAATGTTTTTAGTTAGCCTAGCCTAACTCAGGACTGGTATGCAACTACTTTATATAATTAAGGCACGAAAGGAGTTTGTTCATGGCAAAAAAATTTCACATCAGTTCAAGAAACGGATATAGCGCCATGCTGGAACAATATAAAACCATGCATGAACAAATTGGGAATGCTCGTTTTTTGCCCAACCATGATATGAATAAAGGTATTGTTTATGACATAAAACCAGAATATGGTAGAGGCACAATCCAAATATATAATTTACTTGGCAACGTCATGCTACTTGTTTATGATTTTGTATTTTCTGAAGATATAATATCGGTGTTTGATTTATCTGAGGATTATTTTGAAATAAAATATTGTATCGATGGCTGTATATACATTGAAGAAGAGCAAGCAGGGGCTACTTGCTTTGTCCCCAACAACTTATCAGTTTCCTTGTCACAAGATATGAAAGGAACAATTAAACGTTGTGCTGGTCAGAAATATCAAGGAATTTCGATTACAGCCAATAAACATGCCCTACCATCGTATTTCGGAAGCACCGGAATAGGAGTATGGCAAGATACGATAGAAAACTTAGGAGCTCAACTTCGTTCTGAATATTACCTTGGCTTAAATACTCCACCAGAGATAGCTAATATTTTTCTGCAAATATTTAACTGCCGACTTCCTGTAAAATCACGCACCTTGTTTTATGAAAGTAAGGTTATGGAGTTGTTTTCGCTAATTGTTTCCGATGAAGTTGTTAAACGTGAGCGATGCTATATAATAGCACTAAGCCCATACGAATTGCAAAAAATTAAAGAAGTCCCCCAAATGCTGTTAGAACAACCGTTTGAATTACCAAGCCTTCAAATCTTAGCAGAAAGGCTCGTTATTAATCCGAAAAAACTGACTAAGGGTTTCAAACTAGTTTATGGAGATACCATTTTCAGCTATCACAGAAAACTTGCTTTAAACCGTGCTGCATCAATGCTGTTAAATACAGATAATACCATCAACGAAATTGCTTATGATAGCGGCTATTCCAGTCCTAGCAATTTCTGTGCAGCATTTAAAAAACAATACGGTGTTACCCCACTAAAGTACAGAGAATCTTCTTTGCTAAGGAATGCTGAATAAAATTAAAATATATTATCTTAACCACAGGTTTAGGCCTGTGGTTTTTTATGGTTTAACAGGGGTTTTCTTTCAACATAATTGGACTGTGCAAGCAGTATAGTCACATGATCAACAAATTGTACAATATGTTATGCGTTAATAGACTGGCGCATTCAATATACGATGTTAGTTTAATCTAACTCGTTTCGACATAGGAGGATTATACATGTTAAAAAAAACAACATCAATTCTATTAGCAACTGCTCTTTGCTTTACGGTATTAACGGCTTGCTCACAAAAGGACACATCGCAAAATATAGTCTCTAATTCTACTTCTGACAGTAACAGAAGTACTTTGCAGCAAGACGAATATTATCCCCTGACCTTATCAATTTATGATGACAAAGGCAATGAAATGAAGCAGACCATTGAAAAAGAGCCTCAACGCATTGTTGTCATTGGACAAGGTTTTGCAGAGTGGATGATTGGACTGGGAGAAGAAAAACGAATCTTGGGGTTGGCATATTTGGACAAATCATTTTCAGATTACGATTCACAAATCAAAAAACTACCAATTATTACAGATCTGTGGCCATCGAAAGAATCCATTTTAGAGCTGAAACCAGATTTGATTATTTCCATGTCTTCCGCATTTCAAAAGGATCGTCTCGGGGATATTTCTTTTTGGAATGAGCGCGAAATTCCGGTATTAACTGGTATTAATTATACCATTGGTCGCACAATAGACAGCTTTTTTGATGACCTCAAAAATTTAGGAACGGTACTCAATATTGAAGAAAAGACGAATGCCTTCATCGAGGAACAAAAAGATCAAATCAATGAAATTCAGACTAAGGCCGCACAGGCAAACAATAGACCTAGAGTTTTGCTGCTTGGAACCAGTGGCGATACAACTTATTACTATGGCCCCTCTCTTTGCCTCATAGACGAAATGATTGAAGGTGCAGGTGGTGAGTACATAAAGGTATCAGCAGAAACATATGTGGATATGTCTGAGGAATCTATTTTGTCGGTTAATCCTGACAAGATTATTATCACCGGATTCCAGAAGTCCGATAGTGAAGCGTTGATTAACAAATATCTCCTCAATCCAAAGCTAAAAAATGCAACTGCAATTAAGACTGGAAACGTAAAGATTGTTGAATATACTACTGCTGTTCGGGGAAGTCTTGGTCTCTCAAAGCTGTACATGGATGTAGCTGAATTTATTCACCCTGAATTATTTAAGGGTGAATAAGTATGAGGCCATTACATAACTATAAGCAAAAACATATTTCCCAAAGAACTCCGGGAATTGCTAAAAAGCGTTCGGTATTTTCAATCATCTTTATTATTCTAATTTCTGCTGTTGCTATATCCGTAATATTTTCAGTATCTATTGGACAAGTATCCATTCCATTTCATCAATCTTTCCAGACCCTGATTCATCAAATAACAGCTGGAAAGTTTGGAAGTATCGGTCAAATTTCGGACGGTATGTATACAGATATTATTTGGCAGATTCGTTTTCCTAGGGTCTTGCTGGCAATGGTCACAGGAGCAGGGCTTGCGCTTTGCGGAACAGTCATGCAGGCCTCCGTACAAAATCCTTTGGCAGATCCTTATATCTTGGGGATTTCGTCCGGTGCCGCTTTGGGAGCAACTTTTTCGATCATGCTTGGTTTTAGTGTGGGAGGACTACTTGGTGAGTTTGGTGTTGCCTCATGGGCTTTTATCGGTGCCCTTGGAGCCGCCGCATTAGTCTTGGGTCTTGCCAGTATCGGTGGGAAAATATCTTCGGTCAAACTGGTTTTAGCGGGGACGTTAATCAACGCCCTCTGCAATGCGTTCTCAAATTTCATCATATATTTTGCCAAAAATTCAGATGGAATACGCTCCGTGTCCTTTTGGACGATGGGAAGCCTGGCATCGGCTGAATGGAGTACATTGCCACTCATATCAGCAGTCGTTACTGTAGCGATTATATTTTTCCTGTTTCAGTCCAGAATCATGAACACAATGCTGATGGGTGAAGAAACTGCAATTACTTTAGGCGTAAATCTAAATTTTTACAGACGTTTGTATATGATCATCTCTTCTGTGGTAACAGGTGTTTTAGTATCCACTTGTGGAATTATTGGGTTCGTAGGTCTTATTGTTCCACATATTGTACGAAGCGTTGTAGGTTCCGACCATAAACGTCTTGTTCCAACATCTATCCTATTTGGCTCACTATTTATGATTTGGACCGACCTTTTCGCCCGAACAATAGTTCCCAACGGGGAACTTCCCATTGGAATCATAACCTCCCTTCTCGGGGCACCGGTATTCATGTATATACTAATTAAGAAAAACTATGGATTTGGAGGGAGATAATTTGAATTTAAATGCAGAACATCTATCAGTATCCTTGACAGGTACTGACATTGTAAGAGATATAAGTATTAAAGTCGAGAATAAACAGTTTGTAGGAATTATAGGCCCAAATGGGTGTGGAAAGTCCACCCTCCTGAAAAGCATATACAAAATCATTAAACCTCAAAAAGGAAGCGTCTTTTTAGGTGATAAAGATGTTATAAAATCATCTGCACGTGCCGTTTCAAAAGATATGGCCGTTGTCGGACAATTTAATGATTTGAGCTTTGACTTTACAGTTCAGGAAATGGTCATGATGGGTAGATCGCCTCACAAGCAGCTGATAGAAAATGATAATATACAAGATTACAAAATTGTTGAGGATGCTCTGGCACGCGTGGATTTGTCGGAGTATGCAGATAGAAGCTATTTAACCCTATCCGGTGGAGAAAAGCAACGGGTAATATTAGCTCGTGCAATTGCACAGAAACCTGAATTCTTGGTTTTAGACGAGCCGACAAATCACTTGGATATCAAATATCAAGTTCAAATTTTATCGGTTGTAAAGTCCTTGAATATTGGTGTTCTTGCCGCACTGCACGATCTTCCTATGGCTTCTGTTTACTGTGATATACTTTACGTAATAAAAAATGGAAAAATGATTGCATTCGGAAGTCCAAAAGAAGTATTGACAAAAGAACTGATAAGACAGGTTTATGAAATAGATTGCGAGATATACACCAATCCAATCACTGGCGATTTAGCAATCGCATATCTGCCTTCCGACTTATAGGAGGTATTATCAATGGAATTAGATATGACGAAGGGGAAACCTTCACGTATCATTTTAAAATTTTTTATTCCGTTATTTATCGGAGATTTATTGCAACAATTTTATAGCATCATTGATGCAATTATAATAGGAAAATTTGTGGGTACCAATGCATTTGCCGCAGTTGGTTCTTCAAGTGCTGTGACTGTGTTTATAACCTCCATCTTATTAGGACTTGCTATGGGGGTTTCAGCAATTTTTTCGCAACTCTACGGTGGAAAACATTACGATGAACTAAAAAAAACAATTTCGACTGCCTTAATATTTTTATTTTGTGTAAGCTTATTGATAACAATTGTAACATCAGTTTTTTTAAACCAAATTATTACCTTTTATCAAATGCCGAAAGAAACTGCCGTCTATGCTGTCGACTATTTAAAATATGTTTTTTATGGTTTTGTTTTTGTCGGTATCTATAATGCTTTTGCCTTTTTATTACGAGCCTTTGGAGATTCAAAGACCCCACTATATTTCTTGGTGGCCTCCTGCATATTGAACCTTATTTTAGACTTACTCTTTATTGTTGTATTCCACATGGGGACCGCCGGAGCAGCAATTGCCACACTCATAACGCAAGCCTTTGCTGCTGTAGGATGCAGTGTTTATACTATAAAACGAATGCAGTTTTTAAATTTCAAACGAAAAGATCTAATTTTCAACCTCACTACTTTTAATAAAGTTGCTACTTTTTCTCTATTAACTGCACTGCAACAGTCCATTTCCAGTTTTGGAATGATGCTTATTCAGGGATTGGTAAACACATTGGGCTCAACAGTTATGGCCGCTTTTGCCGCCTGCTCTAGAATTGACTCTGTTGCCAATGCTCCTTTACAAGATTTAGGTAATTCTTTTTCTACTTATACCGCCCAGAACAAAGGTGCTGGACAAACCATAAGAATTCGGGAAGGCTTTCGTGCAACTTCAAAGATTATCATAGCCCTGTCTGCAATAATTAGTTTTGTTGCCTTTATTTTCGCCCCTAATTTGATAACTCTTTTTATCAACAAAGATGCAACGCAAGTAATAGCTGTAGGAGTTCGTTATCTTAGAATTGTTTCCTTGTTTTACGGACTTCTCGGTTTTATTGTTATGTTTTATGGATTTTTCAGAGGCCTTGGGGCCATTAGAATATCAATCCTAATGACCATAGTGTCTCAAGGCTTAAGAGTTTTTCTAGCTTATTCATTTGCACCAACATTCGGCTTTTCGGGAATATGCTGGGCTATTGTTTGGGGCTGGTTTTTGTCAGATCTATTAGGTTTTTACATGTATAAGAAAGTTATGGTAAAAAAAACTTGTTAAAAAAGATCCAGCATTGATTTATTTTTCAGTACTATCCTTATCGTAAAACCAGGTTAGCACCATTTTTTAATAAAATCGCTCAGCGACTTCAAATAAGCTTCTTCAAAGTTAAGGGTATGCAATTAAACATTTCGGATGCCATTTTACTTGGGTCTTCATTCATGCCACTTTTGATCCATCCCAGGAAAAGTTGCATAGCACCAGCACTGGTAAACTCAATTTCATATTTAATAGCTTCCGCTAATACCGTTCCATGTTTTTCAGTCACGTAAGAAGTGTATATTTCCTTGGTGTTCTGAAAAAAGAATTGCGCGAAGCTATTTTGTTTTTCATATTTTGCAATCGTAGCATAGTATTTCTCGTACTCGAGACAACGTTCAAGCATGTATTCAATGGCTTTTTCAATATCACCATCTTTCTTGATAAAGTGTGAATTCGCATAATCCATTTCAACCTTATACACATAATTCATCAAATCAAATTTATCCTTAAAATGATTATAGAACGTTTGCTTCGATATTCCACAATCATGAACGATACTTTCGACCGTGATTTGATGTATTCGATTCGAAGCACAAAGTTTCACGAAAGAATCCATGATTGCTTTTTTCGTAATTTCTTTCACAACGCTTCCTCCATATCCAACTATTGCAAAGTCTCCCTAAAGCGCTTTACTTTATTGTAAATTCGTCTAATATCTTGACTCTAGGTGTGCATCGTAAATTGATAATATTTTATCATAATGTAAAATAAAGATAAAGCTAAAGCTTTTCATGTTAAAAAAATAAATTTTTGTTTAAAGAAGGAGAAAAATATATGTGGTACATGACTGAAGAACGTACATTGTTGCAAAAGACCATGCAAGAATTTGTGCAGAACGAAATCAAGCCATTTGTCCCCAAGATGGAAACAGAGGATGCTTATCCGACTGAGATTTTAAAGAAACTCGGCAAGATGGGTGTACTCGGGTTCTCGGCACCTGAAGAGTATGGCGGAGTCGGAGTGGACTGGATCAACCTTGGCATCGCGGTCGAGGAGATTTCCAAGGAGAGCAACATGCTCGGCATGTTGACGAGCCTGAACTCCGCCTGGATTCCGTCTTCTCTTATCCCTGACTGTACTGCGGAGCAGATCGAAAAATACGTGAAGCCCGCCCTTCAGGGAGACATCATTCTTGGCGGTTATAACACGGAGTCCTGCGGCGCTGCCGATTTTCCGGAATTTGAGACGAAAGCGGTTCCTGATGGCGACGGCTGGGTAATCAACGGAACCAAGGTTCTCGGAACGAGTAACGGCGAGTGTGATGCTTTCTTTGTCGTGACCCGGACGGCTGAATTTGATTTCGCGACCGGAAATGGCCTTACTTTGTTTATTCTCCCGTCCGACACTCCGGGTGTTAAGTTCGGGCGTAACGAGCACAAGCTAGGCTGGCATGGTTCAAGCACCGGTACTCTCTATCTCGACAATGTGCATGTCACTAAGGACAACCTGCTGGGCACGTTCAACGGCGGAGCATTCTGCAAGCAGCCCTATGAACAGATGAAGGGTTTGAGTATGTATGGCGCAATGTCGCTTGGCTCGGCGGAGAGTGTCTGGAACCGCACACGTAAATTCCTCGCTGAGAGAATGCAGTGCGGAAAATCCCTTTGGGATACTCACCAACACATTCGCATCACGATGGCGCAGATGTGGATGGAAATTGAGAATTATCGTAGCGCGGTATATTCTGTTCTCCAGGACCGTAACAACGGAGAAGATATGATCGGCCAAGCGATTGCCGTTAAGACTGCCGGCGCAAAGCTGCTGGAATCCGTTTCCAGTCAATGCATCACCCTTCATGGCGGCACAGGAACGGTCGTTGAAACCGACATTGAACGTTTCTACAGAGATGCACCGATGATCACTGTCGGTTGCGGAAGCATCATGGCTTTGGCCGATGATGTTTCGAAGATGATCTAAGCACTTTTGATCTTAATTATGCGACCCGCCAATGGTTCCTGTCATCGAGCGGGAATCTGGGACGGGTCGCTTGCTTTACGGAGATACCGCATGCAGTTTTGGCATGATAACGGGAATTAGCATTAAATAAATTTTGAATGGAGCAATAACATGGCCTTGAATATAGTGGTTTGTATAAAATCAGTACCCGATTCAGAGTATTACGATTCGATTACCATCGACCCAGTAAAGAAAACACTTGTCCGGACAGGTATTCCGACGGTGATTGGTAGCGCAGATAAAAACGCGATTGAAGCTGCTCTCAGGTTAAAGGAAACGCACGGCGGCAGCGTGACGGTGATTTCTATGGGGCCGCCCGAAGCAAGAGCTCAATTGATAGAGGCTTTGGCATTGGGTGCAGACCAGGCTTACCTGATCTGCGACAGCCGAGTCGGCGGCGCAGATACGCTTGCAACATCTTACACAATCAGTCGCGCCTTGGCAAAAGTGGGCATTTTCGACCTGGTTCTTGCCGGTAATGAAAGCGATGATGGAGCTACTTCACATGTGCCGTCTCAACTGGGCGAGTGGATGGGAATCTCCCATATGATGGATGCAATCAATGTAGCGTATGAAGATGAAGTCGCACTCGTATCAAGAAAATTCGAAGATGGCGTCGGCGTTTATAAGGTGAAGCTTCCCTGCGTCGTCGCCATCAAGCGCGGTGCAAATGAAGTGCGCTATCCGAACATGATGAGCCTAATGTCAGCGAAAAAGAAACCATTTACGGTTTTATCATTGGATGATCTTGACGAAGTAGATGAACGTTTCATTGGCCTGAAAGGTTCGCCTTCACAGTGCGGTGAACTGAGAAGCGTTGAGTTCAACAGAGATTCTGTTTTGCTTGAAGGCACCGAAGAAGCGATTGCCGAGGCTATCATTAATCAAATAAAACAAGTCGTAGAGATCGGATAAGGGGGATAAGCATGAATCTGTCAGAATATAAAAATATTTGGATACTCGCGGAACACAAAGATGGTAGACCCCTTCCAGTCTACTATGAATTGCTAAGTAAGGCAAAAGAACTTGTTGGAAAGACTCGTGGAACGAAGGTTTGCGGTATTGTCCTCGGTTATGACGTCAATCATGTGGTTGATAAAGTGGCGGCATCCGGCGTGGATGTTGTCTATTCTGTAGACCACGCCAAACTCAAGGATTATAATTGCGATTACTACGCCAAGATGTTGGAAGCGATGATTAAAACCTACAAACCGGAAGGCTTTCTTATCGGCGCAACCTCCGTCGGCTCAGAACTTGCGCCCACCATTGCCGCCAAGGTAAAAACCGGCGTTGCCGCGCACTGTGTTGATGTCACCATAAATGATCGTGGCAATCTCGTCTGCATGGTACCTGCATTTGGTGGTAAGATTGTTAGTGAGATACTGGTTCCTAATCAGAGACCACAGATTGCCTCTGTTCGCTCCGGCATTTTGTCTGCAAGCAAGATCGCTACAAATGCCAATGTTGAAATCATTCAGTGTGACAGCAGTGTTCTGGACACCTTTGATTCTGGCATTTCGCTTATTGATTTCAGACCGAATGAGGTTCATGGGCAAAAGTTGGATCAGGCCGATATTGTTGTCGTTGCCGGACGCGGTGTGAATACGAAAGAAGGCTGGGAACATTTACAAGAACTGGCCAAGCGCTTAAACGCGACAATTGGTAACACCCGGAGTTTTATTGACAACGGATTTGTAAACGACGAGTCAACGGTTATCGGCACCAGTGGAATATCGATTAAGCCTAAGGTTTGCCTCGTATTTGGCGCTTCGGGCGCGATGCACTTCGTTTGTGGCCTTTTAAAGAGCAAGATGATTATCAGCGTGAACCGTGATGAAAGTGCAAAGCTCTTTGACATGTCTGACTGCAAGGTAGTCAGTGATGCCGATAAGACCATCCAAGCACTGCTCCAAAAGCTGGCATGATAGATAAAAAGAATTAAAAATATAACTACGCGACAATCTGTCTGTAGACATATGCGCGAAGCCATAAACGTAGCCTGAGTTTAAAAGTTTAACCTAGAAATTTAACGCCGATCAAGTGCTGTACCAACAACGCTTGATCGGTGTTTGTTAGTACCACGAAAAAGCTTTTTAAGGGCATCTGAAAAGAAATTTAGATCATCGGTAGTGAGCTCACATAAATGAAATACAAAGTTATCTGTCCCATATTGGATATTTTGCCCAAAGATTTCAAGGGTATGCGTGCTTTGCATGAATGCCCGTGCTCCTATGTAAGGATAGCATTTGCAGAGCGCTTCTTAAACAATAGATAAAAACCAAGATAGATTTCATTTGTAATAATAAATATACCCGGAACCATTTTTATCTCAGGAACAAACATCGCAAAGAAGACTCCAATCAAAGAAAGCAATCCCCATATGGCAATGTATCTTGGTAAAAATCTTGTCATATATAGCATGGAGTATAATAAAATGCCACCCGATATAAAGACGATGGGATATACATACGCCCAAAAGATGGTTCGGTAAGATAATAAATACACCAATAACTCATTTTGCTGATTGACACTTTGATTTAAATTGTTTGTATACAGAAAAGCTAGTATTGGCAGCAATGAGACTCCAATACACAAAATTCCTTCGAGACTTTTAAAAAAGAGGTACCCTTTTGACATGGCTGGTTTCATCCTTCTTAATAGCATATAAAAGCTTATCACAATCGCTAAAACACCCAAAGCATTAATTAATTCTAATATTGTCGCAATAACAAGCGTACTGAAATTGTTTTCTAATGATTGCAAAAGGTTTTCTTTTCCGAGGATTTTCTCGAGGAGTAACCCTCCTCCGATACTGGTAATCATGCAAATTAAATACATCGTTCCCGCAATAATTTCATAATAACGATTGTTTCTTTTATTCTCCCTCATCTTTTCCTCTCCTATTTCTTGGTATTTAAATGATTATATGTTACACTATACTATACGGTACAGTATATGTCAACAAATACTATACCGTATAGTATAGTATTTTCGGAGGCTGATATGAACAGCAAAGGTAAAACAAAATCACCAGATAAAAGGAAAAATATCTTAGAAAGTGCGATTCGTATTTTTAGCGAAAAGGGCTTTGATGGCGCTAGCATGGATAAAATTGCCGAAGAGGCAAAAGTATCTAAAATTACGATCTATAAACATTTTCAGAATAAAGAAACTTTATTTATGGCTATGGTTGCAGAATACTTGAATGAAAATCAAAATATGAAGCCCATCACTTATTCCAACGAGCAATCGCTAGAAACGCAGCTATCCGCTTTTATACAGGCGGAACTTTTCAGAGTGGTGGATCCAAGGCAACGTGGGCTATCAAAACTTTTAACGTCCGTCTATTTATATAATCCTGATTTAGTTAAAGACACCATGCAGCAACATCCATTTTTCAAGGACTTTACAGTATGGCTTAATGAGGCCCGAAGTGATGGGAAGCTCGATTATATTTCGGAATTTTTAACGGCTCAAACTTTTTATGGTTTAATTCAGGGGTGCTTAACCTGGAATGCCTTATTTACCGATGGTGCTTCTTTAGTGCAAAGTGATCTAATCATTAAGGAAATCATTGCGACATTCCTTGCGCGTTATGGCACTAGAAATATGTAAGGGGGGTAGGAGCTGGTTGCATAGCCGATCGGCGAAAGCCATAAAGCGGCCCCCATTGATGCCGATATCATGATGCAGGCCATTAACGATACTGAGCTTTAGGGGTCTGATTAAAAGCAGGGAAACCTGCTTTTTTAGATCTTTTAATTTGCTCCGTCAGGATCGCTGTTTATTTTATCTGCTTCAAGGGCTAGTTGAATGTTTTGTCATCAATTATCTATATTCATGCCTAACGTGAAGTTGTCTAAAAGCTCTCACCCAGTTTACGCGCCTCTGTCAGAGCAGGATTACCTATAATGTCGCCCTTATTGGATACCCCAGGAACCGTTATTACTCCCGCATTCCTAAGAGAAAAATAGCTAAGTACAGAATTATACATGGTTTGTACAGAGTCAAAAACGATCGGTATCATATCCGCACAAACAGCTAATAGCACTAGCTCTTTAACTTTGAAAGTATTACGTATGGGATTGTGCAGGCGATCGATTATGCACTTCAATTGGGAACTGATTCCATAAAAATAAATCGGCGTGGCTATTACAATAACATCGGCATCGGCAAGATTCTCATAGATTTCTTGCATGTCATCTTTCTGTACGCAATTATGCTCACTATCTTTGTAGCAAAAATTGCAACCGATGCAACCATTAACCTTGTGCCCTATTACAGAAATTACTTCAACGCTGTTTTTCTGTTTATCGACCCCATCAATGAATGAATTTGCAAGGATTGCGGTATTACCGTTTTTCCGTGGACTGCCTATCAAAACTACAATTTTTGACATTTTATCTACCTCCATTAATTTTGTTTATTGTATGGTGATTTATCGGCACTAAAACGAGTGTCACATACTAACTGAAATGTCAACTCTTTAAGAATGTTATGTAAGATACTGCTATCTGTTTTCCGATTTCAAAGACAAGGATGTCTTAAAGACCGATCGAATGCAAAGTAATTAAAAAGTGACCTTTGATGTTCCACGGCTTCAATAAAGGCTTTCATTATTTAAAGTTTAGTGGTCGCTTTATTATGTTAACGCTTCCCAACGTTAAATTCTCTCATACCACATTAATCTTTTTTCTTTAGCATGATCGGAATCCAGATTTCTTCCGTTGCATTCTCATCAAGCGGATTATAACCTTCTTCTAATTTCTCAAAATGTTCTCGATCATCAATAACATATCCGGATTCAGGAAGCCAAATTTCATGGATGTATTTCATGGATTGTTCAAAATTACTAGCTGGGCCAACATGTGTAAATACGCCATATGTACCCCCTTCGATAGTATATCGCTCCATTTGACTTGGAATACAGTCATCATTAAAGACCTCAACCGCTGCCCATTTTATAAAGTTAACCGCCGGGTTAATGGAAGTGTAATTAAATAAGTGAGGATAAATCTGCATGGAATAATAAGATGAATCCACTCTGTTTTCTATTTGTTTTCTGGCTGGCATAAAGGATTGCCAGAGTTCCATTGTTCGATTATTCAAGTAAGACATTTCCACATGCTTACCTACAAGGCGCTTTTTGCCTATAATTTCTATACGATTTTTCATAAAATCCCCCTCTATCTCCTTTTTCTATCAGTTTAAAAATGATTGTGACATTCATCAGTCGATATCAATCAAAAACTATAAAAAAGATTAATCCTCTCAATCACTAACAGCCCCTAGAATATATTTCTCAATCAAAGGCCATCTATCATTTGGATTATTTATTATCTCTGATGCAATTGCAATCACAATATCCTTCTCCGGAATACAACATATAACATTTCCACCAGCTCCAAGTGCCGAGAATGAGAATAAATTATGTTCATCCTTTAACCACCATAAATAACCATAATGATTACTATTCATACTAATCGACTCCAAAATCCATTCTTTCGAAATAACCTGTTTTTGCTCCCACATTCCTTGGTTTAAATAGAGAAATCCAAAGCGTGCCATGTCTCTAGGTGAGAGTGTAAGTCCGAATCCTCCTGCTGTTATTCCTTGTGGATCTTTAGTCCATCCTTTAATTTTCTTTCCAAACACAGACTCAAGGCTAAATGATTTCATCTCATAATCAGGGATTTCCTTCATCCCCAATATTCTAAACAACTCTTGATTTGCATACTCGAGCATGCTTTTTCCGGTTGCTTTTGTAATGATGGCTGAAAGCAAATGCGTACCTGCAGTATAATACTGAAATTGACCCAGTTGCCCCTTTTGACCCAATAAATTTAGGGAATACCTAACCCAGTCCTTTTGTCTTCTGAGTCGATCTAATGGCTCATGACTTCGAGAATCCCCTTCTTTCCATGAAAATGGAAAAGGTGCTGTCATCGTCAGTAGGTGTTTTATGGTCACTGCCTTTTTCAAAAAATTCTCATCTGATACTTGATATTCCGGAAAATATTCCAGTACCTTTTGATCGACACTTTTTATATACCCTTGATCAATAGCAATCCCCACAAGAGCAGATACAACACTCTTGGTTACCGAAGCCACATGATGAACATCAGACTCTTTATAACCATTGTAATAATTCTCATAAGTAATACTGCCATTTTTCACAATGACAATGCCATTGATATTCTTATATTGAGACTTGATGTAACTGTCCAGTTCGCTTATTTTTTCAATGTTCATACTAACATCTTGCGGTGATTCAAATCTCCATTCACAGGTCGGCCAATAACTTCTAATCACTATAAATACCTCCCTGTAATAGAATTCGGATTATCCTTAAGAGTTAAAGGTGCCCCCGATGCGATTAAATAACCGCCATCTTCCCCACCACTTGGTCCAAGTTCAATAATCCAATCACAGATTTTAAGTAAATCCGGATCGTGTTCCACAACAACCACAGAGTTCCCTTTTTTAACAAGTTCATCGAGTAGCGCTATAAGTTTTGCAGTGTCATACAAGCTAAGCCCAGTAGTAGGTTCATCCAATACATACAACACATTCCCTTTTCGCTTTTTACCGATTTCCTTAGCAAGCTTGATTCTTTGAGCTTCTCCGCCGCTTAGAGTGGGTGTTGGTTGACCTAATTTAATATAGCCCATTCCAATGCGATTCATTACATTCAAAACTGAAAGTATACCTTTTAGGTCTTTAAAAAAGCGAACCGCTTCTGAAACCGTCATTTCAAGAATGTCATAAATATTTTTATCTCTAACCTTAACTTTTAATACCTCATCGTTATACCGTTTTCCATGGCATTCTCTGCAGGTCTTGTTAATTTGAAGATTACCCCCAAGCCAAATTGTTTCTTGTCCACTGCCACCACAAACAGAACAAGCACCTTTGGAATTGAATGAGAAATGTCCTATTGCAAAATTCCTTTCTTTAGCCATGGGTTGTTCTGCAAAAAGCTTACGAATCTTATCCCATATCCCAATGTAGGTTGCAGGATTTGAATTCATGTTTCTTCCTATAGGTGCTTGTGAGATTTCAGCATAACCTGAAATAATTTCGCTGCCTTCAAGCTTTTCTACAATCGTTTCAACACTATCAATTTCTTCACTTTCAACTATCTGATCTTCATCACTTTCTAAATTAGAACCACCTAATTTATTTAGAAAAGAGGCTTTCAATAACGGAATCAATGTATCAGAAATAAGAGAACTTTTACCACTTCCAGATAACCCGGCAACTCCCACTAAACATCCCATTGGAATAGAAACAGTAAGATTTTTTAGGTTATTTGTCCTAGCGTTTTTAATTGTAAGACCAGGTTGATTGATTATATCAATTAGTATCTGCTCTCTTGCTGGCATACCTTCATCAGAAAGGTATCTTCCTGTTATAGAGTTCTGACACGCTAGTAAACCTTTTAAATCTCCCTGGTAGACAACTTCTCCACCTAAGTCCCCAGCTTTAGGACCAATATCTATGACATAATCAGCGAGTTCAATGGTATTTCTATCATGCTCTACAACAATAACTGTATTCCCTAAATCCCTTAACGCCTTCATGGAAGCAAGTATACCTTCTTTTTCGGCTTCGTGAAGCCCTGCTGTTGGTTCATCAAGTACATAAATTAATGAATCCAGTTTTGTATCTAAATGCGAGGTTAAAAAAAGTCTTTGAATTTCTCCACCACTTAGACTTGGCATTTCTCTGTAAAGCGTTAAATAACCAAGCCTCACCTTAATTAAGCTGCTCGCTTTATCTAATATTTCTTTAATGATGTTATCCCCGAACTTTGAAAAGGTTTCTCTATTCTTCAAATCTTCAAGAAATCTTTCCAGTTCTATAATGGTCATTTTACCCAGCTCGCCGATATGCTTGCCATCAATAAAGACACTTCGTGCCTCTTCACCGATTCTAAAACCATGGCACTCTGAACATATTGTCTTGCCGTAAAAATGACTAACATCTTCAACTTTCCTATATAGATGACCTTCAAAGATTCTTGTCAGACAATAACTAAGTTTATCTGAATTACCACCAACATTATGACCATAAATAACTTCAGACTTTAATTCATCGGATAGTAACATAAATGGTGAATCCATGTATGACCCGTATTTCCTATCTAAAAGTCTTTCATAACCTGGTGTTAAACCAGCTTTCATGAACACCTCTCTAAGGGTTATACAATCATCTGGCACCAATTTTTCTAAATGAATCTTATTGTAAAATCCACGCCCAGAACACTTAATACACATGCCATTCGGGGAGTTGTGTGAAAAATAACTCGGTGGAAGACGTTCCTCTGAGTTGCTATCCTTTCCCTCTCCAGAATAAAGCAAGCATAAAAGGTTCAAAATACCTGTCTTTGACCCTACTGTTGAACGCGGATTACTCTGTCTGATAATGCTTTGCTGAACCGCAATAGTTGGACCTAATCCGGATATGCTATCATATTTATCTTCATCATCAATTCCTGATAATATTCCCAAGGATTTTAAGTACTGGCTACGACCTTCTTCAAAGATGATGTCGAACATAAGGCTAGATTTACCTGATCCACTAACACCTGTCGCCACTATTAATTTGTTTTTGGGAATTGATATATCAATATTCTTGAGGTTGTGAATCCTCGCACCCTTAACAATAATATTTTGCATACGATTACCTTCCATTCATATAAACAATTTGGATTATCAACACTTTTTCAGACAGATTTTTTGTGGGCTAATTTCCGATCGGCATCTGGTGTGAGATACCCCAAGGATGAGTGCATTCGAATGTTGTTGTACCAGTTGACATAATCAGAAAGCATGAGCTTTAAATAAGCCAATGTGTCAAATACGTATTGGTTAGCAAATTCTATCTTGAAAACTTTGAAAGCACTCTCAGCGACAGCATTGTCGTAAGGGCAGCCTTTATTGCTCAAGGATCGTTTGATGCCAAACGTCTCAATCGCGCCATCAATCACAGTGTTTTTAAATTCGCTTCCTCGGTCCGTATGGAAAATTAAAATCTGATCCAACCGATATTTTGTCCTGGCAAAAGCTTTATAAACAAGCAGTACAATTTTGTTCGGCCCGGCGCTGTATCCGATAATTTCCCGATTGTAAAGATCAACGATCAGACAAACATCGTGCCATTTTCCGCCCACTCGAACGTAAGTCAGATCACTGACAGCCACTTCCAGTGGTGCCCGGCCATTAAATTCCCGGTTCACTTCATTGGGGACTGGATCCTGATTAACCGGTTGTTTATGGACTTTGTATTGGGCGACGATCTAATTCAAACGAGGCCATTCTCCCGCATAATGCGACCAATCCGTCTTCGGGAAGCAACAATCCCTTTGGCTTCAAGTTGATGTTTGATTTGACAGGTCTCCTTTATTTATTGTTTTTATTTTACCTGCCCGCAATTTTATTGTCCTGTTTATTGTAACCTATCCAAAGCTCCTTTGCCATATGAAAGATGGCATATCCATCTAAATCCACATGGTGCTAGAATAAAAATAGTACAAATCGAAATGAGAAAATCTAAAATTAATAAAAACATGGTACGATAAAATAATCGTACTGCCAAACTAAAATTAGGGCAAAAATCGAGCGGTTTTTAGCCTAATTTTTGCCCGTTTTTTGCTCATAAAACACAACATATCGTTGTCGTAACGCCTTATTTATCACTTTGACCACAACGTATTATCAAGATCACAGTTTCAACGTGCCCTGTGGCGGTGATAAGGTTAGATATGGAAAAGAAATTAAGCGGTTTGTTGTAAAGCAGGGTTGTCCCCACTGTCATGGAACACGCTTGAATGATAAGGTACTATCTTGCAAAGTGAACGGAAAAAATATTGCGGAATGCGCAGATATGCAAATAAATGAGCTTTTGGATTTTGTTCAATCTATTCATGCTCCCGTAACCGCTACAATCGTTTCGGAACTTGTGAATCGGATTCAGCACATGATATCCATTGGGCTAGGCTATTTAAGCTTAGGCAGAGAAACCTCTACACTTTCAGGTGGAGAGTCGCAAAGAATTAAAATGGTTAGCCAGCTTGGCAGTAGCTTGACCGACCTTACTTACATTTTTGACGAACCGCGTATAGGGCTTCACCCTCATGACATAAGCAAAATTAATGAGCTTATGAGGTTGTTGCGTGACAAAGGGAACACTGTTCTGATCGTAGAGCATGATCCAGACATGATAAAAATTGCAGACCATATTATTGATATGGGACCAGGTGCGGGAACCCACGGAGGGGAAGTTGTATATCAAGGAAATTTGGATGGGCTGAAAACAGCGGGTACTCTCACGGGAAAATACTTATCCTACTGCTCCAAACTAAAATCTGATATTCGTGCCCCGAAAACTTGGCTTTCTATTCAAAATGCAACCATGCATAATTTGAAGAACCTTTCGGTTGATATACCAAGAGGAGTAATGACTGTTGTAACCGGAGTTGCCGGTTCAGGAAAAAGTACGCTTATTAATGGGGTATTGCCACGGTTATATCCAGAAACTGTTTTTATTGACCAGAAAGGAATTCAAGCGTCAAAACGTTCCAACATTGCGACCTTTACAGGTATCTTTGACATTATCAGAAAATTATTTGCGAAAAGGAACGGTGTAAGCGCCTCCCTATTCAGTTTCAATTCACAAGGTGCTTGTCCTGCCTGCAAAGGTCTAGGAGTTACTTATACAGATTTGGCGTTTATGGATACAATTGTTACGGTATGTGAGGATTGTCACGGAAACCGTTATACGGACGAAGTGCTTGCCTATCAACTAAAAGGAAAAAGTATTGCCGATGTTCTTAAAATGACGGTCACAGAAGCCTTAGAATATTTTCAGGAAAAAGAAATCGTAACGGTACTAAAACGGCTTTCAGACGTTGGTATCGCTTATGTTTCTTTAGGACAACCATTAAGCACGCTTTCAGGTGGTGAATTACAGCGAATTAAACTTGCTTCCGAACTCGAAAACGGTGGTCAGATTTATGTTTTGGACGAACCGTCAACAGGTTTGCATATGGCTGATATAAAACAGTTGATTAGTGTAATGAATCGCCTTGTAGAACAAAATTCCACTCTTATTGTTATAGAACACAATTTGGATATTATTTGTCAAGCAGATTGGATTATTGACATAGGCCCCTATGCAGGACAGAATGGTGGTAAGATTATGTTTACAGGATTACCAAAAGATTTAATCAACTGTCCCGATTCTTTAACTGGAAAGCACTTGAAAAAGTACATTAATTAAAAATAGGAGGTTGACTTAATGGCTATAAAAGAATTAGAGGAAAGTTATGTTCCCTTTCAATGCATGATTGTATCAGATTCAAATCGGTTCAATGTTGAGGGTGTTTCAACGGCACAATACTATATCCTCGATACATTGAATAAGCAAGGGGCGAAAACCACGAAAGAACTTGCTGAAATGAGAGGTATCTCACAATCTGGTATTTCAAAATTAACAAAGCGTTTGCTGGAAAAAAAATATATTATTCAAGAAAGGCAGGCGAATGACCGCCGCTCTTACAATATTGTTCTTACCAAAGATGGAAAAGCTTTTTTAAATCGTGTTGAGGATTTTGGAAATGAAATTATGAACCTAATTGAAGAAGCATTAACAGCGGAAGAAGTACATGCCTTTTCAATGATGTGCAAAAGGGTTACGAACTTATACGCAGGAAAGCAATAGGCATACTTAGGAGAATACGAGAATTTATCTGCCCTACGGTAAATAAAAAAAACCGTAGTTATGGCAAATGTTTCGTTGTGCTGTAATTGCATATGGAGCAGGGCACTTCAGAACAGCGGTAATATTGAAAGTCGTGACTCAGGTAATTATGCGTTGGATGTCTTAAAAAAAGCTATCGGCATTCTGGGAAAATAACCGAAGCGATTTATGTTGAGGTTACCAAAAAGGCGGAAGCGCCATCACGAGAAGCACCCGGTTTCCGTCTCCGGAATGCTGCAAAAATTAGGTGTATCACGAACCGGGTATCGTTCGTGGATCAACAGAAAACCGTCGAATACTCAAAAACGACAGGAAGACATCAAAATCTTTTAAATGATCGCACCTCATGATTCGGTATCTCTTTGGCAATCATCCAGCTAAAATCTTTATTCAATCTCTGATGATAACGCTGCTAGAATAGTTTCAACCGCTTTTTCATATTTTTTAATCCGTTCCTGGTCTTTCTCGGTTGGCTTTTCAATACGTGTTAAATCCATATTATCAGCGATATCTGCCAGTTTCACCCGACAGGCCGTTTCATTTTCTATTACTCTGCCAATAAATGCATCATAACATTCTCCATCGCGCTTAGTCAGGCAATCCAATACCTCAATGACTTCTTCTGAAAACCTCTGTTTACGTAAATCTTCAAAGGTAAACTCCGAATCCTCTACGACATCATGCAATACTGCACATATTCGTTCAAGATCATTATCTCTTGAAAGCATCACTCGGAGTGGGTGCAATATATAGGGTGCTCCGGCTTTATCAACTTGCCCAGTATGAGCAATTGCAGCAATTTCGATTGCTTTATTTAACATTTTAAATCTCCATTCCGCCGCTATTGCTTGCGGCACAACTTGTTATCAAGAAACTTTACGCTATAAATGACGAGGGGACGTTTCTGGATGCTATAGCAAACCGCCTTATGACTGATGGCATTCTAAATGGTGCTGGTCATGAACGCTGGCACACCAGTAATATTCGTCAGATTCTAATCAATGAAAAATATATTGGTGACGCCCTACTTCAAAAGACTTATACCACAGATTTCCTTACAAAAAAGAAAATCAAGAACAATGGCACTGTACCTCAATATTATATTGAGGATAATCACGAGGCCATTATTCCCAAAGATATTTATATGCTGGTGCAAGAAGAAATGGTTCGTAGAAGAAACCTATCTAAAAGACCCAACGGCAAAGGACGTAACTTTAGTGCCAAACATTGTTTCGCACAGATAATTGTCTGTGGTGAATGTCAGGAATACTACCGCAGAATTCACTGGAACAATCATGGGTGCAAGTCTATCGTCTGGCGCTGCATGAGTCGACTGGAACCAGGCAACAACTCCTGCCATTCTCGAATAGTGAATGAAGTTCTACTTCAAGATATCATTATGAAAGCCATCAATACCATGCTTGGCAATAAGGATGAATTCTTAGATACTTTACAGCAGAACATCACAGCAGTTATTAGAGAATCGGATGTATCCTCTACTACCGAGATTGACATCCTCTTGCAAGAGTTACAACAAGAACTGCTTCGCAGGGCCAATTCAAAAAAAGAATATGATGAAGTGGCTGATGAAATATTCCGCTTACGTGAGCTTAAAAAACAATCTGAGATAGACAGTGTTACCAGGGATAAACAGATAAATCACATTACAGAAATGGACGACTTCATCAATAAACAGCCTGCTGAGATTGATGAATATGATAAAACACTTGCCCGCAGAATGATACAAAAAATCATCGTCTTCGAAGACCACTTTAATGTAGAATTCAAATCCGGTGTTGATATTGATATTGAAGGATAAAACAAACACTGCTACTTTTTCACAGTGGCAGGATCTTTTAGTTAGAAACAAATTGTAATTACCGTTCTATTCTGAATCTATTTTAGAATCTCGATACATTCATTTTCAGTTCCTATATTTTTACGAATGGCTGTGAAAAATATCGTCTTATATTCAACTTCGTCATCGCCGTATGATTTTAAATAGCAAAATCTAGGTGCCTGATTAAATTGTGAAACTGCAATATAATCTGAAGCAGTAAAGATTCCAAATAATAAGACAATACATCCAACAACACATAATATACGTGAACTTCTCTTAATCAAAATTGATTTAGTTCTGAAATAAATTCCAACGATTAAAATAATCCCACCGATAATTGAATAGATACTTCCCCAACTACTGTCATTAGGAAATATTGCTAAAGCGGTAATAATTATGAATACACCAAATACAATCATTAGAAAACTTATTACTTTTCGTTTTTCTATCTTTACCTCATTTTTATTATATTCTGCCATTTTAATTGTAGCATCTCTTAACTCTTGATTCATTTTCTCACTTTTCCTTTCTCCGTCGATAATCTCAGGCATACTAACACCATAGAATTCAGATAGTTCAATCAGTAAGCTAATATCTGGCATGTTTCTTCCTGTTTCCCATCTAGAAACTGTTCTATTGGAAATATTAAACTTCTCAGCCAGTGTTTCTTGGGTTAGATTTTTTTCTTTACGTAATTCCTTTAAAAACAAACCTATCTTTATCTGGTCCACGTGAGTTACCTCCTTTCATCGACATCATATGTTAAAAGTGGTCTGATTAACACGACACAAAGTGAGAAAATGTCGTATTTATGAATTAGACATACTTGTCTATTTAAAATTCTGAGTCCTACTTATATATTTAGCTAACACCTTTCAATTTGTCTTTATCTCAACAAATTTCAATATCACATTCATCTCATCGCCTCATTTCTATACCTTTTCGTTTCGACTTCCATCTCTACAAAACCCCATAGAATAAGGCTTTACACTGCTTTATCCATCTCGACTTCTCGACCTACTAATTATCCAAATAGACCACACAACCCTACGCCAAACATTTTAGCATGATCGGAATCCAGATTTCTTCCGTTGCATTCTCATCAAGCGGATTATAACCTTCTTCTAATTTCTCGAAATGTTCTCGATCATCAATAACATATCCGGATTCAGGAAGCCAAATTTCATGGATGTATTTCATGGATTGTTCAAAATTACTAGCTGGGCCAACATGTGTAAATACGCCATATGTACCCCCTTCGATAGTATATCGCTCCATTTGACTTGGAATGCAATCATCATTAAAGACCTCAACCGCTGCCCATTTTATAAAGTTAACAGCCGGGTTAATGGAAGTGTAATTAAATAAGTGAGGATAAATCTGCATGGAATAATAAGATGAATCCACTCTGTTTTCTATTTGTTTTCTGGCTGGCATAAAGGATTGCCAGAGTTCCATTGTTCGATTATTCAAGTAAGACATTTCCACATGCTTACCTACAAGGCGCTTTTTGCCTATAATTTCTATACGATTTTTCATAAAATCCACCTCTATCTCCTTTTTCTATCAGTTTAAATCAGATAAGATCACTCCAAGCACATGTCAAAGTCACCCTCTACACCATAAAAGTAACTTGTCATTTATTCGTTAATCTTTTTTTCTACTTCTATCATGTCTCGTTCTCGCATAATTTCTGATTTAAGTTCTTCTTCTGTTGGCAAATACAATTTATATTTTGATGCAAAAATTTGATTATTTTCTTCTGGGAGAGTGAATTTTACTACTGCATCATTTTTATCTGAACATAAAAGAATGCCTATGGGTTCATTTTCTCCCTCCATCATTTGGGTACGTTTGTAATAATTTGTGTACATCTGCATTTGACCTATGTCTTGATAACTTAGCTTACCGATTTTTAAGTCAATTAATACAAAACATTTTGCAATCCTGTTATAAAAAACAAGATCTATATAAAAATGATCTCCATCAAGAGTGATTCTTTGCTGCCTAGACACAAAACAAAATCCTTTTCCTAATTCTAGCAAAAATGCTTCTAAATGTTCTATTAATGCACTTTCAAGGTCTTTTTCATATAATACAGCATTTTGTTTTAAATTTAAGAATTCTAATACATACGGATTTTTAACCAAATCTTCAGGTACAGTAATTTCATGACCTTTTTTTGCTACTTCTAGTACTTTTTGTTTATCTTTGCTTAGTGTTAAACGTTCAAAAAGAAGTGATGCGATCTGCCTTTCTAACTCTCTAACTGATCATTTTGATTCAATGGCTTCCATAGAAATAGAAAGAGCGCTTATCTTCTTCTTTTATCTTTGTCAATAATAAATAATGACTCCAACTCAATTCGTCAGACAGTGTCTGACGTTTTTGAAATGCATTATAAAATAGTCGCATATTTTTCAAATTTGTTACTGATAATCCTCTGCCAAACTCTTTAGTAAGCTTTTGGGACAGCTCTTTTAATAGCTGCTCTCCATATCCTGCTCTGTTTTCACCATTTTGTTCTTCTTCAACAATCATCCTTCCTATATTCCAATAGGCATCTACCATAGCAAAATTTACAGCTTTATTCACTTTATTTTTGGCGATATCCAAAATATCTTTTATGCTGTCATATAACTGACTATTCATAACAACTAACTCTTGATCATTTGACATTGAATCCACCTCACTTTTTTAAAGTGAGCTATTCGGTAATTCCGAATAGTTCATCTATGTTCCTAATCATTATTTTAATTTTACAACAGTGGTTACAATTTAACCACTTAAACCTCGTTTTATTTTGTGTTTTCTCTCCAACTCAGCTTTGATCTTGATGAATTTTTTTCCGAAATCATCTTTTCATCAAACAGGCTGGAAAGCATGGCTAACTGTATTGTAAACTTCATTAAGTTTTCCATCTGACCCTCCTGCTTGATTTTTCTAATTTATTTGTATTTTTTAAGTACTGCCATTACATTACTGCATCATAAATAGCATCTAGTGACTTTCTCGCTTCCTTAAGATTGGGACTTGTAATCTTTCCTTGATGACAAAGTACAGTCAATTGATTTAGATTGTTTGGAATTGTCAATAAAAGTTCAGTCAAAACTCACAAGAAGTTGTCAGAGTCCCTATGGGACGGCAAGTCATCATTTTCCTGAACAATCATCATAACTTTAAATGCTATGCAGCGAGTTGATGGTTGTCGAAAAAAAGGCCCCGATAAACCAGCGGTGGATATGGCATCAACATTATAATAGATACTCTCGTTCATTGTTTTAACACGGTCACTAACAATCACCTGACGATGCAAATCTTTTGCTTCATGCACACTAGTAAGCTTCTCAATTTTCTTGATTAGCTCCTCGCTCTTTTTATGAGTGATAAACTTAGATGACTGTACTACATCAACCAATAGCTTCGACTCTGGTAATTCAAACTCACGTTCACCTATAAAGTACATATTTGACCGACCCTTTTCACATATAACATCTAATCCAAAGGTCTCCAAAAGGTCAATATCTGTATACGCCGATTTACGCTCCGCAAAAATATCATAAAAGGCCAGTTGATTAATTATCTCATTAACTGTCAAAGGGCAATCAATAAATATGTCATTCTCCAGAGTATGAATAGTGCTTGGTGGCAGATGTCATAACAATGCCAGATGCGAAAGCATGTGGGCAAGATTCAAAGAAAAATAATTGCATTTTGACAACCTTGAAGGGCATCTTGGGTAGATTTCGTTGCTTTATTAAAATTGTAAAGCTATACTTTGTATGGGATAGGAAAGGAGGTGAAATATTTGAAATTAACGATACATAAAGATCCCAAAGCTTCTGAAACGGAAATAACAATAACTTGTCCTGAAGTCGATGAACGACTTGAACAGCTTATAAAACACATCCAGCAGTATGCTTATACATTTCATGCTAAGCTAGACGGCAAGATGTGCTTAATTACAGCGGAAAAAATATATTATATCGATTCCGTTGATAGTAAAACCTTTTTATATTCTGCAGAAAAAGTATACATTAGTTCAGAGAGTTTATCAGAATTAGAAAACAAACTGGTCGATTCCACCTTTGTAAGAATTAGTAAAAACTGTATTTTAAACATTTCTCATTTAGACTCTGTACGCTCGTTGTGCAATCACAGGCTTGAAGCACTTCTCTTAAATGGTGAAAAATTAATTATAACTCGGCATTATATTCAAAACTTAAAAGAAAAAATTAAAGAATAGGAGGAACTCAATATGAATAAGCTGTGCAATGCGCTTGTATTTAGAGCAACGTTATCTTTTACGTTAGCCGTCATTTTTTTAGCACTTTATAATCTGGCGACTGGTCAACTACAAGGTGACTATTTATTGCTGATAGAGATATTGGGGCTTACAATGTGTTTAGAAATCATAGATTATGCTGTGGGTTATGTATCATTTCACTCCAGAATCATATACCTATGCGCAGAATTTACACTTATGTATATTTGCTTTCTGCTCTTCTCATTTTTAGGACATTGGTTTGGCTTTACGTTTGTAAATTTAATCATATTTTCAGGCTTATTTTTGGTAATATTTTTATTACAACATCTATACGATCATTTTCTGTTAAAAACAGAAGCAAGCGAAATAAATAATTGTCTAATAAAGAAAAAGATGTAGTGAAGGAGGCATTTCTTATGTATTTTTTTGGTAATACATACTTTCAAGATTTCATATCAAAAAATGTTTTTCAAATAGTTTTCATGGCGATGATGGTAACAGAATTGGCCATTCTATTTTTTACCACTTGGAATAATTATAAAAATTCCAAAAAAAAGACTATGAGTGACCGTGGTTCCATGCTGTTTATTATGATTGGCTTCTGGTTGGCAATATTCATAAATCCAATTTGTGTTAATATGTCTACATTTACCCTGCCTGTATACTTCTTTTGGATCGGAGTTGTACTTACAATAGTAGGGATATTCATTCGAATATATTCTGTGTGGACATTGAGAAAATACTTTACTTTAAACGTTCAGATTGCGACAGAACAGAATATAGTAAAAACCGGGCCGTATAAATATATACGTCATCCTGCCTATACTGGAAGCATCATAACACTTTTGGGGATTGCTGTTTCATTCCGGTCACCGCTTGGTATTATTGCAACTGTAATGATTATTGCACTAGTATACGGCTATCGAATTAAAGTGGAAGAAAAAGCTTTGAAAACAAGCTTCGGTTCCTCTTATGAAGATTATGAAAAACACACTTGGAGACTATTTCCCCACATTTGGTAAGTAAAATAATCAATTTCTTCTACCTGTTCATTTAATAAATCAATTTTTCGAATGAATATTGTTCATTAAGGCAATATAACCTATCCCAAGTTCTTCGCCTTCTTTGATCAGCAGATAACGTGGTTGTCCATAAAACAATAGCTATACAACTCAAAGCCGCCGATTTCTCTGGCTTTATTCAGCTTTTCCAGAATAATTGATCGATCCGCATCATCCAGAAAAATATTGCGCCCACCCAGACCCTTCAGCATTACGTGGTAAATACCGGTTGCACTTTTAATCTGGGTTTGTCTTGCTATTTCTGATTTCACCTCCTGCTTTTTTTCGAGTGTATCACGGCTTGATGAGGGTGACAAACAAAACGTCCCCATGTCATAATAACAGCTTCCCAGCGCATTTCCACTGGTTCGTCCAATTTCATTGATTTTTCTAAATCTTTTAAATGATCGCACCTCATGATTCGGTATCTCTTTGGCAATCATCCAGCTAAAATCTTTATTCAATCTCTGATGATAACGCTGCTAGAATAGTTTCAACCGCTTTTTCATATTTTTTAATCCGTTCCTGGTCTTTCTCGGTTGGCTTTTCAATACGTGTTAAATCCATATTATCAGCGATATCTGCCAATTTCACCCGACAGGCCGTTTCATTTTCTATTACTCTGCCAATAAATGCATCATAACATTCTCCATCGCGCTTAGTCAGGCAATCCAATACCTCAATGACTTCTTCTGAAAACCCCTGTTTACGTAAATCTTCAAAGGTAAACTCCGAATCCTCTACGACATCATGCAATACTGCACATATTCGTTCAAGATCATTATCTCTTGAAAGCATCACTCGGAGTGGGTGCAATATATAGGGTGCTCCGGCTTTATCAACTTGCCCAGTATGAGCAATTGCAGCAATTTCGATTGCTTTATTTAACATTTTAAATCTCCATTCCGCCGCTATTGCTTGCGGCACAACTTGTTATCAAGAAACTTTACGCTATAAATGACGAGGGGACGTTTCGTTTGTCATATTTACCGCTTCAATGCCTGTTCACTATCAACTTACCCAGACCCAGCACCCGACTCAATTGACGGATACTGCTGTCCGTTTCCTGCTGAATCTGTCAGATCAACTGGTTTCGCTTTTCAACAGACAATTCGCCCGGATTCTAATATTCGCTGTTCTGACTCAGCATATCTGTAAGCTGTGCATCACTCAATCTAGATTTTTGATTGATTTCGAGACATTCTGATTATCTTTCTTCGAAAAACGAACAAAATCTGCCACCGTTTGGAAATAGTCTTTGATGATCTCAACATCAAGTGCAGTCGGATTTCCCTGATAGCCCTGGATAACTTCATCATAATTACTCGATGTAGATTCTTCCAGTCGAGCAATCATTCCGGCTTTTAAGGGATTACGGTGAATGTACCGAATTACCCTCTCCTGATTTTTCAGGTATATCACAGCTTGATGGGATGACAAACGTAACGACCACGTGTCCCCGTGTCATATAGAAATTACTTAAATTATAACATGTAAAGCCTCGGCAAGATCTGTAAGTACTTGTCTAGATATTTCTACCATTTTTTCACTAACAACCGGCTCTGCACCGTGAATTATTGTATTTCGCAATATTATTAAGTCTTTAATTTTACCAAGTAAATCTATATCAATTTTTTCTGCTTGAAAAATGAAATCTGCAAGCCTAATATTAGATAGTCTTTTTTTATTCCCGCTAAAACCATCTCCGTCCTGCGATTGATAGGCTTGACCATATTTCTGCAATATATATTCTAGTTTATTGTAATTTGCAAGAAATTCTTCAAGACTTCCCTTTTTAGTTTCTTTAGAAGTTGGGTCGACTTTTTGTTGTATTTCCTTACTTTCTTTTTCGATTCTTTTTGGTGTAATAACATCAAATACAAAATAAGCGATCACTACTATATCGACAACAAAAAATGATTGTCCCAAATTTATTAATATAATATTCAATAGAGATTTATTCATACTTTCCGTTGAAATCACTAAATTGGATAACAAAATTGTAATAATTGATAAGGTAGTAATATAAAGTAATAACTTATAATATCTATCTTTTAAGCTTTGTACTGCCTGTGTTAATGATTCATCCTCAGCTTCTTCACGACTTAATTCATTTCTAAAGAAGATAAAGCCTGTTAATGTTAGACCATAAATACCTGACAAAACCTGAGATGATGTTGAAAAAAGGTAGAGTATTTGATTTTCGTTTAATAAAGCAATCGGGTTATAAAATCCAATAAAACTAAATATTATAGAACTAATAAATATAAGACATGATGATGATACAACTATTTTAAATGATGTCATAATTTCTCCATTATTTTGATAAGATTCTCTTTACATAAGACGATGCCCATACCTTTAAACTAATTCCGGGAATTTAGCAGTTCTTCAAACAATCCGGTAAACTGATCAGCCACATCATCCAATACATCACTCTGCAGGGTTTGGAAGACCGGAGCCCCAGGCGTGAAATCCCACTCCATTATTAAGAACGTCGTTTGCCAGTCGGCCCCCACTTAAATTAAACCTTACCACCAACCCCTTTAAACTTATCAACAAAGGCCGAAATTTTCTGAAAGACGCTCTGTTTTTTTGTTAAATAGTGCCGGTTAAGTGGACTCATTTTAGGAAGAATTTCATTAAGTTCGGTCCCATTTTCACTGGCATATTCTCTTTTTAATGAGTTTAAAATATATCTTTTGGCAGCTTCTTCATTGAGTTCTTCGGTATCGATCAAGTCTTCCGCTTCACGTTTTTGCTCCGTTTGAGCAAATGAGAAGAAGGCATCAATAATATTTGCTTTATCTTGAATCATGTCTAAATCTGTTTGGTTGATAAAATCGATGACTAAGCTTTCTTTGGCCCGGTTCCCCACACTCGAACGAATTAAACGACGTACCTCTTCAACCAATAAAACCTTATCTTTTACATGCTTATTCTTTTCAAAAATCAGCTCAAGAATGTAATTTAAATTTATCTCTTGAGATTTTAACAGATCCACTTCAAAGACAACATCATCCCAATCAATAGCGGAATTTTCTTTATCCTTTCCATCTTTTTCACGACGAAGCCAGTCACGAATATCATTATATGAAGACCGATAATCTTGAATCGTTCTTTCGGCTGGCACTTGAATCTTTTGCATCGCAGCAATCTCCTCATCACTAACATAATGAGTGGCTTTGAAATTTTCTAAAGTCTCTGGGTCATTGATATCTACCAATTGCAAAGCTTTTAAACCCGTAAATTCATCATAATTCTGCAGGATATTTTCAACCCGCAAATATTCGCCAAAAAGTTTAGCAAAGTCTTTTTTATCTTTATCCGTAACAATATCTTCAACCTTGGGATAACGCTGCTGTAGCTCATTTACGACATCGATATAGCCACGCCGGGCTTCACCGGTTAAGACATCAGTAAAACCGATCATATACTCTTTAAAGCTTTTTTCCAGCACCACATTTTTAGTGTTTTTATCCCCAAAAAGAGTAATTGCGTCAATCGTTGCTTGTTCTAAATCTCTGAAGGTCACAATATTTCCAAAGGTTTTGGTCGAATCATAAATACGATTCGTTCTCGAAAAAGCCTGTAACAAACCATGATACCTCAGATTTTTATCAACAAATAAAGTGTTTAATGTCGGTGCATCAAAACCGGTTAAAAACATTCCGACAACAATCAATAAATCAATCTCTTTGTTTTTTACCCGTTTAGCAAGGTCACGATAGTAGTTTTGAAATTCATTGCTTTCGACGCCATAATTGGTTTTAAACATATCGTTATAGTCTTTGATGGCCAAACTTAAAAACTCTTTGGCGCTGCTATCCATTGCTGAAAGTTCAAAGGTCTCATCAACAATTTCACCGATAGCACTCTGCTCTTCATTGGCTGCAAAGGAGAATATCGTTGCAATCTTAAGCGGTTTGTTGCTGTCCTTTTGTAAGATATTTAATTCCTGGTAGTAGCATTTGGCGGCGGCGACACTGCTAACGGCAAACATCGCATTGAATCCTTTACCATTGGCATTGAGTCGATGGGTTTTTTACTCTGAAATGATCAAGTACATATTGGGATATTTCTTTGATCCGTTCGGGATGCATTAAGGCTTCTTTATTTTCGGCAGCGGATAGTTTTTTCTCGTCTTGTTCTGTTTCAATCGCTTTGAACTTAGGACGCACATCATTATAATCGACTTTGAACTTCAAAACTTTTTCATCTCTAATAGCATCGGTAATGACATAAGCATGTAACTCTCGTCCAAAAACAGACGCAGTCGTTTCCGAGCCTAAAGCATTTTCCGGGAAAATAGGCGTACCCGTAAAGCCAAATTGATAGTACATCTTAAACTTTTTCTTGATATTTTTTTGTGCTTCACCAAATTGTGACCGGTGGGCTTCATCAAAAATAAATACCACTTGCTTATTATAGATTTGTAATTCGGTTTCGCTTTTTATCAGGTTATTCAGTTTTTGAATCGTCGTGACAATAATTTTATTATCATCTTTTTCAATGTTACGCTTTAACCCGGCGGTACTATCGGAACCATTCACACTATCCGGCGAAAAACGCTGATATTCTTTCATCGTCTGATAATCCAGGTCTTTCCGGTCGACAACAAAAAATACTTTTTCGATAAAATCCAGTTCCGTCGCCAAACGAGCGGCTTTAAAACTGGTAAGCGTTTTCCCTGAACCGGTGGTATGCCAAATATACCCACCGCTTTCAGCCGTTCGCCATTTTTTAGCATGGTAGCTACTTTTGATTTTCCACAAAATTCTTTCGGTAGCTGCAATTTGATAAGGTCGCATCACCAGTAAGGTATCACTGACATCAAAAACAGAATAGTGTAGTAACACATTCAATAATGTGTTTTTCTGAAAAAAGGTCGCCGTAAAATCTTTTAAATCTTTAATCAGGTTATTATCGGCTCTTGCCCAGTTCATCGTAAAATCAAAACTGTTTTTATCACGTTTAGTCGTATTGGCAAAATAACGGCTATCTGTCCCATTAGAAATTACAATAATCTGTAAATATTTAAACAGCGAGTTTTCGGCATTAAAACTCTCTTTACTGTAGCGATGAACCTGATTAAAGGCTTCACGAATGGCAATCCCACGCTTTTTAAGCTCGACTTGTACCAAGGGCAAACCATTGACTAAAATGGTCACATCATATCGATTAAATAGCGTTCCCTTTTGTTTAAATTGGGAAATTACCTGCACTTTATTGTTGGCAATATTCTTTTTGTCGATCAGGTAAATGTTTTGAATATGGCCATCATCAAAGACAAAGTCATAAATATAATCATCATGAATTTTACGCGTTTTATCAATAGCATTATCACTCGGTTTATCTAAATACTGCTCGCAATATCGCAGCCATTCAGCATCTGAAAATTGCATATCGTTGAGCCTTTGCAACTGTATTCTGACATTATCAAGCATCTTTTCCAGGGTATTTAAATGTGCTAAATGTTCATAGCCTTGATTGACCAAATCCTGAATCAATTCTCTTTCTAAATCGGCTTCGGTTTGATAGCCTCTCCCTTGCTGGTCTATTTTGGCATATTTATCTAAAACGATAAAGTTATTTGTTTCTGCGATGGGTTTGTAATCGCTCATTAATTTCCCCCTAAATAAAATTTATTCTCTTTTATCTTGTTTAAACCTATATAATTTACTAATTTCTTCAACAAGATGTTTTAAAACTCTTTTATCATCTTCTTCGAGCACAATAATTTCTTCAGCTGAATGTTTTGAATGACTGGCCAAGTTTAGAATCCTTTTTTCATAAGAATGCCGCTCACCTTTAACAGGTATTAACAAATCTCCCCAACCAGAATAACCTAAAAAAGTGGAGGTTTTCTCCAAAATATTTCGAAGAAAGCTAAAATGATATTTATATATTTGATCAGTTTCAATAGCTTTCTCAATTTCATTTTTCAGGAATAGATGATAGGAAAACGGTGAATCATTAGGCTGACTTATTAGTTCATATGTTCCCTCTTCTTTCTTTTCTAGCCTATGCTTTTTAAAATGTTTATTGTTGTTGTAACCTGTACTTTTATCAGAATTGTTTAATTCATTATGTAACACATTGTAAAAAAGAGGATTATGCGTAGTTATTATAAATTTAAGGTGTTCTGATTCACTTGATTTTATTAATTGTGCTAAATCTACTGCTAACTCAATCAAGTGGTTATCATCTAATGAACTTACAGGGTCATCTATAAATACATATTCCAACTGGTCAAACTGATTTGTTTCTCTGTCACTTGGTTCAGCTACATTTAAAACACCAATAACTTGATCAAGTAGAGAATAGAAAACACACCATACAAAGTTACTTTCTTCTCCTTTTGAAATTTTAATATTATCTGAGTGTTCATCATTACCACGCTCATATGAGAAGTTTACTTCTGTAAAAGCTCCTACTAATATATTTACGCCAACCGTATCTTTAACAATATATTCTTCATTAAAATGTGGCGTTAATTTTTCATCGGTATAATATTGAAAATTTGAAATAATATTTCTGTCCTGCCCTTGCTCTTCAAAAATCCATCTTGTAAATGAGTTAGGATGGATTTTAAGTTTTGGTTCAGCATCAAACTCTAAATCATTATCCCAATAGAATAAATCTTCAGTAAAAGCATTATAATAAAGGATTTTTCTGCTAAACAGTACTGTTTCCTCTGTATCTATAACACTGTCTGACCTTGAATCTATCAACAAGCTAAACTCCCTAGACAAGCGAGTTTTTCCTGTACCATTAAAAGCATAAATTAATTGAACTCTTTTACCCGCATCTTTTAACTCCTGTGCAATATCAGTTAATGAAACACCCATATTATATCTCTACCTCCTCTTTTGGAAAGCTAAGAAGCATATTACGATAATATTCGTATTGCTTTTGACGCAGCTCTATTTCACGAGGTAAACCCTCGGTAATTGAGGATGTTAAGACGTCGAATTTGTCGAGGATAGAGACGATGCGAGCTTGCTCAGCAAGTGATTTAGCTAGGTTGTCTGGATAAGGAATGGGGATTTTTGTTTTCTTCAAATTGTCATTGTAAAGTCGTTTAATTGTCCCGCCTTCAGCAATATCCCACTTTGCAATTTTATAAAAGTAAAACAGATATTTATTTAATGCTTGGGTTTCATCATTTTCAATCCAAACGATATTACTATCCTGAAAATAAGCATCTTGACCATTAAAAATAACTGCTCTTCCGATTGTCCCACTTGCAGAAAGTAACACTTCCCCGATTTTTGGATAGCTGTATTTGGATCTGTATTCATTGAAGAGTTTACGTGAAATATAAGCGTTCGGTTCTTTGCCGAATGTGCCAATTTTATAAAATGGTATATCACCTGTATCTGAAGTTTGTTCTTTTAAGATTCTCTTGCACATGCGAACCTCACCAATTTTCCCCAACGACTTCCATTCAACTTCACTCTCTTCAAAAGTCAACAACTGATCACGGTAATAGGTATATTGCTTTTGACGAGCTGTAAGCTCGGCTGTAAGCTCGGCTGTAAGCTCGGTGAAGGTGTCCAAAATACGGACGATTTCGGCTTGGATATTAATGGGTGGGATGGGGATGGGGATTTCAACAATCTTTGATTTTGTTAATTTAGCTCTTCCACCACCTGATAAAAACGGAATAAACTTTATAGTTTTTAAGTAATGGTATAAAAATCGGCTATCTAATTCACCTATGCCGCGTAACA
The DNA here is from genome assembly GCA_965140355.1 of uncultured Acetobacterium sp. Classification (GTDB taxonomy): domain Bacteria; phylum Bacillota; class Clostridia; order Eubacteriales; family Eubacteriaceae; genus Acetobacterium. The sequence continues at coordinate 1,192,337 of OZ223194.1, read as the reverse complement.
CATGGACATGATTATTAGCCCAAAATTTTCCAGCAGCCCACTGAATAGAGTAATTTTCAAGACTTGCAGAACCATCCTCTGCTATAAGAATAAATACTCCATTGTGTGTATAGCCTTCAACATAATCCTGAATATTATTAGCCCCATAGTATGGTACTTTTCCAGATATACGCAAAGTCGCTTTTACTGGTTTTCTATTAGAATTAGTAATTTCAATAAATTTTTCATCACCAAGTATTGTCCATTCAACCTCAACCCCATCAAGCAACTTCTCCATAAAACTCTGCTGTATCATGATTCAATTTCCTCAATAATCTTATCAATCTCAGCCCGAAGCCTATCTATCTTGGCGACAGTCGTTTTTATTTCTGCATTCAGGTCATTGATATCAATGACCTCCCTGGTGTCTTTTGCGTCCACATAAGAACTTACCGAGAGGTTATAATCTTTTTCAACGATTTCTTCATAATCAATGGATTTTGCAATATGGTCAACATCTTCTTTACTGTCAAACATTTTCATAATCTGCTCAATGTGTTGATCGGTAAGGATGTTAGTATTGGTTTGTTTTTTATAAAAATCTTCACCACTTGCATCAATAAACTGCGTATTATTATCGCTCTTATGCTTAGAGAGAACCAGAATATTAACCGCTATTGAAGTACCATAAAAAAGGTTGGGTGCCAATGAAATAACCGTTTCAACAAAGTTATTATCAATCAGATACTTTCTGATTTTTTGTTCGGCACCACCTCGGTAAAAAATACCTGGGAAACAAACGATCGCCGCACGTCCTTTACTGGAAAGATAACTGAGGGCATGAAGCACAAAGGCAAAATCGGCTTTAGATTTTGGCGCTAATACACCAGCGGGGGCAAACCGCTCATCATTAATCAGGGTTGGGTCATCGCTGCCAATCCAATTTACTGAATAAGGTGGATTCGATACAATGGCATCAAAAGGTTTTTCATCACCAAAGTGAGGGTCTAAAAGCGTATTTCCTAAAGCCATATTAAACTTATCGTAGTTTATATTGTGTAAAAACATATTCATCCGGGCAAGGTTATAAGTTGTATGGTTGATCTCCTGTCCATAAAAACCATCTTCAATAATATGAGCATCAAACTGTTTTTTTGCTTGTAATAACAGTGAACCGGAACCGGCGGCAGGGTCATAAATTTTATTAATGGTTGTTTGCTTGTGGATGGCTAATTGCGCAATAAGTTTAGAGACACTCTGGGGCGTGAAAAATTCTCCTCCGGATTTTCCGGCATTGGCCGCATAATTAGAGATTAAAAACTCATAGGCATCACCAAAAAGGTCAATGTGATTATCTTCAAAGTCTCCAAAATTAAGCCCAGCAACGCCTTTAATGACCGCCGCTAATCGACTGTTTTTATCCTTGACGGTATTACCTAAGCGATTGCTGGTCGTGTCGAAATCAGCGAATAATCCTTTAATATCCATTTCAGATGGATACCCATTTGCTGAACTTTCAATGGCCGAATAAATCGCTGCTAAATCTGTATTCAAACTTTCATTGGTATTGGCTGTTTTGGCAATATTAGCAAACAACTGACTTGGATAGATGAAATAGCCTTTAGTTTTAATGGCATCTTCTTTAATATCTTTGGTAATAATGTCATCCGGTAGTTCTGCATAGTTGATACTTTCATCACCACCTTCGATATAACTCGAAAAGTTCTCACTAATAAAACGATAAAAAAGCGTCCCTAAAACGTATTGTTTAAAATCCCATCCGTCTACTGATCCCCGGACTTCATTAGCTATTTTCCAGATTTGTGATTGTAATTCTGCTCGTTGTGCAGCACTTGACATTTGTAATACCTCCAGTTGTTATAACATGCTTTTTATTATACGCCACTGTGAAACAAATGGCTAACGGTAATTATCCTTTTGCGCTACGGTTATTCTTTTTATTCATTAATCATTGGACAGTCATAGGTGCCACGCCCAACAGTTTTGGAACCAACGTTCGTTATTACATAGCATCTTCACTGGTATCACGATGTAAAACAATACTCGCGTTTTGCTTAGTTTAATATTTCATATTCCTCATATTTTTCATCAAACATTAGTTCATCTTCGCTTGGTTTATAGTCTTTAAACATATCCAAATCAATTAACTCGTCTGGAATCATAGATTGAATTTGATTCTTTGTATACCCTTTTGGCGGATTAGCTAAAAATTTTTCGCGGAGTTCTTTATCTGCATACTTTTTTATATAGTAATCTTTATGATAACTTTCAAGATCATTTGTAAGTTTATAAAGATTAAATCCATCCTTGTTTCCATAGCCATCTTGCTCAAAGTGTTTCGAAATGACAGGTATGATTGCCTCGAAAAGATCATGCTGTACTTCATATCGGTGTTCAAAATCCATTTTTTCGAATTGTGAGTAAGATATATCAAAGAGTGAAAAAAGTTTTTTCAAAAATACATCAATAGATTCCTTTAGCAAATCATCTTGCTCTTTTCGAAAATATGGGTATTCAGCAGGATAAAGATTATAAAAAAAAACTTTTCTTAGAGTTTTGTTTTCTAGAGTTTCTAGCATTTCTAGCATTTCTTTTCGTTCTCTGTGAAGTTGACCAGATAAAAATCTCGGATCAATATCCAAATATTTTGCTATCTGGTCCAAAAATTTAGGAGTCATTTTTCCCTCGTTGAGAGAGCGCCTGATTGTACGCTCGGTACATTCTATTTCTTTAACTTTTTCTAGTTTTCTAATGCTACTTTTCTTATCCTTAAGTACTTTTCTAAATATTTCTTTGTCAATTATTTCTTTATAAATCGTATTCTTAGGCATACAACACTCCTTTTGCGGACATTATAACTAACTTTCCGACTATTATGCGGACATTTTTTATGCTATTATGATATCACATTAAAGAAACATTACAAGTGATAATTTATGAAAGGAGTCCGCACCATGAACAATGCAGACTATACGAAAAAATTACTTTTAGAAAATGAGATTATTATTATTGATACATCTGCGGTTATGGATTATGAAGAATTATATCAATTAGTTACTAGAATTGAATGTTTACTCTTGGAATTTAGTAAAAAAATAGTGGTGCCTAGGGTTGTATGGATTGAGTTGATGAGACATATTAATTCTAAAAAACAAGATAAACGTGAAAAGGCACTTCGTGCAGTAGATATCCTATGTATGCGTCCTGATATCTTTGAAATAGAAAGCGAATATTTTGATCCTAAAGAAATGTTAAAAACATTCGCAGATGCCGAGTTGTTATCCGAACTCACAAGAAAAAAAGTTCAATATCATCAATTACTTATAACGAATGATAAAAAACTAAGCAAAGATGCCTTTAATTTAAATAATCAAGAGTCTTGTCATGGGCATCAGATTGTTGTTTGCTATTTATCAAGAGCCGGAAAGCTTAAGACTTGTGACTGTGTTTTTAAAGATAATGAACCAATTGTTCAAGAGACAAAGATTAAAGAAAATGTGAAAATTGTGCATGTTAAAGATGAATCTAAAAAACAATATTTGATTCCTGGAATTTGTATTTCAGTGGCGTCAATGGCCACTGGTATTGCTATTGGAAAATATAACAAACATATTATTGAATTTATCAAAGCAATTGCTTAAGGAGGCTATTATGGAAAACGAAATGAATAATACTACTAACTATATTGCAGAGGTTATAAAAAATTCACAATTTAACTTCTCGTTGAATGATTGGCCAGCTGCAGTTGCGTTGATTGGAGTTGGAGTATGTTTTTCAGCAGTTACGTTGTATGCTATAAAGACTTATAGAGATTTAAATTCAAGTAATATAAAACCCACTAGCCTGACCGTCTAAAGGTTGGCTAGTGTGGGTTTTTAGCTTAATTTAATTAGAATTTTTAACCGAGAGATAATTAAAGAATTTAAATTTCAATACCGCCAGTGATGAACCTCGTTTTTCACTTGATTGATTTAACTGTAGTAAAAAAGACCGATTTAATCGCCGGTCTTTTTGCTATTTTAATCTTCTTTTCTGACTAGGCAAGTGACAACTTCCACGTGCCCGGTATGCGGAAACATATCCACGCACTGTACCTTCTCCACCGCATACCCCGCCGCCACAAAAAACGGCAGATCGCGCGCCAGCGATGTCGCTTTACACGAAACGTACACAAATACCTTGGGTTTAAAATCCAAAATTTTAAAAATCGCCTTAGGGTGGATACCATCCCGAGGCGGATCTAAAATAATCACATCCGCTTGGTCATGCAGGTTGGCCACCTCCACCATCACGTCACCGGCGATAAACTGACAATTATCCAAGCCATTCTTTGCCGCATTAACTTTGGCCGCTTCCACCGCTTCGGGCACCAGTTCAATCCCGACCACTTTTTTGGCAACCGGGGCCAACACCTGGGCAATGGTACCAGTGCCACAATACAGATCATAAATGACTTCGTTTTGTTCCTGTCCGACAAAATCCCGGACGACCGAATAAAGTTTTTCCGCCCCCAAAGTATTGGTCTGAAAAAAGGAAAAGCTGGTGATTTCAAAGGTCAATCCTAAAATCTGATCTTCGATTTTATCTTCCCCATACAACGTTTTGGCGATTTCAGCTTTGACCACATCAGCAACCCCATCGTTTTGGGTATGAAGAATCCCCCGAATCTGGCCTTCCAGCTCCAGTTCCAGCAATTTTTTCACAAAAGCCGCTTCATCCAGGGTTCCCTGCGTGGTCGTTGCCAGATTAATCAGCACATCTCCGGTATATTTCCCTTTTCGTACCACTAAATGTCTTAAAAACCCCTCATGACTGCGTTTATGAAAATAGCAATCGCCGGTTTGAACAAAATATGCCAGCACCGCTTTTTGAATTTGATTAAAATCCGTGTCGGTAATCTGGCAGTGATCAGTTTGGACAATGTTATAAAAGCTGCCCTGCTCATGGAGACCCAACATCAAGGGGCCATCTTTTTCATTATCCCCAAAAGAGTATTCCATTTTGTTCCGGTAACCAAAAACTTCCGGGCTGGCAACCATCCCTTCATAAGCAAAACCCGCAATCCCCGCCTGTGTTAACAAATTTAAGACATAGCTTTCTTTAAGTTTAAGCTGTTCATCATAAGGCAGGTTCTGATAGGTACAGCCCCCGCATTTAGCAAAAACATCACAAGCGGCGTCAATTTCATTGGGTGCTTTTTTTAGTACTTCCAGTATCCGTCCTTCAAACTTCTTACGTTTTTTAGCAATATTCACCAATACCCGCTGCCCTGGGAGACCATTTTTCATTACCACTTTTTTTTCGCCATGCATTCCCCACGATTTTCCGGGAAAATTAAATCCTTCTATTTCAAGTTCAATTATTTCGTTTTTTTTCAATTTTGCTTCCTCCGGCATTTCGATTGTAATTTTTATTTCAACGCAATCATCGTTTATGCTTTAATTAAACCCTGAAAATAGCGTGACACAGCAAACATCCGAGCTCCGTTAATAATATCTTTGATACTGCTGGTAATTTCTTCTGGTGACTGTTTCATCCCGCTTCGAGCCCAGTCGATAATCATTCCGACAACGCCATAAGATAAAAATTCAGCCGTAAACGTTTTTTTCTGTAACGTCATCATTGTTTCAACTTCCGGACTCATTCGATGATCCTTGGCCAGCCTTGCAATCATCTCGACAAAAATTTCTTTTGTTACTTTAAAAAGATAATTTTGAAATTCAGTTCCGTTAATTTCGTTGAGTGTCGTTTGATAAAAATGTTCATCTTCTTTCATGGTGCTTAATAGTTCCAATACCTTCGTATCCCAATTTTCAATGGTAAGATCTTTTTGGATCACCGTAATTGCTTCCTGATAAACTATCCAGTTAATCAGATCATATTTATCCTGGAAATGATAATAAAAAGTCTGGCGATTTAAACCACATTGGTCTGTAATCTCGGCAATTGTAATTTTTTCAAAGTTTTTGTTTTTAAGAATATGTTTAAAGCTTTTAGCTATCGCTTTTTTTGTGATTGATACATCGGACATTCATTTTCTCCCTGAGATGTTTTTGAAAATAATTATATCATTTCCGGGTTTTATGTCAATTAAACCAACCACTAATCCACGCAAAAAGAACTTTGCCAGCTCTGACAAAGTCCTTTTTGTGAATGACGATATTTTTTAATAATTATGATCGGTATTTATCTCGGTGTTTACACCAACCGCTTCTTTTTCAATCCTCTTTTTCTTGATCGTTGTCAATAAAATGGTTGCCACAAAGAATACCACCAGATAAACAACCAAAATCATAAAGCTATGCCAATAATCACCCGATATAGCTCCCGTGATGGTATCTTTAAACAACACCACTGAATAAGTCATTGGCATAAATGGATACAGAATCTGGAAGAATTTCGGCACGGTTTCAATCGGAAATGTTCCCCCACATGAAGTTAGCTGAAGAATCAGCAAAGTCAATGCCACAAATTTTCCGGCGTCACCCATATGAATGATACAGAATTGGACAATCGCTAAAAACGTCATTGAAACCAGACAAACAGAGATAAAATAAAGCCCTGTATGTGCGATTTCCAGCCCTAGAGCATATTTGATAATACCACCCAATAAGACCGCTTGGGCCAGTCCCAGCAGCAGATAGATAAAACTTCTGGCGGTCTTGTTGCTGCTTTCCCGCGATAAAATCTTGAATTTTTGATCGGCGTCAAAATAAATCCCAAAGAAAATAATTAACGCGCCAACCCACAGTGACAATGACATAAAGTATGGTGAAAAATAAGTTCCATAATTAGCAATCGGATCAATGATCTCATCATCAACGTTAACCGGCTCGCTGACATAGGTCCCTAAACCATCCAGTTTTGCTGAATCGGCATTAGCATCAGTAATGGCTGTTGTTACCCCGTTCTGAGCGGTTGTAATCCCGTTGTTAAGTTGCTTCTGCCCATCGGCCAAGGTCGTTGCCCCATCAGCCAGCGTCGAGGCTCCGTCTGCTAACGTGTATACGCCATTGGTTAAAGTCGAGGCTCCATCTGATAAAGCCGAAGCCCCGGATTTTAACGACGATGCGCCACTAGATACTGCGGTTGCACCCGAAGAGATGCTTTCCGCGGCATTATTTAATTGCCCGGATGCGGCACTCACTGTTGCAATCCCGCTATCGAGATTACTGGTTCCGGCGGCTAATCCCTCCATCCCGGCAGCAATGGCATCCGATGCCCCGCTAAGTTGGCTGCCAGCGGCTTCGAGTTGAGCAATGCTTTCGGCATTATCACTTGACGCCATATTCTGAATAAATGCTGCAAACTCCGGATCTTGCATTAATTCCGGGTGTTCTCCAACAAAGCCCGAAATAAAGGCCGAGGTTTGATTGACATTTCCAATGAGTGTATCCACACCTTCAGTATAGGCTTGAATCCCTTGATTTAGCTGATCAGTTCCCGCAGCTAAGGTGTTTGCTCCATCATTCACCTGTTCTGAACCGCTTTTTAAACTGCTGATCCCGGCATTAAAATCGGAAAATTTCGAGGCGAATTCGCTTGTCCCCGCCGCCAGTGTTTGTGTTCCCGATGCTAATGTCTGACTACCGGCCGCTAATGCCTGGGTTCCCGATTCAAGCGATTCCGAACCGGAAGCCAGTTCCTGTGTACCAGCCTGCAAAGAATGCGTTCCGTCCGCTAACGTCTGAGAACCGTCTACTAATTTTGATGATCCGTTAGCAAGCTCGGTCAACCCATTATTCAGGGTTCCTAACTGTTCCGGAACTTTGGCCACCTGATCGGTCAGGTTGTTAACAATTTCTCCTGAGATATTCTCCCTTAGACTGGTTTCCATTTGCATTTCAGCTTTTCCTAAAATCTGACTGGCCAGATAATTTCTTTTTTCATTAGGCGAGAAAATGATGCTGGCCGTCTGTTTATTGACGGTCGCCGCTGAGGCAATGTTTTTTGAAAAGTTTTTGGGAACCTCTATCATGGCATAATAATCGGCCGCTTCGGTTCCCGCTTTAGCGGTTTCCTCGTCCGTTACAGCATACTTAAACGTGCCATCCTTAATCAATTCATCAACAAATTCGTCGCCCAAATTTCGTTGCTGATCATTGATTGTTGCTCCGGCATCATTATTGACTAACGCAACCGGTAAATTTTCTAATCTTGAGTAGGGATCCCAAAATGCACTGAGATAGAAAAAACTATACATAAGAGGAATAATAATAACACCAATAATAACGATAACACGTATAATATTGGTTTTAGTGCTTAATTTTTTATCCATTTTCGCTCCTTTCTTTTACGTTAAGGAGTATAGCACGCTCAAATCATCTTGTAATTATACGATTATCAAAAATTGTCGGAAATTTAGACAAACACGCCTATTTGTCTGAAAATGAAAACGGTCTCCTTATTTTTTTTAAGGTTTTTAAATGCAAATAAAAAAAGAACCCCTTTAATTAATAAAGGAATTCTCAATCTGTAAGCAAAGTACGCTGTCGTACTGACCATGATTAATCAGGTTGTTTGCATCAGAGCGGACCCGGCCTAAGCCTGTCCGATTCTGCCGCAAACAAACGATTAATCATTGTTGGTACGGGTTTTTCGCCAACCTAAAAATCCCTTTTATTATTAAAGGAATTTTTTTTCTCGTTTATTAGCCGGCATAATAATTTAATTTATCCAACAATACGCCTTTTGACTGCAAACCAACAATGGTTTCCACCACTTCGCCGTTTTTAAAGATCTTAAGGGTCGGAACACTCATGACCCGATATTCCTGTGCTAATGCTTGGCTTTGATCAATATCAACTTTATAAACCGAAGCGGTCTCCTTAACTTCACCTGACACCTCTTCTAAAATTGGGGCCAAAGCTTTACATGGTCCACACCAAGTTGCAAAAAAATCGACTAATACAACCCCATTACTTTTTAAAACGAGCTCACTAAATTCACTTTGATCTATTACTTTTGCCATTTTTACTCTCCTTTTATATCTTTAATTTTACCCGATTGGGGTATTTATTTTTTCAGCAATTTCATCAAGTTCTTTTAAACACTTAATATTATCCGGCACCGACATCTCATCCGTATGAGAAAATTGCACGAAACCAACTTCTTCACACTTCAGGGTTTTTTTATACCATTCTAACGTGTTATCGATTGCCTGAAACTGACGCGGATAATGTGGTGCGCCACCAACCCCAATAATAAGAATCTTTTTCTTACTGATATGAGAGCGATCCTTAAGATTATAAATCATTTGGGTTCGATCGATCAATGCCTTTATTTTTGATGGAAATGCACTGAAGTAAACAGGGCTTGCGACAATCAGTAAATCGCAGGTTTCCATTTTTTGATAAATTTCAGTCATGTCATCCTTAATGACACATTCGCCCTGATGGGGAATACAATAATCACAAGCCAAGCAGGCCTGAACGTCAATTTTGTTGACATTATAAACAAACAATTCATATTTAACTTTAATTTGACTGATGAAATGATCAAGTGCTTTCTGAGTGTTTTGACCATTTCGATGACTTCCTAAAATTGCTACTATTTCCATTAGCATTCCTTTCTTGATCCATATTTGTCAGTAATGACAAATATACCGAAACCTTAATCACAAGTTGTTTGAATCTTGCTTTTATAAAGCAATAACACCACTTAATCTTTCGATTATTTGTCTTACTTTAGCATATTATACCCGATTTATTACCTTAATAACATCTCTTAGTTATTAAATTACGCAACTTTTTTGCCAAAAAAGAAAAAAACCGAAGCCGTGTGAAAAGCGTTCGGTTTTTCCTAAAAACTTTGAAAGAGGGTAACTTGTTATGGCTAAATAATACCCTGTCAACCTTAATTCTCCCTTAAAACAGTTATATTTTGACCTGATTTTTTAACGTTTCATAAAATTTTCCGGTACATTGGATTTTTGCAGCGCAAATTTTTCCTTGTCGTTCATATTCAATCACATATTTTCGTTTTCCAGCGATATTTGTCAGCGTGAAGTTACGCGTTTGACCTTCAACTTTTTTTGCTTCTTCAGCCGGAAGAATCTTGTTAATATCCTTAATTTTTATTTCAAAGACGTTTTTTCTCCAAAAAAATATTTTCCGTTCAATTGTAAAAATCTCATGGGTAATTAACATTTCGTAAATGGTTGTAATATAACGTAATGAAATTAAAAAACCACCCATCATGATCACCAAACTGATCACCCCAACAATCGTTTTTAATCGGTAATCTTGCAGGGTGTTCGCAAATTGATTGTATAAAACAGTATATCCAACAACAACGACCATTAATAATATGAGGGTAAAAAAACTAATCTGTTTGCTTTCAAGCGTTTCACGTGCTTTAACTGCCATAATGCCTCCATGCTTTTATACTATTTTTTCATTATAACCGATTAAAGACATAAAAAAAAGAGCCAAGCTCTTTTTTAGTGTCATTTCTTAATCTTCTGGTGAAAAATCCTCTTTTCCGACCCCACACAACGGACAAACCCAATCATCGGGAATATCTTCAAAAGCCGTTCCCGGCTTAATTCCACCATCAGGATCACCAACTTCGGGATCATAAACATAACCACAAATATCACATACGTATTTTTGCATTTTTTCTCCTTTCCAGATCAAAGAACTGATAAACAATTCCAAAACGAACCCATAACCTCCGAACCGTTTCGCAATTGTCTAAACTCTAATTGAGACCAAATTCATTTATAATCGTTATTTACCCATCTTAATTAAATCTTAACACTGCTAATTTAAAAATATCGTGAACTCTATCATGTTAAAAGCACCCTCCAGTTACCTGAAAGGTGCTTTTTCTTTGTTACTACTTCTTTTCTTACTACTCTTGAACAATTGCTTCGACTGGACATTGTTCTGCACAAGAACCACAGTCAGTACAAAGAGCTGCATCAATAACGTAGATATCGCCTTCAGAAATTGCTTCTACTGGACATTCGTCCGCGCATGATCCACAAGCAATACATTCATCTGTAATTTTATAAGCCATCTAAAAAACCCTCCTTTTAGCATTAACAACATATTTATTATATCCTTTTTTGTTATGAAATCAAGATGATTATTTGTCTTTTTTGATTTTTTCGAATTTTTTTACTTCGATTTCTTCAAGAAGATATTTTTTTACCTCGGTTTCATCCTTATTCACTTGCATTTTGACGAAAACGGTTTCTTCAAGAATGCTTAACTTAAAGACCTCACCTTCCCCATCGGCTGTAATTACTTTCTGTCCAACTTTGGGTAATTTTTTTGATACCGTTTCATAAAACTCCTGTTCATAAGTTAAACAACACAAAAGCCGTCCACAAATACCCGATATTTTTGTCGAATTAAGCGATAGATTCTGTTCTTTCGCCATTTTAATCGACACTGGTGTAAAATCTCCCAACCATTGCGCACAACATGTGGTTCGCCCACAAACACCTAACCCTTTAAATAATTTGGCCTCGTCCCGAACCCCGATTTGCCGAAGCTCAATCCGTACTTTAAAAATCGAAGCCAGATCTTTAACCAGTTCTCTAAAATCAACCCGACCTTCGGCAGTAAAATAAAAAATTGCTTTTTTCTGATCGAAGGTATATTCAACATCGATTAGTTTCATCTCCAGTTTATGTTTTTTAGCTTTATTAATGAACACGTTTTTGGCATCCTGCTCATTATTCTTGAGTTTGTTGTATTCAATCGTATCATTTTCGGTCGCTTTGCGAATAACCGGTTTTACCGGAGCCACCATTTCCTCTTCTTCGATCACTCTGGCAGTTAATGCAATTTCACCGTATTCAATACCTCTGACGGTTTCAACAATGACTGGATCAAACTGCTCAAACTCAATATCTAAGGGATCAAAATAATATATTTTTCCGACTTTTTTAAATCGTACGCCAACGACTGATTTTCCCATTGGATTTATCCTTTCTGAATTTTCATTATCTTAATGAAACACTTTTCCCATTGTAATCTTAAATTAATATTATATTGTATTGTCTCCATCAATTCAAACAAAGTTTTGATAATGGCCTGATTTTTTTCATTTTCCAGCAATTGGTGGTAAGCCTTATGCGCCTGGTTGGGCACTTCCTGATGGGGTAACGGATAACCGGCTAACAGCAGATCGATCTCATAAAACCAATGAATAAAAAATTCCAAAATCTCCTGACTGCTGCCCTTGTCGTTCGCTAAGGTTTCGGCCAACGTAAACACTTTAATCTGATCCCCTTTTAACAAGCTATAAAGCTCTCTAAGATAGTGGGTTCGTTCTTTTTGGATTTCGCTGTTATTTAAAAAATATAACGCCATTCCCGGCGAACCACCAGCCGCCATCATCGCTTCGGCTTTAGCCTTTTGATCAAATTCAGGGTTGTCGGCTATTACTTTCTCGATATCCTCAAGATTCAGCGGTTGAAAATGATAACTTTGGCAACGCGATTGAATCGTCGGCAAAATCGCCTGCGGATGACTTGTCATCAGAATAAAGATATTATAACTAAGCGGTTCTTCCAATGACTTAAGCAGACTGTTTTGAGCTTCGGAAGTCATTTTTTCGGCTCCGTCAATAATATTAATCCGCCAATTGCCGGAATAAGGTTTGATCGACAGTTCACTGATCATTTCGCGGACCTGACTTATTTTAATACTGGCTTCACCAGCTTTGGAACCAATGATTTTTACATCGGGGTAATTATCATGATCAATCTGGGTACAAACGACGCACTGACCATTGCCGTGATGCGCCGATTCCGGGCACAAAAGTGCTTTAGCGAATTCCCGAGCCGTTTTCTTTTTTCCAATCCCATCGATTCCACAAAAGAGGTAAGCATGGCTTACCTCTTTTGTGGTTATTTCCTTTTCAAGGTGGTTGGTGATACTTTGATGACCGTATATCTTTTCAAACATTTTTTTCCTCTCAAAAAAATCGCTTAACTAGGTTTATTTTTTTTCTCTTCGCTGTCATCGTAATCATCCGCATCCAGGCCTAATTCTTCATCCAATTCAGCACTGAATTCTTCATAATCAAGCAACCGCACCGCCTCATCAAAATCACTTTCTTTAACAAAAACTTCAATATGAGCCGGAGTGAAGTTCCCCATAAAAATACTTCTAATCGGACCGCCAAAACCTTTTTCTTTTGTAATGACCGGAATACCGTTGGCACTCAGATAATTTTTAAGCAGAATAAAATCCATATCCGTATCTGCCATCGTCAAATAGATATACTGATCTTCAATCATTTGTTTTACTCTCCTTTATTGATTTCCAAATTTCCTGATGAATACTGTCAATACTTCTTAACCTATTTTCTTCGACACAATTTATTTCCGACCATCCATATTCTTCAACTAAAGCTAACGCACTGTTGTAAGCATCCAGCAAATGTTCAGGACTGCTTTCGTGAATATCTTTTTGCTGTTTTCCGGTTATTTTGTTTTTACGGTTTTTTATCAGTTTCTGGTTGATTTCCGGCGGAATGTTTAAGAAAAACACGCGATCGGGAATCGGCAATTGATAAAGATTAAATTCAAAATCCCACAGCCAGTCCAAAAATCGCTTGCGTTCCGCCTGATCCTTTATTTTTCCTGCCTGATGGACCATATTAGAGGTCGTATAGCGATCGACCAGAACGAGTCCCCCCTGGTTAAGAAAGTCTTCATAATCCTCTTTATAGGAAGCATAACGATCAGCCGCATAAAAAGTGGAAGCAATATACGGACTAATTGTGCTGGGGTCTTTTCCGAATGCGCCTTCTAGATACAATTTTACCATGGCTGATGATTTTTTGTCATAGCGGGGATAAGAAATTTTCATAACTTTTTCACCGGCTTTCAACAGCCGCTCATATAACAATTTTGTTTGGGTTTGTTTGCCGCTGCCGTCAACACCTTCAATCACGATCAACTGGCCGTGATGTTTTTTAGGCATCTTTATAGGCTCCTTTTTCAATAACCTGAGTTCGCTTTTTTCATCAATTCCCACAACGGCGACATCATGCCTTAACAGATGATCTAAATAAGCGGCAATTTCAGGACTGATTCGGCTGCCGGGAAAAAGCAGCGGGATACCCGGCGGATAGGGAATGACAAAATCTCCGGCCATTCGACCAATACTCCGATTCAGGGGCCTGGTCTCTTTATCACTGGCGTACAACGCTTCCCACAGGGGTTTTTCGGTTTGCAATGCTTTTTCTAAGTTAATATTTTCCCAAATAGCCGGATTTACCGGGTCCGGCGTTTTCTTAATTTGACCGGAATTTATCTTTTTATTGATATCATCAATAGCCTGCGTTAACCGTTTAATATCTTCCGGCGTTGTCCCAATGCCGGTCATCGCTAAAAAATAATTCAATCCCGACATTTCGCATTGGATCCCATACGCTTTGGCCAATAAAGTTTCGATCTCAGTTCCCGACACTCCCCGCGTATGAAATAACCACTTGCTGCGATCATATTCCTGATTTATTTCATTTTCCTGATAGAGGATAATCGGTGCGTGGTTATCTTGTTTCTGACAATAATCGCAATGCGCGTTGTGAATGGCTTCAAAGATTGACTCACCTTTTTCGTCAGCTATATCGACCGCCTCTTCAACCGATATCATCAGGGGATAACTGGGTGATGAACTCTGGAGCAATGCTAAAAAAGACTTGATTTTCGGAATATCGATCAACGTTCCCTGAAAATGGATCAGCGAACTTTGCGTGAACGACCCCAATATTTTATGGGTGCTCTGAATGACCACATCGGCCCCGGCAGCTACGGCATCAAGCGGTAATTTATCATTAAATCGCAAATGCGCCCCATGGGCTTCGTCAACAATTAAAAACTTTCCTTGTTCATGGAGAATGGCGGCGATCGTTTTAACCGCACTGGTCGTTCCATAATAGGTGGGATTAGGCAGGATCATCCCGATAATTTCGGGATGATTGGTTAATGCCTTTTTAACGCGATCAACCCCCACCGATTTGGCAAAACCCATTTCCTTGTCAATTTCCGGGCTTATCAAAACCGCTTCGATGCGACCAAGAGCCACGGCTCCAAAAACCGCCCGATGACAATTCGTCGGAACCAACAGCTTCCCGCCGGGCGAAAAGGTTCCTAAAATGGCACTATGGATTCCCGTTGTTGTGCCATTAACCAAAATCGCAGCTTCGTCACTTCGATAAATTTGAGCTAACTTTTGCTGGGCCTGAGCAATAATCCCCTGTGCGTCATGAAGGTTATCCGCCCCGGGAATTTCCGTTACGTCATTGTCATACCAGTTCATGTTTATGCCTCTGCCCTTGTGTCCGGGCATATGGAAACGACACTTCTTTTCTTTATTTATTTTATCCAATTCGCTTTTTATTATACTTTTTTTCATACTTCTATTCTAACACAACCGATCATCTTTACTATTATAAATTTAACTTTTATCCTTTAATCTTAGCTCAAATTATTATATAATGTGTGAGCAAATACATTGATGAGGAGAATTTAAATGTCCAACGAAAAAATTATTAATATCAATATGGAAAATTTCGAAACCGAAATTTTATCTTATAATGGGGCTGTCATGGTCGATTTTTGGGCCGACTGGTGTGGTCCTTGTAAATCACTGGCCCCAACGATCGATGAAATAGCGCTGGAGTTGGGAAATGATATGAAAGTCTGTAAAATTAATGTCGACGAAAACCAATCCTTAGCCCAACAATTCCGGGTAATGAGTATTCCTACTGTTGTTTTCTTTAAAAACGGCGAAGCCGTCAACCGCTTTGTCGGAGTTCGTGAAAAAAGCGAATATCTTGATACCATGAAAAACCTTTAATGACTGACCATCTCAGAAAGTCTAAATGGGACAATTACTCCCATTTAGACTTTTTTTATTTAAGAAACTTTTCCCCCGGAAGGAATTCCCTCGACAGTCACCAGCGATAATTTCTTGCCTTTAGTCGCCGCCAGAATCATGCCATTGGATTCCAGACCGCGGAGCATCACCGGCTTCAGGTTGGCAACCAGAATCACCGTTTTGCCGACCAGATCAGCGGGTTGATAATATTTGGCGATCCCCGATACCACCTGACGTTTTTCCTGACCCACCATCAGCTGTAATACCAATAAACGATCAGCATCCGGGTGCGCTTCACAAGCGACAACCTCGGCAACCCGTAACTGCACCTTAGCAAAATCGTCGATCGTAATCAAACCTTCCGGCAGCGGCTCGTTCGGCTCCGGGGCTTTTTTTCCATCCTTTTTTTGCGGCTCGGCTTTCACTTCTTTTTTCACCGCTTCTTTTTTGACCAGTTCAATCCGCGGAAACAACGCTTCGCCGCGTTTAATCTGCACATCTTCGGGGTAAATGCCGAATTTCTGAATGCTGTCCCACGTTAAACACGCTTCCGGACAATTTAGCTGAACCGCAATTTTCTGGGCCGTTTCTGGCATCGCCGCCGAAATAAGAACAGTGACAATCCGTAAACATTCGGTCAGATTATACATTACCTGTGCTAATCGGGCCTGTTTTTCGGGGTTTTTTCCCAGCACCCAGGGTTGGGTTTCATCAATATATTTATTGGATCGCGAGATCAGTTTCCAGATTTCTTCCAAAGCTCGGCTAAAGTCCAGTTTATCCATGTAATCACTAACAAGTTGTGGCGTTTTTTCGGCCAGCTCAAGGAGTTCGCTATCAATAGTTTCCGTTTCACGCTCTTTGGGAATTACCCCGCCAAAATATTTATCGGTCATCGCCAATGTTCGGCTTAACAGGTTCCCCAAATCATTCGCCAGATCGGAATTAATATGGCTGACCAATAAATCTTCGTTATAAACGCCATCAGAACCATAACTCATTTCGCGCAAAACATGATAACGTAAGGCATCAACTCCGTATTTATCAACTAATACCACCGGATCAACAACATTTCCTACTGATTTTGACATTTTTCCGCCTTTTAAAAGAATCCAGCCGTGGCCGTATACCTGTTTAGGCAATGGCAATTTCAAGGCCATCAAAATAATTGGCCAATAAATCGTATGAAAACGAATAATGTCTTTGCCAACCAAATGAACATCTGCCGGCCAATACTTTTCCATCAGATCCGGTTTATCATTAAGATAACCCAATGCGGAAATATAATTAGGCAGCGCATCAATCCACACATAAACGACATGTCCGGGATCAAAATCAACCGGTACGCCCCAGCTAAATGAGGTTCTAGAGACGCATAAATCCTGAAGTCCGGGTTTGATAAAGTTGTTGATCATTTCATTTTTACGGGATTCCGGCTGAATAAAATGAGGATTATCTTCAATATATTGTAACAGCTGATCGGCATATTTTGACATCTTGAAAAAATAAGCTTCTTCCGAAGCTTTTTCCACCGGTCGTCCGCAATCGGGACAGTTGCCATCAACCAGTTGGCTTTCTGTCCAAAAAGATTCACATGGCGTACAATACCAACCCTCGTAATTGGATTTGTAAATGTCTCCCTGATCATAAAGTTTTTTAAAAATACGTTGAATCGTTTTTTCGTGTTGGGGGTCGGTAGTTCTGATAAACTGATCATAATTAATATTCATCGTGTCCCATAGATCTTTAATGCCCGTCACGATGCCATCAACATAAGCCAGCGGTTCAATCCCGGCAGCTTCAGCAACTTTTTGGATCTTTTGACCATGCTCATCGGTCCCGGTCAAGAAATAGGTATCATACCCTTTTAATTTTTTAAATCGGGTAATGGTATCCGCCGCTACTGTCGTATAGGTATGACCGATGTGCAGGTTCCCACTGGGATAATAAATCGGGGTTGTAATATAAAATGTTTTTTCTGACATAATTACTCCTTTGTTTTGTTATTTAAAATTTATTCAAACCGCAAAAAAACCTTCGTCCCGTTAAGGGCGAAGGTTTCGCGTTACCACCTTAGTTCGCATTATTCTCACAAATAATGCCTTGATAAGTTCAATCGACTTTTAGTTTTATCGCGTCAAGCGGTCACGGCTCAATGCTTCACCGCAACTGACTCCAAGGCCATCTTCAATGTTTTTTCTGCCACCGGCTTGCACCTTTCCCGGCTCTCTTTGGACAGCTTCCCCATTTACTCTTCTCTTCATTGTCATTCGTATTTTTAATGTTTTATTAGACTAATCCTTATTATACTGCAATTCGAAATTTTTTCAAGGCTTTTATCGCTTAACCGTATTATAAACATCCCGGCGGGAAATGTTGCGATCTTTAGCAACGGCTTTCATTGCCTCTTTCTCGGGCAACCCCTGATTCAGATAATGTTCCAGATGCTCGGTAATACTTAATTTATCCAATTCCAGACTCGCTATCGATTGCCCTTCATCCGCGGTTTTTCCCTCAATACACAAGACATATTCACCTCTGGGGGAATGTTCCTGATAATATAAATGGTGCTCGGTGATTGTCCCATAACGGTTTTCTTCATAGCGCTTGGTTATTTCCCGGGAAATACTCATCTGGCGATGACCTAAACCCTGTTGTTCCAGCAGCTCCAGCGTTTTGGGCAAACGATGGGGCGATTCGTATAGCACGATGGTCACGGTGGCCTCTTCGATTTGTTTTAACGCGGCTTTAATGGCTTTATTTTCTTTTCCTATAAAACCCAGAAATAAAAAGCTGCGGGTATCCAATCCCGACAACACCAGCCCACAAAGGCCGGCATTGGGACCGGGCACTACTTCCAGTTGAATATCATTTTCGACGCAATGTTTAACTAACACTGATCCCGGGTCCGAAATCAACGGCATCCCGGCGTCAGATATCAAGGCAATGTTCTGTCCCTGTTTTAACAATTCAATCAACCCTTCACTGGATTGCTGTTCATTATGCTGATGATAAGCGACCATCTTTTTAGAAATTTCAAAATGATTGAGCAGTTTAATCGAATGCCTGGTGTCTTCCGCGGCGATCAGATCAACCGTTTGTAAAACCTTTAAGCCACGAATCGTCATATCATCCAGATTACCGATCGGGGTTCCGACAATATAAAGTTTTCCCGACATTTATTCGTTGTACAGGTTTCTGGCGACAAATACGCCATTCGCCGATGCCTGCATCAGACCGCGAGTGACACCTGCGCCATCACCCAAAACATAAAGATTTTTAATGCTCGACTGAAAGTTCTTATCAACCGTTACTTTATTGGAATAAAATTTGACCTCAACCCCATAAAGCAAGGTTTCGTCACTGGCTAAACCGGGTGAGACGTGGTCCAGCGCCCGAATCATTTCATCAATATCCTTCATAATCCGATAAGGCAGTACCAGACATAAATCCCCGGGCACAGCATCGATTAGCGTCGGTCGAATATTATTTCGCATTAACCGTTCGGCCGTGGTGCGACGACCTCTTAAAAAATCGCCATACCGTTGCACCATAATCTTGTTACCGGTTAACATATTTGCCAATCCGGCAATATGTTTCCCATAAGCGACCGCTTCTTTAAACGGTTCGGTAAAACTTTTTGAAACCAGTAACGCAAAATTAGTATTATTGGTTTTTAATGATTCCGCTTTATAACTATGACCATTTACTACCGCCAATTGATTATCATAATATTCGGTCGACACAACGCCGCCCGGATTTGAACAAAAAGTGCGCACGCTATCATCAAAGGTTGGCGTGTAATAAACCAGTTTGCCTTCATAAAGGGCGTCGTTGATTTCCTGCATGACCTCATTTCGGGTCTCCAGACGAATGCCGATGTCAATTTTCCCAACCTTCGTTTCAACCTTGTATTGATCACACATGGCGGTAAACCACTCAGAGCCATCCCGCCCGACGGCAACCAAGACCTTATCGGCCCGGTAGGTCTCATCTTTGGCAACAACTCCGACAACGGTATTATCTTCCACTACCAGACTTTGAACCGGGGTTCTAAATTTGATCTCGATCCCTAAGTCATTTATTAAATGATCCTGGATACGTTGATAAATCGTGTACCCCACTTCGGTTCCCATATGACGCACCGGACACTCAATCAGCTTTAAGTTGCTTTGGATCGCTTTGGTTCGAATATCTCTTATCTCTTGGGGATTGTCAAGGCCATGGACGCGTTTATCGGCGCCAAATTCAATATATAAATCATCAACATCTTTAATTAAATCAACGGTCGCATTATAACCGATATATTCCGGTAGTTCGCCGCCGACATCGGGTGAAAGCGACAATTTTCCGTCGGAATAAGCCCCCGCTCCGGCAAAACCGGTGGTAATATTACAAGGTTTACAGCCAATACAGACGTTCGTCTGTCTTTTAGGACAAATCCGTTTTTCAATGGCATTCCCTTTTTCCAGCATTAATATTTTTAACGCATTATTCTTTTTGGCCAATTCCATCGCGGCAAAAATGCCACTCGGGCCAGCTCCAATGATTATCACATCATATTTCATTTTTTTCCTCTTTATGCAAACGCATCTGGTCCGTAGTCATCTTCGTTATAACCGACAGCCAAATCGTTAAATTTAGTATACTCGGGAATCCATGCCAGTCGCACCGTTCCGGTTGGACCGTTTCGTTGCTTGGCAATGATTAATTCCGATAGATTTTTTAATTCGGGATTTTTATCATAATAATATTCACGATATAATAACATAATTACATCGGCATCCTGCTCGATTGATCCGGATTCTCGCAAATCTGACATGACCGGATGATGATCGGTTCGAGCATCCGGAGCTCGACTAAGTTGCGATAACGCAATCACCGGGGCTTCCATTTCCCTGGCCAGCGCTTTTAAACCACGCGACATCTCCGAAATTTCATTTTGGCGGTTTTCACTACGACTGCCGCCGCTCATTAACTGAAGGTAATCAATAACGATCAGATCCAGTGCTTTTTCGGTTTTTAACCGTCGACATTTGGAGCGCACCTCCGAAACGGTTATTCCCGGAGTATCATCAATAAAAATATTAGCTCCGTAAAGGGTATTATAACCGACTACCATCCGTTCCCAGTCTTCCTTTGATAAATTTCCGGTTCGTACATTATTGCTGTCGACTAAGGAGGCCGCACAGAGCATTCTTTGAACCAGTTGTTCTTTAGACATTTCAAGACTAAAAATAGCTACCGAACAATTATCTTTGATGGCCGCATTTTGAGCAATGTTTAAGGCAAAAGCGGTTTTCCCCATAGACGGTCTGGCCGCCACAATAATCAGATCGGAAGGCTGCAAACCCGAGGTAATATGATTTAACTCGGTAAAGCCCGTTTCAATTCCGGTCAGTTTACCTTTTTTGCTTTCAATCGCTTCAATCTGGGCTAAAGTCGTACTCAGGGTTTCTTGGATACTTTGAAAATCACCGGTTCGACGACCTTGTGAAACTTTAAAAATTTCCTGTTCGGCGCGGTCAATCACATCACCAATGTTATCATATTGACCATAGCTATCTTCCAAAATTTGGGTCGCGGTATTAATCAGATTTCGAATTACCGCCTTTTCATGAACAATCTGGCAATATTCCAAATAATTTCGGTTGATCGGCACCATTTCAATCAATTCGCTAAGATAACCAACGCCACCAATTTTTTCCAATACATCACGATTTCTAAGTGAATTAATTAGCGTTACCGTATCGATTGGCTTTCGTTCATTGTGAAGATCCAACATACACTCATAAATTTCTTTATGCGCCCCCCGATAAAAATCGTTAGGCGATAATAGTTCTTCCGCGCGAGCAATGTTCGATTCGTCCATGAGGATCGCACCTAAAACGGACTGCTCCGCTTCTATATTGTGGGGAGGAACTTTGGGATTCATCACTGCTTAGGCTCCTATACTTCGCCTTTAATGATAACGGTCAGCTTTCCTGTAACCCCTTGATAAGTTTTAATCTTGACTTCCACTCGACCAATATTTCTAATCGGCATTTCTAATTCCACCTTACGTTTATCAATCTTGATCCCTTTTTCTTTTTCCAACCGTTCCGTGATATCTTTGCTGGTAACCGATCCAAACAGTTTTCCGTCTTCGCCGGCACGTTCGGTAATGGTGATTTCGGTTTGATCAATTTCTTTTGCTAAGTCGACAGCGGCTTGTCGTTCTGCGGCAATCTTTTTTTCTTCATCCGCTTTACTTTTTTGAGCCATTTCAATATTTTCTTTACTGCCAATAACCCCTTTTTTATTTTTTATCAAGAAGTTTCGGCCATAACCGTCTTTTACTTCAACAATATCACCTTTATTTCCAACATTTTTTACATTTTCTAATAAAACAACTTTCATTATTTATTCTCCTTTTTATATTTTTTAATGGCGGTGAGTAACATCTCTTTTCCTTTTTCGATGTCATCTTCCCCTGGAAATTGTGCTCCAGCAATAGCTAAATGACCGCCGCCACCTAATTCTTCCAAAATAACCTGGACGTTAACTTCACCCATTGAACGGGCACTGATGGCCAGACCTTCGTTATTTTTCAAGATAATAAACGATGCGATGATCCCTTTAATATTTAGTAGTTCGTCTGAAGCCTGAGCCGCAATGACCTTGCCATAATCAGTATTATTTTCAAACGTCGAAATGGCAATGTTCTCAAAATAGATCTTGGCATTTTTGACCGCATCAGATTTTGCCGTATAGGTATTGAGATCATCTTGTAATAAAATTTTACTAATAATGGTATCAGCACCTTTTCTTTTCAAGTATGCTGCTGCCTCAAAGGTTCGAACGCCGGTTTTCATCGTAAACATTTTAGTGTCCATGCACATCCCAGCCATCAGCGCATTGGCTTCAATTACACTAAGACTGTTTTTTTCATCAAAATACTGCAGTAACTCGGTCACCAATTCACAGGTTGAAGACGCATAAACTTCAGTATAATTCAAAAGCGTTTCTTCGATCGCCTTCCCTGATCGTCGATGATGATCAATAATCACAATTTTAGGAACGATATCGACCATATTTGGCATTTCCAGATAAGTTACCGTTTGGGTATCCAAAATAATCAACAGCGTATTTTGAGTCGCATAAATCTCAGCTTCTTTCGGAGTAATAAAAGCATCCTGATAAGCTTCATTTTCGAGCAGGTATTCAAAAAGCGATTTGATCGAATAATTAATTTCCCGAACAATAATCTTTGCCTCTTTACCCATCGATTTGCAGGCCCCTAATAAACCTACCGCTGACCCTAAACAATCCATATCGGGATTTTGATGTCCCATCAACAGCACGTGATCCGCTTCTTTGATCAGTTCTTTGAGCCCATAGGCCTTAACTCTAGCCTTGACTTTTGTTCTTTTCTCAGTGGCTTCCGTTTTGCCTCCGTAAAAAGACATTTTTTCGTCCTGACGAACGACCGCCTGATCGCCGCCTCGGGCTAAAGCGATGTCCAAAGCCGAATGGGAAAATTCCTGGGATTCAACAATCCCCATCATCTTTTCTGAGATCCCAATCCCAATACTTAAGGTAATCGGAATTTTTTCATCATTTTCAATTTCTCTTACTTCATCCAGTATCTTAAAGTTCTCATTTTGTAACGCGCAGATTTTACCCCGTTCGAAAATCATCAAATAACGATCGCTTTCATATTCGATGATCACACTACCCATTTGTTTGGCCCATTCATTAAGCTTAAGATCGACTTTCCCTAAAATGGCTGAACGTTTATGACTTGGTATCTGTTCGATGATATCATCATAATTGTCAATAACAATGTAGCAAAATAACGGCGAATTTTTCCGGTATTGCTGTTTTTGTTTACTTTGTTCGGTGACATCAAAAAAATGTAAAAGTTCAAAGCTGCGAACTTTATCAGAAAAAGCATTCGTGACCACACCGTAATCACGTTCTTCATAATGAAAAGTGAATTCTTCTTGTTTAATCGCTTCTTGAAGATTAAATTTCAGCTCTTGAACAATATTTTTCTTAAATAGACCTTCTTTATCTTTTTTAAAGGCCTTTCCAAAGGCCTCATTATACCAATAGATGATCCCTTCGTCGTCAACGATCGCCATCGCAATCGGCATCTCATACATCCGTTCCTGGTTAATTTTATCCAGATCACCGTAAATCTCATCAATCGCCTTGTCGATTTTAATCTCATCAATACTGGTGTTTTTGCGGTAAAAAATAATCAGTACAACAAAAACTAAAACCCCGATAATACCTAAAATAATATTATAGAAAGTTAACAAAATTGAGACAATCAGTTGTGCTACAATAGCAACCCGTAGAAGTTCTTTTTTTGATTCTTTCATTTTATCTGGGACTCCCTTCGAAAAATCCTGCGAATTCCGATGTAAGTATCAGCCACACCTGCAATCGTTATGATTGAGATAATTAAGAAACTGAGAAAAAGAATAAGTACTTTTATGCCTTTATTGGTAACCTTTTTATAATCCAAGTAGTTGAAAATCAATGCAAGCCCCATAATAAAGAAGATAACATTAACAAAATACATAATTGTAATCAGATAAATCTGTGGAATCGCCGTTATTTGAAAGATACTAATCATAAAATCTCCGAATAATAAAACCATCAGAAAATATTTTAAAGATGCGGGCATTTCCCATTCACGAAGCGGTTTAAAGCAGTTAACTTCGTAACCAATCCGTTTTAAAATCAGATCACCCACAATTACATTTACCATTCCAAAAATAATCGGTAGCATAATAAAGGCACTGGGTAAGGCTAATTTTATGAATTGGATGTTGGTTGCCATCGCTTCTTTTGCGGCTGTCAGTTCATCCCCGCTGATTATATTGGTTGTCTCATAAAAAGCCATAACTTCATTGGTACTCTCTTCTAACGTCTGAAAAAGATAACTGGTAAAATTAATTCCCGAGATGACCTCGAAGCCGATAACTACAGCGATTAAAAAAAAAGCAAAACCCGCCGTTCCAATAACGACTTTTCGAACTGGCGAAAGATTATGATTATACGCATATCCGAGACTGCAACCAACGAACAGCATTAGGGTTCCAAACGGAATTGCATTAATTGGTCCGAGAAATAATCCGATCAAAATGGTTGCTGCTATCGCTGAAATAACACTCACCTTTAAACCTTGACGTTTTCCTAACACTACCATCGGCACTGGTATAAAAAACACCAATATGACAAAGATCGGTACATAGTAACTGACTAGCGAAATTATTACCCCCAGCGCACAAAACATTGCGCCTTCTGTGATGCCTCGTGTTTTCATTAATCCTCCATATTGATAACTTATCCGTCACCCGACATTTTCTCATTGAGCGTCAAAAGTTACTTTACTATTATATCACAATCTCAGAAAATGCCCATTATTTTCGTCGTCTTTATGTTTAAAATAAAATCGTTTCAATCTCTACTTGCGTAACTTCTCATTTCACTTGCAAAATGGCTATCGCCGTAATCGTTAAATAACTATCGATAAAGAAAAAGCTGTTCATTCCAGGTTCTTTCCTGAAACAAACAGCTTTACACGATTTTTAGTTATTTGAGCTATATGGCAATAGGGCAACATTTCGCGCACGTTTAATCGCTTCAGTTACCTTTCTTTGATGTTTAGCACAAGTGCCTGTGGCTCGTCTTGGTAAAATTTTACCACGTTCAGAAACGAATTTCTTTAGTGTTATTACATCTTTATAATCAACATTTTCTACTTTTCGTTCGCAGAATTCACAAACTTTTCTTCTCTTTTTAAATGGTTTTGGCATTCAAGTTTTCCTCCTATCTTAAAAAGGTATATCGTCATCATCGGCCATCAAATGAAAATCTTCATCCAGACCCATCACTGACATATTGTTATTGTTATCGGTTCGTGGCGCTGAAGCTTGCTGAAATCCACCGGCAGAATCTTTTCTGCTGGAAGAAAGAAAATTAATCTCATCGGCAACAACTTCCGTCACATATCGTCGTTGACCATCCTGTGCGTCGTAACTTCTTACCTGTAGTCGTCCTGATACACCAATTTGGCTTCCCTTTGACAGATATTGACCAGCAAATTCTGCCTGTTTTCCCCACACTACAATTGGCACAAAGTCAGCTTCTTTTTGACCATCTTTGTTTTTAAAGCGACGATCAACAGCTAAGGTAAATGTCGCTACCGTTTTGCCCGTTGTGGTGTTTTTTACCTCAGGATCGCGGGTTAGTCTTCCTACTAAAATTACTTTATTCACAGAATTGCCCCCTATTTTTCTTTTTTAATAACGATGCTTCGAATAAACTGTTCGTTAATTTTGTATAAATGATCCAATGCATCAAGCACTGAATTCTCAGCTTTGAAGTCTACTAATACGTAAAATCCTTCTTGATACTTTTTATCGATTTCGTAGGCTAATTTTCTTTTGCCCCATTCGTCGACTTTTTCAATTTCTCCAGCCGCTTCAATTACAGCCTTTACTTTGCCAACTAATTCTTCAATCGCTTCTTTTTCAAGATCCGGTTTCAAAACAAATAATGTTTCATACTTTCTCATTCCATTTCACCTCCTCATGGACTATGGCTCACTTTTCCAGCGAGCAAGGATTACAGCTTTTAATTATATCATATCTCTCAATTCTTGCAAGTTTTTTATTTTTTTATTCACTCATTTAAATTCAGATAAAAACGTTAAATAAAATCGGGGTTATAAATGTTTCAATAAAAGCGGCAATAAAAAATAACGGTATCAGCCATAATACATAAATCCGCAAACAACCAACAATTGCCTGTTTTAATTCTCCTTTAAAACTTCTTTTTAATATTTTTTTTACTAGTTTATTACAAATATGAACACCCAACGTCACGCCTAAAATAAGTGCTGGAATCTCTATCACGCCATGCGGCAAAATACCAACTAGAAAAGGAATCCAACCAACGCCATTGATTTGATAAACTGCACCGATCAGGCCAATAATAATCGCGTTGGAAGCCAACGAAAATAACGGTAAAAATAAAAACGGAATTCCTCCCGAAAGGATGCTGATTCCGCTCGCAACCAGATTATTAAAAAAAATGCCTAACCAGAGCTCTATCCCCGTACTATTTAAAAATGCTTTGCCGTTAAATATTGTCTGGATCTCATTAAAATAGCTTTGACTCAGCTCTGGACTACTCATAAAAAGAACCACATTCGCCAGTGTCATCACTCCAAAAAAAGCAAAACAAAAATAAAATGTTGACTTAAGATTTTTTTCAAAATAAACTTCGCTGCTTTGCCATTGCTTCATAATATAATTTTTCATTTTGCTACCGTACTCTCTTTTGTTAAAACTTTTTTGATCTGTTTATTAAATTTTGATCGCGGTAGCATCACAATATGGCCACAACCCAAACATTTTATTTTAATATCCGCTCCCATGCGGATAATTTCCCACTGCATACTTCCACAGGGGTGTTTTTTTTTCATTTCCACTTGATCCCCTAATTCATATTGCTTTATTTCCATTATTCACCTCTGCTTATTTTTTCATCGGAATTCTTATTTAATTCTTGCGTGTAGATGACTGTTTTATGATAAGGTATCTCAATCCCTTTCTCATCAAATACCTCTTTAATCCGTTGCCGCAAATAATTTTCAGCAGCAAATTTTGAAGAAGCATCTTCATCACAGACGATCCGAATATTAACGGCTGATGCCTCAAGCTGGGTTACTCCCTGAATTTCAGGTCGGTTTTTAAACAATTCTCCATGGTTTTCGTAAAGTTCCTGACACAATTCCTCTAGTATCGCAATCACCTGGCTGATATCTTCCTCATAAGCAATTCCGACATTGACAATTGCTTTCATATCCCCTTTGGAATAATTAATTAATCGATCAATTTTACCATTATGGATAATAAACAAGCCGCCATTAAATTCCCGCACACTGGTTGTTCTCATTCCAATTGTTTCAACAATTCCATAATGTGTTTCATCAATAATGACATAATCGCCAACACTAAATTGATTTTCAAAAACGATCACAAAACCACTCATCACATCTTCAACAATACTTTGCGCCCCGAAACCAATCGCCAAGGTCCCTACTCCAGCTACCGCCAATAATGATCCGACATTAATAAACTGACCTAAAATTACCAATACTGCCAAAGTCCAGACACTGGCTTTAACGGTAGCTTTAGTAACATGATTTAAGGTAGTAATCCGACGGGCTTCTCTTGGCTCAAGATCAACTCTCTCATCGTTGAAAACACGATCAACAATATTATAGGTAATTTTCAAGCTAATCACGACAATGATAAGTACCAGTAAGGTGATTATTCCTTTTTGAGTAAGATTCGAGAAATCAATTTGATTAATATATGCTGAAAAACTATTTGTTAAATATGTCATCTACTACTCCCTACTGAACTCCGATAAAATTGAGGATGATTGGGGTACCGGTTTTCAGTAATACACTGCTTTCATAAGTTGGTAAATGCGTAGTCCCACCAGAATAATAATTTATTCCAGAAAACAACCACAAAGTAACGCCAATCATACTAATCCCTAATATCAATCCCAGTACCAAACCTAACAACCGATTAAATGTTCCAATCACTGGAATTCCATTGATTCCCGAAAATATACTTTGCAAAACCCAACATAATAATGAAACCCCAAAAACAATTAATCCAAAACTGATTGTCTGAGCAATTCCGTTTGTAATTATATTTGTCACACTGGCAATTGTTTGGTCAACCGAAGTTGTTCCACTGCCTAAAATCGCTTGACCCAGCGGTGAATTTAATAAACCATTTTGTTGAGCACTGAAATCAAGTAATGATTGTGCTAACGCGTCAATACTAAGACTTTTAATTAAACCATCAAGCAAACCGGTGTTAATCAGCCATTTACTTAACGTTGATGAGAAAATCCATGCCATCACAAAAGATGCAATAAAACCCCCGAAACTAATCAGAGTTTTTATTGCACCTCGCTTATATCCAATTATTCCAGATAAAAAACTGATCGTGATGAGCAGCAAATCAAACGAAGTTAAATTTGAAAAACTCATTTTTGATTCCTGTAATATTCTTCAATATCTTCATCATTAATAATTCGAACGGCACTCGTTTCCATTAAAAATGATTTATCATCTGTTTCTTCATGGCTATTTAAATCCTTATTGAGATCATCTACTTCAACGGGATGTTTGGCATTCCAGTCATCAACCGTTACTCCCTGTTGGTTATTGCTGGATTTTTCCATCTCAATTTTCGGCATTGCTGCTGGTTGAATTTCTAATTCATCGATGACCGCTTTTGGTTCCGGTTTAAAAAGTTTAACTGAATCGGCCGGATCAGACTTTTCAAAAATCCCTGTTTCCGATTTTCCTCTTCTTTTCTTTCGATAATCAACGCGTTCACTTCCGGTATCATTATCCTCAATAATCACTTCAGTCATATTGAACGTTTCTGATTGTTTCGGCGTAAAGCCTTCATTAATTTGCTCATCCGAAAGCCCTTCCATGCCAATACTTTCACGTTTTGGCATTTTCGATTTCCGCCGCGTTTTTTTCTTTTCTTTTTTTATCTCGCGATCATATTCTAAATCACGAAGATCTTCAACTTTTGTTTCTTCCCAATATTTTCGCCCTAAAATTCGACCTAAAACAATTCCAATCAACTGGAATGCAACCGTAAAAACCAAAGCAATCCCAAAGAATATAAAAATTGATATTTGACTGCCAATCAGTTGGTAGATTAAACCGTAAGGTAAATACCAAAAAATAGTTGGTGCGGCAATAAATGAGAACTGATTCCAAATACTATTGGCATCTTGTCCGGGAGCAAATATTGATACCATGGTTAAAGTTCCGGTTAATGCAACAATTGGAATAAGACTAAAAAACACATACTTAAATGATCTTAGTTTTTCACCTGCCCTGATATTCTTAAAGCAGATTGTAAATAATATAATCCAAAATAAGCCAATCGTCAATAATTCTATGCCATTAAAGAGGTAGTTAAAATCACTTTTCCTAATCACATCAAAAACATTTTTGAAGACCAGAACCAGAACAATATATAGAACATTTCCTAATACTGCCGCTTCCAGAGCTGACAAGCGCCTCTTTCTTTTGATTTGATTCATAATTTTCTCCATTTCATACATAAATTGTCAAATTGTTATTTAATTCATTTAAATTCCTTTTTGATATCCTAACTCCTCCAGTAGCCGATCTAACTCTTCCAATGACGAATAAAGAAACTCAATTTTACCTTTTTTTCCCCGGCTACTTAAATGAACTTTTGTTTCATATCTTTTTTCCAGCGCTTCTTGAATTTCGATAATATGTCCCTGGCTATCGCTATTTTTCTTTTGGAGTGGTTTGGCTAATCCCTCTGCCTGCATTTTTTTTATGCGATTTTCCACTTCTCTGACACTCATCCCTTTTTCAATGATCTCATTTGCAAATGCTTCCATTTTTTCAGGGTCTTCTAAAATCAGAATTGCTCGCGCATGCCCGGAAGTAATTTTCCCCTGTGCCAACTGATCTTGAATTGTCTTCGGTAATTTTAAAAGTCTTAAGGTATTGGCAATAGCCGTTCGACTTTTGCCAATTCGAATCCCGATTTCTCCTTGCGTTAGATTAAAACTCTCCATTAATGCTTCGAAAGCCAGTGCTTCTTCTATGCTGTTTAAATTTTCTCGCTGCACATTTTCTATAATCGCAATCTCCAGCACATCTTTAGCGGGTAAATCTTTAACGATCACCGGTATTTCTTTCAAACCAATCATATTGGCAGCCCGCCAACGTCTTTCGCCGGCGATAATGGTATATCCTTTTGTCTCCGGTTTGACTACCAGCGGTTGCAGGATGCCGTGTTCTTTTATGGATACTCCCAATTCTTCAAGTTTTGCTCGATCAAATATTTTTCGCGGTTGATCTGGATTCGGTCGAACGTTATTCGTTTTGACATAAAAAACAAGTTTTTCAACATCAACTGCTAACGCTTCATCTTCTTTTGATGTGACCACTGCTTCATCGGGAAACAACGCTCTAAGACCTTTTCCTAAACCTGTGTTTTTTCCCATAATTACTCCTGTCTTAGTAAAAACTCTTTCGCCAAGGCCCGATATGCTTTTGACCCCTTAGATGAGTTTGCATATTCAAAAATCGTCTGTCCATAACTTGGTGCTTCAGCTAACCGAATGTTTCTCGGAATCATGGTTTCATAAACCTTATCTTTAAAATAATCCACAACTTCATCGACCACTTGATTTGATAAATTCGTTCGACTATCAAACATCGTCATCAGAACCCCTTCAATTTCGAGTTTAGGATTTAGCCCTTGTTTTACAAGACTGATGGTTTTCATTAATTGGCTAACTCCTTCTAATGCATAAAATTCGCATTGTATCGGTATTAAGACGGTATTTGTCATTGCCAGCGCATTTATCGTTAATAAACCCAACGATGGTGGACAATCGATGAATATATAATCATAAAATGGTTTTATATTCTCAATACTATTTTTAAGGCGCAGCTCCCGCTGTGGCAAGTTTGTTAATTCAATCTCAGCTCCCGCTAAATCAGGATGCGATGGAAGAATATGAAGATTATCATAAGCCGTGGTTAAAATAATTTCTTTTAGATTATCCCCATGAATAACGCCATTATAGACACTTTTTTTGAGACTATTCTTTTCAATTCCAAATCCG
This sequence comes from uncultured Acetobacterium sp., assembly GCA_965140355.1. Classification (GTDB taxonomy): domain Bacteria; phylum Bacillota; class Clostridia; order Eubacteriales; family Eubacteriaceae; genus Acetobacterium. The sequence continues at coordinate 1,160,763 of OZ223194.1, read as the reverse complement.
CTACTGGTATTTCCTTGCGGGTCAATATCAATAACTAGAATTCGGTATCCTTCCATACTGAGGGCAGTGGTTAAATTAATATTTGTGGTTGTTTTTCCGACGCCACCTTTTTGATTAAATACTGCCACTATTTTTGCCATTTTTTTTACTCCTTAAATTTAATAACCTGTTCTCTTATTTAATTATTTCGCTATCAGTCTTGTTTTCCCTGCCTTGTTTCTATTTTTTTAGTCCCGATGTTTCACGTGAAACACGTTGCTTTGAAACAACAGTCTTTATTTTACAATAAATGTTTCACGTGAAACATTTATTAAAACCAGAATAAATACTACCATAAAAGCCTTTATTTCTTCTTGTAATTAATAACTAACGCGGGAATGCTTCTTTTTTGATTCTTCCATTGAGTCTTGGAAATTGTTTGGGTGTTGCGCTTGTTTTTTTTATATTTATTATAACATGAAGATAATCGTTTTGCAGTAATAAACCCGGCTCAACTTTAAGTAATTTTGCCCCCAAAACATCAATTGGTTTTTCCGCCGCTAACAATTCCTCCTGATAATCCCGACCTTTCATCGATAAAAAATGTCCGCCCACTTGTGTAAGCGGCAAACAATATTCTGATAAAAGAGTAAGATTGGCCACCGCCCGCGAAGTAACAATTTGATATTTTTCGCGGTAACTATCATCTTGTCCCAGTTCTTCAGCACGGCCGTGAAGAATTTTTACATTATTTATTTTTAATTCTGCTGCCAGCGATTGCACCACTTTTAGTTTCTTTTGGGTCGAATCCATGAGCGTTATTTCCGCGTTCTCAAGTAAAATGGCCAAAGGAATTCCGGGAAATCCGCCCCCCGTTCCAACATCTAGAATTGTTGCATTTTTGTTTTCAATCAACTTCAGTAACGTCAAAGAATCGAGAAGATGTAACTTAATAAACTCTTCTTCATCGGTGATTCGAGTGAGATTAATTTTTTTATTCATTTCCAGCAATCGTTCCATGTAGCTAATTAACAATCCGCTTTGATTTACCGTAATATCAATTCCAGCTTGGTTTCCTAACTCAATTAATCGTTCTATTTTATTATTCATTTTAATGAGCACCTTTTTCAAAACTTCTGCGCCGTTGTTCCAGGGCAATTAATAAAACTGAAATATCCGCTGGCGAAACCCCGGCAATACGAGAAGCCTGTCCAATTGAATGGGGTTTTATCTCTTGCAATTTTTCTGCTGCTTCGATTCGTAATCCCCCAATTTCTTGATAATCAATATTTTGAGGAATCATTTTGTGCTCTAATTTTTTAAATTGCTCAACTTGTTGCAATTGTTTTTTAATATAACCTTCATATTTAATTTGCACTTCCACTTGTTCCACTACGCTCCAATGAAGTTCAGGACGCATCGGATCAAATACATGCGTCTGTGAATATTTAACTTCTGGCCGTTTAATTAACTCCCCAAGTGCCAAACCATGTAATAATGCCGAACTTCCCAAAGCTTCTAAGATTTTATTATTTTCGGCATTCGGTTTAACAATAACCTGATTTAAGCGGTTTATTTCATTGACAATCATTTCTTTTTTTGCTAAAAAACGCTGATAGCGTTCTTCGCTAATCAGCCCAACCTGGTAGCCGATATCCGTCAAACGCAGATCAGCATTATCCTGTCGCAGCAATAAACGATATTCGGCTCGCGAGGTCATCATCCGATATGGTTCATCAATACCTTTGGTAATAATATCGTCAATTAAAACTCCGATATAGCCCTGCGATCGATCGATGATTATCGGCTGTTCCCCGCGAATGAAAAGACCCGCATTAATTCCGGCAATTAATCCCTGCGCCGCCGCTTCTTCATATCCAGAAGTCCCGTTAATCTGACCGGCAAAAAAAAGTCCTTTAACGTCCTTTGATTCCAGTGAAGCTTTTAAACGGGTGGGATGAATACAATCATATTCAATCGCATAAGCTGAACGCATAAATTCGACGTTTTCCATCCCCGGAACCGTGCGGTATAAGGCGATTTGGACATCTTCCGGCAAACATGAAGACATTCCCTGGACATAAATCTCATTGGTATTTAAACCTTCCGGTTCCATAAAAATTTGATGACGTTCTTTATCATGAAAGCGCATGACTTTAGTTTCAATTGAAGGACAATAACGGGGTCCGATTCCCACCACATCCCCGGTATAAAGCGGCGAACGTTCAATATTATTATTAATAATTTGATGTGTTTCCGGATTTGTATAGGTTAGATAACAAGGGACCTGTTCAATTTCGATTTTATCGGTATCAAACGAAAAAGGCACAATTTGTTCATCGCCTTCCTGGATAATCATTTTGCTATAATTCAGCGTTTTAGCATCAACTCGCGCCGGTGTTCCGGTTTTAAAACGTTGTAGCGCGATGCCATTTTGCTCTAAACTAGCGGATAAATACATGGCCGGAAACAAACCATTCGGTCCGCCGTCATACTGAACGTCACCAATAATAATCCGGCCTTTTAAATACGTTCCACTACAAATAATCGCTACCTTACAAGTATAAACGGCACCGGTATTCACTTTTACCCCGGTTATTCTGCCATCTTCTACAATAATTTCGGTTACTTCCTGCTGTTTTAATAACAAATTTTCTTGTTTTTCAATAACTTCCTTCATTCTAAACTGATAGGCTTTTTTATCAGCTTGCGCCCGTAAAGAATGCACCGCCGGACCTTTAGCGGTATTTAACATCTTACATTGAATCATCGTTGCATCGATGTTTTTTCCCATTTCACCACCAAGGGCATCAATTTCCCGGACTAAATGTCCTTTTCCCGTTCCGCCAATTGATGGATTACAAGGCATCATTGCCACCGAATCCAAATTGATCGTTAATAAAAGTGTCTTTAATCCGCTCCGAGCACCGGCCAGCGCGGCCTCTGCTCCCGCATGACCGGCACCAACAACGACAATGTCGTAATCTCCTCCTGGGTATCCCATTTATTTCCTCTACTTTCCAATACAGAAATTTTAAAAATCTGATCTATAATATCCATTCCAATTGCTTTGCCGGTGATTCCACGAAGATTCTCCAACGCTTCCATCACATCAATACTGACTAATTCGATCGGCATTTGACTTGCCATTGTATTAATGGCATTTTCCAAGCTATTTTTTGTAGCTTCCAGTAATTGGATCTGTCGTGCATTTGTAATAAGATAATCGGCATCCTGGTTAACGGTTCCATCAAAAACCATTTTGAGCATTTCCTTTTTGAGCATTTCGATCCCTTCATCTTCAATTAAAGACATCGGTATCCAGGGCTCTTTAATTGCTGTTTTAGCATCAGAAATGACATCGGTTTTATTTGCCACATATATTGTCCGTTTATTTTTTAATAATTCAAGCAGTTCTATCTCTTCATCAGACAGTTCCTTCGAAATATCGCGCATGAAAATCACCAGATTAGTTTGATCTAAAAGAGCTCGAGATTTCTCAACCCCAATTTTTTCAACCAGATTATCCGTTTTTCTAATCCCGGCAGTATCGATTATTTTAAACGGTACCCCTTCAATATTAATATATTCTTCGATTGTATCACGGGTGGTTCCGGGAATATCGGTAACAATTGCTTTTTTTTCCATTAAAAGATTATTTAATAAAGAAGACTTGCCGACATTTGGTTCCCCTAAAATTGCCGTGGTAATTCCTTCTCTATAAATTTTTCCGGTTTCCGCGACGACCAGAATTTCTTCAATCTTGTTAATAATCGTTTTAATTTGTTGATTCACAAAACTAAATGAAATTTCTTCAATATCATATTCCGGATAATCGATATTAACTTCCATGTGCGATAAAATTTCAATCAAAATAACATCCAATGCTTCTAATTTCTGAGACAGTTTTCCTTCTAATTGAGCCATTGAACTTTCCAGACTTTTTTCCGTTTTGGCATTAATAATATCAATTACCGCTTCGGCTTGAGTCAAGTCGATGCGACCGTTTAAAAAAGCCCGTTTGGTAAATTCTCCCGGTTCAGCCAAGCGAGCGCCTGATTGAATCACTAATTTTAAGATCTTGCGCAATGACACAATGCCACCATGACAATTAATTTCAACAACATCCTCTGCGGTGTATGAATGCGGTGCCTTCATTTTTGAAATAAGCACTTCATCTATATCCTTTTTTGTCATAGGATCAATAATGTGACCATAAATTAATTCGTGACTTTTAGCTGTTATCAATTTTTTTTCGCTGGGATTGACAAAAATACGATTCCCTATTTCAATAGCATTATTTCCACTAATTCGGATAATTCCGATTCCGGCTCCACCCATACCAGTGGCTACTGCCGCAATTGTATCTTCATTTTGTAATAAAACGTTCAATTTATTCTCCTGACTCAATAATCGTTTCCTAATCTCTTATAATATAATAAAACGCTAATAATAACAAGGCTTCCACCTAAAAAAGCACTTTACAATTAACTTTTAAGTCAATTTGTAAAGTGCTTTTTGGGTTTATTCTTTTTAATTCTTATCTTTTAATTGAATGACTACCCGCCGATAAGGTTCTTCGCCTTCACTAAAGGTAAAAACCTTATCATGATTTTGAAGTTTTGCATGGATAACACGTCGTTCCGATGGATTCATCGGTTCAAGTAACATTTTTTTCTGATAATAAACAGCCTTATTAGCCATTTTTTCACCTAAATCTTCGAGTGTTTTTTCCCTTTTAGCCCGATAATTTTCGGTATCCAAAATGACCCGGACATATTCATCATGTTGTCGATTGATAACTAAACTGATTAAATATTGAAGAGAATCCAGCGTTTGGCCGCGCCGTCCAATAAGAACACCCATATCCTTACCTTCCAGATTAATGAATAATATTTTATCTTCAAGACGGGTTTTAATTTTACAGTTGATTTTCATGGCCTGAAGGACATCATTTAAAAAATCAAGAGCGCGCTGTTCAGGATTATTTATAAGTGAAACCTCAACAATTGCTTCTTTTTTTCCAAATATTTTCATTAAACCACTGTCTGGTACTTGCAATACATTTGTTTCAACTTGTTCTTTTGTCACTCCAAGTTGTTGCAACCCATGATTAATAGCATCTTCTACGGTTTTACCAGTCCCCGTTACTGTCTTATTCATTTTCCCTCTCCTTAGCTTTCAGTCATCATTTTATTTGTTATCATAACGTTCCTTGGCTTTTTGATAGGCTTCTTCCTGAGTTTCATCGCGCTCAGGAATTTCAACTGACGGTTTTTTTCGTTGCTCAGCCGGTGGCTGATAAGCTTTTGAACTTTGTATTTTTTTATTAGAAGCTGGCCGTGTTAATGGCTTCTTTGGTTCCCCATGATTATTTTTTTTATTGTCTTTTTGAGCATTGGGATTTGCCGCAGCCCGCTTAGCTGCTAAATCAGCTTTTCTTTCAGCTTCTGCTTCCTGAACCCGACGTTCAGCTTCTTCAATGGAATAATCTGGTTCTGGTATGCGCATCATAATAAATTGCTGGACAAAAGTAAAGACGTTTTGAACAACCCAATAAAGAGCAACCCCTGCCGGCATCGAAATCGAAATATACCCAATCATAAGCGGCATTGCATAAAGCATAATTTTTTGAGTTTTAGCATTGGGATCATCTGGATTCATTGTTGACGATGCCATTGTAAATTTCTGCGTAATAAATGTAAATAACGCCGCTAATATTGGCAAGATATAATATGGATCGGGATTACTTAAACTGTTCATCCATAAAAAAGACATATCAATTGATCCCATCGTCCCATTAAAAACCCACACATCCGGTGCTCTCAAGGTTCCATATAAACCAATCAAAATTGGAAATTGTAATAAAATTGGTAAACAACCGCCAGCCGGGTTTACTTTAAACGTTTTATACAGCTTTAGCGTTTCTTCATTTAATTTCTCTTTGTTATTTTTATATTTTTTATTAAGTTTCTGTAATTCTGGCTGAAGGCGTTGCATATCCTTCATTGATTTTGTTTGTTTAATATTAAGTGGTAGTAATAATACCTTCATTAATATTGTAAATATGATGATCGCCCATCCATAACTTCCAATAATATTGAAAATTTGAAAAAGCACCCAACCAAAGATCTGGTATAAAAAATCCATTCTTTAACTCCTTAATATTTTTCTCCCTAAAAATTATCAGGGAAGGGGATCATATCCCCCGGGATTAAAAGGATGGCATCTGAGAATGCGTTTTCCACCCAAATAGCTTCCCTTTATTATACCATATTTTTCAACGGCCATAATAAAATATTCTGAACAAGTGGGACTGAAACGACAATTATTTCCCAAAAGAGGTGAAATAAATTTCTGATATCCTCTTATCAGTAAAACTAGAAATTTCTTAAGCATCCTATGGCCTCATGAGATTTTTCTTATAAAACAAATGTTTCAACGATTTTTCTAAACTGCTAAAAGGTACATCTTTAATCGATCCTTTAGCAATTAGAATAATATCATACCCTTTTGTAAAAGAATCTTCATTATGACGATATGCTTCTTTTATTCTTCTTTTAACTTTGTTTCTAACAACAGCTTTTTTAGAAACTTTTTTGCTGACAATGATCCCTAAACGATTTTCTTTTTTATTATTTTTTAAAAAATAGAAAACGAATACCCTATTTCCAAATACATCCCCAGCTTTAAAAACCCGTTTAAATTCATTTTCTTTACTTAGGGACTCTATTTTTACCAAAGGAATTCTCCTTAATTTTTATTAAACAAAAGACCGCTTTTGAAAAACGGTCTACAAAGGATTATGCTGATAATTTTTCTCTTCCTTTTTGTCTTCTCTTTTTCAAAATAAGCCGACCGCTTTTGGCAGACATTCTTTTTCTGAAACCATGTTCTTTTTTTCGTTGTCTAACTTTTGGTTGATAAGTTCTTTTCACTTCGACACCCCCTGACTAATTCTTTATATTCATTTGTTTATAAGCTAATAAGACTTTTACCCTAAAATTATATAATCCCGCTTATTTTATGTCAAGTTATATTATCAGATATAATACGATTTCGCAAGTATTATGTTTATTTAAATTATATTGAATGCCTTCTCGTAATTTGCTATACTAACACTATTAACAAAATTGTGGATAAGTTTTTGATTTTTATCCAATTAATCCACATAATAACCAAGATTGTGGATTAATTGGGGATAACTTGTCGACATTTTTCAACATTTCTGATTTTTTCATCTTTTTTACCTGGTAATGTTTTTTTAAGTTATCAACATTTATTCTCATAAATTACTTGATTTATTTGGCTATTCACATTAAAATAGATTCTCTGTGGATAAGTTAAACCTTTATCCACAACAACACAACTTAAATTTATTAGAAATTGGAGGTTCATTTAATGGACACTTCCTTTAAAAAAATATGGGATGCCGCACTTGAAATTATTAAACCAGACATTAGCCCAACTAGTTTTAATACCTGGTTTTTAAAAATAAAACCCATAAACTACGTTAATAACACTTATTATTTCTTATCTGAAAATGAATTCGAAAAAGGAATTTTAGAAAGCCGGCATATTCCTTTAATTACCAATGCTTTAGCCGAAGTCACCGGAAAAACCGGTCAAGTTAAAATAGTTTTAAAAGAAGAAGACGCAATGATCGCTCAAAATGCCGATTCTCCTAACGTATCAATAACAAATGTCGATGAAAAAATATCAAATTATCAAAATAATTCAATGAACCCCAAATATACATTCGATAGTTTTGTTATTGGCGAAAACAATCGTTTTGCCCATGCTGCATGTGTCGCCGTTTCTGAAGCGCCATCCGAACGCTATAACCCACTTTTTATTTATGGTGGCGTCGGTTTAGGAAAAACGCACCTGATGCAAGCCATTGGACATTATATTTTATCCTATGCCCCCCATAAAAAAGTTGTTTATGTTTCCTGTGAAAAATTCACCAATGACTTTATTGATGCGATTCAAAATAAAACAAATATTTCTTTTCGCAATAAATACCGCAGTGCCGATATTCTCTTAATTGATGATATTCAATTTTTAGCTAAAAAGGAAGGAACTCAGGAAGAATTTTTCCACACCTTTAATACCCTTCACCAGGAAAATAAACAAATTGTCATTAGTAGCGACCGGCCTCCCAAAGAAATACCAACTTTAGAAGAAAGATTGCGTTCCCGTTTCGAAAGTGGCTTAATCACTGATATTTACGCCCCCAATTTTGAAACCAGAATTGCGATCCTCCGAAAAAAAGCAGAATCATTTAGTGACGAAATTCCTAATGAAGTCTTAAGCTTTATCGCCGATAGTATTCATTCCAATATTAGAGAACTTGAAGGTGCACTAACAACGGTATTTGCTTATTCAAAACTGCATAATTCACCGATTAATCTGGATTCATCTAAAAATGCTCTTAAAGACATCTTCCGAAAAAAAGACGATATTGTTATCACTAGTGAATACATCAAGGAAGTTACTGCTAAATACTTTAATATCACCGTTGAAGACATTGATTCAAAAAAAAGAACCCGCTCCATTTCACTCCCCCGACAAGTGGCTATGTATATCACGCGTGAGATAACTGATTTATCACTTCCTAAAATTGGTGATGAATTTGGTGGTCGTGATCATTCTACCGTCATTCATGCTTGTCAAAAAATCGCTGAAGAAATGACCACCAACACCGATTTTAAAAATCTTATTCTCAGAATCGAACGTGAAATTAACGGAAAATAACTATGCACATCTTTGACCGTTGTTTGTTTAAGTTATCCACAAATTATACCCTAAAAATTTATAACTTTTTTACTCTATCAACGCCTTTGAAGAGTTATTAACATTGTCCACATCCCCTACTACTAATACTATTATTTAATATATATATTTATATATAAAAAGGAGCTATTATTTATGAAATTTAATTGTTCAAAAGAAAGTTTAATGGCTGCATTATCGATTGCTCAAAAAGCAGTTTCATCAAAAACAACCTTAACAATTTTAGAAGGAATTCTGTTTAGCACTACTGATAATAAATTATTATTAAGAAGTACTGACTTGGAAATTGGGGTTGAAGTCACGATTCCAGCTGAAGTTGAAAAAGAAGGTGAGATCGTTTTAACGTCTTCTATTATTGGTGAACTAATTCGTAAAATGTCTGGTTCTGATATATTTTTTGAAAGTGATGAAAATCATCAAATTAAAATAGAATGTTTATTATCTAATTTTACGTTAAAAGGACTATCTTCCGAAGAGTTTCCTGCTTTTCCAGAAGTAATTGATGATCATATTTTTTCTATTGATGCCAGTGTTTTAAAAGAATTGATTAAAGGAACCCTATTTTCGGTCGCAACAAATGAAAACATTCCCGTTTTAACTGGGGTAAAAATAGAACTTCATGATGATAATATTAATTTAATTGCTTTGGATGGTTATCGTTTAGCACTAAAGTCTGGTAAAATCAAAAATAATTTAACCGAAGATCTGAGTGTGATCATTCCCTCAAAATCATTATCGGAAATTAACAAGGTCTTATCAAATTATAGTGGTGATGTAACAGTTAAGTTTTCAAAAAATCAGATCTTTTTTGAAATGGATAATACCCAGTTTACGTCACGTCTTTTGGAAGGTGATTTTATTAATTATAAACAAATCATTCCGATCGAAAAAGCAACTCAAGTCAAGATCAATCGACGTTTGCTTTTAGAAAGCAGCGAACGGGCAGCGTTGCTGGCCCGCGAAGGCAAAAATAATTTAATTAAAATGGATTTTAATCAAGATCAATTGATTTTAACTTCAAATGCGGATATTGGTGATGTTTTTGAAGTCATTCCAATTGAAAATAGCGGCGAATCATTAAAGATAGCGTTTAACTCTAAATTTTTAATTGAAGCCTTACGGGTAATTGAAGGCGATGAACTCATGATCGATATGACAACTTCAGTAGGACCGGGGGTTTTGTTGCCGATTGAGGGTGATAATTTTATTTATTTAATCCTTCCCGTTCGGATTGCTGAAGAGAACTAAATTAAGAATTAAAAGAAGTTTTGAAAATAGTTAAAAAAATCAGAATTATCGAAATGATTTTCTGATTTTTGAGACTATTTTTTAATTTTATGTTATAATAGTTAGGTTAATAGATAAACATATAAAAAATTTAATCATTTTGGCGCAAATAAAGGGGATTCGTGTAATGCTCTTTCATTTTTGCCAAAAATATAATGCGTGGGGAAAATATGCAAATAATTGAGATTAACACTGAGTTTATAAAAATCGATCAACTGCTTAAATATGCCGGTATTGTTGGCAATGGCAGTGATGTAAAATTTATGATTCTCGATCGATTAATTCGGGTAAATGGTGAGTTGTGTACCCAAAGAAATAAAAAAATAAGAGCTGGCGATCTTGTTGAGATAGAAGATTATGAACCCTTGCAAGTAACCGGGATCACAACAACATGTTTATCGAAGAAATAAAACTGATTCATTATCGTAATTACCAAAACGAATGTATCGATTTTAAAAAGGGAATTAACATTATCTTGGGCGAAAATGCTCAGGGAAAAACAAATCTGATTGAAGCTATGTTTTTTTTGTCGCGGGGTTATAGTCATCGTGCTTCAAGTGTGGCAGAACTTGCCCAATGGAATCAGGATGATTTTTTTATCAGCGCCCGGGTTGTCAGTGAAGAGGTTAAACATACGCTTTCAGCTAAAAATCATTTAGGAAAACGTCAGTTTTTATTAGATGAGAAAGTAAAAAAAAGAGATAAAATCAATGGAATTTTTAATACCATCCTTTTTGAACCGGATGATTTAAAGATCGTTAAAGAAGGCCCCGACAAAAGAAGGCGTTTTCTTAATCAGGAGATCTCCGGATTTAAACCGGAGTATCATTATATTTTAAAAGATTATGAAAAAATATTAAATCAAAGAAACTCTTTATTAAAAAATATTAATTACCAACCCAGTTTAATCACAACCCTTGATGTTTGGGATGAACAGATTATAGAAATGGGCGTTCGGCTGATGAATCATCGGATTCGGTATCTGCATCGACTTAATCGGGAAGCGAATAATCTACATCAATTGCTAAGTCTTGGTAAAGAAACTCTTTCATTATTTTATCTGAATAATATAATCGATTCACTTGAAGAATTATCAGAAATTAAAGATAAATACAAAAAACGTTTAGAATCCAGTCGAGAGGAAGATATCGCCCGGGGTTCCACAAGTTATGGGCCTCATGTTGATGATATGATCATTCAAATAAATGGAAAAGATGCCAGACGTTATGGATCACAGGGTCAGCAACGATCAGCCGCCATTTCCCTTAAATTATCCCAAATAGAGATATACTATGAAAATACCGGAGAATATCCGGTGGTTCTTTTAGATGATATCTTTTCGGAGTTGGATGAACATCGAAGAAAAAGCATTCTCTCACTTTTAAATAAAACGCAAGCCTTTATAACCTGTACCGAAGATATTTTAATCGATCATGAAGAAAAAAATAAAAACACTATCGTGATCGCACAGGGAAAGGTCCAAGTACCTATTAAAAAACGATGAAAATCAGGAGGAAAATATGCCAGAAAACAAATCAGATAATTATACCGCTGATCAGATACAGGTCCTCGAAGGATTAGAGGCTGTTCAAAAAAGACCAGGAATGTATATCGGTAGCACCGGCTCCCGAGGGTTACATCATCTCGTTTATGAGGTTGTTGACAATAGTATCGATGAAGCGCTTGCTGGTTATTGCAAAAATATAAATGTTACCATTCACGCCGATGATTCAATTACTGTTGTTGATGATGGCCGGGGAATTCCCACCGGGATGAATCATGCTCAGGGAAAAACCGGGGTTGAACTGGCCCTTACCGTTCTTCATGCCGGTGGTAAATTCGGCGGTGGCGGATATAAGGTATCCGGCGGTCTTCATGGGGTTGGGGTATCCGTTGTTAATGCCCTTTCGGAAAAATTGACCGTTGAGGTAAAACAAAAGGGCGAAATATTTTTTCAAACCTATCAAAAAGGAAAACCAGTGGATAAACTCACTGTGACCGGGACCACCAATCGTACCGGGACGACTATTTATTTTAAACCCGATAAAGACATATTTGATGAAACCGAATATGATTTTGATATTTTAGAACATCGATTAAGAGAATTGGCCTTCTTAAATAAGGGGGTTTCGATTAGTCTGATAAATGAAAAAGATTCACCTAAACGAAAAGAAAATTATTACTATACCGGTGGTATACATTCCTATGTGGAATATATGAATCGGAACAAAGATCCGCTTTATGATAAGATTACTTATTTTGAAAAAGAACAAGATGACTATGCGCTGGAAATCGCTTTTCAATATACGACCGGATATTCAGAAAATATTTTTTCCTATGCGAATAATATTAATACCCCTGAGGGGGGAACCCATCTGAATGGATTTAAAAGTGCTTTAACCCGGACGATTAATACCTATGCGCGAAAAAATGGCTTTTTAAAGGGCAATGATAAAAATCTGACCGGTGAAGATGCCCGCGAAGGGTTGACTGCGATTGTTAGCATCAAGCTTTTAGACCCGCAATTTGAAGGTCAAACGAAATCAAAATTAGGGAATACGGAAGTTAAAGGAATTGTTGAAACGATTGTCAGTGATCAACTTTCAGCCTTGATGGAAGAAAATCCCAGTATCGCTAAAAGTATTATTGAAAAAACATTATCAGCCGCCAGAGCGCGGGAAGCAGCTAAAAAGGCCCGTGAATTTACACGACGAAAAAGTGCTTTAGATTCTACGGCGTTACCAGGAAAATTAGCTGATTGCCGGGAAAAAGATCCGGCTCTTTCAGAAATATACATCGTTGAAGGGGACTCCGCTGGGGGTTCGGCCAAATCTGGTCGCGATTCAAAAACGCAGGCCATTTTACCCCTGCGTGGTAAAATCTTAAACGTTGAAAAAGCCCGTTTAGATCGGATTTTAACGACCGATTCTTTAAAATCAATGATTATTGCTTTCGGAACTGGTGTTGGCGAGGAATTTAATGTCGAAAAAGCCCGCTACCATAAAATCATTATCATGACCGATGCTGATGTCGATGGAGCCCATATTCGGACCTTACTATTAACTTTCTTTTATCGTTATATGCCCGGCCTGATTGAAGCCGGATATGTTTACATTGCCCAGCCGCCCCTTTATAAAATTACCCGCGGTAAACAAGTTGATTATGCTTATACGGATCGCGATTTAGAGAAAAAAATGGAAGCGATCGATGACCGGTCACGAATCAGTTTGCAACGATACAAAGGTCTTGGAGAAATGGATGCTCATCAACTTTGGGAAACCACGATGGATCCCAGCGTTCGAACCTTATTACAGGTGAATATTGAAGAAGCTGCGTATGCCGATGAAATATTCACCATTCTGATGGGTGACAAGGTACAGCCACGTAAAGAATTTATCGAACGCAATGCTAAAAAAGTTAAGAATTTGGACATCTAGTCAAGAAGGAGTAAACAAATAAATGGATGAAATAATTGAATTTGATCGGATAAAATCGATTAATATTGAAGAAGAAATGAAAACTTCCTATATTGACTATGCCATGAGTGTCATTATAGGTCGGGCCTTACCAGATGTCAGAGATGGTCTAAAACCTGTTCATCGTCGCATCATCTATGCCATGAGCCAGCTGGGATTAACTCCGGAAAAAACCTTTCGTAAATCAGCCCGTATAGTTGGGGATGTTTTGGGTAAGTATCACCCTCATGGTGATTCCTCAGTTTATGATGCAATGGTTCGAATGGCTCAGGAATGGTCGATCCGTTATCTAATTGTTAATGGACAAGGGAACTTTGGTTCCGTTGATGGCGATAGTGCCGCAGCCATGCGTTATACTGAAGCAAAAATGGGGAAAATAGCGGCAGAACTGCTTCGTGATATCAATAAAGAAACCGTCGATTTTGTTCCTAACTTTGATGAATCGGAAACGGAACCTTCAGTTCTACCATCAAAATATCCCAATCTTCTAGTTAATGGATCATCTGGGATTGCCGTTGGGATGGCCACCAATATTCCACCGCATAATCTGGGTGAAATCATTGATGGGACGATTGCGTTTATTGATGATCAGGATATTACCGTTGATGAGCTAATGAAACATATTAAAGGACCTGATTTTCCAACCGCCGGAATTATCTTGGGAAAATCTGGCGTTAAAAGTGCTTACCGCACCGGTCGGGGACGGATTAAAGTGCGTGGTAAAGTTGACATTGTTACGACTAAAAAAGGCAAAAAACAAATTGTTATTACCGAAATTCCTTATATGGTCAATAAATCGAAGTTGGTTGAAAAAATTGCCGAACTGGTTAAAGAGAAAAAAATTGAAGGTATCTCCGATTTAAGAGATGAATCAGACCTGAAAAAAGGGATGTCGATTATTATTGACTTAAAAAGAGATGCGAATGAAACGATTATCTTAAATCAATTATATAAACATACCCAGTTGCAGGAAACTTTTGGTGTAATCATGCTGGCCTTGGTTAATAATGAACCAAAGGTTTTAAATTTAAAAGAAATCCTGTTCCATTATATTGAACATCAAAAAGAAATTATCACCAGACGAACAATTTTTGATCTGAAAAAAGCTAAAGCGCGAGCACATATTTTAGAAGGATTAAAAATTGCCTTGGATCATATCGATGAAGTGATTAAATTAATCCGCGCTGCTGCCGATGGAAAAGTAGCTAAAGAGCAGTTGATCGAACGATTTAACCTGTCAGAAATTCAGGCTCAGGCGATTCTGGATATGCGTTTGCAACGTTTAACCGGTTTGGAACGGGAAAAAATAGAAGAAGAATATAAAGAATTGATGGTAACTATTGCTGAACTTGAAGCAATTTTAGCAAATGGTCAATTGGTTCTTAATATTATTAAAGAAGAACTTTTAGAAATCAAACAAAAGTATGGCGATAAACGCCGAACCTCCTTTGATATTGATGTCGAAGACTTTGAAATTGAAGATTTAATTGAAGAAGAAGAAGTCGTGATCACAATGACCCATATCGGTTATGTGAAGCGTATTACTGCTGATAATTATCGATCACAAAAACGGGGCGGAAAAGGCATTACGGCACTGAGCACCCGGGAAAATGATTTTGTTGAACACCTCTTTACAACAACAACCCATCATTATCTGATGTTCTTTACTAATCTTGGTAAAGTCTATCGATTAAAAGCCTTTGAAATCCCAGAAGGCGGACGTACCGCCAGAGGAACCGCGATCGTGAATTTGTTGCCGCTTGAAGATGGGGAGCAAATTGCCACTATGATTCCGGTCAAAGAATTCACTGCTGATAAATATTTGATCATGGCTACTAAACAGGGGATTATCAAGAAAACCGATTTAACCGAATATGATACCTCTCGTAAAAACGGTATCATTGCTATTAACTTAAGACAAGATGATGAGCTAATCAATGTGCGATTGGTTGAACAGGATGAAGAAATTATCATGGGAACCCAATGCGGTTATGCGATCCGATTTAATTCAGAAGAAGTCCGACCAATCAGCCGAACTTCCATTGGAGTTCGCGGGATTGATCTGCGAGAAGACGACGTCGTTGTCGGAATGGATATTGTCAAAAAAGAATTATTTGTTCTTTGCGTCAGTGAAAACGGCTATGGCAAGTTGAGCGCATCAGACTTGTATCGTCCGCAAAAACGCGGTGGTAAAGGCGTTCAAACCTATAAAGTCACTAAAAAAACCGGTGAGCTGGTAGGTTTCTGTGTGATCAGCCGAGATGGTGAAATTATGATGATTAATAACCAAGGTGTGGTAATCAAATTAGGAGGTAATGATATTACCGCGGTTGGTCGAAATACCCAGGGTGTACGTTTAATGAAATTAAAATCAGATGAATTAATAGCAACTATTTCTAAGGTTTATAAGGAGGATACAGTGGCTGTTTTCGACGATGACGACGAAAATAAAAGGACACCCGAAACAACCACTGAAAAATAATGATGGGATCGTTAATCCATATCGATTGTATTCAGGTAAATTGTCTGGTCAAAGATCAATTCGAAGCCATCTCTGTGGCTGTCAATCCTTTGTTGGCGCAGGGATATATTACTGAAGATTTTTTAGATGCCGCGATTGAAAGGGAACGCGTTTTTCCCACCGGTTTACCGACAAAAATAGGGGTTGCTTTGCCCCATACTGAAGCTAAATATGTATTAGTAGAAAGTATTTCTATTGTTACGCTAAAAAATACCGTTGTATTTGCAGGAATGGGGAATCCTAAAGAAAGTGTTCCGGTCCAGATTCTATTTTTACTGGCGATTAATGACCCTGAAAAACAATTGAAGGTATTACAAACCATTATTACTATTATCCAAAATGAAAAAATATTACAAAAAATAAAAGATGCAAAAGAACCGCAAACCATTTATAATCTTATTAAGACTTTTTTATAAGTCAGAAAAGTAATCAATAAAGAAAGTGAATTTGAATGAATATTAAAATTGCCCCATCGATGCTAAGTGCAGATTTTGCTAATTTGGAACGAGACCTCAAAACGATTGAAAAAAATGGCGCCGACTATCTTCATGTGGATATTATGGATGGGCATTTTGTCCCTAACATTACCATAGGTCCCGACCAGGTAGCACAATTAAGAAAGACAATCACGATTCCCTTTGATGTTCATTTAATGATCACTGAGCCACTTAAGTATATTGATCGATTCGTCGCTGCCGGAGCCGATATTATTACCGTTCACGTAGAATCAGAGGGAGAAATTCAGTCGTGTATTGATGCGATTGTCAATAAAGGTGTTAAAGCGGGACTTGTTTTATCACCAGATACACCAATAGAGACACTTGTACCGTATCTTGATCAAATCAGTATGATTTTAATTATGTGTGTTTATCCGGGTTTTGGCGGACAAAGCTATATCCCTGAAAGCACCGAAAAAATTAAAACTTGCCGTCAGTTGATTGGTCATCGCGAAATTGAACTACAGGTTGATGGTGGTATTAATTTCGAGACTTTAAAAGAAGTAGTAGATGCCGGCGCCAATGTTATTGTATCCGGTTCCTGTTTATTTAAAGGCGATATGAAAGATAATATAAGACAATTTAGAAAAATAATCCATGGATAAATTCTATAGTTGAAAGAGGAAAATTGAAATGAAGCTTATTTTAGTTGCATGTGGAACAGCTTTGGCAACCTCAACAGTGGTAGCCAAAAAGATTGAACAGATTGCTCAGGAAAATGGCATTGAATGTCGAACCGTTCAAGCTAAAGCAGTGGATGCCTATAAAAAATATCAAGAATTACATCCCGATGCGATTGTCTGTACCTGTCAGCTGGAAGGCGAAATCACCATTCCGGTTATTAATGGCCGGGCTTTTTTAACCGGAATTAATATTCAAAGCACTATTGATCAGCTAATTGAGATACTTAAAAAATAAAAATCTTTAATTAATCAACCAGTTTTTTAAACGGAAAGATCTTATTGATTTTGATATTAATAGCGAGTTTGATAAAAAATCACCTTCAAAAGAGGGTGATTTTTTATCTTTAAAAATAGTTCGATCATCCGTCATTCAACTCAATGAGTGAGGGAATAAAAGATAATTTGGGATTTGAAAGAAGGCGTAAAAGTACTTTATGTTTCGGAAAGATAAACCGGAAAGAATCATCGTGATTAGCTCTTGACTTAAAGTTATTGATAATGTATACTAGGCATACAATTAAATTAACAATAGAGGTGGCTAGCATAATGATGTTGGCATAATAGGGAAACAGGTTAAATTCCTGTACGGTACCGCCGCTGTGTAAGAGGAATTTTTCCATGAATACCACTGTTTTTCGGGAAGGTAGGAAAAGTGAGGACGCTTGAGTCAGAAAACCTGCCTTTATCGATGTCTTTTTATTCTGCGTGATTACGGAATAGATCGAAAAACAAAGAAAAACAGAGCGTTTTTTTGTTTTTTAACTCAGCAATAAATACGGAGTTGCAATTGTCTTAATGACAATTGCAGCTTTTTTTATTGAAAAACAGATGATTCAAGGACTGGTACAACTAAGTTTAGCAATGATCTGATAAAAAAATGGAGGTAGGATGTTGGAGAGAATAGCGATATATGGGAAAGGGGGAATTGGTAAGTCGACCACGGTGACAAATATTTCGGCGGCTTTAGCCCAAAAAGGACTGACCGTGATGCAGATTGGATGTGATCCCAAATCAGATTCGACCATTAATTTAATGGGCGGAAAAAGAATTCCAACCGTGTTAGAGGTCATCCGTGAAAAGGGTAATGAAACAAAGTTGGACGATCTGGTCTCGATAGGAAGCTTTGGGGTTTTATGCGTTGAAGCCGGTGGACCCAAGCCAGGTATTGGTTGTGCTGGAAGAGGTATTATTGCAGCTTTTGAAAAATTGGAAGCGCTTAAGGCGGAGGCCTTTTATCAACCAGATATCATTTTATATGATGTTCTCGGTGATGTCGTTTGTGGAGGTTTTGCCATGCCCATTCGGAATGGCTATGCCGATAAGGTGTGCATCGTTACATCAGGTGAACGGATGTCGCTTTATGCGGCTGACAATATTGTCAGTGCCGTTCGTTCGTATGGATCTCGGGGGTATGCCAGTCTTGGTGGCTTGATTCTCAATAAAAAAGGAATTGTTAATGAAGAAGGTATTGTTCAGAATGTAGCAGATGAAATTGATACCCAAGTTATCTTTACGATCGAACGCGACAAGCTGGTTCAAGATGCTGAAGCTGTCAATCAGACGGTGATAGAAAAATTTCCCAATAGTACTCAAGCACAGGCTTATCGGCAATTGGCCGATAAACTGTTTTCAGGAGAAAAATAAAAATGCGTTTAAACAGATTATCAGAAATTAAAAAAAATCAAGATATTTATGGCGATTCCGCGGCGATTTCCTGCGGCGTATTTTGTCCGACTTTTGGAGTGGCGGTCTCGGCACCACTAATTAAGGAGGCTGCAGTGATGGTAGTTGGCACCGCGGAATGCACTTGGTATGCCAAAAACAGTTGCCTTTATCATAGTGAAGATCCCGGATATGACCGCTTTTATTCATGTGTTTTTGAAGATTCCGACATTACTTTTGGGGATCGTGGTGGAATTAAGCAGTCACTGCTCAAAATTGCTGAATATGAAGCAATACAATGTATTTTTTTAGTCAGTACCTGCATTCCAGAAATTATTGGTGAAGATCTGGAGGCGATTTCAAAAGAAGCACAAAGAATCTGCGGCAAACCTATTTTGCCGGTTCATATTGCTCATTATGATAATAATTGCAATGAATTTGGAGTCGCTATTGCCCGAACCCTTAGGGTTCAAGGCCGATTAATGAAACCACAAACTGTGAAACCGGGAACTGTTAATTTTTTAGGGCGAAATTTTCATGCCGGCGCAGCTGGCACACCAAAACAGTCGGAATTAGCAAGATGTTTGGAACAGGCGGGGGTTATCATTAATCTAATGCTGCCCGATCAATGCCGTATTAAGCAAATTTATGAGGCCCCGGAGGCCGCCCTCAATATTGTTACCAACGAGGTTGGCCGGGAATTAGCAGAGTATATGCAAAATCAGTTTGGAACACCTTTTGTAGAATTTGAGGCCTCTTTGGATATCGATTATATCAGCGCAGGGTATCAACAACTCGAAGAATATCTGGAACTTGACTTACATGCGGATCATATGGCGTTACGGCAACAGGCGGAGAGCTTGGTGGCAGAAGCCCGGCAGGATTTAGCCGGTAAAACATTTATCAATGGCGGCAGACCCCCTGATGCCCTTGAGGTGGCAGCTTTTTTAAGCGCATTGGGAATGAAACCGATGTTAATCAATGCCTATCGCTTAAATGATAAAAGTGAAGCAAACCGACAATTTATTCTGGAACAGGGGTGCGATCCCTATGTTAACTATGTTGCCAATCCGAATGCGGCGATGAGCATGTTAACAAAACTGCAGCCGGATTTATATATCGGGTTTGGGAATGGAGACTATCTTCGTCAATTAGGAATCAGCCATCTGGAGACGTTGCTGCCGCCGGGAAAAATTGGTTATGAAGCAATTATTCATGTTATTACAGCAATTCAAGCGGCTTTAAAAGGAGGCGATCAAGATGTATCTTGTGCGTGATTATCCAACCCCATCCGATCGCATGGGGTTATTATGGGCACTTAGCGGGATTCAGGATTTGATAATTGTGGAGTTTGGTCCCGAAGGGACAACCCGTTATATGTTAGAAGCTCTTAAACAGTTTGGGCATGAAGCCCGGGCTACCTTATATACCACCACGATGGATGAAGATGTGGTGATCTTTGGGAACGCGGATCGTTTAATTAAGGTTCTTCAGGAAGTTGATCAAAGACATAAGCCGGAGGCGATTATCGTGATGGATTCTTCGGTAGCATCTGTAATCGGCATGGATATGGACGGAATTTGTAAAGAAGCCCAAAATAAAATTGTGGCTAAGCTATTAGTGGTTAAAGGTGGGGGATTAGGTAAAAGTTGGTCTCAGGGAATTGCAGCGGGCTTGTCACTATTGGCTGATTTGACCGAGAACGATGTTGTGGTTGAGAATGGCTATAACCTGATCGGCTGCTGTGCGGATGAGTATAATCACTTGAGTGAGGCAACGATTATTGAAGAGTTAATGAAAAAGTTATTTGGAATGGAATTATTCTGTAATTTGCCTGGCTCGACAACGATGGGAGAATGTAAGCAACTCGGAAAAGCCAGATTGAATATTGTGATCAGAAGCGAAGGGTGTCAACTGGCTGAATGGTTATTCCAGAAGCATCAAACGCCTTATGTTTATTTACGGCCTTATGGACTGGCCGGTACAAAAAAGTGGGCAGCAGAAATAACAAGGATAACCGGTCTTCCGGCAAACTATGCAGCCTTTACCGATGAGCTTGCGCAGCTTGAGGAGCAGATAAACAAAATTTGCCGCACAACAATAATTCCTGAGTCAGAGCAGAAAACCGTTGTTTTAAGCGGTCTGGAAGATCCCATGATAGGTCTGAGTCGCTTTATTATGGATGAACTGAAACTTCCGACGGTTTGCTTTAAAAATAGCTGGTGTAATAAAAGTGACCGTTTAAAATTAACCACAGCACCGCTCAATTTAAACCCCAGCGATGGCGCTAATTATTTTGTAATGGCCGATGGCTTGAGCGTTCGGACCATTGATAACGATGACTGCCTTCAAATGACGCATCCCATTATTGATCAGTTGGCCATTCGGCAACCAGGATTAATGGGTTTTTCAGGAGCATTATTTCTGATTAATAAATTGAATCAAACTAAATAATTACCTAAATAAAAAAATGAGGAGTTAAAAAGAATGAAAAACAAACGAAAAACTGGCGCCATGATAACGGTGTGCCTATTTTTAATGATGATCTTGGCTGGCTGTTCCGGTAATTCTGATAAAATCGCTGATGCTGACAAAAGTACGCAAGGTGCAGCGCGTACGATTACCGATCTGGTCGGGAATACCGTGACGCTACCGGCAGCTGCTGAGCTTAAAAATGTCGTGATTATTGCCCCACCACTATTGTCGACATATATCAGCAATATTAAAAATACCGATAATATTGTTGGTACCAGTGCGGTGGCGTTAAACGAAATGAATCCGAACTTGCTTGATATCTTTGTTCCAAATAATAAAGAGATCAATACGACGTTTTTAACTGGATATGAATCAAATACGGAAGAATTATTAAAATTAGATCCGGATATTATTCTCGTTTATGGAGAAACACAAAAAAAAGGGTTGCAAAATATTCCGGTGCCGGTTGTTGATTTTTTCATTAAAAATCAGATAAATGAAGACTGGTCGGTTAAAATTGATCAGTTAATGCGGGAAATATTTGAACTTGATAATGATGATTCATTACAACAGGAATGGGAAACGGCTAACCAGAAGGTCGATCAGATCTTAACCGATATAGACAATCAAAAACAAAAGGGTTTAATGATTATGAGTAATACCGGCGATAAAATAACTGTCAGAGGAGCTGGCTCATATGGTGATGATTGGTTATTAAAAACTGGATTGACCAATGTGGCTGCAGAATTAAACGGTGACGGTCTTGAAGTAACCATGGAACAAATTTTGAGCTGGAATCCGGATATTATTTATATTTTCCGGGGGGTACCAGCGACTGAGTATCTGTCTGGTTCGATCGCCGGTCAGGATTGGTCCCAAACACAGGCTTTTAAAGATGGACGGATTTATAATACTCCGATTGGTATTATGAATTGGGGTACGCCCTGCGCTGATTCACCATTGATGATCCAATGGCTGGTGAGTAAAAACTTTCCCGAAAAAATGAGTCCAGAAGATTTTTCAAAAACCTTAAAAGCCTTTTATGAAAGACGTTATCAGATTAAGCTCACTGACGATATGGTCCAATCGATTCTTAATCCGAATAATGGAAATTAAGATACTTTTATGAAGCAGCTCAGTAAGAACAGTTCTTTTATTTTACTTCTAGCAATCTTTCTGGTTGTATTTGCATTTGGATCGCTTTTTTTAGGACGGTATTATGTTGAACCGGGGCAAGTTATTCATTTGCTCTGGTCCGGTCTGACCGGAGCTTCTCTGGACAGTGTCGATAAAACCGTGGTTTTGGATATTCGGCTGCCCAGATTATTAATTGTTATCCTGGTAGGGGCCGGATTATCAATCAGTGGAACCGCTTTTCAAGGGTGTTTTCATAATCCTTTAGTTAGCCCGGATGTTCTGGGTGTCAGCGCTGGGGCCGGATTTGGAGCCGCATTAGGAATTCTGTTAACCAATGGGGTTAACGGGATTACGGCTGCGATGGCCTTTTCCTTTGGGATTTTAAGCGTCGTTTTAAGTTTGCTGCTTTCTCGGATAAAAAGCGAATCTTCTATTCTGGCCCTGGTTTTATCGGGGATCATTGTTTCGGCAGTATTTAATGCCTTAATCTCGTTGGTTAAATTTGTTGCGGATACAGATTCTCAGTTGCCGGCGATTACGTTTTGGCTGATGGGAAGCTTTTCCAACACGACTTATAATGAGCTGGGAAAAATCGTGATTCCGATATTAGCCGGGATTACGGTATTGATTGCCATACGATGGCGGATTAACGTGTTGACATTGGGGGATGAAGAAGCCACGACGATGGGGGTCAATCCCCGAAAAATGCGGTTTATTATTATTGCGGCAGCGACCATTATTACTGCAGCATCGGTGATGGTTGCGGGCATTATCGGATGGGTGGGCCTGATTATTCCTAATTTATGTCGAATGATTGTTGGTTCCGATCATAAATACCTGATGCCGGCATCATGTTTGTGTGGGGCCGTATTTTTGTTGATTGTGGACTTCATTGCCCGGGTATTAACGCCGTCCGAAATTCCTATCGGCATACTTACAGCAATTATTGGAGCCCCTTTTTTTGCACTGGTATATAAAAAAACGGAGGGGTGTTGAGATGCGACTGGCAGTAATTAATGGCAGTTATGGTTATCGACGAGAGAAACAAGTGCTTCAGAAAATTTCTTTCGAACTCGAACAAGGACGGATTATGACCGTTCTTGGACAAAATGGGATTGGGAAAACAACGCTATTAAAATGTATGATGGGTCTATTGAAATGGCAGGAAGGGCAAACTCAAGTTGACGGACAGGTCTTTGAATCGATGTTGGAATGTGATGGAATTGGATATGTACCGCAGGCGCATAAAACGATTTTTACTTATTCGGTTTTTGAAATGGTCACCATGGGACGAAGCCGTCATGTATCGATTTTTGGAATGCCATCCAAATTAGACCGGGAAAAAGTAATGGCGGCACTTGAAATTGTTGGGATCTCCCATCTCAAGGATCAATTATGTTCACAGCTTAGCGGCGGACAATTACAACTGGTTTATATTGCCCGGGCCTTAGCAAACGAACCCCAAATTCTGATTATGGATGAACCGGAGTCTCATTTGGACTTCAAAAATCAGTTCCTGATTTTAAAATTGATTCAGCGTCTGAAGGAAGAAAATGGAATTTCTTGTATTATCAATACCCATTATCCCGAACATGCGTTGAGAATTTCAGATCAAACGTTATTGCTGGGCAGAGGGCAGTATGTTTTTGGACCGAGTCAGGAAATGATCAGTGAGGCAAATATCAAAAAATATTTTGAAGTAAATGCAAAAATCTATACCATTCCCGGTCTAAAGACACATAAAAAAGCTTTTACGGTGGTAGATTAAAAAGTTAATTATTTAAGGAGAAAAAATGGAAGAAATTAAAAACCAAATCAGAGCGGTCTGGAATCACCACGCCCCAAACTATGATCAAAAACATAACCAGTTTGAAGATCGAAAAATATGGAAACAAATTCTTATTGACCAGATCGGCGATGACAAACAACAAAAAGTGTTGGATATCGGCACTGGAACAGGGTTTTTAGCAGAACTGGCGGCTGAAGCGGGATATCATAGTACGGGGGTTGATTTGGCTGAGCGAATGATTGAGCAGGCTAAGCAGAGGGCAATCGAACAGGAATTAAAAATAACCTATTTGATTGAAGACTGGAATCAGCTATCCTGTGATGATGCCAGCTTTGATGTGATAGTGAACCGCTGTATCATGTGGACGATCTTTACCCCGGAAAAAACTCTGGCGGAATGGCGGCGCGTGTTAAAACCTGGTGGTAGGATTTTATGTTTTTGTCCCCAAAATACAAATAACGAACAACCAAATCATTATTGTGAAAATATCGAAACAAAATTACCATTACGTAATGCCGGCATTGATCAATTAAGTCGGGTACTCAAAGAAAATAATTTTAATCAAATTGAAATGATCAAATTAAATAATTTAAAATCAGCCAATCTATTTGAAAGCTGGTCATTAATTAAAGGGGTAAAATAATCGGCAGCTCATTGAATTATTTATTGTGATACAGTATAATTTATTTATGAAAGAAGATGTAAATAGCGTAATTGATGAATATATTAAAATGGTCGAGCGAATTGCAAATGGCAAAACCAACATATTGGATTTTGGAGATGATATGGTTTTTTATCGTGGTGAAATTCATATGATCAAAATGATTGGTGATTTTCCGGGAATATTTATGTCAGAAATGGCCAGAAATTTTAACATCACCCGGGCAGTTGTTTCGAAAACGATAAAAAAACTGGAGGCCAAAGACATTGTTTTTAAACAAATCGACGCAAGGGATAAAAAACGGATATGCTTATATTTAACCGCAAAAGGGAAAGAAGCTTATCTGGCGCATCAAAATTATCATAATCATTATGACAGTCCGCTTTTTAATTACCTAGATGAACTGGAACATGAAAAACTGGTTGTTATTGAGGAGTTTTTAAAGAAAGCAAACCAGTTAATTGAAAACCATTTTTAGAGCGAGTAATAGATAAAAATACATCATGATTTTAAATTTAAAACTTAAATTTAAAAAGCTGAGAGTAGCAATGAGCAGTTAATTAAAATACTGAAAAATTAAAAAATCTTTAAATTGATAGCATTTTAGCTTAAAAAAAATAATTGACATTTTGTGATGAGTAGCATAATATAGCTACAAGTATATACTACTATATACAATAATCTTGCAAGATTATCAATAAAAAAACAACAGGTTTTAAAATGTTTTAATTAATTTAGCCATGAAGGTTGAGTGTTCTGTCGTAGACAGATCCCAATTTTTGTGGCTCTTTGTTTTTTTTGAAAGGGGTTAAAAGTGGAAGTCGTTGGTGTAATAAAAAAGATTGAAGCATACTGGGACAAACGTTCGGACACGTTTGACGCAGATCATGATACCGAAGACGTAAAGGCCTGGATGGATTCTTTAGCGAACCTTTTAGGACTCGAAACAAATAGAAATGTTTTGGATTTGGGAACCGGAACCGGCTTTCTGGCAAATATGACTGCAAATTTAGGCTATTCAACGATCGGGATTGATATTTCAAAAGAGATGCTGAATCTTGCGGTCAAACATGCAAAAAATTTGAGATCAGACGCAATTTTTATGGAAGGGAGCGTTTTGTCGTTGCCATTTATGGATAATACAATTGATTTTATTATTAATGCGCGGTTAATCTGGACACTGATTGAACCGGATGTGGCAATAAAAGAATGGTTGCGAATTTTAAAACCTGGTGGAAAAATTATGTGTTTCAACCGGATGAAGGAAGGGGTCGGGTTGAATATTGGTAAGGTCAATATTTATGAAGATGAAGAAGTGGATAAGCAATTAGCCATAAAAGAAGCACGAATGGAAGAACTTCGTGATTTGTTGGAAAGAAACGGGTTGAGCGATGTTAAAATCCAAAAAATTCCCGGTTTGACTCGTCCTGGTTATGATTATGATCCATGGTTTGTTTTGATGGGAACAAAAGTATTAGCAGAGTGTTCTTTGATTTCATGAAGATTGTCATTAAAAATAAGATAAATTGCGAAAAGTATCAATAAGCTAATAAGGCTTTTGCTTCTTGAAAGGAGTTAAGTTTTGTTAGCTTTTTTTGAAAATTAGAAGGGCGGTATTTTTATGAAACATTCTAAAATTAAAAACCTCATCAAAGCTGGTCTTTTTATGGTGCTGGAACTTTTTCTAATCAAGGATTGTATCTATGAAGAAAACTTATATCTATGAAAATGCGGTGGATTGTTGTTTAAAATATAATCATTTTTATTATTATGAATCATGTGTCTGAAGACTCACAAAGCAGGTCTTTCATTTTTTGACAAAATTAAGGAGAAAAGAATTTGAAATTAAAAGTTAAAGGTTTAGTGTTATTAATGGCGATTGGGTTAAGTTTGACCCTATTTGCCGGTTGTTCGGGTGCTAAAGCAGAAACATCCAGCGATGAGAAAGTGCTTACCATTGCATTTCCATCGACGGTTACGACGCTGGATGTCAGCAATGGTGATGGCGCCACCATGTTAAAAGAGGTTGCCGGAGTTATCGAAACATTGGTATCGGTTGATTCAGATTTTGTTTTGCATCCTTCCCTCGCGACAGAATGGCAACGGACAGGTGATACCACCTGGGTATTTAAGTTACGTGATGATGTAACCTTTCACGATGGCACAAAATTTAATGCCGAGGCTGTTAAGTGGTGTATCGACCGTAGCTTAAAGGAGAATACCTCATTAGCAAAAACAACGGGAATTGCGAGTGTTGATGTTATTGATGACGATACGGTTCAATTTAATACCGCTGTCAATACCGGAGATTTGCCAGAAGCGTTAACTAATGTTGGAACCGCCATTGTTGCCAAATCATCCGTAAATGATAAGGGTGATTTTGTATCAGCAGTGGGAACTGGTTATTTTAAGCAGGATATTTTTGATGTATCTTCCGGTAAATTTGAATGCGTGCCCTATGATAAGTATTGGCAAAAGGTTGATTCAAATGTAACCAGACGAGTCGTTTTAAGTCAGTCTGATTCCAGTACCCGTTCGCTTTCGGCACAAAATGGCGAAGTTGATATTGCAACCGATGTACCGTTTAGTGATCTTGAAACTCTTTCAGACAAAGAGGGGATCAACGTTGAAAAATTCAATACTGCCCGAACCTATTTCTTCAGCTATAATTTAAATAAGGACTATTTAAAAGATGTCAATGTCAGAAAAGCGCTGATCTATGCTGTTAATAAAGAAGATATTGTTAATGATGTACTGCTTGGTGTCGGATCGGTGCCAAAAGGGATATTCTTAGAAACCATGCCATGGGCAAATACAAATGTCGATACCTATGAATATGATGCTCAGAAAGCAGGGTCTTTACTCGATGCCGCAGGCGTCAAAGATACAGATGGTGATGGCTTTAGGGATTACAATGGTCAAAAAATTTCCATGAATATTATTACATCTTCAAGACGACCGGGTAATTCATTGATTGTTCAGGCGGTTGCCGGATATTTGGCTAATCTTGGGATTGAAGCAAATGTGCAAGTTTTAGATGGCAATGCGTTTACCGAAGCACAGAAATCGGGAGATTTTGATATGGTTCTTAATTCAGCCGCGACCGGTTATGTTCCTTCGGCTTCGTATTATTTAAATACTTATTATCATTCAAAGAGTGCCAATGCGAAAAGGATTAATTACAGCAATCCGGAACTCGATAAACTTGTTGATGCTTGTAGTGCAACTAGTAATCTGGAAGAAAAATACGCATTAAGTAAACAAGCTCAAGTACTTGCACAAGATGATGTCGCAGTTTATACAATCGCTAATTATGGAGCAGTCTTTGTTCTTTCCGATGATATTGAAAATTTTTCTTATAGTGCAGCTGTTCATGACTTTATTGTACCATATGGAACTAGTTTAAAATAATACTTTTCAAAATCCGTGCGGTCTTATGGATTGCACGGATTTAGTTTCATTTATTCTTTGAATAAAGTTAAATGAATAGGAGACAGAATGATAAAATATATAATAAAACGAATGATCATCGTGTTTTTTGTCTTATGGATGGTTGCGACATTAACCTTTTTTACGGTCCATGTTACCCCGGGTGATACGGCCAATGCCATAATTGTATCGGTTTATGGAGAAGATGCGGTATCACCGCAAACTCTTGAAAATGTCAGAACAAAATTCGATTTAAAAAGACCTGTTTTAACCCAATATACCGATTGGTTAGGAAATGTTGTAACCGGTGAATTGGGAACTTCTTATAAATATAACAAACCTGTTATCGATATTCTCATGATCCGATTGCCGAATACCCTTATTTTAGGATTTAGTGCCTTCCTGATATCCATTATTATTTCAATACCTTTTGGAATTATTAGCGCTTTGAATCACAATGGGCCAATTGATCATTTCAGTCGCTTTTCGACACTGTTACTTTCATCATTTCCGTCCTTTTGGATTGCTCTGTTGATGATTATGATTTTTTCGATTCAGTTAAAAGTAGTTCCGGTCAGTGGGATGGCTGGTTTTAGCAGTATTATTTTGCCGGCCGTAACCCTATCGATTGGAATGACCGCGGCAAACACCCGCATGCTCCGATCCAGTATGCTTGATGTTATGGGACAAGACTACATTACTGTTGCAAAGGCAAAAGGGTTGGAAGACAAGCAAGTTATTTTTGGTCATGCGTTAAGAAACGCCATTCCACCAATTATTACTGTCATTGGCCTGCAGATTGGTCATATAATTGGCGGTGCTGTCATAATTGAAAATATTTTTGCCTGGCCGGGGATTGGTGGATTGTTAATTGATTCCATCAATACCAAAGATCTGCCCATGATTGAAGGCTGTGTTTTAATTATTGCGTTTGGTTATGCCATTGTAAATCTTATTGTCGATATTACTTATTCGTGCATCGATCCACGAATTAAATACTCAGGAGGTGGCAGTTAATGATGGAAAAGCCGGTAGTAATTACTAAGAATTCAAGTTATCCAAGTCCCAAATTGATGGGAATTTCTAAATATATAAAAAATAGGTGGCGAATTTTTAATCAAAAAAATATCATGCTCACCTTAGGTTGTATTTTTTCCACGGCGATAATAATTGTTGCAATATTTGCGCCCGTATTGGAACCCTACGATCCCACCAAAATGGATCTTACATTAAAATTTATTCCCCCTTCTCCGGCTCATCTTTTTGGTACCGATAATATGGGTAGAGATGTTTTAAGTCGTATCATTGAAGGTTCCCGGATTTCTTTAAGTACCGCCTTTATGGTTGTTATTTTTAGTGCTTGTATGGGAACACTTGTCGGACTTATTTCGGGTTTTTGGGGTGGTAAGGTTGATATGATTTTTATGCGAATTGTCGATGTTTTATTAGCTTTTCCGACGATCATATTCGCATTAGCCATTTCAACAATTTTAGGAACGGGTGCGATTAACCTGGTGATTGCCATTTGCTGCATCCAATGGACAAGTTATGCTCGGGTTTCCCGGGGCGAAGTGATTCTTTTAAAAAATGCTGAATATATCGAGGCTGCAAAAGCGATTGGCAATAATAGTTTTCAAGTCATGTTTAAATATTTTTTACCTAATATTGTTTCAAAAATACTGATTCTGGCTTCGCTTAATATTGGTAGTATTATTTTATATTGTGCTTCGCTTAGTTTTTTGGGGCTGGGTGCGCAACCGCCGTCACCGGATTGGGGTGCAATGATCAGCGATGGCAAAGAGTATATGCGTTATGCCCCATGGATGGCAATTTTTCCGGGCTTGGCAATCGCTGCCGCGGCCTTAACCTTTAATATGTTAGGCGATGGAGTTAGAGATTTGCTTGATCCGCGAATGCGTGAGTCGGTCAAAACAGAATAGGAGGTTTAGTGATGAGTGTTCTTTTAGAAATAAAAGATTTGAATGTGGGTTTTGTGGTTAACGATCACCAAGTCCATATCTTAAATAATGTATCCTTGGCGATTAATGAAAATGAAGTATTAGCCGTGATCGGAGAAACGGGCTGCGGTAAATCAGTGACAGGCAGTGCTATTCTTAAGTTGCTTCCCGATAATGCCATTGTGACGGGGAATATTTTTTTTAAAGGGCAGGATATTACCAAAATGGATAATGATACCTTTCGACAATTACGGGGGCAAGAAATATCAGCGATTCCCCAGAGTCCCAGTACTTCCCTCAATCCGCTAATGCATGTTGGTAATCAGGTCGCGGAATGTGTTCTGAAAAAAAATAGTAGTGAAAACGAAAAAAAACAGGTAATATCAAAAGTGCGCAAAATATTTGCTAGCTTAGGGCTTCCCGGAGGAGCCGATTTTTATCAGAAATATCCATGTGAGCTCAGTGGCGGAATGTGTCAACGGATCTTAATTGCCATGGGCGTCATCACTCATCCGGAACTGCTCGTTGTCGATGAACCGACAAAAGCGGTAGATTGGGCACTTCGTAAAGATGTTGTGGATGTTTTTTGTGAATTGAAAAATAAAATGAAATGCGCGATGTTGTTTATTACTCATGATATTGCCGCGGCCAAATATGTGGCCGATCGTGTGGCCGTGATGTATTGTGGGGAAGTTGTCGAAATTGGTCCCACTGAGCTGGTGATTAATTATCCACGTCATCCCTATACGAAAGGTTTAATTGCCGCCATGCCATCAAAAGGTTTTAATGTGATGAATGGTTTTATGCCGTCATTTAATCATCTTCCCAAAGGCTGTCGTTTTAGTGATCGATGCGAATGCAGCAGCGCAGTTTGTGTCAACGGCGAGCCGGAAGCAGTAGAGATATTTAAAGGACATTTTGTTAAATGCAGTATTTATAAAAATATGAGTGTAAGTGAGTTATTTAGCCATGCAACTACAAGTTAAAGGATTAAGTAAAAAATACTATTCCGGTTTTTTAGAAAATAAAGTAACGAAAGCCGTGGATGAAGTGAGTTTTGATATCAAAGAAGGTGAAATTTTTGGTCTGGTAGGTGGAAGTGGATCTGGAAAAACAACCGTTTCAAAAATCGTAATGGGTCTTCTTAAACCATCTTCCGGCGGGGTATTTTATAATGGCCGAGACTTGACAAAAATGAGCAATCGTGACTGGCATTTATTAAGAAAAGAAATTCAAATGGTTTTTCAGCATCCCCAGCTGACCTTTAATCCGCGGCGAAATATTTATTTTGCTTGTGCTGAACCAATCCGTCTTTATAAATTGGCAAAAAATAAAATTGAGGAAAAAGCAATGGTTGAATATTTAATTGAACGGGTTGGGTTGACGAAAGATCAGTTAAAAAAATATCCTCATGAACTAAGCGGCGGTCAAGCACAGCGGTTATCAATCACTCGGGCGTTATGTCTGCAGCCAAAATTTATTATTTGTGATGAACCAACGTCAATGTTGGATGTATCGGTTCAAGCTCAAATTTTAGAACTATTAAAAGAAATTCATGATGAGTTTAATATTACGATGCTTTATATTTCCCATGATTTGGAAGTTATTCAATCAATTTGTGATCGTGTAGCAGTGATGGAAACTGGTAAAATTGTGGAAATTGGATCGACGAAAGATGTTTTTAATCACCCGCAACATCCATATACCAAGCAACTGTTGGGGGCTGCGCTTTATATTTAAGAAAAAACTGAAAAAGTATTTTTTAGATAGAACTTATATAAAGATAATTTGAATAATTATCCCCCTAGGGGGCTTGTCGGAAAGAGACGAGACGATTAAAATGATAATTAAGTTGGAAAACTCAAAAAAAGGTATTTATTTAAAGTTGAAGATTGATAAAAAAAAGATTGCGATTAATATAAAGGCAATCGGGCTATGTAACTAAGAGCGTACATGGCTTTTTTACGTTTCTGAAATGGTGTGAGAGATGACTAAAAGTAAAAATAAATTTAAGTAAGGACAGTGTTTTGATACAATGTCGACCTTACGATTTTTTATCGATATCGATATAATGATAACGAAAAGGAGGAATTGAATGGAGCGAACTTTATTAAAAAAATTGAAGTGGCTGCCTGAGAGCATTGAAGAGCAAAATATAATTTATGATTCCCCCAAAAAAGGACGAGATGAATTAGAGTACGTGATCCTAAAATCCGTTAATCTGATTAGACAAAATGAGATGGTTCATTTTTATAAGTTAGAACCGGATAGACATATTCCAAAGCATGGACATGATTTTATTGAAGTATTTTATACCTGCAAAGGAATCGTACAGCATGTTATTCAGGGGAACATCGTTAATGTAAAAAAAGGCGAACTTTTATTTATGAGTCAAAACACTGTACATGAAATTAATCCTGTTTCAGAAGAAGATGTCGGGATATATTTCGCGTTTGTTCCAGAGTTCTTTCATCAAATTAACGCCATGATGGAAATAGACAATACGGTAGCAGAATTTATATTCAACAGTTTGCTGGGTAGCGATAAAAAAACATCGTATTTCCATTTTCAAACAGCGACAAACAAACGGATTCATAATTTAATAGAAAATATGATTGAAATCATTTTAAGCGGCAAGCAAAGCAGCATGAAGTTGCTCCAAAACACGATGCTGCTTATTTTTTTGGAAATGATTGAGAGTTTTGAGGAATCATATAAAAATGAAATGAAGCAAATCAATGGTGGAAATGTTATGGAAGTCATAAATTATATTAACCAAAATTATAAAAACGCGTCTTTGTCGGAATTGAGCAAAGAAATGCATATTTCCGTAGCATATCTCAGTCAGATGATCAAAAAAAACACAGGGGTAACCTTTAAAAAATTGCTGCAGGATCGAAGATTTCAAGTTGCTGCTGAACTCATCAGTTTTTCTGATCTGACCATACATAGTATTGCAGAAAAAGTAGGTTATGAAAATATCAGTTATTTTTATAAAAAGTTTGCAGAGCGTTATAAAATGACACCCAATGAGTATCGGCAATATCATCAAAATAGTGATATGAAAGATGAGGAAAAACGGACGTTAATGCAGAATAAGCTGGATCACTATTGGTCAGAACGATCAGATAGTTATAGTAAACAGAATCAGAAGCAGTTAGAGAATGTATATCGCGAAAAGTGGAAAAAATTGATTCTTGCACATGTTCCTGAAAAAAGGGATTTAAAAGTGTTGGATATTGGAACCGGACCGGGGTTTTTGGCAATTCTATTAACCGAGTGTGGCTATGATGTTGTAGCCGTTGATCGGAATAATCAAATGTTGTTGAAGGCGAAAGAGAATGCCAGGAAGTATGGCGTAACGGTTGAATTTAAAAAAGTCGGTGATGAGTTGCCGTTTTGCGATAATAGCTTTGATCTGGTTATTTCACGAGATGTTACCTGGATGTTGTTGCAGCCAGAAAAAATAATGCAGAACTGGTATCAAAAAGTTAAACCGGAAGGAAGACTCCTTTATTTTGATGCAAACTGGTATGGATATCTAAATGATACAGAAGAGCGAAAAACATATAAACAATTTCGAAAATTTGTAAAAGAAAGAAATGGTTTTATTTATCCTAAAGCACGGGAACTTGAGGCAATGGCTTTAAAATTACCGTTAACTTCTGAAGAGCGGCCGCGTTGGGATATTGCTTATTGGCGAAAAAACCGGGTAAAAAAAGTATCTGCCATAACAAAATTAAATGCGGATATTTATTCAGAGATAGAGCAGTTGCAATATTTAAAAACACCTGAATTTTTAGTGGTTGTGGAAAAATGAAAAGGCTAAAACGGATTTTTTCAAGTGTGATGCAATCTTTTATTGTTTTAGTCGGGATCACATTGATTACATTTTTCATCCTCCATATCTCACCAGGTAATCCTGCAGAAATATGGTTAACAGGCGGTGACGGTAATGTCGGTCAGATTTCAGAAGAAGCAATCAAGATTCAGGAAGAAAAAATGGGTTTGGATAAACCCTTTTTAGTTCAGTATGGCTTATGGCTGGGAAATGTTATGCAGGGAAACCTGGGAAATTCACTGACAACAGGGCAACCCGTGGTTAATGAACTAGCGGCCTGCCTTTTACCGACGGTTGCTCTGGCGACCCTTTCACTGTTGATAACCGTCATCATATCAATCCCATTGGGAATATACTGTGCAGTTTACAAGGACGGTTATTTTGATAATATTGTCAGAAGTTTTTCTTTTTTGGGAATCTCACTGCCTTCATTCCTTTCAGCATTAGCACTTTTATGGTTTTTTTGTTTGAAACTCAAGTGGTTTCCGGTGATTGCCACGATGGATTTTAAAGGCATGTTATTGCCAACCGTTGTGTTTGTAATTCAATGTTCATCAAAACTGACGAGACAGGTACGCGCCGTTATCTTGGATGAGTTGAATCAGGAATATGTCAAAGGAGCTTTGGCTAGAGGGGTTAAAGAAAGAACGATTTTATTTTCTCATGTGCTAAAAAATGTGGCAAATCCGATCTTGACTTGGATCAGTATTTATCTCGGCGTTTTGCTTGGTGGGGCAGCCATTGTTGAAACGATTTTTTCCTGGCAAGGGTTAGGAAAATTGGCGGTGGAAGCGGTGGCCCGATTGGACTACTTTATGATCCAGGGCTTTGTACTTTGGGTTGCGATTATTTTCTTAGTGGTCAATCTGATGCTGGATATTATCAGTTCAATCATTGATCCCAGAATAAAAAAGGGCTGACGATTATAAAAGAAAGGATAAAGAAAAGTGAAAAGGTCAAGATCATTATCGGTATTACTGGGAATTATTGTCGTTTTATTGTTTATCGCTCTTTTAGCCCCAGTATTAGCCCCAAATGATCCTAATAAGTCGGACCTGATGGTGGCACTTCAAGGGGCTAGCAGTCAGTATCCCTTAGGAACCGATCCACTGGGGCGCTGTATTTTATCACGGCTACTTTATGGTGCTACGGTATCGATTTTTAGTAGTCTGGCGATCACGGCGTTTGTGTTCATAATCGGAACATTGATCGGTGTAACGGCCGGATATTGGGGAGGAAAAATTGATGGGGTATTGAATAAATTTATTACTGTCATGCAAGCTTTTCCAAAGTTGATTCTGGCCATTGCGATTGTTGGGGTATTGGGCGTTGGCATTGGAAATATGATTTTTGCATTATGTATCGTTCAATGGGCCGAATATGCCAGATTATCCCGAAGTCTGGCGAGAAGTGTCAAGCAACGGACCTTCATAAAATCAGCGAAGATTTGTGGTGAATCGGATTGGCAAATTATGCGACGTCATGTGATCCCAAACGTGATTCCCCCTCTGATTGTAAATGCCAGTTTAGGTATTTCCACGATGATTATGGAGGTTGCGGCTTTATCCTATCTGGGGGTTGGGGTGAAATCACCGATGGCAGAATGGGGAGCGATGTTAAATAGCGGCAAAGATTATCTGCAGACAAATCCTAATCTGGTAGTGATACCGGGATTAGCAATTCTTGTTGTATCGGTACTTTTTAATCTGTTTGGAGACAAGTTAAGAGATGCTCTTGACATCAATGAATCTAAAATATAGAAAAATATGGAGAAGAAAATGAAGAAAAAATTAAAAAAACTTATTTCAATTGGTTTAGTTGCCGCTGTGGTAATGGGGGGGATGGGTCTAACCGGTTGTTCAACGGACACCAAGGCCGAAGTGGGGACACGAACAGAAGCTGTTTTTGCAGATACGCAGTGTCCCACCAATCTTGACCCGGCTGAAAGCTGGAATAGCTGGTATACGTCCCGATATGGAATTACGGAAACCTTGTATAAATTGGATGAAAATCTGATTCCGCAACCATTTTTGGCCGAATCCTGTGAAATGCAAAATGATACGACTTGGATGATTAAGTTAAGAGATGATATCACGTTTCAAAATGGCGAAAAAATGACAGCTGAAGCAGTTAAAAAATGCTGGGAACGAACCATGAACGTCAATGTACGATTAAATGAACTGTTATTTATTGGTTCGATGGAAGCAGATGGTCAGACCCTAAAAGTAACGACGACGAAACTTGTACCAGCGTTTGTAAATAGTTTAGCAGAACCGCTGGCGTCCATTATTGATGTATCGGATGAAGAAACAATTGCAACCATGCCAATTGGGACAGGACCTTTTAAAGCGGTTAGCTATGAGGTTAAGAAAAAAGCCGTGGTTGAGCGCTATGAAAATTATTGGGGAGGTCAACCCAAATTGGAAGGGGCAACCTTCAATGTCATTGCAGATACGAATTCATTGGCAATGGCGCAACAGACGGGTGAGAGCGATTTATCTGTCAGTATTCCAGGGACCAGTCTTGAACTATTTAATGATACCGAAAAATATAATGTCGATGGTGTTGCTGGATCCAGAGGTCAGGTTATTTTTATGAACTTCGATAATGTGTTTATTCAGGACCCTAATGTCAGAAAAGCACTGAGTATGAGTATTGATAAAGAACAATATGCCAATGTGTTGAATAAAGGTGCTTCCGTGCCTACAAATGGTCTTTATCCAGATTTTATGGCTTTTGGAGCAGATCCAGGGGATGGTTACCATTTTGATCTGGAAGAGGGGAAAAAATTATTAAAAGAAGCTGGTTATAGTGATAGTGATGGTGATGGGATTCTTGAAAAAGATGGTCAAAAACTCACGTTGAGAATGGTAACCTACAGTACTAAGGCTGAACTGAAAAGCTATTGTGAGCAAATGGCCTCCAGTTTAAAAGAAATGGGGATCGATTTACAGGTTGAAGTTTATGAATCGGTAGCAGAATATCAAAAGAGTGGCGATTTTGATCTCATGATGATCAGCTTTACCATGACACCGACAGGCGATCCCTTATATTTTGCAAATATTGCCTTTAAAACGGAGGGAAGTAGTAATTACGGACATTATTCCAATAGTAAGGTAGACGATCTGATCAGTCAGATGAATCAGGAATTTGACGAAAGTAAACGAAATGAAATTGCAAAAGAGATGCAAAAGATTATTTTAAATGATGCCGGTTATATTGTTGTTGGACATGCGAAATTTATTTATGTGATGAGCAGTAATGTTAAAGGACTAAGTACAAATCCGTCAGAATATTATTTATTGGATGCGAATGTTTATATTGAAAAATAGAGGACCACTGTGTTAGAAATCAGAAACTTGTGTATTTCTTATGGAGAAATTCCGGTTGTCAGGAACGTTGAACTGGAAGTTCATCAAGGTGAAATTGTCGGAATCGTTGGCGAGAGTGGTTGTGGAAAAAGCACCACGCTTGAAACGATTCTGATGTTGAATAAAACTGTAAATGTCACGCAGGGAGAAATTCTTTTTAAAGGAATGGACATCATAAAAAAAAGCAATGAAGAATTGCGAACATTGCGTGGTAAGGATATTGCCATGATTTTTCAAAATGCGCCTTTGGCGATGGATCCCTTAAAAAGGATTGAACATTATTTTTATGAAACCGTACAGGTGCATCGAAAACATGTCAGCAGACAAGAATGCAAAATAGCAGCCCAAGCCTTGATGGAAAAGATGGGACTTAAAGATACCGCGCGAATTTTTAAATCGTATCCGTTTGAATTAAGTGGCGGGATGTGTCAACGCGTTGCTATTGCAGGGGCGATGATGAATCAACCCGAGCTGATTTTAGCGGATGAACCAACTAGTGCACTGGATGTGATGTCACAGGCACAGGTGGTCAGACAACTGCAATTGGTTAGAGATGTATTTAACACCGCGATACTCATAGTATCGCATAATATCGGGGTCATTGCCCATCTTGTTGATAAAGTGGCAGTCATGTATAGTGGCGAAATCATTGAATGGGGCAGTAGGGAGGATGTTCTTTTATGTTCAGGGCATCCTTATACCCAGGCATTAATTGAATCGGTTCCTAAAATGAATGGACCGGTTCCAGAAGGAATTAGCGGGCAACCACCAGAATATGTGATTGATCGACAGGGGTGCGGTTTTGCGCTTCGATGCAGGTATGCAAAGGAAAGCTGTCAGAAAAAAAAACCTGAAAAAGTTTATCTTTCTGAGGGGCATTGGATTTTATGTGATATTCCGAATCGAAAGGAAACGTAAGATGAAGGTGCTGGAAGTAAAAGACCTGGAAAAAAGTTTCGTGAAAGATAAAAAACGGTTAAAAGCTGTTGGCGGGATTAGTTTTCATATTGAAGAGGGAACCTGTCTGGGGATTGTTGGAGAGAGCGGGTGCGGAAAAAGTACGACAGCAAATTTAGTTGCCCGTTTATTAAAAGAAGATCGTGGCGAAATTATTTTTTTAGGAACGAAAATAAATACAGAAAAGCGTTTAAAATGCATTGGAAAAGATGTCCAGATGGTTTTTCAAAATCCCAAGGATTCGTTTAATCCCAGGTTCACGTTACTGGAGTGTGTGATTCAGGGAGCTCAGTTTTTTAATCTGTATGATCAAAACAAACTGAAAAGTCGGGCATTAGAATTATTAGATTTCGTTGGCTTAAAAGCATCCTATAGTGAGACGCGCATAGGCCGTTTAAGTGGCGGTGAATGTCAGAGAGCTGCGATTGCTCGGGCACTGATTTGTGAACCGAAACTGATTATTTTGGATGAAGCAACCAGTGCCTTGGATGTTTCGGTACAGGCACAGATTATGAACCTGATTTGCCAACTGAAAAACGAACAAAATGTTTCATTTTTGTTTATCACGCATGACTTGGCACTTGCCTCGACAATCTGTGATGAGATCGCTGTTATGCGCGCCGGTGAAATTATTGAATATGGTAAGACACACAAGATTTTAAAATGTCCCGGGCATCCCTACACCAAGCAGTTGCTATCGTGTATATTGCCGACAGAAATCAACAGTGGTTATCAAATTCCTGTGATTGAATCGATCAGGAAAAAAACAGAACATGGCTGCAGCTTTTATCCGTTTTGTTCAACTCCTAAAGATATTTGTTTAAGACAATCACCAAAATTAAAAACAATCAATGAATGGCATCAAATCGCCTGTCATAATCATTTAATCGAACACAAAACGCTCTGAATCATGATCAATCTATTCAGGAAGAAATGGAATCCTTCAAAATGTTTTTTATTGGATAAAAGGGGATAAAATGAAAAATAATAATTTAACAGAAGGGGCTATTTGGAAAAAACTGTTATTGTTTGCCTTACCTTTACTGGGAACGAGTTTTATACAGCAACTTTATAATACCGTTGATTTAATCTATGTAGGCAATTTTTTAGGAAAAGAAGCCGCTGCCGCGGTAGGGGCCAGTTCGTTATTTGTAACTTGTCTGGTCGGCTTTTTTTCAGGGGTATCGGTAGGCGCCAGTGTCGTGGCATCGTATGTTTTTGGAACGGGCGATAAAAAAGAGTTGCAAAAAGTGATTCATACAGCAATGGGACTGGGGCTTATCTGCGGGATCATTATTATGAGTATTGGTTTGATTGGTGCTCCTTATTTTTTAAAATTAATCAATACGCCGGATGAAATTATGGGCTTAGCGGTGTCATATATTCGGGTTTATTTTATCAGTATTATCTCAGTGGTTACCTATAATATGGGTTCGGGTATCATGAGAGCGTTAGGAAATTCCAAAACGCCGATGTATATTCAGCTCATCGGAGGTGTTGTTAATATCATCATGGATGGTATTTTTATTGTGGTATTTAAACTTGGGGTTGGGGGCGTTGCTTTTGCAAGCTTGTTTTCACAAAGTGTTGCGGCGATATTGGTATTACACTACTTAATGCATCTCGACCATGAATTTAAACTGGAATTAACGAAAATTAAAATTGCTAAAAGATATTTTTATAAAATTCTGAAAATTGGGATTCCAACCGGTTTTCAAGCGTTGGTGATCACGCTTTCCAACATTTTAGTTCAATATCATGTCAATGGTCTTGGCGTCGATGCCATCACGGCGTTTACGGCCTATTTTAAGGTGGAGCTATTAATTTATCTCCCGATTCTTGCTATTGGTCAGGCAATTAGCACCTTTACCAGTCAGAATATGGGGGCTGCGAATTATGACCGGGTTAAAAAAGGAACCAGAGTTTGTATTTTGATGGGAATTGGCATTACCGCAGTGATGAGCACCCTGGTAATATGTTTTGGCAGACAGGCTTTTGGGGCGATTAACAATGATCCATCAGTGGTGGCTTATGGCCTTCAGATTATTCGGATTACATTACCTTTTTATTGTTTTTATCTTATTTTGGAAGTGCTGGGAGGAACCATTCGCGGGGCTGGTAAGGCGATTCCTCCAATGGCGATTATCCTGATTAATATTTGTGTTTTAAGGACGATTTTAGTCTTTGTGATGATGTCTTCGTTCCATGATATTCGGGGAATCGCGATTGCTTATCCGATTACTTGGGCGTCAACGGCCTTAGGTATGGCCATCTATTATTGGCGAGGCAACTGGATGGGTGAATTTAAACGATTATCGGTGGTAAAATCAGAGGTTTAGTTCAAAAAAATTAGAATATGTAAAGAAAATAAGTTTAATCTGACAAACAACTTGACAACACAAGTATATACACATATAATTTTGTTAATTAAATATCAAAACGAATGAGTCGTTCAATAATGTGTTTTGAAAACACAAAAAAGCCATGAAGGTTGCGAAAGCAATTTTTAGGGCTTTTTTTTGAGCGCATCAGTACGACAGAGTATTGAAAGATAGAGGGAATTAAATGAAAGTATTACAACGTGTGAAAAATTATTGGACAGAGCATTCCAACACGTTTGGAGCGTCGATGTTCAGTGAATCAGAAAGAGACTATGATGCCAATTGGCATCACCATTATTTTGATGATACCTTAATGCAAAAAGTTAAAGAGCAGGGAGCAGCGTTGTATCGAAATTTTTAGATCAACTTTTTCGGATTCTGAAAATCAGGAAGAAAAGATTAATATTGAGCTTCTGACTTTAAGTAAGGTGATCCGTCCGGATGGGGATATAAATGCACTTAAAGGTTGTGGATTTATTGGGGTTGACTATTACCGAAAAAGTTTGGGATGCAAAGAAAAAATGTTATTTGGTGCGTCGCCAATGTTTATGATTTCGGCAATAAAAGAATAATGAATAGAAGATAGATATGAAATTTTATCAATTTAATATCGTAGAGATTAACTTTTACAGTTAACTTATAATTTGAAAGATGAGGGGGTGAGTATGCCCAATATAGGATAATATCTAACAACTACAAAAAGGAGAAAGAGGTATTCAAATGTTTAAAAAAGTAATTTCAATAGTAATAATAATGGTATTTTGTCTTGTTTTGTGTATGGGCTGCAGTGGAACTCAGACTCAAAATGATAAATCAAAAAGCGAAACACTAGAGGTTACGGATCTGGCAGGAAGAGTGATTGAATTGGAACTGCCAGTTAAAACAGCGGTAATTAATTGGTCCGGTTCTGGTGGCGCGTTTATGATCATGTCGGCTTTATTAGGGGAAGATGTCGCGGATCATATTGTTGGTTGGGGAAACTCCCTTCAAGAAAATCGAAATGATATGTATCAGGCTTATGTAGAAAAAGTACCGGATCTGGCAAATATAGCGGACGTCGGGAGTGTCGATACTGATGATTTTAATCTTGAGAAAGTTATCCAACTGAAACCGGATGTGTGTATTTTTGCGCTGGGGACAAAGACGGCCGCTGAAGCCAGTGTGCAGGGGAAATTAGAAGAAGCCGGTATACCGGTCGTATATATTGATTATCATGCAGAGACCATTGAAAACCATGAAAAATCTACCCTGCTTCTTGGTCAGATTTTTGGCGAAGAAAAGAGAGCACAGGAAATTGCTGATTACTGTCTGGATAAACGAAAAACTGTTGAAGAACGGATTGCCAAGATAACTAGCGGAAAAGAAGATGTTTATGTTGAATGTGGATCAACTGGGGCCGGTGAGTATGGGAATACATATCCCAGCACCACGATGTGGGGCAGCATGGTTACTATTGCAGGTGGCAATAACATTGCCGAAGGCAGTATTTCAAAATCGGCACCCATCAGCCCCGAGTATTTATTGAGTAAAAATACTGATGTTATTTTTCTGACGGGCTCCTACTGGCCTAAAACTGAAAGTTCTTTGCGAATGGGATATGAATCAAGTGAGGAAGCTTTACAAAAACAAATAACAGCGTACACTCAAAGAACCGGGTGGAGTGAATTAAATGCAGTAAAAAACAAAGAGGTATTTGCGATTCATCACGGATTAGCCAGAGAAATCTACGACTTCGCGGCGTTTGAATTTATTGCAAAATCGTTATATCCGGATGAATTTAAAGATATTGATCCTTACAAGGATCTTCAGGCGTATTATGATAAGTTCCTGCCCTATGATTTATCCGGAGTATGGATGACACAATGGCAGTAACCAATTCAGCCGCTCCTTTGAATAGTAAAGAAAGTAACTATTCATATAAAGATGATGTAAAAAAGAAATCCGGATCGCTCATAATTATCTTTATTTTATGTTGTATCAGTTTTGTTGCAGATATTATCCTTGGGCCGGCATGGTTGAGTATTGGTGAAACCTTTCAGGCTTTACTTCACTTTGGTAATGTTGAGAGCACAACAATGATTATCGTTTGGGATTACCGATTACCAACTGCATTGATGGCAGTTGGTGTGGGTGCTTCTTTAAGTTTTGCAGGAGCCGTGATGCAGACAATACTTAATAATCCTTTGGCTAGCCCTTATACACTTGGGGTTTCGGCGGGAGCGGGGTTTGGTGCAGCCATGGCGATTGTAACCGGTGCATCTGCTTTATCTTTTGTTGGGATTTATACGATTCCGCTGCTTTCTTTTATTTTTGCTGGGATTACTTGTTTTTCGATTTACGGTTTTGGAAAATATACAAAAATGAAACCCCAAACGATGATATTAGCGGGGATTGGTTTGTCTTTCTTGTTTCAGGCATTACAGTCGTTAATGCAGTATATTGCGACGCCGGAAGAAAGTCAAAATATCGTTTTCTGGTTATTTGGAAGTTTATCACGATCAAATTGGCTTACGGTAGGATTGATTTTTTTGATACTAACTGTTGTAATACCATTAACACTTAAAGATGCATGGAAACTGACGGCTCTTAAACTAGGCGATGAAAAAGCGAGTGGGTTAGGCGTAGACGTTGAAAAGCTTCGAATTAAATGCTTTATTTTGATATCGATTGTAACCGGTATTGCAGTGTGCTTTGTGGGAACAATTGGTTTTATTGGCCTAGTTGGACCACATATGGCAAGGTTGTTAATTGGTGAAGATCAACGGTTTTTTATTCCCTTATCATCGTTGTGTGGTGCATTAGTATTGTCAGTAGCATCAGTATTGAGTAAATTGATTGTCCCGGGATTTATTTTTCCAATTGGGATCATTACCTCGCTAATTGGTGTTCCGTTTTTCTTTTCGTTAGTGTTATCAAAAAGAACGAGGTTAATCAATGATTGAAGTAAAAGACTTAAGTTTTGCTTATGGAAAAACAACGGTGCTTAAAGAAGTGAATTTTGTCGCAAAATCAAGGGAAATCACAGCTATTATTGGTGCGAATGGGATCGGAAAATCGACATTACTTAAAAATATCTGCGGTATTTTAAAAAACCAAGGGGAAATCTCATATTTTGGTAAAATTCGCAGTCAGTATTCGCCAACTGAATTCACACAGAAAATTAGTTATTTATCTCAGGACAGTGGTTGTGATGCTGATTTGAATGTATTTGAAGTCGTGTTGTTGGGAAGAATTGGCAATTTGAATTATCGGGTTTCGGATCAAGAAATAGAAAAAGTTGAAAGTATATTAGAACGATTAAATATAAAAACATTGAGCTCGCGGAGAATTGGAGAGCTCAGCGGTGGTCAACGCCAAAGAGTTTTTATTGCCCAAGCCTTGGCTTCAGAACCGGAGATACTAATCTTAGATGAACCAACAAGTAGTCTGGACTTGTTTTATCAGTTTGAAATGCTTGAGCTGATCAAGGAACTGACTGTAAGTGAAGGATTTATAACCATTGCTACTTTGCATCAGTTGGATCTCGTTTCACGGTTTGCGGATCGTGTAATTGTCCTTGATCAAGGAAGTGTTTATAAACAAGGAACACCTGAAGAAGTCCTGACCATTGAATTACTCGAGAATGTTTATAAAATGAGAACCGAAATATTTAAAACCAGTGATGGCTATATCAATATCGTTCCGGTATGTCAATGTAGCTGATGGAAGGGGAAAAATGGAATTACATGAAAAAGTCGTTGAAGGTTGGCGGATATCAGCTGAAGGATACAGCGATATTATTAATGAAGAATTAATAAAAGATGATGCGAGTCGCTGGTCTCGAATGTTAAAAGAAAAATTACCCCAAAGAGATAATCTGCTAAGAATATTGGATGTCGGAACAGGACCGGGATTTTTTGCAATTATTTTATCAAAATTAGGGTATCAAGTTGTTGGGATTGATGTTAGTCGGGAGATGATCTACAACGCGAAAAATAATGTAGATAAAGCAGGT
Organism: uncultured Acetobacterium sp.; assembly: GCA_965140355.1. Lineage (GTDB taxonomy): Bacteria > Bacillota > Clostridia > Eubacteriales > Eubacteriaceae > Acetobacterium. The sequence goes on along the minus strand of OZ223194.1, from coordinate 1,115,869 downwards.
GTAACGCCTTTGCTTTTGCAAATGGATAGTCAGAATTTGACTTTTCCAGAAAATACATTTGATCTTATTATTAGCAGAAATGTTGTATGGACATTAGATCAACCTGTAAGTGCTTATCGTAATTGGTATAAGGTTTTAAAACCAGAGGGAAAATTGATGGTTTTTGATGGTGACTATTTGGCAGATATTAGAGACAAGGAAATTAAAATTCTAATAGAAAAAAATAGAAAAGAGTATATTGAACGGTATGGTCAGCCCAAAGTAAGTTTTGAAGATTATGAAAAAGCAAGAGGGTTTCGAGTCAATCTTCCGCTGGCAGATAAAAAAAGACCAACTTGGGATTTAGAAACAATTGATAGTCTTGGTTTTAAAGATATTGGCTGGAAAGATGTTTCTAAAGAGGTTTACAACGAGCAACGATTAAAACTATATAAATATCAACCGATGTTTATGTTGTGGGGAAGTAAATAATTATTAATTATGTTAAATTTAGGTTATAAGTGTAAATCTAAGGGAAATTGAGATAAAGAGACCAGCTAATAAAAGTCAATAGTTAAATCAATATTTTTTAGAAAAAGAAGTTTGATAAAAAGGGCGTGATAAAACAAGCCATTAAAAAATCCGAACAATGGCAAAAAATCAGATAGTCAAATATTGGCTGGTTAAGCGGCCAGAGAAAGGCCAGAATTTTTGTTGTTCCGCCAGGTCTGATGATCTTCGGGTCTCCTGAAGATAAATGGTTTCTGATCACGGAGAACCGCAAAGATGTAATGTAACAACTTATGCATGACGGCAACAAGAGCCACTTTTTTCTTCTTGCTCAGGCACTTTTTCTGATAATAATCCCGAAGAATGGGATTGATGGGATCGCCTTTGCAGGTAGTGCGAGCAGAGAGTAGCCATATCAAGGAGTTTGGCAACTTTCTTTTGCCCCCATGTAAGACCTTTGCGACTGTTTTTGGCGATCATTTGGGCCAGCGTATCCGGATTCTCCAAAAGAATGTCCTGAGGCGTTTGATAGTCCCTGAGAATTTTCAGTGAGGACTTGCCAAAAGGATTACTAAACACATCCGGATAACCGGGAAAGAGCAGATACAGATCGGTGAGCATGTCTGAAATGGCATAGTACTTACGCAACAACATCCGCAGAGCAAGAATCTGAGGTTCTGGAACCAGCGAATATTTGACATCCTGAAATTTAGCAAGCCTGGCAATGGCTTCGGCATCTTTTGCATCATTTTTCACTTTTCTTAAGTCGAAATTTTTGGTAGAATGAACACATAGAGGATTAAGGACAAATCCTTTGAGATCATTCGATTTCAAAAAGAAGAAGAGTGGCAAATGAAAGATACCCGTAGATTCTACAAAGTAGATGGGCTTTTGTTTCAGCCGCTCTTCTTCTTTTTTGAGGATTGTGAGCAGCTTATTGAAACCCGCCGGATTATGATCAATCCGAAAGGGCTTGCGAATCAGTGAGCCGCTGGGCTCGAGCATGGCGACCACAGAAAAATCTGAGGAAACGTCAATGCCAACGACAAAATCATTTAAGAATTCAGACATAAAAACACAGCCTTTCTGTTTAATCAATCAGAGCATCCACGAAAGAAGAACGCTAGACAACCTTGCATTTGAAACGGGTAACACCCGAGGGTAGCCCAACCAGCTAAACATCGAATCGTCCTTGTGGAGTGACACGCTTTTTTACGGATAAGTCCTTTGATAAAAAGGGATCCAGGAGGTACGCACATCGATCTCTCTGACAAAGCGATTTTAGCACGATGTTTAGGAAAATAAAATCCAAGTGTCGCTGATTGATCCAAACAATAAGTTTTAATTTTCAAAGAACATTCGGGTGGGGTTTTCAACCTTTACCCTAACAACATTTTACAAGGAGGTTATTAAAATTTAGTTGACAGATAAGATTGATTATGAGAAAATTAAAAAAACGAATACATGTATATACAACGAAGTCATGAAGACTTAATTCGATCAGAAGATCGGTTTATTTCGGCATGGCTTTTTTATTTGCTAAAAATAATAATGTGTTTAATTGCGAATTTATTTAGGGGGAAAACATTAATTATGGAAAATATTCTTGAAAAAGTGGAAAATTATTGGGATAAACGTTCAGAAGGCTATTCGGAGGTCAATGTAGCGGAATTGAATAGCTATAAAATGGCGGTTTGGAAAGAATTGATCAATCGGCATAAACCGGCTGTCATTGGGCGAAAATTAAAAGTTTTGGATATTGGCACCGGACCGGGTTTTTTTGCGATCACCATGGCGTCATGCGGGTATGAGGTAACAGCAGTGGATTATACTGATGCGATGCTGCATAAGGCGAAAAAAAATGCCGGATCTTATCAGAATGACATTAAATTTATGCAGATGGATGCTCATTATCTGGATTTTGAGGATAATACCTTTGATTTGATCGTCACCCGGAATTTAACCTGGAATCTGGAAAAACCGGAGCAGGCATATAAAGAGTGGCATCGCGTGCTAGCTCCGGGTGGCAGAATGCTTAACTTTGATGCCAACTGGTATTTACATCTTTATGACAAAGAAAAGCGTTCAGAATATTATCAAGACCGGGCTAACTCTGAAAAAGAAGGTATTAATGACCATTATATAATCACCGATACTAAAACAATGGAAGAAATCGCTAAAAACCTACCTTTAAGTCGAACCATGCGTCCCCAATGGGATGCGGCCGTACTGATTAACACTGGTTTTAAAAAGGTTATGGTTGAACAGGAAATCAGTGAGCTCGTTTGGAATAAAGAGGAACAGATCAACTATGCATCTACGCCTATGTTTATGATTTTTGCGGAAAAATAAAAAATTGCGGTTTTAGTTTTACTAGACTTATAAAAAAGAATAAACCCGTGAGGTAGTCATTCTCAGAAGAGAATTCTGCCTCATTTTTTTTGTTTGTTGATATTTAAATTACTTTCTGAAGATTACACAATTAAAAAGGAGAGATGATGGATAGTAGACCAAGTTGGTTCGTAAGTGAATTTTCTGATGGTGGAAATCAACAACCATCATGTTTTATTAAAGGCGGTTTTTGGGAAAACGCTCATTCGGATAAATCAAGTGATCTGATTAATGAAATGAAAGTTGGTGATCGCATTGCCTTGAAAGCGACCCATAATAAAAAAAACAATATTCCATTCAGTACGAATGGAAAACTTGCTTCAGTTATGGAAATTAAGGCCGTTGGTATTATTAAAAAAAACGACTATAATGGAAAAAAAATTGATGTCTGCTGGACAAAATTTGATACAGTAAAAGAGTGGTATTTTTTTACATTTATCAGAAGTATTTGGAAAATAGAGGCAAATCCTAAGAATTGGATGTCTCGGGAACTTATCGAGTTTACTTTTAACAATAAACCACAGGATATTAAGCGTTTTTTAAAGGAACCCTACTGGAGAAAGCGTTTTATGAAAGAAATTTTATATGCCGATGAAATTGTGATGGTCTTAAAGCAGTTAGGCGGCGAGGCCCACTTATCCGATATTCAGGATGAAATTATGAAAAGAAAAAAAATAATAAATATCGAAAAAAATCCAAATTGGCGGGCGGAAATTAGATTTACCCTACAAAAACTGAGCAGTGATTCCAAATCTTTTGCTAAAGGTGACGATTTATTTTATCGAAAATCATTTTCAAGTGAGATTTGGGGACTTCGGGAAAGATTGAAAAAAAAGGTAGCGGCATATTCAAAAAGGGAATTTTTAGCTGACGTATTTATGTCTTCAGAAAAATATGATGCGATGGTTGGATTTTTAAAAATTCAAAAAAGTATAATCATCCAAGGTGATCCCGGAGTTTGGAAAAGTTATTTTGCCAAGCGATTGGCCTATTCGTTATTAAAAGAAAAAGATGAAAGCAGCGTTTTGTTATTAGAATTAAACAATTGGATAGTTGAAAAAAACTTTGCGGATCATAACCAAAGAGCAAGTGATTTAATGGTGGAGCAATGTGGATTTATTGAGTTTTGTCAAAAGGCGGTAAATGACCCGCATCATGATTTTTATTTTATTATCAGTGAAATAAAAAGAGCAAATATAAACCAAATTATGGTTGACCTTTTATTTTTGTTTAAAAAAAATAACGGTAGCAAAAATTTTCAAAAAACAAAAGCGGAACGAATGAGAAATTGTTATTTGCCGCAAAATTTATATATCATTGGGATGATGGCGGCCAGTGACCAATGGATCAGTGTGATTGATCAGAAATTAAAAAAATATTTCCCCATTATTGAAATAGAATCAGCATTTGATAGCAGTAAAAATTTTAAAAATGCACAAATGTATTAAAAAATGAAAAAAGCAAATCATGATTTTGATTTAATTGACAGTGAGCAGATGTTATGGGAAAATATAGATAATATAAGAGGATATAATGAGGTCATGAAGGCTTAATTCGATCAGAAGATCGGTTTATTTCGGCGTGTTTTTTTTGAAAATATTTTTTAGTGTTTAAAAAAGGGATAGAAGCCGTGAAGTTAGCAAAAAAAATAGCTAAAATGGATTAAACATGACTAAACTATCTTGACAGAAATAACAAATTATGGCATAGTAATTTGTAATTGAATAAATAGTTATGAGTGCTGTTGAATCGAAATTCAACAGAGAATAGGAAAATGGGTTGAATTCCCATGCTGTCCCGCAGCTGTAAGCGAGAAGTCTGATTTCATAATGTCACTGGTGTTTTTGACACTGGGAAGGCGAAATTAAGATGATGATCCGCAAGCCAGAAGACCTGCTTATAATACGATTCGTTGTTGACCTACGAGAAAGATAGGTAGATGGATAGAAGTTTTTTAAGATAGTTTTTATCTTGTGGTGCTTGTAACTCCTTGTCTATTTCGTGATGGGGAGTTTTTTTTATTTTTAAATTCTTTAAAAGGAGGTAAAAATGACCCAGATTAAAAATTATACCGATATAAATGAGAACGATTCAACGACTCAAATGGTTAAAATTGACGAAAAAGATCATCATCATACCCATTCAAAAGCGGTACTAAATCGCTTGTCAAAAGCGATTGGTCATTTAGAATCGGTTCGGAAAATGGTTGAGTCTGGCCGGGATTGTTCGGAAGTTCTGATCCAATTATCAGCTGTCAAAGCGGCGATTAATAATACCGGGAAAATAATTCTTCAAGATCATCTTGAGCATTGTATTGTCAGTGCGGTAAAAGACGGCGATCATCAAGCCATTGAGGAAATAAACAAAGCCATTAATCGATTTATAAAATAGTTATCAAGCAAGACGAAAATGAGGAGGAATAGAGTGGTGATAAAAATAGGACATCTAGAGGCCAGATCTGGGGAAAAAGTGATGGGAACTATTGGGGTTCCAGAAACGACGATTAAATTACCAGTTACTCTAATCAATGGAAATAAAGCAGGGAAAACCGTTTTAATAACGGGAGGCGTTCATAATGCGGAGTATACTGGGATTGAAACGGCTATCCGATTAGCTGACGAGATTCAACCGGATGAAATTAGCGGTTGCCTGATTTTGATTCATCCGGTGAATACCAGCGGTTTTGAAAATAGAACCATGAGTGTGGTGGCCGAGGATGGAAAAAACTTGAATCGCATTTTTCCCGGTAATCCGAATGGGACAGAGGGTGATAAGCTCTGTCATTTTCTGGCCACGGCAGTGCTCAGTCAAATCGATTTTTACATCGATCTGCATGCCGGTGATGGTTACGAAAACCTGACCCCCTACGTTTATTATCTTGGCGCAGCGGCGCCAGAGGTGGTGGAACAATCAAAAATTATGGCTCAAAAGGTCAATGTGCCATACCTGGTAAAATCCTTTACGACAACGGGCGGGGTTTATAATTATGCCGGTTCTTGTGGCATTCCCAGCATCTTGATTGAGCGTGGCGGTCAAGGAATGTGGTCTGAAGAGGAAGTTAGGCTCTATAAAGCCGATGTTAAAAATGTGCTGTGCCATTTAGCGGTGCTTGAGGGTACGGTAAACAATTACGAATCTGGGCAAGTTGAGATAGACAATGTGGTTTATGAAAATGCATCAGTGAATGGTTGTTGGTACCCTCATAAAAAAGCTGGAGAAATGATTAAAAAAGGTGAGGAAATAGGAGTGATTAAAGATTATTTTGGCAAGGTATTGCAAAGATGCCAGGCGAAATATGACGGGGTGATTCTTTTTCAGATTAGTTCATTATGTATTTTAAAAAATGAAGCAATGGTTGTTTATGGTGAAGTTGAAAATTAAGTAAAAAAATACAGTTATTATTATTTTACTAAGAAATGAAGCAGACCTTTTAACGGATTAAATAAAGAAACAGGTAAAGACGGATTGATCATACATCAGAAAGAGAAATTAACAGCAGATGAAAGAGCGATGCGAGAAGGGGATAACATAGAATGAGAAAATATATCGGTAAACGTTTATTACAGCTGATACCAATTATTCTGGGGATTACATTGTTGTCATTTACGTTGATGCAGACTGCCGCAGGGGATGCGGTAGATGCTTTGTATGACAATGCCAGTGGTGGCGTATCCGAAGAAATAAAAGCGGAAAAACGGCATGAATTGGGGTTGGATCAGCCATTTATTATTCAATATACATCATGGTTGGGAGGGGTTGTCACCGGAAATATGGGGGTCTCCTATATTTCTAATAAACCGGTCTTTGAGACGTTTATTTCAAAATTGCCGGCTACCATTTTTCTGACGTTAACTTCTATTATCCTGACGGTTCTGATTTCCATCCCTTTTGGCGTTTTAGCGGCGATTCGGCATAACCGGTTTATTGATTATCTGATTCGTTTTCTCAGTTTTATTGGCAATTCTCTTCCCGGATTCTTTGTTTCATTGTTGCTCATCTATTTTTTAGCATTACAGTTGAAGCTGTTTCCCGTGATGGGAACCGGCGGTTTAAAGAGTATTGTTTTACCAACGCTAACCTTGGCGATTGCCATGTCTTCGAAATATACCAGGCAGGTTCGAACAACGGTTTTAGATGAATTAAATAAGCCTTATGTTTTTGGGGCGCGCGCCCGAGGGGTGAAAGAATCGGTGGTTTTATATGCCAGTGTGCTAAAATCCTCAATGCTGACGATTATCACCTTGCTGGCCCTATCGATTGGATCGTTGCTGGGCGGTACTGCCATTATCGAATCTATTTTTATGTGGGATGGTGTTGGTAAACTGGCGGTGGATTCGATTATGATGCGGGACTATCCGATGATTCAGGCTTATGTAATCTGGATGGCGCTTATTTATGTTCTGGTCAATCTGATTACGGATCTGATTTATCATTATCTCGATCCCCGAATTCGATTGGAACAGGAGGTTTAAGGATGGAATTAACAACAATTAAAACCGAACCAATCAAGGTTAGAACCCATCAAAAAAGGCAAGACCGAATCATGATCAAGTTATTTATTTTTATGGGAATGGTGGCATTGCTGCTTTTTATCGCTGCTTTTGCAGCACAGCTAGTGCCATACGATCCATATGCCCAGGATCTGATGAGTGCTTTGCAATCGCCTAGTAAAGAACATCTATTAGGAACTGACCGTTATGGTCGGGATATGTTGTCGCGCGTGATTATGGGTGGACAAACAACCATTTATTCAGCGTTGGTGCTGGTGGGAATGATCACGGTTTGGGGAACTCTAGTGGGGTTGTTTTGCGGGTATCAGGGCGGTAAAATCGATTCATTGATCATGCGGGTGTCGGATATTTTTTTGGCCTTTCCCGGGATGGTTTTTGCCATTGCTGTTGCTGGTGTACTAGGAGGCGGCATTATCAATGCGGTGGTCGCATTGGCTTGTATCTCCTGGCCAAAGTTTGCCAGGTTGGCCAGAGGACAGGTTTTATCAATTAAAAATATGCCGTATATTGCGGCGGCCAAACTTAGTGGTTCGCGCCCGACAAAGATTATTTTTAAGCATATCCTTCCGAATATAATCGGTCCAATTTTGATAACGGCAACGCTGGATATTGGGACGATGATGATGGAACTGGCAGGATTGTCTTTTCTGGGGTTGGGTGCGATGCCACCGATCGCCGAGTGGGGATCGATGATGAGTGATGGTCGGAGTATGTTACAGACAGCTCCTTGGGTAATTCTAGCACCTGGTTGTGCTATTTTTATAGCGGTGATGTTATTTAATTTATTGGGTGATACGGTCAGAGATGTCTTGGACCCCAACACCAAAAAAGAAAAATTGAATTGGAGGAGAAAATGAAAAAGAAAAGCAAAATGTTGACATTAATGTTAACAGGGGTATTGGTTGCCGGAATGTTATCCGGCTGTGGAACGACGGCAAGCACCAAAAATGCCGAAGAAAAGGTATTTAATTATGGCACGGTTGCCTACAGTGTATCTAATTTAAATGCGGGCTTAAATCCGCATGAGGCCTACAGTGGTTGGTCAGCGCTTCGCTATGGGGTGGGTGAAACTCTCTTTAAATTTAATGAAGCGATGGAACTGGAACCGTGGCTGGCGACTGATTTTGAACAGCTGGACGATTATACAGTAAAAATTAATCTGCGTGATGACGTAACCTTTTCAAATGGCAAGAAAATGACGGGGGAAGCAGTCAAGGCTTGTCTGGAAGACTTGATTACGGTTCATGATCGGGCGCCTAAAGATTTACAGATTAAATCAATTACAGCCGATGGACAAAGTATCACGATTACTACCGAAATCAAGTCGCCAGCTTTGGTCAATTACTTATGTGATCCTTATGGTGTCATTATCGACATGGAAGCAGGCGTGACCGCTGATAAAAATGTAGTAGGGACAGGTCCTTATGTAGCTAAAAAAGTCACCGATAGCGAAATTAATCTGGAAGCGAATATGGATTACTGGGGTGGCAAACCAAAAGTCGGTACCGTCAATGTAAAGAGTATTCTTGATGGTGATACCTTGACGATGGCGATGCAAAGTGGTGAAATTGATGCAACTCAAGGGTTGCCCTATGCCAGTCTGGAACTGTTTGAGAATAATGAGGACTATACTATTAGTTCAACCAACACTTCCCGGGTTTATCAGGCGGCACTGAATTACAATTCAGCTGTGATTAAAGATGATGCAGTTCGTCAAGCAATGGCGATGAGTATCGATAAAGACGGGTTTACCAAGGTGTTATTAAAGGGGAATGGAACGCCGGCGATTGGTCCTTTCCCAGCCAACTTCAGTTTTGGTGGTGATGCGGTTAAAGCGAGCGATTATGATCTCGAAGGGGCTAAAAAAGTGCTGGAAGCGGCCGGATGGGTTGATGCGGACGGCGATGGGATCCGCGAAAAAGATGGTCAGAAGTTGTCAATTAAATGGTTGACCTATATTTCCAGACAGGAACTGCCACTGTTGGCTGAATCGGTTCAAGCCTCTTATAAAGAAGTGGGCATTGATGTTCAGGTTAATGCGACGGACAGTTATAAAGATTTCTTAAAAGCTGGAGATTATGATGTATTTGCCAACGCTTTTGTCACGGCTCCAACAGGAGATCCACAATATTATTTCACGACTCATGTTATTGATGGCTCCGATTATAACAATGGACATTATCATAACGATAATGTCGAAGCTTTAGTTGCGCAGTTACGAAATGAATTTGATACCCAAAAACGAAGTGATCTGGCCGTGCAAATTTCACAACAGATTTTAGACGACAATGCTTATATTTATGCATCGCATTTAAAAATGTCCTTTGTTATGAAAAAAGGTGTGACCGGGCTTACAGCGCATCCCTCCGATTATTATGAAATTACGGCTGATCTTGATATCAATGAATAAAAAATTCCGATCAAAAGGAAGAAAGTATGCAAGAAACATTACTAAAACTGCAAAATGTCGAAATATCCTATAACGGTGAACCGATGGTTACCGATGTTAACCTAGATATGAAAGTGGGCGAGATTCTTGGTATTGTTGGGGAGTCTGGCAGCGGAAAAAGTACTCTGATCAAAGCGGCGATGGGTCTTCTAGACCCGGCCGGTTTGGTTAATAAAGGTAAGATTTTCTATAAGGAACACAATGTGCTGGAACTTGGGGATGAAAAACTTCGGACAATACGTGGTCCGGAAATGGGGATGATTTTTCAGAACTGCGGCAGTGCCTTATGTCCGATTCGAACCATTGGTGATCAACTTTATGAAACCATGGAACAGCACGGATTTAAAGATCGTGAAGCGGTTAAAAAGCGGACCGAAAAGCTGTTGAATAAAATTAACCTGAAAGATTGTGACCGAATTTTAAATAGTTATCCCTTTGAGTTATCGGGCGGAATGAATCAGCGAGTAGGGATTGTGATGGCGATGATTCTGGAGCCGGATTTGCTTTTGGCCGATGAACCAACCTCCGCTTTGGATGTAACCGTTCAGGCTCAAGTGGTTCAGGAAATGATGGCGCTGCGGGATGAATTTGGAACGGGAATTGCGATCGTTACGCATAACATTGGCGTGGTTTCTCATATGGCTGATAAGGTGGCAGTGATGTGTAAAGGCAAAGTGGTTGAATATGGGAATACCCGGGATGTCATTGATCATCCCCAGAAAGCATATACCAGAGAGCTGATTCAGGCTGTGCCGAGAATTCGAAGAAGGTGAACGGTGAGTGTGATTTTAGAAGTCAGGAACTTAAAAAAAACCTATACTAAAGGAAAAATAAGCATTCCTGCAGTAGACAATATCAGTTTTGAAATTCACAAAGGCGAGAGTTTGGCACTGGTTGGCGAAAGTGGTAGCGGAAAAAGCACGGTGGCTAAAATGATCACCGGTTTAGAGTCAGTCGACGAGGGTGAAATTTTACTTAATGGAGAAGTCATCACCGGTCTCAAAGGAAAAGCTCAGCGGGCCGTTTACCGGGATATTCAAATGGTTTTTCAGATGCCGGTGGATTCCTTTAATCCTCGGATCAAGCTGGGTGAGGGCATCATGGAAAGCATGATTAACCAGGGTGTCAGTCGAACCCAAGCCAGACTTAAAGCGATCGAATATCTTAAAATCTGCGGGTTGGAAGCAACGTTTGCTGACCGCTATCCCCATCAGGTTAGTGGTGGAGAATGCCAGCGAGCGTCGATTGCGAGAGCCATTGCTATTAAACCGCAATTGATGATTTGCGATGAGGCGACCAGTGCCCTGGATGTGACGGTACAAGCGCAGATTGTCAAACTGCTGACGCGATTTAAAAATGAGTCGGGGATGTCCCAACTGATGATCTGCCATGATTTGGCTTTGGTACAGGAAGTTTGTGATCGGGTATTGGTAATGCATCATGGTCAGGTGGTGGAACAAGGCACACCGGATCAGATTATTATGAATCCCCAAGAAGACTACACCAAAAAATTGATTGAATCGATTTTTTAAAAAACAATAACGGCTGGAAGGGTCTCTTCGCCTTCCAGCTTTTTTATTGACAGTTTTTAACATTTTAGGTATAATATAAAGTGTTAAAAGGGAGTAGTTGTTATACAAAGTCAACATACTGGTGATTTGTCACCTGGCTTTGTAGCCGATTCTGGTAACGAGACTTTTAGCGTAGTTCATTAATGGTGAATTACGCTAAAAGTCTTTTTATTTTGGAAAAGGCGGCGCTGATTAAATACGGGTGAAAGGATAAAAAATGTATTCTAGTTTTATTGCTTTTTTATTTGCAACGGGGACCGTTGTATTGGCCGAAATGGGGGACAAAACGCAACTGTTGGCGATGGCTTTTGCGACCAAGTACAAAGCTTCCAAGGTGATGATGGGGGTGTTTATTGCCACCGTGTTTAACCATGCGTTAGCGGTGGCAGTGGGAAACTATATCACCCGATTTGACGGCGCCCAAACTTGGATTCAGGGGATTGCTTCGTTGTCGTTTATATTTTTTGGGTTATGGACAATTCGAGGGGACAAGTTGGATGGTGAAGAAAATCGCGTGACAAAGTTTGGTCCCATTATTACGGTGGCGATTGCCTTTTTTATTGCCGAAATGGGCGACAAAACCCAATTAGCCACGATTGCACTGGCGACAAAATTTCCCGACAGTCCACTTGGCATTTTGATTGGAACAACTACCGGGATGTTGATCGCCGATGGAATTGGGATTATCGTCGGCGTGGTTTTATGCCGAAAAATACCAGAACGGACAGTTAAGTTGATTTCGGCCGGAGCTTTTATGATATTTGGATTTATTGGGACTTACCAGGTTGCGGCACTGCAACTGCATTGGGGAATAGCAACGATTGTCATCGCAATGATCGGATTATTAATTGTTACCGGGGCGGCTTCTTATTATTTGATCAAAAAAGAACAAAAAGCAGCACAAAATGAAGAAGCACCATCTTGTTCAGTTAAAAAGGATCATCTAAAATAAAAAAAGCTGGGTTGATTTCAAGATCATAAAGATCCGTTTGGAAATCTACTCAGCTTATTTTTGATTGTGGAAATTTTTATTGTAAACCAAGTCCGGTGACAATCTCGTCAATTCCCGTTAGAATATAATTGGGACGATAGGGAAATTCATTAACTGTTTCCCGGGTGGACACACCACTGAGGACTAAAAAAGTAGTTAAACCGGATTCGATCCCGGCAATGATATCGGTATCCATGCGGTCGCCGATAATAAGGGCATCGTCGCTGTGAACCCCAAGTAGTTTGATCCCAGTACGCATCATTAAAGGATTCGGCTTGCCGATATAATAAGCGGCTTTGCCGGTGGCCAGTTCGATCGGAGCGACAAAGGCGCGGCAGGCTGGAACAATGCCATCTTCGGTCGGACCCGTTAAATCAGGATTGGTGGCAATTAGTTTAGCACCATTTTGAACAAGCTTTACAGCACGAAGAACGCTATCATAATTATAAGAACGGGTTTCGCCAAAAACAACATAATCGGGATCGACGTCATTCATCGTAATTTGGGCATTATAGAGGGCATTAACTAAACCCGGTTCGCCGATAACATAGGCTGAACAGCCAGGTGATTGAGCTTTTAAAAATTTGGCTGTGGCCAAAGCACTGGTATAGAAATGGCTTTCGTCAATTTCTAAACCCAGTCGGGCAAGTTTTTCTTTTAATTCAATCGGGGATCGTTCACTGGAGTTGGTTAAAAAGAGGAAGTTTTTATCCTCACTATAAAGCCAGTTAACAAATTCTTTTACCCCGGGTAACAATCGATTGCCATGATAGATGACGCCATCCATATCACAGATAAACCCTTTTTTATTTTTAATTAATTCTAATAACTCTTCATTCATTTTTATACCTCCTTGTAATTTTCATTTATTTACAACATTAACATACCCTATTAGAGCATAAATTATCTTAAAAAGAAAGACTTAGGGGTTAAAAAGATGTAAATTAATGTAAAAAGATGAATTTGAAAAATTGACAAGAAAATCGGCAAAAAAATCGGCAAAAATTTTTCGGGTTAGTATAAGTATTTCCATTAAGAGCTATGCTAAACTGTAAGTGAAATAAAAACTTTCAGGAAGGTAGAGGAACCCAAATGGATACAATATTAAAAAATTATGATGATATGCGCGTAATGCGGATGATAAAAAAACAATTAATTAATTGTGAAGCGACCTTAGAAATTTTAAAAAAAGAATATGAAGAAAAAGATGATCAGCTTTTGGCCTTGGGAATTAAAAAAGAAATAACCGATCGCTTAGTTGATGATGAGGAAGTCAATTCATTGGTGGCGCGGTTGGAAGATTTAAAAAATGAAATCATGGAGATTGAAGAAGATAAAAGTAAAATGGCAGCTTACAATGCTTATACTAGGCGATAAGGAAAATAAAAAATTGTAACTTGACTTTAAATTGCTAATATAATAAAATCAGATTACTCAATTGAAGCACAAAATGGGGTACACCACCAAAAGGGTGTAATCGCATTTTGTGCTTTTTTGCGTTTAAAAAGCAGTTGTTAGAAAGGAGTAATTAAAAATGAAAGTTAATGGAAAAGTGATTACCATAACCCAAAAACAAAGTTTAAAAAATTTTCTGGAAACACATAAATTTGATCTGACCACCCTTGCGGTGGCACATAATGGCACGATTGTCCCGAAACCAACGTATGAAACAGTGATGCTTTGCGACGAAGATACCTTGGAAGTTGTTCGTTTTGTTGGTGGTGGTTGAAAGCACTAAGCAGACGGTTAAGAGGCGCGTCGGTAATGTTTAATAGGTAGAGTTTTAAATAAAAATAAGGAGAGCAGATGAAAGATCAGTTAGTGATTGGGGGACACCCTTTTAATTCACGGTTTATTTTAGGATCAGGAAAGTTTTCATTGGAAATGGTGAAAGCAGTGGTGGAAAATGGTGGGGCCGAGATCGTAACACTGGCACTGAGACGGGCTAATTTAAAAGGGGAAGAAAATATTTTGGAATATATTCCTCCCCAAGTAACCTTATTACCAAATACCTCCGGAGCCAGAACGGCGCAAGAAGCGGTAACAATTGCTCGACTGGCGCGGGAAATCAATTGTGGCAATTTTATCAAAGTGGAAGTAATTAAGGATTCTAAATATTTATTTCCCGATAATTATGAAACCATCAAGGCAACGGAGATTTTAGCCAAAGAAGGTTTTATTGTGATGCCATATATGTATCCCGATTTGAATGTGGCCAGAGCGCTGGTTAATGCCGGGGCCGCGGCGGTGATGCCCTTGGCAGCCCCGATTGGCAGCAATAAAGGACTTTGCAGCAAAGCGTTTATTCAAATTTTAGTCGCGGAAATTATGGTTCCGATCATTGTTGATGCCGGAATTGGACGGCCGTCACAGGCTTGTGAAGCAATGGAAATGGGGGTGGATGCGGTGATGTGCAATACCGCCGTAGCCACGGCCGAAAACATCCCTTTAATGGCCAAAGCCTTTCGTTTAGCGATTGAAGCCGGCCGAAATGCTTATCTGGCAGGACTTGGCCGGGTATTGACGGGAGCGGCAGAAGCATCGAGTCCGTTAACGGGATTTTTGGAGGAATAGCGATGTCAATAAAACGAACGGACCCAATGGTTTATCATAAAGAGATGGAGATGATTCCCTCAGATCTGTTGGATAAAGTCTTAAAACATGTGGATAACTATGACTATTTTAACGACACCAAGCGCGATGTCGAACAAGCATTGAGTAAAGAGCAATTATCCTTTAAAGATTTTGGGGCGTTATTATCCCCGGCGGCGACACCATATTTAGAAGAAATGGCAAAAAAAGCCGGGAGCGAAACAAGAAAGCATTTTGGCAATAATATTTGTCTATTTACACCGCTTTATATAGCAAATTATTGTGAAAACAACTGTGTATACTGTGGATTTAATTGTAAAAATAAAATTCGCCGCGGAAAGCTTTCGATGGCGGAAATGGATCAAGAGCTTAAGACGATTGCTAAAACGGGATTAAAAGAAATTTTGATTTTAACCGGTGAGTCCCGACATCATTCCGGGGTTGAATATATTGGGGCCGGCGTTAAACTGGCGAGCAAATATTTTTCAACGGTGGGGATTGAGATCTACCCCTTAAATTCAGATGAATATGCTTATCTGAGGAAATGTGGGGCCGATTTTGTTTCCGTTTATCAGGAAACGTATAATTGCATAAAATACGAGCAGGTTCATTTAAGTGGTCCTAAACGTGTTTTTCCATATCGCTTTTATGCCCAGGAACGGGCCTTAATGGGCGGTATGCGGGGCGTATCTTTTGGAGCATTGCTCGGTTTAGATGATTTTAGAAAAGATGCTTTTGCAACGGGTCTGCATGCTTATTTGATTCAGCAAAAATACCCTCATGCCGAAATTGGTTTTTCAACCCCGCGAATCAGACCTTTTATTAATAACGCTGATAATAATCCTAACGATGTTCATGAGCGGCAATTACTACAGGTGATGTTAGCGTATCGCTTATTTATGCCGTATGCCGGAATTACGATTTCAACCCGCGAACGGGCTGGTTTTCGGGATCATGTTATTGGGATGGTGGCAACAAAAATTTCGGCGGGAGTGCGAGTCGGGGTTGGCGGACATGAACAGGAAGATAAAGGCGATGAGCAGTTTGAGATTTCTGATCCCCGCAGTGTCCCTGCAGTGCACCAGATGATTTTAACACGGGGATTGCAACCGGTATATTCTGATTACATTCGGGTATAGAAAACAAACCGCGAGTAAAGAAAAAGTAGTTGTGTAAGATTCGCTAGCTGCTTATAATAAAGAAATATACCGTAAACTTTTAATGATATGGTTATTTGAAAAGATCGAATTGGAAATTGTAACAAGATAAACGCTGGCGACCTTGTGCTAGCGCCAATAAGATCTAGGCAATTGCGAAAATACCGTGAGCTTTGGGCCCAGTTTCGCACGAAACAATTTCTACACGGTACGGCGGACAGTTCGATGAACTGTTCGCCGACACGTTACAAAATTATTTGTGAAAACTGCACCCAAAGCAACCGTTGTTCGATGTTTTTTAATTTCGCAATGACCTATCAATAAGATCGAAAAGGAGAGCAAAATGTTGATTTGTATCACCAACCGGAAATTGTGTCAGGATGATTTTTTGAATCGAATCGATCAATTGGCACAAGGAAAACCCACTGCAATGATGTTAAGAGAAAAAGATTTAGAGCGTGCAGCGTTTCAGGATTTAGCAATTAAAGTTAAAGAAATTTGTGATCGACACCAAGTAAGTTTGATTATCAATCAGAATTTAGAAATTGCTAAGCAATTAAAGGTCGAAAACATTCAAGTATCGATTGAAAAACTGCGCGAAAATAGAGAATTTATTCGTGAATTTGAGCAAGTTGGGGTATCCGTTCACTCTGTTGATCAGGCCAAAGAAGCTGAAGCAGCAGGTGCCGATTATTTAATCGCCGGTCATGTTTTTCCGACGGAATGCAAAAAAGGCCTTCCGGCCCGG
The DNA here is from genome assembly GCA_965140355.1 of uncultured Acetobacterium sp. Taxonomy (GTDB): domain Bacteria; phylum Bacillota; class Clostridia; order Eubacteriales; family Eubacteriaceae; genus Acetobacterium. The sequence goes on along the minus strand of OZ223194.1, from coordinate 1,098,970 downwards.
GGTTTACGTTTTTTGAAAGAAGTGTGTGATGCGGTAAAAATACCGGTTTGGGGCGTTGGCGGGATTGATCAGAATAATTATAAGGTGACGCTAATGACCGGTGCAAAAGGTGTTTGCGTTATGAGTGAGGCAATGACCTGTCGTGATCCAGCTGGTTTTAGCCAGCGTTTTACCGTTGGCAACGAGCAAATGAGGATGGAGGAGAATCGTTACTAACGATTCTCCTTTTTTAAGTTTTTGATAAAATCAATCAGCGCTTCTTCGTTCAGGGGTTTGGCGTAATAAAAACCTTGTGCTGTGGAACAGTTATTTTTGAGTAAGAAATCAATTTGGGCTTCCGTTTCCACCCCTTCAGCAATAACTTTAAGGTTGAAATTGCGTGCTAATTCAATGATAACTTTGGCAATGGTACCATTATCGAATTGGGGAATGCCTTTAATAAAAGAACGATCAATTTTTATTTTATCAACAGCAAATTTCTTTAAATAACTAAGCGAAGAATAACCGGTGCCAAAATCGTCAATCGAAATCTGGATACCCATGTTATGAAATACGGTTAAAATTGATTCGCATTCTTTTTCATTAGCCATTAAAATTCCTTCAGTTATTTCCAGTTCTAAAAGTTTTGGTGGAAGATCGGTTTTGGTTAAGATCGATTCGACTAATTCGTTGATATAGTTTGATTTGAATTGGAGCATCGAAAGGTTGACCGCAATCGGAATCGCATAATTCAGCGATTCGAGTTTTTTTCCAAATTGACAGGCCGTTAAAAGGACCCATTCGCCAATGGGAATAATCAGATTCGATTCTTCGGCGATGGAAATAAAATTGCCTGGTTGAATCATTCCAGTAGGGCTGTTCCAGCGAATCAAGGCTTCCATACCAACAATTTCGTTGGTGATCATATCGATCTGAGGTTGGTAATACAGAACGAATTCATTATTATTAAGGGCGTTTCTGAGTTTTTGCTGAATTTCATATTTGTAGATCGAAAGATTATTGATCTCTTTATCATAGAATTCAAAACTTTGTCCTTTGTTTGCTTTAACGGTGTTCAACGCCGAAGCCGCGGTTTTTAGAAGTTTGGCGTAATGGTTAGCATCATTAGGGTAAAGGCTGATGCCCATGCTGACATCGACAATCAGTTCTTCATCATTAATTAAAAGCGCCTGGCTCATGTTTTTATTTAAGTCAAGGATATATTCATAAAGGCTGTCATTGGAATCAATATGGGTTTTCAGAATTCCAAACTCATCATTACCCAAACGAACCAGAAGATCTTCATTAGTGGTTAACTTCGCGAGTCGATTTGCCATAGTAATGAGCACTTTGTTGCCAAAATCAAAACCTTTGGCTTCATTGATAATTCTAAAATTGTCAATGTTAATCAGGATTAAGGCATGGTTGGCCGTATGATTGATATCCGAATTAATAAGTTTAGCACCAGATTCATCCAAAAACAGTTTATTATTAAGTTTGGTCAGATGATCAAAATATTTTAAATAATAAATGTCTTTTTCGATTTTTTTATGAGCAGTCAGGTTGGTGACATTGCCAATATAAAAATCAAAATTACAATTTTTGACGAGCCTAATTTTTAAAAAGAGAAAAAGTGTTTCGCCCTGTCGTTGGGTATACTCTATTTCACCGGACCAAACCGGAGTGGATTGCAGACTTTTTAGCAGCTTATCATTGATCAGAATTTCATTTTCCAGTAAGTCGAGGGAATTGAGATCGGCATCAGGTAAGCCGATAATACCGGAAAAAGCGGTATTATGATAGATGCAAAAAAATTCATCGTTTAGTATAAAGATACCTTCGTCAGTACCGGACAGTAATTCTAAAATGAGTTCCAGCCGAGATTGGATGCCTTTTCGTTTTTCAACCTCCTGATTGAGAGTGGCATTGTTGATTTTAATTTTCTCAATATAATCACTGATTCGCTGACTCATCTGGTGGAGTCCATTGGATAAAATGCCAATTTCGTCTTCGCGGGAACGCAGTGTTTCGGGTAAATTAATTTCCTGATCACCATTACTGAAAGTTTCTACTGCCTTAGAAATTGTAATGATCGGTGCAGAAATAAGATTGGTCATGTTTTTAATAAAAAGCGAGATCAAGATCAATAATAAAAGGGCCAAAAATATAATCGGATAAAAGAAATGAGTTAAGGGGCTTAATACTTCCGATTTGGGAATGACGGTCACCACAATCCAATTGGAAGATGCGGTTGGGACATAAGCAATATAGCTGGAATAATTATTGTTCGTATAGTCGATGATGCCGCTGTTTCCCGAAGTAATTTCGTCTTTATAGAGATTCAGATAAGCAAAGGAATCATTGGGATTCGCTGCATTGTCAAGCTCCGGTTGATAAAAAATAGAGCCATCTTTATTCAGTAACAAGGTATAACCATTATTGCTGACCTGATAAGTATCCATCAGTTTATAAAGATCAGAAACCTGCAGGTCAATACCCATGGCACCAATGACCGCACTATTTTTTAAAATCGGTGTAATGATGGAAACAACCATTTTGTTGGTGACAATATCAATGTATGGGCTGGTGACGGTAATTTTACGGGAGCGCAAAGCTTCCATATACCAGATTCGGTTATTCAGGTCATAATCTGGTTGGGGATCAAAGTCATAAGTCGATGAAATAACGTCATTCGATTTGGTAATGCCAATATAAGCCAGCGAAATATTAGGACTGGAGGATTTAATGGCCTGAAGCTCCTGAGTAACGACCTCAAATAAGGGGTGTTGTCGTTTTTCCGTTCGGGTCGTGAGGTCTTCAGTAATGGCCTGATAGTCCTGATTTGTTTTCATTTGATTGACAATAGCAATGTTTTGGCCAATAAACTGATCAATTTCGGTGGCGATCTGTAAAGCATCTTTAGAGAGTTCACGGGTACTTTCGGCTTCAAAAAAATTACTGGTAAGCCAAACCGAAATAAAGCCAAAAATTGAGAAAGCGGAAACAATAAAAACGATCACGATGGTGCCAACACGCCGAATCAGACTTTTTTTAAACCACTGCATTAAGACACCAACCTTTCTTTAAAATTAAAAAAAACGATAATTTACAACATGTAAAATTTTTATGATTATTATTATATCCGAAATCAGAAAAAAATAAAATATTTTTTACCATGTGGATAAGAGAATATGCGTGTGAGCGCGTTCGGTCAATTGATTATGATATAAAACCTTCAGGTCAGCGTTTATGGTGGGATAGCCTACGCACCGCAAAGTAGGATGCGGTTAAAACCCGAAACTGACCGTAATGTCTGGATGAAAGAAGCTTAAAAAGTGATTGCATATTTATTTATGTTTGTCTTTGTTTGGATAGCGCTGAAAGGTTGACCATTTCAGCGTTTGTGAAAGAGAAAACGGAGTAATGACTCTGAATGAATGTTTATGAATAGAATTAAAAACCTGCTTATCGTGTGAAACAAAACAGCTAAAATATGCATCAAAACGAAAAATCATCGCGTTAGCTTCTTTTATGCGATATCATTTTAAGCATAGGAGGAAAACGAATGAAAATCATTTTTAAAACAGATCCCCAGATGGAAAAAAATATCGCCTTGATTTTTACGCATCCCAATGAAAACGCAGTAAAAAATAAAATTGAAGCACTGATTGAGAAAAATCAAAAAAAAATCACCGCGATTAATGGGCTCAACAACCGGAATATTCAAATTTCGATGGATTCAATTCTGGCCATTGAATCGGAGGAGCGAATGTGCAATTTGCGACTAAAAACGGGCGAGATGTATTTGTATAAGAAGCGGTTAAAAGCTGCGGAAGCAGATTTTAGTGAGGATGGCTTCATCCGGATCAATAATCAGACGATAGTGAATATCCGGGAAGTTAAAGAATTTGTCAACACCACCAATGCCAGAATCGAAGTGACATTGAGTGATGGTAGTCGCTATTTTATTAGCAGATATTATATCAATGATTTTAGGAGGGCTTTATTATGATAAAAAATTTAAGAGCATCGTTTTTTCAGGTATTTACGTTATCATTAATTTGGATTACAGTATTAATGACAGTATTTTTAAATGATCAGAGCATTCGGATGACGTATCTTTGGAATGTTATCGGAATTGCGGCGATTTTTGGGCTGATGTTTGGGGTCCTCTACAGCGTTTTATGGAACTATCTGACACTTAAGCCGAGTATCAATATTCTGATAGCGTCAGTTTTAAACATGCTTGGCGGATTAGTGGCAGTGCGGTTGTTTTCTTGGCAAATGTTTAATTTGATTGCGCCGTGGATACCGGGGATGCTGATTTTGACAGTTATCCTCCATACCATTGCATTTTATTTTTACGCCCGATCGGATGCCCAAAAAAAAGCCGATGATTTGAATGAATTGATGAAAAATAAAAAAGCGGATAAGAGTGATGGGAAGATTTAAGAAAAATGAACCCCCAGATGAAGAATTAATCTTCCATCTGGGGGAGAACTTAACCCAATTCGTCCAAACTAACGACGCCGTTTTGAAGGGCGTGTTCTTTTAATTCTTCATAAAGACCGGCCATACTGGTATAAAAATAGGGGTTCACATAAAAAATTCCCACAAGACCCGCCGTTAAGCTACTTAGCAAAAACCATCCTAAAAAGCTTAAGGACATAATAAAAATATCACCTTTATAACCTTGGGTCATCCGCATCGAGATTCGAATGGCTTCGGTAGCGGGGACGTTAGGATATTCAGCCAGGATATAGGGGGTGAAAGAATAGGCGATGGCTTTGATAATACCGGGGATAACCAAAAGTAGTGACCAAAGAAAAACAAATAATTCCATCCAAAGCATGCCACCTAATTTTCGGCCATAACCGGAAAAACCAATTTTAAACATATCTTCAATTGTTGGAGTCGGTGCATCACCGCGGTAAACCCAAAGGGAAAAATACTGCAAACCAACCATCATTGGAGGGCCAACTAAAAGGGCCCCCAGTCCCATAATAAATGTGGAAACGCCAGAAGCGGCACCAATTACGATAAAGGCTAAAATGGTCGCACCAACACTGATCCAGTAATTATCGGAAAAGTTCTGCTTGGCAATGAGTTTAATTTCTGGTCTCGTTTTCATAATAAACTCCTTTATGTTAAATTATACGATAATAATAAATCAGGTTAGCATATTTTTTATTGTGATTGGTTATTGAAATTTAAGCATCAGGATTCCCAAAGGACAAAATAAACACCATCGTCTCGTTTTTGTCCTTTACTCAGTTCAGCATGTCTTAAAACAACTAAGTCCGAACTGATCTCTTCAGCGCTAAGGCCGAATTTGGCAACAAATTGAGGAAGTGTGACACCATTACATTCCTTTATATAGTCATAAAACTCTTTTTGACGCGGCGTTAAACCCTGGGTTCCAATATGTCCCGAACGCTGGCGATCAAGTTTAGCGCTAAGCACCGCACTGGGGTCACAGCTTTGCGTGAATTTATGTTGGCCGAGGGCGCAATCGTCACAAAAAATTTTACCTTTTACTTCATAAACTTCATCATCGTCAAGATCAATACCACAAGAAAAACATTGCTTCATAATAAATCTCCTTATTTTGAATCACTTAAATAATTGCGAAAGTAGTCATAAACCTCACGGCTGGTTGTTGAAAGCAGAGGGCTGAAAATTTTAGGCGATTTTTGATTTCGCAATAGCCGATTGAATTGTCAACGGGATCAATGATAGATTTTTGAGAGTGGTTAAATCAGTCCCGAATTTTTGTTGTTTTCTTAAGAATCTTCATATATAATATCACGATTTACGGGAAGAAGAAAGAAAAAAGTGAAAGCGTGATATTATGGAACAGAAAACCATTAAACTTGGACGTTATCGGCATTTTAAAGGAAATGAATATGAAGTGATTGGTGTGGCAACACATAGTGAAACATTGGAGTTGATGGTGATTTATCGACCATTGTACGGAGCTGGCACAATTTGGGTTCGGCCAGCAGTGATGTGGAACGAAACCATCGAACGTGATGGAAAAAGCCAGCAGCGTTTTGAATATATTGGAGAGGTAAAACCTAAATCGAATGAATTATAATTTGAACGAAAAAAAACTGTTAAGTGATTTGAAGGGACTGCTGCAAATTGATTCAACCAATGCCGATGCCGGAGCGATTGTCCCGGAAGCACCCTTGGGCATAGGAATCAACAATGCCATTAACTATGTTCTGGCACTCGGAAAAAGTTTTGGTTTTAAAACAAAAAATTGCGATGGTTATTGTGGCTATATTGAAATGGGACAAGGTGAGGAAATGATTGGTATCCTTACCCATGTGGATACGGTTCCGGTGGGAACGGGCTGGTCGGTTAACCCTTTTGATCTGACGATTGACGGAGACAAAGCTTATGGTCGGGGAACAATCGACGATAAAGGACCAACCATGGTCGCCCTTTATGCGATGAAAGCGCTGGCTGAAAGCGGTGTTCCGATAAATAAACGGGTTCGTCTGATTATCGGCGGGGATGAAGAAGGCGAGGAGTGGCATTGCATGAATCATTATAAGTTGACGGAAGAACCGCCAACCTATGCTTTTTCACCCGATTCCGGATATCCGGCTATTTTTGCCGAAAAGGGAATCTTAAATGTTTGTATCAAAAAAAAGCTGGAGCCGACGATTCCGGAATTGGGCTTTTTTAGTGGCAGCCAGATTAATACGGTTCCCGATTATGCCAAGGCTATTGTCCGTGATACCGTTTATGAGAGTATCGGGAAGCCTGCCCATGCTTCACAACCGCAGGAAGGGATTAATGCGATGTTTCTGTTAACGCAGAAGTTAAGAACGTTGGGGGTGGAACATCCTTTTCTGGATCTCGTTGAGATTGCATCATCAGAAGGTTTGAATATTGATGTTGAAGATGAAATATCGGGAAAATTGACCATAAACCCATCAATTGCTAATGTCAATCAGGATAAAGCGGTGTTAAAATGTGATATCCGATATCCCGTTACGATGAACGGAGCCGATATCCGTAATCGCATTGCTCAAGCGGTGCGTCCGCTGGGATTTGACGTTAACATTAATTATGATATGGCGCCATTACATCTTGATAAAGAAAGTTATCTGGTTGAGGTGCTGCAAAAAATATACGAAGATTACACCGGTGATAAAAGCGGGCCTAAAGTTATTGGCGGCGGGACCTATGCCCGGGCCTTTGATAATGCCGTGGCTTTTGGGGGGCGTTTCCCGGAGGAACCGAACACCTGTCATCAGACCGACGAATACTGGAGTATTAAAAGTATGAAGAAAAATTTTGATATTATCGCGAAAGCATTGGAAAGTTTGGTACAATGAAAACTGAACTCAAAACCACGATTGTTTAACCGTTGCAATTAACGATCAATACGAGGAAATGGAGATGAAAATGACAATGCCTTTTAATCAGGAAGCATTATTGGATGCGCTGCGGGGGTTATTAAAAATAAAGACCATCAATGGCAATGCCGGAGCAATTACGCCGGAAGCGCCATTGGGGACAAATATCAATGAGGCCATTAATTACGTTTTGGCGCTTGGCGAACGTTTTGGTTTTAAAACTAAAAACTGCGATGGTTATTGTGGTTACTTAGAAATCGGAGAAGGTTCGGAAATGGTGGCCGCCATCACTCATATTGATACGGTCGAGGTTGGCGATGACTGGACAGTGCCGCCTTTTGATTTGACCATTGACGGTGATAAAATTTACGGGCGCGGAACGTTGGACGATAAAGGCCTCACGATGGTCGTTTTATTCGCCTTAAAAGCCCTCGAAGATGCCAAAGTTCCGCTAAATAAACGGGTGCGTCTGATTATTGGCGGTGACGAAGAAGGCGGAAATTGGGCTTGTATGCAGCATTATAAAGAAACTGAAGAAATACCGCAATATTCTTTTTCACCGGATTCTGGTTATCCGGTTATTTTTGCCGAAAAAGGCATTCTGCATGTGACTTTTGAAAAAGAACTGGAACAGAATCAGCCGGTGCTGGAATTTAACAGCGGGAAACAGATAAATTCGGTGCCGGATTACGCTAAAGCAGTTTTTAATGGGCAGACTTATGAAGCCAAAGGTAAATCAGCGCATGCTTCGGAACCGCAAAAGGGTGACAATGCCCTGATTAAATTGGCCGACGAATTAAATGCGGCAGGAATTGATCATCCGCTTTTGAAACTTCTTAAACGGGCAACACCGGAAGGTTTGGGGATTGCGTTTACGGACGAGGTCTCAGGCGAATTGTCGTTAAATCCAGCGATTGTCCACGTCGATGCTAAAAAAGCGGTGCTGCGTTGCGATATTCGTTATCCGGTGACTTTAAAGGGACAAGTTATTCTTGAGGCCATCCAAAAAGCGACGGCCGATCTTGGTTTTACACTGGCAATGGATCATGAAACGTTGCCCTTGCATGTCGATCGGGACAGCTTTTTAGTTACTTCGCTGCAAAAGATATATGCCGATTATACCGGGGATCACTCGGGGCCGATTGTATCCGGTGGGGGAACTTATGCCAGAGCATTTAAAAATTCGGTCGCTTTTGGTGGGGTTTTTCCCGGCGAGGAAAATAGCTGTCATCAAACCGATGAATTCTGGAGTATTGAAAGCATGCGAAAGAATTTTGAGATCATTGTAAAAGCGTTGGAAGTATTGGCGCAATAAAGACAAAAACCTATTGTCAACCAAATTATTTTTATTGGTTGACAATAGGTTTTTTTTTAGTTAAAATACCAACAGAGGTGAAGAAATGTCGACAAAACAAAAATTGTTAAAAATTTTGGAAGAAAATAGAGCAACGTATCTCTCGGGTGAAATGCTGGCCAGCACCTTGAATGTTTCGCGGTCTGCTATTTGGAAGGCCATCAAAGGATTAAAAGAAGAGGGGTATGAAATAGCGTCGACCACCAACAAAGGCTACCGGTTAAAAAGTGAATCGGATCTGATGTCGGTGGAAGGAATAACCCCTTGGCTTTCGCAAAACAATCAGGCGCTTGAACTGCTCGTTTATAAAACCCTGGGTTCCACTAATCAGGAAGCCAAAAAACTGGCGCTTGAAGGGGCTAAAAACCAAAACGGTGATTATTTCTGAGGAACAAACTCAAGGCCGGGGCCGGATGGGTCGTTTATTTTATTCGCCGCCGAAAAGCGGGATTTATTTGAGTTTAGTGTTACGTCCTGACGTTGCCGCTCAGGATGCCGTGTTGTTAACCACCGGAGCAGCGGTAGGGGTTTGTCGGGCCATCAAAAAAGTGACCGGCATTGATACCCAAATTAAGTGGGTGAATGATATCTATTTGGGCGAACGGAAAATTGTCGGGATTCTCACCGAAGCGGTGACCAATTTTGAAAACGGCCAGTTTGAGTTTGTGATCATCGGAATTGGCGTGAATTTTAAAATGCCGGAAACAGCGTTGCCGAAAGAACTGGAAGATATTGTTGGGGCTTTGTTTGTAGAAAAACCAGATGATTTAACTCGTAATCGGCTGGCGGCGGAAATTATTAATGAAGTACTAAAAATTTGCGAGAATCTTACCAATCGGGATTTTCTGGCCGAATATAAAACCCAGTCGATGGTTTTAGGCAAACAAATTAAGGTTTTTAGGAACAATGACTGGGAAGTGGCAACTGCCATCGATATCAGTAACGATGGCGGACTGGTCATTAAAAATAGTAAAGGCATAATTGAAACCCTGAGTTCGGGGGAGATCAGCATTAGAAAATTAGAATAAAGGATGGCTTTAATGATTGAAAAAAATAAAATTGAGATAAAAACACTGGTGTTTGGCGGGATGTTTGTAGCCCTGATGGCAGTGGGTGCAGTTATTAAAATTCCGCTGCCGGGAATCCCCTTTTCCCTGCAGACATTGTTTGTTTTATTGGCCGGGCTTTTATTAGGAGCCAGAGGGGGGCTGATGGCGATGCTGGGATATATTTTAATTGGTCTGGCGGGTCTGCCGGTATTCACTGGCGGTGGCGGTTTGATGTATGTGTTTAAACCAAGTTTTGGTTATCTTATCGGTTTTGCCGTGGGCGCTTTTGTGACCGGAAAGGTGGCTGAAAAAAATACCGCCAATTCGACGCGGCAGATGTTTATTGCGGTTTTAGCCGGAACCGGCGCAATTTATGCATTTGGGCTGCCCTGGTATTATTTTATTGCAAATTACTATTTAAATACACCGATTGGCGCCACCGCCTTGGTGATGTCCGGGTTTGTAATGACCCTGCCTGGCGATTTAATCAAAATGGCATTGAGTATTTTTCTGGCTCAAAGACTGGCTCCTTTTGTGAGTGGTCTAAAAAGTAAAGAACGTTAAAGAAGCCCAATCAATAATGGGATAAATAAACCCCTGCGGATGGATCTCAGATCAATTTGCAGGGGTTTTAAGGTTTAGTGTTTAAGATTGTGATTGCATAAAAAGAAGTGAAGCGATACATCCGCCGGTTGGTACGTTTTCAAAAATTGCTTTGCCGCCATGAATTTTCATGATTCGACGAACAATCAGCAGACCAAGGCCATGATTTCCCAGAAGTAGTGGTTCGGAGCTGGTATCTAAGTTATTAAGCAGTTCCGGCGGATAACCCTGGCCGTTGTCACGGACTTTGATCACCCACCCATCGATCGATTTGCCAGCAGATAGCTGGATCGTACAACCGGAGGGGTTGTGGCGGAGGCTGTTGTCGATAAGGTTAGTCAGCGCCCGGTGGATGAGCGCTTTGTCACAATGCAAAATGGGGTCATTGGCAGCTTCGCTGACTTCGACGGAAAGGGTATAAGGGTCGTCCAAACCGTTGTTCAGATAATCGACCGCGACATTGCGAACTAAGGCCGCGGGGGAAGTTTTGACCAGCTCAATCGGTTGGGCGTTATATTCCAGTTTGGAAGCCAGATTAAGATCGCTGATCAGCGATTTAATCCGCTGGCTTTGTTGACGGATAATTCGAGCCTGGTCTTGCTCGGCCACCGGCAGATGAGGATTGTCTTCCAGTTCACTGGCATAACCCATCACCATCGATAACGGCGTGCGAATATCATGTGAAACCCCGGCGATCCATTCGGTTCGGGCCTGATCCCGGTCGGATAATTTTTTATCCTGTTGGTTTAAAATAACCGAGGTTTTATTAAGAATTCGGGCAACTTCGCCGGTAACCCCATTAACAGGCAGTTGCAGCGGTTTTTTTTTGGGGAGTTCGGTAATCCCATTATAAATCGGTTTGAGTTTGCGAAACAACCAAAGACCCATAAATAATGCCAGTGCCAGAGCGGTTAGAACGTTTAAGATAAAAAAACCAATAATATAATCAGGAACATGGGAAATGGTATCTTCGGTAGAGGTGATGTTATATTTCCAGATGCTGTTTTTAGGATCACCGGAAACCAGCAGTCCGTCCGGATGCGTCCAAACGGAGACCGGGTAATCATTTAAATACCAACGGGAAAATGATGCTACATCGGTTATGGTGTAATGCCTCGGAATATCTTCAGGTAAGTTTTGATCCCAGATCACATCGCCATCTTTATTTATTAGCATCGCCCAGGCATATTGTTCGGTCATTAGTTTTAAGGCGGTGCCGTTAAGCGAATAAACCCCGTCGGTATTGATAAGTCCATCCGAAATATCAGAAACGGAGTATTTAGGGGTTTTGTCTCCGGAATATTTCATCAACCAATTAAAGGTAAAAACTATATTGATAAACACCAGTAACAGTGCGATTATAGCGGTCAGCAAAATTGACCGGGTAATGATTTTACGCAGGCTTTTCATTGGTTTGTTTCCTTACGCAGTTTATAACCCATCCCCCGAACCGTCAGCAGATATTGCGGCTGGGAGGGGTTTTTTTCGATTTTTTCGCGCAGGCGCCGGATATGAACCATTAAAGTATTTTCGTAACCATAAAGATCATCATCCCAGGCGCTGCGACAAAGGCTGTCGGCGGTGACAATGTTGCCCTGATTTTCCCAGAGTTTTTTAAGCAAGGCGTGTTCTTTGGCAGTTAACGTTTTTTCGCCGCTGCTGGTTTGAACAAGGCCGCTTTTGAAATTGATGGTGACATCGCCCAGGATCAACGTTTCATCGGGAACTGTTTGGATTGGGACGGGTTGGTAAACCCGTCTTAAGATAATGCTTAAACGCAGCACCAGTTCTCGGGGCAGAAAGGGTTTGGTGATATAATCATCGGCACCTAAACCAAGACCAAGGAGTCGATTTTCATCTTCATCCCGCGCCGATAAAAAAAGCATTGGGACGTTGGAGTTTGTCCGAAGTTCCTGCATCAGCGAAAAACCGTCACCATCAGGCAGCATTACATCCAAAATGACCCCATCAGGTTGTTCGGCGTGAAAATAGGCGCGGGCCTGCTGACAGTTGCCAGCGGTAATTACCTGAGAAAACCCGGCCTGATTCAAAATTCTTTTTAACATAATTAATAGTTCCGGTTCATCATCAACAACCAGAAGTTTAGCTTCAAAAATTGTATTCATTCGTATTTCTCCTCGATTAATTATACATAAAAAAACGGCGGAACCTAGTCACATTAATCAAAATTAAGGTAAATGTAAGCCAGTAGACAAAATCATGTAAGGTTGATGGTCTATTATAAAAATATAAACAGTGAACGCCGAAATAAGCAACAAAGCTTAAGACTTTTAGGCGATTGCCGGGAATGATAAATGTGCGAAGGAGTGGATAGTTATGAATCATATTATTGAGACCAAAGGTCTTAGCAAAAAATATGGAAACGTTCTGCGGGTAAAGGATGTTGATCTGATGGTTCCGGAAGGGGCAATTTATGGTTTTTTAGGACCGAATGGTGCGGGGAAATCGACGACGTTGAAAATGATCTTGGGTTTAGCCAAACCAACGGCGGGTGAAATTAAGGTTTTTGGAAAAAAAGTTACCGGCAAAAATCGATTGGAGAACTTGAAAGCGGTGGGATCACTGATTGAATCATCCAGTTATTATGGGCATTTAACCGGAGCCGAAAACCTGCAGATCTTTCAGACCTTACGTGGCGTTCCTAAAAAAAATATTGATGAAGTGTTAAAGATTGTCAGGCTGGATAAACAAAAGGATAAAAAAGTTAACCAATATTCGTTAGGGATGAAACAGCGGTTGGGTTTTGCCAGTGCTTTGCTGGGATACCCGAAGTTATTGATTTTAGATGAACCCACCAATGGGCTGGACCCGGCCGGGATTCAGGAAATGCGGGAGCTGATTCAATTGTTACCGAAAAAGTTTGGCATGACGATTGTGGTGTCCAGCCATTTGCTGAGTGAAATCGATCAGTTGGCTACCCAAGTAGGAATTATCAGAGAAGGTGAGCTGGTTTATCAGGATAGTTTAACGCAGTTGCATCAGTATAGTCGAAAGCATCTGGCCGTTCGGACGACAAATAATGATCGAGCGCAATTATTTCTTAGTCAAAATCGTATTGCCTGGGAAACGCAGGAGGATTATCTGATTATTCCGCAACTCAAGGATCAAGCGATGGCAGAACTCAGTAAAGCATTGATCGAGAATGATGTCGGAATGGTTCGGATTGAAGAGCGTAAAAAAAGTTTGGAAGATATTTTTCTGGAGCTGACCGGAACGGCGGTGAGTTTATGAGCACCGCAATCAAAATGGAAGCCTTAAAAACAAAAGGCCGTAAAGTATGGCTGGTAGTGGCCGTGATGATGGTGGTTCAACTGCTTTGGGCGGCTTGGTCGATCTCCCATAAAAATGCCGATGACCTGATTCAGGGGTGGCAGTTTTTTCTCTATCAGTTTCCAATGCTCAACTGTATTATCATGCCGGTGATTGCAGCGGTGGTGGCTTCCCGCCTATGTGATGTCGAGCATAAGGGCCAAACGTTTAAGTTTCTAAAAACCATTGTTCCGGCTAACCGGATCTTTGACGCCAAGTTTATCTGGGGCAGTCTCTATATGTTTGGGGCGGCTTTGGGACAGTTGATTATTATGATTATTATGGGTCTGGTTTTGCATTTTGGGGGACCGGTACCTTGGGGTGCTCTGGGTAGCTATCTGTTTTTTACCCTGATCGTGAGTCTGACAATTTATGTTTTTCAACAGGTGTTATCGCTGCTTTTTGTCAATCAGATGGTGCCGATGACGCTGGGACTTGTTGGCGGTTTTGTCGGTTTGTTTAGTATGTTTTTTCCCCCGAGTTTTCAAAAGTTCTTGTTGTGGAGCTACTATGGGGTATTGATGCAGGTTGGGATGAATTGGGATGCGACTACCCGGGTCGCCGATTTTTATTGGACCGCCGTTGATTGGCCGGGTCTGATTATGATTTTTGTTTTCTTTGGGTTGATCTATGGAATTGGTCGCAGTTTATTTATCAGTAGGGAGGTCTAAAGGATGTTTTTACGTGTTTTAAAAGCAGAAATGATGAAAATGCGGCATAGCCGGTTTGGTTGGCTTTTTTACTAATCCCGATTATTCCGGCTTTTATGGGAACTTTCAATTATTTGAATAATTTGGGGATTTTGGATAATCAATGGTACAGTCTCTGGACCCAGCATACCTTGTTTGCCTGTTATTTTTTCCTGCCGGTTTTGATTGGAATTTATTGTTCTTATCTTTTTCGGCTGGAACATATGAATCATAACTGGAATGCGATCATGACCGCACCGGTGCCAATTACGCAATTGTTTTTAGCTAAACTCGTGATGGGGTGGCTGATGGTGGTTTTGACCCAGATCTGGGTGGGGCTGTTATTTGTTTTTTCAGGATTATTAATCGGGATTTCGACACCAATTCCCGCGGATCTACCGATTTGGCTTTTCTTTGGGGCATTGGGCGGCATGGCGGTCTGTGCTCTGCAGCTTTGTTTATCGCTGGTGATTCGCAGTTTTGCGGTGCCGGTAGGGATTGCTTTAATGGGCGGGATTGCCGGTTTGGCCTTGTTGTCGCAAGGTTATGGCCTTTATTTTCCCTATGCCTTAATCACCCTGGGGATGCGGGCCAACGATCCGACGGCGCCAATGTTAGTAACAGGAATTCAATTTTTGTTCGCGAGTGTTATATTTATTGTTGGATTTTGTCTTTTTGCCATCAGCTGGTTAAAACAGCGGGATGTAATAACCGGTTAGCACTGTTTATAAATAAAAAAAGTAGGCGATTGAAATTTTTTCAATCGCCTACTTGCCGTTAGTCCATTTAGAAACAAGGACAAGGTTTAGATTTTTTTAGTACTGGTGCCATAATAAGCCGCTTTGAAGATTTCTTGAACATCATTAGGGCATGAATCGCGGGGATTTGTTCCGGTGCAAGGATCATCAAAAGCATTTTTGCTCATTCGTTCCAGGACCTCATTGAATTTTTCTTCGGTAATCTCAACTTCGGTGACTTCTTTTAAGGTTAAGGGAATGCCTACTTGTTTATTGATCTTTTTAATTTCATCAGCCAGATTTTTGACCCCAATCAGTTTTTCAATTTCATCATAACGATCGCTTTCTTTGCGGTTGTAGTCAATGATATAAGGCATCAGAATGGCATTGGCCAAACCATGGGTAATCCCAAATTCGCCGCCGATCTTATGGGCTAAACTATGAACTAAACCCAACGATGAATTCGTGAAAGCCATACCGGCAATGGTTGAGGCATTATGCATATCCTGGCGGGCATTAAGATTTTCACCATCTTTATAGGCTACGGGTAATTGGCTAAATACCAGCTTAATCGCTTCAATCGCCAGTGGCGAGGTATAGCTGGTGGCATTTTTGGAGACAAATGCTTCAATCGCATGCGCCAAGACATCCATACCAGTATGAGCGGTGATATGAGGGGGCATTTTGGAAGGGATCACAGCATCCAGAATGGCGATATCGGGAGTGATTTCATAGGAAACCAACGGATATTTAATGTGATTTTCAGGGTCGGTAATAACCGAAAAGGCAGTAATCTCAGATGCCGTTCCACTGGTCGAGGGGATGGCCACGAAATGGGCTTTTTTTCTTAATTCGGGAAAGATGCCGTTAATTAAATCCTCGAATTTTGTGTCCGGGTATTCATAATAAATCCACATGATTTTGGCGGCATCAAGAGCCGAGCCACCGCCAATAGCGACAATCCAATCGGGTTTGAAAGTGATCATTTCGTTAGCGCCGCGAAGAACCGTTTCGATTGATGGATTGGGTTCTACGCCATCAATGATTGAGACCTCCATACCGGCTTTTTCTAACTGCTTTTTTGCTTCATCCAGGAAGCCGTATTTTTTCATTGAGCTACCGCCAGTTACCAGCGTTGCCTTTTGGCCTTTTAAAGTAGCTAAGTATTCAATCGAATTTTCTCCAAAAACAATATCCTTTGGAACTCTAAACCATTGTAATGCCATAAAAAATTCCTCCTTGTTTTTTGTATGGGTAGGCAATAATAAAATTAAATAATCGTGTTTTGTGAGAACCTAAATAAGGCACTCACGGCAATTTTAAAATCACCCATTTTCGAATTGGAACATGAAAAAGTTTTTATTAACCATTTAGGATAACAGATAATAAAGCAACGATAAGAATAAATAATGCTTAATATGAAATTAAATATTGGTAGTAGCCATAAATTATGAATTTGAAATTTATTCAATCAAGTTCCTTTTTTAATTATACAATACAGCGTTAGATAAACAAGATAAATTACAGGTAAATATTTTATAATTAAGTTTGTTTAAGTTCGATTATTGAGCAACATAAGAAATTTTTACGAATGGTTGTTAAGAGTGATTATTAAACGTGTGTTTATAATATTATGAAAAGGTGAACTAATCGCTTTTATTAGCCGGTAGATGGGGTTATTTTGATCAGAGTAAATTTGACAGACGAAGAGACCTTTACCTTTCCATATTAATACGTTACAATAGTTTGACCAGTGCGTTGAGAAAGAACCCAGAGCTTAAAAAATAAATTAAAAATGCTAAACAATAAAATAATAAAAAAAGATTTTAAGATCACATGAAATTTTAAAGAAAATGAGGTAAAATCATTTAGAGTTATTTACATGTAAGCATAATCTATTGTCATTTGATTGAAAAACACGGATGGTGATAGAACAGAAGGAGACTAATTTTATGGATAGTTCGAGGAAATTTATAATCATATCTGTCAGTGCGGCAGTGTTATTGATTATTTTAGTCAGTTGTACACTGGCTTATTCAGGGAGAGATAATACCTTAATGTCAGACAAAACGCTGAGTTTTGAAATCAATGGATTTAATGTTGAGTTGCCGCTTTCTGAAAATGATGCGGTTTATGATGCCGTCAGTTTAAGCAGCGTAACTGAAAACCGAATAAAACTACTGAATGAAGTTGGTGCGACCGTAAAAATAAATGATCGCGGGATTGGCGCCGGAACAACCATGGATTTAAAGTTGGAGAGTCTTTCCGCTAACCAGTTAATCAAAATTCAGGTAAGTAATGAAAAGGATCAACGAACCATTTATCTGAGAACCTTATCGGCTCAGTTGCCGGATATTATTGCCGCTGGTGAGAGTAGTTATGAAGGAAATTATTTTACTGCGGTAGCGACCGGGGGTGCCGCATTATACGAGTTAAATAACAAGGGCGAAGTGGTCTTTTATATTGCCAAATCCCCAGAGCGTGCCAATGGGGAATCCTATCGTGATTTTAAAAAACATGTTCTGGAAAATGGAACAGTCCGTTATAGTTATCAGCGGGTAAACGGTGATAGCAATGGCATTGGTTATGCCTCCGGCGAACGGGTTATTTTGGATGATCAATATAAGGAAATAAAAACCATTACGCTGGCCCAAAGTGAACGGGTAAATGAGGGTGATCCGGTTGACGGCCGAGACTTTATTTTAATTGATGATAATCATTATATTGTGGAAGCGTCGCAATTAGTATTGGCGCAGAATGTACCTGCGGGTTTAGGTGCCAATACGATGGGAGCGAAGGTGGTTAGAACCTTAATTCAGGAAGTAAAAGATGATCAGATCGTTTTTGAATTTACCACCGATTCACATTCGGATTTTTACGGACTGAGTGTGACCGATCACGATTATAGTAATACGACTAGTCAGAACCCTGATTATTCTGGATTTAATCGGATGATTATTGATCCCACCGACGATAATCTTTTGGTATCTTTTGGAAACATGAATACCATTATGAAAATTAATCGTGAAAATGGCGATGTGATCTGGAAGTTATCAGGAAGCAGTGATGAATTCGGGATGTCAGCAGAACAAAAAACATCGGGACAAAGCGATTTGGCAATTACCAAAGAGGGATATCTGATTGTTTTTGACAACGCTTTAAGTACTGGTCAAACACGCATTCAGAAAATTAAACTCGATGAAATCAATAAAAAAATATTGGATTATCAGGAATACAAGGTTGCCGGAAAAACTTCGCTGACAGATGGAAGTGCCCAGAAAATCGGTGACAACATCGAAGTTTATACGATTGGGTGGGGGTTGCTTAAGGACAGCAACATTGCCATTTCCGAGATCGATTTTAATACCGGGAAAAAATTATTGGAAGTTACATTGCCGCAAGGGATTGCCAATGATCGAGTTCAAAAATTCAAATAAATGAAGTGAGGTGAATTATGAGACCCTTATTTTTATGTTATCCAAAATGTTCAACGTGCCAGAAAGCAAAAAAGTTTCTGGCCGAAAACGCAATTGAAGTGGAAGAACGGCAGATTGTCGAAAATCGACCCCAAAAAGATGAACTGCTTAACTGGATGGATCTTTATCAGGGGGATCCCAAAAAATTTTTTAACACTAGTGGTTTAGTCTATCGGGAAATGGCTTTAAAAGACCAAGTTAAAACAATGACACGGGATCAAATGGCGGAAATATTGGCGACTAATGGAATGCTGGTGAAACGGCCGCTGGTTGTTTTTGCAGATCAGGTACTGATTGGTTTTAAAGAAGAACAGTGGAAAACGGCATTTTTGACAAATAAGCCGGATTAATCAACAAAGTCGACGTTATTTTTTCCGATAAATCAATTGTATGGTGATAAACAATGGTCTATAATGAAATAAGGTTTATTAATCGAATCCAAAGGAGAAAATGAAATGTCACAAAAAACCATTGAAAAATTCAAAAAACAACCCGAATCAGATGGTGTAGAAATACTTGAGATGGAATTGACCGAATATGCGTATCCCAAAAGCGGAACTGGTATTTGTCCTCAATGTGGTGGAAAGATGAATGGCGTTGGGCTTGACTGGGAATGTGAAGGTTGTGACTTAAAACTTGTAGGTCCGATATTTTAAAGAAAGATAACAAGATTGAAAAAACACATTTCTCGGTATTGATTGTGAAAAATGTGTTTTTTATTTGGAAAGAAAAAGTTTAAACTCGATTAAGTTAAACCGGCTATTCCTTAAATAAATTCGCATTGCAAGGGGAATAATTTGTTTTATTCCTAGAAAATCATGTAATTACGTGACATCAAGATTAAATATGTTAAAATATGGATAACTTTTTTTAATAACTTGCTTAAATAAATAAAGTGATTTAATTATTGGTGGTGACGCTTAGTTGTTATCAGAGCGTTTAATAGCGGATAAATAAATACTGAAAAATGGTGATTTTCTAGTTACCTAAACAAAACAATCCTTGGAGGAAAATAAAATGACGATTACCTATGAATTAGGGCAATCTTTATATGTAAACATTACCAATCGGTGTAGCAATGCCTGTACTTTTTGCATCAGAAAAGCGGAACCAACCATTAATGGTGTGGATGATCTTTGGTTGGAAAAAGAACCAACGCAGGAAGAAATATTGGAAGATATCTTAAAACGTGATTTAGATCAATACGAGGAGCTTGTCTTTTGCGGTTATGGAGAACCGACCTATCGTTTGGACGAAATTTGTGCGATTGCCAAAGAAGTAAAAAAGGTTCATGCGATACCAATTCGAATTAATACGAACGGACACGGCAACCTGATTTTTAAACGGGATATGACACCGCTGCTAAAAGATGCGATTGATGTGGTTTCGATTAGTTTAAATAGCAAAAATGAAGAAGAGTATAACGAATTATGTCGGCCTGTTTTCAAAGACGCTTATAAGGAATTGTTAGAATTTGCTCGATTGGCAGCAAGATATACGAAAGTGGTGTTAACAATTGTTGACATCTTACCACTCGAAGATCAGGAAACTTGCCGAAGAATCAGTGAGTCAGTGGGGGCGGAATTGCGAATTCGGTCATTGATTGAATAAAAATATTTGGTTGAAATGGACGATGATATGAGCGACAATAATTTACGGCCCAGCCGTTTGGATATCAACGGAAAAGCGGTTTGGGTGGTAGACGATCATCAATACGCCCTATTGATTTGGACCAAATTGTTTCATGATAGACAAGCTTCACCCGTATTGGTAAGTATTGATTATCATCCCGATACCAATCCCCCTTTTTGGCTGTATGCTTATCAAAAAGCGATGGCCATTGATCCGGAGCGAGAAGTTGAACTGGTCGAAAAATTCCAGAAAAAAATGATGACCGACATCAATCCTAATGATTTAGAAACCCTTCAGGCGGTGATGGCGTCGATGCGAAATGATGAACAAATCAATACCGCCCTGGAATTAGGCGTGATCAGTGATTATCATATGATCAACTGTATGGAAAAACATGATTATTTAAGGGGGCATCATTATCTGGTGCCGGAAAATCAATTTGGTTGTCTTGATGACGTGATGTTTGAAAATATTGGTTTGCCGCTACCGGAAATAAGCTCACACGATTTGATTTTGGATATTGATCTGGATTATTTTCGAAGTCGTGATAATTTTAATTTAGAGCTTAAGCAAAATAAGATTTTTTCGGATTTGGTTAAACAAGCAAAGATCATTACCATAGCACGATCTAAAAGCTATTTTGACTTTCTTAAAAAAGAACCCTTTACCATTGAAGAATGTCAGGAAAGCCTGATCAAGCTGTTAATGGAAATTTGCCAAAGTTAAAAATAAGACGGTCTAAAAAATGGGTTAAGCCTTAAGATAAATGGAGATGGACGTAATGGGCAAACATCGTGAAGAAATCAGAGTGATCGATCTGCCAAAAGCACAATGTGAAAAACGTTTGATGAACTTTGAAATGAGTCGCTATGAGTTAAAAAATCATATTATCGAAAATGAAGAAAGTTTGATTGTTTTACAGTCGAAAATTATTTTTTCAGCCAATGGACAGCGGATTACAATGCGGCTGAAAAAACTGGCTGAAAACAAGACGGAAGTGCAGATTCGTTCGGAACTGACTTCAAATATTCAGATCAATGATCGTGGGGTCAATAAAGAAAATATCAATACGATGTTTGGCTATCTTCATAATACATCTGTTCAGGAACTGGAAAAAGCAGCCGATGCAGCCGATCAAAATTTGCCTAAAACTAAAAAGAGTTTTTGGAATTGGGGCAAAAAAACATCAGACATCCGATTATCAATGATGGCTACTTATTTAGGGGGCTTTCGCGATTTTGAAAAAAGTATTAAAGGAACATTGGCGATTCATCATTCCGGGATCGATTTTTCAGTGTTGAGTCCTAAATTTACCATTCCTTTTTTAGACATTCAGGCGGTGAACATTGTTGCCGATATGGATATCTCACAAAATCCCGAGTGGCTGGCTTCTTTAGCAAAAGACGAAATTAGCGTAAATAAGACGACGAATGAAAAAGAAAAGAAAAATAAATTAGTGATCGATTACCAGAACGAATACGGGCAAGCTCATTGCATTTTTCGTGCAGATAGTTCTTTTGAAGTGGAAAAAAGTTTGTTAAAAGCCCAGGGACTTATTTTAGAAATGATAAAAGAAAAAACATTTGACAAATAGAATTACATCAAGTATACTAATGAAGCTGAAACAAATAATAATTGAATAAACAAAGCAAGTAGGAATAAGGATCATCTTTTTCTCTAAAAATATTTTATAAATACATGGATTATTTTTAGAGAAAAAGATGGACAGTTTAGCCGGTTTGACCGCTGACGCTCCTTCAAACCTATTTATTTCGGACAATTTTCAATTGCCAAAATAAAGCTAAACAAGTCTCGCGACGATGGCGGAAGGGCCACACCTGTTCCCATACCGAACACAGAAGTAAAGTCTTCCAGCGCCGAAAGTACTTGGTGGGTAACTGCCTGGGAGGATAGGACGTTGCGGGACTTTTATTTAATGAAGCCGTGCAAAAAAATAGATTCATAATGAAAGATATAAGTTCACTTAATATCTTTCATTATGAATCTATTTTTTTATGGGGCGAAGCCCCTAACGGAGGCGAAGCGATAGCGGAGACGGAGTTGCACGGTTTCATTAAATAGCAGTGATTCTACACGCCATTTGGCGACTGACGCGACGGAGGCGCAGCGTTAGCTACGCCGCAGTGCCGTATGAGCGAGTAAAACGGCAGTGAATTAACGAGAGGCAGCTTCAAGGGAGCTTGAAAATCAATGCTTATATCTGTATTTTTTTATGGGGCGAAGCCCCTAACGGAGGCGAAGCGATAGCGGAGACGGAGTTGCACGGTTTCATTAAATAGCAGTGATTCTACACGCCATTTGGCGACTGACGCGACGGAGGCGCAGCGTTAGCTACGCCGCAGTGCTGTATGAGCGAGTAAAACGGTAGTGAATTAACGAGAGGTAACTTCAAGGGAGCTTGAAAATCAATGTTTATATCTGTATTTTTTTATGGGGCGAAGCCCCTAACGGAGGTGCAGCGTAGTATGAGCTACAGTTAATGTAATAAAATAATAACGAAGAGCATTTGATTGCAAATAGATTGACCATTTTTTCATACCGAAAAATCATTGCTTGCGAAATTGTGTCTAAAGAAAATTTATTAAAGTTAAATTTGAGCGATAAAAAGAGACATTCAAATAAAGGTAAGAATTAAATGGCTAAACTGATTAATTAAAGCATAATGCGGTATAATCAAAATTAACAATCACAATAAGATAATTAAAAGAGAGCAGGTATAGTTAATGAAAGAAAGAAAAATTGCGCAAATTATTCAAGGGGTGCATGCAGTGGACGGCGCTGGAGTTCATTTGACCCGGGTTTTAGCGCATTCTACAGTAAAAGACTTTGATCCTTTTCTGATGCTTGATTCTTTTGATTCTGAAAATCCTCAGGATTATATCAAAGGATTCCCAATGCACCCGCATCGGGGCATTGAAACGGTTACCTATCTGGTGAAAGGACTGATTGAACATCAGGACAATCTGGGAAATAAAGGTGTTATTGAGTCCGGTTGTTCGCAATGGATGACCGGAGGCAGCGGAATTTTGCATCAGGAAATGCCTCAGGCCTGCGAAAGAATGTTGGGTTTTCAGTTATGGCTGAATTTGCCGAAGTCTGAAAAAATGACTAAACCCAAATATTTTGAAATCAGAAGTGAAGATATTCCGTTATATAAAGGTAATGGATTTTCTGTTGGGGTGATATCAGGAGTCTATGAGTCCATTAAAGGTGCTGAACCACACCATATTCAGGCGACAATTTTAGATGTTAGTGTTGAAGCCGGACAATCGGTTGAAATACCGACTCAAAAAGGGGAAACCGTATTTGTGTTTTTAATAGAAGGTCAAGCAGTAGTATCAGGAAATTTATATCAGGAAAAATCAGCGCTCTTGTTTGATGAAGGCGATTTAATTAAAGTAAAAGCCGATGATAAAAGCCTTCGCTTTGCCATGTTTTCAGCACCGCCACTTCATGAATCGGTGGCTTGGGGCGGACCCATCGTCATGAATACCGAGGCGGAATTAAGACAAGCCTTTGCCGAATTAGAAGAAGGAACCTTTATAAAAGAGCAACCGAAGTTTTAACTAAAGCCGTCACAGCAAATAAAGTATTTTGAATCAATATGAAATGTGATAGGTAGAAATAAAATTGGAGGATCTGATCATTTATCAGTGAGAATAAAGCGTTAAAAGTCCGTAATCAGCGAGATTTAAAGCGGATTACGGGCAAAAATGAAAAAAGTTAATAAAAAGATAAAAAAGGAGTTGACAGGAAGGCTGAAAGCGCGTATACTAATGAAGTTGTCTCGAACAGGGGCGACGGTCACACAGCTGAATCACTGAAATGAACTTAAAAGAATTTCAAAAAACAGCTTGACAACATGAAGAAACAACGATATAATAGAAAAGCTTCTTCAGTCGGGAAACGATTGCAGAGCGGCGGTCATAGAAAAGAGAATAGTACCATAAAACCTGTAAAACAGCCAAAACATCCGCAAGGATGAAGGCGGCTAAAATAGAAACAGAGAGATGCACTCTTAAAAACATTAACTCGGTAGAGGATAAACTACAGTTATTCAAATGAGACAGCATTTAAAAGCCAAACGGCTTTAAATACAAACTTTTATTGAGAGTTTGATCCTGGCTCAGGACGAACGCTGGCGGTATGCTTAACACATGCAAGTCGAACGAGACAAAATGGAAGGATCCTTCGGGTGAATGAAATTTTAGAAAGTGGCGAACGGGTGAGTAACGCGTGGGTAACCTACCCTATGGAAAGGAATAGCCCCGGGAAACTGGGTGTAATACCTTATAAGATATGTTTGTCGCATGGCAGATGTATTAAACGCTCCGGCGCCATAGGATGGACCCGCGTCCCATTAGCTAGTTGGTGAGATAACAGCTCACCAAGGCGACGATGGGTAACCGGTCTGAGAGGGCGAACGGTCACACTGGAACTGAGACACGGTCCAGACTCCTACGGGAGGCAGCAGTGGGGAATATTGCGCAATGGGGGCAACCCTGACGCAGCAATACCGCGTGAGTGAAGAAGGTTTTCGGATCGTAAAGCTCTGTTATTGGGGAAGAAAAAAAGACGGTACCCAAGAAGAAAGTCCCGGCTAACTACGTGCCAGCAGCCGCGGTAATACGTAGGGGACAAGCGTTGTCCGGATTTACTGGGCGTAAAGGGCACGCAGGCGGTTTTTTAAGTCAGATGTGAAAGGTACCGGCTCAACCGGTGACATGCATTTGAAACTGAAAGACTTGAGTATTGGAGAGGCAAGTGGAATTCCTGGTGTAGCGGTGAAATGCGTAGATATCAGGAGGAACACCGGTGGCGAAGGCGGCTTGCTGGACAAATACTGACGCTGAGGTGCGAAAGCGTGGGGAGCAAACAGGATTAGATACCCTGGTAGTCCACGCCGTAAACGATGAGTGCTAGGTGTTGGGGAGACTCAGTGCCGCAGCTAACGCAATAAGCACTCCGCCTGGGGAGTACGACCGCAAGGTTGAAACTCAAAGGAATTGACGGGGACCCGCACAAGCAGCGGAGCATGTGGTTTAATTCGAAGCAACGCGAAGAACCTTACCAGGTCTTGACATCCTCTGACAATCTGAGAGATCAGACTTTCCCTTCGGGGACAGAGAGACAGGTGGTGCATGGTTGTCGTCAGCTCGTGTCGTGAGATGTTGGGTTAAGTCCCGCAACGAGCGCAACCCCTGTGGTTAGTTGCCATCATTCAGTTGGGCACTCTAAGCAGACTGCCGTGGATAACACGGAGGAAGGTGGGGACGACGTCAAATCATCATGCCCCTTATGACCTGGGCTACACACGTGCTACAATGGTCTGAACAGAGGGCTGCGAAACCGCGAGGTGAAGCTAATCCCTTAAAACAGATCTCAGTTCGGATTGCAGGCTGCAACTCGCCTGCATGAAGTTGGAGTTGCTAGTAATCGCAGATCAGAATGCTGCGGTGAATGCGTTCCCGGGTCTTGTACACACCGCCCGTCACACCACGAGAGTTGGCAACACCCGAAGTCAGTGAGGCAACCGCAAGGAGCCAGCTGCCGAAGGTGGGGTCAGTAATTGGGGTGAAGTCGTAACAAGGTAGCCGTATCGGAAGGTGCGGCTGGATCACCTCCTTTCTAGGGAATACAGGAAGTCATGGTACTATTTTCTTTTGTATGACCATCTGGTTATACAAAAACAGTTAAAACAGGCATCTTAGGATGCATTTTTTAACGGGACAAATACCGAAACAGTGGTAGAAAGTTCCAGTCGATCATTGAAAACAGCATAGTGTATAAAAAAATTTTTGAAATACAATTTCTTAATACGAAAACGTAACATCAAATAGGATCAAGAAGAAAAGAGCACAGGGTGAATGCCTTGGCAATCAGAGCCGACGAAGGACGCGACAAGCTGCGAAAAGCTACGTGTAGGTGCACATAACCGTTAAAGCGTAGATATCCGAATGGGGAAACCCGGCTGATAGAAGATCAGTCACTGTAACGTGAATACATAGCGTTATGGAGGGAACCTGGAGAACTGAAACATCTTAGTACCCAGAGGAAAAGAAAGAAACATCGATTCCTTCAGTAGCGGCGAGCGAACGAGGAAGAGCCCGGATTACATCAAACTGATATTATTAGTCGAACGACATGGGAAGGTCGGACGCAGAGGGTGAGATCCCCGTAGACGAAAGTAATGTGAGTGGGTAATCGACGAGTACCACGGGACACGTGTAACCCTGTGGGAAGATGGGGGGCCCACCCCCCAAGGCTAAATACTACTGATTGACCGATAGCGGAAAGTACCGTGAGGGAAAGGTGAAAAGAACCCCGGAAGGGGAGTGAAATAGAAACTGAAACCCTGTGCTTACAAGCAGCAGGAGCTAACGTGACTGCGTGCTTTTTGTAGAACGGGCCAACGAGTTACGGTATGTAGCAAGGTTAAGTACTTCAGGTACGGAGCCGTAGGGAAACCGAGTCTGAACAGGGCGATTAGTTGCATGCTGTAGACCCGAAACCGTGTGATCTATCCATGACCAGGATGAAGCTTGGGTAAAACCAAGTGGAGGTCCGAACCAGTGTCTGTTGAAAAAGGCTTGGATGAGTTGTGGATAGGGGTGAAATTCCAATCGAACACGGAGATAGCTGGTTCTCCCCGAAATAGCTTTAGGGCTAGCGTTGTCAAGAGAGTGATGGAGGTAGAGCACTGAATAGGCTAGGGGGCGTAAAGCTTACTGAACCTTATCAAACTCCGAATGCCATCCACTTATAGACGGCAGTCAGACTGTGTGAGATAAGTCTCATAGTCAAAAGGGAAACAGCCCAGACCATCCGCTAAGGTCCCCAAGTCCAGATTAAGTGGGAAAGGATGTGCAACTGCAGAAACAACCAGGATGTTGGCTTAGAAGCAGCCATACATTTAAAGAGTGCGTAATAGCTCACTGGTCGAGTGGTGGTGCGCCGAAGATGAACGGGGCTAAAATCTGGCACCGAAGCGATGGATTATGGTACTACCATAGTGGTAGGGGAGCAATGTCTTGAGGGCGAAGCTGATTTGTAAGAATTGGTGGACACAAGACAAGAGAGAATGTTGGCATGAGTAGCGAAAGTGAAGTGAGAATCTTCACCATCGAAAGCCCAAGGTTTCCTGAGGAAGGTTCGTCCGCTCAGGGTAAGTCGGGGCCTAAGCCGAGGCGAGAAGCGTAGGCGATGGACAACAGGTTGAAATTCCTGTACCACCTTTAATTGTTTGAGAGATGGAGTGACACAGAAGGATAAGCGAACCCGGCAGTTGGAAAAGCCGGGCCAAGCGTCAAGGCTTGCAAGGGAGGCAAATCCCCTTTGCTTTAAGGCCAAGGCGTGACGGGGAACGAAAAATAAGTAGGGAAGTCGCTGATTTCACGCTGTCAAGAAAAGCTTCTATTGAGAGAGAAGGTGCCCGTACCGTAAACCGACACAGGTAGGCGAGGAGAGAATCCTAAGATGAGCGGGAGAAGTGTTGTTAAGGAACTCGGCAAAATGACTCCGTAACTTCGGGAGAAGGAGTGCCCCCCGATGGGGGGCCGCAGAGAAGAGGCTCAAGCGACTGTTTAGCAAAAACATAGGTCTCTGCTAAATCGAAAGATGATGTATAGGGGCTGACGCCTGCCCGGTGCTGGAAGGTTAAGAGGAGTGCTTAGCGCAAGCGAAGGTGCAAATTTAAGCCCCAGTAAACGGCGGCCGTAACTATAACGGTCCTAAGGTAGCGAAATTCCTTGTCAGGTAAGTTCTGACCCGCACGAAAGGCGTAACGATTTGAGCGCTGTCTCGACAACACACCCGGTGAAATTGTAGTACTCGTGAAGATGCGAGTTACCCGCGACAGGACGGAAAGACCCCGTAGAGCTTTACTGCAATCTGGCATTGAGTTTTGATAGTAGACGTACAGGATAGGTGGGAGGCTAAGAATTTGGGACGCCAGTTTCGAAGGAGCCATCCTTGGGATACCACCCTTGTACTATTGGAATTCTAACGAGTGGCCGTAATCCGGTCATCGGACAGTGTCAGACGGGCAGTTTGACTGGGGCGGTCGCCTCCTAAAAAGTATCGGAGGCGCCCAAAGTTACCTTCAGGATGGTTGGAAACCATCTCTTAGAGTGCAAAGGCAAAAAGGTGATTGACTGCGAGAGAGACATCTCGAGCAGAGACGAAAGTCGGGCTTAGTGATCCGGTGGTTCCGAGTGGAAGGGCCATCGCTCAACGGATAAAAGCTACCTCGGGGATAACAGGCTTATCTCCCCCAAGAGTCCACATCGACGGGGAGGTTTGGCACCTCGATGTCGGCTCGTCTCATCCTGGGGCTGAAGCAGGTCCCAAGGGTTGGGCTGTTCGCCCATTAAAGAGGCACGCGAGCTGGGTTCAGAACGTCGTGAGACAGTTCGGTCCCTATCCGTCGTGGGCGTTAGATATTTGAGAAGAGCTATTCCTAGTACGAGAGGACCGGAATGGACAAACCACTGGTGCACCAGTTGTTCCGCCAGGAGCATAGCTGGGTAGCTAAGTTTGGAAAGGATAAGTGCTGAAGGCATCTAAGCACGAAGCCCCCTTCAAGATAAGATATCTCACCAGAAATGGTTAAGGTCCCTGGTAGACGACCAGGTAGATAGGCTGGATGTGGAAGTATGGCAACATATGGAGCTGACCAGTACTAATCGACCGAGGTCTTGATCCAAGATTTATACACTATGCTGTTTCGAGTGATCGATTTGTCCGATTTTTGATAAAAAATCGCATTGATTAAAAAATACCATCCACTTAAAAGCAATCATTACAAAGACAATTGAATATAGAGCAAATAGGAACAAGGAACACCAACTCTTTCAAAAATCTCTTATGAAGATGTAGAAGATTTCTGAAAGAATTGATGGACAATTTAGCCGGATCAACCGCTGACACTCCTTCAAACCTATTTGTTTTTAGCAAAACAAAGCTAAATAAGTCTCGCGACGATGGCGGAAGGGCCACACCTGTTCCCATACCGAACACAGAAGTAAAGTCTTCCAGCGCCGAAAGTACTTGGTGGGTAACTGCCTGGGAGGATAGGACGTTGCGGGACTTTTATTTAATGAAGCCGTGCAAAAAAATACAGATATAAACATTGATTCAAGTGAGCTTGAAAATCAATGTTTATATCTGTATTTTTTTATGGGGCGAAGCCCCTAACGGAGGCGCAGTGAAACGGAGACGGAGTTGCACGGCTTCATTAAACGGCAATGAATTTACACGCCATCTGGCGACTGACGCGACGGAGGCGTAGCGTTAGCTACGCCGCAGTGTCGCATGAGCGAGTAAAACGGCAGTGAATAAACGAGATATTGATTAAGTTCACTTAAATCAATATTTATCTATCTATTTTTTTATGGGGCGAAGCCCCTAACGGAGGCGCAGTGAAACGGAGACGGAGTTGCACGGCTTCATTAAACGGCAATGAATTTACACGCCATCTGGCGACTGACGCGACGGAGGCGTAGCGTTAGCTACGCCGCAGTGTCGCATGAGCGAGTAAAACGGCAGTGAATAAACGAGATATTGATTAAGTTCACTTAAATCAATGTTTATATCTGTATTTTTTTATGGGGCGAAGCCCCTAACGGAGGCGTAGTGATAGCGGAGACGGAGTTGCACGGTTTCATGAAACGGCAGTGAATTTACACGCGATCTGGCGACTGACGCGATGGAGGCGAATTAAGTTATTTTTAATGATTTAGGCCGACTTCATCATATTTGCGTATTTTACTTTGATTGGAATTTATTGTATCATATCATATATTGGTATTTGTTAGAAAAATAAAGCATTATTTTGTGAGAGTGAAGGAAGAAGGAAAGAAAATGTTAAATATAATTCTGTTGGGGTTGGTTAGTTTTTTTTCAGATATTAGTGCGGAAATGGTTTATCCGTTGATCCCTCTGTATCTGACATCTGTATTTGGGGCGACCCCTGCTCTTGTCGGAATTATTGAAGGAATGGCAGAAAGTGTTGCCAGCTTATTAAAGGTGTACAGTGGTTATATTTCGGATAAGTATAAACAAAAAAAGATTTTGGCTTTTGGCGGCTATTCAACAGGGATTATCTATAAAATAGCGCTGTTGATGGCTTCATCATGGGCAGGAATTTTGGTTGCTAGAGTGGTGGATCGGATCGGAAAAGGAATTCGAACAGCCCCTAGAGATGTTTTAGTCTGTGAAAGTGCGGATTTAAATAAAATGGGGAAGGCTTTTGGTGTTCATAAGGCTCTTGACATGGCGGGGTCTGCTTTGGGGATCTTAATCGCTTTTATCCTTTTATCAAAAGTAGATGGAAACTTTGACTATAAAACATTATTTGCTATCTCTATCATTCCGGCAGCAATTGGACTGGGAATCTTATTGTTTGTAAAAGAAAAAAAAGAACACCGGGAATTCAAGGTGAAAGAACCATTCTGGAAAAAGATAAAAGATTTGGATAAAAATTTAAAACTTTATTTGATCGTGACGTTTATTTTTACACTGGGCAATTCGTCCAATGCTTTTTTAATCCTCAGGGGGAAGAGTCTAGGTTTAACCGATGCAAATGTGATTCTGCTTTATTTTATTTATAATGTATCAGCATCGATGTTTTCTGTGCCTTTTGGTCATCTGTCAGATAAATTCGGAAGGAAAAAGATTCTGGTTTTAGGATATATCACTTTTTCCCTTGTTTATTTCGGATTTGCTTTTGTAACAAATTCAGAGGTATTGGTGATTTTGTTCATCATTTATGGTCTTTATACGGCTATGACAGCCGGTGTTGAACGGGCTTTAATCTCAGAAATTTCACCAGTTAATTTAAAAGGAACGATGCTGGGGCTACAAGCTACCATTGTAGGAATTGCTTTATTGCCAGCCAGTATTATGGCCGGATTATTATGGAACGTCTTTGGAGTATCGGCACCATTTATATTCGGGGCCGGCCTTTCACTGATAGCAGCCGGTATGTTGATTTTTCTGATGAACCGAAACCAAAAACAAACGATATAAAAATTGAGTGGTGAGTGTATATCGAAAAAACAGTAGTCTTAATTAAAAAACGAAGAGAGAAAACCCCTGAGTTCCTGGGTTTTCTCTCTTCGTTTTATTATCATCATTTGAAATTATGAGAAAAAATACTTCGGCGTTTGTCCAGGGCAAAATATAAAACTGAACCCAAAACAACACAGGAGATCACCTCGCCGATTCCAACCGTTGCCATCATCACGGGGATCGGTAAGGGCACGCCATAACTGAATTTTAAAATAAACGGCACGACAATCATATTAGCAACCACTGGGGGGAATGTGACCAAAAGTGGGTATTTGTGATTTCTTAGTTGATAACTGAGAACGGCAGCAAGAAGGGTGGCCAGGCTTCCGAAGATAATATCAATCACGGTGCATCCGGTCAAGAGATTACTTAATAGGCAGCCGAGAAAAAGGCCTGGTATCGCGGCCGGGGTAAAAGCAGGCAGGATACAGAGCATTTCGGAGAGTCGAATTTGTATTTCGCCACTGGCCAAGCCCATTGCATTGGCAAGGAAGGTCAAAACGACATACATCGCAGCGATAACGGCCGCTTGGGTAATAAAGATTACACTGATTTTTTGCATAAAAAAAACTCCTTTAGTTTTGTTTTACGTGTGGAAGGTCACGAACACACGAAGAAATAGATTAAGCCTAAAAATAATCTTAATCACTTTAACTATACCGGATATGACGACAAATTGCAAGGAAAAATAGTTATCATATCCGGTATAATGTTTAAAAGGAAAACTTAGAATTTTTTAGGTAGCGTTTTAGCTTTGAAAAAAGAAATAGCGGTCAAAGTAAACTTTTTTTGAAAAGATCATAATCCTGGTAAACCTGTTGAGAATAGGACTGACACCAGTCATAAACAGCATGATCAAAATCGTCGCTATCACCTAAATAGCCATTAATCCAATTGCTATAGGGGCTTTGGACATGGGCACGGGCTAAAGATAATCCGCAATTGGCAACATATTGTTTAAAGGTTTCAAAATCCAATTCGGCGAGATCAACCGTTCCTTTCATGTCGCGAAACTGACGGACATAGAAATCCAGTCCTTCAGCAGTTGAAAAATAGCCCAGAAAAGGGTCGGAGGTGGCTTGAAGAATCTGTTGATGACTAACGACCCGATAACCGTTGCCTAAACTGTGTGTCATTGTATCCGGGGTGGTAAAGTTGTTTTGATTATACGCAGCGATAACCGAATGATTAGCCTGCTTGATCTGTAAGACCAAATGGCTTTTGTCTTCACAGGTTAGGACCAGAAGGTAACATTGGGTTCCGATGCTACCAACCCCGACGACACGTCTGGCGACATCAGTTAAAACGTGTTGCGATAAAAGCAGTTTAATATCGGGGCGAACAGTATCAAGATATTGTCGGAAAGACAATTCAACCGCATCAATAAGTTTAGGATTGAGGTGCGTTGTGATGGGGGGATTTTCGATGAAGATTTGGCGACCAAATTGATCGGTTTCGGTCATTTTTGAGATGACCTGCTTAGAGGTATGGGTTTTAGCTTTATGAATGATCTTTTCAACTTCTTCCTGAGAAGTGTTGGAAAAGCTTTTGAGAAAAAGTTCTTCATCACCAATAATAAAGTAACGTTCAAGGGAGGTCATATTCGACAGGAGATCAAGACCTTTTCGGTAGAAGGAAGCAGCATGGAGAGCCGCGAGCTTGATTTTTTTATCATCAAAGCCGACATCATGGGCACTGAGAATGATGCTGGTAATTAGTCGTTTTAAATCCCACTCCCAGGGTCCTGGCGCAGCTTCATCAAAGTCATTGAGGTCAAAAATTAACCGCCGTTCGGGAGATGCATAGAACCCGAAATTGCCAATATGCGCGTCACCGCAGATGATTAACATGGATTCCTGACTGGGCTTGATAGGATAAATCATGAGCCATTAATAGGGCGGTTCCGCGAAAAAAAGAAAAGGGCGAGGCGGCCATTTTTTTTCGACGCATGGGAATCAATTCAGGGATACGAAAATGATTCTGACTTTCAATCATGGCAACCGGATCACGATCCACGGCATGAAAAACGGCCTGTTTTGAGAAAGGAATCTTTGCTCGAACCTCGCGGCCGCTGTTGCGATTCATCTTAGAAGTGGGAATTTGCTGATTTTTTGTTAAACCGACGATCATTATTAAACCTCCTAGTTTGTAACATAAAAAAACCAATAGTGATCAATAAAAGAAATATTAAAAACAGTTTATGCGTGATGATGCAATTCATTTTAGCACGATTAATAAAGCTTGCATAGTACCGGGGATTTGTTTTTATCACCTGAATAAACATTGATTTCTTTTGCTTGATTTAGTATGATTATAGCAATGCTGAAAATAAAAATAAATCGGCCGAAAATGATGATGTCGAAAGAGCTTTCTATTTTTATTTGATTCAAGTGATTGGAAAATAAACCGACAAGGACGAAGGATAAGTAGATGGAAAATGAAGATAAATTTAGTGAATTAGAAAAAATGATTGGTAACACACCATTATTAAAAATAAATTTTCGATATCAGGGTGCGGTTAGAACGATTTATGCCAAAGCCGAGCACTATAATTTAACCGGAAGTATTAAGGATCGCGTCGCTTTGCATATTCTCAAAAAAGCCTATGAAAAAGGTGAAATTCAGCAAGGGGAAACGATTGTCGAAGCAACAAGTGGAAACACGGGGATTGCCTTTACCGCGGTGGGAACATGTTTAGGACATCCGGTGGTAATTTATATGCCAGATTGGATGAGTGACGAACGGAAAAATCTGATTCGTAGTTATGGTGGAGAGGTGCGGTTAGTCTCCAAAGAAGAAGGCGGCTTTTTAGGAAGCATTGCGCAATGCGGTGCATTAGCGGCAAAAGGAAAGGCCTTTTTACCCTGTCAATTTTCCAATGAAGAAAATACACGGGCTCAATATGAACGGACAGCCCCGGAAATAGACGTCCAATTAGCGACTTTTCAGGTGAAACCACAGGCCTTGGTGGCGGGAGTGGGAACCGGCGGAACGATCATGGGATTAGGACGTTATTTTAAAGAAAAAAATCCTGAAATTAAAGTTTATCCGATGGAACCAGCTAGTTCGCCAACGATGTCTACCGGTTATAAGGTTGGCAGTCACCGGATTCAGGGAATTTCGGATGAATTTGTACCAGATTTGATAAAATTAGACGAATTGGATGACATTATTTCAGTTGATGATGGCGATGCCATCATCATGGCACAGAAACTCTCTAAAGAATTGGGATTAGGGGTGGGAATTTCATCAGGGGCTAATTTTATCGCGGCGATTATTGCCCAGAACTTATTGGAAGATCCTAACGCAGTGGTGGTGACGGTTTTTGCCGATGATAATAAAAAGTACCTCAGTACTGATTATGTTAAGGAAGAATTGGTAAAATCAAAGTATCTATCCACGGATGTTGAACTTTTAGATTTCGAAGTACGTAAATAAAAAGGTTTAGAACCGTAACATTGGTAAATCGAAGCTGCTACGAGCTTTATGATCAGGTTTGGACGAAACAATTTTTACACGGTTCATCCCTACGTTGCAAAATTGTTTGGAAAAACTGAATACTAAGGCTATGAGCGTTCGATGTTTGTGCGCCTTGCAATGACCTCACAATAATATAATGAAAGGGAGTGGAAAAAACAATGGAAATAGATTATATGGATGTAACAATTGAAAAAAAGAAAAAAATCGCTTTGATTGCTCACGATGGCAAAAAAACAGAATTGTTGGATTGGGCCAGCCGTAATAAGGAAATATTGCAGAATCATTTTTTATGCGGCACTGGGACGACCGGGAGCCTGATCCAGGAAAAAACAGGCTTACCGGTACAAATTTTTAAAAGCGGCCCGTTAGGTGGGGATCAACAAATTGGGGCGCGGATTGTTGATGGAAAAATTGATATGTTGATCTTTATTTGGGATCCGATGGAGGCGCAACCGCATGATCCGGATATTAAGGCGTTGTTGCGAATTGCAACAGTGTATGACATCCCGATTGCCAATAATTTGGCAACAGCGGACTTTATTATTCATTCACGGTTTATGAATGAGGAATATATTCATCCGATTGAAGACTATAATAAGCAAATGAAAAAAAGAATGGAAATTTTATTGAAATAGAAAGAGGACAAAATGACAGTTTCTTACATACCCCAGGGAGTCTGTCCCCGGGAAATTAAATTCGATTTGAATGACGAAACAATCGAAAACCTCGCTTTTGTTGGCGGGTGTGATGGTAATTTAAAAGCATTAACGTTAATGATTAATGGAAAATCGGCAGATGAAGTAATTCGCTTGTTTAAAGGTCAGACCTGCGGAAAAAAGCCGACATCTTGTATGGATCAACTGGTAATTGCCTTAGAAGAAACTCAACAGGAGCTGAAATGAACGGACAAAAAAGAAGTGATGTTAAAGTTGGCGCCAAGGTTGAGATTATTTTAAAGGCTGATCAGCGAAGCGGAAAACGGACGGCGGGGCGGGTGGCAAAGCTGCTTACGAAAAGTCCCAATCATCCGCATGGAATTAAGGTGATGCTTGCGGATGGACAGGTTGGTCGGGTTGCGAAAATATATGAAGATGAAAATTAAATACAACTAAATGAATGCTAAAAAGTAGGTTAGAAAGAGATAAGAAATTATCTCTTTTTTTTGTTGAGAATTCTTAGTGCGGTAATTACTTTTTATAATAAGAGGGGGATAGGTCGTACTTGACATAAAATAAAGCGTACTGTAAAATATAAAACATAATAAAACAATATAAAAACGAATTAAAAATAATTATTGCTAAGATAGAAATTCCTTTAGTAATGGTAAACTTTGAAGAGGCGGCAGTAAATGAATGAAATAAAAAAAACTTCGAGAAGATACTATGATTCAGTTATTATTGGTTTGATTATTTTGCTGGTTGCTTGTTTTGTTATCTCTTTTGCGCTGGGGAAATATCCTATTTCACCAAACGAGTTGTTTTCGATTTTTCTTTCCCGGGTTTTTCCGATCGAACAGACGTGGACAGATCAGCAAGCGGTGATTCTTTATAATGTCAGAATGCCGCGAATTATTCTTTCGGTGCTTGTTGGCTGTTGTCTTTCAGCGGCAGGAGCAGCTTATCAGGGAATATTTAGAAATCCATTGGTTTCTTCGGATATTGTCGGGGCATCATCGGGCGCCGCTTTTGGGGCCGCGCTCGCAATATTAATGTCGATTGGCAATTTCGGGATCTCTATTTCGGCTTTTTTATTTAGCATTTTAGCGGTATTAACGGTTTACTTCTTAAGTAAAAAAGTCAAAGCAAATCGGTTTTAGGGTTAGTATTGGCAGGAATTATGGTCAGTTCGTTATTTAATTCGGCGACATCTTTTTTAAAGTTGGTAGCTGATCCCAATGAACAGCTTCCAGCGATAACCTATTGGTTGATGGGGAGTTTTTCGGGAGCCAAGCTAAAAGATGTTCAATTAGCAATCATTCCCATGGCAATTGGACTGATTCCACTTTTTATGCTGCGTTGGAAAATAAATATTCTAACAATGGGTGATGATGAAGCACGCACGATGGGTGTAGATACAAAAAAAACCAGGGCTGTTATTGTTATTGCGGCAACCCTTGTTACGGCAGCCAGCATTGCCGTATCGGGGATGATTGGCTGGATTGGGCTGGTGATTCCGCATTTATCGCGGATGTTAGTCGGCAGTGATTATCGTCGGTTAATGCCGGTATCAATGTTGATGGGGGCTTCATTTCTATTGATTGTGGATAATGTTTCGCGATTGACAACCAGTTCGGAGATCCCTATTGGTATTTTGACATCATTTATCGGCGCACCATTCTTCTTTTATCTGATTTCCAGAGAGGGTGAAAAATTTTGAGTCTGAAAATCGAAAATATGAGTTATGCTTACGGTGACCATAAGGTGTTGGATAAGCTTAATTTTGAGATACCATCGGGTGCTTTAACCTGCATTTTAGGAGCGAATGGGATTGGCAAGAGCACCCTTTTTCGGTGTATCTTACGTTTAAACGATGATTACACGGGTCATTGTTATTTAAATGGTCTTGATGCTAAGTCGTTATCAATTCAAGAATTGGCCAAGCAGATTGCATATATTCCACAATCACATGCGCCGGCATTTAATTATAAGGTGATTGAGATTGTACTAATGAGTACGACGGCACAAATGGGCAATTTAAAAGGTCCGGGGGATAAAGAAAAACAAGTCGCAATGGAAGCCTTGGAACGGGGTTGGGCATGGCTGGTTTTGCCGAACAGGGTTATACCCAAATCAGTGGTGGCGAACGCCAGCTGGTTTTAATTGCCAGGGCGTTAGCACAACAAACAAAGATTATTATTATGGATGAACCGACATCAAATTTAGATTATGGAAATCAGATTCGGATATTATCGAAAGTTAAACAACTGACAAGAGAGGGTTATACGATTATTCAGTCGACCCACCATCCCGATCAGGCTTTTATGTACGCCGATGAAGTGATTGTGTTGGAAAAAGGTAATCTTATTCATCATGGAACTCCGAAAGAGATTATCTCAGAGCCGATGATTCAGAAAATTTATCATATCAACGTCGAAATTAATTCACTTTATGATGATTTGGTTCGGGTTACGATACCAATTGACGAGATTACAAACCAACTGGGTTGTAAATAAAAAATGAGGAGGAAATAATGAAAAGAACAGGTAAGTGGTTATTAGGCGTAGTGCTGATTTGTGCGATGCTGATTTCCGGATTGGCGACGGGTTGTACGGCTCAAAAAACTGAAAAGGCGGATTCTAATGAAACCGTTTCGTTTACCGATTCAGCGGGAAGAACAGTTGAGATTCCCCAAAATATCGAGCGGATTGCACCCTCAGGGGCATTGGCGCAGCAAATTTTTATTAACCGTAGCGCCCGACAAACTCGTTGGGTTGTCGGGAAAAATTACCGATAGTCAGGCTAAATATTTAGGTGATGAGTACGCGGCCTTGCCAGTATTTGGACAGTTTTACGGATCGGGCGATTTGAATATGGAAGCATTGGCAGCCGCAAAACCACAGGTGGTGATTGATATCGGGGAAGCGAAAAAATCGGTAGTTGAAGATATGGACGGAATTCAGGAACAAATCGGTATTCCCACTATTTTTATTGAAGCAAAAATGGATACGATGGATCAAGCCTATAAAACTTTGGGAGAAATCCTTGGCGTGGAAGAGCAGGGAAATAAACTTTCAGAATATTGTTCCGGCGTTTACAAAGATGTAACCGAAAAAATGGCAACAATTCCAGAAGATCAACGGGTCAGTTTTGCTTATCTGCAAGGTGATGCCGGTTTAGATGCGATTGCTAAAGGCTCATACCATGCCGAGGTGATGGATATGATTGGAAATAATGTGGTGGCCATCGATAATCCGACCAGTAAAGGTACCGGGGATACGATTTCGCAAGAGCAATTGGCGCAGTGGAATCCCAGTGTTATTATTTTTGGACCAAATAGTATCTATGCAACTGCGAGCAGCGATCCCTTTTTTGCAACGATGTCGGCGATTCAAACCAATAAATATTATGAAGTGCCAAATAACCCCTATAACTGGATGGGAATGCCGCCATCGGTTAACCGTTATTTAGGAATGCAGTGGATGGCCAATATGCTGTATCCGGAGGTTTTTAAATATGATATGTATAAGGTAACCAAAGAATATTATGACTTATTCTATCATTATGATTTAAGTCAAGCAGACTATCAGGAACTGACTAAAAATGCCATTAAATAAGCTTAGACCGAAGACCGATCGGCAGGTAGCAGGATGCAAACTGAAAATCAATTAGTCAGCCCTTATGATTTTCTGGTTCAACAGGGTTTTAAACTTTCGGCAAAAGATCAATCACTGGAGACATATATTGAATCGTTGGATCAAGACGAGTTGGAAGATATGGGAACCAATAAAGCGTTGTTAATGGACAGCTATGCAGCACTACAGAAAGCACGGCACGAAGATCACGAAATAAAAGTCAAGTCGATTCTGATTAAAGGCGGATATAACAAAGCGGGCCAAAAGGAAGAAGTTGATATTTTATTGGAACCGGGAGAAATGGTGGCGATTGTCGGGCCCACCGGATCAGGAAAAAGCCGCTTGTTGGCGGATATTGAGTGGTTGGCTCAAAGCGATACCCCAACTGGTCGGGTTATTCTGATTAATGGGATCTTACCGGATGAATCCAAACGATATAGCATCGATGATAAATTAATTTCGCAATTATCGCAGAATATGAATTTTGTGATGGATGCCAGTGTTGAGGAGTTTATCAGGATGCATGCCGAAAGCCGTAAAATTGAGGATGTTGACGCATTGATTGAAAAAGTGATCAGTGAAGCTAACGCCCTGGCCGGCGAACCGTTTATGAAAGAAACGCCATTAACCGCTTTAAGCGGGGGGCAGTCGCGTGCTTTAATGATTGTTGATGTGGCCTTTTTATGCAAGTCTCCGATTGTCCTCATTGATGAGATTGAAAATGCCGGGATTGACCGGCGGAAGGCAATGGAGTTGTTGGTTTAAAGCGGAAAAAATAATTTTAATTGCGACCCATGATCCGGTATTGGCACTGATGGCCAAACGTCGTCTGGTGATAAAAAATGGCGGCATTCATCAAGTTATTGAATGTGATGAAAGTGAAAAAAAGGTATTAACAGCGCTGGAAAAAATGGAAGAAAAAATGTTGGCAGTTCGCCACGCATTAAGAACCGGCGCGAAGGTAACGCTCGGTTAGTAGAAATTTAAGAAAGGTGGTGGAAGAGATGCGATTAATTACGGTGTCAGGACCGCCATCATCGGGAAAAACAAGCATTATAGAAAAAACAATTAAAGAGCTTAAAAAACAAGCAATTGAAATAGCCGTTATTAAGTTCGATTGTTTATCAACAGCCGATGAAATCATCTATGAAAAAAAGGGAATTAAAGCTAAACTGGGTTTATCTGGAAGTTTATGTCCCGATCATTACTTTGTCAATAATATTGACGCCTGTTTTCAGTGGGGACTAAAGGAGCACGTAGAGGTGCTCATTACCGAGAGTGCCGGGCTTTGCAATCGCTGCTCACCGCATATTAAAGGGGTTTTATCGGTTTGCGTTATTGATAATCTCAGTGGTTGTCAGACCCCTAAAAAAATCGGCCCAATGCTTAAATTTGCCGATATTGTGGTTATCACCAAAGGTGATATCGTATCGCAGGCAGAACGGGAAGTATTTGCCTATAATGTCAAGAAGGTTAATCCCCAAGCCAAAATCATTCATATTAACGGGATCACCGGGCAAGGTGCGGCGGAGTTGGCAAAATTATTTCTAAAAGCCAATGATTACAATTCGCTTGATGAAAAGAAATTGCGTTTTACGATGCCGGCAGCATTATGTTCTTATTGTTTGGGCGAAATGATGATTGGCAAAGATTATCATATTGGTAATGTAAAAAATATGCAGTTATAATGAAAAAAATAAAATAGTTGATTATAAAAGGGGAATCAGTTGCAAAGGCGCAACCACTGAATTCCCTTTTTATGTATTGGCAGAAAAGGAGAATGAGAATGTCAGCAAAAGAATTTAGTCAGATTTCAAGAAATATTTTTTATCCGATTTATCCGGTGATTGCCGATCAAATATTAAAAAAGGGTGTTTGTCAAGGATGTTGTCTTGATGTCGGCAGTGGTCCGGGTTATTTGGGTTTGGCAATCGCCAGGCAAACGCAAATGCAAGTGTGTTTGTTTGATATCAATGAAGAGGCCTTGGAAATAGCTAAACAAAATATCAAAGCGGCAGCGCTGGAAGAACGTGTTTATGTCGAACAAGGAAATGTTGAAGCCTTGCCATATCCGGATAATGCCTTTAATTTGGTTACAAGCCGAGGATCGCTTTTTTTTCTGGAAGGATCAGGTTAAAGGCATTAACGAAATATTCAGGGTGCTAAAACCTGGTGGGATGGCTTATCTGGGCAATGGTTTTGGCAATCGGGAATTAAAAAAAGCCATTGATGAAAAGATGTTATCGATTGATGACAAATGGTTAATAAAAGCGGCGAAACGCCTTAATACCAAGGAAAATTATCAGGTGGTCATGAAGCAAACGAAGGTTAATGAATTTAAAATAAAAGCGGATGAATCTGGTTTATGGATTTCGTTTCATAAAAAATAGAAACAGTATCAGGAGGAAAAAAATGAACCCTTATCAAGCGGTAATTGACTCAGCAGATTTTTATAAAGAAGGATGGATTAATATTATGTCTATTCCTTCATGTCCAATTAAAGTGGAAACAACAGCAGCAATTAAAGCGTTTGCTGAAAATTACAATAAATCCCATGACATAAAA
This sequence comes from uncultured Acetobacterium sp., assembly GCA_965140355.1. GTDB lineage: Bacteria > Bacillota > Clostridia > Eubacteriales > Eubacteriaceae > Acetobacterium. Next base: position 1,057,321 of record OZ223194.1, on the reverse strand, counting down.
ATACATTATCCGATGGCTGACTCAGAAAATGCCAAAACTTATATTGAAGCCTTGGAGTGGGTTGAAGATCCGGCCAGATACCCGGATATCGTTCTTTTTTGCGATTTTAAAAGTTGTTTTACGCCTAATTTTAAGCGATTTCAAGCAGCCGGTCTTTATACCGATGTATTAAAAAATAGAAGACCACATCCTTTTTATGAAAAGTTTGACTATCAAGATCCCAAGGAGACGTATTCGATGTTGGGAGCGAGTTTTCCGGTGATTGTTGTTGATAAGAGTATTGATCCGGATTTGCCCATTCCCAAAAGTTTTAAAGACCTATTGGACCCGATTTATGAAAAAAAAGTATCCATTCATGGTCATGGCGAGTTCTCGTGCGACATGTCAGTGATCATGAATATTTATCAACAATATGGGAAAGAAGCGGTGCTGACCTTTGCAAAATCGATCAAAGAATTAAGACATTTTTCACAAGTGGTTAAAGAGGCGGGAAAAGGAAAAAAAGATTTGCCACCGATTGGCATTATTCCAGAAATGTTTAAAAACATGATCCGGAACAAAGATAAAGTTGAGATAATCTGGCCGGAAGATGGCGCACCATTGTTTCCGTTATTTATGACGGTTAAAAAAGAAAAAGTTGAACGGGCGAAAGACTTAATTGATTATTTAACCGGTCCGGAAATTGGTCAATTCTGGGCAAATTCCTATTTTGCGGCCTTTAATGGCGACGTTGATAATAAACCGTACGACGATAAACCGGTTCGTTTTATCGGCTGGGATTTTATTTATGATCAGGATATTTTGGCCTTTAAAGAAGCACTACAAGGTGAAGTGATTGAAATTATCAGCGGTTGCCCAGTTGATCAGCAAAAGAAAATGAAATTAATTTGTTAAAAATAGTTTAAATTAATTACGATTGAAAGTGCAAAAAAAGATCGATTGGATTAAAAAAATCGATCTTTTTAGTTGTTAAGGTTGAACGGGAATCAGTTTCTCGCCAAAGTTTTTGACAAAATCATCAAAATGATCGGGGCCCAAAAGTAAGGTGCGGTTGGGGGTTTCTACCAATATCGCGGTGTTGCCATTTAAAAAGACGGCGGCTTCGGTGCCGTTTTGCAACTTAAAAATACCTTCCCGGTAATTTCGGATTTCAGTACCAACGACCTTTGATTCAATGGCATATTCGGGTTGGTCCAGACTGACGACTTTAGCCGAAAGAATATCCGCTTCCGGATAAGTCTCAAAGGTAAAACCAGTGGGCAGTTGGAGGGCGAGTTCGGTGTCCTTAACCGTGACGCTGGCAACCAACGGAACAATAATAAAAATACCCAGGATTAAAATCAGAACGAGACTGCCGATGGTCATTTCTTTAATGGCATTACGTCGTAAGTCTTGGTCGGAATTGTAGGTTTTAAAGGTGTAAATGGCTTTGGCGAAAAGAAGCCCGGCTAAAGCCAAAAGACCAAAAAAAAGAGGATTAAGTGAGCTTAAAAGAGAAATGGAATAAGTCATATTTTCATAAACCTTGATTCTGCTTAAGCACAGAACCGTTACCCTTCATTAAATTAATTTATTTGTTTTTTTCAAACTGAGAAAGTTCCAGACTGAGTTCAGAGGGGACTTTCTTTTTTATTTGGCCGATTTGGACACTATAATAATAGTAATTATAATATTCAATGATGGAAAAAAGATATAGGATTAAGCCGAAAAAATTCATGGTCATAAAAAACTGATGGGGTTGAAATAGTACCAGATAAAGTGCGTAGAGCGGATAGATGGCAAATAACAGCAGATCTAATTTTTTAAGCAATGAAAAAAGCGGCATCACCCAGTCTATCGGGGTATAAGGGGAATCCATCTGCTGATAACGGTAATACCAGTAACCGGCACTTTGGAGAATAATAAAGATAAGGACACCGCCAGGTAAAAGCAGACGTAGATCCAAAGGTTGACCAGTCGAGTCAGTCAGGAGATACATCAGCGCGCCACAGACCAGAGCCGTAACCAATTCGCTCATATATAAACGATGGATTTCTTTTTTTGTTTTTTCGGTCATTCGATTAAAGCTCCTTGTTATATTTTTTTGAATCAGGAAGTTTTTTAAGAATCTATTTTATTATGCGAGATAAAATCATCCAATCGTTTCCGGTTAAAATAAAGGACCGCAATGAGAATAACATAAATAACCAGCGCTACAATGAACTGGGTGGGGGTATCATCCATGATCCCGGCCCCAATCATGGTGTTAATAAAAACACTGGGGGTTCGGGCCAATAAAACAATGATTACAAAAGTTTTTAATGGCATGGTTGAAAGACCGGCAACAAAACAAAGCATATCATCGGGGAACAGCGGAAAAATAAAAATCAGAAAAAGAACCATGTTAAGCTTGGATTCTTTAATATGATCATATTTTTCAACCAGTTCCGGGGAAACGAACTTTAGGACAAAAGGGCGACCAAAACGCTTGGCTAAGACAAAAACAATGGTTGAACCAAGCAGGGTTCCGGTGGCACTTAACAAAAAACCCTTAAATGTGCCAAAAAGTGCGCCTCCAACTAAACCAACGGTGCCGCCGGGAATGGGGGCAATGATGATTTGAAGCAGTTGTAGGACAAAAAAAGCCAACGGTGTCCAAATGCCAAATTGTAAAAGAAAGCTCTGCAAGGTGTCCAATGTCGAGAAAATTTCCATTTCTTACCTCAATATCTTTTGATCATTTTAACATAAAACAAGCAGACCGACATCATCTTTTGCAGATCTGCCAGTAGTAAAATATTAATTTAAGAAATGGTTAAAGTGTGGTTAAGCACGGTTACGTTGGTTGGCACCTTAATATTTTTCAGTCTCAAAAGTGCTCCAGGGGATTGCGACGGGAACACCATGATTGATGATTGTATCAACATGCATAAGCAAGGGAAAATCAGCCAGTTTAACTATATTGCGTTCGGCAAGGCGTTGGACCCAACGGGCAGTGCGGGTAGCAATCACGATCGATTCCAGCGTAACACCTTCCAGTTCTGCCATCGCTTCTTTAAAAGTGAAACCTCGGCCCAGCAGGGTGCCGATCTTTCGGGTTCGCCCGCCAAAAATGGTAACATATAAATCCCCGGCCCCGTAAATAATATTTTCTTCACCGCCGTCAACGAGTTTTAGCAGGTGTTTCATTTCTTTGATGCTTTGGCCAAAAAGCGCGGCTTGGGAATTATAATGTTCCTTACCGTCGCCATTTGGACCAAGCGCTAGACCAATTGCCAACGAAACCCCCAGCGCGTAGGCGTTTTTGAGTGCAACCGCACATTCAACGCCAACCACATCGCGGGAAAGACTGATGTGATAATAGTCGGTTGCAAAAATTTTCTTGAAACGTTTTAGTATTTCCATATCGATACCACAAAAGGCGACGGCCGAATGATCCTTGTCTGTCAATTCATAACTGGTACAAGGTCCGCCAATGGTATTGATGTTGTCATCACTTAAAATTTCTTCGATGATACTTTCCGAAGGCGTCTCTGAAAATTCCTTGGCGAGATTAATCCGAAAAATCTGATAGGAACTGTAATTCAGTTTTTTTAGCAGTCGCATGACGGTCGTTTCGCTGGTATGGCATTTTTTAGCCAGTTCCGTGATGGAAAGCAGCTGGTGGGGTTAAAACGGTGGATGATCTGATGGCTTTTATTAATGAAGGTTGCGCTCGGATTGGAACCAGTTCAGCAGTTAAGCTGTTAAAAGGTGAAGATGTTAGTGGTTACTAAAAAAGCAAAAATCAATTAATTTTATCATAATTAAACATAAAAAGGACTTTTCAAAGCAGTTTTAGGCTGTTTTGGTAAAGTCCTTTTTTAAATGCAATGCCAGCATTCTTAAGTCGCCAAATCGCGTTGGTTAAAGGCAATAAAGGTCAAGGCCGTAAAAATTAGCGACAGCAGTAATAAAATTGCGGCGGAAGGCGCGGCAATTTGGCCATCAAGCATCAGATTAGCAGCGTTAAAGGACTTAAACGGGGTCAGATACTTTAGAAAATCGAGTTTGTTGTATAAATCCACGGCGATTGAAATTAGAAAAAAGACCATGATAAAAGTGGCTGATAGCGAAGTTGCACGTTTCGTGTTTTTTAATAGTGAACCCAAAAAGGTCCCTAAAGTCAAAAAGAATAATTGCAGGATAAATAAAGCCAGCATAGTTAAAGAAACTTTGGAAAAGAGACTATTGCCATTATTATGTTGGGCAATAAAAAACAATGAGGCGACTAAAGTAATCATATTAAAAACCAAAATATTAATCACACCGGCGAATAATTTGGGGATGATGACTTGAAAGCGTCTGATCGGTTTGGTATAGATGAAATCGGCACAATGGTCACGTTCTTCTTTGGAGACGATAACGGCTCCAAGCATGGTGGCATGAATAGCGGCTAAAAGCATAAAATATAAAAAGAAGACCGAATAAAAACCCGCCACCTTGGAAATATCAACCGTGCCAATTCCAAAAACGACCAGCATTTCTTTGGGAAAGCTCGAAAATAAAGCGGTGACATCGACTTTAGAATCAGAAAAACCCTGATATTTCATCATCCCGGCATAGATAATAAATACTTGCGCTAAACACCAGATAATTAAGGATTTGATAGTTGCTTTTAGTTCTTTTATTAAGATATTCATAACGGGCCTCCTTGATTATTTAGATGGATGGTAAATCTTTTTTTGAAAAAATTTTAAAAGTCAGGAAGATAAAAAGCCCAACCAAAATAAACCAGAGAAATAAATACAGCGAATCATAATTCATATTTTGGGATATTTCAGAAAGACTAAAATAATCAAAAGGCGAGATCAATCCCAGTTTTACATCGTTTAACGTTTCATTCATTAAAAAGATAATGTAAAAAATAAAAACTACGCCCATGCTAATCGGAAGAACCGTGCGGAGCCGCCTTAAAAAAACAGAGATAAACAAACCTAAACTGGCAAAGAAAATTTGAATAAATAATAAACTAAAGGTAATCAGCACAAAAAGTTCAACATTATAAGTATCCGTCGTGAGTAGCGTGATCGTGATCAGTGCGGCTAAAAAAATAACGGCGTTGGTAATTAGAATTTGAATTAAAACAGCTAACATTTTCATCGCAATAATTTGATTTCGGCTGACCGGTTTAACAAAAAGAAAGTCGCCGGTTTTTTCTCTTACTTCCGCAGAGAGAATGGAAACGCCCATATTCATGGCTTGGACGGCGCCAGCCAATAAAATATAGGTATAAGGAAATTGATAAAAGCTGAGAATGCTGCCAAGATCGAGATTGTCAACGCCAACAGCCCGTTGGAACTCAATTGGAAAACTCTCAAAAACTTTTTGGAAATCGGCCATTTGACCAGAAATAGCCGGATAAATCAGCATAAATAAAATTAAGATGCCAGTCAGGGAGAGGCACCAGAGAATTAGCGATTTTCGGCCCATTCGAAGTTCCTGTTTGAGGATGTTCATGGCTAATCCTCCTTTTGGTAATAATGCATAAAAATTTCCTCTAGACTGGGTTCTTCAATTAGAATATTTAACAGTGACTGACCTTGAAGGCGTTCAATTATGCGATTGATATCACCTTTGTATAAAAAATGCAGAATGTTTTTATCGACGTTTAAATCCGTAATACCTTCGAGATTAAAGTTTTGGACATCAATGACACCCTGGTATTCGAGGGTGAATTTTTTATAATTATGTTTTTGCAGATCCCGGATATTTTCAACTTTTATAATCGTCCCATCTTTAATAATCGCCACGCGGCTGCATAATTTTTGGACTTCCGAAAGAATATGGGAAGAAAATAAAATGGTGGCACCGTTTTTATTTTCGGCTTGAATCAGCTCAAAAAATTTCTGCTGCATTAACGGATCAAGACCGCCAGTGGGTTCATCCAAAATAATTAACCGAGGTTCATGAAGGAGGCCTTGAATAATGCCAACTTTTTTTTTGTTGCCATAGGATAAGTCATCAATGCGTTTGGTTAAATCCAGATCCATCATCTCAGCGAGACTTTGAATCCGGGTATAATCGACATGGTCATAAAAACTGGCAGAATATTCAAGGACTTCGCGAACCTTCATGTGTTCATAATAAAAAACTTCAGAGGGCAGATAACCAATATCGCGCCTGATTTCATTACCATATTTAAGACAGTCTTTGCCAAAAACTGTTGCCGAGCCACTGGAGGGATGGATAAGCGATAGGAGGGTCCGAATCGTGGTTGATTTTCCGGCGCCGTTGGGGCCGATAAAGCCGAAAATTTCACCTTCTTCGACAGAAAAAGTAACGTTTTCAATGCCACGATGTTTACCATAATATTTAGTTAGCTGATTGATTTCAATCACATTCATGAGAGCTCTCCTTTTTCCAAATAGTGTCAATTGGTACTTTAATAGCTATTTACCATTTTACCCCGAATGTCGATTAAATAAACAAGTTTTAATGATTTCATCGTATTTTTGAAGTGCTTTGAGAAAGAAACGATATTTTTATGGTTCGTGTTATTGATCACAAGACAAAATAAAAATTATAGTTTTTATGATAAAAGATAGGAATTTATTTAATAGTGTTATATAATAATGAAATTGAGAACAGTCAGTAAACCATTACATTGCAATAAAGATCGTTTTGACGCTTTTTTTAACAGTGTAAAATCAATTCAGGTTGAGATGAGGTGGTAAAAAAATGGATTCGGTAGCATTATTTAATCTATTAGTGGTTGGACTTATTATAGTTGTTGCGATTCTTTTTATAGTGTTGAATCAACGAGATAGAAATTTAGCTCAGAAAAAGGAAGAAATAAGCGAGATCAGAGCGATGCAGAATGCTTTTCTTGATGAAGATAACCGGATTGTGTATTTAAAAGATGAAAATTTACGCTATTTGTTTATCAATAAAGCCGGAGAAAAACAGTGTAAAAAACCGGTATCCGAAATCATTGGCCAAGATGATCAGGTACTCGACATGAATGCCTTTGGCGCGAACAATATCAACACCGATCAGCAGGTTATAAAAAATAAAAAGCCGATTGTTTATGAAGAAAGATGTCATCAACGGACTTATAAAATTATGAAGTTTCCAGTAAAATTAAAAGCGGAAGAAATAGGCGTTGGCGCTTTTGTACGCGAAATTACTTACGAAGAAAAATTGATAAAAAAACAGGAGCGAGTGCTTTTTCGAAATAAGATTTTGGTTAATGTCTTAAGTAAAAATTTTAGAAATGACAAAAAACAATTGGATTATGTTTTACATGAAGCATTAAAATTGACCGAAAGCAAACAAGGTTTTATCTGTTTATATAATGAAAAAAAAGCTGAATTAACCTTATATGCGTGGTCAAAAGGACTAATAAATGAAGCTGCCGAAGCCACCCTTAAGAAAACCTATCAATTGGCAGAGGTTGGTTTATGGGGTGAAGCGGTCAGACAACGAAAAGCCTTTATCATGAATAAACAGCTAAGGGAAACCGCCATTCAAAGCGAACTTTCGGGGGAAGTGTTAATTGCTGGAAACTTTATGGCGATTCCCTTGTTTATGGATGGAAAAATTAGAGCTGTCGCGGTATTTTCAGATAAAAACGGCGATTATGATGCGGAAGAGGTTGATGAGATTTCCGTTTTATTAAATGGTGTATTAACCAGTATTGAGAGGCATCATATTCAGGAAAAATTATTTAGGGAACGGAGTAAATATCTTCAGACGCTAATTTCAATTGGCGATGGGGTGATGGTTGTTGATACTACTGGGAAAATAGAGATGCTGAACAAAGTCGCCCAGTTGCTGACGGGGTGGTCGAATGAAGCGGCAAAAGGTCGTTATTACAAAGATATTCTTGTGTTATCCCATGAAGACGGTGATCAGGAAATCCAAGATCCAATTGCCAGAGCGATAGCGACAGACCGGATTCAGGAGCTTGAAAATCATGCGCTCCTGACCGCTAAAGACGGATCGATTTTTTATCTGGAAGATAGTGCGGCACCAATTAAAGATGAGCAGGGAAAAACAGTTGGAATTGTGTTAGTTTTCAGAGATGTTTCCGAGAAAAAGGCACAACGAAAAGAGATTGAATATCTGAGTTTTCACGATGCTTTAACCGGACTTTATAATCGCCGTTTTTTCGAAGAAGAAATACGACGGTTGGATACATTTAGAAATCTACCGATTTCAATTATTATGGGCGATGTAAATGGTTTAAAACTGACCAATGATATTTTTGGACACGCCTATGGGGATAATTTTTTAAAAGAAATCGCCAAAGTTATGCGCAAAATATGCCGCGAAGATGATATCATTGCTCGCTGGGGAGGGGATGAGTTTGTTATTTTGCTCCCCAGAACAACCATTCAACAAGCTAAAAAAATTAAAGAGCGGATCAAAATAGAATTTGCTAAAGCTGGCGTGAAAGTGATTAAAGGAAATATTTCGCTGGGCTGTGATGTGAAAAATAATGATAGTCAAGATATTATGACCTGCCTTGAAATCGCCGAAGAAAAAATGTATGCCGCTAAGATTTTAGAGCGTGACGATTTTAAAAGCTCAACGCTGGATTCAATTGTCACCAGCCTTAAAAGCGAAAGTCCGTGGGAAGAAGAACACGCTCAGCGGGTTAGTAAATGGTGTTATGATTTAGGCGTGTGGATGGAACTCTCGCATGTTAAGGTTAGAAAGCTGAAGCTGGCTGGTTATTTTCATGATATTGGGAAAATTGTATTAGAAAAAAAATTACTGATTCATAATGGCGAATTTAGTGATGAAGAACGCAACGAAATCAAGAAACATCCAATTATGGGGTATCGTATTCTCAATGCTTTTGATGATACGATGTCGTTAGCAGATGCGGTTTTATATCATCATGAAAGATGGGATGGCAGCGGTTATCCGGAAGGTTTAAAAGGGGAAGAAATTCCTTTTTTGGCAAGAGTAGTTGCAATCGCCGATTATTATGATTGGCTGTGTTATGATTTCGATGGGGCAGTTCAGAAAGTAAATCGGAAGTCATTGGCCGATTTGGAAAAAACAGACGGTTTATTTGATCCCGAAATTGTTCGGGAATTTATAAAAATGATTGAAAGTTCATCGTTAGAAAACAGCTTTCATAATGTCGACGGAGTAACGAACCAACCGAGATAAGCTAAACTAAAAAGCCACTGGCACCGATGCTTTTCAAAACATCGGTGCCAGTGGCTTTTTTAGTTAATTTATTTTTCGTGTTTGGGTCAGACACTATTTTTTTATAAGTCGCTCAAGGGGGTGGCGTTACTCGTTAAAATATTTTATAAAATGTTTATAATAACCTGTTGATTTTTCGGTTACATAATCTCCCGAAAGCGCAGGATTATTTAAGAGTTGATCAATATTGAATCCGCCAGTGTATCGATCTAAAACGCAGCGCCTTAGATTTTTAGCTTGAATGGCGTGGTTGGGACAGGCGTAAATACAGCGCATACACCAAAGGCAATTTGATCCAAAGGTAATGTGGCCTTTTGTTTCTGAGATATTAAGCGTTGGACAATTGCGAACACATTTTCCGCAGTGGGTACAGCGATCGGAAATGGCAAGGCCTTGGGCAAAATACTTTGCCCCATAATGTTCTTCACCATAATAAATAATCCGAAGTAAGCGGTTCAAGAAGCCATTGATTTTTAATTCGCGCGGCTGGTCGTTAATCGTTTCTAAAACTATTTTTTCAACTTTTTTTATGGCAGCGATATATAACTGTTTGTTGAAGCGGTCATCATATTGGATAAAACAGTTGCAGGGCATGGCCAAGATAGAATTATGAAAGACCCGATAGCCCTTCTTTGCCATTTCATTGATGATCGTATGGGAGGCACCGTGGTTAATGTAATGAGCCGAAGAGGCGGTTTTAAAAACGAATGTTTTCATTCCTGAGCAGACGGGTAGCATCTTAGTAAATTGTTCGGTAATACCCGAGGCACCAAACCCCAGAACCGGATGACCCACTCCAATCAGATCAAAATCAGTGAGGATTAATGGCTTTTTATGGTTGACAATATCCTCAAGACGGAACAACTCAACATCCATTTGCTTTTGTTGATATGATGCGGCTAACAACTTGGCGATAATTTCAGTATTGCCAGTACCCGAAAAATAGAAGATCCCTACTTTCTTCATTTTAATTATCCTCCTACTAGAGTATCAAAATTTAATTTTTTTCAATCAAAACAGTATTAATAAAGCGGTCTTCAAAATCTGCGAGGATGGCATCAAGCGAAGTGCCGTCACTCATCACCAGATAAGACAGGACCCCATCGAGTGCAGACATCAAGGTTACGGCACTGGCTCTGGTATTGTGTTCGCGAAATTGGCCACTACGGACCCCTTTTACAAAGAGTTTTTCGATAAAACCGATCATCTGGTTATAATATTCCTCATAAGACTTCCATATTTCCGGGGAGGAAAGGGCTTTAATCATGCTGAGAAAGAAAAAAGTGAGTTCTTTTTGGTGTTCTAACCAGTAACCGACATAGCTTTTAATATACCAGCGTATTCCTGCCACCGGGTCGGGATTTTCGTTAGCAAGGCGAACATATTCATAAATTGGTGTGTTTAATTTTTCATTTGCATAATATAAAATCTCATCTTTGCTGCTGAAATGGTGGTATAAACCACCTTTACTGATCTGCGCTTTTTGGGCAATCGCGGCCATTGAGGCACCTTCAAAACCTTTCTCAAGAAAAATCTCGACAGCAGCGTTAACAATGTCATCGATACGTTTTTCTTTTTTTTCCCATTTTGCCATAAAAATTCCTCCTTAAAATAAAACCGACCGTCGGTTTTATTTTAAGGCCGTTAACCGATTTTGTCAATATTGATTTAAAAAAAGCGGTCGTTAAAAATTACTTAGAGGGGTTAAAAATAGTTGCGATTCGGAGCGAATGCCTAAAATTATTGGCGGAACTGGGATAATTATAATTTAGAAGTAGATCTAATCATTTGAAAAGCGTATAATAAAAATATTGTTAAGATCTCATTTTAGTGGAAATGTAAGGCATAGATAATAAATTTAAATCGGGGGATAAGATTGGATAATTATAATGTACATGAAATGATCGAAAAACTTAAACATAAATATATGAAATGGTGGTGGAATACCGACAAAGATTTTCCGGTTTTAGGCGAAGAAATCAGCACTCGTGAAAAAAAGAAGCAGGAGAAAATGATGAATCAATTTATCGATGCACTTTTTTTGAAGCTCAAACAATGTCCCAGAGACGAAGGGCAACGAGTGGCGTGGAAAGATTCATTGGTGACGATGATTAAAAATTTTGGGCGGCAATGGGGTTTTGATGAAAAATCAGTTCATGAAGATTTTGCCAAAGAATTACCAAGGGTCACACATCTGTTTATTGCCAATGTTAATGCATTTAATCCCGAGATGAAATTGGATAAGATGTTGCAGGCACTTAGGAATGCCTGGATCATGAACTTGCTGCAGGTGCTTTTTAAGATCAAAGTCGAATATACCCCAGCTATTTTTGCGTATAGCATGCTTTATCCCTACACCGATAATTATTTAGACGATACCGAAATATCTTTTGAAGATAAAAAAAAGCTGAGTAAAAAATTTAGGGCCAGATTAGAAGGTGAGCAATTAGAACCCCATAACGCCTATGAAGCGGCGCTGTTTAATTTAGTTGGGATGATCGAGAGTCAATATGACAGAGCAATACACAATGACTTGTATGAAAGTCTTTTGTGTATTCATGATGCGCAATGTAATAGCTTGACGCAAGATAATAAAATAAATTCACCTTTTGAAAGAGACATTTTAGGAATAAGTGCGGAAAAAGGCGGTGCTTCAGTTTTAGCCGATGCTTATTTAGTTAATGGCCAGTTGACGGATGGACAAATCGATTTTTCCTTTGCTTATGGGATGTTATTACAATTATGTGATGATCTACAAGATGCCCAGGAAGATTTAAATAATGGCCAGATGACGATTGTTTCGGTGACTTTAGAAAAATGGCCGCTAGATCATATCACCAATGCGTTATTTGATTTTTCCAATCAAGTAATGACGGATTCATATGTGAACCTGGATCAAGATGAATCGGATCAAATGAAAGACTTTTTAAAACAGAATCTGATGCTGTTAATTTTTGAGGCAATTTCCCAAAACTATCAGTATTATAGTAAAGAATATATTAAAATGATTGAAAAATATTTTCCGTTTAGGATGGCATATACCAGAAAAATTTATAAAAAGCTGAAGAAAAAATATTCGAATTTTAAAAGTAGTGAAGGTTATGGTATTGACGATGTAATTTTAATGGCCGCTGAAATTAATTAATTTTAAAAGGTAAGGTGATTGCGCTAAATCATTATTTGGGCATATAATAGCATAGAAAAAACAACGGTGGTTAAGGTTGGGTATGTTATTAATAATAAAGAGGTGATACAAAACCAAACGGTCTCGGAAACCGGAAAAAACTGGTTGGGGAGGTTAACCAATGTGTGGACGTTATACGCTGTACTCCGACAAAGAGGAGCAAGCCATTAAGGCAATTGTGGAAGAAGTTAATAAAAAATATCAAACGACATTGGAAAAAGGAGATATTTATCCCTCAGATTTGGCACCGGTTTATACCGCTCAGAGGCAACCTCCGGGAATCGGACTAAAGCTGATGAAATGGGGTTATCATGGGGATTTTGGAAAAAAGACCTTGCTGATTAATGCCCGGGCAGAAACCGTTTTGGAAAAAGCCCGTTTTCGGGATGATTTTCTTAAGCGTCGCTGTCTGATTCCGGCAGTGGGCTTTTACGAATGGAATCAGAAAAAAGAGCGGTTTCGGTTTACCGGTGCAACTAATTTGCTTTATCTTGGGGGCTTTTATCATACTCCGGCAGAAGGACCAGAGCGTTTTCTCATTATGACAAAGGCGCCAGTTGAATTGGTGGCAGAGATCCACGATCGGATGCCAGTGATCATTCCCGAAAAGCAGGGAAGGGATTTTCTTTATTCTACTGAAAAAGCGCTAAAAATGATGTCGGAAAATCAGATCGTCCTGAAACGGGAAGCGATTTTGGAGACGAAACAATTGAGTTTCATCAATCATTTTGAAAATAGGGATTAAAAAAAAATAAACAGTAATAAAGCTAATAAATGGTAAATGCAAAGGACGTGATTGTGGTGATGAAAGTATTGATCGTGGAAGACGACCAGGTGTTAAATCAGACCTTAGGATATAATCTTATTTCAGCAGGATACCAGGTGATATCGACTTATACTTGCCGCGAAGCTGACAATGAGCTGGCGCAGAACCAGATTGATCTGATTGTTCTGGACGTGAATCTGCCAGATGGCAATGGTTTTGATTTATGTAAAAAATGGCGAAGCAAAATAATGACACCGATTATTTTTTTAACCGCCAATGATTTGGAAAGTGATATGCTAAAAGGGTTTGAATTAGGGGCCGAGGATTATGTGACCAAACCGTTTCTGATCAGTGTCTTGATGAAAAAAATTGCCGTGTTTTTAAAAAGAAACCAAGGCGAAACAAAAAGACCGATTTATAATGATGAAAATCTGATGATCGATTTTCTGGGGCGAAAGGCGAGTTTGAAGGGGAACGCCGTTGAACTTAGCAACAATGAATATAAGTTGCTGTATCTGCTGTTGAAAAATAATGAGATGGTTTTGACCCGACAGCTTTTATTGGAAAAATTATGGGACAGCGATGAAAATTTTGTTGATGAAAATGCTCTGACAATGATGATCAGTCGGATCAGAACAAAAATTGACAGCACCGAAAAAAAGTATATTAAAACTATTTACGGGATGGGATATCAATGGATTGGTGAACCTTATGATGAATAAATGGTTTTTACCGATCGTTATTTTAGCGAGTATCGGTTATTGTGCATTTACATTCTGGTTTTATCAGCGGTTATTATTAACCGTTATTTCAGCGTTGTTTTGTCTTTTTTTTATTTTGGGCAGCTTTATTCAAAAACGTAAAGCGGAGAAAGCAATCATCAAACTTGTCAATGAAATGAGTGATAATCTAGAATTGTTATTTAATTGTGAATTTGAAAATGTTTATGCGTTGGAATTTTTGATGAAACCCTGATGGCAAAGATTAATCAAAAAGTTGTCCGCATTGCAGAAGTGTTAAAAAGCGAAAAAGAAAAATCAATGGCTGAAAAAAAAGTTTTGCAGAGTCTAATATCGGATTTATCACACCAGCTTAAAACACCAATGACTAATCTAAAAATGCTCCATGAGACGATTCAGAACGGCGATTTGCCAGAACAGACCAGAAATGAACTTTTAAAATTAATGGAAAGTCAGCTTAAAAAATTGGAATTTTTGCTTTCTTTCATGGTAAAAACTTCGCGCCTAGAAACCGGTTTGATCCAATTAGTTAAGCAGCAATGTAATTTGTTTGATACCCTGGCGGCGGCATTATCAGGCGTAACGGTTGCGGCTGAAAAAAAAGCGATCCAGATTAGGGTTGTCTGCCCGGAGGTGTTGATCGTAAACCATGATCCGAAATGGACCGCAGAAGCATTGTTTAATCTGTTGGAAAACGCTGTCAAATACTCACCCCATAATAGTGCAATCATCGTTGCGGTTGAAAAAGGGGAGATGTATACTCAAATAAATATTACCGATCAGGGACAAGGAATTGCAGAAACAAATTTGGGGAAGATTTTTCAGCGATTTTATCGGGAGCAACCAAATCAGGAAATTGAAGGCGTCGGGATTGGTCTTTATCTTGCGCGGGAGATCATTCAAAACCAAAGCGGATATATCATGGTGCGTTCTACTGTCGGGGAAGGATCAACCTTTTCAGTATTTTTGGCAAATGACTTTTGAAGAATGAGTATTAATCCTAACAGCATGGTTAGAATTGAGGCTCTTTTTTTATTAAAAGACATCGTAGCGGTTATATTTGCGTTAGTTTCTGTTGGTATACTAATGTAAACAGGAGGAACGAGATATGAAAATATTAGAAACGCAAGCTTTAAAAAAATATTATAATAAAGAGGAAAACTGTGTTAAAGCCCTTGATGGGGTAGCCTTATCGGTCGAGCAGGGCGATTTCTTAGCAATCGTGGGGACATCGGGTAGCGGCAAATCGACGCTACTCCACATGTTGGGCGGGTTGGATGTGCCAACATCAGGAAAGGTAATCATCAAGGGCAAAGAAATCTCACAGATGTCCGATGAACAGCTGACGATTTTTAGACGGCGACAAATTGGATTTGTTTTTCAAAACTATAATCTGGTTTCGATGTTAAATGTTTATGAAAATATTGTGCTACCGTTGGCATTAGATGGCAGCAAAGCCGATTCCAAATATATTGATACCGTGATTGAGTTGTTGCATTTGAAAGCGCTGATCCACCGATTTCCCAATAATCTCTCCGGCGGTCAACAGCAGCGAGTCGCCTTAGCGCGCGCTTTGGCTTCAAAACCGGCAATTGTTTTGGCTGATGAACCAACTGGCAATTTAGATAGTAAAACGAGTCAGGAAGTGTTGGGGCTATTAAAAATGAGTATTAAAAAATTCGGCCAGACGTTGGTAATGATTACTCATAATCATGAAATCGCGCAATTGGCAGATCGGATCATTCGAATCGAGGATGGAAAGATTGTGACACGATGAAGAAGACAAAATTGCGAAACAATAATCAAGACATTATTCGTCATTTAGCCCTGCGCAGCCTCAAAACGAATAAAATGCGCAATCTTTTTATTTTGCTGACGATTGCGTTATCCGTTAGTTTATTGGTGGTCATGGCGTTGTTCACCTCCGCGCAAGGTGTTGAACTCAAAAAACAAGTCGCGACGATGCAACATGTTACGTATATGAATGTAAATAAAGACCAGATCAGCGCACTTGAGGATCAAAAACAGATTGAATTTATGACGCTGGATAAATTAGGGCAGGGGTTTGAACGAAACGGCGTCATGCTTCAGCCAACCTATTATGAGGAGCGGACCGAACCAATTAAAATCAATCCCGTTATTGAAGGAACGTATCCTCACAAAGTTGATGAAATCGCGGTTAATAAGTCGGTGATGGCGGTATTGGGAGCACCGGCAACAATTGGTGCGACGGTGTCGCTGACCTTTTTAGATGGCGAAACGGAAACCTTTATCGTTAGCGGATTTTTAGCGGGAAATGAGGTTGCTAAAGTTTATCCGGTACTGTTTTCCCGGGAATATGCCGAACAGGGATCACAACTAAAAGACATACCGTATCATGCCTTGTGCCGAATTAGGGGCGCCGAGACGATGTCGGAACCGGAGTTTTTAAGCACCATTCGCGACATTGGCGCAGCCGCGGGGATTGAAAGAAAAAATATCAACGAAAATAATTATTTTTCCAATTCGTTAACGATGTCCACCAGAGATATATTTGTGGTTGGCACCGTTGGGCTGGGCATATTGTTAGTCAGCATACTGGTTATTTACAGTATCTTTTATCTTTCGGTAATCGGCCGAATCCGCCAGTTTGGTCAGCTTCGGACGCTGGGGGCGACAAAAAAACAAATTAAATCGTTGGTCAGTCGCGAAGGTGTAATCCTGTGTATAATCGGATCGACCGTGGGATTTTTGATTGCGTGGCCGATTGCCTATTATATCAAACCGCAAGGATGGAGTTGGGGATATACGTTAATATTAAGTTTGCTCATCTTTGTGGCCGATCTGATCACGGTTCTTGTTTCAATTCGCAGGCCAGCAAACCTTGCCGCTTCGGTGACGTCAATAGAGGCGTCTCTTTTTTCGGAGTATCATCAGAATCCTAAAAAAGAAGCGAAGAAAATCCAACGGAAAATGACACCGATTCATCTGGCGTTGATGAGTACGCAAAGAAACCGCAAACGCTTTTTATTAACCATGATTTCTTTGGGGATTGGTGGGGTATTGTTTATTAGTGGTGCTACGTTCATCGGTTCGATGACAGCGGAAGATTATTCAAGACAGGGTTTTTATCAATGGGGGGAATATATCATATCCTATGACTATAATGCCACCCAAACGACTGAACATGGAAATGTCGGGATTCAGCTAAATAACCCATTAAATCCGGAATTTATTGAAAACATCAAGGCCATTGACGGGGTTACGGCAGTCCGGAGCTTTAACAAAGCACAAATCAGTTACGATTATAAAGATCAAACCAATAATCAGGATAGCCTGGCGCCTTTTACAAGGGAAAATCAGGAAAATGTCAGAGATGTTTTGGAGGAAGGTTCTTTTGATTATGATGAAATGATTGCCAAGGATGAAGTCCTGATTGTCAATAACCCGGTTGCCAAGGAAATATTTGGTTGGAAATTTGCGGTTGGCGACACGGTTAAATTACATTATTTTAACGGCACTGAGGAAGTCGAAAGAGATTTTACGGTGGTTGGCGCGATGGATACCTATAGTGAAGTGACGTATAATGCTGGGTGGTTTGTCATTCCTCAGGAAAAGTTGGCGCAGTTATTTCCGGGAGTTGATACCACCGAAACACTGGTGGTTACAGTAGCTGATTT
Source organism: uncultured Acetobacterium sp. (assembly GCA_965140355.1). Taxonomy (GTDB): domain Bacteria; phylum Bacillota; class Clostridia; order Eubacteriales; family Eubacteriaceae; genus Acetobacterium. The sequence goes on along the minus strand of OZ223194.1, from coordinate 1,039,789 downwards.
TGCGTTGCAAGGTGATGCGATCGAGCCGCAGATCAGAAATATGGTTGATCAAAATCCGTTGCTGGCGTTGAATACTTTGAGAGAGGAATTGATTTTAGATGCGACATCGTTCACGCTTACCAATAAGGTGATTTTAGGGCTGGCGATTTTTATTATTGCATTTAGTTTGATCAATCTGGTTAATACTCTGATTACTAATATTGTTTCACGGCAGCAGGAGTTTTCAATGCTGCAATCGATTGGAATGACGAATCGTCAATTGACGGAGATGATTCAGGCAGAAGGGTTAATTTTAGCACTAGGCAACTTAATTATTACGTTGATATTGGGGACCGGAGCGGGATATGGACTGGTTTATTGGTTGCGCCAAATGGGTGCAACATATATGCATTATCGCTTTCCGACGGGCTATTTTGTAGGATACATTCTGGTAACGCTGCTGGTTCCAATTGTTGTCTCCGGCGTTTTAGTAAGGTTGTTTCAAGGAACTTCGTTGGTTGAACGGTTAAGAGCAATGGTGTAAGGGCGTATGCTTGAAAGTCGTGTTGCTGAAGTGATCGCTTTATGATTACGAAAGATTAGAAAATATAGATCATTGGTATTACGCTATTTTTTTGACAGTCTAAAAAATGTCATTATGGGAATAGCCCATAATGACATTTTTGTTGGTGTTGCTAATTATTCCGCTGGTTTCCATTCGGAATTCATGCTAAGTTTAAAGTCGTTCCACATGAAAGTCATGGTTTTCCAGACAACGCGTTTGGGGATAATTTCCGTCATCCCGGCGCCATAGAATTCATATTGAGATTGACCTTCTCGATTTGGTTTGTATTCGTTTTGAATATAGTCATTTAAGGTTCCTTCTGAATAGAGGTCATCGGTATAAGTGTTCAAGCCAACTTCAGTAAGATCACCATCATATAAAATCGTTCCGTCATTGTTCGTGAGCATGAAGTTGATATTTTGGCCAATATCTTTCAGATTGGTCAGGTAGGCAGCAAAATCATAAAGGCGTACCTGGGCCACAATGTATCCGGCGATTTTTCCATCTTTTTCTACGGGCGTGATAAAAGCTAAAAGTTGGGTTGAAGGGGATTGATGATCGGCGAAGGTCATTTCGATAATAAAAGGTTGTTTCCCCTGGCTGATAGCAGCGATGTTTTTACCATAGAGATCAAAAGAAATGCCCTTATAATAGGACGGATAAGCATTGGTAATCAGATTATCATTATTGACAAAAACGACTGTTTTAGCAATCGGACTTTCTTTCGAGATAGCTGCTAAAGCACTGGCAAAAGCGTCACTATTTTCGCCAGAATCCTGATAAGCGGTCACCGCTGTTTTGGTGAGATTTTCGAGAGTGGTGAATTCATCATAGATTAGGCTAGAAGCAGTATCCAACCATGATAATTCTTCGGCGGTAAATTGCCGCAGTTCACCATTTGATGAGGCAGCGGTTTCGTCAATGCCAGGTTCAGTATTGGTGTAAATTCGCAGTTCAGAGCCAAAGGCATTAACGGTGTCCCAGGTTATTTCTTTTTTCACGGGTTCATTGGTGCCGGCAGCGTTATAGGTATAGGTGCCTTCGCCTTGGGCATTGGGGATTATTTTGTTTTTGATAAGGGTCTGAAGTTCAACAAAATTGTTGTAGATCGGATCGGTTAGAATATTTTTGCCGATTTCTGTCATGTTGCTGGTATAAACATTGGTGCCATTGGTATCCATGACACCGAGATCAAGATCCTGGCCAATGGTAAGCTTACTGAGCTCAGAACCAAAGGTATAGGGATCGATATAGGCAATGACCCATCCGCCATTTTTAAGGGGAACCGAGGCGTAAATATAGGGGCTGTCATCAGTGGAAAGATCTGGTTTAGTGATAAAAACCGGTTTATCGACAAATAGTTCGGGATGGCGGTTAATGCTTTTTAAGTTGAGGCCGATAAAAGGGCTATCCATTTTGGTTGCGATATTGGTTACGTTGGAATCGGCATCACAAATGAGGATGTCAAAAAAATAACTTTTGCTGTTGAGTGCTTTATTTAGGGTCGTGTAAGCGGTTGCATCGTCAGCCGAATTTGATCCGACGGAAGTGCCAAGTTCTTCCAGTAAGGTCTGAATTTGATCGACTTCGCTCTGTAAAGAAGCCGTTGCTTTAGACAGGGTGTTTGCTTGGACATTGGCGGAATCACCAGTCTTTGCACAGCCGGTTAATAGCAGGGCAACGATGAGGAATAAGGGCAGCAATTTTCTTTTCATGTTTGATACACTCCTTTTTTTACTTGGGGGAAAGAATGAAGAACCTTCATAAAAGTTCCGTTGAGATATTTTATCATAATGAGCGTTTATTTAAAACAAGAATTCTTCCGATTGGAAACCGTTTTAAATGATAGCCAGAAGAGGCTAAGAGATAGCAGTGATTTTATCATCATCGTGTGGGGCGATAAAATTCGAGTGAATCAGATTTAATCATCGAGCACTTATTTTGTGGAAAAGAAACGTGAAGAACAGCAGTAAGTCATGTAAACGACCATTTTCCAAGCTTCACTGTTTTATTTTAAATTTATTCTTGACAATGTTGGATTAGTTCGTTATTATTCAAAGTTAATCAGTTTATCTATATAAAAAATAAGGAGGAAGATTATGGCCGTATACATTAATGAGCCGTCGCATACATTTGGTGAATATTTACTGATGCCCGGTTATTCATCAACAGACTGCATTCCGGATAACGTTAGTTTAAAAACACCGTTAGTAAAATTCAGAAAAGGTGAACAATCGGCAATATCGTTAAATATTCCAACAGTATCAGCGATTATGCAGTCGGTATCTGATGATACCATGGCGATTGCACTCGCAAAAGAAGGTGGTCTTTCTTTTATTTATGGATCACAGCCGATTGAAAGTCAGGCCAAAATGGTAGCGCGTGTCAAATCATATCGGGCTGGCTTTGTTGTCAGTGATTCCAATATTTCACCCGAAGGCACCCTTGAAGAAATTCTTATTCTGAAGAAAAAAACCGGCCACTCAACGGTTGCGGTTACCACTGATGGCACGGAAGATGGTAAGTTGGTGGGAATTGTAACCAGCAGGGATTATCGCATCAGCCGAATGGATTTAAAAACAAAAGTTAAAGAATTCATGACTCCCTTTGAAAATCTGGTTTGGGCACCAGATAATACGACCCTTAAGGAAGCTAATGATATTATCTGGGAGCACAAGTTAAACTGTCTACCTTTGATCGACAGTAATCAAAAGCTCGTTTTTATGGTGTTCCGAAAAGATTATGATTCGCATAAAGAAAATGAAAATGAGCTGATTGATGATTTCAAACGTTTTGTTGTTGGTGCTGGTGTTAATACACGGGATTATGCGGAGCGGATACCCGCGTTGATCGCCGCCGGGGCCGATGTCTTATGTATTGACAGTTCTGAAGGTTTTACCGAATGGCAGAAACTCGTTATTCAATATGTCCGTTCAAATTATGGCGATAAGGTTAAAATCGGAGCCGGAAATATTGTTGATAAAGAGGGCTTTTTATTTCTGGCCGAAGCCGGAGCCGATTTTATCAAGATTGGAATTGGCGGCGGGGCAATTTGTATCACCCGTGAACAGAAGGGGATTGGCCGAGGGCAAGCTACGGCGGTTATTGAAGTTGCAAAAGCCCGAGATGATTATTTTGAAGAAACAGGGATTTATATCCCGCTCTGTTCGGACGGCGGCACCGTACATGATTATCACATGACGCTGGCCCTTGCGATGGGGGCGGATTTTATTATGATGGGGCGTTATTTTGCCCGATTTGATGAAAGTCCGACCAATAAAGTAAATATTAAGGGCAATTACATGAAAGAGTATTGGGGCGAAGGCAGCGAACGTGCTAAGAACTGGCAGCGGTACGATTTGGGCGGCAGCAGTAAACTTTCTTTTGAAGAAGGCGTTGATTCTTATGTTCCGTATGCGGGAAGTTTAAAAGATAATCTGAGTTTATCTTTGAGTAAAATTCGATCAACCATGTGTAACTGTGGGGTATTAACGATACCCAAACTCCATAAGCATGCTAAAATCACCCTGATTTCGGAAACCAGTATTATTGAGGGTGGATCACATGATGTTATGTTGAAAGAAAGCAAACAGATTATCGGGAGTTGATTTGAGCGGTTTTATAAGAGCTGAAATTATTTGTTCACCGATTTATGAGTCGGTTGGAAAATTTTAATTGCTCACAGGCAAGAATAAAAGATGAGCCTACCTGCATGAGGCTCATCTTTTTTAGTTGATGGTTTGCTACCCGGATGGCTAAAGCAGTGGACTTTGTTGCGTAACATAGCTTCTTAAATGGTCGGATAGTCGAGTGTATTATTTTTTAGCGGTATTTCCTTTTGCAAAGAAACAATTGACAATTATGGTAGATTACCGTATAATCAACAGGCATGAAAAAATTGAAAGAATTGTTTTATTTTACCTGAGGAGAGATGTCTGAGTGGTCGAAGGAGCACGCCTGGAAAGCGTGTGTACGTGTAAGCGTACCGAGGGTTCGAATCCCTCTCTCTCCGCCACCAAATTTAATGAAGAAATAGCATAATACAGCCGTTTATAGGTTGTTTTTTTATGCCCCAAAATGGGCTTGACCCCTAAGAGATTTTTTGACCCCTAAAGGCTCTTGATTAGAGCGTCCATTCTTTCAGAACTTTCCTTCCTCATGGCATCGGTCACATGGGCGTAGGTGTCCATGGTGAACGTTGCTGAGCTATTGATAAAAAAAGAGGAATCTCAACGGAGAAACCTCTTTAAAGTTTTACTATACAATATTGACAGTGTATTCGTATGGAATCCCATCGCTTTCTATGTAATATTTAACATAACTGTTATCAATCCATATCCCTAGCAGATAGCTAATAGACATTCCCCAGCTTTGCGATGGAGAAATATTGGTTGGAATATTATTTTCCGCTAATTGACTTTCAGTATAGGTAGTTACAAGAGTGCCTTTCTCATATACTTCTATTTTATTTATGGTTACAGACCGACTTCCATTATTTCCGATATTCAGTGATAATTGTTTACAGAGATTATTTATCGTAAATGCTGAATAATTATAAATGTTTAGATTTGGTTTGTATTTTTGAATATTTAAAGTTAAATGAACGGTTCCATCATATCCAACGACGGTCCCTTCAAATGTGAATGTCCCAATAATACTTGTATCTACACTAATGGGTTTCCAAATAACTTCAAACTCACGTTCGCTTCCATTGTTCAAATTCGCTGACACAGTACGGGGCAAGTCATAAGTATCATATTGCATTACATTTGCCGTAATATCGTCAATAGTTAGAATAACAGGGTTGTCTACTGTTACCACACAACTTGCTGTTTTGTGACCATCGATGGTGGTCGCGGTAATGGTGGCGGTGCCAATACTTATGGCGGTTACTTTTCCGGCTGAGTCGACGGTTGCGACGTTGGTATTGGATGATGTCCATTCAACGGCTTTATTATCTGCATCGACAGGCAGTATTGTTGCTGACAGGATAGCTGAATCTCCAACTGTTATCTCTTCTGTTGTTTTATTCAGACTTATGGCGGTTACTTTTGTTACTAAACTTGGATTTTTTACAAATGGTTGTTCTGTTGAACCTGGAGCGGCTGAGTCTTTAGGAACAATTACAATTTTGATTCCTTCAAGCCTATATCCAAATCCTGCTGTTCCAGAGCTTTCGCCATTTTTAGCCCATCCCATCCAGCCGATATTTTGGGCGTGAACCTGGTAATAAATGTCAAATTTTGAAGCATCAGCCCCGGTGAGTTTAATCTGAATAGCTTCCAGGCGATAACCAAGACCCTGGGTTCCACTCATCGTGCCATCGCTTTTCCAGCCACTGGATGTTTCAGATTCCCAGCCAATATTCTGTATATGGGTTTGATAAGTGACGCCAAGATCATACTCTTGGGAATTCAATTCGATTTCAATTCCCTCTAATCGAAGCCCTTGACCAGAAGTTCCACTCATCATTCCATCACTTTGCCAAAACTGCCAGCCGACGTTCTCGACGTGTGTATGATAATTCACACTTGGGTTTGTTGCAGCTGAAACACTGGCTGGGAGCATCCCCACAATCAACAATAAAGCCAACAATAATATTGATAATTTTTGAATACTTTTACTCACAAATTTATCCTTCCTCTCACTTTTATTTTATGATAACGATTATACACCCAAGTGATGGTGAATTACAACAAACAAATATGATTTATAGATATATCTGCAGAGTCTGGTAGATCGGATTATCGGGAACAATAGTTATAAGCGTTTGCGGAGACGAATATTTTTTCGCTATTTTCAATTATCATAAAATCTGATATAATAAATATAGATTTTGGAATGCCATTAAAAGATGATTAGCTCGTCAAGCGTGCGTCTTTTAATGGCTTTTTCCTTTCCATCGCTTTCTAGATTGGAAAGGAGATTAGCTTTTGGGCTTGATTTTAACAATTTATTGTAAAAGGGGAACTAATGGATAAAAATAAAGAGTTTTATGAATTAATGAAAGTGATCAATGGCGTTTTTGATAAAATGCAAGACTATGAAAAAGAGGCTCGATGTTATGGGACCGATGATTTGTTATATACAATAGAAGTTCATACATTAGATATTATTGGTACGTACGATAACATCACATCTTCGGAAATAGCTGCAAAAATGTATAAGACAAAAGGGGCTGTTTGTCAAACTGTTGATAAATTAGAGAAAAAAGGATTGATTAAAAAAGATATGCACGATGTGGACACTCGAAAAAAAGTTTTAATGCTAACTGAAAAAGGCAAGATTGTTTATAACTATCATAAACAAAAAGACATAATTGCTTATAATAGATATCTTGAAAGGTTAGAAAACTATACATGTGAAGATTTTGAAAGAAGTAAAAATATATTAGTAAAAATATTCAAGCTAGATAAAGAACAGAATAAATAAAAATAATAAAAATTTAGGGATTCAGTTTGAAACCTAAGTTTTTTTAACATAAATTATTAATTGACAAGATATCGTTTAGCAACTATACTAAATGGTGTAGGTGCTAAACGATAAAATTTAACTTAAAGTGCCTGATAATTAGAAGGAGAATAGATGAAGAAAAAAATGACGTTTTTTGATCTGGTTTCAATGGGCGTTGGTGCCACAATTGGATCAGGAATATTTGTAATGTTGGGTATTGGGATTGGAATGACAGGGAGAAGCGTAAATATTGCGCTTATTGTGGCAATTATATTATCATTTTTGATGACCGTACCGACAATTTTACTTTCTGGAGTTGTAGATTTAAAAGGTGGTCTGGTAACTCAAGCAGAGATATTATTAGGAAAGAAATGGGCTTCAATTGTTGGATATATCTATATAATAGTTAACTTAACTATTTCGGTCATGGCTATTTCAATCATTGATTATTTAACACAATTAATACCAGTGTTAGGGGATTATCATCAATTATTTTCAATTCTTACCATTCTATTCTTTTTCCTAATAAGTATTAAAGGCGCAAAATTTATGGCAAGAGCACAAAACATCTTTGTTGTTGTAATGATGATTGCGTTGGGGTTATTTGTTGTGTTTGGAGTACCGCAAGTGCAACCAGGTTATTTTACCGAACCAGGATTATTCACGAATGGATTTACTGGATTTTTTACGGCCGTTGCACTTTTAACTTTTGCAACGCAAGGGGCAACATGTATCGTTAATTATAGTTCAGAAGTTGAAGATTCGCAGAAACTTTTACCAAAAGCGATGATAATGACATTTATTGTCGTTGGAATAATTTATTTTGGAATCGGTACCGCAGCAGCCGGGGTTCTTCCTTATGATCAAGTTGCTTTTCAAAGCTTGGGAGTGGTAGCTAAAGAAATCTTACCAAGTCCATTATTTGTTGTATTTATTATTGGCGGGGCATGTTTTGCTCTTGGAAGTACATTAAACTCGACATTAGCAAGTTTAAGATATCCAGTTATGCAAGTAGCTGAAGATGGATTTTTACCAAAAATATTATTAAAAACGGATAAAAAATATGATTTTCCGTACGTTATTATGGGATTTTTCTTGCTAATTGGAATTACCCCAATCATTTTTAATGTTGATTTAAATATATTAGTAAGTTTAGTTATGATACCAAGTTATCTGTTTAACTTATTTATAGCTTTAGCAACCGCTAGAATTCCTAAACTTTTCAAAGAAGAATGGCTTAATTCTAAGCTGCATGTAAAGAATTTTGTGTTATATATATTGTGTGGTTTAGCGGCACTGGTATATATCGTACAAGCATATTTCTTAATAAAAGATTTATCAACAGGTTTGATTATCGGAAATATAATTTTCTTTGCCGTAACAGTCATTTATGTAAATTATCGCGATAAACAATTAAAAAAAGGATAGTGCAGATTATGAAGTATAATTTTGATGAAAAAGTAAACAGACGCGGAACTGGTTCGATGAAGTGGGATGCCGGAGATTTTTTAAAAATGGTAGGGATCACGGAGCGGTATGATGAAGAAACATTGCCTCTTTTTACCGCTGATATGGATCTTCCGGTGCCAGATCCGGTTATAAAAGCATTACATAAAACCGTGGATAACAGAATTTTTGGTTATACCATGGCTAATGACGATTATTATGAGGCAATTATCAATTGGTTTAAAAGAAGAAATGACTGGAATATTAAAAAAGAGGAAATTGTTTATTGCCCAGGGACGGTAAAAGCACTGGGGATAGCAGTAAGAGCATATACGAATGTCGGAGATGGCGTTATCATCCAAAGACCGGTTTATCCGCCATTTACAAGTGCCATCGAGGATAATAACAGAGTTGTTATCAATAATTCATTAATAAACAATGATGGTTACTACACAATAGATTTTGAGGATTTTGAAGCAAAAGCAAAAGTGGCATCAACAAAGTTATTTATCCTTTGTAATCCTCATAATCCTTCGGGAAGAATTTTTTCGAAAGCAGAGTTAAAGCGATTAGCCCAAATATGTTATAACAACGATGTCATCATTATTGCTGATGAAATCCATGGCGATTTAATTAGAAAAGATAATAAGTTTTATCCCATTGTAAAGTGTGCCGACAAGGTTGATCATCTTGTTACGTGTACGGCAATTAACAAGACCTTTAATGTTGCGGGCTTACATGCGACAAATGTAGTGATTGGCAACGAGGATTTAAGAAATAAATTTAAAAAAGAATGCGGATATGAAATGCCGTCACCATTTACAATTGCGGCACTTATTGCTGCTTATAATGAAGGGGAAGAATGGCTGGATCAAATTATCGATTATATTGATGGTAATATTGATTATATCGAGAATTTCTTAAAAGAAAATATGCCGAAAGTAAAAGTCGTTAAACCAGAAGGAACGTACATTATGTGGATGGACTTTAGGGGATATGGGCTTACACCGGAAGAAGTAAAGAAAAGAATCTATGTTGATGCCAATGTGATTTTAGAAAGTGGCGCAATGTTTGGTGAAGAAGGAACTGGTTATGAACGAATTTGTGTCCCGTCACCAAGACCGATGATTAAAGAAGCGATGGAACGAATTGCCAAAGTGTTTGAAGATTTAAACTAAAAATAATTTTGATAGAGGTGGATGAAAATGAAAGAAATAATAAGTACTGAAAATGCACCAAAAGCGATAGGACCTTATTCACAGGCCAATAAAGTTGGCACAACAATCTATGTATCGGGACAACTGCCAATTGATCCAACAACAGGAAAATTTGCAGGCGAAACGATAGAAGAACAAACTAAGCAATCTCTGGAGAATGCCAAAGCAATATTAGAATCAGTAGAATATACATTTGATGATGTTGTTAAGACAACGGTGTTACTTGATGATATTGATGATTTTGCTAAGATGAACGAAGTGTATGCACAATATTTCATAAATAACGCCCCTGCTAGAGCGGCGTTTGAAGTTGCTAAGCTACCACTCGGTGCAAAAGTCGAAATCGAAATGATTGCGGATAAATAATAAGTACCGATAGTAATTTAGCGCATTAACAATTTAGTCGCGATCGGTAAGATAAGTCTGTAGCGGATTTGGATACCACATTAATGAGTATTTCAGATAGTTGGATCATGTAGACTGGCGACTTTGATTTGATTGAAAAGGCAAAAGATAAACTTATCTGCGATAAACTGCAAGATTATAGCAAGCATCTACGATTAAAATAAAAAGAGTACGACAAGATAAAATTGTCGTACTCTTTTTGACGGTGTACGTAATATTTAAAAGATCGCAAGATTGAGCAAAACAAAATTGTCAAAATTTGATAACATAGGACGGATGAAAAGGAGGGCAATATGAAAAACAAGAGGATCGTGAAAATTTTGGCAGCAATTGAGTTTATAGAAACACATCTCACCGATAAACTGGATTTAGAAACGGTTGCCGGGGCTGTTCATTACTCCAAATATCATCTGCACCGCGTATTTGCTGATACGATAGGGTTAACCATCCATGATTATGTACAACGTCGGCAGCTTACAGAGGCGGCAAAGCTGTTGGTTTTTTCCACACGGCCAATTATTGAAATTGCTATTCTGGCAGGGTATGACACACAGCAATCTTTTACTAATATTTTTACAGCGATGTATAAGCAGTCGCCTAATCAGTATCGGGAAAATGAAAAATTTTATCCATTGCAATTAAAGTTTTGTTTGAAGGGAGATTCTGAAATGCTGCATACCGCAGAAATCATCGACTGGGATGTCAGTTTTGCAACCGAAGCAGATATCTCCTCTTGGATGGATTTGGTGCGGCTCGTGATTGATGGTTTTCCGCGTTTACAAGAGGATGAGTATATTTTGGAGCTCAAGCGATGTATTAAAGCCGAACAGGCGCTTATTTCAAAGGACGGAACGGTGACCGTGGGGATTATGATTTTCTCCGCGGAAACCGGAAGTATTGAGTTTATGGGAATACACCCGTTTTATCGAAAAAGGGAGTGCCAAAGGCATTTTTAGATAAGGTAATGGGGGAATTAATCGAAGCAAAAGAAATTAGCATTACGACTTACAGGGCGGGAGATAAAGCCGATACCGGATACCGAAAAGTAATTCAAGAACTGGGTTTTGCCGAAGCCGAACTGTTAACGGAATTCGGTTATCCGACACAACGGTTTGTTTTGCCAAAGGCGGCCGGTCATGATCAATGAAAAACAAAGTCGCAGGCCGGAAACAGCCCCTAATTTTCTGGAACCCATTCCTTTTCCCGATGAAATCGCACATCTTGCGATGATAAACGAAAGGCTGGATGCAGCAGTGCAGGCGGCAAATGATAATGTAGAGAAAATCGACAAGGAATATATGGAAGCTAAACGCTATATGGCAGATTATCGTGGAGAAATTGATCCCCATGAAATGTTTCAAAATGAACGGGCACTCAAACAAATAGACCGAACAGGTGCTTTTTCAGTTGGTATCTGGGAGAAGCTGACGAAGTTAAAGGAGTCGCCCTATTTTGCGCGGATTGATTTTCAAAGAGCGGATGGAAAACTGGCAACCAAGCATTATATTGGGCGCTTTGCGTTCTTTCATGGAAATGAATTACTGATCCTCGACTGGCGAGCGCCATTTGCCAGTATGTTTTACGATTATGAAATTGGTCCGGCGGGGTATGATGCCCCGATAGGTAGAATTGAGGGCCAGCTTACACGGAAGCGCCAGTTTAAGATTAAAAACGGCAGGTTGGAATATGTCTTGGAAAGCTCCGTAAATATTCACGATGATGTTTTGCAGCGCGTGCTTTCTCAAGCCTCCGATGAAAAGATGAAAGCGATTATTGCAACCATTCAAAAAGAACAGAACCAAATTATCCGTGATGATACAGCCGGGACGATGATTATTCAAGGGGTGGCTGGTTCGGGGAAAACCTCGATTGCACTGCACAGAATTGCTTTTTTGCTTTATCGCTTTAAAGATCAGTTATCGGCACATAATATCACTATTCTATCTCCTAACAAGGTATTTGGGGATTATATCGCTAATGTTTTGCCGGAGCTTGGAGAGGAGCCAATCGGCGAGCTAAGTTTTGTGGATATTGCCGAAGCTCAGCTTGAGGGTGTCATCTGCTTCGAGCGCGATAAAGACCCCTTAGAAACACAGGATGAAAAATGGGCCGAGCGGGTGCGATTCAAGTCGACCCTTAATTTTGTACGGCAGATAGAGCGATATTTGACGGAAAGTTCCGCCCTTATTTTTGAGCCGAAGGATTATACCGTTGGACGGTTTGCGGTAACAGCGGACTGGATATGGCATCGCTTTTGTGCTTATCAAAATTATCCGATTAAGAAACGGTTGGTCCTGATGGCAAGTGATATCCATGATCGTTTTGATTTGGATAATTTTATGGGGGATGAGATACCAAGGGCTAAAACCATATTGAAAAGTCTGAACACGATGCTCAAAATCAAAAAAAGCCTGGCACTGTATAAGCATTTTTATCAATGGCTGGAGCACCCTGATTTGTTTGTTCTAGCCAAGAAGCAAACCTTAGAATGGGCCGATGTGTATCCATTTATGTACTTTCATGCAGCCTTTGAGGGCGCAAATGAAAGCAAGCGCGTCAAGCATCTGGTTATTGATGAGATGCAGGACTATACGCCGATACAATACGCCGTCATCAACCGTCTGTTCCCCTGTCAAAAAACGATTCTAGGAGATTTCGGGCAGTTTATCAATCCAATCATCGACAGACCTTATCGGACATGCAACAGCTTTACGGTAATGCCCGCTTGGTAAAACTGACCAAAAGCTATCGTTCGACCTATGAAATTATCACTTTCGCAAAAAGTATTAAACAGGTGGTTAAACTGGAACCAATGGAACGGCACGGGGATATGCCGCTGGTGATATCCTGCGTAGATTGGCAGGACCAATTGACCAAAATCAAAAGAAAGCTGGATGCTTTTATAACAGATGGTGGCGGAGCCCTCGGAATCGTCTTGAAAACTAACAGTGCGGCCAGAGAATATCACAAGCTACTTGCGGAGGACTATGATATCCGGCTTATTTCCCCCGCGAGCACGCGTTTTGAAAATGGGATTTCGATCACGTCGATTCAGATGTCAAAAGGTTTGGAGTTTGATGCGGTCATCATTCCCGATGTAAGCGCGGATACTTACTACACCGAATATGATCGAAGTCTGCTCTATATTGCTTGCACACGAGCCATGCATCAACTGACGTTGCTTTATGCAGGGAGACCATCGCAGCTGATTCCCGGAGAGAAAGATATAACTCTCCGTTGATTTTAAAATAATCTCAATGGCGGTAAAAAAATGACAACGCAGCAGTTTTTATCGGTGTCGTTTGAGTTGCTTCATTATAAAAGGAGGGGTAACCACTATTTTATAGATTTTTTTTCAAATAAATCATATCAACTAATTGCTGACCATCTTCATACATTGGATGGTCATAATTATCGATAAAAAAGTTTTTAACAAGGTGTGATTTTACAAATCCACACCGTTCGTAGAAACGAAGTATTGTAGGGCTGTCGCCGGTTCCAACAGATAACTCGGTACCAAACTGCTGATAGTAATCAACAATAAAGGCAATTAGCTTTTGGCCATAACCTTTTCGTTGATATTTAGGAACGGTCACGATATTTTTAAGTTCGAAAATGCCGGGTTGCTCTTGGGTAATGACACAAATTGCCCTGAGATCACGATCATACAAGGCAAACATATCGCCACGGTATAGATATTTTTCGATCATATTGACCTGCTCATCGGCAATAAGTAATAATTCCAGATAGTTTGTTTTATCAATATCATTAATCTTTAAAATCTCCATTTGCTCCTCCCCGTTCTTGTTTTTCCAACAATCGTCCAATCGTTTATACTATAGCTTAGACAAATACTGGTTTCAAGTAATTTTTGCGGAAGTAGGATTAAGGCATAGAGATAGTGAGTAAGATAAAACTTTCCTTCAGTGCCATAAAATGATATAATAAATCCATTCAAGCCGAGCTTAGTCAAACGACGCTTTTTAAATGATCATTTTCCGGACGGATTCTCTAAGTCGTTGGCAGCCCCGTTGCAGGGCACACTTGATTGAGTGCGTTTAGCGAAATATGATCATATTCACTTTGTAAAGATTAAATAGTTTGACAAAAACCAATGTGTAATCAATTACTCCAGAGCAAACAAAAAATTATAATTTAAAAGGAGATTAAAATGGCGGAAACAAGTCAAATTTTATTATGGACCTTCATTTCGGAGTGTCCGATTCCACAAGATGTGCAGGAATTGTTAGTCAAAGGTGAAGAAGCGGTAGCCGCTTATAAAACAATTCGAGATAGTGCTGTTTTTACTAATAAACGTTTAATCGTAAGAGATGCTCAGGGATTGAGCGGCAAAACAGTAGAAATATACTCTTTGCCGTACACGTCAATTAATATGTGGTCAACCGAAAATGCCGGGAAGTTACTTGATTTAAAAGCTGAAGTTGAACTCTGGACTCGTGTTGGTCATATTAAAGTGAATTTGCGAAAAGGGATCGATGTCAGAAAATTTGATCGACTAATTGCCAATGCGGTATTAAAAAATTAATGATGACAACCGGCGGCGTAAAGCGGAACAAATGGAAATATCAAGCTGCTAATATGAATATTGTTTGTCCGCAATTTCAATCCGCTAAAAAATGAGCAAAGCTTGATTGAGCAATTTAATGGATTACGGATCGATGTGTAAGAAATTATGTTAACACAAAGGAGATCGTTATGATTTTAGTCGGGATCATCACACCAAAGGTGTTCGGTAGCATGGTGTAATGCCGCGTTGTTAAAAGCGGAACCTTCATCGTATGACGTGGGGTCATTTAGGGACAGCAATTTGTGTCATATCCGTAGCATAAGTCTGGCGCTATCGAAATAACGGACGAAATCAGGGTGCGGAGCAGGAAAAAAACAATAAAGAAGCGGGACGGTGCTAAATCAAGCATCGTCTCGCTTCTTTCAGTTCGTCAATATGGAAACAAAGAATCGCCTACCATTCAGTCATGCTCAGATAACCTCGATTTTGTGCCATCTTGACGGCCGCCATCTTGCTGTTAACACCAAGCTTCTGGTAAATATTTTTGAAATGCGTTTTTACCGTGCCCTCGGCAATGTACAAGCGAGCGGCTATTTCTTTTCTACTCAAACCTTCGGCTGCGAGAGATAGAATATTGATTTCGCGTCGGGAGAGCGTCGCCACCGGATGGGGAAGACCCATTACGGCGCTTTCATATCTGCAGCAAAGCATCAGAATATGATTAAAAAACGCATTGCCGGGATTTTCCTGAATAATTATTTTAAGCATCCCCATAATGTGGAGCGCGTTTTCCGCAAAGGGTAGCACCAGATTGTCAGCTTGTGCTTCGTCGAGCGCAACCAAAAGAACGGATGCACCTTCCTCTAATCCGCACAAACGGCAGCGAGCCACCGCTTCAAAGATCTGGTTGTGGATCAGTCCCAAACGGTTGCAAAATACCGAGAAATACGCCTCAAACTGCGTGACGCGGGTCTCAAGCTCATCGTATTTTCCCAGAGCAAGGAGGGTTTTCCCATACACGATATAATTAAAAGCGATGCCCTGATCGTAGAAGTCGGCGGCCTTAATTTCTCCAATCAGCAGCCATGTGGGAATCTGTTCCGGCCGACCGAGGCAGGCAAATACATATCCTTTGCACAGATCAATGGTCGTGTTGTAGATGGAGTTGTTCATCTTTTCCACATGACGCTCCAATTCGGTCAGGAGATCAAGTGCCTGGGAAGCGTTACCTTCTATCAGACGCAGACGAATCAAAGAAAATTTAGCACAAATGACAATGCCGGTTTGTGACATTATTTCGGCTTTGGCAATTGCTTTGCGGCAGTGTGAGGCAACATTTTTTAAATCCCCGGTCTCAAGTGCGTATTCTGCTAAAGTAAGGGCGTCGCTTCCCGTTCCGCAGCCACCGGAAAATTTGGCGTAGTCCACATCCTCTGAAAGCAGGTCTGCCAATTTACGAAAGCTGGCCTTATCCCGGTAATAAAGATACAGATAGTGGGGAGAGGCAAACGTAAATTCATTTTCTGGTAAGGTAATGTAGGAATTCTGGCCATTTAGCAGCCTGATAATTTCCGCATCGGAAGCGCACATCGCAGCGACATCATTAAATCGTGTAAATTTACGCACGATTAAGATTTCGCCAAGAATCCGATTCCGATAGGGTTCCTCCAGGCCCGCCATGTTTTTGTAATATTGTTCCAGCTCATCAAGTCTTTCGTTCCACCCGAGGATTTCATTTTCCTTTCCCAGCAGGATCGAATAGAACATATGCAACAGGTAAGCGAAAGGATATTGGAACAACAACTCGCGCGGCAAACGGTTAAATAGTTCATCGGCGCCTTCAAAATCAAGCCAGTCGTTGCGGATATTTTTAGGATTGTTCAAATGGGCAAGGATATCCTCTGACCGTCCGGCCCGGTTCAGATAACTGTAGGCGGCAAGAAGGTCCTGCTGGCTTATCATCCAGTCTCCCAGCCGCCCATACAAATTTTGCAACTCATCCGCAGAGAGATGCAGCTTTATCCGCAAGAAGTTTTGCAGCACTGCATGTATTTTATAGATGCCCGTCTTTTCTTCATAATAGATAAAGGCGTTCTCCATGTCCAGTTGCTTTAAGAGCTGCGGGGCGTTTTCCTGTTGCGTCACAAATGCAGCTTGCTCCGCAGTGAAGTCTTCCATAACCGAAAGTAGCAGCAGAAAACCTTGGGTCTTTTCGTCATAGGGGGCAAACAGCGTTCGCTCGATCATGTTCTCCAGGTTGATGCTCATGCCAATGGGGATACCGCTTTCAAGCCCTAGAAGGATGATATATGCAAAGGAAATCCATCCGTCAGTGTACTGCCAGATCATTTGTTGATCCGTATCAGTGATGTCAGTTAACATCATCCGGCAATAGTCATGAAGCTCGCCTTGGGTAAATTGTAGCAGTTGTTTTGGCAGCAGGCAGCACTGCCCCTTTGAAAGAAGTTCGATGAAGTCGAGACCGGTAGTATCTCTGGTGACCAACAAGATCGAAAATCCCTCCAGCTCTTCTTGGGCAAGCCGCAAAAACAGTCTGTTTAGCCGCATATCTCTGGACAGATGGTAATCATCCAGAACTATTAAAAAAGTTCCATCAAATTCCAACGCATCAAGGGTTTGCAAGACCTTACCCATCTGCGGGGCGTCCGTCGGCAGCCCCAGTGATTTAAGGATGGTTCCCGCTTGTGTGTCAATTGTTATGATAGCGTTGGCAAAGTTATCCCAGAAGGCGGTCTCCGAATTCTTAAAATCAGAAAAGGTAAACCAGCAGGTGTGAAGGTTTTTCTGCTCAATAAATCTTTTTACCGCGGTTGTCTTTCCGTATCCCATGGGAGCTTCCAGAATAGTGAGCGGATAGTCATAAACAGCGGACAGCATCGTGTTAATCCGATTTCTGTTTAAAATCTTCTTATTTTTCAATTGCTTATCTCCATTGCCAAATTATTTTGTCTCAGATTTGAAGTTCCTCAACTGTTTTTATATTCTTTCAAATATTGTCATATTATAACACACACGATGTGTTAAAAATCCAGTTCCGAGTAGAAATATGTGACATTAAATATGCTAGGATTAGTTTTATAAATCATCCTTTTAGCCGGGAAGCTATGTTGTGGGGATGTCCTGGCAAAGGGCTTGAGCTGACAGAGGTTCAGACCCCTTTTTAAAAAATCATACAACTTGCTGGGAAAAATACCCCTTTGGGGAGATGTTTTTATTCTGAAATCAACTTTAAAATATAATATATCACCGTTTTTATGATGTTTAGCTAAAGCCTGCAAATAAAAAGAAAGGCAGATGAAAAATGAAAATAACGAACGTTCAAGCGACGGATGATTATAAGCTTTTGATCGACTTTGAAGAAGGCAATCAGGTTCGCTTTAATATGCAGCGAATGGTTGAAACCATCCCTTTTTTACGGCTAAGGGATCTGGAAGTATTTAAAGATGTCAAATTTGAGGACAAAGCGGTTTGCTGGGATGCGCCGGATGGAAAGCCGGAAATTATGCCATTGCGGATTACTGTAGATAACATTTTATTTATGCTGCGGTAGAAGACGGTTTTAGATAAAATAGGTCGCAGAAAGAAGGAAATTATGAAAAAAAAGGAACTCAAACGTATTTTTGTGTTTCTGCTGGTTCTTGTTACAACTCTTTTTTGGGGGAATATATCCGTAAACGCAGCAACCAGCGGCGATTATGAATATTCGGTTAACCCTGATGGCATAACCTGTCAAATTACTGGTTACACTGGTGCTGGTGGGAATATTGCAATTCCTGCTACAATTGTTGAGTACACGGTTACGTCTTTTGCAGAATATGCATTTGCCGACAAAGATGTCTTGACTAGTGTGACCATACCTAACGGTGTTATATCTATTGCAAAAGGGACTTTCGCTAATTGCAATAAAATGACCAGCATAACGATACCCAGCAGTGTTACGTCTGTTGGAAGCTACGCATTTGATCGGTGTAGCAGTTTAACTAATATAACGATACCAAGTAGTGTTACGTCGATTGGAAACTACGCATTTAATCGGTGTAGTAGCTTAATCAATATAACGATGCCTAGCAGTGTCTCATCTATTGGAGCGCATGCATTTAGTGTATGCAGCAGCCTAACCAATATAAAAATACCAGATAGTGTTACATCTATTGCAGACGCAACTTTCGCAGATTGCACTAGTTTGAGTAGCGTAACGATATCCAGCAGTGTTACGTTTATTGACATTGACGCATTCTACAGTTGCACTAGCTTAACCAATATAACAATACCAAGCAGTGTCGAGGAAATTAAGCCATATGCTTTCAAAAACTGCTCAAACTTGGTTAACGTATTTTTTGATGGCGTGCCATATGTGAATCAATTTGCATTTATAAATACTAACGCAAACTTATATTGTCCAAATGGAAACTCGGGATATTTTACAACGGTCTCAGTGCAAGAACTTGAAACTAAAACCATCACAATTAATTTAACAGGAAAGGGCACTGTCACACCGAGTGTAACTTCAGGAATGCCCGGGGAGACAATCAACCTTAATATCATTCCGGAAAAAGGTTATTGCCTGAAGTCGGGTTCATTAAAATATTATGATAATAGCTACCACGGTATCAATGAAACCATCTTTACCATGCCAAGTAGTGACATTACAGTTTTTGCAGAGTTTGAACTAGATACCATAGAACCTAAAGTAGATCAGATATTTCCGTCAGGGACAGGCATACCCATCTCGCTTTCAAATATCTCAATTGTCTTCAGCAAACCGGTTACCGGTTTGCCAAATAAAAAAGTGAGCGTTTCCGATGGTTCAAATATATATGTTTATACTATCGGAGAAAGTGATAACTATTTTGGGGGAACTGCGTCAGGCGATACGGCAACCATTCCGATTTCAAGGTTTTTAAACGGAACAGAGCATCTTTCGCTGAACTACAATGCTGACTATATTGTTGCGATTGAAGCAGGGGCATATATTGATGATGCGAGTAATCTTATTTTAGGAAACAATAATGTCGGCAGTTTTTCGACAATCAAAGCTTATACATATACGGTCAATCCAGATGGCACATCATGTATTATCACCGGTTACAGCGGGATCGGTGGAAACATCACAATTCCTGCTTCACTTGATGGGTACACGGTTACGTCTTTTGCAGAATACGTATTTGGTGATTGTGGCGTATTGACCGGGGTAACAATACCCAGCGGTGTTACATCGATATCGAAAGGTGCGTTTGCTAATTGCAGTAATTTGAACAGCGTCACGATACCAAACAGTGTTATATCTATTGGGCCTTATGCATTCGATCAATGCAGCAGTTTAACTGGCATAACGATACCAGACAGCGTGAAGTCTATTGGAGACTATGCGTTCAAAGATTGCAGCAGCCTAAACAGTATTAATATATTGAACGGGGTCACATCGATTGGGGATAGCGCATTTTCTTACTGTAGCAAGCTGACCGAAGTTATAATACCCAGCAGCGTTACAGCCATAGCAAATAATGCCTTCTTTTATTGCAGCGGCCTTAATAAAGTAGCGATAGCGGGCGGTGTTACATCAATAGGAGATAATGCGCTCACAGGCTGCACAGGGTTAACTGAAATCAGCGTCGATGAAGCTAATACGCATTATTCCAGCCGAGATGGAGTGTTATATAATTTTGATAAAACCGCTTTGATTTGCTATCCGACAGGGCTGTCAGGCGCGTTTACCATACCCGGTAGCGTTACTTCGATAGGGAATAATGCTTTCTCTAATTGTAGTGGGCTGACCGGCGTAACAATACCGGTTAGTGTTACGACTATTGAAGTTAGTGCATTTTCTGGATGCATCAACCTGGCCAGCGTTACGATACCCAGCAGCATTACATTTTTAGGAAATAGCGCATTTCAATATTGCGCGGCCCTGAATCACGTATATTTTGATGGTCATATGCCTACAATGGGATTATCTGTATTTGATAACTGCTCAGGGTCGCTGGAATATCATTCTCCAACCGGGAATCCAGGCGGGATAACGTTGTCTCCATTGACGACGCTTGAAACCAAAGCTGTCACAGTCAGTCCAACCGAAAATGGCACGATCTCATCAAGTACGATTGAAGGAATGCCCGGAGAGACAATCAGCCTTGAAATTATACTGGATACCGGATACCGGCTTAAACCCGGTTCGCTGAAATATAATGATGGTAGTCACGACTACAGTATCAGCGGCACCAGCTTCACGATGCCGGATAATCCCATTACCATTTCCGGCGTGTTTGTTGAAATAGACAATACAGTGCCGATAGTCAATCTCGTTTCTCCGTCAGGGACAAGTGTGGCGCTATCGGTTGCGGATATGGTATTGGGCTTTAGTGAAACTGTTACAGCCGTAGAAAACAAAAGTGTAACAATTTCTGACGGCACGAATGATTACAGCTATACCATCGGAGCAAGTGATGGGTATGTCGGTGGAATCGGTTCAGACTGCAAGGCATCTATTCCGATCCAGAAATTCTTAAACGGCACGGTGCCGCTATCCTTGGATTATAATACAACATATACCGTCACACTTGAAGCGGGTGCATATATTGACAGTGCAGATAATGAAACGGCAGCAAGTAGCATCGGCAGCTTTAAAACGGAGGCAGAACTTATTACCGTAACATCGGTTACGGTAAAAACGGTACCGACCAAGATTACTTATACCGCCGGTGATCTTCTTGACCTGACTGGTCTGGTGGTAACCCTGAATAAGAGCAACAGCACAACGGAGGATGTACCCTTGGCTGATTTTGCTACCAAAGGCATTACCACGACGCCAACGAATGGCACTGGACTTTCCGACAGTGATAACGCGGTTACCATTACCTACACCGTCGATCATCAGTCGGTGAGTCAGAGCATTACGGTCAATCCGGCAGCCGTGACTGTAACATCGGTTACGGTAAAAACGGCACCGACCAAGATTACTTATACCGCCGGTGATCTTCTTGACCTAAGCGGTCTGGAGGTCACTCTGCATAAGAGTGACAGCACAACGGAGGATGTACCCTTGGCTGATTTTGCTACCAAAGGCATTACCACGACGCCAACGAATGGCACCGGACTTTCCGACAGTGATAATGCGGTTACCATTACCTACACCGCCGATCATCAGTCGGTGAGTCAGAGCATTACGGTCAATCCGGCAGTCGTGACTGTAACATCGGTTACGGTAAAAACGGCACCGACCAAGATTACTTATACCGCCGGTGATCTTCTTGACCTAAGCGGTCTGGTGGTAACTCTGAATAAGAGCAACAGCACAACGGAGGATGTACCCTTGGCTGATTTTGCTACCAAAGGCATTACCACGACGCCAACGAATGGCACCGGACTTTCCGACAGTGATAACGCGGTTACCATTACCTACACCGTCGATCATCAGTCGGTGAGTCAGAGCATTACGGTCAATCCGGCAGTCGTGACTGTAACATCGGTTACGGTAAAAACGGCACCGACCAAGATTACTTATACCGCCGGTGATCTTCTTGACCTAAGCGGTTTGGTGGTAACCCTGAATAAGAGCAACAGCACAACGGAGGATGTACCCTGGGCTGATTTTGGAACGAAAGGCATTACCACGACGCCAACGAATGGCACCGGACTTTCCGACAGTGATAGCGCGGTTAACATCACCTACACCGCCGATCATCAGTCGGTGAGTCAGAGCATTATGGTCAATCCGGCAGCCGTGACTGTAACATCGGTTACGGTAAAAACGGCACCGACCAAGATTACTTATACCGCCGGTGAGCTTCTTGACCTAAGCGGTCTGGTGGTAACCCTGAATAAGAGCAACAGCACAACGGAGGATGTACCCTTGGCTGATTTTGCTACCAAAGGCATTACCACGACGCCAACGAATGGCACCGGACTTTCCGACAGCGATAGCGCGGTTAACATCACCTACACTGCCGATAACCAGTCGGTGAGCCAGAGCATTACGGTCAAAGTGGCTCCGGCAATTACCACAAATTCACTGGATAATGGCGTGGTCGGTACCGCTTACGGCAAATCCCTTACTGCTACCGCCGATTCGCTGATTACTTGGAGCATCGACAGCGGCGATCTGCCGGACGGTTTGACACTCAACGCGAATACTGGCCACATCAGCGGAACGCCGACAACGAGTGGTACGTTCAGCTTTACCGTCAAGGCGATAAACAATGAAGGTGATGATATCAAGGCATTGAGTATCTACATAAGCTCAGCATCAAGCGGTAATAACGGTGGAAACACTGGCGGAGATTCACCAACACCGGATCCGGAAGCGCACCTCATCACTACGTCGAGTGCCATTAGCTTTGGGAGCTTGATGGCAGGTTACACCACTCCTCCGGCAATCCAGACCATGACGGTGAAAAACACCGGAAATCAAAGCGTGACACTGACGCAGCCAACTTCCGAGCATTACGCCATTGGTCCGCTTAGTAATAATCTTTTGAACAAAGATGAAACAGTTACCTTTACGATCCAGCCGAAACTGGGACTTGCGGCTGGTAGCTATAATGAAAGCCTTAGCATTGTCGGAACAAATGGAGCTTCTGTTTCAATACCATTAAGCTTTACAGTTGCGGAAGCACCAGTTGCGGAAAAATTAGTGACGGTGGCTTACCGCGGACATATTCAGAATATTGGCGACTACCCGCTTGATGGCAGTTGGGTTAACAGCCCCGAGATAATCGGGACGGTTGGCCAGAGCAAGCGGATTGAGGGTTTTGAAATCCGCCTTGAGGATGCTGTTCCGACAGGGATGGAACTGCGTTATAACGTCCATGTCGAGAACAAAGGTTGGCTTTATGACGAGAACGATTGTGCCGATTGGACGAAAGACGGCGCCTACGCCGGTACCCGCGGTGAAAGCCTGCGGATTGAAGCGGTCAAACTGGTGCTGACCGACAAAGCTGGCAAGCCGTATCCGGGATACAGCGTTTACTACCGCGGCCATGTCCAGAATATCGGCGATCTGCCGACAGAAAGCGCCGCTTGGTACGCAGATGGCGAGAAGTTGGGGACGGTTGGCAGTGCCCTGCGACTGGAAGCACTGCTGGTTAAGGTGGTTAAAAATGAGACCGATCTGTCGGCGTATTAGGGGCCTTGAGTCGATAAAAAAATTAAGAAGGTGATTCGTTGCATAGAATCCTTGGCGGTTTAGCCGAACGTAATTGTAACCATCCCACCAGAATCGCAGTTTTGCAGTTCCAGTTGTCCGGCGTGGGTTTTTACGACTTGGGCGGCAAACCACAAACCCAGGCCATTGTGTCCATCAACGCCACGCGCGGGATCATCACGCCAGAGGCGTTCGGTAGCATGGTGTAATGCCGCGTTGCTAAAACCGGGACCTTCATCACACACCGTAATTTGCCAGCCGTTATCGATCATGTGGCCTTCCAAATACACGTTTTTGCCCGCCGGGGTATGCTCGATAGCATTTTGTACCACATTCGCGAGGGCGCGAAGTAAATGGTCTTTCTGAATGTTTGCAGCACCGAGCAGTTTATTTTGGGTGTGCAGGTAAATCCGTCTGGTTTCGGCGATTGTCATTGTACGTTGACAAAGTTCGTTAAACATGGCGGGTAGACTGGTGTCTTCAAAGCTTTCATCGGCACCGGCAGAGGTTTCCAGCAAGCTGGCGAGATAGTGTTTGGCCCGGTCGTTGCTGGCCACAATCGTGGCCACCATTTTACGGCTACGCTCAGGCAGTTCTTCATCCAGCAAAAGTTCGGCATTACCGCCCACCAAGGTGAGCGGGGTTTTTAAATCATGCGCGAGTGCGGCTATTTCCGCCTCGCGTTTTTGTTGGGTCGCCCATTGGTCAGACAGAGACTGGTACAACGCCGCCCGCATATGCTCCATTGCATTGAGCGCCTGGTCGTACTCGCGGATGCCGGCGTGGGGAATTGCGAAATCCAGCTCTTGTGCACCGACCTTCTCGCTCACCTCGCCAAATAGTTTTAGCTTGGCGGCGAGGTACCGACGCAGCCACAAGGTGTTAAACAGCAGACAAAGCACCCAGGCAACACCAAGTGTCGCCAGCCATAGGTATTCAAAGGGGGGCAACATGTCGCGCAACAGCGGGTCAACAAACTCGGCTCGGTAATACCAGTGAAAGATGATGGTGCTGTTATCCGCGTAAGTGTATCGCGAAACATTAATGTTGTGGGCGTCTACCGCTAAAAACCCAGCTAGGACTTCCAGCTTTTTCCCCGCTACGTTACTTTCTAACAGTTCGTTGTTTCGGTCAAACAAAGCGTACTCAGCCAGAAAGTTGTCATCCGGAGAAACAAAAGTTTTTGGCTCTCCGGCCAGCATTTGTTCGATCTGTTGGTTAGAGACGTATCCCTGGTAAATAACGCCAGTGTTTTCAAGTCGCACAAAGCAGAGATACCATAGCAGACAACAAAACACCATACTGCCAAGCATCACGATGGCAAAGCGTAAAAGTACCAAGGAAAGGCTTATAGAACGTTGTTTTTTTGCCATTTGTAGCCGACCCCCCAAACAGTTTTGATGGGGTTGATGTCGTCGCTTTTTAGCTTGGCGCGGATATTTTTGATGTGCTCAGCAACAGCCGACGGCTCGCCCTCGGCATCAAAACCGAAAACTGCTTCATATAATTGTTCTTTGGTAAAGACCTGACCGGCATGCAGAGC
Organism: uncultured Acetobacterium sp.; assembly: GCA_965140355.1. Lineage (GTDB taxonomy): Bacteria > Bacillota > Clostridia > Eubacteriales > Eubacteriaceae > Acetobacterium. The sequence goes on along the minus strand of OZ223194.1, from coordinate 1,014,493 downwards.
CAGATACTCACAGATTGCGTATTCGCCCTTGGTAAAGGGCAAGGGGTGTTTGCCGGCGATGGCCACTTTGGCCTGCATGTCAAAGCGTATACCGCCGCGGCTCAGGGTGTGGGTCGGCTGACGGACTTCCCGCCGCAGATGGGCGTTTACCCGTGCGCGCAGCTCTGCAAGACTGAATGGTTTTTTAATGTAATCATCGGCGCCCAGACCAAAGCCCTGGACCAGGGCGGCGTCTTCTGCCTTGGCGGTTAAAAAGAGAATCGGACAATCCACCTCAGCCCGAATTCGGCGACAAAGAGAAAAGCCGTCTTCGTTGGGCATCATCACATCGAGCAGCAAAAGATCGTACAATTGGCACCGAGCGGGCTGTACGGTAGCGGCATCCGCTTCGGTGTCGATCTGGTGGCCGTCCTTTTCTAAGGCGGCGCGCACCAGCGACAGCATCTCAAGGTCATCATCGACCACTAACAATTTCGACATTGGTTGCCTCCTTTTTTATTCTTGGATCACGTTGCCTTCCCAGTGACTAAACCATAATAGTGATAAAATCAGAACAAACGAAGTCATTATCATCAGGGCAATAATTCCGGGAAAAACAGGGACATTTGAAAAGTTAAAATAATTCTCCAAAAACCGAACACCCCACTCCCAGGGAATGAAGGGCCAAATTTTATCACCAATCGCATTTTCGAAGTAACCGGCTAAAATGGTGCCGGATATCCCGGTCAAAACCGAAAGACTTGAACCAAACCGAAAAGCAATCAGTATGTGTAATAAATATAAAAATAAGTTGCTAAATAAAAAAACACCAAAGATGACCAGCGACGCACCGAAGGGGGGCATGTTGATGCCTAGAAAAAAATTGACCCCAACATAGAAACACACTTCATATAGTATCATATTGATCGCCGAAAGAAACATTAAAAATAACCATTTTCCCAGATATACGCTGCTGCGCGAGGGGACTAAACCGAGCGCATTTTGAATCCCGTTATGGCGATCTAAATTGATTAAAATGGGGACAACAATACTAACAAAAATCGGATAACCAATTTGTAGAATTACGAAAAACAAGCGCACATCGGAAATAAGATGGTACCCGCCAGAAGCATAATAAACGAAAAATAATGTTGTGATCACGATCGGCGGTAACAAATGGAGTAAAATAACAGGCGTACGTTTGATCTTGGTAAAGTTGGAAAAAAACTCCCTTAAAATCGTCATTTGCGATACACCTGCTTTCGGTACCAGCGGGAAAATAAAATCGTCAGAAGCAATGCGATAAGTAAGCTTATTAATACCAGTAACGCACTTGCGCCGGGATTTAAAATCAATCGAGAACCGCCATTGACCAATAATCCGTTGGGTAAAACGCCAAATAATGTCACCATAAACCGGGCCGGCCAGCTATAAGGGAAAAACCAAAACAAAGGGGTTAAGGAAAAAAACAAACCGCCGAATGCGCTGGCGAATAAATTGATGATCACAGCAGCAGCAAATCCCACTTTTTGATCCAAAAACAAACAGAAGGGGATCTGCCATAATAATGAGAGCCACAATAAGCCATAACCTAAAAGATAATAGCCGCTATGGCTTAGCGCAATAAAAAGACCGGATACGATGGATTCGGCGATAACTGTGATAAATGACAGTAATAATGAGATGATCAAAAGATTCAGTGCGATCAAAATGGTTTTTGCAATAAAGATCTGCTTTAAGTCGATCGGTAAGCTATAAAGCGTTCGGTAGCCGTGTTTTTGATCTTTATTATTCACTAAATGACATAAAAACATAACGGATAAAGATCCAATCGGCATACACCAATTGCAAACCATTGCGCTTGAAAAACCACCTAACCCAATCCCGACAAAAATGAATACCAACGAGATTAGAATTAAAGCAGCGGGAATAAATAGCATCAGTTTTCTAAATAAAGAGTGTTTAAATTTTAAGTTTTCTGCGTTTAAATAGGCTTGTAACATCAGGAAGCACGCTCCTTTCTGATGATATCCATAAATAATTGTTCGAGGTTTTTATGGGCGTCAATTTTATCTTGATATAGAAGTGTGCCATTGTAGATAATCCCGATGTCGTCGGCAACTTGTTGGATTTCACTTAAAATATGACTGGATATAATAACCGCGATCCCTGATGCGGCAAAGGTTCGAATCATGACTCGTAATTCTTCAATTCCAAAAGGGTCTAACCCGTTTGTTGGTTCATCTAAAACTAATAATTGGGGGTTGTTCAGTAACGCTAAGGCGATGCCTAAGCGCTGTTTCATGCCCAACGAAAAATTGGCTACCTTTTTATTGTTAGTATCCATCAAGTCCATTTGTTGTAAAACTTGATGACATCTATTTGTGGAAATCCCCAGCAGCAGCGCACGTACTTTTAAATTTTCAAATGCTGTTAAATTCTCATACAGTGGCGGGGATTCGATTAAGGAACCGATGTGCAATAAATCTTTTCGAGTCCAAGGGTGATTATTGAATATTATTTCGCCTGAAGTGGGTCGGATAATGCCGGTAACCATCTTCAAAAATGTCGATTTACCAGCACCGTTAGGTCCTAATAAACCGTAGACCGAATTTTTTTTAACCGACATCGATAAATCTTTTATGACATCGGTCTGTTTAAATTTTTTAGAAACATGATTTGTTTGTATGATGTACTCAGACATGATAAATTCCTCCATTGTGAGTTGTTATGGTTATGATAACAGTCATTTTTAAGGAATTTATAAGGACGAAGGGAATTATTCAAAAAACTCATCCCGGCAGGGGAGTTGGTTAGCCCCATGGCAACCGTTATATGATAGAATAGGACAAAACGACTAATTACTTTCGTACCGGTCTAATATACTTCCAAAACCGCTCGGGATTATATAACAAATAAATAATTCTACCGGGGGAAGGATCAAAGCAGTAACCCGTGTCGGCAAAATCAAAAGTTGCCATGGCTTTTTCCATTGTTGCTTCGACACTCCGATTTTCCTGTTCATAATCGAAGGGCCCATGTTCAAAAACAATATATTCGGCCTCGGGAACATCAAGCATCAGCATTTGGGATGGGATTTCGCCGTTATAATCAAAAGGAAGACGGGCACCATAACACTCGGTACGGGGAATACCCCAATCGCAGAGTCGGCCGTCGGGGTCATTAATATAGGCCATCAATTGACCACTGCCACTGTTCGATTCGCTCCCGCCATCATCATCTAATTTGCCTTTGATACTATCAAGCAAACCGCAAATTGTTTCGTAGTCTTGTTCCGGAATAAGGTTTTGCTTTTGCCAAAAATCCCAATACCCATTACTTTGATAGTTTTTAATGTGCAAAAATTTGTGGGCTGGAATAGTTACAAAATAAATTTTAACATCAGCTGTCGATTTAATCATACCAATTTCTCCAAATCCAAAAAAGTAGCGATCAAAAGGGTTTATTTTTGTACGAAGAATGACAGGGGTAGGCTTTTTTCGGTACTCACTGGGAGTTACACCATAGGTTCCCTTGAAAGCTCTGGTAAAAGCTTCATGGGATGAAAAACCATAATCGAAAGCGATATCTAAGAAGCTTTTGTTACGATCACGGACCTCTTTGAGCGCAAAGGCTAATTTCCGATGGCGCAGATAATCCCGAAATTGCATACCGGCTATTTCTTTAAACTTTCTGGTGGTATAAAATTCGGAATAACCCAGCTTGTGAGAAAGAAAGTGAAGTGTTAAGGCTTCGCCATTATAATTTTTAATACAGTTGTCAATTTCATCAACGATTGTTTGAATTTGTTGATGCCACTCGTACATGTGTCGATTCACCTCGTTTCAATCACCCTACATTTATTATAAAGAAATGTAGTGATTCGAGCTTGATTTTACTTGCGGTTATTTCATTTTTTGTTTTTATTCTAACACCAATAAGGATAAAAGAACAGCTTGATGTCTGGGCAACCGGAACGACGTGGCAAAGAAGAGGTGGTTTGTTTTAAAACAGAGGCTTCCATTACAGCCAAACCTTTTTTTGAAAAAATCGGATACACGGTGCAGGCTAAACAAATCGTAGTCAGAGGCGGTGTCCCTTTGACTAATTTTAAAATGATAAAAGATAAAGATGTTATAAACAGATCATCAATAACAAAAAGGTAAAAATCAGAGTTGGCTAGACAGTTTGGGTCGCTTGGGGCCTTGGGGAAAACGAAAGGAAGGGTTAGAACGATGGAAAAAAATGATGGCGGTTGGAATTTGGAAAATAGTTACGCGCAATTGCCGGAAATATTCTACGCCCCGCTAAAATTAGCGACGGTCAGCGCTCCGAAACTGGTTATTTTGAATCAGCCTTTAGCTAGATATTTGGGGTTGGATGCGGAAGCACTAATCGGTCAGGCGGGGATCGATATCTTAGCTGGACGGGCCTTGCCGACCAACGCTAAACCGATTGCCCAGGCTTATGCAGGTCATCAATTTGGCTATTTTACAATGCTCGGAGATGGTCGGGCAATGCTGATTGGCGAACAGATCACACCAACCGGCGAGCGTCTGGATATCCAACTTAAAGGATCAGGCAGGACGCCGTATTCGCGCAGTGGCGATGGTAAAGCGGCGTTAGGACCGATGCTTAGAGAATATCTGATCAGCGAAGCAATGCATTATTTGGGAATTCCAACTACACGCAGTTTGGCGGTTATAACAACGGGTGATCCGGTGTATCGCGAAACACCTCTCAAAGGGGCGATTTTGACACGCGTGGCGGCCAGTCATCTTCGCGTCGGAACCTTTGAATATGCCGCCCAGTGGGGAACCACTGCTGATGTCAAAGCGCTGGCTGATTATGCCATTAATCGTCATTTTCCGTGGATTCAGTCGAAGCCAAATGTTTATCTTGGTTTATTCGATGAAGTCATCAAAGTTCAGGCTTCGCTGATTGCCAAATGGCAACGGGTGGGTTTTATTCATGGCGTCATGAATACCGATAATGTGACCATCAGTGGCGAAACAATCGATTATGGGCCTTGCGCCTTTATGGATCGTTATGATCCGGAAACGGTATTTAGCTCGATTGATCTACAGGGACGGTATGCTTATCGAAACCAACCCAATATTGACCTATGGAATTTGGCCCGCTTGGCTGAGACCCTGATTCCGTTAATCGATGAAAATCAAAAAGAAGCGATTAAAATAGTTGAAGCATCACTGCAAAATTTTGCTTTATTATATCAGGCGGATTGGCTCCAGGGAATGCGAGCAAAGCTGGGGATTGCTAATGAAGAGCCGCAAGACGAGCTGTTGATTGCCGAATTACTGGGACTAATGAAGCGATACCAAGCTGATTATACCAATACCTTTGTTGATTTGACGCTGGACCGAACTTCGTCGTCAGCATTATATGAAAGTGAGGCCTTCAAAGATTGGCATGATCGGTGGAAAGCTCGTTTGGAAAGACAGGTGCAAACAAATCAAGACAGCAAACAGTTAATGAAACAAACGAATCCGGTGGTCATCCCCAGAAATCATCAGGTTGAAAGCGTTTTGCAAGCAGCTAACGATCACGATGATTTTAAGCCTTTGCAGCGGTTATTAGAAGTTCTTCAAGCACCATACGATTATCATTTGCTTAATCAGGAATATATGCGCGTACCGGAACTATCAAATAGTCCCTATAAAACATATTGTGGAACTTAATTGTTATCAGCGGTCATAGTTAAGGTTTCTTTTTACCATCATCGATAAGTTCGATTTCTAAATAATCAAACCAAATGGATTCGATAAATTGGTCTTCACGAAAAGATGTTTTGGAAATTTGGTTAAATTCTTTTGTGTTTTTGTCAAACCACATCGGTTTTTCCAAATCAAAGTCATGGCAGAAGATCTCTAAAGCAGCTTGGATTTTATCATTCGTATTTAAGGCGGGGTTATCAATTGCGATAACTTTTTCTTCCAAAAATTTATTGTTTTTCATGATTTTTCCCCAAAGTCGAAACATCATTTTTACCTCTCAATCATCAATGTGTGATTACATCCGAATAACATTTTTTAAATGCCTATAAATGGACATATGTTGAGTATAAAGGGTAGCGCGGGAAATGTAAAGGAATTGGCGTTTGGGCTTGGGACTATTTTATGGACAAATACAGTGATTGATGGTAAATTAGCGATAAACGGACGAGGTAAACAACAAGTGGTGACGATCGTATTGACAAAGATCGAGATGGAATGGCGGTAAATATTTTGGTCAAAAGTGCGGGGATAAAATAGTAAGTCGGGTTGCGAAGTGAGGGTAAAATGATAACACAAAAATTAACAATCGCTGGGATACCAGCAATTATTTGGGGCGAGCAGGCTGCGAAGATATTTATTGCGGTTCATGGAAATATGTCGAGCAAATCGGATCAGGTCATCGAGATATTTGCAGAAAAAATGATCCCATTAGGATATCAGGTATTGAGTTTTGATCTGCCTGAGCATGGCGAACGTAAAAATGATCCCAGGCCATGCAATGTTCAAGAGGGTGTTAATGATCTTACCAGTATTATCGAATATGTCAAAACAGGATGGGCGCATATCAGTTTGTTCGCCTGTAGTATGGGCGCATATTTTAGTTTGCTGGCCTACAGAGAGGCCGATTTGAAACAATGTCTATTTTTGTCACCGGTTGTTGATATGGAGCGAATTATCAATAACATGATGACGTGGTTCGAGGTTAGCAAAGAGCAGTTGCAAAGCGAAAAAGAAGTGGTAACGCCAATTGGACAGCGATTATATTGGGATTATTATTGTTATGTCAAGGAACATCCCATTGATTTATGGAATAAACCGACGAGCATTCTTTATGGCTCAAATGATGATTTATGTGAAATTGATACGGTTTTAAACTTCACCCGGCAATTTAATTGTGATCTCACGGTCATGGAACAGGGTGAACATTATTTCCATACTAAAACACAATTGGATTTTTTTAGCAACTGGATCGAAAAGCAGACCAGTCAGGGAATGAATAAAATGATGAAAATTCGGAATGAAGCAGTAGCAGATTATCAGCGAGTCGAAGCAATCACCAGGAAATCTTTTTGGAACTTATATGTTCCGGGGTGTGTTGAACACTATCTGGTTCATGTGATGCGATCCCACAAAGACTTTTTGCCGGAGTTAGATCTGGTGATTGAAATAGATCATCAGATCATTGGGAATATTATGTATACAAAAACAAAACTAATTGATGAGACGGGAGCAGAAAAAGACATCCTGACGTTTGGTCCGGTTTGTATTTTGCCGGAATATCAGAGAAAAGGGTATGGAAAAAAGCTGATGGAATACTCCTTTAAACAGGCAGTTGCACTGGGGTATGAGGTAATTGTGATCTTTGGCAACCCGAACAATTATGTCAGTCGTGGTTTTAAGAGCTGTAAAAAGTACAACGTTACGCTTGAAAACGGAACCTATCCGGCGGCAATGATGGTAAAAGAACTCAAACCAGAGGTTTTGGACGGGAGAAAATGGGTTTATTATCAAAGTCCGGTATTTGAGATCGATGAGCAAGCAGCAATACGCTTTGACGCGGGTTTAGAAAGTCTGGAGAAAAAATATCAGCCAAGTCAGGAAGAATTTTTTATTAACAGTCATGCTATTATACCGTGAGGTTTTTTGCGGTTATTAGAAGTTCTTCAATTACCGGATGTTTATTATCAATATTACAAGCAAGCTTTGATATGACCAAAGTAAAATGAGACATATTGAACTAGATATGATGATAAAAAATTGTTTGTTCTAAATCAAATAGGCAACTTAGATAGAAGTTAATATCCATAGGGCCCCAAGGAGTTAGTTTATAGCACTAGCTCCTTTTTTGTACCAAAAATAAAAAGTGACCCGTAAGTTTTGTCACGTCCCAGCGATTTTCACAATGGCCTTAACCGAATAGATATTCTTACATAAGGTCATTGAATAGCATTGATATAAAAATTTTATTGAGGTAAAGTTTACAAAAGAGGACAGCAAAAGCGAGGATTAAATTTACTTACCATAGTATGATTTACACAAGGGGGTGAAGAAATGGAGTGGTTAAAGAATTTGAGCAATGCCATTGATTACATTGAAAACAACTTGGCCGGTGAGATTTCTTATGAAGAGGCTGCTAAAATTGCCTGTTGTTCCAGCTATTATTTTCAACGGATGTTTACTTATGTAGCCGGTATTTCGTTATCTGAATATATCCGACGTCGGAGGATGACGCAGGCAGCATTTGATCTACAGACGACAGCCACGAAAGTTATGGATGTTGCATTGAAATATGGTTATGCTTCTCCCACATCTTTTAATCGGGCATTTCAGAGTATACATGGAATCGCTCCGATTTCCACAAAAACACAGGGGAGTGTCCTTAATGCGTACCCTCCGATCAAGTTTTCAGTAAAAGTTACAGGAGGTAGTGCTATGCCATATCGAATTGAAGAAAAAGGAGCTATGCGATTTGTGGGTATCCGTATTCCCTTAACGGAGGATATGGAAGAAAATCTAAAGCTTGTTCCGCCTTTTTGGAACGGGGCATTAAAAAACAGCCAGTTCCTAAAAATCTGCAAGCTGTCAAACCAATCTCCGAATAGTGTGTTGGGAGTTACCGCATACCAAGGTCCTGGCGAAATTTATTATTACATTGCGGCGGCAACCGATAAACCTATCCCAGAAGAAATGTTTGAATATGAAATTCCGGCAGCTACATGGGTGATTTTCGAGTGTAACGGGCGTTTTAAAGAATCTATTCAAAGCATTTTCAGACGCTTTCTCACTGAGTGGCTTCCATTCTCGGGATATACTTACGCAGAGCTGCCAGACATAGAAGTTTATCCGATTAGCAAAGAAAGATCGCAGGAGGGGCACTCTGAAGTGTGGATTGCGGTAAAAAAAGAAAAGGAGAATTGAATCGATGGAATACCAAATTGAAGTCAGAGATATTGAACCAATTCGCGTTGTTTTCTTACACTACAAGGGAATGGCAAACGAAGCAAATAAGTTTTTTCCAAATGTTTTTAAATCTATTCAGGGGAAAACGAATGGTGCACCATTTTTATGTTATTATGTGATGAACCCGGAGACGAAAATGGGCGAAATGGATTTATGTGTACCGACTGAGAAAATTCCTGTCGGGAATGGCATTGAAGTAAAGGAAATGCCTCATATCAAGGCCGTTTGCGCGACACATACCGGCTCTTATGAAACCTTATATCAAGCTTATGGAGCAATTGACCAATATGCTGTGGAATACAAATTGCAATTGCAGCCACCGTTTCGGGAGGTCTACATCAAAGGGCCTGGGATGTTTTTGAAAGGGAACCCGGATAAATACATTACAGAAATTTTGTTCCCAATCAAGGCGGAATAAGATGACTGCCATATACGTTAAAGATCTAGTTAAAAAGTATCGGAACGGGGTACAGGCGTTAGATGGTCTTACTTTGACTGTAAATGAGGGCGAGATTTTTACTCTCTTAGGGCAAAACGGTGCGGGAAAATCAACGCTTATTAATGTATTGACCACATATCTGCGCCCGACATCCGGTTGCGTAATTATGTTTGGAAAAGATGTTTACCGTGAAGCGGCGGCGATCAGAACCCGAATTTCTTGTGTCGCACAGCGGACATCGATTGATGCACACCTATCGCTCACGGAAAACATGATGTTTCAAAGTAAGCTTTATAAGGTGCCAAAACCGGAAGCACAAAAACGAATGGAAACATTAATTTTTTGCTTTGGGTTAGAACGCTATTTGAAGTACCCTGTTTCGTCCTACTCTGGTGGGGTGAAAAGACGGCTTGATATTGCACTCAATATGATGTCAAACCCTAAGGTGTTATTTTTGGACGAGCCGACCGTTGGGATGGACGTTCAATCGCGCATGGCGATGTGGAATATGATGAAAAAAATCAGAAACGATTTTGGAACCACGATTTTCTTGACAACCCACTACTTAGAGGAGGCCGACCAGTTAAGCGATACCATCGGCATTATGAAAAATGGGAAAGAGATACTTCAGGCTGCGCCTCATGAGCTCCGAGAATACTTGCGACAGGATATGTTGAAAATCAGTTTTGGATCAAAAGAAGAAGCCCAAAACTGTTTTGAACCGTTAAAAAGTGTGGTTGCTCTGAAACAATCGGATTTGCGCCATGATAAAATTATCACCAGTTTAAAAAACGGGCATAACGATTTAGAAAAAGTTAATCGTTGGCTGTTGGAGTATGAGATTCCTTTTTTGGGCATAGAAATTATGCAGCCTAGTTTGGAAGATGTTTTTATCAAGCTAACTGGGGAAGATCAAAAGGAGGTCAGTTGATGGGAGTTTTGACGTTGTTTCCAGCGCAATGTAAAGTGGCGCTTCCATAATGTTTTTACCATTATAATAACAATTTTACAGCCGATACTTTGGCTGGTTTTATATAGCGCCGTTGCCGGGCAATCCATGCAAGGGATTGGAATTAAGAACTATACGGCCTTTATTCTCCCCGGACTTATTGTACTGGTAAGTTTCGGAGCTTGCAGTAGCAGCGGTATTATGAATTATCTGATGAAAACGGATGGTAGTTTTTATCGGGTATTGATTGCTCCGGTTCAAAGAAGTTCGATTGTCCTCGGCCAAGTTTTAGAAGCAGTATTATGCACTTTTATTGAAGTTGCTATTATGTGCATTGTCAGTCTATTCTTTTCTGTAAAAATCGCGTCCGGGTTTACAGGATTGATCCTAATTGCGTTGCTGGTATTTATGACAGCATTTTTTATGGCAGGATTTACTTATGCGATTAGCCTTTGCCTTCCCAATGAAGTCATTTACGAAACGGTGATGAATGCAATTGTTCTGCCGATTTTCTTTCTCAGCACGGCATTATTTCCGGCAGACCGATTATCGGGGGGATTGGCAATAGCAGTTAATCTAAACCCGTTTACACATGTCATTAACGCCTTACGAGCTTTGATTCTACAGGGAAATATTGCTGCCCGTGACGTGATCCTGGTCTTTCTTTTACTGGCGGTTATGTGTGTTATCAGTTTTTTATGGGCATTATATAGATTAGAAAAGGAAACAAGCTTATAAGGAAGAGCACCTAATAAATGAGCAGTCAGTTTTGAACCGTTTTTGACGATAATTAAAACGAAAGAGAGGAACAACGGATGGATACAGTTGAGCGTTTTGTCGCAGCTCAGGAAGAAAGCTATGGGCAAGCACTAATGGAAATTAAAAATGGTCGCAAGCGCAGCCATTGGATGTGGTATGTTTTTCCCCAGCTTAAAGGGTTGGGCAGGAGTGAAACCGCCCGGTATTATGGAATCGCGAATCGGCAAGAAGCCAAGGCGTATCTGGCCCATCCAATATTGGGTTCACGTTTGCTGGAGATTTCCAGGGAACTGTTGAAGCTTGAGACTAATGATGCCAATGCGGTATTTGGCCGACCGATGATGTGAAGTTGAAATCGTCAATGACCTTGTTTTATCTGGTCGATGGGAATCCGATATTTAAAGCGGTGCTGGATAAATTCTTTGGTGGAGAGATGGATAAAGTCACGGCCGATCAATTAGAGCAGGGAAAAATAACTGATGAAATTGAATGATTTTGAGAATTATCAATGAAACATTCTTGTATTATGTTAGAGAAAATCCGCAAAGTTAATACTACCCACATCAATAAAAAGCAGACAAAACAAAGCAGGTATTGTTGGGAAGCGATAACAGTCCCAGGATATACTGTTATTACAGCAGGAGGTGATCGGTATGGAATGGATGAAAGCCATTGGTGAAGCGGTTGATTATATAGAAAGTCACATGACGGAAGATATTACAGCAGATGATGTTGCGAATCATGTTTGTATATCGACGTTCTATTTCCAAAAAGGATTTAGCATGTTATGTGGTTACTCGATTATGGAATATATCCGCAATCGCAGGCTGGCTCTGGCCGGAGTCGAATTGACGAATAGTGATGCTAAAGTCATTGATCTTGCAATGATATATGGATATGATTCACCGGACAGTTTTACCAAAGCTTTTACTCGATTTCACGGCAGTACACCTTCGCAGGTGCGAAAGGACAGGAATATGATTAAGTCTTTTGCACCGCTGAAATTAACAATATCTTTGAAAGGTGGTTATCTTATGGATTACAGAATTACGAAAAAAGATAGTTTTACCGTCCTTAGTGCATCAAAAGAATTTTCTTACGAGCAGGCTAAACAGGAAATTCCCGCTTTTTGGCAGGAGCATTATGCATCGGGGAAAGGTCAGACTGTTTGCGGAATGTTTGGAATTAACATCGATGAGCAAATGGGAAGTGAAAAATTTGAGTATTTGATCGCCGATGTTTATAATCCGATTATGGATATTCCGGAAGGTTTTATGACCAAAACAATTCCGGCGTTCACCTGGGCAGTTTTTCCCTGTCAAGGAGCGATGCCAATTTCGATTCAAAATGTGAATGCGAAAATATTCTCTGAATGGCTCCCCACATTAAAGGAGTATGAAATTGCCGCAGGTTACTGTGTCGAAATGTATGATGCACCTGATAAATATCCCAAGGGGACACAGGATGAAAATTATTATGCTGAGATATGGATTCCAATAAAAAGAAAATAACAGATCAAGCCCCTGCTATCGTGAGGTACGCAGGGGTTTCTGTTTTTTCCATGACAACAGAAAATGTTTCCAAGTTATGCCTACGTTAGAGACTTGCTGCATGAACAGAGACCGGACTATCAGGGCGTTTGCAGAATTATCAAGCAGTATAAAAAGATTGCTGGTCAGAAAAATTAGGACAAGATCATTTCGTTAGGCAACGCTAAAAATTAGAGGAATGAGATTGACATAATAAATAACTACCGATAAAATAAATAATAATTGAATACTAACTGAATTTTATTAGGAGGAATAAGAATGGATCGTCAGGAAATAGTAGCGATGATTGAAAAGAATGCGCTGGAAACAAGTTTACGGGATGATATCTGCGCAAGGAGTACATTGTATGGTTTAAAAACCTACTTTGACTTTATTCCGGAGGAAATGATTACAGCAGCAATGTCTTTGGTTGGTGGATGCGGAAGAGCTAATGGTTCGTGTGGAGCTTATGTTGCCGGAATGCTTGCAATTGGAGCTAAGTTTAATCCAACGATTGAAGAAGAACTGGCGAATCCTGAAAAGCTTAATGAGCTCAGAGAAAGAGGGTTTGAAAAGTTACTGGAGTATCGGGATACATTTTATCAAGAATATAAAACTACCCTATGTCCAGAAATACATAAACAACTTTTTGGTCGAAGCTTCGATTTAATGGATGATAAGGAAGATGCAGAGTATCTAAACGTTCCCGGTCACGTTGAAAAATGTAGTACCGTTGTAAAGAACGCAGCCCGTATGGCAGCGGAGATTATGTTGGAAGACGAGCTACCAGACTGATCCATAAAAAGGCAGTTTTGAAGGATGGCTTTCTGCACGGAACCGAGATATTGCCAGGAACTATAAATTAGTACTTAATAATTTATCCGATGAAATAAATATTTTTCATGATCAGGATAATCAGGATGCTATCGTGGAGTGCATCTTGATCGACACCCCTGATTTTGAAGATCAGGCTCAATTGATTAATGTGATTGACCAAGGGGTCGAAAAGTTTGTCGCGGCGATAATCAATCATTGATCGTAATGGCACTTTCTTCTGACGAAACAACGCCATCGGTCATAAAAAAGTGTTAGTCTAGCCAATAAGCTTGATGATAAAAATTTTTTTAAAGGAGCGTGTTATATGAAGCATAAGAATAAAAAGGAGATTGTGCGCTAACCGGGAGGTTGCGTAGAATCAAAAACTCGACCTCCCAATAGGATTTTTAATAATCTTTAAGGAGGACAATCCCATGAATAGGGAAAATAAAAAGAAATCGTTTGAAAAAGGATATTATAAAACACATGCTTGCAATGATTCATTTACCTGCAAGGTGTGTGGACGAGTTGTAATCCCGGAAGGTGCCGGAACAAAACACCGAAATCATTGCCCCAACTGTTTAGCCAGTCTACATGTCGATGATGAACCGGGCGATCGGCAGGCCGATTGCGGGGGAATCATGGAGCCGATTGCAGTATGGATTAGGAAAAGTGGAGAATGGGCAATCATCCACCGTTGTCGCAGATGCGGGGATATGAGTTCCAATCGTGTAGCGGCGGATGATAATCCCTTGAAACTGATGTCTATCGCCATGAAGCCACTTACTTCACCACCGTTTCCCATAGAACGGATTGAAAAAATGACAAGGCTTATGGGTGGCGATGGCGCAATAGAATAATATATTAAACAAAAGAACCTCCTAATCGATCCATATGAGGATAGGCTAGGAGGTTTTGTTGTTTATTCATAACAAGCTCTGAAAGCTAATTGTTATTAAAAAAATGTTTTGCCAAACGGAATTCCCTTCTGCTTTGATAGGAAGGGTATTACCTTATCTGCCGCGCTTGTAATTACATGCGCACCCTCGGTCAGACTAATGTTTGCATGGGGCACAAGGCTAGTAAGCCGATCTGCTGCCTTTGTGACATTCATCGTCACATCGTTGGTTCCCGCGATATAAAGTATGGGCATGGACAGTAAACGCATTTGTTCATCAGTGAGAACAGGCAGGGCCTCGGTAATAGGGTTGAAGTTCTCCAGCACAAGCTTCATGAACTCAAGGACTTCTTTGGGGATCGCGTTATTACCTATAACTGCATCGGTGATGGCTTCGGCACTGTCAGAATTGCTTGCAATATCTGTGGTTTGATTAACGAAAGATTGCTCCGGTGCGATAATGCCAGAAGGAGCAAGTAAAGCCAACGCAGCTGTGCGCTGGGGATATGTGGCGGCAAAATGCAAGGCTAGCCAACCTCCCATCGAATTGCCGATCACGATAGCTTTCTTTGTTTTGAGCGCATCCAGCACCTCATTTAGCCAGTGGGGATAATTGTTCGAGTGAATATCTAGGCGGTTGTCCTCGCTGTTACCGGGTTCACCAAGAATATCCACCGCAAAGATGTGATATTGCTCAGCCAATGCTGCTATATCACTCAGCCATGCGGCACTGTTGCTACAGGAACCGTGCAAAAGAATTATTGCCGGATTTTCTTCGACGCCTGCTTCCAGTACAAAGGTTTTGCCAAAGGATGTATCCACATACCTTTGGGTAAGCGGAAAAAAGCTTAGAATGTTATTGTAGTATTCGCGTATTTTCGCCCGGCCTGCTATAGATTTAAAGACGTTCATTTTGTTTCCTCCTTTTGTTGATCCATAAATATCTCAATGGAATTTAGTATTGCCGACATGAATTGAATATTGCCCCAAAGCGTGATGCGTACGGTATTGTCAGGCTCCAAAAACTGTGCATGCATAGAAGCTTGACCATATTCCGGCGGTTTGATATTCATTGCGGCAGTAAGAGAATTTATAATGCGGTTTGCTTCATCCTTATTGCGCACCTCAATATCAATTACGGCAGACGCTTTAATGCGCAGCTGCTCCAAAGCATCAGCGGGTTTATCGCTCAATACAGTGCTATTATTTTCAGTGAATCTGCTTAGATCATGCCCGGAAATACGCCAGCTCTTACCAATTTTGGTTGCGTTTAACTTCCCCTCACGAATGTACCGTTGAATTGTTTTTGGATGCATACTTAGCATTTCCGATATTTGATCAACGGTGTAATACTGATTATTCATAATTTTGCTCCTTATAATTACTTGTAAAGTAATTATAAGGCATAATTAGTAATGTGTCAATAGGTTTTGTCCTTATCGTCCCCACACCATGCAATAAAAATAAAATAGCAAATAAAGACCCTGCTACTATGATGGTAGCAGGGTCTGATGGCTTTATATAGGGAAACCTAAATGTTTCCTGCGGACATATTTATGCTTTATTTTTAGCAGCGCCGATAATAACGGTGATTTATTTCCCGCTTTCCGATCGGATTGTCTCAATGATATTTTGCTTTTGTAGCCGATGGACGGCATAACGGGTAGTGCTCCAGGTGATCAGAAATACGGTAAGTACACACAGCACGATGGCAAGCCACGGCAACGCATACGGAATGGGTAACTTTGATCGAATCGGTAAATTTATAAAAATGCTTACGATGATTCCGGCTGGCAGGCCATACATGAGCGCTTTCATTGAACATAAAACGCTTTCGAGGTTTAGCATTTGCTTCAATCCGGCCGTTGTCATGCCCACACTCTGTAAAACGGCAAATTCACGGGAGCGCATCCGGACATTGGTGGACATTGTACTGATCACATTTGTAAACCCAATTAGCATGAGCAGTACGACAAAACTGTACATAAAGATCGAGGCCAGAACAATGGCGATGTTCATGACTTTCATGTAGTCATCGACTTTATAGACCCGGGTATTAAAACCGGACTCCATATAAGAGGCATCTTGATTTTCAGGGAAGGTCTCTGCCATCACGGCATTTGCGTACGTGATAAAGCCCGCTACATCGGAGGGGGCGGAATACCAGGAGTAGGTGCGAACCTCGGCCTGCGGCACAATCAAACGAACCGGGTTCGTATTGGGGTAAAAAAGCTCCGGTGGCATTTCTGCCTGTGTCAAGATGCCCTGTATTGATATTTCAGAGCTACTTCCATCCGCTTTGATAAGCGTAACGGCTTTCATTTGAGGTGAAAATGGCACCAGGGCCACCTTAGTTCCGTTGTCGTTATAGCTATAGTGGTTGAGCAAAATGGTGGAGCCGGGAGGGGTACCGGCCTTTTCACAAAGCTCGGTATAATGCGCATCATCTAAAACGATGATCTCTACCGGAAGTTCTGGTTTTGGCTGCTGTTCAGAAGCATTTAAGGCGCTTTGCATCGGGGCAGAAATAAGCTCTTTAGGCAAAATGGTTTCATAGGTGTCAAGATCGTTGCCCATGCCGAAGATGGTGGTATTGTCGAATGCTTCCAGTTTTTGAGTAATGGTATTCCCCAGTTCACTGTTGATCGGGTGGTTATAAATGGTTTCCTTTTTACCAGTTGCTTCGTTCAGATGACGGTCATAAGCAGAGGTGTACTCAGCCAAAACAGTTTGATCAATATCAAGTCGCAGATAGGTTTGGATGGCGTTTGCCTGACTGCTCAGTTCTCCAAGGCTGACAAACAAGATGACTCCAGCGGCTAGCGCAATCACTGTCGAGCGAAAATTTCGGCGGTTCCGCTTGATATTTTTGGCGGCCAGCGTTCCTTCAATACCAAAAATCCGTTCGATCAAAGGATTGGCGCGGACCTGTTTGCGGTCAATTTTTACTTCTCCAGTGCCACGGATACAATCAATGGCGGAGGTTTTTGCAGCCTTATGCGCTGGCAGCCATGCCGAAAGTAGCACAGTTAAAAAGCAAACTGCCGCTGACAGTAGCAGGGCTTTCCAGGATACGACAAACGAAAGTGTGAGCGTAATCTCGTTTATCATGATGTGAACTAAACTGTTTAGATCGTCCAGGAAATGATTGATGACACCGATACCAACAAAGGATAAGAGCAATCCCACAAGGATGCCCAGCGGAATGCCGATTGCCGAAAGAAGGATACTTTCGGACATAACGGTGTCGGTAATTTGCTTTTTGGTGGCACCGACGCATTTTAAAATGCCAAACTGCGTCACGCGCTCACTGGCGCTGACACGAAAAACATTGGAGATCACGATGATTGCCATTGAAAGGATAATGATGCCGAAAAGAATGGCCGGAATAAGCAGCAAAGCCACGTAACTGCTGCCGTATTCGCCATAATTTGCCCCTAAAAAGCTAACCAGCATAGCATCGGCGCTGGTCACAAAACTGCATACTGTGGTAATTAGTGCCGTGGCAAGGGTGATGGCGACTAAGGCACCGATGGTGCGGGAACGATTGATTTTCAGCTGGCTGTAGGCCAGTTTTGCCGTGATTCTCATGCCTTTATCACCTTATCCGAAAGAATTTGACCGTCGCCGAGGGTGATGATTCGGTCAGCTTGCAAGGCTATTTTTTCATCATGGGTAATGATCAGCAACGTCTGATTGTTGCGTTTGTTCGCAAGCTTCAAAAGATCGATAATCTCGCGGCTTGCTTTGCTGTCCAGATTGCCCGTAGGTTCATCGGCAAGAATAAAAGCCGGGTCGTTAATCAGTGCTCTGCCCACCGACACCCGCTGCTGCTGCCCACCAGATAATTCGCTTGGCAGATGGGTTGCGCGCGTCGAAAGGCCAATCGTTTCGAGAATTGAAGCAAGTTTATCCGGGTCCGGTTTACGGTGATCCAGCAGCCGTGGGAGCATAACATTTTCAGCGGTCGTCAAGGTCGGGATCAGGTTGTAGAACTGATAGATCATCCCAATGTTTCGGCGGCGGAAGATTGCTAGTTCGCTTTCGCTCAGGTTGTCGATTTCGTTGCCGTCGATTTTCACGCTGCCAGAGGTGGGATGGTCAATTCCACCGATCAAATTCATGAGCGTGGATTTGCCCGAACCGGATGCCCCAATGATTGCAACAAATTCCCCCTTGTTCATGTTGAAGCTTACATGATCCAAGGCGGTCACGCTGGTGTCACCTTTACCGTATGTTTTTGTCAGGTTGTTGATCTCTAAGATTGCCATTTTTGTGTCCTCCTGTAATTTGCATACCCACATTGTAGCAGACAAAAGTGACTGTAACGTGACTACAAGACAGTTTAAAATGACAATCTATTCACTTAAAAAACTTTATCGTGAAGGTGGCGCCGCTGTCTTTGCCGCCGCCGTCAATTTCAATATCTCCGTTTTGGCCGCGCACAATGGAAAGCGCCAGCGGCAGTCCGATGCCATACCCGTTCTCACTTTGAGAATATTCAAACCGCTTAAAAAGGCCGGGATACTTTTGTTTTGAGATGCCTTCGCCACAGTCCGTTACGGAGATCCATCGGTAAATGGGATTGATACCGCTGTTCACGATGATTTTGCTGTTTATTGGCGAATATTCCGAGGCGTTTTTCAGCAGGTTGCTCAGGGCTTCTGCGGTCCAGCGGCGATCGCAAAATAGGGTGGTATCATTAGTCAGTTCGACTGTTTGATTTTTCACATCGAGCAAGACTTCCAATGGCTGCTGGGCTTTCTTTAACAGGTCGCCGGCCGAAATTTCCGCCATCGTAAATTCAACTGCGCCGGAATCCAGCCGCGCCATTTTCAGTAGTGTGGCAACCAGCCATTCCATGCGGGTGAGGCTAATTTTGATATTGGCGATAAATTCCTCCTGCTTTTCAGCAGGGGCATTTTCCAGTAAATCGACCATAATTAGCATTGAGGTAATCGGTGTTTTTAGCTGGTGTGAAATATCGGCAAGATAGTCCGCCAGTAAATCCCGGTCACGTTGTGCGGTGTTGCGCTGTTCGTTGTTGATACTGACAAGGGTGTTGATGTCGTTTTTTAAGATACTCCATAGACCCTCGCGATTGTCACGAAAATCGACTTCTTTTCCATCGATAGCTTTGCGAATATCGTCCGATAATTTTGTGAGCTCTTGTTTTTTAATTAGCACGATATCCAACTCCCCTGACTGTTTCGATGGAAACGGCATCGCCCAGTTTTTGGCGCAGCCGTTTAATGTAGACAGTCAGGGTGTTGTCTTCCACAAAATTACCACCGTTGTCCCAGATACTTTCCAAAATCTGCGTCCGCGTAAGCAGTTGCGATTTATTTGCTGCAAAGGTCAAAAGCAAGCGATATTCCAGCGCCGTTAACTCGACTGGCACCGTTCCGATAAACACTTTTCCGGCCGCGGTGTCGATGTTTGCTTTTCCAAGGGGCACCAATTGCGATTGATTTGCCCCGGAGCCGCTATTGAGGGTTCTTTTCACCCGAGCCAGTAGCTCACGCAGTCGGAAAGGTTTAGTGATATAATCCGCAGCTCCGTTTTCAAAGGCATGCACAATTTTGTTTTCGTCATCTACAATGGTTAGAAAAATAATTGCGGTAGTTGTATTTTCTAGCTTTTGACTAATCTCGAAGCCTGTCCCGTCTGGCAATTGCAGATCCAGTATCGCTAAATCAAATTGTTCTGTTTCAATTTTGCGGCAGGCGGTATTGACATCCTTACAATGAAACGGTGCATACTGCTCCTGCTCCAAAGCATAAACCAGCCCCGATGCAATCATCAGATCGTCTTCCACTACTAAAATTCGTTGTTTCGGAATCACATTTTTTCTCCCTTTCTGCTTGTTCCTCAGACCTTCAGGAGATGAGGACACGCTAAAAAATGATACGGTAATGATGAATTATATCATACTCGAGAATGATACTATAGCACAATGTTAAGTGGTCTTGCTCTTTTCATGAAGCTAACACACCGCCAAAATTTTAAATAGAACCGCTGTTATGAGTATGACAGGTTGATTTCTTGGTGGTGTTTAAGCTGTTATTGCTGCTATGGTTGTTTCTTTGAATTGACGATAAATTGCTTATAAAATTATTTTTATGACATGGGAGACTTTTTATTTGTTGCGTTATCATAAATGTGCTATACTAATAGATAATTGTGAAAGTGCCATGAGCTTTGGGCCCAGTTTCGCACGAAACAATTTCTACACTGTACGGCGGACAGTTCGATGAACTGTTCGCCTACACGTTACGAAATCGTTTGTGGAAACTGCACCCAAAGCAACCGTTGTTCGATGTTTTTTAATTTCGCAAACGCCTATGTGCTATACTAAAAAAAGAAGGTGAGAATTTGAAACGAATATTGGCGATTATTCCGATGGTTATTTGCATATTATATGCGTTTCTACCTATTTGTAAAATTGTTGCGGCGATCGGTGGATACGATTTTGTTTTGAACGATTATCCGCTATCAATGATAGTGCTGGCGTTTATTTCAATAGTTGCAGTGGTGTCTTTGAATATCTTAAAAATTTCGTTAAGTAAGACTCAAGCAATATTTTCGGCATTGATGTTACCATTGTCTGCCATAAATGGTTTGCTTTATATTTATCAAAGTAACTGGAAATTAACGATTATCTTTGTGCTGATATGTTGTGGTTGTTCGATTGTAATGTTAGCCAAATTTTCATCGCCGTTCATATTAAAAATTGTTTCTGTTGTTTTATCAATGATGCTAATCGTGCTGTTACTATTTGTGTCATTTGTTGATTTTATTTTTGAGGACTTTGGGTCAAATACAGTCGTGAAATCTCTGGCATCGCCGCAAAATACATATACTGTTGAGGTTATTGACAGTGATCAAGGTGGACTGGGAGGGGCAACATTGGTCGATGTCAATTACAATAATAAGACGGTTAACTTTTTTTTGGGCAGGTTTTCGAAATTTCCGCTTCGCATTTATACCGGAAAGTGGGGCGAATTTGAAAAGATGCAAATATCATGGAAAGATGAACATAACCTGATAATAAATGGGATAAAATATTATCTTGATGATTAACTCAGGTTATACAGCAGTAGGAGTTTATAAATTAAGTTTGAAACGCTAAAACTTACAGGAAACATGATTTTTGCCGTCCGGTTGCCGTTGAAGAAGGGTGCGTAAATTGCTTAATTTATTAAAAAAAAGGGTGATGTTAAAATAGAAGTTGAAAATGGAATTCATCCAGAACGCTGATGACTTTCAGCAAAAGCAGGAAAGCCGCTGAACGAACCCTTAAGAATATTGCACTGCTTATCGAAGGGAGACTATTTCTTCGATAAGCGGGAGAAAACAAAGGGGGCTAATGTCGCAAAGGTGAAATTCCTCGGATATGGATTCTATATCTACCGGGGACAGGGAAGGTTGAGAGTTCACTCCCAGAGCATTCAGAAGCTGAAGGATAAAATCCGATTTTATGATTATTATCTGGGAGTAAATGTGTAAACTTTGGAACCGCCGTATACCGAACGGTACATACGGTGGTGTGGGCGGTTGGCTGATCAATTAATGATCAGTCAACCGCCCGATTACATTATATAGAAAAAAATTGTTTTTTTTATGTTTTAAGGGATAAGGTGAGATTCAATGATTAAATCAAGCCATGTTCTTTTAACAGTTCTTCTAGCATCGTACCGCGTACCTGTTTTGTTATTTTTTTCAGCTCCAATTTCTTTTCAAGCGGAAGATGAAGGTCGGTTAACTTCTTTCCGTCCAGCATACTGGCAGCCGCCTTGAGTAATATCCGGATATCATATGCGGAAGCAAATACTTCCGGGACACCGCGCCCGATATTTAACAAAGTATAAACAGCTTCCATGCCGGTTCGAACCGCGTATTCAGTGGTAAAGACGGTATCTTCAGGCGTTTCAACATGTTCGCCGATAAAGGCAAAATTTAGAGCATGATCAGGGACAATATTTGGTCGGTCTCCGGCTTTACGGACCATAAAATAGGATGTAACATAAGGCATCATGCAGGGAATACAATGGGCATGGTTTTTAGCAAGGTCAGGGATTTCATTAACGGGAACACCGATATGATACAGCCATTCTTCAACAATTTCAAGGCCGGTGCAGGCCTGCATCGGTTTTTTGATAAAATCACCCGGTTCGTTAGAAAACAAACCATAAACCCAAGCCACAATTTCATTTGATTTTTGAACTTTAAAGTGAGGTTGCCGACTGACCGTCCAGCTCATTAACCAAGATGAGTCCTTTGCCGTAATCGGTCCGCCGGTAACGATTTTGCCATTGTACGGGTCTCGGCCAGTCAGTTTTTCGATATAAGCTGGGATTTTATCATCCGCGAAGGTGATCGTTGCAGATTCCCAATTAGAGCCGGAGACATCGCCGCAAAACTTATCGGGATGGCCGAAGGCTTCGTCCTGAGCAGCAATGTTTTTCCATAGACTCCAAGAAGAACCCAGTCCTTCAGGGACAACGACGGGATGATTGTCATCCCCAAAGCCGGATCGATCGGTATTACTGCCAAGGGTAATGAAAACTAAATCGTTTTCAGTCAATTTAATAGTGTCATAGCTATCCTGTGAAATACAGTCAATTTGTTTAGCTACCTTTTTATCGTGCTGAATATCAAAAATAACATTAGTCACGGTGGTTTCATAGCGGAAATTTACACCATGCGATTCTAGAAATTTGACCAATGGAAGAATAAGCGATTCATATTGATTGAATTTTGTAAATTTCAAGCCTGATAGATCGGGTAAAGTATGGGTAAGATGAATAAAACGGGTTAAATAGCGACGCATTTCGATTGCACTGTGCCATTCTTCAAAGGCAAACATGGAACGCCAGAAAAGCCAGAAGTTAGACTCGAAAAATTCTTTGCCAAAGACATCGGTAATTCTTTTGTCATCCAGGTATTTTTCAGGGGTCATGATAAGGGTGGATATTTCCATGGCAGCGGTGTCGCTGAGTGCGAATTTATGCAAAGTATGCGCGTCTTTTCCTTGATTTTCGGTTACGCGCACCGGAGAACTGCTGGGATCGGCCTGATTAAGCCAATAAAATTCATCAAGCACTGAGGCGTTTTCAATCTCAAGAGAAGGAATAGAACGATATAAATCCCATAAACACTCAAAATGGTCTTCCATTTCACGTCCGCCACGAATAACATAGCCGCGATTGGGATCTTTTATGCCGTCACAACTGCCACCGGGAAGTGCTGCTTCTTCAATGATACAGATGTTTTTTCCGCTCATTTGACCGTCTCGAATCAGAAAGGCCGCAGCCGATAGTGCTGCCAGCCCACCACCGATTAGATAGGCGTGTTTGTTTTCGATACCTGCGGGTTTTAAAGGTTTGGCAAAGGCAGCATAGTTACCATTCGTATAATACATAAGATAGACCTCCTTAATTTATGATAAGATCATTATAACGCGCGGTGATAAAAAATACTACCGACATATTTTTTATCAAGTAAGCTTAAATAGCTGCTTACATTGGTTATGAAATTGGTAAGATTAATACGCCTAACTTGTTCTGATCGAATAAGCGAAACCGGATTTCCGGCGAGACAAAATTTAGTTATGATGATCATGCAAAGCGATCAGTGAAACGATGAGCTGGTCGAAGAATTGACCGAAAAAAATTTATAAATTTAATTGCGTTTTAAATTTTAAATTATAAATATTTAATATTTTTACAATCTTGTTTTTAGGGTTGTTATTGTAAAATAAATAAAAAAACTAGCTATAATAAGAATTATACCCATAAATTTAGCGGTATATTAGATAAATTTGAATAAAAGACTAGATTTTAAAAAAATTTCGTGTTATATTTTAACCAAAGATAGTTCTGTATTTTAGTTGCGATTAGTATTATAATTCGATCATTAATGGGAATGCTGATTAAAACTTTGAAAACGGTTGCTAGACACTAACGATTAAGAGGAGAATTTTCAATGAATCAAAGAGAAAATGTTATGGCAGTATATCGCGGCGAACAGCCGGATTACTATGGAGATTTGATGGCAGCGGTAGACTTTATTCTGGACCCCTTATTTGTTAAGGATGCGTTGATTCCTCAGGATGGGAAAGAATATCGGGATTCATGGGGAACGGTAAAGGTTTTCTTGCCGGGGTCACCGGGGCCACATCCACACCTTACCCCGGAAAACGTGGTAGTCAAAGACATTGAAAAATGGGAGCAACAAATGGTGGTTCCAGACATAGAGAATTTGGATTGGACGCAGGCCCGGGAAGCGGCAGCTCAAATCGATCGCAATGAAAAACTGGCCTGTTTCTTCTATCCCGGTGGTCTTTTTGAACGTAGCCATTTTCTTCAGGGCGTGGAAGTTGGCCTGATGAATTACTTAGAATATCCAGACGAAACGGCAGCCATGTTGCGGGTAATTGCCGATCACAAAATGGCATACATTCGAAAAGTAGCCGAAGAAACCCATCCGGATATTATCTTTTACCATGACGATTGGGGAACCAAACAAAATCTGTTTTTACCACCGCAGGTATGGCGAGATATCATTAAACCACTGCAAAAAGAAATCGCTGATACGATTCATGAGTGCGGGATGATCTATATGCATCATGCGGACTGCATCTTAGAACCGATTGTTGAGGATCTTGTTGAGATCGGCGTCGATATTTGGCAGGGTGTTATTGCTCAGAATGATATTGTTAAAATTCAGGCGATTACAAAAGGGAAACTGGCCATGATTGGGGGCATTGACGGACCAAAAATCGATATGGAAAATATTACCGAAGAAGAAATCCGCAAAGAGGTACGTCGCGCTATAGACACGTATTGTCCGGCTGGACGTTTCTTTCCATCGATTCCTAATGGGGTCTGCTTCCGTGAATGGAACAATGAGATCTTTATGGACGAATTGGCGAAATACGGCCGGGAATATGCCCAAAAACACCCAATCGCTTAGTTCTTAAGTAGCAGATTGGTAAAAATTCGAGATCGATTGTAAAAACAGGTAACTTAAAAAAGTGGTTTGAACCGTAAGTGTGCGGCTCGAACCACTTTTTATTATTGTCAGTGATAACGGAAAGTTTTATTTGTTTTGCAAATTTATCAAGCTTAAGGGTTGTAATAACGGTTTTGATAAAGGTCGCGATAATGTATAATGGAAAAAACAATTGAAAGCGTTGTTTTAAATCAGGCCGATAAAATATAAACAGAAGCGAGGGATAAGATGATTAAATTGTGCGAACCGATAATTGTAGCGTTTCCATTGCGGGGAGAATGGTTTGCGCCCAATACACCAGGGACAAAAATTCCGAGTCATGGTACTAACCAATTAGGCACCAGATATGCTTATGATTTTATCCAAGTGGATTGGGAACGAAAGGGTTGGCCCAGCTATCGCGTCGGCTTGCTGCATTATCTTTTTTTAGGGGTTCCCTTAAATGAATATTACTGTTGGGGGCAAGCAGTATATGCACCTTGTGACGGGGTCGTTGTTCACGCTGAGGATGGCTTTAAAGAACGAAGACGAACAAATTTGCTGTTAGATCTGTTGAATGCGTATAAAAATGCCCGTTTTTTTGATCCGAGAAAAGATGATGTCCAATCAGTTGCGGGCAACTACATCATCATAAAATATAACGACCAGGTATATGCGGCGCTAGTCCATCTTCAAACGGGGTCGATTCAGGTTGCTGTCGGTCAGAAGGTGAAAAAAGGCGAATTGATTGGGAAAGTTGGCCATTCGGGTAACTCTTTTTCGCCACATTTACATTTTCAGCTAATGGATAGTAGTGACATCGCGACAGCCAGGGGATTACCGTGCGCATTTGAGCAATATGAAATTTTTCAAGATGAAGAATGGAAAAAGGTGGTTAAAGGGATTCCCACGGATAAAGATCGAATCCGATTGGCGGACTAATTTATTTATGATGCGGGGACGTTTCGTTGGTTAGATAATTAAAGGGATAGCAATTAAAATAGCAGGCGTGAAACGTCCTCAAGTTAGGCGGGAATCATAATTAATCTGTGGCAGTATTTGACCCTTTTAACAGATTGTTGAAAAAAACAATGATAATGGCGGCAAGTAGCGCATTAAAAAAGCCACCGATACTTAAATTCGTGACAAAATGGTCGGCAATCATGATTGTCCAGGCATTTATAATGAAACTGAATAACCCCAGAGTCAGCAGATTGAGGGGTAAGGCAAGGAGTAAAAAAATTGGTTTTAAGATCAGATTAACGGCGAGCAGAACCAGCCCCATAATTAAAAGTGCTGAGATGCTACCAATTTGAATGGTGTTAAAGATCAGCGACAGTAAATAGATCGTTAAAATGATTGATAGATATTTTACAAGTAGTTTGGTCATTTTTACCTCCAATAACTTTATCTGACTTTAATGAGCACACGAACTTTGTCGGTGCTAACATCGATGAGATCATAAGGCTCATCGATGTTCAGGGAATCCAGTAGCGTTAAAATTGCAATGACGAGTGCTCTTGTTGAATGGATTGAAAGACTGGAACCAGAAATATGAGAGTCAGTTTTTGGCACCCAAAAACAGGCGATATTTAAAATATCCAAAAAACTGTCGAGTAATTCTTCAAAGACAGATAACCTAATCGGAATAGGAATCTTGATGAAACGCCGTTTTGCCAGTTGGAGTCCGATCGACAAGGTGTGAAAACCATTAATCGACATATACCCGTACCTTGATCATCGATTGACTGCTTTCATCCCAGGCTTCGACCTCAATGATATTCGGTTCGTCCAGCGTACCATTGATTACTTCTTCAATTATTTTGGCAAAATCGATGGTTGAAATATCAATCCCTTTTGCTTCCATATCTTTTTTGGCATCGGGTGGAATCATCGTGGTCATCTTATCGGCGATTTCACCGATGGTGGTCAAAAGACCGATCGGAATATTAACATTGACATTAACAGAATTGTTATCGGAAGTAACCTTAATCCGGAAAAACTTATAATTATGTTTTGGGGATAGGATAACTTCCTGAATTGTTGCCACTTCCTTTGTCGTATTCAGCGCTTCCAGAAGCTCCATTGCTTCGGCCGCGGTAATTTGTCCTTTTTCGATCATTTCTAAAATTCTTTGTTGTTCGCTCATTACTTAAACCTCCATTTTTTATAATTTTTTTAGGCGTTCCGTTGCTTCTTTTGAGGTGATTTCACCGTTTGACAATTGGTCGAGAATTTCATTACGGGCCGTTGTTTTGTCTTCATTTTCTTTAAGCAGTTCTTTTGATGGCACGTCATAACCCAGACCTCTTATGACCGTATCCAGCTTACCGCGAACCGTAGGATACGAGATGCCGAGTTCTTTTTCAACATCTTTGATATTCCCGCGACATTTGATGAAGATTTTGACAAATTCAAGATCGTCATCCGGTAGACGACAAAATTCGCAGGGCTGAAAGTTACCTTCAATAGTGGTTGCGCATTTGGGACAGTTGAGTTTGGTTATAGAAAGTTTTTCATCACAGACGGGGCACTTACCCGGAGCTTTGTATTTCATTCGGTCACCCTCCTTATCAATTATTTGATTATAATATACTACCTTAAATTGAATATGTCAATAATAATATTAATATAATTAATTTATTTATAAAATATATTAATATATAAATATAATTAATCAATAAAACTGATTTGATGACTAAAGCGATTAAAGTGATCTCAAAACGTTATGGTGTGATCAATCCGATTTTACCCAATGCGATAAAAGGTGATTGCTTTTAATTGTTGCATATAAAACAATATGATATACTGAGTAAAATTAGAAAAAATGAAATCAGCTAAAATGATAATTTTGTTCCAATCCAGAAAAGAAGAAAGTCAGGTATGGTTAAGGTTCGATCATCACACGAATAGAGTTAAATAATAGGGAGGTCGTATTTATGGAGTACAATGAAATTCTAATCAGACAAAGAAACAATTTTAATTCAGGTAAAACAAAAGATTACCAGTATCGGCTTAAGGCATTAAAATCCTTGAGAGCATCTCTAGTCTATTATGAAAAGGAAATTAATGAGGCCCTTAAAAATGATTTGAATAAGTCACCTTTTGAGACCTATATAACAGAGTATGGAATCTCACTTCAGCAGATTACACATGCTATTCAGGATTTGAAAAAATGGATGAAACCGAAACGCCGAGCCACCGGAATCGACGCGTTTCCCGGCCATTCGTATAGTTTATCGGAGCCTTATGGGATTGTCCTGATCATGTCACCCTGGAATTATCCAATCCAACTCACGATGGCGCCTTTGGTCGGTGCAATTGCTGCCGGTAATTGTTGTATTATCAAACCGTCGCAATATGCGTCGGCGTCGGCTGATGTAATTGCTAAGATTATAAAACGGGCGTTTCCCGAAGAATATGTAACCACCATTCTGGGTGGGCGGAAAGAAAATCAACAACTCCTCGAACAGCGCTTTGATTATATTTTCTTTACCGGAAGCGTGAACGTCGGTAAATTGGTGATGGAGAAAGCCGCAAAATATCTAACGCCAATTACCTTAGAGCTGGGCGGTAAAAGCCCGTGTATTGTAACAGCTGATGCCAATATAAAAGAAGCGGCGAAAAACATCGCGTTTGGGAAATTGCTCAACAGCGGGCAGACCTGTGTCGGACCGGATTATGTTCTTATTGATGAACGGGTAAAAGAACCGTTCTGCAAGGCCATTACAGATTGCTTTAAAAAAATGATTGGGGACGCACTTACAAATAAAAACTACCCGCGAATGATCAATCAGAAACATTTTGATCGCGTTGTGAAGTTGATGAGTGGCGTAACTGTTTATAGCGGTGGCGGTATTAATAGCGAATCGCTGCAGATCGAACCGACGGTTCTGGTTGATGTAAAAGCCGATTCGCCAGTCATGGGCGAGGAAATATTTGGGCCGTTGCTTCCGATCATTCCGTATAAAACCCTTGGCGAAGCGGAAACATTTGTCCGTGAACGGGAAAAACCGCTTGCCCTTTATCTGTTTACGACGAGCAAAAAAACCGAAAAAAGAGTACTCAATCGGCTTTCCTTTGGCGGTGGTTGTGTTAATGATACAATCATGCACATTATGTGTAAGGGGCTTGGTTTTGGCGGTGTCGGCAATAGTGGGATGGGCATGTACCATGGTAAGCATAGCTTTGAGACTTTTAGTCACACCAAGGGTATCTACAAAAAAGCCAAGATTTTTGAATTGCCTTTACGCTATCATCCTTACAATAAAGTCGCCAGTGTTGTGGCCAGACTGATAATAAAATAATTACCGGCGTGGCAAACAAAACGGCACTTTGTCAGATAAAAATAAAAAGCCCATTAAAATTCAGTTTTGCTGATTTTAATGGGCTTTTTCTATTCGTTTAGCGTTCCATATTGTTGGATTTGGGGGATTTTCCAGGCTTTTGGTTGATCGCTATCCAAATCTTTATCAAAAATACAAGCCTTGATAATTTGATTATTGTCATAGGTCTTAAAATAATAGGTTCCCGTGTTGCATGCCATAGCGGCAGTATATTGGGTATAATCGACGCCTTCATCGGTGAAGACGCTACCTTTGGGAATTTCTACCGATGATAGAATATGAAAAGCAGCTTTAATCCCTTCATCCTCATTTTCCAGAACATTGATGGCTTCTTTACCAAAAACAGCACGTAAAAAACGCGAAGGCGGGGTGTAATCACCGGGTAAACCAAAGGTTCGCGCGCCATTTCCAAAGGGGGAAAAGGTGACTCCGTTTAATTTGATTGGTCCCAGTTTATTGGGGTTTACACCAATGTAATTGCGGATATTGGTAAGATGCCAGTTGAGATCAGGACTGTTGGCCATAACACCAAGCGGGTTATCATGAATAACGATTCCGTTTTTCATCGGTTCAACCACAATCACATGGCCGGTTTTATCGGTTACAATCCAGTGTAGTGGGGTAAAAATTTCGGCCGGATCACTGATGAGATTCAACTGCATCACGGCTGCTTTGACCTCATCCAGCGTTGCGAAATTTGATAAGAGCCAGGCCACCACTTCCAGCGGAGCAAGATTGGTTTTGGCAGCATCGATTTGATCACTGTAATGGGCATAATCGGGAAAGTATAAGGTTGCACAGGCCAGGCCGACTTCATTCAGACCATCGGTCAGGATCGCGGGTGCTGTTTTTTGACCCATCCCCATAATGGCATAGTTTGCTGGTCGTTTGATTTCATCCACCTGGGAAGCCAGGGGATATTTTCGGGGAACAAAAACCAGATCCGGATCAAGAATTGTCGCAAAATCCATTGTTCGGGCCAGTATATTCAGTTGATTACTTGTGCTTAAGGTCAGACTCGTACACATATTTAGGCACCTGCTTTCTATATTGTCTTCATCATACCCCATTTTTCATGAGGTGTAAAGTTGATAAGCATTAAGCAGAGCCGGATAAATAAAGTCTCCTCTCGGCATCGGTAGTCAGGAAAGTCGGGTTAATGAAATTATAAGTAGCGGTTATAGTCGGAAAAAACGCCTTTGATGTTAGTTTCGCCAAAGTCATTCATCGCTAAGTTATAGTTAGATAAAAGTAATTGCTCAACGGCGGATAGTTTATGTTTGCGCTCATTAAGAAAACCTGAATGTGATTGATCGATGGTTTCAGGGATCATATTACTGGCAGGATTAGAAAGGGCGTTAAAATCATTAGCCATCAAATTACGGTCGTTTTTAATGTTAGATTGACGTTTTTTAAAGAATTTCAGGCCGCTTTTTGAAGGCTGTGCGAATAGTGCTTTGATCCGTAAGCGACTGAAATTTTGACAAATCAGCAGTATTTTTTTTTCGATCATGGACAGTGGTAAATTATTATTTAATGTTAATGCGTTCATGGTATTTCTCCTTAGTAATTTATTATTTAGTATCTTTGTTTAACAAAGAGGTTGAATATTTAATTTGCTGAGTAAATAATAACAGATGAATATAAATATTACGTTAACAAAAGATTAAGATATCCTGAACTTTTCAACTTTTAAGAAGTCGTTAAGCATGACACATGACGAAGAGATGGTTTGCTTGTCATGATTACCGATCTGTGATATGCTGTCAAAAATGATCATAGTTGAGGTTAGAAATGGCCAAACAAGTGGGGCTAAAATTAAGGAGATGTTGTGATGTTTAATAATGGCATTGTGAACTATGAAAATTATAATAATGTTGAAAAAAATCTAAAAACGGTGCTCAATTTAGCGAATACCAATCAGAATTTAAAAGCCGTGGAAGAAGAAATATATTATAATACCGCTAAAAATGTCGGTCGCAGCTTAAATGTAACAGATTATAACAGTTTATCAGAAAAGATCATGGAATTGGGGATTGGACAAATAGTCATTACCAATATGTCGGATGAAAAAGTGGTCTTTCGTTTGTTTGACTGTTTTACTTGTAGTGATATGGAAAATATCGGGAAACCGGTATGTTATTTTGAAGCGGGAATTTTAGCGGGTGCCGTTAGTAGCATCAGCAAGCAGGATATGGATGCGGTGGAAGTTAAATGTAACGCCTTAGGCGACGCATATTGCGAATTTGAAGTCACTAAAGCCAAGGATCATCAAAAAAGCGTCAATGAAGAAAGCGATGGCGGAAAAAATGATATTAATATGCTTTATTTGACGATCAATTCGTTAAAATTAGCTAAAAGCAAAAATCAGATCCAATCCCAAAGTCAGCGTTCGACTCGGGATAATAAAAAACTCAATGATGCTTTGGAAACTGCTTTAGAAGCCGATAATTTCAATCAGAATATTATCGACAGCATCCCCAATTATCTGGCGGTCATTGACAGTAATGGCATGGTTAAGCGAATCAATAAAAAATATCAGGACTTCTTGTCTTCGGCATTCGAAAAAAACACAAGCGTCATTTCTTTAGCCTGGGAGTCGAAATATACCGAGGTTTTGGCGACTGGAGAACCAGCCATTTGGCAGCAACTGATTGCCGGTAAGGAACATATCATCTTTGAGAGTCCAATTTTAGAATCAAAGGCAGTGCTGAGACAGGTTATTCCAATCGAGTCTGATTTTATTAAACTACTGCTTGATAAAATATCGGATCTGGAAGAACGGATTGGCAGCAAAAATAAAACGAGCCCACCAGAGACCGTAAAACTTCGCGATCCAAACGTTATTGTTGACAGTCATGAAATGGTGGGGCTGGTGAATTACATAAAAAAGGTATCAAAAACGGATGCCTCAATTTTGATGCGGGGCGAAAGTGGCACGGGAAAAACAATGTTTGCCGAAATTGTTCATCAGGAAAGCCCCCGCAGTCAAAAACCCTTTGTTTATATTGATTGCACGACAATCCCCAAGAACTTTTTTGAAACGGAACTTTTTGGTTATGAATCCGGAGCTTTTACCGGGGCTAACCGGAATGGAAAAGTGGGAAGACTGGAAATGGCTCAGGGCGGGACTGTTTTTTTAGATGAAATTGCGGAGATTCCAATCGAGATACAAGCCAAATTACTTCGTTTTCTACAGGAAAAAAAGTTTGAAAAAATGGGCTCGGTCACGACTAAAACGGTGGATACCCGAGTTATTGCCGCAACCAGCCAAAATTTGGAAGCGATGATCAGGGAGGGGTTATTCCGAAAAGATTTGTATTATCGACTGAATGTTATTAATATAATTTTGCCGCCGCTGCGAAAACGACGGCCGGAAATTCCGGCGCTCGTTGCTAAAATATTGGAACAGATCAGTCAGGAAAACGGAACCGAATTGAAAAAAATTGATCAGGCCGGAATTCAGGAATTGATGAATTATAATTGGCCCGGTAATATCAGAGAACTGGAAAATGTGATTAAACGACTGACCTTTTTGGTGGATGATCGGATCATTGGTAAAGATATAATTATTACCGAGCTGAATAGCGTAGAAACGTTAAATAGTTTCGATTCGGGGAGCGTTAAAAGTGAAATTAAAGAAAGCGAAAAAGAGCTAATTGTTAGGATTTTGAAAAATTGTCATAACAACAAGTCGGCGGCAGCCGAAAAGCTTGGTATAACGCGTCAAACACTTTATAATAAAATTAAAAAATATAACATCGCAATTTCCCGTTAGGATGCTGGTTCGGTTAAAAAGTGTCAAAAAGTGTAAAAATATATTTGACAGTGTCAAAATATTAGACACTAAAATGTTCGGGATAAGTGCTGAAATTCGCTTAGATGCTAATTTTAGACAGGTTTTATTTTTGGCATAAAACTTGCTTTATATAAATAACATAATAATTTCTTTGAAAAGGAAGCGTGAAAAATTATGAGTTTAACAGATTTAATTTATGCTGGTTCGAATGCGGTTGCAGGGTTAACAGAAGGAGCTGTGAATGATGCCATTGAAAAATATGGTGCCGATCATTCCGTCGGATATCCCGATACGGCTTATTTTTTGCCGATTATTTATGCTGCAACAGGCGTTAAGATTAAAACATTAGGTGATTTACCAGCGGCCGTGGGGATTTTGAAAAGTCTGATTACCAATAAGGAAGATTTAGGCGAAGCGCTAAATGCCGGTTTGGCAACGGCCGTTGGGGCAGAAATTATCGAAGCGCTGCGTTATCTGGAAGGTGACCCTTATGCCAATGATTCTGGAATTGGTTTTGTTGCCGATCCGATCATTCGGTCATTGGGAGTGCCACTGGTAACCGGAGATATTCCCGGGATTGCCGTTCTTTTAGGTGAAGCTTCAGACCCTGCGGCACTGGCAGCAATTGTTAAAGACTATCAGCAAAAAGGTCTATTAACCTTTATGGTGGGTAATATCATCGAACAAGCTTTGGATGCGGGAGTAAAAATGGGTTTGGATTATCGGGTCATTCCATTAGGTCATGAAATAACTTCGGTAATTCATGTTGTTTCCGTAGCAATTCGGGCGGCGCTTATTTTTGGTGCGATTGAACCGGGTAAGTTACCAGAGTTTTTAGCCTATACGAAAGAACGGGTACCCGCTTTTGTTAATACCTTTGGCGAAATAAATGAAGTCATCGTTGCGGTTGGAGCCGGGGCGATTGCTTTGGGATTCCCCGTTATTGCCGATGTTGCGGTACCTGAAGTGCCCGGGGCTTTAATGACTCAGGCCGACCTTGAAAAAACCGTTGAATTCTCGTTGGAAGCCCGCGAAATTAAAATCAAAGTCACTAAAATCGACGTGCCGGTAGCAGTGGCCTCAGCGTTTGAAGGTGAACGCGTCCGTAAAGATGCGATGTTTGCCGAATTTGGTGGCAATAAAACCGAATGCTGGGAACTGGTCACAAGCGGTGATCCGGCCGAAATGGAAGATCATAAAATTACCTTAATTGGACCAGATATCGATGATCCGATGTTTGCTGAAAAAGATGTTGTCCGTTTACCATTAGGGATTGTCGTTACCGTTGGCGGAAAAGCGATGCAAAAAGATTTCGAAACCGTTTTGGAACGACGGATTCATTATTTTACCAACTATATTGACGGGGCGATGCATGTGGGACAACGAAACATTGCTTGGATTCGTTTGACCAAAGAAGCTTTCGGAAAAGGTTTCCGCTTGAAACATATTGGAGAAGTTTTATATGCTAAAATGCGCTCCGATTTTGAAAAAGTTGTTGATAAATGTGAAATCACCATCTATACAAACGCTGAAGATGTTAAACGACTGGGTGAAGAATTGGTTAAACCAATTTATGCGGAACGGGATGAACGAATGGGTGCCTTAACCGATGAAAGTGTCGATACCTTCTATACCTGCTTGTTATGTCAATCATTTGCGCCAAGCCATGTGTGTATTGTCACCCCGGAACGGTTAGGCCTTTGCGGCGCCGTTTCATGGTTAGATGCGAAAGCAACAAAAGAACTGGACCCGGAAGGTCCTAATCAACCAGTGGTAAAAGGGCAGGCCATTGACGAACAAACAGGCCGTTGGGAAGCGGTTGACAAGGCGGTTGCCAGTGCATCCCAAGGGGCAGTTGAAAAGGTCACCCTATATTCGATTCTGGAAGATCCGATGACATCATGCGGTTGTTTCGAATGTATTTGCGGGATTATGCCGGAGGCCAACGGGGTCATTATTGTTAATCGCGAATTTAGTGACATATCGCCGGTTGGGATGACTTTTGGCGAACTGGCATCAATGACCGGTGGTGGTGTTCAAACGCCTGGTTTCATGGGACATGGTCGCTTTTTGATTGGTTCTAAGAAATTTATGTCAGCAGAAGGGGGATTGTCACGAATCGTCTGGATGCCAAAAGAATTAAAAGACGATGTGGCAGAACGCCTAAATAAAGCTGTCTTTGAAATGACCGGCATTGAAAATTTTGCCGATATGGTTTGTGATGAAACCATTGCTACCGATTCCGAAGCCGTATTGGAATTCCTGGAATCTAAAGGTCATCCGGCACTGGAAATGGATCCGATTATGTAGTTACTTTGTTACTAAGTTAAAAAGAGCAAGATTGAAGAAAAAACATAAATCTGTTCTGATTAAAAAAGTCAGCTAAATAAATAGCTGACTTTTTTTCGATCCAGAAATATCTTCGAGTCGGATGGATTAGTGGTGGGGTTTATGTTAAACCATGTTCGGTCAGAATAGCTTTGATTTTTTCAAATGGAAAATGGTTAGCGGCGCGTCTGGATTCAACAGGGTTTGTTCGAATATCAATGTGAGGGCTGGCATTATCGCCCTGAGCCGGGCCACCGTCAATATACAGATCAACAGTTTCACCAAAATAAGCAATCGATTCTTCGATGGTTTTGGCGGCAAGCAGCGCTTTGGTATTGGAAGAGCTGATCGCGAGGATGCTTCCGAAACATTCATAAAGATCGCGGATCGGACTATCCTGAAAATAAACCACAATGGCATCGGAAGAAGCGGTTGCGGCGTCAAGTGGGGTTTTTTCTTTTTTTTGAACATATAGACTAACCGGGGAGGGTGAAAAGATATCGATAATCTTCTTTTGGCGCTCATCAAGCACCGCGTATTCCGGTATTTTGGATTTATCCATGACAATGGTAATGGGTTTATCGGCGGGACTATGACGGATTTCTCTTAATCGTTTCAATGCGGCCGCATTAAAGGCGTCGCATACCAGCACATAGATGGTCAGGGTTGGCATGACCACAATTTTACCATCTCGGATGGCCTGAGCGGCTTTTTCATAGGCGCCCGGAGTGGCTGTCAATATTTGATAAACCGGGTTTTGTGGGGTGGTTTCGCAAACGGTATTCTTTTTATCCATCTTGAAAAATCCTCCTTGAAATAATTTATTGCATCAATTTAGTGGGTTTCATTATATAATGGATAAAAATGAATCACAACACTTTTATCGCGGGGCATAAACGCTTGAAAATGGGGAATGAAAGGAAAAACGAATGATAAGTGCAATGATGATCGCTGTTTTTCGGTATGGCGGAATTGTCTTGATGATTGTTTCAATCATTTTATTGATTCATTTGAAAAGAACAGAAAGTAATGGCATCGAAGTTGAGGCAGTAGTGGTGAACGTGAAGGAAAACAAGGTGCGAACCGGACGGCAGGTTTATGATGAATTCACACCGATATTGGAATATACAATTGCGGATACTGTTTTTCAGTCCGAGGCATTGGCATCGCAAGGTGATCAGCGTTATGAAATGGGCCAGGTTGTTCGAATTCGCTACCAGCCGGATAATCCCGAAGATGTGGTGGTGATTGGCGATCAACGTTATTTTTTTAATGCGGCGATCATTGGAAGCGTTGGTGGATTAATTGAAATATTGACTTTTCTTATTGAGTAAAAGAATGATTAATAAACGCTTGGCCGTATTACTCCATAAACCAATTCTGGAGTAATATTGACTAATCTTGTTAATTATGATAATATTATAATAACATAATAAAGACGGTTTAAAGTTAAAAATCTGACAATGAAAGTCAACCTCGGTAAAAGGTTGGCTTTTTTTTGTGTCAATGGAGTGATATTATTTGGCGAATGTTAAAAATCTGGTGTTTAGCCGAAGATTTTTTGTAATTGGCCTTTAATAGTCAATCAACAATTGAAACTTTTCATGAAGCAATTTTAAATAAACCGGGGTTAATGATAAACTTAAAAACGAACTAACTGATTTTCATACAAAGGATACGAATGCTGGTTATTGTTTAGAAAAAATAGTGAGACTAAAAACACAAAACACCTGACAATGTGGTGTTCTTACGAAAGATAAAATGGGGGCGTTGGATGAAGAATATTTCAGATTATTTATGGGTTGTTATATCGGCGATGATTGTTTTTCTCATGCAGCCAGGCTTTATGGCATTGGAAACAGGACTGACACGGGCAAAAAATTCAATTAATGTTGCAATTAAGAATATGTCGGATTTTATTTTATCGGTTGCGGCTTTTTGGTTTATTGGTTTTGGACTGATGTTTGGCACATCATTTCACGGAATTATTGGCAGCAGCGATTTTTTTGTAAATTTCGAACAAGATGATTGGATGGCAGCTTTTTTTCTTTTTCAGGCAGTATTTGCCGGAACAGCAGCAACGATTGATTCGGGAGCCGTTGCGGAAAGAGCAAAATTCAGCACCTATTTATTGATGTCGTTTATCACGTCGGCGTTTATTTATCCAATTTTTGGTCATTGGGCCTGGGGTGGTTATTTTTATGCTGATAATGCTGGTTGGCTTCAGCAACTGGGATTTCTTGATTTTGCCGGCTCGACGGTGGTTCATTCAATTGGCGCCTGGGTTGGCCTTTCGGGAATTATCATCATCGGGCCAAGATTGGGAAGATTTTCAAAAGATGGCAAAGCAAATAAAATAAGAGGCCACAATCTGGTTTTTGCATACTTTGGGGTTTTTATTTTATTTTTTGCCTGGTTTGGCTTTAACGCCGGAAGCACCTTAACAGCCACTACAAAAATTGCTGGTATCATTGCCAATACCATGATATCAGCGGCTTTCGGCGGGATTACGGGTCTATTTATTAGTTGGAAATTTAGTAAAAACCAATTGCCGGAACCGGAAAGCATCATTAACGGGATTCTGGGGGGCTTGGTGGGAATCACAGCCGGTTGTTATTATGTGAGTGCCGTGGGAGCACTGATTATTGGGGTAGTTTCCGGTTTAATCGTTTATTTTGGGGTATTGTTTTTAGAAAAACTCAAGCTGGATGATGTCGTTGGGGCGATACCAGTACACGGATTTGCCGGAGTATGGGGAACAATTGCGACCGGGATTTTTATTAAAGAAAATTTTCTGCTTGAATTTGGTATCACCCGTTCCCATCAGATCATGGTTCAACTATTAGGTGCGACGACGGCGTTTGTCTGGGCCTTTGGTGTATCCTTTGTTTTAATGAAGGTTATTAATAAATTTGTGCCAATGCGCGTATCGCCCAGTCATGAAGAAATTGGCTTAAATATCGCCGAACATGGGGCCAGTACCAGTATTTTTGAACTTTCGAACTCTGTCCGAAATATCATAGAAGATCGCAATTTTAAAAATGCCGAAAAAATCGAAGTCGAGTTCGGCACCGAAATTGGAGAACTGACCAATTATTTTAATAGCATGGTTAATGATTTAAAAGAAAAAGAAGCAGAGGTAGAGGAAGCGTTGGAATCATTGCATCATATGGCGGTGACGGATGGTTTGACGCAAATTTTAAATCGAAAAAAGATCACCGAAATACTGGGAAATGAAATTAACATCGCGATTGATTATGGGAAGAACTTATCAATATTGTTGTTTGATATTGATTTTTTCAAAAAAGTTAATGACCAGTTTGGACATTTGGCTGGCGACCAGGTATTGGTTGATCTCTCTAAAAATGTTAGCAGCACCTTAAGAAAAACAGATTATTTTGGTCGTTATGGGGGTGAAGAATTTCTTGTCATTATGCCCAAAACAGATTTGGAGATGGCCTATTTTTTTGCCAATAGAATAAGAGCAAAGATTGAAACGATGCGGTGGGCTTTTAGTGACGATCATACGGTGACAGTCAGTGGCGGCGTTGTCGAAAACAGCGGCGAAGATATCAATAAAATGATTCATCGGGCGGATGAACTGCTTTATTATGCAAAAGAAAACGGAAGAAATCAAATTGCGAAGTAGCGATAATGAGGCCTTTATCACTAGTGAGGAGCCATTGTTTAGGTGTTTCTTGAAGGGAATAAAAATGCGGTCGTCACCATTGGGGCTGGGATCTTTAGCGGTAATTCTATTTAGTTGAATAGTTATGCAGATGTCGAGCGGTTTTTATTGTGATGATTTGAAAATGTGATATACTGATAAAAATATCAGACGACGAAAGCCAAACGATCAGGTGGTTCAGGCCTTTTGGGGTTTTAAACAAAAGAAAGGAATGAGGGCAAAGATGAAGGAGATAATTCACTTCTTTCTAAATGGAAAGCGAAAAGAAATTGAGGTAAAAGCTGAAACGACGGTACTGGAATTACTGCGTAATAATTTTGAACTAAACGGCATCAAAGAAGGTTGCGGGGAAGGCGACTGCGGAGCTTGTACGGTGGTAATCGGCGCGGTTAGAGCGGGACAGGTTCATTATAAAGCGGTTGCGGGATGTTTATATCTGGCGGCTAAACTGGAAGGAAAACACTTGATCACAATTGAGGGGATGGCCGAAAAAGATAAACTGCATCCCATTCAAGAAGCGATCCTTAATGCCCACGCCACTCAATGCGGATTTTGTACCCCGGGAGTCAGTCTCTCCATTCTGGCGCTTTATCTGGAACAAAGCCATCCGACCAAGGCCGAATTTAATCGTTATTTAGAAGGTAATCTTTGCCGCTGCACCGGTTATGCTTCGATTCGTAAAGTGCCGGATTATCTGGCCGAGCTGTCAAGCGCGGCGAAAGAAATCAGACCTAGCTATTTAGCGGCAACCGAAGTTAAGCAGCTTGCTTTGGTTCCTGAGGATATCTTTATCGATGATGGCAGTAACGCCTATTATGCGCCCGTTTCGGAGCAACATCTGAAAGCGTTTTTAGACAGCCATCAAGAATTAATCAATCAAAATGATTTTTGTTATCTTAACGGCGGTAGTGATGTGGTGGTGGGGATTAAAAAAAGGCATCAGCACTATCGGTTATTACTGGATTTAAGCAGAATCACTACTTTGCAAACGATTGGTTATAATTATGATAAAGAAACAAAAACTCTCATCATTGGCGGTGGGGTGTCGCTTTCGCGGATTATCGATGAGACGACAGAGGTATTTCCGGAATTGGCGGCGGTGGTAAAAAAGATGTGTTCGGAGCAAGTGCGTTCGACAGCGACAATGGCCGGAAATATCGTAAATGCGTCGCCGGTTGCCGATACCGTACCGTTATTGATGGTTATGGATGCGCGAATTACCTTAAAAGGGCTCGAGGGTGAGCGAAACATTGCGATTAGAGATTTTTTTCATGGGTATAAAAAAACTGAAAATAAACAGACGGAGTGGGTCGCTGATATCGTTGTTTCGTTAGGCGATTATGATTTTATTAATTTTGAAAAAGCCAGCAAAAGAAAAGCAGTGGATATTTCGGCCGTTAA
Organism: uncultured Acetobacterium sp.; assembly: GCA_965140355.1. GTDB lineage: Bacteria > Bacillota > Clostridia > Eubacteriales > Eubacteriaceae > Acetobacterium. The sequence goes on along the minus strand of OZ223194.1, from coordinate 973,592 downwards.
TTCGGCAATTGCCCTAAAAGTAGAAAAGGGAACGATTACAAAAGCCCATATCGCTTGCGGTGGGGTTGGAGAAACGACGCTTTATTTGCCGAAAACTTCCCATTATCTGGTTGGCAAGGAAATGAATGAAGCAACTTTTTTAGGGGCGTTTGCAGTAATCAGTACCGAGGCAACCCCGATTGGAGATGTCAGAAGTAGTGCTGAATATCGTCAGGCGCTGATGCAGAATCTGTTAATGAAACATTATCTGGCCTATCAAAAAAAGTCAGGAGGTAAGGTGTTATGAAGCATGAAGAAACAAGCCCTTCACAGTGGGGTCAGGTGGGGACGTCGCCTTGGCATTTAAGTGGACGGGGCCATGTGACCGGACGGTCGCAATTTATTGACGATCTCCCTAAACCGCGGCACCTTTTATATGTAAAAATCTTGCCAAGTCCTCTGGCGAAAGCAAAAATTGTTGCGATTAACAGCGAAAAAGCCAAAACGATGCCCGGCGTTGTGGCCGTTTTAACAGCCGCGGATATTCCCGGCGAAAACCAGATTGGCGGAATTATTCAGGATGAAGTTTGTCTGGCCCCAGGCCATGTTCAGTTTGTTGGCGAACCGATAGCGTTGGTGGTAGCCGAAAGTAATGAGCAAGCCGCGGCAGCACTGCGTCAAATCGAATTGCAACTGGAAGAAGAATCCCCGGTATTAACAATCGCAGACGCTTTGGAAAGAAATCAGTTTGTTGGACCGGTTCGAAAAATTGAGCGGGGCGATGTGGAAAATGTTTTTGCCGATTGTCCCCATTATCTGACCGGGGTCGTCCGAAATGAGGGACAAGAACATTTTTATCTGGAGACTCAATGTATCTTGGCAATCCCCGAAGATAACGGCGCGATCACGATCAATTGCTCCTCGCAGAATCCCAATGAAATTCAACGGATGGTCGCCAATGTGCTGGGCGTTGCGCAACATCAGATTACGGTCGATATTAAACGGCTGGGCGGCGGGTTTGGCGGCAAGGAATCCCAGGCGACGGTTTGGGCTTGTATAGCAGCACTGGCAGCTTTTCATACCGGGCGGCCAACCGAGCTTTGTTTGACCAGAGATGAGGATATGTTATGTACCGGTAAACGACATGCTTTTGAAAGTGATTATCAGGTGGCGTTTGACGATAGCGGTAAGATTTTCGCTTATGCGGTGGAACTTAATTCTAACTGCGGAGCGGTTGCCGATGTTAGTACCTCGGTATTGGAACGGGCGATGCTTCATGCCGAAAACTGTTATGACATTGAAAACATCCGCATTATTGGCAGACCCTGTCAAACCAATTTGCATCCCGCCACAGCCTTCAGGGGGTTTGGTGGTCCGCAGGGAATTTTGGTGATTGAGAGTGTGATTCAGAGAATCGCAGATACATTAGGTCTGGACCCCTATGATATCAAAATGAAAAACAGGTATCAAAAAGGCGCGATCGCACCTTATGGAGAAGCCATATTGGCGGCGGAGCAGGTGGAAAAGGTTTTGGTTAAACTAAGAAAAGACAGCCACTGGGATGAACGTAAAAAGCAGATTGCCGTTTTTAACGACACCAATCACTATTATAAAAAAGGTTTGGGAATGACGCCGGTTAAATTTGGGATTTCCTTTACCGCCGCGCATTTGAATCAGGGGAGTGCGCTGGTCCACGTTTATCTGGATGGTTCTGTCTCGATCACCCATGGAGCGGTCGAGATGGGGCAGGAGGTTAACACCAAGATTGCTCAGATTGCCGCCACCAACTTTGGCGTATCGTTAGCAAACATTCGCATTGAAAGTAATAATACCAAACGCGTTGCCAATACCTCGCCGACCGCAGCATCGTCAGGTTGCGATCTAAATGGCCAGGCGGTTGAAAACGCCTCGTTAGCGATTATGAAACGGCTAAGAGCGTTAGTGTTGAAATTATATCAAAAAGCCGATGTAAGTTTTGAAAATGGTGTGATCTACCCGGTAAACGCCGGCAAAAGCGATTATGAAAAGCCCCTGACCACCTTTAAAGATTTGGTGAGAACGGCTTATTTTGAACGAGTTGATTTATCGGCGCATGGCTTTTATGCTTCGCCGGGAATTTATTTCGACCGCGATACAGGGCAAGGAAACCCGTTTTTGTATTATGCATTCGGGGCGGCAGTCTGTGAGGTAACGGTGGATTTATTAACAGGGCAGACGACGTTAGAGCGGGCGCATATTATTCATGATTGCGGCAGCAGCATTAACCCAATGGTTGATGTCGGTCAGATTGAAGGTGCTTTTGCTCAGGGAATCGGTTGGGCTACCACCGAAGAACTGGTCTATAGTGAGAGTGGAAAACTGCTCAGCAGTTCCCCGGCGACCTATAAGATCCCTACCATTGGTGATATCCCCGAGGAATTGAACATCGAATTGCTGGCAGGCAGTTTTAATACAGTGGGAATTAAACGCTCAAAAGCAATTGGGGAGCCACCTTTTGTTTATGGCGAAGCGATGTTTTTAGCAATTATTGATGCGTTGTGTTCGCTGGGGCGGTATCCTGAGGAATTAAGTATTCCGGCAACTCCGGAAAAGGTTTGGCGCGCCATTAAAAGCCAAACGTAAATCACAAAGATATGAATAAGGAAAAATTTGTGAAAATTGAGCGACTGAAATGCGCTGGGACGATTACTTGTTTGACAATCGGCTGTTAATAATCATGCCAAATATAATTAGTAAAATACCAATAGCGCCCCAGTAGTCGGGCAGTGCATCACCTAAAAAAAGGGTACTGCCTAAGAGTGTAAAAATCACTTCGCCGGACTGCGTTGATTCGATTACGGCCAATTGTTTTTGATTTGATTTTACTAAATCAGTGGCTTTGAAAAACATCAGGGTGGCAAAAATACCTGAAAAGAGAGCAACACAAAAAGCCTGAAATGATTGTTCAAGCGAAGGCAGACCGACCGTGACAAGGCCGAATACCGACAAGATCCCCCAGAACGGCAAACTACATAAGGTCATGGCATAAGTTCGTTCAATCGTAGACAATTGAGCCGCATTGAGGGCCATGATTTTTCGATTGCCTAAGGGATAAGCGAGAGCGGCGACAAGGATCGGCAACAAGGTCAATAGTACCATATTTAGCTCCGAATTAATGATATTGCGGGATTGTAAAAGAAAAACACCAATTAGGATGACCCCGGAAGCACATAAATTTTTAATGGGGATACGTTGATGAAATAAAGGCGCTGTTAATACACCCATTACAATTGTTACCTGCCAGGACGCGGCAATGAGCCAGGATTCGCCATAATCGCCAGCGTAGGAAAGCGGGGCATAAAAAAGACCGAAACCAACAGTGCTCCAAATAAGCCAGTCTTGGGGACTTTGAGCAATAACCTGATGAACATGTCCGAAACCATGTTTTTTCCAAATGATCACGGCCATTATTGGAAATGTAAATAGGTAACGGAGGCTGGCACTCCATATCCAGCTTCCTCCGGATAAACTCATATTGCGATTGAGGACAAACGTAAAGGCGAAAAAAAATGAGCCGAGAATACCAAATAAAAAAGCTTTTTTCATATTCATCACGATTGTTTCAGCGGGGAAAGAGTCGGATAGAAAATAGTGTTCAGAATACTGCACACCGTTTGTGATGAATTGGTATAGCAATGACGGACATCCGCGTTAAACCGAAAACATTGCTTTTCCGATAACGTGACTCGATCGGCGGCCATGGATAGGTCCAAATGTCCGCTTTCGATAAAGATATATTCTTCGACACCACGCATGTGCTTTGGTGACTCGTGGACACAACCCGGATCAAATTCGATGTAGAGCATTTCAAAATTTTGAGTAGGATTATAAGCGAATAGGGGGTATGTTCGCATTTTTTGATTTTCAGCATAGATTGGAGTTGTTTTTAAAATATCAATTTTGGTGCAGGTGTTTTTCTCTTTTTCTAAGAAATAAGTCAAAGGAATCTTGTACCCAGTTGAAATTTTCCAGAGGGTTGTGATGGTGGGCATGGATTGCCCACGTTCAATTTGGCTCAGCATGGCTTTGCTGATTCCTGTGAGTTCTGCGGCTTCGGCTAAGTTTAATTGTCGGCTGCTACGGACTAGCTTCATTCGTTCAATGATTATTGATTTTAAGTCATCCATGTTCAAATCTCCGTTATGAAATATATTATATGTTATAACGGATAAATTGGCTTGAGTCAAGCATAAATATTTTTTAATGAGATGGTAATATAATTAACAGGCGTTAGAAAATAAATCAAGAATACTGTCTTAAGACACTTTTATTGATAGTTCTCTGAAAAATCGGTTCACATCAGAATTTTTGGGCATAATACATTTCTTTTCTTGACTAACTTAAAAAGAATCATTTACAATGATAAACAGGATGGTGTTGTTATGAAGATAGGTTTCTATTAACACCCCGAAATGATTGATAACTTAAAAAAGAAGGAGAATTTATGAAAAATAATAACAAAATGGATAGTGTAGTGATGCCGGAGGGCAAAGAAATACAATAATCCTTTGACCCTCCAATCGGATCAATACAAAATTTGGAGGAAAAAAATGAATAATCATGTTTTGGATAAAATAAATTTGGAAAACTATGGATTGACTGAGCAGTTTAAAGAAGAAGCAAACGGTTATAGCAACTTGTTTGTTGCCCGGGTGAGCGAACAACATCGTGAATTGTATAAGGTGATCGCCGAAAAGGGTGAGTTGCTGGCAGAGGTTTCCGGGAAATTTGCGTTTGCGGCCGATGACAATACGGCTTTTCCGGTTGTTGGTGACTGGGTGATGATTGATCGGACCGAGGAAAGCGCTGGCAATGCCGTGATTCACCATGTTTTAAGCCGCAAAAGCTTATTTGAGCGAAAGGCGGCGGGAACTGGCAATGGGATTCAAATAGTGGCAGCAAATTTTGAGCTGGTGTTTATTTGCATGTCTTTAAATGCCGATTTTAATTTACGTCGGCTGGAGCGTTACCTTTCGGTGGCCTGGGACAGCATGGCCAGGCCGGTAATTGTCCTGACTAAGGCCGATTTATGTGATAATCTGGCCGAACGACTCAATCAAATTTCTGCGGTTCGGGTGGGGACTGATGTCGTGATTTGTTCCAGTCAAGATAACCGTGGTTATGACGAGATTGCCGCTTATTTGTCGCCGGGAAAAACAATTGTTTTTCTGGGCTCATCAGGAGTGGGAAAATCCACCATCATTAACCGGCTTCTGGGTGAAGACCGACTTCAGACCAATGATCTTCGGAATGATGATCGGGGCCGACATACCACGACCCATCGGCAGCTTTTGTTGTTGCCCACTGGCGGTGTTGTGATCGATACGCCTGGCATGCGGGAACTTCATCTGGATCATGCTAATCTGTCGAAGTCTTTTGAGGATATTGAAGAACTGGCCGAAAAGTGTCGGTTTCGGGATTGTACTCATACCAGCGAACCGGGTTGTGCCGTGAGAGCCGCCGTTGAAGCCGGAAGTTTGCCTCAAAAGCGGTTTGATAACTATCGTAAACTTCAAACTGAAATGGACTACGAAGGCCTTAATTATCGACAGTTGGAAGCAGCGAAAATAAAAAAAATGTTTGGCAGTAAAGGAGAAATGAAACAGGCCCTGAGCTATGCCAGAAATAAGAAGAAGCATAAATGATCCTAAATAAGTAATCACGAAACGATCGTAAGTTTTGAGATCAGTTTTGCATGAAATGATTTTCGCATTGTCTGTCAGACCGTTCGCCGACACGTTACAAATTGGTGCTGAGAAGGGATCACAAAGCCATGATTACTATAAAAGTTAAGGAGAAAAAAGATGAAGCCAAGTGAAGCTTATAACAAACAGGATGCTATTTTACTGGCAGGATTTTGTTATCAGACGTATCCATTTTTTGATCAAAATAAATTAGAGCTACCCAGTGGCTTTGAACTTTGTCATACATTTGAAGGGACAACAGGGGTGACTGAAAAAACCGCAGAAAAGTTTGGCTTTTTTGCGGAGTCGGAAGATCGGATTGTGTTGGCTTTTCGCGGAACGGATTCGGTTCCGAATCTGGATTCGGATCTCGATCTTTTTCAGATTCCGTTTCCTTATGTGGAAAATGCCGGGACCAGTCATCGCGGAATTACTCGGATTTATCAGTCGCTGCGCGACGGGTTGATAGAGAGCGTTGAGAAACTTCCGAAAGATAAAAAACTTTATCTGACCGGTCATAGTCTGGGCGGAGATCTGGTGATCATGGCAGCGTTAGATATTGCCGTTAATGTTCCCAACAAAGAACTGGTTGTTTACACCTACGCCGCAGGTCGACCGGGTGATCCGGACTTTGTCAGTGCTTATAATAAATATATTAAAAACAGCTTCCGGATTTTTAATGTCCATGATTTTATTCCAACGTTGCCGGCAGCGGAATATCCACCGCCATTTACCGAAAAGGGGTTATTTTATGAACATGTTGATTTTTCGGTGCCGATTAGTTTTCAGATGAATAACTTATTTTTAAATCATCGAATCAATTGTTATTTTCAAAAATTGGGTGAGTTGGATAGTGAGTACACCAAAACCCTGCGTGAGCAGAACCCGGAATTTTGTCCGGCAGTTATTGACTTGTCAGAATTAGCAGCTTCGATGGCAAATAATTAAAAATTATCCGCGGAATTAAGGATAATATTTCATTTTCATCAGGATGCTGAGGATGAAAGCAATGGTTATCAAAAGCTAGGGTTTGACTGAAGCTGCTATAGCCGCAGCCAATAAGTAAGTAACGGACCGAGCGCCAAGACAAAAAGACCAAGCAGCCTCGTAACCGATATTGTTTTTTGGATGCCAAGCAAATCAAATGTCTGCGGGGTGGCAAAGGGGAAGAGGATGACAAGAAGTCCCAGCAACCCAAAGGACGACCCCATTAAGAGGCTGCCCAGCCACATGTTTTTTAAGCTCAGAAGAAAAACAGAACCAAACAATAAAATCATAAATAAGCTGAGACCGATGAAAAAGAGTACTTTCGTGCGGTCAAAAAAATTGTAAAACGCCAATGCTTTTTTGACACAGGATTCGCTGCAACAAACCAGCGAATCCTGATTTTTTCCAGCTACTACAGGATGCGGTTCGTGAATTTCATTATGACAATAGGCACATTTATTCATTGAGTGGTTCCTTCGCATTAGTTAGTTTATATTGGTGTTGGACGGCTTTAGCCGATATTTTGAGCGGGGCTGATTTATAAGGGGGGAACAGGCCAGTTTAGTCTAGATAGTTTGCTTGATAAAGGGAAATATATTTTAAAATATGCCGTGATTATATTTAATTTGCGAAACGATCATTATCACAAGTCCGCCAATGAAACAAATCGCAAAAATACACCAACAATAGGACGTGTGAAATATAAAATCAGCAATTCCGGTTAAAGCTATTCCAATGCCCATTAGGATCATAGCTTTTCCCATCTTTTCTGTATAGGGCTTCTTATTTTCTGCTGAAACTTTTTCATAATGGTAACGATGAATGAGTGTTATTTGTTCTTTCTTCCATATTCTCCAGCCAATATAAATAAACAAGCTACCGATGATTACCATGAAAATCTGGACAACGATCATTTTAACAGCTACCTTCTTATCAAATTTATGTTTTTAGAGATTATACCATTAATCATTGTTTATTTCTACCGCTTTTGGCAAGCGTTAATAAGTATAGGGGTGGCATCTTAAATAGCAACTAACATTTTTTATGATGGGCTATTTCATTAGAAGATACTTATAAATTAGATCAGACAGCAAATCATAACAAATAAGTTATTGAGACTAGAATTGACAAAAAAGAGGACACATGATAGTATAAATTGTATGTACAAACAAAGGAGGCGATATTTTGAACAATGAACGAGACGTTGATCTTCAGGACTGCAAACTTGATGACTGCTTATTTTTTTCGACGACAAAGTTAGCCCGAGCGTTGGGGAAATTGGCCGACGAAGCGTTTAGTAAAACCGGGTTATCCCCAAGTCATGCGGTGTTGCTTTATAACGTCAATTTAAAAGGTGGAATACAGCAAAAGGAAGTTGGAGAAATGCTTAACTTAACACCATCAACGATCACTCGGCTGATTGATAAGCTGGAGCGTAAAAAATATGTCGAAAAACAACCGGAAGGGAAAAATATCTATCTGCGGACAACTGCGGAAGGATTGGCACAACAAGAGCAAATCGTAGCGTCCTGGCGGCTGCTTCATAACCAGTATCGAAACATCTTAACCGAAGCAGAAACGCTTTGTTTTCTTGAATTGAGTGGTAAACTTTTGGATAAACTGGGAAATAAAACGGAGTAATCAACAAAACCACAACAAATAGAGGCCATTATCTAAAATGGCAATTAGGAAGGAAAAATTTACGATGATTAAAGTAGTTGCTCAAAATAATATTAAAGCCGATAAAATCGATGAATTTATTGCGATCGCTAAAAATCTTGTGGCAGAGACAAGAAAATATGATGCTGGTTGCGTCCGCTATGAATTGCTGCAAGATGTCAAAAATCCGCAACTGTTGACAATGCTGGAAGAATGGGATGATCAGGAAGCCCTCAATAACCATTTGTCGTCGCAACATTTTAAAGACGCGATGGCGACATTTACGGGTTATCTGGAAAAACCGGGTGAAATTAATCTTTACAAAACACTAGCCTGAAAGAAGTAAGGGGATACAAATGAAAATAGATTTTTTGATCGAAGAAACGGTGAAAGCCCGTCATAGTGTACGAACCTATCAAAATCGTCCGCTGACGACAGCGGATCAGGATAAAATCAGCACGTATATCGCTGCTTTAGCTAATCCCTTTGCTATAGATGTTAACTTTCATCTGTTGGAAAAGACGGCCTTGGTTAGCGGTGAAAAGCTGGGAACTTACGGCGTCATCAAAGGCGCATCTAATTATGTTGGAGCATCGGTGGCCCCGGGAGAACTAGGGCTTGAGGCCCTGGGTTACTCCTTTGAGCAGCTGGTTTTATATTGCACTTCGCTGGGGTTGGGAACTTGCTGGTTGGGGGGAACCTTTGACCGCAGCGGATTTTCGACAGCGATGAAGTTGAAAGCCGGAGATCTTTTTCCGGTTATTTCCCCGCTCGGTTATCCTGCCGGTAAGAAGCGGATGCTGGAATCGGTAGTGCAGTGGGCCGCAAAATCCAATCGTCGTTGTGAATGGCATGAGATTTTTTATGATCATGATTTTACGCATCCGCTTACCCCGGCGGCGGCTGGAGATTATGCGTTCCCCTTGGAGATGCTGCGTCTGGCACCATCGGCGGTGAATAAACAACCGTGGCGAATAGTTCAGGATCAGAATGCTTATCATTTCTATGAGGTTCAGCCGACAAAAGACAGCAAATTGGGGATTGACATTCAGCGGACCGACGTTGGTATCGGGGCCTGTCATTTTCATTTAGCGGCGAGGGAAAGAGCTTTGTCGGGAAGCTTTGAAAAATTGAAAGATCCTGGTATTCAAGCGACAAATCCGGTAAACTATCTGTTTTCGTGGATTAAGGGTTAACGGATAAAAGGTTTAGAAAGGTAATTGGTGAATAAAAATGAATATTTTAGTTGTTACGGGTAGCCCGCGAAAAGGCGGAAATACTGAAATTATGGCAGATGTATTTGCCAAAGCGGCAAAAAAAGCCGGCCATCAGGTGACGTTAAGAAAGTTAAGTGAACTGACGGTTAAACCTTGTCAAGGCTGTCAATATTGTTTTACACATGATGGTCTTTGTGTGCAAAAAGATGATATGAACGACATCTTAAAAGATCTTGAACAGACGGATTTGCTGGTATTGGCTTCACCGATCTACTGGTTTGATGTTTCCGCACAGATAAAATGCTTTATCGATCGGATGTATGCTTTTGCTAAAAAAGGATTTCATATTCATTCGATTGCAATGTTGTTAAATTCGGGTTCGGATAAGGTCTACGATGCGGCTGAAGCCCAGTTAAATGCGATTAGCTCATATTTAAAATGGGAAAATAAGGGCATCATCAAAATTCCGGGGATGGTAGAAAAAGGCAGTATGCATGATTCACCCGAGCTTCAAAAAGTACGTGATTTAGCTGAAAATCTAAAATGAAAAAAAATAAAAGTGATTACGTGTAGCTTTGGTGTTGCTATTTATGAGCGATGAGGGATGATTATGAAAAAAGAATTATCAGAATTATCGTTGAAAGAATTATGGGTATTGTTTCCGATTATTTTAAAAGAGCATAATCCCAAATATAAAGAATGGTATCAAATCGAAAAAAGACAGCTATTAGGTTCGATCAACAATCAGGACATAAAACGGATCAACCATATTGGCAGCAGTGCGGTGGAAGGACTGATTGCAAAACCGACCATCGATATCTTGTTAGAAGTGGATAGCAAGTGCGAGCTTACAGAGCTAATCAAAATCCTCAACAAAAATAGCTGGAACCTGATGTCAAGTGAATTTAAGCCGGATTTGCGACTGGCATTAAATAAAGGATATTTGTTAGAGGGGTTTGCAGAAAAGGTGTATCATCTTCATGTTAGGCATTTAGGTGATTGGGATGAGTTATATTTTAGAGATTATCTAGTAGATCATCCTGATATTGCTGCTCAATATGGAAATCTTAAATTGCGTTTGGGGAAAGAATATGAGCACAACAGAGATGGCTATACAGAAGCAAAATCGGAGTTTATTATGAAATACACGAAAAAAGCAAAAGTTGAATATGCGGGTAGATACATACCAAATTAAGTAAATTCAGAGAGATTAAGATAAAAGTCGGGACCCTTCGGTTTTTTTATAAAATTAAGGTACAATTAAATAGACAGAAATAAATAGGCCTCAGAAATGTACTTTGTGCAGGGGTCTTTTTTAGGTTCGAACTTGACAATTTGTGGTAAGAACATTATACTTAATATAACATACCGACCGTTTAGTATGTTTTTGAGATGAGGAGAACAACACGATGAAAACAAAAGAACAGTTATTGCATCAGGCGGTAATAATGTTTATAGAGAATGGTTATGATAAGACAAGTATTAATGATATAACAAGTGCCTGCAATATTACTAAAGGTGCTTTTTATCATCATTTTAAAAATAAGGATGATGTTTTTATCCAAGCGATCCAGGTAATAATTGAAGAAATTAAAATATGGACTGATAAAAAAATTTCTTCTTCTGACAATATAAAGGAACTGATACAAAACTCCTTTGATTATTCGGGTTATTTTTCCTATAGCAAATATTATGATAATGTCAACAGTGATACCTATCTTGTTTTAATTGATTCGATTAAAAAATTCCCCGAATTTAAGACAAAGGTAGCTGATTATATTTATGGTGGTATCCCATTGATTGAAGAAAAATTTAGAGAAGCACAACAAAATGAAGAAGTAAAAAAAGACATTGACCCGCATTTTTTGGCACTTCAGATTGCTGTACTTGTGGAAGGACTTATGTTTGCTTGTGCCGTTACCGGTACTGAAGCATCATTAATTATGAATGGAAAGAAAATTGCCCAAAATATTTGGACCATGATAAAAAATTAATAGATGCCAGAGATCGTATTTATGGGAGGAAATTAATTATGTTTGGAACACAGATCAATTTTTATTACTATTCAGGAACCGGAAACACCTTGTTGGTAGTAAAAGAAATGATAGAGATTTTTTCCGCAAAAGGAATATCGGTTACTTTACATAAAATTGAAGAGACGGACCCAAAAAAAATAGACACCACAATTCCTTTTGGGATTGCTTTTCCGGTTGCTTTTCAATCGACATTACCTTTTGTCTGGGATTTTTTTAAGGCATTACCAAGGGCTGATAAAACACCTGTTTTTATGGTTGATACCATGATGGCTTTTTCTGGTGCTATTGTGGGGCCATTAAAAAAGGTTCTAACAGAAAAGGGCTATGACTGCATTGGTGCTTGTGAGATTATGATGCCGAATAATTGGCTTCCCAAACAGATAAATGAGGAAGTAAACGGTAAAAAAATAAATAGTGGTCTTAAGAAAGCTAGAGCGTATGCAGAAAATCTCATTAAAGGAAATACATCATGGAAACGCATCCCATTTCTTTCAAAAGGATTTTATCATCTTTGCTGTAACCATTTTATAATGGAACGGGTAAATCTGGCTGAAGGGCGAAAAATTACGGTGGATCAGGAAAAATGTATTAAATGTGGTTTATGTGCAAAGCTGTGTCCGGTGAACAATATCAAGATGAAAGATTATCCCGAATGGCACAAGTCTTGTGAGTTATGTATGCGATGCCTAAGCTTTTGTCCAGCTAATGCAGTAATTATTCCCGGCAAAAAGTTCAAACAGTATCGTGTCGTTAAAGCAAAAGAGCTGATCAAAGCTACTGTTTGAAGGGGTTTTTTATTTATAAAACACCAAGCAAAATATTAAAAGGTTATGTCTTTCATTTTGAAAAACATAACCTTTTTTTATATTTTATTTAGTTTTTCAACCGTTCTTTCATTTATTACATTGCCGGTATTTAAAGTAGTCTTCGATTCGATAAGCATGACATGAACTTCTTCTTCAGCAACCGGCATATGCTCAACGCCGCTAGGGATCACAATGCATTCACCTTCATTGATTTGCACACTTTTTTCCCGGAACTTCATGGTTAATGCGCCTTTTAAGACATAAAACATTTCGTCCTCATTTTCATGAGTATGCCATACAAAATCGCCTTTAAGTTTGGCTAATTTTACATAAGACTCATTGATTTCACCGATGATTTTCGGATTCCAATAGTCGTTAAACAAGCTAAGTTTTTCTTCAATATTTATTTTGTCCATTTTAAATACCTCCAATTTTTAAAGATGATTAGGTAAGTGCGAAACTGCACCCAAAGCAACCGGTGTTTGATGTTTTTTCATTTCGCAATTACTTATTAAAGATGATAGGTTGTAATAGGAATATTAATCATTTTGTAAAACAAAATCAAGTTAATTGTTAAATGAGATCAGCATATACAGCATCTTAAGTTATTGTGTTGATTGCGCGAGTCTTATTTTGGTGAAATAAAAACAAGGTGAGGCCAATGAGTGTGATTGTTATCCCAACTCCTTGTTGCAAAGAGATAACCTCACCCAAAATAAAATAAGCAAGGAGGCAAGTTCCAATTGTTTCACCTAAAATACTCATTGAGATGTTTGAGGCACGCAACCACTTTAAGAGCCAATTAAAAACCATTTGACCAAAAACCGTTGCAATCAAAGCTAACCCGATTAAGGCTTTCCAGGTAGCGAAGGGATAGTTGATAAAAGATACATGCTGGCTAACGGCATATAACGCTAAAAAAAAGGCGCTGCCAGAGTAACCTAATATGGAATAAGGGATGACAGCCAAATTTTTTCGCATGTGTTGTCCAATAAAAAAATAAACAGTTATGACACCCGCAGCAATAAAGGCCAGCAGATCACCGAATAAAGCCTGATAACTGATCTCAAAGTCACCCCAGCCAATGATGAAACAACCAATTAATGATATCAAAAGGGGGGCAATTGTGGTTTTGTCGAAACGTTCCCTAAATAAAAAATGTCCGCCAACAAACGAAAAAAGCGGCTGTAAGGTGACAATAACAGTTGAACTTGCAACAGAGGTATAGTTCAGGGATTCAAACCATAAAACATAATGTATTGCTAAAAATAATCCCGATAATAGAGCTAATCCCCATTGCTTTTTAGATAACGCGCGTAGCGCTTGCCGATTTTCTTTTTTGAATAATAAAAATGGCAAGAGTATTAATACGGCAAAGAAAAGTCGGTAAAAAGCCACAATAGAGGAAGGGGCAGCCGCTAATTTTACAAAGATAGCAGAAGTGGATAAAGCAAAAACGCCTAACATTAAAAAAAGATATTGAATCGTTCGTGACTGCATCAGTTAATAAGATACCTCCTTGTTCTTGTTAAATATAAAATACATGATACAATATAATATATAAGAATATTATAGGCTATTTTCATCGCTAATTACAGTTCTATTTGATCGTTTCATTATGTTAATACAAATGATAGAAAAAGCTTATTATTATGGATGGGAGATTACGATGAATTATAATCGTTTGGGCCAAACAGTTTTAAATTACCGGCAGAAAAAAGGCATGACAATTCGTCAGTTTGCCGATTTTTCGGGAATAAGTACGTCCCTTATAAGTCAAATTGAGCGAGGAAAGGCAAATCCGTCATTGAGTGTATTGGATCTTATTGCGAAGGCCTTAAATGTACCGCTATACACACTTTTTATCAATGAAATTGAGACGGAATCTTTAATTTCTAAAAAGAAAGATCGCCAGCAAGTTTATCGCGAAAACAATGACCATGTTGTTTATGATGTGTTAACCCCGGATTTTATGAAAGCGCATATTGAACTTTTGATGATGGATTTGAATGCGCATGCCAATACCACCGAAAGTCACTATTCACATAGGGATAAGGAAGAAATTGCGGTGGTCATGAAAGGGGAGGCCTATGTTGAATTAGAAGGGATTGAGTATTTTTTGGAGGAAGGTGATGTTGTTCGGATTCCTCCGAATGTTAAACATCGATTTTTGAATAAAGGAGAACAGGCTAATCATATTTTGTTTGTCCTGACACCATCGCTGTATCCTTTGTAATCAATGCTTATTCGCAGATTGGTAGCAAATTTATGATGAAAATATTTCAGAATGAAAGATTAAAAGGGAAAGTAGAATTTTAGCTATTCTTGAGATATTGAGGTATGGTAAAATTTAAGACAAATTGTAGTCATTTGGATCAGCTAAGATTTTATTACCCAATTTAGCTGATCCAAGTAACGACAAAGAAAATTTAAAGTGGATAATAATGGGGTGGGGTAATTTAGCTGATGGTTACTGGAAAATGGCTTTTTATTCGTTGCAGTTTTGGTAATAATCTGCTCAAGATGTGAGGAAGTGAGCTTTAATGCAAATTGCTATTTGCGATGATGAATCGGTTGTTTTTAGTTAATATGAAATATATCCTAAAGTATAATGCGGCTTATATCACGTTGGAAAATAGCAAAAATATTATGATGTCAAAATAAAAATACGGAGAATTTGAAAGGGGTATATCAATGGACTATTATCATGTTGACGTATTCAGTTCCCAGGTTTTGTCTGGAAATGGACTGACGGTTATCTTTCATGAAGAAGATCTGGAAGCGCAATATATGCAAAGCATTGCGCAGGAATTTAAGCAATTTGAAACTATTTTTCTGAGGGTGATAGGCGAAAAACACTTTCGTGCAAGAATATTTACAGTTGAGGAAGAATTAGATTTTGCCGGACATCCGATCTTGGGAGCGGTAGCAACGATTCATAAAAAACGATACTCCGATGAAAATAACATCGCCGTTGAATTCGAGTTAAACGCTAAAACATTACAAGCTCAGTCGATTAAAATCAGTGATTATTTTCAAGCCACAATGAATCAGGGCGTTCCTGAATTTTTAGGTCGTGTTGAAAATGAAGGGAAAGATAATTTATTGCAAGCGTTAAATCTTACCTCCGACAATCTATATCACGAACTCCCAATGGAGGTTGTGACAACCGGATTGTCTTATTTAATTGTGCCTCTTGCGTCGGGGCTGGAGCAGGCAAAAATAAGCGTTGACCATTTTGAGATGCTGTTGAGCAAGATCAATGCAAAGTTTGTCTATGTGTTTGACGTTGATAACCGGGAGGGCCGTACATGGGACAATTTGGGAGCGGTAGAAGATGTGGCAACTGGCAGTGCCGCCGGAGCGGTTGCGGCTTATCTATATAAATGGAATATCTGCAAAATAACAGAAGACATCATTTTAAACCAAGGCCGTTTTGTGGGAAGACCCAGTCAGATAAAAGTTTGGGCCGATCAATCGACAGGTGAAATAAACGTGGTGGGCGATGTCAAGATAATAGCCGAAGGAGCGTTATTCTTGTAAAATTAGCCGCCAGTAAATTGGAGAATAAATTTCAGTCGGTTTTGGAATCACTATTTTAATCAAGAGAATGTCGAAAAGATAATAAGACCGATTGTTTTTTCAAAAGCAGCAAGTATTAAAAATATATTGACTGGTCGTGATCCGTATAATGATCATCGAGTAGTTTTTTATGCAGTGAGCAAAGAGGAGTCTTCATGAATTATAAAATAATTAGTTTTGATATTTTTCAGACACTGGTAGATGTCAACGAACGGATACCCGAAATTTGGCGCGGCATTTTAAAAGATGACTACACCGATGAAAAAGCAAGGCAGGGTGCAAAAGCAATTTTAAGGACATTTCCCAATGTTTATGAGCAGGCGGTGCAAGCGGAACCGTTTAAAACAATGGATGAAGTGTATCAGGAATGTGCTCATAAGGCCATTGAAAATTTGGCATTTAAAATTTCACCACAGGACGTAGTAGAAAATTTGATGGATCAGCATTCGAAAGCTCCTTTTTATCATGAAGTCTTAGACTGCATTGCCAAACTCCGCCCCAAATATCAAATTATCCTTTCCAGCGATTCTAACCATTTGATGGTGGACGATTTAATATGTAAGATAAGATATGATAAAGCCTTCATTTCAGATGACCTAAAAAGTTATAAGGGCGATAAAAGCGGTAAATTCTTTCGAACCGTCTTAAGTCAAATGGATGCAGACCCAAAGGAAATCATCCATATTGGGGATAGTTCGGCGGATATTTTAGGTGCTCATAGGGCCGGAATCACAAGCTGCTGGATTAATCGAGATAACCGAAAATGGAGCAATCCGATAAAACCTGACTTGATCATTCAGAATTTTAATGAGTTAATCGATCTTTTATGAAATTGAAAGAGCACAAATGAAACGATTGATAGTGGTAATGATACGCTTGGGGCAGCAAGCCATTAAACAAATACGTAACAAGTGGTGCAAAGGATATAACGGATGAAAAAAGTGTCCATTCCCAACATAATAACTTCAGCTAGAATTTTTTTATCGCTTGGTTTATTGTTGATTGATTTTCGCAGCGGGCTTTTTATAGGGGGATATTTGATATGTGGTTTAACCGATGTTTTAGATGGTTATATCGCACGAAAAACTGGCACTGAAACTTTGTTCGGGGCAAGGCTGGATAGTATGGCCGACTTTTTTTTGAGCGTTATGATCATCATAACGGTGATAAAGCAAAATCAAGTGACCGTGCTAATGTTTGTGGGAATTGTCATCATTTTCATCCTGCGAATCGGAAATGTCGTATTGGCAAAAATAAAATTCAAAAAGATCGCAAGTATTCATACAAGCGCTAATAAATTAACGGGTTTGTTTTTTTCTTTTGTCCGTTAAGTTATTCTTTTGTGGGGAATAAGATGCTCATTTTAACAGGCGTTTTAGCGTTTTTGGCATCGCTCGAAGAGCTTCTTATCATACTTACATCAAAAAGCTTAGACCTCAACAGAGCCAGTATTTTTTTAAAGTGAGGAATTGTTTCGTGCGAAACGGGGCCCAAAGCTCACGGCATTTTCGCAATGACCTAAATTAGTTTTAGTCAAGGAGTTGAGTAATGACTGAATTTCAATTTGTCTCGATGATTCCTATTGATAAAGGATGGTCGGAGGATAAAAAGTACCAAGTCAAAAAAGATGATGGTAGCAAGTATTTGCTTAGAATTTCACCAATAGAACGATTTGAAACAAGAAGAGCATTATTTTCAATTCTTCAAGAAGTAGCGGCGCTTGATGTTGCCATCTGTAAACCGGTTGAATTTGGAACTTGTAAAGACGGTGTATACGCTTTATATACCTGGATAGAGGGTACGGATATTGAAGATACGATCGCTTTGTTACCTGAAAGTGAGCAATATCTTTTGGGGATAAAGTCGGGAGAAATATTAAAAAAAATTCATGCGCTTCCGGCACCTGAAAATCAGGAGGCATGGGATAGCCGTTTTAATCGAAAAACAAATTTTAAAATCAAAAAATATCAGGAATGCCCGCTGACATTTAAAGGGGATGATAAAGTTATTGAGTATATAAAAAATAACCGTGCGTTACTCAAGAATCGCCCGCAATGTTTTCAGCACGGCGACTATCACATCGGTAATATGATGTTGGAAAATAATCAGTTAGTGATTATTGATTTTGACCGGTTTGATTTTGGCGATCCATGGGAAGAATTTAATCGAATTGTATGGTGTGCGGCAAAAAGTCCTTATTTTGCGACCGGCCAGCTGGATGGATATTTTGGCAGTAAACCACCATTAGAATTTTTCAAACTGCTTGCTTTTTACATTGCAAGTAACACGCTTTCTTCAATTTATTGGGCGCTTCCGTTTGGGCAAAGTGATGTTGACACAATGATGAAACAGGCATCTGATGTACTTGAGTGGTTTGATAATATGCAAAACCCCGTTCCCTCTTGGTATCATCCCGATCGATAATGCGATTAAAAGTGAGCGTGCGACGATCGGTTTTGTCTTATTGAGAGGCCTAATAGGCGGATCAATCATTCCGTTAAGTTGACATAAATTTGGCAATACGGTATATTAAAGGCATTGTTTTTTGATTATTATTCAAAAAAATTTAGTAGCAGGCCATAATTTGAGGAGATATAAATGGAAGTATTGTTTTTTGTAGCGATTGGGATTGTGGCATTTATAATCTTTAATCTATTTTCCAGTCGCAAAGCCCGACTGAATTTTCGCAGACAATTAATAAATGAATTTGGAAAAGCGCCAACCAGTTTTGATTCATCGATTTGGGGAAGTGTGTCTGATTATTGGGATCGTAAGCTTAAATATGAATCGATTGAGGTAGCGATTGATGAATTGACCTGGAGTGATTTGGATATGGATGATGTCTTTAAACGGATGAATACCTGTCTGACCTCGGTTGGTGATGAAGTGTTGTATGCAACCCTTCATGAGCCAAGCTGGGAGGAGGAACCGCTTAAGAAAAGAGATCAGCTGATTACTTATTTTGCGGATAATCCTAAGAAACGGCTGGAAATTCAAATGATTCTTTCCCAATTAGGCAAAGCAAATTATAATGACGTCTCGGCACTAATTTTTGAAAGTCAGATAAAAGCCCTAAAAAATCCCATGATCTATACGATCCTGTCAATCATTCCGCTGTTATGTATTGGGATCATATTTATTAATGCTACCATCGGCCTGGTTAGTTTGATCACTTCAGTGATTGTTAATGGATGTGTACATTATTATTTCAAAAAGGAAATTGCCAAAAACTTGTTGACGATTCAATACTTATCAGCGATTCTCAGATGCTGCAACCGCTTGACAGCTGACGAAACCACTGGCAGTCTAAAAGTTTTGGTGGCTCAGATTGAACAAGACAACATTCCTTTTAAAGCACTTGCCGGCAAACTTGCCGGGATGATGATGAGCGGAGGCTCCGATCTTGACCTATTGCTGGATTATCTGAAAATTGTCACGCTCTACGATTTTAGAACCTATAACAAAGCAATTGCGGTAGTGTCTAAAAATAAAGCCGCTTTTTATCGTATTTATCAGAATATTGGCGAGTTGGATATGAGTATTGCGTTGGCATCGTTTCGTAAAAGTTTGGCAGGGACTGTGACACCAACCTTCACCGAAACGTTTTAAGTCGTTACTACCGATTTATATCACCCTTTAATAAAATCGCCGGTGCCGAATGATATTAAACTCCAGCAAAACAGTTTAATTACCGGCTCGAATGCATCAGGAAAATCGACCTTTGTTAAGGCGTTGGCACTTAATAGTATCTTTGCCCAAACCATTTATACCTGCACCGCCAGCAGCTTTTCATTATCCCGCTGTTTACCGATTACGGCGATGGCTGTGAGTGATGATATCTTGGCGGGAGACAGTTATTTTATGGCTGAAATTAAAGCTCTGAAACGGACAATTGAGCAGGTTGATCATTATCCCTGTCTCTGTTTTATTGATGAAATATTAAAAGGCACCAATACGATCGAGCGGATCGCGGCATCGGCAGCGATTCTTAGTTATTTGGACGGTAAAAATTGTCTGTGTCTGATTGCTACTCACGATATTGAGCTGACGAATATTTTAGTGAATAGTTATGATAACTATCACTTCCAGGAGACAATTACCGACGAGACCATTTTATTTGATTATCAATTGTATACCGGTCCGGCTCAAACCAAAAACGCGATTGCCTTATTGAATTATTTGGAATTTGATCAGGAGATCATTAAGGATGCCCATGAATTGGTGGATACGTTTAGCGAAACTGAAAAATGGCCGGTGTTTGCTTAGGAAAAAGGGGCTGTAAAGTCTTGTGCCCTTGTTTAAGGATTAAAAAAAGATGATGGAAAAATCTTTATCGTTGGGTTAAGTGATCGATTAACTTATTGGTGATCTTGCCGTTGTCGTGAATAACGACAGGCTTAATTATAAAAGCTTTAATAGCCTGAACCTGTTACCGTTAAAGTAACAGGTCTTTTTGGCATCATCGACGAGAAGAAATCAAGGTATGTAATGGTTTACACTTAGACGTTGGTTACAAAGTTTTGTTAATCGGAAAATTGAATAAATTAAGTTACTCATAAAAAAAAGAATCACCTTTTAAGATCAGATTTTCAACAAGTTTAGCAATCTGCTTTGGGGATTCGGCCATTCCGTTGTCCAACCAGAGGCAAATTAAACCAATGCATCCGGATTGAAAATAGGAAAAGAAATAATCGGTTTCCTTGGGTACGGGAGTAAAATATTTTTTTTTCCAGTCATTAAAAAATCTCATTTTAACACTATTTTTTAAAACTTCTAAAAAAAAAGGATCTTGATTTTTACATAATACTACGCGCATCATTCCTTCGTTTGATTCGATAAAAGAGAATACCTCAACGAGAAGTGGAAGGACATTGTTTCGTACGACTAATGAAGGACAATGATTAAGAATTTCGAGAAAATCGGAAGTTAGTTTTTTTTCCATTTGATCCAGCATATCAAACACATCTTTGTAATGGAGATAAAATGTTCCACGGTTAATATCCACCAAATCGGATAGTTCACGGACAGTTATTTTATGAATGTTTTTTTTTTGCATTAATTGGATTAAGCCCGATTGCAGTTGCTGTTCTGTTTTTCGAACTCTGCGATCGATGTGTTTTTTTTCCATGTAAAAAAGTTATCCTTTCAAAAAAAAAATTTATTATATAACTTTATTCAAATATTATATTAAACAATATTATACTAAACAAAAGGTGAGTAAGCAAACGAGTTAAAAGGCAGATTTCACAAATAGTGACTATTAAACAACGAAAATTGATAAAGTGTTGTTTAATAGTCACTATTTGTCATGATTGATTATTGATAAAAATAGTAACGTTTATTATGCTAGATTTATCTTGGATAAGACTAAAAAAAGGATGTTTAAAACGCATTAATTACGATTAAATATCACTTATAATGCTTTAAAATTGTTTTAGTGTCATCTGCTCATTTATGGAGTTTTAAAGTTGTTTTGATATCATTTGTGCGTTTTGTGAGTAGCATTTTTAGCTGAATATTCTTTTTAGAAGAGGTAGGTAGACTATGACGAAGGTATTAATTGTAGATGATGCGGTATTTATCCGAATCCAGCTTAAAAATTTATTAGAAAGCAACGGGTTTGAAGTGGTAGCCGAAGCGGAAAACGGCAAGGTAGCATTGGAAAAAATTCGGGAATTCAGTCCAGACCTCGTCACATTGGATATTACCATGCCGGTAATGGATGGACTTGAATGTATGAAGGAAATCAAAAAAATGGATGTTGTACCGACGGTGATTATGGTTTCGGCACTTGGTCAGGAAAAATATGTACAACAAGCAATTTTAAACGGGGCGAAAGGTTTTATTGTTAAACCCTATAAAAATGAATCCGTAATAAAAAACTTGAACAAATTCAAAGACTAATAGAGAGTGTCTAAGACCAGTGCGTAAAAATGTATGGGTGCATGAGTGAATAAGACTTTAGGAGGTCAAGAATATTATGGATAAAAAGTTGGCAATGCCTTCAAGTGAAAAACGGGAAAAGGTCTCGTTTGAATCAATGGCCGCATCGGATGAAATGGAACGAAAAAGAGAATTAGCCAGAAGGCAGGCGAAGGATAAGGTAAGAGCACGAACCCTGGCAAAGCAGCAACAATTAGCAGAACGGATTGCGGTTGCAACTGAACAAATGGCTTCGGGCATTGAGGAAGCTAGTAGTGCGGCCGAAGAATTAGCGGCAACCATGGCGCAAATTTCCAGCGGTGCAAGTGAAGCGGCGTCAGCCGCGGAAGAGTCCCGAGCGGCTATTAATCAGGTTGAAAAAGCATCGGTGACAGCCGATAAGCGTGCGAAAGAATCACTTGAAAGAGCGGAAGACGCTAAGGCGTTAGTTGCCAACATATCCAGCGATATTGAATTGATGATTGAAGGGATCAAAGAATCCGCGGAGACCAATAGCGAGTCGGTGAAGTTAATTGCGGAGTTAGAGCGACAATCGAATGAAGTTGGCGAAATTGTTCAAGCCGTTGTTCGCATTGCTGATCAAACCAATCTCCTGGCACTGAATGCGGCCATTGAAGCAGCACGGGCGGGAGAACATGGTAAAGGCTTTGCGGTGGTAGCCGATGAGGTCAGAAATCTTGCCGAAACATCGGAAAAGTCAGCAACAAATATTCGGGCATTAGTTAATGAAATTCAAAGCAATGTAAAAGTTGTTGTGCTTGACATTGAAAATGCTGGCAAGGTAGCCAACAGTGAAGTTGAAAAGGCCGCTAAAACGACACAAGACCTCATTAAAATTAATGAAGGGGTTAATGTGGCGATGAAGGGGATTGCTGAAGTATCGCAAAATGCAATAGATGCCAATAAAGGGGCCTTGGAATTTTTGGCGATTGCAGAAACGATTGCGGCGGCTTCTGAAGAACAAAGTAGTGCCGCCGAAGAAGTTGAAAAAGCGATTCAAATGCAAAGTAAAGCCTTTAACGAGTTAAATGCCGGTGCTGCCGATCTGTCGCAAATGGCGGAGGATCTCAAGAGTTCAACCGATGCCCAAAAGTCATCGGAGTCATTGGCGGCGGCTTCCGAAGAACTTTCGGCGAATGTCGAAGAAGCTAATTCAACGGCAGCAGAGATCCTTAAAGCAATGGAACAAGTCTCATCAGGCGCACTTTTACAAGCTGAAAATGCTGAAAAAGGTTCGGTATTTGCCGAAAAACTGTTGGTTGCATCAACTCAAATGAGCGAAAGAGCCGGGTTCTCCAGTGAAAAAGTGTCTGAACTGCAGGAACTGCTAGAAGAAAATAAAATAGCGGTTGATAGCATGATTGCAGGCATAACAAATTCGGCTGAAATCTCAATGGATGCCGCAAAAAACATTAAAAGTCTCGAAGAAACGGCATTAAGTATTGACAAGATCGTTGACGCGATCGTTAATGTTTCAATTCAGACGAATATGCTGGCGATTAATGGTTCCATTGAAGCCGCCAGAGCGGGAGAGTTTGGCCGGGGATTTTCGGTGGTTGCCGGGGATATCAGGGCTCTTGCCAATGAATCAGCGGAAAATGCGGACAAAATCAAGGATCTTGTCCGAGCCATCCAAAATCAGATTCAGCGTGTTTCAGCCGATACGGATACATCCAGTAAAGCTTCTTTTGCGGAAGTCGAAAAATCCAAAAAAACGACCATTAACCTCAATACCATTGAAGAAAACATGATTATAATGTTAGAAGGCACCCATGAAATTAAAACGGGCGCAGAAGAGTCACAAATTGCTCTCGAACAGGCAACAAAAGGCGTTGATCAAATTGCGACGGCGGCCCAGGAAGCCAGTAGCGGAGCTGAACAAGCGGCTACCGCGGCAAGTCAACAGTCAAAAGGGATGCAGGAACTGGCCGAAGCAATTGAAGAAATTTCGGGACTTGCGGATGAACTGCAGAATATGTAGAAATGGGGGCGATGGCAATGGCTGCTAGTTTAAAAAATACCGGAGTGACAGAACGCCAATTAGTGACGTTCAGGCTGGGCGAGGATGAATTTGGCACTGATATCATGGATGTAAAAGAAATTATCAGAGTGCCAGCTATCACCAAAATACCTAATGCTCCGATCTACGTGGAAGGGGCTTGCAATCTCAGAGGCGATGTACTTCCAATCATTGATGGTCGGATTAAGTTTAATCTGGAACAAAAAGAAAAAGATGAGAACAGTCGTGTTTTAGTTATTGATGTAGAAGGTAAAGCGACAGGAATTATTGTTGATAAAGTATCGGAAGTTATACGTGTGCCAATTTCTGATATTGAAGATACCCCGGAGATTGTCAGAAATATTGATGATGATTTTATCGAGGGGGTCGTGAAGTTGAATAACGGCGAACGACTGGTGATGCTCTTAGATGTTGTTGAGGCACTTAAAGTTAAAGCGTCAACAAAAGAAAAAATAGCGAATGAAAATGATAAAGTAAGCTATCATTCCGAATTAACCAATACTGCCGAAGATAAATCAGTTGATGAGGAGCAGTTGGTTTCGTTTGTCATTGATCATGAAGAATATGCTTTTGAAATTATGAAGGTGCAAGAAATCATCCGGGTCCCCCAAATCGTGAAGGTTCCAAATTGTGAAGCCTATATTGAGGGGGTTCTTTCACTGCGCGATAAGTTACTGCCGATTATTAATCTGCGAAAGTATTTTGGTATGGAACACATCGAAATTGATGATCATAATCGGATACTGGTTGTCGATATGGGGAATTTTACGGCGGGAATTATGGTTGATAAAGTTTCGGAAGTGTTAAGAGTATCAAAAACAAGTATTCAACCACCGTTGCAATTTTCAGCACAAAGCGGCGAACAATTAAAAGGCATTGCAAAACTGAATAATGGAAAACGGATGATTCTGATTTTAGAACCATCAAAACTTGTTTTATCTGATTCAATTCAACCAATCATCGGGACTGAAGAAATTGAAGGAGCGAATGATGAGGTAAAAAGCGATCAAAATGAGATGCTTGATGAGGTCCAATTAGTTACCTTTAAAATTGATCAGGAAGAGTATGGCATTAAAATTGATAATGTTCAGGAAATTAATCGGATGACTGAAGTAACAAAAGTGCCAAATGCACCGCATTACATCGAAGGGATTGTAAATTTACGCGGAAATATCATTCCGGCCCTCGATCTGAGACGGTTACTAAAAATTTCGGAAAAAGAGCAAACCGATGCGACCCGGATTATTATCGCCGATTTTAATGGCACACGAACGGGGATTATTGTCGATTCGGTTTCAGAAGTACTCAGATTTGAAAAAAAACTCATTGAAGTGCCAACTGAAATATTAAGCAGTGAAGTTGACAGTGATTGGTTGGAAGGCGTTGGAAAACTCAATGAAGGAAAACGGATGATTTTAATTATCGATATTGGCAAAGTAGTGAGTTTTGTTTAGCATATTAATTATTCGAAATAATTGATAAGGCATGACATCGGAAGGCGTAATTACCAGAGGAGGTGTTGGTTAGTGATCGATAAAATAAAAATATTGATTGTGGATGACTCAGCTCTTATGAGAAAAGCATTAAAAGAGATTATTATGACTGACTCCAGTCTTGATGTGGTCGGGACAGCAAGAGATGGCAGCGATGCGATTGAAAAGGTGCACGAGTTAAAACCGGATGTGATTACGATGGACATTAATATGCCGGTTATGGATGGCTTGACCGCGATGCAGTATATCTTGAATGATTATCCTAAAATAGCCGTCCTGATCGTTAGTTCACTTACTGCCGAAGGGGCGTTAACAACCTTTGAAGCGTTGGAATTGGGGGCCTTTGATTATGTTGCCAAGCCATCAGGGACAGTATCAACGGATATTTATCTAGTCGGCCGGGAAATCATCCAAAAAGTAAAGTTGGCCTATAAAAATATCAATGGAAAAAGCATCAGAGACCGGGTTGAAAGACGTAGCAATGCGAGACCACAAAAAAAGGTGGAGCGTCCCAAAGAAGCGCAATTGAAGTCCCTCAAAAAAGCCACCAAAGTAGTGGTAATTGGTATTTCCACCGGGGGGCCGGGAACCCTTATGGAGGTGCTGCCAATGTTACCGGCGGACCTTGGCGCAGCGGTTGTTATCATTCAACATATGCCACCGGCTTTTACGACGTCATTTGCTAAGCGACTGGATGGAGCCTGCCATATTCCGGTTAAGGAAGTTACGACCGGGGATGTTTTACAAAATGGCAACGGATATCTTGGTTCAGGGGGATATCAATTGGTGGTCAGGGGCGAAGCCGGCGTGCTCAGACTGACCAGTTCTCCCAAAACGGTTTTTATGCCATGCGTCAATGTCACGATGGAATCGGTTCTGGCGGCGTTTGGCGGCAAAAACGTCGTTGGGGTTTTGATGACGGGCATGGGCGATGATGGTGCCGATGCGATGGTAAAGATCCGCAACGCCGGTGGTATCACGATCGCTGAGGATGAATCAACAGCAGTTGTTTTTGGAATGCCAAAGGAAGCAATTGACAGAGGCGGTGCGGAAATTGTGGTTCCTTCTTATAAGATGGCCGAAGCAATTATTAGAGCAGTCAAAAGAATGCGTTAGTTAAATAATTCTTTGACAAGTGATTTTGAATGAGGAGGAAGTACGCATGAACGACCGGTATAAAATTTTAATCGTTGATGATGAAGAAACGGTAGGAAATCGACTAAAAGAGTGTCTTGAAAAGGCTGGATATTGTGTTGAGACAAGCCTTTTGGCAAGTGAAGCACTGGAAAAAGTAAAAAACGCCAAATATCACATTGTCCTGACTGATATTGGGATGCCGCAGATGGATGGGATTGAACTGCTGATGGCAATCAAAAAATATGATCCGATGACACAAATCATTATGATGACGGCGTCTTCAACGATCGATAAAATATTGAGAGCGCTGGAATATGGAGCTAATGATTATATGCTTAAACCGTTTAAAAGCGAGGACTACGTTTTGGCGATGGTTGACCATTCGGTACAAAAATTGGAAAGATGGCGAGACGCTTTCATCCAAATCGTCCAATAAGAAGTTTCTCAAATGGGCGTATTATTTAAGTTTAGGTGGTGTACGTAATGGATTCAATGATACAGTTGTATTATGAAGAATCGGAAGAACTGCTCCAAAAGGCTGAAGAATGCATGATCAGACTGGAAATGGATTATTCTGGAGGCGATATCAATGAGTTATTCAGAATTGCTCACACCATCAAAGGATCATCACATATGGTTGGTTATGCAGATATTGGGAACTTGATGCATAAAATTGAAGACATGCTTGATTGTGCTAGAAATGGCTCAATCCCCTTCGATCAGAGCATTGTAACACTTTGTTTTGCGGGGTTGGATATCACAAAAAAAATGTTGATGGGAAAAAAGGAACAGGGCTCTGGTCAAATGATTGCGAACCTCAGTAAAGAAGCACGACAAATTACTGAGCAGACGGAGGCGTTTATTCGGGCCAATAAAAAAATTGAGAGTATTACTGAAACAAAAAGTTCCGCCAGTGGTATCATCACATCCTATTTAGGAAAATGCTCAAATGAAAGAAACCGCTATTTTATAAGTTTCTTTTTTGAAGATGATCTTTCGATGATATCGCCGGTGTTATTAATGATTTTGGATTGTGTCAAGGAAATAGGAACGCTTGTTTATTCCAGTGTTGGTGACACTTATTTTGAAGGAAATTCAGAGGATCAGGACTTATTTTCTTATGACATTATTTTGGCCACAGATATTGAGGAAGCGGAATTATATGCAAATTTAAACGTAACTTATGTTGAAAAAATAAATATCGTTGATTTAAGTCGAAGCAAAGTGGCCAAAAATGATTATCACTTATTGTCGTTTGATAAACAATTATATGTAGTTGTCCTCAAAGCCATGATCCAGTTGTGTAAAATTGGCTTTAGCGAGAAAAATAGCATCACCGGGCAAGAAATTGAGCGGATGGAGTCATTGCATGAACAGCTGATAAAAGCGGTGACGGTGAAGGAAAACCATGATAAAATGGCGCAATTTCTGGTCAATTTCGAAGTACCTTATGAAATGGCAGTTAAACGTGATGATCAACAAAAAAATAAGGGCGGACAGTTTTGTTTAGATTTTGAAAAAGCCATGATAAAACTCATTGAAAAGGGCTTTAACGAGATAAAAGGACGTTATATAATCAGCATTTTTAAAGCTGAAAAGGGCAATTTTATTTCCCGTTTGCGGCTTTTTATGGGAAAGATGAATAAGACGGCAACCTATATTTTTCTTATTGATATGAGTCAACTTGCGATATTGAGCGAAATTGAAGTGAAGGCGTTAATCGAGATCAAAAGAAACCTGGAAGCGAAAAATATTGAGCTGGGAATCATTGCCAAAGGTTCAGGAAGGCAAAACATTATTAATATTTTTGACTCGATTGAAGCGGTCGAAAAATTTCAGGTATCAAAATCTTCGACGGAAGCAATTTTGAAGATTTTAAGAGCCGACGTTTTTTCAGCCAGAATAAATGCAAAAAAAGATTAGAAATTAGACTTTGACTACTCAATTGAATAGCGATTATTTCAGGGAAATTATCAATGCTGCAACCTCCAGAAGCGATGTTCCCCCGGGATTAGCGACAATTAAAGCACAAAGTAATACCAAAACATGCGTTTGCATGATTGATTGAATGACTTGGTAAAAGAGGTGTTAGAAGGCGCTAAACTTCGGAAAAACAAAAGGTGTTGTGGTGATTCTATCGGATGAATTATATGATAAATACGTTAAATTGATTTATAAGAGAACTGGCCTATATTATGAACACAATAAAAAATATTTCGTCGAAAAACGAATTATTCAACATGCGGAATCACTGGATATGGATTCGTTAAATGAATATTATATGTTGCTGAAATTTGGACTAGACCAGTTAGAGTTTGATGAATTAATCAATGACCTGACCGTCAACGAGACATATTTTTTTAGAGACTTTCCGCAATTGCGTAATTTTGCGGAGGACGTTTTGCCGATTGTCGAAAAAAGAAAAATGAGCAAAAAAAAATTAAAAATATGGTGCGCTGCATGTTCGACGGGAGAAGAAGCGTATACCTTATCAATTATTCTGCAGGAAATGCTGGATGAACCCCAAAAATGGGATATTCAGATCATTGCTTCTGATATCAATTCAGAGGTTTTGAAGAGTGCTAAAGTTGGCCTTTATGACAGCCGCGCCATAAAGGACGTACCAATTGAATATCTTGAAAAATATTTTAAAAAATGGCAAAACAAATATCTGATTAATCGTGAAATCAGACGATCCGTATCGTTTCTTCAGATTAATCTGATGGAGGAAAAAGCGCGCAGTAGTATCAACGGTTGCGACTTTATCTTTTGTCGAAATTGCTTGATCTATTTTGATGATCGATCAAGAAAAAGTGTTGTGATGAGTTTTTATGAATCCTTGAATCCGGAGGGATTTCTTTTTTTAGGTCATTCGGAGTCGGTGGGAAGAATTACATCATCCTATAAGGCTAAAAAAATAGGGGATACTATTGTATATTCCAAGCCAAAAGAATGAGAGGAGAGTAAAAGAGAGAATGCCTCAAAATAACGCCCCCAAAAGAAATAAAGAAGATATGCTTATCGTGAAAATGTTCGCAAAGGAATGGATGGATAAGTTTAATGACCTTGAAAAAGCAATTTTAAAACTCGAGTTGTATACGGCAGATATGGAGTTGCCAGATAGTGTGTTTGATAAGATTCATCAAATTAAGTGTGGAGCATCTTTTATTGGACTATCAACAATAACTGAATTATGTTATGAGATCGAAATAATTTTAACTGCTTTGGAAAAAAATGAGCTGATTGTTAAAACATCATTGATTGATAGTCTGCTTTCAATTTTAGATTTTTTTAAGGATTATTTTAATCATTTAAATGAAGTGGTTAGAGCTGATTATTTTACTACCACAACTGATAAACACGTTTTTGAATGGCAAGATCAAGAAGTGGAAATCCAGTTGCGTCAGGATTTAAAGTTGGCATTTGAAAACTGCCAAGTGTCAGTTGATGACAGTGCCGAAATTGATCGGCCAGAGCAGCTCGCAGGAGCAGAAAATCTGGATATCTTACAGTCTGAAGCGTTTAAAGGGGAACTGACGGCGGAAATCAAAGAACAGTTTCAGATTGAAAATTTAGAGCATATTGAACGCATTGAAAATGAGTTATTAATCCGTCTGGACAGTAATAGTGCGGATCGGGAAGCGGTTGACGAAATATTTAGAGCGGTGCACAGTATTAAAGGCGGAACGGGTATATTTCTGGCCATATTAACGCCCCATGAAGAACTGCATGAGGCCCTTAAACGCTTTTCGGAGATAATTCATAGCTATGAAAGTTTGCTGGCTCTGATCCGGGAGCACGGATATCAATTTGAAAATAAACTGGTTGATCTCAGTTTTTTTGTGATGGATTATGTCAAATCCTTTATTCATTCGCTTGAAGCTGAACGATTTGACGATCGCGAAGATCAAAAAATGCTTGATCAGATTAAACAACAGTTGGTTGAGTTGCAGACGGTGGAGAAATCGGAAGCAAAGACGCCAAGCACAGATCTTCCGCAAGTTGCTAAAACAAAAACAGTTAAGTCGCAGCAAAATAACCCGGCGCAAAGCAGTGTGACCCAGAATAACATCATCCAGAGTATCAGAGTCAACCAGGATAAGGTTGATAAAATGATGAATATGATTTCCGAACTTTTGATTGCCAAAAACTCATTTATGCATATTTCATCAAAATTGAGTAGGGATTATAATTTGCCGCAAATATCGAAAGAGGTCAAGGAAGTTGGCGCTTATGTCAATCGAATTTCCGATGAACTCCAGAATACTATTATGTCGATCAGAATGGTTGAGGTTAAAACAATCTTTCAGAAAATGCCCCGGGTAATTCGGGATATTGCGCAAAGCAGCGAAAAAAAAATGGAGCTCATCCTGCAAGGTGAACATACCGAAATTGATAAAACCATTATTGAACAAATCAGCGATCCACTGGTTCATATGATTCGAAATTCGGCGGATCATGGGATTGAACCGGGAGCAGAGCGCTTAGCAAAAGGAAAACCTGAAAAAGGTCGGATTATCTTAAGAGCGTATAATAAAAATAAGTTGGTATATATTGAAATCGAAGATGACGGTAAAGGCATTGACCCGGAGAGCATAAAAAACAAAGCGATTGAGAAAAATCTGATTTCAGCGGTTGAAGCTGAGAAGATGAGCAGAAATCAATTGCTGAATCTCATTTTTCAACCAGGATTTAGTATGGCAAAAGAAATTACCGAAGTATCGGGACGTGGTGTTGGAATGGATATTGTCAAAAGCAATATAGTCAAGATCAACGGAAAAATTTTAATTGATAGTGAAGTTAATAAGGGAACCAAAATGACGATTCAATTACCACTTTCACTGGCAGTATCACGGGGGTTGATTGTCGAAGTTAACCAGGAAACCTATATTTTTCCGCTGGATAATATTGTTGAAACGGTAAAAATAAAGACGACGAACATTCATAATTTTAACGGCAAGTGTTTAACTTATTTAAGAGGCGAAGTAATTGGCATTGAATGGCTTTCAAAGATTTTTGCAACCGGAGCGAAGGACGAAGAAATAGCAGAAAAAGAAGAACTCAATGCGGTCATTTTGACAAACGGCCATGAAAACTATGCAATCGTTGTGGATAAACTTAAAAACGAACAGGAATTTGTGGTCAAGACGTTAGAAGGCCACCTGGCGACAATTCCGGGAATAACCGGTTCGACGTTGCTGGGAAACGGTCAAGTTGTTTTGATTGTTAATCCAATCGATCTGGTACAGTTTATGGAAAATTAAAACAAAATAGTTTGCGAGAACTGAACCCAAGCCGCGATTGTTCGACGTTCGTGAGTTTTTAAGTGTTTAGTATAAAAAGGGTTTATTGAGGGAGTATCTGACCAGCATTTTAAATGCTGGTCAGATTTTTTTAGTTTCAGATTGCCGCTCATAGTCCTCTTTCATCTGGCGGTAACTTATGTTTTTTTATTACCGTGTTCCGGCTGCTCAATATAATTTGCTGCTATTCTGCGTTCACAACATTAACAATACTCATTTTTTCAATTTCCCTTGCTGGCGATGTTATCGCAATAATAGTAGTAAGCAGTGCCGCACCGATGGTCACCACTAACACAATAACGGGAGCTTGCCATGTTTCACCCCAAATAGAACCGATAATCAGGTCAAACAGTAGGCGGTGTAGCAATAGCCCTAACACGCTGCCGGCAATACTGCCTGTTACGGCATAAGTAGCGGCTTCAACCGTAATCATTCGTTTTAGCTGTTTAACAGACATCCCTACCGCCTGCATAACACCGTAATGGTTCATTCGGCCGGAAACACTTGCGTTAATCGTGTTAACAATGTTAATCAGGGCTACAAGCGCAATTACAATTAAAAATCCATATATAAACACTGACATGGAATTGTAGGCTGTGCGAATATTTCGATTGCTCTGAATCTTGTCTATGAGTTTCGTTTGTGAGGGAAGTAATTTACGAACAGTTGACGCAATAGAGTCGTCTGCATTTTCCTTCACTTGTATATCAATCACAGTGTAATTGGAGATGCCAGTTAATGCTGTAAAAGTTTGCTCCGAGCATATTACGTTTAGGGTAGCCTCTTTTGCATCAAAGGGTGAATTGGATAAAACACCGGTAATCTGTACGTCTTTTTTTCCATTCGGGAGTTGCAACGTAATCGTATCGCCAACATCCCATTTCAACGCACTAGAATATACTATCATAACACCACTTCCAGATTGAACCGCTTCCATATTTCCACGAATAAGCTGTTCATGTGCCCAGTCAAATTGTTTATCCTCATAGGAAATTAAGTTGACTCTTTTGCTGTCTGCTTGATTTTTTGCTGCAATATCATAACTAAACATTCTTCCGAAAACATTTGTTACATCTTTAATCTCCGCTGCATTTTTAAGTAACTCAGGAGAAAGAGAAGCTGAATTGTCCTCCATGGTTATAGAAATATCCGGTGCATAGGGGTGTAATGGTTTTATTGCATGGTTCATAAACGAAATTAGCACCGTAAAGCATAAAAACATAATAATACTAATGGCAAAGGAACCCGTCATAAGAAAAACATTTTTTCTGCTTTGAAAGGCATGGCGTATTCCCATAGCCGTTTCAACATGAAAACGATTTGTATTTGCCGCTTTGTTTGGTGCTTGCTGACTGCTATTATCTGCATTCCCGGTAACAGCGGCTTGCGGAGAAACCCTTGATGCCTTTTTGCTGGGAGAACGCGACGCAAGCATAACAGTTAGAAATCCCATAACAGTTCCGGAAAACAAGCCAATCCAACTAATTTGAAATAAGGGCATATCTATAAAATAATCGGAGCCTGTTAACCTTAACAACAGCAATGCAAGCCACATAAGGATACAGCCTGCAAGTAAGCCGATAGGAACGCCTGTCAGACAATAGCGTAGCCCCTCAAGGCGTACATATCTTTTGACTTGACGTTTCGTAGCACCAAGACAGCGGAGCATACCGAAAAATTTAACTCGTTCGGATACGCTTAGATTAAAGCTACTTGCAATCATAAATGTTCCTGCCAGTAGCACAAGCACAAACAGTATTCCGGCCATTAGGTAAAGTTGTATCATGGTACTATCTTCACTTTGCCCCATAACACCTAATAACAATCTGTTTTCAATTACTTGTTCGTCAGATAGTCCCAAAGTTTGTTGTATATCGGATATTGCCCCTCGAATATTGGTTCCGTTTTTGAACTGAATTACATATATCCCTTGGTAGGCACTTCCTGTAAGTGCCTCTATGCCCTTCAGTGAAAGATACAGACCGTGTGAACCTGTTCCTTGCAAACTAGTGAAATCACTGAATGTCCCCGAAATAATAAAATCAATCATACGCCCATCAGATAATTTCACGCTGGCAGTATCGCCAATAGAAATATGAAACTGCTCAAATGCAGCACTATCTATTAGTGCTTCGGTTTCAGATGCAGGAAAATTTCCGGTATCCACAGTAAGGTTCATTTGTTCTGATATGGCCTTATCACCACCCATAACGAGGAAGTCTGTTCCTTGCAGATCAACGCTCTCGGACGGCGCTATAAATCCAGACATTGCTACATCTTCGCGACTTGCTACTTGTCCGGCTACTTCCTCTGATATGCCACTAAGCATGACGTGGTAGTTGCCGCCCTTGCGAATTTGTTCGTCGATTTGCCCTTTTACGCTCATATCAGCCATACCGAAAATTGCTGCCACAAGCATGACGGATATCGCAATACAGATTATAGTAAGCCTGTTTTTCTTTTTGTGTACTTTCGCATATTTTGAAACAAGACCAAGATAGCTGTTCATTCGGGATATCCCCCTAAATCTGTGAGAATACCGTCTGATACTTGCAGCACACGGTCAGCCGTGGAAGCAATACTGCGATTATGCGTTATCATGATGATTGTCTGCTGATAGCGCCTCGACGCTGTTTTCAAAAGAGAGATGACCTCACTTGAGTTTTGACTGTCCAAGTTGCCGGTTGGTTCGTCCGCCAATATTAACATTGGTCGGGTTATCAGAGCACGTCCAATGGCTACACGCTGCTGCTGACCGCCGGATAACTGCCGGGGCAGATGTTTACGTCTGTCCTGTAAGGAAAGAACCGTAAGTATTTCCTCAACATAAGTCGGATCAGGCTTTTTATAGTCAAGCAGAACGGGGAATGTAATGTTTTGCTCTACATTCAGCTCTGGTATCAGATTGAATGCCTGAAAAATAAAGCCGATATTTCTGCGACGAAAAATCGTCAGCTTTTCATCTTTCATACTGAATATATCTTTGCCGTCAATGAGCACCTTACCGGAAGTAGGGGTATCCAGCGCCCCAATCATGTTGAGCAGTGTGCTTTTCCCAGAACCGGATTCGCCCACAACAGCAATAAACTCTCCTTTAGGCACGGAAAAATTTACATTTTTTAATGCGTTTACCGCAGTCTCATCTGTACCATAGGTTTTGTTAATCGAATTTACTTCTAATAAATTCATATCTTATCACGCCTTTCTAAGCGGCCATTTTATAATGTGTTATAACCGCCTAATGACAAGTTAACATCGTCACCTTACTCCCATATGAATTTCCGCTTACATTTTAGTAAGGTTGAGAAAATTTAAAACAAAAGTGCTTCCCTTGCCCAACACACTATCAACTGAGATGTTACCGTCATGTGCTTCTACGATTGTTTTTGCGAGCGGCAGCCCAAGACCAATACCTTGCGTATCTTTTGAAAAGCGGCTGCGGTAAAACCGCTTAAAAATATGGTGTATATCTTCCGGGTGTATGCCGCTGCCATTATCACTTATGGTTATCTGCGTGACAGCCGGGAGTTTTTTCCACTCAACTGTAAGTTGGCTTCCTGTTTTCGTATGGTCAAGTGCGTTTTTTACAATGTTACTAATGGCTTCTGTTATCCAATCTCTGTCACAAAAAAGCTGGATATCATCTGGCCCGGACAAGGTGATGCTTTTCTTTTCTTCATTAGCCCGAAACTCGAAATGCTGATAAATATCGTTCATTATATTTGCTATGTTTTCAGGTGCTTTATTTATAATAATAGCTCCTGCGTCTAACTTCGTAATTTTCAAGAGGTTTTGAACAAGCATTTCGATCCGTTCAATCTCTTTCTCTGACTTTATGGCAAATTCTTTTACAGCGGAAATATCTTCTGCATCTTCCTGTAAAAGTCCGTTGTATATTGTGAGAGCGGCAAGCGGGGTTTTTAGTTGATGAGAAATATCTGAAATAGTACCTTTCAAAAACTCTTTCAATTTCTGCTCTTTTACTGCATGAGCATTGAGCGCTGTAGCCAATGTGTTGACTGCATGGAACAGTTTATACAAGCTGCCCTCTTTGTCACAATCAATTCGGATATCCGTATTTCCTGAAAGATATAAATTGATTTGAGATATAGCTTCTTCCATAATGTGATTTTGCTTACGAAAATAGAGAAAGCAAACAGCTAAAATACACAATGCAGCAAACAAAGGCAGGAACAGCATGGAAATGTTCCATGTGTCGTAAAACATCCATATTATTAACTGAATTAAAAGGATAAAGCTGCCCATGAGGTACGATATTATAACAAAGAAATTTCTAATATCCTTATTTGTAAAAATCTTCACTTGTCCACCTCAATTCAATATATTCCATTTGTATCCCATACCTCTGACAGTCAGCAACATTTGTGGGTCAGCCGGATTGGTTTCGATTTTCATTCTTAGCCTACGAATATATACGGCTAATGTATTATCGTCCACATAGCTGCCCTCACCGTCCCATAACTTATCCAGAATTTTTTCTTTAGATAGAATGATGTTAGGATTTTGCATGAGCAGACAAAGCAATCGGTACTCGGCTGTGGTTAAATCCAAAAGCTGGTTGTCTTTGTAAACTTGACCTTGCAGCAATAACACTTTTAGCCCATTGGATAGTAATTCCGTATCTGTCATTCCAAAGCGCTTTGCTCTCCGAAGTAAAGCGTTCATTCTCGATATGAAAACACTTAATTTAAAGGGTTTGGTGATATAATCGTCACCGCCAATATCAAGCCCTGTTACAATACTTATTTCTTCATCAGACGCAGTTAAAAAGATAATGGGTACTTTGGATATCTGACGGACTCTTTTACACATCTCAAAACCGGAACCGTCCGGCAGGGACACGTCCAGTATCAATAAATCATATTTACCGTCTGCCCATATGGTATTGGCTTCCTTTACGGTACGAGCAACATCTAATTCAAAACCTTGCCTTTTTAGTAAACAGGAAAGCCCATCAATCAGGCTTAAATCATCCTCGAGAAGTAACAATCTGCTCATTATTTTCCTCCTTTGTTCGTCCATCTTTAGGTTTTTCTATATTGGTTGGAACCAACCATAGAGTTTCCTTTTTAATTGCTCCCGGTATTCGTCCTGCGGAGTAGTAGTAATTCCCTACTTTTCCACGGCTTCTTTCACTGTTAAATATCTCATGTAAAGCATCGCTTTTTTACAGATGTACTTATATTATATTTCGAGATATCGAATAATTCAAGTGGATCACTATATAGGTGAGTTTTCGGGGTTCCGTTAACTGGCAAGCAGGGCAAGTGTATTGACACTTGCACAGTTTTTAGATTTTCCCTTGCGGAAAAACTCAAAAATTGCTTGTTGGGGAGTGCCTTCCCCAAACCCTTGTTGTTTCCTGTGCGGGGGATGTTTTTACTTCCTCCAGCTTGTTTGGCTCTTTTTTGCCATACGCTTTTCCTCCTTTTAGATTGAGATAATGATATAGATATGACATGCTGTTGTCATATCTATGATGTTATAATGATAAATAGGTTGATTTATGATCGATTAATCGCTGGAAAAACTACAAAATTTGATTAGAAAGGCAGAGTAAAGATGGAATTTAAACAAGTTACCCTTGAAAATTTAAGCACCGAACATATATGCTGTGCGATCTCGGATAAAAAAGGCGAAAATTGTGTTGCTTCAAAAAAAGCGTGGATGAAAGAACGATTGAAAGAAGGGTTGGTATTTAACAAATTGGATGTTCGGGGAAAAGTATTTATTGAGTACATTCCCGCCGAAAAGGCATGGTATCCAATAACGGCAGAGGGGTATATGGTTATTGATTGTCTATGGGTGTCCGGTCAGTATAAAGGACAAGGATATGGTGATTTGTTATTAGAACAATGCATTGTCGACAGCCAGGCTAAAGGCAAAAAAGGCATTGTAGCACTGTCATCGCAAAAGAAAATGCCGTTTTTATCTGATCCCAAGTATTTGAAACATAAGGGGTTTCAGATTGCCGATACGGCAGAACCCTATTTTGAATTATTATATCTGCCGTTTGAAAAAGAGGCGGAAATCCCTCGAATCAAGGAGAATGCCAAAAAAGGAGTAATTTCAGAGCCGGGATTGGTACTCTATTATACCAATCAGTGTCCTCATACTGACAAATATGTTCCGGTATTTGCCGAAACGGTAAAAAACTATGGACTGGAATGCAAATTGTATCATATCAATACTAAAGAAGCAGCCCAGTCGGCACCAGTTCCTTTTACCACTTACGCGCTTTTTTATAATGGAAGCTTTGTCACCAATGAAATTCTGTCAGAAAAAAGCTTTGCAAAGTTATGGCAAAAACTGAATCACCCAATTTGAAGCAAGCATGAACCTGTTAGGACTTAGTCATAAAAAACCTGTTGCGAAAGCAGCAGGTTTTTTGGCGTTATATTTGATGTATGGCAAGTCATGTAAATGCTATGTTTCGGACTCGTTACATTTAAATTGGATATTCAGACTGTACTTTTTTTCTGCTAACTGTTCTCAAGTGATATAGACGGTAACAACTTAATCATTTATTATTTAGTTAGTAAAGAATAGTGTAAAAATAATCGGTCAGAAAAATGGAGCAAAGTAAAATGATTCATGAGGAAAAAACCAACATCAAAAATATCTGGTTACAACTGGAGACAAGCATGAATATTGGGAAAAACAGTACGGGTTTAAACCTTTGGAGTATTGTTGATGACCACTATGATCTGTTGAAATATCGGCCCAAAAGAAAAGAATCAGTAGAGTTGGCGGAAATTCATGGAAAAGGTGGTGCAATGTCATATATGCTGCGCAACACTGGGAATGATAAATATCTTGTTTTGGAAGAAAAGGATCTGTTTCTCTGGAATCTGATGGACGGTAAAAGAAGTGTTAAAGATTTATATATTGAGTTATCCATGGAATATGGACTGGTATCTAAAAGCACTATGTTCTCATTCATTCAAATTTTAAAAAGCAATGATTTTCTGCTTGATAAATCAACCTTGGTTTATCAGGTAATAAACGACAAACTCATGAAGCATAAATTTATAAACCAAGTTAAGAAAGTAATTGATCTTTTTCTACACGCTCGTCTGACTACTAAAAAAGCGGACATCTTTTTTAACTGGCTTTATAGCAAGATATCTTTTGTTTTTAAGAAAGCGGTCTTTTTTATCATTGTTGGAATTCTGGCACTTAATCTTGGGCTCACGGCATATTTTTTATTTTATAAACACGAAACCTTATTGTTAACACCCGATATCAGGGCTGGCTCGCATGATATTATCAGTATGATGATTGTTATATACCTTAGTGTGCTTATTCATGAAATAGCTCATGGCCTGGCGGTTAAGCATTACGAACGAAAAGTACTGCGGGCAGGGGCGATGCTGTTATTTGGTTCTCCAATAGCTTATGTGGATACCACGGATATTTTAATGAGAGATCGTCTTCCGCGCATTGGAGTTTCTTTTGCCGGGCCTTGTATCAATGGCGTAATTGGCGGGATCTTGTTACTTTTTGCCCTGATAGTGCCAGAAAGCATCTACGAGAATCTGGCACTTCAGGCAGGTTTAATCAATAGTTTGTTATTTGTTGTCAACCTAATTCCATTTACAGAGACAGATGGTCATTATATTATTCAGGATTGGTTGGTGCAGCCGCAACTGCGTAAAGAGTCACTGGAATTTCTGCGATTTGGTATCTGGAGAATATTGATTAGAAAAGAAAAATGGCAAAAAAAAGATTTTGGTTATCTGATTTATAGTTCCATCTCCGTGGTTGGAATCTGCTATCTACTTGTGAAAGGCGTTCATTTATGGCTCTTTACAGGAAAATTTTTGTTAAAAGAAGCTTTAGCGAATCCCCATATGGTATTTGAAGTTTTTTTATTTTGGATTCTCTTAGTGTTGGGAATAACTCTTTTTCGAGTTATTGTCAGTTGGAAAAACAGAAAAACCAGTATTGCGTATTTGTTGGAAATACGTCTCAATGAAAGATAAGTGAAAGGAAGGCAACAAGGATGACATTGCAACTGGGGCTCATCATAACGGAGCGCTGTAATATTGCTTGTCGGCATTGTATTTTTAGTGCCGAAACTGGAAATGAAAAGGCAAAAGATATGTTGATAAAAGATATTTACCATTATATTGACCAGATAGCGAATATTGCCGAACAGAGTAATACACAGTTTTTGGTTAGTTTTACTGGAGGAGAACCATTTCTTCGTTATTGGGACTTATTGAAAGCGATTGCTTATGCACAAAAAATGGGGGCACTAAAAACATCTACCGTTACTAATGGCTTTTGGGGATCAAACAAAGAAGACGCTTTTCAAATGGTTACTGAGTTAAAAGAAGCGGGACTCTCCAATTTATCACTTAGTATGGATGAGTTTCATCAGGCGAATATTCCGATCGAATCCCTTCGCAATGTAATTTCAGCATGTAACGAGATCGGTATGGCTTTTACCATTAAGACAACTGTTACAAAAAAGAGTCGTCGATTAGCTGAAGTATTGCTTGATTTGGGAGACTTGCTTTTAGGTCAGAAAGTAACAGTAGAAGAAATTGCCTGCGTGCCGGAGGGCAGAGCCCGCATTCAGATCCCTCGACAGGATTTGATTTACAAAAAAGAGATGCCAAGAGAACCTTGTCCCATGGGTATGATGTTAGTTATTCTTCCCAATGGCGATACATTTCCCTGTTGCGGTACAGGATGGAATCCGAAATTGTTTTTAGGCAATACGGTGGAAACAGATTTAAACAGTTTATATGATAAGATGAAAGAGCAACCATTATATATGCTCCTGCGGGAGAGCGGTCCTCATTATTTAGCTTCATATTTGGAAACCGGCGGTTATTCACTTAGTCAGGATCAATATATCGGCAATTGTGACTTGTGTCAAAAAGTACTGACACACCCTGGATTAGAACAAGTTCTGCCAAGCGCTCTTCATGATTGGCGAGTTGAACGTGTTAATAAAATGTTAAGTAACTGTTTAAATAATTAAACGTAAAATATAAAGGAGGTGATGCTAGGTTATGTTGCCGCTGAAATGGTTTGATAATTTAATATGAAGGAGGTGAAACAAATGGCTACTAAAGAAGAAACAAAAAAAATCGCTCTCAAAGCGATTGAAGATGAAGCATTTTCGATTGAACTAGCAAAAGATCCTGCGAAAGCTGCTAGCTCGATTGGAATTACGCTAAGCCCAGAAGACGTAGAATCGCTTAAGAATCAATCTGCAAGCGCAAAAAATGCTGGTACTCGTGAATCTAAGAGTTTTATCATTTTTTAATAATGGTATACCTAAATAATAAACAATAATTCATCAGTCCTTTCAGCGGATTTATAAATTTCACATCCTATCAATGAGGAGATCGTCATGAATATATTACTGATAAGTATGCCTTTTGCCAGTGCCCAATTTGCCTCGATGGGTCTGAGTTCATTGAGGCCGGTGCTGGAGCAAGAAGGAATGACATGCGATATTCTTTATCAAAATCTTTCTTTCAGGAATTTTGTAAATGATCCGAAAAGTTATGATGATCTGACTGATCAATATCTGATTGGGGAATGGGTCTTTGGACGAGAGCTTTTCGGTGATACTTGGGCTGATAGTCAAAGAGGAAGCCTTGAAAACATCACAACTGCTATAAAAACCAAAACTGGCATGCCTCCTCCCAAAAAACTAATTAATGTGATTTTAAAATATCGTCAAGCGGCCAGTGCTTTTATCGATCAATGCTTGGCAGAAGTGGATTGGGATAAATATCAAATTATTGGTTTTACATCCGTCTTTGATCAACAGATCGCTTCGTTAGCTTTAGCGCAGCGTATTAAAAAAAACTATTCCTCAAAAGTGATCGTATTTGGGGGCGCAAATTGCCAAGGTGAAATGGGTCTGACTATGATGGAACATTTTTCGTTTGTGGATTGGGTAATCAGTGGCGATGGAGAACAGTCTTTTCTGCAAGCGATCAAATGTTTTAAAAACGGAGATACGTTGGAAGGAATTCAAGGATTGGCCTATCGTAAAGACAACAGCATTGTTGACCAGGGGTCAGACAAGGTGATGGATTTAAATAAATTGCCTTATCCTGATTTTACAAACTACTTCGATGCAATTGACAAGTGGGCACCTGATTTAAAAGGGCAAGTACCACTTTCTATCGAACTATCCAGAGGGTGTTGGTCTTCGGCTAAATCCCAATGTATTTTTTGTGGTATTCACAGTCAACTAAATGCCTATCGGCACAAAAGACCAGAAAGAGCATTGTCTGAAATTAATAATTTAGTGAACTTATATGGGATAAATAATGTCTGGGTTATTGATTCCAATTTGCCGCTTAATTATTATAATACGGTTTTGCCGGCATTGAGCACCAGGGATAAAAAGCTCACTGATTTTTTTGTGGAAACAAAAGCTAATATCAAATATGATAAACTACAAAAATTAAAATATGCAGGTTCGAATGCTTTTCAGCCTGGGATTGAAAGTTTGGATACGGAAATCCTTCAGTATATGTGCAAAGGAACAACAATGCTTCAGAATGTCAGGATTTTGAAGTGGGCGAGGGAATGTGGCTTATCATCAGTTTGGAATTTTATCCACAGCTTCCCAGGAGAAGAGACTGAAGCTTATCGGCGGATGACAGTTTTAGTGCCTTATCTTGTCCATTTACAGCCGCCAATCAATGTTGGACCAGTTATTCTGCAGCGTTTCAGCCCCTTGTTTAATAATCCAAAGCAATGGAATTTGAGCAATATCAAAGCCAGTAAATTCTACGAATTTATTTATCCTTTTGATATAGAAATCTTGAATCAACTTGCCTATACATTTGATTATGATGTAGAAGAAGGCGTCTCACCTCAGAATTATCTTAAAGATGTTGTTGATGAAATGATGTTATGGAAAGAATTATGGAAAAAAAACGAACCACCGCTATTGGCTTATGAATGGGATCAGCAAGGAAGCATGGTGGTTTATGATACGCGCCCTATTCGTCAAAGCTATTATACCAACTTAAAAAAACCTCTGGCACTCGCGTTACTGGCATGCAACGCCGGAGCGACTTTCGCTGAGATTGTTTGTAGTGTAAAAAAAGATATCGGCGAGATGAATTATCCAGGGGACTGTTACTTGCAAGAAGGAATGAAACAACTGGAGACATATGGTTTTGTTATCAGAGAAAAAGAATATTTTCTTGGCCTCGTATATTCACTTAAGACTTTCCGACAGAATAATGAATCGTTTTTAGCTTATTTGCTTGAGCGTTGACAGA
Source organism: uncultured Acetobacterium sp. (assembly GCA_965140355.1). Classification (GTDB taxonomy): domain Bacteria; phylum Bacillota; class Clostridia; order Eubacteriales; family Eubacteriaceae; genus Acetobacterium. Next base: position 930,416 of record OZ223194.1, on the reverse strand, counting down.
TAATAAATTGTTACAAGAGGAGGCATTAAGATGCAGTGTTGGACTTGTGGTGAAAATGCAACAGGCGTTTGCGCTTTTTGTGGTCGGGGGGTTTGCAAAGAGCATGCGATAGAAAGGCCGATCATCATTTCAGTTTATGTTGGAGAAAACCAGACCCCCAAATCAATTGTTGTTTCTAAGGCACTTTATTGTGGAATCTGTCAACCGCAGGCTGAACCGATAGAAATGCCGGAAATATACTAATATTAATAAAGTGCTGGATTGTTATTTGAGTAAATGTTTGACAAAATATTTGTTGTTATATTATACTGTGAATAAAGAATTATCATCAAAAATCCGATTCACAAGCCATCAGGAAAGGAAACTTTACAGAATAAAGTTTCGCGATTTGCAAATTAAGTGATATTTATTGTGAGAGGAAAAATGATGCCCTATCAGTTTGTACCATACAATATACTGTTATTGCTATCGGCTCTGATTACTTCGGCGCTTGGTATTTACGGTTACCGACATCGAGCCGCCCCGGGGACGAAAGCTTTCGTTTTTGGCATGTTCATTGGAACATTATGGTCAGTGGCTAATGCTATGGAAATTTCAGCTCTGACGCTGGAACACAAACTATTTTGGGCGAATATCCAATACTTTGCTTATGCATTGGCTCCGGTTACGTGGACGGTCATGGTACTGCAAGTTTCAGAAAAAGCCCATTGGGTAACTAAAAAGAACATCTTGTTATTGCTCATCATTCCTGCGATTACTTTTTCTTTAGTTTGGATGGATCAAATTTATGGATTTGTTCGCCATGATATCTATCTGGATATAACTGGTTTACAGCCAGTAATTGCCAAAAAATATAGCCCCTGGTTTTGGGTGCATTTTGCTCAGGCTTACTTTCTTAATTTCTTCTCTCTCTTTGTATTATTAAGGACTGTTTTTTTAAAAACAACGCGCTATCGGACACAATCTTTCCTATTATTGATCGGGACTGGAATGATTGCGGTTGTTAATCTCGCCTATATAATGGGCATTCACTTCATTCAGTATGATATTTCGCCACTCGTTTTTTCTCTTTCAGGAGCTATTATTGCTTTGGGAATTTTCCGCTTTCAACTCTTTAATTTAGTTCCGATTGCCAGGAATAAAGTAATCGAAGCCATGCAAAATATTGTTATCGTAATAGATGATGTTGATATCGTTGTGGATCTTAATCCAGCCGCGGTGGAATTGTTCACTAGAAATAAAAGTCAAAATTTGGTTGGAAAACCACTTTACCAGTTATCGGAAGAAATTGCAGCTATCGTTAACCGAAAAGATCGACTGATCCAGCAGGAATTCCAGTCTGGTTGCAGCGGTCTCAGATATGAAATATTGATGTCTCGTATCATGAACAATAAGGGTGTTTTAATGGGTAATGTTATTGTTATGAACGATATTACAGAATTGAGACAAGCACAGGAGGAGTTAAATAGCGAGCAGCGGGAATTGGCAGTTATGACTGAAAGAGACCGTTTGGCAAAAGACCTCCATGATAATTTAGGACAGATCTTCAGCTTTGCCGGAATACAAATTCAGGCCGCTCAACTGGAGCGTTCGCGTGGTAATCAAGAGTTAGCGGATAAGTACATTGAGCGTTTGAAAGAAATCATCGATGAGGCTCATAACGAAATGCGAGATTATGTTCATAACACTTATATAGATGAATATAGAAAAAATAGTATCAAAAATCTCATTATGAAGCAGATTAGCATATTTATCAATAACAGCGGTTATTTTTCGAGAAAAGATATAATCTTAAATCTGGCTGATTGCGAATTTCCGGTGGAAGTAAAGGTACATATGCTCAACATTGTCAAAGAAGCATTAAATAATATTATGAAACATGCTTGTGCCACTTCTGTAAAAATTAGCCTTGATGCCGATGGTACTTTCTATGAGCTAGTTATTGAAGATAACGGAATTGGTTTTGTGCGTGATCAATCCTATTCTAAAGGAAGCGGTTCAGGACTTTGTATTATGGACGAGCGGGCCCGATTGCTGGGAGGCATTATGAAGATTGACTCCGTATTGGGGCAATATACAAAGACCATTGTTGAATTTCCTGATCACTTAGGAGGATAAGTAAGATGAAAGTAATGATAGCAGATGATCACCCACTTTATGTTGAAGCATTAGAAAACTTATTGCGGTCTGACTTTGAAATTGTCAGTAAGGTTGATAACGGAAGCAAGGCAGTGATTGAGGCCTATGAGAAACATCCTGATGTTATTTTAATGGATATCAATATGCCGGTTATGAATGGCATTGAAGCAACCAGAAAAATTTTGAGCGAGTTGCCAGAAATAAAAATAATTATTCTGACCTGTTTTGAAGAGAAAGAAAGTTTATTTAGGGCGGTTAAGGCCGGTGCATCTGGTTATTTGTTGAAAAATCTAGATGGCAAAGAAATAATCGCGGGTCTTATGGAACTTGAAAAAGGAAGAAACCCTTTTGCCCCAGGTTTTGAAGCCTGTATCCTACAGGAGTTTCAAGATAATTATCCAAAGTTTTCCAGCATTGATGAACTGACAGATAAGTTGAATGATCGGCAAATTGAGGTATTAACACTAGTGACGCAGGGTTTGACGTATCGTGAGATCGGACAGCAACTATTTCTCAGTGAAAGAACGATAAAATATCATATGGGAAAAATCAAGGAAATCTTGAATTTAAAAACGCAAGAACAAGTTATCGCCTTAGCTTGGCAAAAAGGATTACCGAAGCACTAATAACTGAATAAAATCCCATTTAACTTGGAGATAGCTGTTACCACTCATCAGATTGATGGGGCAAAATGTAAGTATACGTTTGTTCAACTATTTGGTTCGGTTTAGCAGCATAAAGCAAAGCGTAAAAAGAATTATCGTATTTTAGAATTTGAGTTTTAACAGTTGGAGGACAGCTTGAGTAAATACCCAATCCATCGTGATTTTAAAAAATATGAAAAGATCAAAACCCCGATATCGCCAATCCTTTTGCCATTAATGAATGGCATGATAGAGACAAGCTTTAATAAAAGGAAACCGGATAACGGGGTGCGTGAAATTAAAAAAAAGATTCCGGGTTATCAGAACGAATCAATTGAGATTATTATTTACGAACCCGAAGCGTGTGAAGGAATCTTACCCTGTCTGATTTATCTTCATGGCGGAGCTTTTGTTTTAAAATCGGCCGCATTTCATAAACATTTAATTTGTGAATATGTATTAAGAACACCCTGTAAGGTGGTTTTTGTTGATTATCGGCTGGCCCCTAAATACCCCTTTCCAGTTGGAGTTGAAGATGCCTATGCTGCATTTAAATGGGCTTATGAAAATGCCGAAGCAATTGCCATTGATCCCGCTAAAATTGCGATCGGCGGTGACAGTGCCGGTGGGGCGCTGGCGGCGGCAGTGTGTTTGATGGCGCGTGATCGTAAAGCACCGCGAATCTGCTTTCAGATGTTGATCTACCCGGTAACCGATGCCCGACAGATAACGGAATCGGTCAAAGAATTTATCGATACGCCGCTTTGGAATGGGAAACAGAATCAAAAAATGTGGCAGCTTTATCTGGGACAGGATGTTCATTTTAACAAAGCATATGCTTCTCCGATGGAAGCCGATTCTTTTGACAATTTGCCGACGGCCTACATTGAGGTTGCCGAATTTGATTGCCTGCGGGATGAAGGGATTAATTATGCAGAGGCTTTAAAAGAAAGTGGTGTTTTGGTTGAACTGAATCAGACCAGGGGAACCATTCATGGATTTGAAGTAGCAGAAGACAGTGAAATCGTTAAGCAGAGTTTGAGCAAGCGGATAAAGACATTAAAACGCGGTTTTTCTGAGACAATGAGGAATCAAAATGTTTGATGACGATTATTCCCGAAAAAGAGATCTGGCAAAACACTAAGGGGGAAAAATTGGGCGGAGCCCCGTTGTCGTGATAGCATTCAATCAGAAAACAGCTTAACAGCATTTAGAGACTACCTCCGGTTTTGCAAAGACAGAATCGGGGGCAGTCTTTTTTGTGATGTGGTAAGTTGGCGGATAATCAATTTAAACAATCATTTGAATCAGTCGCAGCATCAGTAAAAGACCGTAAATAATAATAACACTGCCACAAGCAAGATTGAGATAACGTAAAACCTTACCTTTGATAAGATTGCCAAAAAATGATGAGGTTAAGGCGAGGCCATTAAACCAGATAAAGGAGGCAAAGGCGACACCAATAATAAAAAAATGGGCATCATCCGTTGGCAGAGAGACGCGAAAAGCCCCTAACATCATGGTTCCGTCGATCAATGCCTGGGGATTGAACCAGGTCACTACAAAGGCAGAGACAACCAGTTTGCGGAGTGACAAGACCGAACTTTCTTGACGGTTGACATCAGTTTTAGCTCTAATCAATGAGATGCCAATATAAATGATGATCAAACTGCCGATCAACAAGACCAACTTTTTTAGCCAGTCATAATGATCCATCAGGGCGCCAATACCATAGAAACAGGAAAGTGCCAGGGTAACATCGAAAAAAGCAACGGTTAACCCAACCAAAACAGCTTGTTTTCGGCTGTGAGCCAAAGCGCCGTTAATTACAAACATATTTTGCATTCCAATCGGGGCGACATAAGCAAACCCCATAAGAGTGCCTTGTAAAAAATAATACATAAAAACTCCTTAATCATTTTACGGCCAACATTTCTTTCTGATATAATTAATATACACGTATAGCATAAATGAAAATTGATTACTTGTAACCAGCCATATATCATTTTCAGACCAGCCAAAAGGAGAATTATGAATAAAAAACAAATCTGCACCTTTACGTGGTTGCCTGACCGTAACTCAGATATTCCGCTCTACCGACAGATTATTCACTTTATCTGTTGCCAGATTCAATCGGGCGCATGGGAAGTGGGCACCCAGTTGCCCTCGCAGCGCGATCTGGCAACCCGATTGGCGGTCAACCGGAGCACCATTACTATGGCAATGGATGAACTGGCTGCATCTGGAATCATCGAAAGTAATTATAAAGGTGGAACTCGGATTATCAGCAATACTTGGGCAGTGTTGTTATCCGAAAATAACATCTGGAATCGGTATATGAACATTGGCAGTTTTAAGTCTAATCAGGCGATGATTCAGGTTATTAATCGTCTGGAATTTACCTCCGGGATGCTTCGCCTTGGCACTGGTGAACTGGACCCGGCCCTGTTTCCGGCCGAACTGTGGAAGAAAGCCGTAAAATCTCTGGAAAACATTCAGTCTTTAAATTATCTGGAAGCTTCGGGCCTTTATGAGTTGCGCTGTGCCATTGCCGAACATGTAAAAAAAATGGGGATTATGACTAATCCGGAGCAGATTTTGATTACATCAGGGTCTTTACAGGCATTGCAACTGATATCCGTTTGTATTCTTTCGGCCGATTCGGTGGTTTATACTGAAGCGCCAACGTACCTGAAATCCCTGCAGATTTTTCAATCCGCGGGAATTGCTTTAGAAAACATTCCAATGGACGCAGAAGGGATTTTACATCACCAGATTCCCATGGCTGACAAACGAACCCGAATTCTTTACACCATTCCAACCAATCATAATCCGACCGGAATCACGATGTCTGACCAGCGCAAGCAAGCCCTTTTTGACTATTGTTCATTTAATCGGATTCCGATTATTGAAGATGGGGCTTACCAAGAATTGTATTTTGAAGACCGATCCCCTCAACCACTCAAACAAATGGATCAGAAGGGTGATATTATCTATTTAGGGACGGTATCAAAGACCCTTTCACCAGGTTTGCGGATTGGTTGGGTAATTGCTTCGGAGTCGATTATTAACCGCCTTGGGGATGTCAAAATGCAAATGGATTATGGGGCGAGTTCGGTTTCGCAATGGCTATTGACAGAATTTCTCACCAGTGGAATGTACGAAAAACATCTGGCGCAGATCAGAAAGGAAATGCAGCAGCGCAGAGATCATGCCATTTGGATGATTGATAAATACTTAGGCGATCAGGTCACTTACCGAATACCGCAAGGCGGTTTTTATATCTGGATGCGTTTTAATAAAAAAATGCCAATGCAAAAGTTATTTGAAGAAGCTGTGAAAGTAAACGTATTGCTTAATCTGGGAGATATTTATGATTATAAACCAACCAATGCCCTGAGAATCTCGTATTCGTATTTGAATTGCAAAGAATTTGCAGAAGCGATAAAAAAATTAGCTGCGATAATAAACAGGATCAGGTAAAAAACGTTTTTAGTTTAATTAGGCAAGGCTGTGGAGTAAGAATAAAAAGAATCGTTAAGGCGGTGAAATAATGAAGCGTTGCATTGTAATTACCGGAATAGATCATCTAAAAGTCAATTAAATAATAAGGAGGATTGAAATGTCTATTTCGGAAGAAAAACGATATCCGCGAACGGGGGATCGCCAAACCGTCTATTTAAATGCGGTGATCACGAATCCCAATATTAAGGTTGGGGATTATACCATGTACAATGATTTTGTAAATAATCCCATTGATTTTGAAAAAAACAATGTCTTGTATCATTATCCTATTAATGAGGATCAATTGATTATTGGTAAGTTCTGCTCCATTGCCTGTGGTGCAAAGTTTATTTTTACCAGTGCTAACCACACGCTAAAATCTTTGTCAACATATCCATTCCCACTGTTCTGGGAAACGTATGGACTGGCACAAAAAGATGTGACCGCAGCTTGGGATAAAAAGGGCAACATAGTAATTGAAAATGATGTCTGGATTGGTTACGAAGCGGTTATTATGTCAGGCGTCCATATCGGAAATGGGGCAATCATTGGAACGAGGGCGGTTGTCACAAAAGATGTTGCCCCTTATACAATCGTCGGCGGGGTGCCGGCAAAGCCGATTAAAAAGCGATTTGATGATGAAACAATAAAAAAATTGCAGTTGCTTTGTTGGTGGGATTGGGATAAGGAACAACTCCGCGAAAAGATGGATGACATTATGAGTGGAAATATCGAGCGATTATAATCCCGGTTGTTCAAAAAAATAGCGAGGCTGGAAATAAATAGCAAAATAGTAGATGTTATTATCAAAACCTCATAAATTAGGGGGAAAGACCAATTGAAAGCTGAAATGTTTAAGACTTGAATAAACTTAGGCATAGTTGTTGAACACGAGAATAGTTGTTAAAAAACGATGTGAGGAGGCAATAATGGCACGAGGAAAAAACAGCGAAGCATATGATTATGATAGAATTATCCAAAAGTATTCAAAGTTTTTTAGAAATCCTAAATATAAAGTTTATGATTTAGAAAAAATTATTTTTTTAATTGAAATGAAAATCGAATTTCATAATGAGTTGAAACCTAAGATAGTTAATCCGTTAGAAATTGTTTTAAAAGGAGTGATGACCTTTATTATTGCAGCTACGTTTATGATTAGTCTGGGTGGTTTATTAGGGGTTGGTCTATTAGCAGCGTTTATGTATATTGGCATATATTTTATGACATATAGATTAAAAGTTCAGACGGTTGATCAAGTGACTGAATATAAAAATACTAAGAAAAAATACATGATTATTAGAAAATGTATTGAAAATGAAATTGAGAGCCGCAAAGAATGAGACCTTAATCAATAAATTAGTAGATTTAAGGCAATATTAGTTTGGTTTCAGCGATAGCTGATGGGCATGATAACGCTGATAATAACTATATTGGATGGAAGGTTGAAAGGATTGAATGCATGATTGGTTGGCTTGATAAATTTGCAAAAAGGTAAAACTACATTAATTATAATGAAAGGATCTTTCTGATTGAATTTCTCTTAATTTTACATTAAGATAATCTAAAAGGCAAACGTTTAGATCAAAAACAGTGCTAAGAGGGGAAAACTACGATGCAAATAGAAACATTAAACAACAACGGTAAGAATATCGCCTATGTCCATACCAAAACACCGATACTGACCGATGTCCAGTCGGCACTGGACCTAATGGCGACAGTCCGCTATGAAGCTGGGTGTGATGCTATCATTGTGGATAAAGAAGCGTTAACAGAAGATTTTTTTGATTTGAAGACTCGGCTGGCTGGTGAAATCATCCAGAAATATGTCAATTATGGCATTCGGCTGGCAATCATTGGCGATTTTTCAGGGTATCCAAGTAAAGCACTGCACGATTTTATTTATGAATCTAATCAGGGTAAACATCTGTATTTTGTATCAAATATGGAAGCAGCACAGAAAAAACTGGGATAATTAAAATGTAGCACCAGTAAAAAAATGGCGTGCAAATTACGAGATGAAAAAGTTAGGGAGGGTAAAATGAAAGAAGCGATCAGAAAAAAAGCTTTAGACTTGGGCGCAGATGTGTGTGGTTTTGCAGACGTAAAGCGCTTTATTCAGGCGCCAGAGGGCTTTCATCCCAGAGATCTTTACCGTGATTGTAAATCAGTTATCGCAATTGGTTTTGCGTTGCCTAAAAGTCTGTTTGCGGTTAAGCCGGATTTGTTATATGGATATTTCAATTATTTAACGGGGCCTAAAGTCGACCAAATGGCAATGATGCTATCGCGAATAATTGAAGATGAATATAGCGGTAATGCTGTTCCGGTGCCTTGTGATAGTCCTTATGATTATTGGGATAGCGAAAAAATGGAAGGGCGTGGCTTGATATCGATGAAACATGCGGCCGTATATACCGGTCTTGGAACACTGGGGAAAAACACCTTGCTCCTTAATCAAAAATATGGAAATCGATTAACAATTGGAGTAATTTTGACAAATCTTGAATTTGAATCAGACGATTATGCCGAATCGATTTGTAAAGAAGGGTGTCAACTGTGTTTGAAAAGCTGCCCGGTTCAAGCATTGGAAGAAACATCGGTTAATCAGAAATTGTGTCGGAACAATACCTATGGAACGACCGCCAGAGGTTTTGATACCGTTTTTTGTAATACCTGCCGCAGTATTTGCCCAATGCGTTTTGGTAAATGCGAATAATGCAGGGCGCTGATAAAGCACTTATCCGCTCCGGTTTGAATTTTTAAATGACAAAGGATTTAATCCCTGTTGATGGTAAAATGAACAAACGCATGATTGGTCATAACGACAGGAATTGGTAATTTCGCTTTGTTATATTTGTAGTAAGTGAGGATAAAATGGAAAAAATTAAGATAAAAAACCTACTCTTAAGGCCGCTGACAATGGCGGACAGCAATGATGTTTATACCTATTCCAAAAGTAAAAATGTTGGCCCCCGGGCGGGTTGGAAACCGCATGAAAGCATTGAGGAAACAATGGAAATCATGAAGGCCATCTTTGTTGGTCAGGAAAATATCTGGGGGATTGAAAAGGATACAAAGATTATTGGCTCAATTGGATTGATTGACGATCCCCATCGTCAAAATGATCAGGCCCGGATGCTGGGTTACGCTCTAAGCGAGGATTATTGGGGGCAGGGGATTATGACCGCAGCCGCCAGAGCGGTGTTAGCCTATGGTTTTGATACCCTTGCGCTCAGCTTGATCTCGGTCGTGCATTATCCATCAAATCGGGGATCGCAGCGGGTTATTGAAAAATGTGGTTTTCTTTATGAAGGAACAATCCGACAGGCAGAAAAGATATATACCGGCGAAATCAGAGATGTGAAAGCTTATTCAATGACCAGCGCCGAATTCATGAGTAAAAAATAGGAGGAACCGGATTATGGCAAGTATTCGCGTGTTAGTGGAGTGGTCATGATTAATTTATATGATCAATTTCCCCAGATAATGACTGATAAAGTTATATTGCGAAAAATTGAAGAAACAGATATCGAAAAATTATTTGAGATTTACAGCAATAAAAATATTTTTGACTATATTCCAGGCGATGTCAAAAAAAGCAAAGTGACTGTTTTAAAGATGATCGGACATTTTGAAAGAGATTTTACAAAAGGAAAAACAATTTTTTTAGGAATTTGTTTAACGGAGGCGCCGGCAGAAATTGTAGGGATTGCAGAGATTTTTGACTATGATAGAAAGGTTAATATGGTCACCATTGGATATCGGATTAATGAAAACAATTGGCATAAGGGAATCGCAACTCAGGCGGTTGAAGCAATCGTTGATTATCTATTCAATACATGTGAAATTAATCGGATTCAAGCATTTGTGATGCCTGAAAATGCCAATTCTCATAAAGTATTACAAAAAAATAAGTTTGTTTATGAAGGGGTAATGAGGCAGTCACAATACTGGAAAAATAGAGGAATCGTTGACTTGGCAGTATATTCCCGGCTGCATTCAGATAAAAATGATATATAGGCGAGTTTGATAATGTTGATCAAAGGGAGCGTGCAAGTGGAAAATAGAATTGAACGAAAAATGGATCTTTTGGATGAGCAAGGGGTTATACTAAATCCTGGTTATGCGACAAAGATGATGTATAACTATAATAAAGAGAACATTAAAGCCAACCCCTTGGCGCTTAAAGAATGGGACTTTTATCAAATCTATATCGGTGATTATGTTCTTAAGATGACAATCGGTAATATTTCTTATATTGCTAATTTTGCGGCGGAACTTTTTAATGTGGTCACAAAGGAGAGCTACTCATTTTCAAGAATGAAAATACTACCGCTAAAAAGCATTGTGATGCCAAACGATCCCGAGCAGCCAAGTCATATTTGTGTTGCGGGAAAAGATTATACCATGAGTTTCGAAGTAGGAGAAGTATATCGTTGCCTTAAGCTGAAAGCGAGGGACAAAAAAATTGGCGATATTGATATCGACGTGCGCCTTAACAATGATGTCACTAATGAAAAGATGGTGATTGCGACTCCTTTTGAGCACCAAACTAAATTTTATTTAAATTGCAAAGAAAATTATTTTGGTGGTGAAGGGACCATTCAATTTGGACAACGACGAGTTGAACTTGATGCCAACAGCACGGCAGTACTTGATTGGGGCAGAGGGGTGTGGTCTTTTTCACAGGAATGGTTTTGGGGCAACGGTTCGGCGATTATTGACGGCGGAAACTTTGGCTTCAATATTGGTTGGGGATTTGGTGATTTAAAAAACGCTTCGGAAAACATGTTTTTCTGGAAGGGAAAAGCCTATAAATTAGGCCGACTTGACGTTGAAGTTGATATAACAGATTATCTGAAACCCTGGAAATTTCGGGATCAAGAGGGAAAATTTGATTTTGTATTGACGCCGATTTATGACCAAATAACCGATACAAAAGTGGCCTTTATTCAAATGTATTGTCATCAGTTGTTTGGTTATTATGATGGTTTTGTGATTTTACCGGACGGAGAAAAAATTATTGTCAATAAAATGATGGCGTTTTGCGAACATGCTAAAAACAAATGGTAATCAGAGCGATTTGCCTTTAAAAGCTAATTTGACCCATCAGTTTGTAATCGTTTTACGTCGCACCGGCAAAAGTGAGGATTGATAAAAACCGTACCAAAAATGATTAGCGCGTTTATTAGTGACAGAATCGGACAGGCTAAGGTCATGTCCGCGCGGAGACCAAACAACAAACTAACAATTTTGGGTACGGCAAGGTATTTTGACTACAGTTTGCAACCATACGATTAAAAAATTTTAATGATAGGCAAAAAATTCTTTAGTTTTAGCGCAATTGAAACTGATCAATCAGCTGTTTTAATAAAATCGATTGACCGGATAATTCCTCACTGGCAGCAGCGCTTTGTTCTGCCGTTGCGGAGTTTTGCTGAACAACCTGGGCAACTTGTTCGACTCCCCTGTTGATCTGGGCAATTTCAGTTGCTTGTTCATTAGAAGCGGTAGCAATATTACCAATCAGGCCGGTAACTTGACCAATGCCGGTTACGATTTCGTCGAGTGCTTCGGCAGTTTCATCGGCTATTTTGGTGCCTTTTTGAACCTTATCGATGGAACCTTCGATTAGCCCGGTCGTTTCTTTGGCGGCATCGGCACTGCGGGCAGCCAAGGTTCGGACTTCTTCGGCGACAACGGCAAAACCTTTGCCATGTTGTCCGGCTCGAGCAGCCTCGACTGCAGCATTGAGAGCGAGGATGTTCGTTTGGAAGGCAATATCATCAATGACTTTAATGATTTTGGAAATATCTTCGGAAGATTTGTTAATATCGACCATCGATTCCTGCATTTCAGACATCCGTTGATTGCCTTTATCGGCATTTCCCATGACATTTGTTACCAGTTCGCGGGCCTTGTTCGCGTTGACTGCATTGTTTTTCGTTTGATCGGCAATTTCTGTTATGGAAGCAGTTAATTCTTGAATCGAACTGGCTTGTTCGGTCGAACCCTGAGCCAGTGATTGGCTGCTGTCTGATATTTGATTAGCACCGGTATTAACTTGTTCAGAGGCCTGATTAATATCGCCCAATAGGGAGTTAAGTTTTAAGATAATCGTATTAAGGGCGATCGAAATGGCATTAAAATCGCCTTGATAGACGCGTAGATCATTGATATTCAGGTTGCCATTGCCAATTTCTTCGGTTACGGCTGAAATTTCAGTCACAACCGTTTTAAGGCGGCTACCCATGTTGTTAACTGACATTTTTAAGGCGTCAAAACTGCCTTTATAAGTGCCACTGACAGCCGCGTTTAAGTTGCCTTCAGACATGCTTTCCATGGTAGCGACGACTTCATCGATTGGCTTTGCAATTTTATCAAGAATAGCATTCATACCCATAATTAGTTTTTGCCAGGCTCCGCCGAACTGTGTTTCATCGGCCCGGGTATCTAATTCGCCGCGAATGGCAGCGCGGGTGAGTAGGGTGGCATCGTCAATGAGATTTCCAATCGAATTCTTCACAGCTGCCAAATTATTTTCGATGGTCATAAACTGATCATGAGTTTCATTGGTATATTCATTTGGTTTTTGAATATCTGAATTGAAATCAAGATTTCCGACAGTTAACCGTTCTAAATTTTCTTCTAAACGGATCACTTCTTTTCTGACATAATGGACAACACTTTCGGTTGGAGTTGTATCATGAGAGACTTCGACATAACCAATGGTATCGCCTTTTTTATTGATGACCGCGGTGGTATCCATGCGATAGTAGCGGTCCATGAATTCAAATGAATATTCGACTCTACCGGTTTTTTTGAAGGCAGTGATGCCGCAATCTTCAGTTTTACACATTTGCAGGTTACAATCAGAGCAATTAGCGCCGTACACATCTTCACGACAATCGGCGACTTCGGTTATTTTCATCAAATCGCCAAGTGTTTTATTAATAAATGTGATTTTTAAATCTGGATCAATGACGGAAATGCGGTATGGCAAGGCATCCAGAATAGCTTGAAAGTAATCTTTTTTATCCACGACCATTTCCATAGCCAGGTTGATTTGGGCAATTGCTTCTTTATAATCGCCATTCAAATCGGCTTCGAGGGTTTTATCATAATAAGATTCATTTTCTACTCGTTCAGGCATGGTCATTAGATAATCAAGTATCTTACCAACCGAGTTTTGGATTGGCAGGAGGTTATTTGTGATAAGATTTGTTTGATCCGAGAGATTTATTGCGGCTGCCAGCTCCCCATTACCTATTTTCTGGGCAATATCGGCATGCGAATGAATACTTGCAGCGATTTTTGCCAATGCAGTAGCTAATTCGCCCAACTGATCCGACGATTTTTCCAGTTCAGTTGTGACATCAATTTCTCCTGTAATAATGTGATTGGCAAATTTGGTAAGATTAGTTATTTTGTGAGATATTCCTTTCATGTTAAGGATAATCACGCCGATAATAGCGGCTAATCCGACGACATCGATGAGGATTATAGTGTTCCGAATTTCAAAAAACTGATCGGAATTCTGACCAATAATAACCATCGAAATGATAACGGTTGCTAAAAAGATCAAAATAACCGGTAAAATAACGGTTATCAAGATTTTTGACAACAAACTTTGTTCAGATTTCATGCTTTACTCCTTTTTTAATTATGTATAATTTATTTAGATATTGATACTGTTTCAGCTTCACCACTTTTCCACGAAAAAATTATACCCTTAATCTATGTATATTGTCATAGATGCTGTTACTCTTCACAGCAAAGGTACTCAATTAAGACAGTTTGATCATGCTCAATATTATATATGATTGACTAAGTAAACTCAATATTTTTATGCGGTTAAACGTAGATAAATAATTTTGGCTTTAGGCTGTTTTAAATCGATATTCAGCCAAAATCATTTATTAAATTTATGGTAAATAGAGTGAGAGAATAGTATAATTAGTTTGTCAAAAAATCGATCTGAACATCGTTTTAAAAAGTCGGATTAAAGAAGGGTCTTGATTGTTTGGCAGGATGGCTCAATTCATATGATTTAGGCAATCATTGATCAGGGCGGAAAACTGGAATACCCGAGTGTCATTTTATAAGAAAGGAACGTCTGATAATGAGTTTGCAAAGTATCAGACAAAATAATAATGATTACTAAATGTATCAGCATCTATTTGTTTATTGGCGTAATGCTTTTTTCTTTTATATTTGTCAATTCATTTGTTAGAAGCAAATCCAGCTATGCCAGAGCACTTGGGGCTCTCAGTCTGACACTTCAGGTCTATTTACTGGGCTACCTGATGGAAATAAATTCTGGATCGGTGTCGGAGATGTACTTTTGGAATCAGGTCCAATATTTTGGTTTACCGTTTTTCTCGCCATTATGGTTGATTATCGCCATGCTTTATACCGGAAGAGGAAGATATCTAAAGGGTTTTGGGGGTGTGATCGTATTTGCTATCCCAGTGATGACATTTGTTTTTCGCTTAACTAACAATTGGCATCATCTCTATTACAGCAATTTTCAAATTCAGCATGTTATGGGGATTGACATCATGTTGTTGACGAAAGGACCATGGTATTATGTGCAAACCCTCTACATCATGTTTGCGTTGTTGTTATGTACTTGGTTTTATTTTCAACATTACCGAAAAAGCGTTGGGGATGAAAAGACACTGTTCAAATTGCTACTATTAATATCGATAATTCCATATCTTTCATTGGTTTTGATTGTCCTGAATATTGGTGGTGTGGGGATTGACTACACGGCTTTAATTTTGCCACCGTGTGTTTTGCTTTTCAATCTGGCATTGACCCGTTATAATTTTCTGGATATTAGAGTATTGGCCCGAGAACGGGTTTTCGAGGAAAGTGTGGAAGGTCTGATTTTGGTGAATCGGATGTATTATGTGGTAGATTTTAATGCCGCAAGCGTAGCTTTTTTTAGCTGGTTTAACGCTCAAATTGAAGAAGAGCAGCTTGAGATTCTTATCAAGAATCATCCGGATCTTTTAAAAAGCATCAAAGATGCGGTGGCACAGGTCTTTTGTTTTATTGTTGCAGGGGAAGAGCGGTATGTCAGTGTTCAAGTCAGAGAAGTCAATAATAAAAAGGTGCTAGTTGGTTATCTAATTAAGTTCGAAGATGTAACCGAGCGTGAAAAATTGAAACAGCGTTTGATTAAAACGGCTAATACGGATGGACTAACGGGCCTCAATAATCGGCGAAAATTTGGAGAGTATGGGAAAGAAGCCTTTTTACGGGCGCGGCGTTATCATGAGGATTTATCGGTGTTGATGATGGATATCGATTATTTTAAGAGAGTCAATGATTCTTTTGGGCATCAGGGCGGAGATGTTGTCCTTCGTGGTTTTTCTGACCTGCTATCAGTCGTATTTCGCAAAACGGATATTGTCGGTCGAGTCGGCGGCGAAGAATTTGCGGTTATCATGCTGAATACGGACGTCGGAAGTGCTTGCGAAAAAGCTGAAATTTTTAGAAAAACAGTGGCGGAAAAGAAACTGACTTTTGCGGAAAAGCCGATTATGATAACGGTCAGTATTGGTGTGGCAGAACTTACCGAAGAAATGTCTGATTTCGAGGTGCTAATGAACCGGGCCGACAATGCTTTGTATGCGGCAAAGCGATCTGGCAGAAACCGCGTGGTAAGGGAATCGCTCGAGTGAACCATAAGGATGGGCCAGATCATAATTTGGAGAAAAGTGAAAAAATTTCCGAGGAATTTATTGAACAAATGACTGAAATAATCAGTAATGTGTATAAGTTTGGCATGTTCTTTAAAGTAGGCCATATTATTAAGTATAAATGAAATCAAGGCAATAAAAATAGAATCGTGGATTTGTTATGTTTATATGAGGCGAAGAATTCTATTAAAATTCATAAAATAGCAAGAGCACGTGACGAAATTATTAAAAAGCATTGCGCTGAGATTTTTAAGAAGGCTATAAATAGCCATACCAGCGGGATCGAATTATTCCCGCAATAAAAATAATTTTTAAAACTATTGATTTAAAGTGGTGCTAAAATCTTTGAAATGGTGTATAATACAATGAGAACATATAATAAGCGGAGGTGTATTTATGAATATGTTGCAGTTGGAACGAATGAAAAATGATAACGGATTTATTGCAGCCCTTGATCAAAGTGGTGGCAGCACCCCAAAGGCGTTGGCAATTTATGGCATTCCCAAAGAAGCTTATGCGAATGAAACCGAGATGTTTGCATTGGTTCATGAAATGCGATCACGTATTATGAAAAGTCCAGCATTTACTAAAGAAAGAATTCTGGCAGCGATTTTATTTGAAAAAACAATGGATTTAAAAGTCGATGAAAAATACAGTGGCGATTATCTTTGGGATGTAAAAGGAATCGTGCCAATTTTGAAAGTGGATAAGGGTTTATTGGAGGTAGCGAATGGCGTCCAATTAATGAAACCGATTCCGGATCTTGATGCATTACTCACTCGGGCTAAAGAACGGCATATCTTTGGAACAAAAATGCGTTCAGTTATAAAAGAAGCCAATCAAATCGGGATAAAGGCAATTGTGGATCAACAGTTTGAAATTGCCAAAGCGATTGTAGCAGCAGGGTTTGTTCCGATTTTAGAACCAGAAGTAGATATTCATGCACCGAATAAAAAAGAAGCCGAAGCAATGCTTAAACAAGAAATAATTGAGCGTTTGAAAACATTGGATGCAGACTGTCAGATCATGTTTAAACTGACGATTCCCGAAGTTGATAATTTTTATGAAGAAATCATGGCGGATGCCAAGGTGGTGAGAATTGTTGCACTTTCCGGCGGATATTCGAGAGCAGAATCAAATGAAAAATTAGCAAGAAATCATAAACTTATTGCTAGTTTCTCACGAGCACTTACGGAAGGCTTAAATGTTAACCAAAGTGAGGAAGCTTTTGACAAGCTCTTAGATGAATCGATTCAATCGATTTATGATGCATCAATCAAATAAACGTTCATTTGACATTAGTTTTAGCAATAAAAATAATTAAATTAAATCGAATAATAGTGCCATCGCTCAGAATTAAAAATAGATGGCATTTATCATGAAATGTTTATTAAAGGGACGACCTCGCCATTGGGAAAGGTCGTCCCTTTAAACAGTTAAAAAAGAATTTTCACGACTTTTTAATGACTGGAATCCAGACTTCGTATTGAGCATTTTGCGGATCAGGATTTATATAAACTTCGATATCTGGGGCATTGCCGTATTCATAACCCGAAGTGGGGAGCCATTCGGTGACAATTCGTCGCTCTAATTCCTGAATCGACAGGTTTGTACCACTGCCTGAAAAGATTGCCCAGGTCGAAGCCGGAATTTGGTATTCGGTCAAAGTCGCATCAATGGTATGGGTACTGGATACGGCTATAAAATACTTCCATTCTTCAATGTCATTGCAGACGCTGACACCTAATAAACCGATAGGTTGTTGGTCCATCATTGCCGCTAATTTTGGAATGGTTCCATCGTTAGCGGCTTTTTGCCACATTGACGGAACGATTTCAAAGTTTTTTTCAATTTCTTTGTGTAAAGGTTGGTCAATACCGATAATTCGAAATGCTGATTTTTTTTCAATTCTGTAATTCATTTCTTCCACTCCCGTAATTGTAATTTTGAAGTTGATTGGTGGATAGGCACGGAGCACGATGCCGTCTTCTTTAACGTGCGAAGGGGCAAAGCCGTGAATCGTTTTAAACGCGCGATTAAATGCTGTCGGTGAACGATAGCCGTATTTCAAAGCGACATCAATTATTTTTTCGTGGCCACCTTGAAGATCAACGGCCGCCAGGGTCATTCTCCGCCGGCGAATATATTCGGATAGGGGCACGTTAGCCATATAGGCAAACATTCGTTGAAAATGATAAGTTGAGCAACAGGCAATTGCGGCAGTTTGATCATAGTCGATTTCCTCGGTCAGATGTTCTTCAAGATAGTTTATGGCATTATTTAATCGTTCGATCCATTTCATTTGTTCAGCTCCTTATTATGATTATAATGATTTTAAGCGGGGTCGTCCTCTCATTTGAGGTCCGAATTAGCGAGGTGTTTACCAAAGAAAAACTTTTTATCATCAGTAAAATGCTTGTTTGAGGGCGGTTATCATTTTATTAACAGCGTTTAAGTTGAAAATTTCGCTTGCTTATATTAACCTGATTGAATCGTTTATATTGATATAATATGATAAAATATACAGATAAGCAAGTCATGCCATTTAATGAATCAGGAGGAAAAAGACGATGAAACAACAAAAACCCAATACAATTGATGAATATATTGAACGTTTTCCAGAAGGGGTACAAAAAAAACTGCAGCAAATCCGGCAAATTATCCAAACGGCAGCCCCTGAAGCGACTGAAAAAATAAGCTATCAAATGCCAACCTTTTATTTAAACGGCAACCTGGTTCATTTTGCGGCGTTTAAAAACCATATTGGATTTTATCCGACACCATCAGCGATGGAACAATTTAAAGAAGCCCTTTCGCTTTATAAACAGGGGAAAGGGTCGGTGCAGTTTCCAATCGATGAAGCATTGCCTCTTTTGCTGATTAGCGAAATGGTTCAGGCTCGAGTTCTTGAAAATCAGCAAAAGGCCGAGCAAAAAAAGCAGCGTCAACCGGCGCCAAAAAGCAAAAGTGCCAAGCAACAAGGCGTTTCGAAGGAAAAACTAATTTTATTGGGGACAGGCAATGCAGCGGTAACAAAATGTTACAATACCTGTTTTGCGATCCAAAAGAATGAAACGGTTTTTCTGGTTGATACGGGCGGCGGAAATGGCATTTTGACGCAATTGGAAAAAGCCGGGATTGAACTCGACCAGATTCACGAAATATTCATCAGCCATGAACATACAGATCATATGCTGGGAATTATCTGGTTAATCCGGATGATTTCGGCGCGGATGAAAAACGGTTTTTATTCGGGAACTTTAAATATTTATTGTCATGCGGAGTTAAAGCAGACTATTTTGACGATTGTAAAATTAACGATTCCGGAAAAATTTGTTAAAATGATCGGTGACCGTATTTTATTTCATCCGGTAGCGGACGGAAAAAGCCGAGAAATTATGGGGTATGAGGTGACGTTTTTTGATATACGCTCAACTAAGGCCAAACAATTCGGCTTCTTGTTGAAACTGGAATCGGGTAGAAAGCTGGTCTTTCTGGGGGATGAACCATATCGTGATCACGAATATATTTATGCTGATCGGGCTGATTGGCTTTTACATGAAGCCTTTTGTCGTTATGCCGATCGCGAGCAATTTTTACCTTACGAAAAAGATCATACAACGGTTAAGGAAGCCTGTGAAACGGCAACAGCCTTGCAGGCGGTTAACCTGATTCTTTATCATACTGAAGATAAAAATCTAAAAAAACGAAAAACATTGTATCAGGAAGAAGGATGCCATTATTATCAGGGTAATTTATATGTTCCTGACGATTTAACAGTTTTCGAGTTGTAAAAAAATAATCGTTAAAAAAATGCATTTTATGCTTGACCTTCCAGTGAATAGAACGTTTAGACTTGATCTATAACAAATCACAGGAGGTCATTGATGCGTTTGAATATTATGGAAATTAACTGGTTGGAAGTGAAGCAGTGCAACAAAGAAAAAACGATTGTGTTTATCGGTTTTGCGCCCATCGAAGAACATGGCAGACATCTGCCCTTAGGTGTTGACGTTTATGAAACACAATATTGGATGGACAATAGTTTAAGTAAACTGGAAGTTGAATTTGGAGAGCACACATTTTTAACAATGCCGGTGATTACTTACGGTCATGCAAGTATGAAAGGACTGCCGGGAAACATTCATCTTTCACAACAGTTGTTATATGAGCTGGTGCTGGCAACGGTAAACAATATCATTGAATGGGGGATAAAACATATTGTGATTATTTCTGGGCATGCAGACCCTAAACATACCATTGCGATTGAACAGGTGTGTGAAAAAGTAAATAATGAAAATGGGATAGTCGCATTTGCTCCAATGGGAGCAATATTTTCGGGGGAAGTAGCAATCGCGGAGGAAAATCAAGATCCGGACATGAAACAAAAGATGATGGCGTTTGCAAATGATTTTCACGCCGGCTGGATTGAAACTTCAAATATGTTAGAGATTCGAAAAGATTTGGTTAAACATGATTTTATAAAACAGCCGGATATTGTAGTAAGCGATAAAGAGATGATCAATCCTGAAGTGGTGATGAAAAAGACTGCCGGATATGGACATCTTGGATATCCCAAGGAAGCATCCGTATCGTTAGGGAAAACGTTGAATCATTCAGTCGTTGAAAAAATCAGGTATTGTACTTCGTGTTTTATAAAAAGACAAAACTTCCAACCATATGAACATCATAAATTGTATGGAATCGCCTCGTTGCATGTGAAAGGAGCTGAGTAAATTGTATAGCATCGGAAAATTTTCGATTATGTTGAATCTAAACAGAAAAACGTTGCGCTTTTATGATGAAATTGATCTATTTAAGCCGGCATATGTTGATGAAGCAAACCAATACAGATATTATGAAGAAGATCAGATTGAGGCGATCAGAGAAATAATCAGGCTTAAAAACATTGGCATTTCATTGGAGCAGATCAAAAAAATTAGAAATAAAATGAATAATGCAAGTTTAGCGACGGTCTATCAGGAACGTTTAAATGAAATAGAAGTAGCATTGAAACAATTGACTAAGCAAAAAGAGCTAATCATCAGTGAACAAAGACAGACAACCAGAGAAAGTGATGATGAAAATAATTGGGTCGTTGATAAAGGAGATTTTATAGAGCGAGGTAATGTATATTATCGTGATGTAAATTGCGAAATGGAGCAGTTAAATATTTTTTTGAGCGCGTTTTATGAAAATGCAGGTGGAAAAACGCTTCATAGTGGGCATTTCTTAAAAATGAGTTTAGCGGATGATACAAAAAATATCTGCGAAATATTTGCTTATACTAGGGATCATGAAAAGGACGAAAATGTTAGAATTCAAGAAAAGGAACGGTGTATAAAAGTTACATGCAATCAAATGAGTCAAAAGGGAAATGGATACAAATCCTTATTTGATTATGCAGAAAAAAATAGTCTTACTATCTTAAATACTTATGAAAAGTATAATATGAACGATGGCCGGATGAATCTGGAAATAATATGCAGTGTTGCACAAACAATAAAACCGCGGCTCAATCATTCCGTTGATTAAGGAGCCGCGGTTTTAATATCAATTTTAAGCAAAACAAAGAGATTCGTTTCTGAATGAGCCTTAGAAAATAATGATTTGTATAAGGTCGCTCCAGATCGTTGGGGTTTTTGATTATGTCAGGCTTAATTTATCACGTTGTTCGCTTAAGGACTGGGGATATCCATAAGCGTGCCCATGCCCATGGAATAAAAATCGGTAAAGATAACGTTGGCAGGTGGTGTGAACTGACTGTCAGCAATGGTATCTGCGGAAATGTCGGTGACGACGGTGCTCATGGTTACAGTGCCGTTACTGAGTACTTCAGTTTTCAGGGGCACCCCATATTTGGTGGAAAACCACATGTGCATGTCCACGGTTCCATTTTGATCATCATTCTCGGTGGTTTCGACATAGATTACTTTTTCACCGTTTAATGTTTCTACTCGGGCGACGACATTATCCGGAAAAGTTTTGGCGAGGCCATCAATACTGGTTATTCCTTCTTTTATATTGGTCAGGTTTGAATCACCCTGATCAGCGCTCATATCGTGATCGCTGAAAGAAATTCCGGTGGCTTGGCCCTCGGCATATTGATAGGTGACACCATCAGCGGCGTTGTAGATCGTAATCTGTTTGCCAACGTCGGGCAGATCCATTTCCATTCGAAAATTTTCACCTTTGATATAGGTTGTGGAAGTGGCATCAAGACTGTCGGTGATGATGGTTTGGGTGGTCATTTTAAGAGAATCGGGATAGCTGAAGTTTAAACTGCTGAGCAGTGCAGCGCCGCTGAGACTTTCATCGAGCGTCGCTGTTTGGGGAGCAGTGCTTTGACTGTCATCGCTTTTGTTAGCGGAATTACTGCTACATCCGGAGATCAACAATAATGACAACACAACTAAGAATACTAGTAAAAATCGATTTCTTTTCATTTGACTAACTGGTCCTTTCTTTTTTTCATTCCTACCAAAGTGTTATGACACTTGCAATGGAGCGGTTTTCAATATATCATATAAAAAACCGGATTAAAATTAGTATTGTTTGGTATTTACCCAGGAAAAAAATGAATAATCAGTGAAACAAAAATTAAAATCCCGGATCAAAATAGATTTTAAGCGATATAATGAAAATTTCAATTAAAGTGACTAGCAATAAAGTGATTGTGAGGGAAAAGATGGAATTGGTAAATTCGGGGATAGAAATGGATGAATTAAAAAAGAAACATGAGATGCTTCTGGTTTATTTTGGCAGTGAGACGTGTAGTGTCTGTCGGGATATGAAACCTAAAATTGTCAGGATGATCGAAAAATACCCCCAAATCAAGGGTGTTGATGTTGATGTTCAAAAGATGACTGAGCTTTCAGCGCGTTATCGCGTGTTTGCTGCGCCAGCGATAATACTGTTTATTCAAGGAAAAGAAACGATTCGCGAAGCTGGGATTATCAGTATCGTCGGTCTTGAAGATGCAATTTCCAGGTATGTTGGACTTTTTTATGGTGTGGAGAACTGACTGGAGTGGGAAATTTAAGCTGCTCAGCTAAAAAAGAACGACAAATTCGTCGTTCTTTTTTAGCTTTTTGCTAACCCGAAAGTTTGAACAGTCTGTCTTCAGCCTCGACGAGGGAAACATCTTTACCGTCATTTTTAAGCCGTAACGCCAGTTCGCAACTACCACCACCAATAATCATCACCTTTTTTGCTTTGTAAATAAAGATGATCAACGAAATGTGCTGGTATTGAGCGATAATAAAGGATGATATTGACATTAGCGATCATTTATGATAAATTTATTGTTAGTTAAAGCTAACAATAAATTTAAAAGGAGATTATCGATGAGTATTGTAATAATTGGCGGAAATGATCGGATGATTTATCAGTATAAAGATCTATGTAAAGAATATCATTGTCGTGCGAAGGTATTCACTCAAATGCAGGGAGCAATGAAAAAGAAAATTGGAGCGCCCGATTTAATTGTATTATTCACCGGTACCGTTTCTCATAAAATGGTTAATTGTGCCACTTTCGAGGCTAAAAGGCTTAATCTACCGCTAGCTCGTTCTCATACAAGCAGTTTAAATGCTTTACGTAATATTCTCGAAGAGCATTGTGCCTCATGTAAAAATTGTGATCATTGTGCAATGCGTACCACCTCATGAGGTAATAGGTATGAATGTCCTCGAAAAGGAAATTATCCGACATTGTGCTCCGACACTGGCAGGGCTAAAAACAGGAAATCTATTTAGCTATCCATATCGTGGCGATAGCGAACTTAGACAGCAAGTATCCTATTGGAATGATTTGTTAAATAAACGTGGGGTCATGCTAAAAATATTAAAGAAAAATGAACGACGGGCGCTTATTTACGTTTATCGCCAAAAACGATTAGTCAAGGACCTTTCCTGCCCTCGAGTGCAATCTTTTCTCAAAGAAATCGGTTATCAAACGAATGATCTACAAGCCTGCTTGACTTATTTATCTGCGCGGGTTTGCAATTCGGCTAGTTTTCCGCATGAAATCGGACTGTTTTTAAGTTATCCTTTTGAAGATGTAGAAGGGTTTATTAGACATGCCGGAAAAAATGAAAAACAGTGTGGTTGCTGGAAAGTATATTGTAATGCAGAAGAAAAAAACGCATTGTTTAACCGCTATAATAAATGTACCCGAATTTATTGTCAACGCTTTCGAACCGGGTCGTCGATTTTACGTTTAACCGTAGGATAATTTTATTGTTTGATAAAACTAATAATAAAATTGGAAGGAGCTTGGCAATGAGTATTGTAATTATGGATAGATACCTTCTTTAATACAAAAAGTGATTTAGTTGGAGAGAAATGGGTGAATTTAAAGCAATTATAAGAGAAGGAAAAATGCTCAAACTGTGGGTTGTTCAGCAGCGGATAGGATGTTATTATTAAAAATCCCGGACTTCAAGATGTATGTTTTTTTAGACTTGAAAAAATACGAAGGGGCGTTTTTAAAAATGAATAAGATCATTTTTTTTAGAGTCTTTTAGTAATGGGGAACCACAGGAAGGGAAAAAAGAGAATTGCATCTTTTGATTTATCGAATTTCTCAATGGTGTGGATGTTTTTTTTATTATGAATTTTGATTCGATCTCGTTATAAAATTGCAAATGATAGTCGGGATGCCCTTGGTAAACTTGTTTTCTTTTATCAGTGAGATTTAATGCAACTAAGGATCGTGGATGAGAGCTTGACAACTGGTTAAAAAGAGTGCAAATTTAAACAGCCCAGAACGGTTGTTTTGACGATTTTTGTTTTGAAGTTTACTAATGTAATTTCTGATGATATAATGACGCCATAATTAAAGCGTCTTTAATATTGACTATTCACATTTTTGACGCCAGCTAAATACAGACATGGAATGGAAAAAAGGAAATGCAGTATGGGTTCAGTAATATTTATAAGTGTATTAGCTTGCATATTTTTAATAATAGCGATTTTTATGTTTTTCGGAAAGGGTAGTTGGATGATTGCAGGGTATAATACAGCGTCAGCAAAAGAAAAAGAGCAGTATGATGAGAAGAAATTATGCCGAATGATGGGTATCACTTTACTTGTTATAGCAGCTTTGCTTTTTATTATGGCGTATTTAGGCTATAAAGTGGAGAGTGGAATTATGGATGAAAATCAAATGCTGCCTTTTGCGATAATATTTATTATTGTTGTTTTAGTTACTGTCATTATAGATATATATTACTCGAACACGAAGTGTAGAAAATAAGAGTGTGATCTGTTCATAAACGGCCTAATGTTGAGATTGGCGACTATACGTATTATAGTGACAATAAAAATTCCCCGGAGATAAGTTGATAATCGGTTAATTTTATGCCATTGCGGAGGGTATTATTTTTATCATGAGTGGCGCAAACCACAGAATGGATGGGTTGACAACCTATCCTTTTAATATTTTTGGATGTGATTGGGAAAAGGTCACGCCAACAGTCGAGCAACTGCCTTTTAAAGGCGACAAGGTGATCGGCAATGATGTCTGGATTGGTCAAAATGTGACGATCATGCCAGGTGTTAAAGTCGGGGGATGGCGCAATTATTGCGACGAATGCCATGGTAGCAAAAAATATTGAGCCATATACAATTTATGGTGGCAATCCTGCTAAATTAATAAAAAAGCGTTTCAGCGATGAAAAGATTGATTTTTTGCTCAAACTTCAATGGTGGAACTGGGTATCAAGAAAAGATATTTAATAATCTTGAGAAGCTGACGTCGGCAAATGGGGAAGATGATAAATTGTGATAGACCGGCATTGTGTTTGTGATGTCGAAAAACTGTTTGCATCATGGAAATGTTTTTAAAATCAGGAAAAACATCGAGGCGGCGGGTAAAAGAAGGAACATGACAAACGAAACGCTCGTTATCATGCTCGAAACGTCATTGATATGATGGATTTAATGCATCACAACATCGTAGCCGGTCGTATCAATTTCATTCAGACTCAGACGATAAAAACTTTCGCCATAATATTTACATTCGCTACAGTCAATGATCTCCTTCTTGCGGCCATTGTAATGGTCGCAAGTGTTTCGATTATAGCCTATATTTGCTGTAAATTCTGATCCAGATATATTTGC
Organism: uncultured Acetobacterium sp.; assembly: GCA_965140355.1. Taxonomy (GTDB): domain Bacteria; phylum Bacillota; class Clostridia; order Eubacteriales; family Eubacteriaceae; genus Acetobacterium. The sequence goes on along the minus strand of OZ223194.1, from coordinate 904,295 downwards.
CGACAACTATAATAGATCCGAGTTCGGGTGTTAATAATCATAGCCTTACCACCGGATATATTGTCCATTTCTTCATTGGTAAGTACAATGGCTTTGTTTGTAATCTCGTTGTTCATGGCGGTTTCCTCCTTTTGTTCAATTGCTATAATAAAAGCTCCCGAATTTATTGCCAACGCTTTCGGACTAGGTCATCGATTTTACGCCTACTGTAGCTACTTAAAAAATATTGTTGCATTTATTTCGAATATCTTTGAAAGTTTATATCTTTTATGAAGTATAGCTTTCTGTATAAAAAGTGGTTTGGTTGAAGAAAAAAGGGTAGATTAAAAGCAATTGTAAAAGAAGGAAAAATGGTCAAACGGTGGGCTATTCATTAACGGATGCGGGAAAAAAAGAAATTGAAACCCTGATGTTAAAAATTGCCACTAAGCTGATTTAAGTTTTTCTGATTTTTTAAGATTGTTGCTAAGGTGATTTTTGTTAAGTCGTTTTGGGATTCTAATCAGGGTTCACTATAAAAAGCCTGCAAATAAAAAGTCAATAGGAAATTGAAAGTTTTGTAAAAAGTTATATTCAAGATCTTGAAGCACGACAAAAAGACCAGCAAATATCGTTGGTCTGAAGATAAGGATATTTGTGGTGAGTGTTATTAAAGAGATAGCAGGTATTCTTTTACTCGACCATAGTAGATACGCAAAAACTTATTAGCGCCTGCGGTCATGTAGACATAGTAAGGCTTGCCTTGGGCACGTTTCTTATCGAGAAACTGATAAACAGCATCATCCTGTGGCTTGGTCTTGATAAGAGCATCCATGACCTGAAACAACGTTTTACGCAAAGACGAAGAACCTCTTTTGGAAGTATGGACACTTTTTTGTTCATAGGTTCCAGATTGGTTAACCCCTGGATCAACGCCTGCAAAAGCAGTAAGAGCCCCCTTATGTGTAAACCGTGTAACATCGCCGATTTCAGCAATCAACTGAGGGCCAAGAGATGATCCAACACCTTTCATTCCCATGACGATTGAGTATTCAGGAAGTTTGGATGCAGTTTCATTCATCAGAGTACGAAGTGATTCTACAGTTTTGGAAGTAATGTTTAATTGATCGACCGCTTGTTTCACAATGAGTTTGGTCAAATGATCTTTAGGAAGTACAGGAACAAGTTCCTTAGCTGCTCCATAGATTTCTTCAGCTTTTAGTTGACTGAAGTTGTACTTATTTCGCTTACACCATTTCTGATAATGGTCGGTGAAAGCAGTAAGAGACATTTTAAGAACACAGTCTACATGCCAGTATGCAGAAGCAAAATCAACCCATTTCTGGCTGCCATCATCACGCGCAGGGCTGTTGAAGTAAGTATTAACACCCGGATAGGTTTGATCAAGTATCGCGATAAAGTTATTTTTCATAGCCGTTTTGTGTTTCATGTAAAAACCAAACTGACGGTTCATTGTTTTTAACTGATTACGTATTTCATCCATAAGACTATACTGTTTCAAATCATTCCAACTGTCAAGAGCATAACGCGCTATTTTTATGGCATCTGCTTTATCAGATTTAACTTTGCGTAGAGAAGTGTCACCGAAATCTTTAATAAGCTTAGGATTTATGGCACTCACAAAAAGATTTGCCTGAGAAAGCTCACGTGCCAGTGGTTCATAATAACGACCCGTGTGCTCCATAACGATGCGGGATTCGCCGTCAATGGATTGGATCTGAGCGATGAGAGAACTGATTTCATTGGAAGTGTGGCGAATCTCAAAAGGCAAAGAAACAATCTCACCATACGGGCGGATAATAGCGATCATGCTTTTGCCCTTAGAAACATCAATACCTACTGCGTTCATGTTCATAAATTTGTCACTCCTTAAAATTATTGCAATGGATAAATACCAGTTTTACTCATTGCCTATTCAATCTACTGTGGTGTGACACGAACGTACTGTGGGACAGCAGTTCAACCTGCATAAAACGAACGCTGCGAATGAGGAGCCGGTTATCAGTCTTTTTTACGGACGCAAAGTCCAAGAAAGGCAGACGATATACCTATTGCTCTTACATTCTAACAGCTTAAGCAACAAGATGGATAATGTCCTAACTGGTTGTTAGGTACTATGACCATAAATATATTGTAGTAGTAAGGAGGAAATACGATGTTTTGTGGAAATTGTGGTGAAAAAATTCCGGATGATGCCGTTTTTTGTACGCATTGCGGAGCAAAGCAAACGGCATCAGCGAGCAAGGAGCAGTTAACAGACAGCGGACAAAATTATCAGCCGGCCAGACGAGTGGAACTGCCACCGGTTGAGAAAGTCGAACGGTCATCTAATCCTGCCTCGCCGGGAAAGGTTGGCAATGATGTGGATCTGATCAGTATGGGTCAATATATCATTATGTTTTTGATTATGGCTATTCCCATTGTGGGGATTGTGATGCTTTTTATCTGGGGATTTAGCAGTGAAACCGGCCCCAACAAAAAGAATTTTGCCCGGGCATATCTGATCATGATGGTTATTGCGTTTGTTATCGGAATCATTTTTAGCAGTATCATTGGAGCAATGATGGCAGCGATGATGGGCAGTGCATATTATTATTAATAATCCCGGATTTATGATCAATGCGGAACGGATTAATTCGACTTGATGTAAACGTTTGCTAAAACTTATAGAGGGACGAGCTTGGATATTCAAAAGACATGTTTTGGGCGTGGGTAAATACGAAGGGGCGTTTTTAAAAATGAATAAAAAAATGAGACTGTCATGCTTGATAATGGTGATAGTTGCGACCATCGCAGTTTTGGCAGGGTGTAGCAGTCAGCGATGGCAAAGCAAAGGTGAGGTAGTCGTATATACCTCGGTGGATCAGGTATATTCTGAAAAAATATTTAAGAAGTTTGAAGATCAATACGGCATTCAGGTTAAAGCGGTTTACGACATCGAAGCCAATAAAACCGTGGGTCTTAGTAACCGTCTTGTCCATGAAATGGATGCTCCCCAGGCCGATGTTTTTTGGAATGGTGAAATTCTTAAGACCATTGATTTAAAGGAAAAAGGGGTTTTTGAACCGGTGGTTATTAAGGAAGCGATAGAGTTGCCATCGACCTTTGTGGATTCACAAAATTGCTGGTTTGCCTTTGGCGGACGGGCCCGGGTCTTGATTTATAATAAAACACTGGTTTCGTCAGCGGATTGTCCTCAGACCATGGCTGAAATTCCAGCTTCGGCGATGGTCAAGGAGACTGGGATGGCCTATCCCGTTTTTGGGACGACCAATACCCAGGCCGCTGTTCTTTACGCCTATTGGGGTGAAGAGAAAGCGAAGGCTTATTATCAGGCCCTAAAAGATGCTGACATTCAGGTAGTGGATGGAAACAGTGTGGTAAAAGATTTTGTCAGCCAGAAAAAACTGTCTGATGGCCTGACGGATACGGATGACGCTTTATCGGAAATGAAGGAAAATCCTGATTTGGGAATCATGTTTTTGGATCAGGGAGAAAATGACAGCGGTACTATGGTGATTCCAAATACCGTAGCCCGGGTTAAAAACGGACCTAATGGTGATAATGCAACGGTGTTTATAGAATATCTGCTGTCGGCTTCAACCGAACAATTACTGGTGGATGATGGATGGATTCAGGTTCCGGTTCATCAAGAGGTTACCCCTGTAGCTGAGATTAATAGTTCTGATATAAAAATGATGGAAGTTGATTTTAATAAGGCTTATGACATGCTGGCAAAGGCAACAGCTGATATGACTGATATTTTTGTGCGTTAAGAGGTGAAACACTTGCAGATTTCGGGTGTGAGAAAAGGGCTTAGGGTAGTGGCTGTAGTTATTTTATTACTGGGGACAATTGCCCCGGTTATTTATCTAGCAATAGGCTTCGGGAATGCGCTATTACAGCAAAAGGAGTCGCTTTTCTTTACCTTCAATAGCAGTCTGTTCGTGAGCAGTCTGGCGATCACGCTTGGGGCAACTGTTTTATGTGCATTCTTAGGGCTATTGGTTGCGATTGGGATATGGTTTGCATGTCCTGGATCTGCGGATAAAATAGCAATTATTTTACTAACATTAATCCTGATGCCAGCCTTTATTCATGTGCAATCGTGGATATTTTTTGCCGATGCCATTGCTGAAGTTATTAATGGTTTGATGGGCACGGTGTTTAATTTTAAAGGCGTTTTTGCGGTTGTTTTAACGATGGCTTTTGCTTCGCTACCGGTGAGTGCAGGACTTACCCTGGGATCTTTATTAAGTATTCCACCTGAAATTCAGGATATGGTAAGACTGGATGGCCCGGGACAAAAAGCGTTTTTGAAAATTTATATGCCATACTTGCAGCCGGGCCTGGTAGTGGGATCGCTTTTTGTTTTTCTAGTGAACATCAACGATTATAGCATCACTTCAGTTTTTGGCGTGAACAGTTATGCATTGGAGCTTTTCTCCCAGTTTTCAGCGGGAATGACCGTTTATGAGGTGTTTTATAACGGATTGCCGTTGCTGGTTGTTTGTTTGGCAGTTCTGGCAGTATTTAGTCGATATATTTTGAAAAGTGATTTTTCTCTGGGGATGACGGTTGGCTTTAATCCGTTTAGAGAGTCAAAGTTGATGATCTTGCTGGCCATTGTCGGGATAGTGATCACGGGGTTATTTATTCTGGTTCCGCTAGGCAATCTTATTTATGCAGCGTCCGAATGCACGGATATTTGGGGGTTCTCTTCGATTCCTTTGCAGAAATATTTTATGGAATGCTGATAAGTGTATTGGCAGCGGGGGTTAGTTTTATACCGGCGATGCTTTTCGCTGGGCTTTTTTATCGCTCTAAGGCGGGATATTGGGTACTTGGACTGGCGGCAGTGCCTTTTATTATTCCCGGTCCGGTACTGGGGTTATCCTTGATTCGAATGTGGAACACACCATTATTGAGTATTGTCTATCGGAGTTCATTGATGCCGGTAGTGGCCTTGGTAGCAAAGTATACCTTTATTGAGGCCATTATTTTTTCGGTTGCGATGGCCTCATTGGATCGAAGTCTTCTGGATAATATCCAGGTTCATTGGCCTGGTTTATTTAAGGCGATTATCTGTATCGCACAGCTCAGCGGAAGAAAATGGTTAGCGGCGATGCTGATCGTCTTTGCCTTATCAATGGGGGAATTTGGGGTGACACTATTGATTATGCCTCCGGGGTATCAGACCCTTACGATTAAAATATACAATTATCTCCATTATGGGTCTTCTGATGTGGTGGCGGTACTTTGCCTCTTTATGGTTTTTATCATTTCGTTAGTGTTGATTGTGTTATTTAAGCTGTTAGGTGGTGGAAAAAATGGGTAAACGATGGATTAGAATGGCGATGATAGTCTTGGGGATACTGATCATCGGGATTACCTTGACGATGACAGTATCGGCATTGTTTAAAAATGCGGAAGCAGAGAAACCTAAGGAAGGCTTCCATGTTTTGCTTCCCGATCAGGATATCTGCACGATGGCTTATGAAGGCGATACGCTTTGGGCCGGTGGGGCTACCGGAATCTTTAAAGTGAATCCAAAGACATTGGAAACAAAAGAAATTGGGGATTACCGCTATGTTCGCTCCTTAGCTACAGATAACACCGGCCTTTGGGCAGGCACTGATAACGGACTGGTTCATATCACAAAAGAGCAAACCTTAATCTATACAGAGGCAGAGGGGCTACCAGATAACCGGATTTTATGCGTTTATCCTTTGGAAGATGGCCATTTCTGGCTTGGCACCTGGGGTGGAGCGGTGGAAATTACGGTGAGTGAAATAGACAATGGAATTGTGATTAATACCTTATATAACAGTGAAAATGGATTGCTGGCAGATAATGTCAACGTGATTCATCAGGATCAAAGAAATGGCATGTGGTTTGGCTCGTACGTGGCACCAAGAGGCGGGATCAGCGTTTTAACCGATGGTATTTGGCAATATTTCACCACCGGGGATGCCTTATTACACGCCAATATTACGACCATTATTAATCGTCAGGATAAGACCGTGGTTGTCGGTGGCGGTCTATATAAATACGGTGGAGCAACGGTCTTTAGATGTGAAAATGACAAATGGACACCCTGTTCCAGGCTGACAAAAGCAAGTGGATTGGCCGGGGAAAAGGTACGCTTCCTTTATGAAGACAAGCAAGGACGTCTTTGGGTTGGTTCAGAATACGATGGGCTGACACTCATGGATAATGAAACAGTAATAAATCTTTCAGATAAAACCGGGTTGTCGCAAAATGAGGTAAAATCAATTACCGAGGATAAAGATGGCAATTACTGGATTGGGACTTTAAAAGGGTTGACACGAATAGATCAGGGGACGGTGTAAAATGAGTAATATTGAATTGGAAAATATTACTAAATGTTACTCAAAAGGTAAAAAAACAGCGATCGATGCGGTAACGATTGCGATTCAGGACAAGGAGTTTATCGTTTTGGTAGGTCCGTCAGGATCGGGAAAAACAACAATACTGCGCATTATTGCCGGGTTAACCGATATGTCATCCGGAAGTTTGTTTATTGATGGCAAAGACGCATCAGCAGTGTCTCCCCGGAATCGGGGGATTGGGATGGTTTTTCAAAATTACGCCTTATATCCACAGATGACGGTTTATCAGAACATTGCCTTTGGATGTTGTGAAGGAAAAGGAAATAAAAGCAAATTATCTGAAAAGATTCAAGAAACAGCAGTGATGCTGGGGATTGAAAGTTATCTTAATCGAAAACCAGGTGAACTTTCCGGGGGACAACGCCAACGGGTAGCCATTGCTCGGGCGATCGCAAGAGAACCCCGGATATTGCTGATGGACGAACCCCTGTCCAATCTGGATGTCCGACTGAGAGATCAGATGCGTATTGAACTTAGGGCGCTTAGAAATCGGATTAATACTACCTGCATTTATGTGACCCACGATCAGGAAGAGGCCATGATACTGGGCGATCGCATTGTGGTGTTGAATAAGGGTCGTGTTGAACAGGTGGGAACGGCGAGAGAAATCTATGAAGAACCTGCTAATTTGTTTGTGGCTGGTTTTATGGGCAATCACCCCATGAATATTTTTGAAAATGGTTGGTTTGATAAAAAAAATAATCGCGATGAGATAACGATTTTCGGCAAGACGTTTAGCCTGCCATCAAGAAAACAACCTGGCATAGATGAGGAGAATAACATATCCGAAGAGGTGTTTGTGGGAGTTCGGCCAGAGCACATCAGGATATGTAACATCGGCGACGGACAAGGCATTGATGGGATTGTTGAATTTTGTGAATGGCTGGGTTCGAAAACTATTCTGCATGTTAAAAGCGGTGACCAGACAGTGACCATTAAAACGCAAATGGAACGTGATTTGAGACCTGAAAGTCCGATTTCATTTTGTTTTGATCCAGAAGTGATGCATATATTTTATAAAAACGGTAAAAGGAGGGTCTAAAATGGTTGATCAACAAACTCAAGTGTGCGAACAGCCTCAGACTGCCATGCAATTGATTGGAATGATCTTAAGAAAAATGCCGAGACAATTATTTAAAACTTTACCGATGACACTGATAATGGGATTATTGGGATGGGTGCTCAACTTCTGGCTGATGGCTTATGTCAATGATGGATTTAATCCGGATACCTGGCTGAGTAAGAACTTCATACCGGTAACCGGGAAGATGTTAAGTTCTATTATTTTATGGGGAATTACGGGAGCGATCATTCCTCTGATTATTAATTTTGTGCGAAAGGGAGGAAATTTCGGACAAACTATTGGAGCTGTTTTTAGTCAACCGTCAGCAATCATAGCCGGAGTTCAAAACAGCAATACGCGTTTTAAGGCCATTCTTTGTTTGGCATTAGCTGGTACACTTTTAGTGGAGAATCTGTTATCCGGAGTTGCCGGGCTGGTGGCAGGCTCGCTCCTTATGACATCGGTCGTGGCGTTTGTGACCGGAAGAGGTAGTGTTCTGATTCAACTATTGCAAATGGCAGTAAATGATGTCAAGGTATTCATACTTAAAAAACCGGGGCTGAGAATGGGTGATCACGAGATCGGTATCATTGTGGGAGCCTGTGGGATAGCAATGGTTATCATGGGAATAAGTCGATCAATTGTCAATTTAGATGCTGTTCAGATTATTTTTAATGCGGTTTGGCTGGTCTTTTTCATCATCGGTTTGGTTTTATATTTTTCGAATAAACCGGTTCCCAAACAGATGGTTTTTATTCTTGCTTTTATGGGTAGTTGGTTCATGATGCATCAACTGGATATTTTCACAGTGTTAGCTGACGATGGCGGACGTAAAGAAATTGGTGGAACCTTCATCGATTATATCAATGGTCAAGGTGCCTGGGAAGTCATTATACGATCTTTTCCGCCGGCTATTGCGATTATGATCGGTTCATTAATTGGTGCGATCGTTTCATCAATGTCCGGAGGATTTCAACCGTTTCAACTGATTCCCGGTAAGAGAACTGAGGATGGATGGGATACAGCCAACGAAAGCGATGATTATGAAACCCGTTTACAAAAATACATTAACAGTTTAGATCCCAGCGATGCAAAGATAATGGTCGATCCGGTGACCGGAACGGAGTATCGGGTCAAATACGATCCGGTAACGGGTGAGTCGTTTGAGCTTAATTCAAAAAGGCCGTTTAGTATGGATCAGTTCAAGGAAGCGGAAAAATCCGCAGCTGGACTGGATGATTGGCGTGAGCGTAATGCTCAGTTGGAGAAAGAATATCAGGAAAAACAGCGACAAGAAGAAACCGCGCGAAAAGAACTTAATGAGCAACTAAAAAAACTGGATAATCTCAAAGACAAAATGTACAAGGCGGCCGAAGGGTTGGATGATGAGTTTGCAAAAGAGGCAATGTATAAACGCATCGAGTCCATTGTTAAGATGCAACATAAATTCTATAATGGCGAAGGCGATCTTAAATTAAAGCAGGCAGCAAAAATGTATGCCAATGCCCTTTCCGGAAAAACCATTGGTCAGGGTGAATTACCCGAAAATTACACTTTTGGGCAGAGTCTTGTTGATATGGCAAAATTAACGGACGAAGAGATCGGCCGAGGCGATGGCTTTTGGGTTGGTGTGCTGCAGTCAGCTGTTATTGCTGCGGCAGCCACTGTGGCATTGCCGGCCGCGGTGGCCGTGGAAGGTGCTTTTATTGTTAGTAAGGGTTTATATGGGGTGAATGACTATGTGGCTGTCGGTGGAGATTCCTACTGGGGGGCAATGGTTAAAGTTGCAACCATCGCAGTTAAGGATGAAATGTGGGGGTGGGGATTCGGCTCAGCGGTGAAAGGCGCTGAGGCTGGCAATGCCGCGTTAAAATCAGGAGACAATCTAGGAACAACTCTAAAGAAAACTTGGGGGGGGGGCAGTGAGGAAATGGGAAATAATCTCAAGAATAGTTTTTTAAGTAAAAAAGTCAATGGCAAAACGGATACTTTTAAGCAAAAACTAGGGAAAGCTCATGGCGATTTAAAAACGAGTGTCAGCAAACAAAAAACAGCTGGGACAGAATTGGCAAAGCATGAAAACAGCAAAAATTTATATAAAAATCAAGCTGCAAGAAACAGAGAGTTGGCAAGGCAATCGAATATAGAAGTAAATCAACGGGCACAGGCTCGAAATAAATGTAAAGAACAGCTGAAACAGGAAGCTGAGCTCGTCAATGAGGCTAAGGCTAAGGCTGATAAAGCGACAGATCTCCTAGACAAAGGAAAGATATGAAGCTCAGGTTAACGAGCATAAGAAGAATGAACAACGTTTGGAAAATCAGATTAATGAAAATACGCGATTAGAAAGAGCGGCCAGGAATCGGGCAGAAGCAGCTAAATCGGCTGAAGTAAAAGCAAAAGATAATCTTGGCAAAGAGTCGAGTGCGGCCAAACAGGCCAAAATAGAATATGAAAATGCATCAGAAGAAGTAAAAAAAGCCAAAGGGGAATTGGATAAGGTTGTTAAGGATAACTTTGTTGAAAATACCGGCAAGGAGGCACTAAAAAACACCGTGGAGAATACTGAAACAGCAAAGAATATTGAGAAAAAATTTAATGAGACTATTTTGAAAACATTTGAGAAAGACAAGGAGGTATAAACATGGAAAATATTGAGATAAATGAGTTTAAACTGTCTGGTCAGTCGATTCGGGTCTTGGGACAGGCATGGGGGATCAAGAGCAATCGATTATCCACCTATCTAAATCTGCCAAAGGGTGGGAATCCAGATGGGATTGAAGTGGACGAATCGCTTAGAAGTATTTTGGAAATCCTGCTTTCTCCGGGAAATATCACAACCATCAGCCTGACCCAAAGGGACGAGGGAATGGTTAATACAGCGGTATGTACGAGTGAAAAGGGTTGTGTATCAGTGGGGATGGGGGAAATGGAAGTCACTCTTAAGGGAATGAAAATTGATGAATTTATTGAAAGTCTAATCGTTTTTTTTGATAATGACACTGTTTTAAAAACATTGGGAACCAGCTTGGTATTAAGCCGTAATGCCCTGTATGCACTCCTGGCTGGAGCAGATCTCTATGGCATTAACAGAATGATTTCATTGCTTGAAAAAAAACCAGCAGTCGATCCGTTGACAATTATTGGAATTAAAGGGGCAGCAGCACAGGCTATCAATGAACCTGACCCCCGTTGGCTTACTTCCAATGTACTGGCCATTGATCGTTTGACAGAAATGTTTGATATCGATGTAGGAATAGATGAATTGTGTAGTCATGGGATTTTCGAAAAAACAGTGGATGGAGTTATAAAACTGCCAGCCCCGGAAGGGCTACTGATCCCTGGATTGGCGGAACCGGAAGTCTTTTCTGGTTTGAGAAGTTTTTATTATGACGAAGAAGCGCTAACAGCAATCGGGTTGGTTGTTTTCAGAACCCGCAACTTTTTGTGGGGCATTGAATTAACAGAGCAACCGTTGCTTATTAGTTTGAATGTTGAAACAGCATTTTTGTATTTTTATAGTCTGTTAAATAGGGGTGATTATTCGGATGGGATGATCCCTGATGAAGAAGAATCCGTTGATTTTGAAGAAAATTCAGCACCGGTTTCCAGTATTATACGGCCGATTCATTGTCGCAATTGCGGGAACATACTCGAAAGTAATGCGAAATTATGTTCGAAATGCGGGGCAACAATCCAGAAACCAAAAAGTCGACAAGACGTTATGAATGAACCAATACCCGATAAGAAGATCCATTATTGTGCATATTGTGGGTCATCGCTGAGAGAAAATGTCAAATTTTGTACAACCTGCGGTAAGGCCGTTCAGGTGGCAACACAAAAAAATCATGTCAATCCTGATTGAACAGAAAAGTGTTTGATTCCTTTGGAACGATCGATGGTTTTAATTGTTGATTAAAACGGAATAATATTTATTTTTTCAGAACCTTTAAGTAATGGAGAACCACAGGCCCGACAATAATTGTCTCTGCTATCACAAAGATAACCACAGGAAGGGCAAAAGAGAATTACATCTTTTGATTTATCGAATTTCTCAATGGTATGGATGTTTTTTTTATTATGACTTTTGATTCGATCGCCAATATTATAATATGCATAATGAGTCAGGTTGTCGGCAAACGAAAGCTCCTTGATGTTATGGTTTTCTAATTGTATTATTATCACATTTCTTTGAATTTTGTTTTTGGTTTGAAGCGATTCTTTTTTATCTATGACAATGCCTTCCCATTCTTTACCATAACGTTTGGTGTCTCGAATGGAGAAAAAGGCAATTAAAAAAAACATAGAGGTCACAATAGCAATAACAAAGAAGCCTTCCTGGTTTAACTCCAGATCTCCTATACTGACCAAAAGGATAGGAATTGCGATGATTAAAACCATGGAAAAAAGAAGAATGACCTTTCGTTTATTATATTGATATTTTGCGTATAATGGGTCATTAATTTTATCAGACCATCCAATTCCCCCTGATCCCAGGGCTTCCTTGTCACCGTAAGGGTTTTTAGATTGGAAATTAAATCCGCAATGGGGACATTTTTGGTTGTTGCCCTTTAATTTAGATCCACATTGGGAACAAAAGAAAGTTTTAGGAAAGTTCATTTCAAATTCTCCATCGTCAGTTGATTTTTGTTTGAATTGATTTATTATAACACAGGTAAAAAAATATTAGAATAACAGGATATGCAATAAGGTTATTTTGGCAATAAATACAAACCTAGAAAAGAGGAAGTTGAAATATGATTTGTGTTGCTTGTGGATTCGAACAAAATGGCGACGGAAATTTTTGTCAAAATTGTGGCGAACCGATTAAAAGAATTCAAGTTGAAGAAAAAGATAGTTGTCAACAAATGTCTGCAGTCAAGGAAAATAATCTCCCAGAGGTTATTGAAAAAGTTAGTCTCAATGTGACAAAAGATCATAAAGGCGGCTACCAATGGATGTACAAATATTCGTTTTGGAAAAATCCAGCTGTTCTGATAACCACCTACAAGGTGCTATTAATCTCTGGTAGTTTTCCGGCATTGTTGATGTTTTTTCTTACATTGGTGGAAGAGGATATTGGACAGGCATTAAAAGCGTTTTTTACCGTTTTAGGGATTACCAGCGGTATTTTAATGGTGCTTGCAACCTTTGGATATCTTCTGTTGGGACTCCTTTATGGGGGAAAATATTATGTCTTATTTAAAATGGATGAGCGAGGGATTCACCACATCCAGTTGGCTAAACAATTTAAAAAAGCCCAGGCGATGGGATTTCTTACGGCGTTAATCGGACTTTCCGGCGGAAATATTTCGGCCGCTGGAGCGGGTCTTATGGGGGCTACAAAGCAGAGTCTCTACACGAGTTTTAAGAAAGTAAAGTCGGTAAAAATCAATTCAAAAAGACATACCATCTATCTCAACGAGTCATTGACGAGAAATCAGATATATGCGGATAAAGAAGATTTCCAATTTATAAAAGACTATATTTTAAAGAAGTGTTCTAAAAATGTCAGAGTTTCTGGAAAGTAGGCAGATCTGAAACGGTTGGATTATATTTTCAACACGGGAGGGAAATCATGAATGAACTGAAGTTTTGTCCAAAGTGTGGAGCGAAAATAGAAAATACAGAACGATTTTGCGGTGAATGTGGGTTTGATACGGAGACAATGGATTATTTAGATGAAACCGTTCAAAATAATGAAATCAAGCAAAAAACAAACTTTCTGCAACAAAGAGAAACACAAAAAAAATCATCCAAGACAGCAATTATTATTATTTCGGCGATAGTGGTGTCAATTGCTTTAATTGGAGGCTTATTATTTTGGTGGTTTGGTCAGGGACATACTTTGTTTAATAAAACGGTATCATCTGGGGTAGACAAAAATGCAGAAAATCAAGTTATTATAGAGCCGCCATCGTATTCATTAAATGCAGGAAGTTACACATCAGAACAAGTAGTTGAAATAAGTAAACCGAATGGGGAAGATATTCAAGTTTATTTTACCATTGATGGTTCCGATCCAACGGCAAAATCAAGTAAATATGAAAGTCCCATTGTTTTAAAAACAAATACCACACTAAAAAGCAGGGCAATAGATAAAAACGGCAATCAAAGTGAAATAAAAACAATAGCTTACACGATTGCAATTGAACAATCAGCCACGCAAGAACAAACAAATATAAACCCCACGGTGGAATCTTCTGACGCTGCTGAACGGACACAATTTGAAAATAATATCGAAGGTACCTGGAAGATGACTGAATCAAGTGGATTTGTTTTGTATTATCAATTTAAAAATGGCAACTTAATCGTTACCGATGGTGGCAGTGATTATGTGAATAGTGCGTATACATTTACGATTGTGCCGGGGAATAATGGAACGATCGGTTCAGTAACAGCAGGAGGACATACATTAGCAATTGATTGTAATCCATTAGGGGATAGTGCGATATATATTAATGGAACTTATGCTGCTTTTTTTCAATGATCACGGAAAGATAATCAAAAACATGAAATGATCGCGGCAGGAAAGCTTAAGCTTAGCGAGATATTCGGATGTTTTTTTGCTCGATTTTAGGATTATGATGATATAATAAAAACGTAATGAAATCGCTAGAATAAGGGCATTGGCTAAACGGAATCAATTCGTTGAAAGGTGAAAAAATAGAAAATGAACAAAGTTCTCAAGTTGTTGCAAATAAATAGCTGGGTTTTGCTGCCTGTTGTTATAATGGGCAGACACTGCCAGATAAATTGGTTGAAAAGCTGGACAGCGGAGGAAATGGAAGACCAGCAAAGGCTATTCAAAAAGAAGGATCATCTATCTTAATGAGTCGTTGACAAGAAATCAGATCTATGCGGACCGGGAGAATCTGCTTAGCGCCAGCGTTGATGACTTTTTCCCAGCTTTTATAATAGGTATCATTATCAGTGAGATTTAAGGCAACTGGGGTATCACGCTTTGACAATACCGTTTTAAGAATCAGCTTTTTTATCAGCTTGTCAATCATCGGTAAGAGTGCACTTTTTGTTATACCGAGATAATTTGACAAATCGGTGACGTTGGTTTGAGGATTTTTTCCGATTGCATCAATGGTATGAATTTCCGACCGATGTAATAAACAGCCCACACCATGTTTTATTAAACATGGCGAAAAAATGGCTTTAAAAACCGTTAAGCCCCACTAGCTGTTGCACTGCCCATAAACAATTTTAACGATCGGATCATCAGATCCCTGAATTGCTACGGTGTCAGGTCAAGGCTGATTTTTATTTTTTAATATTAAAGCTGAGCTATACCATGAAACAAATCCATTGCTTAATACCACTAATAATAAAGCTATTCCTATCATTATTTTATTATTATTAAGTTACTATATTTTTTATATTTATGCGCTCCGTTGTTGAAATTTATATATTTTTTTGTAGTGAACTAAGATTTTTTTGAAAAATAAGAAATGAGCGTTTTTCTTAATAAATTTTGCAAAGCCAACAAAAAGTTTTCCGGAGATTAATGAGTATAAAGAATTTTACATTTTTTTGTTGCATTGAGAATATTATACGATGATTTATTTGTGTGCAGTTCTTTTTCATATTATAATGGAAGTGATTATTTGCTCGGATATGAACAAAAATTGCGGTGTTTTATTTAATTGATCTTGAAAAAATTGAAACGGGAATCAAGTTTTGAAATCTAAAAAAAGCTATAATAGTGACAGGGAGTGAATCGGATTGTCTAGTAAAACAATTGAAACGATGGTTGATTGGGTTGAAGAAAATTTAGAAGCTGATCCGACACTGGAAGAAATGTCCAATTTTGTAGGGTATTCACCTTGTTATTGTTCGACTAAGTTTCATGAGTATGTTGGTATTTCATTCAAAGATTATCTTCAGAAACGGCAGCTAAGTATGGCCGCGATGGCGTTACAGAAAACAAAAAATCGTATTATTGACATTGCGATGCAATATGGATTTTCATCACATGAAGCATTTACAAGGGCTTTTGTACGTGTTTATGGGTATACACCATTTCAATACCGTAAATTGTTACCAGAAATTTCAATAGTTGAGAAAGCTCAAATAGATAATTGAACACCCCCCAGTAAAGGTAAGGGAATAGTTTTAATGCAAAAGAAAATTGGACGAAATGATTTATGTTGGTGTGAAAGCGGAATGAAATATAAAAAATGTCATGAGTCTTTTGATGAAAAGCTCTCATGGTATGAAACCCAAGGGTGTATGATTCCATCGAGAAAAATTATAAAAAATGCGGAACAAATTATGGGCATAAGAAAAAGTGGCGAAATCAATCGCGCCGTTTTAGATTTTATATCTGATCAGCTACGAGTCGGAATGACAACGGAACAAATTGATCGTCTGATTTATGAAAAAACGATAGCCTTGGGAGGCCTTCCGGCTCCATTAAATTTTGAAGGGTTTCCGAAAAGTGTATGTACTTCAATCAATGATCAAGTTTGCCATGGCATCCCATCAAGTGAGGTTTATCTTAAAGACGGCGATATTATAAATATTGATGTGTCAACAATATACCAAGGCTTTTTCTCAGATTCATCAAGAATGTTCTGTATTGGAAATGTAAGCCCCGAAAAAAAGAAACTGGTAGCGGTAACAAAGGAATGTGTAGAATTAGGATTGGCGCAAATAAAGCCGTGGGGATTTTTAGGCGATATGGGACAAGCAGTGCATGAACATGCCAGAAATAATGGATACACAGTAGTACAAGAAATCGGTGGACATGGGATTGGGTTGCAATTTCATGAGGAACCGTGGGTCAGTTATGTTTCAAAAAAAGGAACCGATATGTTGTTGGTCCCGGGCCTGGTATTTACGATTGAACCAATGGTAAACATGGGAACGGATCAGGTTTTTGTAGATGATAATGACGGTTGGACCATTTATACAGCCGATGGAATGCCATCAGCTCAGTGGGAAATTACGGTGTTAGTCACGGATAGTGGTCATGAGATATTAGCCGATTAATACGATCCGATTATAAAAGATAAATGGAGCCCGGATCTGTTATAAATGAAGACTGGGATCGAAAAAAATATTTATTAGATTAGAAGAGGATGCCCTCAAAAGTTTACACTTTTGGAGCATCTTTTTTAATTGATAAAGAAAATGGAGGCTCGACTCGTGGCCGGTTTCAAGTTGGTGACGAAGTGTCGATTATCGCGATAAGATAAAATAGGACGAACAAATTCATGATTTTATGCTAATCCATTATTAATCGGATCTGCTAGATTTAACCCGCCGATAACAAAAATTTTATCAAACGGTAACGTGGTTATGTTAAATTGATGATATCAAGGAGTGCTTAGGAATAAGCGATTTTTTGTGTTATGACAAATTATAATAAAAGTTTTGAGAATCTATTGTGAAAGGATTTTTTATGTTTAATCAGTATTTTGGCAATTATCTTTTAGAGAAAGATTTAATCAAACCAGAAGAACTCAGAGTGGTATTAACAGAACAGCAATCGGCTAAGGTGAAATTGGGTGTTTTGGCGATTGATGCTGGTTATATGACGGCAACGCAAGTTGAAAAAATACATCGGTTCCAGGTCGCAAAGGACCAAAAATTTGGCGAATTGGCGATTGCCGAAGGGTATCTCACGGAAAATCAATTAAATGAGCTTTTAAAGGCACAGAAAAAGTCAAATGTTTTGTTAGGTCAGATTCTCATTGAGAAGGGTTTTTTCAGTTTTGAGAAATACGAAGAAGTGCTGCTTCAATATCGACAGGATTCGCAATTGACAAACGATGAAATTCAGGCTTTAAAAAATAATGATATTTCGCAGATCGCGGAGATTTTTCTCAAACCCTTATCGGGTCAGCACAATAAAATATTGCGTGAATACTTTGAACTTTTTCTCAGAAACATCGTTCGTTTTATTGATGATGAAATTAGAATGGAAGAAGCGGTGGCAGTTGATTCCTATCCATTTGAGTATCTGGTCACTCAGGGAACAAAAGGTGAATATTGTTTTTTTAGCGGAATCGCCGCTACGGAAACAGTGTTAGCACGATTCGCTTCTATTTATGCCGAAGAAACATTGGACGGGATGAATGCTTTGGCTAAAGATTCATTGGGTGAATTTATGAATTGCCATAACGGGTTATTTTTATCACAGTTAGCTCATCAAGGAATTGAATTGGATCTGCTGGTGACCGAAGTGAAAACGGCAGGGATTGCTAACGCAGTTGGAAAATTATATGTAATTCCCTGTCATTTAAGTTTTGGCAAGATCGATTTTATTTTTGCTGATGTAACGCCAGTTTTCAGTGAAAAAGAAGCGGAAAATAAAGAAAGAATATGACTAAGCAAATCATTAAAAGGAGGTTTTCTGATGGCTAAAATACTTATTGTGGACGACTCAGCAATATCCCGAAAACGGTTAAGAACAATTCTGGAAACTGCCAATCATGAAATTATTGGCGAAGGTAGCGATGGTGTTATCGCGCTACAAAAATTTGAAGAGTTATCACCGGATTTGGTGACGATGGATATTACCATGCCTAATGTAGATGGATTGACCGTATTAAAGGAGATTATCACAGTTGATCCTTTGGCCCGCGTGGTCATGATTACGGCGTTGGGCAAGGGCAGTACCATCCTCGAAGCGCTAAATGCTGGGGCTAGGAATTATATTACCAAACCTTTTGCCGAAGATCAGGTGATTAGCGCCATAGCTGAGGCATTAGAATAATTGTAAAAGGGAGAGAGTTCCCATGATTGAAACCGTTGCTAAATTGATACAAGCGGTACCAACTTTTTCGGTAAGCGAGAATGGTTGCACCATTCATCAATATTTTGAGCAAAATAAAGAAGCGGAAGGGGTTGTTATTATTGACGGCGAAAAACCAGTCGGTATTTTAATGCGTAATGATTTGTATCAAAAAATCGGCCGGCAATTTGGTTATGCTTTATATATGAATCGTGCAGTTACCCTGCTGATGAAAGAGAATATCACCTGTGTGGATAAAAACTGTGAGATGGCGAAACTCGGTTTTATTGCGATGAATCGAAAGCAGGAGAGCATTTATGACTTTATCGTCATTCTGGAAAATCAAAATTATGCCGGAGTCGTTAATATTAGAGAATTCCTTATTGAAATGTCTAAAACAAAGGAACGAGAAATAAAACTGTTAAACAAACAACAGGATATTTTGACCCAAAGAAATGAAGCTGAAAAACGACATCGGATCGAAATTGAGCAAAAAAATGAGGCGATCAAAAATCTTTTAGATCATACCGGGCAGGGGTTTCTTTTCTTTGGTCGTGATTTGATTATTTCCGAAGAATACAGTCGGGAATGTGACAGAATATTTGGTTTTCCGATTGGTAAGCAGCATTTTTTAGAATTAATGAAAAAATTTGTTGATCCCGATGCGATTGAGATGATGGAAAATGTCTTTATAAATGTCTTCGGAGATAACAATAAAGTCAAAAATAGGGTTTATTTGTCAATTTTGCCAACCGAAATTAGTATTAACGATCGTTATATTCAAACGGAATTTAAAGTAATTCCTAATGAAATCAAAAAATCGATCATGCTGATTTTGACTGACATTACCGAGAAAAAGGCGTTGGAAATTAAAAATGCCGAAGAAAAAAATAATATTAAACTGATCGTTCGGGCGATCAGCAGTAAAAATGAAATAACTCAGGCGATCGAGGAATTGCAGCAGTTTGTTAAAGAGGACGCTTTAACATTACTGGCCAGCCATCAGCCACCGCAATTAATTTTGCAGCATCTTTTTCGGGTTGTTCATACGATGAAAGGTGATTTTGCGCTTAATTCGCTGCATCATACATCGCTTGAACTGCATCGGGTGGAAGATGCGTTAAGTGAGCTGCAAAAAAACAAGGACACCATTAATTTAGCAGCGATTCAGGCGCTACTAACACAGCTTGATTGTGAGCAATTATTAGCTAAAGATCGGTTGATTATTACCGAAGCGTTGGGCCGGCATTATTTTGAAAAAGAAGAAGTATCAGCCGTCAGTTTGCAACGAATCACGGACATCAAAAATAAAATTAAAAGAGCGTTTCAGGGAGCTGAACAAACCGCTATTTTAGAATTATTAGAGAGTCTTTTTTACATTAATATTAAAGAAGTCATTAAAGATTATAATGAATATATCAAAGGGTTGGCAGAACGCTTTGGTAAAAATATCGGTGAAATTAAAATTACCGGGGCGGATATTTTTATCAATCGAGAGCGATATGCTAACTTTATTAAATCACTGGTACATGTTTTTCGTAATATTGCTGACCATGGGATTGAAACGCCAGATGAACGTTTTTGTTCTGGAAAACCGGAATATGGCCAAATCATTTGCGAACTGGAAAAACAGGAAAATCAATTGCTGATCTGCCTGGCTGATGATGGCCGGGGCGTCGATCTTGATGCCATCAGTAAAAAGGCCATGGAAAAGGGAATCTACTCAGCCACTGAAATGAATGAGTTGACCAGAGAACAAATTTTAGCAATCATTTTTCGCGATGATTTTTCAACGAAAAATACAGTTGACTTGTATTCTGGTCGGGGTTTCGGTTTGGCGGCAGTTAAGGCCGAAATAGCAGCAATCGGCGGAAAAATCGAAATCGTTACAGAGCTGGGGAAGTATACCCGTTTTAAGTTTATTATTCCCGGGCCTTAAAATATCGCTGCTAATCAAAAGTGATAAATCAGAATGGATTTTTAAAATACATTAGAGCCGTTGACAATCGGTCTGGCAAAGTGTATACTCACATAAACTTAAAAAGTATGGAAAAGAAATGGGCATTAAAATTTAATAAATGCAAATGGATGAAAGATACGGGAGAGTCTGCATGTGGATGCAGCGCCGAAGGAATAAACAGATTTTTAGCCATAAAATCTGTGATGATCTCAGGTAAAATGGACCGTAACTGGACATAACTCTGGAAAGCGTAGCACCGAAGGGGCAACTTCCAAAATGGGAAAGAATCTCTCAGGTTAATAACAGAGCAGAAGGCATTAGCTTTCTGCTTTTTTGTTTACCCAAAATTCGGTCTAAATAAGGTTTTGGTTTAAAAATAATAAAAAAATAACGGAGGAAAAAAATGAAAATTATTGAAGGTCTGAAATATTCGAATGATCATGAGTGGGTAAAAGTAGACGGGAATGTCGCAACGATTGGGATCACCGATTATGCCCAACATTCACTGGGAGATATTGTTTATGTGGAATTGCCGGAGCTTGAGGCTAAAATTGAAAAGGATGAAGCCTTTGGAACCGTTGAATCAGTAAAAGCGGCTTCTGACGTTTATTTGCCAGTGTCGGGGACGGTTATTAAAGTGAATGAAGCCCTGGCTGATGAACCAGAGTTGTTGAATGCCGATGCTTTTGAAAACTGGATGATCTGTATTGAAATGGACAACCAGGAAGAATTGGATGAACTGCTTAATGCTGCTGATTATGAAAAAATTTGTAATGACTAAATTGTAACCATCCCAATAAATAAAACGGACAGGAGATTGAAATTGGAAAATTTAAAACGCACACTATTTTATGACAATCATGTCAAAGCGGGAGCAACTCTGGTGGATTTTGGCGGATGGGAAATGCCGATCCAATATCCAACCGGAATTGTTGACGAACACGTTAATACCAGAATCAAAGCCGGAATTTTTGATGTTTCCCATATGGGCAGATTCATCGTTTCCGGCCCGGAAGCGACAGCATTTCTGCAATATGTTTTAACCAATAATGTTTTTGCTCTGGATTTGCTGCAGGCTCAGTATACGATGATTCAGAACCAGAACGGCGGCGCACTGGATGACGCTTATTTGTATCGCTTTAAGGAAACCGAATATCTGCTGGTGGTAAATGCCGCTAACGCTGAAAAAGATTGGCAACACTTGAATACCGAAATCGCCGCTTTTGACGCGACAATTAGTAATCAATCCAGTGAAATCGCGATGATTTCATTGCAGGGACCGGAATCAAAAAACATCCTAAAAAAATTGACCGGTTATGAATTTCTCACCGAACCGCTTAAAAATGCTTTGGGAATCCTTGATTATAAAGGCCAGGAATTATTAATTGCACGAACCGGTTACACCGGGGAACCGTTGGGCTTTGAATTATTTGCAAAAGCGGCCCAAGGTCCTGAAATATGGGAAAAACTATTGGAACTGGGAGCGATGGCAATTGGCCTTGGCGCCCGCGATACCTTAAGACTGGAAGCCGGTTTGCCATTGTATGGCCATGAATTGGGGCTTGATATTGACGGCCATGAAATTCCGATTTTTTCCTGCCCGCTGGCTAAATTTGCAGTCAGTTTTGCAGATGCCAAAGGTGATTACATTGGCAGAGAAGCCTTGGCCAAACAGTATATAGGTTTTAAAAAGATCATGGAACGAGAGTTAGCCGATCTGTCCGAATTACCGCGGATTGTCCGATCGTTGGCGATTACCGGCAGAGGTGTTGCCCGAGCTGGTTGCAAAGTGTTTAAAGATGGTAAAGAAGTCGGTTATATCACCAGTGCCACGATGGTGCCGTATTTAAAAGCCGAAGGTTATGGACTGGACAGTAAAATTACCGACGAGAAGGCTATGCGGGCGATCGCTCTGGCGTTGGTCGACGGTGATGTTGAACTCAACGATGCGGTGGAAGTGGAAATTCGCGGCAAGATGGTAAAAGCAGTGATTGCCCCTTATCATATGAAAAGTGATGCACCGCCATTTGCCAGACCGATTATTTATGGCGTTGAAGTTGAACGCGAGTTTGACAGTGCTGCTGATTATAAAACTAAAGCAATCAATTTGTTGGAAAGAAGTTATGAAAATACGATCTTACGCCAGCATCAAACCATTAATCTGATTCCTTCGGAACAGTCACATTCACCAGCGGTTCGACTGTTATCAATTATGGACCCGTCATTTCGGTATGCGGAACACAAGAAAACAAAATCCTTTTATGATTATGATGTTTTTTATTATCAGGGGACCGCTTTTATCGATGAAATTGAACATCTGTTAATGGCCGAAATGAAAAAATATTTAAATTGTGCCGAAGTAGAAACTCGGGTGATCAGCGGTCAAATGGCCAATACCGCAGTATTCAGCGCTCTGATGGACTATAAAAACCGCGTCAACCGAAAAAAAGATCCGGCTCGGTTAGGTTATGTGTTAAACAATCATATCATCAAAGGCGGACATTTGAGTGCCCAGCCGATGGGGGCTTTACACGATTATATTGCTATTGATCCGGTGACTGAAAAAACGGCAGTGGTTAATTTCCCGGTTGAAAAAGATAATCACTTCAAAATTGATGTTGAAGAAACAAAAAAGGTCATTGCTCAATATAAACCGGAACTGATTATTTTTGGTAAGAGCATGGTATTGCATAAAGAACCGGTTCGGGAAATCAAAAAATTCGTTGACGAGCAGAAATTGAATTCAGTGATTATGTATGATATGGCCCATGTATTGGGGTTGGTCGGCGATCACTTCCAGAATCCTTTTGAAGAAGGAGCAGAACTGGTGACGGGTTCGACGCACAAAACCTTTTTTGGGACCCAGCGTGGAATTATTGCCGGAAATTATGATCCCGAAGATTATAAATATGGCCTTTGGGAAACCATTGAAACCAGAGCTTTCCCAGGAAGTGTCAGCAACCATCATTTAGGAACGATGTTGGGGTTGTTAATGGCAACCTATGAAATGAATTATTTTAAAGATGAATACCAAAAAAATGTTATCAACAATGCCAAATATTTTGCCAAATGTTTAGCTGATGCAGGACTCGATGTCGTTGGTGACCCGGCTATTTCCTATACTGAAACGCATCAGGTAGTGGTTCGGGTTGGTTATGGTATCGGACCGGATGTCGCTAATCGGCTTGAACGTAATAACATCATCATCAACTATCAGGCAACTCCGGAAGAAGAAGGTTTTACCGCTTCGGGCGCGATTCGCATCGGGGTTGCGGAAATGACCCGCTTTGGTTTTGGGACAAAGGAATTTGAACAGACCGCAGCATTGATGGCTGATGTGATCTTAAGAAATAAAGACGTGATCGACGATGTTAAACAACTGCGGAGCAATTTTACCGAACTGAAATATTGTTTTAATGATGATGACATTATGGCGCAACTGGATAAGTTAAAGTCCACACTATAAAGGGAGAAAACAGATGGCATCTTATATCTTGAATACAGAAGAGCAACAAAAAAACATGCTTGCGGCGTTGGGAATGGATTCGATCGCGGATCTTTTTGCCGATATTCCAGAACCCGTCCGTTTAAGTCGGGACCTTGATCTGCCGCCGGCGTTGTCGGAAATGGAACTGACCACTTATATGCGTGAGTTGGCGGGGAAAAATGCCAACCTGGATGATTACACGTGCTTTCTTGGCGCTGGAGCTTATGATCATTTTATTCCCAGTGCGGTTGGAAACCTGATTGCCAGACAGGAATTTTACACCGCCTATACGCCATACCAGCCGGAGATCAGCCAAGGGACCCTTCAAGCCGTGTTTGAATTTCAGTCAATGATTTGCGAACTAACCGGTATGGATATAGCCAATGCTTCGATGTATGACGGGGCCACCGCTTTGGCTGAAGCAGTCTCGATGGCTTGCCAGCAGACCAAAAGAAACGAAGTGCTGGTTGCCAACACCGTTAATCCGGAGAGTCGGGAGGTCATAAAAACTTATGCAAAGTTCAAAGGGATAACCGTGAAGGAAATCGGTTATACGAATGGTAGCCTTGACATGTCCAGCCTGGCGGCTGAGTGTTCCGATCAAACGGCAGCCGTTATCGTTCAGAATCCTAATTTTTTTGGGATCATCGAAGATGTCGGAATGGCGGCAGAACTGGCGCACAAACAGAAAGCACTGCTCATTGCCAGTGTCGATCCGATCTCCCTGGCGTTATTAAAATCACCGGGGGAATTAAATGCTGATATCGTTGTTGGTGATGGTCAATGCCTCGGGAATCCGATCAGTTTTGGGGGACCGGGTCTTGGTTTTATGGCAACGTCAAAAAAATTGATGCGAAAGTTGCCGGGCCGGATCGTTGGCGAAACAACCGATCATCAGGGTAAGCGGGCTTTTGTATTGACGTTGCAGACGCGCGAACAACATATCCGCAGAGATAAGGCAACCTCCAATATTTGTTCAAATCAGGCGTTAAATGCCTTGGCCGCCAGCATTTACATGACGATGTTGGGTAAACAGGGATTAAAAGAAGTAGCAACACTTTGTCTCAACAAGGCCCATTACCTCCATGATCAACTGCTCCAATCGGGCAAATTCAAACCGCTTTTCACGGCACCTTTTTTCAAGGAATTTGTCGTAACCAGTGCCGTCGATACAGCAACATTAAACAACCAACTACTTGCAGAGCAAATCATTGGCGGTTATGCAATAGAGCAGTTATATCCGGAGCTGCCTAATGGCTGGCTTCTGGCCGTGACTGAAAAACGCACCCGGGCGGAAATTGATAATTTAGTAAAAAAGGCGGTGAGCAATTGTGATTAAGCGAGAAGCATTAATTTTTGAGAAATCAGTACCGGGCCGAAAAGCAAATCTATTACCGGCCTGCGATGTGCCAGAAGTTGCCGTATCCAGTATCATTCCGGCAGCATTTTTAAGAGATCACGTCCCGGCATTACCAGAAGTTAGTGAGGTGGATACGATCCGTCATTTTACGGCCTTATCGCAAATGAATCATGGCGTGGATTCCGGTTTTTATCCCTTAGGTTCCTGCACCATGAAATATAATCCCAAGGTTAATGAAGATGTTTCCAAATATAGCGGTTTTAGCAGAATGCATCCTTATCAGCCAGAAAAAACCGCACAAGGTTGTTTGGAACTTTTATATAAGGCTGACCAAATGCTGGCCGAAATTACCGGAATGGCACGGGTGTCATTACAGCCAGCGGCCGGTGCACATGGTGAAATGACGGGACTGATGATTATTAAAGCTTATCATCAAAATCGCGGGGATCTGAAACGAACAAAAATTGTTGTGCCGGATTCGTCCCATGGCACCAATCCGGCTTCAGCCGCAGTGGTAGGATTTGATGTCGTTGAAGTGAAATCGAATGAAGACGGCGGGGTTGATATCGAAGCGTTGAAAGCGCTGATGAGCGATGAGATCGCCGGACTGATGCTGACGAATCCCAGTACCTTAGGTTTGTTTGAAACGGGGATTGTCGAGATTTCCGAGATTATTCATCAAGCCGGCGGTCTGCTTTATTATGACGGCGCCAACATGAATGCCATTATGGGAAAAACTCGCCCGGGCGACATGGGTTTTGATGTGGTGCATCTGAATTTGCATAAAACCTTTAGTACCCCGCATGGTGGCGGTGGTCCCGGTTCAGGTCCGGTTGGCGTCAAAAAGGAATTGGTGCCATTTTTGCCTAAACCGGTTATTGAAATAAATGAAAATGGCTACTTTCTGGATGTTGACCGACCCCTTTCGATTGGCAGAATAAAATCATTTTATGGAAATTTTGGGGTCGTCGTTAAAGCCTTCGCATATATTTGCTCATTGGGAGCGGTTGGACTTCGGGAAGCTTCGGAAACAGCAGTGCTTAATGCCAATTATATCCGAGCCAAATTGCAGGATAGTTTTGATTTGCCTTATGGTAAAGTTTGTATGCATGAGGTTGTTTTTTCAGCCCAAAAACAAACCAGCTTTGGGGTTTCGGCACTGGATATTGCCAAACGACTAATTGATTTTGGCTATCATCCGCCGACTATCTATTTCCCTTTAATTGTTAAAGAGGCATTGATGATCGAACCAACCGAAACGGAAAGTCAGGAAACGCTGGATGAATTTATTGCGGCGATGCAACAGATTGCTAAGGAAGCCGCGGCAAGTCCCGAACTGTTAAAAGAAGCCCCTCATGATACGATTGTTAAACGATTGGATGAGGTAAAAGCAGTGCGACAGCCGATTTTCAAATATATACCTGACAGCGAAGCGTAAAAAGATTAAAAAAAGCGGAGAATAGATCCTTAATGGAATTTATTCTCCGTTTTTTACGGGCAAATAAAAAAGTAACTGTTAAGGTAGTTTTAGCGGCGGTAATTGTCATCCGCAAGGCAACATGATATAATGAAAAAAATTAACGAAACGAACATATTTATTTTTGAAAACATAAATAATGATCGAGATAACAGCAATGATTTTAGTCAACGGATGATGATCATTAAAAAGCAGAAAGAGGAAAGATATGTCTGAACATAAAGATGAACTCAAAAAAGAACGCGAAAATAATAACGATCAAGTTGAACACCTCCCTGAAGCGAAGCGTAAAAAAGAAGATTGTTCAGAAAACTTTTTGCCGTTGGGTTTATGTTTAGGGATCGCTTTTGGGTTAATGGTTGATCAGCTCGCGGTGGGAATATCTTTAGGTTTATGTTTTGGCATAGCATTAGGGACGTTTTTCAAGAAAAGTAATGATCTAAACAAAAAGAAGTAACTGCGGTTAACGCCACAAACGGTGAAAAAAGGGATCATACCGCTAAAAACCCTCAAAGTGATTAATTTTGAGGGCCATAAGTCGTGACATAAAAAGCGAAACGTGATTGCTATACTTCTTGTGAAGGTGAAAAAGTAATTTCCGGAGTTACTAATTCGGCGCCAAGCGTGGCGGCCTTTTCACAGTCTAAAGGGAAAACATCGCGGCGGCGAGCGGCTTTAGCATCGATATCAATACTGGAAGTTTCATATTTGGAATAATCTGCAAATTGCCAGGTATCAGTGACAACAAGCGTTTTAGCAGCACCGAAGAAACGTTTGAGAATGCCTTCATAACCTTTGAATTTCATGTCGTATTTGATTTCTTTGAGGAGTTGTTCAGGAACATTCATCGTAAAAATAAAACCGGTAGTTAATTTTCCGGGAAAAAGAACGGTATGAGCTTTATCATAAACAAGGTATTGAAAAAATAATCGTTCCAGAAAAGAGCGCATAGCTCCGGTAATTTCGCCAAAATAGATCGGGGAGCCTAATAGGAGGGCATCGGCTTTTTCGATCTGATCGAAGACATCGAACAAATCATCTTTTACGGCACATTTACCGTAGCTTTTACCGCCAAGGCGTTTACAGGAAAAGCAACTGAGACAACCTTTATAGTTGAGGTCGTAGAGATGGATAAGTTTGGTTTGGGCGCCTTTGTTGGCCGCACCTTCCAGGGCTTTTTCGAGTAGCGTAGCAGTATTGTCCTTTTTTCGCGGACTGCCATTAATTGCAATAATTTTCATAAAAATCTCCTTCATTTTGCTTTTTCGAGACCGTGCTTTTATTTAATTATATATCCATTTGGGGAGTGAATAATCAATTTGATCAAAATGAAAGAATTATAAAAAAACTGATCGTGTAAAACATAAATAAGATATTATCGAATACGATTGCGATAAAGTTGTAGATAACTGGTACAATAAAAAAAGTGATAACCGCTTAGTCTTGGATATATTTTTTTGAGATTATATTGTATAATAAAAAAAAGATTATGGCTATAATTTAATATTCAAGTATTCGTTTAAAAGCACTCGTTTTGTTAGGATCGATTATGCTCAAATTATTATTAATAAATTTGAATACAATTGATTATCTTTTTTATACTCGAATTTCGATTGTTTTTATAATCTGTTGAAGTTTTATAATGTGACAGATTTAAGTTTGTTTTGATCACATGTTAATCGAAATACGGTTTTTCCCAAATGAACGAGCACAATATTTATTACGAAAGGCGGCGAAGTGATGATGAAAAACAATGAACATCTTTTGGGGAATGATCGAGTTGCTTTTATTAATAAATGGCAAAATATGGCGGATTTGTTAGTTAATTATTTTTGTGCACAGGCGGTTATAATAACTCAAAAAGAGCATGGTCAGTGTAAACTATTAATTTCAAGTCGAGCGAAATACGGTGCAGACGATCATGCGGTTGAAATCATTGGAGGTAATCGATATTGTGAAAGCGTGATCAAAAAACTACAAAGATGTTTAGCCAACAAGGTGCAAACGATAACAAATCAAAGCGACAGTTTGGCGTTTGGACCGGAGATCGTGACTTATTTAGGTTATCCGATAAAATTTCCGGACCACCGCGTTTTTGGAACGATCTGTGTTTTTGATAACAAGGAGAACCACTTGCTACTAAAACAAGAACAAATGCTGTCACAAATTCGTGATATTTTGGAGAGTGATTTAGCTTTAAATACAAATCAGAAGCAATTATTAATTGGCGAAAAAGGACGACAAGAAACAATTGATCATTTTAAAAAGGCCCTTGATGAAATACCATCAGGTGCCTCGGAAACGACGTTAAAACTGGGAAAAAAAAGATTTCGTTTTAAAAATCAAAAAAACTTTAAAAACCGAGCGCATTGTGATTCATTAGCGACAGCATTGGCTCTGGAACGAAAAAAATTTGAGATAATATCCGAAAATTTGGAGACGGGACTGATTATCTGTGATCCCAATGGCGAATTCATTAAAATGAATAAGATCGCCTTAAAATTTCATGGCTTTTCGAGCACACAAGATATGTATCCGCGGATTCATGAATATACCGATAAATGGGAATTACGTGATTTGGAAGGACAAGTGATTCCTTTTTCTGAGTGGCCGATAATTAGGGCACTTCGAGGCGAGCTGATTCGCGAGTTTGAATATCAGCTGAAAAATCTGACGAATGGCGAGACCAAGGTTTGCAGGCAGACTATTATAGTACTCCATGATGAACATGATAAAATCGTAAATTATATGGTGCTGTTTAATGATATTACATTGTTCAAACAAGTTGAAAATGCTTTGTATGCCCGTAAGGCTAATATTGAAGCCGCATTTGCCAATATGACGGAAGCGGTGTTTATTACAAATGCAGCTGGTGAAATTGTTGAATGTAATGACGCCTGGATAACATTTACCCGATTTAAAGATAGAACTGAATTTATCAAAAAAACTGAAAAATATCCCCATCTTTTTGAGGTGTCGTATCTTAATGGTGAAGTTGTACCGTTTGACAGTTGGGCTGTTTCCAGAGCATTAAAGGGTGAAACGGTAAAAAATGCCGAATATGTTATTCGTCGGAAAGATACCAATCAAATTTGGATCGGCAGTTATAATTATAGTCCAATTCGCGATAAATCTGGTCTTATTGTGGGTTCAGTCATTGTTTGTAGTGATATTACCGAGCGTAAAAAAGCAGAAGAAAAAATTATCAATCTAAGTTATCGTGATAACTTAACCGGTCTTTATAATCGACGCTTTTACGAGCAAGAATTGATACGACTTGATCAAGAATACAATTTGCCGATAACATTGGTGATGGGTGATATTAATGGATTAAAATTGATTAATGATTCTTTTGGTCATGTTATGGGCGATGTATTACTTAAAAAAACGGCGGAAGTAATTGAAAAAGGGTGTCGACCGACAGATATCATTGCTCGTATGGGAGGCGATGAATTTATGATCATCTTACCTAAAACAGATTTTGCGACAGCGGAAAAAATCGTTAAGGGGATTAAAAGATTGGCGGCAACAGAAAGAATCGGTTCTTTTGAGATATCGATTTCATTTGGGTACAGCACGAAGGATAATAAAAATGATGACATGCAGAAGGTTTTTAAACAAGCTGAAGATCAGATGTATCGCAATAAACTTTCAGAAAGTATGAGGATGAGAAGGCGAACGATCGATATTATTATGAAGACCCTTTTTGAAAAAAGTGGTCAGGAAATGTTGCACTCAAAAAGGGTAAGCGAAAGCTGTGGTGAAATAGGTGCTTTATTGAATTTAAGCGAAGATGATCTTAAGCAACTCAAAATCGCCGGTCTTATGCATGACATTGGAAAAATGGGAATCGATGAAGAGATTCTTAATAAAAAACAACCATTAAATGACGAAGAATGGAATGAAATAAAACGGCATTCAGAAGTTGGTTATCGCATTTTGAGTTCAGTAAATGAATTTTCAAAAATTGCTAAACAGGTTTTAGAGCATCATGAAAGGTGGGATGGAAAAGGGTATCCAAACGGTCTGAAAGCTGAAGAGATATCCTTACAAGCGCGAATTATCGCACTTTCTGATGCCTATGACGCGATGATGAGTGAACGTCATTTTCGAAATGCAAAATCAGAAAAAGAAGCGATGAACGAATTAATAAAAGAACGTGGAGCTCAGTTTGATCCCGATCTGGTTGATCTGTTCTTAAAAGAAATTATCAAACAAGGCGATGGCGATCAGTGATTGGGCAGCGAGTTTTAGTCAATACTTAAAATTTATTTCGGGGGGCCTTTAAAAGCAAACTTATCAGACACCGCTGTGAGCAGCAGGGATCATTGGATAACAAGTTAAATGATTAATCGTGATTTAAGAGGTTATAAATTATATTTTAGTAGGGAACAAGCCTGAGTTAGTTGGTAACTCAGGCTTGTTTGACGTCAAGGCAACTGTTGTTTAAATGATGAATGATTTTGGCGAGGCCAAAGGTTAACGCGGTCACTAAGATGTAAATAATAATTAATTCTGAGTTTAAGCGGTCATAAAGCTGTCCGAAAATAATCTGACCAACTGGCATGAAAATGGTGGATAAAGCAGTGGTTAAGGCCATCGTTTTGCCCATTTGGTTTTGGGGAACTTGTAATTGAATAAAGGTTAATGCTTGGATATTAACATTGGCGACAAAAAACATCAGAATAAACCCAAAGAAAGTAAACAACCCATAAGCAGCCAAATGGGTGGGGCTGTTATCCATTAGCCAGGGAGTTAAACAGAAACCCATACCCAGGATACCAATTCCCATCAGAAGAAAGAGTCGGTGGATTTTTTCAAAAGGATTGCGGCGAGCAATCAGCGGGGATAAAAGCGCACCAAAAATCATGCCAATTCCCAATATGGCTTCAGAGATTCCATAAAGCTCATTAGAGATCCCCATCGTGACTTTTTCAACATAGGGAACGCCTACAGTGTAAAGCGGGGTCATAAAAAGATTGATTCCGGAGCAGATAAAGAGAAACGATAAAACGAGTGGCCGGTCATAATATAGAAATTTGAGGGTTGCTTTGATATCGTTTAGGTAGGTAACGATCGGAGACGATTCCATTTTCGTTTTTTCAAAAGGGATTGTTAAAAATAGTTCCATGATTGCGGAAATTAAAAAACTGAGCATGTTAATAATTAAAATAGTTTGCAGACCGTAGAAACCATATAAAAAACCTGCCGAAATTGGACCGAGTAGCATGGTTAGAGCACTGATCTGACTGACCATACTATTTCCGGCAGTATAATGTTCTTTGGCAATAACACTGGGGATGCTTGCGCGAACGGTGGGCTCATAGATGCTGTTAATGGTTGAGAGGACAAAGATGAGAACGCCTATTCCGAGAATTTGATGAGGATTGCCGTAGATAAAAATCGAAGAAATACCAATGATTGCCGCACAGCAAAAATCGAGAAGAATCATAATTCTTTTTTTGCTGGCACGATCGGCAATCGCTCCGCCAATGGGAGCCAGAATGATGGTGGGAATAATAGCGATCGATATGATCAAGGCAAATAAAGCGGCAGATCCGGTAAGATCCAGAATATATAATGAAAAAGCAAAGCGTTGCATCGAATTGCCAAACATGCTGATAAATTGACCAATACCGATAATGATGAAGTTTTTGTTGAATAGCTGGTTTTCTTTCATATGGCCTCCATAAATGGATTATGATTCATTTTAATATCCAAGTATATCGCCATAGAAATCATTTGTCAATTTTAATATGAACTTAAGTTCATATTAATGTTCTTTAATGTTATTAAGTAAGGGGCTACTCGTCGCAGCAAGCCATAATATACCGGAAAGCAGTCCTAAAATAATGTAAAGCCCCCCAATGATTAAGATCAGATGATCCATATTAAATGAAATAATGATCATCCCCAGACTGCCCATGATGGTCGCAAACGAGCCCATCAGCGATGAAGCGGAACCGGCGTCATCCGGCTGTTGAGCCAACATCAGATAAGCACTGGGAGGACGGGAACAGCTGCTTGCAATGGTAGCGGGAAACAGTGCCAGCGCAAAGATCCACGGATTGAGTTGGCCGACTAAAACAACCGCCAGGCCGCTTAAAACCATTGAGCCAAAACAGAGGTTAATGATCGAAAAGCGTTTAAAATGATTCGATAACTTAATGTAAATCAGTGGGCCGAGAAGCATTGCTAAAGCATTAAAAGCAAAAAAGTAACTATATACCTGGCTGCTGACACCAAAATCATTTTGATAAATATAGGAAGATGACGAAATAAACGCTAACCCCGCGATGTTCGCTAACGAAAAGATGATGAGCAGTGATGTAAAACGGGGATTTTTAAGAACGATACCTAGTCGTCCCAGGGTATGTAAGATATTGCCGGTCCCGCGGTTTTCCAGGGTTTCCTGAAAGGCGATTGAGCAAAGCAGAATAATAATGCCGAGAATGCCTTGAATAATAAAAACACCACGCCAGGAAGTAAACGTCAATAAAAGGGCGCCAATTACAGGAGCGACAGCCGGGATGATGATGACCATCGATTGGACGAGGGCTAACGTTTTTTCCCGTTTTCTTTCGGTATATAAGTCTTTAACAATGGCAGTGGCAACAGCACTGGCCGAACCGCCACCAATAGCCTGGAGAACACGAAAAAAGATCAGCTGGTAAATATTGCCGGAAACAGCGCATAAAAGACTCGCACTCGCGTAGCCGGTAATTCCGACCAATAAAACAGGGCGACGACCATATTTATCACTCAGCGGCCCCCAGATTAGAATGCCTAAACTAAAAAAGATGAAAAATAAAATCAGCGTAAGATTCGTCAAATACTCTGGGACATTAAAATAAGTAGTCATGGTTGGCAGTGCCGGTAAATAGAGATCCGTAGACAACGGGGCAAAAGCGCTTAAAAAAACTAAAAATATTAACATGCCGCGATCACCCAGATATTTTTGTCTGGGGGTATTTTTGTTTAAAGATGGGTTTGGTTTATCCATTTTTTCTCTCATTCTGATAAATTTAGAGTTAAATTAACTCTATTTAATAATTATAATGGATAAATGATATAATTCAAGCAGCTAACGGAAATTAGTTAATATAATTGTTAAATTTAAAATTTGAGTGGTTTTGAGGTCAAATAAAAGTGTAAAAGGGCGAGGGAAATAGATAAACCAACGATAATTTAACTTGATTTTAGCAGATCAGGGCTTTTAGTGCGTCAGATAAAATGCTATAATGCTTCTTAAAACAGATTCAATGCAAATATGAAAGGACAAAAATTATGCTTTGGAAAGAAAAATATGAATTGGGTGATCACTTAATTGATACACAGCACAAGGAATTATTTCAGCGGGTTGAAGCCTTTATGGGAACACTACGGGGTTCAGGCTCCTGGGAAAATAAGGTTCAGCAGGTGAATGAAACCCTTGAATTTATGAAAGCTTATGTAGTTGAGCATTTTCGCGATGAGGAGGCCTATCAGAAAAGTATCGGTTATCCTGATTATGAGGCGCATAAAAAAATACATACCGATATGGTGAATTATGTGATCCAGGTTTCTGACGAATATGAACGCAGCGGTTTTAATGAGCAAATGATGCAGCAATTCGGGGGGAAACTTTTGGCATGGTTGATTAACCATGTTGCATCAGAAGATCAGCGGATTGCAAATTATGCAATTGAAAGAAAGGCAAAAGGCAATGACTGATAATCTTTATAATCCATTTTTAGAAGCGACTCGGAATGTTTTTGAATTGATGCTGGATCTTACGGAGATTGCCGATGGTCCAGTTGAAAATTTCGTTTGTGATCAAGAGTTGGACATCGTGATTGGCGTTACTGGAGATCTCACCGGAGAAGTCATTTACCGATTTCCGGAAACGACCTCAATCGCGATGGTGAAAATTATGAGTAATATGGAAATCGATACGGTGGATGATTTTGTGACTTCGGCTATTTCGGAGATTGCCAATATTATCAGCGGGAATGTGCTGACCATCTTAGCTGGCAATGATCTTAACTGTGATATCCTGCCACCGGTATTAGGTAATTTAGATGATGCGAAAAAATATGCATTAAGTACCGCATGTTGTATAAAAACCCGCGAGGGTGACATTTGTCTGGAGATCCGATTGAATCCGGCGGGGAATAAATAATAAGCTGAATAATGAAAAATTATGGTCAGCTTATGAAGCACGCCAAGCGCTAGTTTAGTCATGATTGTAACA
Organism: uncultured Acetobacterium sp.; assembly: GCA_965140355.1. Lineage (GTDB taxonomy): Bacteria > Bacillota > Clostridia > Eubacteriales > Eubacteriaceae > Acetobacterium. The sequence continues at coordinate 869,552 of OZ223194.1, read as the reverse complement.
AGCAGGAAGTATTTGATACTCCTGCTTATGTTTTTTGGGGGGAGTCACAAGTAAAACGCCAATGATAGCTAGTTACGAGTGATTAAAAAGGCCCGAAAGGCAGTAAATATTGACAGCATTATATAATTCAATTATGATATTCAAATACATAATGTTTTTTGAACGAAATAGGGGAATATGATGAAAGAGCAAGGGCATGATAGCAGAAAAAATAAATAAACGAAATAAACGGATCATTTTGGTGCTGATGAGCCTATTTGTCTTTGCTGTTGTATTGCTGGCGAATGTAAATAAGGGCGAGGATTTAAGTATTGTTAAGAAAAACATGTTTGTTTTTCTTAACAACTGGACAATAAGTGATGGAAATGACGTTATTAAAGCCACGCAATTGCCAGTTGCGCTCGATGTATCGCCAGGGACTGACTATCAGGCCACAACTGTTTTGCCGGATGTCGATAGTCAAATGAACTACCTTTTGCTGCGCTCATCGATGCAGGATATGACGGTTTATCTGGATGATGTGGAAGTTCATCGTTATGAAGAACCTCAAAAAGAAGCATTGGGGATAAAAAAGCCGGTGGCAAGCACTTGGATGATGTTTAAATTACCACCTGATTTTCAAGGGAAAACCCTTAAAATTGTGATAAAAAGTGATGTTGCTATTTTTTCAGGGACGATTAATCAGGTGCGATTGGGAGAATCGGCGGCACTTATTGAGGGCATCTTTAAACATGCATTAAGTGGTTTTCTGGTTTTTCTGTTTTTATTTGTCATCGGGCTGGTATTGAGTCTCTTTGCACTTTTTACCAAAAGCACAAAAGATAATCGCTTTTTATATTTGGGTTTACTGGCAATTGCGACCAGTATCTGGGTTTTATCCGAGGCTAGAATTATGCAGTTTTTTACCGGGAACCGTTATATCATCGGTAGTATCAGTTATTTAATGGTGCCACTAATGGGGATCTTTTTTTCGCTTTATTTTAAAGAAACCATTCTTAGCAATGACCGTTATAAACGCTGGGTGCAAGTCGTTGCCGTTATTTATCTGCTTGGTTTAATGACCACGATGTTATTGCAAATTGAAGGGATCAGTCCTTTTATTGAATCGATGAAAATTACCTTTGGTGTGATTTTTTTAAATATTATGATATTTTTGGTGATCATCATCTTAGAGATCAGAAAGCAAAAAAATCAAAATGCGAAAAAGTTTTTAAAATATTTAAGTGTCCTGTGTATCAGTATTCTGTTTGAAGGCATTGTTTTTTTTAATGGATATTTTGATTATACGTCGTTTTTTTTAAGAATTGGCATTTTAGCTTTTTTTGGTTTGTTATTGCTGGATTCATATCATTATGTGAAAAAGGGATTCGAAAGCCAACGAGAACGTGATATTTTTGAAAAATTAGCCTACAAAGATTTTTTAACTGGGGCCAACAACCGAGCGGCTTTTGAACGTGATCTTGACAATTTAATGAACAAAACGGAAAGGTCTTTTATTTTAGCCTTACTGGATTTAAATGAACTAAAATATATTAATGATCATTACGGACATGGATCTGGCGATGAAGCGATAAAAAATCTCTATACGATCATGAACGAAGCATTTATTAACATTGGCCGATGTTATCGCATCGGTGGTGATGAATTCGCGATTTTGATTGATAATACCGATGACGATTTGGTTAACAGCGGCGTTCAACAAGTTAGAAACCATCTTAAGCGGGAAGAAAGTTGTCACAAATATCCTCTTGATGTTGCGATTGGAATGGAATTATATGATCAAAAAATCTGGTCTAACAAGACAAAATTTTATCATCATGTTGATCAAAAAATGTATGAAGATAAAATGAAAAGAAAACAAATGCGAAAAACGAAGAAGATGATTGAAACGTGTTAAGGACATCAGTGGTGCGGATTCTTCGGAGTTCGCATTTTTTATGGTTCGCAATAGTAACCTTTGTGGTTTCTTTTTGCTTTGTACAAAAATTCATCGGCTTGTTGCAAATAATCGTCATAGGTTAGTTCAGTTTCATTAATCCAAGTCAGGCCGGCGGAAATAGTAATTGGTTTTATTATTCCGTCAGGAAATTCCAATTGATTATCGATGAGATTTTGGAAGAAGTCCTTTAGGCATGAACGGATTTCTTCTTGTGAGTTGAAATTATAAAGGAGCAGAGTGAATTCATCGCCGGAACGTCGACCTAAAATTTGGCGCGATGGTTCAATCTCGGACAAGTGCCTAACGGCATGTTTAATATAGGTATCACCCCATTTATGACCATAAGTGTCGTTGATAAATTTGAGGTTGTCAAGATCAAACATCAGTAAGGCGGAAACTTTTTTAAGATCACGATTGGCCAAGGTTGTTTCAATTTGCAGTTGCATCGCCTTACGATTATAAATGCCGGTAAGTGGATCGGTATCCCGGTCTACTAATATTTTTTTCTTTTCGGACATTTCGTCAGTCATATCAAGGATGACGCCAATGGTAGCGTGATCATTTTGAGTATATTTGATACGAAGCCATTTTTCGGGAATCTGGTTAATATAATAAACGTTCTCTTCACTTTCTTCCGGAGTGCTGAGTAGTTTATCAATAAGGGCAATAAATAACGTTTTATTAGCCATAATTATTTCGGTATCGATCTCATCAAGCGATAACAGGATCGGGATCTGATCAGTGAAAAATACAGCCTCGGAATCATCGCGGTATTCAAAGACCCCAAGCGGTAAACCGACCATCTCGACAATTCGGGACATCCTTCCCGATGTTTCCAGTAGCATGTTGCTGGTGAGTTGAATAGCATCCAGTAATTCATCGACTTCGGACAGCTTGATATGTTCCAATTTGATCGCCTTGACTGCGGTGCTTTCTTTAACTTTGCGGGCAACAGCGGCGATTGGTTTGGTAAAGCGGTAGCTGATAAAATAGGTACATAAAACTCCGATAATAACAGAAGCAACAAAGGAAATGATCAGGATATTTCTAATTCGATAAACATAAGCTAAAAGATTGGATTCATTCATAATCCCAATTAAATACCATTGGTTTGATTCAAAGGGCGTATTGGCATTATAAAGATCTAAATTTTCCACGGCCAGATAGAGTTTCGATTGACTATTACTATTTTTAAGTAGAAAAATAGAATGATCGGCATCGATACTTGAATAATTAAGCGGTTCACCTTCATGTGTAAAACGTTCTTGAATAGATTTTGTTAATAAAATGGTTTCCAGTTGCTGAGAATGGGATTCCCGAAAACCTAACAGATAACCGTAGGAATCTTTAGTTTGTAAGTCCGTTCCCGGCAAGTATTTTGCTAAGTATTGTTCAGAAAGTTCGATGCCAATAACACCGATAAACTGATTGTTTTTATCAAACAAAGGTTGTGAGTAAGTTATAATCGGGCCATCTTCCGGGGTTAGCTTAAAGGGTAAACTCCAATAACCTAAAAGTGTGGGGTCCGTTGATAAAGAAACTCTGCTGGCCGGTTGGTTATAAAAATCAGCATTCATCGAACTTAGGTTGATCCGGTATTTCCACATTTGATCCAAGGGGATTTTTAGATTGTTAGCCAGATTGGCAGAACCATAAACATAATATAAGTCACTGCTGGTATAGTCATTAAGTAGCGGATCATAGTCTCTAATATACAAGGCCGGTTTTTCATCGGTTGCACTATTTAAAATCACAAATACACCAGTGGCCTGGGTTGACCTGAGCATGGTGATTAATGAAGTGCTGATATCCGATAAGAACTGATCGGGATTTTTATCGGCATTATATTGAAGGGCTATTTCTTTGCCATAAGGCGAAATATTTGTCCAACGGGAAGTCATCTCCCGTTGGAGATAATCTTTACGGTTAGAGACTTTTTCACTAAAGGAATTAAAGGCATTTTGTTCGGCCTGACTGAGCACACCGCCGACAATCAAAAATAGAGATAACAAGACAGCCTGGCCGATAATCATTGAAATAATTAGCACAATTAGTCGAAATACAATGGATTGTCGGTCCAATTTTAAAAGTTTCATAATTCTTCCTCTATTTTTTTTCGAGTACAGTTTTTATTTCTCCGGTTAACCCATTGTACCAAGTTAAAAACTGATCTCGAGAGCTTAATTCGGCAATAACATCGGTAGCATTTTCACCATTAGCGACGCGTTGATTAAGGATTAAAAGATCATTACTGACACGGTCAAAGAGGCTATTTTCCAGGATATTTCGGACTTTGTAACTGCCATTAAAGGGGCGGTTGCCATAGAGGTTATAGGTGTCAAGCATATCCATGGTAGTTGTGATGGTTTTTTTTACCGCTGGATTGGAGATGTTTTCGCGATCCATTTCGGCGAAGATGCTTTCTTTATTTAAGGCGGCTGTTTTTACTGGTAAATAAGCGGTGGAAACTGAAAATTCAGTATTTTGAGGTGAATCGATAAACCATTTTAAAAATACCGCGGCCGCATATTCATGAGCATGATCGCTTTGTGAAATACACATCCCGGCACCTTGTTGGATCACATAAGGTTTGGTATTTTCAAAGATGGGATAAGGAAGGGTGATCAGTTCAACCGGAACTAATTGATCGGCGATTGCGATTTCGGTCGGAAAATAAGCCGCGCCGGCGGTTGAACCGCTATAAGCGACAATGTTTCCGGTTTTAGCATCGTCGGAACTGAAGCGGCCAGATTTGACAAAATAACCGTTAATATAAGGAATATAAAAATTATTCCAGATTCGGTAAGCGGTGTCTTCACTAAGATTAAGGGTAGCCGTATCACCATCGAAAGTATACAGATTGCCACCAAGTTCCATTGCTGAAACCAGCATATAGTTCGCATTGGCATCAAGCGAGAAAAATGATTTTCCGGTATGGTTATAATAACGTTTAGCGGTCTTAACCAGGCCTTCCCAGGTGGCAAGACTATCCAGACTGGCGCCGGTTTCGGCAGCAAAAGCGTCCCAATAGGTTTTGTTGAGATAGAGAATTTCGGTAGATTTGGCAATCGGCAAGATTTTTAAATTCTGATTATTGCCAAATTGTCCTTCAGATAAGAATTCTGGTTTGATTTCTTCTAATTCATCTTCGGAAAAGTAATCGTTTAAACTGACCAGTTCGGAGATTTTATTAATCCGAAAGGCGTTGTCGGGATAAGCGGCAAAGACATCAGGCATGGGCATGGAACCAATTTCTTTATTTGCGGATGCAAAAACTGCATCCGCAAGATCATTGACGCTACCATAACTTTGAGCTTCAATAACAATTCCTTTTTCGGTTCCGATTGTTTCATTAAATTCGGATACTAAGCGATCAAATTGATTTTTAGTTGAGCCGTTATAATAATTCCATACGGATACAGTGATTGGATTATCTGGATCGAGCAGTTTTGCTTCTTTTGAAGTGGCTGTGCAGGCAGCTAGATAAAATAATCCGATCAGAATCATAGCAGCAAATAACATTTTTCGGTTCATCTTTTCCTCCTATGTTCGTATTGATAATTTTGTTTGAGAAAACCATTAAATGATGTCAATTTTACCATAGTGCGTGGTAAATGTGAAATAAAACGATTTAATCTGGGTATTTTCTTTTTTGTGCGGGTACATCCGGAAAGTATCCAAAGCACAGTAAAAAAACTTGACAGCTGAAACAACTTGATTTATGATATTGGCATCGACCAACGGTCGGTGATCGGGAGGCGAATAATGAAAACAGTTAAAGAAGGGGAGGTCCGAAAACGGGAAATCCTCATGGTAGCACGGAAGTTATTTGTAACAAAGGGTTATGAGCTGACATCGGTGAATGATATTTTAAAAATAGTGGATATTGCTAAAGGTACCTTTTATTATTATTTCGCATCAAAGGAAGAAGTGCTGGCCGCGATCATTTTGGATATTGTTGAAGAGGGCGCTAAACGGGCTGAGCAGATTCTTAAGGATAAATCGATTCCCTTGGTCAATCGGATCATGATGGCCATTATGGCCCAGTCACCGGAGTTTGAAGGGTCGGAGGAGATTAAAGAAGAGATGCATAAGGTCGAAAATGCCAAGCTGGAACAATTATATACCAAGACCATGCTTAAACGGTTGACACCTTTACTGGAAGAGGCGGTTACCGAAGGGATTGAAGCCAAAATTTTTGCGTTGGATTATCCCAGAGAAACAGTCGAGTCTATTTTACTTCTGGGACATATGCTGTTTGACTGTAACATTATGGACTGGGAAAGAGAATCCTATCCGCAAAAGATACGGGGATTTCTGGTTAATATGGAAAGAATGCTGGGTACTAGAGAAGGTCAACTGAATGATTTTTTACAAATGTTTGCTTAACTTAAAAGTTGGGCGCGCATTTGTAAATTTTTTTAGTCGCTTACCGACCGATGGTCGATAGACGGCGGATTAATACCGTAATAAAAAAGGAGCATTAGAAATGAAGCGAAAAAAGCGAATAAAGCGAATAAAAAATCCGGTAAAACAGAAAATTGCAATGAAAAAATTTATGATTCTGGTGGCAGGAGAATTTATTTCCAGCATTGGCAGTGGCTTGACCGATTTTGGACTGACCATCTATATCCTGACTTTAACCGGATCGGTGGAAGCAACCGGAGTTTTTGCCATCTGTGCCTTTCTGCCTTCCATTTTGTTGGCACCGGTGGGTGGCGTTTTGGCCGATCGCTATGACCGACGGATGATGATGATTTTGGGAGAGCTGCTTTCGGGATTGGCCTTGCTGATCAGCCTGGTATCGGTGATGAGTCTTAACCCGTCACTGGGAGTAATTTGTTTTAGCGTTGCTTTAAGTTCGGCTTTTTCAGCGTTGACGGAACCGGCTTTCAAAGCTACCATCACCGACTTGTTGGCGGAAAAAGATTTTGCCCGGGGTAGCGGGATGGTGCAGCTTGCGACAAGTGCCAAGTTACTGATTGCACCAGCCATGGCCGGTCTTTTGCTGCAAGTGACAGCAGTGAGTACGCTGATTATTTTGGATATGTTGACCTTTTTCACAACCGTTTTGATTATTGCTTTTGTCAGAAAAGGGATGATGACTAAACCGCTGAAGGATCAAGGCTTGCGGATTGGGCAAGAAATGATCGCGGGGATGAAGGTGATTTTAGCGAAAAAAGGTATTATGATTTTAATTATGATTATGACCATAACCACATTTTGTCTGGGATTTGTGCAGATATTAAGTAAACCGCTGATTTTGGCCATCGCCGGAGAAACAGAGTTGGGAATCATTACGACGGTTATTGCAATCGGGATGATGGTCGGAAGCATTGTTGTCAGCACCATAAAACAGCCAAAATCGTACGTTCGGATGCTTTCAGTGGGATTGTTTGGTTGTGGCATCTTTTTTGCACTCATTGGCATCAGTAAAAATCTATTTTTAATTGCGGGGTTTGGATTCATGATGTTTGTTTTTATGCCAGCGATTCAGATTGCTGCGGAGGTGATGATTCGAATCAATCTGGACAATGCTGTGCAGGGAAGAGCTTTTGGATTGATTGGCCTGATTACGCAGATGGGTTATATTTTGGCCTTTGCTGCCGCGGGGGTACTTTCAGATGCCATCTTTGAACCTTTTATGCAGGGTAACAGTGAACTGGCGATACAAATTGGTGGTGTGATTGGTTGTGGGGTGGGACGTGGCAATGCCCTATTGATTATGCTTACTGGAATCGGGTTGGCCGTGTTGGGAATTATTGCGGCATCGCTAAAGGCGGTTAAAAATCTGGACAAGAAGGAGGTTGTTCATGAAACTGTTACTGGATCTTGTCCAGAAGGATTTTAAACGAAACCCGGCGATTACCGCAGCACTGGTTATCTTTCTGACAATGTCGGTGTTGTTGATGGCAGGTGGATTGCGGGTCGTCGGAACGCTGTTGTCGGCATACAATGGATTAAATGAAAAAGCTAAACCTCCTCAATATCTTCAGATGCATAAGGGCGCATACGATCACAGTGCCATTGAGAACTTTGTGGCGGAACAGGCAGATATTCGGGCATTTATAACGGTTAAAATGTTGACTGTCAATAATGCGAACATTCGTTATCGGGATGAAACCCTGGAGAATGTGCTAATGGACAACAGTTTTGTCGTTCAAAATGAAGGTTTTGATTACTTGTTGAATATGGACAACGAAGTGGCGTCAGTCAATGATGGTGAAATCGGGGTGCCGGTTTATTACGCCGAAACCTTAGGGATAAAGGTGGGCGACGTGATTATCCTTAAAGCCGGTGATTATACTAACACTTTAAAGGTATCCACACTTATCCGCGATGCTCAAATGAATGTTGCCATGACTTCGTCAAAGCGTTTTCTGATTAGTCCGGCGGAGCAGGTCGTGCTGAGTCAACACATGGGTGAATGGGAATATGAATTTGAGTTTTTGTTGAGTGAAGGAACATCCCCGGAAGCTCTGGAGCAGGCTTACATGGCGGCCGATCTGCCATCCAATGGGGTTGCTATTACCGGAAGTCTATTGAATCTGTTTAATGTTTTTTCTTATGGTTTAGTAGCGATGATCATTATGAGTATCAGTATTTTGCTGATGGTAATCGCTATTTTGTGTTTATCCTATGTGATTCAGGCGACCATGGCCGACGAGCAGACAGCCATCGGCGAGATGAAGGCCATGGGTTTTCCCGGTAAAATTATGGTGACTCTGTATCAGGTGAAATATTTGTCACTAATGGCGGTGGCGGGTGTTATGGGGTATTTGGGGGCGATACCTTTTGGCGATTATTTTTCGGCAGCGGTGGTGCTGTATTGCGGTCAGGGAAATCGCCAGGAGTTGAAATGGGTGTTACCGTTGATGGGGATTGTCCTTTTAAGTGGGGTGGTACTTTGGTGGTGTTATCGAGTGATTAAAAAGAATTTAAAGAAAACGGTGGTGGAGTTACTAAAGGGAGCGGATCAGAGGTCTACAGAAGGACATTATACATTGCCATTGTCAGGATTAAAACACCCCAATCTGACGATTGCGATGGGGGAACTTGCTTGTAAAAGGAAACAATACTTGGTTATTTTTCTGGTCTTTGTCTTTTCCTCGTTTCTAATTTTGTTGCCCATGAACATGAATCATAGCATCCAGGATTCCTCATTTATAACCTATATGGGGGTAGGCGAAGCGGATTTACGGATCGATATTCAATATTCAGAAGCCGTGATCCAACAGCAAGTGAGGGCTTTGCAGGTGCTGCAAAATGATCCGGATATAGAGGCATTGGCGGTTTATAAAAATGGTTATGTTCAGGTTCAAAATGAACAGGGGCGGGGGCAGAATATCCGCGTGGAAAGCGGTGATGAAGCGGTGTTTCCACTTAAATATCTGGACGGACGGGCACCGATGAGCAAAAGTGAGATGGCTTTGTCGGATCTGAATGCCTCAGCGTTAGGGAAAAAAGTGGGCGATGACATTTCGGTGGTTTATGGTGGTGAAACCATGAATTTTACCGTGGTCGGAGTTTATCAGGATCTTACCTATGGGGGAAAAACAGCCAAGGCTATGATTGATTTCCGGAATGAAGATGTTGAAGTTTATATTATGTATATTCGGTTGGCAGATGGGGTGGACATTACATCAAAAACTGATCAACTGCGAGCTGCCTTAACGGACATTAAGATCACCCCCATTAAAAGTTTTATTAACCAAACCTTGGGGGGCATTGTGGATAACCTGAGTCGGGTGGAAGTAGCAACGCTGGCCATGGCATTATTATTAAATGGAGTAGTCACATTGATGTTTCTAAAGTTGGTGATGGCCCGCGAACAGGGGGCTATTGCAATAAAAAAAGCATTGGGTTTTAGCAACCGCGATATTCGAATCCAGTTGGGAATTCGAGTTCTGACGATTCAAGGTCTGGCTATTTTGCTGGGAACGCTATTGGCAAATACCCTGGGTGAACGGATCTTTGGGATGATGCTTTCGACCATGGGGGCATCACGGATTACGTTGTTGATCCAACCGGTTAAAGCATATCTGCTTTGTCCGGGCATTCAATTGCTGGTTGTTATCATCACCGTCATTGGGGCGACAGGGGCAGTGAAGCAGTATCATATCAGAGCACAAATAATGGAATAAGGAGACATGGATGATAAAAGCAGAACAAATTAGTAAATCTTTTAGGGAAAATGCCCAGCGCGATTCGATCATTGAAACAAAGATATTAAAGTCAATATCCTTTGAGATTAAAAGAGGGGATTTTGTCGCGGTAATGGGGCCATCCGGCTCGGGAAAATCGACCCTCCTTTATAGTATCAGCGGAATGGATCAGGTTAGCGGTGGTCGGGTCATGTTCGATGGCGTCAGTTTATCGGAAATGAATGAAAAATCTTTGTCAGCGTTGCGGTTAAACAAAATGGGATTTGTTTTTCAGAATGCCCAGATGTTAAAAAATCTGTCGATTTTCGATAACGTTATTCTCCCCGGGCTGGTGGCTAAAAAAGAAAAGCCCCAAGCGGTTCGAAAGCGGGCCGGTGATTTGATCAAACGGATGGATATAGAAGGGCTCGACGCACGGGATATCCGTGACGTATCGGGAGGACAACTGCAGCGGGCTTCTATCTGCCGGGCGATGATCAATCAACCGGATATTTTGTTTCTCGATGAACCTACCGGAGCGTTAAATTCCGAAGCGACGGATCAGGTTTTGGCCATCCTGGATGATTTAAATCGTGACGGCATGACGATTATGATAGTAACCCATGATTCCCGGGTAGCGGCAAAAGCGGGAACCGTTATTTATATCCGGGATGGCGAAATTGCAGGATCAAAAGAGCTCCTGGCGGGTTCAAACCGGGAGCAGGAATTGAATGACTGGCTAAAAAAAGTCTGAATTATCCGCAAATACAAATAGATAAGATTTGCAGCTACGAAAAAATCTGAATAACTAGATAACGTTAACCCAGTTATTTTCGGATTACCACATCACTAAGCGGTTGTCTGGTTTTCTGATGAGGTGGTTTATTGCCATACCCAAAGCTGACCATCACCGAGACTCCAAAATGATCGGGATCAATAATATTTTCCGTAGCCAACAAAGTATTGACGGCGGCCCGATCAAAACCTTCAATCGGGCAGGAATCAATACCCAATAAGGCGGCAGTTGTCAGCATATTGGCCAGAACAATGTAGGTTTGTTTGCAGGCCCAGTCAAAAATGGCACGGTCGGATTCCAGTAGGTCAAAATCATTTTCCTGAAAATTTTTAAACGTTTCTCGGCGAGTGGCAATAATTTCATCCGGTAGTTTTTGAATATCTTTCATGATGTGGGTGATATAATCAGAACTGTTAAGGGTATCGATTTTCTTACGGGCTAAAAGAATTACAAAATGACTGGCGCCATTAAGGCTGTTTTGAGCACCCCAGGCAATCGGAGCAAGTTTTTCCTTGATTTTTGGATCTTCCAAAATAAGAATTTTCCAGGGCTCAAAGCCGAATGAACTGGGCGATAAATGGGCTACTTCCAAAATGGTGTCAAAATCCTGAGCGGATACTTTTTTTTCGGGATCATATCCCTTGCATGCATAACGGGAGCGAAATGCATCTAAAATTGTTTGGTTGATGTTAGCCATCGTCATAACCACCTTCCTTTTTTATTATCATATTAGCATAGTTTAAAATAATATTGAAGTAGGTAAAAAAATGTTATAACATAAACCAATAAGAAGTGTTATTTATATTAGGGGCGATCTTCGCAGAAGTGACTGAGAGCGAAAATTATCTGATTGAATTATATCACGATCCGATTGATTCCGTCTCTTTAATATCGGGCGGACGCGGGGCAGCTTAAGTAAAATAGATTGTGAAAGGAGGGATGGGAATGTTAAAAAGTTTGAATACGGTTTTAAACTATATTGAAGATCATCTGGATGAAACCATCGAGTTTGATGAAATACAACGGATTGCAGGGGTTTCAGAATATCATTTTCGAAGGATTTTTTCATTTTTATCGGGAATGTCTTTAAATGAGTACGTTCGCAACCGCAGACTCTCAAATGCCGCCTTTGAACTTCAAAGTGAAAAAATTTCAGTCACTGAAATGGCCTTTAAATATGGTTATAATTCAGTGGAGGGTTTTTCTCGGGCCTTTAAAGAGTGGTGTAACATAAGTCCATCGGAGATTAAAAAGTCAACGCGGTTCAAAGCGTTTCCAAAACTGACCTTTCAATTAGCAATTTATGGAGGTGTCGATATGGATTATCGAATTGAGGAAAAAGAAGCGTTTAAAATGGTTGGTTTTAAAAAGAGAGTGCCTATTGTGTTTAGCGGTGAGAATAAAGAAATCATCGAATTGGCACAAAAAATCACTCCACGCCAACGAGAAACCATGCGTACCTATGCAAACATTGAACCAAGTGAACCGATGAATGCCTCATTCAATTTTGATGAAGGGCGGATGAAAGAACAAGGTAACCTGGATCACATGATTGGGGTAATTAGCACATTGGAGGATTCTTTTGAAGGTTTTGATGTGGTTGACGTTCCGCCGTTGAAATGGGCGATCTTTATATCCGAAGGTGAGTTTCCAAAGGTAATGCAGAAAACCTGGGGTGAGATCTTTGCTGAGTGGTTGCCTTCTTCGGATTATGAATTAGTTGATGCACCGGAAATCTGCTTTATTGGCGACTTGACAGATCGTTCAAAAGTGCGATGTGAAAATTGGATTGCAGTTAAAAAGATCAAATAATCATTTCAACCATATTTCCAATGAAAAAAATTATGAATCAGCCCAAAGACCACAGGTTTAGAAAAATTTGTGGTCTTTGGGTTGTGATGAGAATTAATCGGGGGTGGATTTTAGCAAATTTCTGGTGGGGAGGATTAAAAATTGCAAATGCAAAATTGGTAACAAAGCGTTGATGCTCAGAATACATTGATCGATTTCAGTTTTTTGTTTTTCCGGAGATAGATGGTTATCGATCATCGGATTGCGGATATAATCGATAAAAGCATCTTTTTCGAGATAAGCCAGCTCTTTTAATTTATTGATAATTTCTTCGACGATGGAAAGCGGGATGCCAACATCGGTAAAATATTTTATGAATTGACATACCGTTAAACTGTAGGCTGGAAATAAGGTGTTATCGGTATTCTCGGAAACAATAATATTCAACTCAATCAGTTCGTTAATGAGTGTTTCAGTTAATCCAATGTCACAAAGCTGTTTTTTTGTGACCAGATTTTCATCGACTCCATAGGGGAGCAGTTTATTAACCGATTCCAGAATTTGAAAACAAAAATCATTGATCGTACCAGATTCACTGTTGATAAGTTTTTTAATCTGGGCCAGAGAATAATGTTCTTTTTTCATGATTTCGATTAGTTTTAATTTTTCGACAAAGGTTTCATCATAATAAGCCATGTTCTTGGCAGATTTTTGGGGTGCCGGTAAAAGGCCTTCTTTAATATAATAATTAATGGTGGATCGGTTCATTGATGTTAATTTTTCCAGCTCGCGCATGGGAATTTTCTTTTTAGAATCGTTGATCTTATTTTTCATAGCAATCACCTCGGATAAAGTATAAACTATTGCTTAATACTTGTCAAAGGTATTGACAGTAACTTAATTCAGATATAGAATGTAAAAAGTAATACTTGATACTATTTAAAATGAGATTAAACCAGTCAATACTTTAAGATGAGGTGCACAATATGAAAGTTAGAGCGGAAACATTTGATAAACTTCAATATTTATACGAAATTACGGGATTTAATGATCATCAACTGCATGGGGTAATTCAATTTGAGAATAAAGTCAATGCGATAGTTATGCAAAAGGCAGTGACATTACTGGTAAAAACGATACCCATGCTGTCAAAAGCTTATAAAAATGAGGCTGGGAATTCATATTGGGAAGAAATGAACCGGGAAAACTGGGACAATATTTTTGCGACTGTTTTTGAAAAAGACGATTTTGACCGCTTTACTTTTTCTAAAACAGACGCAGCAGCGGGTCCTCAAATTAAGGTCTGTTTGATGCAAGCAGACAAAGATGCAGTGTCAATAGTTATGAACCATATGGTTTGCGATGGGGCGGGGTTTAAACAATGTATGTATCTGTTAGCGGATATTTATTCGCATTTGATAAAAGAACCGGATTATTTACCAGACTACGTTATTGATGGTGAGCGCGGCTTTAAAAAAATTACGCAGTCAGTTAACTTTTTTTCGCGAATCATGGTGCTTTTGTTTGAAAGTAAAGATAATAACCAAAAGAGTGACTATGAATTTCCTTTGATCAAATCAGACGATGTAAAGCCTTTTATTACTACCAATGAAATTGAGGCGTCCCTTTATCAGGCACTTCGAAATAGTTCTAAAAATGATAAAGTCACAATCAATGATGTGATCTTAACCGCTTACTTTCGGGCACTTTCGGGATTTCTGAAGATCGATGGAGAACCCTTTAATATTCCGATTATGATCGATATGCGCAGATATTTAGTCGATAAAAGATTTCAGGCCGTGACAAATCTTTCGTCAACGGTCGCGATTCGAATTGCCGTAACAAAAGGGGAAACCTTCAGCCAGACACTAAATAAAATTAACGCTGAAATGGCGGCTAAAAAAGCCGGCAATTTAGGTTTAAATACATTTCTCAAACTGGATTTGTTAGGCAAATTTTTTCCTGAAAAAAGTTATCAACTTTTAAAAAACTCATTAAAGAATCCCCCAATATGTATGACTAATCTTGGCGTGGTAGATTCAAAAAAGCTTTATTTTGAGGGCGCTCCGGTTTCTAATGCGATCGTGTGCGGTTCGATTAAATATCGTCCCCATTTTCAAATGTCGGTTAGTACTTTTGCGGATAAAATGACTTTTTGTGTCAATCTTTATGGCAGTCAAAGTGATCGCCAGACGATTTCAAAATTCTTTGCTTTAATAGAAGAAGAACTGATCGATTATATTTCAACGCGTGCGGCATAAAAAAATGATGCGAAAAACACTAAAAATTCGTAAGAATTAATGGTATAATAAAAATTAGAAAAAGCTGGTAAAAAAGTTCGCGAAATTTTCGTAAGCTATTAAAATTGGAAAGGTAAGGTGAGGGATGAAAACAAAATTATTGAAAAAGAAAATGTATATTGTGTTATTGAGTATTCCATTGGTGATGTTATCACTTGTTGGATGCGGTGAAAAGGCGAATCAAAATGAGATGACGCAAGTTGATTATGCCCAAAAAAGTAATTGGCTGGCACTTCCAGAAGATGCAAATACCCATGATGTTGATGTTTTTTTTGTTTATCCGACGGTTTATCAAGGCGACGGATTACAAGATATCACCGATCCCGAGCAGGTAGAAGCATCACAAGTACCGATCCGAACCCAAGCCAGTGTATTTGCAGATTCGGCAAATATATATGCGCCAATGTATCGGCAGGTCGGTAAGGATGGTTTTAATAATACGGAAAATCTGGACAGTTTTTTAAAAGTAGCGGAAGAAGATGTCGAAGATGCGTTTTTATATTACCTAGAGAATTACAACAATGGGAAGCCTTTTATCATTGCCGGTCACAGTCAGGGATCAAGCACGTTGATCAGTCTGTTAACTAAAATATGGGGAACAACAGGAGCTGAAGATCGGATGATTGCTACCTATATTATTGGTTTTAGTGTGACTGAATCTGATATTGAAGCGAATCCGAAAATCAGGATGTGTGAAAATCCGATGGATACGGGTTGCTTTATTTCGTATAATTCCTTGAAAGATGGACTACAAAGTGAGTCGGTCCAAATATTAGAAGGTGCCATTGTAACAAATCCGTTATCTTGGGAAAGCAGCCAGGAGGACGGGGCATTTGTTCCAGCATCGGAAAATAAAGGGGCGGTATTTTTTTCCGCGGATGGGTATGCTCCTACTGTATATAAAAATTTTACATCAGCTCAAATTAAGGATCATGGTCTTGTTTGCGAACCGGCCGATCCATCGGTACTTTCATCTTATCCGATTGAAGGGATCTATCATCCCGATGATTATTCTCTTTTTTATCAGAATATTAAAGAAAATATTGCCACCAGAATTGATGTCTACTTAAATAAAAAATGATTGAGATCGAACCATTAGCTCTTTATATTGCGATTGCATTACCACTAAACTTAGGTTTGGTGGTTTTTTGATTGAAAAATTTAGCTAAAAAGGATTGTTGTTTTTGGAAAGTAAGCTTTACATTTGGGGGAAAATTTGCTATGATAAACACATGGAAAGTAAACTTTCCGTTACAAGGGGGATGATCGTGAAAAATCGACTGGAAGAAATTCGAAAATTAAATGGTATCAAACAAGAAGAATTAGCGTCAGCTTTGGAAGTATCAAGACAAACCATTGGCTCACTGGAAAATGGCCGATATAACCCATCCATTATTTTAGCTTTTAAAATTGCCCGGTATTTTAAAATGAGCATTGAAGATATTTTTATCTATGAGGAGGAAAAAAATGAAACGTCAATTTAGAAATGCAGGTTTTGTCATCATCGGTTTAATGTTACTTATTTCAGGTTTGGCCATGGTTAAATTGCTGCCTGATTCGCAAGGGTTGCTGTTGGCATTGCCTTATGTTGGGATTGGTCTTGGGTGTGGTATTTTTGGACACGGTATGGGAGAGATTATTAGTCAGAAAGCGATAAAAAATTGTCCCGATATTGAAAGACAAATCGAAATTGATAAAAAGGATGAGCGTAATATCGCAATTGCCCGACGAGCTAAAGCTAAAGCCTATGATATTATGATCCCCGTATTTGGCGCGCTTTTACTGACGGTTGCTCTGATGGGGGTTGATTTGATCATTGTGTTATTGTTGGTTAGTGCATACTTGTTCGTCGTGTTTTATGGGGTGTATTACCGTGTCAAATATGATCGGGAAATGTAGTTTTGGTATGGAAGGAAGACTTGTTGATAAATAACTTTTGAAATGGAATAATAAGATCAAATAAGAATACCCTATTGACTTATCAGTCAATAGGGTGTATGCTTTGCTTAAATATTGACTCACCAGTCAAAGGAGGTTTTATGTCAATTGAATCGTTTGAAAAAATACCGGATCAAAAAAAAGTAGCCATTATCCAAAGTGGAATTGTTGAATTTTCGAAAAAATCCTATATGGATGCCAGTACCGATGAGATCACAAAAAATTGTGGCATCTCTAAAGGAATTTTGTTTCATTATTTTGATAACAAGAAAAATTTCTACCTTTATTGTCTGGAGTTTGCATTAAAAAAACTCCTTATAGATCCTCAAAGGACAGATCAAACCGATTTTTATGGAATTATCTTTTCCTATGCCGATGAAAAATTTAAATTGTGTCAAGAATATCCCAACGAAATGCGGTTGGTCAATATGGCAGCCCGGGAAATGAGTGCTAAAATACTTGAAGAAAAAAACGCGCTGATGATACGGTATATGATCAGTACCCGAAAAAAATCCCAAGCGATCATGGCGAAAGCCATCGCGACGATTACCTTAAAAGATATTGATAAAGAAAAATTTGAAAATGCCATGACATTATATCTGGGGGCGATTATAAACAAATATCTGAAGCGCTATCAAGAGACACCAGCGTTATTTTTTGCGCATTCCGCAGAGATTAAAACTGAAATAAAAGAATACCTTGATTTTATGTTAAATGGAGTCTTAAAGGAAGGCGAATCATCATGAAAAAAATGAGTTTAATCAAGTCAATATGGCTGTGTTCACAATATCCGAAAAAAAGTGCTTTGGCTAAAGCCAGAATCAGAGCAGCACGGCTTAACCGTCTGGTTGATTATGCCAAACAAAACAGTCCTTATTATCAGGCGCACTATCAAAATATTGGTGAGCATTTTAAGCTGAGCGATTTGCCACCAACGAATAAGGTCGATCTGATGGCACATTTTGATGAGTGGATAACGACAAAAGATGTTACCTTGAATGAAGTAGAAGTTTTCATGAAGGATTTGGACAATATCGGACGAAAAATCAAAGGTAAATATCTGGTGTTTACCACCAGCGGTTCCACCGGCAACCCTTTGGTTGCGTTATATGATCAAACTACCACCAATGTTATGGCCGGAATAAACATGCTGCGAAGTTTTGCCAGAAAAGAAGATTATCGGGCCTTTATAAGAGGCGGTGGAAAAACCATGGGGGTTTTTGCAACCGGTGGATTTTATTTGGGAAACAGTTCGGTTCGGGCCCGTTTATTAGCGATGCCCTGGAAAAAAAGACAGTTTGGTGTAACCAGCGCCTTAGATCCGATTGCCCAGATCGTCGATGCGCTAAATGCTTTTAAACCAACGATGTTGGGGGGCTATCCGACGATTCTGGAACTGCTGATTGATGAACAGAAAAAGGGGCGGTTGCAGATTCAGCCAGTGTTAATCATGACTGGCGGCGAATACTTAAGCCCGCAGCTGCGAATGGCCTTGGAAGAGGCTTTTGGATGCACTGTTCAAACCTCCTATTCCTGTACCGAAGGCGGAACCATTGCTTGTGAATGTCCAGAAAAACATTTTCACATCAATGATGACTGGATCATTGTGGAACCGGTCAACGATCAGAACGAACCGGTTGCGGATGGAGTCCAGTCAGATAAGCTCTTGATCACCAACCTCGCTAATTATACCCAGCCTTTTATTCGATATGAGGTCACTGATCGGGTTGTAATGCATCATGAACCCTGTCCTTGCAAGAATCCGGCACCCTGGCTGACCCTCGAGGGACGTACCGATGATATCCTGACTTTTTATGAAGATGGTAGAATGATTAAAATTTCGCCCTTGGCTATTTATGCAACGCTGAAAGAAATCCATGGGATCATTCGGTTTCAGCTGATCGCCTATGAAGGAAACGAACTTGAGCTGCGAATCATAGCCAGAGCAGAGGATAATCCCCAGGACTTGTTTGAAGAAGCCGCGAAAAATCTCACCGCTTTTCTGGCGACTCATGGGGTTAAGCAGGTGCGAATCTTTTTTTCGGATAAGTTACCGATGCAGCATCCGCAAAGTGGAAAGTTTAAGCATATCATTTATAATGGCAATCTTTCGATGCCAGAGACGCCTTGAAGCAGTTGAAAGGCCAAAAATATTAACAGCCATACAGAAGTAAAGGTTATGCCTAGCAATCCTTTTGGATATTTTCTATTTTTAATAAATTTCTTTATTTCATTGCGTTTGAGGATAATGATTACGACTGTTCCGGCAAAAAATAAGCCTTCAATCACATAAATGACAATAGTTTGAATAGACGTATTAAAATTAGAAATCAGCCAAAAAAGCAATTCTCCAAAAACGAAATTATTAATAATGTGGATTAGAATCGACCATTTTATGGAATATTTCATGGCTACATAACCAAGGACTAAACCAACTAATGTGGCAAAAATACTTTGAATTAGATTACCATGAAATGCGCCAAAAATCACGGCAGATATAAAAATGCTATAATAGTTTCCATATTTTTGAAAGCCTCTCATGACAAAACCGCGGAAAACAATTTCTTCGGCAATCGGACCAATAAAAGAAGCATATAAGAGCATTGATAGCGTATTACTATTACCGGTAGCACTTGTAATTTCGCCCAGAATACTAAAGCCAAACTGATTTAAACAAGTTTCCATAGCTGTACCTAATAAACTAAAAACAAGCTGTGTTGACATAAAAATCGTCAGGATGACTAAAAAAGAATGGCCGGTCATTTTCTCTTGTGAATGAAAAATAAAATTTCGATAATTATATTTTCGAAAATAAAACAGTAAAAAAAGTAAACCGATTAAAACCCCAATAATACTTGATGTGCCACTATTTATTGTTTCATTAGCGATTTTGTCAATAGTAGAATCAATGTTTGGATCATTAATATCAAAAAAAACGAATGCAATTCTTCGAAACATATCGACAATAACAATTAGGGTCATTATAATTTCATAAACAAGAACACCCCTGGCGATTTTATTAGTATTTTTTCTGATCTTTTTTTTATTCCATTGGTCTTCATTTGTTTCGAGGATGTTTTTCAATTGTATAATCTCCTTTGCCATATTTCTGTATTAATTATAGTTTCAGACATTTGCGGATTGGTGTTTTTGTTGTGAAATGTTTTAACTATGTTGTGGATTGCATAAATAAAATTATTTCGAGGATAAAAAAATTATGTTCTCCATCATTTTCGATATAATAATTCATCTGTCCTTGATATTTTTCTACGGTCATTCTGATATTGTCCAAGCCAAAGCCGTGATTATGAGAATCTTTTTTTGTTGTCAAAAAAGTATAAGGCGATTTGGGGGGGCTGACAGGATTACGAAATATAAAAAATTGCATTTGATTTTGTTGTTTAAACGTTAGTTGTATTTCTTTTTCAGGGACATTATTGTCCTTTAAAGCTTCGACGGCGTTGTCAATTGCATTAGAAAATAGGGTGCAAAGATCAATTGCTGCCACCGTTAAAGATCCCAGTTTCCCCTCAATTGAAATAGAGATCTGATCGTTTTTAGCTTTGGCATACTTTTCATTGACGATTGCATCCACAATATCGTTCCCGGTATGTAATTCTTTATCAATCTGTTGAATCTGTGAATCTAAACTGAGAATGTAGGAACGGACTTCTTCCGTTTTTCCTTCAGTAATTAGGTTGTGTATGCAAGTAATGTGGTTTTTCATATCATGATGGACTCTTCTGGTTTCTCTTTGCGTTTCTTGATACGTCTTAAAGTGCTGTAATTGCATATTTAAATAATGTTCATTAATGATTGCTGTCTGTTGAAAATAGGTCTTGCTATTTCCTTGAATAACCATTGCGATTATTGACATTTCAAAAAAAGCAATTATAAAGATTCCGAAACCGATAAAAATTTTGCTGGCATAGAGCGATGTGAGACTGAACTCATCTACGCTTAAAACCAAGACAAAAAAAAGTAAAAAAAACAAACCAGCGGTATTAATAATACCTCTTTCCCATTTGGACAGGGTTCGGTTATTGAGCATTTCATTAAAACGTCTTCTCCATTTGCTGCCCCTCCACAGGAACAAGATAAAGCCGGTCCAGAAAATAAAGTCAAATATTATCATCCATGAAGTGTTGATAATAATAATAGAATTCATAGATTCTGAAAATAAATATTTAAAAGCAATGGGAATGCTAATAATAGAAAATAGTATCCCGGCAATGGGTAAGGTTAAGAATAAGCCTCTGATTTTTTGTGTTTTTCTTGAAATGAAAACCAAGGCACTAAAAAACAGAAAAACTGCGGCGACCGGGATAGATCCGTCTTGATCAAAAAAACTAAGGATAACTTCACTGAATAAAAAAGTTCCCCCAAAAAAATACCACGTACGTGAATAATAAAAAAACTTTTCAAAATAGATGTACTTTCCAATTAATATTAATAAAATTAAAAGCTCGATGCTACCTAATATCAGGTATACTTTTTCAAACATGACTTCACCTGTCTCATCCTAGGATGCGTAAATATTTCATCATTAATAGTTTAAATTCATTCCTTTTGCCTCTACTGAGAGGGATCTCAGTTCCGTTTTTCATTATAATTTGTTTTCCGTTAAAAGATTTGACAAATCTCAGATTGATTAGATAACTTCGATGTGGCCGATAAAATAGCTGTTTGGGCATTTGTTTTTCCATGTCGTATAATTTTTTTCGAATTAAATAATTGGTATGTTCCAGATATATATTAACGTATACATTTTCACTTTGGATATACTGGATTTCCGTCCAGTTTACTAGTAATTTTTTATCGCCATCCTGAAATTCAATTTTATTGTCCAACAACTTTAAGTTATCAAAGGCTTGCAGGGTAGTTATTAATTTTTCTATCCGTAATGGCTTATCAAGAAAACGAAAGGCAGCGACTTCATAACCTTCCATGGCCAGTTCGGTATGACTTGTCAAAAAAATAATGGGAATGGATTGATTGATTTTTCTGATTCGCTTGGCGGTTTCAAGGCCATCTAACTCGGGCATTTCAATATCCATAAAAATCATTTGAAACGCTAAGGAACAGTTCTCGAATCGTTCCAAAAAATCTTTTCCAGATATAAATACTTCTATTTCGACCTCTAATGCACCATAATATTTTTCTAGTTGTTTGCGTAAAATTTTTTGAAAATTTATCTCATCATCACAAATTGCTATCTTCATTTGATCACCTTAATTCGTTTAATATCACCATTTATTTGTTCGACAACCATTTTTGTTGCAAATGTTTGTATATCAAGTTTATTATCTCATATTTTTTATGCTGTAACAATGGATCATATTTATGGTATTGGGAAATAAAAAAACTTGACAGGCTAGTAGTCACTAGCTATACTATAGCTAGTGACTACTAGCCTGCTGTTTTTTATAGGTGAAGGTTTAAGGAGATTTAATGATAAAACGGAATACCAGAGAAATAATTTTGGAAAAAGCACTGGATTTATTTTCAATCAAAGGATATCAAAGTGTAACGGTTAAGGAGATTGCCAATGCGGTGGGCATTAAAGACAGTTCACTTTATAAACATTTTCCAAGCAAGCAGGCAATTTATGACACGTTGTTAGTTCGGATGAATGAGAAATTTGAAGAAACGATGACACTATATCAGCTGCCTCAGGGTGAACTAGCAAACATTGCCAGAGAATATGGACGAAATGACCTAATCTGGCTTAAAAAAGCTTGTGAAGCGGTATTTTTATTTTTTTTAAAAGATCCCGAGGCATCCAGATTTCGCAAGATGTTAACCATTGAACAATATAAAAATAATGATGCGGCCAAAACCTTAGGTAATTGGTTTATTGATGATGCCATTCAATTTCAAACAGATTTGTTTCGGGAGATGATCAGGCAAGGATATTTTAAAGAAGGTCCGCCGAATATTATTGCTTTACAGTTTTATGGCCCTTTTTATATGCTTTTATGTCAATATGACAATATGCCGGAAAAGGAAGATGAAGCACTGGAAATTTTGACGGCACATATCGAACAATTTGCGTCAATTTATCAAATTAGAAAAGAGGAAGACTGATGGATTTAAATATAATGATGGATCATGAGATTAAAAAAATTATCAAAACAGCTGGCCGATTCTATATGAATAACGCGAAAGGTCGGGGATTTTTGATGCGGACCGTACCTGAAATGAAAAGAAGCACAGCGATCAGGAAACAGCAGGAGTTAAAAGGCCTGCATGTGCCACCATTTCTGATTGCCAGCATTGCATCTCAGTGTAATCTGCATTGTGCCGGATGTTATGCTCGGGCCGGTGGGGGCTGTGGCAACATATCGAATCAAACGGATATGGATTCCAATCAATGGCGAACGGTGTTTGATCAGGCTTCAGAGCTGGGGATCGCGTTTATTTTATTGGCCGGTGGAGAGCCTTTTTTACGCCGGGATATCTTAACACTTGCCGGAGAATATCCCAACCTGATTTTTCCGGTGTTTACCAATGGGACGATGATGGATGAGAGCGTCATGGAATTATTGGATCGACACCGAAATATTATTCCGATATTTAGTATTGAAGGGAAAGCGACAGAGACTGATTCACGTCGCGGGGCGGGAACCTATGCCCAGATTGAGTCGGCGATGGCGACATTAAAAAAACGCCATATTCTGTTTGGCGCATCGATTACGGTGACTAAAGAAAATATTGAACTGGTTACCGAACCCGCTTTTTTGAAAGCGTTGGAGAAAAAAGGTTGTGGGGTAAGCTTATATGTGGAATACGTCCCAGCAGAAGCGGGAACCGAATATCTTGTTCTGGATGAAAAGGAGATTAAAAAACTGCAGGCAATTTGTCTTGAACTCAGAAAATCCTTTCGGCGGATGGTGATTCTTTCATTCCCTGGTGATGAAGAGGAAATGGGTGGATGTTTGGCCTCAGGGCGCGGCTTTTTCCATATCAATCCTTATGGTGATGCCGAACCGTGTCCATTTTCACCTTATGCGAAACAAAATCTAAAAAGTGATTCGCTGGAATCGGTACTTCGGTCTCAATATTTTGCCGATCTTCGGGAGATTGCTGCTAAGGCTGGAAATCATGGTGGTTGTACGTTGTTTGATGAAAAAAAACAAGTGGAAGCGCTGATAGGATAGCTTGTTTTGTGATTATTAAAGTCAGTGAAAATATGATCAAATAAAAGCATAAACTGCTCTTCTGACAGGTATTATCGAAAAAATCGATTATCCTGTCAAAAGAGCAGTTTTTATCTTGCTGGACTAATTATAGAAAATTTGAATTAAGCAGCTTCATTGATCAAGAAAGATTAGAATTGATTTGTTTCGATAACTGCTGATTTTTTGGGTTTGGCAATGGCATAGATAATCGCGATTGACAAGAATGCACCGGTTGCGAAAATGAAAGGGAATTTTAAATTAGTAGTTTGTCCGGCAATGCCCGATACGAAGGCATAGAAATAAGCAGATACAAAACCGCCGACATTCATCATCGAGACAATAAGTGCTGATGCACTGGGAATAAGTGGTGCGGGAACAAAGGAATCAAGATCAACCAGCAGGCTTGGGAAAATTAGACTAAATCCCAGGCCGGATAAAGCGGCTCCAATGTACATGAACATAATGCTGGTACCGGAGGCAATACTAAGCATCGCCAGAGCCATCAAAGCGAATCCAATGGTTGTAAGATTTTTTCGGAAGATCCCGTATAATTTTGCAAACATAAACCCGGCCGCCATACCACCAATAGTAAAGGTGGTTAGAACCATTGCTGCATCTGCTGTTGTTCCCATATCAAAGGCTGAAATCAAAGAAGACATATTGACCAATAACGGATAATTAAGCATCATCATGACAAATGCAATCATGGCAAATATCCAAACTTTACTCGGCAGCTTCATTTTTGGAGCAGTTTCTGATTTGGTTGGCATCGGGGCTTTTTCAGGTTCGGGAATGAAGAAAATAAGTAATAGTGTAATAACGCCAATACCGTGTGCCAGAAAAGCAAAACTCCATGAGGTTGCTGCAAAAATACCTCCAAATAGTTGGAATAAGATGCCGCCGACATTACCGACAACACCGCTTAGCCCCATCATTGAGGCTCTTTCCTGGCCGTCAAAGAAACTGATGATTAAAACACCGCCAAGTGGTGCCATAATTCCGATGGAAATACCGAAAATAGCTCTAAATAAGAGTATTGTTCCAAAATTTCCGATAAAAAATGGGGAAAGGCCTGAGAATAGGAAAAGAACCATCCCAATTACTAACAATGTTTTATATCTGACTTTGGTTCCGGCAATTTTACCGGATACCAAGGTTGCTGGAACAGAAAGAAGTGTGGGCAATGTTGAAACAAGAATTAAGGTTGTAAATGGAACGTCCGGAAAAGCAGCAGCGATACTTGCAATAGCTGGCGTGATCGTCCCAAATGCCATCCCCACAAAAAAAACAGACAGGATTGAGATTTTCATAAATGTTCTATTTTTCATTTTTATTCCTTTCATTAGTTACCGTTATTATTAAGTGCACTTAAGATAATGAAATTATAGCATCTCGAAAATGCTTTGTCCATAAAAATATAAATAATTACGAAAATATGACGATTAATTAATAAAATAAAACGTTTACTTATGCATTATTGAAATTATTAACGATAAAAGACCGATTAAGCTTAAGTTATATGATTGCAAAAACAGCCTGTATAAGTTAAAATTTAATTGTAATTAATTAATAAATCAGGGAGCGATAGCGAAAAGAATAAATTGTCATATTTCCGATACGCATTTTGGGGTTGTTCAAAGGGAGGTTCAATCTCAACTGATCAAATAAAATGGCATTATTGTATAAATTCGATATTTCTACTTGACACTAAGATACATTACAGTGAAAATGATGGTATCTTATTATATGATCGAGTAGTTGTTTGAAAAATAAACAAACTTAGTTTTTGTCATAATCTTGCACTTAATTAATGCGTAACAACGTTAAGAAAGTTAGGAGCTTTTTAAAATGAAAAAAATGAAACCGGAAACAGAAATGAAAGAAAAATTATATAATGCTGCAAAAGTTCTTTTTTATGAAAATGGATATATCAAGACAACATATAAGCAATTAGGAGAAGCGGTCAATGGAAATGGTGCGTTGGTGGCTTATTACTATGGATCAAAAGGAAAACTGGCTACCTTGGTTTATAATGAGTATATGAATCGAATAAAAAGCATTGTTAAAGAACAGCTCAATGCAAATAATATCGATTATGATGTCCTTCTTGCAACTGCGATTGAAATTCGGGTTCATGGGAGTCTGATGAGTACTAATCGGAATCTGAATCTTTTTTATTGGGAGATTATGAATGAAAACATTCAGATAAAAGAGGAGGCTGTTAATGAAGAGTATTTTCAGGAGTTAGTTAAAATATGCAAATTGGATTTGCCGATTTACAAATTAAAGCTGCTTAATTACGGGGAGTTCGGATTTCGTCAGGCTACTTGCCTGGCTCATCAAATGGGAAAAGTCGATTGTTCTTATAAAGAGTTTACAGATGCTTCGATTGAAACACTATTGTTATTGTTAAGACAGGTTGATCGGATTGATGAAATTTTAACTGTTTCGGAGGAATTTGAAAATAACATGCCAGAATTAACGATTAAAAAAAATTTTGCAATCGACTTTAAATAAGATGATATATTCTGATCAATGGCTATGATTCGTAAAATACCCGATATTACGTCAAAACTAATTTCAATTAGTGATTATAGTTTTGCTATAATGCTTATTTAAAGCCATTATATAGCTTAATAGTTCCTTAATATTAATTGCAGTTAATATTTTCTTGCGGTTTTTTTCGTTTTCATGATATACTTACTTTCGTAAATTAAATTAAATAACGAAAGGATATAAATTATGAATAACTATCCCCATGTTTTTGAGTCCATTCGCATCCGTGGTGTTGATTTTAAAAATCGCATCGAGATGGCACCGCCATCACCAAACCGTGCTGACCGGGACGGCCGGGTTTCCCGGGAATTTATTGACTGGTTCAAACCCATCGCTGAAGGTGGAACAGCCATGATTCATGTTGGCAATTCGGTCATTGATCGGGCCGAATCCAGTGATGAAGAACGGCAGTTAGATTTAGGGACCGACGGATGTATTCTTCCGCTTTCTCAATTTGCCGAAATGTGTGAAAGTTTTGGTTGTCAGGCGTCGCTTGAAATCAATCATTGTGGGATGGATTCTGATCCGTTGAGAATTGGACATCCGGCGATTTCAGCCTCTGCCATCATCACTCCGGCGGAAATGGGACGTGCCAAGGCCAGTGGGCGGGAGCCGATTCCCACCATGGAAATGAGTCATGCAAAAATCAAAGAAACGGTTGATAAATATGCAATGGCGGCTTACCGTTGTCAGAAAGCCGGTATGAAAGTGTGTATGATTCACGGCGGACATGGGAACTTGATCTCTCAGTTTGCCAGCACACTTTTTAACAAACGCACCGATGAATATGGCGGTTCCTTGGAAAATCGGGCGCGGTTCTGCATCGAAGTGTTGGATGCCGTGCGAGCAAAAGTTGGCGAAAATTTTGTTATCGAGTTTCGGATTTCAGCAGATGAAATTCACCCTGACGGCATGCATTTTGAAGAAACCCTTCAGTTTATTGAACTGATTAAAGATAAAATTGATATTCTTCATGTTTCCGCGGGTATTCACGGCGATTTTGCATACATGCGTTACTGGTGGCAAAATTCGATGATGGATCGGATGTATAATGTTCATTTTGCTGCGGATATTAAAAAACGTTTTCCGGATTTACTGATTGCGACCGTTGGTTCGATAATGAATATCAAAGATGCAGAAGAAATTATTGCTTCAGGCAAAGCGGATTTTGTTGCGATGTGTCGCCCGCTGATTGCTGATCCGGCAATGCCGCGAAAATATGCGCTGGGCCAAGAAGAAGATCACCGCCCATGTATACGTTGTCAGTATTGCGGCAAGCGACTAATCATGCCCCGAGTAATCGGCTGTGCAGTCAACCCACTTTGTGCGAATATTGATGAATTCCCCTATGGTAAGATTCCCAAAGCGGAGCTAAAAAGAAAGGTTGGCATCGTTGGCGGCGGTCCAGCCGGCATTCAGGCGTTATTGACGCTTTGTGAACGGGGACACGAGGTTGTTCTTTACGAAAAAGCAGATCAATTGGGTGGAAATGTGATCACGGCGGCTTCACCAAAATTTAAGATTGACATGCAGGATTATCGCGATTATCTGATTCGTCAAGCTGAAAAATCAGCGGGAACAATTCAATTAAATACCGAAGTAACAGCAGAAATGCTAGGTGCTGAGCAATTTGATGCCCTGATTTTGGCGGTCGGAGCCGATCCGCTGATTCCCAATTTACCCGGAGCGGATTTACCGCATGTTCACTGGGCACCAGATGGCGAAATGGGACGAGTTGCCGTTGGCGACCAGGTCGTCATTGTTGGTGGCGGTGCGATTGGGATTGAATCGGCGATTGAACTGACTGAAAAAGGAAAACAGGTAACAGTGCTTGAAATGGCGCCCGATCTGTCGAACCTCTTTATGACCGCCAGTGGTACAATGCAGGATCTATTAGAAAAGGTGGAAACGCTAAAGATTCCGGTAATCACCAGCGCCAAACTCAAGTCTATTGATGCGCAGGCTGTTTATTATGAAGATTTAACCACGGGAATCGAGCATACCCTGGCTGCGGATACGGTATTACTGGCAGTGGGAATGGTGCCACGACATCAGTTGGTTGATGAACTGCGTCAGAGTGCACCTCCGACTGAAGTTTTTGTAGTTGGAGATGCGATTGAAGTTGGCAATATTGCCGAAGCGGTCAATAGTGCTTTTAAAATAGCGATTCATCTGTAAGGTGAGGTTGTTTAATTTAGTATTAAAAAACCTAAAGCAGCAGCTATATAAGAAACGAATGAAATAGGCTGATGTCTGGTTAAATGCAGTTCTGACTGATTGTTGTATGATAGCAATCCGTTGGGACTGTTTTTTTTATTAATATTTTTGGCTTTGCCGCTTTAATTGGGCTTCGCATTGGGTATAAAAGAAAGCGTGGAGATTAAAATAACGAAAGATTTATAGGAGAAAAAGGTGAGTCAGAATAAAAGTCTTTTTAAAAAGAAACAGGCAAGTTTTATTTCAATAATGGTATCACTTTTTATTTTAATGGTCTCCATACTGATTATTAGTATGTTTATGAATAATATAAAGCAAGAGCAGCGGTTGAAGGAGACCGATAAATTCATAAATTTTAGAAGTCAGGTTGAGCAACTCATTTACGCAAATAAAACTTTGCTGCAGGGATATCAGACTTATATTCTCGTCAATCCAGATTTGAATGAAGAAGGAGCAGCAACATATCTCGATAATCTGTTGATAGAAAACAAAAATCACATCAGAAATATTGGGGTAAGTGAAGATACCACGATCATGTGGAATTATCCCAAGGAAGCTAATATATCGGCTATCGGAGTTGATCTGGCTAAGATTGAGGCTCAGAAGGATCTGGTTCTTAAAGTTAAAAATGAACAGGTGCCGGTTTTGCAGGGGCCAGTTGATTTGGTTCAGGGTGGAATCGGTTTTATTATTCGATTGCCTATTATCAGGAGGGATACTGGTTATTGGGGGCAGATCAGCATTGTTTTAGAGGGGAACGAAATTCTCGAAGAGATTGACACTTACGCAGAAAATGCGGGATTAAACATTGCCGTTTTTAATGCCAAAAATGAAGAGACTCCTTTTTATGGTTCCCTGAATACCGTTGGAAAATCACCATTAATGTTTGACCTCGATCCGGAATTTATTAATTGGAAAGTTATGGTATCAACGAAAGATGATCGGAGAGATTATCAGCTTATTTTTTGGTGTGCCATTTTTTTGGCAGCTTTAATCGCCGTTGGAGGGGGATTGTTAACCTATCGAACAATAAAAATAAATGATCAATTATGGATGATGTCCAGTCACGATTCACTTACCGGTCTTTTCAATCGACATTATTTAAATGAATACCAGACCATGGTTTTAGCTGCAGCTAAAAGAAATAATCGTCAGGTTGGGTTTATGAGTATGGATTTGAATCAGTTCAAAAACATCAATGACACCTATGGACATAACGTCGGCGATCTGGTGTTGGTTGAAACAGCTCGGGTTTTAAAACAAAGCACCCGGACAAATGAAGCGGTGTTTCGATTGGGTGGCGATGAATTTCTTCTTATCGTGCCGGATATCAAAGATCGTATGGAGCTTGATCAAATCCGGAAACGGCTTTCAGAGCGTTTTAAACAGGACTTTTATCTGGTCGATTATCCAGTTAAAATATCGATCAGCATCGGTACAGCACTATTCCCGGAGGATGGCGATAATATTGATCTATTACTTCAAATAGCAGATGAAGAGATGTACGCTGATAAAAGAGCCCAGAGATTAAAGGGATAGAAAGAGAAGCCCGCTGATTTTTATTAAAAAAATCGGCGGGCTTTTCATGAATAAAATAGTTGATGATTCAGACAGCCTTTTTCTTCATCAAGACAGATGAGATTATTCGAATTTATGAAAGGCTGAACAAAACGATTGTCTTTTTAAGCCATGACATCGAACCGAAAAAGAAATGTACTTAGGGGTAAAAAGCAATGACAAATTAATTGCCGGAATTCGTATGTGTCATGAAAATGGCGTGCCTATTATTGGGGTTCGAGACGAAAATGGTTATTCTAAGAGGTAGTTTGATTTAGCATATTTAGCTAAGCTTAAGTTTTAATGAGACTTAAGCTTTATTTTTATCATTGCATTTTAGTGACTTCGGTGGATAAGAAAATATTTTCTTAAGAAGATTAATAAATTAATATTTTTTATTGACTTGGAGTTCACTCCATATGTTAAAGTAAATAAAGAAAATGATTGGAAATAAATCGAAGCACGGGAGAAAAATTGAGATGGAACAAAAAAAATTAGGATTTGGATTTATGCGTTTGCCGATTAATAATCTGGAGGATTCAACCAGTATTGATATGGAACAGCTTAACACGATGGTTGATACTTTTCTGGAAAGAGGATTTACCTACTTTGACAGCGCCTATATGTATCACAATTTTAAAAGTGAAATTGCCTTAAGGGAAGCGTTGGTAAAACGTCACCCCCGAAATTCGTTTACCATAGCCACTAAATTGCCCATTATGTTTCTAAAAGTGAAAGAAGATCAGGAACGCATTTTTAATGAACAGTTGGAAAAATGCGGGGTTGATTATTTTGATTATTATCTTTTACATAATCTTGGTGTGACGCATTATCAGATTGCTGAAAATCTGGATAGCTTTGGATTTATTCAACAAAAAAAGGCAGCGGGGAAGATTAAAAAAATAGGTTTTTCTTACCATTATAATGCGGAGCTGCTGGATGAAATTTTAACGGCTCATCCGGAAGTGGATTTTGTGCAGCTTCAGATTAATTATATGGATTGGGATAATGAAAGCATCCAGTCGCGAAAATGTTATGAAGTGGCAACAAAACATAAAAAACCGGTGATTGTGATGGAGCCGGTAAAAGGTGGAACCCTGGCTAATATTCCGTTAAAAGCAGAAAAAGTGTTAAAAGCGTATGATCCTCAAATGTCGAGTGCGGCCTGGGCAATTCGTTACGCGGCAAGTCTTGATAATGTGATGATGGTGTTAAGCGGAATGACCAACCTTGAGCAGCTATTGGACAATACCGCAACGATGCAGTGTTTTAAGCCTTTAATTAAAGCAGAATATGAGCGAATTGATGAAATTAAAACGATTATTGATGAGTCAATTGCGATTCCTTGCACAGCTTGTCAATATTGTGTCGATGATTGTCCTCAAAATATTGCGATCCCCCAATATTTTGCTTTATATAATGCGGAAAAACAGTCAATAAAGCAGATGTTTTCAGCGCAGGGGGCGTATTATGGAAATTATATAAAAATGTATGGCAAGGCGTCAGATTGTATTGAATGTAAAAAATGCGAAGAAAGCTGTCCTCAACAGATTGAAATTACAAAATTTTTAAAAGATGTTGCCAATACCTTTGAAAGTAATGGACCAGCAAAATAATGAACTGATTATTTTACCGGTTGAGAGGAAGAACAATGACAATTGCAGAAGTAAGTAACAAATATGGTTTATCTCAGGATACGTTGCGTTATTATGAGCGCATTGGCTTAATACCGGAAGTCGATCGGACTAAAGGGGGGATGCGGGACTATACGGAAGAATCCTGTGCCTGGATTGAGCTGGCTAAATGTATGCGTTCAGCGGGAATACCAATTGAAGCGTTGATTGAATATTGTGCCTTGACGCAGCAGGGCGATCAGACCATTAGCGCCAGAAAAGAGCTGTTAGTGGAGGAACGAAAAAAACTTCGGGAAAAAATGGAAGATATGAAAAAGACCTTAGAGCGGCTCAATTACAAGATAGACCGATATGAAAAAGCCGAAGTTACCGGGGTTTTATCCTGGCCGAAATAAAAGTTGCGATAGGAATCATGAGGGCGGGGGATTAGATATTGGCGATTGATCGCCAACACATTTTAAAAGCCTGCTCCAATTGTTCTTCGCGATGGCCGGGATGATCTTTAACAAATTTTGCGGTCGCTTGCACCGAGGCAACAAAAAAACCCATGATTAAATGAACATTAACATCAAGCAGAATCTCATTATTAATAGCCTCTTGAAATAGCGCTAACATAAAATCGAAATTTCGGGAGGCTTCTTTTTTGCTGAGACTATCAATATACGGCGAATTTGAAAACATCGCATAGAAGGTTATGCAATTGCTATTATCCAAATTCCACTGAACACAATCGAACCAGAGTTGCTTAATTTTATTTTTGAATGTTTTACAGGGAACCATCTGCGCTAAAAGATAATTACGATAGTCATCTTTTAGTTTTTTATACAACTTACTGATTAGATCTTCTTTTGTTTTGAAATGATAAAAAAGTGTTCCATTTGATATGCCGGCTTCTTTGGCGATCTTTGAGGTTGAAGTGCCATGGAACCCTTCTTTGATAAAAAGATCTAAAGCAGCATTCAGGATTTTAGTTTTACTATCCAAGGTAGGTCCTCCCATAGAGTGAATACTCTAGTAACCAATTTACCATAGAGTGATAGAAGGTGTCAATGTTTGGCGAAAACTCAGAAATGTATTTGCATAAAATTTAATGACATGATAATATATTAATTAGTATAGAGTGAAAACTCTACTAAATAACAAAAGATAAGCGGCAATTTGATCTATTAATACTTAAATGGATGGTTTTATAGACTAGACAGTCAAACGATTGTTTGATTTTAATAAGGAGGGTTAAAGATGTTGTATAGAAAATTTGGCAAAACGAATGAAGATGTTTCAGTTTTAGGGTTTGGTTGTATGCGATTGCCGGTTATTGATGGGGATCAGGCCAATATCGATGATGAAAAAGCAATTAAAATGGTGCGGTATGCCATTGATCATGGAGTAAATTATGTGGATACTGCTTATCCATATCACGGCGCTGCTCCCGGCAAAGGCGGGGAAAGTGAACCGTTTGTGGCCAGAGCTTTAAAAGATGGTTATCGCGAAAAAGTTAAACTGGCAACGAAGCTTCCCTTATGGATGGTTCAGTCATATGATGATATGGAGCGACTATTGGATGAACAACTCAAACGACTGGAAACGGATGTCATCGATTTTTATTTGCTGCATGGATTAAATAAGACTTTCTGGCATAATATGGAAAAACTGGAGGTTGGTAAATTTCTGGATCAGGCCATCAAAGATGGTAAAATCAAATATGCCGGTTTTTCTTTTCATGATGACTTTGATTTATTTGTTGAAATTGTTGATGCTTATGATTGGGATTTTTGTCAAATCCAATATAATTATTTAGATGAAAATTATCAAGCCGGGAAAAAAGGCCTGGAATACGCCGCCAGTAAAGGAATGGGGATCACCATCATGGAGCCCATCAGAGGTGGTGGTTTGGTTGATAAGTTACCCCAAGAGGTTTTAGCGGTTTGGAATGAAGCGCCAATCAAAAGAACCCCGGCCCAGTGGGCACTGCGTTG
Organism: uncultured Acetobacterium sp.; assembly: GCA_965140355.1. Lineage (GTDB taxonomy): Bacteria > Bacillota > Clostridia > Eubacteriales > Eubacteriaceae > Acetobacterium. Next base: position 835,523 of record OZ223194.1, on the reverse strand, counting down.
GGTCATGAATCATCCTGAAGTTTCAGTGGTACTGAGTGGCATGAATACAATGGATCAGGTGGTTGAAAATATCAATACCGCAAACGAAGGCGTGGCTAATTCCTTAACAAAGGAAGAGATCGCGTTAGTAGATTCAGCCAAGAAAATAATAAATGAAAAGATGAAAGTCAATTGTACTGGTTGCAGATATTGTATGCCATGTCCATCCGGAGTTGATATACCAGGACATTTTTCGCTTTATAATAATGCTTATTTATTTGATATGCTTCCACGGGCTAAAAATCAATATGTTAATATGTTCCCGCAAGTGGCGAAAGCTTCTAATTGCGTTGAATGTGGGAAATGTGAAGAACATTGCCCACAGAATATTGCGATTATCCAAGAATTAAAAAACGTCAGAGCAGTGCTAGAATCAGAGTGATATCGTTAAAATCTCCGGACCTTAAATGGACGGGGATTTTTTTAAAGAAAGAAATAAAGGCCGTTGATTTGGTTGTTAACGTTAAGTGATAAAACAGGTGAAACCAGAGGTGAAAATGAAAACACAGGAACGATTAAACAAAGTAAAAACAGGAGCGTTTGCGGTGATGAATATTGATAATGGTTGCAACACCGGAAACACGGTTGCCGATAACCGATGGGGAGGCACGCATGAGTAATACCTTATATCTGGAATGTTATTCCGGCATTAGTGGCGATATGATGGTGGCGGCGCTGCTGGATCTGGGAGCGGATCAGCAGGTGTTGGAAATAGCCTTGAAAAGTCTACCGATTACCGGTTTTGATACTGTAATTAGCCGGGTTCAAAAATCAGGATTGGACGTCTGTGACTTTCACGTCAAACTGGATCATCAAAACCATGACCATGATATGGCCTATCTGCATGGAAATCATCATCACGACCATGGAAATGAACTAGGAAATCATCATCAGTCTCCAGAAAAAAAGGCCCATGTCCATGTTAATCGGGGGCTTTTAGAGATTGTTGAAATTATCAATCAGGCGGCGATCACCGATCATGCTAAAACGTTGGCAATTCGAATCTTTTCAATTATTGCCGAGGCCGAAGCAAAAGCTCATGGCGTTTCGCGTGAGCAGGTGCATTTTCATGAGGTTGGCGCAGTGGATTCGATTGTGGACATTGTAGCGGTAGCTGTTTGTTTGGACAATCTGAACATCGGAGCGGTAATTGTGCCGGAAGTTTATGAAGGCCGGGGTTTTGTGCGGTGTCAGCATGGAACCATCCCGATCCCTGTGCCAGCAGTGACTCATATTGCCGCCAGCTATGGTGTGAATTTACATCTGACCAGTACCGAAGGCGAATTGATTACCCCCACCGGGGCGGCTATTGTCGCGGCGATTAAAACAAGTGACCAGTTGCCAAAACGATTTGTTATTGAGAAAACGGGCATGGGAGGAGGGAAACGGAGCTATGATCGTCCCAGTTTGTTGCGGGCGATGCTGATCACCGACAAGACAAAAAAAGGTGATGGTATCTACAAGTTGGAGAGCAACATAGATGATTGCGGGGGTGAAATACTGGGGTTTGTCATGGAACGCTTATTTGAAGCCGGGGCTCGAGACGTCCATTACATGCCGGTTTATATGAAGAAAAATCGGCCCGCCTATGTGCTTAATGTGATCTGTGCCCAAGCCGATATCAAAAAATTAGAACAGCTTATTTTTGAGGAAACCACTACTATTGGGATCAGACGGATTGCCATGGAAAGTACGGGTTTAAAACGGACCGTTAAACGAATCAAAACCAGTTTGGGCGAAGCACAGGTCAAGGTCTGCGAACTGGAATCCAGCCAGCGGATTTATCCAGAATACGAAAGTGTCGTGGAACTCTGTGAAAAAAACCAAATGGCGTATCAAGATGCCTATTATTTGATCAAAAAAGAGTGTGAAGTGGCGGAACAAATAAGCAATAAAAGGAGTTTTCATTACGTTTAATTGTTTTGAGCAACGAAGAAAAATAATAAACAAAACCATTAAAACCATGGCATCTTTATGAAAGCCATGGTTTTAATGGTTAAGAAAGCATAAAAGACCCGGCAGATTGAGGGAAGCAATCATTTTTTATTTTTGAATTCGAGTTTTTTCAATTCGAATTTCTTTTTATAGTAGCAAGCGTAAACCTTGGCGTTTTGTTCTTGTTGTTCACTGACAGAAAGTAAATGGCACTTGTTGATTACCATCATCTGCCCCTGGAAAATAAGATAGATATCTTCAACATCCTTCAATAATTTATTGGGGTCGGATAATTGGTTAATTGTTTCTTCAGCGAGAATGGCTAATTGTTTACGTATTTCAGAATCGGATAACTTCATTGTTTTGTTATGGTTATGTTTTGGCAGATCCGTTGAAGGGGTTAATGGCGGTTCTGAAGGAGCCGCTGATTCTGATTCTGAAGGTGCCACTGATTCAGCAGGGGTTTTAGGGTCAGCGTCGGTTTTATCTTTTTTTGTTAATTTTGTAAGTCCATGAAATTCGTCTCGTGTAATTCGCAAGATGGTAACCTCCATTTAGTTTAGAAATAGATTTAGCCTAAAAGCTGATATTTAAATACGAATTGATAGTAGTTCTATTTTATCACTTTTCGGGTGAAAAGACTATTAATAATTTGGCGCTGAACTTATTTATAAAACGGATACTATAAGGGTTGGGGGAAACAACAAACAGTTTAGTTTACAATGATCAATTTGAGGTAAGGGCGAATCATTGTTTAACAATACGCCTTTTTTGCTATTTTCAAGCATTATATAATCTGTTATAATAGCGCTATTGGAATGTCATTATTAAAATGATCCCTACTTTTTTTGATGTTTTTGTTTTGATAGACGGCTGAGGGGCTGTTTTATCATTGCCCTTGTGGAGGAGTCGCAGATTGTTGCTGAGTATGTTGAAAATGAAGCGCAACGCAATGCGCTTCACGATTTGAGATGCAATTATTATCAAGGCTATTTTTTAGTGAACCATTACCGGAGAAGGATTTAATTAAATAGCTTCAATCAGAAAAGCGTAACAAATAAATTAGATGCCGAAAGCAATAGATTTGGCCTGAGATGGTGTGCTTATTGATTTTGATTAACCGGACAGGCGGCAATTTTCTTAATCCATTTTCGGCTTTTTAAGCGATAAATGCACCAGACACATTTGAGAACCTGATCAATTTTGAGCAAGGTATAAATCCAAAAGGCTGACAAATGCCAGACTAGACCGGCTAACGCACCGAGTGGAATCGAGACCACCCATAAAAAGATGATATCAGCGAGCATTAAAAAACGAGTGTCGCCGCCGCCGCGAAGGACGCCCTTGGTCAGGATGCTGTTGGCAGACTGAAAAATGACGATAAAACCGATGGCAAAGGTCAGTTGATAGGTGATTAGTTGGGTTTCCAGGGTTAGATTGTAAAAACTGATCATCGGCTTGCTGACCAACCAAATCAGAATGGCACCAATAATACCAACGGCAATGCCCATATACAAAAAGGTGAATCCTTGTTGCTGAGCCGCCTCTTCATCACCTCGTCCCAAGGTGTGACCGGTGATGATCGCGCTGGCATTAGCAATTCCCTGAATAAAAACGGTGCTGAGCTGTTGTAGCACTAAGGTAATGGCATTGGCCGAGACAAAGCTGACACCAAGGCGTCCAATGACCATGACAACGGTATTATTACCGAGCGCTAATAAAGCATCGCTGACCAAAACCGGAATGGCAACCCTAAAGTATTCTGCTAAAATATCCCGGCAATGCATAAAGAGGTGATACAGTCGATAGCGGATTTTTTTATCAATCAAAAATAAATAGCCGCAAATGATTGAAAATTCGACCGTTCGGGCAATTAAAGTAGAAAGGGCAGAGCCTTCAATTGCCATTCGGGGGGCTCCAAAATTACCAAAGATAAACAAATAATTAAAAAAGATGTTGATAAAAAACGCGCATATCGATGAAATAAGGGGAAGACGGACTTGACCAATACTTCGCAATACAATGGTGGATGTCAGTGAGAGTCCCAAAAGAAGATAGCAGGGAATGGCCCATCTAAAATAAAGTGTGCCTTGATGGATAACTTCCGGATCGGTTGAATAAATACCGATAATCGCTTCCGGAAAGAAAAAGGTGGCCAGAGAAAAGCAGACAGCAAAACTCAGACAGATTCGAAACATAATGGTGATCGATTTTTTAAGCGCGTCCAGATTTTGCATTCCCCAAAAACGGGAGGTAAGAACAGAAGCACCCATGCCAATTCCCATGCAACAGATCTGAAAAATCATAATGAACTGATTCGCTAGCGAAGCTCCCGACAGCGGTACTTCCCCAAGGGTGCCCACCATCATGGTATCAGTCATATTGATGCCAATCGTGATGAGACTTTGAAAAGTAATGGGAATGGCAATCGTCGCTACATTTTTATAAAAAGATGAATTTTTAATAAGATGAATAATTGGTCTACCTCCAAAAGATTTACAGCGTTATTTCGTCATTTGGTTCTAAAATCAGCCGGCCATCGGGGACAAAGGTTTCGGCAAGTTCCCGGTCAAACAAAGTACCTGGTTTCATATGAACGGGAATGGTATGCGTGGCACCAATGATTTTGGCACATTGGGCGGCTTCTTCAGGATTCATGTTATAAAATCCATCGATCGGCAAGAGGGCATAATCGATTTTTTCGTGGGACAGGACATCTTTCATATAGTCCGTTGTTGAGGTGTCCCCGGAAGCATAGATCTTAATACCGTCGACGATAATCACATAACCAACACATTTGTTTTTATCATGGCCGATATTATAGGCAGGCACTGCCTGGATCGAAATACCCTCGATCGTTTGACAGCCATAAACACCATCGATCAGGATGGTTTTTGGTCGGAGTACAACACAGCCGTCTTTTTGCTGAATCAGTGATAACTGGTTATGGTCGGGATGCTCATGTGAAATGAGGACAATGTCGGCGGGTAAATCGTAACCTTCGCCAGCGAAGGGGTCAACGTAGATAACGATGCCGCGATCTGAAACAATCCGATAACTGCCATGTCCTTGATAAAATAATTTGCCCATGTAAATTACTCCTTAAAATAAATTCAGTAGTTGTATTTAGTTAAGCGATTAAAACTTTAACTAACATTACTGGTTGCTAATTATTTAGGGTCTTAATTCTATAATTTTAGTTTATAGTTATGATTTGATTTTGTCAAATGAATTTAAGAATGTGAGGATCGTAAAATTGAATGATTATAAGTCTGCTTGAGTAAGGATAACTATTTTAGTTATCGTGCAAAAACGTTCTAAAATATAAAAAAATGGCTTATCAAAGAGATCCTTGCGTTTACAAAAATTTAGAATTGTTTATGCAGTTTTTTCACATAAGGTTATATCTAGATAGATAAATATTCAACAAGATAAGAATATTATGTGATATAATAATTCAATATATTTTTTGCTTGGACAATTCTGTTTTCGACGAAGTATTCTCTGAGGATCAGGGAAAGCGTTGTTAATAGTCAAAATAGTTATCAACTGATCATTTCGCAGTATCTGAGGGGGAGTGGATTGCTATGACTGAAAAAAGGAGGCTGTGAGAAAGCGCAATGAATAATCAACATTTTGTGAATAAAGCCTTTCGAGTATTTGCGATCAACAGTATCCTGGCTTCGGCCGGAGTAGTTTTGGGTACCTTTGTGGATGCCATTATTTTGGGGAACGCTTTTGGGGAAACCGGACTTTCGGTGCTGGCGGTTTCAATGCCAATCTATATGGTGTATAATTTATTTGGATACGCTTTTGGCGTCGGTGGTTCACTGAAAGTCTCCGAGTCCATTGGGGCTGAGGACAAACAAGGGGTGAGCACTTACTTTACCCAGGCGATTTTTTTTGCGTTGGTAATCGGTTTGTTAAGTACCCTCTTGGGAATGTTGTTTCTACCACAAATTATTGCGGCTACCGGTGGTTCCGGACTCGACACAGCGATTGATTATCTGCGACCGGTTATTTTAGCGGCACCGATATTTATTTTAGCGCCGGTTATTTCCCTGCTGATCCGCAGTGATGCCGACCCTTTTTTATCGACAGTAGGGATCAGCTTATCGGTTGTTGTTAATCTTGTCCTCGATCTGGTTTTTATTTTCGGACTGAATATGGGGGTATTTGGAGGCGCATTGGCGATGGTCATCGGACAATTTGTGGCGGTGGCAGTCTATAGTGTTCATTTTCTCAAAAAAAACAGTCATCTCAAATTTTGCCGGGCCCCGCTTAGTCTCAAAGACGGTTATCATCTTTTTCATGGTGGATTTGGCAGCGGGTCGGCTTTTATTTATCAGGGGATCAGCTTGGTCGTGATCAATAATTTGTTAAGTGTAACGGTAGGTGTTAGCGGATTGGCGGTTTATAATATTCTGTTTAATGTTTCATTGTTTGCTTATGCGATATTCGATGGCATTTCATTGGCATTGGCACCGCTGGTGGCAACTTTTGCCGGAGAAAAAGACACCGCCGGGGTTTATAATACCATGCGCTTATCATTAAAAACGGCGGTTTTGCTAAGCATCGGATCAGGGCTGATTTTAATTGTTTTTGCCGCTCCGATTGCGTCAATGTTTGGAGTAGCCGAGAATGCGATGGTGGTGGTCCAGACCATCCGGATTTTTGCTTTCGGGGTCGTTCAAACCTGCATCAATTGCGTGATGGCACATTTTTATCAGACCATTAAACGGCCGACGCTGGCAGGGGTTATTTATTTTATGCGGGGATTTTTACTGCTAATCGCGTTCTCCGCCTGGTTGATTCCAATTTGGGGTGTCATGGGAACGGCATTGGCAATTGTTAGTTCAGAAACGGTAACGATGCTGCTGATGTTTGTGGCTGCGGTCGTGCTTAAAAAGCAGGGGGGTTATCGCAATGTGTTGTTATTTAGAGAACCTGTGATCGCGAAAGATAATATCTATGAAACGACCCTTTCTTCAGATATTAAAGAACTGGAAACTTGTGTGGTGGAAATTGAAGCCTTTTGTGAACGGCAGGATATTGACACTAAAAATGCTTATTTTATTAATTTGACGATTGAAGAACTAGCAGCTAATATTATTAACTTTGGCTTTAATGATGGGAAACCGCATTTTATTCATATTAAAATCGCTTTATTTGATGGCGATATATATATTCGGCTTCGCGATGACAGCACCACGTACAATCCCTTTGAAGAATCGGAAAAGCCTGATGAAGCGCTTGATTACTTGGGCGTTTCGATCGTTCAAAAAAAAGCAAAATCCTTTGCTTATAATCGAACGCTGGTATTTAATAATCTGCTCATTATTTTATAAAACAAGGTGGCATTTATGAAAGAACCAAAAAGTATTAGAAGAATTAGCCTAAAAACAAAATTTGCATCGGCAAGCATGATTCTGGCAATTTTATTGTGTGTGATTATCGTCTTAATCTCCTATTTCAGTTACCGTGATCAAATGTTTAAACGATATGATGACAATATTTCATCGCTGGTTCACACGGCGGCGGCGTTAGTACCGGATGATAAGGTGAATCAATATTTGGAAACGCTTCAAACTGACACTGATTATGATCGTCTAATTGAGCAATTTCAAATTATTCAGGAGCAAAACGGTCTTGAATATTTGTATGCTTATATTCCCACTGCCGAGGGATTGACGGTTTTTGCACAAGGCACGAAACCTGGTGCTGAAGGCCATTTTGTATTGGGTGATTTTTTGAACACCGATTATTATCCTCAGAAAGACATCGATGCAGCGAATAATCTTTTTATAAATCCTAAGGCACCAAAAACGGTTATTACAAATGACAGCGAGTTTGGTTATCTGATTTCCGCCTTTGATGTTATTTATGATGATCAGGGCCAACCACTGCTGGTTGTTGGGGCGGATATGTCGATGCAGGATATTAATCAGACTCTTAACGCTTATATTATGCTGGTATCCTCGATTGCAGTACTGATCTTTATTTTGTTTATTACGACCTATTTACTTTTTCTTAACCGATCGATTATTGATCCGCTGCAAGTTATTGTTGATAACGCGACGGATTTTGTGAACACCAACATAGATGAAAACTTGGGGCAGATTGTGGCCATGAATATCGATGTAAAAACTGGCGATGAAATTGAAATTCTGGCTGAGGCGTTTAATAAAATGACCAGTGACATCATCCGATATATCAATGAACTTACCAGTGTGACTTCCGAGCGGGAGCGAATTGAAACCGAGTTGCGAATTGCGACATTGATTCAAGAAGGGATGCTACCTCGGAATTTTGAATACCCGGATAGAAATGAGTTTACACTTTATGCATCGATGCGGGCAGCAAAAGATGTGGGCGGTGATTTTTACGACTTTTTCTTTGTTGATGACGACCATTTCTGTATTACTATCGGAGATGTTTCCGGTAAAGGTGTTCCGGCGGCGTTATTTATGGCGATGGCCAAAGCAACAGTCAAAGATCTGGTACTGAGACGATTGCCGGTTGACGAGGTCATGACTGAAGCAAATGTCAATTTGTGTCGAAACAATGAACAAGGGATGTTTGTGACCTTATTAATTGCCATTATCAATGTTAAAACAGGCGTGTTTCAATGGTGTGATGCTGGCCATGATCCGGCGATCATCTGGAAAAAAGACGGTTCGGTCGAACTGCTTAGCGGAAAAAAAGGATTTGTCTGTGCCGGGATGGAAACTGCCAAATATAAAATGAACGAGTCGAAAATTGAAAAAGGTGACATCATTTATCTTTATACCGATGGTATTCCAGAAGCAAATAATACCAAAAGTGAATTTTATGGGCTGGATCGTTTAACGGCATTAGTTGCGTCGAAAGAAAAGCATGATATCAAATCATTATGTGCCGATATATTAGCGGACGTCGATCAATTCGCTGATACCGAACCGCAATTTGATGATATTACTATGCTTGGATTTAAATTTGAGGAGTGAAAGTGTGAATATAATTATCAAAAGTGGGCAAGAATTAACTATAGAAGATTTTAAATCCATCCTTGCCCTCGATGGTAAGATTTTTGGGAATGCGATTTTTAAAAATGAAGGGATGGCAGAAAAGCGATTTTTAAAGTTTAGGGACGGCATTATTGCTGCGTATACAGGTAATACCCTCATGGGTTTTATCAGCTTTTTCGGGGTTGTCTCTTCAGTTTATGAGCGGGCTGTATTTGGACAAGAATATATAGATGATAATCTTTGCGATTATGAAATTTTGCCACTCGAAAAAGGAATGAATAACAAGATATTAATATTAGATTTAGCTGTTGATGAATCATTCCGACATCAAGGCATTTCAAAACGCTTACATCAGTCACTTTGGGATTATCTCAGAAAAAAGCATAACCGAGGTTATACAATCGATCGCGTATTTTGTTTTGCAATCACAAATGAAGGGTTCAAAAGTATGATATTTCTTGGCGGTAAAAATATCTGGACAAAAGATGATATTACACTTTTTGAACTTGATCGCAAAATATTTTTGGGGCTTATATGATAACAATACAAGACGGTCAACTGGACAAAAATAATATCGAAGAGGCCGCTGATATCTTATGTAAAGCGTTTAAAGATGATCCATTATACAACGCCATTTTTCATAAAGAGAAAGATTTAAGGCGATATATTAAATTGATGGTTAAGTATTATCAGCGCAATGGTGAAATTCATATTGCCTTGAATGACAATAAAATTGTCGGAGCTGCGATTTGGAATCGTAAGGGAATGCCGTTTTTTAGCTTGCGTTCGATCCTTGCCAGTGGCATGCTGGGAACCGTGTTAGTGTTTTTGCTAAAGATTCAGATTAGTAGCCTGATCAGGTTGGAAAATGAAACCTTAACGACCGAGCGTTATCATTATAATAAAGAGCATCATTATATATTTATGCTTGGTTCCGTCGCTAAAGGTGCAGGCCGGGCACTGATGGAATATGATATGAGAAAGTTCAGCGACTGCCCCATTTATTTAGAAAACAGCAACATAAAAGACAATCAGAACTTTTATGAGAAACTTGGATTTCATTCGATTAAAACGATTGATGTGATGGGTGTCTCGATAGATTTGTTGACCAACAGTAAAGGAGACCAGTGAAATGAAAAAATTAACTGTTAATGCCTCAACGGATAACTTGCCTAAGGTACTGGAGTTTATTGATACCGAAATGGAGACCGTGGGAGCCAGTATGAAAATGATATTTCAAATTGATCTTGCGGTGGAGGAAATTTATGTAAACATTGCCCATTATGCGTATACACCTGATAATGGCAATGTCATTATTCAATTTGATTCCTATGGCGATCCGCCGCTGGTAGAGATTCAGTTTATTGATCAGGGAAATCCCTTTAATCCGCTTGATAACCCGGAACCGGATATCACCTTGACGGCAGAAGAACGGGAAATCGGAGGATTGGGGGTATTGATGGTTAAAAAGAGCATGGATGAGGTAAACTATCGCTTTGAAAAAAATGAAAATATTCTGACAATCAAAAAATCCTTATTCTAACCGGAATAAGGGTTTAGACTGTCAAAAAAGATAACGTAGTACCGACAATTGTTCGATCATGTTGTGTGCCTCAAGGCGAACAGTTGCCGCGAAAAGGTTATCTTCAGCTAAAGCTTTGATTGCAACTGTACGAATTGCGTGCATACAACAGATTAACAATTGGTCGGTACGGTCGTTTATCGACAACCTCAATCCTTATTCTAACCGGAATAAGGATTTTTAATTGGTGATGACTTATTAAAATAAACGGGTTTGTCAAAGACGAGAAAATTGTTTTTGGGGACAAAAGTTTTTTTCTAAATTAATGATTCGAGAAGTCCTAATTGTTGGGCTTTTAAAACGGCATCGGCGGCGTTGTGGACATCAAGTTTTTGATAGAGTATCTTTGTATGTGATTTGACGGTGTTGATGGTTCTTCCGGTTAGATTTACAATTTCGGCAGGACTATATCCTTCGACTAATAAAGCCAGGATATATTTTTGTTGTTTTGAAAGTTTAATGGATTGTTCGTTGAGATGGGCGCTGATACCGAGATGTTTTTTTGAAACTTGATAGGCACACAAGTAGACCTGTTTGAGATAATGGGGCTCCAGAGGGCCCTGATAATCTGGCTGACCGGTTTTCGTGGTAAGTTTTTTTAGGATCGGTAGGACCGAAGTACCTTCGTCAGCAATAATTCGAATCGCCCGGTAAGGTTGAAGTGCAATCAAAACGTCTTCAAGGGTTTGGAGGGCCATTTTTTTTGATCCCGTGCTCCATTCCAGTATCGCTTTTAAGATATTGGTTTCGGCGAGATCGAGGGGACGGTGGTAATCGGCACTCAGTTTCTTAAGCTGCTTAAGTAGCTTTTGTGCCTCGGTCTTTTTTGAGAGAACAATGTAAGCCCGGGCGGTAGTGAAATATTGATATATTTTATAAAAACAAAGCGGCTGATCAATGGTGACAAATGATTCGGCAAGCCAAAGTTGAGCGGCGTTACGATCAGCATCCCAGAGCCGCTGTTTAATATCAATAGCGCTAAAATTAGGATAGAGGTATTGGCCATTGGTGGTTTGAATTTGCAGATTGAAATTTTTACGCGTACTTTCGGAGGCACATTTTTTATCCATCGCATTTAATATCAAAGACAAGATCATTGATACACAGAACTGCATTTCAAAGCGCGTGTCTTTTTCTAGTAGTTTTTGCGTCAATCCAATGGTTTTATAGGCACTTTCAAGGTTGTTGAGTTCATAATAAAGACCAGCCTTGACGCAAAGGCAAAAAAGGTCGACGTCTTGGGGAAAGAAAAGGCCAAAGGCATCTTTGATTAACTGCAATCGATTATCCAGGTCGGGGATAATTTCGAGGCAATCAAAGATGGAACGATGCATGATGGGAAAATTCTGGGTGATTGAAGGAGAATACAGTTTAACGGCATGGTCTTCAGGCAAGAGGTGAGCTAACTTAGAAAAGTCCATTGCGTAAGTCCAGATATTTTGGCGAAAATCGGCAAAGCGAATTATGCTGATACTGCCAAGCAAGTTGCTTTCACGAATAGTAGCTAAATGTTCGGCTTCGGTAAGGCAGGCATTGATTCGATCAATATAACGTAGGGTGGCTTCGGCATTTCCGTTTAGAAAATTCGCCCAGGCGTACTCAACCAGCAGGGGGGGATCGTTTTGAATCACGTCTTCGGACAGGTGATCCTGGACAAGATTAGTAAACTGATAGAGCCATTCGGCAACACTGTAATCCATAAAGAGGGTATTTAACAGATAAAAAGATCGATTGATACCATCAAGGTGTTCGGCACGGATATAGTAATCCAGGGCCGAAAAAAAATCCTGTCGTTCAAAGTAATGATCAGCCGTCATGAGATTAAGGGATCGAACATCGATATGAGGATGTTCGGCAAGCTTCGTTCGTAAAAAAGTTAAAAAAAAGTGATAATAGCGATAGGTGTTCTTGGGGGTACGAATAATAAAGGCATTTTGATGAATCAGCTGTTCTAAAATCTCAGCTGGTTTTGTCTGACCGGTGAGGAATCCAAAAAATTCTGGATCTAATTCATCGGGTACGGCGGTAACAAGCATTGTTTGCTGAAGTTCAGGGCTCCATTTATTCCAGATATTACAGGTGATGTAATCATTGATAAACTGATCATTGGTTAGAATTTTTTCAAGTGGATTAGAGACTGAGAGGGCCACAATGCCAATGGCCCAACCATCGGTTTTTTTTAGGATCATCTGGGCTTGTTCCTGATTCAGGTGGTAGTCAAAGTGACGGTAATACTTTTGGATTTCAGTGGCAGAAAAGGCCAGTTGTTCGGTTGTGATGAGCTCAGCATTTCGTTTTTTGATAAAGTCAATTAGATTGTCAAAAATTTGACCGCGGCTGAGAATCAGAATCGTAAAGGAATAAGGCAATCGGGTTAAAATATAGGGGAGCGTTTCGCTAATTTCAGGATTGGTGATGGTGTGGAAATCATCAAGAATAAAGGTATAGGAATTTTCGCTGGGTGCATACTTTGATAGCAGGTTGATGGTATGTTCGACAGGGGTGGCGTTAAAAGTATTGCTTAGTAGCACATCTTGCAGATGATAATTGTCAGGCTGGGTTGAAATGATGCCGGTGCAAAAAAGATTATAAAATGAAGCAAGGTCATTATCATATTTATCCAGTCCAATCCAAACAACTTTTTGTTTTGTCATTTTAGCCCAGAGCAATACAGAAACTGTTTTGCCGTAGCCGGCAGGGGCGCAAACTGCTGCTAGACGGGTTTTAGCGGTTTTATTGTAATGCTTGAAAAGCTCTTGTCGAGATACGCAGATATCAGGTAGTGGTGGACACCTGAATTTATCATTTAAAAAGTTAATCCCCACGATAAAAATCCTTTCCATAATTTTTGAGTATTATATCAATCTCAATCACGAGAATCAAGTAATAATTTAGTTGCGTGTTAATTTGGTGGTTGGTAAAGTGATCAATAAAGGATAAACTAACGATTGGATAAGGTTGTTAAAAACACTCAATCGATATTGGAAATAAAATTTTACTGTTAAAAAATCACCCTCGGGTGATTTTTTATTTTCAATTTGAATGATAAAATTAATCATTCATAAAGATTTTTGAAATTGATCAAAAGAATAAGTCTCCAATAAAACGTATCCGTGGATAAAGATCACATTAGCAGCGTTATAGCGGCGAGGATTTAAGGATGATTGTCAGACGGGAACCTATATAAATGGCGATGTTCATCATTGTTAACTAAAAAAGAGATAAATCAAGGTTTTAATTTAATTTTTAAAAGTCGATGGAGACGCCAGGTAGAGACATGTACCTGGCTTTGGTTTTGTTGTGAGCAGGTACTTGAAATAAAATCTATATAGTAGTAAATTCGGGGAAAATTGATAGCGGTGACTTATTTATGATTGGTTAAATGATAAAATAATCTCAAAAAAATTAAAGTTAAATTAAAGAAGGAGAAAAAATGAACGGAAAATTATATGACAAGAGTTGGAAGTCATTCATGAAAAAAGCGATTTTAAGTACCATGGCACTTATTTTAGTAGCACTGACCGGATGCAGCCAGACGGCAACGACGTTGCCATCGGTTGAAACGGCGAAGCTAGGAACGATGATTGGCACAGTTAGTGAGATTATGGCACCGGAAAAATATCCCGATGCGAAAATCAGCCGTTTCAATGATTATGTGGATGAGTCGGCGGCATTGATAGCGGGAAAAGTTGACTATGCCATTATGGATTATGCATCGGCAAAAAACTATCTGAAGAATAGTGATCAAGTTGTCATTTTACCGGAGCCCTTAACCGAAGAGGTAACAGCGATGGCTCTGAATAAAGAAAATACCGAGTTGAATCAAAAAATCAATACCGTTCTAAACCGCTTTTTAAGTGACGGCACCATGGACGAAATCATCGCCCATTGGTTGCCAGAAACAGGTGAGGATTATGAAATCATCGATGTTCCTAAAAATACCAGCGGCCCAGTATTGAATGTTGCCGTAACAGCGTTGACCGAACCGCGTTGTTTTGTGAAAGACGGCAAAATCACTGGCATGAATGTGGAATTGATGGACCGAATCGCTTTTGAACTGGGCATGCGAACTGAATATCAGGATATGGATTTTGCAGCCATGATAGACAGTCTTCAGTCCGGCAAAAGTGATGTGATTGCCGCTATGTATAATACACCCGAAAGAGCTCAGCGGGTCGAATTTACAAAAGGCTATTTTCCTAATCCACAGGTATTTTTGGTAAAAAAAGACCGCCTGGAGGAGGCTGACAATGCCAGATAAAAAACGAATTTTAACACTACTATTAGCGATTGTGGTGATGTTATTGATTAGCAGTTGTTCAGCTGCGGACGAAGCAAAAATCAGCAGCGCCAGCGATTTAAATCAGACTGGTTATATTATCGGTGTTCCTGAAGGAACACCGCCGGAAGAAGTGGCTAAAGAGTATATGCCTAAAGCCGAAATTTCTTATTTCACCCAGTTTGTTGACGGCGTGGCGGCCCTCAAAAGCGGCAAGGCGACAGCGGCTATTTATGACAGCTCCGGGGTTGACCGAATTCTCCTGAGTAACCCGGATCTGGTTAAATTACCTGATCGATTAGGGAATATTGAAGTCGCTACGGTGGTGAGGCTAAATAGTACTGATTTGAACGATCAGATTAATGCTTTTATTAAGCAGCTTCATGCCGATGGTACAGCCGACGAAATGGTTAGCCGCTGGATTGATAATATCGGCGGGGTGATGCCGGATATCCCGAAACCACAAAATCCGGAAAAAAAACTGACGTTTATTACCAATGGCATGACTGAACCGATGAATTATTATGAAAATGGCGTATTGACTGGTTATGATATTGAGTTTATAAAGCGGTTTGCCAATTATGCCAACATCGATTATGAAATTGTCACGATGGATTACTCAGCAATGATTCCGGCTTTGCAAAGCGGTAAAGGGGATATCATCGTCTCGGACTTTTTTAAAACCGATGAACGGGGACAGGAAGTGCTTTATAGTGATGCTTATGTGGTGCTTCACAACAGTGTGATGATCCGAAAAACGATGTATGCCGGAAATGCCGAAACGATCGCAGGTACGATTACATCGAACGATGAGCTCAACGGAAAACGGGTCGGTTTCATTACCGGCATGGTCTATATTGATAACTTTCGACCGCTTTATGGTGCTGATGAATATGAATATAACGATTTCTCAGCAATGTTGGAAGCCTTGAAATCAAATAAAATTGATGCCTTTCTGACCAGTCAGTCCAAGGTGGCGGAGATTGTTGAACAAAATCCGGATTTGATTGCGTTACCTCCTTATGCCGATAATTCAGCTTCGATTGGCGTGAGCAAAACAAATACCGAATTGGGTGATAAACTTGATGTGGTAGTGAAGCGTATGATTGCCGATGGTTCATTGACGGCCTTAACTGAAAAATGGATGGGCAGCGATGAGACCGCAAAGGTTTTGACCCCGGTAACACTGACGGGCGGAAATGGCACGCTTGTGGCTGGGGTTTTGGGGGATGACTATCCCTATTCCTATTATAAAGATAATGAACTGGTCGGCTTAGAAGTAGATCTGGCCAGAATACTCGCTTCACAACTGGGGATGAATTTAGAGATTAAAGCGATGGATTTTTCGGCGGTTATTCCCAGTATTACTTCAGGTAAGATTGATCTGGCCTTTTATTTGGCCTATACACCCGAAAGAGCCGAGTCAATCAGGTTCCTGACACCGATAAAAGCAGATAGTGCCGTTGCGATTGTTCAAAACAAAGCTTATACCGGCAGTACAGTGGCCAAGACTGGCTTTTTTGCTTCATTACAAGAGAGCTTTAACAAAACCTTTATTGTTGAAGATCGGTATAAGCTGGTTTTAGAAGGACTTTGGACAACGATTGTCATTTCGTTGCTCTCGCTTTTATTTGGCAGCATCTTAGGAGCTTTGATCTGCGCTATGCGAAAGTCCCGGTTTAAAATCGTATCCGGCTTGGCTATTGTTTATATTCGGCTGATTCAGGGGGTTCCGATTGTTTTAAACCTGATGATTCTATATTATATTATCTTTGCTGCGGTGGATATTGATCCGATCCTTATTGCAGTGGTGGGTTTTTCAATTAACTTTGCGGCCTATTCGGCAGAGATTTTTAGGACGGCCATCGATGCGACCGACAAAGGACAACTGGAAGCCGCTTATGCGTTGGGGTTTACCAAGATATCCAGTTTTTTTAAGGTCACCTTGCCCCAGGCGCTCCGGCATATTCTGCCGATTTTTAAAGGCGAATTTATCAGTATGGTAAAAATGACCTCGGTGGTTGGCTACATTGCCATTCAAGATTTAACCAAAATGACCGATATCATCAGAAGTCGTACCTTTGATGCCTTTTTTCCGTTGTTTGTGACAGCCTTTATCTATTTTGTGATTACTTATCTGTTTATTTTTGTACTGGGAAAAGTCGAGGTTCAGGTCGATCCCAAACGTCGCAAACGGGTAGTCAAAGGGATTACTGATTCTGAAAATAGTGTGATGGAGGTGTTGAAATGATCGCAATTAACGGCTTATATAAGCAATTCGGGGAGCTAAGCGTGTTGGAGAATATCAGTGCCGAGATAAAAGAAGGCGAAGTAATTTCGATCATTGGGCCTTCAGGTTGCGGCAAATCAACTTTTTTGCGTTGTATCAATTTGCTTGAAACGCCAACAAAAGGCGAGATCGTGATTGATGGACAAAACATTTCGGCTAAAAATGCTGATGTCTCGGGACTGCGTCAGAAAATGGGAATGGTTTTCCAATCATTTAATTTATTTTCTCACCTCATGATCATTGAAAACTTGATGCTGGGACCGGTCAATTTGCTGAAAGTTCCCCGCCAACAGGCCTATGACGAAGGGTTGCAATATCTTGAAATGGTAGGGCTTCGTGCTAAAGCGCTGGCTTTTCCTGACGAGTTGTCGGGGGGGCAGAAACAACGGGCGGCGATTGCCAGAACACTGGCAATGAAACCGGAAATCGTGTTATTCGATGAACCGACTTCGGCACTCGATCCGACCATGGTCAGCGAGGTCTTGGGGGTGATTCGCAAACTGGCGGCAACGGGAATGACGATGATGATTGTCACGCATGAAATGAAATTTGCCCGAGATGTCTCCAGTCGGGTGTTTTATATGGATGAAAAGGGAATCTACGAAGATGGCACCCCGACAGAAATTTTTGATCACCCGCAAAAACCCAGGACGCGGGCATTTATCAGAAAAATTTCGTCCTTTGAATATATTGCTGCTGGCAAAGGGTTTGACTTATACGAATTTAATGCCAAAATTGAGGATTTCCTCAAAAAACAGATGTTTACTGAGCGTCAGATTATGAATATTCAGTTAGTTTGTGAAGAACTGGTGTTAGCGATCTTGCTTCGTGCTTTTCCTAAGGCTACGGTTTCGTTGCTGATTGAGTATTCGGACTTGAGCGGTGAAGTTACGATTCAGGTAAGTTTTGAAGGCGAAACTTATGAGCTCGAAAAAGCGGAAGAAAACCAGATATCGCTGGCGATCATTCATGCTTATGCAAAAAGTTTAGCAATCGAAAATAAGGATGGGAAAAATTACATAAAAATCGTAATTTAATCAAAAAGAGTGGATCGAATAATGCTGTTCGTGGTAGTATTGGTTATCAACCAGTAACCGTTATAGGAGGAAATAAGATAATAATGATGACCTATAAACAAAGGGATTTTCTTACCTACATGTCGGATGTTCAGGAATGTAATGAAAGTATTTCGAAAATGGATGAGCAATGGAATGAGATTAAACTGCTGACCGAAATCAATTGTCCGCGGCAATCGTTGCAAGTTCTTCCGAATATGATCAAAATTCAAAAAAGTGTGGTGGCTTTAAAACAGGAGCTGATTGAGGCGCTGATCCTTGAAAAATTGAAAAAAATGGAGCAGAAAATTGTTTCCAAAACTCAGGTTGCGATTGATATTTTAATTCGAAATCTTTTTGAACGAACCGCTGATATCGGATTTTTAGCCACCGATAGCGAGATTTGCCGTTTTGTCGAAAATGAAGAGCGCAGCGAAAGTGACCTTAGGGCAATATTAAGTCGGATGCATGAATATGTGGCGAAATATTCTGTTTATGAAGATATTATTGTTTTGGATACACAATATCAGGTATTGGCAAATCTTGATGAAAAAAATAAAATCCTGGGCAAAAAGATCAAAGATCAAAACCTGATCAGAAGTATGAACGGAGAACAAAGTTACCTTGAATATTATGAACAGTCGAAACTGCAATACGGGAATAAAAAATCGCATGTTTTTTCCAGTCGCATCTATAGTGAGGGAAGTTCCCGGGTAATTGGACTGATTTGTTTATGTTTTCGGTTCGAAGATGAAATGAGTCAAATTTTTGAAAAACTGACCGACGATGATGAGGCGGCGATTATTACAATTATTGATGATAAAAATAACGTAATTGCCAGCAGTAATAAAAACCACGTGCCAACAGGGATTGCGGTCGAAGCCGTCGAATCCGGGCAAAATCAGATCGTCTATTATTGCGGTTCAAGGTATATAGCAAAAACGGTGATGACAAAAGGATACCAAAATTATTTTGGGCTGGGGTGGCGCGGTCACGTCATGTTACCGCTTAAGCTAGCTTTTGGCGAGAATACTAATCTTGCCAACTTGGATTCGACCATCGCTGCGGAACTTATGCAACAAGCTGATTCTTTTTCGCAAGAACTAAACGAAATTGTCAATGAAATTCAAACGATCAATCACGCTCTCAAGCGGATTGTTTATAATGGACAGATCATGGGTAACGTTGACAGCCGTGTTGCTGTTGAACATGCTCGATTGACACCGATTTTGAGAGCTTTAGGGCGAATGGGGACAAATATATTCCAAAATTCTGTGGCAAATTTGTTCCAGACAGTGATTGCAACCAGTCTCGATAATACCAGTTTTCTGGCCGCCCTCAATGTTGAGATTATGGATCGCAATTTATATGAACGAGCGAACGACTGCCGGTGGTGGGCTTTGGATTCGACTATTCGCGGGATTTTGTCAAAGACTGAATTAAGCGTTGATGATCAACAAAGATTGACGGATATTTTAAGCGGTATTAATGCGCTATATACGGTTTACAGCAATTTATTTGTTTTTGATAAAACCGGTGTCATTATTGCGGTTTCCAATCCGGAGCGGCTGGAAGATATTGGCAAACAGTTGTCACAACCATATATAACCGATATTTTAGCGAATACAAGTCGGGAAAAATACTTTGTTTCGCCCTTTGAAAAAACGGAGTTATATGACAATCAACAGACATATATATATGGGGCTTCAATTATTGATATAAATAATAATCAAACAGTTGGCGGGATTGGGATTGTTTTTGATAGTGCAGCTCAATTTGAAACGATGTTAAAAGAATCGCTTAATACTGAACGGGAAGCATTTGCTGTTTTTACCGATCGCAGGAAAAGAGTGATTGCTTCAACAAACGAAGTAATTGCGGTTGGGAAAGCCCTTAATCTGTCAGATAAATTGTTTGCAATAGCGAATGGCAAAGCACAGTCAGAAGTCCTGGTTTATAAAAACAGTTATTATTCGGTTGGTTATGCCTGTTCATCCGGTTATCGGGAATACAAAAGAACGGATGGTTATGACAACGCTGTAATTGCTTTGATGTTTGAAAAAATAGCAGATTATCAGGAAGTTCGATCGAAAAAAAAGGAGACTTATGAAATAGAACAATCTGATATTTCACTTTCAATGAAATATGACCAAAAAAAACTGGCAACCTTTGCGATCAATGGTCAGATTTATGGATTGGAGCAATCATATGTGATTGAGGCTCTGGAAGGAAACAAAATGATTTCGGTTCCCGAGACGAGCCCGATTATCCGTGGAGTGACGGAGTTTAATAATCAATATTACGCGGTTGTTGATATCTTGGCGCTTTTTGATGATCATCGCGTGAGTCAGGTCGTTTCCAATCTACTGATGCTGCAGTTATCGGACGAGGAAATGATTGCCATTCAAGTCGAAAGCTTGGGGAGTATTTTAGAAATTAATTTAAAGGATATTCAACCAGTGGAAATTTCAGCTGCTATCAGCGGAATCATTTGTTTAACCGGGGATTCTAACCGAACTATTCTGGAAATAGACCCGCAGGTTTTGTTGGAAAAATTGTTTGAGCATCATCTTGAAGATGATTTGGCAGTCGTTTTACCCCTGATTGAAAGAATTGAATAAAATTTATGTAAAAGCGGGTCAGCCCGGTTAATATCCAGCAGCGAAAAAATAAGGGGACGTTTTTTTAGGACATTAAATGAAGATACAAATCTCGGTTCATTTTGGTGGATGATTATGATATACTGAGCAAAAGGTAAAGCCGACATTTGCCTAAATCGATTGAAATCAGGGGGATCATCATATGGCTAACGTGTTTTCTTCCAAGGCTTTAGAAGCCAATCTTAATCAGACCCGGGAAACCAGCATTGCAATTCCGGAAAGGCAGCAGTGGTTCGCAGAATTATCAAAATCTTATTGGGGGATTCATAAACGAACTCAGGAATTTTTAATTGAACTCAATCATAAATATCGCAATAATCGATACGTTATTGAGTCGCTACAAACCATTTGTCTTGGTGATATCTGGCTGTACCATTCGCTCAAAGAATCGGAACAGGCGTTTTCAGTGCTGGTTGATATCATTCGGTCGGTTTTGCATTCTAAACTAAAAGACAGTCAGCGAACTTTGCTCAGTCAGATATTGATTCGGTTTATTGATCGTTTGGCAAAACTTGAAAACGTTCCCATAACAATTATTTCTCAATGCCTTGAGCTCTTAAAAGAGGATATGGTTTTACATGAACTGCTGTATATAAAAAACTCCGGTCTTTTTAAAATTTATTTTAATCAGGTGGTAACATATCCGGAGTTTACGACAACGGTAGAAGAAATGATTGCCAAGTTGCTGGATCAGTGTATTGATTATTGGGATAAAACTTCATTGGCGGATGAATGGTTTGATTCCCGGCAAAAATTATTTCCGCATCTGAAAGCCGAAGACATCGGGGAGATTGGTCATTCTTATTTTGAGGGGCTTAGGGCGCGAAGAAAACAGGTGCTTTCTTGGCAGGATCTGAAACAGCAAAGTTATTATAACGATATTGCCGATCATTTTCGCAGTTTTTCAGAAAAATTTCCGACGCATCTGGAAACCATCTATTATTTGTATTATCTGCTCCATCTGCCCGGGATGAGTACTTTGAATGACCATCTGATTTATGATATCAATCGGAACCTGCGAAATATTTTTGATGAATTGGATTCCGAAGATATAATTGAATTTATTAACACGATTATGGCCGAATTTAAGGAGCTTAACCGTGAACATGGAGACACCGTATTAGATTGCCTGCTGACTTTAGGCAAAGAACTGATTGCCACCGGAGATACCGCGAATATTGATTACTTTACGAAAGAACTGATTAAACTGGGCTTTAATTATCCCGGAAAAATGAGTCTCAATACCGATTGGCAGATCCTTATCGATTCCAACCATGTAAAAAATATTCGGGTGTGGTTGGAGTTGATCGAAGCAGATCCCCGCGCGATGCGGGAGCTGCTGGCGGCATTGATTGTTAACCTCAAGCTGGGCGGCATCTTTATTTCCGATACCGATCTTTTTCAACGGGATATTACTCAGCTGCTAAATTGTGATATTGCCCCGGTTTACCGGGAAATCAAGCAGTTGGCCCGGATTTTTCCGGTGTATTTTAGAGAAATTGGGGCCGAAGGTGAATTGCGGGAGGCAACCACTGCCATTGATGAAGCATCCCGGCGAAAAGATCGGCTGATTCATTTTATGCGTAAACAGATCCATATTGAAAGTAACAATACTCATATTGATCTGACCCGGAAAATCATTACCTACTGGTATGATGGCAATAAAGAACCGCTTAAGGATATCATTCCGCAGGAAATTTATCATGATCTTGATAAAGAAAGCAAATGGTTTATTAAACCGCATCAAACCTTGGTACAATTATGTCATCAATTGCAATGCTCACTAGTGGAATTGATGCATCTGGATATTGAGGTGATTCGGGACAGCTTAGATGCTTTTGGGTCAGATGAAAACATCGATGCTAAACGGGTGCTGCTGATTTTTAAGGTTTATTTGTTATTACTGGAAAAATATTCCTTTGAATTTGACGATGTGCTGGACATGCTTAATGGCTATAGTATTAATCTTACCGGAGATTTAACGGAGTTGAAAAAAAATCTGAAAGCGAATGATCAGGAAGCTTCGATTCGTCAGATTTACCGGCATATGAATCATTTAAAAGAAATTATTCTTGATTCCAGTATCAGCAAAGCTTCGGAAAACATTTATTATAAACGGCATATTGCGGCAGATATTCCGTCTATGTATGGCGAATATGTGGAACCCAAATTTGATGCGTTGGGTTTGATGTATCGTCTCGAAAGAACCGCAGCTAAGCTGATGACCCAGATTACGCAGCCCTTTAATGCTGAATATATCACTGCCAAAACTTTTCGACAGATTTATCAAATTTTACTTTTGTTTAAAGACGGCCTGGAGTTGGATGGGATTTACAATCAGGGTTTTAACTCTCATCTGGAGATGCTTAAGTTCGGGTTGGCTTCGCCCAGTTTTTCAATTCATCAGTATATCAACATTTTTCAATTTATGGCGAATGATATTAAGCAAATTATCCGTGAATACTTTTTTGACCTTTTTGAGATCCCGATGCGAGTCATTATTCCCCAGATTCTTGCTTCAAAACAGATGACAATGGCTAGTGATAATCGTAAATTTTATCATATTGAATCGGAAAAATTTTTGCGGGATAACCTGTCCACGGCGTTTTTGGTTCAGGATCTGGATAATTTTATAACCGATACGATCAGTGGACTTAGAAGCATGATGAAAAATTACTCCAGTGCTTTTATTGAAAGCATGATGACCTATGATCCGGATATTACGTTTAGCTTATTGACTGAAACTACGGCCGAAATCGATAACCCGGTTTTTCTCGGGGCTAAGGCATATTTTTTGAAAAAATTGATCGCCTTTGGATTTCATGTGCCCCCGGGATTTGTGATTACCACCGAAGTATTCCGTCATAAAGCAACGATTGAAGGTCACCCGGATATGATGCACGATATGGATCAGATGATTAAGAAAAATATAACGGTGATTGAAGCAATAATGGGTCAATGTTTTGGAAAAGCTGAAAATCCGTTGTTTTTTTCGATTCGCTCCGGTTCGTCGATTTCGCTTCCGGGAGCGATGAAAACATTTTTAAATGTCGGCATGAACGATCAAATTGCCGAAGCCTATAGCAAACGCGAGGGGTATGCCTGGACCGCCTGGGATTGTTACCGGCGCTTTTTACAAAGTTGGGGGATGGCTTATGGCATTGACCGCGACGTTTTTGATCGGGTCATGCTGGAATATAAACAACAATGGCACGTAAAACTGAAAATTAATTTTGCACCGGAGCAAATGAGAATAATTGCGTATCGTTATAAAATGGTCTTACAGGATTATAATATCGAAATTGAAAGTGATCCGTTTCAACAATTAAAACAAGCGATTCGTTCGGTTTTGGATTCATGGTTTTCTAAAAGTGCTGTTTATTATCGAGAGCATCTCCAAATCGCCGAAGATTGGGGGACTGCGGTAGTCGTTCAAAAAATGGTTTTGGGGAATCGTTCAGATCGCTCCGGCACCGGGGTGGTTTTTACCAGTAGTCCCTTTAACGGTTATGCCGGGATTAATCTCTATGGAGATTTTGCTCTCTGTAGTCAAGGCGAAGATGTGGTTTCGGGACTGGTTAATACCTTGCCAATCAGCGAATCTCAACGCAAACGTGATTATCGGGATAGTAGTTTGTCGCTGGAGTCGGGGTTTCCGAAAATTTATGAGGCGCTTCTTCGTTATGCCGGACGACTTATTGAAGAATACGGCTTTGTCCATCAGGAAATAGAGTTTACCTTTGAATCGGATAACCCGGAGGATTTATATATTCTTCAAACCAGAAACCAAAATCTCAAAAAACAGTCCTCTTTTTCCAGTTTTTTGCCGACACCTAATGAAATGGAGTTGGTAGGACATGGGATTGGCATGAGCAGCGAAGTGTTGTCAGGGCTGTTAGCCTTTGATATGGCTGATATGGAAGGATTAAAACGCAATTATCCAGGAGTCAAAATTATTTTGGTGCGGCCGGATACCGTGCCCGATGATATTCCCTTAATTTTTGTTTGTGATGGGCTGATTACGGCTAAAGGTGGGGTGACGTCCCATGCCGCAGTAGCCGCCGCCAGCGTTGGTAAGGTCTGTATTGTTAAATGCAAAGGGCTGGAAGTCAACGATTCAACCAAAGAATGTACCATCAATGGCTATCGTTTTAAATCTGGAGACCCCATTTCCATTGATGGCGGATTAGGAAATATTTATAAGGGGAATTATGAGATTGGGACAATTTGAGGTGTTTAAGGATTAAATTTAGGAGCGATCAGAAGCTGTAAATAAACTGAATTTAAAATCAGGTCATTTGACATTACTAAAAATCTCTTCTATACTTAACGCAAGGATTAAAGTTTGTGTGAATGTTTTTTGATTTTCGGTAATGAATTAAAGTTTCCGTTTGAATCGAAAATTATCGAAAAACGACATTGAAAGCCGTGATTGCGGCTTTTTTAGTTGCTAAACATTTACGCATTGAATAGCTTATGATGTTAATTCGGTAAATCGGATAAAAAAACATATCGGTGGAGTGAAATAGGAGGTCAAATGACAAAATTATTATTAATCGTAATTGTTCAGTTATTATACGTACCAATGTTGACGTTACGGACAATTTGTATGGTCAAAAATTTGAAAATATTGACGGCATTATTTGGCTTTTTGGAGGCCCTAATTTCTATTTTTGCCTTGTCAATTGTGTTATCGGGCGAGCAGAGTATTGTTGAAATGATTGTGTACGCCATCGGTTTTGCGGTGGGATTAATCGTCGGGATATCGATTGAGAAAAAATTGGCCATTGGTTTTTCCAGCATGCAAGTTAACATTGAAAAATATAATGAGGAATTAATTGAAATGTTAAGAAATGATGGTTTTGGCGTGACCGTTTATTATGGTGAAGGTAAATACGGAAGACGAATTAATTTAGATATTCTGACTAAAAGAAAAAAAGAAAAATATTTATTGCGACTTATTAATGAGTATGAACCCAATGCCTTTGTGATGGCTTTTGAACCTAAAATGTTTCGTGGTGGGTATTTAACTGAAATGATGAGTAAACGGGCAAGAAATCGTCAGGAAAATAAAAAATTAGAGATAAATCCATCTAAAAATGTCATTGTAAAGACTTTTGAGGAATTAAAATGTGAAGCTGAAGCATTAAAAAAGAACTGGAACCGAGATCAGTGAGGACGATTAAAAATGTCTAAATAAGGTTAATTTTGGTTGTGGCTGGATAATAAAAAGAATAACGAAAAATGCGGGTCATAAAAAGCTGTTAATCATAAAGATTGAGAGCTTTTTTTGGGTTCGAGCACCGAAGGTTTTGGGAACCCTGATGATTGTCATTACGGTTGCAGTTTTTTGATAGCCGGATGTTATTGAAATGTAATAGTTTTCGATATAACGAAAACTATTACAAATAAATACAATCGTTTTCGTTATATCGAAAATTAGCATTGAAAATAAAATGATTGTTCGATATAATCAAAATAAAAAGACAAGGTGTGGTAATCGATGATAAAAAGAGAAACCTATTTGCAAAGAATTAGACCGTTTATTAATCAGAACGTTGTAAAGGTATTAACCGGAATCAGAAGATGCGGAAAATCTGTCATGTTTGATCTGCTTAGGTTGGAACTGATAGAATTGGGGATTGAAAACAATCAGATTATTTCATTAAATCTGGAGTCTGGGGAATGGTTGCTGAAAAATCAGGTTGATCAACTCTACGATTATGTTAAAGTTCGTATTCATCAAAAGAAAAAAAGTTATCTTTTTCTTGATGAAATACAGGAAGTTGATGGATGGGAAAAGGCTGTGAATGCATTTCTTGTTGATTTCGACATTGATATCTATCTTACTGGGTCAAATGCAAAATTGCTTTCGGGAGAACTTGCAACGCATCTGGGAGGACGGTACGTGGAATTTAACATCTATCCTTTTTCATTCAAAGAAGTTTGTAAAATGAAAAGAGAAAAAGGGCTTGATGTCGATACGCAGAAGGTTTTTCAGACGTATCTTCGAATGGGTGGGATGCCATTTATTTATGAATCAGCAATCGATGAGAGTTCTCAGAAAAAATATCTGTCGGATATTTATGATTCCGTAGTGCTAAAAGATATAGTGAGTAGAAATAATGTGAGAAATGTCGATTTGCTCCAGCGAATTTTGCTATTTTTAATGGTCAATATCGGAAATCCATTCTCAGCATCAGCAGTGATAAAATTTTTAAAAAATGAAAAGCGAAGTATTTCCCAGGAAACCATTTATAATTATATCAGCCATTGCGAAACCGCATGTTTTATAAATTTAGTTGTAAGGGAGGATATTATTGGCAAACAAATTCTAAAATTTCAGGAAAAAATCTATCTTACCGACCATGGATTCAGGGAAGTTGTTTATGGCAATAACGAACGGGACATTCAGCAGGTACTGGAAAATATTGTTTATATGGAACTGTTACGGAGAGGTTATGATGTAAGAATTGGAAAAGTAGAGACCAAAGAGATTGATTTCATTGCAATAAAAGGCAATGAACGCGAATATTATCAGGTTTCCTATATCCTGGCTGAAGAATCCACCATTGAAAGAGAGTTTTCGCCATTAGAAGCGATTGCGGATAATTTTCCTAAATATGTGCTGACTATGGATGTTTTTGATCGCAGTCGAAATGGGATTAAACATCTGAATATTGTGGATTTTTTGTTGGCAGAATAGAAAAATTGAAACAAAAATGATGGGTAGTCAATAATTGAAAAACACTATAAAAGAGAATGTTTGTATTTGTTTTAATTAAGGAATTTCT
The DNA here is from genome assembly GCA_965140355.1 of uncultured Acetobacterium sp. GTDB lineage: Bacteria > Bacillota > Clostridia > Eubacteriales > Eubacteriaceae > Acetobacterium. The sequence goes on along the minus strand of OZ223194.1, from coordinate 807,882 downwards.
AATGAATAGACATATTGATAAATTGTAAAAAAATTGAATGGTGGCTTAGAAAGAAAACGATTTTTTTGAGTTGCTTTTCGATATTTATTAAGAGAGTCAAGTTGTTGATGAAGTTGATTTTTCAACAGCGTAGACATTCTAGATTCAACCAAATAGCTTGATATATTATGATACCATCAACTGGGATGAAGTAACTTCTGTAAACTTGGAATTTATAAAGATTATGACTGACATTGCGCTTACCGGTAATAAGGAATATTTAGAGTATGTTAAGCAGATTAAGTAATAATTCTATTTATTAATAAAGAACGATTTTTTTATTAGCTATTAAACTCGACGAAGCGTAGATTGAAAAATTTTTGACAATTGGTTAAGATAAAGAACAAGGAGGGAAGCAAATGGATTGTAGTCGAGTAGGCACTTTACTAAAAGCGTTGCGAAAAGAAAAAGGCATGACTCAAAAACAGATCGCCGATCAGATGCATATTAGTGATAAAACAATCTCTAAATGGGAGCGTGGTTTGGGTTGTCCGGATGTGTCGCTGCTTGGTAAGCTTTCACAATTGTATGAAGTGAATATTGAAAAAATACTGTTGGGAAATTTAGAATCAAATGATCTGGAAACCGGAAATTTAAAACGGATCAAGTTTTATGTTTGTCCGGAGTGTGGAAATGTGATTAGTAGTCTTGGAGACTCGGATATTTCCTGTTGCGGACGCAAACTGATGCCGTTAGTAGCTAAACCAGCCGATGAAAAACATATCGCGACGGTGATAGATGCTGAAGGAGAATATTACATTACCTTTGACCATGAGATGAACAAAACCCATTTTCTTTCTTTTGTAGCGTATGTGACGAGTGATAGAAGCTTGTTTATTAAACTGTATCCGGAACAGCATGCGGCAGTGCATTTACCTAAAAACGGTGGCGGAAATCTGATGAAAAGAAATAGTAGTCGCTTATATTATTATTGTAGTCAGCATGGGTTATGGATTTTTTAAATGGAGATAAAAATGGAGAAACTTAATATGAATCAATTTCTTGACGAATCAGGAAGAATTACACAATTATCCGAAAATAGCCAAAAGCGTCATGCCTTACTGGCATATCTGGCCGAAAAGTTTGAGTTAGATCGTAATTACAGCGAACGTGAGGTCAATGAAATTTGTAGTCAATGGCATACCTTCGGCGATTATTTTTTATTGCGACGCGAGCTTATCGACGATGGCTTATTGAGCCGAGAGCAAGATGGCTCCCGTTACTGGAAAACAAAAACGGAGCTTAGTTTGGCGGAGGCAAGGAGTCAAAAATGAATACCCAATGGCATCCCATCGAGTTTGAAACCTGGGATCGAAGACAATACTTTTATTATTTTACTGAAATGCTGCCTACGGGGTTTAACCTGTCTGTGGAGGTGGATATCACCGAGACGTATGTTCAGCTTAAAAATTCCGGTAAAAAGTTTTTTCCAGCTTACCTTTATCTGTCATCAAAATTGATAAGCGAACAACCGGAATTCCGAATTGCAAAAATTGATGACCAATTGGGCTATTATGAGGTTTTACATCCCTCTTATGCCTGTTTTCACGATGATGATAAAACCATCTCCAATCTGTGGACAGAATATGCACCGGATTTCGAGACTTTTTATCAAAACTACCTCGATGATCAAGCTCAATATGCAGGAAATCATGGGATTTTAGCCAAACCAGAGCTGCCGCCGCCAAATAACTTTATGGTTGGGATGGTGCCATGGACCCAGTTTACCAGCTATTCACCAATACCTTATAGTAAACGTGAGTATTATTTTCCGATTCTTCAGGCGGGTAAGTTTTTTGAGAAAAGTGGCCGCAAAATGATGCCTTTTTCGATCACCGTCCATCACGCCGTGGCCGATGGCTATCATGTGGGTTTATTTCTGGAAAAATTACAGAATGCGATGAATCATCCCGACCAGTGGATCAGATTATGATGAAAGTCATAATCTGATTTTTTTTAATTGCGAAGAGAACGAAAGGCCTGAAAGGGCGAGGTAAAATCGTTTTAAATGTAAACACTTAAAAAAACAAGGTTTTTCAACTGACTGACAACTACCTCTTAAGACGCTATTTTATGTTTTGAGAAAGGAGATCCTTTTAAAATCTGAAAATCCGAAAGCTGGATGGTTGACGCCGACACATTTATGTGGTATATTTCAAACATAATGTTGCAAATATACCACATGGAGGTAATTATGAAATTTAATCGATTAGGATTGATGTCACTTCTTTCATTATTGGGCATACTGGGATTGGTGATGGATAATAGTGGGTTTTTAGGTTTCTTTGGTTTTGCTTACTATATTCGTTATTTTTTTGTGACCCCGGATGAGTTGTTTCAACAAAATGTCAGGCAAGCCGCGAGTATCGGTTTTTTTTCAGGGGTATGCGGAACCGGAGTGGCGTTAGTACTGCGCGTATTATTTCCCGCTTTTATTTCAGTAAATATCGCATTAGCGGTGACTTATGTTCTTTCCATGTTTTCCTTCACGATAGCCCTTGTGGTGTTAGAAATCAGAGAACAGCGGGGAATGATGTGAAGATGGCTTTGATTACAAAAATGCGAGAATATCGGGCCAGATATAATATGACTCAGGGTGAGCTGGCAGCGTGTGTCGGAGTCCGGCGAGAAACGATTGTTAATTTGGAGCGTGGTCGTTATAATCCATCGCTTAAATTGGCAATGGATATTGCGAAAGTATTTTCCTGTACGGTGGAAGAGTTGTTCGCATTTAGTGAGGATTTGAAATGATGAGTCGCTTTATTCGCTTGTGTGGTAAATTAAAATTTCTGGGTTTGCTGGGATTACCAGGTTTTTTCTTTAATGAAAAAATTTTCGATTTGTTCTGGTTATTTTGGTTGTTTGGTTTAGTTGAAATATTTTACAATCTTCCGGTATTTGTTCAATCGATCAAACAGCTTGGAGGCATGGTGATTATTCCGTTACGTTATAGTTTGCGACTTCCCAATAGTGATACTTATGTCAGCTCGATTAAGTATTCGCTGCCATTTTCAGGCAACTGGATAGTGGTTAACGGCGGCACGCAAAAAACTTTTTCGCACTCCTGGAATATTCCGACGCAACGTTATGCTTATGATTTTTTGATCCTTGACGAAAACGGTAAAAGTTACCAGGGTGATCAAACAGAAGCGGTCAATTATTATTGCTACGGCAAAACGATCTTAGCACCTGCTGATGGTAAAGTAGTTGAAGTCGGCAGTGATGCTCCCAATAGTAGCATATTTCGAAATGGACAGGTTGATTGTGCAGCGCGTGATATGCGTGGCAACTATATTCTAATTTGTCATGCAAAAGCTGAATATAGCCTTTTAGCACATTTGCAACCAGGCAGCATTTGTGTGAAAACTGGTGATTGCGTAAAGCGAGGACAAAGCATTGCCCGCTGTGGCAATTCTGGTAATAGCTCAGAGCCACATCTGCACTTTCACCTTCAGGATGGGAGTAGCTTTTTTTATTCGGCAGGGCTTCCGATTAGGTTTGAAGATCTGGTAGTAAATAGGGCTTCTAATTATTCAGACTATGATCCCCGATCAGTTCCGGATATTATTCGGTCGGAAAAATATATCGCACGTGGTCAAGTGGTGGCCAATAAAACGTGCGATACAAGCAAAAAGTAGGGAGTTGTTGATAAAATAGCGTGGACAATTGCCTGACAAAAACATAACTGCTGGTTAATTATGCAAAACGAATCATGACAACGCGTCACTTGTGAGACCCTGGAATTTTTGCTATGCTAGGGTTAACAAGAATCAAGTGCAGTTTCAGATTGGAGAAGTGACGCATGAACATCAACAAAGTAATACGAAAGTATCGAAAAGAAGCAAATCTTACGCAGGAACAGCTTGCAATTTGTCTGGGGGTGTCAGCACCAGCGGTAAACAAATGGGAGAATGGCATTTCATATCCAGATATTACGTTATTATCACCACTCGCCCGTGTTTTGAAAATTAATGTCGATACATTATTGTCTTTCAACGAAGCATTAACGGATAAAGAAATTGATCTATTGGTCAACAAAATAGCAAAGATGGCTCAAACAGAGGGGTATCAAAAGGCCTATGAACAAGGTGCCGAGCTGATTAAGGAACATGCTACTTGTGAGCGACTCATTCTTTCGATTACAAGTATTTTAGATTGCTTTCTTACTCAGGAGGTGGAAAATCACGATGGATATGAGGCGCAGATTTTGCTCTGGTATGAATTAATAGCCACCAGTGAGAAACCAGAAATTGCAGCCATGGCGACGACATTATTAGGGTCAAAATATATAAAAAAGCAAGAATTTGAAAAAGCACAACAATTGATTGATCGTATTCCACCAGCCGGTTATGATAAACAGTTTATGCAAGCGACACTTTTTAAAGATCAGGGTAAAAACGAAGAAGCTTATCAAATCTATGAGCAGATGTTATTAAAAAACGCCAATGAGTTAGTGAGTATTATCCAATTGATTATCCGATTATTAGTTCAGGAAGAGGCGTTTAATAAAACAAAAAAATATGTTGATTTAGGAAAAGAAGTTGTTCGATTATTTGATTTAGGGGCATATAGTGAAAGCACAGCAGAACTGTTTCTTGCAATTGAACGCCGAGAAGTAGAGAAAAGTCTCGAAATTTTAGAACAAATGGTTGCGAAAATAGAAACGATTTCAGATTTCAGGAAATCGGATTTGTACACCCATATTAAATTTAAAGAACCTCAATCATCTGATTACGACATGGTAAAATCGATGCTAAAAAGAGGGTTGGAAAATGATGATAAAAGTGCCTTCCTTAAAGGGGAACCGCGCTTCAAAACGATTCTTAAAACGTTAGATCGTTAATACGTGTTTATCCCCCAAGCGCTGATGGGCTAGCTTGGGGGAAATTTCTGATAAAAGTTTAAGGTTCTGATAAAAGTTATAATTTCAGACTGTCAAAAATGATAACGTAGTACCGACAATTGGTCGGTATGGTAGTTTATCGACAAACTCAGGTTATGACGAAAGTCATAACCTTTTATTGCTTTTTGCACTGGGTCAAAACCGGCTAAAATGATATCTTAGTACCAAGCTAAATAAGCAGATGTGAATAAAACAAGTGTAATACAGAAAGGAACACCAATGAAAGAGGCAATTGTAAAACTCGAAGGGTTGACTAAAAAATACGATGGCAAAGCGGTGGTCGATCATGTTTCGCTGGAAATTCGGCAGGGTGAAATTTTTGGTTTGCTGGGGCCAAACGGAGCCGGCAAGAGCACTACGATGAATATGATCTGCTCGCTAGTAAAACTAACGACCGGTAAAATTAGGCTGTTTGGCAAAGATACCCAAACCGACATGAAAGAAGCCAAAGCGAGACTTGGTTATATTCCGCAGGAACTGGCGATTCATGGTAATTTGAAAGCCTGGGAAAATGTGGAGCTGTTCACTTCGCTTTATGGAATAAAAGGAAAAGAACTCAAAAAAGCAATAACGGACTCTTTAGAATTTGTTGGTTTAAACGATAAACGCAATGTGTTCACCAAAAACTTTTCGGGCGGGATGAAACGCCGATTAAACATTGCCTGTGCGATTGGTCATCATCCTGAACTTCTGATATTTGATGAACCAACGGTAGGGATTGATCCCCAATCCCGAAATTTTATTCTGGAAAAAATAAAATATGCCAATGACCAGGGGGCCACCATCATTTATACCAGCCATTATATGGAAGAAATAGAAGCGATCTGCAGTCGCATTGCGATTATGGATAATGGCAAAATCATAGCCATCGGCACCAAAAAAGAACTAACCGAGTTAGTGACAGCAGCAGAAGATTCAACGATGAGCCTGGAAGAAGTTTTCTTGACTTTAACGGGTAAGAAATTGCGCGACTTTGCCGAGGGAGAGATCTGAGATGCCGCTGATATTAATTAAAAACAACATGAAATTGATGTTTCGCAGCAAGGCTTTTTTGCTGTTGATGGTTGTTATGCCGTTAATTGTGATTGCGTTATTGTCGACGGCCTTTAAAGATATGATGGCGTCAGCCCGGGAGATTGATCCCTTTACGGTGGGGTACCGGATCACGACCGATAGCGCTTATTTGGCGTTTTTACCGGAACTGAAAGAAGTAAGCGCCGAGAACGATGTAACCCTTATCGAATACCCGGAAGGTGATATTGAAAAGCTGATTAAAACGGGCGCAGTGACAGCTTTTATCGATATTCAGGATAATAAGTATACGTTGTATCAGTCAAGTGATAAGCAGGCCGAAGCATTGGTGTCAGAAAGTATTTTTGACAGCTTTTTTTATCAGGTCGATGCCAATGCCGTCTTGGTAAAAGCTCAGCTCGCTCAAGGTAAAAGTGCGATTAAAACGTTACAATCGGATCGCCAAATGGTTTCTCGCGAAGTATTGGCGGTCGAACCGATGCCCACATCGACTGATTATTATGGCATTATCTACATTATCTTTTGGAGTTTTTGCGGCATGATGCCCCTGGCTGCCGTGATCTCCAGTGAGCGAAAAAACGCGATACCGCAACGAATGCGGGTGTCACAAATGACTAAAAGACAACTTTATCTGGCAAAATTTGTGCCTTGTTTTCTGGTGACCTTTATTGAAATGGGTCTGGTTTGGATAATATCGGCCTTATTATTTAATGTTCATTGGGGACAAATTCCCGTTTCGGCAGCAATCATATTGCTTTCAACTATGGCGGCCGCGGCAATCGGGATTTTTCTTTATCAATTATTCAGCAAAGTGGTTGTCAGTGTGGTGGTAGGTTTTTCATTGACTTGGATGCTGGGATTTTTTGGGGGATCATTTGATCCTTATATGTACGAAGACTTTCCGATCATGTTGATGAAAGCGTCGCCTATTTATTATGTAAACCGAACCTTGGTGGAGTTTTCGACAAAAGGATATAGTGATTATACCGGAATCTGCTTGATCTATCTGATTGCCTTGATTTTGGTTTTTGGAATATTAGGCAGTATTTTAATAAACCGCAAAGTGGAGGAATGATATGAAGGGCTTTTTTATGATGGTCAAAGCAAATTTAAAATTGTTGTTTAGAAATAAGGGCTATCTAACTCTGGTAATTCTGCTGCCGATCCTGTCGGCAGGTCTGCTTTCGTTGCAATTGGGTGATACGGTATCGATGAAAGATGATAGCTCTTATATGGTTCAGAATATTGAGGATCGAGCCCAAAATATTACCAGTATTGAAAACACGAAACTGTTGGTCAAGATTTATGACAATAGCAATACCACACTATCCGATTATATTGCCCAGGAACTGGCGGGATCAGGCATTTTTCGAGTTTTTCGTTATAACCAGGAAAGCGTTGATTGGCAGTCGGCCAGAGGCGAAAGTATTGACAGTGCGGGAAAAAGCAATATCGGTGCGGTGGTTTATATTCCCGAAGATTTTGAAACCAAACTATTATCTGGCGGAACGGGAGATTTGTCAATAATGGAAATCACCAATGATGGCCGCAATGACTTGCTCAATAGTCAGGTTAATACCTATCTCAATTTTATGATGCAAGCGGCAGCATCAACCGATTATGATAAATCAGCACTGGATACCCTGTTGAGTGAACTGAAAGCGGGCAAGCTGGGTAAGCAAATTGAAAGTGTTGAAGTTGGAAATAACATCACTTTAACCAGTTTGCAAAATCGGCAAAGTACCCGAATTGGTTATTCTATCGCAGCGCTGACAATGGGGTTTTTATTTTGTGGAATTTTTATCGCAGATATAATAGTAAAAGAACGAAATAATAAGGTCTACAACCGGATATTTTTATCAAAGGCCAGTATGCTTAACTATATTTTGGCCAAAATGTCGATGATCGTCTTGACGGTTGCTATTCAGACGGCTATTTTGGCGATGGTTATTCCGATATTGGTTAATACTGATTTTGGGATTCCGTTTAGCAGCTATTTGTTTCTGGTTTTTGGTTTGGGTTTATGCATCAGCACATTATCGGTGGTTATTGGAACCATGGTAAGTAATACGATGAATGCAACCTATGCTGTTTTTGGGATCTGGATTGTATCAAATATTATGGCCGGACTATATTTTCCTATTTCGAATGCGGCTCAGTGGTGGTTAAAAGCATCGCTGCTGATTCCCCAACGTTGGGTGATTCTGGCCTCCGAAATGCTAATGACCGGAGCGCGTGGGGTTTATCTAATGTATACGTTGATTGTCGCGTGTTGCTTATTTGTGCTGATGGCAAGTGCATCGATAGGTATATTGATTGCCAAAAAGGAGAGTTAATAATTAGGCTATAATGGCAATTAGAAATATGATAGAATATCGATAACACTAAATTTGAGATGGGAAATTGGATCGATGCATAAAAATATTAAAGAAAACTATTTCTCAATCGTAAAATTTATCTTCTTGACGATCATGTTAGCATATTTTATGATTAGCAGCGAAAAATCCCTCCAAGCAATGAGCTTAGAGTGTTTTTGGCTGGGATTGTTTCTGGTTGTATCGATACTTTATGAACTTGGAGATCGTGGCCGGATCGGATATTTAATGGGAGAAACTGCCCTGGCCATTTTGATTTTATTTACCCAAAGCGGGGAAGGTTTTTATTTAATTCCGGTCGTGACATTGGATCTTGTAGCATATTTTAAATTACCAATCGTTGTGGGCGGAATCGCCTTTGGCGGGATTTTTTTTAAACCACCCGATTTAGCAAGCTATCTGATCATTAGTATTTTTATCAGTGTGATTTATTTTCAAAATCATGTGATGATCAAAGACTATAAAGAAAAAGTTGAAAATTATGAGAGGGAAGAATTCAGACTGAAGGATTCGATTTCAGACCGGGATAGTTTGTTTAAAAAGAAACTGGCTCAAAACAGTCTCCATTATAAAAATCAGATGCTCGAAGAACGGGCCAGGATCTATCAGGCTTTACATGATAAACTGGGGCACAGCATTAATGGTTCGATTTATCAATTGGAAGCCAGCAAAGTGTTAATGAATAAAAAACCTCAAGAAAGCAGTCAAATCATTCAGACCGTAATTAATGCGCTAAGGGAAAGCATGGATGAAATTCGCTTCATTTTACGCAAAGAAAAACCCGATCGCAAGCAAGCGGCATTATTACAGCTACATGGTTTGTGTGAAGAATGCCGGACCAAATACGGCATTCAGGCCACCATCAATCTGGAAGGGGAAGATAAAGAAGTCCCCGATCCAATCTGGGAAGTTATTTTGGATAATTCAATTGAAGCCATTTCTAACGCCTTGAAATATGCCCAATGTTCTAAACTGACGATTGAAATTGTTGTGATGAACAAAGTAATTCGCTGCAGTATTGATAATAATGGCTTAAGCTGCGAAAAAATTACGCCTGGAATGGGGCTTCAGGGCATGAAAAATCGGACCGCCAAAGTAAATGGATTGATTGACATAGACGGTCAAAACGGGTTTCATATTAACATGATTTTCCCGCTTACATCGCTTTAGGAGAGGAAATCAGGATGGATAAAATAAAAGTGATTATTGCCGATGATTCAGATTTTGTCAGAGACGGTATGGGTATTATCTTGAGTGTTGATGAAGAATTCGAGGTAATCGGCTGTGCTAAAAACGGTCGTGAAGCGCTGGCATTCGCACGGCAGGAAAAACCCGATGTTTTTTTGATGGATATCCAGATGCCGGAAATGGACGGGATTGAAGCGACCAAAGAAATTGTTGACTGCGGCCTGGGGAAAGTGTTAATTCTAACCACCTTCGATGACCGGGAACTGGTGGAAAAAGCAATGAAAAATGGTGCCGACGGATATCTGATAAAAAATCATACGCCGGAACAATTAAAGCAGAGTATTAAATCGGTTTATCATGGGATTCATTTTCTGGATAGCCAGGTGCTTGATAGGTTTACCGAGCCGGAAACGAAATGCAGCAGTGATTTTGATCGTAGTTTGTTTACGGCCAGAGAACTAGGGATCATCGAAGCAGTGGCCGAAGGCTTATCCAATAAAGAAATTGCGGAAAAACTTTTTTTAAGCGAAGGTACCGTTAAAAATTATATCAGTGTTATTTTGGATAAAGGCAATCTTTCGCATCGGACCCAAATGGCCATTTATTATTTGACCGGCAGAAGATAAGCGGTTAATCGAAAAGATACGAATAAAAAACGCAATGAAGGTGATGTTAAAATCATTCATTGCGTTTTTTTAACGTTGGTTCTGATAGTTAGCACATTAATAGGTGATAAACCGTATCAATGCCGGTCTGTAAGATACGTTCTTCATCAATTTCATTTTTGAAAAAGACAATTTGATCAACAATTGAACTGATTAAATTAAAGGTGATGATCGCGGCGGCTTCGGGATCTTTGGCGGTGATATATTGACTGGATGAATGAAAACTGTCGAGCGTGGTTTGCCATGTTTTTTCTCGCTGCTTTGCCACAGCTGCCGCAACTTGGGGCATGGTGAAACAAAGAATTTCCATTTCGCGATTCAGTGCTTTCGAGGTTTGATGCACTTCAATTAAGTTTTCAATCAAAAGACGAAGCCATTTTTTAGGATCGTTTTTATAAAGCTCGATTTCGGCGGATAAGTCTTCATGAACTTTGAGAAAAGATTGGTTATATCGTTCTAAGATATCCAGCAGGATGGTGTCTTTATCTTTGTAATAAGCATAAAGACTGCCAATCGAAACTTTGGCGACCTTGGCAATTTCATTGGTCGTGGTACTGAAATAACCTTTTTCGCAAAAAAGCGCATAGGCAGCACTAAGAATTTTTTCTTTGGTTTCGATACTTCTTTTTTGTTGTGGTTTACGCACCGGTTTATTTTCAGCCATGTCATCAACTCCTTGAGTTTATTTTAAGGCAAAATGAAGTTTTTGTCAAATAACATGAGTAAAAGCTCATGTTATTATTGACAAACAAAATAAAGACGACTATAATATGAGCAATTACTCATATTAAGAAGAAAGAAGGAAAATATGAAAATTATTCAAAAAAACAGTCGTTTAACAGTAGCGACGGTAGCGTTGGGGACATTTATGACCTGTTTTGATATCAATGCGACTAATGTTGCCTTGCCTTTAATTCAGTCGGGGTTTCAGACGACCATATCGGTGGTACAGTGGGTCGTTGTTGCTTATTTGCTAACCCTTTGCGCAACCCAGTTGACCTTTGGCCGCGTGTCTGATCTTTATGGACTTAAAAAAATTTATGTTTTGGGTTTTATCGGTTTCACACTTAGCTCTCTGCTTTGTGGTTTGGCACCAAATATTGTCGTCTTAATTATTTTTCGGGTTATTCAGGCATTATCCGGTTCGATGATGATGGCAACCGGTAGTGCTATTGTCAGTAATGCCGTAGCACCGGAGAATCGCGGAAAAGCATTAAGTACAACAGCCATCGCCGTTGCTGTTGCCACCTGCGCCGGGCCTGTTATTGGCGGGTTTATGACCGACTGGTTTGGTTGGAACAGTATCTTTTTTATCAATATCCCCATTGGTATTCTGGGGACGATCCTGGCAATGCGAAATATTCAAAAAGACGGATCAAAAGCAGGTGCAAAATTTGATCCGATTGGCAGTGTTCTGATTATGCTGGCGTTGGTACTGATTTTGTTGCCGCTTGATATGCTCAGTAAAACAACCGTTAATCCGATTTTGGTTGCGGTATCACTGATTGCCGGGATTGCCGCGCTGGTCGCTTTTATTTTTTATGAAATGAAATGTGACCATCCTATTCTGGATTTAAATCTTTTTAAAAACAGAGTTTTTACCACGGCTAATTTTGCCGCTGTCTTTTTTTATATGTGTGAATTTATGTTGGTTTTTATTTCCCCTTATTACCTGCAGCAACAACGGATGTTGTCAGTATCTGTTTCGGGTCTGATGATGTTGCCAATGTCGTTGGCAATGATGATTATGGCACCGATCAGCGGGGCGATTTCGGACAAGTTTGACAGCCGTTTTATCAGTTGCACCGGGATGGGAATTTTGGGCTTGGCAGTGATTGCTTTTAGTACGTTTCATGCGAACACGCCAACGGTATTGTTGTTGATTGTTTTTGCCGTTACCGGGATGGGCGCCGGAATGTTTCATACGCCCAATAATAGTGCGGTAATGGGCAGCGTACCGGCTTTTAGTCGCGGGGTTGCCGGAGCTACGCTGGGGACCATGCGTAATATTGGGATGGTTCTGGGTGAGGCAACATCAGCGGCCTTGATGTCTTACACGATCAATCATGCGACTACTATTTTTGCGACCAAAGGACTCGTTGGGGCGGCCCTGCAACAGGCGGCATTTAGCCGGGCAATGGTGGTTGTTTGCATGGTATCGGCGGCTTGTGCCCTGGTGGCATTGCTTTTATCGCTGGTGCGAGGAAAAAATAAAGGGGGCGCGGGACTAAAAGAAAGTCAGATAAAAGGGGTTTAAATTAATGCTCTAGGGGTTTATTTTAAAAGCTATAAAAAAATCGATCGGAGTGTTACGGGTCAAGTACCGGAATTAGCAATACCAAAAAAATAAAAAAAGAATCCTGACTGAAGCGTCAGGATTCTTTTAAGATGGCGTCTAGTTGATGCCATTTATTTCCTAAAACAGGGGGCGAATAGCAAATCATTTTTTTGATCAGCTCAGCGGGATCGGAAGATACCAAAACAAGTTGAGTGTTGGAAGGATTCATAAATCCTTCGGTGACAATGTTTTGCATTAAGGCAATAAATGAATCAAAAAAATGAGAGATATTAAGAATCCCAATTGGTTTCTGGTGAATCCCGAGCTGTGCCCAACTGTAGGTTTCAAATAATTCTTCAAAGGTACCAACGCCGCCGGGAATGGCGATGAAGCCGTCGGATAAATCGGCCATGGTTTGTTTGCGCTCATGCATGTTTTTGACTTCAATCAATTGCGTCAGGTGATCATTAATAACCTCTTTAGGGAAAAGCCCTTTAGGGGTAACCCCAGTGACTTTACCATTTTGCTGAAGCATTTCATTGGCAATTTCGCCCATTAAACCAGTTTGTGAACCGCCATAAACTAATTCGATATTATTCTGAACCAGGACAGTGCCTAATTGTTTCGTTATTTCTTTGTATTCCGGACGAATACCTAAATTAGAACCGGAGTATACACATATTCGTTTCATCGTTTCTCCTCTCTGGATCATATAAAATTAGGTAATTGCAAAAGTGCCATGAGCTTTGGGCCCAGTTTCGCACGAAACAATTTCTACACGTTACGAAATCGTTTGTGGAAACTGCACCTAAAGCAACTGTTGTTTGATTTTTTTTAATTTCGCAATTACCTATCATATAAAATTTAATGGATGCATCAGGAGTGATGCATCCATTAAATTTAATCTATTATGACTTTTTATTATACCAAATATTATTTAATTAAACAAGAAAAAATGATGATTTTTAAGAATTAAAAATAATTATCCAATGGCTTTTTTAAAGCGTGCAAACATTGATTATTTCACATGCATATTTTTCGCTAAGTACAGCGGTTAGTGTTTTTATTTTTTTTAGGTCAATATTTGAAGGATTGCCGCAATAACCTAAAGGGGTAACACTTTTTGCAACTTCGCCACCTTTAAGCCATTCTTTTAAATCACTGCGAGTCAGTTTGGTTGGTTTTAAAGTTTTTGCTTTTTCAGTATCTACCAATTTATTATATGAAAGTGCCATCCAACTTGTTTCGGTTGCTCCGGCATGGATATCAATAACATTGGTTTCAAGATTGGCGTTACTTGGATCTAATTCGACACTTACTAAATAAGAAGTATCTTGATTAAAATGCATTTGCGAAAGTAAATTTTTATCAAGCAAAAAATAGGCTTCGATATTCATTTGATTCGCATGAGCAACAATCTCAATAATTGTTTTAATATGGATAAAATCGCCGTGGAAATTTAATAAAAATATCTTTTTAAAACCCCATTTGTTAAGATTTTCCAAAATCTCTAAGAGTATCAATGTCATTGTTTCGGGTTTAATTGAAAAAGAACCAACAAAGCCATCGGTAATACTATTTACGCCCCAATAAAATGGTGGGGCAATCACGACCGGATGATTTTTTGCCACTAACTTTTGTTTGATCTGCTGAGATAAAGATTGTGTTAAATAAATATCGGTTCCGGTGCAGAGGTGGGGACCGTGTTTTTCAACAACCGATATCGGCAGCAATACACAAGCGCTTTGTTTGATTGCGGCTTCAATTTCGGGAAAAGCCATATCCACCAGGGTGTCTTTAAAAATAGAATATGCCATTGTCGTGTTCTCCTTCACATACTTTATTTAGTTAATCATAAAGCCTGCCCTAGGGAGATAGTCAAATACTATTTATAAAAATTTGAACTTCGGTTAAAAAAAGGTCCATCAGGTCAGTAGTTACTTCACTAAGATAATAAATTTCAAGCCGGGTGCTTTGATTGCTAACTTCGTTGAATAATCCATTAAAAGTTAGTTGCTGAAGGGAGTGGTAATTTCCTTTATGAAGAATACCGGCGTAATATCCGGCAGATAATGTTATTTTATGAAAATCATCAAATCCTGACGGTGATTTGATGGCATAACCGATTTTTAAATTAACCTGCTGTGAATTTTCGAAACTCGTTTTGATTGCCAGCGGTGGCGAACAGAGATCACTAAAATCCAGGCCTTGTTCCTGGATACGGTCTAAAATCATTTTATACGTATCTCTGAAAATTGATGATCGATAGTCGCCGTGGTATTCTTCATAGATGATCGTTCGAGCGGGTAGCTTTTTTATTATCATCGTTTCAGGGGTGTTACCGCTTAAATCAGCGGTGATTTCTGCATAATGAGATTCATCATTTGGACTTTTTTAAGCTTGTCAGAAAGCAAAGTGATTTCGTTTTTAAGATGTATTTCCTGTGTTGCCAAGAGATTATTTAAACTGTCAAAAATATTTTCGGGTGTATCCTGATGATAAAAAGTGTTGATATCTTCAAGTGAGATACCCAAATCTTGCAATTGTTTAATCGTTGTTAAGCGGGTAATCTGTGCTTTTTTATAAAAACGATAATGATTATCCTGATTGACTAAGGCCGGTTTTAACAGACCCAATTGATCATAATAGCGTAACGTTTTATGTGACACTTTACATATTTTTACGACTTCTCCAATGCTTAATAATTTATCGTTATTCAATGGTTACCTCTCTTTTTTTATTGGCATTATAATATGATAGTAAAGGTTCTGATAGACGGGGTGATGAGAAATGGCGAAAAACAAGCGAAAGACTTTAATTTTACTTGAATTTATATTCAACAAGTGTCATAATAAACACATAGAATATAAGCGAGGTAAGATGATGTCATTAAAACATGGGATTTTGGGACTACTTAGTTATGGTCCAACAACCGGTTATGATTTAGATAAGATGTTTAAAGGTTCTTTGAATTTTTTCTGGCAGGCCCAGACCAGCCAGATCTATCGGGAACTGAACGTCATGGAAAAAAAAGGCTGGATCACATCTGAAATTGTAATCCAGATGGATAAGCCGAACAAGAAAATTTTCTCCCTGGCCGATAGTGGCAAAGAAGAATTAAATCGGTGGTTGACGCGTAACAGCATTGAAGAAGATATTCGAATCAGAGATCCTTTTTTAGTTAAACTGTTTTTTTCGGGGGCAATCGATACGGCATCAAATGTTGAGATGATGAAGCAGTTCAGGCGGTGTTGTGAATATGCGCTGGAAAAAATTAAAGAAACGCTTGAACACTTTAGAAAAAAAGATGAAGGTAATCCAAACAGCGTTTATTGGGAAATGACCGCATCCTTTGGTTATTATTATTATGAAATGTGTATTTTATGGGCGAATGATACCATTAAAAAATTGGAGGAACTAAGATGAATATTCTGGTGCTGAACGGCAGTCCCAAGGGCGATAATAGCGTAACGATGACTTATATTAAACATCTTGAAATTGTTTTTCCCGAGCATCGATTTCAGATCAGGCATGTTGCTCAAGCGATCCATCGATTGGAAAAAGATGATGGGAAATTTGATGCACTGATGAATGAAGTAAGTGAATGTGAGGTGGTTTTATGGGCATTTCCGCTCTATTTTATGCTCGTTCATGCTAATTACAAACGATTCATCGAGTTGATTTTTGAGCGGAATCAAGAGGCAGTTTTTAGTGGAAAATATGCAGCTTCACTTTCGACCTCGATTCATTTTTATGATCATACCGCTCATAATTATATTCGGGGGATCAGTGAAGATTTGCGAATGAATTTTGTTGAATCCTTTTCGGCCGAAATGCAAGATCTTATGGTTCCATCGGAACGGCAGAATCTTAGGGTTTTTATGGAAAACATCGTCGATGCTTGCCAAAAGCAGGTAGTTACTACCAGAGTATTCCCAAAACTTTCCCAACCAGTGCTAAACTATCAACCGGCCACACCGCAAAAGCTAACGGAGCTCGGGAAGCTTTCGCTGGTGATTGTAACGGATTTGGGCAGTATGTCGGATAATCTAAAAAACATGCTGGAGCGCTTTCGGTCAAGTTTTACAAAGACACCTGAAGTGGTTGATCTGACGACGATCAAGATTGCCGGCGGATGTCTGGGTTGTATGAAATGCGGGATGGATAACGAATGCACCTATGATGGAAAAGACGATGTGCGAACGACTTATGAAGAAAAACTAAAAAAGGCAGACATTGTTGTGTTTGCCCTGACAATGAAGGACCGTTACTTTTCGGCGCGATGGAAGAATTTTCTGGATCGGCGTTTTTATAAAACCCATCAACCAGGGTTACCGGGAAAGCAGATTGGCTATCTGATCTCCGGACCACTAAGTTATGAACAAAACCTAAGACAGATTTTAGTGGCCCAAGCGGAAACGGACCAGGCGAATCTGGTTGATATTATTACGGATGAATTAACAACTTCAACAGATTTGGATCAGGCGATTTCGAACTTTTCCGAAAAGTTGATGCGGTATGCGACCATTAAGGTAAAGAAACCCAAAACATTTCTTGGCGTTGGTGCTGCTAAGATCTTTAGAGATGAGATGTGGGGTGATTTACGTCTCATTTTTCAAGCCGATTATCGTTATTACAAAAAACATGGCATGATGGATTTCCCGCAATCAAAATTTAGCACCAGATTGATGCACTTGTTTGTTCCCTTCCTGAGATTGGGCCCGGTTAAGAAACAGGTTCAGGATAAAACGAAGGATATGATGCACCGGTCTCAGGATCTGGTCAACAAGCAGGAACAGGAAAAACGAAAAAAATAAGAGACTGCCTTTTAGCGCCGGGGATATTTCGGCAGGACAGTAAGATGGACTTGCATTAATCTGGGATTTTTTATGTTATCGGCCCGAACATTTGGCAAAGATTGATTAAATATAATTTTGTTAATTGGTTACGAATATATATTTCATCACGAATAAAACTTCATTGAACAATAATAACGGCCTCAACCCGATAAATCAACCTCAAGGATCAACCTTTTGGTTGATTTTATTTTTTTGGTGGTGAGCTAAAATAAAGACCAGAACATGACAGGAAAGGAAAAAACAAATGAACACAATGGTATCAGTGAATCAATTAAAAAAAAGTTTTGATGAAAAAGCGGTCGTCAAAGAAATTTCTTTTGAGGTTGAAAAAGGCGAGATTCTTTGTTTATTGGGACCTAATGGAGCCGGAAAAAGCACCACCATCAATGTGCTTTGTGGCATTTTGGGTTATGACGGCGGCGAAATGTATTACCGCGGCAAAAACATTAAAACATGCCTGAATGCATTTAAGCGAAATCTCGGCGTGGTTCCGCAGGATCTGGCTATTTATGAGGATCTTAGTGCCCAACAGAACGTCCGTTTTTTTGCCTCGCTTTACGGCTTAAAAGGGAGTGTGTTAGACGAAAAGGTCAATAAAGCGTTGGAATTTGTCGGCCTTTTGGAACGAAGCAAGGATAAAGCTAAAACCTTTTCCGGTGGAATGAAACGGCGCTTGAATATTGCTTGCGCCATCGCCCATGAACCAGAGCTGTTAATTATGGATGAACCAACGGTGGGAATCGATCCGCAATCCCGAAATCATATTCTCAGTTCGATTAAAAAGTTGAGTCAACATGGGATGACGATTCTTTATACCACTCATTATATGGAGGAGGTCGAAGAAATTTCCACCCGAATTCTGATCATGGACAGTGGCACCATCATTGCCGAGGGAACTAAGGAAAGTCTGAAGGAAGATATCTTTGACGAACGACAGTTTATCATGGAAATTGAAGAAGATGATCATTTGAATGTTGATGAATTTTATAAAATTGAAGGTATTAAAAAAGTTGAGAAACAAGCTCAGATCTTGACCATCACGACCTTGAAAAATATTGAAAATCTCGATAAAATCATTGCTTTGGTGATCACCAGCAAATCAAAAATACTTAATTTATTTTGCCGGACAGCCAGTCTGGAAAATGTTTTTCTGCGGTTAACCGGAAAAAGTTTAAGAGATTAGGAAGGGTAAAAAAATGACAGCGATCAATATTAGAAATCTCTATTTAATCAGTAAAGAAGATTTAAAAAATCTCTTTAAAAACCCGATGTGGCTTTTTTACAATGCCGTTTTTCCGTTTTTAATGATTGTCGTTCTGGGGTTGTTGCAAAAAGATAGCTACGGTGGGGAGATCAGTTCCTTTGATTATTATGGTATCACTCTGATGATCTACACCGTATTATCCAGTGGGATGACTTCGGCTAATGCTTTTATGGAAGTGACGATCCGTAAACCCAACATGCGTATTATCTACGCTCCGGGAAGTGAACGGCTTATCTATCTAGCCAAAATTTTGTCGTCATTTTTATTTTGTCTGCTTTGTCAATTGGTGGTTGTGCTGCTGGCTTTTTCGCTTTTTAATATTCATGTGGCGGCGATTCCGCAACTGCTGGTGCTGTTGGTTTTGACGGAGCTTTTTTCGGTTGGCCTGGGGGTGATGTGCTGTTGTATATTTAAAACCGAAGCGATGGCCAATCAAATTCTCAGTATTGTTATCAATATCTTTGCCATTCTTGGCGGAATATTTTTTTCGTTGGATGGTTATGGCGCAGTGGTTCGCAAACTTAGCTATTTGTCACCGGCTAAATGGCTGGTAAATACGAGTTTTTCGATGATCTATGATCACAACTTGGCACTATTTTATCCAACTGTGCTGGGGTTGATGCTGGCGACCATTATGGTTTTTATTATTTGTGCTAAAACATTCAGAAAAGAGGATTGCATATGTTAGCGGTATTTAAAAATAATTGGAATAGACTTTGGGAAGAAAAAATGTATTTGCTGATCTCATTGATTTTGCTGATCGCGGCGATTGCGACGGCGATTTTGTTGTCCAGCCAGATTGAAACCAAGGGAAATATTGCATTGGTGGTACCAGATCAGCAGGTACTGCCAGCGGTGTATACGTCATTTGAGACAAGTCCTTATTTTAATGTGACGGTGATGGAAACCGCGCCGAAGCAATCAGAATTGGTGCAAAATCGTTATGATGCCATTGTCGCAATTAATCGTGATGGCGATTATCAAATAACCACCATCAAAAATACCGAATTTAAAACCATGATTGAAGCAGCCCTGAGTAATCCCGAAGGCTTTAGGCCCGATAATCGTCAGGTACGACATACCGGTACCAATATTCTCGGTTTCATGATGATGTTTTTGCTGATGCAGGGAATCCTTTATGCGCGATTATATGCCGAAGATAAAGAAAAACATATGATCAAACGGATTTCCATATCACCGCTTCCGTTTAGCCAATATATCTTTGGTCAGGCGATTTTCATTTTCATGATTATTGCCATACCCAGTTTTCTGATTATTACCGTCGTCGCTTTGATGGGGATCGAGATTGGTTTTTCATTGCCGGTTTATGCCGGACTTATTGCGATACTGGCACTGTTTTCGACGGCCTTTGCGTTGTTTTTAAATGCCTTTTTCGCGGTTGCCGATACCGCTAATATGCTGGGGTCAGCAATCATTGTCTTAACCTCGGTACTGGCCGGTTCTTTTTATTCACTGTCAAAAGAGGCCACCCTTTTTGACAAATTATTGCATATTTTGCCGCAAAAAGATTTTATCAATTTTATTAATGCCCTGGAAACGGGGAATCTCACGCCAAGTACCCAAATTCAATTGATTTATGTGGTGGCTTTAGCGCTGGTTTTTCTGGCGATTGCCATTGTTAAGACGCAAAATGACTATGTTTATAAAGGTTGAGGAAGCTTGACGGACGAAACGATAAAAAGTAAAATGGCATCATGGAGGTGAGAAGCGTTGGATTATAATCAGCCGTTTATTTCAGTCAAACATAAAATGCCGGTACCAAGAAAGCATTATATTATTAGAGCGCAGCTTTTCAGGCAATTGGAAAATCTTGAAGAGTATCAGGTAGTTATTGTTAAGGCCGGAGCTGGCTGCGGAAAAACAACCTTGTTATCGAGTTTTGCCATTGAGCAGGGAATCAAAAATCTTAAATGGATCACCCTGGATGAACATGCAAACCAAGCTTTTGTCTTTTGGAAGTACCTCATTGATGCCCTTAGCGAATTGTTGGATGAGCAAACCTCTTTGCAGAATATTTTTGACAATAATATGCAAAAGGAGATTCTTTTTCAGATGATCCGGTATTTTTTAAATCATTTAAAAGCGGAAGAAGAAATTGTCTTAGTGCTGGATGATTTTCAGATTGTTGCGGATGATTTTCTGATTTCAACCATTGATTATTTCATCAAAAATATGCCGGGACAGCTCCATCTGGTCCTCTTGACCCGGGAAATGCCGGCACTATATCTTGGTCAGTTGGCCATTGAAAACCGCTTGCTGCTGATTGAAGAAGATGCCATCCGTTTGACCGAAGCAGAAAGCCGGGAGTTTTTGGAGGAAACGCTAAACCTCAATAAAGATGAAACCGAAATTTATTCAATGATACAACGATCTGAAGGCTGGATTGGCGGCCTTCAGTTACTGGCGATTTCTAAAAAATATGGCAATCAATCCTCAATTGAGAGCGTGAAACTGTCAGATCGGCTTTTAAATGAGTATATTTCGAAGGAGATATTTGGTTATTTAACCGATGATGAGCAAAATTTTCTGATTAAAACGGCGATTCTTCGTTATTTCAATGGCGAAATTTGTCAACAATACCTGCCGCAAACGCCTTTTATTCCAATGATGGAGGCGATCCTTCAAAAAAACCTTTTTGTCATTAATATTGATGATGAAGCGGGGCTTTATCGTTATCATGCGATCATGGCTCAATATCTGAAAAGTTTATTTGAAAAACAGGATCAAGCCATAAAAAGTGAATATCATTTATTAGCCGCTACGATTTATGATCGGTTGGGGGATCAGGAGGAGTGTCTTTATCATCTTTTTGAAATCAAAGCTTATGAAAAAATTATGAAGCTAATCTTAAAGATGCCTCAAACGGCCTTGACCTTTTCTTATCTGATGAAGGTGCCGATGGTGGAAATTGCCAAAAATCCGGATTTTGCCTATCAGTATTTTTTCTATTATTATGCCAGTCTGGATGAGCGCGCCTGTGCGGAAATTTATTCGTTTATTAAGACAAACCTTAAAACTGAAAAATCTTTTGAAGCTTTTCAAAAATCGAACATGTTTTTTAGTAATGAATGGGATTTTAGAACGGCTGAAATTTTGTCGTTGGAAGAAATTAAAAAGTTACCGCTTAATCCGATTACGATTGCTTTTTTGTTGATCAAGGAAGCTTATTTTCTTTATGCCAATGGCCAGTTTTACCAGGCGATTGACTATCTGGAGGTAGCAGAGGAGGTTTATAAAAAAACCGGTAATATTTATATCGGTTTTTTCGTGCTGACTGAAAAAGCGCAGATCTATGAAGATTTGGGTGAATTGAACCGCTGTCTGGAGCTATACAGAGAAGTAGAAAAAATGGTATCTCAGGTAAACACGCTGAGTTGTTCCTATTACATTGGAATCGCCGGTGTTTATATCCGCCAACTAGCGCTTGAAAAGGCCTATGAAATGCTGGAAAAAACTAAAAAGAACATCAACGCGGAATCAAATAGCATCTTCTGGGCCTATCAGTATACCCTTGCCGAATACTATTATATCATCGGCGAAGATGATAAAACGGAAAGTATTCTGCTGGCAGTCATGGGTCAGGAGAGCTATGAAAACAGTTGTTTTTCGGCCCGTTTATTACGGTATCCCATCTACCGAGGTCAACACCATGAATTAGCCGAGAATTTTGCGAGGATTTATGAAACTTCCGATGATTTTGTCGATAATATGGATTGTGAACTGCTGTACATCAGAATTGTGTTTGAGCTGGGAAACAGAGATCAGGCTTTTCAACTCGTTGAAAACCTCATTGCCAATGCCCGGAAAATGCAGAATAAGCTGAAAATTGTAGAAGGAGATCTCTTGAAAATGCGGTTATTGGTAGAAACGAATGGTGATAAACGCGTTATTTTGAATCTTTTAATTGAGGCCATCACCTATGCTGTTGAAAATTGTATTGCTAATCCGTTCTGGTTTGAACGAAAATCGGTGGTTCAGGTTTTTAATGAATTTAAGACAGAATTAAAAAAAGAATTGCCGGCAGCATCATTTGATTTTATCAGCAGAGTTTTGTCGGCCGATCCTCAAAAAGGTATGTCAGAAAAAATGGAAGCTAAAAAACGGACCGACGCTTTAACCGAACGGGAAAAAGAAGTGTTGGATGAACTGGCAGAAGGCAGCAGCAATTTACAGATAGCCGAAAAGCTTTGTGTTTCACTGGCTACAGTAAAAACCCATATTAATAATATCTATGGGAAACTGGAGGTCAATAACCGGGTTGCCGCAGTGAACAAATTGAAGCAAGAAACCAGAAGGGTTTAGCGGGAATTAAGCAAAATTTCGGGAAAAACGTGACAGGAATCGGGGCGATCCGTTGTTAGGATCAAAAAAAACCGCGATCCCAATCGCCAATGAGGCTGTCGGGATGACGGTTTTTTTATTAGAGCGTATTTCTTCACGTTTTTATTCGCGGTATTAATTCACATATTCGCCAACAACGGGAAGATTCTTGAGAACCGTCTCACCATGGGGCGAAGCGGAAAGTTCCTGGGTTAAATCGGTACCGGCACGATGACCATTATGTTGACCATTTACCCATTGTCTAACATTTGTGACATCATAAACGACGTTTTTATAAGCAACATAAGCGGCATTGCCATTTTTACCATCATACTTGGCCAGTTCGTCCTTGGTAAAACTGGTTGCAGTAGTTGTGTTAGTATTAGTAGTTGTTTCGGTTGATTGTACCGGAGTGGAAGTATTGTTTAGCAAGGCATTATTGAGCGTATAAGGTGCTAATACATGAAAAGCAATGCCCAGTACAATCAAAATAGCAATTAAGCGGTGGCTGACAAACCAGGCCCCTTTACGCGGTTTATGCGTAAGATTAGCATAAAAACCTAAAGCGACCTGGATAATAATCAGGGTCGCGGCCAGTGCGCCGGTAAGATTTATTCCAAATTGACTAAATTGAATGGTAAAATGCGAAATTAACAAGAGTGCCGTTAATAGACCAAAATATTTGTGATTGCGAACAAAAACGGTCATCAGTAATTTCATTGTTTTTTTGCCATTAGCATTGGCCGAAATCTTTTTACCCCATTTCTTGTTAATCAATTTTATCAAATAATTTAACAAGGTACATCCAAACGAAATAATTAAAAGCCAACCTAACAATTCGCCAAATTCTTTTAACATTTTATTTTCCCCCTTTAATACAATAATAGTGATGAATAGTATAACATGTTTTTTAGTTAATGAAATCAGATATTTTGTAATTTAACCATACTGTGACGAATTAAACAAATAATTTATATTTGCAATTGGAAGACTGTTGCTTTAATTAAGTCAGTTCAGTTATAATCACCTAAAATAAGAGGTTTTTATTTAAATATAGTGATCAAGACTTCTTAGGGAGGCGAAAATGACGAAGATAGATATTATATCAGGATTTCTGGGCGCAGGAAAAACGACGCTGATCAAGAAACTGCTGGAAGAGGCGTTTGTTGGAGAAAAAGTGGTGCTTATAGAAAATGAATTTGGGGAAATAGGAATCGACGGGGCAATCCTGAAAGATTATGAAATCGAAATAAAAGAAATGAATTCCGGGTGTATATGCTGTACAATTGCCGGAGATTTTAGTTCGGCATTAAAGGAAATATTAGCATTCGATAATGTCGATCGAATTATTATTGAACCTTCTGGAGTTGGCAAGCTTTCTGATGTCATCAATGGATGCAAAAGATTTTTAAAGGAAGGTTCTGCTGAATTAAACATATGCATGACAGTAGTGGATGCTGTGAAGTATAAGGTTTATGTAAAGAATTTTACGGAGTTTTATATAAATCAACTAATGAACACCAAAACAATTATTTTAAGTAGAAGTCAGAACGTTAAAGAAGAGGTTCTGGATACGATTATAAATGATATCAGAAAAATTAATCCAACCGCACAAATTGTCAGTACTGATTGGAAAGAATTAGATGGAAAAAAGATCAGGCAAATAGGAGAGTCAACGAATAATGCCGAAAGTGTTAATTCTTTGATGAACCAAATGGAACATATTCATGGAAAACATCATCATGCCGATGAAGTATTTCATGTTTGGGGACGAGAAACAGCAAAAACATTTGAGTGCAACAAGGTTGAAGCGATATTAAAGCAATTAGCGAATATGAAAGGTCATGTTCTACGGGCAAAAGGGATAATAAGGGTAGAAAAAAAACAATGGATTCAATTTGATTACGTTCCCAATGAAGTCATAATAAAAGAAATAACTCCGGAGTGTACAGGCCGGATTTGTGTTATTGGCGAACAGATCGATGAAGTTCAACTTTCTGAATTATTCGGTTTATAAGAGGTCGATGTGGCAATTTATGTAGACATCATTACAGGATTTTTAGAAAGTGGAAAGACCACATTAATAAAAAAAATATTGGACAACGCCGAAGTGGAAAAATTGAATTCAATCGTGTTAATTATTTGTGAAGAAGGATTTACTGAATATGATGAAGCGTTGTTTGGGCAAAAGAACATAAGTAGTGTCATTCTAGAGAATCCCTCTGAGCTCAATGATGATTTGTTTAAGCAGATTAGTTTTAAATTTCATCCGGATTATGTCATCGTCGAATATAATGGAACTTGGGATATTTCCCAAATATTAGGACTGAAACTGCAATCAGACTATAAATTCAGAAATGTTTTTTTTGTAAGTGAAGCCGGAACGTTTAGAAATCAGTTAAGTAATATGATATCTGTTCTGCAGCCTCATATTTTAAATAGTAATGTGGTGATTTTTAACAGATCGGAGGCAATCAATCCTGAAATTCTGAAAGAAATGACACGTGATGTAAAAAATATTAATCCCAGAACGAAAACGGTTTTTGCTAAAGAATTGGATACAGACAAAATATTGAATGAATATTTTTTTAAATCCGAAACTCAGAGAAATAGACCATTAAACGCACTGATTAAGTTAAATATCTTCATTTTTATGTTTTTATGTCTTTCAGTGATCTTGATATTCGGTGATTTTAATGACTATCATTATATTCAACCCATTGCGACCATATTTTTAAGTATTCTTATGCAGGCTTTGCCGTTTATATTATTAGGGTCATTTATATCGGCGGGAATCCAGATATTTGCTTCAACAAATTGGATCATCAAGCAGATATCCCAAAGAAGCTGGAGCTCTT
The DNA here is from genome assembly GCA_965140355.1 of uncultured Acetobacterium sp. Lineage (GTDB taxonomy): Bacteria > Bacillota > Clostridia > Eubacteriales > Eubacteriaceae > Acetobacterium. Next base: position 782,080 of record OZ223194.1, on the reverse strand, counting down.
TTTTAATTGCCGCCGGAGCAGGCTTTTTTTTGCCCATATGTGATTGTGGGATGGTTCCGATTATATCAGGATTACTAAAAAAAAACACCCCTTTACCACAAATAATTACCTTTTGGCTTGCTTCATCAGCAGTTAGCCCGATTGTTTTTATCTCAATGCTTTACGCATTTCCAGGGCAAGCTTATCTGGCTGTGATACGAGTGATTACCGGCGTTGTAATGGGAATTATGGCAGGGATTATATTGAAATTGGTTCATCTGGATACGTGTGATGTTGTTAAAGAAACCCGATACCTTCAAAAGATTGGCAAAGATATTCTTGAGCTGAAGTATGAAGGTACAAAAGGGAAAATTGAGGCTTTTTTTGCTGGAGCGAAAGTAGAATTTTTTAGGGTATCAGAATATGTCATTATTGGCGCTTTGATTTCGGCAGTTTTACAGACAATTTTACCGCAAACAATAATAAACTTTATTGGTAATAATATACTATTTCAATTTGTGATTATGGTTATTGCGGCAATGCTTATGTCCACATGTTCTACTTCAAATGCATTTATCGGAAAAAGTTTTGCTAATAATTTTTCAACAATCCCGATTTTGGCATTTATTGTTATGGGGCCGATGCTGGATTTAAAAAATATGGTTATGTTTTCAGAAGTTTTAAAAAAGGGTTTTTTGATTTTCCTTGCAGGTATGGTAATCATAGAAGGTGCCATTGTATTTAGCGTCTTGGCATATTTTTGGTAAGGAGGCATATGTGAAAAGAAAAATAAATCTAGAAGCAAGCATTCAATTTATTATTCTAATAAGCATTGCATTTTTGCTGATTTACGCCATGCTTAGCAAGAAAATAAATTATTATGTTCATCCAAGGTTTTATATTGGATTATGGATTACTATTATCATTCTGATTCTGTTTGCGCTAAGCTTAATCTCAAAAATAGGAAAAGCAAGACATAATGTTAATATTAAGCACTACCTAATTTTTGTAATTCCAATAGCAATGGCACTTATATTTCCGTCGGCGGGAGTTATCAGTAAAGATATGTCCATGGGAGAAAGTAATCTTTTAGGATCAACCAGTGAACAGCAGGCAGAAGAAAAAACAATGACTTCAGTCTTTAAAAATGAATCAACTGAGAACTCTGATTCGAAAGAAGATGCATCTGAAAAATATGAACAATATAAAGTTGGCGACGTCGTTGTCATTAAAGATGATGTCTTTGCGGATTGGTTTTTTGATACATATGCTCATCTCGATAATTTTGTTGGAAAAAGATATCAATATTTAGCTCAAGTATATTCAAAGGACGATTTTAAAGAAGATCAGTTTTTAGCAGGAAGAAATTTTATGGTATGTTGTGCAGCAGATTTGGCTGGTTATGGTATTATGTGCGAAAGCAATAGGCGAAGTGAGCTGACCGATGAAGAATGGGTGACGGTTACGGGGACAATATCGGCCTATCAATATAATGATCATCTGGTACCGATGCTTAGTGATGTTACCATAACAAAAGCTGAAGCTCCGGAAGTTGGATATATTTATTATAAAAACTATTAAGATTAAGGATGAAATCAATAAATAGCAATTATGAACGAATCAAAAGGGTATGTATCGTTTAAGCTCATGAGATTTGCAATAAAAAAACAGCTGTGAATCAATCAAGATTCACAGCTGTTTTTTAATTTTCAGTAATTTGAGGTTCGACTTCCAGATTTGAAATTTGTTGCTTGATGGTTTCTAATTTTTTTTCATAATATTCGGCCTGATTTTTTAAAACTGACACATCATTCGGGCTGCTATTATCCCATTTCCAACAATAGGGATCATTTGTCCGATTATTGGCAAAACGGTTATTTTTTCTGTTGTCGTTTCTGCATCCACCCCGGCCTCGGCCATTTCCTGACCCGCTTCTTTTACCGACTGAACCATTGCCCATCGGTCCGGTTCCATCTTTTCCTGGCATTTTTATTCCTCCTGATATTGTTTTAATTTTTTATTCTCGAATCATTAAAGCTTGACATTTTGGACATTTAACCGAGGTACAGGGAAATCCAGCTTGATGTGGTATTTTTTCCCCGCATTGCGGGCAAACACAATATGCTGGTGCTCCAAATTCATTCCCTTTTCCTCTTCGTCCATTGCCACCACCAATTGGTCCATTACCCATGGGGCCTGTTCCATCTTTTCCTGGCATACTAATTCTCCTTTTATAAACTGATTGCTTCAACCGGACATTCATCAACGCATGCACCGCAATCGATACATTCATCATTGACAATTGCCTTACCATCAACTACTTTTATCGCTTCAACCGGGCACACATCTTCGCATTTACCACAACCGATACATTCTTTTTGATTAACTACTGCCGCCATCAAATCGCCTCCCTTCTCTTTCCTAATCGGTAGACGTCTTATTTGTTATTAACATATGTTTATAACTATAATAACGCTGTTATGAACATATGTCAATAACAAAATTTATATTTTTATTGATGTACATCCATTAGCGATCACCTACTGGTTGATTTTATCAACTAAAATCAACTGCAAATCCATTGTAGTTTGACAGTAAAGGTTCTATAATGAGGGGGAGGTGATGAAATGAAAGAAATTAATATTGGCAAAATCATTGTCGCCAAACGCCGCGAAAAAGGAATTACTCAGGAAGCTTTGGCTGCTTATATCGGGGTTTCCAAGGCATCTGTTTCCAAATGGGAAACGGGCCAGAGCTATCCGGATATCACTTTTTTACCTCAGCTTAGCGCCTTTTTTAATATCAGCATTGATGACTTGATGGGGTATTCGCCGCAACTGACACATGACGATATCAAAACGCTTTATCATCGTTTTGCGGCTGATTTTGCAAGCAAACCTTTTGTAGCAGTGATCGATGAATGTCAAACCATTATTAAAAAATATTATTCCTGTTTTCCGCTGCTATTGCAAATGGCGATTCTCTTTGTTAATCATCATATGTTGGCAGCCGAGCCGGATACCGCCAAGGCGATTCTTAAAAATGCGGTCGCCCTTTGCCAGCGGATTCGTTTCGAAAGTGATGATCTGGTGCTTGCCCAGGAGGCATTGACAATTGAAGGGATCAGCTATCTGATGTTGAATCAGCCAGAGCAAGTGATAGCTTTAGTGGGCGAAACGGTCCGGCCTTTATCGACCAACACCGAGATGCTGGCGCAAGCCTATCAAATGGCCGGTAATCCTGATAAAGCCAGACAAGTTCAGCAGATTAGCCTGTTTCAGCATTTGCTGATGTTGGTTGGAGTGGCGCCCAGCTATTTGATGCTAAATGCAGCAAATCTTGTTCGGGTGGACGCCATTCTGACCAGAACGTTGGGGGTGGCTAAACTTTACAATCTGGATGAGCTTCATCCGAATACGATGGTTCAGGTTTATTACGCCGCTGCCCAGGTTTATGCGATGAACCAGAACACCGATAAGGCGCTAGACTATTTGGCAAGTTATACCCATGTCTGCATTTCTGATTTTTTCCCCTTTGCCCTTCATGGAGACGACTATTTTGATGCCATCGAGCCCTGGTTTGAGGATTTTGACCTAGGGGTGGGGGCGGTCCGAAGCGAGGCGATCATTAAAAAAAGCATGATTGACGGATTGCTGGCTAACCCTGTTTTTGATTTTATTAAAGAAGACCCGCGCTTTTTGAAACTGGTTAAACAATTGAATGAATATTTAAAAAATGAAGGAGCATAAAATTGAAACGATTAGGTATATTTTTAGGATTAACTTTTTTATTGACTTGGATCTTGGAATTCGCCTTAATGGCGAATGGCGGATTATCAAACAGCTATGCCACGATCATCCTTTCGGTGGTGATGCTTTTACCCGCTATTTCGGTGGTTATTACCCGGTTTATTACCAAAGAAGGGTTTAAAAATTTTGGACTTAAACCACATTTTAAGGGCAATATCCGCTTTTATCTGATGGCGTGGTTTGGTCCGGCGCTACTGATTGCTTTGGGGGCGATGGTTTATTTTCTTATTTTCCCGAGTCAGTTTGATCCTTCGATGAGTCAGATCACGGCCATTAATGAGGCCCAAGGCATATCCATGGCTGGTGGCACCATTTATACTATTTTTATTTTACAACTGGTATTAGGAATTTTTTTGGCACCGTTGATCAACATCATTACCACCTCGGGTGAAGAAATCGGTTGGCGGGGTTATCTGCTGCCGAAGCTGATGGAACGGTACAGCGCCCGTGTTTCGATTATCATCTCCGGGATAATCTGGGGGATTTGGCATGCGCCAATCATTGCCATGGGGCATAATTATGGTCTTGGTTATCCCAGCGCGCCTTGGGGTGGTATTTTAGCGATGGTTGTTTTTTGCTTGTTTATTGGATCTTTTTTTTCTTTCCTGGCTATCCGCACGGGCAGTTTTCTGCCGGCGGCCATGGCTCATGGATCGCTTAATGGCTTTGCGGCCATTTCGGTCTTTTTTACGATCGGAACGCCTAGTCCTTTTATTGGTCCTTTACCGACCGGTATCATTGGCGGGATCGGATTAATTATCGTGGGTGTTATTTGTTTTGTGCTGGTTGGAAAAGAAAAACCACAAGTAAAGGAATAAAGGATGTTACCTTAAAATAATATGATAGTGATTTTAGGTTGACTAAAGTATTTTTGTTTGTTATAATATATACATAAAGTTGTGAAGTATATATTTTGAGTAGTTTTCCTTGTGAGCTTATTTACGTGTTATGTAATGTGGAAATAAGTAAACTTTGGAAGTTGATAAATGAAATCTATATAGAAAAACATTTTAATAGAACTGGGGCTTGTGTAGGATCGTAGGGTCATACACTATACTATCGTACAGTTTGTTGTATCAGATGGTATAATGTGAGCTATTTGATAGCGAAACTTAGGCACTCTAACTCTGTGTTTTCAGAGTTAGAGTGCTTTTTTTTATACTTTTTAGGAAGGCCATCGTATTTAAATATGAATTAATTAAACCTTTACATTGTTACTTAATTAATTTCAATTAGGTAAGTAATGGGATTATAGTAGGGAATAAATATTACCATGTAAGGAGCAAGAAATGAAAAAGAAAAATCTGATTGTTGTTGTTTTGGGAATTGTGATTGCGGGTATTTTAAGTGGCTGTGCGAGTGCGGCCACCGAGAAAACAACCTATGCGAAGATTATGGACAGTGGGGAAATGACTTATGCGATGACAGGCGCCTATCCACCATTTAACTATATTGATAGTGATGGTAATTTAGCGGGGTTTGATATTGATATCGCCAATGCCCTTGCCGAAAAAATGGGTGTAACCGCCAAACCGATTACCGTCGATTGGGATGGGATTATTGGTGGGCTTACCGGAAATCGATTCGATATGATTGTTGGAAGTATGGCGATTACCGATGAACGACTCAAAGAAGTAAGTTTCACAAATCCATATTATTATGACGGTGCTCAATTTTTTGCAGAAACCGGTTCGGGATTAAACAGTATTTCAGATTTGGTTGATGGAAAGGTGGGGGTTGTCACCGGGACTACCTTCCAAGAGTATATAAATGGAATGGATAACATCGCTGAAGTTTTGCAATTTCAAAGTGATGTAGATAACTTTAACAGTGTTGCTCAAGGCCGTTCAGATGGGTTGGTAACCAGTAAGGTAGTTGGTGCCCGGGCGCCAATCGATTATGGTGTCGATATTGAACCAGTTGGCGATTTGCTTTATACCGAAGAAATTGCTATTGCCATCCGTCAGGAAGATACTGAATTGTTAGCGGCCGTAAATGCTGCTTTGGCGGCGATCATTGAAGATGGTACTTATGCAGAAATCAGTAATCGCTGGTTTGGAATGAATATTCTCGAAAAATAGGATGTTTTATTCAGACAGCCCAAATGGCTGTCTGAACTTGTTTTTGACAAAAATTTATAAAAAAATTATATTGAAAAAACTGTGACATCAGTATTTTCTCGCAGAGACGATACTGATGTCATCATTTTATTTATTAACGTAAATGAATCGGAGGGATCTTATGAATGTGATAATGAATTTTGGAAACGGATTGATTGAATTTTTTAAAACTGTTTTAGAATTTGCACCTAAATTTATTCCTGGGGTTGAATTAACCTTGGAATTGGCTTTTTTTTCCATTGTTTTGGGAATGCTTATTGGTTTAATCGTTGCGGTATTAAAACTGACTAAATATAAGTTTTTAAAAAAATTAATGAATTTTTATATTACGATTGTTCGGGGTACACCCTTGTTACTCCAATTATATTTTATTTTCTTTGGACTACCCAGCCTGGGGATTATGATCGACAGTTTTCCTTCAGCCATTATTGCATTAGCCTTGCATAATGGGGCTTATATCAGTGAAATATTCAGAGGCTCTATTGAATCCATTGATTACGGTCAAAGAGAGGCCGCGCGATCACTCGGAATGACTAAATGGCAGGCCATGAAGCGAGTTGTTTTGCCTCAGGCATTTAAACGATCGGTGCCAGCTTTAGGTAATCAATTTATCATTGCGGTTAAAGATTCATCGCTAGCCAGTGTTATTACCATTACCGAAACCATGCTCCTGGCGCGTCAATTTAGTGCGGCCACATTTAATGTCTTTCCGATCTATTTCACCGCTGGTGTTTATTACTTGATTATTACTATGGGGCTGACAAAACTCCTGAGTATTGTCGAATTGAAATTGAAAGTAAATGAGAGGTAAATGATGGATATGATTAGAATTAAAAATTTACATAAATATTTTGGTGATCTCGAAGTCTTGAGAGGTATTGATTTGACCGTCGAAGAAAGCGAAGTGGTTTGTTTGATTGGCTCAAGCGGATCGGGGAAAAGTACACTGTTACGGTGTATCAATTTTCTTGAGAAAAAAACTGAAGGTGAAATTTATATCGATGGGGAATTGGTTTTAGAAAAAGAAATTAATCAAGTCAGACAAAAAGTAGGGATGGTATTCCAGCGGTTTAACTTATTTCCCCACATGACGGTGATTCAAAATGTCATGGAAGGACCAATTACAGTAAAAAAAATGGATAAAAAAGAAGCGCAGATCTTGGCGATGGATCTACTTGAAAAAGTAAATTTAGTTGATAAAGCGGATGAGTATCCAGCGATGCTTTCAGGCGGACAGCAACAACGGGTAGCGATTGCCAGATCGCTGGCGATGGAACCGAAGGTGATCCTTTTTGATGAACCGACTTCGGCACTTGATCCAGAATTGGTTGGTGAAGTATTGAGCGTTATGAATGATCTCGCTAAAGAAGGACGAACGATGATTATTGTTACGCATGAAATGGGATTTGCCAAAGAAGTTGCCGATCGGGTTATTTTTATTAACGAAGGTCAAATAGCTGAAGAAGGGTCGCCGGAAGAAATCTTTGATCATCCCAAAGATGAACGGCTGCAAAATTTCTTAGGACAGATATTAGCTTGATTAAGTAAATAGTCGTTTTGGACGGGATAAAGAGGTTGATTGTTAGTGTTTTAATAATTCGAAAATGAAAACGATCAGCGATAAAAGTAAATTGACAAAAATATAAAGACATGCTATATTTGTATGTACAAACAATAAAAGCGATCGACTTGGAAAAGAAAGTTTTCGACATCGGTAAAGGATCAAATCGTTACGGCGATTTTATAAGTAATTGCGAAACTGGGCCCAAAGCTCATGGCACTTTTGTAATTACCTAGGCGATTTTAAAATGGGAGGAGAAAGAAAATGTCATTACTAATAAAAATTTTAGTTAGTTTGATAGCGGCAGAGCACCTATTTATTTTGTGGATTGAAATGTTTGTCTGGACGAAAAAAGGCGAGAAATTTTTTCCGCAATTAGATGCTGATTTTCTTGAAAAAACAAAGGGAATGGCGGCAAATCAGGGTTTGTATAATGGTTTTCTGGCCGCCGGATTGATCTGGTCGGTGACCATTTCAACGGCTGTTTGGGCATCAGCGATCGCAACATTCTTTTTAAGCTGTGTTATTATTGCCGGTATCTACGGGGCGTTAACATCATCGCGATCGATCTTTTTTAAACAGGCATTGCCGGCTATTTTAGTACTACTCATTTTAATGATTGTAAAATAAATATAAACGATAAATTAGGAGGCATCATCATGAACGAAACAATTCGAAAAATTCAAGATCATCGGTCAATCCGAAATTTTCTTGATCAAGAAATCAGCGAAGAAACGATTAACGAAATTCTCAAATCAGCACAAGCTATGCCTAATTCAATTAATGGTCAGCAAACATCAGTGATTGTGGTTAAAGATAAAGTAAAAAAAGCTGAAATCGCCAAACTGGCAGGTGGTCAAAAATGGATTGATGACGCGCCGGTGTTTTTGGTTTTTATTGCGGACTTTTACAAGACCGACTTGGCGGCACAAAAAAATGATCGCCAGCAAATTGCCCATGAAAGTGTCGAAGGTATTTTAGCAGGCGCTGTGGATGTGGGAATAAACTTAGGAGCGGCGATTATTGCGGCAGAATCTTTAGGATTGGGCATTGTACCAATTGGCGGAATCCGAAGAAGCCCGGACGAAATGATCACCCTGCTGGATTTACCTCAGTACACATTCCCGATGGCCGGACTGGCAATGGGTTACCCGAGCGATCATTCTCATCAGAAACCAAGATTACCCTTAAGTACCTTTAGACATGATGAAACCTATCACACCGAAGGCTTAAGAAAAACCATCGATGAATATGATGAACAGATGGAAGATTATTTAAAGGAAATCGGACGGGAACAGGAAGGCAACTGGAGCAAAGCGACATCAAATATCTATCAGATGGTATATTATCCCAAAGTATACCCGGTTTTAAAAGATCAGGGCTTTAAAAACGATAAATAGAAAAAGTTTGAAGCTGCCGAAATAAATCATTTGTTTTTTAATTATTATAAAATTGTTAAGCCTGCTTTGTTAAGATCTTTTGATCTTGGCAAAGCAGGCTTATTTGTTATCGAACGGTTTTATAATGTAATCGTCGGCGCCAGCCCGGAGCATATCGACCTTTACGCTCATTTCATCTTTGGCAGAGATGATAATAACCGGCACCTTGTTTCATAAGCGTGTTTGCCAGAATATTCCGATACACAGTGATACTGATTTTCACTTAGAATGTTACATAATAGCTGGTTGATTTCATTATCATCTTCGAGCACTAAAATATTTGTCATGTTATTGCCTCTCAGCATCTTTATAGGGTACAATTTTCCGACAAACGGAAAGTTCATATTGATTCAATTGTAGTTGACAGTTCTGCGGCTAGTGGTTTCTTCAGAATTTGACAACTTTTTTCAGCTTCAGTTTAATTGTTTGTATTGTTGTGGAAGGAGCACGTTCCAAGTTTTTGGTTCTTTGGCTTCAAAATCTTCGTTAAAAAGGCAGAATCGGGTTATCTGATTATTATCGTAGGTTTTGAAATAATAGGTGCCGGTATTACAAACCATGCTTGCAGTGTATTGGGTATAATCGACGCCCTGATCGGAGCGGACACTTCCTTTAGGGATATCAACAGAGGCTAAAATATGAAATGCCGCATTAACACATTCATCCTCATTTTCTATTTTATTGATGGTTTCTTTGCCGAAAAGCGCGCGTAAAAAGCGCGAAGGTGGCAAGTAATCTCCTGGCAAGCCAACAGCTCCGGAACCATTACCAAACGGTTCAAATGTGATTCCGTTTAATTCAATCGGGTTGTTGTTATTAGGCTTTACGGAAACATAATTGCGAACGTTGGTTAGATGCCAATTGAAGTCCGGACTGTTTGTCATCACACCATGGGGATTGTCATGGATAACTAGGCCGTCCTTCATCGGTTCAATGACGATGGTTGCACCGGTTTTATCAGTTATAATCCAATGAAACGGAGTGACAATGTTCATCAGTTTAAACGGTCTATTGATGATGTTTAATTCGGCAGCAGCAGTTTTTACTTCATCAATATTTGAAAAATTAGTTAATAACCAACCTGCCACTTCATGGGGAGCCAGGTTAGTTTTGCCAGCAATTAATTCCTCATTATAATGGGCGTAGCCGGGAAAATATAAAGTGGCGCAAGCAAGCCCTGCTTCGTTCAGGCCATCAGCAAAAACATAGGTGTCGATATTTCGACCCATTCCCATTACCGCATAATTGGTCGGTCGTTCCGTTGCATCAATTTCAGAGAGCAGTGGATAGGCTCTTGGAATAAAAAGCAGCTCTTGGTTTAACACAAAAGCAAAATCCATAGTTCTTGAAAGTGTGTTGATATGATTCGTTGTCATTAGCGTAATACTGGTACACATATTGATTGCCTACTTTCTTTTTTCTATTTTGAGTTCATTATAACTAATTAATTAAACATAGATCCATTAATTGCATTATACATCGATTTTTTGATATGTCAATAAAAAGCACTAAACAAGTTAGTCCTGGCCACTAGCTATTAATCGAACTAGTCCGCAAAGTAGCTATTGAGTGACGAGTGAATTTTACTCCAGTCTTTACCATTCTGGTTGTGCTTATATTTGGTAATAGGTATATAGTGGGGGAAAAAATCGGAAGGCAATAGTAGCGAGAAAAATAGCGTCAAATGATAATTAACTAAAATTGTTTAAGCGCTTTGAAATGGTTCCTCGTGAAAAGGAAACAATAAATCTTTGGATAAATGGACACAGCTATAATCGAATTAGTCAATCGGGGCATTAAGAATTAAAAAACGCCGTTGCTTTTTCAACCCATTCCTCGGGATGATACGCGCTGATTTCGGAATGACGATAACCCGGTAATTCGATTAATTGACATTTTTTAACAGTGCTTTGAAATAATAAGCCGGATTGTTTAATACAATGCAGTTCTTTGCTGCCATACCAGTAAATGGTATCCGCTTGGCTATTTTTTAAGGTGTATTTTAGGGTGTAATGATAATAGGTTTCAAAAACTCGATGCATTGTTTCAACGTTAACCGCAGGGATGTCTCGTAAATATAATGCAGTAATTTCATCGGGTAACTGCATTTGTTTTGGCATTATCGTGAGCGCCCACTGATTGAATTTTGGTGAAAATAGCAAGTTGCCAAAATGTTTATAGACAAATTGGCTGTATCTCAAAAGTGCCGGTTGGGGAAGACAGAGGCCACTTTCGATAATCGCTTTTTCGGCCAGATCTGAGCGTCTTGATAAAAGTTCAATGGCAATCTGTCCACCCAGAGAAACTCCGCTGAGAGCGAAAAGTTTACCATCGCAGTGGTCATCAATATAAGTAAGTAACTGATCGGCACTTTTTTCGGTCGAACAATAAGGGCGATGGGCTTCTTCACCATGGCCATCGAGCACCGGTAAGATCACGTGGTAGTTTGGCTGTAATAATCGGGCTTCTTGCAGATAAAGCCAGTAGGACCAGCCGGCGCCGTGAATGAGCATCATTGCGGGGGCGTTTTTATCGCCATATTCATAAAATTTCATTTTTATTGCCCCTTTGCTGTTTTTTTAAAAGAGTTCATCTAACATATTTTCGATCATCTGAAGGATTATTTTCTCAACTCTGGTTTTCACGAGGATATCTTGATTCTGGATCGTCAGATTCATAATCTGAATCCAGTTAATGACGGCATCGAGATCATAATACGCTTTTATTTCGTGCACGTTGAGTAAATGTCGTTCCATTTCTTTTTTTACATCGGTAATTTTATCAAAATAATCGCAAGAAAGCCTGGTTGATAATATCTGAAGATCAGCACTTGTCAGAAAACGATAGACATTGTCTTCATCTTTTAGAAACATGTTAGCGTATAATTGGCGCAAATCATTGCGTTCGAGATATCCCTTTGAAGCGATAATTGCTTCAAGTTTGAGATTGAGTTTTTTTTGGTAAATGTCAGCCAGTTCATGAACTAACATTTCTTTTGAGGTGAAAAAATTATAAAAGGTCCCTTGGGCAATCCCGACCTTTTTTGTAAGCTCTTGAATACTCATTTTTTTTAAACCGTGTTGTTTGATCAGCGCTAAGCCGACCTGCAGCAATTTGTTTTTTATTTCTTGACGTTTTTCGCTTGAATATATTTTGGGCATGAAGTCACCTCTTATTAATATGAATATATTTTATTTTTATTCATATAGATAGTGTAGGTCAGAACGATGCTTTTGTCAAGCGATGATATATTGAAATTGAACCATTTATTCCATTAGATGGCCGATGGTTTTATCATTGCGTTAATTGAAAAATAGATGAAGGAGGGTGAAAGATGCGAATAATAGAGAATGTGGTTGATCATCTTTAGGTTACAGATCATGAGTTTGGAATACTGTAAGATAGAGTCGGAAATTTTATAAAAGAGATAAAAAAACCTGGATGGTATGATTTGAGAATGATAAAATCAACCAAACAGGGGGGACATAGCATATAATAAAAAATAAAACACTATTGAATGTCAGATAAATTAAATAATTGATCAGTGTAAAAATCTTTTAAATGGCAAGAAATTTTTTCATGTGGATAACTTTATAAAAACCAGCATTTGAAGTGAATAAGCGGGTGTCTTCAACAGTTATAACAGAGAAACCAATCCGTTTATATAACTTTTGTGCTTCAGGATTTGTGTCAACGACCTCTAGGAAAATACATTTTCGATCGATTGACCTAGCAAAATCAATGGCAGCATTTAATAGTTGAGTTCCAACCCCCATACCACGAGCTTGGCTTGAAACAACGATAGGATCAATATGAACTTCTTGATCGATTCGATTATTATGAAGTAGACGATAAATACCGTAAGCGATAAAACGCCAGGTCGCACCCAAGAATCCAAAAACTTCTGTAAGTGTAGAGAACTTGAAATTGACAAAAAGGCCATCACCTGTTTCAAGACCGATAAATCCTAAAATGTTGTTTTCACTTATTGCGTAGAGACCTTTTTCATAATTGATACACTCACGTAATACTGCAATCGCTTGGGCTTCATTTTTAGCAAATAACCATAAGGTACTGAATTTCTTTGTAAAAGCTTCGTAAAAGAGTTTTGCTACCGCTATTTTTTGATTTTCATTAATGGTGTTTGTAATTTTAACTTTCATCGTTGACATAAATAAACACTCCTTTTAATTTCATATCGTATAAAATTAGATTGCAAGGCTCCTGGCACTTTGCAGTTGCCGATGATATCATATCCTTGTAAAAAAGGCTTCATTTTATTACTGAAAACCCTGATAAAACTGTATTAAGCAACAAATCAGTTGCATCATTTTTGGCTAAATTTCCAGTTTGAATATCTCGCCACGTAATAAATAATAAGCTATAGATTACGTTCATTATCCATCTGGAGGAAACGTTTTTTTTTCAGATAACCATTATGTTGCCATATTTCAATGGCTTCTAGAATGGGGTGTTTTAGACTTGCTTCGCCAGCGACAATAGTGGGATTTTCATCGACAGAAGCGGCCGCATCGAGAAAATAGATTTTATTGCCAAGTGGTATCAGTGCATCAAAAAGTCGTTTAAGAGAAGAATTCATATCATCCGGATCAATGGTAAGGGTAGTAAAAGTTTCCCTGACCAAATGAATGGCATTCATGGCAAGCTCATCCAGCAGCGCTTCCCGGGATACAAAGTGACGATGTAATGTGGCGATGCCAATTTTTGAATAATCGGCAATTTCTTGTAGCGTTGCAGTTGGTTTTAGAGCTAATAATTCGGTAGCCGAATTTAAAATAGCCCGGTGTTTAATATCTTTCAAACTTAAATTTGTATTCATAAGTCCTCCAATAGTATAATCATATCAAATGATAGATAAATCTATCATTTGATATGATTATACGTATATTGTTTAGGAGAGTCAACGGAATTTGACAAAATTAAACGATACTAAAGTATTTTTTTCGATATTCGAGCAATTGAAATAGTAAAAGTATCTTTTGTGAAGGTTTACCGGAAAAAGTCAAGCCAGCGACAGAAAAATAAAACGGTTAATACACTAAAAGCGCACAGTCAATTTGATTTTTGGGACGGTGCTTAGACAATGATTTTTAGTATCGTGCAAACCCTTTTGTGCTATACTAAAATGGAAAGTTTTCAAAATTAAATTACCTATGGAATGTTAGGAGAAAAACGATGTATCAGTATTATTATAAAACGCAAGATTTTGGGATCTGCTTGATGGAAGCGGTCGGAGACGGGAAAGAGGCGATTATTCCTGCGGATAAAGAAATTTTGATTGTAGGCGATGATTTATTTAAAGGCCACAAAGAATTAGAACGGGTCGAATTTCCCGATACAATCATTGAGATTGGCGGTTTTGTCTTTGATGGTTGCGAGAAATTAAAAAGCGTGAAACTACCGGCTAACCTTAACGATTTTTGGCAATATGCCATGACCAGATGTGGAATTGAAGCAATTGAAATACCAGGCAGCGTCGCAAGAATTGCGTCGTTCACATTTAACCAGTGTGATCAATTAAAAACGGTAAAAATTAATGAAGGGACCGAGAAAATTTTAGCATGGGCATTTCGCGATTGCGTCAGGTTAGAAGAGGTTTATTTGCCAACGACAATTAAAGAAATTAGCGATAAAGCCTTTGAAGGCTGTCCGAATGTAAAAATTCATCGGAAATAGGGGTTTTTCCCTAAATTGGCTTAGTAAGCATATAATCCCAGCAGGTAGTGATAGAATAGTGATAACAAAGGATAGAAGAGGTGTTGTAAGATGGGTTTTACCGGGAATCAGATTTTAAAAATTATTATTCCATTATTAAGCTTGGTGGTGGGCGTTTTGTCCTTAGTTTTCCACCTGCTATATAAAAAACAATTGGTAGGGAATCTTTTGCAGGGATCGGCGGCTAAAAGATTTAAAAAGCAGTTTAACAGTGTGGGCGTTTTGTATGTTCTCGTTGCATTGTTGGTAATTCTTGACTCCTATGCGACCATCGCGCCAATGTCGTTAATTATTATATTAATTGTTGCCGGTGGCGGGGTATATAATTTAAAAATTATTAATAAAAAAGAAACGTTTAATTTATCGGACATTAATTTTTTAAAGTGGAATAGCATAATCTTATTGACCATCGGTGCTATTTATTTGATAACAATATTTTAAGCAATACGCCGATTGATGATGGGTGAATAAGTTAAACATTTCATCGGCTTGCGTTTCCTTCGTCTTTTTATTAAAGACGAGGGATTTTATTTTTTACTTGGATAAACAAGGGCTTCATCAATCAAATTAATTTTTAAAATTGGTAACGAAATCAAATTTTTTGACACTTATATTCTGAGGAGGTGAAAAATGGATAAGCAGAAGTTGGAACAAGTCTATAATGAAAATGCATCGGCAGTGTATAAGTATTTGCTCTGCTTAACCCATGATACCTATCTGGCCGAAGAATTGACACAGGAAACTTTTTATCAGGCAACAAAAGGAATTCACAACTTTAGAGGGGATTGCAAAATCTCGGTGTGGCTTTGTCAGATAGCAAAAAGATTATGGTATAAGGAATTGCATAAACCTGAAGAGATGCCATTAAATGAAATCGAAGAGTCACAGGCTGCGATCAATTTGGAAAAGCAACACATCCTGAATCTTGATAAAATTGAGCTTTTTAAATTATTGCATGGACTTGATGAAATTTCAAGAGAAGTAGTTTATCTTAGGCTAACCGGAGAACTGAGTTTTTCTGAAATAGGCGATATAATGGGGGAAACAGAAAATTGGGCGAGAGTGACATTTTATCGGGGAAAACAAAAAATTGTGAAAAGGAGAAATCAAAATGAGTAAAGAAATTTCATGTGGGATTGTCAACGAGTTATTACCTAACTATATTGACCAGCTTACCAGTGCGGAAACAAATGATATTATCGAAAATCATTTGAAGACTTGTAGTAATTGTGCTAAAGAGCATGATGAAATGCAAGCACGGCTAAAACAAACGGAAATGGAAACAGTTTCGGGGAATCAGCATTTGCAAAAATATTTAAGTAAAACTAAAATGATGTATTTATTAAAGGGCGCGTTATTATCGTTTGGCATAATCGCGATTATTGTTACTTTTATTGTTGATTTTGCAATAAATAAGAAGCTTAGCTGGTCTTTGATCGTAGATATGGGAATAGGATATGCTTATGCGATTGGTTTAGTAGCTGTGATGAGTAAAAAGCAGCAAATCATTAAAGCGTTTGCTGTAGCAAGCATCTTAATATTGCCGATGCTTTACGGGATCGAGGTGGTCATTAATACAAATTATATGTTGGTGCCGGTGTTCTGGTTTAGTAGCTATGCCTTTCCAATTACGGTTATCTGGCTGGCTATTTTATGGATCGCCATCCTGATTAAGAAAATTATGAAATTGAATATGTGGAATGTTTTGGGAGTTGTTTTAATTTTGACAATATTTGGTTCAGCGTTCACGAATTCGATAGCTCAACAGCTTCCGCTAAGTCAGATTTACACCGTGGGATATGAGTGGATTGATTCGATCGCTTATGGGTTCGGTGCAGTGATTGTATTTATTATTGGTTATATCCAAAAAAACAAGCAGAAAAGCGAATAAGTCATTATTGAGTGTAACCATAGCGATACCAGCAAAGATTCTTTTAGATGATCAGAGAACCTGAGGGCGTCAATGGCCTACCGTACCGATCAATTGTTAATCTGTTGTATGCGCGCAATTCGTACAGTTGCAATCGAAGATTCGGTTAAAGATAGCCTTTTAGCTGCAACTGTTCGCCTTGAGGCATACAACATGATCTAACAATTGTCGGTACTACGTTATCTTTTTTGACAGTCTCAAGTTCTTTTAGGTGGTAAAAGAACTTTTTTTGGTAAAAAAACACCTAACCCTGCTTTTTTTGACACGTCGGACAATAATATGTGCCGCGGCCACGCACCATTTCTTTTGTGATGGCGCCATTGCAAACCGAACAGTTTTTTTGCAGATGGACTTGTAACTGGACTTGAAATAACCCGGTAATGCCATTGGCATCAAACGAGTGAATGGTGGTGCCACCTTGGGCAATGGCCTGCGTTAGTATTTCTGTCGAGACGTCGATTAATTCAGCTACCCGCTTTTTACTAAGCCGTTTCCCGGGGGTAGCAGGATGTATTTTCATTCTAAAACAGATTTCATTGGCATAAATGTTACCGATACCGGCCATAAGGCTTTGATCCAACAACAATGTTTTAATCGGCAGATTGCTTTTGTGTATTTTGCGATAGATAGCTTGAGGGTCGGCGTCCCATGGTTCGGGACCAAGCTTGCAAAGTGGTAAATCGTGACGATAGGTTTCTTTATTCACCAGTTCTAAACGACCAAATTTACGGGTGTCCTGATAACGTAATTCGCTGCCATCACTAAATAAAAAGCTAAGGTGTTCGTGTTTATTAAGCGGTTTTGAAGCAGCGACAATATTATATTTGCCTTCCATCCGCAAATGAGAAATAAACGCTTGGGTGTCTAAAATAAAAATTAAATATTTTCCGACCCGATCGATATCGCGAATGGTTTGTCCTGTTAACGATGAGATAAAGGCAGCGGTGTCCCCTGTGATGATGTTATCATAATGAACAGTGATCTTCGTAATTTCTTTGCCAATAATAAAATTTTTTAAGGTTCGACGAACAGTTTCGACTTCTGGTAATTCTGGCATAACTTTTCACCTGCTTTAATCGATAATTGTTTTTCTTATTATAACAGATAGTTGTAGAATAAATCGGTAATGTTTTTTAGGAAATACAGTAGTAAAAGGAATTGCGTCATTCTAATTATCGGCAAAATAGATTTTGCAAAATTTTACCACTACAATAACATTCATGGAAAACATATGCTATAATTTAGGCACGAATTGTTAATCATTTGAATACTAAAGGAGCTGATTAAGAAATTGAATAAGGGAAAAAACAACAGTTCCTCCATTTATTTGGCTGAATTTAGAGACAAGGCACTAGAAAAAGAATTTTATAATGCCGAAATCACTAAAAATTTAAATTATATTAAATTTACTATTCTGATAGCTGGGTCAGTATACTTTTTATTTATTATTCCGGAGTACTTTCTGATAAAAGATGCGACTTTTTTTATTTCGATTTGTATCAACCGCAGTGTTGTTTTTGTATTGCTGATGTTTTTATATATTAAGGTAAGCCGGGATAAAACTCATTTTTCGCTGATCTATTGGTTTACAGCCTATGAAATTTTAATTTCGCTGTCTTTTATTTACGTTTCAAACCAATTTCCAGAGCCTGATTTTTTGATCCAGTCGTTTGGGGTGATGATTATGGTATTGACGATTTTTTTAATTAACAATCGATGGTTATATTCTGTTTTTACGTCATTGTTTGTCAGCATCGGCTATTTTATATTTGCCACCACTTGTTTTAATGATGTGCCATTTGCAAAGTTTTCAGCTGCTGTTGTTTATATCCTGATCGTGATTGTACTAAGCAGTATTTCATCATATAGTATCAATTATTATAAGAGAATCCAGTATCAGAATACCATTGAATTGCTGAAAATGGCGGAAAACGATGCGCTAACCGGAATCTATAATAAAGCTAAATTTAATCTGGAATATGCACGACTGGCAGAGTGGGCAGAGCAGCAGAATACTTGTTTAGCGGTGGTGATGTTTGATATTGACGACTTTAAAGAAGTTAATGATCATTATGGCCATTTGGCTGGCGATATGGTTTTAACGGAGCTTACCAAGATCATTTGTAAAAATATCTTTCAATCCGATCTTTTTGCCAGATGGGGTGGGGAAGAATTTGTTTTGATCTTTCCGGATGTTCAATTAAAGCAAGCCATTGAAAGAACAGAACAGCTAAGAGCGATTATTGCAGAAAATTTATTTGGAAAAATCGGGCAGGTTACTTGCAGCTTTGGGGTGGCAGTCTTTGAAAAAGGCGATGATCTGGAAAAAGTTTTACAGCGTTCCGATGAATGTTTATATTTGGCCAAAAATTTAGGAAAGAATATCGTCAAATAAAGGAAAATCGCTACCTTATTGTTTTTAGGATGAATTGATCGGTACGGTCTTTTATTGACAACCTCACGTGTTCATATTTTTGAACACGTTTATTTTTATCTTGCGACGCTTTTAGCAGTAAAAAAATAACAAAGTCATAGTTTTTAAAAATCTATGACTTTGTTTAAATATTATTACCAAAATGATAAAGTTATTATTGGGCCATTTCAGTTCTTTTTTGATAGCCGCGAACAACGCAAGAAAGACTAAAACAGATCACAAAGTAACCAACGGCCAGAATCGCAAAAATCATGAAGACTTCACTGGTATTGGTATAGCGTCCCATCACAACAAATCCGCTGCGGGTATACTCGGGAATTGCAACAACTTGTAAAAACGAAGTGTCTTTGACCGTCGTAATGACTTGCGATAAAAGCGAAGGAATAATACTCTTAAAACATTGGGGCAGGACAATATACATCAACGTTTGGATCAGGGTAAAACCTTGTGATGTTGCAGCTTCAAATTGTCCTTCAGCAATAGAATTCAAACCGCCACGAACAATTTCGGCGATGACGGCCGAAGTATATAAGGTCAAGGCAAGACCACCACGAATGACAATGGTGCCATAGGGAATCATAAAGCAGCACACCAGAATCCAGAGCAGCAAAGGTGTGTTACGAAACATTTCAATATAAAAACCAGCTAATTTGCCGAAAAATCGTTTTTCATAGGTTCGCAGCAAGGCCAGAATAGTACCAAAAAGGATTGAGAAAAGAACGACTAACACCGAAAGCATTAATGTTAAACCCATTCCTTTAGCCAGAAACTCAACGTTTGAAGGCGTCAATACATTTTTAAAAACAGCTAGCATGTAACCGCCTCCTCAATTTGATCAAATGGCAGGTGCGTAGAATCGTTTTGTTTGAGACGTTCTTCGTATTTTCTTGCCCAGGTTGCCAAAGGAAAACAGAGAATAAAATATAAAAAACCGGCAAAGACATAGGACGGACCATAATCGAGACTGGACGATGCCCATGAATCAGCCATATACATCAGATCAAAACCTGAAATCATGGCCAGAACGGAGGTGTTTTTAATGAGATTAACGGCTTGATTTGTGAGTGGTGGGAGAATGATTTTGATTGTTTGGGGTAGAATGATATAACGCATATATTGGATATAAGTGAAACCCTGGGACTTGGCAGCTTCGATTTGTCCCACTGGGATTGAGATAATTCCGGTTTTGACAACTTCTGAAACATAAGCGCCATGATAAATGCCCACCCCTAAAACACCAATTACAAACACACTTAACCGCAGTCCGGCAATAGCCAGACCATTATACATAAAGAAAACTTGTATGACCAGAGGAGTGTTTTGAAAGAACTCAACGTAAACCCTTGATATCCCTCGCATTATCTTATTGTTTGAGGTTGAGATAACACCAAAAATAATACCCAGAATAAGAGCAAGGATTAAGGCGAGGGCTGCGACCTCAATCGTTCGCAGAAACCCTTCGCCAAACATTTGCCATTCGCCAAACATCTTCTCCCAACGCCATAAGGCAAAAGGATTAGCGCTTTTCATTAGTAGTTAAGTCCCCATTTCGTGATTAGACCTTCAATTGTTCCGTCTTCGAGCCATTCATTGATATCACTGTCAACCGCTTCAGAAAGTGTGACGTTGTCAAGTTTAGAAGCAACACCATATTGTTGCGGTGCGAACCGATCGGGTAAAATCATGGTCGTATCATCAACGTAACCGCCAAGGATTGAACCGTCAACACAGAAAGCATCAACACGGCCGGAGTCTAAGGCCGCCTTGATTTCCGGATAGGTTGCATATTCGGAGAATGAGACCTTAATCCCTTTTTCATCGGCTACTTTTTGAACCGCTTCTTTAGACGTCGCACTTTGAGCAACACCGATAACGGCGCCATCCATGTCGGCAAGACCTTTATAGCCCGAATCTTTTTTAACTAATAGACCAACCGCATCCTCATAATAAGGGGTTGAAAAATTATACGTTAATTTTCGTTCATCGGTAATGGTAAATGTTGCAATAACCAGATCGACTTCGCCATTATCTAGTAACGGACCACGTGTTTTAGCAGTTACAGGAGTTAATTCATAAGCATTTTCATCACCCAGAATTTTACCGGCAAGAAGCTTAACAATATCAATTTCGAATCCTTCGATTTCACCGGTTGCAGTGTTGCGAAGTCCGAAATTCGGAACGTCTTCTTTAACACCAACTTTTAAAACACCGGCTTTAACAACCGCATCAAGACTGCCATCGGTTTTAGACGCAGTATTACTTGAATCAGCTGAAGACGAGCAAGCCGCCAGGGTAAAAACCAGGCACAAAACAAGCAGAGCAGAAAGCATCTTTTTCATAATCATTTTCCTCCTAAATATAATAACTATAAAATCTAATATCAGGGTAGGGATATTAGAAATTAACGCAAGATTTTACTAAGAAAAAGTTTCGTTCGTTCCTCGGAAGGGTTTTCAAAAAAATGCTCCGGTTTTCCTTCTTCAATGATGCGGCCGTCATCCATAAAGATGACACGGTCAGCAACAACCCGGGCAAACCCCATTTCGTGGGTAACGACCACCATGGTGATATTTTCTTTGGAGAGTTTGATCATAACATCAAGCACTTCTTGAACAGTTTCCGGATCAAGCGCGGAGGTTGGTTCATCAAAAAGGATAATTTTTCGTTCGGTTGCCAATGCTCTGGCAATTGCGACACGTTGTTGTTGGCCACCGGACAGAGTCGAGGGATAAGCATTTTCTTTTTCATTAAGACCAACGATAGCTAAATATTTTTGGGCTTTGGCGATGGCCTCTTCTTTAGGAATATTTTGTAGTTTTATCGGAGCTAGGGTTAGATTTTCTAATACTGTTTTATGAGGATACAAGTTAAAGTTTTGAAATACCATGGCGGATGTACGGCGCACAAGTTGAGTTTTATTTTTAGCGGTTAGTTCTTCACCATCAACAAAAACATGTCCGGAAGAAGGGGTTTCTAAAAAATTCATACAGCGAACAGTGGTGCTTTTACCAGAACCTGAGGGACCGATAATAACCAATTTTTCGCCTTCAGCAACCGTTAAATTAATATCTTTTAAGACATGATGATCGCCAAAAAATTTATTTACATCTTGAAGTTTAATCAATTATTTTTCCTCCAAATTTAATGTCGATAAGTAAAAAAAAGGAACTTCCATAAATATACGCATTAAAATAGTATATTCGAAGCTCCATTGCAACATAAGGTATCGAAAATATACCTTTCTACTCTACAATAATATTATGAAGGTTGACTTTTGTCAAGCGTTTTCAATTGGTAAAGTGTCATTAAAAACGTCAATATTGAAAAAAAGAACACGAACAAAAATAAATTTGAGGGCATGAATAATTATGTTGTGTGGATATTGGTTAAACCTCAGAAATTGATTATAGATGTCGATTAGATAGATTTTAAAATGCATGAATGATATTGGTTTGGGTATAAATAAAAACGATCTTTTAGCGTGATAGAATAAAGGTAGAAAGAGGGTTGAAAATGAGTGATAAGTTAACAACGGTACAGTATAAAGGGAGTCTCAATGAGGTTTATCGAAAAGCTGAAAAAGGGATCGGAAATGCCTACCATGAATATGTCATTCAAACGAATGATCGCGATGAGCCAATCGAACTGGCAAGAATCAAGTTTCAAAAAGGAGCCCGACAAGAATCAGGATCGGAAGTCGGGGTCATCGATTCAGATTTACTTGAGATCGTAAGAGATCGCTTGAAGTTATTTCAGGAAGGTGAATTTGAATGTACTGAAAATGCGATGGCGTTAGTGCATATCGAAACAGCGATTATGTGGTTAAACCGACGGGTTGAAGACCGAATTAAACGGGAGGTCAGCGGCACTCATAAAAAATAACGGCAATTTTTATGGGGGGATATTTTTAAGTTTTAGGGGGATGTGACAAACGAAACATCCCCCTTTGTATGTATTTAGAAGATTGTGTAACCGCCGTCGACCGCCAGACCGGCACCGTGAATAAACGAGGCATCGTCACTGGCCAGAAAAAGAATTGCCTTTCCGACTTCTTCGGATTCGCCGGCTCTGCCAGCTGGGCTCATTTTTATTTTCATGGAAACCGGATGTTGTGGGATTGCCAGAACGCGGGCAATCATTTCGGTCGCAATTGGACCCGGCAGAACGGCATTAATGCGGACCCCGTTACGGCCATGGTCTAAAGACATCTGGCGGGTCAGGCCCAGCAGTCCGTGTTTGGCAGAGGTATAAGCAAGGCCTCCGCGACCGGCACCGGTAGACGCCATTGAGGCGACGTTGACAATGGCACCGGCACCTTGTTTTTCCATAATCGGAATAATTTTTTTACTAAGTAAAAATGGGGCCGTCAAATTGGTGGCAAGGACGGTATGCCATTCATCATTGGTGATATCGTTCATATTGGCCGTGGTTCCGCTGACCCCGGCATTATTAACTAAAATATCGATACAACCATATTTGTCCATTGTTGCCGAAACTAAAGCATCAAGGCTGGCTTCATCAGTGACGTCGGTTTTTTGGAAAAAAGCTTCGCCTCCAGCCTCTAAAATTTCTTTGACCGTGGCATGGCCTCTTTCTTCATTGGTACCAACAACAACAACTTTGGCACCCTCGGCGCTAAAAATCAGGGCAGCGGCTTTTCCGATGCCTTTGGTTGATCCGGTAATAACAGCAACTTTATTTTCAAGTTTCATGATAAAATTCCTTTCGTATTTTAATGGCAGGTAATTGCGAAAATACCGTGAGCTTTGGGCCCAGTTTCGCACGAAACAATTTCTACACTGTACGGCGGACAGTTCGATGAACTGTTCGCCTACACGTTACAAAATTGTTTGTGAAAACTGCACCCAAGCAACCGTTGTTCGATGTTTTTTATTTCGCAATTACCTATATTTTAAGGGGATTTATTTTTTTGTTCGCGATTTTTGACCGGTTTATTTTCGTCCGGTTTCCATAAAGGCGGTGCGGTCGTAATAACCGGCCATTAAATAAGGGACAATTTCATCGGCACTTAGGGGTTCGACTAAATTCAGTTTATGAACCAGCAGACTGTTTTCCGAATAGGCCCCGCCGACGATGGTGTTGATGGGAATTTCGCCCCAGGGATCATCGATGCTGGAATGCAGTTTGAGGCTAACAAAACCCGGTTCCCAGGATTTGTAAGTGTATTCACAGAGATTCTGAAGCAAGGCAGCATTTGTAAAATGAGACACTCCTTCGCGATCGGGGACTCGGTCAAAATGATAATAAAAGCCACCACCATAGGTATGTTTGCCCGGTTCCGGGAACTGATACAGGGCGCCGGTCAGGGGACTATTGGTTTCGCCAAGTTCCAGTTTGGCTTCAATTAACTGAACCCCGCGGCGGCTGACACTGGCAGTAATCGTTTTGTCGGTTTGACGAATCACAAATTCTGCGCCCAGTTTTTTGGGAATGCTGCCATTATCGCGACCAAGCTGGACCGCCATTTCGGCACCGGGGCCACCGAGGAGCAGACTTAGCGGATAGAGGCCCAAATCTTTTCCGTGCATCGCATAAACACCCAGGATGGCTTCATAATAATCATCAGCAAAAGAGGGGTTTTTAACGTGAGCGATCGACAGGGTTACTACCGGCATTGAGAACGGTTTAAGCGGTGGTGGCAACAACCGTGCGATAACAGCGGGATCGGTAAGAAAGCTAAGATAGAGGCCTTCCTGATTATCCATCAAAGAAGTTTTACCAAAATTCTGTAAATCTTCTTTCGCGGTTAGAAAACTGGTTGTTTTAGGTTGCTCGATAAACAGTTGACGGCCGACTTCAAAACCGGCCCGGATAGCTGGTTCAATCCGGTCAACTTTAAGAGCATCGCCGATAATTTCGACGTGTTCGAATTTTGTCTGGAGCGCTTCCAAAAGTGAATTATTCGGGCAATAACCCAAAGACAAAACAACAGCGTCGGCTGGGACCGTAACTTCCGAATGATCGGCTAATTTTTCAAGGATTACGCCGTCTGATTTAATTTCTTTGAGGGCGTGGGAGAGCAGGTAAGTCGCACCATATTTGGCCAGACGTCCGGTAACATCCAAAACATTGGTGCCATTGCCGTCGGGGGCGACCTTATCTAACATATCGACGATGGTAACGGAATTTCCAGCGGCACACAGATATTCGGCAGTTTCAATACCGCTCATTCCGGCACCGATCAGGACGACTTTTTTGTCTTTTAATCCGGCCGCGCCAGAAAGGATGCTGTCAATGCCAAAGACATTGTCGCCATGAACACCAGGGATTCGATTAGGAACAATGGCAGTACTGCCGGTGGCAAGAATGACGGCATCGGGTTTTAGTTCTTCTAATAGGGAAACGGTTGCTTCGGTGTTTAGTTTAACCTCAACATTTAAACGCGCAAATTCGTTTTGATAATACTGGCAGATCCAGTCCATTACACCTTTATGAGGGGGCATTTTAGCAATATTAATAAGTCCGCCAAGGGTCTTTTCTTTTTCGAACAGGGTTACCTGAATGCCCCGAAGTGCCAACGTGCGGGCGGCTGACATACCAGCGGCACCGCCACCGATCACAACGACTTTATGAGCGCTAGCATCGTGAGCTAAATTGCCAAGTTTTTGTTCGCGAGCCAAACGGGGGTTTACAGAACAGACGAGGGGCAGACCAACGGCATTGTTTTCGTTTAAACTTTCAAAGCAACGCAGGCAGGAGATACATTTGCATAATTCATCCTCCCGGCCTTCTTTTACCTTAAGCCCCCATTCTTCATCAGCCAGCCAGGCGCGACCTAAAGCGACAAAATCGACGATTCCGTCGGCTAAAAATGTTTCGGCAACGGCCGGTTCACGAATGGCGGAAACAGCGATGACCGGAATCGAAACATGATCTTTAACCGCTTTGATCAGATCTCGGCGCCAGCCTTGAGGGAAGGAAATGGGTTCCACACAAACTGAGCCAGTTTCATAAATACCAGCGCTGACATTGATCACATCAATCCCCAGTTGTTCCAAAGCCATGGCAATCTTGACACCATCCTGAATATGAATATAATCTTCGGTGACGCCAACATTACTTAAAAATTCCTCAACTGAAAGACGGACACTAATCGGAAAATCAACACCGCAGGTGGTCCGGATTCCGGCGATAATTTCGGCAATAAAACGCAGTCGGTTGTCAAAACTGCCGCCGTATTCATCGTCACGTTTATTGGTATAAGGGCTTAAAAACTGATTGATCAGATAACCATGAGCGGCATGCAGTTCAACACCGTCACAACCGGCTTTTTGAACGCGCCCGGCCCCGTCGATAAATTGTTGGACGAGGGCTTTAATTTCAGCATTTTCCAGCGCCCGGGTCGGCTGTTTGAGAAAATTGCAGGGAATCGCCGATGGCGCAGCGACTGGTCCGCCGACTAGCGTGGCCATCGTTTCACGGCCGGGGTGATGAAGTTGGATAAAGATTTTTGAACCATGTTTATGCACCGCTTGCGCCAGTCGCGATAATGGTTCAATGTGACGATCTTTAGTGACCGCAAGCTGACGCAGCATTCCGGCTCCATGGGTATCGTTTACACGGGTAATTTCAGGGATGATCAAGCCGGCGCCACCAAGGGCCCGAGCTTCGTAGAAAGCAATCATATCTTCCGTTGGTGAACCATCCAGTTCAGCCAGACCGACCCCCATGGGAGACATGACTAACCGATTTTTTAACGTTAGTTTTCCAATTGTTCCTTTGACAAACAATTTATCATACATTGTTTTCCTCCATATTATTAATCACATTGAGTCTATAAAACTAATTATACGTTGGATGATTGAATTTTCCTATATGGATGGAAGACGATTAGACATTGACAATTTGTGGATGATGCACTATGCTAATTTTAAAGTGTTAAGAGAACAGCATTTAGTAGGAAGTGGGTCGATGAAATTTAATGACTTGGTGGCAAAAATATCGGTTAATATACCGATCATTAAGAATGCTTGTAAAAATCAGACGGAGATTATTGATATTGCTTTAATTGACGGACGGCAAAATTCATTTCAAGGAAATATTTTGTACTTTGGTTATAGCAGCCAATTGGCTGGGATTGAAAATCCACCTTGTCATGGGATTCTGGTTAAAGATGATGAAACCCGGATCGATCAGATCCAAAATCTCGCATTGGTAGAGCCGGCAGAATTGTTTTCGGCCGTTAATCTGGCTCGGACGCTGATGAAAACGTCAGGCGGCGGGCTTCTTTACGAAGAACTGATAAAACGCGCCAATGAGACCAGAGATTTGCAGGCGGTTGTGAATACGGCCTCAATCCTGCTTGGTAATTCGCTGATTTTCAGCGATGTTAATTTTAAAATTCTGGCGCATTCGACGTCTATTCCAGTGACTGATGATTTATGGAAAGACAATATCCGACAAGGGTATTGCAGTTATGATTTTATCCAGGCCGTCCAACAGCTTAAGCCTATTCAGCAGGCGGCCCATACCACCGATGCCGTCGAGGTGTCGTGCACTGAATCACCTTACCGTAAGCTCAGCAGCAAGGTTTTCCATAATGACATTCAGGTTGGTTTTTTGCTGATGATCGAAGGCGAAACCCCGGTAACACCAGTCCATATGGAAATGTTGGAAGTTGTCAGCCATGCGATTAGTTACACCACCATCCATTATTTTTCTTATTTGTTTCAAACCGGGACCCGTTATCAGCAGTTGCTATATGAACTTCTGATCGGCGCACCGCCGGAGAATATTGTTAGCTGCTTTCCCGGTTTAGAGTTTGCCTCTAAACTGATGGCGCTTTCAGTTCTGCCGACGCGTTATCTGGGGGAGCGACATTTAAAAGATCATCTTGTTCCGGCATTAAAAGAAGTGTTGACGGGTTCGCATGTTACCTATCACGAAGGAAAGGTCGCCGTTTTGGTTCCGCTTTTGAAAAATGATCGTTTTTCGGACGAACAATTAAAAAAACTGCAAAATCTGGTGGCGGCGGAACATCTTCGCATTGGGGTCAGTAATACGTTTACGCATGTTGAAAGTTTTGCAAAATATTATCATCAGGCGGTTTCAGCGCTGAATCTGGGAAAACGCTTAAATCCGGAAAACTTTATTTGTTATTATCTCGATTATCAGTTTTATGATCTGCTTGATCATGTGGAAGATGAAGCGCAACTTGGACAGTTTTGTCATCCGGCGTTAAGTATCCTCAGGCAATATGACCGCAAAAACGAAACCTGCTTATATGACACCCTAAAAGTTTATTTAGACGTTGGGGGCAGCATCAAGCGGGCATCGGAAAAATTATTTGTGCATCGTAATTCGCTGGCGTATCGGTTGGAGCGGATTGCAGAGATCAGCAATATCGATCTGAATGACGCGTATATTCGTTTTATGTTAAGGATGTCTTATCTGATTGATTGTTATAAAGGGCAAGATGCCTGAAGATAATGTTCAGAAATGATTTTTTTGCCGCTTTGATAAAAAAGCGCACAGCACTTTCGCAATGGTCTATTGATTGATAAAAAAGACCAGCTAATAAAAGTCAATAGTTAAATCAATATTTTTTAGAAAAAGAGGTTTGATAAAAAGGGCGTGATAAAACAAGCCATTAAAAAATCCGAACAATGGCAAAAAATCAGATAGTCAAATATTGTCTGGTTAAGCGGCCAGAGAAAGGCCAGAATTTTTGTTGTTCCGCCAGGTCTGATGATCTTCGGGACTCCTGAAGATAAATGGTTTCTGATCACGGAGAACCGCAAAGATGTAATGTAACAACTTATGCATGACGGCAACAAGAGCCACTTTTTTCTTCTTGTTCAGGCACTTTTTCTGATAATAATCCCGAAGAATGGGATTGATGGGATCGCCTTTGCAGGTGGTGCGAATGGAAGCCAGAGCGGCTGTAAAAAGCACTCTGCGTCCGAATCGGGTGCCCCGTTTGGAAATCTTATTGCGATCACCATTAAACTTGCCGGATTGATTGACACTGGGATCAAGGCCAAAGAAAGCCACGAGTGCTTTTGGAGAGTGAAATCGGGAAAAATCGCCGATTTCAGCCAGAATGGTGGCAGCAGTCAAAAAACCGATCCCCGGCATGGCTTCCAGAAGAAAAATGGAGTTCCGGACATTTTTGGGGAAAGAATCACTGGCAATCATATCAACCAGCTGTATTTTCAGCCCTTCCAGATTGGCCTGAAAGGTTTCAATGCCATCAAGATGAAATTGAATTTTTCGGCTGAGGCAGGAAAAGTCCATGGGCATTGACAGGCAGAGAGTAGCCATATCAAGGAGTTTGGCAACTTTCTTTTGCCCCCATGTAAGACCTTTGCGACTGTTTTTGGCGATCATTTGGGCCAGCGTATCCGGATTCTCCAAAAGAATGTCCTGAGGCGTTTGATAGTCCCTGAGAATTTTCAGTGAGGACTTGCCAAAAGGATTACTAAACACATCCAGATAACCGGGAAAGAGCAGATACAGATCGGTGCACAAGCGGTTTTTCAGTTCGGTGAGCATGTCGGAAATGGCATAGTACTCACGCAACAACATCCGCAGAGCAAGAATCTGAGGTTCTGGAACCAGCGAATATTTGACATCCTGAAATTTAGCAAGCCTGGCAATGGCTTCGGCATCTTTTGCATCATTTTTCACTTTTCTTAAGTCGAAATTTTTGGTAGAATGAACACATAGAGGATTAAGGACAAATCCTTTGAGATCATTCGATTTCAAAAAGAAGAAGAGTGGCAAATGAAAGATACCCGTAGATTCTACAAAGTAGATGGGCTTTTGTTTCAGCCGCTCTTCTTCTTTTTTGAGGATTGTGAGCAGCTTATTGAAACCCGCCGGATTATGATCAATCCGAAAGGGCTTGCGAATCAGTGAGCCGCTGGGCTCGAGCATGGCGACCACAGAAAAATTTGAGGAAACGTCAATGCCAACAACAAAATCATTTAAGAATTCAGACATAAAAACACAGCCTTTCTGTTTAATCAATCAGAGCATCCACGAAAGAAGAACGCTAGACAACCTTGCATTTGAAACGGGTAACACCCGAGGGTGGCCCAACCAGCTAAACATCGAATCGTCCTTGTGGAGTGACACGCTTTTTTACGGATAAGTCCTTTGATAAAAAGGGATCCAGGAGGTACGCACATCGATCTCTCTGACAAAGCGATTTTAGCACGATGTTTAGGAAAATAAAATCCAGGTGTCGCTGATTGATCCAAACAATAAGTTTTAATTTTCAAAGAACATTCGGGTGGGGTTTTCAACCTTTACCCTAACAACATTTTACAAGGAGGTTTGTTTCTGCTGGAAGCATTGTTAGAATTATGAATAACAAGTCTTATGATGTCGATTTGGAGATGGAACTTGAGAACTTAATCATCCAGGATTATGATAAATTATATGCTTGTGCGTTTAGAATGGTTGAAAATCATCAGGATGCTGAGGATGTGCTTCAAAATTCATTTTTAAATGCTTATAAAAATTTAAGTAAATTTAGAAGCGAAGCCAAACTATTCACGTGGCTATACCGGATTGTAATCAACGAGTGCTACAAGTATTTCAAATATATCAACAAGCTGCCGCTGGTCAAAATCACCGAGGATTTAGGCGTGACGGAAAAAGAATTTTTTGACAGCATCAGATATAATGCTGATTTTGATGATGATTTGGTTATTGATGAACTGCGTGAAAAATGTCTGCAAGCTTTTTTAAAATGTCTGCCAAAAAAACAGCGGGTATGTTTTTTATTAAAAACCTGTACGGGTCTTAAAAATAAAGAAATAGCAGAGATCATGGAGATGTCGGTTGAAAACGTTAAGGTTACGTTGTTTAGAGGAAGGAAGCAGCTTCAGGAGTTATTTGAAATGAGATGCAGTCTGATTGATCCCCAAAAACCATGCCAATGCCAGCTCTGGATAAAATTTATGAATGATCATAACCTCGCGCTTCCGACTGGTTATAAGCAGCTAAAAACAGATGAATTACGAAAGGCACATTTCAAAAATTTATCATTACTTAAAAAGATAGACTATCTATATACGGTTGAGCAAACAGCTGACAAAAAAGAATTATCGGACAAAATAAAAAAAATCGCAGCAAATATTATGTAACCTTTTTTATAAATAGGTATCTAAAATAATAGACAGCAATTTTAAATAGCATTGCTGAAATAATTATTTGGAGGATATCGATTATGAAAGAAAAAATTGTGGCACCATGTGGTATTGATTGCTTTAACTGTGAAATGTACGAGGATAACGTCACCGATGAATTTCAGCAAAGGCTATCAGAACAAACGAAGATACCTAAAGAAAAAATAACCTGCCAAGGTTGTACGGAAGGGAATATATGTCTGCTTTTAAAAATGCAAGGGAAAAATTGTAAAACGCTTGATTGTGTTAACCAGAAGGGCGTTGACTATTGCTTCAATTGTACGGATTTTCCATGCCAATATTTGATGCCTCTTGCAGACGGGGCAGCAAAATTTCCGCAGAATATAAAATTATATAACCTGTGCCTGATGAAAAAAATCGGGATTGACAATTGGGTTGAGCAAGCCGCAGAGATAAGACAGATCTATTTTAACAAAAAAATTGCAATTGGTGAGGGCGGAAGTACGGAATGATTAATCGGTTAAGATAATTTAAAAACAACACGATCGATAAAAGGTTTCAGAAAAACCGCAGATTTGTCCTGGAAAAGGAAAATCTGCCGAGCTGATAGTAAGCAAGGAACCAAAAATATTTTCAAAAACGGAACTAAAAAGGATGGCGCTACCCTTTTTAGTTCCGTTTTTCATAATTGTTGCCGCTAAAAAGGCAGCAGCATTGATAAAATAATGCCGATAATGCCACAAGCGATCCATTCCAGAATTTTTCGGCTCAGTTTGTTTTTTTCATGATACCGTTTGACGGAGTCGTCTAAAGAAATGGTTAGCTGGGTTATTTGTTGCGCCATTTCTTCAATAGTATTTTTAAAATCATCATTGGCCACGGCCGATAAGGTCTTAGTTGTAATTTCTTCGGGTATCATGATTTCATCAGAAGTGTCAGTGCGTTTAAATACGCCCAAGTTTGAGGCCACAATCTCTTTGTTTTTTTCAATTGAAATGACCGCAATCACTTTTTTTTCCAACTCCATAAATTCAATTGAAAGGTCGGGACAGGGGATTAACTTTTCTTTGGCTTTATTAAAAGTATCCATAACAGAATCTTTTTTGCAGCCGGAAATTTTGCCTTTTTCATCAACCCCGATAATTAATTTGCCGCCCGAGGCGTTGGCAAAAGAAGAAATAATCTTGCTTAACAGGTTGGGTCCACCGCTATGGCGTCTGAATTCCAATTGGTCATTATCGCCTTGTGAAATAAGTTTGGCGATTTCCTCAGTCGTAGTATTATTTTTATTTGACAATGATTACACCATCTCTTTAACTAATTTTAAGTATAATCATATCACTAAGTTTAAGATATGCAATAGTAAATCGTCTTAGGCAACTTTTGCTACCAGAATTCAAGAATGCGTTTTGCAATAAATAATAGATATTTTTTATATCATGCTGAAAGTTTTTTAAAGCTTGCGAAAAAACTTTCTAGGGCAGTCATTACCAATCATATCAGTTTATCGCGTTTATACAAAAATTGTAACATTTCCGGTTATGAATTCGTAAACAGTCATTTACTTTACTTTCATCTGTTTAAAAAGTAGATCAACATCGTGCAAAACGCGTTCACTGACACTGTAAGCCCCATTTTGCATGGCCCAGTCGAGAAGTGTTCCGCGTGAGATGCGCAGAATAAGTGAAGAAAGTTCATTCGCAGAATAATATTCAGTGGCAATTTCCCCCTCATCAAGCGCTTTTTGAATTAAAGTTTTTAAGTAGGTATGAAATGTTCGTGATTCCTCAATAACATTTTTACCTTCAGTTTTAATCTGGATTCGCAACATTTGCGCGTAAAGTTTTGCACCAATCGTTTCAGCGCTATTTGTTTGTTCAAAGATCAAAAATTTAATAGCATCTAAGTGGGTATCGAATTTATTTACGGATAAATCCGTTATGATATTGTGATCAAAAGTAGGGTAGGCTTCCATCAGGAGATACTCCTTAGATGTGTAGTACTTATAAAAATTTCCCACCGCAATGTTTAATGATTTGCAGATATCTGTCGTCGAAACATCTTCAAAATCGGAAGCTTTAAATAGTTCCAATGCTCTTTCAAAGATTTTTTTTTTGGTTTCAAGGGCCTGTAACTGTCTGCTTGTAAGTTTTTCTTCCATTTATTTCTCCATTGTTTTAATTTTACAATTATATCAAAACTAAAATAAATCAGCAAGTTGTTATCATTAAGACGGCTGCGAAGGCCAAATTAATAAAAACGGTTTAAAATTGATCGATAATAATTTAACGAATTTTTATTGACAAGTTCGAAAAATGTTGCTATTATATTTTCAGTGAATAGTATTCACTGAAAATATTTCATCGTAACAAAAATCGAAAGGTGGTCAAATTATGTCAGGTAAGTATGAACCTCTGTTTACACCGTTTAAGATTGGAAAAACGGAAATTAAAAACAGAATCGTGTTATGTGCAATGGGAGGAACTTCGCTTATTGAAGATGGCAAGTTTCATGAAGCAACAGCGGAGTACTACATTGAAAGAGCCAAAGGCGGGGTTGGGTTATTAATTCCGGGAATCGCGGTTATTCAGGACATGTGGGGCAGAGGCAATTGGCTCAATGAAGCCAAAGAAGCATTTCGAGGTCCAGTAAAAGAGCTGATGGATGAAATCCACAAATATGATACAAAATTATTTATGCAAATTGGGGCTGGTATGGGTCGCGTATTAGCAGTAAAATCAGGAATGGCTGCAGTGCCAGATTTCAATAAAGACTATGCAATGTGTGCACCCAGTGTGCTGCCAAATGTTTGGGCGCCGGAAATGATGCATCGTGAAATGACTAAGGACGAAATTCATAAAATTATTGAAGCCATTGTTGAAGCAGCAAAACTCGCCCAGGAAGCAGGGGTTGACGGGATTGAAATCCATGCCATTCATGAAGGTTATTTGTTGGATCAGTTTTCGATCGAAAATACAAATCATCGAACAGATGAATATGGCGGTTCATTAGAAAATCGAATGCGCTTTGTCTGCGAAATTATAAAAGGCATTAAAGAAGCCTGCGGGCAGGATTATCCTGTTATTGTGCGTTACAGTGTTGCGAGCAAAATGAAAGGTTTTAATTCAGGAGCATTGCCCGGTGAACCGTATAAAGAATTTGGCCGTAGTCTGGAAGAAAGTCCAGCAGTGGCAAGAATGCTGGAAGCTGCCGGTTGTGATGCCTTAGATGCCGACAATGGGTCTTATGATTCATGGTATTGGGCACATCCACCAATGTATATGCCTTTAGCCTGTAATCTGCCGGAGGCTACCTATATCAAACAATTTGTAGATATTCCCGTTATTTGTGCAGGACGGATGGAAGATCCGGAGATCGCAACAGAAGCGATTGTCAATGGGGTGGTTGACGGTATCGGGATTGCCCGACAGCTATTGGCTGATCCTGAGTGGTCCAATAAAATCCAAGCAGAACAAGTCGATGATGTCAGACCTTGTATCGCTTGTCACAATGGTTGTTTTGGCCGATTGTTTGCCGGTTTGGGAACTTCTTGTGCGCTCAATCCAGCAGCTATGCAGGAAGAAAAATATAAGATCATTCCGGCAGCGGTTAAGAAAAAAGTTGCTATTGTTGGTGGCGGGATTGGCGGAATGGAAGCAGCCCGTATTAGTGCTTTACGTGGACATCAAGTGACACTTTATGAAAAGACCGATCGTTTGGGCGGGGTCTTTATAGCGGCGGCGGCTCCGGATTTTAAAGAAGCTGATAAAAATCTGCTAAAATGGTATATCAAACAAATTAATGATTTAAACGTTACAATTAAAATGAATACCGAAGTAACCCCTGAGCTGATAAAAGAAACGAAACCCGATGATATTATCGTTGCGACCGGTGCTAAACCAAGAACCCTTTCTATACCGGGAATTGATGATGATCACGTTATCGAAGCGATTGATTTATTACTGGATAAGAAGCAAGCGGGAGAAGTTGTTGCCGTTATTGGTGGAGGGCTGACTGGTTGTGAAATTGCCTATGATCTTGCCAAAAAAGGTAAAAAGGTAAAAATAATTGAGATGATGGATGATATTCTTCAGGTTAAATTATTAAGTGCCGCCAATTCCAATATGTTAAGAGAACTGTTAGTTTATTACAATGTTGATGTTCAGACATCGACCCAATTATGTGCCATTAATTCCAATAGCATTACGGTTTTAAAAGATAATGCCAAGACAGAAATCCCAGTCGATACGGTTGTGATTGCCGCTGGTTATGTTCCTACAGCACCATTGGCAGTTGCGCTTCAAGAGTTGGAAAATGTTCAGGTTATAGGAGATGCCGATCATGTTGGCAGTCTTTTAGATGTTATCTGGGCAGCTTATGATGTGGCGTTAAAAATTTAGATCAGTATATGATTGCCTTTTCATAAAGGATGCTGACATACCTGTTTATTGAACCGACCCGTAATAATTGACGAGTATTGAGGTTGTCAATAAACGACCGGACCGATCAATTGTTAATCTGTTGCATGCGCGCAATTCGTACAGTTGCAATCAAAGATTTGGCTAAAGATAGCTTTTTAACGGCAACTGTTCGCCTTGAGGCATCCAACATGAGCGAACAATTGTCGGTCCGACGTTAGCTTTTTTGACAGTCTGTCGACCCGTTATAATTGACGGGTCTTTTTAAGTGGAGCATTTTCGTAGTAAATGATGATATTTAAAGCTAATTGTAATCGTTTAAATAAACACCGGAGCTTACCAAGTTGTTGCCAATGGATAAAATAAAAACCCGAGGTGCTAATTCTAAAGTGACTGGGCTTGGGCGAAGATTGGTCATGGGTGTGGGCAAAGACTAGAAAAGGCTATTGGCGAACCGCCCATAGCCTTTTTTGGTTAAGAAGCCTAATCAATGACCGTTTGAAGTGCCCAGAATATCCCAATTGCTGGGAAAAACTATTCAGATTTAGTTAATGCGAACTTGCTGACCATATTTTTTAACAACTCCGCCTGGCTATATAATTCTTCGCTGGCGGCGGCGCTTTCTTCAGCGGTAGCCGAATTGGTCTGAACCACTTGGGAAACCTGATCGATACCGGTGTTAATCTCGTTGATGAAGGTGGTTTGTTCATTTGAGGCGATATCAATTTTATTAACCAGAGCGGCGACTTTAGCAACACCGTCGACAATTTCTGTGAGGGAATCAGCCGTATTGTTGGCAATGACGGTGCCATCAGAAACCTTGGAAATGGAACCTTCAATTAGTTCGGTGGTTTCTTTAGCAGCTTCAGCACTGCGTCCGGCCAAGGTTCTAACTTCTTCGGCAACGATGGCAAAGCCCTTACCCTGTTGTCCGGCTCGGGCAGCTTCCACGGCTGCATTCAAGGCCAGGATATTGGTCTGGAAAGCGATATCCTCAATGACTTTGATAATATTTGAAATTTTAGCTGATGAAGCGTTAATTTCTTCCATGGATAGCAACATTTGCTGCATCAGGGTGTTGCCGTTTTCGGCATTTTTTTGGGCGTTCGATGTTAGCTGATTGGCCTGGGCAGCATTTGCGGCGTTTTCTTTTGTTTGAACCGCAATCTCGGTAATCGAAGCACTTAATTCTTGCATGGAACTGGCCTGCTCGGTGGTACCTTGGGCCAAGGCTTGACTGCCGGAGGAGACTTGTTTGGAACCGGAGGTAACCTCTTCAGCCGAATGATTGATATTACCTAAAATTTCATTGAAAGATCGCATGGTGTCGTTGAGTGAATTTTTGATAATGGCATAACTGCCCTGATAATCGCCTTGCATCTGCTGGGTCAGATTTCCGGCGGCCATTTGTTCAAGAATGACGACGGCTTCGTTAATGGGCTGTCCAATGGCATCCAACGTTTGGTTGAAACCTTCGACAATATCTCGATAACCACCGGAAAATTTCGCAGCTTCGCTGCGGACTTCCAAGTTACCGTTAATTCCTGCTTGAGCCAGATTACGGGACTCTTCAATCAGATTATCGATGGCGGTTAAAGTGGCAATGACTGAGGGCACCAGCTTGTCGTTGTCAGAACGCTGACCAATGGCGATAAATTGATCCAATTGACTGGTATCGCCTTTAGATACTCGAATGAAGGCATCTTGAATACTGAGTAATCTGGTATGAACCATATTGATTTCCTGGGAAAACGCTTCCATATTGCCTTTATAAACGCCATTCATTGAAAGACTGTAATCATTGACGGCCATTTTGGTCATTACTTGTCGGGCTTCATTGATTGGGGTCAACAGTGAAGATAGGGTATTATTAAAGCCTTCGATGATTTTTCTAAAATCACCATGATGTTTGGTGGCATCGGCTTGAATTTCCAGTTGGCCATCGGTGGCGGCCTGAGCCAGCATATTGACATCGGTGACTAAGGCGTTGATGTTATCAATACAGGAATTAAGGTTTTCTTTAATTGTATTAAAGTCGCCATGATAGGTGGCGGTGATTGGGGGGGGAATATTACCTTGGCTGATTTTGTTGACATAGTCGGCCGACATGTTTAGGGGTTCAACCACGGCATCCAAAGTGTTGTTGATGCGAACCACAATATCCCGATACTTACCTTGAAAATTATCAACATTGCCGCGGACCGATAAATGACCGTTGGTGGCCGATTGAGTGAGCATGTCGACCTCGGTTTCCAGATTTTTGAGGTTTTCCATCACGTGAAGTAAACTCTTTGACTGAATATCTTTATCGGATTTGACATCGACCGCTACTTCAAGATTACCCAGCGAAATCTGCTCCAGCGTGGCAATGTTTTCCTGGATGTTTTCGGATAATTTCTGGAAAGATAATCCCAGTTGCCCCAGCTCATCTTTTCGGCTGATGATCGTTTCGGGAATTTTGCTGTCAAAATCACCCAATTCTGCTTTATGGAAGAGCTCGGTGATCAGAATAATGGGGTTGACTACGCTTTTGATTTGTTTGATGATGATAAAACTCAATATGATTAAGGTTAATAGAAACAAGCCGATCAGCTGGTAAATCAGAGCCATAATCGGTTGATTGAGCTCGCTTTGGGGCTCCATGATGGCCAGCGTCCAACCGGTTGAGGGGATGGATGCATAATAAATATTATTTTTGCCGGCATCATCGTTGAATACCCCAGACCCCGGTTTGCCGCTGAGTATCTTTTCGCCCAGAGCTGATAGACTGGCGTTGGGATCTTCCAGAAGATTAACACTCATGTCCTTGGTGGCATCGACATCGGCAATGTAGAGGCCGGTCTGATCGACCAGAAAAGCCCGACCGGTTTTGCCGACTTTGATCGTGCTGACCATTTGTTGGAGACTGGAAAGATCAATGTCACCAGTGACTACACCCCGAAAGTTTTGGTTGGTGTCATACGCTGCGACTGCCGCGGTGACCATCGAAATGTTCAGAGCCTCGTCTTTAAATGGCGCAGACCAGGCAATTGAATCGCCGGCATTTTTACCGACCAGATACCACTCCTGATGGGGGTAATCATATTCATCGGTACTAAATAGATCTTCAGTGAAGGTGATCGTTTCATTATCTCGATAGGCGTAGGGTCCAAAATATTTAAGTTCGGGCTGGTAAGCATTGTAGTCGTAGAAAACGCCAACGCCGTAAGTGGTGTCATTGATCCCCACATATTGAGTTAGTAAATCTTTGTATTCTGCGGGTATCATCTGAGTTCCGGCGACGCCGATGGTTTTACTTAAACCGATCATCGCTTTGCTGTGATTACTGAGAACTTGTTCAATTTCACCAATGGTGTTACTAAGCTGGAGGTTCATCTGATCTTCGATTTGCTTGTTTTCAGTGTTGATGCTTAAAACTGTCACAACAATGCCAATCACCAGCAAGGCTAAGGCAACAAAAATGATTACCATAGAAGTAATTTTATTTCCAATTGAATGTTTATTGAAAAATTTCATCTTAATCTCCATCTCTAATATATTTTAATTCTTATTAGCTCTATACCACATGCTGCAAGCTTTAAACTTATATATTATGGAATTTCTTTGTTAAAAATGTTAGTTTTCTTTTTAGTGTTGGCGATTTAATTGTTTTGCCACTAGTATTGTTGTTTCAGAATTGTAATGGAAACTGCTATAGCAGCAGGGTTTTACTGTGGTTACAGGTTATTGTATCAAGGCCATGCGGTTGCTTGTTCACGTCGAATATTTTTAAACTTTCAGTTGACATATTGGATTGGTATGAGTATAGTGTATAGCATCTATAGTGTATAGGTGCTATACACTATAGATGAAAAATCGATAAAATGATGAAAGGAAGTTAAATGATGAGAGATTATACAGTGGTGGCTAATACCATGGAACGAATTATTTATAAGTATATGGAAACAGAAAAAAAATGCCGAGACTATGGAACGGGTAGTATGCTAAGTCAGGTTGAAATCCATACAATTGAAGTAATCGGAAATAACGATGGAATTAATATAACCGCACTTGCTTTAAGTAAGAGGAAAACAAAAGGGGCCGTATCGCAGATGATTTACAAGTTGGTAGAAAAAGGTCTGGTAGAGAAAAAAATTTCAAAAACATCAGATGCCGAAGTTTCTTTGATGCTTACCCCAATGGGAAAAAAAGCCTATGAAGGGCACCGAGAATTTCATGCCCAAGCGAATGATGAGGTTTTCACAACCTTAAGAGAAATGTCAGAAGAATCATATCAGGATTTAACAGGGCTTCTAAGCGTATTTGAAAAATTTCTTGATCAGCGTATTTTAGAAAACTAAACTTTATATCACAAGGAGAGCGTAGGATGACAAAAAAAAAGAAATGGATTGTCGGTGTTATCGCCATTATGGCCTTGATGGCGATTGTTTTTGCTGGCGTCAATATAAGCAGCAATAAAGATAAAGATTACATCGATAAGGTGATCGAAAAATATAGTCCCCAAGGTGCGGCGGTGGCAATAATTAAAAACGGAGAGATTGCTGCGGTAAGAAATTATGGCTATGCAAATGTTGAAAGTAAAATTAAAGTTGGAAATGAAACTAAGTTTAAAATCGCTTCGATCTCCAAAACGACAACAGCCTATGCCGTGATGCAATTAGTCGATGCGGGAAAACTCGATTTAGATGTACCAATCAGCACTTATTTGACAAAGTGGACGCTGCCGGATACTCAGTTTGATGAAAATAAAGTTACCCTTCGAACCCTGATGTCTCACACCAGTGGTATCATCGGAAGTGACGAGAGTGGCTACACCGATCCGCTGCCGGCTATAGAAGACGTGCTAAGGGACCGAAATATAAGGCTACAAAGAGAACCGGGCGAATATTTTGAATATTCTGAATTTGCCGGATTTGGAATCTGCCAGTTAATTATTGAAGAAGTGACAGGTGAAAAGTTTGAAGATTATATGAAAAATACCGTTTTTAAAAACTTCGGAATGAATGATACAAACTACGACAATGCATTTAGTGACGGTTCATTGGCAGTACCCTATGCGGGAATAAACAAGCCGATTGCCATTACGCCCATTGTCATGAACGGCGGTGGCGGGGTGACGACGACAGCTGGTGATTTGGCAAAATTCACAATCGCACTGATCAACTACCACGAAAACGGAAATAAAGAAATGTTTCAACCTCAAAAAAATACCGCGAGTGCTGGTGGCGAATACGCATTGGGGATCATCCCCAGGACCCTCAAAAATGGTAAAATCGTTTATGAACATAATGGCACATTAACCGGTTGGAATGCTCAATTAGTTATGGAACCAACAAGCAAGAACGGAATTGTTGTTCTGACAAACTCCGATAAAGCCTATTATCTGACCTATGAACTGATGGAAAGATGGGGCGAAAATGAACTAGGAGAAAAGGTTGTCGATAGCTTTATGCTTCAAATAACTAACGGGATCGCTTTTATCACAGCCGGATTGCTTGTGATACTGCTGTTGTTTGTGGGCATTTTTATTTTTCAATTAAAAAAAGGAAAACTCGTGCTCGCCCAAAAAACAAAACGTTATAAAAGATATTTGATATTTGGTATAGGCAGTATAATTTTAATAATTCTATATTTTTTAATGCTCTATACCGAAATCCCTTTTGAATTGCTATATGATATGAGGAATTATTACTTGTTTACCTTTTTTCCGCCAAGCTTTGTGTGGATAAATGTGATGCTTTGTCTATTTGCTGTTTTGCTGATAGTGAGAAGTGGGTATATAAAAGTGCAGCAAAACAAATGATCAGGTAGCATCAGGTGATGATCTGAAAGTTGAAAAGTTTTTTGTCCTATTCTTTTAGGGAACTACATCAAACAAAAAATTCTCTCTTGTTGCCTGAATTACGCTCATAACTGACTTGCTTGCGATGTTTAGTCGATGTTATACTATCTTTATAGCGCTTAACGCTGTTAGCGTATTGTGCATGACGAAGCTTTATATTAGGAATTGAGAAAGGGATTTAAGATGAAGACCAAGACTAAAAAGATAATAATCGGTGCGATCGGTGCTGGTTTAATGATGCTCGTGGTGGTTTTGGTCAATAGTTTCACCGGGAATCCGATAGCTAATGGATTGGCGAAAAAAGCAGCGTTACACTATATGGATAGTCATTATCGTGACTTAAATCTGGCGATTGTAAAGAGCGGGTATAATTTTAAGGACGGTTGGTATTATGTATCAGTTCAGTCGGATATAAGCAAAGATACCGCTTTTAACATTTATGTTGACAGCTATGGCAACGTCAAGAGTGATGACTACGCGTATGAGGTCGAAAACAATTTTACCACCTTTCGGAGGCTCGATAAAGAGTTGCGAGAAAAGGCCATTGAAATGATTGCTGGTAAGTTAGATTATGACTTTGATTATATTGCTCTTCGTTTTGTCAAGGAGGCCAATCTGATGATGTTTGAGCGCGACATGGAATTGGATATCCACAAGCCGCCGCTGCCCATTACGATTGATGTGGTATTGTTTAATGAAGCGGTTTCTTATGATAAGATCGCAGAAGTTGGCAAGGCACTGGAAGCTATCTTAGCAGCAAATAACGTTCCGGTCGCGGATTATAACATTCGTATTTTGCCATTGTCCGACAAACCCCAAAATGGAGACCAAGCAGTTTCGTGGGTCGATTCCCTTTCGGTTTCTGATTTTCCGGCAGCACAAATGGATGCCAAAAATTTGCCGCAGGTGATTGAACAGTTCGAGTTAAACCGAGTGAATGCGGTTAATGAAAAAGATAAAAAATAAACAAATGTTTAAAAATAGCAAGAGAAGGGATTTAAGTAATGAAAGTATGTATTTTATCAGGTAATCCTAAAAAGGATGGGTTATGTCAGTCGGTAATTGATGCAGCAAAGCAAGGTGTCACGGAGGGCGGCGCCGAAGTCGATGAAATAAGATTGGGTGATTTTAAACTAATTCGCTGCCAAGTTTGCGGTGACGGTTGGGGTCCCTGTCGCGATGAAAATTTCTGTAAGTTTGGGAAAGATGGTTTTGATGAAATTGTCGCTCGGATCGAATCCAGTGATGTGATCATTTTTGCCTCACCGGTCTATTGGGGCGAAACCTCGGAAACCTTCAAAAGTTTTATCGATCGCCTTCGTCGCTGTGAATTTAATGGACAAAAGGTCTTGCGTGATAAACAAGTTTTAATGATTGCTTCAGCCGGGGGAACCGGAAATGGGCTGTTGACCAGTCTTGAACAGATGGATCGCTTCTGCCGACATACCGGCATGGTTATTTTTGACTATATTGGCGTGAATCGTTGGAATAGTGATTATAAAAAAATAGCCGTAAAAGCGGCGGCTTATGCAATGGCAAGTGGCCGAAAAACGGAGAAATAAATGAAAAGTGTTCTATTGGTAATCGATTATCAGAAAGATTTTGTGGATGGCAGTCTAGGTTTTCCTCAGTCGGTTAAACTTGAAGAGTTGATTGCGCAAAAAATAGAGGTGTATCGGTCAAATGGATGGGAAATTGTGTTTACTTACGATACCCATACAGCAGACTATTTGAACACTCAGGAAGGGAAAAACTTACCGGTTGTTCATTGTATCAAAGGAACCCCAGGATGGGAACTTTATGGAAAGGTGGCAAAGCTGCGGCAAGATAGCGATACTTGCATTGAAAAGATCGCATTTGGATCAATGGAGCTTGCTAATTATCTGGCAGAAAATCAGTATGATCGGGTCGAATTGGTGGGTGTTGTCTCAAATATTTGCCTGATTTCGGATGCGGTGCTGGCAAAAGCGGCTTTGCCGGAAGCGGAAATTATTGTTGATGCCAGTTGCGTCGCCAGCAATGAAGACCATCTTAATGAGGCGGCGTTAGATGTGATGGCAAGCATGCAGATTCGTATTATTAACCGAATATAAAACAAATAAAATTTCAATTCACCGGCCTAAATTTTGGTGATAAATCAAACCAAACACAAAGAGACGACAAGGTCGAAGCGCTTATTAAAACGATCATTAAACAATAACCTGTTAATTAAAAACCACTGCTTATCAAGCCCAAGAACGTCTTGATAAGCGTTGGTTTTTAATTATTCACGAAATGCCAGGCTTGTTCAGATGTACTTGAAGCAGGGTTATGGGCGACATACTAGGGGATATTTTATAAATGAATTGCCGAAAATAGAAAATAGGGAAGGCTATTTTGTGTCCGCTATCAATTAATAAGAGACATGAAATGAGTGAAAAACGGGAGTTTTTGCTTCAGAAATTAAGGAATGAATTTATTTTTAATTAAGGAGATAGCGATGGAAGAAAAGATAGAAAAAACCAAAAGCAACTGGAATATATTATTGGTCATCTTAATGGCAGTATTTGTCATGGTGATTGATACAACCGCAATGAATGTATCGATAGAAAATATCGTAAAGGATTTAAATACAAACGTCAGTACCGTAAAAGGGGTAATGTCTATATATACGTTAGTTATGGCATCCTGTATGCTTTTAGGAGCAAAGTTATCTGATATTATCGGAAAGAAAAATGCATTTATATATGGATTGTTGATTTATTGTGTTGGTACCTTAACGGCGGCATCGAGTGTAAATGTTATGATGTTAGCAATTGGATGGTCGGTGATTGAAGGGATTGCGGCAGCAATCATGATGCCAGCAGTGTTATCAATATTAATCAGTAATTACGAAGGGCGGGACCGTGCAAAAGCAATGTCGATATATGCGACAGTTGCAGCAGTAGCCTTAGCGGTTGGACCCATTATCGGCGGGGCGGTAACCACCTATTTATCGTGGCGGGTGATCTTTGTCGGGGAAGTGATTGTTGCGGTAATCGCATTGGTATTTTCGGGCGTGATACCAAAAGATCTGATTGTAAAAGAAAACCGACCGAAAATAGATTTTGTCGGTTTTTTGTTTTCAGCTTCAGGATTGTTTTTGATTATTTTGGGACTATTAACAGCACAGAACTATGGCTGGTTTTATGCCAAGCAGCCACTTGAAATAGGCGGGGTTAGCCTCTCATTATTTGGTTTATCGGCTTCTTTTTTAATGATCATATTAGGAATTATATTTTTGTTTATTCTTTTAATGTGGCTGAGAAAACGGATCGAAAAAGAGAAAGCGGTTTTATTTCATCCCCAGATATTTAATAACCGTATATTTTCACCGGCAATATTAGTTTATCTGTTTGGGCAAATGGCATTTTCCGGAATCATGTTCTGTATGCCGGTATTTATGCAAAATGCATTGGGGTATAATGCCTTTAATACCGGGATCAGTTTAATGCCATTGTCGATCGC
The DNA here is from genome assembly GCA_965140355.1 of uncultured Acetobacterium sp. Lineage (GTDB taxonomy): Bacteria > Bacillota > Clostridia > Eubacteriales > Eubacteriaceae > Acetobacterium. The sequence continues at coordinate 737,207 of OZ223194.1, read as the reverse complement.
CTTGTTAATATCATCATTATTTGTGACACGACTGATTTACCGTTTTTCACCTAAAATTATACTTATTGCTGGTTTGATTTCGTTGCTGACAGGGATTACCTTAATGAGGATGCAGTTTTGGGGAAAGTTTTCCGATATCAGTGGCAGCAGTTTTATTCCCGCCTTTCTTTTTATCGGTTTTGGTGTGGGGATTGCATTTAGTGTTGCTTATAACCTTGCATTATCAAACGTCAATATAGAATGGAAAAACGAAGGATCGGGATTATTAACGACATTTCAGAACCTCGGGGCATCCGTGAGTGTCGCAATTTTGGGAACCGTATTGTTTTCAAGTGTATTTGGTTATATCGCTCAGGGGATACTGGATTCAAATATTTTAAAGACGACTGATCTGACAAAAAATGAAATTCGCGAATTGCTCATTCAGAATGTAGAGACATTTAAAGAAGTGGTAGAACCGAAAATAGCGAGCATTGCAACCAAAGCAATGTCGATGTCAATGGATTTAGTTGGAATTGTCCTTACGGTAATTATAAGTATCGGATTACTGTTGGCAGTTTTTGTATTACCAAACGTAAAACTGAATGATTAATAATAGAAGGCATGAACGGTTTTTAAATGACGGCGCTAATGATATAGAACCTTGACTTCCTTAAATTCAGGATGTTCTGGATTCGTTTTTGATTACCTTTACAAAGGCTATATACAATTTTAAGAATTTAAGGAGAAGATGATTTGAACGTTAATAAATTACCGATCGTATTTTTAAATGGAACGGTTGCAACAACGAATGGCGTATATCGGATCAGTGATATTGACTTTGATACGGCGCGGGAGTTAGTTAAAGAAAGCCCATACATTTCAGCAATCGGTCATGAAGGTACGGCAGAAATCATGACAGAATTATTAGGGGTGGAAATTTATTTTAATAGAATCCAATTTAAACAAGAAGTAAATCAAATAGCGATTGTATTTAAGTTAAATGAAAGACCGATAGAAGGGGCTATCTTGTCTAAGCGAGAACTGATAGAAGTTGGATATAGTCTAAAGTTAATGGAGCGATTGGAGTAATATGGACTGGAAGAAGTGGGGGGAAATAACAAAGATTACTAATCCAGTTGTCACAAAGGGAGTTTTTTTTGAGAAAAACAGAACAAAAGAACCGTCTCCTGGAGCGGCGTGTTATGCTAACACTGGTCGATAAAAGACCTGCTAAAAACAAGGAGGTTTTAGATGCTAAAAGAATTTAAAGAATTTGTAGTCAGAGGTAACGTCATGGATCTTGCCGTTGCCGTGATCATTGGTACGGCTTTTGGGAAAATAGTCACATCATTGGTTAATGATATTTTAATGCCAATAATCGGGATTTTATTAGGGGGGATTAATTTTGAAGATTTGAAATTTGTTATTACCCCTGCAAGTGGAGAGGTTGTTGAAGTGGCCATTCGTTATGGCGCGTTTATTCAATCGATGGTTGATTTTTTAATTATTGCGGTTTCTATTTTTATGATTATAAAACTTTTTACATTTAGAAAGAAAAAAGAGTCTGAAGAAGTGATTGCCTCTGAAGTGCCGAGCAAAGAAGTGCTTTTGCTTGAAGAAATTCGCGATATCCTCAAAACAAGGTAGTTTAAATTGGGTGTTTGCTCAATATTTTTAATAGAATACCCTTGAGTTTCTTGCTGTGCGGGAATCATTGCTTATCAGATGCCCCCCCTCGAATTCGAGGGGGGTTCATACTTTGTCATAACATGTCCTCTGCGTAGGTTATTGATTATTACGACCCCGAAATTTGGTTGTAGCACTATTATTTTGAAGATAAAAAAACCTATGTATTGTTCACGGCTTAAACAATTCTTTTATTAAAGAACAACTTCTTTTTTTTCAATACTGGTAACGGATGGCGTAGCATCCATCGTGACACTCATCTGTGTTTCATAAAATTTCCGTTCAGAATCAGACCAGCTAACGTCTTGAGCGACAGCATCGCTTTTGCTTGTTTCTTCAGTGCTTGTCATTTCAGGTTCAGTCTGTTTTTCTTGTCTTTCGGCCATCATCTTTGCAGCCATTGCCATTGCATAAAGCTGCGGACTTGTGTCCATCAATTTTTTCAGGTCAGAACTGGATACTTTTCCGCCTGCGGAAATTTTTGCGGCTATTTCAATCGCTTCCGCTAAATCTTTGTAAGCATTTGCCCATGCTTCACTTTGTTGTTTGGAGACCGCCAGATTATGTGCTATCGTAGATTGATAAAAAGCGGCTTCACGGTCAACTTGGGCCTGTCTATCTATTTCAGTTAATTGTTTTTTTAAATCATCGGAAAGCTGGATATCGACACCGTTAACGGTAAGATAGCCTCTCGAAATAGTTCTGCTTACCATCGCTGAATCAGAAAAATGAATAACATAACTGTTTTCTTTTTTGCCTTTTGTTATTCCAAGCGAGTCTTTTCCAGATGTGGCAGACATCGTCTCGTCATTTACCACCGTTTGATAGGCTGCTTTTGAAATATCAAGCGTATCCGTTTTTTTTGAAACTTCCTGATTAGACGGTTGGCTTTTCTCAATCGATTTTTGCCTTTTCGTCATTTGACTGTAGTTGTTATACAAATTTTTATCAATAAAAGTTATTTTCATCGAAACATAGCCCCCTTTTTGTAAATAAGTGTGTCTTTATGTTCAATATCTATTGTCGGCAATAATGCTAATTTCTTTAATATCGCCAACAGTTAATTTGCAATATCACAGATCCCGAACAGTTCTCTTGTGCTCAAAAAGATATTTTCATTTAATACGTCGAAATGCAAATAAAAATAAATTATAATCATTTTAAGACAAAAAGTGAGGAGTGCTTATATGGAAAATAGAGCAGGAAGAAAAATAAAGGTTGGGAGTGGTCAAGCAGAATACTCGTGTTTTATTCCGACACCGCTACCCCTTCAAAATCCTGTGATTCAATACGACGATGAAATGATTTATTTGATATCAGAAGCCAATCAGTACATCGGCAGGTTGGAGGAGGTAACGGACACATTGATTTCGCCGAGTTTCTTTGTCTACATGTATGCCAGAAAAGAAAGCTGACAATCAGCATTGAAGAAACGACAAATAAACTGGACATCAGCGTTGCAACAAGTGGCCGTTTATTTAGAAAGACTTTGCGAGGAAGGGATTCTAAGTAATCTCGATAATCGTAAAAGAAAGAAAGTATTTATTTATAAAAAGTATATAGATGCGTTCAACAAAGATTGATAAATGGATGATTTCCGGAGAATAAGTGACGGTACACGTTTCGATTCGACTATGTATCAATCCACGCCCCGGCAAATTTAGATAGGTTGTGCCCCGGAACGAATAGCCAAAACCCTGTCCTTTAAACTAGCGGAAAAATGTGTGCGCGTAGTGGTGGCCGGGGATGCCAGAATTGACAATAGCGGAACTGGAAAAATATTCCAACAGTGCCTGCTGGTTTGATCTGTGCAAGGACTGGCAACCGGGTGTATGAGTAGCAACCGGTTCTGGAATTGTGTTTCGAAGAATCCAATGTTCTTTGGGAGATCATATTTATAGAGAGGTTTAGGGGAATGTGACAAATGAAACGTCCCCGATGTCCCCAACGTCCCCGATGTCCCCTAAATAAACGGGTAAAGCAGAAGCCTTGCTCTGAAAACTCAAAATGCTGGTCATTTTGATAAAAGCCAGATCGCGGAAATGTAAACAAAGGCATAAAATGAAGATGCGAACTTGTCATATCGTGTCGCGATTTTTCGAAAATGTTTGATTTTATTGAAAAAGCATTCAACCAGATGGCGTTTTTTTTTAAGCCATCAGTCACAATCTCATGGTTCTTTAGTATTTGATTTTGGCGGAATTGTATAGACGGATTTTTGTGAAGTGATGTAAGTAATGATACAATAAATCCATTGAGATTGATAACCCAACTATCTATAATTACGAACGAGAGGTAACCTTATGAATAAAGATGAAATAGAAAACATATTTTTAGATAAACAATTTACTGATTTTAAATGGATCGCAGGTGACCAAATAAAAGTTGCTCAATGGGTTCGGATAAAATGTATGTATGGTTGTGTCAGCTACGGGAAGAAAAGTGCCTGTCCACCAAATACACCATCGGTATCAGACTGTCGGGAGTTTATTTCCGAATATAAAGCAGTTGTGATTTTTCATTTTCAGGAAAAGATAGATAACGAGGAGATGCTACTTCAATGGTGCAAAGTTACCAATAAAGAATTACTGAGAATTGAAAAGGAATTATTTCTGCTTGGATATCATAAGGCATTTGCGCTGTTGGTAGATGAATGTAATTTTTGTTCAGACTGTGTCTCGGAACGAACCGAGTGTAAAAACAAAAAAATGGCAAGACCCTGTACTGAAGCAATGGCCATTGACGTCTATGGAACAGTTCGAGAACTTGATTATCCCATTGCGGTGTTAGCTGATAAAAATGAAACCATGAATCGATATGGAATTTTGCTTATTGATTAAAGCCTCCACATCCACATATTGAAGTCATTTCCAGCGATTGATTAAAGCCGTCAAATGGTCATAATAGGCGATCTCTTCCAACTTATGATGTTGCTCTGTAATTTTTTTTGTTGGAGAATTGCACTTCGTTCTGAATGCCAGGATAGCAGGGAAATGCACAAGCCGATGGCAACAAAGGTGATCCCGTTTAATTGATTGGTTGCCAAAATGGCCGGTTCTGTTTGAAAAATTGTCATTAAAACAAAAAAGAAATTAAAGCAACAGCGTATTGAAGAATTGCGGCAAGAGGTCTTTTGATGATAAACAACCCTAATACGGTATAAACCACCAAAAAAGGGGTGATGTTGGTGGTGACATACTGATCAACTGACACTAGCGAAATTTTGAGGATAAGAATAAAAAGGGCTACAAAATTTTCAATGATTTTTAAGTGTAAATACGTAGCCTTTTTTTTATTGATGCGAATAAACGTAAGTGTCAGAATCAGAGCGATCACAGCGCTAACGGCATGGATAAAGACAATTCCGGTCACCCATTTTTCTTTAAAGAGGGTTGTTGGTGTAAAAAGGATAAAGAGTTATATTTTCTTAATAAATTATATTGCCGATAAAGCGGTGAACAGTGCTTCAAAAGCGGCTTATTTATCATTGCTGATTAAGTATGGGATATCTGCTATTCAACGCTTTGATAAGGCGATTGATTTAAGGATGTTGGTGATTAAAAATCCGGAATATAAAAAATTCAAAACAATAATGAAATTTGATCTTGAAGAATATTTTTATTGGTATAAAAGCTTTGAAATTCTCGACAAAGAAGAATTTTCCAAACGGCCTATTTCTAGGTCAAATGAAAATTGAGAAGGAGCAATGTTATGGATAATTACACCAACGAAGAATTAACCGAAGCGCTTCGGGAAATATCATCAACAATTAGCAAATGCGAAAAAATGCAAGGCAAATTTGCGCAAGGAACCGCCCAGTATTCATTACTTAGAAATAGAATCAAAGCAATGGTTATCTCAAAGTTTTTGATAGAAAATAAACTAGCTAAAAAGGAACAAAAACTTATTGAACAGTACACAAAAGAAGAATTAATAAAAGCACTTAAGCCAGTGGTTTCAGTTATCAGCAAGTGTGAAAAAGCACAGGAGAAATTCGATGAAGGAAGCTCTCATTATCGTCGCCTTGAAAATTTAATCAAGGCAATGAATATTTCTAAAGGTTTGATCGAGTCTTAGCTTTCTCTAGATGGAATAATTGGTGATTTGTAATAAATGCAAATATATAAAACAAGAAATTAGCCCCTTAGTGTGGAGCGGATATGAAGAACGAAACGTCCCCGTTGTCTTCAAACAGGCGAAACTGGTAGCTAGCGTAGTAAAGTTAAAAAAGGAAAATTCGGTTTGATTTCCTATAGATCTTCAAATTTTCTTAATTTTGATGGGATGTTAAAATGGTAAATTTTTATAAATAATAGTTTGCACATTAAAAAAAGTAATACAATCAGAATCACAGTCATGAAAATGAAAATATTGTTACTAATTTGATAATCAACTGAAAAAATGTTGTCTCTGGGAATAATATTATAAATTTTGTCAAGTGTCATAAATATTGTTAAAAAGCCTCCTACTGCTAATAAAAACACTTCAATTGTTAATAAAGATTTAGCTAGCTTTCTTGATTTGTTTTCTTCTTTTGATAAAATATTCTCTAACTTCGAATAATCAGCATCTTTTAAATTCCCACCTTTAAGTTTACAATCAAAAATTAAGTTGTTTTGTTTTCCTGTATGTAACACTTGGATAACTAAACCATCATTTTTATCAAGATAATCAAATGTAAGATTGACTTGATTGTCATCAATACTATCAATATTACATAAATTGGTGTCTTCATTAACGGCGATTATTTTTGCATCTAATATTTTTGCATCTTCTGAACATTTTAAGCAAAGTTTTCTTGATTCAACGACATCTTCATTCCTGATCAAAATATTTCCACTGTTCCAAATTGCATATCTTGAAACAATTAGACTTTCAGTTTTTTGACCTTTATACAAGATATCCAGTCCATCAATGGCTTTCCTTCCTTGTTCTATAGCATAGAATTTGTGTTTAACAAAAGATATCTCTTTATTTTGTTTGTTAATAAATACTTGATATATAGTAAAGGATACACCGAATATTGTACAGAAGGCTAAAAGTAGCCAACAATAGGGGTTTGCCATTAAATCTGTTAAAGTCATGTAACACCTCTTAAATTTATTTTACAAGAATTTATCGAGTAACTATATTAAACGGATATATATTATAGTAATTCAACTTTTTTGAAATTAAAAAAGTCTATGATCAAATTATACAATGTATTAACAAAATATACAATTATTTTATCAAAGGCGATTTATTCGATAGATAAGGTAAATTATTAAGACAATACGAAACAAGTATGTATTTAATGAATGACAATTTAGTGTAGATGCAAATGCAAAAGACTTTAAGAACTGTTCTTTAATAAATCATAATCATACTGTTTAATGTATAAAACTAAGAAGAAAATATCGAATTACGACAAAAAATAAGAACTCGATCAAAGTAATTTTTATGTTATTTTATTGCTAATGATTAAAGTTTCGTTTTTGGTTGTGCATATATCTGGGTACGGTACTAGGGTGTGTCTGAAAAGTTAAAATGCTGTTCATTTTGATAAAAGCCAGATCGAGGCAATGTAAACAAAGGCATAAAATGAAGATGCGAACTTGTCATAGCGTGTCGCGATTCTTCGAAAATGCTTGATTTTATTGAAAAAGCATTCAACCAGATGGCGTTTTTTATAAAGCCACCAGTCACAATCCCACGGTTCTTTAGTATTTGATTTTGGCGGAATTGTATAGACGGTTTCTTGTGAAGTGATGTAAGTTTAAATCTCTTTAGTTTCGTAAGCTTTATCGCTCAGGATATTGGCACTTTTGATATCAATATATTGATTCACTTCACCATTTACAACCCTTTTTTAGCACCAGCACTGTGTTGATACGCTTTTATAATGGTTGAATCTATGCTAAGATTTTCGAAATTAGCATCCGTATTTAGTACATAAAAAACAGTTGTCAGCGTTTTGTCATCACGCCATTTACAGAAACGGCTGTAGACAGTTTTCCATGAACCGAAACGTTCGGGAATGTCTCGCCATGTAGCACCGTTGCGTGCAATCCATAAGATTCCATTGAACATCAGCCGGTTATCTTTAGGTGACGGCCAGTTTTGGAATTGCGTTTCGAAGAATTCAATGTTCTTTGGGAGATCATATTTACAGAGGGGTTTAGGGGAATGTGACAAATGAAATATCCCCGATGTCCCCACGAAACGATGCAACACTGTAAGATATTGCAAAGCTGAAAGAGATGCTTGAGGTAAGAGAAAATAGTTTGAGTAAAGACCACTCCTGATGGGGTAGTTTTTTATAACGAAAGATGATATTATTGTATAAAAATAGACGGAGGGGCAGAAAATTGTGTGAAAAAAATGTAATTTCTTTTATTAATATGAAAGGTGGCGTTGGAAAAACAACATTGTGTATTGGAATTGGTGAGTATTTAGCTCATTATCATGATTTGAAAATTTTATTCATCGATTTGGATCCTCAATTCAATACAACACAAAGTTTGATGAATGAATTTGATTTGGAAGACAAATATATGACAGAATACATTAAAAACGACCAAACAGTTGTCAAAATATTTAATTCACCAGCAAAAATTACCGAAAAACATAAAATGCCTACTGTAAATGATATTGTAATTGAATTAGATAATAATATGCATGTTATTTTAGGAACAATTGACTTAATATTTCAAGATGGAAATAAAAGTGCTTCGACTGCAAAGCGTTTGAGTAAATTTATCGAAGATAATAAACTTAGAAAAGTATATGATTTTATATTTATAGATTGCCCACCAACTATATCTTTATTTACTGATGCAGGTTTGATGGCTTCAGATTATTATCTTGTTCCTAATAGAATTGATAGATACTCAATACTAGGGATAAAATTACTTTCTCAAGTTATTGATAGATTAAAATATGATGAAAATTTAACTATTGAGCCTTTTGGAGTTATTTATACCATGCTTGATAAAGAAACATTGAAAACAAAAAAATTAAGAGAAACATTTGAAAAAATAGATATTGTCAAAGATCTTTATATTTTTGAAAATGGAACTAAAAATGTTGCTGATCTAAGAGTTGGATTGCAAGGGAATATATCTTCAAAATATACGAAGTCAAGGTCTGACATGGAACAAATATGCCAAGAATTTATAGAAAGGGCCGAAAGAAATGCTTGATCGAATTGATGAAAATGATAAACAGGCTATATTGGCAATAAAAAGTAAAATAAAAAATAAGAATATCGATATTTTTGATTTTTTGGGAATTGTGAACGTTTTATTGTATTCAAAAACTATTTTTAAAAGAAATAAGGAAGTTGATGAATTCATTTTAGAAATATTTGATATAAAACTACCCGAATACGTGGTAAAATCAAGGACTTTAATGGTTGCGAGAATAAGTAGAATAGTATTTGATTTTGAAAAAGGGCAAATTGAAGATAAAAAAAATAAAATTATAAATTCATCATTGTTTAGCGATGAAGATTTGGATATAATGACGGCTTCCGATAAACAAGCTCATGAGAAACCGAATAAGAAAAAGAATGAGAATGAAAAACTTGAGACTTGGTTGAAAGGTTTATAAATGTTAAAAAAATATGATGATTTAAAAGAAGAGAAGAATGAAATCGAAGCATATTATAATATGTTAAATGAAAAAGATAAATTTGCAGGTAAAATTTCTTTGAGAAATTCTGTTATATGTGTCGCAAAATCAATAATGTTTTTAACTATTTTAGTTAGAAATAGAGAAAACGACCACTATAGCAATGCAATGGTAAGTGATATATTGTTGACAATGCATTCTCTTACTCAGGATTCATTAAAATGTTTTTATGCTTTATATCGTTCATTTATTGAAAATTATCTCAGGTTTATTTTAAAGTTAAATTGTTCAAATTCAATGGGTGTGAGAGAATTATTTAGGACTGTTAAGGATACTTATATAAAAAATAACGAGGATGATCTCCTTAAAATTTTCGATTATTTAGAAGGTGAATATGGTAAATGTTGTATATTTGTCCACTCAAATTTTAATGCAAATGTAAAAATACAGACTTACTATAGAGAAATTTTGACTAGTGATGAGATTAATGACATTGAATTAGAGAGTTTGTTAAATAAGTTAGAAACTTTTATGAGAAAGGCTGTTGAGTTTGTGATACGAGTTAGTAATGATGAGGTGGCAAATGCCTTCTATCGAAAAAATCAAAAATTGAAGTATTTTTTAAATAGTGATAATTTTAATTTATATATGGGTAACAATTAATTAAGTCCATGTTCAAAAAGAAACAAATCACCGTAGTGACAAGGGGACGTTTCTTTTGTCGCCTTCTATTTTATCAGAAGTTAGGAGTGACAAGGGGACGTTTCGGGACCTGTGAAAAAGTCGAAAATATCAGCTGAATTAGCTTATTATGAAAAGGTTCAGTGATGCTTGGAAATGTTATGAGATGAGGCACATAAAAGAGCAAATATTTATAAAACTGAGCAAAAAAATAACCCTGTCTGGTATAATATAAGTGCAAACAAAACCAACCAGTCAGGGGGAAAAATAATGCTTCGACCGCAATCAAAACAATCATCATTCCATTGCTTATTATACAATAAAATTCCGGGAAATCATATCCTAAAACAGATAAAAAAAGCTGTTGAATTCAGCTTTATCAATGAACTGTTGAAAGGACACCTACTGCGAAAATTTTGGTCGTCCCGCCAAAGAACCGGAACTGATGTGTAAGCTATTGTTTCTGGAACAGATCTACAATCTTTCCGACGAAAAAGTGATTGAAGAAGCCAGCTTCAATCTGACCTATCTGTATTTTCTGGATATCAATCCGGAAGATACTTTGCCGGAAAGAAGTCTGTTATCGAAGTTCAGGAAACTGAAACTCGGTGAACAGCTGTTGGATGAGATCATTATCGAAATCGTCAGACAATGCGTGGAAAAAGGAATTCTCAAAAATGAAAGTGTTAGTATCGACGTCACCCATGTGGAAGCTAATACCATCAAAAAAACACCGGAACGATTAATGAAGCACCTGGCCAGAAAGATTATAAAAAGCTATCAGGAAGAAATGAAAGAATCACTGGAAAATTTACCGGAAGTGCTAGACTACCAGGAAATCAGCGATCATAAAAAGGCCAAAAAGTCATGAAAGACTACCTGGAAACAGTGATCGAAATAGCCGAAAACAGCACAACTCTGGAAACCCCGGAAACCAGCCTGATAATTGAAAAAGCAAAAGAAATTCTGGATGAACCTAAATTTATGAACTAGACCGGAATTCGTTCACTGATCGATGAGGATGCCCGGGTCGGTCGAAAAAGCAAAACCTTCAACTTCTTTGGTTACAAGGTTGAGTTTATTATGATCACCGACCAGCGAATTATCACTGCTGTATGAACCGCGGACGGAGCTTATGTGGATGGTAGCCTGATAAAAGAATTGCTAGGTGTTACCCTGTCCAGTGGATTGACAATCACTGAGTTTTACGGAGACAAAGCCTATTTCAGAAAATCAATTCTTGACAAGATTGACGCAATGGAGGCTGAGTCCTATATACCCGTCAGTGGTTCTGCCTATCGCATTGATGAAAGCGAATTCTCCTATAACAAAGATTCCGATCAATGGTTTTGCAGTCAGGGAAATCAGACTGTCAACCAGAAATACTATAAGCGGAAACGCAAAGACTGCAAAAGTGGTTTTCAGGAAGGACATAATTATTACTTCGACGTGAAAATTTGCAAAAGCTGTCCGAAACATGATCAATGTGCAAAAAAGTCGGTCCGCAAAATTCTGAATATTGGGATCAACACCCTGAAATTCTATGAAATCTCCCAAAGTCAGAAAACCGATGAATTCAAAGAGAAGTACAAGAAAAGAGCCAGCATTGAAGGGAAAAATGCTGAGCTCAAACGACTCCATGGACTCGGCCGGGCGAAAAGCTACGGTCTGATTTCGATGTCCAAACAAGCGAAACTGGCAGCCATTGCAGTTAATTTAAAAAGAATAGCGGCCATCATGACCGCTAAATCTTTCTGTTTTTTTTGAAATGTTCGTCAGAATTAATTTTGCATTCTCAAAAATAATTCTCTCGAATTTTATGAACGCATATGGCTGACGAGGTACCAAATGATGTTAAAGAGATCGAAAATTAAATAACTACTGCAAGCTACATTCCCCCATCAATTGATTATATGAGCAATTGTTTGGACAACTTTGAAAAATACATGCATAAAAATGATTGGATGTCACCACTGGTTAAAGCGGCATTAATACATAGCCAATTTGAAATGATCCATCCTTTCTTAGATGGGAACGGACGAGTAGGAAGACTTTTAATTGCATTTTATTTGGCAGCTAATGATATTTTACACAAACCCACGTTATATTTATCAAAGTTCATAAAACGTAATCAACAGGCCTACTATGAGTGTTTATTTCATATTCATACAAAAGGCGATTACGAGAGCTGGATCAAATTCTTTTTAACAGGTGTTATCGAAACAGCACAAGAAGCAGTGGAGATTGCAAGAAGTATTTCTGGCCTACGAGACGAAGATTTAAAGAAAATCAATGCAATGGGGCGCATCAGTGAAAATGCTCTGGTAATCTATGAAGGATTATTTGATAAGCCGACAATCAGCATTGAAGAAGCGACAAATAAACTGGATATCAGCGTTGCAACAAGTGGCCGTTTATTAGAAAGACTTTGTGAGGAAGGGATTCTAAGTAATCTCGATAACCGTAAAAGAAAGAAAGTATTTATTTATAAAAAGTATATAGATGCGTTCAACAAAGATTGATAAATGGATGATTTCTGGAGAATAAGTGACGGTACACGTTTCGATTCGACTATGTATCAATCCACGTCCCCGGCAAATTTAGATAGGTTGTGCCCCGGAACGAATAGCCAAAACCCTGTCCTTTAAACTAGCGGAAAAATGTGTGCGCGTAGTGGTGGCCGGGGATGCCAGAATTGACAATAGCGGAACTGGAAAAATATTCCAACAGTGTCGGCTGGTTTGATCTGTGCAAGGACTGGCAACCTTGGAAAAATTCTGGTTGGCTTCGGTGATGGAAACCAACTAAAAAGAGTTCACATAGGAGACGATGAAATGACTAATAAACCGCCGTATACGATAACGGAAAAATCTGCCGATTACCTAGCGAAGATAGTAGAAACCGTAACAAAACTGGAATACGCCACAGATTTTAATCGGAATATTCGCCTACATCGATTAAATCGAGTTCGGACAATTTACTCATCCCTCGCTATTGAAGGTAATTCCCTCTCGATCGGGGAAGTAACTGCCGTCATTGAAGGCAAGATAATTGCAGGAAAGCAAACAGAGATAAAAGAAGTGAAAAATGCATATGAAGCCTATGACGAAATTATAAACTTCAACCCTTATGACGTAAAAGACTTTTTGAAAGCCCACGAGTTAATGACACAGGGCTTGGTTGAGGAATCTGGAAAGTTTCGAAACGGCGATGTCGGCGTGTTCGACGGCAATGTGGCTGTACATATCGGCGCAAGACCACAGTTCGTACCTGTCCTTATCAAGGATTTGTTTGAATGGGCTAAGAAGTCTGATCTACATCCCGTGCTAAAAAGTGCAATTCTTCACTATGAAATTGAAACCATCCATCCGTTTTCAGACGGAAATGGACGTATGGGACGGCTATGGCAGACCCTCGTGCTTGCAAAATGGAATACAATTTTTGCTTGGATTCCAATGGAGTCTGTTATGTTTGAGAAGCGTCCGCAATACTATGATGCAATCGAAGCGGCAAGAAAATCTAATGATTCCGGCGTGTTTATCGAATTCACATTATCCGCTGTTTTAGATACAATCGTCGAACAGGACAAGCACCAAGTAAAGCACCAAGTAAAGCACCAAGTCGATTTAACAGGCACACAGATAGACGTTTTGAAATCGCTTCAAGACAAAACGTTGTCGCGAAAAGAAATCTTTGCAACAATCGGAATGAACGGCGACTCTCGCTCGTTTAAACGACACATCGAACCGCTCATAGTGGCAGACCTCATTGAGATGACTGTCCCAGATAAACCGAACAGTCGCTTGCAAAAGTACAGGTTAACGGATAGCGGTAAATCAGCCATCACAGAAAATTAGAAAGCTTGTTTAAACATAAAAAACCAGACTGTAATAGCCTGGTTTTTTAAATAATTTTTATATTACCTGTGTCATACAACTAAAACCAATCTCGATTGAACCTGTCTGAAATCCTATGATACCGTAACAAATAAGCCTATACCCTATTTACTTCCTTCTTCGATGGCTACCGCCACCGAAACCGTCGCGCCAACCATAGGGTTGTTTCCCATCCCAATCAGACCCATCATTTCAACATGGGCAGGAACTGAAGAGGAACCGGCAAATTGGGCATCGGAGTGCATTCGGCCCATGGTGTCAGTCATCCCGTAGGAAGCAGGACCAGCGGCCATGTTGTCGGGGTGCAGCGTTCGGCCAGTACCGCCGCCGGAAGCAACGGAGAAATATTTCTTGCCTTGTTCCAGGGCTTCTTTTTTATAGGTGCCGGCAACAGGATGTTGGAAACGAGTCGGGTTGGTCGAGTTTCCAGTGATTGAAACATGAACGCCTTCATGATGCATGACGGCAACGCCTTCTTGAACATCATTACAGCCGTAACAATTAACGGCAGCGCGTTCGCCGTCAGAATACGGTGTTTTGGAAACGATTATGAGTTTGCCGGTGGCAAAGTCATAATCGGTTTTAACATAGGTAAAACCGTTGACGCGAGAAATAATCAGCGCCGCGTCTTTTCCTAAACCGTTTAAAATAACCCGGAGTGGTTTAACCCGAACCTTATTGGCTGAGCGGGCGATCCCGATGGCACCTTCAGCAGCGGCAAAGGATTCGTGTCCGGCGACAAAGGCAAAACAATCGGTGTCTTCTCTTAATAGCATCGCGCCCAAGTTACCATGACCTAAACCAACCTTACGTTGTTCAGCCACCGAACCGGGGATACAGAAAGCCTGTAAGCCTTCACCGATGACTTCGGATGCATCAGCTGCGTTGGTAATACCGCGTTTAATCGCCAGTGCGGCACCGAGGGTGTAAGCCCAGCAGGCGTTATCAAAACAGATCGGTTGAATGTTTTTGACAATAGCAGCCACATCAATACCTTTATCGTCGCAAATTGCTTTTGCTTCTTCTAAAGAGGCAATGCCATTAGCGGCTAAGACTTCTTCAATTTTAGCAATTCTTCTTTCATAACTTTCAAATAATGCCATGTGATTTCCTCCTATTCTTTTCTTGGATCGATGTATTTGACAGCATCGTCGAATTGTCCGTATTTACCGGATGCTTTTTCCAAAGCAACTGCTGGTTCAACGCCGTTATTGATGCTTTCCATCATTTTACCAAGATGGACGAAGGAGTAACCAATAATTTCGTCATTTTTATTAAGTGCTAGTTTCTGGATATAACCTTCGGCAATTTCCAGGTAACGAGGGCCTTTGGCAAGGGTTCCATAGGTGGTACCGACTTGGCTTCGTAAGCCTTTGCCTAAATCTTCAAGACCGGCTCCGATGGGGAGTCCGCCTTCAGAGAATGCCGTTTGGGTACGGCCATATACGATTTGCAAAAACAATTCCCGCATGGCGGTGTTGATCGCATCACAAACTAAATCCG
Organism: uncultured Acetobacterium sp.; assembly: GCA_965140355.1. GTDB lineage: Bacteria > Bacillota > Clostridia > Eubacteriales > Eubacteriaceae > Acetobacterium. The sequence continues at coordinate 721,848 of OZ223194.1, read as the reverse complement.
TGTTAAGTGCTTCTAAAATAGTTTTTCCTGGCAAAATTTCAGATGCCATCGAAGCTGAATGAGTCATTCCCGAACAACCGATGGTTTCAACTAAACATTCCTCGATGATGCCATTTTTAACGTTAAGGGTCAGTTTACAGGCACCTTGTTGAGGGGCACACCAGCCAACTCCGTGAGTTAGTCCGGAAATGTCGGTGACATCCTTTGCCTGAACCCATTTTCCCTCCTCTGGGATGGGGGCACAACCGTGGTTTGCGTTGTTGCCAACGATACACATACTTTTAATTTCGTGAGAATATTCCATTCATTAATCTCCCTTCAAAAAATTACTCTGTAATATTATAAACATAATAAATCAAAAAAAACAGATAATATTTTGTTATTTCATAAAATCAAAGAAAAATACCCGAATTGGACAAAAAGTTTAATTGAAGATATCAATAAAACGATGTAGAATAGGGCTAGAATCTAAAATAGGTGGATTTTATCTTCAAGGCAGGAACTTATCTTAAATATTAATTAAACGATATAATATCAAAGCGGTCAGCTAATCACCGGATTAACTGAGAAGGGATGTAAACGAATGGAATTAAAAAACAAACTTAGCCTGGGAGCAAAAAGCGTCGACTATTTAATGGAAGAGTATTTTAATCGCGAGAAAACGCTGGGCTATTGTAAGGCGTGTCCCAATTTTTCGAAATATTGGTCGTGTCCTCCTTACGTGTTTGATGAAGCAATCTTTTTAAAACAGTTTAAATATATGCATATAATTGGAAGACAGTTTGAAGTATCCCGCGAAGATTTACGGAATATTCGTGATCCCAAGGCGGTTGAAACGTATTGTACCGATAAACTTCAAGCGATTAAAGTCATGACCTGGAAAACCCTGTTGGAAATTGAAAACGAAGTTGAGGGCGTTATTGGACTGATTCCGGGGAATTGCCCGATTTGTGAAACAACCGGGATGGAATGTGCCCGAAAAACAAATCAACCTTGTCGAAACCCCAGTCTGATGCGTTATTCGCTGGAATCGTTAGGTTTTAATGTCGCCGATTTGTTAAAATATGAAGTCGGCATGACCATCAAATGGGGTGATACCTATCGTTTGCCGGAGGTACTTACTTCGGTGTCAGCGATTTTATGCAACGAAGAAATTCCCAAGGAAGTATTAAAAAAATACTTTCCTGATAAAAAGAAAAGTTGGGTAAAAAAGGATCAACGCAATCCGGAGACGGCATTTCATACCTCGGAAACCATTAAACCGGAAGAAACCATTCACGGCAGCAGTGCTGCGGTTCAGGCCAGGGCGAAAATAATCGATGATGAAATTCCGCCGTATCGGCCCCAGAAAAGCTGGGTTGGTTATAAAGCCGAAAAAAATCCTGATGAAGAGGGAATGAAAAAAGGATATACAGTCACCATTCAAGGCGAGGAAGACCTGATTCCCGAAAAAACCGCTGAAGAAATTGAAACTGAAAAAATTTACGACGAAGAGGCGGCACCGGAAGTAAAAGCGGAAACAACAGCGATGGACGGGGTTTCTGAAAAAGTTGCAGCGGAGCCGGAAGCGCAAATCGTTGAAGAAATAGCGGAAGTGGTTGAAGAAGAGGATGATTCCAAATATCAATGGTTAGGGTTTAAAGCCGCGCTTGACGACGATGAAATCGTCAAACGACCAATTCCCAAAATGACAGAACTGATTTTGGATGGGGAAGAAGAAGTGACGCTTGAAGCCGCTCCGGAGTCCCCGGAAATAACCGAAGCGGAACAGTTAGCAGCAACCGAAATAGAGGTTCAAGAATCGCTTGAAGAACAGCCGGTGGCAAAAGAAAGTTTGGCTGAACCGGAAGAAAACCCGGAGGTCGCCGCGGATACCCCAACCGAAGTGGTTGAAGAAGAAGAGGACGATTCCAAATATCAATGGTTGGGTTTTAAGGCGTCACTTGACGATGACGACGAACCGTTAGTCAAAAAGTCGACTCTATCGACGCTTAATATACCCGAATAAAATAATACCAGCAAGCTAGATTGTGTTTGAGATGGAAATTTTAAGTTTCAGACCCGATCTAATTTGTCTTATAGCCGGACATTCGCCGGTGGCAAAAGAATCAAAATTAACAATGAGAAGGAGAAAAAATCATGTATTATTCAGCAGATATTGGCGTTATTGGTGGTTCAGGTCTCTATGAATTAAGTGAAGATGTTAAAAAAATAGAAGTCGATACCCCTTATGGGAAACCTTCGGATGATATCAGTCTGGTTAAAGTCGGCGCTAAAACAGTCGCTTTTTTACCCCGACATGGCCGGGAACATACGATTAATCCTTCGGAAATTAATTATCGGGCAAATATTTATGCCTTAAAAAGCCTCGGAGTGAAAGCGATTATTTCGCCTTGTTGTGTTGGTAGTTTGCGGTTTGATATCAAACCCGGCGATTTTGTCGTAACCGATCAGTTTATTAATATGACCTCAGGTCGAAAAGATACTTTTTTTGAAAAACCGAAAGTCAATCATATTAGCTCAGCGCATCCCTACGATCAAAAACTGCGGGTGCTGGCAATGGAATCGGCTAAAGAATGTGGGATTACCGCTCATTTTGGCGGAACCGTGGTAGTCATTAACGGGCCTCGTTTTTCAACCGTAGCCGAAAGCCGAATGTTTGCGATGATGGGTGCCGATGTCGTGAACATGACCCAATATCCTGAAGGTTATCTATGTCTGGAACAGGAAATTCCGGTGGTTAACATCGCCTTGACAACCGATTATGACGCCGGACTTGAAGATCACCCGGATATTAAGCCGGTTACTAATGAGGATGTCTTGCGGGTTTTAAAAGAAAACGAAACAAAAGTTAAAGCCCTGATCTTTAAGCTGATTGATAAGCTGGAGGTATAGGTTTGAAACCAGTTTATTATGAAAATGGAGAGCTGAAGCTGATTGATCAGACGAAGCTCCCAACCGCGTTTATTATTCATTCGTATACTGATTATCGGGAAATTGCGACGGCCATTACCGATATGATTGTTCGAGGCGCACCGGCGATCGGCGTAACGGCTGGTTACGGTGTTTATTTTGGGGCATTAGAGTATAAAGATGAACCAAAAGATATTTTTTATGATAAAATGAAAGAAGTTTGTGCTTTATTAGCATCAACCAGGCCGACGGCGGTTAATCTATTCTGGGCGATTAAGCGTATGGAAGCCGTGATCGAAGCCAATAAAGACAAAGATCCGACAAGGATTGTGGAAATACTTAAAGACGAAGCCGATGCCATCTGTAGTGAAGATATTCAGATGTGTCGGGATATGGGAAAACACGGCGCCGAATTAATCCATTACGGTGATACGATCTTAACCCATTGTAATGCCGGGGCTTTGGCGACAGCCGATTATGGGACGGCCCTGGGGGTAATTCGGGCAGCGCACGAAGCGGGTAAAAATATTTCCGTTTATGCCGATGAAACCCGACCTTTTTTACAAGGGGCGCGATTGACCGCCTATGAACTCCAGGCCGATGGTATCCCGGTAACTTTAATTACCGATAATATGGCCGGCTGGATGATGAAACAGGGGAAAATTGATGGGGTGGTGGTTGGTGCCGATCGGATTGCTTCTAATGGTGATGTGGCCAATAAAATTGGGACGTATTCGGTTGCGGTTCTGGCTAAAGCTCACGGAATTCCCATGTATGTGGCAGCCCCGACCTCAACGATTGATTTTGCGATGAAATCCGGCGATGAGATTGTGATTGAAGAACGGGACTGTCGCGAAATCAGTCATATTGGTGGGATTCAAATTGCTCCTGATGGGGTCGCGATGGAAAACCCGGCTTTTGATGTAACTCCGCATCAGAACATCACGGCGATCATTACCGAAAAAGGGGTGGTTTATCCGCCTTATGATATCAATATTCCCAAATTAAAGGACGAAAAATGAAAGTAAATATATTATTTCCTGTTCTCGATGAAGAACGGCGACTGGAAAAAGGTATTTTAAAAACGCTGATTTTTCTTAAAAAAAATAACCTCTTTGATTATCAGTTAACCATCATCGATAATGGTTCCACCGACGCAACCGAAGCGATCAGCCGGCGTTTATGTGAAAAACATCAGTCCGTACATTATCTAAAAACCCCAGAACGTGGGGTTGGTGTAGCGTTGCGAACCGGTGCGGCGGACAATAGTTGTGAAATCATCGGTTATATGGATATTGACTTATCGACAAAAATCGATCATTTGCGCGATGTTAAAGCGATTTTTGAAAATCAGCCCGAAGTCCAAATAATTAAAGGCTCACGGTTGATGAAAAATTCGCGGGTGGTGGGCCGCAAACCATCAAGAGAATTTACTTCACGGGGGCTTAATGGCTTGTTACATGTGGTGTTTAAAAATCACTTCAGCGATGCTCTCTGCGGTTTTGATTTTTACCGAAAAGAAACCTTTGATCAGTTAATCAGCGCTTCCAGCCAGGATAATGGCTGGTTTTATTGCGTTGAGCTATTGCTGCGGGCGGAACGAAAAGGGATAAAAGTTTATGATCTGCCGGTTATTTGGAAAGATGACTATGATACTAAGGTAAAAGTGGTGAAAACTGTGGTATCCTATCTTAAACGAATAAAATTATTGAAGTCGGAATTTGTAAAAGAAGATCGGGCGGCAAGAAACGATTAGAATTATAATTTAGTTGGTTGCGGGGGCGAGTCCTCTAAATCGAACGAAGCCCGGCTCAACAGGAGGCAAGATGAAGGTACCAGCAAATAATTTATTACGACATTATCAGGAACACCAGCAAGAGTATGAAACGAAAGCATTGGAAATTCTAAGAAGTGGCAGTTACGTTTTGGGAAATGAGGTAAAAACCTTTGAACGGGATTTCGCCAACTATATCGGCACGAATTATTGTGTCGGTCTGGGGAACTGTTTAGATGCGCTCTGGCTTTCTTTTCGGGTGTTAGGGATTGGGGCCGGGGATGAGGTCATTGTTCAGGCCAACACCTATATCGCCAGTGTTATGGGGATTACGATAAATGATGCGACGCCGGTTTTTGTCGAACCGGATCAATACCATAGCATTGATGCCGACAAAATTGAAGCAAAGATTACCGCGAAAACCAAGGCAATCCTGGTGGTTCATTTATATGGGCAAAGTTGCGAAATGGATAAAATCGTTGCTATTGCCAAGAAACACCAGCTTTATCTGGTCGAAGATTGTGCCCAAAGCCACGGGGCAACCTATCAGGGTCAGGTTACCGGTTCTTTTGGCGATATTGGTTGTTTCAGTTTTTATCCGTCTAAAAATCTGGGGGCCTTTGGCGATGGCGGGGCGGTGACGACAAACAGTACCGAACTCGACAAAGCTTTTCGGATGTATCGCTTTTATGGCAGTGAAAAACGTTATTATAATCAGGTGGTGGGAACCAATTCCCGGCTGGATGAACTTCAGGCCGGGTTGCTTAATGTTAAACTGAACTATCTCGATCAGTTAAATGCCGATCGCAATCGGGTCTGTCAGCAGTATCTAAAAAAAATTGCTAATCCCGTCATTCAGTTGCCCAAGGTCCGGGCCGAATCAACTCCCGTTTGGCATCAGTTCGTGATCACCACCCCCGATCGGGATGAATTAAAAGACTATCTGGAAGCGCAAGGGATCGGCAGTATTATTCATTATCCGATTCCGCCGCATTTGTCCGAAGCCTATGCATATCTTAATCTGAAAAAAGGCAGTTTGGCGATCACTGAAAAACTGGCCGATGAAGTGCTTTCGCTGCCTTTGTTTTACGGGATGACCGAAGCCGAAATCGATTTTGTAGTGGCGGCCATTAATGCCTTTGTGCCAAAGGTTATGGAGCATTAAGATGATCTGGGACAAAATTATTATTGGCGCTGGTCTGTATGGCCTTTACGCCGCCAAAACCTGCGGGGATCGAGGCGAACGGGTGTTGGTTCTGGAATGGGAAGAATCGCCTTTTCAACGGGCGACCTATATCAATCAGGCCCGTGTTCATATGGGCTATCATTATCCCCGGTCTTATGCGACGGCGATTAAATCGGCTCATTATTTTAATCGCTTTGTGAAGGATTATGATTTTTGTATTCATCAGGAGTTTGATCAGATTTATGCCACCAGTGACAGTTTTAGCTGGACGAATCGGGAACAGTTTACGAAATTTTGCAAAGCTGCGGATATTCCCTGCGAAGAACTTGTGCCGGAGAAATATTTTAATAAAGGCCTTTGCGATGGGGCTTATCGAACCCGTGAATATACCTATGACGCCGGTATTTTGGGCCATTATTTTGTTGATGAACTTAAAAGAAAAATAAACGTAGAAATGAAATACGGGGTTCGGATTCAGGCGATTGAAAAGCAAGGCAAGCATTTTGCCGTGATTCTGGAAAATGGTGAAACGTTTGAGACGGGTTTTCTGTTGAATGCGACCTATGGTTCAACCAATCAGATTCTTGATTTAGCGGGAATTGAACCCTTTAAAATAAAATATGAGCTGTGTGAAATTATTCTTTGTAAACCCCAACAGCAGTTGCTGGATGTCGGCATTACAGTGATGGACGGGCCTTTTTTTTCGGTCATGCCTTTTGGCAAGACCGGCTATCATTCGTTGACCGCGGTCGCCTTTACGCCCCATATGTCTTCGTTTGACAGTTTGCCGCGCTTTAAGTGTCAGGAAAAAAGCGAGGGGTATTGCAGTCCTCAGCAATTGGGAAATTGTAATGACTGTCAGGTTAGACCACAATCGGCCTGGCCTTATATGTCGACAATGGCAGAGAAATATTTAAAAGTCGATTACAGTTTTTCCTATGCCGGGTCGCTGTTTTCGATGAAGCCGATTTTAAAGGCGTCAGAGATTGACGATTCACGGCCAACTGTGGTTCGCAAGGCCAGCGAAAATCCGACTTTTGTTTCGGTTTTATCGGGGAAAATCAATACAGTTTATGATTTGGATGAGGTGTTGAAAAATGACTGAAAAACGAACGAATCAATCGATCGCGTTTGACAAAGAAAAGAATTTTGTTTCAGCGGTGATTTACGTCTATAATGATGAAGAACGGATTGGCGAATTTCTACAGAAAATTAATACAGTGTTACGAACAAATTTCGAAAATTATCAGATTATTTGTGTCAATGATGCTTCTGATGATAATAGCTTAGCCGTGATTCGGGAAATTGGAAAAACGATTACCGGAACGGTGATCAACGTCGTTAATATGAGCTTTTATCAGGGTGTGGAACTGTCGATGAATGCCGGCATTGATTTATCAATCGGCGATTTTGTGTTTGAATTTGATAATCTGGTGATGGATTATGGAGCCGATCTGATGATGGAGGTCTACAATCGCTGTTTGTCCGGTTTTGATATTGTTAATGCGGCCCCGAAAAAATGCGGACATAAAAGCTCGCGCCTGTTTTATCGTGTTTTTAACCGTTATTCACACAATCCTCATCCGTTGCGGACCGAAAATTTTCGGATTTTATCAAGGCGAGCCATTAACCGGGTGCACTCGGTCAGCCGGACGATTCCATACCGAAAGGCTGTTTATGCCAACTGTGGTTTAAAGATTGCAACCATTGTTTACAATAATGATTTATCCTGCCTGAAGGCTTATGGTAAAGAAACCCGCTATCAACGTAAGGAAATGGCGGCGGATTCCTTGATTTTATTTACTAACGTGGCTTACAAGATGACGATTCTGGCCGCCGTTTTTATGATGATTGCCACCTTTGGAATTGGCATTTATACGTTATTCAGTTATGTTTTTGAAGATGTGGTTTCCGGTTATACCTCGATGATGTTGGTGATCGTCTTTGGCTTTTTTGGAGTTTTTGTAATTCTGGCGGTGATCATCAAATATTTGTCGATGCTGATGGAACTGGTTTTCAGCAAACAGAAATACACCATCGAGTCAGTCGAAACCCTTAGCGAGTAGAAAAAGGGAATCCCGTACCGACCAATTATTAATCGCCTGTTCGCCTCGATGCAAACAAGCTGATTAATAATTATCGGTATTGCGTTATTTTATTGAATTTCCACCGTAGCGTGGGGATCGTAGGGATTGGTGCGCAGATAAAAGGAATATAGAAATGGATAGGCCTTTTGCAGATGCATCATATAGATCAGCCATTCCAGTAACAGCAGATGATAGGCGCGTTCAATGTCGTTCATCAAATGTTGGTAATCATTGTCCTGAAGAGCACTCAGATCTTTGCGGCTGGAGAGTTCCTGTTCGGCATGGGTCAAGGCCATAATGAGGTCGGTAAAGGTTTCGTGTTCAACGAGAATTGGATTTTCCAGGAGTTTCAAAAAAAGTTCGCGTTTTGAGGTGAGGAATTCGGAAAGTGAGATTAAGCAAGGTCCGTTGAACTGTAAATGATGTTTGAGTCCATTGATGTATTTAATAGCTTTTTTATAATCTTTGCTAGTCCATTGGGGCTTAATTAACAGCGAATCCTGAAAGTCTTGGAGATGATTATCGGCTTTGGAAAAAAATTGCATTAATTCGACCCCAGCTTCGGTAAAGTAGACGCCTAGAACCATGTTAATTTTCTTGAAACGTTCTTTTTTATCTTTATCTTCAATAATTTTATGAAAAATCACGGAGACCAATAAAACCTCAATGGGTAAAAAAGCGATATCTCCCAATAGATAAATAAAGATATGATGAGTATCTCGGAAGATGAAAAAGTGGATAAAATAAAGGACTACCGAGATGGTAATAAAACTTAAAGCTAATAGAATGCCTTTGTAATGTTTTTTCATAGAAAGTCTCCAATTATTAAATTTGATACTTTTTATTATAACGCAATTTGAAAAAGATGACTAGTCGGCGATTAAAAAGTAAAGCAAAAAATACCGATCAATTAAAGGGATCGGCGGGTTGTCAATCAGTTATAAAAATCAATAAGAAAGTAGGATCATGATGAACTATAGTATGTTTTCCTGGTTTGGTTATTTTATGAATTTTGAGGATCGCATCAAGATTATTGCTGATGCCGGTTTTGATGAAGCGATGATTTCCTGGGAGGATGAAGAAGCACCCTGGGCAATTAAAAAAGAGTTGTTCCCGGAGATTGTGCATCAGAATAATCTTGGAATTACCAATATTCATGCCCCCTTTATCGGTTATAGTGATATCTGGACGGCTTCCCGGATTGAGATTCAGCCCAAGCTGCAGCTGTTTAAGGATTATCTGAGGGATTGCCAAACCTTTGCGATTCCGGCGATGGTGATGCATACCAATGACCTCGATGAATTTCAACCGGATCTGGATAAAGGTCTGGCGTTTTTCTCGGAGCTGGCCGACGCTGCCGAGAAATATGGTGTTGATCTGGCGGTGGAAAATGTCTCGCGCCAGCATCTTCTAGTGTATCTGCTGGAACAAATCAACACCCCCCGGTTTGGGATGTGTTACGATAGCTCTCATGATTTTCTGGAAGAACAAAATTGCGGCCGGATTTTAAAAAAATACAAGCATCGGATCAAAGCCCTGCATTTGTCGGATAATGATTTTGAAGCCGATCGGCATTGGATTCCCGGCGAAGGTCGTATTCCGCTGGATCAGGTGATGGCCGAAATTTTGAGTGTGCCAACGATTAAAACCTTGTCTTACGAGGTGCTCGCCAATGAGCAATGGCGGGAAAAAGACCCGTTGGAATTTGCCGTGGCGGTGCGCAAGAGCCTGGCGGAAAAATATAATTAGAAAATAATAGTTCAATCACAATCCGAATCAAAAGCTTCGGATTGTGATTTTTTTATGGATGGTTGAAAAAAAGCCGTTACTTACTGACGAAAAATCAGTGCCAATTGTGATTTTATCGCCATCGTCATCGGATTAGAAATACTTCGCCAGTGATGGTAGACGCGATAAAAAGTTAAAAGCTATCGTAGAACAAAAGGCTTCCCTTTCTTGTTTCTAGAGAGTACGGATTATTTATGCAACAGATTAATAATTAGTGGAACGACAGTGAAAAGAAGTTTAAATAAAAATATGATGATTGACTTTATTTAAATTTACATATTATAATATCGAATTAGGAGAAAGAAATCGCGGGCCAGGTATAATAGGAATACTATAATTAGCCAGGAAATAAGTTGGAAGGAGTGATTAGTTGAAACAAAGACAGGTAGCTTGTCCGCCACAAACCCAGGTATGGCGGGCCGATTATGATGAAGAGAAACGCCAGACCTTTAGTGAGCAGGATGCAAAAAAACTTAAAGGAAAAGAAATAGAGGTAAATGATACGTATACCAAAATCGGTTATGGTGCATTTAAAAACATTACCAAGGTTAAACGGATTGTTTTATCCGAAAATATTGAGTATATTGGCGATGAAGCATTTCGGGGCTGTACGATGTTAAACACCATCACCTTGCCAGAAAAACTGAGACGATTGGGTAAGGGGGCTTTTTATAATTGTTGCCGCCTCCAAACGATAACCATCCCACCGAAGATTAAACGTATTGAAAGCAAAACTTTTAAGCAATGTCGCGGGATGAAAGCCATTGACCTTCATGATCAGATTGAGTTGATTGGCGACAGTGCTTTTATAGAATGCGAGAGCCTGCAGGAAATCAGGATTCCGGAACAATGCCGTGAGATCCCCTTTCGCAGCTTTTGTTATTGCAACGGCCTCAAAACGGTTGGTTTTCCCAAACAGCTACAGCGAATTGGGAAAGAAGCCTTTTATCGCAGCGGATTAACCTCGCTTAAACTCAACGATCAACTGGAAGTGCTTGAAGAAAGTGCTTTTCTGCGTTGTCTGGGATTACAGGAGATCACCATCCCTAAAAGTGTTAAACAGATTGATAAGTGGGCCTTTCATGGCTGTGATAATCTGCACCGGGCGGTTTTTGAAGGTGATCCGGAAATATTGGGGAGTGGAATTTTTAACCGCCTGAATACAACAGTAGTGTGTAAAAAAGGTTCCCGGATTGATGCTTATTGCCGGGAAAATGGCTTTATGGTGGAAAATATTGAATAAGAATAGCGAATAAAAATATATAAAAAACGGTTGTGATTTAAAAACAACAATGTTACAATCTGATTGTAACTTAAATGAGATTAAGGTACAAGTAAATTGAATATCAATTAGATGATAAAGTCTGCCGAAATTTTAGTAGGTTTGGTAAAAGCGAAATTAAAGTGCTTTTTACCACAGAGAAATATGGGTGAAAATCCCAAGCAGATGCGCTACCGTAATTGCCGGAAGGTTTAAGTCGGGAACTCATTCTTTATCGACAGAGACGATCCAACGCAGAGTGGATCAGATCACGACAGTTCTACAGCAAATTCTAGGACTTCTGTTAAAGGTATTTTTATGCCTTGATGGGAGTTCTTTTTTTGTTTTAAAGGTGAAAGAAATGATAGAGCTATCTTTCAGGGTATTCCTAGAGGACCTTTGCTTTGGAATAATGAACAAAGTATATATAACCAGTGGTTTTGCCATTGGTCGACGGTAGGACATTTTAAAACATGGAATCTTGAGCCTAAAAGACCAAATGTTGGATTAGCGCAGACTATTGCAAGTTGGTGTAATCCATAGTTGATTATGAATTTGCTGTTTTTTACAAGTCTTCAAGGTAGAAGGCAGCAAGAGAGGATTATGATGAAAAAAAAATCACAAATAATAAATGCTATACTTTTGATGCTTTTCATTTTTGTTGGGTTTTATTTATATCGTGGTGGCATTGTATTTGATGAGTATGCTACACCCAAAAACTGGAATTTCAGTTATTATCTATGGATATCTTTTTTCTTGATCTTTATTCTATATTTCATCAACTGGCTCAGTCGGGAAAAGGTGCAAAGCAGGGTATTAGCGAATAGTATTCTAATTTTTACAATCATCGGATTTGTCTTTATTTTTTTTAGTGTCGTGAATACTCATATAGTTTTGAACAAATTAATGAATGCAGATCCTGAACTCATCCAAACTTCGATAGAAGATCCAATCCAGTATAAAGAGGGACAGAAAAATGCTTCAGTATTTTTGTAGCGAAATCTTACCTTATTTATTTGTGTCACTTTCAATTAGTATTTTCATTGTTTTGTTGGTTACTAAAAAATCAAAGGATAATCGATAAAAAAAACGGTTGCAATTTTAGATTGTTGGTGTTAAAATCTGATTGTAACTTAAATGAGATTAAGATATGAAAAATTGAATATCAATTAGATGATAAAGTTTGCCGAAATTTTAGTAGGTTTGGTAAAAGCGAAATTAAAGCGTTTTTACCACAGAGGAATATGGGTGAAAATCCCAAGCAGATGCGCTACCGTAATTGCCGGAAGGTTTAAGTCGGGAACTCATTCTTTATCGACAGAGACGATCCAACGCAGAGTGGATCAGATCACGACAGTTCTACAGCAAATTCTAGGACTTCTGTCAAAGGTGTTTTTATGCCTTGATGGGAGTTCTTTTTTTGTTTTAAAAAGGAGAGAGAAATGGCAACAAAAAAAACGATAATGCGAACCTGTCCGGAATGCGGAGCGTATTTTAACGTTGAAGCTTATGAGATGGTTAATGCCACCCTGGATCAGGTCATCCGGGAAGAGGTGATCTTTGGCCGTATTTTTGACTTTACTTGTCCGGTGTGCAGTCATCGCTTTCGGAGCCCTTATTCGATGGCTTACAAGGAAATGGAAAAAGAATATATTATCTTTTTGGATCTCGATGATGCTACCGATAATTGTGACGAGATGATCAGTGAAGAAGGACCAATTGAAAATCAAATTAAAGAAACGCAGGCCTTGTTTCCCACTTATCGCATTCGGGTGGTACATGACATGATGGATCTGATTGAGAAGATCCATATTTTTAGTGCCGGTCTTAATGACAAGATCATTACCTATCTGGGTTATAAAATTAAAGATGATGTGACTTTAAAGATGAAGACGGCCAAACCGCCGATTCAGGTAAACAAAGCTTTGTTTGATTCGCTTAGAGGGAAAGAAGGGCAAATTAATTTTGGTTTGCTGAGTACCTCACCCAAACCGATCTTTGTGACCGCACCGACCCGGGATTATGAATACTTGCTTAAAAAAAGCCCGCTTCGCCACCAGTTTGAAGAAGCGGAAGGATTGTATCAGGTCGATGAAGGTTGGGCCGCCGGGATTGATAAAGTGCTGATTGCCTGAACTAACTAAAAGTATGATATCGAATAGCGTATTAGAATAGAAATTGAAATGCGATCATTGAAAACTAAACAGTCGAACGCTCTTAAAAAAGGTTTTTCAGGTGGTTACACCTTGAGAATAAATGTGAAGCATTGGGCTTCATGGTTTGGTTAACAAACAGAAAGGGGGCGCGTGTGAAAAAGCAGGAAGAGCAGAGCTGCAGTCTTATCCGATTGGAGGAACCGGCCAATTGACTGCAGGAACACCGGTTCAACGATGGTTTTTGGCAACGAGGGCAAATAAAAAACCTCAGGAATTGACAGATTCCCGAGGACGGTGACAATAAGTCACATTAGAAAATTATAATTTAGTTTACCCTCTATTGACGGTGATGTCAAGATTCAAATTGCTGTTTAAGCAAAATTTATGGAGGATTAAAATGAGCAAAAGTATTAGTTGGATGAGAAACAAGGCAGTGATGGTAGGTTCAGCCGCAATATTGACGGTAGCAATGCTGGCATTGCCAGGAATGGGTGTCGTTAAAGCTGCCACCCCCGTGCATGCCACTGTTACAATTAAGACTACAGTAATGGATGGTGGTACATTGGTTAATGCCCAAGCGGTTACTGTTACTGATATAGATAATCCGACATTAAAAGATGCCCTTGATGTAGTGAATGGACCTAACGCCGATAAGATAATAATGGAAGAAACAGGATACGGCTATTACGTTAGCGCAGTAAAAGTCGATGGTCATTCTTCCACCAATAAATTCTTTGATGATAATGGAACGGCTAGTGACGATACAATTGCTACGAATGATGATTATGAGTTTAAAGATGACGTAGATGGCATTGATGCACCTGCTTTTATTGACACACTGTACGGAACGTCAAATTTTTGGACCAACACGATTGCAACCGCTAATTATTTAACCGAAAAAGATTATAATTATAATTCTGGTTGGATGGTTGAATTAAATAACGATAATTATGCTAATTGGGGTCTTGGCACGACATTAAATGAAGGCGACAATATTGTGCTTGAATTTACCATGTTTGGCGGAGCTGATTTGGGTGCGACGGCTTATGTTTTAGATGAAACAGCAACTTCTCCTTCATCAGGCCCATGGGTAGCAGTAAGCCCATTCTAATATAACTTTAATCAACTTAGCCCCGGGATTAATCCGGGGCTTTTTGCAATTATATTTTCAAATCGAAAAAATAGGAGAAAAGCAAATGAAAAGAATTAGTTTTAAACAATTGGGTGTTTTTTTAGGATTATTATTAATCATTGGAATAATTACCCCCTTGTCGGTTTTGGCGGACTACACACCGAGTTTAACTAAAAACGATGGGGTGTATGAGATTAGCACACCGGAGCAATTAGAAAGTTTCCGAGCCGATTTGGCAGCTACTGATGCAACCGGTTATGAAGGTGAAACCGTTGTTTTAACGGCCGATATTGATATGACAAGTCAGTCAATGACAAATTACAAGGGCGAAAAATTTAATGGAACTTTTAATGGGCAAGGGCATACCATTACGTTAAATCAGGAATTAGAATCTGGCTATTCATTAATACCTAAGAATTATGGGACGCTAAAAAACCTGAATGTGGTTGTCAATTGCATGGTAAATACTGACGGCGGCACAAATATTTCACCATTTTGTACATATAATGGAGGCGATATACGCAATGTAAAGGTACAAGGGACAATAATGGTGCCAGCGGCAATTCATAATGAAACAAGTAACAAAAATGTTTCAATCGGTGGTTTAATTGGTAATAGCAAACGAGATTCAGTTGTTGAAGATTGTATTGCTTCCATTGATTACAAAATTAGTGGGACTGAAGCAGAGATTGACACATATAAGAATACAATCGCAAGTATTTCTTTATACCAATTAGCAGTTCGTCCAAATGTAAATAGTACGATTGATCGCTGCTTTTCAGCGGGAACCTATGACACAAATTTAAAAAAAATCGAATCTAATAATGAATCAAATTATAAAGTAGATCTAGGGATTGCAGGTGCTAATTTCGATGATGCATATAATTGCATAAATTATTATGATAAAGAAAGATTAGAACCCTATCATTTTGCGTTTAAAACAGACGCTACACTGCCAATAGAAAGTGAAACCCAATACGTCGGCAAAACCACCGCCGATTTAAAAACCAAAGCAACCTACACCGATTGGGATTTTGATGTAACCTGGAATATTGAGGAAGGGAATAGTTACCCTTTTTTAACCTTTAAAGCCGCAGTTCCGCTAACGGTAAAACCGATCATTGCAGATAAAGCATGGAATGCAGAAGGGGATCTTAGTGCAACGGTTACTGGAATGGCGTTTGAAGGACTGACGGAGGAACAACAGGCACAAATAGATAAATATGGAGTAACTGTTAATTATGAAGTAGCGAGTGCCAATTTTAATAGAATGCAAAATATGGGTAGCCAGGCGGTTACCGTTGAATATACGACATCGCCAAGCTTAACGATTGAAAACGCAGACCAAGCCGAAACGGATGGCGTCGTTTTTAAAATTGTAAAAGTGTTAGATGTCCAGGGAAAGGTAGTCGATAACGGTGCCGCAGGACCGACCACCAAGGAACAAAAAGATGCTCAAATTGCCAAAGCAAAAGAAGCTAATACCATTATCTTTGAAAAATTCATCGGCGATGGCAGTGCCTATTTAACGCCGCTTATAGTGAATGACAGTCCGGCTGGCGAGAAAGAATTTCTGCCAGATGGTTGGCCCATTTTCTCTGCGGCCCGGGGCGGTTATGTCCCCGGTGAGGATAGCGCATTCTATGACAAATGGTTTGCCAATGTCAAAACCAGCCTTCATAGCCTAAAAGAAGCGGGGTTAAAGAAAGAAGATATGAAAGTTACCGCCTGGACTAAACTGGTAATGGCGATCACCGCCGCTGGTTATGATGCCCGGGATATTGAAGACTACGATTTGATTGATATAATCTCCGATAAAAACATGCTGGATAATAATAAAGTTTTGCAAGAACAGACGGCCTATCTGGCCCTTCTAGGCGGCGGTTATGAGATGACGGCAGAAACACCTCTGATTACCGATCCTTCAGCGATGGCTAAAGCAAGCGCTGAACACCTCAATTCTTGGTCGGATTTAGCAGTCACCAACGGTGATAACGCCATGTATTTTCAGCATCTTGGTTTCTTTTTAGATGATCCGGATGTAAAAGCAGCGACAGAGAATTACATGTATAATCGAGTCGGAGGCGACAACCCCATTCTTCAAAATGGCGATGGTTCTTTTACCACTACTGGTCAGCCGCTGAATGCCTATAATAATGCCCAGACGATGATTGCCTTGGGGTGTTTTAATATGAACGTGTTTGATGATCGTTTCATTCAAAATGGCAACACGGTTTTGGATTCACAATTTAAATTTATCAATTTTGAAGAGCGGAATTATGGGGATTTAAGATATGAAATTACTCAGCTAACCCGAGGTTTTACCGCCGTTATTCGCCAGTACGAAGGTCGTAACCAGATCTTTGATACCAGTGATATTGTCGGAGCCACTAAACCGGTAAATGATTTGCTGAATGCACTAACTAGTACAAGTAGTACTGATGATATCAAGGCGGCAAAAGATGCTTATGAGGCTTTAAGTGATGCAAAAAAAGCTTCAATTGGCAAAGTGAATCAGGAAAGAATAACGGCTTTGGGTATTGTTGATTTAATTAATAACTTGCCTTCGGCATCGGCAGAAGAAGGTCTGGAAGCCAGTGATAAAGCCGATGTTATGGCAGTTCGCGCAGCCTACAAAGCATTAACAAGTTCGCAAGCGCAGGAATTGGTGACGAACTTAAGCGACTTGGTAGCGCGGGAAGAAAAAATTGCGGATTTGGAAAAAGAATCAAGCATAAAAAATGATGCCACTGGCATTACCGTTGTTGGTTTACCAAATACCGCAACGGCATTAACCATAACAGATAAAATCAGTAATGCCGATCTGAAAAAAGCGGCAGCAGATGCAGCAGCGGCACAAGGGTTAGAAAATGTCGAAATCGTGACCCTCTATGATATCAAACCAGATATGACTCCTGAAGATTTGGAAGCTTTTAATAGCTCAACAGATAGCTATGTGACCATTATCTTGCCGATACCTGAGGGACAGCAAGGAGCCAAAAATTATCAAATCTATCATTTGAAATCAGATGGAAAAACGGTTGAATGGATAACCCCGGTTGTCTCCGATGACGGCAAATCGTTAGTCTTTAAAGTCAGTTCTTTTTCAAGTTTTGGAGTTGTTAAAGGGTTGTCAGCCGATGAAATCGCTGCAAAGGTTGTAAGTGATCAAATCGATGCTTTGCCGACAAAGGATCAGTTAAAACTTACGGATGAAACGGTTGTTGCAGCTGCTCGAGCTGCTTTTAACAAGTTATCGTCTGAGCAACAAAAACTGGTTGCTAATTTAGCGAAACTGAAGGAGCTTGAAGCTCAAATAACAGTGCTTAAAAATGCGGGAACCGGTCAAACGCCAGGTGGCGAAACGGAAGAACCCAAAGCAATCACGATTACGGTTGACGTGGAACGTTTCACCATTGGTCAGGGCTTTTATGTAGAACCAACCACCCTGTCGATTAAAGAAGGCGATACGGTGAGAACAGCGATTGAAAAGTTATTGGGGAGTGGAAATCTGATCGGCGACGTGGGTTATCTTCGGGCCATTAAAGGTGCTGATGCCGGAAGCGCAAACATTCCACAGTATATTGTAGATGAGTTAAATGCTGGAAATAGTAGTGCTGCCAATGCTTATGGACAGAGCTACACTGGCAGTGACCTGGGAGAATTTGACTATAGCTCTTATTCTGGATGGATGTACTTTGTCAATAATAACACACCTAGCGCGGGTATAGATCAAAAAAAATTAAACGATGGTGATGTGTTGCGATTGGCATTTACCTACTGGGCAACCGGAGGAGATTTAACGGGAAGTGGCTATATTGGAAGTGGAATAGATCGGACTCCGATTAGCATGAGTTTCACACCGGCTAATAAGGACAGCTTGATCAAAGCGATTGCCAAGGTCAACGGAAATTCGGCATACTTAAGTGATGCTGCTATCAGTGAAGCCTATGAAAACGCGATGACGGTAGTGCAGGATATGACTTCGTCGCTGGTTGTCACCAATACAGCTACCAATGATTTAAACAAGGCCATATCAGAATATAAACCAGGTGGAAACACCGCTAATGATGCTAAATTAGCCAAAGTCGTCAGCGACCAGATTGCCGGATTACCGGCAGTAACTAAACTGGCACTGACCGATAAAGCTGCGGTAGCTGCCGCTCGAACTGCTTATGACGCGCTGACAGCATCTCAGAAAAAACTGGTAACTAACTTGAGCACCTTGACAGCCGCTGAAGCCAAGATTGCCGAGCTGTTGGCCGGTGAAGCTACTGAAGCTGATAAAGCTGCGGCTAAAACTGTCGGCGGTCAGATTGCCGGCTTGCCATCTGGCGATAAACTGGCTTTGGGCAGCAAGGCCGATGTAGTTGCTGTTCGTGCTGCTTATAATGCTTTGACGGATATTCAAAAATCTCTGATTACCAACCTGGATACTTTGATTGCTGCCGAAGCGAAATTAGCCGAGTTGGAAAAGGTGACGCCACCGGTAAAAGACGAAGCGACCGGCATTGAAGCGGTCGGATTACCGGAAGGCGTTGGTCTAAAGGTTGAACCCGAAACAAATGACACCGACAAAACTGAAGCCGCTAAAAAAGCGGCCCAAGAAGCCGACATCAAAGATGCTGAAATCGTCAGTCTCTACAGCATCAAACCGGATATGAGTGACGACGATCTGGCCGAATTTAATAATGACCCCAACAGTTTTGTAACCTTGACGTTGCCGGTGGGTGATGATCAACAGGGCTATAACAGTTATAAAATCTATCATAAGAAAACTGACGGTACTGTCGAATGGATTACCCCGACTCTGTCTGCCGATGGGAAATCGCTGATCTTTAAAGTGAGTGCTTTCTCCGACTTTGGTGTCGTGGGAACAAAAGCATCAACTGAAATTCCGATCGTTGATTTCAGTTATCGCACCCATGTCCAGAACGTGGGTTGGCAGGAGTGGAAAAATAATGGCGCTATGAGTGGTACCCAGGGACGGTCGTTGCGACTCGAAGGCATTGAAATTAAACGAACCGATAAAGCCGACGTCGATCTGGGGATTCGTTACGAAACGCATATTGAAAATATTGGCTGGGAAGATTCATGGAAAACTGATGGGACTATGAGTGGTACCGAAGGCCGATCGTTAAGACTGGAAGCGATCCGGATTGAGTTAACCGGTGCTGATGCCGAAAACTATGATGTTTATTATCAGGTTCATGCTCAGAACACCGGTTGGATGGCTTTTGCCAAAAATGGTGAAGATGCCGGAACCGCTGGATTTGGCTACCGCTTGGAGGGAATTCACATCATTGTGGTACCCGAAGGGGAGGCAGCTCCAACACCGGAAGACGGCAGTATTGAAACCGCTTTTCTGGTCAAAAACTAAAATAATTTGATAAATGGTAAAAGTAATCTGCTAGAATAGACTTTTTAGGGATGGAGGCTTAGCCTCCATCCTGAAAGATAAAATGGTTTTAAAAAGAAACAGTCGCATGTGAGTGCGCTGATTTTTTAAATAAATACCTCGATTTAAGTAACTAATGGGAAAGCGTTTTAATAAAATGAACAGCGTGGTTAGGATAAAGAGGAATTAACTGAATAAAAAATGGTTGCAATTTAAAAATAACAATGTTAAAATTTGTTTGTAATTCAAATGAGATTAAGATATCAAAAATTGAATATCAATTAAATGATAAAGTCTGCCGAAATTTTAGTAGGTTTGGTAAAAGCGAAAATAAAGCGTTTTTACCACAGAGGAATATGGGTGAAAATCCCAAGCAGATGCGCTACCGTAATTGCCGGAAGGTTTAAGTCGGGAACTCATTCTTTATCGACAGAGACGATCCAACGCAGAATGGATCAGATCACGACAGTTCTACAGCAAATTCTAGGACTTCTGTCAAAGGTGTTTTTATGCCTTGATGGGAGTTCTTTTTTTGTTTTAAAAAGGAGAGAGAAATGGCAATAAAAAAACAATAATGCGAACCTGTCCGGAATGCGGAGCGTATTTTGAAGAAGCAAAAGGATTGTACCAAATCAATGAAGAGTGGGACGCCAGGAAAGACAAGGTGCGGATTGCCTGATGTGATATTGAAAACTAAATAATATAACGCGTTTAAAATGATACTCTAGGTGGTTACACCTTGAGAATAAATGTGAAGCATTGGGCTTCAGGGTTTGGTTAACAAACAGAAAGGGGGCGCGTGTGAAAAAGCAGGAAGAGCAGAACTGTAGTCTTATTCGATTGGAGGAACCGGCCAACTGACTGCAGGGCACTGGTTCAACGATGGTTTTTGGCAATGAGGGCAAATAAAAAACCTCAGGAATTGGTAAGATTCCCAAGGTGGGTGACAACAAGTCACATTAGAAAATTATAATTTAGTTTACCCTCTATTGGCGGTGATGTCAAGATTCAAATTGCTGTTTAAACAAAATTTATGGAGGATTAAAATGAGCAAAAGTATTAGTTGGATGAGAAACAAGGCAGTGATGGTAGGTTCAGCCGCAATTTTGACGGTAGCAATGCTGGCATTGCCAGGAATGGGTGTCGTTAAAGCCGCCACGCCCGTGAATGCCACCGTTACTATTAAGACGGCAGTCATGGACGGGGGAACATTAGTTAATGCCCAAGCGGTTACTGTTAACAAAGACAATCCGACCTTAAAAGATGCCATTGAAGCGGCAGAAGTTGCCACCGGCGTTGACGTGGATATTGTAGAAACTGGTTATGGATCTTATATCAAAGCCGTGGAAGTCGATGGTCATTCTTCCACAAATAAATTCTTTGATGATAATGGAACGGCTAGTGACGATACAATTGCTACGAATGTTGATTATGAGTTTAAAGATGACGTAGATGACATTGATGCACCTGCTTTTATTGACACACTGTACGGAACATCGCATTTTTGGACCAACACGATTGCAACCACTAATTATTTAACCGAAAAAGATTATAATTATAATTCTGGTTGGATGATTGAATTAAATAATGATAATTATGCTAATTGGGGTCTTGGCACGACATTAAATGAAAATGACAATATTGAGCTTGACTTTACCATGTTTGGCGGCGCTGATTTGGGTAGAACGGCTTACGTATTAGATCCGGAAAGTAATGTTTGGATAGCAGTAGGCCCATTCTAACATAACTTTAATCAACTTTGGGCTTTTGCAAAATAGCGAATAAGCTATGATGCAGAAGTCCCTTTTTGTGTTAAAAAAATGCGAATTCCGAAGAATCCGCATTAGTGGTATAATTAAGTCATGCAAAAAACTAAATTAACCTGTAAGAATTATACCGAATTAAATGGATTTTATTAACTAAAATTACCATTGGAATTCGAAATGTTAATACCGTCAGATGATTCAGTGAGACTGCACAGCTACCTGTTAGAGGGATTGTATTATACAAAGTTATA
Source organism: uncultured Acetobacterium sp. (assembly GCA_965140355.1). Taxonomy (GTDB): domain Bacteria; phylum Bacillota; class Clostridia; order Eubacteriales; family Eubacteriaceae; genus Acetobacterium. The sequence continues at coordinate 700,136 of OZ223194.1, read as the reverse complement.
TCAGGCATACTCCTCAAAAGGGAGAAAACCGGCAGTTGAACCCAAAATCATGTTTAAAATCATTACATACGCCTACATGAATAATCTCTATACGTCACATAAAATCGAAAGAGCCTGTAAACGGGATATCAACTTCATGTGGCTGTTGGGTGGGCAAAAACCGCCGGATCACGTTGCCATCGCCCGATTCCGGCAAAAGTACTTGTCCGAATCGATGGAAGACTTGTTTTATCAGATGGTCAAACAACTAAATCGATGGGGTGAAATCCCATTGGAAAATGTCTTTATCGATGGGACAAAAATCCAGGCCAATGCCAACCGCTATACCTTTGTCTGGAAAAAGACGGTAAGCCGAAATGAAGCCAAAATGCAGGAAAAAGTAAAATAACTGATTGACGAAATGAATCAGCACTGTTTTTTCGGCTATACGGTCTCCACCGAAACGCTGGTTGCAGATCTGGAAAGGATTCTTGCTGATTTCTTCAGACAGAAGGACGCCAAGGGGATCACCTTTGTTCATGGGATCGGCAAACGAAAAACGCAACTGCAGAAATGGATTGAGAAATTGACCGACTATAAAACCAGGCAACAGAACTACCAGATCAGCCATGAACTTTTTGAAACCCGCAACAGCTATTCTAAAACCGATCCCGATGCGACCTTTATGCGGATGAAAGAGGATCATATGCGCAATGGTCAGCTCAAACCCGCCTACAACGTACAAATCGGGGTGGAGAGTGAATACATCACCGTCGTGGGTGTTTTCCAGGAGCGCAATGATCTCACAACGTTGATTCCCATGCTAGAAAATCTGGAGAAAAATATCGGTTGCCGCTATATCAATGTAATTGCCGACTCCGGTTATGAAAGCGAAAAGAACTACGGCTATTTCACGGATAACAAGTATATTCCCTTCATTAAACCTCAGACTTATGAGAAATGGAAGAAGAAAACGTTCAAAAAGGATATCAGTAAACGGGAAAACATGATTTACCATGCTGAAACCGACGAATATACCTGCCACAATAACAAACAATTCCGACCAATCGGTATCACACACCGGACATCGGTGACTGTCTATCGATCAGACGTAACCATTTACGAATGCGAAAGTTGTGAAGCATGTCCGGTTAAAACAAAATGCACCCGTGCAAAAGGAAATCGCCGCTTGCAGGTATCCAAAAACTTCATCGAAAAAAAGCAGGTTTCCTTTGAAAATATCATAACCGAAACGGGAAAACACCTTCGTATGAATCGGTCCATTCAGGTGGAAGGCGCCTTTGGCGTGTTGAAAAACGACTATGCTTTCTCCCGTTTTTTAACACGGGGCAAAAATCAGGTAAAAACTGAACTTTTTCTGCTCTGCTTTGGTTACAATATCAACAAATTTCATGTGAAAATTCAAACACAACGATGTGGATACCATCTCTATCCCCTTAAAACAACAGCTTTAAGCACCCTGACAGCCGCTGAAGATCAGATGGACAAGCTGTTGGCCGGTGAAGCCACTGAAGCTGTGGCCGAAACCGTCAGCGGTCAGATTGCCGGCTTGTCATCTGGCGATAAACTGGCTTTGGGCAGCAAGGCCGATGTAGTTGCTGTTCGTGCTGCTTATAACGCTTTAACGGATATTCAAAAATCTCTGATCACCAACCTGGATACTTTGATTGCCGCCGAAGCGAAATTAGCTGAGCTGGAAAAAGCGACGCCACCGGTAAAAGACGAAGCGACCGGCATTGAAGCGGTCGGATTACTGGAAGGCGTTGGTCTAAAGGTTGAACCCGAAACAAATGATACCGACAAAACTGAAGCCGCTAAAAAAGTAGCGAAAGAATCCGACATCAAAGACGCTGAAATCGTTAGTCTCTACAGCATCAAATCGGATATGAGTGACGACGATTTGGCTAAATTTAATAATGACCCTGACGGCTTTGTAACCTTGACGTTGCCGGTGGGTGATGATCAATAGGGATATAACAGTTATAAAATCTATCATAAGAAAACCGATGGTACCGTCGAAGGGATTACCCCGACTCTGTCTGCCGATGGGAAATCGCTGATCTTTAAAGTGAGTGCTTTCTCCGACTTTGGTGTCGTGGCAACAAAAGCATCAACTGAAATTCCGATCGTTGATTTCAGTTACCGCACCCATGTCCAGAACGTGGGTTGGCAGGAGTGGAAAAATAATGGCGCTATGAGTGGTACCCAGGGACGGTCGTTGCGACTCGAAGGCATTGAAATTAAACGAACCGATACTGCTGACGTCGATCTGGGGATTCGTTACGAAACCCACATTGAAAACATCGGCTGGGAAGATTCATGGAAAACTGATGGGACTATGAGTGGTACCGAAGGCCGGTCGTTAAGGCTGGAAGCAATCCGGATTGAATTAACCGGTGCCGATGCCGAAAACTATGATGTTTATTATCAGGTTCATGCCCAGAATACCGGTTGGATGGCTTTTGCCAAAAATGGTGATGAAGCTGGAACCGCGGGATTTGGCTACCGCTTGGAGGGAATTCACATCATTGTGGTACCCGAAGGGGAGGCAGCTCCAACACCGGAAGACGGCAGTATTGAGACCGCTTTTCTGGTTAAAAATTAAAATGACATTGTTTTAAGAAGTAACTGTCTTAAGTATGCGGATTACTTTTTAAATAAAATCCCCTTAAAATTTGCACAAAGAAAGGACACAATTAGCAGCGGCACCGAAAAGCATCGGTGCCGCTGTTTTTTAGTGTTGAAGAGATCAATTAAAAAACGTTCAACAGCTGATTGATAACCAGTTAAATTTAGTGACCAGAAAGATTAATAACCAGGTGGCAAGCAATCGTTATTTAAAGGAAACGGGCTTCAAATGAATATACATAAACTAAAAACTATTGCAATTTGATAGCTTAGATGATAAACTTTGGTTAATAAATTACTGGGCTGTCTTTTATAGTACCAGTAGGGTTTAATTGAATAATGTAGTAAAGAGTGCCGGGAATAGTGTTAATCGATAACATTATTCTATTAGGTCTAGCAAAAAATAGTCATCTATTTTGATTGCTTTGGGGGAATCCGGGTGAAAATCCCGAACAGATGCGCTACCGTAATTGCTATAAAGCATAAGTCGGGAACCTATTCTTTAAAAACAGCCATTGTTCTTCGCAATTAAGGACAATACGCAGCAAATAGTTCTACAGCAACTTCTGGAACTTCTATCATAAGTCACTTTTGACTTTGATGGAAGTTTTTTTGTTGGCTTTTTTAAGGCGATTGAGTCTGTTGTAGTGAAAAAATGAACGATTGGTATCGGTTCGTAAAAAAGGAGGATGAAAGCAAAAAAAACGAACGAAAACAAAGGGACAGATTTAATTTTAAAGGAGAAGTAGAAAATGAAAAACGTTCAAGAAATTAGAAAAAAAACATGGCTAATAATAGCTTACCTATTGATCATGGCGATGACCATGACAATAATTGGAATTACACCGGTTAAAGCGGCTGCTAACAAAACCGATATCCCGGTGAAAGTAGTTTTTAATATCGACAACAAGGTTGTTCCGGCACAGGGAATTAATGAAAATGCGGATGAATTTCTTAAAGCCACTTACACAGCCAAGTTGGTTGCTGCAGATGGAAGCAAAGAAAGCCAGGCGGTTATCGATCAGTGTCAGGCCCGTTTGGTTTTGATGTTTCCCGATAGTGAGCTTCAAAATCCCCTTAAATTTAGTGGGGTGGCGTCAGAAGCTTACAGCTTTGACGAAGCGATCCCCAATTTATTAAATCAATATATCATCGAATATGATGAGGCGTTGGCCGGTAATTATCAATTGACCTACTGGTACGAAGAAGGTCGATTGCCAATAGTAGATAAAGACTTTGAAGCCAATAAGCCTTCTTTTAGCAATAATGGCAATACGACAGTACCTGGTAGTGCGAAACAGGAAGCGTTAATTAGTGCCGCTGAAAACCTGATTCAAGATAGTTTAGCGTCTCGTTTGCCGGCAAGTGTTTCTGGTCATGATGCGGTATTTGGAACAACGGCCAAGGCTTATGGGTCCTGGCTAATCTTTACATCCGCTCGGGCCGGTTATACACCGCATAATGGTTTTTATACCGAATGTTATGATGCCTATATTCAAAAATATCAGCAATCAAATAAAAAAGATCCTCAGGGTAAGCCCCTAAATGAAGGATTTGATGCCAATGAAGTAGCCAAGGATGCCTTGGCGATTACTGCGATCGGTTATGATGCCAGAAATGTTGGCGGCTATAATCTGATTGAAATGCTGACCAATGGGAAAAACCCATCGGATGGATATTTTGTTAAACAGGTTAGCGAATTTGCGATTGATTCCTATAATTATCTGCCGGATCGTGATCATGCCTATATTCATGAGTTGGCAGCTAATGCTTTAGCAGGGGCGGTTTCGCATGGCGATCCGCTGATTGATATGTATATCATGGAATTTCAACCGCTTGCCCCATTTTATGATCCAAACGCCAAGGTTGGCGATGAGTTTTATGATGTAAAACAGGCAATGGAAACCGTGTTTATTCCTTACTTTGCCAGAATTCAAGGTTATACCGGTCTTTTTTACAGTGGGATTGAATACGATAATGCGTGGTCCAATGCTCAAAGCTTGATGATGCTTGGCACTGGAAACGTTGATATTTTTCAAGCTGATTTCATTAAGAATGGTTATACCATGCTGGATATGTTAACGGACATAAATAAATCTTTTTCTGCCGATGAAGGTCAGATTGCCAGAGGTTATGAGGCGATTGTGCGATCATACCGTAACGAAAAGCAATTGTTTGATTGTACTGACGTGGCGAATTCGACCGTAAAGGTTAATACGGCTATTTTAGCATTGCCGGAGGTGTCAGCGATCACTTCAGCTAACAAGGCGTCTGCGCAGAAAGCATTAGATGCAGTGGATGCAGTACGTAGTTCACTCAATTTGACAACAAGTCAAGTGAGCAGTATCGATATGACGCAATACAATGCCGTCAAGGCGAAAGTTGAAGCGACGGAAGATCCCACTGATCCGGTTGAACCAACGCTTCCGACCGTTGATTGTTTGTATCGAACCCATATTCAAAATGATGGTTGGGAAAAAGAATTTAATACAAATGGTGAAATGAGTGGTACCGCTGGTCGTTCACTTCGATTAGAAGGCATTGAGGTTAAGCTGGAAAGTGAGGGCGATCTGGGTATTCACTATAAAACCCATATTGAAAACATCGGTTGGGAAAAAAACTGGAAAGCTGATGGTGATATGAGTGGCACCAAGGGACGGGGGTTACGACTGGAAGCGATTCAAATTGAACTAACCGGTGCGGATGCCGACAAATTTGATGTTTATTATCGGGTTCATGCGCAAAATTTTGGCTGGCTTAACTGGGCCAAAGATGGTGACAGGGCTGGCACCGCCGGTTTTGGCAACCGACTGGAAGGCATTAAAATTGTCGTGGTGCCAGAGGGTGAAACCCCTCCTGAGGTTGAAGCCGGAACCAACGATCAGGCGTTTATTAGCAACCATTGATTTCATTATAAATTAGGCTACAATATTTAGATAACAAGTAAATGCTAAAATGCATTAAAACGTTGCGGTTATCGATGAAGGGTTGGTAAAAGGATATGTATTTGATGAATATCTCTAATTATTCTGGTGATCTGGATAAATTTCAGAAAGATTGGAAAAATGTTGAGTGCTTTTTAGAAAAACATCAACTGGATGGAGTGGAATTGATTTGTTATGAAGAAGATTATCTGGATACCCTGCCTCGACATATTTTAAAAGGTCTTCACTTGAAATATTTTCCGACCTGGTTGGAGTTCTATAAAAATGACCATCAAAAAGTGTGCGAGATGTTTGGCGGAATTGAAGGTGTTCGTCAATATTATGGTGGTATCCATCCGCAAACTCTGATAGATGCCTTTCGCGACGAATATCGGAGCGCTCAGGAATTTGGCGTGGAGTATATGGTTTACCATGTCTCCCATGTGACAACTGAGCACTCTTTTACAAGAGCATTCGATTATACCGATGATGATGTGTTAGATGCAACTGTGGAACTGGTTAATCAGGCATTTGATAATGATAGTGATGTGATGCTGCTGTTTGAAAATTTATGGTGGCCGGGATTAACGCTTTTGGATAAGGAAAAAGCACAACGCTTTTTAGACCGGATCAACTACAAAAACAAAGGAATCATGCTGGACTTAAGCCATTTGATGATCTCCAACCCCGATCTGAAAACGGCTCGGGAAGGGGCAGAATATATTCTTAAGATGATTGAAAAACTGGGAAGTTTTAAAGAATGGATCAAGGGAATTCATGTCAATTTGTCATTGCCGGGAGATTATTTAAAGATGGACCATCGAGCTGAATATGCGGAACTATTAAAGACTGAAGACCCATTTGAGCGATACCTTAAAACGGTTGGACATATTAAAAAAATTGATTGGCATGTGCCATTTGATCATCCGCTGGTTAAAAATATTATTGATCTGATTGAACCCGAATATGTTGTGTTTGAGTTGCTGGCACAAAATTTGGAACAACTGGATGGCTATATTGACATCCAGAACAAGGCCATCGGAAGAGGCGCAAAATAGGGATTGGCTTTTAAAGTTGGAGGTATAAGGTTGAATAAGTAGGGTGGCAGAAAAGAATTTTAAAGTTGAAAAAATAGTTACCCTTGAAATAAACTAATTTCAAGGGTAATAAAAACGAAAAAACGGTTGCAATTTCAAAACACCGATGTTAATATTTTATATATCCATTAAATTTGGTTAATATTTAGCTGGAATTAATTTATTTTGAATAACTAAATGATGTTTTCAAAATAAAGGATTTTAACAATTTAATCATCGTTATAAAGAATGCCGGGAATTGTGAGTTTAAACTCATTAAATTCTATTAGGCTTGGTAAACAATTAGATCGCTGAAACCGATCGTTTACCTTTGGGGAATCCAGGTGAAAATCCTGAACAGATGCGCTACCGTAATTGCCTGAGAGCATAAGCCGGGAACCTATTCTTTATTAACAGGCATAATCCTTCGCACTTGGGGATACATGCCAAACAAAGTTCTACAGCATATTCTGGAGCTTCTGTCGTCAGTCATTTTTTGACTGAGGTGGGAGTTCTTTTTTTGTAAGTAATTTTAGTGTAGGGAAGGGTGAAAAAATGGTAAAAATGATACGAAAAACAATGATGTTGTGGGGGCTAATGATGATCGCGGTGGTGTTTTTATCGGGATCGGTATTTGCTCAAACCGAAAGACTGGTTCAGGATGAAAATCAAACGGGGACGATTACAATAGCGGTGGAAAAGTTTACCTTGGGAGAAGGTTATTTTATTGAACCGCAACAAATTCCTGTTTATGCTGGTGATACCGGAATAACGGTACTTGATCGGTTTTTAGGAAGTAGTGATATTGTCTGGAAAAATAATTATCTGGTGGGATTATATGGCGCCCAAACGGGAGAAGTTAAGGTGCCGGATTGTATTTCGAAAATGCAATCACATGCCGATTTTGGCGATGCACCAACAACTGAAAGTGCCTTGGCCGAGGGGCTAACCTATCCAGATCGATTATCGGAAAAAGATTATAGCCCGATGGCCGGGTGGATGTATTCGGTTAATAATGTTTTTCCCGGTTATGGATTGGATAGTTATACGCCAACCGATGGCGATGTTTTTCGGTTGCAATTTACCTTGTGGGGTTACGGTGCCGATCTGGGACAGGATTTTCAAGGCGGAATGACACCGATCAACCAAACCGATAAAACGGCATTGACGAAATTGCTGGCGGAGATTAACAGCAGCAGTAATAAGAGTGAATACATGAAGGATGCAACATTTAAGACCTTGTACGACCAGGCCGATGCGATGATGGCCAATCTGGAGGCGACGACTAAACAGGTTCGGGATCTGCATGATCAGTTAAAGGCGGCGATTCCTGAGATAAGTGAACCTGTTAGAGCCACCTATCACACCCATATCCAAAATGTTGGTTGGGAAAAGCTCTGGAAAAACAATGGCGAGATGAGTGGAACTTCAGGACGTTCGTTAAGATTGGAAGGCATTGAAGTTAAATTAGATGGTGCCGCGGATTATGATCTGGGGATTCAGTATAGAACCCATATCGAAAATATGGGCTGGGAAAAGCTTTGGAAAAACAATGGCGATATGAGTGGAACAAAAGGACAGGGACTACGGCTGGAAGGGATTGAAATCACGTTGACCGGATCAGATGCGAATCAATTTGATGTGTATTATCAAGTCCATGCCCAGAATTTCGGTTGGCTGGATTGGGCCCAAAATGGAGCAAGTGCGGGAACTGCCGGTTTTGGTTATCGCTTGGAAGGAATTCGGGTAGTGGTGGTACCAAAGGGCGAAGCAGCACCTGGTTCAACCGCAAGACCGTTTGTTGATAAAAGTAGTTTAGTCTGAAATAAGATTAATTAGTTTTTAGCCGTAAAACAGTTTAGATAAGGGTGATGAGATAAAATGAAACATAAGTTAATTAAAAAGATCGTCAATTTAGGTTTGCTGGTGGTGTTAGTGTTAACCGCGAATATGACGACATTGATTGCCAAACAAACTGAATTACCGCAAAAAAGTGTGACGATCTCGGTAGAAAAATTGACGCTGCAGGGTGGGTTTATTTTGGAACCAACCCTGGTCGCGATCAATGACGGAGAAAATCTTGAAAGTATTCTTACTCGAACCGTAAGGAATGGATTGGTCTGGCGAGGTGAAGGGCTTGCGGCAATTGTTGGTGCTCAAGACCGCGGCGATAGTGTGCCTGCGGCGATCACCGCGATGGAGGCCAATACGAATGGAGAGTTGGCCCCGACGTCGGCCAGCTTAAACGAAATTGGCTTAAATTCACCAGGGCAACTGGGAGAACAAGACTATAGCACGATGTCGGCCTGGATGTGTTCAATTAATAATCAACTGATTGGTAGTGAAATGGCGGGATATATTCCCGAAGCTGGAGACGTTATTCGGGTTCAATTTTCGTTATGGGGAAACGGTGCTGATCTGGGACAAACCCTTAGTGGTAATGTGTCGTCTATCGACACTGCGAATAAGGATCAATTGTTAGCAGTATTGGCGCAGTTAGAAATGAGCCCGTATTTTAATCAACTAATAGCGGATTCGACATTTGGAGCGATTTATAATCAGGCAGTGTCGATTGCTGCCGATCTCCAGGCCTCTCAGGAGGCGGTTGATGGAAGTGTCGAACAACTTATGACGCAGCAGCCGATCCCAACAGAGTCGATTACGCTGCCGATTGGATTTATGGAAATGAATGTTGCCCAAACGGCCGGACTGAGTGTTAGTATTTACCCGGAAAATGCAACCATTGGCGGCGAGGTGGTGTGGCAATCTTCGGATACCGAGGTAGCCGTTGTCGATGAAGATGGTGTGGTCACAGCGATTGGGCCAGGCGAAGCGGTTGTTAGCGCAGTCAGTGTAGCCGCAAATTTGCGGGCAAGTTGTCAGGTTAAGGTAAAAGCTATTCCGATGACTGGAATGACAATAAATTTAAATCAATTGGCATTGGAAAAACAGGGGACCTATTTATTAGGCGTTTGTTTTTTTCCGGATGATACAACCGATTCAAGAGATTTATTGTGGTCTAGTTCAGATAATAGTGTTGCTGAAGTGACATCGTCAGGACTAGTGACCGCGATTGCCAAAGGAACAGCAACGATTACGGCCCAGACAGTTAATAATATTCAGGCTACCTGCCAGGTAACCGTGGCAACAGCTCAGGAATTGGCAGATAATATCACCGCGAAAATAAATAACTTGCCGGAAATTAGATGGATTACTTTAGCAGATAAGGTTTTGCTGGAACAGGTAAAAGATGAATATGAGGCATCGCCCCAAAACGCAAAAAATCGGATTGATGTTACGGTAACTGAAAAATTAGCGGCATTGGTTGATCGAATGAAGGAGCTGGAGTTTAATCAAGCACAGGCAGATCAGTTGATTGAAGCGATTCGGTTGTTGCCCGATCCTGACCAGATTAGTCTTTTAGATGAAGGTGCGGTTTTAGCGGCAAGAAGTTTTTATGAAAGTGAGTTGACAGGGGAACAACGGGCCTTGGTTCCGGAAGAAGTTATTGCTAAGTTAAAAGTTTGTGAAAAAAAAATTATTAGGATCAAACGATCAAACGAGTGGGCGGCAAAAATTGTTATGGCGACCATTGCCGATTTACCCCAAGCTACGAATTTAACTTTAGATGATGTAAAACAGATAGCTAGTGCGCGTAGAGACTTCGAAATTTTGAGTGCGAGACAACAGAGTCTTGTTGAAAATAGCGAAATTTTAGATAATCTGGAACTTAAAATAAATGATTTAATGAAGCAGATAGCAATCAAGATTGATGAGTCGTCATTAAAAGTCGGCTCTCCGGCGTTTGACTATTTTTTAAGATTGGGAAAAGCCTATGATTGTTTAACTGAAAGCGAAAAGAAGCAACTTGATACCGTGGCAAACGATAAAATTTTAAAACTTCAGGAAACCGTTAAATCGCTTAATCAGAGCGATAACGATCTGATTGTGGAGGTGCCATGGTATGTGAGTCTGCAAGCAAAAAAAATTACCGCAACGCAGATAACCTATACTAAGTTTATTGAGTGCATGAAAAAAGAAAAGACTGATCTGGCGGAAGCACAATTAATAAAATTATACGCCTTGTCATTAAAAGATTTGAGTAACTATAATATTGACTACATTTTTGCAGCGGATCAGGTAATGACGGTTTCATTACCTTTAAGTAAAGATGGGCGGAACTACAATCAATTTAAAATTGTCACTCAGGATAAAGATGGAATGATGACAGTAATTGACAAGGATCAGTATACGATTGTTGAGAATCGAATTGAGTTTAAAACCAAAAATGTAGCTTTGGTTGGGCTGATTGGCGAAAACACGGCGCTTAAAACGCAACAATCAATTAGTACCGAGCAGATTAATACCCTTGAGCCGGAAATAACAACAGCAATCGCCAAAACATCGGATTATATGTTAGTGGCAGCGGCGAATCCAACGATTGAAAGTGGACTATGGGAAACGGTGTGTTTTGCCCGTGGCGGTTATGCAGTGCCGGAAGGTTATTATGAACTTTTTTACAATAATGTCGTTAAAGAACTTGAAGCAGGTAAGGGGACCATTTCGGGGGATCGGACCAATACCGATTATTCAAAAACGATTATCGCCTTAACCGCGATTGGCAAAGATCCGACAAACGTTGGTGGTTATAACTTGCTGAGTAAATTGGCAAACTACACACAAATTAAACGGGGCGGGATGATGGCCTATGTTTGGGCCTTGATTGCCCTCGATTCAAACAATTACGAGATTCCGCTAACAACCACTGGTATCCAGACAACTCGGGAACTGCTGATTCAAACGATTCTTGATCGGGAAGTTGTCACAAGCAGTGGTGTTCGTGGGGGGTTTTCGTTGTATGCGGATAGTGCTGATGCCGAACCGGATACTGATGTGACGGCAATGACATTGCAAGCTTTGGCCAAGTATCAGGATCGTGAGGATATTAAGGTCGTGATTGACCGAGCGGTGAAGGTGTTGGCGGGATTGCAGAATGACAACGGCGGTTATGGAACCTTTGGCGCACCGGAAACCTCTGAAAGTACGGCTCAGGTTATTTTAGCTTTAACTTCTTTGGGGATTGATCCGGCAACCGATGCCCGGTTTATTAAAAGTGATCATTGGGTCATTTCGGATCTCATGACTTATTATGTTGATGGTGGTGGTTTTATGCATATTAAAACCGGCGGCACTGGAAACGGTGGCGGTGAACCGGGAACCTTAAACGGAATGGCTTCTTATCAGGCAATGCAGGCGATGATTTCCTATAATCGCATGAAAAATGGACAACCCTGGATTTTTGGTATCACGGATGGGTTTAAGGCCGTTATTAATAAAGAAACGGATCTCGATGATATTCAAAATGAATATGAAAAACGTTTTGGTACGAGTAAAACAGGTGGCAATGTTTCAACAAACGGAGCCGGTGGAAATTCAGCCACGGGTAGCTCGTCGGGAAGAAGTGTTTCTGCAACCGCGGCGTCAAAGGGTGGAGCCGCTAAAGATAGTTTTACGCCGTGGTCCTTTAATGGCACTTATCAGCCCAAATCAAAAACTGAAGGGATGGAAAATTCGGATGATCTGTTGATCGATCAAAACAATGGGCCGCTCATTTTTGGCGGAGTTGTGATTTTTATTACCGGGGCAGCGGGATTAACGTTATATATTATTAAGAAAAAGAGAATAAAAAGCGCATGAACACGGTTGATCATAAGATAAATAAAAAGAATATACTGTTGCGAATTTCTAAAAAACGCACTTTGGTTGCTTCATTACTGATACTCGTGCTGATTCCATTAACGATCTGGGTAGGTGTTAGCTATTGGGGGGATCGCAAGTATCTGTTTATTAGCTTGTTGATAATTTTTTATAGTTTTATCCCGTTTGTGTTATCGTTTGAAAATCGCAAACCGGAAGCACGGGAATTGGTGTTGATTGCGGCAATGGCAGCGATTGCCGCTTGTGGTAATTTGGCTTTTTTTATGATCACACCTTTTCAGGCGGGAGGAGCGCTGATTATTATTGCAGGTATTTGTTTGGGACCGGAGCAGGGCTTTTTAACCGGCGCAATGGCACGGTTGATTGTGAACTTTTTTGCCGGGCAAGGCCCTTGGACGCCGTGGCAAATGTTTTGCTGGGGGTTGCTGGGGTTTTTAGGTGGAATCTGTTTTAACAAAGATCTGGCGTTTACTAAAAAAGAAATCGATTTTAAAATTGTTTTCGGACCGGTTGTTTGTGTCTTATTTTCGATCTTCGTTGGTTTTATGATTCATTTATTTTTAAATCGGCAAGGCTCGTTTATCGGATGGCAGCTTTATGGATATGGGGCACTCGGTTTGCTAATTGGGTTATTACTGCAACATCAGCGCTTACCAGCCGATCGTTTGACAATCGGTGTCTTTGGATTTTTGACAACCTTCATTATTTATGGCGGTATTATGAACATTGCGGCATTGGTAATGGCGGCTGGGGTTTCAGGTTCGGGGATGGAGATGGATTGGAATTCGATGAAATTGCTTTATCTTTCCGGTGTTCCATACGATGCTGTTCATGCTTTGGGAACGGCGTTTTTTGGAGCGATGCTGGGGCCGGTAATGGTCGAGAAATTGGAGCGGGTAAAAATTAAATTTGGCCTTTATCAATGAAGCCAGCTCAGGTAACAATTATTAAAACAGTGTTTTTGATCGTTTAGAAATGACTAAAAATAAAGTCAGGAAAAATAGTTGAGGAGAAGAAAATGAAGGAAGGGTTTGAAAAAAAGAAGTTATTTTTGCTGATGATGCTGATTTTGATTGCCGTGACAACATTGGGCTGCAGTAAGATTAGTGCCACATTGACTGACGATGACTCGACAGCGGTGGTGGAATTGGCAGATAATACAGAAATTCCGGAAGACGGCATTATTACGGCAGCGCAATTCAGGTCGATTGCTGATCAGGACCGAACTGTTACCTTTTCGGGAACAGATGAAAACGGGATTAGCTATGTCTGGTCATATAATGGCAAAGATATTAAAAATCCGGCCGATCAGAATCTAAAAATTGTCTTTACCACGCAGGGCACTACCCTCGAGGGGGTTAAAACCGGGGCTGGCAATGCGCCCTATGGGATTGCGATGAAAATAGCGGGAACCAACGGCTTAATAACAGTTCCAACGTTAACAATAACGCTTCCGGAAAAATGGGATGCCGATAGCGCCGCACTTTGTAAAGTGGATGGCGGCAGCGTTGCCAAAATGAGCAATGCCACCTTTGACAATCTGTCAGAGACAACGCGATTATCATTTAAAGTTATTGAAACCGGTGATGATTATTATGTGGTGGCCGGTAAAACTGTGGCACCGGAAAGTGCGGGCGCAGGAGATACTGGCACCACCGGAGGCAGTACCACAGCGGGCGAAGGCGCGACTGGGAGTAGTGCAGCCGGTAATATCTGCACAGTGTCGATTAATTGCGCAACGTTACTTGATCATATGGATCGGCTGCCATCGGGAAAAGCGGGATTTGTTCCGGCCAATGGCTGGATTTTATATCCGTCGGAGGTTGCTTTTTCGGAAGGCGATACCGTTCACGATGTCTTACAGCGAGTCTGTCGGGAGAATGATATTCATATGGAATCAAGTTTTACCCCGGCTTATAATTCTGCTTATGTTGAAGGTATCAATCAGCTTTATGAGAAAGATGGCGGTGAACTTTCGGGCTGGATGTACAATGTCAATGGCTGGTTTCCGAATTATGGATGTAGTCAATATGTGGTTGAAAATGGGGATGTTATTAACTGGGTTTATACTTGCGATCTCGGAGAAGATGTTGGCGATAATAGCATGTGGTAGATTAAATAATTAAAGTATTAAGGAGGATACCAATGGAGGATGCTTTTTCGACTTATCATCCGATTATCAATTTTTTATATTTTGCGGTTGTTCTGATCATTAGTATGTTTTTTAATCATCCGGTGGTTTTAGGGATATCGCTGATTTCGGCCATTGTTTATGCTTTTGTGCTTCAGGGCTGGAAGAAGGTACTGAAATTCAATTTATTGTTTATGTTCCCGATGCTTATTATTGTGGCATTGATCAATCCGTTGTTTAATCATGCGGGTGTGACGATTCTTTTTTATTTAAAAAATGGCAACCCCATTACTTTTGAATCAATTATCTACGGATGGGTGATGGCGGTCATGTTAATCCAGGTAATAATCTGGTTTTCCTGTTACAACATTATTATGACGTCAGACAAATTTATTTATCTGTTTGGAAAAATCATTCCGGCCTTGTCGCTGATATTTTCGATGGCGTTACGGTTTGTGCCCAAGTTTAAAGCGCAACTGAAGGTGATCAGCGAAGGTCAGAAATGTATTGGCAGAGATATTAGCAATGGGAATATTCTGATGCGGGCTCGACATGGGGTAACGATCCTATCGATTATGGTGACCTGGGCCCTTGAAAATGCCATCGAAACAGCCGATAGCATGAAAGCCAGAGGTTATGGTTTAAGAGGTCGAACAGCCTTTTCGATTTACCGTTTTGATAAACGAGACAAAATGATGTTAATAATTATGGCGTTATTGTTAATTCTGTTTATAACCGGGGTATCCATGGGCAATACTTTTGTTCAGTATAACCCGATCATTGTGATTAATGGAATTAGTCCCTTAACCTTAGCCAGCTTTTTGACGTATTTTATTTTTTTCGTTTTCTGCTTAATCCCGGTGTGGGTTGATGGTTTGTCATTTTTAAAATGGAAAAAACTAAAAGCAGTGATTCCCGAAAAAAAAATAAATACCGAAATACGTGTTGGCGTGGAAATGTCATAAGATCGATTCGAAAGATTATTTAAGAAGGAGGCCTTGATGGTTTATTTTAATCATCAACTATCAAATGACAATAATAAAAGTGAATAACTTATCTTTCAACTATCCCGAAATAAAAAAACCAGCTTTAAAAAACATCGATTTAACAATTGACGAAGGTAATTTTGTCGTGCTTTGCGGTAAAAGTGGTTGTGGCAAAAGTACCTTGCTGAGGCATTTTAAATCGGTATTGACACCGCATGGTCAGCGCACCGGGGAAATCTTGTACCAGGGAAAGAAACTCGAAGACGCTGATTTAAAAACCCAAAGTCAGGAAATTGGTTACGTGCTTCAAAGTCCGGAAAATCAGATTGTAACTGATAAGGTTTGGCATGAATTGGCATTTGGACTGGAAAGCTTGGGTTATGATACCCCGACAATTCGCTTGAGAGTCGCGGAAATGGCCTCCTATTTTGGAATTCAGAACTGGTTCAAACGAAATGTTGTCGAATTATCGGGGGGGCAAAAACAGTTGCTGAATCTGGCCTCAATTATGGCGATGCACCCTTCGGTACTGATTCTCGATGAACCAACCTCGCAGTTAGATCCGATTGCCGCTTCCGATTTTTTGGAGACGGTTAAAAAAATCAATCGCGATTTGGGAACAACCATTATTATGACTGAACATCGCCTGGAAGATATTTTACCGGTGGCTGATCAGGTGTTAGTAATGGATGAGGGCGAAATAATCGCCCGCGGAACGCCAACGGATATCGGCAAACAGCTACACATAATTGGCCATGATATGTTTTTATCAATGCCGACCCCGATGCAGATTTTTGCCGAAGTGGATTCGCAGCAAGTGTGCCCGATTACGGTAAGGGAAGGGCGAAAGTGGATGAGTGTTTTGTTTCAGGAGCATTCAGCTCAAAAAACAACCATTCCGATTGAAACAAGAGCTTCCGAATTAAACGAAACGGTCGTTGAGCTAAAAGATGTCTGGTTTCGGTATGATAAAAATTTACCGGACGTGGTAAAAGATCTATCGCTAAAGGTCAAAAAAGGTGAATTTTATTGTCTGGTTGGCGGTAACGGAACCGGAAAAACAACCTCATTGTCGTTGATTTCCGGACTCAATAAACCTTATCGTGGGAAAGTGTTGCTTAACGGCAAAGATGTCCGGAAATTATCGGATAAAGAGCTGTTTCAGGGAATGTTGGGAGTTTTGCCGCAAAATCCGCAGAGCCTTTTTGTAAAAAAAACGGTTGAACTGGATTTATATGAGATAATTGGAGGAACCAAAGAAAAAAAGAGCAGCGCTTATGATAGTGAGATCGACAAAAAAACAGCAGTGCATAAAATTGCGGAACTGATGCAGATAACGCAACTATTCGATCAACATCCATATGATCTTAGCGGCGGTGAACAACAACGTCTGGCATTGGCCAAAATCATGTTGATGAAACCGCAGATCCTGTTATTGGATGAGCCGACAAAAGGCTTGGATAATCACTTTAAACAAGAATTAGGTCAGATTTTAAAAAAACTTCAGGAACATGGAGTGACCATTGTAATGGTGTCCCATGATATTGAGTTTTGTGCATTATTCGGGGATGTCTGTGGATTGTTTTTTGATGGCAATATTGTCACCAGCAATACCCCGCGGGCCTTTTTTTCGGGCAATAGTTTTTACACGACGGCGGCAAACCGCATGTCCCGGCATATTTTTGAAAATGCAATTACGGTAAAGGATGTGATTAGATGTTGCAGGATAAATCATTAGACGATTTTCTCGATTTGTTTTTGGAAAAATCAGACCAAAACAAACCAAAA
Source organism: uncultured Acetobacterium sp. (assembly GCA_965140355.1). Lineage (GTDB taxonomy): Bacteria > Bacillota > Clostridia > Eubacteriales > Eubacteriaceae > Acetobacterium. The sequence continues at coordinate 682,885 of OZ223194.1, read as the reverse complement.
AAACGAATTGATGATTCACTGAATATCCCAATTCCCATAAAGCGACAAGAAGAAAACGTGATGCTTCAGGATGAACCGATTGATCCGGGCAGCAAAAGAAAATTAAGTAAACGGACCTGGCTGGCAATATTTATGATTCTGGTGATGATCCCCCTCACGATCTGGTTTGGGATTTCTTTTATGGGTGATCGTAAGTATTATTTTATCAGTCTGGTTATCGTTTGTTATACCGTTATTCCTTTTTTTATGGTTTTCGAAGGACGTAAACCGCAGGCCCGTGAGTTGATTATTATTGCTGTCCTGGCGGGGATTGGGGTCGCCGGGCGGGCTGCTTTTTTTATGTTGCCACAGTTTAAACCGGTGGTGGCCATTGTGATTATTGCCGGGATTTGTTTTGGTGCCGAGTCCGGTTTTCTGGTGGGAGCAATGACCAGTTTCATTTCCAATTTCTTTTTTGGTCAGGGCCCATGGACGCCATGGCAGATGTTTGCATTTGGGATTATTGGTTTTTTGGCCGGAATTCTGGTGCGTAAAGGAGCCCTGAAAAAAAGTCGCGGTCCGTTATGTTTGTATGGCTTTCTGGCAACCTTTTTTATTTATGGCGGGATTATGAATATGGCTTCGCTGCTGATGTGGTCCAGTATTATTAACTGGAAGTCAATTTTGGTTGTTTATATCTCGGGTGCGCCCTTTGATTTGATTCATGCCTGCGCAACTGTTTTTTTTCTGTTGGTTGCGGCAAAACCGATGATTGAAAAGATCGAACGGATTAAGAAAAAATATGGATTGATTGAATCATGATGAATTGATTGCAGAGCAAAATATTTTGGTAGAGCATGGTAATTTAGGATAAAGTGAAGATGGAGAATAGTGGCGATGGAAAATTATAGCAAGATGGCGGAGCGACCGCAAACGCTGGTATGGCATGTCAATGACACCGAAAGCCAGAAAAAAATCTTTGATTACCGGGAAGTTAAAAAACTAAAAAACAAACAAATTGATGTAACGGAACCGTTTAATCAAGTTGGAGCAGGCGCCTTTAAAAATATTACCAAGGTTAGAAGAGTTGTTTTAGCAAACAGTGTGACCGTTATTGGAAATGAAGCATTTCGCGGGTGTACGATGTTGAATAAAATTGAAATGTCGAAACGGGTATGGCGCATTGGAAAAGGGGCCTTTTACGATTGCCTGCGATTGAAGACGATCAATCTTCCCTGGCGGATAAAAAGGATTGAAGAAAAAACATTTAAAAAATGCCGTTCTTTGGATGAAGTTGTTTTACATGATAATATCAGCTATATTGGCGATAGTGCTTTTTTAGAATGTGAGTCATTAACGATGATGGCCTTACCGGATCAATTGGAAGAAATAAATTTTAGAACTTTTTGTGGATGCAAGAATTTAGAAAAAGTGAAATTACCAATGAATTTGAAAAAAATAGGTCGCGAAGCATTTTACAATTGCGGTCTTTTGACAATCGATTTTAATGAGCAGTTGGAAATCATTGATGAAAGTGCTTTTCTCAAATGCAAAAATTTGTGTGAGATTGAGATTCCCCCAAATGTTAAACAGATTGGAAAATGGGCGTTTCATGGTTGCACCCGACTGGAAAAAGTGGTTTTTCATCATGATCCGGAATATTTGGGAGAATGGCTTTTTAATCGAAAAAACATTAAGGTACAGTGTAAACAAGGGTCGCAAGTGGATCAGTATTGTCAAAAATATGAATACCAGACTGAATATTTAATTGATGCGTAGGAGTAGTGAAATGATCAGAACACTCGAAAAGGACAAGGTTAAAATCTATACTCAGGGAAAAATAGTGATTAACGAAAATTATGATAGTATTGGTTTCGGTGCTTTTGAAAATAAAACGGGTCTGAAAAAGTTGACTCTGCCAATGGGATTGACTAAAATTGATAAAAATGCCTTTAAAGGCTGTGCGGCGCTGAGGACACTTAAAGTGCCGGTGACGTTAAAAGAAATTGGGGAAGCGGCTTGCATGGGTTGTGCAAATCTGTTGATGATTGAAATTCCCGATGGGATTCAGACTATTCCGGCGCGTACTTTTAAAAACTGTATTGCCCTTTCGCAGGTCGAAATATCGAAAAATAGCGCTTTAAAGGCTATTGGTGAAAGTGCTTTCGAATCATGTGAAGAATTAAAAGGGTTGGTTTTGCCGCCTACCATTAAAAGAATTGAAAAGCGGACTTTTTATCGGACCAAAAATCTGAAGGCGTTCAGCTTTCCGCAAGAACTAAAGTTTATTGGCAAAGAAGCATTTTATTTTTCGGGATTGGAAGGGAAACTGAGTATTCCTGAAGGGGTGACTGAAATTGAAGAAAGTGCTTTTTATCGTTGTAAGAATCTTACAGAGGTAGTCATCCCCAAAAGTGTGAAGCGGCTTGGAAAATGGATTTTTCATGGCTGCTCGCGGTTAAAATATCTAACAATTTTACATGATGTTGATTTTATTGGAGATTGGATTATTAATAAAAATGATACCGTTATTCGCTGTATTAAGGGTTCGAATGTTGATGCTTATTGTCAAGCGCGAGAATTTCGAACGGATTACGTATCCGAGTAAATAACTAAAAAATGCTGTAGAAATTTGTCGTGAAGTCTCGGCTTTTTTTAAGTTTAGTCATTTTTACGATCCCACGCGTAAAATAATCAATTGAAAAATTTCCCGTTCTATGATACACTTCCACTAATATAATAGAAAAGTGATGAGGAAAGGGGTGGAAGCCCCCTACAGCCCCCGCTACTGTAATTACTGACAAAGTTTTAAAACCACTGTCTAACTGATGGGAAGGAAGAACTGAGGATGAAGTGAAAGTCAGGACACTCATAAATCATAGAAATTCTTCGGTGGGAAGAAGCGAATTAAACCTTTTGTTTAGTATCCAGCCTCCACAGGAAGCTGGATTTATTTTTGCAAAAAATTGCAAAAAAATAAAAAAAGAAGAAGGCAGAAAATGAAAAAGAAATGGATGCGAAGTTTATGGATTGTTTTTGTCGTTTTGACTTTAATGATATCCTTTACCGGATGCCAACAAAGCGAAACGTCAACGGCTGTTTCGGGTGTTGAAACAAAAAGCGGTGCGACTACCTATCCGGTAACAGTAACCGATGATCTGGGAAATGTCGTTACGATTGAAAAAGAACCTCAAAAAATTGTCTCACTATCGCCGTCATCGACGGAAATTTTGTTCGCCATTGATCAAGGTGATAAGGTTGTTGGCCGGACCGATTATGATGATTATCCTCAAGAAGCCTTAGCAGTGGCCAGCATTGGCGACTTTAATGCACCTAATATAGAAAAAATTATGACCTTGTCACCCGATTTAATATTGGCTTCGGACTTTATTTCTGATGATGTACGAAAACAATTAGAAGCAACCGGAGCAAAAGTAGTGGTGTTTAGTCCGACAAGTATTGATGGAATCATGAACAATATTATCACGACCGGTGAAGCAACAAACGCCAATGATCAGGCGACAACAGTCGTCAAAAAAATGATTGCGGACCGTCAGGTCATTATCGATAAAGCGAAAACAGCCACGACTCAGAAATCGGTATTTGTTGATGTCGGCGACTTTTTTAGTGCCGGCCCCGGTTCGATGATGGATTCAATGTTGACTGATATCAATGCTAAAAATATTGCTGCCGATGCCGCAACCCCGTGGCCACAGCTTAGTACCGAACAGATTATTACCAGTAATCCGGATGTCTATATTTCGTTATATAGCACCCCGGACCAAATCAAGGCAACGCCGGGTTTTGATAAAATCACAGCGATTAAAAACGACGATATTACATATTATAAATTTTTAGATCCGGAAAGTAACCAGATTCAAAGACCTGGTCCCCGGATTGTTGAAGGATTGGCTTTGTTGGCAGAAGATGTTTATCCGGAAATATTTTCAAAATAAGTGGATCATGGTGATTCACTCAGATTTGAATGAGGCGAAATCTGTTCGCCTCTGGTTTTTCTTGGGTTAAAGCGAGAGAAGTCAGAAGTGAACAGATAAAATTGATAAGATGGAGCAACTATGAGAAAATTGAAAAAATATGCCTTACCATTATCGATTGTAATATGTTTGGCAATTATATATCTGTGTACTTTAATTGGGATTGCGTCAATTTCATTTTGGGATGCGAATAAAATTTTGTTAAAGCAGATCGCTCATATTAATTTGGGGATGGAAAACATCAGCGAAGGAGCGATCGCGATTATTTGGAATGTTCGGCTGCCAAGGGTAATCTTAGCTTTTTTGACGGGTGGCGCGTTGGCATTATGCGGGGCGGCATATCAGGGAATTTTTAAAAATCCGATGGCTGATCCGTATATATTGGGGGTGTCTTCCGGGGCTGCTTTAGGGGCATCAATTGGTATTGTAATGAATTTGTCCAGTAATTTTTTAGGCCGTAATGGGATTGCCCTGTTAGCTTTTACGGGTTCTTTTTTAACTATTTTGCTGGTCTATAACATTTCCCGAGTTGGGCGTAAGGTGCCGGTGGCAACCTTGTTACTTAGTGGTATCGCGATTGGGCAATCGCTGGGCGCGTTTATGTCGCTGCTAATGATCTTCAATAATGACAGTATGAATCAAATTATTTTTTGGATCATGGGGAGTCTTAATGGTAAAGGTTGGGATCAGGTGTTAATCATATTGCCATATCTGCTGATTGGCTGTGTGATTATGTTAACTTCGGTTCGGGAGTTGGATATTATGCTGTTGGGAGAAGAAACCGCCACCCAATTGGGCGTGAATACCGAGGCGTTAAAAAAGAAAATCCTTTTTTCCTCGTCGCTGATTACGGCGGCAGTTGTGGCGGTTACTGGGATTATCGGTTTTGTTGGATTGATTGTTCCGCATATTGTTCGAATGGTCACAGGGCCAAAACACCGTACATTGGTACCATTTTCGGTATTGTTTGGCGGTGCCTTTCTAATTTTATGCGATACCCTGGCACGCTCAGTGACGTCACAGGAGATTCCAGTGGGTGTGATTACAGCAGCCTTTGGCGGACCTTTCTTTGTTTATCTCTTGAGAAAACGAAAAAAAGGAGGGGTTTGAGATGGAACGGTTAATGCCCAAAATTATGTTGGATTTTAAAGATATTGTCTCCGGTTACGGCGAAACTAATGTCTTGCAGGGGTTTAATGCCACCATTTGTCAAGGCGAATTTGTTGGTCTGATTGGCCCTAATGGCACCGGAAAATCTACCCTGTTAAAATGTTTGTCGGGATTGCTGCCGGTAAAATCTGGGGTGATTACTCTGGAAGAAAAAAATAATCTCAGTTATACTCAAAGAGAACGGGCCAGAATGGTGGCAGTGGTTCCACAGTCCTTTGATATTGACTATGACTTTACGGTCGAGGATATCGTCTTGATGGGCCGAAATCCCTACCTTAGCTATCGGAGCAAAGAAAGTAAAAATGATTATGATATCGTTACTGAAGCGATGCGGGCGACAAAAACCTTGGGGTTTCGAAAACGTTTATACAATAATCTTAGCGGGGGTGAAAAACAACGGGTTATTATTGCTCGGGCGATTGCTCAGGAACCGGATATTATTCTTCTCGATGAACCAACTTCAGCTTTGGATATTCACCATCAGATTGAAGTCATGGAGTTGATTCGCAACTTAAATCAGGAAAAATCGATGACTGTGGTGGCAGTTCTTCATGATATTAATCTGGCGGCCCGCTATTGTAACCGGCTGATCCTGATGAACGATGGCAAAGTGATTGTTGACGGGACACCCAAGGAAGTCATCACCGAAGCCAATCTCAAAAAAGTTTATGAAATGAAGATGTTTATTAAAGAAAACAAGCTGTTTGGAAAACCGGAAATCATTCCGCTGCGGGTCATTAAAGAGTCGGAAGATTATCGGAGTTTGCGAATTCATGTTATTTGCGGTGGGAACCGGGCGGCTCAAGTTTTGGAAGAACTGGATGCTATGGGTCATCGGTTAAGCGCGGGCGTGGTGAATCAGGGGAGCGATGATTGGACAATCTGTGATGTGTTGGGAATTCCGATGGTGGTAGAGACACCGTTTAATACCATTAGTATCGAAAAACAGCAGCAAAATCTGATAATGATGCAAGACTGCGATTTCGTGCTGATTTCAGATTTGCCCTTTGGTTATGGCAATATTAACAATTTAATGGGGCTGGAAGATATTAACGGTGAGATTTATTTTCACCAGAACTGTTTTAATAATGACTTTACTGAAGGCTTGTTGCAAAAACGGTTAACCGAAATCAAAACCCATAAAGCAGTTAATGAAATCAATGACCATCAGGAATTTGTCGAAAAAATAAAAAATTTGTCGCATGTTAAAAAGTAGCGATTTAAGATAATATGTCATTTGAAAGGGAGGCCTTAGTGTGAATTATTTTATGTTAGCGGGTGCTAGTAGCAATGTTGGAAAAACAACTGTCACCATGGGAATTATGGCAGCCTTTAAAAAAAGAGGGCTTCGGGTTAAACCTTTTAAAACCGGACCGGATTATATTGACCCAATGTTTCACCGTTTTGTAACCGGCGAGCCATCAATTAATCTGGATACATGGATGTTGAATGAAGAAACAATTCAAGGCCTGTTTTTTCGGCGTCTGGATGAAAATGATCTGGGGATTGCCGAAGGCGTGATGGGTCTTTATGATGGCCATAGTCTGGGATCAGATGTGGGGAGCAGTGCCTATCTGGCAAAAACCATTGGGGCCCCGGTAATTTTGATTATTGATGGTCGTGGAATGGCCAAAAGCGCGGCAGCGTTGGTCAAAGGGTATATTGATTTTGATCCCCAGACCAATATTGTCGGGGTAATTATCAATCGGATTTCGTCAGCTTCGCACTATCAGTTATTAAAAGAAATGATTGAAGCGTATAACGATGTCACTTGTTTGGGTTATTTCCCCAACAATCCTGATATTGTTATGGATAGCCGCCATTTGGGTTTGGTTCCGGTGGAAGAAATTGCTGATTTCAGAGAAAAGGTCGATAAGGCTGGGGAACTGGCCGAAACCTATATTGATTTGGACCGATTATTTGAAATCAGTAAACATCAGCAGCCTAAAAATATATTTGTCGATCCTTTTTCGGGTTATGGAGATAAATATCAGGGTCTGCGCATTGGAGTTCCGAAAGATCGGGCGTTTAACTTTTATTATGAAGATAATTTTAAAGCGCTGGAAAATGCGGGCGTGGAAATCGTGACCTTTAGCCCTTTAACCGATGAAAAGCTGCCGGAGAATATCGATGGTCTTTATATCGGCGGTGGGTTTCCGGAAGTGTTTGGAGCTGAATTAGCGGCAAATACGTCAATGCTGACGGCGATAAAAAATAAACTCGAGGCCGGACTGCCCTGTTATGCTGAATGCGGAGGTTTGATGTACTTGACCAAATCGATGACTTTAAACAGTGGCGAAACAAATGCGGCAGTGGGATTTTTAGATGCTGATTCCGAAATGACAAAACGGCTGCAACGGTTTGGTTATGTTAACATCACGGCTTACCTGGAAGGAAAAACTATTGAAGTTCGGGGGCATGAATTTCATCATAGTTTAGTAAAAACGGCAGTAAAACTGCCAACGGCTTATGTGATAACCAAAAAAGGAAAAACCTGGACCTGTGGTTATCGGCAGAAAAATGTTTTGGCGGGTTATCCGCACATTCATTTTTATAGTAATCCGCTGTTTTTAATGCGGCTTTTGAATGTCGTATTGGAACATAAGGTAGGGCAAGTATGAGGCGGGTCAAGGTTGAAACACCGGGAACCTGTGGTGAGTTTATCCAGGGCTGGTATAAGGGCAGTCCTTGTCTGGTATCGAGTCCGATCGATCGTTATTCCCGCATCATCATTGAGGAAGGACGTGGAAATCTGGCGACCCTGAGACCGAAAACGGTAAAACAGGTGGAAGCGATTTTTCAAAAATACCAGCTTTCACAAAAAGAAAAAGAACACTTGCATTTTACCATGAGCAGTGATATTCCGCTGGAAAAAGGGATGGCCAGCAGTACTGCTGATATCGCCGGGATGGCGGCCGGACTTTCTGCTTATTTTGGACTGGAACTAACGGCGGCCGAGATTGGAAGACTTTGTACCGGGATTGAACCTTCGGATAATCTGATGTTTGAGAAACTAAATCTATTTAATCATATTGACGGTTCGGTATTAAAAGAATTTGACGGAACGGTCGAAGCCGATTTAATGATCATTGATTTTAAAGGCGGGATTGATACGATGTCGTTTAATGAAACTCAGGACGATTATGGGCCTGAGGATTTAGAAAGTTTTGCCGAAATAATCATCCAATTTGAAAACGGAGTTCAAAGTAATAATCTGCAAGCGATTGGGGAAGCCTGTACCAAAAGTGCTTTTCTCAATCAGAAACGGTTAAATAAAAACTATCTTGAGTGTCTGCATCATTTGTCCCGTGATTTTGGTGGTTTGGGAACCATCATTGGGCATAGCGGCACCGTGATTGGAATTATGTATGACGAGGCTGCTTTTCAGGAAGAGGCCTTCAGAAAAGCCTTAAAACGAGCAGTGCCGGAATCTTCTTATACCGATATTTATAAAAATCATCTGATTTCAGGTGGCATAAAAATTACCATTGACGAAGTTTGAATAAACATCGTTTGAAATAAAGGTCCATTAAAATAAAAAATTAAATCTTGAAAGTGAGACAATATGGAATATATTAACAACCCGAAAGAAATTGAAGAGCGTAGTTTTGAGATCATTACTGAAGAGCTGGGCGACAAGGTTTTCCCCGCGGCGATTGCACCAATGGTTAAACGGATTATCCATACCACCGCTGATTTTGAATATGCCGATTTACTGGAAATTTTAAACGACGGTTATGAAAGTGGTATCGAAGCGCTCAAACAAGGCAAGAAAATTTATGCCGATACCCGGATGATTCAAGTTGCGGTCAATAAAAAAGCATTGGCTGATCAAGGAATTGAAATTGTCAATTATGTTCATGACGCCGATGTTGCGGCAGCCGCCAAAGAACGCGGCGTAACCCGATCGACTATCAGCATGGAAAAAGCTTTAAAAGACGATAGCGTTGGTATTTTTGCCATCGGCAATGCCCCCACCGCACTGTATACGTTAATCGAACAAGTGAAACTTGGCAATGCTAAACCGGCCCTGATTATTGGTGCTCCGATCGGTTTTGTCGGGGCGGCCGAATCGAAGGAAGCGTTGGATCAGATTGACAGTCCGATCATTCGGATTAATGGACGAAAAGGCGGGAGCCCGGTGGTAGCAGCAATTCTTAATGCGATGCTGTATCAATTGGGACGGGAATGGTAGAAACGATGACAACAAAAAAAGGAATTTTTTATGGGATTGGGGTTGGCCCTGGTGATCCGGATCTATTGACCGTTAAGGCTGCTAAGGTATTGGATGCCTGTGATGTGGTGATTACGCCGGTAAAAAAAAGGGGTAGTACCAGTGTTGCTTTTGAAATTGTCAAAAGCCATATTACCGATTTAACAAAGGTTTTAGAAATGAACTTTCCGATGATTTCGTTGTCTCAGGAACGCGAAACACTGGAAAAGCAATGGCAAGAAAATGCCGATGAGATTGAGTTGCTTTTGAACCAGGGAAAAACGGTGGCTTTTATTACTTTGGGTGACCCAATGGTTTTTAGTACCTATTCTTATGTGATGGAATATTTGTTAAAGCGCCATATTGAAGTGGTTACTTTGTCTGGCGTACCGTCTTTTTGTAATTTGGGAGCACAGCTTAATATTCCCTTGACACAGGGCGAAGAATCATTGGGGATTGTGGCAATGACCCAACCGGAAGATGAAATAAAAGCGATTTTAGATGCTCATCAAAATATTATTGTCATGAAAATATCGGCTAATAATGCCTGGATGGCTGCGGAACTGGAAGCTCGCGGGCTGGAAAAAAGTTTTGTGCTGGTATCCAACATCGGAATGGAAACCCAACAGATTGTTCGGGATATTGACGTATTGAAAGGCAAGATTCCGTATCTATCGACGTTGCTGATTAAAAAAAATTATCCGCTTCTGTAATGGAGGTTATTGATGTTTAATAAAACCATTGAAAAAAACGGCAAAGAACTGCGTTATGGTTATACCACCGGTTCGTGTGCAACAGCCGCAACCAAGGCAGCGTTGTTAATGTATTTACAGCAGCAGCGGCAGGATACCGTTGAAATTATGACCCCGAAAGGCTGGGCGTTGGATTTGGTCTTGCATGATCAGACGTTTTCCGAAAAATCAGCCTCCTGTTCGGTGATCAAAGATTCCGGGGATGATCCGGATGTTACAAACGGGATTAAAATTTTTGCAAAGATCAGTCCGGCAGAAAAAGCCGGGATTGAGTTTGTGGCAGGAATCGGAGTGGGAACGGTAACCTCGGTGGGCTTAAGTATTCCGCCCGGACAACCGGCGATTAATCCGACGCCCCGCGAAATGATTACCCGCGAAATAGAAACGATCATGGCAGATCCTCAAATTAATCAAAACAATGAGTTGCCAAAGGGTTGGCAAGTCGAGTTGTCGATTCCGCAGGGAATTGAGTTGGCTAAACGGACCTTTAATCCCAAACTGGGAATTGAAGGTGGTTTATCGATTATTGGAACGTCGGGAATTGTCGAACCGATGAGCGAAGAGGCCTTAAAAGCGTCATTAAAACTTGAATTGTCGGTGCTGAATGCTCGCGGTTATAAAGAAATTATTTTTGTCCCTGGTAATTATGGCAAAAACTTTTCCGAAGAACTGGGACTTTCGGAGGCATTGTTGGTAAAAACCAGCAATTTTATCGGTTTTATGCTGGATGAAGCGGAACGGATGAACTTTGAGAAAATTCTGATTATTGGTCATTTGGGCAAAATGGTGAAACTGGCCGGTGGTATTTTTAATACCCATAGTAGTGTTGCCGATGGGCGGATGGAAATTTTGACGGCTTACGCTGGCTTGCTGGGCGCTGATCAGAAAACAATGGCCAAAATTATGGCTTCCAAAACTACCGACGAAGCCACGGATATTATTTTAGCGGAAAATCTTACCGGTTATTTTGATCATCTGGCGGAGGTGATCCGCCAAAAGGTAATGGATCGGGTTTATCAAAATATTGACATGGAAGTGGTGCTGTTTTCTAAAATTCATGGTTTTTTAGGACAAAGTCAAGCAGCAGAAAAAATGAGGGAGCAATTATGTATCCATTAAAAATTATTGGACTTGGACCCGGACACCCGGATTATATATTACCCCTTGCCAAAAAAGAAATTGAAGCCGCCGAAGTTATTTTATGTGGAGTTCGCCATGCCGAAAGCTTTGATAGCAGTGGGAAGAAGATGCTTTTTATTGGCAAAGGAACACCACTCAGCGAACTGATGAACGAAGTTGCGAAAAATTACCAAACTCAACGCACGGCTTTAGTAGTATCGGGGGACTGCGGCTTTTATAGCCTGTTGACCTATGCTAAAAAAGTGGTGCCGGAAAAGGATATTGTTTGTATTCCGGGGATTAGTTCATTGCAATATTTTTTTGCTAAATTGGGGGAGACCTGGGAGGATGCCAAGCTTATCAGTCTTCACGGCCGTGATCAGGATTTAAAAGCGGCACTGAAAGAATACAAAAAATTAGGAATCCTGACCGACAAAAATAATAATACCGCTTTTATTGCCAAAACGCTGGAAGCGGCAGGTTGTTTTAATAGTAAACTTTATGTGGGCGAAGAACTGTCTTATCCCAGTGAAAAAATAACCCCACTAACAGTTCAAGAAGCATTGACATTTAAAGAGGAAGGGCTGGCAGTAGTGGTGGTTATTAATGAGTAGAATTGCAGGATATCGTGACGAGGATTATATTCGCGGTAAAGCCCCAATGACCAAACGGGAGATTCGGATTCTTACGATCTCGCTACTTGGGATTGAATCCGGCGATGTGGTTGTTGATATTGGCGCCGGAACCGGCGGACTGACGATGGAAGCTGCATATGCGACTGAAACCGGAACCGTTTATGCGGTCGAAGCCAAGCAAACGGCGTTGGAACTGGTGCAAAAAAATAAAGACCATTTTAAAGCGGATAATGTTGTTATGATCGCAGGTAAAGCTCCCGAGGCGTTGCAGGAAATCGAAACACCGGTGGACCGGGTTATTATTGGCGGTTCGGGTGGCAATATGGAAGGTCTTTTTCAATGGTGTGTAAAAAATGTTCGTTCCGGCGGACGGGTGATTGCCAACTTTGTTACCCTGGAGAATGCCGCTCAGGCAACCACGCTGATGAATCAGTATTTTGATAATGTCGAATTGATTCAGGTGGGGATTAGCCGTGGTGAAGGGATTGGCAATTTAACGATGTTAAAGGCCGCTAACCCGATTTTTATTATCACCGGCGATTTAAAATAAAAAGAAATACAAGGACCTTCAAAAGAAGGTCCTTGAGGTTGTCAATAAACGACCGTACCGAGCAATTGTTAATCTGTTGTATGCACGCAATTCGTACAGTTGCAATCAAAGTTTTGGCTAAAGATAGACTTTTTGTAGCAACTGTTCGCCTTGAGGCACACAACATGATCTAACAATTGTCGGTCCTACGTTATCCTGTTTAATAACCTTGATCATCTTCGAAAGAAGGTGTTTTTTTTATGCAATGTCGATCTTACAGAGGAAAACATATTCAGAAAGAAAAACTTGCATCCACAACAAGGGCAAAATATACTTAAGAGAAGAAATTCGTTTGTTAAAAATAGGATCATGAGATAAAAATATTGCGAGGAAGAAAAAGTGATGAATCGAATACTTTTAGTTGAAGACGATTTGAGTCTTATTGATGGGCTTGAATTCTCGCTAAATAAAAATGGCTTTCAGGTGGATACAGTGAGGACGATAAAAGCAGCGTTTGGGCAATTATCAAAAGTAGAATATGATTTATTGCTGCTTGATCTTACGTTGCCAGATGGAACGGGGTTTGATATCTGTAAGCACGTAAGGGAATATTCGATGATGCCCATTATTTTTTTAACAGCATCAGATGAAGAAGTAAATATTGTCATGGGCCTTGATATGGGCGGCGATGATTACATCACAAAACCCTTTAGGCTCAATGAACTTATGTCCAGAATTAAGGCCTTATTGAGACGCGCTGGGATGGCGAACAGATCAACTAGCGAATTAAAATCAAATGGAATCATTATTAAGTTGGATGAAAATCGGGTAATTAAGAATAACAATGTACTTGAACTCACCGGGGCTGAATATCGGCTTTTATGTTTATTGATGCAAAATCCGAATCAGATTTTGACAAGAATGCTTATATTGGATCGGCTTTGGGATGAAAATGGGAGTTTTGTTGATGATAACACATTATCCGTATATGTTCGAAGATTACGAAGCAAAGTCGAGGATGATCCCCAAAAACCATCCAGTATTTTAACGGTCAGAGGGGTTGGTTATCGATGGAACGAAAAAGATCCGAAATGAGGGATGAAAATGTTTGTAATTAACGATAAAAAGCTGAGCTTACAGGTGTTGATAATGACATTAATATTAGTGGGGATGATCATTATAACGCAGCTTACAGTGGTCTGGATGACTGAAACTTATAAAAAAATTATGGTTGTACATGATACTGAAATTGCGGGTTACTTACTTAATCAAGGAATGGATGCGCATCAAATTGCGATGGCTTTTACTGACGATAAAACCGCTAATGAAACAAAAATGGGAGCGGTATTATTAAAAAATATAGGTTACCGGGAAAGCATGAATACTGGTTTAGTGCCCAGTGTTAAGCATTTTTATCGAAAATTTGCGCTGGTTAATTTATTTGTTTCGAGTGGCTTTTCGATCTTTTTATTGATTGTATTTTCTTTTTTTGCATTGCAACGTGAGAAACAGTATCGGGATGCGGGGACAAAAATACAACGTTTTATGGATGGGGACATCACCGTTCGTCTGGAAGATAGCAACGACGATAGCCTTTCGATGTTTTTTGCAAAAGTTAATATAATGGCAACAGCTTTAACCGCCCATTTAGAAAAAGAAAAAAACAATCGGCTTTTTTTAAAAACGACGATTTCGGATATCTTCCATCAATTAAAAACACCCCTGACGGCATTACAAATGTACAATGAAATTATTCTTGATGAAAAAATTGACAATCCGGTCGTTGCATCTTTTTCGCAAAAAAGTCAGCGGGAACTGTTACGAATGGAAAATCTGATTCAAAATCTATTGAAGCTTGCAAAACTTGATGCAGGCACCATCGATCTGGAAAAAAGCAGACATCAATTACGTGAATTTCTGGAAAAATGTCAGGCCGGTTTTATAACTCGGGCAGCGTTTGAAAACAAAAAAATCAAGTTGGATTGTGATAATTTAATCAGCTTGTGTTGTGATGAAATATGGCTGGGGGAGGCAGTGCAGAATATTATTAAGAATGCTCTTGATCACACAAAAGCGACCGATCAAATTGAAATATCCGGGAGGGAGAACAGCCTGTTAATTGAAATCATCATTAAAGATAACGGTTTGGGGATAGACCCGGCGGATATTCATCACATTTTTGAACGGTTTTATCGAAGCTGTTATTCAAAAGATCGGGAAGGGATTGGGATCGGGCTAGCCCTTTCAAAAGCTATTATTGAAAAACATGGCGGCACCATTACAGTTCAAAGTGAATTGGGTGAAGGGACAACGTTTCATTTGATTTTTCCGAAGCTTACAAATTTGTAAGAAAGGATTCATTTGAAAGTCATCAGAGCATGTTATCATTTCAATAAAAAGTGAGGTGTGAGCAGTGAATATTTTGTCAACGCATAATTTGTGCAAAACATATGGTAAAGGCGAGGCAAAGGTAGTCGCATTAAATAATGTGTCTATTTCCGTATCAAAAGGGGAATTCGTATCGGTCATTGGACCTTCGGGTTCGGGTAAAAGCACTCTTCTTAACATGGTTGGAGCGCTGGATCAAGCAACATCTGGGACCGTGATGATTGATGGCAGAGCAATCCAGAAAATGAAAGAAGAGGAATTGTCCGTTTTTCGGCGTCGAAATATCGGTTTTATTTTTCAGGGGTTTAATCTGATTCCAGAATTAAATGTTGAAGAAAATATTGTCCTCCCGATATTATTGGATTATCAAAAACCCGACAATTATTATATCAGGGATTTGATGGAAATTCTGGGGTTGACAAAACGGAAAAATCATCTCCCCGGTCAATTATCAGGCGGGCAGCAACAACGCGTGGCGATTGGCAGGGCATTGGCCACCAAGCCCGCAATTATTCTTGCTGATGAACCAACCGGTAATCTTGACAGCAAAAATAGTCAGGAGGTAATGAAGCTACTTAAGTTATCGGTAGATCAATATCACCAGACGATAATGATGATTACCCATAATCATCATTACGCATCGTTGGCAGATCGGGTATTTCAGGTAAATGATGGAATGGTAAGCGAAATTGGAGATGTCAAAAGATGAAAAACTATCTCGATTTAGCACCAAAATATTTGTCTGGGCATAAAAACAAAACGAGATTGACAATATTTAGTGTCGTAATGGCGGTGGCGCTGGTGGTTGGCATATTCTCGATGTTGGATGCGTTGGTGAAATTTGAAAAAAATCAGGTATTGAAGAGTGAAGGAAATTATCATCTGCTGATTCGAAATCCTACGCAAAATGAGATCGATACGGTTATAAGCCGGATTGACGTGGCGAACTCAGGAGTGTTGAAAGACTTGGGTGAGGGTAAAATTAATGATGATACATGTGCCTTGGGATATATCGATGCAGGATTTGCCGACAATTTAAATATCATCCTTATTGAAGGGAAGAGACCAACGAATGATCAGGAAATCGTTCTTGAAAAATGGTATCTGGATCAGCAGGACTTAAATATCGGAGACACGATCAATATCACCCGATCAAATGGAAGCGCAGGAAAATATATGATTAGCGGTGTTATTAACGATTGGGGGGCGACCAAAGCGGCGGCGATTCCTTTTGTTTTTGTATCAAAGGAAACGTCTGAGAGATTGACTACAGTTGCTAGTCAATATTTTGTATTATTTAAAAAGGGAGTAAATATTAAAAATGCAGAAAATGAGATAACAAACGTTTTAAATATTTCTGAAGATCGAATTGGCTACAATGAAGGCCTTTTGGCATTGATGTTACAAACCAAAAATAATCGTGTCTTAACCTTTTATCTTATCGGAAGCGTGCTTTTTGCGTTGGTATTGGTCACTGGGGTGGTGATGATCTATAATACTTTTAATATATCAGTTATGGATCGGATTAGACAATTTGGAATGTTGCGTTGTATTGGTACTTCGAAAAAACAAATCCGGCGAATAGTAAGACGAGAAAGTTTGATCATTTCACTTAAAGCGATCCCCTTGGGAATACTGGCGGGAATTTTGATAAGCTTAGTTTGTTCGGCGGTATTAAAAATTTATAACCCGCAGCTTTTTGGAGACATTGCAATTCTAAATTTTAGTGCAATTGGTATTGGTGCCGGTTTACTGACTGGTTTTATGACGGTTTTTATGGCTTCGATGTTGCCAGCTAACAAGGCCGCAAAGGTATCACCGGTTCATGCGGTTAATGCGATCACAGAAGTAAAAATTTCGTTCAAGCCCAAACGGGGTTTTCTGACCCGGTTATTTCCGGTTGAAATTGCGATGGGGATAAATAGTGCTGTCAACAAAAAGCGGACGATGGTTCTCATGACTAGCTCGATTGCCATCAGCATTATTTTATTTTTAGGATTCAGTGTTTTGGTTAATCCTATTTTTTTAGGGATGAAAACAGACAAACCGTATACCGAGGATCTGACCTTAACATCTGATCAGCCCATGACGCCTGAATTATCGCAAAAATTGGCGCAAATTGAAAATATTCAAATTCTGGGGCAGCCAACTGAGCATTTGATTGATTTGCAACTAAATGGCAAAAATGGTGAGCAGACCGTCGCTAGGGTTAAGACCATGATTGATGAGACCATCACGCTACACGATAAACGCCAGATGAACGCTGAAGCCCAAAATGCCTTTATGACTGTCGCTGTTTTTATTTATGGCTTTGTGGCAGTTATTGCTTTGATTAGTATTTTAAACATGATCAATACGATGAATACCAGTGTTGTCTCCAGCGCTAAATATCTGGCGCTGTTGCGAGCCGTGGGGATGTCAGACAAACAGCTTGATAAAATGGTTTTGACTCAGGCAATTACCTATAGCTTGACTGGTTGTATCATGGGCTGTATGGGCGGGTTGCTGTTACAAAAGAAATTACTTGATTTTCTTGCTGCAAATTGGTCGTTTCCGTTATCCCAGATAGTTGGAATAGTAATTATTTGTGTCATGACCGGAGCTTTATCAGTGGTTGGGCCACTGAAAAAAATTAAACAGACGAGCATTTCAGAAACGATGGCGACGACAGGATCAATGTGACTGGCGAACGTTTTATATGATGAAGAGATGATAAGGAGAATGATCATCAACGGCGCTTTATAAATAAATTAAATTTGTATAAAAATGCATTGACAAAAGCTCATTGTTAGTGTAAAATAAACTCAATTAAATAGTGAACTTGTCCTATATTCAAGGGAAAAAGGTGTAAATCCTTTGCTGTAATCGCAGCTGTAATACATGATGACTATCTCATAACCACTGTTAAGGTTTTAATGGGAAGGGAGATAGAAAGTTGATTGTAGAGCCAGAAGACCTGTTTGTAGTGATTTCTTATCAAACCTCCGATTTAGAGGACTGTAAGAGCATTATATTTAAGTTTGTAAGTATGATTCTTTTATCCTTCTCCGTTGGAGAAGGATTTTTTTTCGTATTGCATAATCCGATTACTAGTTAACTTGTAATTGGTAACTGCTTGCGAACCCAAGAAAAGTGTGTGCTTCTTGGGGTTGGTTACTTTCTCCTAGCCAATAGTAGAGTCTCTTCGAATACAAGGACATCTCCAAGTCAGTATTTAATACCCTTCCTCGGGGATGGTGTGTGACATCCCCGAAATTTTCTTGCTTTCATTAATTTACATTTTTGACAAACATTATTCCTTCGCTTAAATTTTTCTGGCCAAAAATTTAAGCAACATTAAAAAAGCGTATCGATGGTGATACGCTTTTTTAATTGGTCGGAAAAGGGTTAAAGATAGCAGCAGGTTGTTAATGTTAATTATAATAATGCTGCATATTGATCAATCATTTTCAGATGATTTAAATCATTTAGCCACGCTTTAGGTAAGGCCTCATAACCTAAATAGGCACCTAAGATCATACCGATAATCATTCCTCGGCCAGCTGAGTCGCCGCCAGCCATAACATTATCAATCATCGCATCGCGAATATTATCTTGATGTTTCAGGATCAGAAAAAGAGAACTGGGAAAAGCATTGTGACTGTGACAGGATTGACCATTTTTTAAGATAAAGTCCACCGCCGGCGCATCGATATTTTTAGTTGCAGTTTTAAAATAATGATGGATGCGTTTGCCAGCCTGGGGTGCTAAATGTTCGATCGCATCGGACGGACGGGCATCCTGTAAGACCATCAACAAAACATCGGTAAAAAAATTAGCCATTTCAATGATCTGGTCGTTGTTGTGCGTCAACCGGATAGCTGCCTCAAGATAGTCTTTTAAGCGCGGGTCGCGATGATATTTAGCAATAATTGGAATAACAACCGAAAAACCGGCAAGTTCATCAGAGCTTGAGCCGAGATTGTTTTGCCCGGAAAGAAGTTCTAAACTCTCTGCTGAGGCTTTGTCCATGTAACCATCATAATCTGACATGTAAGTGAGCCAGTCGTTTTTTAATTTTTCCAGATAAAAACCGTCCATTTCTGAGACGGATTTCAGGATCAATAAACTTTGATCGCCATAGTGGGTGAAATCTCCCTTTTTTTTTGTTTTATGATAGGTTGAAGGAAGCGGTTCGACAATTGAATCAATCCGTCCAAATTGACTTTCAATGAGTGCGGTGTCGTAAATCCAATGGGGACCTAACGCAAAACCATCACCTAAAAACGCGCCATAAAGTAATCCTTTTAATCGATTCATTTGTTTATCTCCTAAAAATATAGTTAATTATTTATTTTATACCCATCTGCATGAATAATATTGGCGGTGTTTGAAATTTACTTAGAAAACACTGACGCATTGAATTTTAAACGAAAATACGTTAAACTGAGGGTACTTATTGGCTAAATCGGCGATTGCAAAACGGATAGCACTTTCGCAATTACCTAATAAATAAAAAACGATGGAGGAAATAAATGAGAATTCATTATTTGCAGCATGTATCTTTTGAGAATCCCGGCAGTATTTTGGAGTGGGCCGAAAGTCATCGCTTTCCGGTGACAGCAACGTTATTATATAAAAATGAAGCGCTACCGGAATTAAATGAATTTGATTGGCTGATTGTTATGGGCGGTCCCATGAATATCGATGAAGAGTTGGATTACCCCTGGTTGAAGGCCGAAAAACAATTCCTTAAAAAAGCCATTGACAGTGGTAAAATTGTCATTGGGATGTGTTTGGGGAGTCAATTGATTGCCGCTGTCATCGGCGGAAAAGTTGTTCAAAATACGCAAAAGGAAATTGGCTGGTTTCCCGTCACTTTTTCTGAAAAGGCCAAAGCATTACCGCTGTTTGCGTTTTTTCCCGAAAATCCGATGGTTTTTCACTGGCATGGTGATACCTTTATCGATCTGCCAGCCGAAGCGGTCATGATTGCCGAAAGTAAAGCGTGTCAAAATCAGGCGTTTATCTATAAAAAAAGGGTTTTTGGATTTCAGTTTCATTTAGAAAATAACGGATCGATTATTAATGATCTGATTAAAAATTGTAGTGATGAAATGATCCCCGGAGATTATGTTCAATCCCCGGAAGCGGTTTTAGCGCATCCAGAATACATAACACAAGATAATCGCTGGATGGCAGCATTTCTGAATCAGTTGCAGCAATTGACAGAAAACGGCATGATTTAAAAAATTACTGATTGAATACATGAATGATTGAAATCAGGGTAAATATAAAAACAGTCGGAGCTATAATAAAAAGGCAAATATAATCCGGAAGCGTGAAAAGAGGTGGGTAATCATGAAGAAGATACTGTTAACAATTGTTACGGTGGGGTTGGCTTTAATGCTGACGGGATGTTCGTTGATACCGGGAATTTTTGGGGATAAAACAGAAGCAGTAAAAAATCAGAAGTTGACATTGTCGTTGGCATTTGGTGAAGAAAGCGGAACTTATTCCGGTGATTTGGTTAAGGATTTACCACAAGGAACGGGTAGTTTTACCGTGACAGATGATAATGAAGGTGCTTGGACCTATCAAGGAGCTTGGGATAAGGGTCATTTTAAAGGATTTGGAGAAACAACCTGGGAAGATGGATTTGCTCAAAAAGGAAATTATCAGGATGATCTGCTAAACGGTCAAGGGGAAGAATCTTTGAATGGCAAGCTCTTGTATGCCGGAAACTATACCGACAATCGTTATGATGGTCAGGGCATCCTTTATAATTATAATGGAGAAGTGATTTATGATGGCGATTTTGATATGGGTTATTACAATGAAACCGCCAATCAACGAGAAGCTCGATTGAATCCATTTAAAGCCCAAGCCACAGAAATGCCTTATGCAAAAATAGTTGAAGCGGCGACAAATAAAACCGGTGAGAAAATAAAAATGACGGGTCGAATTTATCAAGTATATGAAAACTATGAAAATCAGCAGTACTTTTGTGATTTTATTATGGATGTAAATGATGATCCCAATCAGATGGTTCAAGTTTATTATCGCTTAAATACCGGTGAAAACCCCTTTGTTGAAGGCCAAATGGTAACTGTCTGGGGGACGGTTGAGTATCTATATACGTACAGCTCCGAAGGGGGGGCGCAAAATTCGATCCCCAATGTAGAAGCGTGGAGCGTGGAAGGCAATGAAGGTTAACTGCTGACAAACAATCAGTTTGTAAACCATTAGAACCAGATACTAAAAAACTTCCGGTCAATGATGACCGGAGCAGACTGTCAAAAAAGATAACGTCGTACCGATCAATTGTTAATCTGTTGTATGCACGCAATTCGTACAGTTGTAATCAAAGTTTTAGCTAAAGACAGCCTTTTCGCTACAACTGTTCGCTTTGAGGCACACAACATGATCTAACAATTGTCGGTACGGTCGTTTATTAACAATCTCTCCCGGTCAATGATGACGGGAGTTTTTTAGGCGGAAAATGAAGCTTAAGGTTAAAAATACTGACGTTTGGCAAATTGACTGGTTGAGTACGCCATGGCTTTTTACTCGGGAGTAACAGGTACCTCTGCATTAATAACTTTTTCAATGAATGTCATTACCAAGCCTGGATCAAATTGAATACCAGCATTTTTTTGTAATTCCGTGATTGCTTCGGTGACTTGTATTTTACGTTGATACGTTCTTTTGGAGGTCATCGCATCATAGGCATCGGAGATGGTGATGATCCGCGATTCCAAAGGGATCTCATTACCTTTTAAGCCTTTTGGATAACCATTGCCATCCCATTTTTCATGGTGTGCCAGGACATACTCAGCGATTTCGGACATTTCATTAACGGTACTCAGAATACGATAACCAATTTCTGAGTGACGTTTGATTTCCAACCATTCATCATTTGTTAGTTTATCCGGTTTATTGAGTATTTTTTCGTCAATTGCTATTTTCCCGATATCATGTAATAAACCAACCGTTTTGAGTTCTTTAATTTTATGTTCGGGAAATCCCAGCGCCTCTCCCATGCTTTGACATAGGGTTGAAACGCGATGGGAATGTTGCTCTTCGCGGATGTTTTTTTCATAAAGGGTTTTCATAATAGTTTCAATCGTTTTGCTTCTAAGGCTGGGACTTTCAAAAAGTTTGTTATGATACATATGATCTTCAGCTTTTTTAAAGACATCTTTGACACTTTCCGTTTCATAAACCATTGTTTCATAACCAAAGGAAATTGAAATATCGATTGACGCAACTTTTTCTTTAGACGCTCGGCTTTTAATGCGTTTGATGAGTTGTTCGGTTTCAAAACGATCGGTTTGAGGTAGTAAAATGACAAATTCATCACCGCCGATTCTAAAAACAATATCGTTTGTACGGCAACATTTTTTTAAAATTGTGGCCGCCTTTTTAAGAAGCGTATCGCCCACATCATGTCCAAAAGAATCATTGATCAGTTTTAAGCCATTGATATCGCCCATTAATATTGTTAATGGTAGATTTTTTTTTAGGTCCATTCGTTTGAGTTCTTCTTTATAAAATCTGCGATTATATAAACCGGTTAATTGATCATGAAAGCTGAGATCTAATATTTTTGCTTCCTTTAGTTTAATATTGGTTACGTCTTGTATGGTACCGAGAACTTTGCTGGGGTTGCCATAGTCATCCCGGATTAAATTGCCAATTGAATGAACATAACGAATTTCACCGTTTTTCTGGTTCTTGATTTGAAACTCAATATCATAAGCGGCGTTGTTAAAAATTAGATTGGTCCATGCGGTATCTAGTTTAGAATGATATTCAGGAAGAGTATATTTACGAGTCAAATTTTGCGGAAGATAGATATCATGATAATCAATACCATAGATATTGCAAGCTTCTTCCGAAGCCCACATTTTATTTGTGGAAAGATCCAGCTCCCAATTCCCGACATGGGCCATTTTTTGGGCGGCGATTAAGCGCATTTCGCTTTGTTTTAATAAATCAGCTGAATGTTTTTGGACCGTAATATCACGAATCAGCCCAATCGAATGCCATTCATTATTTATTTGAATAGCGGAAAGTGATAATTGAACATAAATTTTAGTTTTATCTTTTCGGCAAGCTTCAAGGTCAAGTGTTTTGCCAATTGCCGGGCCTTTGCCGGTTTTTTTAAAGATTGAAAAAGCCGAATCGTAGGTCTTGTGATATTTGGCTGGGGCAACTAAATTATGGAGGTTTTGACCGATCGCTTCAGCAGCAGAATAACCAAAAATATTTTTTGCAGCGGGATTCCAAAATGTAATCAAGCCCATTGAATCCATTATTAATATGGCATCATTGGCAGAAGTTGCGACTGCATGCATGCGGGATTCACTTTCTTTTAAAGCATTTTCCAAATTTTTTTGATCAGTGATATCGACCGCAATGATTACAAATTGTCTCGGTTGTGGTGAATATATTGTTATATCAAAGTATTTTTTTAGTCTTCCTAAATAGTTCTGAAAATGAACAGGTTCTCCGTTTAGGGCAACGTTTCCGCAGATATTAAGCCATTCTTTAGTAATTTCAGGAAATAACGAGATCGCCGTTTTACCCAGGAGTTCTTCCTTTTTTCGGTTCAATAGACGTCCATAGAAATCATTCATGTTGATAAATTTATAGTCCTTGGGATTACCCTGATCATCACAAATGATTTCATGGTTTGAATAACCGACGGAAACCTGTTTAGTATCTATCTTAAAGAAGTTTTCTATCATATCAGTGCACCTGTAATTCGTTTTTTTTGTAAAGGTTATGGTATTCATAGCTTAAATCAGCTGTTCTTTTTATTATACGTGATGAATAGTATTTATTCAATGTATCGTGGAGGTCAAATACGATAATCTAATTCAACGTAATAATGACAGCGTTTATTACCAATCTATACCCATAAATCAGAATTTTATTGAGTAGCAGAGACCAATAGTTTAGAATATTTTGATTAATGATTAATGATTAATCAATTTTGAAATTGTGATGATTTGATTTATAATGGTGTTCAGGTGGCAACAACGAAGATATGTTTGGATTGTTGGAGTAACAACAACGGATAGGATGGTTTAGGATGTATAAAATACTAATTGTAGAAGATGATCAGGTGATTGCGAATGCCCTTAAAAAACATTTTGAGAAATGGGAGCTCGAAGCCCGGACAATTGAAGATTTCCAACATATTTTGGAAGTGTTTGTCGATTATGAACCACAACTTGTTTTACTTGATATCTCGTTACCTTTTTTTAATGGTTACCATTGGTGCAACGAAATCCGCAAGATATCAAAAGTACCGATTATTTTTATTTCATCAAGCAGTGATAACATGAATATTGTTATGGCAATGAATATGGGTGGCGATGATTTTATTGCCAAACCCTTTGATCTATCAGTTATGGTTGCCAAAATCCAGGCTTTACTTAGACGGACCTATTCCTTTCAGGGGCAAGCGAATCATTTAGAACACCGGGGGGCAATTTTGAACCTCGGCGATGCGAGTATGATCTATCAAGATCAAAAGGTGGAGCTCAGTAAAAATGAATTTAAAATGTTACAGATTTTATTGGAAAATAAGGGCAAGGTAGTATCCCGGGATGTCATTATGAAACGACTCTGGGACAGTGATTTTTTTGTCGATGATAATACCTTAACAGTAAATATCGCACGACTTCGAAAAAAGTTGGATGAGATGGGACTGAATGATTTCATTGCCACTAAAAAAGGGATTGGCTATTTAATAGGGGACTAAAATGAAAACATCGATTAAATTGATCGTTAAAGCTTACCTGAAAAGTCGGATCAGAGTTATTACCGTCTTTGGTTTATTTATGATGATCTTTATAGTGGTACATGGATTGTACCATTTGCCGCTGGAGCCGATTGTTTATAGCATGGAACTGATTATTACTTTGACGGTAATATTTTCAAGTCTGGATTTTATCCGCTTTTATAAAAAACATCAAGTTCTTTCCGATCTGGAAAAGATCATCAGTATTGATGCCAATCAATTACCAAAATCCGGCGATCTGTTGGAATCTGATTACCAGACAATTATCACAGATTTGGCTGAAAATCGGGCCGAACTTATTTCGCAATTTGATAATCGGCAAACGGAAATGATTGATTATTATACCTTATGGGCCCATCAGATAAAAACGCCGATTTCCGCGATGGGGTTATTACTTCAAGCGGATGAGGAAAACAATCAACTAAATCGCGCTTATCAGCAGGAACTTTTTAAAATTGAACAATATGTCGAAATGGTATTGCAATATTTACGGCTTGAAAGCATGTCGTCTGATTTGACGTTAATTGAATATGATTTAGCGGATCTGGTCAAGCAAGCGGTCAAAAAATATAGCATTATTTTTATCAATAAAAAAATTTCACTCGACTTGAAGGTGGGAAATTGTCGGGTGGTCACTGACGAAAAATGGCTGGTTTTTGTGCTGGAACAAATTATTTCAAATGCGCTAAAATATACAAATCAGGGAAAAATTCTTATTTATATGGACACCCAAAAAGAAAAAACGTTGATTATTGAAGATACTGGGGTAGGCATCCACGCTGAAGATATTCAGCGAATTTTTGATCGCGGTTTTACTGGTTATAATGGTCGGATGGATAAAAAATCGACAGGAATTGGTCTTTATCTGTGCCGACAAATATTAAATAAGTTATCCCATTCGATCACGGTAACGTCTCAAGTAGGGAAAGGAACACAAGTTAGGATTAACCTGGAAACCCAACGGTTTGAAGTTTTTTAAGACTACCTTACAAAAGTGTAAGATTAAAAGAAGATATGTAAGGCAAAGCGATGGCTGGATATTTTCTTTTTCGTTATACTTTGGTAGTAGTTAAAATTATGAAATTCTAAATAGCTTATTAAAGAAAGACTAAGCGCTTTGTTGCCAGTTTTTTTGAGACAATTTTGATACGGTACGGCGGCGTGGCGATTGCCTGTTGACCGACAGGATATCAAAATAAACAGGGATTGGTTCTTTAGAATTTTGTAATTAAATAAAATTTCAGATCATAAAGGGAGAAAAAATGCAATTACTTGAAGTGAAAAATTTAAAAAAGATTTATACGACCCGGTTCGGCGGAAACCAGGTTCAGGCTTTATCGAATGTTAATTTTTCTGTCGAACAAGGTGAATACCTGGCGATCATGGGCGAATCCGGATCGGGAAAAACGACGCTCCTTAACATTTTGGCCTCATTGGATAAACCGACCAGTGGCGAGGTATTGCTAAATGGCAAAAACATTGTCACCATTAAGGAAAGTGAAATATCCGCTTTTCGGCGCGACAATTTGGGTTTTGTTTTTCAGGATTTTAATTTATTGGAGACCTTTTCGATTCAGGATAATATCTTTTTGCCGTTGGTGCTGGCGCAAAAAAATTATCAGGAAATGAATCAGCGGCTGCAACCTCTGGCTAAACGGCTGGAAATTGAAGCGATTTTAGCAAAGTTCCCTTACGAGATATCCGGGGGACAAAAGCAGCGGGCGGCGGTAGCCAGAGCCCTAATTACCAATCCTAAACTGGTTCTGGCCGATGAACCTACCGGCGCCTTGGATTCCAAGGCGGCCATGAATTTACTGAAGATGTTTTCAGCAATTAATGACCTGGGCCAAACGATTTTGATGGTAACGCATTCCGTTTTGGCAGCCAGTCATGCCAACCGGGTTTTGTTTATCAAGGACGGTGAGATTTTTAATCAGATCTATCGGGGTTCCATGAGTAATGACGATATGTATCAAAAAATCTCTTACACTTTATCAGTGTTGGCTTCCGGGGGTGAAAATCTTGAATAAACTATTTTATCCTAAACTGGCATTGGTCAATCTCAAAAAAAATGGGAACACCTATATTCCTTATATCCTGACCTGCATCGGATCAATCATTGCTTTTTATAGCATCGTTTCGATCCAAAGCAATAAAGGGCTGGATGCAATGGAAGGGGCCGATAGTTTAAAAATGCTCTTATTCCTGGGGATTATTGTCATTGGGATCTTTGCGGTGATTTTTCTTTTTTATACCAATAGTTTTTTAATTAAACGTCGAAAAAAGGAATTGGGATTATATAGTATTTTGGGAATGGAAAAAAAACATATTGCCAGAGTGCTGTTTTATGAAACGCTTTTTGTAACGGTGATCAGTTTGAGTTTGGGACTCCTTGGTGGTATTCTGATTGGCAAACTGATGTTTCTGATTCTTTTGAACCTGGCTCATATTAAAAGCCCGCTTGCTTTTAATATTGATTGGATGAGTTTATTTTATACGACGGTAGTTTTTTTAGGGATTTTTGGATTGACTCTGGTGACTAATTTTTTGCAGGTAAAACTCAGCAATCCCATCGATTTATTAAGAGGCGGAGAACATGGCGAAAAAGAACCAAAATCATCATGGGTGATGACGCTTATTGGGGTGGTTTCTTTAGGAATCGGATATGCGATTGCGTTAACGGTTAAAGACCCGATTGATGCGATATTACTGTTTTTTGTAGCGGTGTTATTTGTAATTGTCGGCACCTATGCGTTGTTTACATCCGGGAGTGTGACACTCCTAAAAGCTTTGAAAAAAAATAAAAAGTTTTATTATCAGTCACGAAATTTCATTTCGCTTTCTGGGATGATTTACCGGATGAAACAAAATGCGGTGGGTTTAGCAAACATCTGTATTCTCAGTACGATGGTTTTGGTGACGATCACTACCACGGTATCTTTATACATTGGTCAGGAAAATATGCGGCGGGACTATTACCCGATGGATATCAGTATTATTGGTGAGCCGGAAAGTACCAATTTTTCTGATATTGAACAAATGGTGACGGCCGCAAAAACAAAAGCAAATATCGAAATGTTTAATGAATTGTCATTTGATATGAGTACCTTTACGGCATTTCAGGAAGGGAGCCATTTTTTACCGGATACCGAGGAAAATACGGATCTCCAATATTATAATACCATCAGTAAGATCACAACGATACCACTGGCAGATTATAATCGGATGACAAATCAAAACAAAACCTTGGCCGAAAATGAAGTGATGATTTTTTCAGAAGGCGAAAATTATCAAGAATCGATGGTGGTGTTTGGAGAAAATCAGTTTTTGGTGGTTGAACAGTTAGAAACGCTCCCGATGGATTTTAAAAAGAAGTTGATTACGGGGAATGGTTATTATCTGATCGTCAAGGATCAACAAATCATGACATCCATTTATAATACCATGAATGAAAATAAAGAGGATAACACGCCGGTGATTAGCCATGCGCTAATGTTTAATTTAAAAGGCAATGAGGCGGATATTAATCTTTTCTCGGATAACATGAGAACTTCAATTAACGAGATCAATCCGGCGATTAAAGTTGGAAATATTTATGAATCATTGGCTGAGCTTTATAGCGTATTTGGAGGATTTTTGTTTTTAGGGGTATTTCTGGGAGCGATGTTTATGATGGCGACGGTTTTAATTATCTATTTTAAACAGATTTCCGAAGGTTATGAAGACAGCGGACGGTTTGAAATTATGCAGAAGGTCGGCATGGATAAAACCGAAGTTAAAAAAACCATTGGCAAGCAGATATTGATGGTGTTTTTTCTTCCTCTGGTAGGCGCGATCATCCACGTGGCTTTTGCTTTCCCGGTGATTACCAAAATGCTGGCCGCGTTCAGGCTGACCAACGTTTGGCTTATTTTGAGCTGTACCCTGATGGTTGTGGTAATTTATGCCTTGGTCTATACCGTTGTTTATCTGCTTACGGCCAGATCTTATTATAAAATGATTCATTAAGTTAAAATTCAAGCAGCGCAAAAAATAATGGCAAAGCGATCCGCCGGAATGTTTTTGAAAATGGAACCAGTTGGGTGTCCATTGGCAAAAGATGGGGGATCGCTTTGTTTATTTCCATTTTGGTCACGACAAAGTGATTGTTAAGATCGTGGTACAGCTGATAAAATTGCTTGTTTTTGACTATATCCATAATAAACATGACAAGGAAAAGGTGCGAAACAATGATAAATGCTATTCTTTACTTGGAGGGGCTGTTTTGCAATAATTCCTCGACGTCTTTTATGCTCATCGGTTTAGCAAGTAAAAACCCCTGGATACAATCACAGTTGTTGCTTTTTAAATATTCCAGTTGGGTACGGTTTTCAATACCCTCGGCAACAATATCGGCATCAAGGTTATGTCCCAGCGAAATGATATCACCAACGATGCGAATGGAAACATCTTTGTCGGAGAGATCATCAATGAACGATTTATCAATTTTTAAGGTGTCGATGGGGAGTCGTCTTAGATAACTAAGCGATGAAAAGCCGGTTCCGAAATCATCCAGGGAAATTCGGATGTCTAACGATTTTATTTCATTGAGCATTTTAATGGTTTCGTCCATCTTGTTAATAAAAAGTGATTCGGTTATTTCTAACTCCAATTGTTGAGGATTGATATTGGTTTTGGCAAGTACATTTTTTATAATCGCGACAAAATTTTTATCGTGAATTTGGACGGCGGAAACATTTACCGACAAGCAGAGATTCCGATTAAAACGCTGCTGTAATTGATTAAATTTTTGACAGGCGGTTAACAGGACCCATTCGCCAATGTTAATAATCAAACCGGTTTCTTCGGCTAAAGGAATAAAATCCAGAGGTGGGACATGACCATAATGTGGGGAGTTCCAACGGATTAGCGCCTCAAAACCGCGAATACTATGGTCACTCGTATTAAATTGCGGTTGGTATTCCAAGAAAAACTCCTCATTTTCATAGGCTTTAAAAAGTTCCGATTCCATTTTGATTTTATTGAGAACCGCTTCTTTCATATCTTTTTTAAAAAATTGAATATTATTTCGTCCCAGTTCTTTGGCTTTATACATCGAGGTGTCGGCACTTTTAAGCAGCTCGGTGGGGTTGGTGCCATCTTGAGGAAAGATTGAGATCCCAAAGCTGGCACTAACCTTAAATTCGGAACAATTGGTTCTTATTTTATTGCAGAGCTGATTTCGTAGCGATTCAACATAGTTAAAGGCCGTCGCTTCTTTGATGTTTCGTTGGATGATTAAGGCAAACTCATCGCCGCCTAAGCGACCCAATAAATCATCTTCATGAACAAGTGCCTGCAGACGTTTAGCGGTGTATTTTAAATAATCATCACCATAAAGATGACCCATACTATCATTGATTTTTTTGAAATTATCGAGATCGATAAAAACGATATAGAAGATGGACTTTTCTTTTTGTGACAATTTGACAAGTAATTGCAAACGCTCAAGGATCATTTTGCGATTGGGGAGTTCGGTTAAACTGTCATAATAAGCCAGAAAATGAAGTCGTTTTTCGTTTTCTTTAATTTCCAGATTGGAGGCTTTTAGTTCTTTGTTTTGGGAGATCAGTTTTTTTTGGGCAAAATGAAGTTTTTTATAAAGCGCTGAAATTTTTTCGTTTTGGGAAATAACGGCGTTCAGGCGCTCGATTGCTTTGTCATAGCGGTTTAAATTGAGACGATAGATAGCGGTAGCCAAAATAAAAACAAAAGCAAAAAAAATGTTCTGGAAAACAAAATAAATCGGTGCAAATTGAAAATAATCGGTTGGTAACAAAAAAGTGACATATAAACCACAACAAAAGGTGGCGATAGAAAGATAATAAAGCATGGTAATTTTCAGCCGGGTTAAGGAAAGGATAATCATGATAAAAGCAATCGTCCACACGGCCGGACCGATAAGATGATAATACCGAACGACAAAAAAAGTCAGACAAAAGGATAGCCCGAGGGAAATAAGCTGATCAAATAAAGAGCCGCTCAATTTTATTCGGGAAATCAGTTCGAAACCTAAGCCTGACAAGAAAAGGATTCCGCTGTTGATCAGGAATTCATTTAAAATGCCGTTTCCCAAAAAGTAACAGATCACGACATTGGCAATGGCGCTTAAAAATAACAACGGAGAGATAAACAGACAGGTAATAATATTTTGATAATATAAGATCTGGACCGGTTCATCCGCTGCTTTTAATAACCGAAAAACAGTTGGTAGCGTTCGTTTGAATTTAAGGTCATTCAATAGAGGTACCTCTTCAATTCATAATGGTTACGGGATTAAATTAGCTTACTTTATTGTAGCATTTTATGTTAAAGATTGCGATAGATAGCAAGATAAATTAGTAAAACAAATCAAAAATAAGCGGATCGAAAAAAGAATGATTGCGGTTTTAAAGGATCGGAAAAATAAAAAAGCGGTTGTTTAGACGGAAAATTTTGTCCTTAAAATAGGTAAATACGGAAATAAAAAGAAGATTAATAACATTAAAAGCATTCAAAAAAGTCTGTACTTTTATCGTATAAGTGTTATAATATAAGCACAATTAAATACGAAATGTAAAAAATCATTTAGGATGAATAATTTCATTGAGGGAATCTGGTTAGAATCCAGAACGATCCGGTCACTGTAATTAGTTAAGTCTCCTTATTATGTCACTGGGCGATATGCTTGGGAAGGCCAGGAGAATAGCAGCTATAAGTCAGGAAACCTACTACGATGATGTGCTAAAATGTCCTTCCAGGGAAAAGGGAAGTTAGTAACATGAAAAAATTGATTCTCATGTTGATATCGTAAGAATCGTTGGATACGTATAGTGCTTTAACCTTTTTCCCATCGTAATGTGGGAAGAAGGTTTTTTTTCGAAAAATTGTGATAATAAACGGAGGTTGCAAGGAGACCAATATGATGGATCGTTTCCCCTATTCAAATAGACTTTGCAATGCTAATCTCACGGGGACGGTAGTGGTTTCATTGATTATGTTTATTTCTGTTTTATATTAATGAACCCCTGTATATAGCAGGGGTTTTTGGTGTTATGATTGGTGGTATTTTATAAGCGGCAAAAATTTCTATTTGAATGGGAACGATGCCTGAGATTAAAGGATTCCGAAGTGTTATGGTCTGAGAAAATGCGGTTCGGAGTTAGAAAAAAGGAGAGTATAGACGAATGAAACTCGTTGTAGTGGGAATTAACCATAAAGATACACCCCTGGAAATTCGGGAGAAAGGGGCTTTTATTCATCGGACATTAAATGAAGGCATTCAGCGGTTATTAAAAGAAGATGATATCGCCGAAGTGATTATTTTGTCAACCTGTAATCGCAGTGAGATTTACGTATCGACTCGAAATCAAGATGCGGCCGGGGAAATTTTAGTTGATTTTTATCTCAAAGAGAAATCA
Organism: uncultured Acetobacterium sp.; assembly: GCA_965140355.1. Classification (GTDB taxonomy): domain Bacteria; phylum Bacillota; class Clostridia; order Eubacteriales; family Eubacteriaceae; genus Acetobacterium. The sequence continues at coordinate 650,873 of OZ223194.1, read as the reverse complement.
GCGGAACTGGAACCTTATCTTTTTCTTAAAAAAGAACGAGATGCGATGGTGCATCTCTATGAGGTAGTAACCGGACTCGATTCAATGATTTTAGGGGAAGATCAGATCTTGGGACAGGTAAAAGATGCCTTGGAAAAATCCCAGGCCATTAATGGTTGCGGAAAATATCTGACAAAAATGTTTCGGGAAGCGATTACCTTTACCAAAAAAGTTAAAACCGAATACAAAATTTCAGAGACCCCGTTATCACTCAGCTCAACGGCAGTGAAATATATTAAACGTAAATTTCCCGAAAACTATGGCGATAAAAAAATCCTCATTATTGGCTCTGGGAAAATGGGCATTCTGGCGCTACGGTATATGAAAGCCGAAGGTTTTCAAAATCCTTTTATGACTAACCGGACCTTTCATAATATGCATGAATGTCAAGCAATTCATGAGAACGTTCAAATGATTCATTATGAAAATCGGTATCAAGTGATTCCTCAAATGGATGTCATTATTACCGCGACAGCCTCGCCACATGTTATCTTAAAAGCCGAGGAAATGAAACCATTAACGAAACCGCTGACTATCATTGACTTGGCATTACCGAGAGACGTTGAAGAAGCCGTTGGCGATTTGCCCATGGTGGAACTGTTAACGATTGATCATTTTAAAGATATAATGGACGAAAAAATGGCCTATCGAATGAAGGTGGCCAAGAAAATAGCTCTCGAAATTCAGCATGAAATCGATGGACTGCTCGCCTGGATTACGCATGCCAAGGTTGATAACATGGTTCGGGATTTAAACGAAACCTCTCGGCATTTGGCGGAAGAAACCATCGAAAACCTCTGTGGTCATTTAAGTTTGAGTGAAAAAGAAGAACTTTATTTAAGCAAGGTGATCCGATCTAAATTTAGAGAAATGGTGATGCCGCCGATCAAACAATTAAAATCATTGGATAATGAAGCGGAAATTATTGGGATCGAAAAAACCGTGACTTACCTGTTCCCGAGAATTCATGAAGCAGTGATCGTGGGAGAACAAAAAAGTGATGACACCTCTGCTGTTTAATTTGCAGGATCAAAAAGCGCTGGTTGTCGGAGGCGGCAAAGTTGCTTATCGTCGGATTTTAAAACTACTGGAAAGCGGGATGTGGGTGACGTCAGTGAGCCTTGATTTTTCAGCGGCGTTGATACGTGCTGAAGACAAGCGATTAACCCGGATTCAGGCGGTTTATCAAATTGATTATCTCAAGGGCATCGATCTGGTGGTTGCGGCTACCGATAATCGAGTAGTTAACGAACAGATTAAAAGGGATTGTGAAACGCTCAAGATAGCGTGCAATCGGGTTGATGATCCGGATCATTCCGATTTCATTTTTCCCAGTGTCATTCGCCGCGGCGATTTAACTCTATCAGTATGCACCGAAGGGGCCAGTCCGTTTTTAACGAAAAGCATTATGGCGGAATTAAGTGATCGTTATGACCACAGTTATACCGAAAAAACGGCGTTATTGCGATTGCTGCGCGAAGCCATTTTAGCGGGCGAGGGATCCAGTCTTGAAAAAACGGAACGACTGAAAGAAATAGCTGGCGATTCCAACGCAATCCTAAAAGAAAAACTTGAAGCAATTAAATTTCCGGGTTCGGAAATAAACAAAGACGTTACCGGAAATTGTGATAGCTAAAAATGAGAGCAGACAGTTTTGTGGAAAAAATCTGCAAAAACAGGACATGAAATGAATGGGAGAGACAATAAATGAATATTAAAGTTGGAACCAGGGGCAGCATGCTGGCCCGAACCCAAAGTCAGTGGTTAATTGACGTATTGGCTAAAGCACATCCGCAGATAAATTTCGAAATGGTGATTATCAAAACTAAAGGCGATCTGGTTCAGGATAAACCACTCGATAAAATTGGCGATAAAGGATTATTCACCAAAGAGTTGGAAGATGCGCTGTTATCAGGTGAGATTCATATGGCTATTCATAGTATGAAGGATATGCCGTCAAAATTACCGGAAGGTTTAGTTCTGACGGTTCCGACGATTCGGGAAGATCCCCGAGATGTCCTGCTGACCCCCCATCACATTAGCTCACTGGAGGAGTTACCCGAAGGAGCAGTGGTGGCGACGGGCAGCAAACGACGAATTTGTCAGATTAAAAAATTAAGACCAGATATCGAATTGATCGGAATTCGGGGTAATATCGATACCCGAATTCGAAAAATGCAGGAACAAAAATTAGATGGCATTGTGCTGGCGGCAGCCGGTTTAAAACGCATCGGGCGTTTCGAGGATAGCGCTTATCAGACTGTCAGTTTACCGGAAAACGTGTTTGTTCCGGCTCCGGCTCAGGGGATTTTGGCAGTGGAAATTCGGGCTGATAATCAACAGGTAAAAGAATTAATGGCAGCAATCAGTGACAAGAATACGTGCATTCAAATGCAAGCAGAACGCAGCTTTTTAGAAACCTTGAACGGCAGTTGTCATATCCCGGTGGGGGCGTTTTGTGAAATTAAAGATCAAACCATTGTTTTACATGGATTATACGGATTAGAAGATGGCAGTCGAGTGGTCACCCAGTCAATTGAAGGCTCGCCGGAGGAGGCAGAAAATTTGGGGAAACAATTAGCAAAAAAATGTTATGCAGCAGTCCATCAACAAGCGGGAAAAGTTTATCTGGCTGGCGGCGGTTGCGGCGATCCCGGTTTGTTAACGGTTAAAGCCAGAGAAATCTTAGAAAAAGCGGATGTGGTGGTTTACGATGCCTTGGTAAACGAACGATTTATTAATGATGCCAGAGTTGATGCTGAAATTATCTACGTTGGTAAACGGGCCGGAAACCATGCCATGCGTCAGGAAGATATCAATGCCCTGTTGGTCAAAAAAGGTCAGGAGGGCAAGTTGGTGCTGCGCTTAAAAGGCGGCGATCCTTATGTCTTTGGCCGCGGCGGTGAAGAAGGCGAAGATCTCTATGATGCCGGCGTATCTTTTGAAGTAATTCCCGGAATTACCTCGGTTATCGGCGGGTTAGCTTATGCCGGGATTCCGATTACGCATCGCGATTGTGTATCCTCGTTTCATGTTATCACCGGGCATTTAAAATCTAATGCTTATGACGGCTCATCGGATTTGGATTGGCCGGTTTTGGGCAAACTTAAAGGCACGATCGTATTTTTAATGGGTGTCAAAAACCTTGAAAAGATTTGCGCGGAACTGGTAAAAAATGGAATGAACCCAGACATGCCGGTAGCCGTGGTGCATCGTGCGTCAACCCCCTATCAACGGGTGGTCACGGGTAATTTAAAAACCATTTATGAAATCGCAACAAATGAAAAAATTACCGCGCCAAGCCTGATTGTGGTTGGGGAAGTCGTTAATAAACGTCAAAAACTGCGGTTTTTTGATCAAAAACCATTGTTTGGAAAAAACATCATCATCACGCGCTCACGGGAGCAAAGTTCTCAGATGGTTGAAAAAATCAATGAACTGGGCGGCAATGCGATTGAATTCCCGACCATTCGAATCATCCCGATTAATGAAGCCGCCTGTGATCAAAAGGTAAACGTTCTTTCGGATTATAGTCATATTATTTTTACCAGCATCAATGGGGTGGAAATATTTTTTGATTCCTTAACCCGCTGCGGTAAGGATGCCAGAGCTTTTGGCAAGCTCCATATTACGGCAATCGGCGAAGGAACTAAAAAGGCATTGCAGGAACGTGGTCTTCGGGCCGATTTTGTACCCGATAAATACGTCGGTGAAGAATTAGTTAATGGTTTAGCACCGCTACTGAATAAAAATTCACGGGTGCTGATTCCGCGGTCTAAAAATGCCCGAATTTATGTGGTTGAAGAATTATCTAAAATTTGTCCGGTCGATGAGGTTCAAACTTATGAAACCGTTCGTGAAGATCATGCGACAGTGAACCCGTTAGAAATGCTTGAAGCCCAAAAGATTGACTATATTACCTTTACCAGTTCGACGACGGTACAATTTTTTGTCGACAAAATCGGGGCCGAGCATATCGATGCGATTAATACTGCAAAAGCGGTTTCGATCGGGCCTCAAACCTCAAAAAAATGTCGCGAATTGGGCATTAATGTCGATAGCGAAGCCGAACCCTATACGATTCAAGGCATCGTAGATGCCATTTTGAAGGATAGCCAGAAATAAATGAGGAGGTAAGCGAGATGCTACCAACACGATTACGAAAAAATACAGCGATTAGAAATCTGATTAGAGAAACGCAGTTGTCAATGAATGATGTGGTTTATCCGCTGTTTATTGTTGATGGACAAGGCGTGCGCCGGGAAATCGGTTCGATGAAAGAGCAATACCATTTGTCATTGGATATGCTGGAAGCTGAAACTCAGGCGCTGAAAGAATTAGGTATCCGTTATGTGATTTTGTTTGGCGTTCCCGATGAAAAAGATTCAGAAGCAACGCCAGCGTTTGTTGAAACCGGATTGGTCCAGGAAGCGATTCGGGTGATTAAAAAAGTTGATCCAGAGATGTATGTCATTACCGACGTTTGTTTGTGTGAATATAAAAGTGACGGACATTGCTGCTTTTTTGAACAAAATGGCGAAATCCAGCGACAGAAATCATTGGAAACCTTAAGTAAAACGGCGTTAAGCCATGTAAAAGCCGGTGCTGATATGGTCGCGCCTTCGGATATGATGGACGGCCGAATTGGTCATATGCGCGAAACACTTAATCAGGCCGGTTATGAAGCGATCCCGATTATGGCTTATTCAGCCAAGTTTGCTTCCAGTTTTTATGGCCCTTTTCGGGATGCAGCTAACTCGGCGCCCGCTTTTGGTGATCGCCGCAGTTATCAGATGGACCCGGCCAATGCCCGCGAAGCCTTAAAAGAGACCGTTTTGGACATTGAAGAAGGGGCCGACATTGTGATGGTTAAACCGGCGATGCCTTATCTGGATATTATTGCCAAAGGTAAAGAACTTTCCTATTTGCCGATGGCGGCATATCAGGTCAGCGGCGAATATGCGATGATTAAAAATGCCGTTGATTCGGGTTTGATGGATCGCCGGGCGATCTTTGAAAGTCTGATTTGTATCAAACGCGCGGGGGCCGATATCATTATCACTTATTTTGCCAAAGAACTCCAGGCGATGCTAAAAGAATATCAGTAAACCGCAACGTGCTAATACCGCGGGAATTTTTTTTGTCAAGGCATACCGCGGGATGAGACAGCGTAAATGAATTATTATAGGAGATATTATGAAGCGAGAAAAATCAGAACAACTATTTATAGAAGCCGAAAAATATATACCCGGTGGGGTCAATAGTCCGGTGCGGGCGTTTAAGTCGGTAGAGATGGCACCGGTTTTTATTGACCACGGCAAAGGCGCTAAAATTTATGATGTCGATGGCAACGAATATACCGATTATATCTGTTCCTGGGGACCACTTATTTTAGGCCACGCTTCCCCGGTTTATTTTGACGGAATTCAGGAAGCCCTGCAAAAAGGCACTAGCTTTGGTGCACCAACCGCGATTGAAGTCGAGGTTGCCAAGCTGATTACCGAAGCTTATCCGTCGATGGAACTGGTTCGCATGGTCAGCTCCGGGACCGAAGCGACCATGAGTGCGCTACGAGTGGCCCGCGGCTTTACCGGCCGCAATAAGATTATTAAATTTGAAGGCTGTTACCATGGTCATGCGGATGGACTGCTGGTTAAATCAGGTTCCGGGACATTAACTTTTGGTGTGCCGACCAGTTCCGGAGTGACACCGGGAACCGCCCAGGACACCTTAGTAGCGACTTATAATGATCTCGACAGTGTCAAAGCACTTTTTAATGAAAATCCCGGCGAAATTGCCGCCGTGATTGTTGAACCGGTTGCCGGCAACATGGGCGTTGTACCACCAGATCTGGACTTTATGAAAGGTTTGCGGGAAATCACCAAAGCGGCAGGAACCGTTCTGATTTTTGATGAAGTTATCACCGGATTTCGCTTAGCTTATGGCGGAGCTCAGGAAGTGTTGGAAATCACACCGGATATGACCACCTTGGGTAAAATCATTGGCGGTGGTATGCCGGTGGGGGCTTATGGTGGCCGTCGCGATATCATGGAAACCGTGGCTCCGCTTGGTGGCGTTTATCAGGCCGGAACCTTATCGGGAAATCCGATTGCGATGAAAATGGGCTTAAACACCCTGACCTATTTGCGCGATCATCCCGAAGTTTATCAAGAAATGGAAGCAAAGGCCCAACTTTTAGAAGCCGGGTTTAAAGCGAATATCGAAAAAACCGGGGTCAAAGCGCAGATGGTCCGTTTTAAAGGGATGACCTGCTGCTTTTTTACCGATGTTCCGATTGATGGTTATGCAGCGGTAATGACAGCAGACACCAAGGCTTATACCAAATATTTTAAATCGATGCTCGATGCCGGCAACCTGATGCCACCCGCTCAATTCGAAGGAATTTTTCTTTCCGCCGCCCATACCAAAGCGGATATCGAGAAAACGATCGCCGATCACTATCAGGCATTAAAAGAATTAGTAGAATAATAAATTAGATGAAAATAGGAGAAGTTTTTAATGGAAAAAAAAGCATTATTGGTTATCAGCTTTGGTACATCTTACTCTGAGACCCGCAAAAAAACCATTGAGGCCACGGAAATGCGATTGAAAAAGGCATTTCCGGATCATGATTTCTATCGGGCCTTTACATCCCGGATGATCATTAATAAACTGAAAAAAAGAGACAATGAACAGGTGGATATTCCTCGGGACGTATTAAAAAAACTAAAAGAAGCCGGATACACCCACGTTTTATGTCAAACCACCCATATTATTAATGGCCACGAATATGATATTACCCTTAAAGAATTAAAGGCTTTTGAAAAGGATTTTGAATCCCTGACCTTGGGGCGACCGTTGTTAACAACGGTCGAAGATTATGAAGAAACCGTTGATATTGTGATGAAGCAAATGCCTAAACTTAAAAAAGGCGAGGCTTTGGTTTATATGGGTCACGGTAGTGATCATCATGCTAATTCGACTTATCCCTGCCTTGATTATATGTTTAAAATGAAGGGACATGAGGATGTTTATGTGGGAACCGTTGAAGGTTTCCCGGAATTGGAAAACATTGTTCCTTTGTTACAGGAAAAAAAATATAAAAAAATCTATTTGGCACCCTTTATGTTGGTTGCCGGGGATCATGCCATCAATGACATGGCCAGTGATGAAGAAGAGTCCTGGAAAACCGTGTTAGAAGATGAACGATTTAAGGTTGAGTGTATCCTTGAAGGGCTGGGCGAATACGCTGGCATTCAGGATATGTTTTTAGACCACTTGAAAAAAGCGCAGGCAGTTGCCGAAATGTAGGCAAAACCAGGGGTCATTGTTGGCCATTGACGAGGTTGTTAATAAACGACCGTACCGAGCAATTGTTAATCTGTTGTATGCACGCAATTCGGACAGTTGCAAGCAAAGCTTTAGTTAAAGATAGTCTTTTCGAGGAAACTGTTCGCCTTGAGGCACACAACATGATCGAACAATTGTCGGTACGACGTTATCTTTTTTGACAACCTGACCAATGGTGTTGATCGTTTTAATAGGGTAGTTATTTAAAAATATGAAAAGTGATAGGAGAATTAATTTATGAATACAGTGTACATGGTGGGTGCAGGCCCAGGAGATCCGGAACTGATTACCGTTAAAGGTCAACGGATTGTCAATGAAGCAGATATCATTATTTATGCCGGTTCCCTGGTTAACAAAGCGATTATTGGCGGCCATAAACCCGACGCCGAGATTTTTAATTCGGCGTCAATGACCTTGGATGACGTCATTGAGGTGATCAAACGGGGCACCGCAGAAGGTAAAAAAATTGCTCGGGTCCACACGGGAGATCCCTCCATTTACGGGGCCATTCGCGAACAGATGGATCGTTTGGACGAACTGGGAATTCCTTTTGATGTGATCCCGGGGGTCAGCTCCTTTGTGGCTTCGGCGGCAGCGTTAAAAAAAGAGTTTACTTTGCCGGATGTATCGCAAACGGTTATTTTAACTCGTTTAGAAGGCCGAACGCCAGTGCCGGAAAAAGAAAAACTGGAAGATTTAGCTTCGCATCAAGCTTCCATGTGTATCTTTTTGTCGGTTCAAATGATTGATGATGTCGTTAGCCGCTTAATGAAACATTATCCGCCGACAACGCCGATTGCAATTATTCAGCGAGCAACCTGGGAAGATCAAAAAATTGTGATGGGAACGCTGGAAACCATTGCTCAAAAAGTCAAAGACGAAGGAATCACCAAAACCGCCCAAATTTTAGTTGGCGATTTCCTTGGCGATGAATACAGTTTATCAAAACTTTATGATCCCAGTTTTACCCACGAATATCGTCAAGGGGTTGAATAAACTGGTGAAAACGGAAAAGTGGGCCATTGTCACCCTGTCACAGGACGGGATGGTTTTGGCACAACGAATACTCGAACACCTGGAAGATAAAAATTGTCAGCTTTATACCAAGGAAAAATATGCCAATGAAACGGCAAAGATCATTACGACCGATATTGCTACTTTTATGGGAAGCTTGATGAACGAATATCAGATGATCTGCTGCATTATGGCAACCGGCATCGTCGTCCGTGCCATTGCCCCCTACTTGCAGCATAAATCATCCGACCCGGGGATTCTGGTGATGGATACTAAAGGTGAATTTGTCATCAGCCTTTTGTCGGGGCATTTAGGGGGAGCCAATGATGCAGCCCGATTGCTGGCGGAGCGACTTAAAGCGCAAGCGGTTATTACCACCGGCACCGATGTTAAAGGGACCATGGCTGTCGATATATTGGCCCAGAAAATAAAATGTGCCATTGACAATTATACCGATGCCAAGGATATTACCGCATTGATTTTAAACGATGACTTAATCGCCTTAGATAATCAGGAAAACTGTGATTTAGAGGCGGTTGTTTTACCTAAAAATATTGAATTGGTAACGGGATTAAGCGATCTCAATCGATATGCTGGGGTTATTATTATCAGTCAGGCGATAAAAAAGCCGGAATTACCAATTCCCAGCGTTAAGTTAGTGCCGCGAAAATTGGTTTTGGGGATTGGCTGTCGTCGCGATATGCCAGCCGAACGAATCATTCAGGCAATTCAGGAGACCTTGACAACGTTGGGGTTTGATCAAAAAGCGATTAAGTCGCTGGCAACCATTGATTTAAAAGCCGAGGAACCAGGAATTATTGCAGCGTGCGCTTTTTTCGGGGCCAAAAAAGTCATCATTCCGAATGAAATGGTGCAGATGGTGCAAAGTCGTTTTGCCGCTTCGGAATTTGTTTTTAAAACAACGGGATTATATGCCGTTTCCGAACCGTGTGGATATGTGGCCTCGCAATTTGGGAAATGTTTGCTGGAAAAACAGAAATTAAATGGCATTACGCTGTCTGTATGGCAGGATCAAAATTAAAAAATTAGCAGTGAAAGTTGGCCCGTGCAAACGGGGAACAAAGCACACAATAAGACTGCAATAACAAAACCTTGCTAAAAAAAGGAGAAAAGAATGAGTAAAATTTATGTCACCGGGATTGGTCCCGGATTGTACGAACACATGACCGAGGCGGCGAAAGCCAGCCTGGCAGATGCGGATATTATTGTCGGCTACAAAACATATATTGATATTATTGCCGATTTAATTGGCGATAAAGAAGTGTTGTCGTCGGGGATGCGGCGAGAAATTGACCGTTGCGAAAAGGCCTTGGAACTGGCTGAACAAGGAAAAAAAATCTGTTTGGTTAGCAGTGGTGATGCCGGGGTATTTGGGATGGCCGGAATCATGTTAGAAATTGTGGAAGCGAAAAACAGTGATGTGGAAGTCGAGATTATCCCGGGTATTTCAGCGGCTAACGCGGCGGCAGCAACGCTTGGGGCACCGTTAATGCATGATTATGCAGTGATCAGTCTCAGTGATTTGCTGACAGATTGGGCCGTGATTGAAAAACGGCTTCATTGTGCCGGCCAAGGTGATTTTATTGTCAGCCTTTATAATCCTAAAAGCAAAGGTCGACCACACAATATCGAAAGTGCTCAAAAGATTCTGCTGGAATATAAAGCACCGGAAACACCGGTGGGAATTGTTCGGAATGCCAAACGCAAAGACGAATCCTACGTGATTACAACGCTTAAAAAATTGCATGAGGCGGATATCGATATGTTTTCGATGGTCATTATCGGTAATTCAAAATCCTATGTTACCAGAGACCAACTTAAAATGATCACGCCAAGAGGGTATCAGCTTTGATTCTTGTATTGGGAGGAACCCTTGACAGTCGAATATTAACAGATCTATTGCTTGAGGAAGGGCGAGCGGTCTGTTATTCATCAGTTACCAATATCGCTACCGATCAGATGTCCGAAAATCCCTTGCTAACAAAAATTTCAGGTCAGTTGGATGCCAGTACGCTGCGCGAAAATTTGACCATTTATAATATCAGTTTATGTATTGACGCCACCCATCCTTATGCCCGTGAAATTTCAGAAAATGCTATTTGGGCCTGCGATGCGCTTAATATCGATTATATTCGTCTCGAACGGCCCTCGCATATTGATGATGGTGAAGATATTATGGCCTATCAGACCTATGAAGAAGCCAGAGATTATTTGATTGGCGCCATGGGTAAAAGTGATCGCAATATTTTACTCACAACCGGCAGCCGACAATTGGAAGCTTTTGAAGGTTTGCCTAAAGAGCGCACATATATCCGGGTCCTTCCGACCGCCGGGGTGTTATCAAAATGCGAAACTTTGGGTTATAAACCGCGGCATATTTTGGCCCTTCAGGGGCCGTTTTCAGTCGCGATGAATGTCGCGACCATGAAGGAATACAAGATTGGTTTTATAGTTACCAAGGATAGCGGTGATGTCGGTGGGATTAAAGAAAAAGTTGCAGCGGCACGACAAGTTAATGCAAAAATTTTGTTTATTAAAAGACCGGTTATCGCTTATCCCAAAGTTGTGTCAGCAGTCGAAGACGTGATTATCTACGCCTTAAAAAAGACGAGCAGGGTGACTTGTTAGTTGTTAAATAAAGTAAAAACGAAATAATTTACCATAGAAAGTTAAGACAAGAAGGAGCAAACATGGCAAAAAATATTATGTTTATGGGCACCGGTTCTTCAGTTGGAAAAAGTCTTGTAACTGCAGCCATGTGTCGAATTTTAGATAATCACGGTTATCAGGTGGCACCCTACAAATCGCAGAATATGGCGCTTAATTCATTTATCACTCAGGATGGCAAAGAAATGGGGCGGGCTCAGGTTGTTCAGGCTGAGTGTGCGCGAATTGAACCTCAGGTTGAAATGAATCCGGTGTTATTAAAACCGAACTCTGACGTTGGGTGTCAGGTAATTTTGATGGGCAAAGCCGAATTCAATATGGATGCGATGGATTATCATGCTCACAAACCTAAGCTGGTGGAGATTGTCGGATCAGCCTACGATACGCTGGCGAAAGAAAAAGATGTGATTGTGATTGAAGGGGCTGGCAGTCCGGCCGAAATTAATCTGCGGGATAATGATATCGTTAATATGGGGCTGGCAGAGTTGGTTGACGCACCGGTCGTTCTGATTGGTGACATCGACAAGGGTGGCGTTTTTGCTTCGATTTATGGTACAATTATGTTATTGGAACCGGAAGAACAAAAACGGGTCAAAGGTTTTATCATTAATAAATTTCGAGGCGATGTCGAATTGTTAAAACCGGGCATTGAAATGATTGAAGAAAAAATTAATATTCCCTGTCTGGGGGTTATTCCGTACAAACGATTTGTGATCGATGATGAAGATAGTGTTACCGAACGTTTCGACAAACATACCGAAGGGTTAATTACCATTGGGGTGGTATATTTGCCGCATCTGTCTAATTTTACTGACTGTACCGCTTTTGAAATGCACCCCGAGGTTAATGTCGAATATTACCGGAATCAGCGTGAACTGCAACTGGCTAATCCTGATTTATTGGTGATTCCCGGTAGTAAAAATACCATCGATGATACCTGTCATGTGATTGAAAGTAAGATGGGCGACGAAATCCGCCGCATTCACGATTGTGGCGTTCCGATTGTAGGCGTTTGTGGAGGATATCAACTGTTAGGGAAAGAAATTCGTGATCCGTTGCAGGTTGAATCGACCAAGGGCAGTATCGCCGGATTGGGATTATTAAATATTATCACGACGATCGGAGCGGAGAAACGAACCGTTCGGACCACTGGCAAAGTTCAGGGCGATTTTATGGGAATGGCATTGGTTGATCTGGCAGTGGAAGGTTATGAAATTCATATGGGTGAAAGTCAAGCGCTGGATAATGCGAAGCCGTTTGCAATTCTTGCCGATGGTACTGTCGATGGGGTTATTGCCGAAGATGGCACCGTTATGGGAACGTATCTGCATGGTATTTTTGACAATGATGCGTTTAGAGAAAAAATTATTGAGACCTTGCGCAGCAAAAAGAATCTGGCCGCCGGTCCCGCGGCGTTTGATTTTAAAGCCTTTAAAAATGAGCAATATGACCTTTTGGCGGAAACGGTAGAAGCGAGTTTAGATATGAAAAAAATAATGGAAATTATTGGAGAAATAGAAAATTGAATTTGATTGAAGGACTTCCCCTGGGTTTAGGGGGAGGCTTTTGGTTTTTACTGATTATTATTGGCGTGGTGATTGATTGGCTGATCGGAGATCCGACCTGGATGCCACATCCCATTATCGCGATTGGAAAAACCATTGGCTTTCTAAATAAAAAATTAAATCGCGGAAATCATCGGAAGACAAAAGGATATTTGTTGCTATTTCTCGTGCTGGGTTTAACGGCAGCGATTGTATTTGGATTGCAATGGTTATGTTACAACATTAGTATTTATTTATATGTGCTGATTAACCTTTATCTGATTGTCACTGCCCTGGCGGCTAAAACGCTGGCTGTTGAGGTGCGCAAAGTGATGGCGGCTTTAATCGGGGGGGATCTTAAAGAATCTCGGGTTCAGGTCGGTTATTTAGTAGGGCGCGATACCTCGGCGCTTTCAGAAACCGAAATTATTCGTGCGACGGTGGAAACGACGGCAGAAAATACCATTGATGGGGTACTGGCACCGATTTTTTATATGCTGCTGGGAGCTTTGCTGCCGGTGCCCTGGCTGAATCCCGTGATGCTGGTGATGCTTTATAAGGCGGTTAATACGTTGGATTCAATGGTTGGTTATATTCAGGAACCGTATCGGGATTTTGGGTACGCATCGGCGAAATTTGATGATCTGGTTAACCTGATTCCGGCTCGAATCGGCAGTCTCTTTATGCTTGTGGCGGGGTTGTTTTTAGGTTATACCTATAATGAAGGGTGTCGGGTTTTTAAACGTGATCGACACAATCACAAGAGTCCCAATTCTGCGCATCCGGAATCGGTGGTGGCGGGCTTATTGGGAATACAACTGGGAGGAACCAACCAGTATTTTGGCGAGGTGTTGGAAAAACCGACGATTGGTGATGCCAAAACACCGCTGGAAATTCTCGATATCAGAGAAACCATCAGCATTATGTACGGCAGCGAAGTCGTGGTGATGGTGGTTAGTACTTTAGTGGTAATTTTACTTTATTCTTTTTAGGCGGCGGTTGGCAGAGCATAAAATCAGGAAAGCTGGAGTAGTGAGATGAATAAACATGGTGGATATCAGGGAAAAAATCAAAAAATACGGGATTTTAGCGTCAATATTAATCCTTTGGGGATTCCCGACGGCATCCGGGAAAAGCTTGTTGCAGGGATTACAGAACTGGTGAAATATCCGGAGATTAGCGGGGCGTCGGCAATAAAAAAAATCGCTGCGGATTTGGATGTCGAGCCGGAAAACGTGATTCTCGGTAATGGCGCGATTGAATTGATTTATCTTTTTGCCAGAAGTATGGGTCCGGCAAAAGCGTTAATTATTCAGCCGACGTTTAATGAATATGAACGCGCGCTTAAACTTTATGGTTGGGAAGTGAGTCATTATGTTTTAACCGCGGAAGATGATTTTGCGATTAATCCCCAGATCTTGAAGGCGCTGATTGAGAAGGAAAAACCGCAGGCTGTTTTTTTATGTAATCCCAATAATCCCACCGGTCAGGTTTATTCCAGGGGTATGATTAGTGCTATGGTGGCAGCAGCACCCGAAACAACCTGGTTTCTGGATGAATCCTTTCTTGATTTCAGTAATGAAAGGGGCAGCCTTTCGTTGCTAAAATCGGAGCATCGGGGAATTTTTATATTAAAATCGCTGACCAAGTTTTACGCATTGCCGGGGTTGCGAATTGGTTATGGGGTGGCAAAACCGGCAATTATTAAAAAGATGGAACGTTTTAAGGAACCATGGACGATCAATACATTGGGATTGATTGCCGTAACCGCGGTTTATGATGAAACCGCGTATGCAGAAAAAACGAAAGCATATATAACCAAAGAACGTCAACGGGTTTATCACGAACTGGCTCAAATTGAGAGTGTTGAGGTCTTTAAGAGTAGTACCGATTTTCACCTGTGCCGTTTGTTGCAGGGAACGGTAAATCAATTGCAAGTGGATTTAGAAGAAGCCGGAATGGCGCTGCGAACTTGCGAAGATTTTATCGGTCTGGATAGTTCATATTTTCGGATTGCGATAAAAAAAGCGGAAGATAATACCAAATTGTTGACTTTTCTTAAAAACTGGAGGAATTAAAATGGGACAACTCATCTTTGTTACAGGCGGTGCCAGAAGTGGAAAAAGCACCTATGCGGAAAATCGCGCCCGGCAAATATCAAAACCAGTGGCTTACATTGCCACGGCGATTGCTTTTGATGATGGTATGAAAGATCGGATTGCCAAACATCAGGCTCAACGGCCAGCTCACTGGGGCACCATTGAGCAATATAATAATTTTCAAACGCTGGCAGATAATCCAATTTTTCAAGCATCCGAAGTGGTTCTTTTTGACTGCCTCACCGTGATGACGACCAATAATATGCTGGATTTTCAAGTTGATTATGACACCTGTTCAATGGAAACAATTGCTCAAATAGAAGCAAGCGTTAAACTGGAAGTGGAAAAATTATTGGCAGTATGCAAAGATAAAACCCTGATTGTGGTATCCAATGAAGTGGGTCTAGGTTTGGTGCCGGCTTATAAATTAGGCAGTTATTTCAGAGATATTGCCGGACGGATGAATCAACTGGTGGCAAGTTGTGCTGACGAAGCTTATTTATTAGTTTCCGGTATTCCCGTGAAATTAAAATAAAACTGTCAAAACCCCATTTTTCAAGTGTTTTTAATGATACTGGAAAGGGGTTTTTATTTTATAAAATAACGGGGAGAACAGAAATGAAAATAGATCAAAAAAAAATACAACAGGAGTTGCAGGCATTAGTCGATGAAAAATACCGCGAGTTTTCAAAGCGATTGATTCCCGGAGATGATAATATTTTGGGAGTCCGTTTACCAGTTTTACGAAAGATCGCCAAAAGAATGGCTAAAAGTGATTGGCGGGCTTATCTGGAAACCGCTACGGATGATAGCTTTGAAGAAACCCTGCTGCAAGGAATGGTGATTGGTTATGTCGAGGTCGGGCTGGAAGAACGTTTAACCATGATCAAAAACTATCTGCCAAAGATTGATAACTGGTCAATCTGCGATAGTTTTTGTTCGGGATTAAAATTTACCAAAAACCATAAAGAGGCGGTATGGCAATTTTTACAGCCTTACCTCCATTCCGATGAAACCTATGAAATTCGTTTTGGCGTGGTGATGTTTATTGATTATTTCGTTGAAGACCATTATCTGGAACCGATGTTTCGCAATTTTAATGCGATCGACTGTGATGACTATTATGTCAAAATGGCTGTGGCCTGGGCGATTGCCAGCTGCTATACGGTTTTTCCGGTAATGACGATGATTTATTTAAAAGCCAATACGTTAGACGATGTTACCTATAACAAAGCATTGCAGAAAATAACCGAATCGCGGCGGGTTAAAACCGATTTAAAAGGGCGGATTCGCTGTATGAAACGAAAAAAAAATAAGTTTTAATAATAACATCGTCGAAACGATAAACAAAGTTGCTTAACATCGTACCGACCAATTGTTAATTGGTTGTATGCTGCAATTCGGATAGGCTAAGGCCTGTTCGCCTTGATGCAAACAACATGATTAACAATTGTCGGTACTTGGTTTTGGTGAAATAGATGACGGCTTTTTTATTCATACCGCAAGGCATCAATGGGGTCAAGTTTGGCGGCTTTATTAGCCGGATAATAGCCAAAGAAGATGCCGATAAACATTGAGAAGGTTAAAGCAATCATCATCGGTAAAAATGGTGGTGTGGTCGGGAATTTTAAGAGCGTGCTACCAAGGATTCCCAATCCGGAACCGAGGGCGATGCCAATTAGACCGCCGATTAAACAAATAATAATCGACTCAATGATAAATTGGCTGCGAATGGCGGAATTACGCGCACCGAGGGCTTTACGAATGCCGATTTCACGGGTTCGTTCGGTCACCGAAACGAGCATGATATTCATCACCCCGATCCCGCCGACCAACAAAGAAATTCCGGCAATAACGGAAATGCCCAGTGATAGCGTGCTAAGCATCCCGGTTGCTTCGCTGGCGATCGCCTCAAGACTTTCCGCCTGGATGGTGTAATCAGAGGTGGCGGGTAACTTATTAATAAAATAATCTTTTGTGATCTGGGCAAAAACAGCAGAATCGGTATCCGCGGTTGCCATGATGGTAAAACTTTCATAACCGTTTAGGTTAGATGCGTCAGAATTAAGGGCTTTGGCGGTCGTAATGGGAATAAAGCATTCAACCCGGGAATCATCGCCCATGGTGAATAAGGGGTTGTCAACGATCATTTTTTCATAAACACCGATAACGGTGTAGGTTTCATTTGTTGTTTTGGTGTTCACTTGGATGTCTTTGCCAATCACATTACCATTGGCCCCAACTAAATTATTGCGTAAGGTCGTATCGATAATGATGACATTTCGTGATCCGTTCATATCGCGATCATTGATGAACCGACCTTGGACCAGATTGACATTATTGACCAGACTGTAATCAGGGCTGGCACCGGTGATGCTGACGTTTTTATGGGTAAAACCGCTATTAAGTTCGCCGGCACCCAAACTGCTGGAAAAGCTGATCGCTTTTACCTGTCCGACGTTAGACGCTTTAAAGGCATCGAGTTCATCCTTGGTGATCAGGTCATCGTCTTGAAGTATCGATACGGTATCGTAATTTTTGGGAGTCAGCGAGACCATAATATTTTTGCCGCCGATTTTGTCCATCGTTTTTGAGACTGAACCGGTCATTGCCGAACCGAGGGTGGAAATGGCCATGACTGAAGCAATCCCAATGATAATCCCTAACATTGTCAGCAGCGCCCGCATTTTATTTGCTTTTAAGCCTTCTAACGCCAGGCGGATATTTTCAAACAGATTCATGATATTCCTCCAACTGATAGGCCCCATTGACTGAGTTATCAACAATATAACCATCCTTGAGTTTGATGGTTCGTTGGGTTTCTTTGGCTAATTCGGTATTGTGGGTAATTAAGATAATGGTTTTACCCTGTTCCCGGTGGAGACGATGAAAAATGTCCATTACCATCCGTCCGGTATGTGTGTCGAGTGCGCCGGTTGGTTCATCGGCAAGAATAATAGCAGGATCGTTGGCCATTGCCCGAGCAATGGCGACGCGTTGTTTTTGACCGCCGGATAGTTCGTTAGGACGATGATGTGAACGGCCGCTCATCTCAACTAGTTGCAGTAGTTCAGCGGCCCGTCGCGATCGTTCAATTCTTGAAAAACCGCCATAAAGCATTGGCAGAGCAACATTTTTCAGAGCTGTCGAACGTGGAATCAGATTAAATGTCTGAAAGACGAAGCCGATTTTTTTATTGCGGATTGCGGATAGGCCATCATCTTTAACATGTTCCATCGGCAGATGATCCAGATAATAATGACCCTGAGTGGGTCGATCCAAGGCCCCTAAAATATTCATTAGAGTTGATTTGCCGGATCCGGAAGCACCAACAATCGATAAAAACTCGCCTTCATAAACATCGAGATCGAGGCCGTGAAGAATTTCTAGTTCGTTAGGCGTACCGAGATAATAAGATTTAACAATGCCCTGCATTTCAATAATTTTATTTCGAGTCATTATTTACTCACCTCGGTTTCGAGGGTTACAGCAGTGCCCGGTTCGATGGTTTGAGGCTGACTGATGATTGCCAATCCTGGCGTCAGTTGATCACCGGCAATTTCAACTAAAGAATCGGTTTCAAGACCGGTTGTAACCGGAATTGATTCAACGGTATAGGACCCTTGTTCAACGGGATTTTCTTTGGCGATATAAAGACAGGGTTGACCGGAAGCATCAATGATTAACGCATCATAAGGGACACAGAAAACATCGGCACGTTCTTCGCTGACAATGCTTAAACGGGTGTTCATACCAATTTTTAAGCCGGTAGTATCATTGGGAAGATCAA
Source organism: uncultured Acetobacterium sp. (assembly GCA_965140355.1). GTDB lineage: Bacteria > Bacillota > Clostridia > Eubacteriales > Eubacteriaceae > Acetobacterium. Next base: position 632,349 of record OZ223194.1, on the reverse strand, counting down.
CTTCGATTTCAAATTCAGCTTTATTATTGCTGTTCGTCGAATTGGTCGCAGATGAATCGGTTTTGATAGCGGTAGGGGCAATTTTAGTCAGATTTCCCGGAAAAACTTTATCAGCGGTGGCATCAGACTTGACGATTACCGGCATATTAACATAGATATGATTTAAATCAGCTTCTTTAACTTTTCCGCGAATTTTAAGATCATTGGTATCTTCGATGGTAAAGAGTTTACCATTGGCAAGATTTCCTTTAACTGCGTTCATTTCGGTAATGGTACCGCTGTTGCTAGCTTTTACATAACTATAGCTTTCATCGGACTTGTCGTAGAGTTGGCATAACCAATCATTTTTGGCGACCGATTGACCAACTGAGACATAAAGTTTCGTAATTTCAAAATTGCTGGAATCGCTGACGACGTCCTCGGTGTAGCTTTCAACCACGCCGGTTGCGGAAACAGTGTTTTGTAACGTTGCTTTAGAAAGTGGCGAGGTTTGCACTGCAATTGCTGACTTAGTTTGTGAATTAGCATAAACATAGGCTCCGCCGCCAACTAAAATGGCAACGCCAAGTACGATAAATAGAATGATTCCTCTTTTTTTCATGTCTTTTCCTCACTTTTTAATTCATAAGTAGTTTTATATTTTAACCGGAACCGCAATGAGGTTCCGGTTTTTTAAGTTTTTTGGAGATCAGCATCGTTTAAATATTTGTGATCAAACGTTTAATGGATGATGATGGGGCTGGTATTAAATACTGGTGCTGGTTTGATTAAGGAGTTGAGTTATTCGAGATTTAAGTGGTTTTTCATGATATATTGCGTTGTGAAATAAAAACCGATACTTAAAATAACATTGAATAGGGTAGTGGCATTGAGAAACCCGTGGAAAAATTGCATGATTTCCTGGTTTTGGTTGATCACCATATTGATGTTGAGCATCATAAAAACGGACATAATAATTGAAACAATAATCTGGATGGCAATGGTAATACCGATATAAGCGCCAAAGGAGGCGATAATGCGATGTTGGCTGAATAATTGCCCGATGGCAATGGAAACGTAAATCATCAAAATCGAGGAGATGACACCAACAATCGAAGATAAAATTAATTCAAAAATCAAGAGATTAAGACTGCTGCCAAAGGTGGCCGCGAAATCAGTATATGCCGTCTGGATGGTTTGGGTGAGTTCCATCATTGAAAAAGTGCCCAGTGAAAAAATAAAAAATGTTATAAAAATTATCACCGTACAAACCAGAGTCCACATCAACCCAACCAATAACTTGGATAATACCAATTCCCAGGTTTTGACGGGCAGGCTGAACATTAAATAACCTTCATCGGTGAACAGATTTTTGTAAAAACGCTGGATAATCATAACCAGTGTCATGATTGACAAAGCTGTAATGGCAATCAGATAAAGCATAAAACAAATGCTAAGGATTACTTGGATTGCTATCGGCGTTGCGATGTTATCGCTAAAAAAATCAGGAGCACCCAGACTTAAAACCAGTTTTGTAAAAATTGTTAAAATAAGGAGGGCACCATATAATGGTAAAAAAATCCGTCTCGTGGCATTTATTTCATGTTTAAGCAATTTTATTAACATTTGAATACCTCCCGGAATAAACCATCCAGTGATTGATGATAAGTGTCGCGAATTTCGTCTACCGAAGATTGAAGCGTTATGTTACCGTTAGCGATAAAGACCACCTCATCTAAAATTTGTTCGACATCGGCGATCAGGTGAGTGGAAATAATAACACTGGCATTTTCTTTATAATTGGCAATAATGGTATTTAAGATATAATCTCTAGCCGCCGGATCGACGCCGCCAATCGGTTCATCGAGCAGATATAATTCAGCCGAACGGCTCATCACTAAAATTAGTTGAACCTTTTCTTTGGTACCTTTTGACATCGTTTTTAACCGGTCATACGAATTGATATTTAAATCCTTGAGCATATGTTGAGCTTTGATGCGATTGAAATCAGGATAAAAATCGTCAAAAAAGGCGATGATTTCGTTAACGCGCATCCAATTGTTGAGGTAGGTTCGCTCAGCCAGATAGGACGTTTGAGATTTGCTACGAACACCTGGGGCAGCGCCATCAATCATAATTTCGCCATGGGTGGGAACGAGTAAACCAGTGGCCAACTTGATAAAGGTGCTTTTTCCGCTGCCGTTTGGACCAAGTAGACCAATAACCCGTCCCCGTTCGATATCCAGATCAATTTGTGATAAGGCCATCTTCTTGCCAAATGTTTTGGTCAAATTTTTAGCATTTAAAAGGGTCATCTTTTGTTTCCCCTTCCTCAATTTTTTCCATTAATAACAGAATCTCTTTTTTTCCAAAACCTAATAGTTTCATTTTTTCTAAAAATGATTCAATTTCTCGAAAGGCCAAATTTCTTTTTGCGTCTTCAATCACTTTAATATCCTCCGTAATAAATCTGCCACTTGTTCGTTGTGAATAAACAAGGTTCATTCGTTCCAATTCGGTTAAAGATTTTTGCATGGTATTGGGATTAACACCGGCGGCCATCGCCATATCCCTAACTGATTCAAGCTTATCTCCGGGTGAATAAAGACCAGAGATGATTCGTAGTTCCAATTGTTCGACTAATTGTTTATAGATGGGGCGATCAGAATCGATGGTCCATTTCATTGCTATCCTCCTTTGTATTACTGTATTAAATGAGTAGTACAATAATACAATAATACAGAGCGGGTTAAAAGTCAAGATATTTGTTTAGATTTATTAGATTTATTTTTGGGGAGAAGAGAGGTGTTTAAACAATGGTTTAAATATAAACGATAAAAATTAAGATCAGGTCACTTAAATTCTTAAGAATTTTTGACAAAATAAAAAAAGGCCCCAAATGGGAGCCTTGAGTTTTTAACGATTGATTAAAAATCGTCGATTATTTATGATGAATGGGCAAAATCAGTTCGACTTTAAAAAGTTGGTTAAGTTGATAATAGTCAATGCGACCCTGATGGCGAGTGATGATTTTTCGACAGGTAGCTAAGCTGGAATCTTCAGTAGCTAAGACCGTCTTACCAGTGTTTTCGGAATTATAATTGGTTTTATTGCGAAGAATAATACATAATTCATTTTTGTTGAGAATGAGACCAAAATCAATTGATTTGTCAGGATCAGCATATTTTATCAGGTTAGAAATCAGATAGTCAAAAATCCGTTGTAGTTGCTCAAGATCAACCCAAAGCGAAAAATCCCGTTCGATACAGTCTTCCAGAATTACCTTAAAATCGGCTTCTTCTAATGCCTGAGTGGTCGATTTAAGGAGTTGATTGATTAATGGTTTGCCATTATATACTTTGAATTGATAATAACCCTTGCCGTTGTCGGTAAAAGCATGTTCAAAAAGATCATCAATAAATTTTTTGACAAGATATGTTTTTTTGAGGGCTGTTTTTAAATAAGCTGCTTTTTTTTCGGTGTCATTTTCGGTCGGGTTCTGAATCCGTTCGAGATAACCGATGATATTGGTTAATGGGGCATGGACTTCATTGGAAACAGAGGTGATGATGCGATGATTTTCCATTTTAGCAAAAGATTCAGCTTTAACTTTGGTTTGATATAATTCTTGAAGCCGATTTAAATCGTTGGCAATATCGGTGAGTTCATTATTATTTTCTAGGGGAATACAAATCTCAGGATCTTCCAGGCCCAATAATTTAGCTTCGGTTTGTAATCGTTTCAGATAAGCTAATTTTTTATGAAATAAAAGCGAGAGGATGATAAGAACGAGTATATTGGAGATAAGAGTAAAAAAAACATTAATTAATGGATTGTTGTTAAAAATCGGCAAGACCAGAAGATTGAGGGTCAGATTTAAAATAACACCACCTGATAAGGTAAAAAAGATCATTTTAATAAGCGTAGTGACCAGTTTTTCTGACGATATATTGTTGGGGACTTGTTTTGATAGGGGGTTTTTCAATTTAGAACTCCTTTCATTTTGTCTAAAGGGATTAAGCAATTGCGAAAAGGTTGTTTTCCGGTTTCGTTTCGATAAGAAATCAGCTCTGAAAAGATAATCTTTACAAAAAAGTGCAAAATTCATGTCATTTTCGCAATTAACTGTTATATTATATAATCATTGTAAACTGGAATACGATTTTAATCAACTGCAGGTTTAAATCTGACTAAATAAATTTAGGAGAAGTTATTTATTGCGGATTATCAGAAATATGTTTAATTCCCAATGACTTTACGATATAATAACATTAGCTTACGGTGAGGAGAAATTGAATGAGTTTATATGAAATGTGGAAAAACTATATAGAAGAGAACTGCGGTACCCCGGAAGATCAAAATGCGTTTTGGGAAAAATACTGTGCGGAAGAAAAAACATTATACCAAAAGATTCTAGGTGAAAAAATAACCGTAATCTCAGGTAAAGTAGAAGATCTGGCCAAAGAAAGTGAAATGATTCCGCCTCAGTATATGGGTTTTATCGATGGAATCAGCGAAAGTCTGATTACGCCGATTGATCTTGAATCGATTGAGTTGGATTCAGAAGTGAAACTGGAGATCGACTTTGCCAAATTGTATAAAAATATGCTGGCGGTTCCGGCAGAATGGCTTTATACGCTGCCAGAATGGGATAACTTTTTTTCGGCTGAGGAACGAATTGAACTCGAAAAAGAATATAAACGCTCGAAAACGGTTGTCAATGAAGTCAAAGTAGGCCGAAATGATCCCTGTCCTTGTGGTTCCGGTAAAAAATATAAAAAATGTTGCGGCCGTTAAGCAATTAAAAAAGAGCACCAGCTCTTTCAGATGGCAGACAAAGTATGTTGAAGTACCGACACTTATTAATCAGGTTGTTTGCATCAGAGCGGACATGGCTTTAACCTGTCCGATTCTGCAGCAAACAAACGATTAATAAGTGTCGGTACGGAATTGTCGTAAACCTCAAAGAGCGAGAGCTCTTTTTTTAGTAGTTGATAATTTCATGAATGTAAAAAATAGTAACCATCGATAAGGTGATATCGGGAGTAAATTTATTGAGAACGGCTGACAGCCGTTCAGGGCTCAGATCACTGCGAATACTTAGAAAAACGATATAAAAGGTAATGAAATTATAACGCAAAAAATTATTGTTCGAGGCAGTTAAAAAATTTTTGATAATTTTAGGGTTATCCAGAAGGTTGAGATGGTCATTTAGAAGTTGATTTAATTGTTTTAACAGGGCCTGAATAAAAAAATCAATTGAGTAATCTTCCAGACGATTTACACCGAGATTTTTGGCGGTAACTTCCAGTAGAGAGAGAGCAAGAGGTTGATTTTTAAAATTGGTTTTTTTAAGGAGGATGGTTAATTCCTCAATAATATCGCTTGGGCTGGCATCAAGGGGTAGGTTTAGCAGTGCTAACATCTTGCGTGATTGTTTTTTATTTGAAAGCGGTTGGCCCAAAGTGGTGGTAAATTTCTGAAAAAAGCGGCTGCTTTTATTGACATCCAAATAAAAATGTTTGCCAGTTAAGACGCCAAATACTTTTAACGCATCAAGATAACCAAGCTGGATGTTTTGTTCAATCTGTTTAGTATCAAAATCTAGAATACCACCAAGAAATTCTGAGTTATTAACAGTGATGATCTGGGCATTTTTATCCCGAACCCATTGACGCATCCCAGGAGCTGGAAATTCAACTGAAATGATTTGATTAAAGTTTTGTTCCAACATGAAATTGATGGGAACATTGTCAAAAAATCCCCCATCAATGTAGGTTTTACCATCGATTTCCTGTTTTTGAAAAATCGGAAGCGCGGCACTGGCCAACAAATAATCAATCAGTTGACCTTCGGGAATATCTTCAATCATTAATTGTTTTGGTTTAAGGCTGGTGATATCAACCGTAACCAGTCCAAACCGAATCGATGAATGACGAATCGCTTCTTCCGAGACTAATTGCTTAAGATTGTTTCGCAAGGGCGAAATGTCCAGACCATCAGAAAAAAGAATATTTAAAAAACCGTTTCGAAAACTATCAAAACTTTCTTTTGACCAGGTATTAACATAGGTATCGGTCATTTTTTGATTTAAATCAAGCACTTGATTAATTGTTAAATTAGACCAGAATTCTAAGGCAAGCTGATAGTCGTCCTGGGCAATCATAGCCGCGTTGAGGGCGCCTACGGAGGTGCCGATGACAGCCCCGAGGGAGTAGTCACACTCTCTAATTGCTTTCCACACACCCATTTCAAAGGCACCTTTAGCGCCGCCGCCGCTGAGAACCAAGCCATATTGTTGTTGTGACATTGATGTTCACCTCTCTGTTATTAAATAATATCATCAGTTTTGCTGTCGATTTGCGATAAAGTATCAAAAGTACTTTATATAATAATTGCTGTCGGCGTTTACGCCGACAGCAAAGCAAATTATTTTTTAAATTGGGACGGCATTAATTAAGACGAATTAGTATCCGATATTCATCAAGCCACCTAATAAACCCATGCCACCAACACCAACACAAACGACACAGGCAAATAATATTAAGACCGTAAACGCTATCCCGACGATTGAGCAGATTAAACCAGCCATCGCCATGCCGGTTGGTTTTCCTTGTGATTTTAGCTCTTTAGAGGCAATGATTCCGAAAATCAGGCCAACCGCGCCGGTGAGCAAGCCGCTGCCCATTAAGGTGATAAAGCTAACAATTGAATAAATCCCCAGGCAAAGCGACAGGATTGATTTGGCATGGTAACTGGGTTCGATCATGCCAGCTTCAGGGTGACGTTCGTCATAGGCATTCCGATTGCGGATAACGAAGATAAAAATAGGCCCCATAAAAGCAAAAACAATACTGAGCACCAGATAAAGCACCCGATGTTTTTGATCATAGATACTGAAAAGCCAGAAAAGCGCAGTGTAATAATAAAAGCCCAAGGCTAATGATAATAAGATACCAAGAAATGCGCCAAGGTAAGGAATTAAATTAAGTATGGCCATCATCAGGGTTAAGGCCAGCCCCATAAGTGGTAGAAAAAGTTTGGCATAAGGAATATGCCAGGAACCAATGGAAACATCATCATTGATAAGTTCACCCATTAGATAACTGTTGGCAATTGGAAGCCAAGCCAACCAGGCGTGATCAATGTTTCTGTTTTTAGCCATGCTATAAAGTCCAATGGCATTAAAAACATAACAAACAATGCCAATAACCAGTGCGATGGCGAGAATAATGGTAAGAATAGACATAATTGATAATAACAAGCTGGAATGCGAAGAATACGGCGACATATCCTCAAAATAGTTTCCATACATATGCATAACAAAACCTCCTAAAAATTTTATTGAACAGGTAAGGGAAAGATTAATAATGATTGCGTTGGATCGACTTTTTACAAACAGATCGATAACGGTTTGGCGAATTTGGGCGGTGGGGTCAGTGGTTGTTAAGATCGTTGCACCGTTATTTAACTTGATCAGATGCGATAAAGTTGATCATAAAGCGGATATTATTTTTTCAATTACCTGATTTCAATACACTAATTATACCCCAAAGTCAGATAAATAACTAATGTTTCAAATATTTTTGATAAAGCATCTGGGGGATTTTAAATAAAAATAGCAAGCCAAAAATAATAATGAACAGACTGATTACTTGTGATGTTGATAGGAAGCCAATTGTTCCACGGGGATCTGATCGAAAAAATTCGTTGATAAAGCGAAAAATACCAGCGGCAACGAGATAAAAGCCGGTCGTAAAACCAGGCGTTTTATTTTTGGCCAAAATGATCATTAATACTGGGGTTAAGATAAAAAGAAAGGTTGATTCAGTTAGTTGGGCCGGAAATAAACCAATTCCGGCAGGCGGATAAGCACCAATGGGATAATGAACGGCGCCCCAGCCCTCGTAAGGAATTCCATAACAGCAACCGTTAAAAAAACAACCGATTCGGCCAAAAGCCTGTGCTAAGGCGAGTGAAGGAACGGCGATGTCGAAAAATTTGATGGCATCGAGATGGTAAAGATGGGTGTAAAAAAAGCCGCCGAGGATGCCGCCGATCAGGCCGCCATAAAAAACAGCACCGCCGTTTGCCAGTTGTATCAAAGCGGTTTCGGGGCTGGCGATCAGGTTGGGCAAATCGATAATAATGTAAAGCAGTTTGGCACCAATGATACCGCCGATCATTGCGAAAAGACCAAAAAACATTGCATCCATGGTCGTAATCTGATATTTTTTTGCGGTTGGGATGGCCAGTAAAAAACCAGACCCACAACCAATTAAAAATAGGATGCCAAAAGTTGGAATCGTGTATTGAAAGATATGAATAAGGGGGTACATAAGACTCCTTTCTTAAGGGGGCTTAGCTGATTTTGATAAAAAAAATAGACGAAAAAATCGTCTATTTTAAATTATAAAATCAACCGATATAAGCCGCAGTCCCTAATATTCCGACACAGGCCACGCAGGCAATTAAGACAACCGAACAAAGTGCCAGACCAATGATGTTAAGGACAAGACCAGCCGTAGCCATACCATTTGGTTTAAATCCTTCCAGTTCTGCGGCCTTGCGAATTTGGATGGCAAAGATTAAACCAATAATGGCGCAAACAATGCCAATAAAAGAAAAATAGTTAAACCAGATAAAAACCAGAGAGACGATTCCCAACACCAGGGAAGCAATCGCTTTGTTGTTATATTGTTCCATATAGCCCTCCTAAAGTTAAATTATTTCTTCTTTAGGATACGTTAATCAGGAAAAAATGTCAAGATTTATACAATTCATTTAACTTATCCACTAAATCAAAGGCAACATGATTAATGGTTTGCGAGCCAGCTACGAGAACTAGATCGTTCGGGCATAAATGGGTAGTTAGGTGGTCAACAATATCTGCAAAAGCAGAGATCGTTATCGTGGGAATCCCATATTTTTTTTCAATGGCTTTTTGCAGATCTTCGGAATAAATATTCCAGTCGTTGCCTTCTCGGTCTGAGTAGATGTCATTCAGAATAACGAAGTCGGCCTTGGCAAAAGCATCAACAAAGTCATCGAAGAAAAAGTAGGTTCGAGAGTAAGTGTGGGGTTGGAAAACAACCCATAGATTATGATGGTTGTAATTCAGACAGGCATCGACAACAACCTTTAGTTCGGTGGGATGATGAGCATAATCTTCATATACATTGATGCCATTTACTTCGCCACGGAATTCAAAACGCCGCTTAGCGCCACGGAATTTTAACATCGCACTAATTGAGGTTGAAACAGCAATATTAAGGAAGTCACCACAGATAATTGCGGCGAGCGAGTTCAAAACATTATGTTCGCCGGGAATGATTAATTGGTAATGACCATAAAAAACCCCTTTTTTATAAACATCAAAGCTGGGTTTGCCAACAGTGTCATAAACGATGTTTTCAGGATACCAATCATTACTTTTATTTAAACCGTAGGTTACTACCGGGCAGGCTAAATCAGTGACTACATCCATGACATCGGGAGAGTCGCCATAAGCGATCATCAAACCGTCGGCCGGAAGAATTTTTCCAAACTGAGTGAACGATGCTTTGATTTGTTTAAGTCCATCGGTAAAATAATCCAGATGATCTTCTTCGATATTGGTAACAATGCCAATTGAATGTGAGGTTTTGAGGAAACTATCAACATATTCACAGGCTTCAACTACAAAAAATTCTTTGCCATCAATAACGGCATTACCGCCAAATTCATCAAGCTTACCACCGATGCTCAGGCTTGGTCGCAATTCAGCATGCTGGAGTAAACAGGCGATCATTGATGAGGTGGTGGTTTTTCCATGGGTTCCGGAAACGGCAATGGTTTTATCAAAAATGTGTGAAAAAAGGCCAAGAAAACTCGAACGTTCGATTTTAGGAAGATTTAAGTCAGTGGCTTTAATCATGTCCGGGTTATCTTCGTGAATGGCAGCAGAATAAACGACACAATCGACATCAGCAGGAATGTTTTCATAGTGATGTCCGATGTGAATCTTAATCCCCAGACATTCCAGTTTTTCAGTATAGGGTGAGGTAATCATATCAGAACCTTCAATGAGAAAACCTTGGGATAACGCCATTGTGGCAAGGCCACTCATGCTGCTTCCGCCAATTCCAATGAAGAATAATTTGTTGATCGGTCGTTGGTATTTTTTTTCTAGTTGTGATTTCAAATAATCAGCTCCTTTATTACAGAAAAATAGGGTAAAAAATCTTAATTATTTCTTAATGATTTGTTTAAAGCGGTTTAGATATTGGTCAAGAAGAGCCCTGAAATAATCTAAAGATCATTAAAAATTGGGAAAAACACTTTAAAACGAATTATAACACAGGTGTTTCTATCGAGTAAAGATTAAAAAAAACTTGCGCTTTTGATGAAATATGAATAATATTATAACTATTGAGAATAATGTTCGGATTTAATGAAATTGATCATAGGTGAAAAATGAAAAAAAATGAACGAATAAGTGTAATAACAAAAATATTGTCGGATCATCCGAATGAGGTTTTCAGTTATAATTATTTTACTGAATTGTTGGATGCCGGAAAATCAAGTGTTTGTGAAGACATGGTAATTGTTAAAAATGCTATTGAATTAACGGGCACTGGTTATATTGAAACCTATTCCGGGGCTTCCGGTGGGGTTGTTTATCATCCCAAGGTAACTAATGTCGAAGAGGCGCTGATTCTCAAAGAAATTGCTGATCAATTACAGGCGCCGTCGCGAAAAATTCAAGGTGGTTTTGTCTATTATAGTGATATCCTCTCTAATCCTCGATATTCAAAAAATATTGGTCGGATTATTGCATCAAAATATGGCGAAATGGGGATTGAATATGTCGTGACAACCGAAACAAAAGGAATTCCAGCAGCAATGGAAACGGCTCATTATTTAAATGTGCCAATGGGGCTTATCCGTCGCTCTAATCGGGTAACTGAGGGGGCGACGACTAGTGTTAATTATATTTCGGGGTCATCCAATAAAATAAAAACCATGTATTTAAGCCGGCGAATCGATTTGAAAGATAAAAAAGTGCTGGTAATTGATGATTTTATGAAGGGTGGTGGAACGGCAAAAGGAATGACCAATCTGATGGAAGAGGTTGGTGCAAAAGTAATGGGGATTTGTGTCATTTTTGTGACTCGTTCTCCGGTCGAAAAATTGGTCGAAGATTTCACCGCTCTAATCTGGATGGATGACGAAAATATGGAAGCCGGGTTACGTGTTTCGCTTTATTCCGAGGGCTGAAAACTGGAAATAAGCACAATGTCGAATAGGAAAATTCAAGTTTCGAACAAAACATTGAAAAATGAGCATTTATTATTTATTTTAAGCCCTTTTTAATGAGATGATAAATGGAAAAATTTTAAGGTTTTTGTTTTAATATAGTTGAATTTGTGTTAGTATATACGTAGATTTAGACATGTGACTTTATTTCAAAGGGGAGGCTTACGAGATGGAAATAACAGACGTAAGAGTACGGAAAACGTATCCAGAGGGAAAAATGAGAGCAATCGTTTCAGTTACTTTTGATGATCAATTTGTTGTTCATGATATTAAGGTAATTGAAGGTCAAAGCGGATTTTTTATTGCGATGCCTAGTCGAAAAACGCCGGATGGTGAATTTAAGGATATTGCACATCCCATAAATATGGGTACCCGTCGCGAAATGCAGGAGAGTGTCCTGCGAGCTTACGAAAAGGCCATAGAAGAGGATAACCAAGTAACCAATGAAGAAGAAACAGAAATTGAATTAGAAGTAGATTACGAAGAAGAATAAAAAGTAAAACAAAAAAGTTGAAAAAGGGGATGTGTTTCCCTTTTTTTGTTGTTATTTATTACATATATGTGGAGATTAAAATGAATATTTCAAAAACCATTATCTTGGCGGCTGGCGAAGGAACGCGGATGCACTCCCAAAAACCCAAAGTTCTTCATCAGGTTTGCGGGCAGAATATTCTTGATTATGTGATTGCCGCCAGCAGCGATGCCGGAATTTTGGATATTGCCGTTATTGTTGGCTTTCAAGCTGAGTGCGTCAGGGCCAGTCTGGCCCCCGGGATTGCGACTTATCTCCAGCAAAAACAGCTGGGGACGGGTCATGCTCTGGTACAGGCACTTCCTTTTTTTGAAAATCTGCAGGGAAATCTGATTGTTTTAGTGGGCGATGCTCCGTTGATTCGTTCCGATACCATTCGGGGTCTGGTTTTGGCCCATGAAATGGGCAGTTATGCGGCTACGGTTTTAACAGCTGAATTTGCAGAACCAACCGGGTATGGCCGAATGATTAAAAACGGTGCTGGGGAGCTGCTTAAAATTGTTGAAGAAAAAGAGGCTAATCCAACTGAAAAGCAGATTAAGGAAATTAACTCCGGGATGTATTGTTTTGATGCCCAAGCCCTTAGGCTGGCTTTAAAAGAATTAAAAACCGATAACGCTCAAGGTGAATATTACCTCACCGATGTGATTGAGATTATACGAAAAATGGGGAAAAGAGCGGGGACTTATGTGACTTCGGAAGCGACTGATATTCAGGCCGTTAATTCAAAAAGGCAACTGGCCGAAGCCGAAGCCGTGATGCGTAAACGCATTAACGGAAAACTGATGGATGCGGGCGTGACGATGATTGATCCGATCACGACCTATGTTGACTCGCAAGTGTTAGTTGGTCAGGATACGATTCTTTATCCCGGGGTGATTCTCGAAGGTTCCACCGTAATTGGAAAAGATTGTGTCATTGGGGCAAATAGTCGGTTAGCTAACGTGAAAATTGGGCATAATGTTAATATCCAAAGTTCAACGATTGTTGACAGCAGTGTTGATGATTATACCAATGTTGGTCCTTATGCTTATATTCGCCCGGGCAGCCAGATCGGCAAACATTGCAAGGTCGGAGATTTTGTGGAAGTTAAAAATTCCACCATGGCAGACGGAGCCAAGGCTTCTCATTTGACCTATATCGGCGACGGTGACGTTGGCGAAAATGTTAATTTGGGTTGTGGCACGGTTTTTGTGAATTATGATGGAAAGCGAAAATATCGAACTGTGGTTGAAAAGAATGTCTTTGTCGGTTGTAACACCAATTTGATTGCTCCGGTAACGGTTAGAGAAGGTGCTTATATTGCAGCGGGTTCGACGATTACTGACGATGTCCCCGAAGATAGCTTGGCTATTGCCAGAGCAAGGCAAGTTAATAAAATTAGTTATTTAAAAAATAAAAAATAAATCACCGTAACACCAAAAAAGAAAAATAGAGAAGATTAAGAAGAGGTATGAAACACATGGATGGAAAGTATAGTGGAATTAAGATTATTGCTGGGAATTCAAATATGGCATTGGCGCAGGAAATCGCTGAATATTTAGAAGTCCAGTTATGTAATTCAGAGGTTGTCGCCTTTAGTGATGGGGAAATCGGCGTGAATGTTTTTGAATCAGTACGAGGCGCAGATGTTTTTGTCATTCAGTCGACGGGAACGCCGGTAAATGATAATTTAATGGAGTTGTTAATTCTTATTGATTCCATGAAACGGGCATCAGCAGGCCGAATTAATGCGGTCATTCCTTATTACGGTTATGCTCGACAAGATCGTAAGGCCAAATCCAGAGATCCGATTACAGCCAAATTGGTGGCAAATCTGCTGACAACAGCGGGTGCCGACCGGGTTATTACGATGGATCTTCATTCAAATCAGATTCAGGGCTTCTTTGATATTCCGTTGGATCATTTATCTGGCGGCGCTTTGATCACTGAATATTACAAAGAAAAAAAATTGGAAAATATGGTTGTTGTTTCGCCGGATGTGGGTAGTGTTAAACGGTCAAGAAAACTGGCCCGAAGCTTAAATTGTCCATTTGCGATTATCGATAAGGAACGTCCCCGTCCCAATGAAACCGCAGTAATGAACGTTATTGGGGATGTTAAAGGGAAAAATTGTATTATGGTTGATGATATGATTGACACGGCCGGAACGATCACGTCGGGAGCCAATGCACTTTTGGATCTCGGCGCCAATTCAGTATTTGCAGCCTGTAGCCATGGTGTTTTTTCCGGTCCGGCGATCAAGCGGATTCAGGAATCGGCGATTGAAGAATTGGTGACGCTTAATACCTTGGTTATTCCCAAAGAAAAACAAATCGAAAAAATAAAAATATTATCCACCGGAACCTTATTTGGTCGGGCGATTGATTATGTCCATTTTGGTCGCTCACTGAGCAAGCTTTTTGTGGGACGATACGTTTAGGGTTAAAATGTATCTGATTGTTGGACTGGGAAACATTGGCAAAGAATATGATGGCACCCGCCATAATATTGGCTTTGAAACCATTGATTATGTGAGTGAAAAAAAAGGAATTGCAGTTAAAAAGAAAGAACAAAACGGACTGACTGGGGTTTATCACGAGTTCGGACAAAAAATTATGCTGGCGAAGCCAACGACATTTATGAACAATAGCGGACTTTGTGTGGCCGGACTGATGAATTTTTATGACATTCCAATCGAAAACCTAATCGTTATCTATGATGACATTGATCTGGCGGCCGGGGTCGTGCGAATCCGAAAACGGGGCAGTGCGGGTACGCATAATGGTATGCGTTCGCTGATTCAGCATTTGAGCAGTCCGGAGTTTTCGAGAATTAGAATTGGCATTGGACGGCCTGAAATGGGATCTGAATTAGTTCATTTTGTTTTGGGGCGGTTTGCGAAAAGCCAGTTTCCAATTATGGAAAAAGCGGTAATTGATGCGGTTGCTGGCGTCGATTATTTCATCAAAGATGGCATTGATCTGGCTATGAACCGGATCAATGGGAGAAAAAATACGGCTGTTGAGCAATCTGAAAAAACTGAAAATGATGGAAATGACGGATCAGATCAGAAATAATGGTTTAGAAGCTGTGACTATTGGTTAAAACGAAATAATATGAAGAACAATCAAGGAAAACAATGAATAAAAACAGGGGCCCGGGGATAAAAACCCGGGCTATCGGTGTTTTAAAATGAAAGAAGAGAACATGGAATTACTTTATCAAAACCTCATGCAGGTCGAATCGATCCAAACAATTCTTAACAATATAAATGCCGGAGAAATCATCAATCTCTCTAATTTGAGTAACAGTTTTAAAGAAGTTCTTACCGGGCTGATTTTTAGTCAGAAAAAAAAACGGATTCTTTATGTGACTGCGAACGATTATCTGGCTCAAAAAACAGCCCAAAATTTAAAAAAGATTTTAGCTGAACAGGTGTTGTATTTCCCGGCCGAGCCGATTCACGATTATTTTGCCGATGTTCATAGTCAGGAAATTAATCATCAGCGGTTAGGCGTCTTTGAGAAATTTGCCTCGGATCAAGAATTTGTGGCGGTACTGGGGGCGGAAACGCTACTAAAAAAACAATTGCCTCAAGAGCGCTTTCAAGCGCTTAGTTTTACTTTGGCAGTTGATGATACCTGGGATCCGAATAAGTTGATTGCTTATCTGCTTGAACTGGGTTACGAATCAGTTTCGCAAGTTGAAGCAAGGGGGCAGTTTGCTCATCGCGGCGGGATTATCGATGTGTTTTCACCAACGGGCAGTGCTGCTTACCGAATTGAATTTTTTGGCGATTTGATTGAGTCGTTAAGAACCTTTGATCCGCAAACACAGTTATCGATCGCGGCCGTTGATGACGTTTTTATTTTTCCCGGGCGGGAAATTATTTTAACGTTAGAAGAACGAAAAAAAGCGTTAAAACAAATAAATAAAAGCTATGGTCAGATTAGTGGTTATGAAAGTTTGATTGAACGCATTAGTGAAGATCCCGGTAGCCATGACGAGACGCTGTTTTCTTTTGTTAAAACGGAAGGGATGTTACTCGATTATCTTGGCGACTGCCTGATCATTTGGGATGAACTACCGCGAATTAAAGAAGCTCAAGGACTTTTTATTAATAAGCTGCACAATGATTTTCAGACGTTGATGGATGAACAGTTAATGTTCGCGGAGGAAAAAAATAAATTTTATTCATTTGCGAGAATCGAAAAAGCACTGGAACCGCAACCGCAATTAAAGCTGCATTTATTTACAGCGCGCGGTAAAAAAGGGCTTTCATTAGATTTAGGCGTCAAAGAAAACGATTCGCTGTTAGGTCAGATCCCGCTATTTATCGAATTGATCAAAAAACAACTGCAAAATGAGGCCATTATTCAACTAAGAGCCCGCGATCAAGACGGGATGAAAAAATTAAGGGACATTTTGACTGAAGCGGAAATTCACCGTTTTACGGATACGGTGGAGCCGGGAATTCAGTTGACCATTGGTGAAATCAGCAGCGGTTTTGAATTGGTCAATGATAAAATAATTTGCCTTAATCAAGGTGAGATAATTAAAGAAGCGAAGCGGGGGAAAAAACACAGACGCTCAAAAGGCCGTAAAATTGATTCGTTCACGCAACTCAACCAAGGTGATTTTGTCGTTCATGATACCCATGGAATTGGTATTTATCGCGGCATTGAACAATTAAAAATTGATGAGACCACCAAGGATTTAATGGTTATTGAATATGCCCATGAGGCTAAATTTTATTGTCCGGTTGATCAGATGGATGCCATTCAGGTTTACGTTGGTACCGGCGAGAAAAAACCAAAAATCAACCAACTGGGAACGAATGACTGGAGTAAATCAAAATCTCGGGTGAAAGCAGCCGTTGCCGAAATGGCAGATGAACTGATTGCCCTTTATGCCAAACGACAAAACTTAAAAGGCTATGCCTATGGCCCTGATTCGAACTGGCAGCAGGAGTTTGAAGATTCATTTCCGTATGAAGAAACAAATGATCAGTTGCAGGCAGTTGATGAAATAAAAGAAGATATGGAATCACCCCGGCCAATGGATCGTTTGCTTTGCGGGGATGTTGGTTATGGCAAAACCGAGGTTGCGCTGCGGGCGATTTTCAAAGCAGTCATGGAAGGTAAACAAGTAGCCTTTTTAGTACCGACCACCATTTTGGCCCAACAGCATTATCAAACAGCATTGGAGCGCTTTAAAAAATATCCGGTTAGTATTGGTTTGTTAAGTCGTTTTAGAAGTAAAACGAATCAGGATCAGACTTTAAAAGAATTAACCGTCGGGCAGATTGATTTAGTGATCGGAACCCATCGATTGTTATCGAAGGATGTCAAATTCAAAGATTTGGGTTTGTTGGTAGTCGATGAGGAACAACGTTTTGGAGTGGGACATAAAGAACGGATCAAACAACTCAAAGAAAATGTCGATGTGTTAACCCTGAGTGCCACACCGATTCCCCGAACTTTGCATATGTCAATGATCGGAGTTCGCGATATGAGTGTTATTGATGAGCCGCCAGCGGGTCGGCGTCCGGTCCTAACCTATGTGATGGAATACAACGAAGCGATTGTTAAAGATGCCATTCAACGGGAATTAGCCAGACAGGGGCAGGTCTACTTCGTCCATAATCGGATTCATGATATTTTCGAAGTGGCGCGAAAAATTCAAAAGTTAGTTCCGGAGGCTCGGATAGTGGTCGCCCATGGCCGAATGACCGGTGCTGAGCTGGAAGAGATTATGATTGCCTTTTTAGAAGGTGAATACGATGTCTTGGTGACCACGACCATTATTGAATCGGGTCTGGACATCAAAAATGCCAATACCTTGATTATCGACAATGGCGACTATATGGGACTTTCGCAATTGTACCAACTGCGTGGCCGCGTCGGGCGATCCGATGTTCAGGGGTATACCTATGTGACTCACCGACCCAAAATATTGTCAGAAATATCCCAGAAACGGTTAAAGGCAATTAAGGATTTTACGGCTTTTGGTTCGGGCTTTAAAATTGCTTTGCGAGATCTTGAAATACGGGGGGCAGGGAATATCCTGGGGGCCGCTCAATCGGGAAATCTGGCAGCTATCGGTTATGAACTGTATTGTCGAATTCTCGATGAAGCAATCCATGAACGGCTCGGGAAAGAGTTGGATTTCACGGCCAGCGAACTGATTATTAATTTGAATGTCAGCAGCTATATTCCTGAAAATTATATCTCTGATGAAGAGCTGAAATATGATATTTATAAAAAATTGTCTTATGTTAAATCAAAAAATGATTATGATCAGTTGGAAGATGAACTATTAGACCGTTTTGGCGAAATACCGGATGGCGTCTACAATTTGATGGCCTTAGCGATGATCAAACATCTGGGTCGCGGGCTTGGCATCACGGAGATTCGGGAGCGTGGGAATAGTGTTTTATTTACCTTTGGCAAGCAGCGAGAAATACCGATTCCAGAACCGGAATTGATGAAAGAATTATTCAACACCTATAATATTAAGTTTAATGCCGGAAAAGGGGACCAAATTCGTTGGCGAATTATTTTAAAACATGAACGGGATCAAACTTATTTAAAGGCCTTGAGTGAGTTTCTTGGCCGCTTCGAACCTGCGAAGAATTAAGGCAAAGACCAGTTGTGGTATGTTAAACTAGGCAGGGTCTAAATTCATAAAATATCTATAAAAGAAGAGGAGAACGACAAAAAATGAAAAAATCTCGAGTCATGGCTTTAATTCTGACCGGCATTGTTTGTGTCAGTATTTTTGCCGGAGGTTGCAGTTTGGTTAAGGTAAATCCTGAAGAGGACAAGAAACAGGTGATCGCTGAAATTGATGGGACACCGTTACTTAAAGAGAATTTTAATAATTATATGGCTTATTACCAGATGTATTTTGATGCCAGCAGTAAAGCCTTTCCAACCGGAGCTGAACTGGAAACCCTGAAGAAAAATATTCTGGATGATTTGGTACGGGTGGAAACTCTTACCGCAAAGGCCAAAAAAGATGGCGTTACGGTTGATGAGTCTGCTATTTCGACGAATGCAACCAGTATGATGGATTCGCTTAAAACAAGCCTGGGTGAAGATAAATATGCGGCTGTTTTAACCACTTATAATACCGATCCAACATCATTTGAAACGTTTTTAAATACGTTCCTGTTGGATTACAGTTACGCCAACACCATGGAAACAAATTATATCGATACACTTAAAGGCGATCCCAGCAAAGAACTTGACACCGTGGTCGGAACCGTTGGTGGGGAAGATGTCAAAAAAGATGTCTACAATTATCGTTTGGCCAACGAAGAATTATTAACTTATTATCAAACGCAGGCAGCTTTAAAAACGGACGCTGAAACCATGAAAAAAACAAATGAAACAATCTTTAACACCATTGCCCAACAAAAAGCATTAGCTAAATATGCGGAAGAAAATAATTTGACCGCGAAACAGGAAGACATTGATAGTTACATGACCACTCAAGATGCTTTTATAAATTATTTGCTGCCTGGAGATGAAGCACTGCAACAATTTTTAGATGCGAAATTATTAACAGTTGATCAATTTAAAGGATTTGAATTGCAAGATGGTACCGCGTCGGCAATTTCTAAAGCGATTCAGGCAAATATCGAAAGCACAGTTAAAGTGACCGATGGTGATATCAAAAAATATTATGATGACAATAAAGCTTCTTACGATACCAGCACTGTTTCGGCTAAACATATCTTGGCAACTGATCAGGCATTGGCCGATCAGATTTACGCGGAAGCTAAAGATGTCAAAACCGCGGCAGAATTTGATGCTATTATGGCGAAATATAAAGATACCGATGGCATTAAAGAAGCAGCTGATTTAGGGGCGTTTACGAAATCAAAAATGGTCAGTGAATTTTCAGATGCGGCTTTTGCGATGGACGTCAACACCGTTAGTGAGCCTGTTAAAACCGATTATGGTTATCATGTTATTTATGTATATGATAAAAAGGACGGCGAAGTTCCTTCTTTAGACGATAAAAAAGATGAAATCACAGCGACTCTGAAAACGCAAAAAGTGTCAGATGAGTTTGATGAGCTAAAAACAAAACTGGTTAAGAATGAAAAAATTAAAATTAATGATATTGAAACACCGGCAGAGGCCTATTTGAATGAACTAAAAACCGAATTGAATGTTAAAGTTTACGAAAAGAGAATCTAAAAAATTTAAATAGCATTATAAAAAGCACTGAAAATCAGTGCTTTTTAGTTGTGTATAAATAGTCCATGAGATATAATAAAAAACAATCTGCAAGCACCGCTGGGGATTTGCATAAACGTAAAAAGAGGTTTATTTATGTCTGAACGAACATCAAGTTACTTAAAAGGTGCCAGCATTCTAGTGGGAGCCGGGATTTTGTCCCGGCTGCTGGGCGTTTTTTTTAAGATTCCTTTATACCAAATGGTAGGAAGTTATGGGAATGGAATCTATGGGAATGTCACCTCGATTTATAATCTGCTTTTGATGGTATCAACGGTGGGTTTCCCGGTTGCCATATCAAAAATGGTATCTGAAAATATTGCCAAAAAAGAGTATGCCACGGCCCATCGGGTGTTCAAGATATCGATGGCTATCTTAGTCGTTTTGGGGACGTTATCCAGTTTGTTTTTATTTTTTGGCGCTGAATGGATTATTGAAGTGGCCAATTGGACCGCGGAGAGTTATCCGGCCTTGGTGGCCATTGCATTAGCGCCATTATTCATTTCCTTTGTGTCAGCCTATCGCGGTTTTTTTCAGGGCTTCCAAATTATGACTCCGACCGCCATTTCGCAGATTCTTGAGCAGCTTATTCGGGTTTTCCTGGGAATGCTTTTGTGCTGGGTGATGGTGGGGCAGTTTGGCATCGGGCTTGGGGTTGGCGGCGCGGTTTTTGGAGCGACGGCCGGCGGTCTGGTAGCGGCAATCTTATTATCTTTTCTTTATCATGAATTTGTGGCGGCCAACAAACGGCTGTTGAAAACACGAACGCGAAAAAGACAACGATCAAATCGGGAACTACTTAAAAGACTGGTGATTATCTCGATTCCGGTCACTCTGACATCAGCGCTGGTGGCAATGTTTTCGACGGTTGATTCGTTTATTTATGTGTCGCGGCTGGCGGTTGCCGGGATTGACGAAATCACCGCGACGATGATGTTTGGTGATTTTACCAACGCCGAAACATTAATTACCATTCCGTTGGTGATCAGCGGCAATCTGGCGGTAGCGATGATTCCGGCGATATCTGAATCGTTTGCTAAACGCGATCGCAAGGAAATGAATGAGAAAATTGTGTTGGCAATTCGGGTTATTCTGTTAGTCGCCTTTCCGTCCTGTATTGGTTTATCAGTGTTATCCTATGGCATCTTTGATTTGCTTTTTCCCGGCTCGCCTTATGGTGGGTTTATCTTGAGTACCTATTCGTATGCGACGATTTTCATGATGTTATCCAATACGTTTCAGAGTATTTTGCAATCGATCGATCGCTTTCGAATTCCACTGATCAATCTGGGAATCGCGATTATTATTCGTTTTTTTACCGGGTGGATTTTTTTGTCAATCCCGTTTTTCAATATTCAGGGAATTGTTATCAGTAGTGTCATTACCTTTGCTTTTCTAACGGTGGCAAACTATCTTTCCGTTAAACGCTACACCCATGTCGATGTTGATTTTTTCCATATTCTGATTAAACCGTTATTTGCAGCAGTTATTATGGGAATTTTGGTTTTTTTTGCTTACAAAAGCATTTCAGCTCTTTTGGGAGGCTTTATTGGAATCGTGATCTCTTTGATTATTGGGGTTTTAGTCTATTCGTTTGCCCTGATTCTGATCCGCGGAATTACTGAAAAAGAGATTAAGGTATTGCCGGGAAGCCGAACCTTATTAACATTTTATCGTCGTCTGAATCGATTAATTCCGGGACGAAAACGTCATTCGAGCAGACCACGTCATTAATGATAAAGGAAAGGAAATAAAATTATGCGACAAATAGAGATCGTTGGGCTAGGCCCGGGTAGTCCTGGCCAAATGACATTGGAAACATTAACGTTATTAAAAAATGATAGTCCTAATTTTTTTAGGACCAAAATTCATCCGGTGATGGATTTTATTCGGGCGGAAGGTATCAGCTACGAAAGTTTTGACTGCTATTACGAGGTTGAAGATTCATTTGAGATGGTTTATGATAAAATCGTCAAGAGCTTAATCGATCACGTAAAAAACAAAGGCAGTCTGGTTTACGCGGTTCCCGGAAACCCTTTGTTTGGAGAAAAAACGGTCGAAAAACTGATTCAAGCGGCAAAAGTCGAAGGGATTGAATATCAACTTCATCCCGGCGTAAGTTTTGTTGATGTCACGCTTAATGCCCTTGAACAAGACCCTATTGATGGACTTAAAATCATTGATGCCTTTGACTGTTTAAAAACTCCGCCAGATCCGCGCATTGGAACTTTGGTAACCCAGGTATACGATCAACATATGGCGTCAGAATTGAAGCTGCAGTTAATGGAAATTTATAATCCCGAAAAAAAAGTGATCGTATTAACTAATTCCGGGATTCCTAAGCACGAAATATCGCGGGAAGTCTGCCTTTATGAGATCGATCGGGTGGACACCATTAATCATCTTACCAGCCTTTATATTCCCGCGGAAAATACGGCTTATCAAGGATTTCAGGGGATCATTGAAATCATGAAGACCCTGCGTGGGGAAGGCGGCTGTCCATGGGATCGCATTCAGACTTCTGAAAGTTTGCGAAACTATTTGTTGGAAGAAAGTTATGAGGTGCTAGAAGCCATCGACAATGAAGATTGGGATAATTTGGCCGAAGAATTGGGAGATGTTTTATTCCAACTGGTGTTTCACGCGGAAATTGCCAGCGAGGCTGGTCATTTTACGATGAAACAGGTGATTGATGGCATTAATGAAAAAATGATCAGGCGCCATCCGCACGTCTTTATCGATAAAGAAATTTTTGATCCGGAAGAGGTGGAAACCAATTGGGATGCAATTAAGCGGATCGAAAAAGGTCAAACCGGAAAAGCCGAAGAAAATTCGGGATTGGCCGCAGAGATGAGAAAAATACCCAAAGCGCTGCCAGCCTTAATGGAAGCTTATAAGGTCCAGAAAAAGGCCGCTAAGGTTGGTTTTGATTGGGATAATCCAATGCCGGCCCTGGAAAAAATTGATGAGGAATTACGTGAATTGAGCGTTGCGTTGCAGCAAAATAATCCTGAAGATGTGGAAGAGGAACTGGGCGATTTGCTGTTTTCGGCGGTCAATGTCGCGCGGCTGTTAAAATTGCAGCCGGAAATGGTGTTAAGAAAAGCAACCGCTAAATTTGTCAGTCGTTTTGAAAAGATGGAAAAACTAGCTGGTCAAGATAAAAAATCTTTAAATGATTATACTTTTGAGCAATTAGATGACACGTGGAACCTCGTAAAAGGGCTTTAATACTGGAAAAAGTCGAAAAAAGTAAAAAAACCTTGTAATTTGCAGGTGAACACGCTTATAATATTACACATAGAATACTGGAAAGTAGTAGATGGAGGAAAAAATGAACAAATCAGAATTAATTGCCCAAATGGCGGAAAAGTCGGGTTTATCAAAAAAAGATTCAGAAAAGGCATTAGGTGCTTTTTTGGATACTGTAGTTGATACCTTGAAAAATGGAGACAAGGTATCATTGGTAGGTTTTGGAACCTTTGAGGTTAGAGAACGAGCAGCCCGGACAGGCCTTAACCCACGAACAAAAGAGCCCATCGAAATAGCAGCTTCTAAAGCTCCAGGCTTTAAAGCAGGCAAAGGCTTTAAGGATGAAGTAAATAAGTAAGCAGCGTTACAGAAGCCGGGGCAATGCTCTGGCTTTTTGTTTTATCTGGAGCTATTTGTCAAAGTAAGTTGACGGTGATAAGATATTGTGGGGGAGTTATTGCTTAAGGTTTTGTTTTAAGCTTTCTGATTTAGAATAATGAGGAATACATGAGAATTGATAAATTTTTAAAAAATGCCAGAATTATTAAACGTCGAACGGTTAGTAAAGATGCTTGTGATGGTGGCCGTGTTTCGATCAACGGTCATGTTGCCAAAGCGGGAGACCAGGTTAAGCCGGGTGATATTATTACCATCCGTTATGGCGATGGAGAACAAAAGGTGGAAGTGTTGGAAATTATGGAACATGTCCCGAAGGAAAAAGCAGGAGATATGTATCGGGAGTTATAAAAACACATCACCGGAAATGAAGAATGAAAATGAATGCGAAGTTGAAAAGCGTAATCAGGCGTCGAATGATTATTGCATTGGCAATTATAGTGACGGTGCTGTTTACCGCCTATATCTATTTAGCGAATGCAATTAAGATCTATGAATTGGATCAGCAGATGGTTCAAATTAATCAAGAAATAGAAAATGAAAAGATTAGAAGTAATCAATTAGATGAACAGGTTAAACAAATGGGTAGCAAGAATTACGTGGAAAATTTTGCTCGTAAATACCTTGGGTTGTATTATCCCGATGAAACGATAGTCATTGTTGAAACCCAAGACAATGCTGCAGAAAGTGATGGGAAAACAGTTGGAAAATAAATGCGAAAGCAATTTAGCGGAATTGGCGATTCATGAAAAGGCTGAAAAACATCATCTGGCCGTTATTGATATTGGGACTAATTCAACCCGAATGTTGATCTTTAGAAATGATGAGGGCAAACTGGTTCGAGTTAATAAATCGGTGCGCTATACCCGGATGGGACAAGGGATTAACCAAACTGGGAAGCTTCATCCTGATGCTGAAAAAAGAAATTTGGAAGCCTTGGAAGAATTTAAAAATATTGCGGCTGATTATGAGGTCGAAGATTTTTATTTATTTGGAACCAGTGCCATGCGAGATGCCCAAAATACAGCGGCGTATTTAGTTGCCGTAAAAGAAAAACTGGGATTTGAAATTGAAGTTATTTCCGGAGAAGCTGAAGCCGAACTTGGTTTTGTGGGGGTATCCCAATGTTTTGATGAAAAACTGCTGATTTTTGACATCGGTGGCGGCAGTACCGAATTTATTTATGGCGAAGACAATGAAATTAAAAACATGATGAGTATTAATCTGGGTTGTGTGCGTTGCACCGAAGAATTTATTTTTTCGGATCCGCCGAGCTTTCAGGAATTGGAACGCATGAATGAAAAAATATATGCGGAACTCGAAAAAAGAACAACCGGATTTTTGCCGACAAAGCCGTATAAATTGATTGGCATTGGCGGCACGGCAACCAGCCTGGCCACGATTAAACAGAAATTGAAGACCTATTGCAGCGAAATGGTGCATGAAAGCACGATTAGCAAAGCTGAGCTGGAGCGCATAATTGATGACTTAGCTGGAAAAACGATCAAAGAACGGCAAAATATGGTGGGTCTGGAAGCAAAACGGGCAGATATTATTTTGGCGGGGGCTTTTTTACTGTTAAATATTTTTAAGATTACGGGAGAAACAGTTTTTACGGTTTGTGATTATGACAACCTGGAAGGCGCAGCTTATCGCCATTTTGTGATGGAAAAAAGCTAAAAAAATAAATTCATAAAAGAACTTGACATTAGACGCGAAGGGGCGTATAATAACACTTGTCCCTTGAGCAAGGGGTGAGCAAAAAAAGTGCCGGGGTGGCGGAACTGGCAGACGCACAGGACTTAAAATCCTGCGATCCTTTCGATCGTACCGGTTCGATTCCGGTCCTCGGCACCACTTTTTATTTTGCTTATGGTATGTACAACGCGGGATGGAGCAGCTTGGTAGCTCGTCGGGCTCATAACCCGGAGGTCGTAGGTTCAAATCCTGCTCCCGCAACCAACAAACAAATCACTTTAGTAGCTTAGTCTTGTTCTGCTAATATCTCATCGCGGGATGGAGCAGCTTGGTAGCTCGTCGGGCTCATAACCCGGAGGTCGTAGGTTCAAATCCTGCTCCCGCAACCAATAGAAAATCCTTTTTATGGCGGCGTAGCTCAGTTGGCTAGAGCATACGGTTCATACCCGTAGTGTCAGCGGTTCGACTCCGTTCGCCGCTACCATAAAACAATAGTGTTTCGCGGCCCCTTGGTCAAGCGGTTAAGACACCGCCCTTTCACGGCGGTAACAGGGGTTCAAGTCCCCTAGGGGTCACCAATTAATTAAATCAAAGTCAATACCAGTATTTCATTTTTGTGGTCGCATAGCTCAGCTGGGAGAGCACCTGCCTTACAAGCAGGGGGTCACAGGTTCGAGCCCTGTTGCGACCACCATTTTTATTTAAAACGTCATTGAAGTGGTGAAACCATGGAGAAAAAAGTAATTCAATATATTAAAGAACAGAGAATTTTAGAGGCTGGCGATCATGTTCTCATCGGCGTATCCGGTGGAGCAGATTCGCTGGCTTTATTGTATTTTTTGGACAAATATGC
Organism: uncultured Acetobacterium sp.; assembly: GCA_965140355.1. GTDB lineage: Bacteria > Bacillota > Clostridia > Eubacteriales > Eubacteriaceae > Acetobacterium. Next base: position 606,110 of record OZ223194.1, on the reverse strand, counting down.
AAGCATGTTAAAAATCTCAATTGGGGTGGCTCATCTTCACCATGGTCTGCGTGGTGAAGCGGCTGACGCTGATGAAGCATTTGTTTGTAATTTTTGTCGCGATCGGGAGATATCTTTTTATTCCCGACAACGAAATGTTCAAGAAATTTCTCAGCTCGAAAAAATTTCGGTGGAAGAAGCAGGCCGCAAAGAACGGTATGATTTTTTTCGGTTCATTGCCGAAGTAAACGGTTATAATCGGATTGCAATGGGACATCACCTTAATGATCAGGCCGAAACCATGTTGATGCGGCTGATTCGAGGAACTGGCATCAAAGGGGTGTCGGGGATTAAATCGAGTCGGGATAATTTGTATATTCGCCCGTTTTTATGTCTTGAGAAAAAAGAGATCCTGGCATATTGTCAAAAAAACAAGCTTGAATTTCGGACCGATGCCACTAATTTTCAACGTGACTATACGCGTAATAAAATTCGTTTGGATATTATGCCAATGATTTTGAAAATAAACCCCCGGGCAGAAGTTCATTTTAATGAATTTACAAAAATCGCGACTGAATATGAAGTTTTTTTTGAGAAATATGTGGATCGCCTAGAAGATCTTATTTTAACCAAAAAAGAAAATCGGGTGCTGATAAATCGAACCTTGTGGTTAAACGAAGAACCGGTCGTTCAGAAAGAAATTCTACGGCGGTCAATTTTTAAATTTAAGGGTAGTTTAAAGGAAATTGAGTACAATCATATCACTGCTTTTTATAGTTTATTAAAGAGCGACAAAACGATATGGGAAATCCACATCCCTCATGATATTCAATTGATGCGACGTTATGATCAGGTGATGGTCATGACAAAGCAAAAGAGTATGGGATATTTAATCAAACCGAAACAAATTTTACCAAATAAGACCTATATTTTTTCTAAAGAACGACTGATTTTGGAGACAAAATTTGTCAGTCAGGGCGAATTTAGAAAAAAAAGGTGTTTTTTTTCTAAAGAATTGGAAAATCATAGTGAAAAATATTTTGATTATGATAAAATAAAAAGCATATTGATTTTGCGAAGCCGACAGACTGGAGATTTTTTTTATCCCACAGGTCTTCAGGGAAAGAAAGCGATCAAAAAGTATTTTATTGATCGCAAAATTGACCGGAATATCAGGGATGAAATTCCCTTGCTGGTAATGGGAAATGAAGTATTGTGGATCTTTGGTTATGCGATAAATCAGCGTTGTTTGGCAAATGATGATACAAAAAATATTATTAGGGTAACATACCTTATGTTAGGAGAAAAGTGTGATAGCCGATATTCAGGAAATTTTGGTGGATGAGCAAGCATTGGATAAACGTGTCTCAGAGCTTGGCGAAAGAATTACAGAGGACTATCGAGGAAAATATCCCGTTTTGATCGGCATTTTAAAAGGAAGTTCAGTTTTTATGGCAGACTTGATCAGACGGATTCCGATTCCGGTAGAGATTGACTTTTTAAAAGCATCCAGCTATGGGACCGAAGCTCAGAGTTCGGGAAACATCAAACTCGAATCAGATTTATCAATTGATGTTAAAGATCGAACGATTTTGTTGGTGGAAGATATTGTTGACACTGGTAATACTTTAAAATTCTTATTAAACCGTTTTAAAAGCATGGGTGCACAAGAGGTTAAAGTATGTTCGCTGCTCGACAAACCCGACCGTCGGGAACAGCGGATTGTAGCAGACTATATTGGTTTTGAAATACCGAATGAATTTGTGGTTGGTTATGGTTTAGATTATAATCAAAAATATCGCAACCTCCCCTTTATCGGCATTTTGAAAAGAGAAATATATGAATAATCAGAATAATGAAAAGAAAAAGTTAAAATTGAGAGGAGTGATGTATTTTGAATAAATATCTTAAGATGATTGGGTTTTACTTGGCCATTTTGTTAGTTATTATTGTCGCAGTAACCTTTTTGAATCCGATGAAGGATGAAGTCAAAACGATTATTTACAGTGAACTGCTAACAGAGCTAAACAATAATCAGGTCGAGAAGATGGAAATAAACAACTCAAATGTGAAAGGTACTTTACGAAGTGGCGAATCATTTGAGGCGGTGGTGCCACAATATGTGATTGATGAACAGGTTATTCCATTTATTAATCAAAATGGGCTTGAGGTATCGATTACCAAACAGCAGGATTCCTGGTGGATTTCATTGATTCCATCGGTGGTATTGATTGTTTTAATGGTGGTGTTTTTCCTGGTCTTCAGTCAACAGGCTGGTGGCGGTGGCGGAAAAGTTATGTCCTTTGGAAAAAGTCGGGCGAAACTTCACGTTGAAGGAGAAACTAAGGTGACGTTTAAAAATGTCGCTGGTGCGGATGAAGAAAAAGAGGAACTTGAAGAAGTTGTTGATTTTTTGAAGGCTCCGGATCGTTATCGAAAACTGGGGGCTCGGATTCCCAAAGGGATTCTTCTGGTTGGCCCGCCGGGAACGGGGAAGACATTGTTGGCAAGAGCTGTTGCCGGTGAAGCGGCTGTGCCGTTTTTCACCATCAGTGGTTCAGATTTTGTAGAGATGTTTGTTGGGGTTGGTGCTTCGCGAGTTCGCGATTTATTTGAAAACGCCAAGAAAAATGCCCCCTGTATTATTTTCATTGATGAAATTGATGCAGTTGGACGTCATCGTGGCGCTGGACTTGGCGGCGGACATGATGAACGGGAACAAACCTTGAATCAGTTACTGGTGGAAATGGATGGATTTGGCGTTAATGAAGGTATTATTATCATTGCGGCAACGAATCGTCCCGATATCCTTGATCCAGCGTTATTACGGCCAGGCCGTTTTGACCGCCAGGTCACGGTTGGCGTTCCTGATGTTAAAGGCCGGGAAGAAATTCTCAATGTTCATAAGAAAGATAAACCGTTGGCTCCGGAAGTAGAATTAGCGACGATTGCCAAAGGGACGCCAGGCTTTACTGGGGCGGATCTGGAGAATTTGATGAATGAGGCAGCTTTGCTGACGGCCAGAAATCATGGTAAAAACATCACCATGATTGAGCTTGAAGAAGCCATTAAACGGGTTATTGCCGGTCCTGAAAAGAAAAGTAAGGTTATCAATCAGGATGATTTACATATTACGGCTTATCATGAAGCTGGCCATGCAATTGTGATGCATTTATTACCGAATTGCGACTCCGTTCATGAGATTTCGATCATTCCTCGGGGGATGGCTGCCGGTTATACTTTATCATTGCCCGATGATGACAGTCAGCACATGAGTAAAAGTAAACTGTTAGAAAACATTTGTGGATTATTAGGTGGACGAGCTGCCGAAAAAATAGCACTTGATGATATTTGCACGGGTGCGAGTAATGATATTGAACGCGCTACCGGGATTGCCAGAAGTATGGTAACCGAGTGGGGGATGAGTGAACATCTTGGTCCGATGACCTTTGGGCATCCAGAAAGCGGAGAAGTATTCCTGGGTCGGGATTTAGGAAGATCACGAAACTATAGCGAAGAAGTTGCGGCCGTGATTGATAAGGAAATTCGCACCATTGTCGAAAATGCCTTTGAAAAGGCCTGTGCGATTCTTGAAGAACACAAAGAAAAACTGGAAGAAATCGCAACCCGATTATTACGCGATAAAACGGTAACCGGAGCGGAATTTAAAGCTTTGTTTGAAGAACCATCAGAAGAAGAAAAAATAGTTGAAGTTGAGATTGAAACTGAAATTGAATAAGTAAACAAAGAAAGCCGTTATTTAATAACGGCTGAGGTTGGCGATAAAACCGTACCGACAAAGATTAATCGTTTGTTTGCTACAGAATCGGACAGGCTAAAGCCGTGTCCGCTCTGATGCAAACAACCTGATTAATTATTGTCGGTATGGTAAAGTAATTTATCTACAGTCTGAGCCGTTATTTGATAACGGCTTTCTTTAAGAAAAAATGGATTTTAGATCGGATCAATAAAAAGGGAGGATCGAGATGAAAAGCGAGTTAAAATCGGGAACCTGTTATGAAAAAGAATTTTTAGTAACCAAAGAAGACACCGCGTTGGCACTGGGTAGCGGCGGTGCGGAAGTGTTAGCAACTCCGCGACTGGTTGCATGGATGGAAAATGTTGCTTTTGAAGGCGTAGAGGCGGCTCAACAGCCAGAGAATACCACGGTTGGAACGTTTATTGAATTAAAACATCTGGCCGCATCACCGATTGGTATGAAAATACGAATTAAAGCAACACTTGTCGCGACTGAAACCCGAGTTTTGAATTTTGATATCGACGCGTGGGATGGTTTGGAAAAGATCGGCGAAGCCATTCATCAGCGCTTTATTGTGGAGGCCAAGCGATTTAATGAAAAAGCTGCAAAAAAGGTTGCAAGTAGCTGTCAGGAGGAATCATGATTTTAGGAATTGATGTCGGAAATACAAATACAGAGCTAGCCGTGTTGGTGGGCGATAAAATTCCCTATTCGTGGCGATTTGTGACCAAAACACCGCGTACCTCGGATGAGTATGGCGTTTTGATTAAATCTTTTTTCAGAAATTCAGAAATATCCGTTGATGAGGTTTACCATGTGATTATTGCTTCGGTGGTACCAAATATCATGTATTCGCTGACAAATGGCATTAAAAAATATATCGGTTTAGATCCGATGGTAGTTGGCCCGGGCATTAAAACCGGGATGCCGATTCATACCGCTGATCCCACTGAAGTTGGCGCCGACCGGATTGTCGATGCCGTTGCGGCTTACAACATTTATGGCGGGCCGGTGATTGTGACTGATTTTGGGACTGCAACAACTTTTGATTATGTCAATAAAGAGGGGGCCTTTGTGGCTGCTGTGACCACCCCGGGGATTCAAATCGCCGTTGATGCGTTATGGAAAAATGCCGCGAAATTACCCAATATTGAAATTAAAAAACCGGCTTCAATTCTGGCTAAGGATACGGTCACCAGTATGCAGGCCGGATTGGTTTATGGGTATATCGGACAAGTTGAATATATTATTGAACAAATGAAAAAAGAAATCGGGATTGACGAAATTAAGGTTGTTGCAACGGGCGGATATGGCCGGCTTTTTTACCAGGAAACGAAATCCATTCATGTTTATGATCCGCAATTGTCGCTTAAAGGTTTAAAAATCATTCATGATAAAAATTTTAAATAAATAGGAAAAAGAATGAATAGTGATTTGGCACCCGTACAAAAAAATAATCGTTTAAAGATCGGGGATGTTTGCATTGACACCCCTCTTTTTTTAGGACCGATGGCCGGTTATACCAATCTGCCATTTCGTTTGATTGCCAAAGAATTTGGTGCTGGGGTCGTTTTTTCAGAAATGGTTAGTGGCAAAGGCCTTTATTATAATGATCATAAAACCGCTGATTTGATGTTAACCAGTAAAAAAGAAGCACCGGCGGGAATTCAGTTGTTTGGTTCAGACCCTGATATTCTGGCTGAAGTTGTTCATAATAATATCAATTCCACCGCATATGCTTTTTTGGATTTTAATGCCGGCTGCCCGGCTCCAAAGATTACTAAAAACGGTGAAGGCTCGGCGTTATTAAAGACACCAGAGTTATTATACCGGGTGGTTAAAGCACTGGCCGAAGCATCCCAAAAACCACTGATTGTTAAAACCAGAATTGGTTGGGATGATGACAGCATTAATATTTTAAAGATTGCGGAAGGGGTTGAAACAGCTGGAGCGGCGGCACTAACGATTCATGGCCGGACTCGGGAAGCCTATTATTCCGGAACCGCAAACTGGGAGATTATTGCGGCCGTCAAAAAAAATGCCGGGATTCCAATTATCTTAAATGGTGATATTAATAGCGGCCCAGCAGCTCAAAAAGCCTTTGAGACAACCGGTGTGGACGCGGTGATGATTGGGCGGGCAGCGATTGGCAACCCCTTTATTTTCCGGGAAATCAGGCATTACTTAGAAACCGGACAGATTGCTAAAAAGCCGACCCCGGAAGAAAAGGTGGCCGTGGCCTTGAAGCATCTTGAATTGTTGGCACTACTAAAAAATGAAGATGCCGGCTTACGCGAAATGCGTAAACATTTGGCAGCTTACACCAAAGGTTTACGCCACGCCACGGCAATCAGAAATGAACTTTTTCGGGCTCCCGATAAAGAAACCGTCATTAAACTGTTAAGTAGTGCGTTAGAAGCATAAAAACCAGCTTTGCAAAAAATACACAGGGCGAAAAATCAGCACCGGAATTTATACCGGCGGATGATTTTTCGCCCTGTTAGATTATCATGATGATTCGGATTAAGATAGTAAATTTTCGCGAATTCGGGTTCGGGCTTCGCCAATCATATATAACGAACCGACAAAAACATAAATCTCGTCTTTTTTGGTTAAATCAATGCTTTTTACTGCGGCATCGATCGTTTCATAAAAATCGACGGTTTTGCCATAAGTGTCATGAATCAGCTCGGCCATTTTTTCGGCCGGCAAGGCACGGTCGCTGTTGGGAGTTAAGGTATGGATGGTACTGGCGATCGGAACCAGATAAGATAACGATTCTTCGATATCTTTATCTTCCAACATGCCAAAAAATAAATGAATATGGCGGCCGGGAAAATAATGATTCATATTGTTAACAAAGGTTTGAATACCATTACTGTTATGGGCGCCATCAATCAGGATGACCGGATTTTCCCGAAAGAGTTCAAAGCGGCCGGAAAAAACAACAGCAGCCAGGGCTTTTTTAATCTGACGGGATTTGATTTCGTAACCTTTGCGGTTAAGCAGGGCAATTACTTCCAGGGCGGTCAGACAATTCAGCGATTGGTGCTGCCCGAGCAGTTTTAATTCAAAACCGTCAAGATGGAGGTGATGCCCCTGATAGCGCAAGGTTTGGTTATGGGTGGTGTGGCTGATAATTGAGATATCAGCGGGGTTAACTAACGTGACATGGGCATGTTTAGAAGCGGCAAAATCAAGGATAACTTTTAATGCTTCGGGGTGTTGCGGGTAAACCACAACATCGCAGCCTTCCTTGATAATTGAGGCTTTTTCATAAGCGATTTCACTTAGCGTATTGCCGAGATAGTCGGTGTGATCGAGGCTGATGCTCATGATTACAACCGCTAAGGGGTCGTTGATAATATTGGTTGCATCAAGACGGCCACCTAAACCCACTTCGAGAACGACGACATCGACCTGCTGCTGATAAAAATATTGCAGGCCCACCGCGGTAACCATTTCGAATTCGGTGGGGTGTGGTTCGCCTTGGGCAAGCAGAATCTCAATGCGTTCTTTGACAAAACTGGTTGCTGCAATCAAACTTTCGTCATCAATCGGTTCGTTATTTAATTGAATCCGTTCGTTAAAGGCTTCCAGAAACGGGGATGTAAATAAACCGGTTTTGTAACCGGCAGTCGTTAGGATGGTTGCGATCATGGTTGACGTTGATCCTTTTCCATTGGTGCCGGCAATGTGGATAAACTTAAGTTTGTCCTGGGGATTATCCATGGCATTGAGTAATAGCTGCATACTTTCAAGGCCTAATCGGGTGCCAAACTTATGGGTGGCTTCGATATAGCTGATGGCTTCAGTAATGTTCATGCTAAATTAGGCCTCCTGCTGAATCGGACAACCGCTTAAACATTTTTCGGTAACCATAAATTGAACGCTTTTGTCATGTTCTTCCATTGGGATTTCATCAAAAATAAAGTCTTCACGAACCAGCGCAACTGTGACACAGTCATCACTGATGGTTTCTAAAAAACGGTCATAATAACCACCGCCAAAACCCATACGATGACCAGAGGGCGAAAAGGCACAGCCGGGAACCATCACCAGATCAAGTTGCTTGGGATCAACAATTCGCAGACATTCTTTGCGTACTTCCAAAATGCCGTAATGGCCATCTTCGAGATCATCGGGAAAGTTAATCAGTTCCGATAAGGTAATGGTGTGATCGGCAGTATTACAAATGGGAACAACAATGTGTTTGCCATCGGCCAGAGCTTTTTTAATAAAGTCATGGGTGTTGATTTCGGTGCCAAAGCTGACGTAGGCCATAATCCAGTCGGCTTTTTTATACAGATCACTATTTAAAAATAAATCAATAATCTTGGCATCGGTATCAGCGCTATAAATTTCTTTGCGACGAGCTAAAGTTTCTTTTCGAAACGAACTTTTATCCATCTTCTTCTCCTGAACTATAGGTTTTTGCAAAACCAAACGTTAAGTGAGCGGTTCTTTTGCACTAACCTATATAGATTAATTAATGATGTTATTATAACACAAAGTGAGCCTTGAGGATAAAATTATCAAGAGGAAATTTTATTTCAACTTTAGCTTGAAAAGTAAGAATTCTTCGGTATACTGGGTATAAGAAAGAACAAATAATTGATGACTAATATTCGTGACAGAAGAAATGGAAAAAAGGTGTAAAAATGAAGAGATTATTAATTGCCTGTGAAACTATTCAGGACGAGGTGGAAATGGCAATCAAGAAAACCGGAATTGAAATGGAAACGATTTGGATGTCCAATTTACTCCATGATTCGCCGGAACGGTTAAAAAATGCCCTCCAGGCGGAGATTGATAAAGCCGAAGAATTTTATGATGAATTATTATTTGCTTATGGGAATTGTGGAAACGGATTGTTAGGGTTAAAAAGTGAAAAAGCCGTTCTCGTCATCCCCCGCTTCGGAGATTGTATCGATATTTTGTTAAGTGAAAAAGATAACACCGAGCGGCTGCGAACATCGACTTACTTTTTAACGCAGGGATGGTTAAAAAGTGAAAAGTCGCTTGATCGCGAATATCAACATAATCTGGCAAAGTATGGTGAAAAGCGAACCAGACGGGTTATGGACATTATGTTCAGAAATTATAAAAATTTGATGTTGATTGATACCGGTGCTTATCAGGTTGCGGATTTAATGCCACGAGTGAAGGGCATTGGCGAGTTGATCGGTTTAAAGGTAGTGGTCGAGCCGGGAACGATTTCACCGCTTACAAAACTGATCACCGGACAATGGAGTGATGAGTTTTGTATTATTCCTCCCGGTCGAACCACCAATCATCAAGATTTTGAAGGCGTTGCCGTTCGCAATGTGTAAAACAATGAAGAACGGTGTCATCAAACAACCATTTAATTGATGACTAATTAAATGGTTGTTTTTTTGCGCAACTTTAAAAAATATGATATAGTAATAGCGGAAAATTATCAAGAAATGGAAAGGACAAATTATGAATTATTTTAGAGAACCAATGAATGCCTTAACACATTTAATTGGTGCAATTTTATCCGTCTTTGGCGTTATGGCGATGTTAATATTGATTATTGCTCAAAATAATGTGACACCATTGACCTTGATTTCAGTATTGGCCTTTGGGATTGGTTTAATCTGCTTGTATGGTACCAGTTTTCGTTATCATGCATTTCAGGGGAGTGATGATAAACTACTACATCTGAAAAAACTGGATCATGCGATGATCTTTATTCTAATTGCGGGAACCTACACACCCTTTTGCCTTTTGTGTTTAAGTGGAACCATGCGGGTCGTGATGATGATTGCTATCTGGGGGGTGGCCTTGCTGGGGATTATTTTAAAAGTTGCCTGGATCAATATGCCCCGATGGCTAGGGACTGGCTTATATATTTTTTTGGGATGGTTTGCCCTTTTTGTTCTGGGCCCGCTTTATCACGCTTTACCATTACCAGGATTTATTCTTTTAGTTGGCGGCGGTGTGATGTATACGATTGGTGGCGTGATTTACGCGATCAAAAAACCAAATTTTGGAAAAGCATTTGGTTTTCATGAATTGTTTCATATTTTTGTTATTTTTGGTTCGCTTTGTCATTTTATTTGTGTTTTTTTCTTTATTCTTTAAGAAAAAAATGGTAATATTAAAAAATTGATATTAAAATCAAATATGCTATTGTATTTTTTTAAAAAACCGTTAAAATAGAATAGTATTGTTAATTGCATCACTGCAAAAAAAAAACTCATTTTTTGCAGTGATTTTTTTGTTGGAAGAATCAAGAAAATGCAAAAGAAAAAGGAGCCTGTAAATTAATGCAAACAAAGTATATTTTTGTCACTGGTGGTGTGGTATCTTCTTTAGGAAAGGGCATAACAAGTGCTTCATTGGGGCGGTTGCTAAAGTCCCGAGGACTTAAGGTCTCGATCCAGAAATTTGATCCCTATTTGAACTTTGATCCAGGAACCATGAGTCCTTATCAGCATGGCGAAGTTTTTGTGACCGATGATGGTGCCGAAACCGATTTGGATTTGGGTCATTATGAACGTTTTACCGATGAAAATCTGTCAAAATATAGTAATGTTACCACCGGAAAAGTATATTGGAATGTGATTTCAAAAGAACGTCGGGGCGATTATCTGGGGGGAACCGTACAGGTCATTCCGCATATTACCGATGAAATCAAGGACGGCATTTTAAGAGTGACCGAATATAGCCATCCGGATGTGGTTATTACCGAAATCGGGGGGACTGTCGGAGATATTGAAAGTCTTCCTTATCTGGAAGCAATCCGTCAATTTAAAGGGGATCTAGGGGCGGAAAATGTGTTATATATCCATGTCACCTTATTGCCGTATTTAGGAAAAGCGGGCGAACTGAAAACAAAACCAACGCAGCATTCGGTAAAAGAATTGCGAAGCATTGGGATTCAACCGGATATTATTGTATTGCGCTCGGAAAAAGAAGTCGAAGAAGGCTTAAAAGCTAAAATTTCGTTATTCTGTAACGTTGATAAAAAAGCGGTAGTTGTTAATATGGATGCCGCGGAACTGTATGAAGTGCCTTTAATGCTGGAAAAAGAAGGTTTAGCGGAGTTGGTTTGTGAAAAGTTACAAATCGAATGCAAAGATCCCGATTTAACGGAATGGAAAGATCTGGTTAAAAAAGCCAAAAGTTTAGAAAATAAGGTAACGATTGGATTGATCGGAAAATATGTTGAATTGCATGATGCGTATCTTTCGGTTGCCGAAGCATTGCGTCACGGGGGCATTGGTAATAATTCGGAAGTTGTGATCAAATGGATTCACTCCGAAGATATCAATGAAGAAAATGTCGATCGGATGTTAAAGGATCTCGATGGCATTATTGTTCCCGGTGGTTTTGGTCATCGCGGGGTGGAAGGAAAAATTCATGCTATCCAATATGCGCGAGTAAATAAGATTCCTTTTTTAGGTTTGTGTTTGGGTCTGCAATTGGCAGTAATCGAATTTGCCAGAAATGTGGCCGGTCTAAAAGGAGCGCATAGTGTTGAACTCGATCCGGAAACGCCTTATCCAGTTATCAACCTGATGGAAGAACAGAAAAAAATCATTGATATGGGGGGAACGATGCGTTTAGGGCTTTATCCCTGTGAATTGATGGATGGGTCTAAGGCGCTTGAGGCTTATGGTGAAAAAAATATAAGTGAACGGCATCGTCACCGTTATGAAGTTAACGATGACTTTATCACCGAGCTTGAAGCAAAAGGTCTGGTTTTCTCCGGAATGTCACCTGACCGGGTGCTTGTTGAAATGATTGAACTTAAAGACCATCCTTGGTTTGTTGCAACTCAAGCTCATCCAGAGTTTAAATCCCGTCCTAATAAACCGCATCCATTGTTTAACAGCTTTGTAAAGGCAGCATTGACAACTAAAAAATAGTGGTTAAAAAAATCGAGATCCTAGATCTTGATTTTTTTTATGGGTTAATCCACAAGATATACCAACAGAAAAACTGTGGATAACTTTAAAACAGTGGATAACATTTGTTCATAATTGTGGATAAGGCTGGTTTTACCTGTGGAGAATGTGGATAACATTGGATAGAGATTGATAAATCAGCCAATAATGCCAATGTAATGGGATAACAACAGACGGTGCGATTGTTAATAAAAAAAACAGCGTTTGAACACAGGCTGTGGAAAATAAAATATTATTGTCAGGACTGATCAGGCGGGATATAATGAAAGACAATGATTTGAATAACTGAAAAATAAAAAGATATAAGGTGAAATAAATGCATAAATATGGTTTTTATAGAACAGCTGCCGCTGTTCCAAAACTTAAATTGGCAGATTGTCAATATAACATCAATGAAATCATGGCTTTGGCGGCGAAAGCGTGGGATGCCGGGGTCGAGGTTTTAGTGTTTCCGGAGTTGGGGATTACCGGATATACCTGTGGTGATCTGTTTTTTCAACGGGAGCTGCAAAATGATGCCGTGGCAGCTTTGGATCAGCTCTGCCAATGGTCACAGGGAAAAAAGTTATTGCTGGCGGTTGGCTTACCGCTGGTGGTTGGCGGGAGTCTTTACAATTGTGTGGCAATGATTAATGATGGCAAAATATTAGGCGTGGTGCCAAAAACTTACATTCCTAATTATCAGGAGTTTTATGAAAAACGTTGGTTTGCTTCAGCAAAGTCATTGTTGCAAACCGAAATTAAGTTATGTTCACAAGTTGTTCCGATCGGTACGGATTTGCTTTTTCAACACGCAATACACGAAGAATTGGTGGTTGGAATTGAAATTTGTGAGGATTTATGGGTACCTATTTCGCCGGGCAGCTTTCATGCTTTGGCTGGTGCAACGATTATTCTTAATCCGTCAGCCAGTAATGAAGTGGTTGGCAAAAGTGACTATCGCCGCGAATTAATTCGTTCGCAATCGGGACGCGGGAATGTCGCGTATTTATATACTTCAGCGGGATTTGGTGAATCGACCAGTGACTTGGTTTTTGGTGGCAATGCGATCATTTGTGAACGGGGAATTTTATTAAAAGAATTGCCGAAATTTAACCTCGGGAATGAATTATTAATCGCCGACATTGATGTCGAATCACTGATTCATGATCGGCAAATGATGCATGGGTTTGGCGATTCGTTTGATCTGCTTAAGGGCCATCATTACCGAACCATTACCTTTGAAACCCCGGGGACCGACAATTTTGAGCGAGACGTTAACCCCTGGCCGTTTGTCCCGAGTGATCTTAATCGGCGCAGTGAACGCTGCGAAGAAATATTCAATATTCAAACCATTGGTCTGGCGACTCGGCTTGCGCATATTGGCAACGCTCCGATGGTGGTTGGTATTTCCGGCGGATTGGATTCAACCATGGCGTTATTGGTTTGTGTGAGCGTTTGCGATCGCTTTAATATCCCCCGGGACAAAATTCATGCGGTAACGATGCCGGGTTTTGGTACCACCGACCGAACCTACGAGAACGCGGTTGCACTGATAAACGGTTTAGGTGCTACTTTTCACGAGATTTCAATTGTAGCAGCCTGTCAGGCTCATTTTAAAGATATTGGACATCCCGCGGACCTTCATAATGTAACTTATGAAAATTCTCAGGCGCGCGAAAGAACCCAGATTTTAATGGATCTTGCTAATAAACTGGGGGGGATTGTCATCGGTACCGGTGATCTTTCTGAACTGGCGCTTGGTTGGGCGACTTATAATGGCGATCATATGTCGATGTACAGCGTTAATGCCAGTGTTCCGAAAACGCTGATCCGTTATCTGGTAGAATGGGTAGCAGATCATTCTCCGGAAAAAGCGATTCAGGAAATTTTATATGACGTTCTCGATACGCCGGTATCACCGGAACTGTTACCGCCAGATGCGGAGGGAAAAATTGCCCAGAAAACCGAAGAAACCGTGGGTCCTTATGAACTTCACGATTTTTTCATGTACCAAATGGTACGCCACGGTTTTTCGCCGGAGAAAGTTTATTACCTGGCTTGCCGGGCTTTTGATGGTACCTATGAAAAAGCAGTGATCTTGAAATGGCTAAAAAACTTTTACCAGCGGTTTTTCAGTCAGCAGTTTAAACGTAATTGTTTGCCCGACGGACCAAAGGTCGGAACGGTGTCCTTTTCACCGCGCGGTGACTGGCGAATGCCATCCGACGCCAAGGCAACCCAATGGCTTAAAAGTCTGGATGCGATCAAGCCAATCAGCTAAGACAATTTTAGACAAAAAAAGAAGCACTCCGAAGACCGCTTGAGGTTGTCGATAAACGACCGTACCGATCAATTGTTAATCTGTTGCATGCACGCAATTCGTACAGTTGCAATCAAAGCTTTGGCTAAAGGCAGGCTTTGACTGCAACTGTTCGCCTTGAGGCACACAACATGATCTAACAATTGTCGGTACTAAGTTATCTTTTTTGACAGTCAGAAGCGGTCTTTAGACCGCTTCATAAAATTAATTAGTCATTTTTAGAATAATGCTGAACCAGCACTTCATGTTTGAAATTAATAAAATCCAAAATTTCCTTTTTACCTTCTTCGCTGGCCATTGCGTAACCGAAAAGGCCTAATAGGTCTTTCATTTCTAACGGTTTAAGTAGTTGCTCAGTAGAGTTTAACGATCCTTCAGATTTAAGTTTGGCATCATTAAGTGAAGTTGAATTGTCGGTTCGACACAAAAGGTAATCAACTGAGACATCAAAATAATCGGCGATTTCAACCAGAAGCTGGTTTTCCGGTAAGTTTTTATCTTTTTCATACTTAGAAATAGAGCTTTTGTTTAAATCGAAATGCTCGGCAAAATCTTGCTGAGTCATATCCTTATTAATTCGTAGCCGTTTTAATCGTGTTCCAAAAGTAGACATGGTAATTCCTCCAATAATTATTCACAATTTGGTATCAATGAATAAGCTAAACACAGGATCTGTGTTTAGCTAAATTATACATCATGGGTATATTTGATGACCAGAATTTTTATTCAAAGGTGCCAAATCGGAAATAATTTGAATAAGACATGAGTTAGAAGCATTATTTCTTAAGGGTAATTAAATAGAACTTGCTTTATCAAATAAGTTGGTTTAAAATAAGGTGTTATATATTCGAGAAAGGATACTAAATGAAATTTACAGAATTAGAAATTAATGAACAACTCCTACGAGGCATCGAAGAAATGGGCTTTGTAGAAATGACCGAAATCCAGGAGCAAGCGATACCACAATTGATGATGGGAGGAGACCTCATTGGAAAATCACAAACCGGAACCGGAAAAACAGTTGCGTTTGCGATCCCAGCCATTACAAAGCTTGACCCTTCCATAAAGAAAGTACAAGTTTTAGTTTTATGCCCAACCCGAGAGTTGGCAGTACAGGTCTCAGACGAATTTAAAAAAGTTTTAAAATACCAAAAGGGTGTTAAAGTATTACCAATTTTTGGGGGCGCATCAATCGAAACTCAGATCAGAGAATTGAAATCCGGAGTGCAGATTGTTGTGGGAACACCGGGTCGGGTGATGGACCATATGCGCCGAAAAACTTTAAAGTTAAGCGATATTTCAATGGTGGTGCTGGATGAAGCCGATGAAATGTTAAACATGGGATTCCGCGAAGATATCGAATTGATTCTTGATGAAATTGCCCATGAAATTCAGACGGTTTTATTTTCGGCAACAATGCCAAAACCAATTTTGAAAATTGCCGAAACCTATCAAAAAAATCCGGCATTGGTCGAAATTTCACCGAAAAATATGGTTGCAACCAGCATTGAGCAAAAATACTTTAATATCAGTGATCACCACAAGTTCGAAGCATTAACCCGATTACTGGATGTTTATAAACCACAGCGCTCACT
This sequence comes from uncultured Acetobacterium sp., assembly GCA_965140355.1. Taxonomy (GTDB): domain Bacteria; phylum Bacillota; class Clostridia; order Eubacteriales; family Eubacteriaceae; genus Acetobacterium. The sequence goes on along the minus strand of OZ223194.1, from coordinate 590,537 downwards.
GATCTTTTGTAATACTAAAAAATATGTTGATGAGATCACCGACGATCTTAAAAAACTGGGTTATTCAGTTGATAAAATCCATGGTGATATGCGTCAGATGTCGCGAATGGCGGTTTTAAAACAATTCAGCCGCGGACAATTAAACATTCTGGTGGCAACTGATGTGGCCGCCCGAGGCATTGATGTTGACGATGTCGATATTGTCTTTAATTATGATGTGCCAGACAATGAAGAATATTACGTCCATCGAATTGGTCGAACCGGCCGGGCTGGGAAAAGCGGAATTTCCTTAACTTTGGCACGTTCCAGAGATCAATTCAGACTAAAGAAAATTACTGACTATACCAAAAAGAGTATCGAACGGGATTTGATTCCCACCAGCGAAGTGATTAATGATATCAAGATTGCTCATTTTCACGAACGATTCAAGATTCGGGCCGAAAAAGGAACGGAAAAGGGAAGTTTAGATACTTATGTAAAAATTATTAACGAACTGGTGGAAAAAGGTTATACGGCAGAAACCATTGCGGCAGTATTACTGCAGGCACAGTTGCCGCTTTCCGAAGCCGAAGATCTTAACACCGTGGAACGACGTCCCCGACGTAATGATGTTGGTTCCCGCCGCGATGGTCGGGTCCGTCGCGACGGTGGTTCAGGTTCATCACGACGAGGCGGTCCGGAAAAAACGAAACGTCTTTTCATCAGTGTTGGTGAAAAAGATCATGCGCAAAAACGGGATATCTTAGGTGCGATCTGTGGCGAGTGCGGAATTCCTTCTTCAGCTGTTGGCAACATCGATATGTACGATAAATTTACATTTGTTGATGTCGATGAAGAACAGGCGAAAAAAGTTGAAAAGAAATTAAATGGTAAAATAATTAAAGAACGTAAAGTTAAAGTTGAGATTTCAAAAAAGAAAAAATAGCACAAAAAGCGAGTGAATGAATAAGAACCTGGGTGTGAGGCTGACTTTGTCCTTGAATCCAGGTTTTTGGTTTGAAAAAGTAAAGGAGGTGCCAAATGAAAAACACTCAAGTTGAAAAAGAAAATAAGCTGGGCGTTGTTCCGATTCCGCGGTTACTCTTTTTTATGTCAATCCCCGCGATTATCTCAATGATGATTCAAGCGATGTACAATATTGTTGATAGTATTTTTGTGGCGCAAATTGGCGAAGACGCGTTAACTGCTGTTTCGCTTGCTTTTCCCATTCAAATGATTATAATTTCCAGTTTTGTGGGTATGGGCGTGGGGATTAATTCGGCAATATCGAGGCGTTTAGGGCAAGGTAAAAAAAGTGAAGCGACGAATGTCGCGGAACATGGCTTTTTATTGGCGTTGATAATCGCGGTTATTCTGGGAATATTGGGATTAATAAGCTCCCATGCATTTATCAGTTTGTTTACCGATGATGTCAATATTATTAGTCAGGGCAGCCAGTATCTGATTATTGTCACAATTTTTTGTTTTGGCAGTTTTATAACGCAGGCGGCCTACTCGACCTTACAGGGCAGCGGCGAAATGATCAAACCAATGGTGGGGCAAATCATTGGAGCGATTACCAATATTATCCTCGATCCGATTATGATTTTTGGCTTGTTGGGATTCCCGGCCTTGGGAGTGGCAGGTGCTGCTATTGCAACGGTTACCGGGCAGTTTATTGGGATGATCTACATGTTGATGGTAGTATTTAAAAGTAACAAGAACGAATTAAAATTGGATTATAAAATATTTCACTTTGACCCCAGCATCATCAAAGACATCTTTAAGGTTGGATTGCCGGCAGCGATTATGCAAGGTTTAGGTTCACTGATGATCACCGGATATAACTTAATTTTATCCGGCTTTGGAATGTCCGCAGTAGCGGTATTTGGCGTTTATTTTAAAATTCAATCGATGATCTTTATGCCAATCTTTGGTTTGGGGCAAGGCGCGATGCCAATTTTTGGATTTAATTTTGGGGCTAAAAACCGGGAGCGATTTAACCAAACCTTTAAGGTTGCCGGAACGGCGGCGATAACGATTATGTGTATTGGAACATTGCTGTTTTGGGTTTTCCCGGCGCAGATTATGATGGCGTTTAATCCCTCACCAGAAATGATGACGATTGGCATCCATTGTTTACGAACTATCAGTTTGTCTTTCCCGATTGCCGGAATATCAATTATGATTGCCGTTAGTTTTCAGGCGATTGGAAAAGCTTATGTCAGCATGCTTGCTTCTTTTATCAGACAAATGGTGGTTTTATTGCCAGTTTCTTATTTGCTGGCTAAAATCGGCGGCCTTGATTTAGTCTGGTATGGATTTATTATTGCCGAAATTGTTTGTATCGCTTATCAGTTTTTTATGTTCCGTTGGTATCAGCGAAATATATTTGATACCTGGGATACGACCCCACTATCGGTATAAAATTGAGTTTGATTAAAATAAAACGCCCCGAGCAGAGCATGAGCGCTGTTCGGGGCGTTTTTGTCATTAAGTTGTCTGGTTATTGATAATCGCAATGCTTTTAATAATTAGTTCATTCATGCGCTCGTGATTGCCGCAAAGATAAAGATAACCAATGAGCGTTTCAAAGCCAGTGGCATAGCGGTAATCCGCCGGAGCAGCATTTTTAGGAACCTGGGAAGCAGTGTTTCGGCCGCGTTTAAACATGCGTGTTTCGGTTTCGGTTAGTTCGGGCAGCAACGTCCGAATAACTAGCGCCTGAGCACTGGCACGGACATAATTAATCGAGGTTTTAGTCATCAGATTGACATCCTGGTGACCACAGCCTAATAAATATTTGCGAATCAGATCAGAATAAATGCCATCTCCGATATAGGCTAACGCTAAAGGATTCATGGCGATGGCCTGGGCGTTGCTATAGGTTTTAGTGATGCGGTCTTTAATATCATTCAGGTTTTCTTCAAGGTTTACGCTTTTTTCCATTTAACACCTTCTCGGGTATCCTCCAGGACAATGCCTTTAGCTAATAGTTCATCACGGATTTCATCGGCGCGTTTAAAGTCTTTGGCTTTTCGGGCTGCTTGACGTTGCGCGATGAGGTCTTCAACGGCATCATCAAGATTGGTTTCTTTGGCTTTGACGGCCAGGCCTAAAACGGTGGTGAGCTCGGAAAAAATGTTTTGTCCGGCCACAATCGCTGCTTGGCTCGAATGGCTATCCAGATGGGAATTTAGATCGCGGACCAGTTCAAAGATAACCGCGATGGCATCGGCGGTGTTGATGTCGTCATCCATCGCCGCGATAAAATCATGTTTGTATTGGCCAAGCGTGTTCATCCAGGTCATTTCGGTTTCCGTGGCCGTTTCGAGAGGGGTTTTTTCGAGCAGATACTCCATCTGAAATTTGGCCGTATACAAGCGTTCCAGGGCAGTAGCCGCCTGTTGTAACAGGACTTCACTGAAATTTACCGGGCTACGGTAGTGGGCCATCAGCAAAAACATGCGGACTACTTCCAGATCAAATTTTTTAGCAATATCCCGAACGGTGAAAAAGTTACCTTTGGACTTGGACATTTTTTGATTATCAATATTGATATAACCGTTGTGCACCCAGTAATTCGCAAACGTTTTGCCACAAGCACCTTCTGATTGGGCAATTTCATTTTCGTGGTGCGGGAAGATCAAATCCTGGCCACCACCATGGATATCGATGGTAGCACCGAGATGTTTTTTAGACATCGCTGAGCATTCAATATGCCAGCCGGGGCGGCCGTCTCCCCAAGGGCTTGGCCAATACGGTTCGCCGTCTTTTTTCTTTTTCCAGAGCGCAAAATCCAACGGACTGTGTTTTTCATCATTAACATCAATGCGGGCACCAGAACGCAGTTCATCAATTGATTGCTTGGAAAGCTTGCCATAATCCTTAAAGGCTTCGACGCGGTAATAAACATTACCGTTAACGTTGTAGGCCAGATCTTTTGCTTCTAAGGTTTTGATCATTTCGATAATTTCAGCGATGTGTTCGCTGACTTTGGGGTGAACACTGGCCCGTTTGATGCCAAGGGCATCGGCATCAGCAAAGTATTCCTGAATGTATTTTTCAGCCACAGCCTCGGGCGAAATATTTTCTTCATGACTGCGGTTGATGATTTTATCATCGACATCGGTGAAATTCTGGATAAAGGTTACCTCGTAACCAGTATATTCTAAAAACCGGCGTAACACGTCAAAAACGATAAAGGGACGGGCGTTGCCGATGTGGAAATAATTATAAACAGTGGGGCCGCAGGAGTACATTCGGACCTTGCCTTCTTCGATTGGGACAAAGGTTTCTTTTTTTTGGGTAAGGGTATTATATAATTTCATAAAGTTAAACCTTTCAATTTATTTCTTAACATGAATGTGTTATGATAACATATTATACACTAAAGATAAGATTAAGTGTCAATGGATAAAATTTTTTAGGAAGAAAATTTCTGTATCATGCCAAATGAAATACAGAAAATGAATGAGGGTTTTCCATGGAAATTAATACAAAGAGAAAAGTCTTAGCTCAGGCGATTTTAGCTCTTGAAACTGAAGAAGATTGTAATCTGTTGCTGGAAGATCTGTGTACCATTAAGGAAATAGAAGATATGGCGCACCGTTTTGAAATTGCCTACTTGCTGTCTCAGGGAAAAACCTTTATTGATGTTGAAAAACTGACCGGTGCCAGTTCGGCGACGATCAGCCGGGTTAACCGCTGCCTCAAACACGGCAAAGGTTACCGCAATATCATCGAAAAAATGAAAAAGGACCATACATTGGAGTAATCTTGCGACTGTAAATTAATTAACATTTGGTTAATACGGTAGTTTGCAGGAACCTGAATCTTATCTAAAATTTAATATTAAAGGAGTTGAGTGTAGTGATGAAAGCTGTAAAAAAGTCAAAGAAGTTGGACAACGTTTGTTATGATATTAGAGGACCGGTGGTTGACGAGGCGGATCGCATGGAGCGGGAAGGCATTGATATTATTATGCTTAATACCGGAAACACTGCACCCTTTAATTTAAATGCCCCCGATGAAATTATTCAGGACATTAAATTTAACATGAAATCGGCTGAAGGTTATTGTAATTCGCAAGGAATTTTTTCGGCTCGAAAAGCCGTGGTTCAACACTATCAGAACAAAGGTTTAATGGAATTGAAGGTTGATGATGTGTTTTTAGGCAATGGCGTCAGCGAGCTGATTCAATTTTGTATGCAAGCATTACTCGATAATGGTGATGAAATATTGGTTCCGGCTCCGGACTATCCGTTGTGGTCGGCTGCTGTCAACTTATCCGGGGGAACAGCTGTTTATTATGTCTGTGATGAAGAAGATGAGTGGAACCCGAACCTTGAGGATATTCGCAGTAAAATTACCCCTAAAACAAAAGGGATTGTAGTCATTAACCCCAATAATCCGACCGGAGCACTTTACCCTAAAGCGATTTTAGAAGGAATTGTTGAGATTGCCGTCGAAAATGACTTGATTATTTTTGCGGATGAGATTTATGATCGGATTCTTTATGATGATTATGTTCATGTGCCGATGTCAACACTGACTGAGGATGTATTGGTCGTAACGCTTAATGGTTTATCCAAATCCCATCGGATACCAGGTTATCGGGTAGGCTGGATGATTTTAACCGGCAATAAAAAAGGTGCTCAAGATTATATCGATGGGATCAAGATGCTTTCCAATATGCGAATGTGTTCCAATGTTCCCGGGCAACATGCAATTCAAACCTCTTTGGGTGGTTACCAGAGTATCAATGATTTATTAAAGCCGGGTGGACGTTTATCTGAACAACGGGAAATTGTTTGCAAGCGGATTAATAATATTCCGGGATTATCTTGCGTAAAACCTAAAGCCGGTTTTTACGTTTTTCCGAAAATAGATATAGAGCGCTTTAATATCACCAGTGATGTTCAGTTTGCCCTTGATTTTCTTAGAGAAGAACATGTGTTGATGGTTCAGGGAACTGGTTTTAACTGGCCCAATCAGGATCATTTCAGAATTGTTTTTTTACCCCATCCTGAGGATTTAACAGAAACGATGGATCGCCTTGAGCGGTTTATGTCAACTTATCGTCAGAAATAAAAATCGGTGACCGGCAAAAAATGATGCGTGGTGCTAGCCAGAAAGGTTTATAAAATTGGAAAAATGATGAAAAAACAATTAATGAAAAGTAAAAAAAGAGCGATTCTGGCTGGTGTTTGTGCTGGCCTTGGTGAGTATTTTAACGTTTCTCCGTGGATCTTCAGGGGTTTGTTTTTACTGCCATTTGTGCTGAGGTTTTTGCCGGGGCTGCTGAGTATCGGTATTTATATTATCTTGGTGGCGGTATTACCGGGGAGTCGTCAGATCGAAGATCAGGATGTAGTGGAAGTGGACTATGAAATAATCGATGATAATAACGATGATGAAGTGATTGATTTTAGTCAAAAAAATGCTGAATCGAAAGAAAAGGTCTAAAAATTATGCTTGAAAAAAAAATTGTTACGAAATCAAGTCGGGAAACCTTTGATTTTGGAAAGCATTTGGGGGAAGTATTAGACTTCCCCCTGACTATTTTTTTACAAGGTGAGATGGGGGCTGGCAAAACGCTTTTTTCGAAAGGGTTTGTGGCGGGAAAAGGCCTGACTGATGAGGTGACCAGTCCCACGTATACCATTGTTAATGAATACGGCGACCCGCCGACCATTTTTCATTTCGACTTATATCGTCTCCACGATTTGGATGAACTGTATGAAATGGGATTTGAAGATTATTTAACGCAAGGTTGCACGCTGCTACTTGAGTGGCCGGATTTGATTGCGGCCGACTTAGTTGAAGCAAAATTAGTGATTACGTTAACGACGCAACTGAGTAACCCGGATGAACGGGAAATTATTTTAAAAACCGGTGACGCGAAGATCAAACGTCTTTTAAGTGACATTTAATTGCTCAAAGTTTTACACCGGCAGGTGAATTTAATCAGCTCGATGAAACCATGACGTTAATGTGGTGATGGATAAGTTGCGCCTTGTTATGAGTTAAAGGCAGGATAAAGTTTTCAGATCCGATTTTATTTAAAAGAATCTGTTGAAGTGAGTAAATCGATGATAAGGTGGAAATAATGAAAAAATATTTAACCAGCGTCATCATCCCGGCAGCGGGAATGGGACGACGGATGAATGCACCAATCAATAAACAGTATTTGACTTTAAACGGAAAGCCGATTTTAGCGTATACGTTGGATGTGTTTGAAAAATGTCCATTAATTAAAGAAATTGTTCTTGTTATCAATCAGGAGGAGTTTAGCCTCTGTCAAATGCAGGTGTTAAAACCATATCGTTATACGAAGATAAAATTGGTTAGAGGCGGTGAGACCAGGCAGGAGTCCGTGTATCGCGGTTTGAAAGCCATTCATCCGAAAACGGATATTGTGATGGTTCACGATGGCGCCCGACCAATTATCCAAGAATCCGTCATTGTTCAGAGTATTTATGAAACCATCGAACATCGTGCGACTACCGTGGGGGTGCCGGCTAAAAACACAATTAAGGTGATTAGCGATAATGGCTTTGTTGAACATACCCCAAATCGGGATTATCTGGTTGAAATTCAAACTCCGCAGACTTTTGAATATGAACTTTTAAAAAAAGCTCATGATCAGGCGATTCGTTTAGGAATTGAAGGAACCGATGACGCTTTTTTAGTAGAACAACAAAACATTCCGGTTAAAATAGTAACCGGTCATTACACCAATATGAAGATCACTACTCCGGAAGATTTAATTATTGCGGAGTCGATTATTAAACATTTGGTCAAAAATGACAAAAAAATTAAGAAAAATTAAAAGTTTATTAAAGGAAACAAAGAATGAAGCGAAAAAAAGCTGTTATTTTAGGCAGTTTTTCGCTTCATTCTTTATTTATTGAGAAATAAAAGATATAATGAAGAGAAGCTTTTGGCTAAATAAATAAAAATTAAATCGTTTATCATTGATCGAACATAGCGATCCACGATAATTTTAAAATGATACAACTTAAAAATTAAATTGTGAAAATATGGAGGAAACCATGATTGAATTATCAGAAGAACTTCTTTTAAGAATGTATTATAAAATGAATCAATCTCGATATTTCGAAGAAAAATTAGATGCGCTTTTTTCCAAAGGAAAAGGTCATGGAAATATTCATTTGGCAATCGGACAGGAGGCGACCGGAGTAATTTCTTGTCTGGCGTTGGAAGAGGGCGATCTTATTTCGCTGAGTCATCGGAGTCATGCTCAGGCCATCGGTTTCGGGTTGGATGTTAATCTGATGATGGCAGAATGTTTGGGAAAAGTGACCGGGTATTGTAAAGGCAAAGGCGGATCAATGCATATCGCTGATGTCGAAAATGGCAATCTTGGTGCTAATGGTGTTGTTGGGGGCGGCTTTAATCTGTCTTGCGGGGCCGCATTAACGCAGAAATATAAAAAAACCGGAAGAGTCGTCTTGTGTTTTGCCGGTGACGGCGCGACCAATGGGGGAAACTTTCACGAATCATTAAACCTGGCCTCGGTCTGGAAATTGCCGGTGGTTTTTTTGATCGAAAATAATCTGTCAGACAAAGCTGATCCCATTGAAAAACAGATGAATGTCGAAAATATCGCTGATCGCAGTGATGCTTATAATATACCCGGTCTGACGATTGATGGCAATGACTTTCTGGAGGTTTATAATACCGTTGTCAAGGCCGTGCGTTATGCCAGAGCAGGAAAGGGTCCGGTATTGGTTGAAGCCAAAACCAATCGCTATAATGATCAAACTAAAAGTCATGGACCCAGCTACCAAGAGCAAAAAGAGCGCCCGGAGTGGCGGAAAAAAGATCCGATTTTAAAAATGAAAGAATATCTCAGAGAAAATCGAATCTTTACTGAAAAGCAGATAAAAAAAATGGAAGATGAGGCGATGGCTTCGATTGAACAAGCTTTGGAATTTGCGATGGATAGTCCACAACCTCAGTTAAACGCTGTTTTGGAAGATGTATATGCGCGGGAGAATGAATGATGAGAACAAGTGATATGAAAAAAATGACCTACCGTGATGCTATCCGAATGGGCATATCAGAAGAGATGCGTCGGGATGCGGATGTTATTTTTTTAGGTGAAGACATTGGCCAACAGGGTGGGGCCTTTGGGGTATCAACTGGGCTGTTGGCAGAATTTGGTGCCGAACGGATTCTGGATACGCCGATCGCCGAAGCGGCGCTTGTGGGAACTGCGGTAGGGGCAGCGATGACCGGATTGCGACCGATCTGTGAAATGATGTTTATGGATTTTGTTACCTTTGGGATGGATGCTTTGGTTAATCAAGGTGCCAAAATGGCCTATATGTTTGGGGGCCAATCGCAGGTGCCGATGGTGCTAAGACTGCCTTCCGGTTCTGGTCTGGGCGGCGGTGCTCAACATAGTCAAAGTTTAGAAGCCTGGCTATGTCATGTGCCGGGGCTAAAGGTGGTGACACCATCAACGCCGGCGCAGGCCAAAGGGTTGATAAAAGCGGCGATCCGTGATAATAATCCGGTCTGTTTTATAGAACATAAGCTGCTTTACGATACCGTTGGTCTGGTCCCTTTAGATGATAATTATTTGTTGGGAATAAATAAAACAGTAATTGAACGTCCCGGCAAAGATGTTACCATTGTTGCTTATGGGACCGTGCTGGCAAAGGCCATTGAAGCGGCTGACTTTTTGGAAGAAGAAGGAATCAAAGTTGAAATTCTCAATCCGACATCCTTATATCCTTTAGATATGCAACCAATCATTGAATCGGTGATTAAAACGGGTTGCCTGATTGTAGCGCATGAAGCGTCAAAAACGGGCGGCTTGGGAGGCGAGATCGTCTCTCGAATTGTCGAAAGTGAAGCTTTTGATTATCTTAATGCTCCGATTATCCGTTTGGGCGGCTTGGATGTCCCGATTCCATTTAATCAAGAATTGGAAACTGCGGTTGTACCACAACGAAATGATTTTGTCCATGGAGTTTACCGTCTCCTTAATCGGGAATAAGGAGCTGGAAAATTATGGAAAAAGAAATGAGATTATCGAAAGAAGAAACAGCGATGGATAATACAGCAGAAATCGAGATAAGTCCAATGACGGATGAATCAGGTGAAGTGACTCCAAAACTGGGTGCCGAAACGTTAAAACGGGAAGCCGAAGTGTTAATCGAAGCAGCCCAAGTGTTAATCCAAAAAGCGTCGGAAACGGAGCCAAAAGAAAAAGAACCGAAAGAAGAATCATTAAACGAGGAACAACTTGATCAAACTGAGATACCGGAAGAATTACCTGAAGAAAATCTTGAAGCAAAACTGGTGGCAGTATTAGATGAGTTGGAAAGAAATTTAGAAGAAACGATTAATCAGGGGCCAAAACAGCATGAAATCAAAGGAATCATAAATGACGTTGAGATGGAAACAGCGCCTGAAGAAATAGCGGAACCTGACCCTCGCGAAGGAAAGGTGCGAGCCACTCCAGCTGCTAGGCGGATCGCCCGGGAATTTGAGGTTGATATCAGAAATGCTGTCGGTACTGGACAAAATGGCCGGATTGAAGCGGATGATGTTAAAAAGATGGTGGTGATTTTGCCGGGTAAGTTTAGCTATAAATCGAAAGAGCCGGTTGTGATTGGAACTGATCTCGACCGAATTCATGGTAATCCCAAGAATCGATTTTCCAGACCAACAAAATTGGAAGAATTACCGAATAAAAAAATAAAACCCACTAAAAAGATCAAAGCGATGAACAAAAAAATAGAAAAAGTGCCAAATCCGGATTTGGATTTTGTCCCCTTTGTCGATGAAACAACTGAAAGACTTGAAAATCAGGAGATAGATGTTGTAACAAAAATATCGGAACTTGATTTTGTCCCCTTTGTAGACATAAAAGCCGAACCACTCCGTGATGAAATTATTGTTAAACCAACACCGATGCACGCTCTTGATAAAACAAATTGGGAAATGTTTATGGCTGCGGATAATCAATTGAAGGAACCGGAAACCAAGCAAGTAGAAACGGCCAAGCCAGATATGATAGCGTCGGAAGCTGATGTAGTTGCGGACAAAGTGACAAAACCAGAAGTGGTTGAACCGACCGTTGTGAAAGCCCCGGAATTTGAACCGGTGATGGCTGATGAAGTCGAAGTTACTGAAGCTGAAGTTGCTGAAGCTGATGTTGTTGAAGCTGATGTTGTTGAACCAGCGGCAGCTGAAATTGAAGTCGTTGAGACGGAAGCGGTTAAAGCCGAAAGGCCAAAAACTGGTGAAGCTAAAGTTACCAAACAAAAAAATGATCGGATCGAGGCCGAGCAAGTCAAATCAATAGCAGAAACAAAAACGGTTACGCTAACGGCCGAGATTGACATGACCGAGATTAAAGAGCTCCGTAAGAAAATAACTAAAAAAATTGAAGATCAAGTCAAATATCGTTGTACCTATACTGATTTTTTGCTGCTGGCAACATCACGGGCGCTGATTAAACATCCTTTGATTAACGCCAGACTGGAAGAAAACGAAATCGTTACGCAGGCTTATGTTAATCTCGGATTGACGGTAGAATCCGACCGCGGGCGATTGATTCCGGTAATTAACGACACTCAGGAAATGAGTTTTGTGGAAATGGTAAAGAGTCGCGGCGATTTGATAAAAAAAGTTAAAAACAAACAATTACTTAAGGAACAGTTAAAAGGCAGTACCTTTACGATTAGCAACCTCGGCATGTATGGCATAAGTCAATTTACCGCTCTCATCAACCGGCCCAACTGTGCGATTTTGAGTGTTGGGGAAGTGGTTCAGCGGATTCGCGTCAATCAGGGTGAACCGGTGGTACGTTCGGTGATGAAAATCAGTTTGAACCTTGATCATCGCGTTGCTGATAGTGCTGAAGGCGCAAAATTCATCCAGGATATTAAAGCCGATATGGAGAATCCTTCGCTTTTATTATTTTAAATTTAAAAACTGACAAAATAAAGAAAAGATAACGTTACCAAGAAAATAATCATTGTCACTGTTAAGCAAATTGTGTTAGACTAAACAGCAGAATATAAGATTTCAGACCACATGAAGCAGATGAAAAGCAATGGCCAATTGTCTGCTTTTTTTGTATCTAAGCGAGAGTTGAATTTGAAAGGAGTACAAGGTTGGAGAAGATATTAAAGGAAGGCATTACCTTTGATGATGTATTATTAATTCCGGGAAAATCTGAAGTATTACCAGGGGACGTTAACACTGGCACCCGTTTGACGAAAAAGATTTCACTGAATATTCCTATTATAAGCGCCGGGATGGATACCGTTACGGAAGGCCGATTGGCGATTGCGATGGCCCGTGAAGGCGGAATTGGGATTATTCATAAGAATATGACGATTGAAGAACAGGCTTTTGAAATTGATAAGGTTAAGCGATCAGAAAACGGGGTTATTGTTGATCCGTTTTTTTTATCCCCGGAGCATTGTATCAGTGATGCCCTGGAATTAATGGCGCGTTACCGAATTTCCGGGGTGCCGATAACCGAAGAAGGTAAACTGGTCGGGATTATCACTAACCGTGATCTGCGGTTTGAGAATGACCCTAAAAAGAAAATTAAAGATGCCATGACCAGAGCCAATCTGGTCACTGCGGAAGAGGGGACAACACTTGAAAAAGCGGAAGCTATTTTAAAACAATTTAAGATTGAAAAACTGCCGATTGTAGATGCTCAAAATAATTTAAAAGGCTTGATTACCATTAAAGATATTGAAAAAAGCATTAAATATCCAAATGCCGCCAAAGATTACCGCGGACGATTGATTGTTGGCGGAGCGGTTGGAATTAGCAGTAATACCTTTGAACGGGTTGATGCTCTGGTTAAAGCTCAAGCTGATGTGATCGTAGTGGATACTGCTCATGGACACTCAATTGGTGTGGTTAAAACCGTTAAAGCGATCAAAGAAAAATATCCGGAAGTGCAATTAATTGTCGGAAATATTGCTACCGGAGCGGCCGCCAAAGATTTAATCGAGGCCGGTGTTGATGCCTTGAAAGTTGGGATTGGACCAGGTTCGATCTGTACGACCCGAGTCGTTGCAGGGATTGGGGTACCGCAAATCACCGCTATTTTAGATGTTGTCGAAGTCGCCAAAGAATATGATATTCCGGTGATCGCTGATGGCGGGATCAAGTATTCGGGCGATGTGGTCAAAGCCATTGGTGCCGGTGCCGATGTTGTTATGATCGGAAGCTTGTTTGCCGGAACCGACGAAAGTCCGGGAGAAACGATCATTTATCAGGGTCGAAGTTTTAAAACTTATCGTGGCATGGGCTCGTTAGGGGCGATGAAAGATGGCAGCTCGGACCGTTATTTCCAGGAAGGTCAGAAAAAACTGGTCCCCGAAGGGGTTGAAGGAAAGGTTCCTTATAAGGGCTCTTTAGCCGATACAGTGTATCAACTAGTTGGCGGCCTTCGTTCGGGGATGGGTTATTGCGGAACGGCAACCATCAAAGAGTTAAGAGAAAAATCACAATTTGTAAAAATAACGGGGGCCGGATTGATTGAAAGTCATCCTCATGATATTTCAATCACCAAGGAATCACCCAATTATAATAGTGCACAATTTTAGGAGAATTTATGATAAAAAAACATTATCAAGATGAAATGATACTGATTGTTGATTTTGGAGCACAATATAACCAGCTTATCGCTCGCCGAGTTCGTGAAGCGCGGGTTTATTCTGAAGTTGTTCCTTATGATATCACTCCCGACGAAATTCGCAAGAAAAATCCCAAGGGAATTATTTTTACCGGGGGGCCATCAAGCGTTCATGAAGAGGGCGCTCCGCTTTGTGATCCCGAGATTTACAACATGGGGATTCCGATTCTTGGCATTTGTTACGGGGCTCAATTGATGGCCGATCAATTAAAAGGCGTAACCGATTCTGCCGATATCCGGGAATATGGGAAAAAAGCCTTAAACTTTAAAAATGACAGTGTGTTGTTTAATGATATTCCCGAGGGAACGATTTGTTGGATGAGTCATACCAACTATATTAAACAGATCCCGGAAGGTTTTTGCATTACCGCTACCACGGATTCCTGTCCCACCGGCGCAATGGAATGCCAAGAACGGAAATTGTATGCCGTGCAGTTTCATCCGGAAGTCGAACATACCCAACATGGCAAAGAAGTGTTAAACAACTTTATTTATAATGTTTGTCATTGTGAAGGCTTATGGACGATGGAAAACTTTGCTCAGGAACAGATCGCTGCCATTAAAGAACAGGTGGGCGACCGTCGGGTGTTATGCGCCCTCAGCGGCGGCGTTGATTCATCGGTTGCGGCAACCCTGGTTCACCAGGCCATTGGTGATAAACTGACTTGTATTTTTGTCGATCATGGGCTGTTGCGAAAAAATGAAGGAGATCAGGTTGAAGAAATTTTTAAAAATCGCTTCAATATGAACTTTATTCGGGTGAACTGTGAAGATCGCTTCCTCGGCAAATTGGCAGGAGTTAGCGATCCGGAACAAAAGCGAAAAATCATTGGCACTGAATTCATTCGGGTTTTTGAAGAAGAATCGGGCAAACTTAACAACATTGATTTTCTGCTTCAGGGCACTATTTATCCCGATGTGATTGAAAGTGGCACCAAAAATGCTGCGGTTATTAAAAGCCACCATAACGTTGGCGGATTACCGGATGATGTCGATTTTGAGTTGATTGAACCTCTGCGTAACTTATTTAAAGATGAAGTGCGGGCTGTGGGCGAAGAAATCGGACTGGATCACGATTTAGTTTGGCGTCAACCGTTCCCCGGTCCTGGTTTAGCCATTCGGGTGATGGGCGATGTTACTAAAGAAAAATTGGACATTCTAAAAGATGCCGATTTTGTTTTTCGAGATGAAATTGCCAAAGCTGGTCTGGACGAAGAAATATGGCAATATTTTGCCGTCCTTCCGGGAAACCGAAGCGTTGGTGTCATGGGCGATGAACGAACCTATGACTATACCATCGGTCTCAGAGCAGTGACCTCGGTTGATGGGATGACCTCTGACTGGGCCCGAATCCCTTATGATGTTCTGGAAAACATTTCCACCCGAATTGTTAACGAAGTGAAGCATGTTAGCCGGATTGTCTATGACATTACCAGCAAGCCACCTTCAACGATTGAGTGGGAATAGTCACTTAAAACATCAAATAACCCCTTGAAACATGCATTTAAGCGGATCTGGTAGGATTAAAATTAATAGATTAAAAATAGCACAGGTGGCTACGTTGTAAGACCTAATTTTAGGCAATCGTAGCTGCCTTTTATATTTTTTGATAATTAAATAATTCAGGAGGTTCCTAGGTGAACAAAGAAGAATGCTTAAATGTTTTAGACGAACAATTTTTGAAAGGTGGTCGGGTAAAATGAGAAAAGGATGGAGAGCAAGCGGTAAACAAAAGATTAATTGTGATATCAATAAAGATTTCACTTACAAAGAATTACTGGAATTGTACAATAAAGAATGTAGTCGTAAAGGTGTGTCTGACATTACGGTCAAAGGTTATGATTACGCTGGAAAATACTCTATGGACTTTACAGGCGAAAATATAATCTGTATGGAAAGCACACAAGAACTTATTGATGATTATATCATTTGGTTAAAAGATAGGGGAATAAAAATGACAACGGTAAATTCATATCAATATAAAATATTCCCTGTCATAAATTTTGGATATAAAAGAGGATTGATTGAAAGAAAAATAGATTTTCTAAGGGTTATTGAACAAGAAGAGATAAAAGAAATCTATACAAACAGTGAATTGGAAGCTTTGCTAAAAAGATCAAAAAAAAATCATTTCCAACCTATCGGACATGGGTAATTATCAACACTTTGATTTCGACTGGTATCAGGGCTAAAGAATTAAGAGAGTTGAAGATCAAAAATATAGATTTAAAATGTGGAATGATTAGTTTAGAATATACTAAAAATAGAAGAGCAAGAATTATTCCTAATGTTCCATTGTGATATCATATTTCTGTTCTGTTAAATTGGTGAGTCAGCTTTACAATATCAATATATCCTTTTTATTTTAGTAGAATGAAAATGAAAATTGATTGTATATATTGATTAATTTACATCATTGCAACCGAATTCACTTTCTGCTAAAATTGAAAGAACAAACTGGAATAGTGAACTATGAGTTAGTAGAAGGGAAATATAGAGTCTGCGTAGCAAAGAGGTTTGGAATTACGGAAATACCTGTAACTGTACATTTAAAGAAAAAGATTCTTGAAAAATAAGAGGGTAATAAAAACAACATGCCATTAATCCGCACTGATATATGCGAACTGATTTTGGAAGATTGTAAAAAAGTATATCAAAAATTAGGATTTGATGATAAAGATATCCATATATTGGATGAAACTATAGAAAACAATCAATATTAAAAATATATTGATCAAGTAGCAGGGTAAATTATTATGGAATTATTATTTGAATTTATTGATGAAGAATGAGAAGTGGTATATATTCGATTTTTAACCTTGAACATTTGAATTGTAAAGAAATCTACTGACAAAGAAAAATGATTATTGTTGATTCATAACGAAACAGGAGGTTGTAATATGTGGTGTAATTGGGGGAGATATGTTGCGGAACAGGTTTTTTTGGAAGATGAAATTTTAATAAATAATGGGAAATTAATCGGAATTGATGAATTGGAAGATAAAGAAAAGTATAATATAAAACAAATAAAATATGAAGAATTTCCAGGTATTGAAAAAGGATTTTGCTACAGTAACTATTGGGAGAATACTAAAAATGGAATTATACAAAAATGGAAGAAAGATAAAATACCAAGTGATCCTTCAGGTCGATTGAAAGTTGATCTTAATCAATGTAATGAAGCATTCGAAGAAATTTTCAGAACTGTAGATTTATTGAATGAAAAAAATCAAGAGTTGCTTAAAAAGTTATATGAAAGAGGAAAGATTATTGAACCTATTTATAGAGCGTCGGCTTTGATATTTGGGCATGGAAAAGTTTGCAGTAATTTTTGCGAAAAAAAGTATACAGTAAAAAAGTTGTTTGAAGAAATAGATTTACATTCCTATTTTATCGATGGTGGTATCGAGTATAATGAGGAAATTGACGGTTATCAAAGTAAAGAAGGAGAAATTGTATTATTTTACCCAAATATTAAAAGAAGTTTTTTTGAGATAGATTCATTAATTAATTTTTCGACAATTGGAAATAAAACATATTTAAAAATGTCTTATGTATATTTATATACATTATTAGACGATTTTATGTTAAAAGCGATAGAAACAATTGTAAGAATAGATCCGAGGATTATGATAAAACATATAGATAAAATGCCAAGCAAGGACATTGTGGAAAGTCGTGGGAAAAGTGACTTGATTGAAAAAATGATTAAAGAATTAAGTTATAAAATGGGATGGAAATCCTTTGAAGAAAAAACTGATTTTTTTAAAGATTCTGGGATCAAAATTAAACGACAGGATAACAATGATTTAGAATCTGAAATGATCGTTATTGGTGAAAAAAGAAATGTTATTGTTCATAACCAAGGAATAGTAAATAAAGATTTTCTAAAAAAAATCAGTAAAACGCAATTTAAAGATAATTTTGAAATAGGAAATAAGTTAGACTTAAATATAAATATATTAAAAGAGGATGCCATGAAAATGAAAAAGTATATTGAAGATATTTTTAATGCTATAGGTGAAAAATATGAATTATTACCATATGATTAATATTTATGTGTTAGGATAATAGTTAGGTGATAAATATCCACTGACAACCCCTAATGATTGTGGCAATATGGGATTAGACATTAAGATTGAAGTAGAAACAGTGACATTCATCGGTTTGCTTTTTTTGTGTCACACTTTTTGTCGCAACGTGAATTTGCGAAAGATAATTGATAGAATGTTAATGAATATAAGTTATTAACGATTAATTGAATTAGATTTTGGCAAAATTATCAGAAGATAATGACGTAAAACTACAGGGGTTTAACTAGATGGAAGCCTAACATTATGGATAATATTTTTAAATAGTGTAACTGAAGTCATCAGTTAGAGTCAGGCTGTTCATTTTTTAGAACCACCCTGGTCTTTGTGAAAGCCATCCGGGTATAGATATTCCATACGCAAAAGATGCGTAAATAACTATTGGAGGTCTAATTCATGACCAAATATTGAGAAATCCTTCGACTCCATAGTTAAGGTATCAGCAATCGCAGCATTGCATCGGCTTGCTGGTGTTCAAGAAACACGGTAGCTGAGGTTCTTGAGCAAGCCAGGATTCATACGATTTCCTGGCCACTGCCAGATGATGTATCGGATGGCAATCTTCAGGCAGTTCTTTTTCCAGACAGGAAAAGTGGTATCAATCAAAAAGTACCGGATTGTGAGTATCTCCATAAGGAGCTTGCCAAAAGCGGGGTGACGTTAAGTCTGCTTTGGAATGAATACTGTGAAGCATGTTATCTAAACGGAGAAATCCCATACATGTACAGCCAATTCTGTAGATATTACCGAAAGTATGCGCAAACGACTAAGGCAACCATGCGGATATCACATAAACCGGGAGATATCATGGAGGTGGACTGGGCAGGAACAACGGTCAATCTGATCAATGACTTTAATTTTGAAGCGTCGCCAGCTTATGTTTTTGTGGCATCGTTGGCCTGCAGTCAATACACCTATGTAATGCCTACTGAATAATTACCAATTTTTGGAAATAACTGTCCCCATTCAATCCCGACATGAAAAACTGAAAATGGGCATAAAGAACCTTACGCAGGTTCAAAACAACAATCGACAGAGCAATGGTGCAAAGGCCTGTGTCTGGCAAACGTGTCCGGATCAGACCAAGACCACATTTGAGTTTGGCAAGACTGAATTTTCGTTCGACTTTGACACGTTCACAAATATCCACGTATTACTGTCTTTTGTTAATTACTGCGTTTTTCGGTGGGCGACCCAGTGCCGATCCTGACAATCGGATCCCTTTTCCTTTACAAAACTTGAGGTTGCCCCGGTTTCGGTAAATCTTATCTGCCAGGATCCGTGCCGGATAAACACCGACTCGATCTTTGTACCGCTCAATTACTTCAATCAGATAGGATGCCTCATTATATGCGTCAAAGGATACTTTTTCAAGACGCGTATAACTATCGACCACACTGATGTCCAGTTTTGCGCGAACTCCACCGGAGCTTTTGTTTTCCCTCTGACAATGGGTCGCAAATGCGGTTGAGACAGACTGACAATCCGATTTTCGACCTGATGGGTATGATTGTCGTACATGTATTTTTGCTGTTCATAAAGACAACGGATGGTTTCCAGCCGAACCTGCCATTTTCCGGATAATGTTTTTTGACGACTCAACATAGTGTCGATAATGGCCAGGTCTCTGCGCAGATAACGCAGTTGTTTTCCAATTGCTTTACGGATTGTTTTAGCTGTGTTTTTCTTTTTACGCACAAGATTTAAATAATCTTTATGCGCACGTCTGGCATAGGTACGGGGTTTTCTGCCATCAGCGGGATCATGCATTTCAGTAATCATTGCTTCAGCATTTTCTCTGGCTTCATTCAGGAGTGCGGTATCCTGGGGATACCGGATATGCGATGGCGCACAGGTTGCATCAACAATGAGGGTTCCACTGTTTTGTGGTGGTTCGTCCGATGATGAATCACCGGGATCATCAGGCTCATCGCTCGCCTTTTCAGCTGCTGCTTTTTGAATAATCAGTTCGTTGATCTCACCCAGAATCTCAGGTGTCAGTCGTTTGCGGAAGTAAACCATCAGGGATGGATCAAATGGCGGTTCATCCCGGTATTCACAGAAACAGCAAAAGAACTGCAGATACGGCCCTTTCTGGATCTGAAGGGTTGTCTCCACATCGGGATAACCATACTCTGCCTGAATGATGCAGGCACCCAAGGCAAGTCGCAAGGGTTTGGCCACATTTCCCTTTTTATTTGAAAACAGTTTGGCGTACTTTTTTTCAATGGTTTTCCAGGGAATCGACTCCGCTTTTTTCACCCATCGATTGGTAGCATTCATTTTCATGCCGATGGGTTGTTTGAAATTGCTGAAACTGATTTGATTATCATGTTTAATATGAAGCTTCACATAAATGTTGAAAAAAGGCATTATTCAGTTCCTTACGAATACATCAAATCTGAAGTAGATATACGGGTCACCTCACATATCATTGAAACTTTCTATGAAGGCAACCGTATTGCTTCTAATAAGAGGCTAAAAGGTCAGACCGGTCAACGCATCACATTGCTGGAACATATGCCAGACAACCATAAAAAGTATCTTGAATGGAATGCCCAGCGTTTCATTGAATGGGCTGAGCATTCCGGATCGAATATCTTGATTACAGTCAAATCTATCTTAGTTTCACATAAAGTTGAACAGCAGGGGTATCGTTCCGCCCAGGTTTTTGTCAAGCTGGCGGATCAGTATTCCATTGAGCATTTGGAAGCAGCCTGTGCCAGAACACTGACTTATTCACCCAGTCCCAGTTTGAAAAGTGTTAAAACGATTCTAAAAACGGGTCAGGACAAACTGAAAAACCCTGACGAAGTAAAACTAATCACTTCCAGAACCTCAGAGCATAGTTATACTCGTGGTGCAGATTATTATGGAGGCAAGAAATATGATTAATCAGCAGACTGTTCAAAAACTACAGGAGATGCGTCTCAATGCCATGGCAGATTCCTTTAAACAAAAGCTTTCTGACAAAGAATTCTACAATCAGTCGTTTGACGAACGATTCGGTCTGATCATTGATTATGAATGGTCCAGGCGAAAAAACAATGCGCTTCAGCGTCTGATAAAGAATGCTGATTTAAGAATACCCAATGCTAGTATTGAAGACATTGAATATCACGCAGATCGAAATCTTAATAAAGAACAGATCCTTCGTCTTTCGACTTGCAATTGCATCCAGGAAAAGCGAAACATTATTATCACTGGTGCCTCTGGTAACGGAAAATCCTATATTGCCTGTGCCTTTGGAATTGCTTCCTGTCGAAACTTCTATACAACATAATATATCCGGCTACCGGATCTGCTTGACGAACTGGTCGTTACTCGTGGCGAAGGTGTTTTTAAAAAAGTGATGAAAACCTATAAAAAAGTCAGCCTCCTGATTCTTGACGAATGGCTTTTAACGCCGTTAAAGGGATAGCAGGCACTGGATTTGCTTGAAATCGTGGAGTCGCGGCATCAGATCGGCTCCACGATATTCTGTTCCCAGTCTTCGCCGCTAGGTTGGCATGAGAAGATCGGTGAAGATACGCTGGCTGATGCCATTCTGGATCGCATCGTTCATGATTCCTATACGATTCTCATTGAAGGGAAAATCTCAATGCGGGAACGACACGGTATTAAATAATTCTTGGGGAGCCATCACACTGGTGGCTCCCATGATGAACACAGTGGCTCTATTTTATGACGGCACTGGCTCTGATTCAAGATTTTGATGGCTCAAATTTAAAATATTATTCAGATGAAAAATTTATGCACATTAGCGGTAGCTGAATAAATTGGATAGGGGTATGGTTTTAGAAAATCATACATTTCAAAGGGGTGTTATGAAAAAATATTGGGTTGATAGCAAAGAAGATTTAAATAAAATTGAAAAGTTACTTAAAGAAAATGAAATTTCATATGAAGTAAAAATAGAAAAAATGAAAATAAGTTTGAGATATCATATTCATCAGAAACGTAAAAAAATCTATGTAATTTTAATAAATAGCGAGTTAGAAGATATAGTAGATGAAATATTAGTTTCCCAAACAGAGGTTATGACTGAAACATGTTATTCAAAAAAGATACAGTTTGCACAGGAAAAGAAAAAAAAGAATCTAAAAGAAATTATTTTGTCAATAATTGTATGTATAGTTGGAGTGGCATTTTTTGTTTGGCCAATAGGTGAAGTGCAGAATAATATGATATCAGCTATTTTAGTAATAACGAAAATAATATT
This sequence comes from uncultured Acetobacterium sp., assembly GCA_965140355.1. Taxonomy (GTDB): domain Bacteria; phylum Bacillota; class Clostridia; order Eubacteriales; family Eubacteriaceae; genus Acetobacterium. The sequence continues at coordinate 568,537 of OZ223194.1, read as the reverse complement.
GGTAATAATTATGGCGATAGTTACAGCAAAAAGAAATGCGGTTTCTGTTCTATTTTTGCTTACTCTTGAATTTTTAGCGATAATGATTGGGTCATATATATTTTTCGTTAAATACGCTTTGAATATAATAAATATTTTTAGCTTTTGGTCACAACATCATATGTTTATTTTGATTATGCTAATGGTTATAACGTTATTTATTGGAGTATTTTTTGGATTAAGGAATTATCAAAACGATACATTAAAAGATAAAATATCCTATGTAACCCTTATAGTTGTTGGTTATTTGATCATTATGGTTGCAACTATTGTTGGGTATGCAAATTTAATTAATAATTATCATAGCGAATTATATTTTAAATATGAAGATATTCTTATGGATGCTAATTTTACTATAAACGAAGAGTCTAAAATATGCATTAAAACAATTGAAAAGGAAACAGAAAATGGTCATTTAGAGATCACAGGTTATTATAATAAGGAAATTGGAAGTACTATTGAAGATATGAATCCTTATTCTATAAGAATCAATGTGTATAAAGATAATGATTTTTCAAATTTTTACATAATAGAACCGCCAATTAACACTGTTTTAGAATCAGATCCAATAAGTAATTGGAATATTGATGAATATTTTTACTTTAGTTGCATTACATATTTCACAATTGGCTATGGAGATATTTACCCAATAGCAGATGTTGTAAAATATTGGGTAATTGAAGAAGCATTTATTTCGCATATTATGTCATTGTTGATTGTTCCGATACTGATTTTAATTGGACAGACATTTGTAAATAAAAATGAAAAAATAGAATGAAATGAAAACAAATTTTGTCTAATAACTTTTTAAAGGATCAAATTTTTTTTACTGTTGTAAAATGAAAACAAATATTACAGATAGTTTTATGCTATCAAATTTCTACTGATAATCTTTAATAATTGTGGGATTGATTGCCATTTCACATTGCATGGATTGTTTGGTATTGTTCTGCTACAATAAAATTGTAACACCCGGAGCGAGTTTGATGATATAATTCAAACTTGAAAAGGAGTTACAAAACATGTCAAATAGTAAATACGATCGTGTCCTTCAAGAAAAAATCATTCGCCTTCATCTAGAGGAAGGCCGGACTATCAAAAGTCTGACAGTCGAATACAACTTAGGTAGTGGAACCCTCAGATACTGGCTGGATAAGCACCGCAAAGAATGCAAAACGAATCCTCAACTTCAAAACGAAACCGATCAAATGCTTGAAATCAGACAATTGAAAAAAGAACTTGCTGAAGCCAAAAAGGAAAATGAATTCTTAAAAAAGGCAGCAGCATTCTTTGCGAAGGAAATCGACTAAAAATATATCAGTTTATCCGTGAGTATCACCTGGAGTTTGGCGTTAACTGGTTGCTAGACCGGTTTAATCTATACCCAAATGACGACTACAACTACCTTAAAAACCGGAAATCGGCTTATCGTCAACAAAAAGAAATGTTGAAGCAACACATTAAAAATACATATCATGAACTGAATGGAACGGTTGGATACCGAATGATCTGTGATCTACTGAACCGCAAAGCTATTGCGTGTTCTTACGGTACCGTTTATTCCTATATGCGTGAAATGGGCATCAAAGCCATTGTCCGCCGTAAAAAGCAGCCATATACTAAAGGCAATCAGCATCATATATTTGATAATCTGCTTGAACAGGATTTTACGACCGAAAAACCGAATCTGGTCTGGTGTACTGATTTCACGTACCTGAATTTAAAGAATGGTGCAAAACGTTATAATTGCAGCATTATCGATCTTTATGATCGGAGTATCGTTGCCAGTCTTAACAGTAAATGGATTGATTCAAATCTAGCCATTGAAACCCTGGCAATTGCTATAGAGTCCAATTCAATTAACGATCAACTGATCCTCCATAGTGATCAGGGATCACAGTATACATCCAGAGAATTCATTGCCTTTTGTGCTGAAAATAACATCACTCAAAGCATGAGCAGGGCTGGTAATCCATACGATAATGCTCCAATGGAGCGTTTTTACAATACGATGAAAACAGAATTCGTTTATCAGTATTCATTTGAAACCGACGAAGAATTGAATCAGGGTATTTATGAATACGTCTTTGACTGGTATAATTACCGTCGTCCTCATTCGTATATTGACGGTAAAACACCATTCGAAATGAGGCATTCAAACTAGCTTTCGGTATTACAATTTTGCTTGACTAGAACAGACTGTGGCGCTATATTATTATTGGCATACAAAAAAGATGCGCTTGCGAAGTTATGTGCGGCTTGAAAAGGATGTAGTCGTTCATTACCTGCTGAGGACACGCATGTCCCATTGGCAGGTAGAGACAGCGAAAGAGATAACCTTTGATTCAGATGGCAAGGATGAATATATTTCAGCCGGCACTGTTTTTATCCGGCAGGTGAATAATTTAAAGCAGCAATCAAACGGAAGTATTGTTATTAAAGGAATCATTGAAAGTAAATCGTTAAATGAAGGTTGGGAAGAATACAATGTTGAATACGGAAAGGCTTCTGTAAAAAAAATCAAGCGGTATAAGATTCCGGCATATTATGAAGGAATGGATGAGATCTTTCAGGCACTTAAAATACTTAAGTGAAGAGCTGCTGGCAGAGACTACTGTGTAAAACGATCAGCTTGCCGTGTCAAAATTATTATAGGCAGTATTTGCTTGCGCCTATTCTAAGTAAAAATGGATAAACGATCAAAACGAAATCTCAACAGAACTGTTCAGATTTCGTTTTAATTTTGCGAGTGGGAAAAAGACAATAAAAAAAGGCGTGGTTAGAACTATTTGCAAACAATCGTTTATTTTATTTGAATCCTTTACATTTATTTTAATTTATGCTAGCATAATAATAGAAAGCATTTATTATGCTTTTGGAGAAATATTATTTTTAATTTCATATAGGCAGAAGTTCGGGGCGGCCGTATTTTCGTTTTTACATTAATTGAATATGTAAATATGCAAATAGGGGCTTTTTTTATTTAGTTACAATTCATAAAATTAATACAAAAATAGCCTGCAAATAAAAAGTCAATAGGAAATTAAAAACTTTGTAAAAAATAGATATTCAAGAAATGAAGCACGACAAAAAGACCAGCAAATATCGTTGGTCTGAAAATAAGACTATTTGTGGTAATTGTTATGAAAGAGACAGCAGGTATTCTTTTACTCTACCATAGTAGATACGCAGAAACTTATTAGCGCCTGCGGTCATGTAGACATAGTAGGGTTTACCCTGAGCACGTTTCTTATCGAGAAACTGATAAACAGCATCATCTTGGGGCTTGTTCTTGATAAGAGCATCCATGACCTGAAATAACGTTTTACGTAAGGCTGAAGAACCCCTTTTGGTAGTACGGACACTTTTTTGTTCATAGGTCCCAGATTGGTTAACACCTGGATCAACGCCTGCAAAGGCAGTAATTGCACCCTTATGTGTGAAACGTGTAACATCACCGATTTCAGCAATCAACTGAGGACCAAGTGACGGGCCGACACCTTTCATATCCATGACAATAGAATGCTCTGGCAGCTTGGATGAGGTTTCATTCATCAGAATACGAAGTTCTTCTACCGTTTTGGAAGCAATGTTTAATTGATCAACAGCTTGTTTCACAATGAGTTTTGTCAAATCATCTCTAGGAAGTACAGGAACAAGTTCCTTTGCTGTTCCATAGATTTCTTCAGCTTTGGGTTGACTGAAGATGTACTTATTGTGCTTACACCATTTCTGATAATGGTCAGTGAAAGCATGAAGTGACATTTTACGAACACAGTCAACATGCCAGTATGCAGCAGCGAAATCAACCCATTTCTGGCTGCCATCATTGCGGGCAGGGCTGCTGAAGTAAGTATTAACACCCGGAAAGGTTTGATCAAGTATCCCGATAAAGTTATTTTTCATAGCTGTTTTGTGGTTCATGTAAAAACTAAACTGACGGTTCATTGTTTTTAACTGATTACGTATTTCATCCATAAGGCTATATTGTTTCAAATCATTCCAACTGTCAAGAGCATAACGTGCTATTTTTAAAGCATCTGCTTTATCGGATTTGACTTTACGTAGAGAATTGTCACCAAAATCTTTAATGAGCTTAGGATTTACGGCACTCACAAAAAGATTTGCCAGAGTAAGCTCACGAGCCAGTGGTTCATAATAACGACCGGTATGCTCCATAACGATGCGGGATTCGCCGTCAATGGATTGGATCTGGTTGATGAGAGAACAGATTTCTTTGGAAGTGTGGCGAATCTCAAAAGGTAAAGAAATAATTTCGCCATATGGACGGATAATGGCGATCATGCTTTTGCCCTTAGAAACATCAATACCTACTGCGTTCATGTTCATAAATTTGTCACTCCTTAAGATTATTGCAATGGATAAATACCAGTTATACTCATTGCCTATTCAATCTACTGTGGTGTGACACGAACGCACTGTACGACAGCAGTTCAACTTGCATAAAACGAACGCTGCGAATGAGGAGCTGGTTATCAGTCTAATTTACGGACGCAAAGTCCAAGAAAGGAAGACGACATACCTATTGCTCTCTACATTCTAACAGCTTAAGCAACAAGATGGGTAATGTCCTGACTGGTTGTCAGGTACTATAACCATAAATATATTGTAGTAGATAGGAGGTGTATATTTTCAACGATTGCTTATATGGAACTAAAGGGCATTCAAAGTAAAAATACTTTAGGAGGAACAACATGTCTGATATGGCAATGATTTTTTCGGAAGTACTCGGTACGATGATTCTTATTATACTGGGTGATGGTGTGGTGGCAAATGTAACTTTAAGCAAATCAAAAGGTAATTCAAGTGGTTGGATTGTAATTACGACCGGATGGGGGTTTGCCGTCGGAATTGCTGTTTATGTCGTTGGCTGGGTTGGTGGAGCACATCTAAATCCAGCGGTTACAATTGGTCTTGCCTCAATTGGCGCTTTTCCGTGGGCATTGGTGCCAGCTTATATTGGAGCGCAGATGGTAGGAGCCTTCCTTGGTGCAGTCGTGGTTTATTTAGCTTATCATGATCACTTTGCAGCAACCGATGATGCCGATGGAAAATTAGGCGTATTTTGTACCGGACCAGCAATTAGAAGTAACCTATGGAACCTGGTGACAGAAATTATTGGGACAGCGATGTTACTTCTTGGCATTCTTGGTATCACCAATTCACAGAATAATATGGGAGCATTGGGAGCACTGGTCATTGGTATCTTGATTTGGGCAATCGGACTTAGCTTAGGCGGTCCAACCGGATATGCCATCAATCCGGCCCGAGATTTAGGACCTAGAATTGCTCATGCAATCTTGCCGATACCGGGTAAAAGAGATTCAGATTGGTCATATTCGTGGATTCCAATTGTCGGACCAATTATTGGTGGGGTACTTGGAGCCTGGATTTATAATATAGCATTGATGATGTTCGTATAGAGCGATGTTTTTTTGATTATTGATTAAATAAATAGTTGCAAGTGATTATGACTGCCAAAACTTGGCGGATCTCATCATCACTTGCATTTTTTTTTGGAAAAAAACACGCCCAAAAACTGATAGACTAAAAAAAGATAGTAGCTTAACCAATAAATATATTGTTGAAATGATGAATAAATAACAGCCTCAAAAGAGTTTTTAAATAAAATGACTAGGGCTTATTATGGTTCAAAAGAAAGGCAAAAACGCTGAAAAATAATTGACAAAAAATTGTCAAGTTACAATTGTAAAAATAGATTGTTAAAAATTAGACTTTTATTTTAAAAATAAAATCAAAACATAACTTAAACAAATGTATAAATTTGGCAAAAAAACATTAAAAAATAGCCGAATATGGTCAATAAACTGTTGACTTAATGTAAGAACACGCTATAATTACAGGTAATCGAATGAATCGACAGCAGTTGATTGATTGAATTATTGAAAACGAAAGGCAGCGACAATATTTACAATTGTAAAACAATAAAAGCAACCTTAAGGTGAAAAAATGAAAAAAGTAGTTGATAATAAAAGATTGATGCTGAAAGTATGCGATCTGTTTTACAATCATAACGAAACCCAGCAAACGATTGCAAAACAACTATCTATTTCCCGACCAACTGTGGCCAAAATACTTGAACAAGCAAGAGCAACTCAGATGGTCAAAATAGTTATTCCTGATTTAGCAGAAGACAGTCATTTTGAATTAGAACGAAAACTGGAAGCTTCGTTTGGGCTAAAAGAAGTAATCATTGTTGATGAGAAAAAAGATAACTATGCCCAAAAAGATGAAGTTGCTAAAGCGGCAGCGGAATATCTGGAGCGGTTGGTTAAAGATGGCAAAAATATTGGCGTTTCAATGGGAACAACCCTGGGACATATCGCCAAGCATATACATCCTAAAATAGCTAAAAATGCCATGTTTATCCCACTGGTGGGGGGCATTGGCCAGGTAGGAATGGAATTGCACTCGAACTATTTAGTGGAAGAACTGGCTAATGCCTTTAAAGCCCAATACATATTATTGCATGCACCGGCTAAAGTCTCCAAAAAAGTGATCAAAGATGGTTTGATTGGCGAAGCATACATCGAAAAAATCATTAAACTTACCAATAAACTGGATATTGCCATCGTCGGGTTAGGGGTTCCTAACCGTTATTCGACCACCATGGCAACCGGATATTATGACGAACATGAGATGGAGCAGATGCGAAAAAAGCATGTTGCTGGTGATATTTGCATGAATTTTTATGACATCGAAGGTTCGACAGAGCAATTTGAAATGAACGAAACCGTGATTGGAATTGATATTAAAAAATTAAAGACGGTTAAATATTCAATTGGAGTTGCTTGCGGCGAAGAAAAAGTTAATGCAATCAGAGGGGCAATTGCCGGACAATATATTAATGTTTTAATAACGGATGCGGGATGTGCCAGAAAGTTGATTGAAGAAATCGATGAGGGGGAAAAATTATGACTTACATTATCGTGCTAATTTTTGTCGGAATGTGTTTACAAGGACTTTTGACGTTTTTCCAGGTTAAGAATTACCAGCGGGCGATGGAATCACTTAAAGGAAAAGGGCTGTTGGGTGTAGGATTTCGCAGAGGCGTTTTAAAAGGCGGTCAGATTTTGATTTTGTCTTATGATCGAAGTGCAGGCAAAATAAACAATTGTAAAATGATGAGAGGAATTACCTCGTTTGAACGTTTTAAAACGGCGGATGCCTATATTGGTTTAAGTTTAGACGAAGTGCGAAAGCTGGCAATACTGGAAGATCGAAAAATAAATAAGCCGGCTAAAATAAAAAAAGAAACAGCCAATAAAAAAGTGCCACTTCAAAAAAGAGGGGCATTATTTCAGGCCGTTAAGGCAATTGATACACATATAAAAAAAGAGGAACGGCAAAAAATTCAGGAAGAAAAAAGGCAGCAACGCGAACTGGCTGCCGCTGAAAGTTGTTAAGTCGTTTAATTGATAAAAGATCAGATTTATGTTCTGGAGTAACAGCGTTATGGCTAGAAAGTTAAAACTATAAAAAGCAGACAATCGAGGTTGAATCGACAACGATCATAATCTTGGGAAATAAAGCGACAGCAAGGGTGTACGTGAATCGATAAAAAGGTGGGGGTGAAAAAAGAAGCGATTTAAAGGGGATGTGTCGGGATTGGTATAAGAGTTGGTATAATTTAAAAAGGAGAAGGTGAAAAATGGATTTTTTAGCACAATTGGCAACTAATTTTATAGGTCTTTTTCAGGCCGGTGGGGAAACATTTGTAGGTTTGGTAACAGGTATTGTTCCATTACTGATTGTTTTAATGACAGCGGTTAATTCATTAATTAAGATTATTGGTGAAGAACGCGTTGAAAGAGCGGCTAAGTTCAGCAGTAAGAATTTTATCTTACGATATACGGTATTACCGGTTTTGGCAATGTTTTTTCTGACAAATCCAATGGCATATACATTTGGCCGATTTGTTGAAGAAAAACATAAAGCGGCATTTTATGACTCAGCCGTTTCATTTTGTCATCCGATTACGGGTTTATTTCCCCATGCCAATCCTGGTGAGTTATTTGTTTACCTGGGAATCTCAGCTGGGATCACAACCTTGGGTTTACCAGTTGGTGATTTAGCAATCCGATATTTTATTGCCGGGGTTTTGGTCATTTTATTAAGAGGGATTGTAACTGAAAGAATTTATGCAGTTATGGCGTCTAAAAAAGCGAATGCGGGGGTGAAATAATGTATCAGGCAGTCATCATTAAAAAAGGTCAAGGCGGATGGGGTGGACCACTCGTGGTTAAACCCAATGATAAACAAAAATATATTATGTCGGTTACTGGTGGCGGCATTGATCCGGTAGCTCAGAAAATTGCTGATTTAACCGGTGGAACAGCACTTGATGGTTTCTTAAGCAGTGCTCCCGATGATGAAGTCGCGTGTGTTGTTGTTGATTGCGGTGGGACTGCCAGATGTGGCGTTTATCCCAAAAAAGGCATTTTAACCATTAACTTGACACCAGTGGGACAAGCCGGACCATTAGCAAAATATATGAATGAAAAAAATTATGTGTCAGGTGTTAAGCAAGTGAACGTTTCATTATTTGATGGAGACGTATCCGAAGGTGAAACCGTTAAAGCCGAAAGTGGTGGTGCGACGAAAGAAGACTACCAGAAAATAAAATCTCAAGCAAAAGCTTCATCCGAAAAACAACCGGGTTTTGTAGGGTTCATTTCCAGAATTGGAAAAGCCGTTGGTGGTGTGGTTGGTAAATTCTATCAGGCTGGTCGAGAAGCAATCGACATGGTTATTAAAAATGTACTCCCGTTTATGGCATTTATCGCGATGCTTATTGGTATTATTAACGTTACCGGATTAGGAACACTTATTGCTAATACGATTTCGCCGTTTGCCGGAAGCTTACCAGGGTTGATCCTGATTTCAATTGTCTGTACAATTCCGTTCTTATCACCAATTCTGGGACCCGGTGCAGTTATTGCTCAGGTCGTGGGAACCTTGGTTGGGGTTCAAATTGGGGCGGGAGCAATTGCTCCAGCATTGGCTTTGCCGGCATTATTCGCAATCGATGGTCAAGTTGGCTGTGATTTTATCCCAGTTGGTTTGTCACTCGGCGAAGCGGAAACAGAAACCGTTGAAATTGGGGTGCCAGCAGTACTTTTCAGTCGTTTAATTACCGGTCCGGCGGCCGTATTGATCGGATTTGTTCTTAGCATTGGGATGTACAGCTAAACGAAAAATAGACCTAAAAATAAAGGAGAGTAAAATGGATTTCACAACAGAAATAACTCAAATAGGGGAGATGGTAGCAGAATTTTTACAAGAAAAACTACTCATCGTTTTTGATGATAATGCCCCGCCTGGTTTAGCAGAAATAGCGGTATTACACACCAAAAAAGAATTCAATAAGGAGGTGACCATCGGCGATCAGGTTAAATTTGGAGAATTAGTATATGATGTAACAGCGGTAGGAGATGAAGCCAATAAAACATTAGAAAGCATGGGGCATTGTTCATTTAGTTTTACGGGTGAAGATCAGGCGAAGCTTCCCGGTCAAATTGAGTTAAAAGGCCAAGGAATTCCGGTTGTTAAAGTAGGCGATACATTCCAGATTATTTATCAGGAAAATTAAAAATAAAATTAAGCGAGGAAAATAATGTTAGGATTAAACTATAAGTTATTACAATTAGAAGAAAACGGCAAACACATCATGACGAGTATTGTTGGAGCGGGACAAATGGGCCGCGGGATGGTCGGACAGATCATGTCGATGAAAGGTATGCGTCCAGCAGTTGTAGTTGACATTAATGTTGAAAATGCCATCAATGCTTATAAACATGCAGGATTAAAAGAAGGCGATTTTGCTATTGCCAACACTATTTCGGAAGCAAACGATCTGTTGGCGAGAGGTAAATATATCGTTACCGATAACCCTGAAATTGCAACAAAAACTGACTTGATCGATTGTGCCGTAGATGCTACCGGGGTTCCGGAAGTTGGGGCAAAAGTTGCGATTGACAGTATTAACTCCGGAAAACATATTGTTATGCTAAACGTCGAAGCCGATGTTTGCATTGGCCCGATGCTGTATAAAATGGCTAATAGTGCGGGTGTTGTTTATTCTGGTTCCGCCGGTGACGAACCTGGTGCAGTGCTGGAAATGTATGATTTTGCTGATGCACTGGGATTTGATGTTCGGGTTGTGGGAAAAGGGAAAAACAATAAGGTTGATAAAGCCTCCAATCCAGATTCGGTATTAGAAGAAGCGACTAAAAAAGGTGTAAGTCCTAAAATGCTGACTTCCTTTAAAGATGGTACAAAAACAATGGTAGAAATGACAGCAATGTCAAATGCAACCGGATTCCTTCCTGATATCATGGGGGCACATGGGGCAAAAGGAATTGTTTCTGAATTACCAGACTTGTTCAGATTAAAAAGCGAAGGCGGAATTTTAAATAATTATGGCATTATCGATTATATCGATGGCGTTGCACCAGGGGTATTTATTATTATCTCAACTGAACAACCAGATATTATTCATGAATTAAATTACCTCAGTATGGGAAAAGGTCCTAACTATGTATTATATCGACCGTATCATTTATGCAGTCTGGAAACACCATTATCAGTTGCAAAAGCTGTGCTTGACGGAATTCCAACCATTGCACCACGAAAAGGTCTTGTTTCGGAAACGATCACGGTTGCTAAACGCGATTTAACCGCAGGCGAATATTTGGATGGTATTGGCGGGTTCACAATTTACGGTAGCTTTGAACAAGCTGCTGTCGCAAAAGAAAAAGATGCTTTACCAATGGGAATTGTTAACAAAAAGACGAAAATGATTAAAGATGTCAAAAAAGGTGAAATTGTAACGTATGGCGATGTCGCACTTGACAATGATTCACTTATGGTTCAATTAAGAAAAATTCAAGATACCCTTTATTTATAGGAACAGGAAATGGTCTGGCCAATATGTTTTTGGATAAAAACGTTCCAGCTAAAAAGCATGTGAATGATAATAACAAAGGATATTGGCCTTTTGGATGATTGCTAAAAGACACACCAAAATGAATGAAGCAATTTCGCAAAATTAGAAAATTGAGAAAGAAAATTAAAACACCATCAGCACTGAAAAACGAACACTGAAGAATTTAAAGCAGAATCACGCACATCGAAAAAAACAGATAAGCAATCCATAGAGGAGGAACATCATTGAAAAACGAAAAAAACAAAGAATTAGGATTAAAGTTATTAAAAGATATGTATCTTTCCCGAAAATTTGAAGAAAAAGTACAACATTACTTTTCTTTGGGAATGATCCACGGCACCACTCATTTAAGTATCGGGGAAGAAGGGGCGGCGGCCGGAACCTGTGAAGGACTGGAACCGCAGGATTTAATGTATGCAACCCATCGGGGTCATAGTCAGGCGATTTGTAAAGGGATTGATATCAACTTAATGATGGCCGAAATTTTCGGGAAAGTGACGGGTGTTTGCAAAGGCAAGGGCGGTTCGATGCACATTGCCGATAAGGATAAAGGCGTTCTTGGTGCCAACGGCATTGTTGGGGCGGCCTTACCGCTGGCTTGCGGCAGTGCTTTTGCCGCGAAACGGCGAAAAGAAGATGTCGTTACCGTGGCCTTCTTTGGCGATGGGGCATCGAATGAAGGTGCTTTTCATGAATCGATGAATCTGGCTTCGGTATGGGGACTGCCAGTATTGTTTGTTTGTACCAATAATACTTATGGGATGTCAACACATATTTCAAAGGTGATGAAAGATACCGATATCGCTAAACGGGCGATCCCTTATGGCATGCCAGCCGAAACGGTTGATGGCAATGATGCGTTTGCGGTGCGGGAATGTATCAAAAAAGCGAGAGCCTATGTGGTTGCTAACGGTCCGATGTTGATCGTTGAAAATACCTACCGTATTTCCGGCCATTCAAAAAGTGACGGAAATCTGTATCGGACAAAACAGGAAATCAATGAATGGAAAGCCAAAAATCCCATTGATAAAATGCGCAGTGATTTATTAGACGCCGGGACTTGTACGCTTAACGAGTTGGATGCCGTTGATCAGGAAACGACCGAACTGATTGATAAGGCTGTTCAGTTTGCTTTGGATAGTCCGTATCCGGAACTGGATGACGTTTATAATGATGTTTATGCTTTATAAGAGGGAGACAAAAAATGCCTAAAAAAGAAATAACCTATGCAAATGCGATAAAAGAAGCAATTAGCGAAGAAATGCTCAGAGATGATGAAGTCTTTATGATGGGCGAAGACATTGGTGTTTACCGTGGCGCCTTTGGGGTGTCGGGAGACTTAGTTGATACCTTTGGCGAAGAACGCATCATTGATACCCCGATTTCGGAACAGGCTTTTGTTGGTTGTGCCATTGGTGCGGCAGTCGCCGGCATGCGTCCGATTGTTGAAATTATGTTCTCCGATTTTATGACCGTTTGTTGGGATATGATCGTCAACCAGGCGCCCAAAATGCGTTATATGTTTGGTGGCAAAGTTAATGTGCCGTTGGTGTTAAGAACCGCATCAGGTGGCGGAACCGGTGCAGCGGCGCAGCATTCGCAGTCGTTAGAAGCGATGTTATGCCATGTTCCCGGCCTGAAAGTGATTGTCCCATCAACCCCGAGAGATGCCAAAGGACTGCTTAAGTCAGCGATCCGGGATAATAATCCGGTTATCTTTTTAGAACAAAAGCTGTTATACCGGACCAAAGGTTTGGTTGAAGAAGAAGAATTCACGATTCCGATTGGCGAAGCCGACATTAAACGCGAAGGGAAAGATTGCACTATTATTACCTATGGACGGATGGTGCAAATGTGTCTGACGGCGGCTGAAAGCCTCGAACAGGAAGGGATTGATGTGGAAGTGATCGATTTGCGCACCTTATTGCCAATGGACACCGAAGCGATTATTAAATCCGTGATCAAAACCCGTCATTGTCTGGTTGTTCATGAAGCGGTTAAGACGGGCGGGATTGCCGGTGAAATTATCGCGCGAATAGCCGATAGCGAAGCGTTTTATTATCTTGATGCACCTTTAAAACGATTAGCATCCGAAGATGTTCCGGTCCCGTTTTGTCCGATTCTGGAAAAAGGAATCCTGCCCGATGAAGCAAAAATTGTGGCAACCGTTAAAGAGCTGCTGGCGTAACATGGAGATAAAAGACTGAAGGGAGAAAATAATGGCAGTAGAAGTATTTATGCCCAAAGCTGGGATGGATATGCAGGAAGGGACCATTATTCAATGGTTGAAAGAAGTTGGGGAGCAAGTTGAAGAAGGCGAGGGCCTGTTAGAAATTGAAACCGACAAAGTGTCCATGGAAGTGGAGGCACCGGCAAACGGGGTCTTGTTATGTCGATATTTTGAAGACGGCGCAGTAGTACCCGTGGTGACGACCATTGGTTATGTCGGGGAACCTGGCGAAACCGTGCCCGATCAACCGCAGGCAGCCGGACAAGCTGAAGTTGCTGCACCAGAGATCATCGCTGAATCCGCTAAAAAAGCTGAACCGTTAACCGCGACAAATGGCATCAAGGCGACACCTTATGCTAAAAAAATGGCCGAAACGAATGACATCGATCTGAACGAGGTGATCCCATCGGGTATGCTGGGCGAAATTAAAGGCCGTGACGTGGAACGAAAAATTTCCGAATCGCCGTTGGCCAAAAGAATTGCCGAAGATAAGGGAATTGATGTCGCTACGATTGTCGGCTCGGGTTATCAAAACAAGGTTATGAAAAATGATGTGTTGGCTAAAGTTGCAAAACAGCAAAAATTGGCAGCGGATAAAACCGGTCAGAAGACGACACCATTATCGGGGATGCAGAAGGTGGTTGGCGAACGGATGCTAAAATCCCATCTGGAAATTCCCTGCGTGACTCAGAATACCAAAGTCGATATGACCAACCTGATGGCATTTCGAAAAACGGTTAATGAAAGCCGAGAAAATAAGTTCACGATCAATGATTATATCGTTAAAGCCGTGGCGAAAGTTTTATTACATGATAAAAAAGTATTGGTCAGCCTGGGCGATCAGGAAATCATTTTTCATGAAGATGTTAATATCGGAATTGCCGTCGCGTTAGAAGAAGGATTGATTGTTCCGGTTGTAAAAAATGCTGATCAAAAAAGTCTGGAAGAGATTTCAAAAACCATTAAATCATTAAGTGCGAAAGCTAAAACCGGTGCTTTAACGGTTGACGAATACCAGGGTTCAACGATTTCCATTTCAAACCTGGGGATGTTTGGGGTGCATTCATTTACCCCGATTGTGAACCAACCCAATGCCGTTATTATTGGAATTTGTGCAATCGAAGATGAACTGGCACTGGTAAACGGTCAGCTTGAAACCCGTCAGAAAATGATGATTTCATTAACTTATGACCACCGCTTAATTAATGGTGATGTTGCGGCCAAATTTTCGTTGAAAGTACGCGAGCTGTTGGAAAATCCAATGGAAATTCTGCTCTGATGGAGGTTGGAGAATGAAAAATGGATTTGAGATAGCCGTAATCGGTGGCGGTCCGGGTGGTTATGTGGCGGCGATTAAAGCCGCTCAACTCGGCGCCAAAGTGGTTCTTTTCGAAAAAGATACCGTTGGCGGAACCTGCTTGAACCGTGGTTGTATTCCCACCAAAACCTATGTTAAAACGGCTGAATATATTAAACACCTTAAACACGCCGAGCATCGCGGGATTCACATTGATACCAGTACGTTAGCCGTTGATATGCCTGCGATTGTGGCTCAAAAAGATGAAGTGGTAAAAAAACTGACGTCCGGAGTGGCCGGACTTCTTGAAAGTTACGGTGTTACCGTCATCAAAGGGATGGCATCCTTAACCAAAGAGCGCCGGATCAGTTGTGCCGGAGAAATTTATGATGTCCCCAAGATTATTCTGGCCGGCGGTTCAAAACCGGCGCTTCCCGGAATTCCCGGAATTGCGGATAGTGATGTTTTAACCAGTAATGAAATATTGGATCTTAAAGAAATTCCCAAACGTCTGGTGATTATCGGCGGTGGCGTAATTGGCTGTGAGATTGCCACCGCTTTTGCCGCATTCGGCAGTGAGGTAACCATTGTTGAAGCGGCCGATCAGTTAGTTGTCAGTATGGGTAAAGACATTTACAAACACTTTAGGAAGAGTATTAAAGCCCAGGGGATTAAAACCCTGCTGAAGGTTGCGGTTGCAGCGATTGATCGCGATGAAAATGGCCATTTAATCGTTAAACTGGCCGATCAAAAAACACTCGCAGCCGACAAGGTTTTAATTGCCACCGGGCGATGTGCCGAGCTGGCGTGTCTGGGCGAAATGCGAGATGACTTCGAGATGGTGCGTAACTATGTTGCCGTTGATGAACAAATGCGAACCAGCATTGCCAATATTTATTGTGTTGGTGATATGAATGGACAGGGAAATCTAGCCCATACCGCCTTTAAAATGGGCGAAAGTGCGGCAATCAATGCACTGGGCGGAAACGAATGTGTCGATTTACGTTTTATTCCCAATTGCCTGTATACCTTGCCGGAAGCGGCTTCGGTTGGTTTAACTGAAGAAACGGCTAAAAAAGATTATGATATTGCCGTGGGGAGTTTTTCGTTTAGTGCCAATGGCCGGGCGTTGGGCTCATCAGAAACCGAAGGTTTTGTGAAAGTCATTATCGATAAACAATACGGCGAGATTCTTGGCGTCCAGATATTGGGTGCGGCAGCAACGGAAATGATTAGCGAAGCGACGATGTGTATGAGTATGGAAATAACCGCACATGAAGTGGCCGACACCATTCATCCACATCCCACCTATTCCGAAGCTTTTATGGAAGCCTGTGCTGATGCGCTCGGGAAATGTATTCATTTGCCTAAAAAATAATTGAAGATGTTTTCGTTCATTTAGTAGCGATGACGAAAACGATGCCCAAGATTCAGTACACCTCCAAACTGTGGATGTTGAACAAGTCAGTTTGGAGGTGTTTTAACTAAAAAAATGAAGTGATCATGGCATCGTTTTGGGATAACTTTGATTGAAGGAAAAATTGAAATAATAAAGAGACATAGAGGAGGTTTGGCATGTTTATTAGAGACGGAATCATTGCATCGCCGGGAATCGCTATTGCCAGAGCGCTTGTTTATCAAAAAGAAGCGGTAGTAGTAAGTGCCGATCGGGCTGAGAATGGGCAAGTCGAAATGGATAAATTTCACGAGGCTTGCAATGAAAGTCTAAAAAAGCTGGAAGAAATTCGCATAAAAACGATTGCTGAACTGGGGAGCGAAGAGGCGGCGATTTTTGAAGCCCATGCGATGATCCTTCAGGACCCGGAATTTGTTGAGGGTATCGAAAAAGAGATTACAGACAATAAGGCAAACGCCGCTTATGCCGTTCACCTCGTAACCGATCGTTTAGTGACGATCTTTGAACAAATGAACGATCCGTATTTTAGTGAACGGGCAGCTGATGTTAAGGATGTCGGAAATCGGGTGCGAAACAATATCTTAGGGGTGGTGATGCCAGACTTATCCAATCTGGATCAGGATGTGATCATTATTGCTGACGATCTGGCCCCATCGGATACAGCTCAAATGGATAAACAACGCGTGTTGGGTTTTGCCACGAATATTGGCAGCCGGACATCCCATACGGCGATCATGGCACGTAGCTTAGAGATTCCGGCAGTGCTGGGGTTAGGTGATATCGACCAAAGTGTCAATAGCGGAGAGCTGCTTATCGTTGACGGACTTAAGGGTCGGGTGATTGTCAACCCCGATCGTTATCAGATTAAAGCGGCTGAAGAAGATTACCGGAAATATCAGGATTATCTTAAAGAATTGGAAAGTCTTAAAGATTTAGAGGCCGTGACATTAGATGGGCATCAGGTCGAATTGGTTGGCAATATCGGAGAACCGGGCGATGTTTTAGGCGTACTTAAAAATGGCGGCACCGGAATCGGACTTTATCGGACCGAGT
Organism: uncultured Acetobacterium sp.; assembly: GCA_965140355.1. Lineage (GTDB taxonomy): Bacteria > Bacillota > Clostridia > Eubacteriales > Eubacteriaceae > Acetobacterium. Next base: position 551,511 of record OZ223194.1, on the reverse strand, counting down.
TTTTATATATGAACAGTGATACCATGCCTGGCGAAGATAAACAAATGGCCGCTTATCGCTCGGTTTTAGAGGCCTTCCCCGAGGGGCCGGTGATTATTCGAACGATGGATATTGGCGGCGATAAAAAATTGCCGTATCTGCCTTTAAGTGAGGAGCTGAATCCTTTTTTGGGGCTGCGGGCGGTTCGTCTTTGTTTTAAAGAAATTGAAATTTTTAAAACGCAGTTGCGGGCGATTCTCAGAGCCAGCGTTTATGGGAATGCCTATATCATGTTTCCAATGATTGCTAATGTTGATGAAGTAAGGCAGGCCAAGAAAATATTGGCAGCATGTATGCAGGAACTCGACGAACAGAACATTCCTCATCGAAAAGATGTGAAAGTGGGGGTGATGATTGAGATCCCGTCGGCGGCGATTACCGCCGATATTATTGCCCAAGAAGTGGATTTTTTCAGTATCGGAACCAATGACCTTTGCCAATATACGATCGCCGTTGATCGGATGAATCAGGATGTGTCGTATTTATACGATCCCTTTAATCCGGCTATTTTACGTTTGGTTAAGCAAGTGATTCAGGCGTCGAATGGTCAAGCCGGATTGTTTACGGGAATGTGCGGCGAAATGGCGGGTGATCCCATGGCAACCATTATTCTTTTGGGCTTGGGACTCCATGAATTCAGTATGAGTGCGTTAGCAATTCCACAAATAAAAAAGATTATCCGGCGAGTTCGATATGAAGATGCCCAAAAAATTGCCGAAAAAGCATTAACGCTGGAAAGCGGCGTTGCGGTGGTGGCCTACGTGCTGGCCGCAATGAAAGAATTGAAATTAACAGATTAATTGATAAATGTGAAGGAGATTAAAAATGGAATTAAAAGAAGTAACCGTGTTAAATGAAACCGGAATTCATGCGCGACCGGCGTCGATGTTTGTTAAAGCCGCTGGAAAATTCAAAGCCGATATTTTTGTTATCAATGAGGATAAAGTCATTAATGCGAAAAGCATTGTTGGGGTAATGGCGGGGGGAATTTCGCAGGGCATGACAGTGAAGATTAAAGCAGAAGGCGAAGACGAGACGGCAGCAGTTGATACTTTAGTGCAAATGATAAACGATCGGTTTGACGAATAGCGGTGAAATCCGTGAGAACTGAAGACGACGCTTAAAAATAGATAAATAGTTATAAATTATAGGATTAAACCATTAAAATCCGACCTGATGGGGAGTGAAACCATCAGGTCGGATTTTTTTGACGAGCGAGTCATTAAATGAAGTATTTAATCATTTCTCATCTAATACAAAAGTAAAAAATGCGGAATATCTGTTGTATGAAAAATAACTTTTAAAAGATTAATTGCAAATTTTTTTATATTGGTTTAACATAAATATATTGCAATGTCACAGGGTAATATTACGCTAAATTTAAAATCAGGAGCAATTATGGAACTTCAGTTTGAACTTCTAGCGGATCAGCAGTTAGCATATATGCGTCGTATTGGGGCATATGGAGAAGAAAATTATGAGTTAATGGATAAGTTTAAAAACTGGGCAGGGAAAAACCAGTTATTAAATGAGGACGCGATTATTTATGGTATTGCCAGAGATAATCCACAAACAACAGCACCAGAAAATTGCCGTTATGATGTTGGCATTGTGGTAGGCGCGGATTTTAAAGTAAAGGAACTGGAGATTGAGCGAATTGAAGGTGGTAGATATCTTAGCTTTAAAATTGAACACACCGCGGCAGCCGTCCAAGAATTTTGGAATGGTGTTTTTAGGATTCTTCAGGAAAAAAATCAAATATTCGATGAAAACCGATTAATTCTCGAAAGATATGCGGTAAAATTGGTCGAAAAAGGTTATTGTGAGTTTTGTGTGCCCATTAAGTAGTTGTTAAAAAGTGTTTGGAAAGAGGAGGCGATTAAAAATGAAAATGAGTAAAGAAGATCGGATTCGGATAATTATGAATGCTTTAGACGAAGTTGTTATGATTCCTATCCATAAAGAAGAGAAAGTCAAAGATGCGCTCAGGAAAGCGTTACGCGTTATTGATGAAAGAGAAAGAGCAGAGGAATAAATAAAGTCTTTTGGTTTGATACTAATCAAAAAAAAGCGACTCGCCCCCAAATCGACGTTAAATGTAAACGGTGTTTCAGGGCGAGTTTTTTGGTTTAAATAACAAAGGTTTCTAAAAATGGACCGGTACTCTTTTGGGAAAATAGTATGTGATATGATAAAACGATCAAATTTAAGGAGGGAAAAATGGCAGACACTAAAATGAAAATTTTGCGGGTTTTGGACATACTTAAAGAAACCGACGAACATCATCCCATTACCGCGAACGAAATTTGTCGTAAGCTGGAAACTTATGGAATTGAAGCCGAACGCAAATCGGTGAGTCGGGATATCAATGTGTTGATGGAGTATTTTAACAACGATAGCGATTATGGATATGAAATTGTCTTATGTGAAGACAATCGCAAAGGATATTATATGTGCAGCCGATTGTTTGAAGATTGGGAACTAAAGATCTTGATTGATGCCGTTTGGCAGGCCCGGTTTTTAACAGCGAAGAAATCAGCATCACTGGCAAACCGCTTGAGGTCGTTGGCAAGCACCGAGAGCCGAAAAGTTTTACAAAATGTCACGCCGGTAAAGTCTTACATTAAAACAACAAAACCTAAAATTTCCGAACATATTGATATGCTATTGTTGGCCATTCGTAAAGGACGAAAAGTCGAATTCCAATATCAATATACCGATACAAATATGGAGAAGCAATTAAGATTTGAAGGAAAAGTATACCTATTTAACCCGTATGCCTTAAAATGGCGAGGGGATCGTTATTATTTAATTGGTAACTATGATAAATATGACAATTTATCATTTTACCGCTTGGATCGAATCTATAATCTGGCGATTACCGATAGCAGAGTAAAACCGGTTAGAGAAATCGTCGGAGATAATTCGGCAAACAAAATAGAAGCATATGTTTCAAAATGCATGTATAATTTTGGCGGCGAAAATATTCATCCGGTCCTCAGAGTCAAAGCCGAAATGGTAGATGAAATTATTGATTATTTTGGCGAAGATATCCAATTTAAAAAACAAGAAGATAATTATTTTGATGTTAGAGTTTCGGTTAATGATGGCGACGGCCTTTATTTTTGGCTGTTACAGTATGCTGAAAAGGTAAAAGTTATTTCACCGAAAAGTGTTCGCAACGAATTATTAAAAAGAGTGCAGGCGATCATTAAAAATTATGATGAGAATGAATCCATAAATTAGAGGGACTTTATAATACAGCAAAAATGCAAAATCAAGTTACCTGTACCAAATTTGTCTTACTGTAAATGGTATAATGATGTTATCAAAAATAAGAGGGAGAAGAAAAATGAAAACTGCAAAATTGGTTATTGGCATTATTTCGATGGTATTATCGTTTTTTATCATGTTTCAATCGTGTGCGGCAGGGATCGTCAATACGGTTGCATCCAATGGTGAAGTGAGTGGGACCGCAGGGTTGATAGTGGCGGTGTTTTTTATTATTGCCGGCATTGTTGGCGTGGCAACACGCAACTCGTTGGGGATGGCGGGATCATTGACCGCCGGGGGATTTTATCTTGCCGCCGCCTTGATAGGTTCAATTACGGCAGGAAATTATACTGACTTATATATCTGGTCATTTTTAGCGTGGTCGTTTGGAGTAGTTTATTTGGTTGCGGCATTTTATGATCAATATGATATCTGGGGAGCGGCCAGCTGGTGGCAAAAATCCTGGTTCATTATTTTGATTACGATTGTTTTTCCACCGGCTGGGATAGCATTGGTTTGGATCAGCAGGAAATTTGAATTGGCTCCGAGAATTATAATGACGGTTATTTTTAGTATTGCATTTCTTATTAGCATGGCTAGTTTTATGGGGATGGCTGATACAAGAGAGAATAAGCCGATCAACATGAACAACACGAACAACACGAATAACACGAACACTAATACTACCACGGATTCGAAAGTGACCGAAGATACTCAAAAAAATAAGGTCTATGGTCTCGGCGAAACATGGACTGTTGACGGTGAGTTTTCGTTATCATTTACGGCGGTAACAGCTACCGATGATCGTAATCAATTCTCCGAAAAAACGCCGGGGCAGGTGGTCATTTTAAATTATGACTATAACAATATTGGGGTCGAAAAAAGTTTTATGGAACTCTACATTGATTCAAATGATTTTAATGTCATTGATGCAAATGGGGAAGTTGCCAGCACGTATCCGGCTTCGATAGCTGTTCATCCCCAGGAAACACCGATCGGAGCAAAATGTGTGGGTGCGCAGTGTGCTTATGGCTTGAATAATCCCAGTTCAGAAATAACCGTAAAGGTGCAAGTACATGGAAATAATTTCAAGTCCTATGAGGCGGTATTTAAATTACCGGTGCAATAAGACCTCTTGAGAAAGGGCGTTATAAGATATTCGATATTTGGTCAAGATGGGCGAATAAGAAATTAAATTGAAAATAATTATTTACAATAAAAAAGATTAATATGAAATCATAATGTGATTAAACAGCAAAAGAGGTGAAAAAATTTGAAACTAGAACTGAACTTTAGTCTAAAATCGATGATTATACCGCTTGATTATCGAAAAGTATTTATTGCGTTCATAAAAAAAGCGCTAACCGAAGCAAAAGGAGGCGAATATTTCGAAAAGTTTTATCGTGATACATTAGCAAAATCATTTTCGTTTTCGGTTGTTTTTAAACAACCAGATTTTAAAAAAGACAAAATTATTTTAGGGGCAAACCAATTAAAAGTTTTGTTCACGGCCATTGACGATGCGCAAGTTAGTTTGATTATGTATATGGCTTTTATCGAGCAAAAAAATAAAGCATTTCCTTTGCCATTCGAAAATGAAATGGTGTTAAGAACGATTTATGAGAAGAAGGCTGAAAAAATCGAAACAAATAAAGTGATCTTTAAAACTGCGCCAGGATCAGGACTTTGTGTCAGAGAACATAACCGGGAAACAAATGGCGATAATTATTATGTTTTTAACGATGAAGCGTTCACTGAGAAATTATTTACCGTATTAAGGAGTCAGGCTGAGCGGGCTGGCTTTAATAAACAAGTTGCCGAGAAGATCAGATGTAAACCTTTAAATTGTAAAAAAGTAGTGGTTAAGCATTATGGCTGTTTATTAAATATCTCAATTGGAATGTTGCAGATGGAAGCCGATGTTAAATTGCTGCAATATTTTTATGATGCCGGAATTGGCTCTCGTCATAGTGCGGGATTTGGACTAGTAGACTTAGTTGCTCAGGATTTATTCTAAAAAGGAGGGATACGATTGGTTGAAGAATTTGTAATTGATGAAAAAAGTTATTTTAAATTGTCTGCTACGGAATGGCGTTATTCGGCCGCTGCTTTAGGTTTGATGAGATATTTCGATTTTCTGGAGATTCCCTGGATTGAAAAAGCATTCGATGTTTTGAGTCTGCCGGAAATAGCAAAAGAGCTGCAAAAGTCAATTGTGTGCGTTTATGAACGATCAACCGGTTTTGAATATTTATGTTTTGCAAAAGAGTATTTAAGCGAAGAAGATTATCTTAGGTTTGTCAGAGAGATTTATCCAAATGATTTATATTCATTTTTAATTGAAGAGCAATTAAAAAAATCTGTTTTTGAAGAAGCAGAAATTAAAGAAATCAATACTTGGCTGACTGGTAATACTGTGATGAAAAAAATTTTTGGAAAAACCAAATTTACGGGAGAAAATAAAGACGAGATTTTAACAATCATAAAAGCAAACAAGGACTTATCGACAAAAGAAAGTTTTCGTTATAAAAAAAATCTATATGCCAATTATGCCAATACCCATCAGTTGTTAAATGAGGGCGGAGATAGTTGTCGACTGAGTGGGTATAGCATTGATATGGGAAAAAAAGGCCGTTCTACGGCCTATAATTTCAATGTTAAAACCAGCACCAATATGGATACTATTTTATTTGACTGGATTCCTTTTGCCTTTATAGGCGATCGTGAAGCGTTTTTTATAAATGCTAATTATGATTTAAAACAGTTGAAGAAAATAAATACGTTTTTAAGAACGCAGGTAAAAAAAGACCGTGATGATGACAAAAATAAGAATCAGAATGTTCGCTATTCGTTATTTAACAGCATGATTTTTTCGTCGCAATTTATTAATTTTGATGTTGAAGTGATCTATAAAAATAGAGAGCGGGATTTTTTTGAAACCCTTTATATTCGTCACGAAAGTATGGAAATTCTAAAATCGATGGATAAAATTAATTATAAAGCCTTTTGCTTTTCGTTAAAAATCAATGATAACTATTATATAGATATTCAAGAAAAAGTAACAAATTGTATTTTGAATTTAGTTTTAACGGATGAGCTGATTGAGCTATTTTTAAAACAAAAAAATAGTAACGGGTATTTAGTCAGTCAATGTATCGAAATTAACTGGCTGATCCGTAAAGGGGGAGAAGTGATGAAAAAGAAAATGAGTGGGGCCTACGCTTGTGCAAAAGAAGTGGTAAAAAAAATACCCGAAAATAAAATCGAGTCATATCGGCAACGATTGACAAGTGCAATTGTATTTAAAGATTATGACCGAGTTTGTCAAATTCTTTTACAGTTGTCGAATTATTCAAACGTATCATTTAATTTTGCATATGATCTATTTGAAGATTTTGAAAATAATAAAGATATCGCCTATACATTTATAAATGCATTGCGAAAAGGTAACGATAACACCAGCAATAATGAAGGGGGAAATTAAAGATGAAAAAGGCATTAACATTAACGGTGGTAGCGAATATGACCGCCAACTATTCAGAAGGATTGGGAAACATCTCCAGTGTACAGAAGGTTTTTAAAAATAAAAAAGTTTATTCAATTCGCAGCCGCGAAAGCCTTAAAAATGCCATTATGGTGCAAAGTGGCTTATATGATGATTTGCAGACGGAAGTCGATGGCGCAACGCAAAAACTGGTGACCGAAAAATTAACGGCGGCAAATTGCAAAGCCCTTGAAGGCGGTTATATGAGCACCAAGGGAACAACCTATATCCGAAAAAGTTCTTTTTACCTGACGGATGCCATTTCAACAGATAACTTTGTTAATGAAACGCGATTCCATAATAATCTCTATTTAGCGAGCACCGAAGCAAAACAGAAAGGGATTAACTTACAGGAAAAATCGAAGGAATCAGGATTAATGCCTTATCAGTACGAATATGACAAGTCTTTAAAAGTATACAGCTTTACGATGGATCTGGAAATGGTGGGAAAAGATGAGAACTTTAACGCGGAAGCGACTTCCGCAGAAAAAGCCAATCGCGTTATTGCGATTGTTGAAGCAATCGAAAATCTGAGCCTGGTAGTAAAAGGTAACTTAGATAATGCTGAGCCGGTTTTTGTTATTGGTGGATTATCACCTCGAAAAACACACTTTTTCGAAAATGTTGTGAGGGTTCAAGGCGAAAAGCTGATCATCAGTGATGATTTACTGGGGAAACTTGAAAAAGGCTTTAATTGCGGGCTTTTACGTGGCAATGAATTTTTAAATGAAGAAGAAATTGTCGAAAAATTAAAACCCCAGAACATGACCGCGTTTTTTAACGACATTAAAAGTGAAATTAACAATTGGTATGGGGTATGATAGCGGATCAGGAGAAAGAAGGTAAAGCTTATGAAGGCGTTAAGAATCAAGTTATATCAAAGCAGTGCCAACTACCGTAAGGAAGAAAGTGATACCAATAAAATGACTTATCCGCTTCCGCCTTTTTCGACTGTTATCGGAGCACTTCACGAAGCCTGCGGTTATCAGACCTATCATCCAATGGATTTAAGCATTCAGGGGAAATATGAATCCATGCATCGAGAACCCTATACCGATTATTGTTTTTTAAATTCGACAATGGATGATCGTGGTATTTTGGTCAAAATGAGAAACCCGGAATTGCTATCGAGTGCTTTTGATAAGGTTGCAGCCGCCCAAAAATCGCAGGGAAACAGTTTCAGAAAACGAATAACGATAAAGGTGTTTGATGAAATATTGTATCAGGAATTTATAGCGTTGAAAGAACTTAATGATGAAATTGAAAATTTTAAAAATACCCGCTATAAACGGATTATGGATTTGATCAAGACACGGAAAAAAACGATCAAAATTAAAAAGACGGAAGTTAATAAGGGTGAGGTACAATATGAAAAATTATGTCGTCGAGAAAAACAGATTAAAGAAATGGAAAAGCAAATTAAAGATGAATTTGAAAAATACAAAGAGTTACAGTATACAAAACCATATTCAAAATTTCGATCACTGACAACATCACTTAAATTTTATGAAATCCTGAATAATGTTGAGCTGGTTATCCATGTCAAAGCGGAAGAAATGGTGCTGATGACAATATTGGATAATATATATCATTTGAAATCGATTGGTCGCAGTGAAGATTTTGTTGAGGTAACGGAAGCAAAAATTGTAGAATTGATTCAAGACGATAATTGTGATGTAACCAGTTCTTTTTCGGCGTATCTTGATTTTCGGGATGTCAAAAATGAGCGAATCTTTCCATTGGCTGTCGGGGGCGGCGTAAACGAAAAAGGCGGAACCCGATACGGTTTGAATAAAACTTATCAAATTATTGATGATAAACGTATTTTTGACAAAAAGTCAGTGATCTATCTATCCCAATATGGGATTGATGAAACCAGTGAAACAATCTGGTTGGATCGTGATGATGATCAGGAATATATTGTAAATTTTATTTGAACGATGAGGGAGAAGGTAAAATGAAAAATCCTGAAGATTATCAAGCAAAACCGGATAAAACCATAAAAGAACACAGTCTTGAATTGATCGGAGAATTGGATCGGCTAAATAATCTGGGTTATATAAAAAATGATCAAATCTATGAGCTGACAAAAAAGGCTTGCTGGTATCATGACTTTGGAAAAGCCAATAAAGAGTTTCAGAAAAGGGTGATGAGCGAAAAAAAGATTCGAATGTCTTTGGAACAGGAAGTTTTTCATAATATTTTATCGGTTTTTCTAATTCAACCAGATGCATTTGAATCCAAAGACGATTATTATAAAGTTACCCAAGCGATTTTATTCCATCATGATTATGCCGAGTCGTATGAAGACGTCTATGATCAGCTGAAAAGTAGAAAAGAATTATGTACCACCCTATTAAACGAATTTCCGCTGGTTCCAATTAAGAACAGACTGCAACTGGAATTAATCAAAAGAATCGAAGATGATCAGGTCGTAAAGATTAAAGGGTTGCTGCATAAGTGTGATTATAGTGCAAGTGGTGGCTTTGTGGCAGAATATCCCAATGATTTTTTGGAAAGCGGATTGGAAAATTTGGGATATGATTGGAATGATTTGCAAAAATTTTGCATTGATCACAGAAATGAAAATATTATGGCAGTGGCCCAAACCGGTATGGGAAAAACGGAAGCTGGGCTATTGTGGATTGGTAATCATAAGGGATATTTTGTGCTGCCGTTGAGAACGGCGATTAATGCAATTTATCAAAGAATCGTTGGTGATGAGACAAAAAAAATTGTATCAGATAAATTAGATGAACGAGTGGCATTGCTCCACTCTTCATCGCTTTCTTATTATCTGGAAATGGCGGAAAAAAACAAAAAAGAACTCGTTGAAATGGGAATGGATGGCATCGATGTTGAAGAATATCAAAAACGTGGACACCAACATTCAATTCCTCTGAATATTTCGACAATGGATCAACTTTTTGATTTTGTTTTTAAATATCAGGGTTATGAGCTAAAATTGGCTACCTTGTCTTATTCAAAAATTGTTGTTGATGAAATACAAATGTATGACAGTGACTTGCTGGCTTATTTAATCATGGGATTAAAACGAATATGCGAGTTAGGAGGGCAAGTTGCAATATTGACAGCGACCTTAGCACCTTTTGTTGAAGATGAATTAAAAATGGCGATTCCCGGAATAATTAAAGAGGGCTTTTATGATAATAGTTTGAGACATAACTTAAAAGTTAAAGATGAAGAAATTTGCATCGATGATATTTTAGCGCACTATACAGCGAATAAAGATTCGGGAATTGGCAATAAAATATTAGTTATTTGTAATACGGTCAAAAAATCGCAGGAAGTCTATGAAAAACTGAGACAATCGGGTAAGGTCGAAAATGATGAGGTTTTTCTGCTGCATAGCAAATTTACAAGGGGCGATCGAGCTAAAAAAGAAGAAGCAATTAAAAATTTTGGAAAAACATATGTTGGCGATTCCCATGAGATTGATGTCAGAAATGGCATTTGGGTTTCAACATCTCTGGTGGAAGCCAGTTTGGATATCGATTTTGATTATTTATTTACCGAACTACAGGATTTAAACTCGCTTCTTCAAAGATTGGGTCGTTGTAATCGGAAGGGCGTAAAATCGATTGATCAAACCAATTGTTATGTTTATACCGTTATCAATGAAAAACTTTTTATCATCAATGGACACGGATTTATTGACAGCGACATTTTTAATATTTCTAAAGCTGCTTTGTTCCAGTGGGATGGGCCGATATCGGAAAAACAAAAATTGGCATTAATTAACGATAATCTGACAACTGAAAAGTTAAAAAAGTCAAATTATTATAAGGCCTATAAAAGCAAGTGCGATTGGATCGCATCAATTACTGCCTATACGATTAAGCAAAAGGAGATTGATTTGCGACATATCTTTAGTGAAGAGATTATTCCCAGTCCCATTTTTGAACGATATCGCGATAAAATTACTAAATTGGTTGAGCAAATTAATCAGCCTAATATGGAACGAAAAGAGAAGCTTCGGCTTAAAGAATTATTGTACCAGTATACATTATCGGTTGAAAAATACCATGTAACAAATTATGAAAAAGCAAAATTCAAAGGAGAAGCTTTGACTTTTGAACCCCTTCGGATTGGAAAGTTTGAAACAATACAGGTTTTAGAATGTTCATACGATGAATCACTGGGATTCCGCAAATTAGAAAAAAGTCAAATCAGGAATCCAGAATTTCTATAGAGCCTGAAGAGGTATATTTTTATGGAAAAAGAAATCACTGGTGTAATGGTTTATTATTATCAGGTCTGTTGGCGGAAACTTTGGTATTTCTATCATGAAATTCAGATGGAACAAAATAATGATAATGTTCAGATTGGAAAACTTTTAGACGAGAATGCGTATGGTCGTGATGATAAACATATTAATATCGATAATATTATTAATATCGATTTTATTCGCACTAAAAAAGTCCTACACGAAGTTAAAAAGAGTAAAAAAATAGAAACCGCCAGCATATTACAAGTAAAATATTATCTGTATTTTTTGATGAAACGAGGGGCAACGGGCATTTCGGCACAAATTGACTATCCCCTTTTGAAGCAGAGTGTTGAGGTGTCTTTAAGTGATCAAGATGTTGCCGAGATAGAAAAAATACTGGCGGATATATCAAAAATTGTAAAAGAAGAAAATCCGCCAGTGCTAAAAAAACTGCGTATCTGTAAATCATGTGCTTATTATGATTTGTGTTATATCTGAAAGTATAGGTTAAGTATGAAACGAGATTATTACTTTTACAATGATGGGACAATACGGCGAAAAGACAACACCATTACCTTTACAAATAGTGATAAAGAATCAAGAAATTTGCCTATCGAAAACATGGGAAATCTTTATGTAATGTCGGAAATGAGTTTAAATACGAGTCTGATTAACTTATTATCGCAATATGGGATCGTTGTCCATTTTTTTAATTATTATAGCTTTTATACGGGAAGTTTTTATCCAAGGGAAAAACTGGTATCCGGAAATATAATTGTTAAACAGGTTGAACATTATCAGGACAATGAAAAAAGAATGGGCATTGCTCAGGCTTTGATTGATGCAGCATCTTATAATATTTACAGAAATCTTCGTTACTATAATGGTCGAGGAAAAGATGTAAAAATGGAGATGGCTGACATTGAAAACTTGCGAAAAAATATCGCCGGTACGATTGGAATCAAGGAATTGATGGGGTATGAGGGAAATATACGAAAAATATATTATTCTGCATGGGACAAGATTATCGATCAGGACATTAATTTTACTAAACGGGTGAAAAATCCCCCGGATAATATGATAAATACATTGATTTCGTTTGTTAATACATTGGTATATACAAAAGTATTAGGCGAAATTTATCAAACTCAACTGAATCCGACGATTAGTTATTTGCATGAACCTGGCACTAGACGGTTTTCATTGAGTTTAGATATTGCAGAAATTTTTAAGCCGCTGATTGCAGATCGGCTTATTTTTTCACTTCTAAACCGTAATCAAATTACTGAAAAGAGTTTTACCAAAAACTTGAACTATTTGCATTTAACAAAAGAAGCATCAAAAACAATTGTATCAGAATTAGATGCAAAGCTTCAAACAACGATTAAACATCGTGAATTAGACAAATCTGTTTCTTATCAGTATTTAATCCGATTGGAGTGTTATAAAATGATTAAACATCTGCTGGGAGAAAAAGAATATGAAGCGTTTAAAATTTGGTGGTAGAGGTGTTTGTCCATGTATGTTATTCTGGTATATGATATCTGCGGTGACGAAGGCGGCCAGCGGGTATTGAACAAAACATTTAAAATTTGTAAAAAATATTTAAATCATATTCAGAATTCGGTTTTTGAGGGAGAAATTTCAGAGCCTCAGATATTAAATTTAAAGTATGAATTGAATAAATACATTCGAAAGGATATTGATTCAGTAATATTATTTAAAAGTCGTAATGAGCGGTGGCTAAAAAAAGAGTTTTGGGCTAATGTTGAGGACAAAACAGATAATTTTTTATAATTGTCGACCTGTGATCATGCAAAATTAGTAGGGGGTTGACAATGATGATTAAATTCACGGTTATATCAGTTTGGGAAAAGAAACGACATAATTATTTTCGGTGTTTGCTGTTAATTATAAAGGGTCGACAAATAAGACCGTTGAAATGCCCTGAATATAGGTATCTAACAAGCACGGATTTGAGTAGATCCATATTGGAATGTAAATGTATCATATATGCCCGTAATTTCGACGAGAAGGGGATTTGAGTAGATCCATATTGGAATGTAAATATCGATGCTTCGGAAATGATTACATCAGCTATTAATATTTGAGTAGATCCATATTGGAATGTAAATATAATTTTTCTAATCTACGAGTTTGTGAATCAATATATTTGAGTAGATCCATATTGGAATGTAAATAATAAATAAGATGTGTAACTTCCTGCCGCTACTGGAATTTGAGTAGATCCATATTGGAATGTAAATTTGGTTGACAGTGGACAAATGATTGGGGCTATTAAATTTGAGTAGATCCATATTGGAATGTAAATTAACCAATGCGAATGTCAAACCCATCTTTTTGTAATTTGAGTAGATCCATATTGGAATGTAAATAAAGAATCCCCCAGACTTTTTATTTTATCTTTTACATTTGAGTAGATCCATATTGGAATGTAAATCTCTTTTAAGTTTTTGTCTTTCTTCTTTGCGTGTTCATTTGAGTAGATCCATATTGGAATGTAAATACTCATTGAGGGGTGTTTGTCGTTATGTAACGGGCATTTGAGTAGATCCATATTGGAATGTAAATTTAGAAGTGAACCGAATCTAAAGCCCCGTTACTCTATTTGAGTAGATCCATATTGGAATGTAAATACCAATTCAGCGACATAGTTTAGCGCATCTTTAAAAATTTGAGTAGATCCATATTGGAATGTAAATTTTTTTAATCCTCCTTAATTTGTGTAACAACAAATATTTGAGTAGATCCATATTGGAATGTAAATAAATGAAAGAAGAACACGACAAAATGATGGATGAAATTTGAGTAGATCCATATTGGAATGTAAATCTGTACCAAGTGTCATGGCCCGCTTCTTCCATTATTATTTGAGTAGATCCATATTGGAATGTAAATGAAAGGTTAGAGGTGCGTAAAAATGGCTTACGATGTAATTTGAGTAGATCCATATTGGAATGTAAATACGTGACACAGATTTTTCAAAAGTCAGTAAGCTTGATTTGAGTAGATCCATATTGGAATGTAAATAAATCAACATGCCCACTACCGTTTATCCAGTCAAAAATTTGAGTAGATCCATATTGGAATGTAAATTGATAACGGTTGATGACATCATAGAATTTTAACAAAATTTGAGTAGATCCATATTGGAATGTAAATGAACTTTTTAAAACAGAGTAAAGGGGTTTTAGATTCATTTGAGTAGATCCATATTGGAATGTAAATCGAATAATTAACTTCACGACTTGTCTTATCATCGTAATTTGAGTAGATCCATATTGGAATGTAAATGGAACGGCTATTAACGTCAATCATACCTACAACAGATTTGAGTAGATCCATATTGGAATGTAAATAAAAAATATAAGGAGTGACTGTATGGGGGATGATAATTTGAGTAGATCCATATTGGAATGTAAATCAAGTCATCGATGATATAACGATGAATTTAACTGAAATTTGAGTAGATCCATATTGGAATGTAAATATGGAGTTTATCTAAGCTGTAAACCAGATTTTACTCAATTTGAGTAGATCCATATTGGAATGTAAATAAGACAACATTAATTAAAAATTCCCTCAAGGAAGGAATTTGAGTAGATCCATATTGGAATGTAAATCGAGTTGAGGCGATTTTTAAAAAAAATAGAGCAGATATTTGAGTAGATCCATATTGGAATGTAAATACATTTTCTGATTTGTCTTTTTTTGCGTTTCTAAATTTGAGTAGATCCATATTGGAATGTAAATGTGCAGCATTTTCAATACCAGATAAAAACATAATTTATTTGAGTAGATCCATATTGGAATGTAAATAAACAGCGGGAACTGTTATAAGGGGATCTACAAAATTTGAGTAGATCCATATTGGAATGTAAATTGTAATTGGTTTTATTGGCAATGTTATCGGATTGGATTTGAGTAGATCCATATTGGAATGTAAATTATAAATATAACATCGCGTCTACACTTGACGAGTGGATTTGAGTAGATCCATATTGGAATGTAAATCTCGTTCTTAATCTGTCTGATATCACTGAAATCTAATTTGAGTAGATCCATATTGGAATGTAAATCTATGAACAATCCCCATAGCTTTTATACAGTCACCAAATTTGAGTAGATCCATATTGGAATGTAAATTGACATCACATAAAACCCGCCCCCGGCTGCTTTCTTATTTGAGTAGATCCATATTGGAATGTAAATACGGCGACCACAGATATAACATCGTGGTTTGGAAATATTTGAGTAGATCCATATTGGAATGTAAATTTTCATAACCTTGTCGAGATCAAATCTGACAGTACCAATTTGAGTAGATCCATATTGGAATGTAAATAGCGGTGGACTTCCCAATTCGACACATGCAAGGTCATTTGAGTAGATCCATATTGGAATGTAAATGTTGATGTTTCCCTGTGAATAGCTAACATCTATTCCAATTTGAGTAGATCCATATTGGAATGTAAATCGGTGTCTTTGTTGTATGTAAATACGTTGCGCCCGGATTTGAGTAGATCCATATTGGAATGTAAATAGTTGATCCAACCGCACCAATCACTTCACCCGCTTTAATTTGAGTAGATCCATATTGGAATGTAAATAGCGTTAAGGGTAGAAGCAATACAAATGAACTTAACATTTGAGTAGATCCATATTGGAATGTAAATTCAAATACTTCAACTTTGTTTTTATTTGAGTATATTATTTGAGTAGATCCATATTGGAATGTAAATCATTTCAAATACCCTTCTTCCCCCAGTCTCGCGGTCATTTGAGTAGATCCATATTGGAATGTAAATTGCAACAATATTTCTTTCCTCTCCCAATTTTCCGTATTTGAGTAGATCCATATTGGAATGTAAATCGGCTGTATAATTTGATCTGGTTTTCTCCACTTTGTATTTGAGTAGATCCATATTGGAATGTAAATCGCATAAATCGAAGCCCCAAGCGCGATGATGTTTGCATTTGAGTAGATCCATATTGGAATGTAAATTGAACACATTCATGAAGCAGCGTTGCCTTTTGCTGATTTGAGTAGATCCATATTGGAATGTAAATTTGCTCCAGACAACATCAAACCATACTTGATATCTAATTTGAGTAGATCCATATTGGAATGTAAATAGAACTTTGATCATCCATGGACTTGATCTATTATCGATTTGAGTAGATCCATATTGGAATGTAAATAAGACATAACATCGACATTAAGAAGCCTAGGTGACGATTTGAGTAGATCCATATTGGAATGTAAATGAAGATCGGCGTCAGCTACAGCAGCAGCGTCAGAAATTTGAGTAGATCCATATTGGAATGTAAATGAATTAGAGACTTCTCTCCGGTACGTCAGGTGGCTAATTTGAGTAGATCCATATTGGAATGTAAATTTAAAATCTCTAAATATTCAATGTTCGAATACCCGAATTTGAGTAGATCCATATTGGAATGTAAATAACAAACTTTCAATACCAGGTCTTTTGCTGATCTCAATTTGAGTAGATCCATATTGGAATGTAAATAGATATCGGCGACATTGGGCCGTTTTACGACGGCGAATTTGAGTAGATCCATATTGGAATGTAAATGCCTGCAAAGAAGCAAAGCGAATGGAAGCAAACGAAATTTGAGTAGATCCATATTGGAATGTAAATGCCTTGCAATCGCTTATCAGCGCTTCTATATGCGCAAATTTGAGTAGATCCATATTGGAATGTAAATCTGATTTTATCAGTTCCGTTAATAACTTTGCTGATAATTTGAGTAGATCCATATTGGAATGTAAATCTTGCTAACACATTGGTAGTGCGGCGAGTTTTTAACATTTGAGTAGATCCATATTGGAATGTAAATAACCGCAAGGCATCGCTTTTGTTAATTTCACTTCCTGATTTGAGTAGATCCATATTGGAATGTAAATTTACCTAACATTGATCTCCCGGCGGGTATGCTAACTGATTTGAGTAGATCCATATTGGAATGTAAATATCAGAACTCTTGATACTTCTAATAAGGTTTGTTCATTTGAGTAGATCCATATTGGAATGTAAATACCTGATATACATACGAAAACACAACTGCCTTTTTAGATTTGAGTAGATCCATATTGGAATGTAAATTATAACTGGCAGCGGTCACACTCCCGGGACAATGCAATTTGAGTAGATCCATATTGGAATGTAAATAGCAATCAAGATATCTAATTCCTACTGAATTCCGTAATTTGAGTAGATCCATATTGGAATGTAAATAAATTGCAGTGGCTATACTAGCTATCGTGAGCCTAGATTTGAGTAGATCCATATTGGAATGTAAATTACTTTTGCACTTTGTATTATCTCTTTTTCAGTCAAATTTGAGTAGATCCATATTGGAATGTAAATATAAAGACTATGTGCTGTCATTCGTTCCCCTTTACTGTATTTGAGTAGATCCATATTGGAATGTAAATCCTGAACGTTCAAATGATTCTTCAAATGTTATCGTATTTGAGTAGATCCATATTGGAATGTAAATTTACCGTATTTAGGATATAATGTCATAGTTAGCAATATTTGAGTAGATCCATATTGGAATGTAAATTACTTACATATAATTAATTCTAGTCTTGCTTTTAACATTTGAGTAGATCCATATTGGAATGTAAATAATGCTGACGGTTGGTAGCGTTTTTAGGTCTGAATATTTGAGTAGATCCATATTGGAATGTAAATATCATATGGTTGCTATTAGATATCCCGCCGTCCCGATTTGAGTAGATCCATATTGGAATGTAAATCTAGAAATAGACAAATCATAACGTGCTTTAAATTCATTTGAGTAGATCCATATTGGAATGTAAATGTTTTTAAAGAAAATATACCGTATAACTTTGATGTTATTTGAGTAGATCCATATTGGAATGTAAATGTTGAAACAAGCTCGTTTAAATGAATCACTCGCTTTATTTGAGTAGATCCATATTGGAATGTAAATTCGTTCAAGTTATCAAATCGTACTGACTCATTTTTGATTTGAGTAGATCCATATTGGAATGTAAATACGTTGCATAACTTTCTGCTGATGCAACAAGCGTGGATTTGAGTAGATCCATATTGGAATGTAAATGGCGAACTTGAGCTGAAGCAATCAGACAGTTTGCAAATTTGAGTAGATCCATATTGGAATGTAAATGTTAAAGAGTTGCCGACGAAATTCGTCGCCAACCCCATTTGAGTAGATCCATATTGGAATGTAAATGGCTTTTGTAGCTGTTCATTGTCATCATCCTTTCTATTTGAGTAGATCCATATTGGAATGTAAATATTGCTGGCGCATGTGGTAAATTCTGCAACGACATGATTTGAGTAGATCCATATTGGAATGTAAATATTTATTGTATTGAAGAAATGATAACAGATAACCAATTTGAGTAGATCCATATTGGAATGTAAATGAGATTGAATTAAACTCACGTCGTTGTTGGTTATTAATTTGAGTAGATCCATATTGGAATGTAAATTTTTAACTTGCGGAAATTCCTGTTCAACTTTTTCGAATTTGAGTAGATCCATATTGGAATGTAAATAAATTTCAGCAAACTCTTTATAATCATTCTTATTAATTTGAGTAGATCCATATTGGAATGTAAATCAACTTTCTGTTTTTTCATAATCGTATCCGTATAAGATTTGAGTAGATCCATATTGGAATGTAAATCGTGATATTTCATTTTACCTCCGTTTCGGGGGTTAATTTGAGTAGATCCATATTGGAATGTAAATTTTGATGTTTTGGTGTTGTACGAACCTATGAAACGTTTATTTGAGTAGATCCATATTGGAATGTAAATTGAGTTATGGTTCGGTGCTGATACAAAAAAATACCATTTGAGTAGATCCATATTGGAATGTAAATACGGATAGTTACGTTCTTGCTTATAGTTTACGTGCATTTGAGTAGATCCATATTGGAATGTAAATGATTGACTCCGCGCCTGTCCTCGTTTTACCAAACCATTTGAGTAGATCCATATTGGAATGTAAATGAAGAAACCCCAGAACCCTCAAAAGCAGAACTTGAATTTGAGTAGATCCATATTGGAATGTAAATCTATTAAGCCTTGCAACATCGTTGTGCTTAAACTACATTTGAGTAGATCCATATTGGAATGTAAATATTGATGGGGCTATTGTCGTGTTGCTTGTTCGTATGATTTGAGTAGATCCATATTGGAATGTAAATTTGTATTGTCAGATTTCGAGCAATAAGCAATAGCTTATTTGAGTAGATCCATATTGGAATGTAAATAAACGTAATCAACTAAATCATCCAAACCGCAAGGCAATTTGAGTAGATCCATATTGGAATGTAAATTATGAATCTGGCTGTACTGATTGCGTAAACATATTCTCATTTGAGTAGATCCATATTGGAATGTAAATTATGAATCTGGCTGTACTGATTGCGTAAACATATTCTCATTTGAGTAGATCCATATTGGAATGTAAATTTTTTAAATAGCTTCTGAAAAATCAGCATCATAATCATTTGAGTAGATCCATATTGGAATGTAAATTTTATTCCAATATACTACCAAACATATACAGAAAAATTTGAGTAGATCCATATTGGAATGTAAATACTGGGGTGACGTTGTTGACGGTGTTGTAAAATTCAATTTGAGTAGATCCATATTGGAATGTAAATCTAATTAATGAAAAGTTTTTAAAATGAAAGTGAGGTATTTGAGTAGATCCATATTGGAATGTAAATTTCTTTAATTGCAGCAACGGCTTCTTCCGACGGCAATTTGAGTAGATCCATATTGGAATGTAAATCCTGTTTTTCATTGCTGCTATTATCTCGCAGCTTTCATTTGAGTAGATCCATATTGGAATGTAAATAAAGCATAGCAACTTTAAAATTGCCAATCGCAGTTATATTTGAGTAGATCCATATTGGAATGTAAATAGCAGTATTGCGATAAGGGATGGCGATGTAATAAATTTGAGTAGATCCATATTGGAATGTAAATCCGTTTCGGGGGTTATCCATCCCCATCTTTTGCCCATTTGAGTAGATCCATATTGGAATGTAAATTGGTGTTGCAAGTGTTAGAAATGCAGCGAAGATGGATTTGAGTAGATCCATATTGGAATGTAAATTCGATTTGGCAGTACACAAGTAAAGGGGAAGTTCCATTTGAGTAGATCCATATTGGAATGTAAATGCATTATCATAAATTATTAGTGTGTTCATTTTTTTAATTTGAGTAGATCCATATTGGAATGTAAATTCAGTATTTGCGAAAATTCATTAACCGATATATCAATTTGAGTAGATCCATATTGGAATGTAAATTAAGTCAGGCCGCTTGAATCCCATATCCCGTTAATAATTTGAGTAGATCCATATTGGAATGTAAATTGTAATACTGCCCCAGCTGTGGCGACGGCGATAATATTTGAGTAGATCCATATTGGAATGTAAATCGAATAGACATATCAACTTTATTGAAAGCATCTTCATTTGAGTAGATCCATATTGGAATGTAAATTTTTTAAAGCATCTGAAACGGCTTTTTCGGATTCATTATTTGAGTAGATCCATATTGGAATGTAAATTCGTTGACAAGAATCTTATTTTTAACCAACGCGTCCATTTGAGTAGATCCATATTGGAATGTAAATATATTCATTTTTGCTCCTCGACTTTCTTTGGATACATTTGAGTAGATCCATATTGGAATGTAAATGTAGTATCTCCCGTGAATAAATTACCCGAACACGATATTTGAGTAGATCCATATTGGAATGTAAATCTACGCTCGCCCGGGGTTTGCGGATCAATGTATTTCAATTTGAGTAGATCCATATTGGAATGTAAATATTACAAGTCCGTCCAACTGTAAATAAAGAGCCTCGTATTTGAGTAGATCCATATTGGAATGTAAATTAAAGATTCTCTTATCTGCTGTTACCGACATGTTGTATTTGAGTAGATCCATATTGGAATGTAAATCTAGAATTAAGGTAAAGGGGGTACAGAGTGATATTATTTGAGTAGATCCATATTGGAATGTAAATAAGGCATAGATACTTGATCCGTCGATAGTTCCGGTCATTTGAGTAGATCCATATTGGAATGTAAATGCTAAAGGTATATGTCAACGATTGTCTTGTTTTGTCATTTGAGTAGATCCATATTGGAATGTAAATTCAAAGATCATTGTTCCGTAAATCCAGCCAAATCGAATTTGAGTAGATCCATATTGGAATGTAAATACCAAGACAGAGCGTCAAACAAATTGAAGTTTCCTATTTGAGTAGATCCATATTGGAATGTAAATAAATTTCACTGTTTTCAATCAACGCCCAAAACCTTGATTTGAGTAGATCCATATTGGAATGTAAATCGTAATTGTGATTACTAAGGGCTTTATAATGAACAAATTTGAGTAGATCCATATTGGAATGTAAATGTAGTTAGGTTACTTGCGTTTATCACCGTCTGTCCCATTTGAGTAGATCCATATTGGAATGTAAATAAGGGATTTAGAAAAGCCTCAATGGTGTACGATGTAGATTTGAGTAGATCCATATTGGAATGTAAATTTGTGAAAATGTCGCGGGTAGCCCTTGTCATCGGATTTGAGTAGATCCATATTGGAATGTAAATGTCCCATCTTGATTTTATGTAATCATTGATTTTAATTTGAGTAGATCCATATTGGAATGTAAATGAGGAAACGTCACCCAAACTTCTTAATGTCGATGTTATTTGAGTAGATCCATATTGGAATGTAAATACAACTGTTAAGTCGTTGATGTAAATTCTCTTATTATTTGAGTAGATCCATATTGGAATGTAAATCAAATCGACCTCTCATTGTTGCGTCGGTGTATGTCATTTGAGTAGATCCATATTGGAATGTAAATGTCAATCAGTGTCAAATAATGATTTGCTGTTTTTAATTTGAGTAGATCCATATTGGAATGTAAATTTTGTTTGAAACTGCTTCAAGCGTCGCTTTCAAGCATTTGAGTAGATCCATATTGGAATGTAAATTTGTTGTATCTATCATTTCATTTCCGGCAGTATCGATTTGAGTAGATCCATATTGGAATGTAAATTTCCTTGCAATAGTCTAGCCACAGTAAATTTTTAATTTGAGTAGATCCATATTGGAATGTAAATTATGAATTTATTCATTGTCTGTTGCCCCTTCTTTCAATTTGAGTAGATCCATATTGGAATGTAAATTTGTGAAAATGTCGCGGGTAGCCCTTGTCATCGGATTTGAGTAGATCCATATTGGAATGTAAATATTGAAGCAAGCTCTTTTAAAGCTGTCACTTGCTTATTTGAGTAGATCCATATTGGAATGTAAATTTATAACTTCAAAAGCTTTTACATCGTCAAAAGATCATTTGAGTAGATCCATATTGGAATGTAAATGAGGAAACGTCACCCAAACTTCTTAATGTCGATGTTATTTGAGTAGATCCATATTGGAATGTAAATACAACTGTTAAGTCGTTGATGTAAATTCTCTTATTATTTGAGTAGATCCATATTGGAATGTAAATTACTTTTCTTCATTTCCGTTTCTCCTTAAATTTTAATTTGAGTAGATCCATATTGGAATGTAAATGTCAAGATTACAGTAAAATCCGGTCTTGTATCCAGAATTTGAGTAGATCCATATTGGAATGTAAATCAAGATATGTACTTCTCCAATTTATCGACTTTATTATTTGAGTAGATCCATATTGGAATGTAAATTTAGTCCTTGGATTCCATTATTTTGCAGCGTTTCAGATTTGAGTAGATCCATATTGGAATGTAAATGTGCGTTTAAAATTGCTTCTCTGTTTAAAAATTCCATTTGAGTAGATCCATATTGGAATGTAAATACGTTTTTGATACAAAAGAAGAGGCATTAAATTTCAATTTGAGTAGATCCATATTGGAATGTAAATTAAATATTCTTTTATCTGCCGTTACAGACATGTTGTATTTGAGTAGATCCATATTGGAATGTAAATTTAATTCGCTTGGGATCACATCAAAAACACCTATAATTTGAGTAGATCCATATTGGAATGTAAATAATGATGCGGTTTGCGTTTACCAGACAGGCGGTTTTATTTGAGTAGATCCATATTGGAATGTAAATTAATGATCTTCTGTTGTTCGTCGCTGATCATTTTTGATTTGAGTAGATCCATATTGGAATGTAAATAGTTTCTTATTCATGACTTAAGAACGGAAAATAAGTATTTGAGTAGATCCATATTGGAATGTAAATATAAATTTATTCATTTTCATTTCCTTCTTTCGTCCAATTTGAGTAGATCCATATTGGAATGTAAATATTGATGTCGCCTTGTGCATAGCTGACGTCTATGCCATTTGAGTAGATCCATATTGGAATGTAAATAGAAAACATATCGTTTACTATGTCATAAACTAAAGATTTGAGTAGATCCATATTGGAATGTAAATATTGATGTCGCCTTGTGCATAGCTGACGTCTATGCCATTTGAGTAGATCCATATTGGAATGTAAATGTCCCATTTATTTTTTATGTAATCATTAACCTTGTTTATTTGAGTAGATCCATATTGGAATGTAAATTGATTGCTCCATATTTTTTCATTTTATTTCCTCCTAATTTGAGTAGATCCATATTGGAATGTAAATTGTGCTTGTATCTAACAGGCGGTTATCCGCGTTCAATTTGAGTAGATCCATATTGGAATGTAAATTTGTAGTAATCGTACTCTGAACAACAGGTAAATTTATTTGAGTAGATCCATATTGGAATGTAAATTGGATACGATGTGAAAACGGGCGATTCTGAAAATTTATTTGAGTAGATCCATATTGGAATGTAAATAAAAGTTCGAAATGATTACAGGAATTAATACGGAGATTTGAGTAGATCCATATTGGAATGTAAATACTATCGCTGAAAAGATAAAAGCGATAGCTAAAAATATTTGAGTAGATCCATATTGGAATGTAAATGTTATTTCAAAAATTTACGACAATGGTTCAATATCAAATTTGAGTAGATCCATATTGGAATGTAAATAGCGGAATTAATGCCGTCATGATCCCCTCTGAATATATTTGAGTAGATCCATATTGGAATGTAAATAAATCTGCAATTAGAAACTTATCTCCTAATTTTACATTTGAGTAGATCCATATTGGAATGTAAATTGTGCTGTTTCTACTAATTTTTCATAAAATGTCATAAATTTGAGTAGATCCATATTGGAATGTAAATATGAAAGATGAGTGAAACGATAGCTAAGAAAAAAATTTGAGTAGATCCATATTGGAATGTAAATCACTTAGTAAGAGCTGGGCAGAAATCGTGGATGAGATTTGAGTAGATCCATATTGGAATGTAAATCATAATACAATTCTTCATCAAGCACGCCAAAGCGTGATTTGAGTAGATCCATATTGGAATGTAAATGTTGCCCGCGGAGAATTTCATGGATTGTACATCGAAATTTGAGTAGATCCATATTGGAATGTAAATGCAAATCTGCTTATTTGACATCCTCTTACCCCTCTGATTTGAGTAGATCCATATTGGAATGTAAATTTCTGATCTTTCAGTATCGCAAACCCAATTTCTCTTATTTGAGTAGATCCATATTGGAATGTAAATCAAAAAAATACAGTTTCATGGACAGCAACAGATGCATTTGAGTAGATCCATATTGGAATGTAAATCGAATCAAGATCAACGGGACAGTCCGGTTTGATCTATTTGAGTAGATCCATATTGGAATGTAAATATCACTTCGCTGATCATTTTTTTAGGCAATAGCAGCATTTGAGTAGATCCATATTGGAATGTAAATCTATTTCCAAAACGTAATCAACTAAATTGTCCAGACATTTGAGTAGATCCATATTGGAATGTAAATAGTGGAACATTACTGGCTTTTGCTAGTTGGCTTTGTATTTGAGTAGATCCATATTGGAATGTAAATGCTAAAACGGCCAAACTACTAAAGCGGTCAGTGCAAATTTGAGTAGATCCATATTGGAATGTAAATTAACCAAATACATTAATTTTCATTTCAACACCTCAATTTGAGTAGATCCATATTGGAATGTAAATAGTTGGCTTGTGCCGTGGTTTTTGTACCACGCATAGATTTGAGTAGATCCATATTGGAATGTAAATAGTTTGTTTCAAGTTTTTGCAGTCCATCACGTTGTTATTTGAGTAGATCCATATTGGAATGTAAATTTTATTTCTTGCAGCTCATATTGATTTGCGTTTTTTATTTGAGTAGATCCATATTGGAATGTAAATATCAGAACCCAAACGACAATTTCTACGGTCGCCAAAATTTGAGTAGATCCATATTGGAATCGGTTTCTCTACTACACTAATGACAAATAGTCATTGACAACTATTTATTCGAGAAGTATACTCATTTTAATAAGGGGAGGTTTGTATGAGAATTTCAAAAGAACCAGAAGTACGAAAACAGGAGATGATTGATACAGCTATGAAAATTTTTGCTCAAAAAGGTTATGAAGCGACTTCGATGACGGATATTGCGAAAGAAATGAATGTTGTTTCTGGTCTTTGTTATCGATATTTTAAGTCGAAAAATGAACTTTATGAAACAGCGGTGAAAATGTATGCCAAAGCATGCAGTGAGCCGATGATACAGATTCTTTCGCACGAAGGGATGACCTTGCAGGAAGGGTTTGAACGTTTTTCTAGGAGCTTTATTGTTTCTGATGGAGCGGAAAAATATCATGAGTTTTTTCATCGAGAAGGGAGTGAGCGGTTTCATCGGCATTTGGAATCAGAGATGTTGAAAAACATCATGCCCCATATGATAAAATATTTAGCGGATCTTAGAGATCGCGGCGAAATTCAGATTGATGACATTGAAAATAGCGCAAAATTTATAATGTATGGACAAATGCCAATTATCAACGATGAGCAATTATCATCTAAGGAGAAAACGGACAAAGTAATTTACCTGATCAAAAAAGTTTTAGCGTAAATAGATAAATACCAGAGTAGCATTAATGAATGAACCCCGAATGCAAGGCATCGGGGTATTTATAAAAAGAACGAGTGAATGATTGTCAATGACAAATAGTTAATAAGGAGAAAAACCAATGAACAATGAAAAAGTAAAAGAGCTAACTCAAAAACATTTTGATGAAACGGCGGGTGATTACAATACTAGCCATGATGGAAAATTTGTGAAATGTATGTATGATGAAATTTTAGAACGGATTGTTGCTATCAATCCGGAGACCGTTTTGGATTTGGGGTGCGGGAACGGGAATGTTCTAAAAAAAATTATGGATATATCAAATGCAAAACTGTTTGGCTTGGACTTATCTCCCCAAATGATTGAATCGGCGCGAAAAAAATTAGCTGATACTGTTGAGTTAAAAGTTGGTGATGCTGAAAAATTGCCATATACTGAACATCAATTTGATATTGTTATCTGTAATGCCTCGTTTCATCATTATCCCAATCCAGATCGAGTATTATCAGAAATAAAACGGGTTTTAAAAAACGGGGGGATACTTATTTTAGGTGATCCAACGGCACCATTTGAATGGTATCTAAAGATTTTGAATTGGGGATTAAAATGGAGCAATTCAGGCGATTTTCGGATTTATGGAGCAAAAGAAATCACTGCCTTACTGTCAAAAAATGGATTTCAAGTATCAGACTGGAAAAAAATTAAGAATCGGGCCTTTGTAATAAATGCCATCAGTGAAATTTAACGATAAAAAGTTAATCATGAAGGGTTTTTTCTAATGATAATAAGCAAAGGCTGATCTAACAAAATATCGTTGTCGAATAAAACGTAGTTTATATAAAATTGAGTAAAAAGGAGGCGATACATTCATAGTCTGGAAATAAAACGGCAATGGAGTGAGGCAATAATTTATGTTATCATTGAATAGCTGATTGAATTTTGACTCAGCCAGGAAAGGACGACAGGAGCGGACAATCAGAACTTGAAAATAGAAATGAAAGCAGAGAAAAATGAAACATATTTTAATCATTGAAGATGACATAGCGTTAAATAATGGGATTGTATTAGCCTTAAAAGATGCCGATTACTGTTTTCATCAGGCAACAACTTTGGCTTGTGCTAAAGAATTGATGTTAAACCAAAAGATGGCGATGGTTATTCTCGATATTAATCTGCCTGATGGTAGCGGCTTTGAATTTTTGGAAGTGATCAGAAAAGATTCAGATGTTCCGGTGATCATACTGACAGCCAATGATATGGAGTTAGATGAAGTAAGAGGCCTTAATTTAGGGGCCGATGACTATATCACAAAACCGTTTAGTTTGATGGTACTCCGTTCGCGAATTGAGAGTGTTTTTCGGCGGAGCGTCAAACAAAATAAGAATATCTATATTATCGACGATCTTTATCTTGATTTTGAGCAGATGTTTTTTAAAGTAGGTGATCGCGAACTGGTACTGAGTAAAACGGAACAAAAACTCCTGTTTTTATTAGTGGAAAATAAGGATAGAACGGTTACTCGCGGGGTTTTAGTAGATAAAATATGGACGAATGCGGCTGAATATGTGGATGAAAATGCTTTGTCAGTCGCCATTAGCCGCTTGCGTAATAAAATTGAAAAAGATCCCGGAACGCCGCAATACATCCAGACCGTATATGGACTGGGTTATACCTGGGGGAAAAAGACATGAGTATTTTTGGCACCCGAAAAACCTTAAATCGTTTAAATGAGATGATTGATGATGCCATTGCCGGTAATTTTACGGAAAGTAATTATGATGAAAGTCAATTGTCTAGGCTTGAATCGAAATGGATGCATTATTTGAGTGCCTCGAAAATGTCGATGGTACAGACGAACCAGGAACGGGAAAATATAAAAAGTATGGTATCGGATATTTCCCATCAAACCAAAACGCCGTTGGCTAACATTTTATTATATACGGAGTTGCTAAACGAGCAGGTTGACAATCAAGAAAACCTGAAACTTGTTGAACAGATTAGTATGCAAACTCAAAAATTGGATTTTTTAATTCAATCTTTGGTAAAAATGTCACGCTTGGAAAGCAATATCATTGAACTTAACCCTCAAAAACAACCAGTCAAACCGTTGCTTGAACAGGCCTTATCAGAAATTATGCCCAAAGCCAGACAGAAGCAGATCGATATTACGGTTGAAAATGCCGAAGCCATTCAGGCTTGTTATGATTTAAAATGGACATCCGAAGCTCTTTATAATATTCTGGACAATGCGGTGAAATATTCCGAAGCCCAAACCAGTATCACGATACACGTAAAAATGTATGAACTGGTTACGTGCATTGTGGTTGAAGATCAGGGGATGGGAATTGCTCCAGACGAAAAAGCGCAAATTTTTCAACGCTTTTACCGCAGTTCCGGGATTCAGCAAAAAGAAGGCATTGGAATTGGTCTTTATTTGGCGCGGGAAATTATGCAAAAACAAAAAGGGTATATCAAGGTGACTTCAACCCCAGAAAAAGGGTCGATTTTCTCGCTTTATTTGCCCACATAACGCAATTCTTTCAAAACTGTTAGATTTCAGACACAACCAGGTAAGAATTCTTTGATAAAGTTTGTAAATCGAAACATAAACTTTAGGAGGAAATGCAATGACAATTTTACAGACACGAAATTTGCGAAAGGAATATGGCAACGGGGATAATCTGGTAAAAGCATTGGATGATGTTAATCTCACGATTAAACAAGGCGAATTTGTATCGATAGTAGGAACCAGCGGTAGCGGAAAATCAACCTTGCTGCATATGTTGGGCGGTTTGGATCGTCCCAGTTCAGGAAAAGTTTTTGTAGAAGGCAATGATATCTTTTCTTTTAAAGAAGAGCCGTTAACGATTTTTAGACGGCGTAAGATTGGTTTTGTTTTTCAATCCTACAATCTGGTTCCGGTGCTCAACGTTTATGAAAATGTGGTGCTGCCGATCGAATTAGATGGTAATACCGTCGACGACGAGTATATCCATGAAATCATTGATATCCTGGGGCTTGCCTCAAAAGAGGAAAATCTTCCTTCACAGCTTTCTGGCGGACAACAGCAACGGGTTGCCATCGCCCGGGCGCTGGCAGCAAAACCAGCGATTATTCTGGCAGATGAACCCACCGGAAACTTGGATTCACGGACGAGTCAGGATGTCTTGAGTTTGCTCAAAATGACGGGGGAACGCTTTAAACAAACCATTGTGATGATTACGCATAATGAAGAAATCGCGCAGATGGCTGATCGCATTATTCGAATTGAAGACGGTAAGGTCAGGGAGCGTGGCGAGAATGATTAAGGTGACCAACAAAAAAGCGATCCACAATCTTGCCTATAAAAGTTTTAAAAATAATAAGATCCGAAACTATATCGCCATGATTGCGATTGCATTGACTACCGTTTTGTTTACGACCTTGTTTACATTGGGAATGGGAACAGTGGAAAGTATTCAGCAGGCGACGATGCGTCAGGCGGGCGGTGATGGACATGCGGTGGTGAAATACATTACTGATGACGAATTTTATACGATTAAAGAGCATCCATTAATTAAAGAAATTGCCTATGATCGAATTCTTTGCGATGACATCGAGAACCAGGAGTTTCTTAAACGGCGGGCGGAATTTTGGTATGATGATGATATTGGACTCAAACTGGGATTTATCGAACTAGCCTCGGGACATAAACCGGTTGCCGAAAACGAGGTCATTGCAGATACTAAAACCCTTCAACTAATGGGGGTTCCACTTGAAGTGGGAGCACCGCTCACCTTAACCTTAAATATCCGGGGTGAAACCGTAACCCGGGATTTTGTACTGGCAGGTTGGTGGGAAAGTGATCCTGTTTTTAATGTCGGACAGATTTTTGCTTCCCGGGCTTATGTCGATGCGCATCTAGGGGAACTTCAAAACACGTATAAAGAGGACCGTTCCATGACTGGGGCGATCCAAGCTTATATGATGTTTGATAATAGCCTTGATTTAGAAAACAAGCTGGCAACAGTGATTACCGAGAGTGGTTATTCTATTGATGAAAACGCCTCGAACTATCTGGCCAATAATGTCAACTGGTCCTACCTTTCGACGAATTTTGAGATGGATGCCCAAACTTGGATCGCTTTGATTGCCGCCTTATTGCTGATTATTTTAACAGGCTATTTGATTATCTATAATATCTTTCAGATTTCAGTAATCCGTGATATTCGTTTTTATGGCTTGCTAAAAACAATCGGCACAACGAAAAAACAGATCCGTGTCATGATTCGAAATCAGGCATTGCTCTTAAGTGTTATCGGGATTCCCGTTGGTTTGATCGGTGGGTTTGTTATTGGGGTAGCCCTGGTCCCATTGGTGATGAGCAATACAACCTATGCCGGGAGTGCGGTTTCGGTATCACCCAGTCCTTGGATTTTTGTAGGAGCAGCTCTTTTTGCACTGATCACGGTGATGATCAGCACGTTTAAACCGGGAAAAATTGCCGGTTCGGTTTCGCCGGTGGAAGCTGTTAATTATACCGATAGTGACAAAAAAAACAGTGCGACAAATAAAAAGTCCAAAGATGGCGCTAAAATTCATCGCATGGCGCGGGCAAATCTCGGCCGCAATAAAAAAAGAACGCTTTTAGTCGTTTTGAGTTTATCGCTTAGTCTCGTTTTGCTTAATACTGTTTTTACGTTATCGACCGGGATTGATATGGATAAGTTTTTATCTAAATTTAACGATGCAGATTTTCTGATTGCTCATGCGGACTATTTTCAATATGATTATTTTGGCAATGAAAATCAGACAACGGAGACCTTTATTGAAGCGGTGCAAACACAACCGGGTTTTCAACAAGGCGGTCGTTTATTTGGAGGGCGAGATGAACTGTTTACTTGTTCCGATGATAGCACCGATATTATCAACACCAACGAGTATGGCGATCATTACGCGGCGGTTTACGGACTGGAGGATTTTCCGCTGAATCGGTTGGTTGTTCTTGATGGTGAACTGGATTATGATAAATTGGCATCGGGAAAGTATATTCTTGAAGGGGTTCAATTGGATGACAACAATAATCCGGAATTTGAATCAAGTCATTATGATGTTGGCGAGGTGGTGGAACTGCATAATTATAAAGGAACATCCGAGTCGTTTGACGAGCGGGAGTACACAACGCAACAATTTACCGTGCTGGCCCATGTGGCGATCAAATATTATGCTAATTCTGACCGTACTGGCTGGGCGTATTCCTTTTATCTTCCCGCTGATATTTATAAAACCCTGGTAACCAAACCGGCAGTAATGAGTTATACATATAACGTCGCTGACGCAGATGAAGCAACCATGGAGCGTTTTGTGGCTAACTATACCGACACGGTTGAACCGCTGATGAATTATACATCGAAACTAACTTCATTGGCGTCGCTTTCAGAGATGAAAATGACGGTGGTTATGGTTGGAGGGGCGTTGAGTTTAATTATTGGTCTGATCGGGGTGCTTAATTTTATCAATGCCGTAGTTACCAGTATCATTACCCGAAGAAAAGAATTTGCGATGCTGCAAAGTATTGGGATGACGCAAAAGCAATTGCGAAACATGTTGTGTTATGAAGGGCTTTATTTGACCTTGGGAACCGGGATTGTGTCCTTGTTTTTCGGCAGCTTATTTTCGCTTGTCATAGTGAACTTTTTTTCCGGCTTGATCTGGTTTTTAAGCTATCAATTTATTTTGTGGCCGTTACTGTCAGTACTTCCTTTTCTATTGGTTATGGGAATTGCCATCCCCTGGATTGCCGATATGGCGACGAATAATCAGAGTATCGTTGAAAGGCTCCGTGATGCGGACTAATATCAAGAAGGATGAAAAATTTGTTTGAAACGACTAAATAAAGAATAAAAACACAATAAAACATTATAAAAATAAATTAAAAATAAAGAAAGAAGGGTTAAAATGATAAAAAATGCGTAATTGATAGGAAATAAAAATGAATCTGACGATAAGACATTTAAAAATATTTATCACGGTGTATGATGAACGGAGTATGACAAAAGCGGCTAAAAAATTATTCATGACGCAACCGTCGATCAGCCAGGTAATAAAAGAATTGGAAAACTATTACAATGTCATTCTTTTTGAACGTTTATCCCATAAATTATACGTAACAAAAGCCGGTGAAAAGTTATATACAGTAGCAAGACAAATTATAAATCTTTTGGACGAGGCGAAAGATACGCTTGGGATCGCTGATTTGCAGAAAAACTTGGCAATTGGAGTTAATTATACGATTGGTTCGAAACTCGTTCACCGTTATATTCAAAAATATGAAAGATTGTATCCCGGCTCTGAAATTTCGGTGAATGTGAATAAAGCGCCGAAGCTGATCGAAATGCTTCGAAATGGTGAATTGGATTTGGCGTTAATTGAAGAGCGGGATAATGAAGCAGACTTAATTCAAAAATTTTTTTATCATGACCGGGTTGTGATCATTGCTAACCCTAAACATGCTTTATGCCAAAAAAAATACGTTAACCCCGAAGACATCATAAATGAACATCTGTTGTTGCGTGATCGAGGAGCGGGAGTCAGAAACCTGTTTGAATTGCGGATGAAAGAACTCGGATTAGGCATTAAACCGTATTGGGAAAGTACAAGTACAACAGCTTTAATCAGTGCTACTGAAAATAATTTTGGCATTGCGGTATTGCCGTTTCAACTAGTACAGGAAAAAATTGATAACGGTTCTTTAAAAGAAATCAAAATAAAAGGGATGGATTTGGACCGAAAACTGATGATTGCTTATCATAAAAACAAGTTTTTAACAAGCAGTATGCTGGAGTTTGTAAAAGTATGTCATCAAACAGAAGAAATAAAATCTCTACAGTTAGCCAAATAAAATTTTGGAAGGCTGTAGAGATTTTTAGATTTAGAAAAAATTAAAATTATACAGCGATCATAACAGAGGTTGCTTTAATTACAGCTGTCGCTTTAATACCTGGTTCAAGTTCCAGTTCTTTAATAGCAGCCATTGAGATGGTTGAAGAAATCGTACAACCAGTATCAGCTTTTAAGGTTACAACGCCATTAACTGCACCCGCTTCAACCGCTGTGACTTCACCGATAATTTTATTTCGGGCACTGATTTTCATGGTGCCAAGACCAATTAATACTTCGGTAGCTTTGAAGATGGCAGTTGCTTCTTTGCCAACAGCTAACCCTAATTCTTTAACAGCGGCCAGAGAAATAGTCGACGAAATGGTGGTACCGTCATCTGTTTTTAAAGTGACAATTGCATTAACAGCGCCTTCTTGAACAGCTTCAACTTTACCGGATAATTGATTTCTTGCACTAAGCTTCATTTTATTCTCCATTCTGTCATTATTCATGACGCAAAAATATTTGTGGGCATACGTATACAATACCACGATAGTTTATGTTCGTCCAATTATATAATTTTATAATCAAGATAAGGAAATACCTATATGTGATCAATGCGCAAAGCGATACTAAAGACGAGAAGATAAAAATAAACGTGATGGTTTAAAAAGATGATTTTGAATGATGGTTATTTTAACAAAATCCAATCATCCGGCAGCGCCTGGAGTTCAGAAAATAAGATGTTTTGAAAATCTATTTCAGCTTTTTCATTCCGATTGATGATGAGCGCAGCTTTGATGTTATTAGCTTCAGCTAAAAAGCTGTCGATCTCAATCGGCGAGAGCGTGCGAAAATATTTTTTCAGGATTATTTGCCCTTTTGAAATATAAAATAGTTTTTCACCATCCCGAACTGGTATTTTTAAAAGGATATTTTTTTCGAGAAGGCGTTTGTAATCATGGAGAACATGATTAATATTGGTTAGTCCGTTGACAAGATCCCGGTATCTGGTTGCTTTTTCATAATGATAGTGAGCAGCTTCTTCACGCATCGCAAGCTGTAATTGATTAATTAAGCTGAGCATCTTATTTTCTTCTAAAAATATCTCCATTAATGTCTGCTTGTTATTCATAAAATCTTCAACACTCATAATCTGAGGGAGGGTTTGATAAATAAAATCGTAATGGTTATTTTTTTTAACAATAGGAAAAAGGTAAGTGAAGGAATCGATCATTGATTGAATTAACTGTTTTCTGCGAAACGGTCCAAAAGTATCCGCGTCTCGTTCCGGGACAATCGACAGCACGTGGGCTTGACGTGAATGACCAACTTTCACATAAAAATACCGTTTGTCGTTTTTCATTTGAGCATTAAAATAAGGTTTAATCGTTTTAATTAACTGACATTCCAGAAGCCGGGCTTCTAAATGGGTATCGGTGACAATATAGTCAATGTCGTTAATGAATAAGATCATCTTTTCAATCTTTGCTGATTTGGGTGATGGCGTGAAATAAGAGCTTACTCTTTTTTTAAGACAGTTGCTTTTCCCGACATAGATAATCTGACCAGTGGAATCCAGCATTTTGTAAACCCCTGGAAGTGACGGTAGTTGTTTTAATTTTTCCTTTAACTGGTTCATTTTCATATTTCCGTATTTTTTTATTTTATTTCGTTCAAATAAATGCTTGCTTGTTTTATACAATAACATAACGAAGGGATTTTAACCTTGAATTACTAAAATATTTTATACAAATGACCCAAAAAGTAATCAGTTGACAGCTAAAAAAAAATGATTTACAATAAGTTAAAAGTCAATGAGTATGGAGTCAATAAAATGGAAACGAAACGTCAACTACAAAAAGCGGCTACAAGAAAACTGATTTTGGATACCGCCTATCAAGTTTATGGAGAACAGGGATTTACGGCCACCACCAATAAAATAGCCCAAGCAGCCAACGTTTCACATGGAACGATTTTTGTTCATTTTCCAACGGTGGAAAATCTGATTAGCTGTTTGCTCGAAGAATTCGGGATCGAAATTAACGAACAATTGCATAGTCTATCGGAACAGGACGAAAATCTGGAAACCTTTCTGGATGCCCATATCACAATTCTGATACGTTATGAGAAATTTTATCAGCGTCTTATTTCAGAAATCTCGTTATTGCCAGAGCAGGCCAGATTTGTTTATATCAATATGCAATCGGTGGTATCATTCCATCTTAATAACGTGCTTATCCGTTATCAAACAAAAAATTTGATTAAGGATATTCCGATGCATCTGATTTTTAATACCTGGTTGGGTTTGGTACATTATTACCTCAGCAATAGTTTTATCTTTACCACCGGATCGGTATTAACAGAATTTAAAGATGAGTTGATTAGTAATTATATCAAGTTGATCAAAAAATAAAAGGAGAATGATAAAATGAATAAGTATGATAATTTTTTTGTCCCGGTTGATGATCTGCAAAAGGCGGTAGAGTATTATGTTAATGTTTTAGGTTTGGAGTTGAAATTTGATTTTTCGGATAAAGGGATGGTGGCTTTTAACGTTGGGGATGAAGAACCAGCAATAATCTTAAAAGAAAAAAGCAAATTTCCCGATGTCAAACCAGCGATCTGGCTGGTTGCTGATAATGTCAATGATGAATATCAACGACTGCAGAAAAATGGCGTAAAATTTTTAAGTGAACCCTTTAAAATCGGAACCGGACATGCCGTTGAATTTGAAGATATCGACGGCAATCGTTTTGGCATTGCCGATTATCAGTGAAATAAATTATCGGAGGTTGATTAAAAATGAAAAAATGTATCGCATGCGGGATGCCGATGAAAAAAGAAAGCGACTTTGCAATGGGTGACACCAGCAAGGATTATTGTGTATATTGTGCAAAGTCGGATGGGTCGATGCAATCTTTTGAAGAAAAGCAACAGAGCCTGATAGAATTTATGATAAGAACGCAGGGACTGGATAAAAATATCGCTGCACAGGCGGTTGCGAAGATGATGTGCCAACTACCTGCTTGGAAAGCGTATTTTAAAAGCTAGGAAAATAATAAAGATATGAAAAACACGGTTGTTTGGTAAAACTCGTACCGATAATGATTAATCTTTGTCAGTATGGCAATGTATTTTGTTGTTGCTCTGAATACGGTTGCTTTAATAACGGTGTTCAGACTGTCAAAAAAGATAACGTAGTACCGACAATTGTTAGATCATGTTGTGTGCCTCAAGGCGAACAGTTGCCGGGAAAAGGCTATCTTTAGCCAAAGCTTTGCTTGCAACTGTACGAATTGCGTGCATACAACAGATTAACAATTGGTCGGTACGGTCGTTTATTGACAACCTCAACACGGTGGTAAAAGCAACCCTGTTTTTGCATATGGAGTGAATTGCTTTACGAGAATTGGTAGGGGATCGCAGCTATTCGGAAGCGGGATTCACTTAGTTTTTAACTTCGGCTTTGCCAATAAATAACCAGGTTAATCCGTTTAAGATAAGACTAAAGATCACCATTGAAAATATCCCAATCAAGGGGTTTTGAGCCGAAATACCCATCACAAAATCGAGAAATTGATAAAGGACAGTTGACAGTTGGCTGTCCATAAACATGTCAAGCAATGGAAAAATAACAAAAGCAGCCATATAAAAACCAACAATACAAGCGATTTTTTGTTTTTTATTCAAGCGATATAATCCGACCGCAATCAGATAACCAAGCGATAAAAAAGCGATAAATAAAATAATGAGAAAAAGAAAACTTTCAAAGCCAGCTAAAAACCGGTCCGATTGAGTTATAAATTGTGATCCGTAAATTTGTTCCAGAACACCGGTATAGCTATCGTTTGCTGATAAGGAGGCCATGGCGTTCCCCAAAATCATAACAATTTGGCCAAATAAAGCCATCGCGACAGCAAGCGTTAAAACGACATAAATGCGGTTGATAAAAAGCGATTTTCGGGAAATACCATTTTGCAAAGCCATCCGAAAATTATCGTTAAAAGCGCTTAAGCCACAAATGAAAAGAAAAACAGCGGGGGCAATATCAAGTCCGCTAATATGAAAGTTTGTCTTGATTTGAAAATGAAAGGTGCTGGATAGCCCGTTATAAATGGGAATGAAGGCTAGTATTATTAGGATCACCAGGCAGAATATTGTGGTTGATTTTTTATGTTCAGCTAATTGAAATTTGTATATGGCATTTGATTTCATTTCTTACTCCTCATTAGTCAGTTTTATGAATAATTTTTGCAGATCAAGATTTGCTATTTCAAGGTTTTCTGGCAAATGCTGTTTATCGAGGTCGCCGATGATGGTTGCGGTTTTTAGTCCGCCCAGAGTTTCGATGCCAATGACTTCTTTATCCTGAATAAAGTCGTCGACTTGTTTAGCGGTACCAGCTACGGAATAACCTTTATGCATCAGGGTTTCACAAGTCTCGTTGACAAGTATTTTACCGTTTTTAATAATGATGACATTTTCCAGAAGCGTCGAAATTTCTTCGATCAGATGCGTGGAAATGATCGCGGTAAAGGGGGTGTCGCTGTATTTTTCAATGAGTAGTTTATAAAAGAGCTCGCGATGATTGGCATCAAGACCCAGTACCGGTTCATCAAACAGGACATAGGGGGTATTAACGGATAAGGCGATGACAATTTTAAAAATCGATGAATACCCGGTCGATAAAACTCTGGTTTTTTTCTTCAGATCTAAATCGAACAGACGACTTAGTTTAAGCGCAAAATCCAGATCAAAGTTCGGGTAAAACGATTGGCTCCATTTAAGTACTTCTTTACAGCTCATAGTGCTGGGATACAGGTTTTTTTCGGACATCAGGTAAATTTTATTTTGAGCATGATCATTTTCAACACTGGTTTGTCCGTCAATGGTAATGTCACCGCTATCGGCAAACAGGCGATTTGTAATAATATTTAAGAGGGTTGACTTGCCAGCGCCATTGCGACCCAATAAACCATAAATTTTTGCGGGTTCAAATTTTAAGGAAACTTCATTTAAGGCCAAAGTATCGCCAAATGATTTTGTGATGTTTGTTATTTCAATGCCATTCATTCTGTATAACCTCTTTCTACCATTTTCAAGATCTCAGTACGTGTGATACCGAGTTTATTTGCTTCTTCAATCAGCTTTTTTATGTAATGATCATAAAATAATTCTTTGCGTTTATCTCGTAACTTTAAAACCGCTCCGGGAGCGACAAACATACCGACACCTCGCTTTTTAAAAATAATGCCCTCATCTACCAATATGGCGATACCTTTGAGAGCGGTAGCCGGATTGATTTTATAACTGACCGACAATTCAGTTATGGATGGAATTTGATCGTTTTCGGAAAATGCACCGGTTAAGATTGCGTCTTCAATACCTTCGGCAATTTGAATGAAAATCGGTCGTTCATCTTCGAAATTTATATGCAAAGGGACACCGCCTTTCGAGAATACTAGTTAATTAGTTGACTAACTAACTATAGTGCTATATTAACAGGCTGCTGGGAGTATGTCAAGATAAAAAAATAAAAATCCCTCATCCTGGTGATCGTTAATAGGATGAGGGGGGGCTATATTGATTATTGGATTGTCGGTTTAATATTTGTCGGCCGTGTCTAAAATAATTTGTGGTTTAGCTGATCGGATTGCCGTTTCGCGCGGGGTTATATAAGAGATATTAGAGCGGTTGTTAGGCGGATTCGCGGTTTTTAATTCGAAACGGTCGATCATCGCTTTTAACAGTTCAGCCTGGTTCGATAGTTCTTCACTGGCAGCGGCACTTTCTTCGGCGGTAGCTGAATTTGTTTGAACGACGGTAGAAACTTGCCCAATCCCCTGGGTGACTTGCCCGATTTCCGAAGCTTGATTGGTGGATGCCTGGGCGATCGTCGCGACTAAATCGGCGACTTTATCAATTTGGATTAAGATTTCTTTTAAACTGGCGGCAGTATCATCGGCGATCTTGGTACCAATATTTACTTTTACGATGGAACCTTCAATTAAAGCGGTTGTTTCTTTAGCTGCTTCAGCACTGCGGGCGGCCAGGCTGCGCACCTCTTCGGCGACCACTGCAAAACCTTTTCCGTGTTGTCCGGCTCGGGCCGCTTCAACGGCGGCATTTAAGGCTAAAATATTGGTTTGGAAGGCGATATCATCAATGACCTTGATGATCTTAGAAATATTATTGGATGATTGATTAATGTTTTCCATCGCTTCAATCATTTTTTCCATTTGTTGATTGCCTAACTCGGCATTGGAGCGAACATCGATCGCCAGTTTATTGGCTTCATTGGCATTGACAGCATTTTTGCTGGTTTCGGTTGAAATTTCTTCGATTGAAGCGGTTAATTCCTGGATTGAACTGGCTTGTTCGGTGGTTCCCTGGGACAACGCCTGACCACCGTCAGAAATCTGTTTGGCACCCATATCGACTTGAAGGGCGGCAACATTGATTTCGCTCATGGTATGGCTTAGATTGGCGTTGATGTTGTTTAAGGCTTGTTTGATTGTTTGGAAATCACCAGAATATTCGGAAGTGATCTCCTGGTTAAAGTTACCCTGGCCCATTTCTGCTAAGGTTTCATTAATCTCCGTTATAACACGTTTGAGAAAGGTGATTGTGCCGTTAAGTGAATCCTTGATTTGGGCATGATCACCGCAATAGTCGCCAACCATTAAGGCGTTGAGATTACCAAGTGAAAGTTCATTTAAGGTTTTTGAGGCTTCGGTCAGAGGATGGATAACGGCATCAAGCGTGGCATTAAAACCACTGATAATTTCACAATAACCGCCTTGAAAAATAGCAGTATTTCCGCGAGTTTTCAGATTGCCGGCGACGGCGGCTTGAGAAAGCATGGTTGTTTCATTAATTAGTCCTTTTATGGAAAAAATAATTTGTTGTAATGCGGGCACCAGTTCGTCATGTTCACCTCGCGCTTCAAGCGTAGCACTGATATCACCATGAGAAAGTTGCTTCATTGTTGCAATCACAACACTTTGAAGTTGATCGGAAAAAGTATCGGCAGAAGCAGCCATTTCCCCGATTTCATCGTTGCGGTTCATTTTTAATCGGGTGTTAAATTGTCCGATACTCATTTCTTTTAAGGTTTTACTGACTTTTTCGATTGGTTTGCCGATGATTGAGCTGAGGAAAAGCCCTAGCAGGATGGCGAGTAAAATACCAACGACGGTGATAACAATCATCAGGATAGTTGATGTTTGCGCTTCTTGAGTTGTTTCTTCCAGCCGATCCGAGGTTCTTAACATTTCGGTATCCGAAACCTGTTTAAGACGGGATAAAACAGTATCAAAAGCCTTTGTTGTCAATCCTGATTCATCCATTAGAGCTAAAGCTTCAGCATCTTTATTTTCGAGGGCAAGGTTATTTAAGGTGTTTAATTCTTTTTCAAATTCTTGGTGGGCGGCTTTAAAATCAACAAAAGCAGTTTTAGTCAGATCACTTTTAATGGTTGGTTCAAATTCGCTGATGAGGCTGTTGATCGCATCAAGGTGATCATTCATGATTTTGACATGCTGAGTGAGTTCATTCGGGGTATTTTCAAAGATCATATCCATGGCGTTATAACGCATTTCCTGATAATTGGACCATAAATCATCCGTTGTGTGGATTGCGTAAATTGAATCCGTGTGGGCAGAAATGCTTGAAGAATTAATCGATTGGATGGTGGCAATGCCAACCATGCCAACAATACCTGAAATCAAAGCGACGAGAATAAAACTGATTAGCAGTTTTGGGGTGATTTTTAAATCATAAATCCACTTCATAAATAAATCTCCTTAGAAAAATAATAGTTATGATATGCAAAACCGGCATTGATTAATGAGTGCCTGAAATGCAGTGATACTTAATTAGTTGCACTTGAAATCTATTTAAAAGGTTATTAACCTGGTGAATAAAGGTATTGATGGAAAATATATCTGTCGTTAAACAAATCAGGTTTAACAATTGATAAAAAGATAATGACTTATAAAAAAACTTTTACATCGCCGATACATTGATTATAGAATAAAAAAAAGGGTGCGTAAATATGTTCACGAAGATTTAACAAAGGGATCGTGAGGTGATATTAACGTTTTGGGGACAATGTCGTTAGTGGATTCAGGGGGGGATTAAAAAAATGTTTGGTTTGTTTGGTGAGACAATATGAAAAAAAGCCCGCCAATTTTAGCATGAAATTGGCGGGCTTTTTTATCGTTTAAAGCGTTTAATATTTATCCAAATCATCTAAGATAATTTGGGGGTCGGATGATCGACTAGTCGTTTGTGTGGCTGAGGAATGTGATTCAAAAGAAGCGGGGGTGTTTTGACTAGCACTCCGAACTTCAAAACGATCAACCATCCCTTTTAATAATTCGGCTTGACCGGAAAGTTCTTCACTGGCGGCGGCACTTTCTTCGGCAGTCGCGGAATTAGTTTGAACCACCTGGGAAACTTGTTCAATTCCCTGAGTGATTTGTGCAATTTCTGAGGCTTGATCGTTTGACGCTCGAGCGATGGTTTCAACTAAATCGGCAACCTTGACAATCTCATCCAATATTTTTTTCAAACCTCCGGCAGTATCATCAGCAATTTTTGTTCCAATACTCACTTTTTCAATGGAGCCCTCAATTAAAGCCGTGGTTTCTTTGGCGGCCTCAGCACTACGGGCGGCAAGGGTACGAACTTCTTCAGCAACGACGGCGAATCCTTTGCCATGCTGGCCGGCCCGGGCCGCTTCTACTGCGGCATTTAAAGCCAGAATATTGGTCTGGAAGGCAATATCATCAATGACTTTAATAATTTTTGAAATGTTATTGGAAGAGTCATTGATTTCGCCCATAGCACCAATCATATTGGTCATTTGATTATTGCCGATTTCAGCATTCGTGCGGACATTAACAGCCAATTCGTTAGCTTTATTAGCGTTCATGGCGTTGCGTTTTGTTTCTGATGAAACTTCTTCAATGGATGCTGTTAATTCCTCAATAGCACTCGCCTGCTCGGTGGTTCCTTGCGATAAGGCTTGTCCGCCATCGGAAATTTGTTTGGCGCCCATTTCAACCTGGTTGGCCGCCACGTTAATTTCGGTTAGCGTAGCGCTCAAATTGCCGTTAATTGCGTTTAATGCGTTTTTCATGGCGACAAAATCGCCTAGATAGTCAGCGGAAATTT
The DNA here is from genome assembly GCA_965140355.1 of uncultured Acetobacterium sp. Taxonomy (GTDB): domain Bacteria; phylum Bacillota; class Clostridia; order Eubacteriales; family Eubacteriaceae; genus Acetobacterium. The sequence continues at coordinate 509,317 of OZ223194.1, read as the reverse complement.
CCTGATTGAAATTACCTTGACCCATTTTTTCAAGCGTACTGCTGATTTCACCGACATAACGGGAAAGAAAGGTGGTAGTCGCATTGAATGCTTTTTTAACCTGGGCATGATCGCCATTATAATCACCGATCATTGCTGTATTGAGGTTTCCTGACGAAAGTTCAACCAGCACATCGGCGGCTTCGATCATTGGTTGTGTAACGGCCTCGAGGGTCTTGTTGAAACCGCTGATAACCTTGGCAAATTCACCCTGAAACTTGCTGGCGTTACCACGGCTTTGAAGATCTCCCGCGACGGCGGTACTAACCAGCTCTTCGGTTTCCAGAACAAGATTATTAATATTTTCGATCATCGTGATTAAACTGGGATTTAAGGTATCATTAGCACTGCGTTTACCAATTTGTTTTAGGCTCTCCAGATCACTCATATCGCCATTGGCAATATTGGTTGAGATCCTAACAATACGGAGTAGGCGTTCATTTACAGCGTTAATAGCCGTTGCAATTTCACCATAAATTCCCGGATGGTTAATATCCATCACCTCGGAAAAATCATTAACACTAATTTTTTTTAGCACCCGATTGCCATCAGTTAGGGCGCCTAATCCGTCAATACAATCATTTAAGTTGTTCATGAGGGTATTGAAATGGCCATAGTAGGTTTCATCAAGTTTGGGGGGGATCTGACCTCTACTAATTTTTTCGACATAATCGGAAGCGATATCTAATGGTCCAACCACTGCATCCAAGGTCGCGTTAATTCCTTCGACGATGGCGCGATAACCGCCATTAAAAATCTCGGTATGTCCTCTGGTTTCAAGTTTCCCGGCGACAGCGGCGGTTGAAAGCATAGTAGTTTCGGCGATTAGACCGCGAATCGATTCAATGATTTGTTTTAAAGCGGGAAGTAGTTCATCCTGTTCATTGCGAATTTCAATGTCAGCACTGACATCTCCGTTGGAAATCTGATTCATGGTATTGATGACAACAGTTTGAAGTTCATCAGAAAAAGCATCGGCGGAAGAAGCCATTTCTCCGATTTCATCTTTGCGGTTCATATTCAAGCGCGAGCTGAAATTTCCCATACTCATTTCTTTGAATGAAAGATTGATTTTTTTAAGTGGTTTAGAAATGATCGAATTAAGGAATGCCCCCAGGCAAATCGCGATGATAATCCCCAGCAGAGTGATAATAATCATTACGATAACCGAGGTGTTGGCCTGAATAGTATTAGAATCAAATTTTGCTTTTCCAGCAGCTGTTTTTAAATCAATTACTTTGTTCAGTGCGGCTAAATTATTTGTAAAAGCCACTATTGCCGCACCATCGCCATTCATTAAGGCAAGTGCTTCAGAATCGCGGTTTTCACTAGCCAGATTGAGGATAACATCGAGTTGTTTTTCTAATTCGACTTGAGTCGTTTTATAGTCTTCAAAGGCTGCTTTTAATTCTTCGGAATGGATGCTTGCTTCGAAGTCTGGAATCAGATCGTTAATTATTTTTCGATTGTTGGAAATTAAGAGTGTATCTTTTTTGATTAATTCGGGATCATTTTCCAGAATAAGATCGATGGTATCATAACGTATTTGATAAAGTGCGGTTGAAAATTGCGCGGTAGTTTTAAGTGAACCAACCACGTTAGTGTAAACTTCATCACTTAGACCGTGGATCGATTGAAGGTTAGAAATCCCAACACTCCCAACAATACCGGCAATAAGCGAAACCAAAATAAAACTTAGAAGAAGTTTTACGCCAATTTTTAAATCATAAATCCAATTCACATCAATGAACCTCCTAAAAATAATAAAATATTAAAAAAGTAAAAACTTTGAAAAGGGGATTTGAAGTGTAACCTCAAAAAGTTTAACTTAAACTTAAGTAAAAGGTAAGGGGTAATTTAGTTGGGATATTAAGAATAAAACGCATTACTGATTTAGTATAAAGTAAAAAACATATTGAGTAAACATAAAAAAAAACAATTTTGTGACAAAGTTTAATATTTAAAAATTGAAGGCGGTCAGAAGAGTTAATGAGAGTGATTAATTATTTAGGATTAATAAGTGATTGTCAAATATAGAAATTTTGATCGCCAGTTTATTTATTAAGAGGCACATCTTAGATTATTATCTAAAAATGAGATTATTGATAGCCAAATATTTGGATTAAAATACAAGGCAGCATTTAAAGCGGTAACGATCGTACCAACAGTTAATGGTGATAAAGATGAGACTAAGTTGTAGTGAAAAAAAGATCAAGTTCGTAAATTTTTAAATTAATCAAAAATTATAAGATTTGCGTTGAGAGTGGGAGAAAATAAATAATCTGTTTAATTTAGTGAAAAAAGTGCATTCACTAAACAAAATTATTAGATTAAACTTTTGCAAGTTAACTTGAAAAGGAAAAAAAGCAGTGATTAAAATATGATCAAATGATGAAAAAACGAACAGAATCATTGGGGTCAATGTTCCAAATATGAACGATTTGTTAAAAACAGCGCCGAGAACGACAGTTAGTCGATTTTTATTATTTGGCATAAAACTTGCTGCATATATAGCACAAAGCATTCATTTTAGATCATTAGTGATTAAGAATCTAAATGATTTAAACTGATAAGGTTAAAAGGAATGCAATTGATTAAAAAAGTGGAGGAAGAAATGACAAAAACAGGGAAACTACTAGACATGGCCAAAAAAATGGCTGAAGCGGCAGCTGCAAAAGCAATTCAAATTGACGTACCAATGGTGATTGTTATTTGTGATGCAGGAGGAAATACGGTTTTGTTTAACCGGATGGAAGATTCCTTATTAGCCAGTATGGATATTGCAACCAATAAAGCGTATACCGCAGTAGCTCTGAAAATGAGTACTGATACCGCTGCTGATTTAGCCAAAGAGTCCGGTCAACTTTTTGGGATTGCTTCTTGTGATAAAGGTAGAATGGTAGTATTTGGAGGTGGATTTCCCATCTATGAAAACGAAAAAATTATTGGTGGAATCGGCGTGAGCGGTGGTAGTGTTGCCGAAGATATGGCGGTTGCTCAAGCTGGATTGGATGCACTAAAATAAGTTATAAAAGTTATTAAAAAACACGGATCAACCATTTATTTAAATGGTTGATCCGTGTTAGATTGAAAAAAAGTTATTTGCATGGGTTGGACATTTAGATAAAATCAAAAATGATTGGGAAAGCAAAAGCGACAATGGCAAACCAGATAGCGTAGATGTAAAGATATGAGGTTTGCCATTTTTCGATCTTTACGAAAGCTGTTTTTTTAAGGAAAAAACGACAATATAACCAGGCAAGTCCGCCTAAATTAATAAGTAAAATGAGATTTTCGCCTAGGGCGGCTATTTTATTCGGGGTAATGCCAAAAGCAGATAACCTAAAAAGGATGGCAGATAAAGCAAGGCTGTCAATAATCATCGCTGAAACGATTAGAGCAAGGTTCAAATAATCGAAAAATTTATTTTTTGAATACGGATTTCGGGCAGATATTGTGTAAAGCACCAGTCCAAGCACTAAGGCCAGCATAAAGTCAAAGGCAATAAGATAGTCTCTTTCAATAAATGGGCTTTTTCCGGAAATGACCAATACAACGAGGAAAGCGATCATAATGATTAGAAAAAGGGGACTGAATATTTTGGCCAGAACGGGGGCGAAATTTTCGACAATACTTTTTTTAGTCTCGACCAAATACACGGTGATCATCGCAACTGCGCTGGCACCATAAATGATCAGATAGTTTTCAATAAACCAACTGGCATCAATTTGGATGGCAAAGAATATTGCTTGAGTGAACATGGCTAAAACAATCAGTCCGCAAAAAATGAGGGTCCCATAAATAACGGATTCACCGCTAAAACGAATGAAATTCATACGTTCCTGACTGTTACGCCAATCTGATTTGATATAGGCAACGCCGGTGATTAGCCATAAAAACAGGGGTAAATGTAGTGCCGTCAGAAGTTTTGTATTGTCGGGTGAATAGGAAGGATAAATATTAACCAGAAAAGCGGAAGCGGCGAAGATCCCAAGAATAATGGCAATCATCTTGAGATTAGTCTTGTTTTTTAATAAGAAGAATAAAGCGATAAAAGGCAAGATAAAAAAACTCAGGTTGACAAAATAAAACAATTGATATTGCGGATCGCCAAAAGTATATCCCCAAAATGCGGGCAGCTTAAAAAAGGTGCCGGAAAGAAATGAAAAGAGGATTACCAAAATAATGTTACGTTGATTTTCGCCAGGAATTTTGGTTGGTTCGGTTTCAGAGGTCCATTGTTTCCATAATTGTTCAGAGTAGATTTTTGAGTATTCTCGGGACACAGAATGAGCATTGCCAAAACGTTTAACACTGATTAAAAAAGCTTCTTCATCAGATAGCCCGACAGCAATTAAATCAGCTATTTCATCTTGCAAATGGTTTTCCAATTCGATAATATCTGTTTCTTTAAAATGGCCTTGAGTACGCAAATGGTCACTCCAGGACTGCATACTTTGTTTTAAGTCAAACATAATCGATTCCTCCTGATAGTTATAATTTTGTGCCAGGTTTTTGAAAGGGCTGTGTGAATAAGCTGCCATTGTTTTATTTGCACTTCGAGTTCAACCAGACCGGCTTCTTTAATTCGATAATATTTTCTTTTGCGGCTGCCGTCAGATGTATTCCAATAAGACTCAATGAAGTTTTTTTCTTCAAGTCGATGGAGTACAGGGTAGAGCATTCCTTCAGACCAGACGAGTTCGTCATGGCTTAATTCTTTTACCTTCTTGATAATGGCATAACCATAATTATCATCTTCTTTTAAGATAGATAAAATAAAGGGCGTAGCCGAGGCTGCAATTAAATCCTTTGAGACATTCATCAAGTAACCTCCATTATACCTAGATCTGTTAGGCTTAAGAACATTATACCTAGAACATATAGGTAATACAAGTAAATTTTGAATTTTAAAGAAAGTGAAATTAATTTTTACGACGTTTTCAAATAATTGCATTTTATGATAAAATAACATAAAAACTGCAATCGAACAGAAATAGCGAGAGTACGTAAGTATTAGTTGTTGTTCAGAGGACAAGTAGAGGTGGACTATATTGGATCGAGATGATTTTTTTAAGCGACGCCCAGGAATGATTGGGGAAAGAAATTATGGCCAGTACGCTGTACTGGCTATTTTGGTGGAAACTGTTAAAGGACCAGCATTACTTTTTGAAAAAAGATCGGAAATGCTTAATCGACAACCGGGAGAGATTTGTTTTCCGGGTGGAAGGCTGGAGGCGAATGAAAAACCGGTTGAGGGGGCAATCCGCGAAACGATGGAGGAATTGCTGGTAAAACAGGAGCAGGTCGAAATAATAGGTCCGGGAGATATTTATATATCGCCATATAACATGATCATTTATCCTTTTATTGCGAAACTTCGGGATTATAATTATCGGTTCAGTCATCAGGAAGTCAGTGATGTATTCACCGTACCGGTACGCTTTTTTCAGGAAAATCAACCCCAAAAATATGTTAATCAGTTAATTTATGAGCAGCCCAATGATTTTCCTTATGAGAGTATTCCCGGCGGGAAGAATTATCCGTGGTCGGTGGGAACCTATACCATTAATTTCTATAATTATGAAGAAGTGGTGATCTGGGGGATGACCGCCGCTATTGTTGAATCGACGGTTGGATTAATCGACGCATATCAGTTGCTTAAAGACTTTTAGAAATGAGGCAATAAGTGAAAAAAGTATATGTTTATGTTTTTTTAACCGGAATTCTTTTTGGCTCGATGGAAGTTGCCCTTAAAATTGGCGGCGCAACATTTAATCCAATCCAATTGACGTTTATCCGCTTTTTAATCGGCGGCCTTTTTCTTTTTCCTTTTGCTATCAGTGATCTCAAGAAAAAGCAGATCAAGCTGACTAAAGGCGATTGGGGATATCTGTTTGTTTTGGGATTTATTTGTATCTGTTTTAGTATGGTGCTTTTTCAAATTGGTTTAATGGGGATTAATGCCAGTTTAGCGGCATTGATTTTTTCAATTAATCCGGTTTTCACGATGGTATTTGCGCATTATATCGTCCATGAAAAATTCACGAAAAAAAAAGCGATCGCGCTTTCGATTAGTATCGTTGGGTTAATTATTGTGATGGACCCCCAAAAACTGATGTCGGGTGATAATAATATCTTATTTTTATTAATGACTTTATTAGCAGCGGTTTCTTTTGGCCTGTATACGGCTTTAGGAAAGAAGCGGATTGCCAAAATAGGTGGTGTAGCTCAGAACAGTTTCAGTTTTCTAATGGGATCGGCGGTATTGTTTTTAGTCCTGCTTTTTAGTGGGACACCGATTTTAGCGGGCGTTAATCTCCAGTCTGCATCGTTATTGTTTTATTTGGGGGTTTGTGTTACCGGAATTGGCTATTATTTTTATTTGAAAACAGTAGAAATTGCAGGCCCATCGATGGCTTCAGTGGCTTTTTTTATCAAACCGATGGTCGCACCGGTTATTGCATTAGTTATTTTAGGAGAATCCATCACGGTTAATATTGGGGTGGGACTGATCTTTATTTTATTAGGGTCGTTCGTAAACCTGACGGATGGAGATAAATTAGTGCGGATGTTTAGACTGGAAAAGTTTTTTTATAAGTAAAGAAGCGCGTGACTTAATAAATTAGGATATAAAGTTTTTAGCGCATGCAGAAAAACTAATTACGACAGTGCTGAGAATCACTTTTTTCGTTGATCGGCGAGAAGATATCTTGACTAGTAGACTCCGTTTAGGACAAACTAAAACTGCCCGCAGGTTTGGCGTTAAATACGCAACCTGCGGGCAGTTTTGTCTGATCGTTTAGTATTTATCTGTTTCAGAATCGTCCAGGCGAATTTGAGGAACAGAAATTGGATTTTCAGGATGTTTTTTTTGAACGTTGGGTGCTATTTGTGGTGATTCAGATAGCTTTGGACTGTCAAGGTTTTTTAAGGTGAAGGTGCCAACCATTTGTTTCAGCAGTTCCGCTTGACCGGAAAGCTCTTCACTGGCGGCAGCACTTTCTTCTGCAGTTGCCGAATTGGTTTGAACCACTTCGGAAACCTGTTCAATACCCTGACTAATTTGGGCGATTTCAGTAGCCTGATCATTGGATGCCTGAGCAATATTACCAACCAGATTGTTGACTTTTTCAATTTGCGTTAAAATCTCATTTAAGCTTTCAGCAGTTTCGTCAGCAATTTTAGAGCCGACTGAAACCTTCTCAATGGAACCTTCAATGAGAGCCGTTGTTTCTTTGGCCGCTTCGGCACTGCGGGCAGCCAGACTACGGACTTCTTCGGCAACCACCGCAAAACCTTTGCCCTGTTGACCGGCCCTTGCGGCTTCAACCGCAGCATTTAAGGCTAAGATGTTGGTCTGGAAAGCAATGTCGTCGATGACTTTAATAATTTTGGAAATATTATTGGATGCATCATTAATGTCGACCATCGCGTGAACCATTTTACCCATTTCGTTGTTACTATTTTGAGCGCTGTTACGGACTTTAATAGTGACATCTTTGGCTTCATTGGCATTGACGGCATTTTTTTTGGTTTCGCTGGCGACTTCTTCGATTGAAGCAGTTAATTGTTGGATCGCACTGGCTTGCTCGGTTGTTCCCTGAGATAAGGCCTGACCGCCATCAGATATTTGCTGAGCACCAACTTCGACTTGACTGGCAGCGAGATCAATATCAGACATGGTTGAACTTAAATTATTGGTAATTCCGTTTAAGGCAATCTTAATGGCTAAGAAATCGCCCTGATAATCACTGGTGATTTCTTGGTTGAGATTTCCCTGTCCCAATGATTCCAACGTGACCGTTATTTCATCAACATAACGTTTAAGGAAGGTAATGGTCAAATTTAAGTCAGTTTTGACTTTGGCATGATCACCCTGATAGTCTCCTTGCATCGCAGTGGCAAGATTACCGACGGATAGTTCGCCGAGCACAGCAGAAGCTTCCATGATCGGGGCCAGGATGGCATCAAGGGTCTGATTGATGCCAGAAATGACGTTGGCGTATTCGCCCTTGAATTTGTCAGCATCACCACGGTTGCGGAGGTCTCCTTCAATGGCTTTTTGTGCCATCGATTCAGTTTCGCTTACCAATAGCACAATATTTTCGATCATTTTGATAAGACTTGGAACCAAGGTATCTTGTTCACTGCGCTTTCCGATAGCGGTTAGGATATCTAAGTCGCGCATATCGCCAATGGCTATATTATGAGCAACTTCGACAACACGGACCAGGCGGGAATGGACGTCGTTAATGGAATGCGAAATTTCGCCATAGATCCCTAAGTATTCGGTTTCGATTTTTTCACTATAATCATTCAGACGCATTTTCCCCAGGATCCGGTTGCCTTCAACCAGGGCGTCTAAACCGTCGATGCAGGCATTGATATTATTTTTTAGTTCATTAAAATCACCGCTATAAGAATCGGTTATTTTAGGTGGAATTTCACCTTGACCAATTTGTTTTATATATGCGTTAGAAACCTTGATCGGGCTGATAAAAGTGTCAATGACCGAATTTAAGCCAGTAATAAAGTCTTTATAGGAACCGGGATACAAATCAGGGTTGCCTCGGAAATCCAACTGGCCTTCACGGGCCTCGGTAGCAATTTCAGCGATGCCGTCGTAAAGTTTGTTCATCTGTTTGATGACCGCAATCATCGAGTAAGAAAGAACATCTTTGTCCGATTGTGGGATGATTTCAATTGAAAAATCGCCTTCTGCCAGACGTTGAGCAACGTCGGCTTGATCTTTCCGATTGATAACCATGATCCGGAAAGAGGTAACTAAATCAGCGACTTCATCCTTGGTTTGGATATCGGGGACACTAATTTCGACATCACCAAGCGCAAGTTGATCTAAAGCATTTTTTATTTTAACGATGGGTCTGACAATCCGGTTGGACATCACAAAACCAATGAAACCGCCAAGAGCCAGGACAATCAGCGAAATGATGAGGGTAATGTTTCGCAAATCGGTGATTGGTGTCATCAAGTCGCTTTCATAAACAGTGTAAAAAAGGGTCCAGTCGGTACCGGTGATCGGTGCGGCGCTGGCGATTTTTACTTTGCCAAGGTAATCATAAGTGATGACACCAGTTTTTGTCTCACCCAATTCATTATACGAAGCCGCAAAGCTCCCAAAGGAATCGGTATTAAAAATATTGGTTTCCGATTTAATCAGTTCCCCGTTAGGATGCGCCATCATAATGCCATTGCTGGCAATGATAAAGCCGTATTCGCGGTCTCCCTCGGCACCCATATTTGAAACAACATCCTGCATAAAGGTAGAATCACGTCTACCAATAAGCAGTCCAACGACCACATCATTATGTTTTATCGGGGCGATTTCATAAAAATTCGTTTTATTCGTAACTTTACTTAAGCGAATATCAGAAACAGTATTTTGACCGTTATAAGCGTCTTTAAACCAGGATGAATCGTCAATATTAAATTCACTGCCACTCAGGACATATTTGCCATGACCATTCATATCAATGATGGCCATATCCTCATAACCTAAACGCTTAACGTTGTCCGTGAGGGTTGCAACCTGAGTAGTCCAATTCATCGAAGCGACAGAGCTGCCCATTGCGACTTCATTAAGCGTTGAAAGATTTCCAGAGATGACTGCCTCAACTTGTTTACTACTTGAGATAGCATAGTCGGCCATATCAGTACGGGCTTGATTAAGAACGGCCTTGGCGCCGATGTTAACTGAGATTATCCCTAAAGTAAGCACAACCAGTGCAAAACCGATAATGACAAATAAGGTCAGCTTTTTTGCCAAGCCAAATTTAGGTTGACTTGTAGTGATTGTAGAACTACCAGGGGTGGCTTGTTCGTTTTTGTTCATTTTATATACCTCTTTTCATTTTGATCGATAATTGAACTTAAACATCAGGGACACAAAAACTTACTATATGGTATAGCAATGTTTTGTGAAATATATTAATTAGTAAATAATATTAATTTAGATGGTTGGTTAATATGTAGTGTTACAATGAAGTTGTAATACTTTGACCTTAATAGATGTAGCCTTTAGAATAATAGTAATCATGATAAAATAACTATTACGGGTAATGGATGCATAAACATTTGAAGAAATTGGGAGTGCAATTTTATGAAAGCTTCGATAATTATTTAAACACAGTAGTTTTATTGAAAAGTAAACTTGAGAGGCTGTATTTAGGTCATGTGCATGATGAAATCAGGCGATTATTGACACAATATTGCCATAAGTTTAAATATATAATTATTTGCTTAAATATATTTTCATTATACGTCGGGTATTTCCATGTGTCAAGGGAATGTAATACTAATTAACAGGTAAAATTATAAACAGAGATTGAAGCAGTGCCTATGTCAAAGCGATTTTAACTGTTTTAGGGGATGTTATGCAGATTGTCTTTATTTTTATTAGAATTTATTGAAGTTTGCACAGGATGTAATTACTAAAGACTAATTAAGTTTGTGTTGAAAATGATGATTTTGGTTTAGTTTGAAATAAACTAAAACTGCCCACCGGTTTGCGTTTTTAACGCTAAACCGGTGGGCAGTTTTTGTTTAATTATTTAGTATTTATCGTCTTCAAAATCGTCAAAGCGAATTTGTGGGACAGAAATGGGGGCTTCATGATGTTTTTGGGGAACGTTGGATTCTATTTTGGGTGATTCAGATCGCTTTAAGCTGTCAAGGTTTTTTAATGTGAAGGCACCAACCATTTGTTTCAGCAGTTCCGCTTGACCGGAAAGCTCTTCACTGGCGGCGGCACTTTCTTCTGCGGTTGCTGAGTTGGTTTGAACCACTTCGGAAACCTGTTCAATACCCTGACTAATTTGGGCGATTTCAGTAGCTTGATCATTGGATGCCTGGGCAATATTACCGACCAAATTGGTGACTTTTTCAATTTGAATTAGAATTTCGTTTAAACTTTCGGCGGTTTCATCAGCAATTTTAGAGCCGACCGAAACCTTCTCAATGGAACCTTCAATGAGAGCCGTTGTTTCTTTGGCTGCTTCGGCACTGCGGGCAGCGAGATTGCGTACTTCTTCGGCGACTACCGCAAAACCTTTGCCTTGTTGACCGGCTCTTGCAGCTTCAACAGCAGCATTTAAGGCTAAGATGTTGGTCTGGAAAGCAATGTCGTCGATGACTTTAATAATTTTGGAAATATTATTGGATGAATCATTAATATCGACCATTGCATTAACCATTTTGCTCATTTCATTGTTGCTAGTTTGAGCACTGTTACGTACTTTAATAGCAACATCTTTAGCTTCATTGGCACTAACGGCATTTTTTTTGGTTTCGCTGGCGACTTCTTCGATCGAAGCAGTTAATTCTTGAATGGCACTGGCTTGTTCGGTTGTTCCTTGAGATAAAGCTTGACCACCATCAGATATTTGATGGGCACCAATTTCAACCTGACCAGCAGCAATATCAATATCAGACATGGTCGAACTTAAATTAGTGGTGATGTCATTTAAAGCGATCTTGATGGCTAAAAAATCGCCCTGATAATCGCTGGTAATATTCTGGTTGAGATTTCCCTGCCCTAATGCTTCCAGAGTGACCGTTATTTCATCCACATAACGTTTAAGGAAGGTAATGGTCTGATTTAAATCGTTTTTAATTTTGGCGTTATCACCCTGATAATTTCCTTGCATTGAAGTGCCGAGATTACCAGCTGATAATTCACCAAGCACGGCAGAAGCTTCCACGAGTGGTGCTAGGATAGCGTCAAGGGTCTGGTTGATGCCAGAAACGACGTTGGCGAATTCGCCCTTGAATTTGTCAGCATCACCACGATTGCGGAGGTCTCCCTTGACAGCCTTTTGCGCCATCGATTCTGTTTCAGCTACTAACATTGAGATATTTTCAATCATTTTGATCAAACTGGGGTTTAAGGTATCTTGTTCGCTGCGTTTACCAATTGTGTTTAGATCCTGAAGATCACACAGATCACCATTGGCAATATTATGAGCAATAGAAACGATGTGGTCAAATCGGAAATGGACTTCATTAATGGAATTGGCGATTTCACCATAGATACCTAAGTATTCGGCTTCGACTTTTTCGCTAAAATCATTTAACCGCATTTTCCCCAGGATTCGGTTACCTTCAACCAGGGCGTCTAAACCGTCGATACAGGCATTGACATTGTTTTTCAAAATGTTAAAATCACCTTTATAAGAACCGGTTATTTTGGCTGGGATTTCACCTTGACCGATTTGTTTCATATATTCGTTAGAAACCTTGATGGGGTTAATAAAAGTATCGATGACTGAATTTAAACCGGTAATGAAATCTTTATAGGAACCGGGATACAAATCCGGGTTGCCTCTAAAATCGAGATGACCGTCGCGAGCCTCGCCAGCAATTTCAACGATGTCGTCGTAAAGTTTGTTCATCTGCTTGATGACAGCAATCATTGAGTGAGAAAGGACATCTTTGTCCGATTGCGGGATGATCTCAACTGAAAAATCCCCTTCCGCCAGTCGTTGGGCGACTTCGGCCTGATCTTTCCGATTGGTAATCATGGTCCGGAAAGAGGCGACTAAATCGGCGACTTCATCCTTGGTTTGGATATCGGGGACAGTAATTTCGACATCACCAAGGGCAAGTTGATCTAAAGCATTTTTTATTCTGATGATCGGTTTGACGATCTGGTTGGACATCGCAAAACCAAAAAAGCCGCCAAGTACCAATACAACCAATGAAATGATGAAGGTAATATTTCGTAAATCAGTGATTGGCGCCATTAAGTCACTTTCATAGATCGTGTAAAAAAGGGTCCAGTCGGTATCGGTGATTGGTGCGGCAGTAGCGATTTTTGCTTTGCCGAGGTAATTATAATCGACGACACCAGTTTTGCTTGTTCCCAATTCATTATACGAAGCAACAAAACTTACAAAAGAATCTTCTTTAAAGATATTGGTTTCTGATTGAATCAATTCGCCGTTAGGATGGGCCATCATCATGCCGTCATTCGCAATGATAAAGCCATATTCACGGTCGCCTTCGGCGCCCATATTCGAGACAACATCCTGCAAAAAGTTAGGATCGCGCCGGCCAATAAGCAGTCCAACGACTTGATCATTGTTTTTTATCGGAACGGTTTCGAAAACGCTGGGTTTATTGGTGACTTTACTGATTGTAACATCAGAAATGGTATTTTTACCAGCATAGGCGTCTTTAAACCAGGGGTCACTGCCAACGTCAAATTCACCGCCATTAATAACATATTTGCCATGACCATTCATGTCAACAATGGCCATATCTTCATACCCTAAACGCTTGACATCGTCGGTGAGTGTTGCAACCTGAGCAGGCCAATTCATCGAAGCGACAGAGCTGCCCATTGCGACTTCATCAAGCGTTGAAAGATTTCCGGAAATAACCGCTTCAACTTGTTTAGCACTTGAAATGGCGTAGTCCTCCATGTCATCATGAGCTTGATTAAGAACGGCATTAGCCCCGATGTTAACGGAGACTATGCCTAAAGCAAGGACAACCATTGTCACACCAAAAACGGAAAAAAATGTCAGCTTTCTTGCTAAACCAAATTTAGGTTTACTTGCGGTAAAAGCTGGACTGTCATGCGTAACGTGTTCATTATGATTCATTTGATACCTCTTTTCTTTTGATCATTAATTAAATTTAGGAACCAGGGACATGAAAATTACTATAATTAAGTAATTGATCAACAATTGTTAAAATATTTTTTATGGGAGTAAATTGATAAAAGAGAGCACAAATCACGAGAAATATCGTTTAGGTTTATAAAAATTAGGTTTATAAAAACTAAAATTTTATTTTGCTCGGGCATCTAGGGCATTTTGTACATAACTTATACCAAATGGATGATACGTTAATAAGTGCGGTACTAAATTTAGTGTTTTAGGATTATTATAGCAGCTTATCTAATGGCGTTTGTATTATGTGATACAAACCAAGAAGTTAAAATCAAAATATAAATCCATAATATAATGTAAAAAGCGTCCCTGTTGGGCAATAGCATTATAATATAATACTGGGCATGTAGCAATAATTACCTAAAATATTTGTTGATTTAACGGGACTGTTTTTTATATTTTGCTGACACTTTTAGTGATTGTGCTTTCAATTGAAGGAGAAAAGCAACAACTATTTTAGTAGATCAGGTAGTTAAGCGAAGTTATAATAAGAATTTTTAAAATATTATTAAATAGATATTGACAAAGAGCGAAAAAGTATTTATACTTACAAAGGTCGTCAAAGACAACAGCAACAAAATATAACATCAAAAAATATTAAAAAAAACTACTTGACAATTGAGAATTGTGACGATATAATAGAAAAGCTTCTTCGGTCGGGAACGATTGTAGAGCGGCGGTCATAGAAAAGAGAATAGTACCATAAAACCTGTAAAACAGCCAAAACATCCATAAGGATGAAGATGGCTAAAATAGAAACAGAGAGATGCACTCTTAAAAACATTAACTCGGTAGAGGATAAACTACAGTTATTCAAATGAGACAGCATTTAAAAGCCAAACGGCTTTAAATACAAACTTTTATTGAGAGTTTGATCCTGGCTCAGGACGAACGCTGGCGGTATGCTTAACACATGCAAGTCGAACGAGACAAAATGGAAGGATCCTTCGGGTGAATGAAATTTTAGAAAGTGGCGAACGGGTGAGTAACGCGTGGGTAACCTACCCTATGGAAAGGAATAGCCCCGGGAAACTGGGTGTAATACCTTATAAGATATGTTTGTCGCATGGCAGATGTATTAAACGCTCCGGCGCCATAGGATGGACCCGCGTCCCATTAGCTAGTTGGTGAGATAACAGCTCACCAAGGCGACGATGGGTAACCGGTCTGAGAGGGCGAACGGTCACACTGGAACTGAGACACGGTCCAGACTCCTACGGGAGGCAGCAGTGGGGAATATTGCGCAATGGGGGCAACCCTGACGCAGCAATACCGCGTGAGTGAAGAAGGTTTTCGGATCGTAAAGCTCTGTTATTGGGGAAGAAAAAAAGACGGTACCCAAGAAGAAAGTCCCGGCTAACTACGTGCCAGCAGCCGCGGTAATACGTAGGGGACAAGCGTTGTCCGGATTTACTGGGCGTAAAGGGCACGCAGGCGGTTTTTTAAGTCAGATGTGAAAGGTACCGGCTCAACCGGTGACATGCATTTGAAACTGAAAGACTTGAGTATTGGAGAGGCAAGTGGAATTCCTGGTGTAGCGGTGAAATGCGTAGATATCAGGAGGAACACCGGTGGCGAAGGCGGCTTGCTGGACAAATACTGACGCTGAGGTGCGAAAGCGTGGGGAGCAAACAGGATTAGATACCCTGGTAGTCCACGCCGTAAACGATGAGTGCTAGGTGTTGGGGAGACTCAGTGCCGCAGCTAACGCAATAAGCACTCCGCCTGGGGAGTACGACCGCAAGGTTGAAACTCAAAGGAATTGACGGGGACCCGCACAAGCAGCGGAGCATGTGGTTTAATTCGAAGCAACGCGAAGAACCTTACCAGGTCTTGACATCCTCTGACAATCTGAGAGATCAGACTTTCCCTTCGGGGACAGAGAGACAGGTGGTGCATGGTTGTCGTCAGCTCGTGTCGTGAGATGTTGGGTTAAGTCCCGCAACGAGCGCAACCCCTGTGGTTAGTTGCCATCATTTAGTTGGGCACTCTAAGCAGACTGCCGTGGATAACACGGAGGAAGGTGGGGACGACGTCAAATCATCATGCCCCTTATGACCTGGGCTACACACGTGCTACAATGGTCTGAACAGAGGGCTGCGAAACCGCGAGGTGAAGCTAATCCCTTAAAACAGATCTCAGTTCGGATTGCAGGCTGCAACTCGCCTGCATGAAGTTGGAGTTGCTAGTAATCGCAGATCAGAATGCTGCGGTGAATGCGTTCCCGGGTCTTGTACACACCGCCCGTCACACCACGAGAGTTGGCAACACCCGAAGTCAGTGAGGCAACCGTAAGGAGCCAGCTGCCGAAGGTGGGGTCAGTAATTGGGGTGAAGTCGTAACAAGGTAGCCGTATCGGAAGGTGCGGCTGGATCACCTCCTTTCTAGGGAATACAGGAAGTCATGGTACTATTTTCTTTTGTATGACCATTTGGTTATACAAGACAGAAGCAAAGAGCATAAAACTAAATACGTTTTGATATTTGGGGGGGTGTAGCTCAGTTGGGAGAGCACCTGCCTTGCAAGCAGGGGGTCAGGAGTTCAAGTCTCCTCATCTCCACCAATTTTAAAACAAACGCATGGGCTTGTAGCTCAGGTGGTTAGAGCGCACGCCTGATAAGCGTGAGGTCGGAGGTTCAAGTCCTCCCAAGCCCACCATCAAAAAATGAACGCAAGTTCACATATCAAGCGGATCGTTTGCTGAGGCAAAACGATTAGTCAAATGAAAATTTGAATAAAACATCGATCATTGAAAACAGCATAGTGTATAAAAAAAATTTGAAATACAATTTCTTAACACGAAAACGTAACATCAAATAGGATCAAGAAGAAAAGAGCACAGGGTGAATGCCTTGGCAATCAGAGCCGACGAAGGACGCGACAAGCTGCGAAAAGCTACGTGTAGGTGCACATAACCGTTAAAGCGTAGATATCCGAATGGGGAAACCCGGCTGATAGAAGATCAGTCACTGTAACGTGAATACATAGCGTTATGGAGGGAACCTGGAGAACTGAAACATCTTAGTACCCAGAGGAAAAGAAAGAAACATCGATTCCTTCAGTAGCGGCGAGCGAACGAGGAAGAGCCCGGATTACATCAAACTGATATTATTAGTCGAACGACATGGGAAGGTCGGACGCAGAGGGTGAGATCCCCGTAGACGAAAGTAATATGAGTGGGTAATCGACGAGTACCACGGGACACGTGTAACCCTGTGGGAAGATGGGGGGCCCACCCCCCAAGGCTAAATACTACTGATTGACCGATAGCGGAAAGTACCGTGAGGGAAAGGTGAAAAGAACCCCGGAAGGGGAGTGAAATAGAAACTGAAACCCTGTGCTTACAAGCAGCAGGAGCTAACGTGACTGCGTGCTTTTTGTAGAACGGGCCAACGAGTTACGGTATGTAGCAAGGTTAAGTACTTCAGGTACGGAGCCGTAGGGAAACCGAGTCTGAACAGGGCGATTAGTTGCATGCTGTAGACCCGAAACCGTGTGATCTATCCATGACCAGGATGAAGCTTGGGTAAAACCAAGTGGAGGTCCGAACCAGTGTCTGTTGAAAAAGGCTTGGATGAGTTGTGGATAGGGGTGAAATTCCAATCGAACACGGAGATAGCTGGTTCTCCCCGAAATAGCTTTAGGGCTAGCGTTGTCAAGAGAGTGATGGAGGTAGAGCACTGAATAGGCTAGGGGGCGTAAAGCTTACTGAACCTTATCAAACTCCGAATGCCATCCACTTATAGACGGCAGTCAGACTGTGTGAGATAAGTCTCATAGTCAAAAGGGAAACAGCCCAGACCATCCGCTAAGGTCCCCAAGTCCAGATTAAGTGGGAAAGGATGTGCAACTGCAGAAACAACCAGGATGTTGGCTTAGAAGCAGCCATACATTTAAAGAGTGCGTAATAGCTCACTGGTCGAGTGGTGGTGCGCCGAAGATGAACGGGGCTAAAATCTGGCACCGAAGCGATGGATTATGGTACTACCATAGTGGTAGGGGAGCAATGTCTTGAGGGCGAAGCTGATTTGTAAGAATTGGTGGACACAAGACAAGAGAGAATGTTGGCATGAGTAGCGAAAGTGAAGTGAGAATCTTCACCATCGAAAGCCCAAGGTTTCCTGAGGAAGGTTCGTCCGCTCAGGGTAAGTCGGGGCCTAAGCCGAGGCGAGAAGCGTAGGCGATGGACAACAGGTTGAAATTCCTGTACCACCTTTAATTGTTTGAGAGATGGAGTGACACAGAAGGATAAGCGAACCCGGCAGTTGGAAAAGCCGGGCCAAGCGTCAAGGCTTGCAAGGGAGGCAAATCCCCTTTGCTTTAAGGCCAAGGCGTGACGGGGAACGAAAAATAAGTAGGGAAGTCGCTGATTTCACGCTGTCAAGAAAAGCTTCTATTGAGAGAGAAGGTGCCCGTACCGTAAACCGACACAGGTAGGCGAGGAGAGAATCCTAAGATGAGCGGGAGAAGTGTTGTTAAGGAACTCGGCAAAATGACTCCGTAACTTCGGGAGAAGGAGTGCCCCCCGATGGGGGGCCGCAGAGAAGAGGCTCAAGCGACTGTTTAGCAAAAACATAGGTCTCTGCTAAATCGAAAGATGATGTATAGGGGCTGACGCCTGCCCGGTGCTGGAAGGTTAAGAGGAGTGCTTAGCGCAAGCGAAGGTGCAAATTTAAGCCCCAGTAAACGGCGGCCGTAACTATAACGGTCCTAAGGTAGCGAAATTCCTTGTCAGGTAAGTTCTGACCCGCACGAAAGGCGTAACGATTTGAGCGCTGTCTCGACAACACACCCGGTGAAATTGTAGTACTCGTGAAGATGCGAGTTACCCGCGACAGGACGGAAAGACCCCGTAGAGCTTTACTGCAATCTGGCATTGAGTTTTGATAGTAGACGTACAGGATAGGTGGGAGGCAAAGAATTTGGGACGCCAGTTTCGAAGGAGCCATCCTTGGGATACCACCCTTGTACTATTGGAATTCTAACGAGTGGCCGTAATCCGGTCATCGGACAGTGTCAGACGGGCAGTTTGACTGGGGCGGTCGCCTCCTAAAAAGTATCGGAGGCGCCCAAAGTTACCTTCAGGATGGTTGGAAACCATCTCTTAGAGTGCAAAGGCAAAAAGGTGATTGACTGCGAGAGAGACATCTCGAGCAGAGACGAAAGTCGGGCTTAGTGATCCGGTGGTTCCGAGTGGAAGGGCCATCGCTCAACGGATAAAAGCTACCTCGGGGATAACAGGCTTATCTCCCCCAAGAGTCCACATCGACGGGGAGGTTTGGCACCTCGATGTCGGCTCGTCTCATCCTGGGGCTGAAGCAGGTCCCAAGGGTTGGGCTGTTCGCCCATTAAAGAGGCACGCGAGCTGGGTTCAGAACGTCGTGAGACAGTTCGGTCCCTATCCGTCGTGGGCGTCAGATATTTGAGAAGAGCTATTCCTAGTACGAGAGGACCGGAATGGACAAACCACTGGTGCACCAGTTGTTCCGCCAGGAGCATAGCTGGGTAGCTAAGTTTGGAAAGGATAAGTGCTGAAGGCATCTAAGCACGAAGCCCCCTTCAAGATAAGATATCTCACCAGAAATGGTTAAGGTCCCTGGTAGACGACCAGGTAGATAGGCTGGATGTGGAAGTATGGCAACATATGGAGCTGACCAGTACTAATCGACCGAGGTCTTGATCCAAGATTTATACACTGTGCTGTTTCGAATGATCGATTTGTTCGATTGATTTGTCGGATTTTAGATAGATCATCAAAAACAACTGAATAAACATAGACAAGTAGGAACAAGGATCATCAATTGCTGTAAAAATTTTTAAAAAGAAAATGGATAATTTTTACAACAATTGATGGACCATTTAGCCGGGTCAACCGCTAACGCTCCTTTGAACCTATTTGTTTTTTAGCAAAAATAAAGCTAAATGAGTCTCGCGACGATGGCGGAAGGGCCACACCTGTTCCCATACCGAACACAGAAGTAAAGTCTTCCAGCGCCGAAAGTACTTGGTGGGTAACTGCCTGGGAGGATAGGACGTTGCGGGATTTTATAAATAATCCTCAGTAGCTCAACGGTGGAGCACTCGGCTGTTAACCGATAGGTTGCTGGTTCAAATCCAGCCTGGGGAGCCATTAAGACAACAAGCGGGTGTGAGACAGAATGCTTCATATCCGCATTTATTACGGCCCCTTGGTCAAGCGGTTAAGACACCGCCCTTTCACGGCGGTAACAGGAGTTCGAGTCTCCTAGGGGTCACCAGATTTAATTTTTAATGCGGCCTGGTAGTTCAGTTGGTTAGAATGCCAGCCTGTCACGCTGGAGGTCGAGAGTTCGAGTCTCTTCCAGGTCGCCATTTAAACGCAGTGAATCGCTTAGTTATGTGTAGCGGATTAGCAGTAATTAATTTAATGAAACAATACTTTATCTTCAAGCTGATGTGGCTCAATTGGCAGAGCAGCTGATTTGTAATCAGCAGGTTAACGGTTCAAGTCCGTTCATCAGCTCCATTTTTTTGTCAAAAATTGTTTGGGAGAATGCCCGAGTGGCTAAAGGGGGCGGACTGTAAATCCGTTGACAACGTCTACGATGGTTCGAATCCATCTTCTCCCACCAATATTTTTTAGTGAATCGCTTAGTCAGGCAAACGAGTGGATTACACAAATCGATGAAGACAAACAAAACTAAATAATTATCATGACCCATTAGCTCAGTTGGTATAAGCAGAGAACCAAAAATGCACGAATGAAATGAGTGAACATTTTTGAGTGAATCGCTTAGTTAGGCAAACGAGTGGATTACACAAACAGATGAAGACAAACAAAACTAAATATTATCATGACCCATTAGCTCAGTTGGTAGAGCATCTGACTTTTAATCAGGGTGTCGGGCGTTCAAGTCGCCCATGGGTCACCAATCGAAATTTTAACCGCAGTGATGCGGTTTTTTTAATGCAGAAAATAGTGATGCTTTGTAGTATGTTGAAATATTCCAGTAAATGACAGAAAAAATACTGGTGAAACTTGTCTGCGGGCATTTAAAAAATTTTCCTAAATGATATAATTGAGATCAGAACATTAAAGGACAATACTAGCGATCAAGACGCGAAAAAGGAGATGTTTAAGTGGAAAATATATTAAATGCGAATGAAGGAAAATAGCGAATTATTCAAGAAACTGTACCGGGGAAACAGGTAACTTTAGCGCATATTATTGCAAGCCCCGATGCGATTGTTTATAAGAAATTGGGCTTGAATCCCAGTGTTGATTATCAAAAAGCAGCGATTGGCATCCTTAGTATGACACCATCAGAAATATCGGTTATTGCGGGCGATTTAGCGGTTAAAACGGCTGTGATTGATTTGGGCTTTATTGATCGATTTAGTGGCACGTTAATGTTTACCGGGCGAATTTCTGAAGTAGATTCGGCAATTAAAACGATATTGGCTTATTTACAAAAAACCTTAAAGTTTACAATTTGTGAGATTACGTCTACCTGAAAGCGAAGGCATAATATGAAAAAAATGATTTTAGTTGGCCGTAGTGAATGCGGTAAAACGACATTAAGACAGGCATTAAAAGGAAAAGAAATACGTTATGAAAAAACTCAATATGTGAATCATTATGACGTCGTTATTGATACCCCTGGGGAATATGCAGAAACGAAAGTATTAGCCCGGGCATTGGCATTATATTCGTATGAAGCTGATATTGTAGCCTTATTAATTAATGCAACGGAACCATATTCGCTTTATCCACCATGTGTAACCCCGGTTGCCAATCGACCGTGTATTGGTATTGTAACGCAAATTGACGCACAGGAGGCAAATGTTGAGCAAGCGGTAGGCTGGCTTGAATTAGCCGGTTGCGAGACAGTTTTTAGGGTTAGTTCTTACACTGGCGAGGGAATTTGGGAAGTATTAGAATATCTAAAAGAAGAGGGCGATATTTTACCTTGGGATAAAAAAGCAGATGCTGAAAAACCAAGAGATGTTATATCAACAAAAGTTAATTAATACCAGTGTGATTAGTCAATTCAGTGTCGGGAATATATTTATTTGTGTAAAATAAATGCTTGCATTGAGATCAAATAATTGTTATAATTACAGTGTTGCGGAAGTGGCTCAGTGGTAGAGCACTGGCTTCCCAAGCCGGGGGTCGCGAGTTCGAATCTCGTCTTCCGCTCCAAAGTGTGATAAGAAAGCTATCTAGGCGTTGAGTGTAAGATTGCGAGTCGTAATTTTATACTCTTTTTACATCTTATTGACTTTGAATGGATATTGAATTTTTAAATGATTGCAGCTGTTTGAAATTATTAAAAATAATAGCTAAAAAAATTAAAAAAACCATCTAAAGCGGTTGACAAAACCCACACATTTTGTTATTATAATCAGGCACGTTACAGAAAGTAACAACGCTTTGCGGATGTGGCGGAATTGGCAGACGCGCTAGACTTAGGATCTAGTATCTTATGATGTATGGGTTCAAGTCCCTTCATCCGCACCACATACCAGCGGAAGTGGCTCAGTGGTAGAGCATCGCCTTGCCAAGGCGAGGGTCGCGAGTTCAAATCTCGTCTTCCGCTCCAAAATTTAATAAATCAGATATTTGTGAGATATTTTCATGCAAATCTTTTTTAAACAACTTATGTGCGCCCATAGCTCAATTGGATAGAGTGCCTGGCTTCGAACCAGTAGGTTGGGGGTTCGAGCCCCTCTGGGCGTACCATAAACGGGATCAAACAGTCATTCGTGGCTGTTTTTTATTTACGCAAAAGTATTGAAATTTAATAAATAAACACATAGAATAGGAAAATAAAATGAAATTAGAGATTAGTATTAACAAAGCTATTTTACATGTCTTGGATACCAATGCGACAATACCAGTTTTGTCCGATCAGTTATTAAAGATGACGGTGTTGGTCAAGGAATATGTCGAAAAACATGTCGAACGGTCGTTAAAAGATCCCGAAACAAAAAGAACTGTTTTTCGTGCGGGCAGCCCATTTAGGGAAAAGATACAAGATTATCAAAATAATCCCCATGATTTGGTTCGCGTCAGTTCTGAAATAGCGCAACTTTTTTTTGATTTTATGTTGGAGAATATTGAGATCCCCTCAGCGGATCTGGTTTTTGTTGATTTCAACGTTGATCATGAAACATATTTGGGAATTTTGAAGTTTAACTATAAACAAGGGTATATCCATTATGTGAATACCGAAAATGGCTTGATCAATGATATTCTGGTTCAACCCTGTGTTTTACCAACCGAAAGTCAAAAGTTAGATGAGTTTATCTTAATTAATTTAGCAACAGAAGCAGTTTTGCTTAAAGAGAAAAAATTTCCGATCAATAATGAGAAAGATTATTATATTTCCAATCAATTAATATTTTGCGAGCCAGCAATTTCAGAGAAAGCAGCATTTGATATTATTGATAAAACCGTCCGAGAAGTAATTGGCAGAGAATATGGCGGGGATTATGAAAAATTGAATGCCGCCAAAACCGTACTGGCAGAGGATTATGAAACCGAAAGCGAGATTGATGTTGAAAACATCGCTAAGGCAGTTTTTGATGGCGATATGACCATTCAGGAGCAATTTAAAGAGTCGTTGGAAGAAAAAGGGGTTTATGACAAAAAAATTCCGGTTACAGCAAATATTGAAAAGAAAATATATGGTAAACAGAAATTTATCACCGACACTGGTATTGAAATCAGCATTCCGATGGAGCAACTCAAAAGAAACGATATCATTGAATTTAAAAACAATCCGGACGGAACGATATCGGTCGAAATCAAAAACATTGGACTTTTGAATCAAAAATAAATAAAGGTTTGGCTGGGTGTGATATCGGCTGAATCATGACTTTGGAAGGAAAAATATTGGAAGGAAAAATATATGAAATGTGACAAGGTTTTTAAACGGATTGAAAAAAACACATTTGCCTCATGTATTCCGATAATCAGTCGGAATCAAAATGAGTTATTGGCAGATGTTGAAGCTGGTGTTGCCAACGGTTGTGATTTTTTAGAATGGCGTCGGGATCATTTTATGCCAGATGAGGTAGTTGAAAGCGACGATGAAATAAATCTTTTAAACGCAATAAAAGCGCGGATGCCCAATCAGGGTCTTATTTATACTTATCGTAGTCACCGCGAAGGCGGCGTTTGTCTCACGAGTGATGAAATCCGCGAAGCAGCGATAACAACGGCGATTAAAAGCAAGGTAGTTGATTATGTTGATGTTGAACTTAATAATGAAGCGACCTTTTTAGAGCGCATTAAACAGGTTTTAAAAGACAGTTGCACACAATGGATTGTTTCGCATCATAATTTTGAAAAAACACCAAATTCAAAGGAAATGACAGCCCTTTATACAGCTATGGACAGCATCGGAGGTGATGTCCTGAAGTTAGCAGTGACACCGCACACAACGGCGGACCTTCGTTGTGTGTTGCGAGAAACACTAAATTATAATGACCAAAGCGAAAAAACAATCATTGCGATTGCTATGGGCGAATTAGGCGGGATAACCCGAATTGTGACGGAATTATGTGGTGGATCGCTAACCTATACAGCCGGAACCGGAAAAACAGCGCCAGGTCAGCTTAGCCTAGAAGAAATTGTCGATTTGAGAAAAAAAATAGCTCTGATATAGCGTATCAGAGCTGGCCGTTATTTTAAAATGTTAATTAGCCAGGGTTTGTCAGTGAATTTGTTAATCAGCCACTTCGCTAAAACAGCACATAGGATACCAATTATTATCCCGGCTAAAACATCACTGGGATAATGCACAAAAAGATAAAGGCGAGAAAAGGAGACAAGTAAAGCAAACCCCAGAAGTAACCATCGAAGCAAATTTTTGCGAGTGCTGAAGTAAGCCCAGACAAACGCAAAAATCGAAGAACTGTGTCCGGAGGGAAAAGAAAAATCTTTTTGTTCCGGTAATAACATCTCAATTTGGTAAAAGGTGTAAGGGCGCGGTCTGGCAATCAGCGGTTTGAGCATTACATTAACAATGAGAAGGTCGAATAAAAGGGAAGCTGCAATAATGAGACCTGTTAAGCGGGTTTCTTTTTTTATGATCAGAATTAAGGTAAGAAGTACGGCTAAAAGACCATTTCCCCATAGATTGGTGATAAAGACAAAAAAATCGTTAAGCTGCGCAACAACAAGATGTTGATGAATCCATACTAAAAGATTCAGATCCATTATTGTTGCTCAATGGGTGAATCAAAAGCTTTAATAGACCAGTCAATAGGGGCAATCCCTCTTTCTGTTAGCAAATTGTTGGTTTTTGAAAAAGGACGGCTGCCAAAAAATCCCCGATGCGCAGATAAGGGACTGGGATGGGGTGACTGAATGATTGGATGCCAGCTGTTTGTAATTAATGATTTTTTATTTTGGGCGTCGCGGCCCCATAAGATAAAGATAACCGGTTCGGAACGGTTGTTTAAGTTTTCGATGATGTGACTGGTAAAAGTTTCCCAACCCATATTCCGGTGTGATCCGGCTTGGCCACCGCGGACAGTAAGAACGGCATTGAGCAATAGTACGCCTTGCTCGGCCCAGCTGTTTAGACAGCCATGAAGCGGAATCGGATACCCTAAATCGGATTCTAATTCTTTATAAATATTAAGCAGCGATGGGGGAATTGAAACCCCGGGCTTAACAGAAAAAGCTAATCCGTGGGCTTGACCGGGACCATGATAAGGATCTTGGCCAATGATACAAACCTTTGTATCCGAAAAGGACGTATAATGAAAAGCATTAAAAATATCGCCCATCGGAGGGTAAATGGGGCGACTTCGATATTCATTGATTAAAAAATGGCGTAGTGTGCGGTAGTAGTCTTCATTAAGTTCCTGTTGAATGGGTTTTTCCCAATCGTTATTAAAATGAATTGGCATGGTTTTATCTCCTCTAAAATGTTAAAAAAACGCGATTACAACGGAATTGTAAATTAATTGTAGAAAAACACGTTCAGATCCGATAAAAAAAGCGTGTTCAACGGTAATAACCGCTGTAATTTTCCTGTGTGCAGGGACTTGAAGCAGTCCAAGGTGATGATTTTAATTAGATTATACACTAAAAAAGGGAGCTTTCAACGATGATTTTTATTTCAAACACGGTAGGATTATGCTATAATGAATAAAGTATACAATATTATAAGTACAATGAGAGGGAAAAATGGCCACAATTGTTTTAAAAGCCAGAGCGAAAGTTAATTTAGCTCTTGATGTAACGGGAATTCGAGCAGATGGGTACCATGAAATGAAAATGATCAATCATTCAGTTGACCTGGAAGATCAATTGATCTTTGAGCCCTGTGACGATGAGGTTCTGTTAACATCTAATGGGCGATCGATTCCTCTTGATGAACGTAATCTGGTGATGAAAGTTGTGCGAAAAATTCAAAGTCAGTTTAATATTACTAAGGGGATCAAAATTCATCTTGAAAAAAAAATCCCGGCCCAGGCAGGTTTGGCTGGCGGAAGCAGTGATGCGGCGGCGACGTTGAAGGGTCTTAATCAACTTTGGGGGCTTAATCTTTCAACGGCTGAATTGATTGAAATAGGAGTCACAATTGGGGCCGATATCCCCTATTGCCTAGTTGGGGGAACCGCTTTGGTGGAAGGCATTGGAGAAAAAATAACGCCACTGCAAGAGTTGGATAAAATGTTTGTCTTAGTTGTTAAACCAGATATTGATATTGCGACGCCGTGGGCGTTTAAAAAATTGGACGAGTTAACAATCACCAAGCATCCCGATATAACGGCATTGATAGAGGTATTAAATAATGCCGATTATGAACGTCTGCACGATGTTATTGGCAATGTTTTTGAAAACGTTGCTTTTGCGTGTTACCCGGAAATAGCGGCACTAAAAAAAGCGCTGTTGAGCCAAGGGGCACTGGCAGCGGTGATGACAGGTAGTGGTTCGACGGTGGTCGGATATTATCGGAATTATAAGTTGGCAAAGCGATCATGGGAACGATGCAGCGATAAATATAAGTTGTGTTTTTTAACTCAAACTTGCGAAAAAGAAGGAGTCGATGATGTGGAATGATAAAAAAGGTTTGACCCTTGATATAAGTTCGTGTAAGCCGTTAAGAGAAATTGTTTTCGAAACCATCCGGTGCGCCATTATTACCGGGGAACTCCAGCCGGGACAACGTTTAATGGAGGTTCAGCTAGCCGAACAAATGGGTGTCAGTAGAACCCCGGTAAGGGAATCAATTAGAAAACTTGAATTGGAAGGTTTGGTTAAAATGGTGCCCCGAAAAGGGGTGTATGTGACACCGATGTCGGTTAATGATCTAAAAGAAATGATGGAGATTCGTCGGGCCTTAGAAGGCCTTGCGGCTGAACTTGCGGCAATGAAGGCCACTAAAGATGAAATTACAATATTATATGAAGCAAATGAACAATTTGGCGAAGCGGCATTGCATAATGATGAAGAGGGGATTATAAAACACGATATGCATATTCATGAAACCATTTATAAGGCTTCGAATAACATTAAATTATTGCTGATGATTAATAGTTTAAGAGAACAGATGCAACGATTTAGAGCCGAATATGTTCATCGTATTGAGGATAAAACCCCACTTGTGAATCAACATATGGAGATCATCAGACAGATTGAAAAAGGCGAAGCAGCGAAAGCAAACCAGGCTGCTTGTGAGCATATTTATATGACTGGTGATAATATGCTGAGTTTGCTGGAAATTTAGACCGCCGGATTTTGAATAAAAATAAAAAACGCTTCCTGAAAAATAAGTGATTATTTTTCAGGAAGCGTTTTAATGATAGAATTTATTTAAGGTCACCGAAGTCATTATTTTCCAGAAAATTTTTATTGGTAAATAAAGCAAAAATCAGAATAATACTGCCACATACGACAAACATATCGGCAAAATTAAAAATGGCGAACTTAATCATGCGAAAATCAAGAAAATCGACAACAAAATCAAGGCGTAAGCGATCCAGCAGATTGCCGGAGGCACCACCAATGATACACGCAAGGGCGGTGTTAATCACGCGGTTTTCCTTGGTATTGGGGATTTTAATTAAAAAATAAATCAGGACGCCAATAAAAACAAGGGTCATAATGATCAAAAATATTTGCTTGTCGGTTAAAAGGCTAAAAGCTGCACCAGTATTTTCGGCATAGGTCAAGTGAAAAACATCTGGAACGATGGGCAACGTATCGATTGGTTTTATATGTGAAACAACCAGATATTTTGAATACTGGTCGAGAAAAATAACAAAAATAATAATGGCTATATAGATCATGGTTACTCCTAAACAAAGAATAGTTATACCAAAATATTATGATAAGTTTCTCTAAAACACAAGGAAAACTTTAATTTAAAGCCATTTTATTTTAGTTTAATCTTAATTTAAGATTCTATTTGAAACTGCTTTAATTTTTTCCGGTTAAATGTTAAGATATAATGCGAGTAAATAGAATAATGGAGGAGTACGTGAAATTTAAGATCGATATGGAACTGGTCAAGAAGTACGGCTATTTTTTAGTCGGAGCATTGATGCTACTTTTGATTTATAAAATACTAGATAATTTTGGCGTGATTACAACATCAATTGGAACAGCTATCACCGGAACGCTTGAAGTATTGATGCCGATTCTAGTAGGAATTGTGTTGGCATATTTTCTGTTTAGGCCGATGCGTGGAATTGAAAAATTTATCTTTAAAACAGTTCCCAGCAGTCAAACCAAAGCGCGTGGGATTCGTTTGGTTTCGATCCTGATTGTTTACGTGATTACAATTGTTTTAATTGTTTTATTTTTTTATGCAACAATTCCGTCAGTGGTCGAGAGTCTGACGGGGCTTATTTCGCAGACACCCCAATATTTAGTAACGATTGACAAGTATTTAGGTGAAAGTTTGGCCAAAGGTGGTGCGGCGAATGATATTTTTACCGAACTTAGATATACAATTGAAAGTTTTCAAAACTTGACTTCACGCGATATTCTGAACCAGGTGGCTTCGTATTTTGGAACAAATCCGGATTCAGTCAAAAATATTGGAAATTTTGCTTTTGTTTTTTTGAAGGGAACTATTGGTTTTATCATTTCCTTTTTTATTGTCTTTTTTATTGGTATGTATCTGATGCTTGACAAGGAGCGAATTAGTGATCAAGTTGATCGATTTGCTAAAGCAGTTTTGAATAAAACCTTATATAATGGCAGTCATTGGGCTGTGTTAACGATTGATGAGATCTTCTATAAATATTTTACCGGAAAAATTTTGACGTCAATGTTAATTGGCTTTCTTTATTATTTAGGACTGCTGGTGATTGGTGTTAAATATGCGCCGCTGTTCGGGGTGATTGTGGCCATTACAAATGTGATTCCCTATTTTGGCCCAATTATTGGGGCGGTTCCTGCGGTGCTAATTACATTGATTGATGATCCGTCAAAAGCGTTGTGGGCAGCGATTTGGATTTTGATTGTGCAACAGTTTGACGGTAACGTTTTAGCGCCCAATGTTTTAGGAAAAATTGTCGAATTGAATCCTTTTTGGGTATTGGTTAGTGTAATTGTTGGGGGGAGTCTTTTTGGAGTCCTGGGAATGTTTGTTGCGATTCCGATGTTTGCAGTAATTAAAGTGTTTTTTGAAGAGGCGTTGCTTCGTTGGGAACAGAAAAAAGAGCAGTTGGAATTAGAAGATCCGTTAGATTAACATAAATTGTAATATAAATAGGGTGGGAAGTTCCCAGTTGAATAAGGAAAGGATATTGTATTAATGGAGAATGTATTTGATGTGTTACAGGAACGTGGGTTTATTGAACAATGTACTCATGAAGCAGAGATAAAAAAATTATTAGCGGAAGAATCCGTTTCCTTCTATATTGGTTTTGATCCGACGGCAGATAGCCTTCATATTGGGCATTTTATCCAGATCATGGTAATGGCGCATATGCAACGGCATGGTCATCGCCCGATCGCTTTGATTGGCGGTGGGACGACGATGATTGGCGACCCTTCGGGACGAACCGACATGCGTCAGGTAATGACGCCGGAACGGATTGCCGCGAACGGTGAAAAATTTAGAAAAGTGTTTGAAAAATTTCTAACCTTTGAAGATGACAAAGCCGTGATGATTAATAATGCCGAGTGGTTATTACCGCTTAATTACATCGATTTTTTACGGGAAATCGGGGCTCATTTTTCGGTAAATCGGATGTTGGCGGCAGATTGCTATAAATCGCGAATGGAAAAAGGCCTGACCTTTTTGGAATTCAATTATATGCTTTTGCAAGCCTATGATTTTTATGTGCTCCATAAAGAGCAGCGCTGTAAGATGCAATTTGGCGGAAATGATCAGTGGTCTAACATTATTGCCGGGGTTGAATTGGTTCGACGTAAAGATGCCGAACAGGTCTTTGGCATGACCTTCTCGCTGTTAACAACCAGTGAAGGAATTAAGATGGGTAAAACGGCGAAGGGGGCCTTGTGGTTAGATCCTGAAAAAACATCACCTTATGATTTTTATCAATACTGGCGCAATATTGCCGATGCTGACGTTGAGAAATGTCTGGCCTTACTGACCTTTATTCCGATGGATGAAGTGCGTCGGTTAGGTGCTTTAAAAGATTCTGAAATTAATAAAGCCAAAGAAATCCTGGCGTTCACCGTTACCGAAATTATTCACGGCACGGCAGCGGCGCAAGAAGCGCAAAATGCGGCGCGAAAACTATTTGCCGGTGACCAGAGCGAAGCGGATATTCCCAGCGTCGAATTATCACGTCATGAACTGGGCGAAGGAATCGATATTTTGGCATTGTTGGAAGTGGCTAAGCTGATTCCGACTCGGAGCGAAGGGCGCCGATTGGTTCAACAAGGCGGTATTCTTGTTGATGGCAAAAAAGTTGATGATTTCAAACTGTTAATAACGGCAGCCGATTTTAAGGATGGAAAACTGGTGCTTAAAAAAGGCAAGAAAGCGTTCAAACAAATCAATTTAGTATAGAAGGGGTCGAGATGATCAGTTCAAAACCTGTTAGAGGAACCCGGGATATTTTACCCGATGAAATGAAAATACGGGATCGGCTGGAACAGCAGATCCTAGCCGTTTACCGGAGTCACGGCTTTAGCCGGATTGAAACCCCGGTGATGGAAAACCTGGAGTTGTTGCTGGGCAGTGACGGCGGCGAAAATTTAAAGATGCTTTTCACGGTTTTAAAGCGGGGCGAAAAATTAGCCTTAAACCCCGATGCCAGTGTCTTGGATTTGTGCGACATGGGCTTACGATTTGACTTAACATTGCCGCTAAGCCGTTTTTATTCGAATAATCAGGAAGTTCTTGAAACACCTTTTAAAGCGATTCAAATTGGCAATGTGTTTCGGGCCGAACGACCTCAGAAGGGGCGTTTTCGTTCGTTTAAACAATGTGATATCGATATTATCGGCGATCCAACGATTCAAGCCGAAATTGAATTAATGGATACGACTGCCAAAGCGCTATTAGCGCTGGGTTTCAAGGGATTCACGATAAAAGTAAATCATCGTCAACTGCTAAGCGAAGTGATCAAAAAAGCCGGCTTTGACAATGAGGCGATTGGTTCGGTTTGTATTACCCTCGATAAACTCGACAAGATTGGCGTCGAGGGGGTAACGCAGGAGTTAATCAATAAAGGTTACGAACCGGAAACAGTAGCGGAGCTGATGCGGTGTGTCACCAGCATTAATTTGGATAATCTGGACCAATGGATAGCTGATCCGACGGCTATTGAGGAATTAACTCAAACGATTAATACCGTAAGAATTCTGGCAAATGATAACTTTGAGGTCGTTTTTGATTTTTCACTGATCCGAGGAATGGGTTATTATACCGGACTTATTTTTGAAGTGAGTTACGGACCTTATGGTTATTCCATTGCCGGCGGTGGTCGATACGACAATATGATTGGAAAATACAGCAAGGTTTCAGTTCCGGCAGTTGGCTTTTCAATCGGTTTTGAGCGGATTATTACTATTTTGCTGGAAGAGCAAAAAAGTGCTCAGCAAATTGATCCGGCGGTGATTTTATTTTATGATTCGCAAGCCAACAATATGGTAGACGTGATTAAAGCGGCTGATGTTTGGCGCGGTAACGGTTATCAGGTAAATTTGGTGGCGATGAAGAAAAAATTTGGTAAACAGATTGCCGCCTGGGATAACGGCCAGTATGTCGGGTTTCTGGTTTATGGTCGGGATGAAGAAATTAAGACTTTTTAAGAAAAATAGGTATTAAATCCGAAACATCGCTATGTTAATCTGATATAGCGATGTTTTTTATAGATATTGGGTATTAATTAGGTTAAAATAAGATGTTATGTTACAATATAATATTCGTACTATAAAAATAATGATAAAGGAAAATTGAATGTCGAAAAAAATAAATTTGATTGCCACCGTTGCTTTTGGAATTGAAAGTGTGGTAAAAGAAGAAATAAAAAAACTGGGATACGAAGTAACGGAAGTTGAGAACGGAAAAATTCGTTACTGTGCACCATTAGAGGCGATCCCGCGCTCAAATCTCTGGTTGCGCTGTGCTGATCGGGTGCTTTTGGAGATTGGTCGTTTTAAAGCGGTCACGTTTGATGAACTTTTTGAAAAAACCAAGGCACTGCCATGGGAAAACTGGATTCCGGTTGATGGCGAGTTTCCGGCAGCAAAAATCACCAGCGTTAAATCGACGTTGTTTAGTAAATCGGATGGTCAACGGATTGTCAAAAAAGCGGTAGTCGAAAGACTGAAATCAAAATATCATGTCGATTGGTTTGAAGAGAATGGCGGACGATACCCGATTCATATTCAAATTCTAAAAGACGAGGTCACCCTTTCCCTTGATACCAGTGGGTCGGGCCTGAATAAGCGGGGCTATCGTCAATACGGAAATGAAGCGCCCTTAAAGGAAACCATTTCGGCGGCGTTGGTTTATTTGTCGCATTGGCGACCGGATCGTTTTTTTCTGGACCCGCTGTGCGGATCTGGAACGATTGTTATTGAAGCCGCAATGATCGGTAAAAACATTGCTCCTGGTTTGAAACGGGATTTTGTTTCGGAAACATGGGCGGCATTACCGGCTGATCTATGGGAACAAGCAAGACAAGAAGCCGAAGCGGCAATTAACGATAAGGAATTTTTGCTGCTTGGCTCAGACTGTGATCCCGACGCTCTCAAACAAGCCCGTACCAATGCTGAATTGGCTGGCGTGACTGAGTTGGTAGCTTTTCAGAAACTGCCGGTTCAAGCCGTTTCAACCAAGAAAAAATACGGTGTGATTATTACCAATCCGCCTTATGGGGAACGGATCGGAGAGGAAAAAGAAATTCAGCGTTTGTACCGGGATATGGGAAAAGTATTCAGAAGTTTGGATGATTGGTCATATTTTATTATTACCGGATATGAAAAATTTGAAAAATATTTTGGTCAGGCCGCAACTAAAAATAGAAAACTTTATAATGGTGATATTAAAACCCATTATTATCAGTATTATGGACCATTGCCACCGCGCAAACGCAGAGTTGATCAAGTCGAAACGTTAAACAATAGGAACGAAACAAGTAACAAAAAAGATACTACCGATAATGAAAATCGGTAAGGAATACCGGAATTGATTTTAATTAAAAGATAGGGGAAAAAATGAAACGGATATCAAATGGTCGATCGAACAGCAGTAAAAAAAATGATAAGCCTCGCAGCAAAAAAAAAGACGAGCTAAAGGGTGATAAAAAACCGCGTCAATTTGAGGAACGCGGCGCCAAAGCTGAAAAGAATAGCCGGAATTTCGAGGAGCGTGGAAAACAGGACGATAAAAAGCCTCGTAAATATGCCTCCCGCGGTCAAAATGAAGAACGGGGGTCGCGCCGTTATGATGATCGTAAACCGCAACGCAAGTTTGACGGATATAATCGTGAAGATGAGGGCGTTACCGAAGAAACGTTTGTTATTGTCGGAAAAAATCCGGTTATGGAAGCGTTGCGATCCGATCAAGAAATGGATAAGCTGTTGGTTTTGAAAGACAACACCGATCATGTCCTAAAAAAAATAATGGATGCCGCCAAAAAAAAGAACATCATTATTCATTCAGTCGAAAAAGCAAAATTAGATTATTTGGCCGATGGCCAGGTCCATCAAGGCATTGTAGCGCTGATGGCACCATTCCCATACAGTAATATTCAGGATATTCTTGATCACGCTAAAGCAAAAAAACGCGAACCATTGATTGTCATTTTGGATCATCTTACTGATCCCCATAATTTGGGTGCGATTGTCCGAAGTGCAAATCTTTGTGGGGTCGATGGCGTGATTATTCCGAATCGCCGCTCTGCTTCGTTAACGGCGGTTTCAGTAAAAGCTTCATCGGGAGCGATATCCCATACCCCAATTGTGAAGGTTACCAATATCAGCCAAACGATCGAAGAACTTAAGAAAAAGGATTTCTGGATCATGGCTACCGATATGGGCGAAAACCCTTATTACAAAGCCGACTACAAAGGGGCATTGGCTATTGTTATCGGAAATGAAGGTACGGGAATCAGTGCGAATATCAAAAAACAATGTGATTTTTCCGTCTCTATTCCAACCTATGGCGACATTGAATCGTTTAATGCTTCAGCAGCAGCTGCCATTATTCTTGCCGAGGCGGCTAAACAACGATTCCAATGAAAACTATATTAATTGTGGATGGCTATAACGTTATCCATGGTTCAGATGATTTAAAACGCCTTTCCGAGATCCAATTGGAAGAGGCCAGAATAAAATTAATTGATGATTTAAATGGTTATAGCGGATTCAAAGGATGGGAAACCATCCTTGTTTTCGATGCTTATCAACAGCAATCGTTTGAGCAAAGAGAAACGTTTGTGGGACGCATTAAAGTTGTTTTTACAGAAAAAAACAAAACTGCTGATAGCTATATCGAAAAATTGGTTTACCGTTTATCTAATTCACTTAACGTGCGGGTAGTAACGTCAGACTTTGCGTTACAACAAATGGTCATGGCCAGTGGGGCTGAGCGGGTGCCGGTGCGGGAACTGATCCAGGATATGGAAGCGACGCAGCAAAATTTCAGAGAAAAAAAGAAAAAAGACAGTCAGTCGCAAGGGGTTAAATTAAGTGACTTTTTAGATGAGGATACCCTTGATCAATTTAATAAAATGCGGATCAAAGAATAACACGGGGAACAAATGGAAAATAAAAACAACGAAAAAAAATTAGAATCCGACTTGGTGAAACGGGCGCAGTCAGGGGATAAGGAAGCGGAAGAGTTTTTATTGGAAAAATACCGCAAAATTGTACTGATCCGGGCACGAGCTTATTATTTAGTGGGTGGGGATAATGAAGACCTGATCCAAGAAGGGATGATTGGTTTGCTAAAAGCAATTTGGGATTTTAAACCAGATCGGGATGCCCGCTTTTCGACTTTTGCCAATCTTTGTATTGAACGTCAAATCCAAACCGCAATCAGTTCGGCAAATCGTCAAAAACATATGCTGTTGAACAATTCTGTCTCGATTTACGCGGCGGTCTCTGAAGAAGAACCCCATAATATTATTATTGATCGCTTGGCGGCTAAGAAAAGTGTCGAACCGGGGGCCGAGTTAATTAAAGAAGAAGAATTGGAACAACTGATGCTTGATGTTAAAAGAGAATTATCCAGTTATGAAAAAAAAGTACTCTCGTATTATATTCAGGGGGCGTCATACTTAGAAATCTCTGAGGTACTTGAGTGTAGCAATAAATCAGTTGATAATGCGTTACAACGAATTCGGAAAAAAATTGGTAAAAGATTGTAAAAAACAGTTGACAAAAAAACGAAAACAAATTATTATAGAGAGGCTGATTAATAAGCAAGTGGGAGAATGCCCGAGTGGCTAAAGGGGGCGGACTGTAAATCCGTTGACGACGTCTACGATGGTTCGAATCCATCTTCTCCCACCATTTTTGTTATAGAGCCCTCATAGCTCAGTAGGTAGAGCACCACCATGGTAAGGTGGGGGTCTCCGGTTCAAATCCGGATGAGGGCTCCATTTTTATATCACAAATTAAAATTGACATATTAGTGAAACGATAATTTTTAGATTTTTAAGGAGAATACAAATGGCAAAGTCAAAATTTGAAAGAAATAAGCCACATGTAAATGTTGGAACAATTGGCCACGTCGATCATGGTAAAACAACATTAACAGCAGCAATCACATCCGTATTAAACAAACGATTTGGTACCGGAGAAGCTGTCGCATTTGAAAATATCGATAAAGCGCCAGAAGAAAGAGAACGTGGAATCACGATTTCAACAGCTCATGTTGAATATGAAACGGCAAATCGTCACTACGCTCATGTAGACTGCCCGGGACATGCCGATTATGTTAAGAACATGATCACTGGTGCAGCTCAAATGGATGGCGCAATCCTGGTTGTTAGTGCTGCTGATGGTCCGATGCCACAAACTCGTGAACATATTCTGTTAAGCCGTCAGGTAGGCGTACCATACATCATTGTTTTCTTAAACAAAGTTGATATGGTTGATGACGAAGAATTACTGGAATTAGTTGAAATGGAAGTTCGTGAGTTATTAGACGAATATGATTTCCCAGGTGATGATACACCAATCATTGCAGGTTCCGCTTTAAAAGCATTAGAAGATCCAGATGGTCCTTGGGCCGACAAAATTGTTGAACTGATGACAGCTGTTGATGAATGGATTCCAGCACCGGTTCGGGATACTGACAAACCATTCTTAATGCCCGTCGAAGATGTGTTCTCAATTACTGGCCGGGGAACGGTTGCTACCGGACGTATTGAGCGTGGGGTTGTAAAAGTTGGCGAAGAAGTTGAAATCGTGGGGATTCATGATGTTCGAAAAACGGTTGTAACCGGGATTGAAATGTTCAGAAAATTACTCGACGAAGGTCGATCAGGCGATAACGTTGGTGCTTTACTACGTGGAGTTGATCGGACTCAAATCGAACGTGGTCAAGTATTGGCTAAACCAGGTTCAATTAAACCACATACCCATTATACATCAGAAGTATATGTCTTAACCAAAGAAGAAGGTGGCCGTCATACCCCATTCTTTGACGGATATCGACCACAATTCTATTTCCGTACAACAGACGTAACAGGTGTCATCAAGTTACCGGAAGGCGTTGAAATGGTAATGCCGGGGGATAACGTTCAAATGGAAATTACTCTGATCACACCAATCGCGATCGAAGAAGGTTTACGTTTTGCTATTCGTGAAGGCGGACGTACCGTTGGATCTGGAGTTGTTGCAAAAATGTTGGCTGACTAGGATAAAACAGTATGGTAGCTAATGCAGATTTTAAAATAAATACCCGATCGGATATTTTCCATTAATCCGCAATCTCTACTATATAAAACCGCCTCTCATTGAGAGACGGTTTTTTGCTTGTGAAAATAATTAAAAGTTTAGAAAAATAATATTTAGTGAAAAAAAGTTGTTTTTTGTGGTATTATTTAGCAGCAGGTGTTTAAAATCGAAAAGTGATGATGCGATGTTTGAAAATGCGTTTTTAATATGACAATCAAATTAATACCGCTGAAAATATTTTATTTAATCTGGTTAAATAAAATCCTAAACTTGAGTATTTGAAAGTCTGGGCCAGGTACAGGAGATCTACGAAAAAAATATAATAATTCTTGCAACGAGGATCGTTAAGAAACGGAAAGAAACGAAAATGATAAGACTTTTAGTTGATAGTATGTGTGATTTGCCAAAAGAGTTTATAAACCATCCCCAATTGGATATGGTATCGTTAAATGTTATTATTGAGGGAACCGCTTATCGCGATAAACGGGAGATTGATCTTGATAGTATGAATAAATTTATGGAACAAGGAATTGTTCCCAAAACCTCTCAGGTAAATCCGGGAGACTTTGTCGAATATTTCAATAAAAACGCCAGTGAAGGCACAGAATGTTTGTATCTTTCTTTTTCATCACGGCTTTCGGGAAGTTATGAAACGGCAGGCCTGGTTTTAAAAGACATCAAAGCGGAATATCCAGATTTTAAGTGCAAGATAGTCGATAGTTTGCATAGTGGTGGCAGTATCGCGGTAATCGCGACGGAATTATTGCGATTAATCGATGCGGGTAAAGATTTGGATTATTTGGAACAAGCGGCTTTAAAATTAATTCCGCATGCCCATTTTTATTTCAGTATTGAAGATTTAAATTGGCTGTATATGGGCGGACGCGTATCAAAAGGGACCGCCGTCGTTGGCGGGTTTTTGAAAATTCATCCGATTGTATCGGTTGAAGATGGTGAGTTGAAAATCATTGGTAAATCGCGGGGCAGTAAAAAAGCTCAAAGCGTGGTGATTGAAAAAACGGCGGCAAATATCGGTAATTATCTTGATCAGAATGTTGGTATTGCTTATACCGGTTCGATGAAACCGGTCGAAGAATATGAAAAAGCACTGCGTTTGATGGGCGTCGAAAAAATAGAACCAGTTCCAATTGGTTGTGTCCTGGCTGCTCATTTAGGATTGCAAGGAACGGGGATTTATTTTCTGGATGCTCCGCCAGAAGAGATCCTAAAGTGATGAAAAGATAAAAGATGAAAATAGTTGTCAAATCAAATAAATAATAAAAAAACGCTTGCCAAAGCGTTTTTTTTCTTGTATAATGTGAAAGGTTGACACTCTGCGATGAAGTGAGAGGTTGCTGTCGCCTTAGGCAGGTTTTTCCCATGGAGTATGTCACGATCTTTGAATCGGACGACAACCACGAAAATCATCTGATTTTTGCGAAATGACACGGTCGTTTTGCAAAAAAAAATATAGATGAAACACCCGGATGGGTTGACAAGTGGTTGGAGTACCTAAATGACGAGTAAAAATTGATAAGGAGGTAAAATTTAGGTATGGCAAAACAAAAAATTAGAATCAGATTAAAAGCGTTTGATCATAAACTATTAGATCAATCGGCTGAACGAATTGTTGAAACAGCAAAGAGAACAGGTGCGAGCGTATCTGGACCAGTGCCACTGCCAACAGACAAAGAAATCATCACGATTCTTCGAGCAGTGCATAAGTACAAAGATTCCAGAGAGCAATTTGAAATGCGAACACATAAACGGTTAATTGATATTTTAAACCCAACACCAAAAACCGTAGACGCATTAATGCGATTGAACTTACCAGCAGGCGTTGATATAGAAATCAAACTATAGACCCCATTGGTATTATGATTGCGCAGCAATCCAATGATATTTAGGAGGAAATAATGAAAAAAGCAATTATTGGACGAAAAATTGGAATGACCCAGATCTTCACTGAAAACGGAACAGTTATTCCTGTGACCGTGGTTGAAGCCGGCCCTTGTGTTGTGCTCCAAAAGAAAACGATCGAAACAGATGGCTATGAAGCCGTACAACTGGCGTTTGGCGAAGCCAAAGAACGTCTTATGACAAAACCATTAAAAGGACATTATACAAAGAACAGTGTCGAGTTTAAAAAAATAATCCGGGAATTCAAACTTGATGATTTTGCAAGTTATGAAACCGGTCAATTAATTCAGGCTGATGTGTTTGAAGCTGGAGAACGCGTTGATATTTCAGGAACATCAAAAGGTAAGGGTTTCCAAGGGGTTATTAAACGCCATGGCCAATCCCGTGGACCCATGGCTCATGGCTCCAAATATCACCGAAGACCAGGTTCCATGGGAGCGTCTTCTTCGCCTTCGAGAGTATTTAAGGGCAAGAAACTTCCTGGTCAAATGGGAAATAAAAATGTAACTGCAGTTAACTTAGAAGTTGTTAAAGTTGATGCTGAAAACAATGTACTCTTAATTAAAGGTGCGGTACCAGGCGTTAAAGGAGCAGTTGTTACAATTAAAAGCAGTGTTAAAGCATAAAAAAATCAAGCCTGAAAGGAGGAAATCAAATGCCTAAAATTGACGTTTTAGATGTAAAAGGAAATGTTGTTGGTGATGTCGAATTAAGCGAAGGAATCTTCGGAATCGAACCCAACGAACACGTAGTACATGAAGTAGTGGTCGCACTACTTGCAAATAGACGACAGGGAACACGTTCCGCCTTGACTCGATCCGAAGTCCGCGGCGGTGGTCGTAAACCCTGGAGACAAAAAGGAACAGGCCGGGCTCGTGCCGGTACCATCCGATCTCCATTGTGGAAAGGCGGCGGTGTGATTTTTGCACCAAAATCGAGAGATTACAGCAAAAAGGTTAACAAAAAAGTTAGAACGTTGGCGATTAAATCAGTGTTTTCTGCCAAGGTGCTGGAAAATGAAATTCGCGTGTTGAATCAGTTAGTGATGGAAGCACCAAAAACGAAAGAAATGATTTCGGTACTAAACAATATCAATGCTCAAAAAGCTTTGATTGTACTGCCAGATAACAACGAAGCGGTTATTCGTTCGGCGAACAATATTCCTAAAGTTGCAACGACGACAGTTAGTGAATTAAACGTATATGATATGTTGAAATATGACGTTTTGATCATGACTCAGGAAGCATTAGAAAAAATTGAGGAGGTATACGCATAATGAAAAATCCTCGCGATATTATCATCAAGCCAGTTATTACCGAACGTAGTATGGCTGATGCTGAAGAGAAAAAATTCACCTTTAAAGTGGATAAGAGAGCTAATAAAATTGAGATAAAGAATGCGGTTGAAGTCATATTCGGTGTTGAAGTTGAAAAAGTAAGCACGATGAATATGAAAGGCAAACTGAAAAGAACCGGACGTTTCGTTGGTCGAAGATCAGATTGGAAAAAAGCCATCGTGAAGTTAACACCTGGAAGTAAGGGTATTCAATTCTTCGAAGGCGTATAAGCGAAAAACGAGACTACAACCCGAGAAGCATACAAAAAAGGAGGTAGCGATTAATGGGTATTAGAAAGTATAAACCAACGTCCCCAGGACGTCGAAATATGAGCGTCAATACATTCGAGGAAATTACCAAACACGAACCCGAGAAAGCTTTATTGAAGCCAATCAAAAAACATGCTGGTCGTAATAACTATGGCCGGATCACCGTTAGACACCAAGGTGGTGGAGCGAAAAGAAAATATCGAATTATTGACTTTAAACGCGATAAAGATAACATTCCCGGAAAAATTGCCGGAATCGAATATGATCCTAACAGAAGTTCAAATATAGCACTTGTCCACTATGCAGATGGTGAAAAACGTTATATTATTGCACCATTAAAATTAAAGGTTGGAGATGTTATTTTCTCCGGACCGGAATCAGATATTACGATTGGTAACTGTTTACCGCTCAAAAATATTCCGGTTGGTACGACCGTTCATTGTATTGAACTGAAAAAGGGTAAAGGGGCTCAAATGGTTCGCTCAGCAGGCGCAAGTGCTCAGTTGATGGCTAAAGAGGGAAATTATGCAACCCTGCGATTACCTTCAGGCGAAATGCGACTGGTGCGGATTGAATGTCGAGCTACCATTGGCCAGGTTGGTAATTTAGATCACCAGCATGTCCGAATCGGAAAAGCTGGTCGTACTCGTCACATGGGTATTCGACCAACCGTACGTGGTTCGGTTATGAATCCAAACGACCATCCACATGGTGGTGGTGAAGGACGAGCACCAATTGGACGTTCTGGTCCAGTTACACCTTGGGGTAAACCAACCCTTGGTTATAAAACACGTAAGAAAAACAAGTCTTCTGATAAATATATCGTAAGATCACGAAATAAAAAATAAGCACTCAACCAAATAAGATAACGAACCGAGAGGAGGTTGAACAATGGGTAGATCATTAAAAAAAGGACCTTTTTGTGACGCAAAGTTACTTAAACGAATAGAAACAATGAATGAAAAAGGTGAAAAGAATGTGCTAAAGACCTGGTCAAGAAGCTCGACACTTTTCCCTCAAATGGTAGGACATACTATCGCTGTGCATGATGGTAGAAAACATGTGCCAGTTTATGTTACTGAAGATATGGTAGGACACAAACTCGGAGAGTTTGCACCAACCAGAACCTTTAGAGGTCATGCTGGAGAAAAGAAATCTAAATTAAGATAGCCAGAAGGAGGTATACGAATGGAAGCAAGAGCGACAGCTAAATATGTACGTGTTTCATCCAGAAAGGCTAAGTTAGTGGCTGATTTAATTCGAGGCAAGAGCATTGGAGAAGCATTAAGTATTCTAGCATTAACACCAAATAAAGCAGCGAAAATAATTGACAAAGTTGTTAAATCTGCTTTAGCAAATGCTGAAAATAATTTTAACATGAATCCTGAAAATTTATATATCGATCAGATTTATGCAAATCAGGGTCCAACACTAAAACGATTCAGAGCGGGTGCACAGGGACGAGCGACTATTATTCGAAAACGATCATCTCATATTACAGCCGTATTAAAAGAAAAAGAGTAAGGAGGGCATAGATGGGTCAAAAAGTCAATCCTCATGGATTAAGAGTTGGCGTTATAAAGGACTGGAACGCAAAATGGTTTGCTAACAACAAAGATTTTGCAGATTGTTTAATTGAAGATTATGATATTCGTAAATATATAAAAGTAAATCAATACCAAGCAGGCATTTCTAAAATTGTCATCGAACGTTTTGGAAATAAGGTTAAGATTCATATCTATACAGCAAAACCAGGAATGATCATTGGTCGAGGTGGTGCTGGAATCGATGCATTACGTCTTGAACTTGAAAAAATGATCAAGAAAACTGTTTTTATCAATATCGTAGAAGTTAAAAACATTGACATGGATGCTCAATTAGTGGCAGAAAATATTGCCGCTCAGCTGGAACGACGAATTTCCTTCCGACGAGCAATGAAACAAACCATGCAGCGGACCATGCGAGCTGGAGCAAAAGGGATCAAAACTGCCGTTGCCGGTCGATTGAATGGCGCTGAAATGGCACGAAACGAACATTATGCCCAAGGCCAGGTGCCACTCCAAACGCTTCGAGCTGATATTAGCTATGGTTTTGCTGAAGCTGATACGACTTACGGAAAATTAGGAGTAAAGGTTTGGGTCAATAAAGGCGAAATTTTAACTGGACGTGAAGATATTTTAGCAGTAGCTGCTGAAGATGACGCCAAAGCTAAAAAAAATACACGCCGTAAAGCTCCTACTAACAGGACAGAAAACTAAGAGAGGAGGCCAACGCATATGTTAATGCCTAAACGTGTAAAACGTAGAAAACAACATAGAGGTCGTATGAAAGGAAAAGCGCTTCGTGGGAATAAAATTACTTACGGAGATTTTGCTATACAGGCACTGGAGCCAGCATGGATTACTGCTAATCAGATCGAAGCTGCCCGTGTTGCTATGACCAGATATATTAAAAGAGGTGGCCAGGTTTGGATCAAAATATTCCCAGATAAACCAGTCACACAAAAACCAGCAGAAACTCGAATGGGTTCCGGGAAAGGTTCGCCAGAGTATTGGGTTG
Organism: uncultured Acetobacterium sp.; assembly: GCA_965140355.1. GTDB lineage: Bacteria > Bacillota > Clostridia > Eubacteriales > Eubacteriaceae > Acetobacterium. Next base: position 466,153 of record OZ223194.1, on the reverse strand, counting down.
CAGTGGTAAAACCAGGTAGAGTCATGTTTGAGATTGCCGGAATTCCTGAAGAAACAGCTCGGGAAGCCATGCGTCTTGCGCAACATAAGTTACCGATTAAAACAAAGTTTATCACTCGTAAAGATCAGGAAGCACAAGAAGTGGGTGATGAAGCATGAAACCAAGTGAATTAAGAGAACTAACAAATTTGGAACTTGAAGCAAAATTGGGTGATTTGAAAGAAGAGTTATTCAACTTAAGATTTCAACATGCGACAGGCCAATTGGAAAACCCAATGCGGATTAAAGAAGTGAAGAAGACTTATGCACGGATCAAAACAATTATGCAAGAACGTGCGATGAAGTCAGATGAAGCATAATAAACCAATAGATAAGGAGGTTTAGCTTATGGAAGAAAGAGGTTACAGAAAAACTCGAATCGGTAAAGTGACCAGCGATAAAATGGACAAAACTGTTGTAGTAGCGGTTGAAAGTTTTGTCAAACATCCACTTTATTCAAAACGAGTGAAACATACTGTAAAGTTCAAAGCCCATGACGAACAAAATGAATGTAAAATCGGTGATACCGTTAAAATAATGGAAACACGACCACTCAGCAAAGATAAACGCTGGAGATTAGTAGAAATCGTAGAAAAAGCACTATAAGTCAATGTGCGGAAGGAGGTATTTCGGATGATTCAACAAGAAACGAGACTAAAAGTAGCAGATAATACCGGTGCTAAGGAATTACTGTGCATCCGAGTTCTTGGTGGTTCCGGTCGTCGGTATGCAAATATCGGGGATGTCATCGTATGCGCGGTTAAAAGTGCAGCACCTGGTGGCGATGTTAAGAAGGGCGACGTAGTTAAAGCCGTTGTCGTCAGAACAAAGAGTGGAATCAGAAGAGACGATGGAAGTTACATCAAATTTGACCAAAATGCAGCGGTTCTTATAAAAGATGATAAAAACCCAAAAGGTACCCGTATTTTTGGACCTGTCGCAAGAGAGTTAAGGGACAAGAAATACATGAAAATCGTATCTTTGGCTCCTGAAGTACTTTAAGGAGGAAATGAAAATGCATATTAAAAAAGACGATATTGTAATGGTAATTTCCGGTAAGGACAAAGGAAAAAAGGGAAAAGTGATTCAATCTTATCCTAAAGATGCAAAGGTCCTTGTGGAAAATGTAAACATGGTTACGAAACACCAAAAACCAACTCAGCAAATGCAACAGGGCGGTATAATACGGCAAGAAGGCGCAATCGAAGCGTCTAACGTGTTACTTTACTGCGAAAAATGTGATCAAGGTGTAAGAACCGGACACAAAGTCCTGAATGATGGCAAAAAAGTTCGTTTTTGTAAAAAATGTAATGAAACATTTAATAATTAATTTCGGGAAGGAGGACCAATATGCCCAGATTAAAAGATAAATATCTTACTGAAGTCGTTCCAGCAATGATGGAAAAATTTCAATATAAAAATATCATGGAAGTTCCTAAACTAGAAAAAGTAGTACTCAATATGGGTTTAGGAGATTGTAAAGACAACTCTAAAGCTTTAGAAGCCGCAGTGATTGACCTTGGAATTATTGCCGGTCAAAAACCAGTGATAACAAAGGCTAAAAAGTCAGTTGCCAATTTTAAAGTCCGAGAAGGCATGAACATTGGAGCGAAAGTAACTTTAAGAAGTGATCGTATGTACGAATTTGCTGATAAGTTATTCAACGTTGCCCTTCCTCGAGTACGTGACTTCAGAGGTTTGTCCAACAAATCCTTTGATGGACGTGGTAATTATGCTTTTGGTATCAAAGAACAGCTCATTTTCCCTGAAATTGATTATGACAAGGTTGAACAAGTCCGAGGCATGGATATTATGTTTGTCACAACGGCAAACACAGATGAAGAAGCTCACGAACTGTTAAGACTGCTTGGCAATCCATTCAGTAGAGCATAAGGAGGACGGTACAGTGGCTAAAAAAGCAATGAAAGAAAAACAACGACGAAAAGCAAAACATTCGACTCAGGCGTATACACGCTGCCGAATTTGTGGACGACCACATTCTGTATTACAGAAATTTGGAATTTGTCGTATATGTTTCCGAGAATTAGCATATAAAGGCGAGATCCCTGGCGTAAGAAAAGCAAGCTGGTAAAAAATACACTGGCAAAGAAAAGGAGGTACCGAGTATGGTTATGACTGATCCTATTGCGGATATGTTAACACGCATCAGAAATGCGAATGATGCAGGTCATAAAACAGTTGAAATGCCTGCTTCAAAAGAAAAAAAAGCAATTGCTCAGATTCTTTTAGAAGAAGGCTATATTAATAAAGTCGAATACATTGCTGATGAAAAGCAAGGACGCATTAAAATTGCCCTTAAATACGGAGAAAATAAAAGCCGCGTAGTGGCTGGTATTAAAAGAATTTCAAAACCGGGTTTAAGAGTATATGCTGGTAAAGACGATGTGCCAAAGGTATTAAACGGCCTTGGCATTGCGATTGTATCTACATCTAAAGGTGTAATGACTGATAAAAACGCAAGAAAAGCCGGCATTGGCGGCGAAGTGATATGTTACGTTTGGTAACAAATTAAGACAGGAGGTAAAAAGATGTCAAGAATAGGAAAAGCACCCGTTGCGATCCTCCCAGGAGTCGACATTAAAAAAGACGGTCAAACGTTGACGGTCAAAGGTCCATTAGGACAACTTGTTAGAACTTTTCATCCTGATATTATCATCGATGTCCAAGATAGCGAAGTTATTGTCACCCGACCATCGGAAAGTAAGCTGCATAAATCACTTCACGGTTTATCACGGGCTTTAATTCAAAACATGGTTACTGGTGTCAGCACAGGCTTTACAAAAACATTGGAAATCAGTGGTGTCGGTTATAGAGCAGAAAAAAAAGGAACTAAATTAGTCATGAATTTAGGATATTCGCATCCAGTTGAGATGGAAGATCCAGTTGGCGTTGAAGCTGTTCCGGAAACCAATACAAAAGTCGTAATTAAAGGCATCAGCAAAGAAGCCGTGGGTGCTCACGCAGCCAATATTCGAGCGAAACGCCCGCCAGAACCTTATAAGGGTCATGGAGTACGATATTCAGACGAAGTAATAAGACGTAAAGAAGGTAAAACAGGTAAATAACCTGCTAGCCCGTCAAAGATGATGAAGGGAGTAAAACTCGATGATTAAGAAACCCATTAAAAATAAATTACGTATTGCACGTCACTTTCGGGTTCGAAATAAAGTTTCTGGAACTGAAATGCGACCACGCTTAAACGTTTTTAGAAGTAATAAAAATATTTATGCTCAAATTATAGATGATACTAAGGGTATCACATTGGTTTCTGCTTCTTCCAATGACGCTGATCTTAAAGGTCAATTGTCAAATGGGGGAGATGTAGCAGCTGCTAAAGCTGTAGGTCAAGCGATTGCTAAACGTGCTCTGGAAAAGGGAATTGAAGCAGTTGTATTTGATCGAGGCGGTTATGTATATCATGGAAGAGTAAAAGAATTGGCTGACGGCGCTCGTGAAGCCGGCCTGAAATTCTAAGTAAAGGAGGTCATTTGATGCAAAACAAAAAAATCGATCCAAGTACATTAGATTTGAAGGAAAAAGTCGTTGCCATCAACCGCGTTACTAAGGTTGTTAAAGGTGGTCGTAACTTCAGATTCAGCTGTCTTGTGATTGTTGGAGACGAAAACGGTCATGTTGGCGTCGGTAAAGGAAAAGCAATGGAAATTCCAGATGCAATTCGTAAAGGTATTGATGCTGCTAAAAAATCCTTAATTAAAGTGCCAATGGTTGGAACGACCATCCCTCATTTAGTTAATGGTGAAGCAGGAGCAGGTCATGTATTACTTAAACCAGCTGGAAAAGGTACCGGAGTAATTGCCGGGGGACCTGTTCGAGCAATTTTAGAATTAGCTGGAATTAGAGATATTCGTACTAAATCTTTAGGATCAAACAATGCCCGTAACATGGTTAATGCTACAATGGCAGGCCTTGCAGAGCTGACTACACTTGAAGAAGTAGCAGCAAAACGTGGGAAAAAACCTGAAGAAATTTTAGATTAGGAGGAATCATTATGGCTAAGCAATTAGAAATTACATTAAAGAAAAGTTTAATTGGTCGTAACCCAAAACAACGGGCTACCATTCAAGCTTTGGGTCTGAAAAAAATCGGACAAACGGTAACACATAATGATACTCCTCAAATTCGTGGCATGATTCATATAACAGACTTCATGCTCGAAGTAAAAGAAGTATAGGAGGTGTCAATATGAAGTTACATACTTTAAGCCCAGCCCCTGGTTCAAAAAAGGCACCCAAGAGAAAAGGACGCGGTACAGGTTCTGGTCTTGGTAAAACAGCCGGTCGTGGTCAGGATGGACAAAAATCTCGTTCAGGCGGCGGCGTTCGTCCTGGATTTGAAGGTGGACAAATGCCTTTGGCACGACGTTTACCAAAATGCGGTTTTTCTAACGCGAGATTCAAAAAAACTTATGCAATAGTTAATGTTGGTGATCTGAATGCATTTGAAGCGAACACGGTCATTACACCAGAATTATTGTTAGAATATGGATTTGTACGCAAATTATGTGATGGATTGAAAATCCTTGGAAACGGAGAAGTTGAAAAGGCGTTGACAATTAAAGCACATAAAATCAGCAAGTCAGCTGAGGAGAAAATTCTCGCTGGAGGAGGAAAGGTAGAGGTGATCTAATATGGTCTCTACCTTGAAGGATGCTTGGAAAATTCCAGATCTACGACGAAAGATATTAATTACTTTAGCATTGCTGTTTGTATATCGTTTGGGATCCTTCATACCGGTTCCATTTATTGATACCGCACAGCTAAGTCAACTCGTTAATCAAAATGGAATGTTTGGTCTATTTAACATTATTTCGGGTGGTAACTTTGGGAAATTCACAATATTTGCCATGAGTATTACCCCGTATATCAATGCATCAATCATCATGAACCTTTTAGCCTTTGCGATTCCTGCCTTGGAAGCACTTCAAAAAGAAGGCGAAGAAGGACGAAAGAAACTGGCGCAATATACCCGGTTTTTAACAATTATTTTGGCATTGATCCAGGCTTTAGGAATGAGCTTATCCTTCGGTGCCTTATTAACTGAAAAAACAACATTTACTGTTTTTACGGTGGTTTTATGTATAACCGCAGGAACAGCATTTTTAATGTATCTCGGTGAGCAAATCACCGAAAATGGGATTGGAAATGGGATTTCACTGATCATTTTTATCAGTATCGTTTCTCGGATTCCATCAGCCATTGTTGAAATGTATCAATATGTTTCAATTGGTACTTTAAATATTATCTCTTTGATTGTATTTGTTGTTTTTATTGTTGTGGTTATATTTGGCGTGGTTGCAGTTCAAGAAGGTCAGCGACGAATTCCCGTACAATATGCCAAACGTGTTGTTGGTCGAAAAATGTATGGTGGTCAAAGCACTCACATTCCGATGCGAGTGAATATGGCTGGTGTTATACCAGTTATCTTTGCTAGTTCGTTAACATTATTTCCGGCAACCATTGCAAGCTTTTTCCCAACATCTGCCTTTGCGAATTTTATTTCAACCTATCTGGCATGGGGATCATGGCTTACTAATATCATTTACGTCGTATTAATTATTGCGTTTACTTATTTTTATACGGCTGTTACATTTAATCCGTATGATATTGCTGATAATATCAAAAAACAAGGTGGATATGTTCCAGGGATTAGACCTGGGAAACCTACCGTCGAGTACTTGTCACGAATTATGAACCGATTAACATTATTTGGTGGCGTCTTTCTAGCGATCATTGCTGTTATCCCTATTTTTGTAGGTAATTTCATGGGTGTCAATCTTCAATTTGGCGGAACGAGTTTGCTAATTGTAATTGGGGTAGCCCTTGAAACGGTTAAACAGATCGAATCTGAAATGATGATGAGACACCATCAGGGATTTTTAAAATCTTAAAATGAACTGGAGATAAGTGAAAAATGAGAATTGTATTATTAGGACCTCCGGGAGCTGGTAAAGGGACACAAGCGAAACAAATTAGCGAAACCTACAAGATCCCACACATTTCAACGGGAGATATCTTTCGTGAAAATATGAGTAATGATACACCATTAGGAATAAAAGCAAAAGAATATATTGCTCAAGGCCTTTTGGTGCCAGATGAATTAGTCGTTGATATGGTAGCTGATCGTTTGTCACAGGATGACGTTCTTAGTGCAAATTACGGATATTTACTTGATGGATTTCCAAGAACCGTATTTCAAGCACAAGCTTTATGTCAAATTAACGCCAAGCGGGATTGTGAGTTAGATTTTGCAATCAACCTTGAAGTACCCTTTGATGTATTAATTGAGCGTATTTCAGGTCGGCGAATCTGCCCGACATGTCAGGCTACTTATCATATCAAGTATAACAAACCAAAAACTGAAGGAATCTGCGATTTAGATGGAAGTCCGCTGTATCAACGTGAAGATGATAAAGTTGAAACAGTGAAAAAAAGAATCGATGTTTATCAAGAGCAAACAGAACCATTAATTGAATATTATCAAAACAAACAGAAAATCATCAATATTAATGGACTACAAGATATGAACGACGTTTTTGAAAATATCAAAGAAATCCTGAGTGGAGTTAATTAAAGATGATAACCATAAAATCCCAAAAGGAAATTGATCTGATGCGTCATGCTGGGAAAATAGTAGCAGGCGCTCATGCTTTAGCTGGTAAAATGATCAAACCTGGGGTAACAACACAAGAACTGGATCATGCAGTCGAACAATATATTCGTGATGCTGGAGCTATTCCAACCTTTAAAGGTTACGGCGGTTTTCCTAATTCTATCTGCGCTTCCATTAATGAGGTGGTCGTTCATGGGATTCCTGAAAAACGGCGTTTACTCGATGGCGATATAATCAGTATTGATATCGGCGCAACGTTTAAAGGTTATGTGGGAGATGCTGCGGTTACCCATGGCGTTGGCACCATTTCCGAGGAGGCCGAGAAACTCATTCGCGTGACACAGGAATCCTTTTTTAAAGGGATTGCATATGCGCGAGATGGTTATCGGCTGTCGGACATTTCAAATGCTATTCAGACACATGTTGAGGAAAACGGCTTTGCGGTTGTTCGCGACTATGTGGGACATGGGGTTGGAAAAAAAATGCATGAAGATCCACCAATTCCGAATTATGGCCCCAAAGGTCGTGGACCCCGGTTGCGACAAGGAATGACATTGGCGATTGAACCAATGGTAAATATCGGAACTTATGATGTTTTTACTTTAGCAGACGGATGGACAGTCGTAACGGCGGATGGAAAATTGTCGTCACATTATGAACACACGATTCTGATCACCGGAACCGATGAACCAGAACTTTTGACTGTGATTTAAGATGGTGGATTGATGAATGAATTTAAAGTTGGACAAGTGGTTCGTTCTAAAGCTGGCCGTGATAAAGGTCAGTTTATGGTGGTTATGGAAGTGGTGGATGACCATTTCACCACTGTATCGAATGGAAAGCTTCGTAAAGTGAGTAATCCAAAGAAAAAAAAGGTCAAACATTTAGCGAAGACGAATCACATTGCCACAGATATTCGTGATAAAATATTGAATGGAAAACAGATAACTAACGCTGAGATAAGAAAAATACTCGAGTCCTATCACATGCCTGATGGTGTTGGGGATGAGAATCGTGAGGAGGTTTGATCAATGGCCAAAAAAGATGTTATCGAGGTAGAAGGCTCAGTTATTGAGTCATTGCCAAATACTATTTTCTTAGTTGAACTGGAAAATGGACATCAGATAATTGCACATATTTCAGGGAAACTTCGGATGAACTATATTAGAATTTTACCGGGAGATAAGGTAGTTGTTGAATTATCCCCATATGATTTGACCCGCGGGCGTATCGTATGGCGTGGAAAAGGGAAATCATAAAGGAGGCATTTAAATGAAAGTTAGACCATCAGTAAAACCAATTTGTGAAAAATGCAAAATTATTAAAAGAAATGGTCGTGTTATGGTGATTTGTGAAAATCCAAAACACAAACAAAAACAAGGTTAACCGTCGAGTCCTGAAAATTAGAACATGGCCGCGGCAATTTTAGTCATGTTCATGATATAAAATGAAACACCCCTGTGAATTGAATCAGTTACATCACTGACTTGATTCAACTTACAGCAATCAGAAAACAATTTAGGAGGTACACACCCTATGGCAAGAATTGCCGGAGTCGATTTGCCCCGAGATAAACGGGTAGAAATTGGATTAACTTACATTTATGGTATTGGACAATCAACATCGTTAGAAATTTTAAAAGCGTTGAATATCAATCCGGATACCAGAGTAAAAGATCTAACTGAAACAGAAGTTAGCGATTTAAGAAATGCTATTGATAAACATACTGTTGAAGGTGACCTTCGTAGAGAAGTCAACTTAAATATTAAACGATTGATCGAAATTGGATCTTATCGCGGTTTACGTCATCGTCGAGGACTTCCTGTTAGGGGACAAAAGACCAAAACGAATGCCCGAACTCGAAAAGGTCCTAAACGTCTCGTAAGTAAAAAGAAATAGGAGGGCTAAAGAATGGCAGTAAAAAAAGTACGAAGAAAAGTTAGAAAAGTCAAAAAGAATATCGAACGTGGCCAGGCCCATATTCAATCTTCTTTTAACAATACGATTGTTACGATCACTGATATGTCTGGAAATGCTCTTTCATGGGCAAGTTCTGGTGGACTAGGTTTTAAAGGATCGCGAAAAAGCACCCCTTTTGCGTCGCAAATGGCAGCGGAAGAAGCAGCAAAAGCGGCTATGGAGCATGGACTTAAAAGCGTAGAAGTTTTAGTCAAAGGCCCTGGTTCCGGACGTGAGGCTGCAATTAGAGCCTTACAGGCGGCGGGATTGGAAATTACCCTAATCCGCGATGTTACGCCTATTCCACATAACGGTTGTCGACCACCTAAGCGACGACGAGTATAATAGGAGGGCGAAAATAATGTCAAGAAATATAGAAGCTTCATGCCGACAATGTAGACGTGAAGGTGCAAAATTGTACCTTAAAGGCGAACGTTGTTATTCAACGAATAAATGTGCGTTCGAAAGACGTCCAACACCACCAGGCCAACACGGAAAAAGAAGAACAAAATTATCTGAATACGGATTACAGTTGCGTGAAAAACAAAAAGCCAAACGAATTTACGGCGTTTTGGAAAAACAATTCCGTGGTTATTTTGAAATTGCGGAAAAGCAACAGGGAATCACCGGACATAACTTGTTAATTCGTTTAGAATCACGTTTAGACAATGTCGTTTATCGTCTGGGATTGGCAAGTTCCCGTAAAGAAGCGCGTCAACTAGTCGATCATGAACATTTTTTAATTAATGGAAAGAAAATAAACATTCCTTCTTATATTTTAAAAGAAGGCGATGTCATTGAAGTTCGACCTAAAAGTAAAAAGAATCAAAAGTTTAAAGACATTTTAGAAGTGACTGAAAATAGAACTGTTGCACCATGGCTATCTAAAGATGTTGAAACACTATCAGGAAAAGTCATTGGCAGACCGGCAGTAGAAGACTTAGATGTCGAAATTGCTGAACATCTTATTGTTGAATTGTATTCTAAATAGGCTACATGTTCGGGAACCAATTAACCCTCATGTTAATGTATGGATTATAAATAAGTAGGAGGGTCTGATAAATGATCGAATTCGAGAAACCAGTCATCGAAATTGTTGATAAAAAAGACGATGAAACTTATGGGCGGTTTGTCATTGAACCTTTAGAACGGGGATATGGGACAACCCTTGGTAACAGTCTGAGACGAATAATGCTGTCATCCTTACCAGGTGTGGCAGTCACATCAGTAAAAATTGAAGGCGTTTTGCATGAATTTTCGACTATCCCCGGGGTTAAAGAGGACGTTATTGAAATTCTCTTAAATCTCAAAGGGTTAGCAGCTGAAATTTATACAGATGAGCCAAAAGTTATTTACATTGAAGCTTCAGAAGAAGGTGAAATCACCGCTGGTGATATCATTGCCGATTCTGACGTTGACATTCTTAATCCAGAAATGCACATCGCGACCTTATCAAAGGGATCAACCTTAAATATGGAAATGCGTATTGAAAAGGGCCGAGGATATGTCGCGGCAGATAAAAATAAATATCCGGGTATGCCAATTGGGACAATTCCGATGGATTCAATTTTTTCGCCAATTGTAAAAGTAAATTTTCTAGTAGAAAACACGCGAGTTGGTCAAATTACCGACTTTGATAAATTGACCATTGATATTTGGACTGATGGAACAACAACCCCGGAAGAAGCACTTTCGCTGGCTGCTAAGGTTTTAAGTGAACATTTAAATTTGTTTATCAATTTAACCGAACATGCCACCACGGTAGAAATTATGGTGGAAAAAGAGGAAAGCGAAAAAGAACGCATTCGTGAAATGTCGATAGAAGAGCTGGAACTTTCCGTAAGATCAAGTAACTGCCTACGACGCGCGAATATTGATACAGTAGAAAAATTAACACAACGAAGCGAAGAGGATATGATTAAAGTGCGTAACCTCGGACGTAAATCTCTTAATGAAATCAAGCACAAACTAGCTGAGATTGGCTTGTCCTTGAGTCAAGAAGAAGAAAAGGCAAAGGAGTAATACTATGGCGGGATATCGAAAATTAGGCCGTCCCTCTGATCAACGAAGAGCATTATTGCGTAATCTTACCACTGCCCTTTTAGAACACGGTAAAATTGAAACAACCGTAACCAGAGCGAAGGAAGTTAAAAGACTAGCAGATAAAATGGTCACGTTGGGTAAAAGAGGTGACTTACATGCCAGAAGACAGGCAATATCATATATCACTCAAGAAGCAGTGGTAAAACAATTGTTTGATGAAATCGCACCTAAATATACTGAAAGAAACGGTGGTTACACTCGGATCTATCGAGTTGGTCCACGTCGTGGCGACGGCGCTGAAATGGCAATAATTGAATTAGTATAATTTAAGATGCATACAAGGGATTAAGATGTTGTTTACGCTTAATCCCTTTCTTATATTACAAAACGATCGGTAATGGCGAAGTTGCCGTAAGCTTTATGTTCAGTTTAGTGAAAAATAATGTAAGGTCTTATCGTCGGACTGACTGAAAATGGCTTTATATGTTCCAGGTTTAAGATATTGTGAAAAATGATTGCGATTTCTAATCTTGGTTTAAACTGTTTAGTTTTAAACACCAAAGAAGGTGAAGTTAAGTGACAAAAGAAAGCAAAGATAAAATGGTTGAGGTTAAAGATGTTTATTTCACATATCCTCATAATAATGAAAATGAAGCAGTTGTTGCGTTAAATGGCGTCAGTTTCCAGATTGAAAAAGGTGAATTTGTCGGAATTATTGGACATAATGGTTCGGGGAAATCGACCTTGTCAAAATTACTTAATGCGATTATCTTTCCGACTAAGGGTGACGTGATTGTGAGCGGTTTGAATACTAAAGAACAGGATAATTTATGGACGATTCGTCAGACTGCAGGTATGGTTTTTCAAAATCCAGATAATCAGCTAGTGGCGACGATTGTTGAAGAAGATGTCGCTTTTGGGCCAGAAAACCTTGGCGTTCCGTCTTTAGAAATTAGAGAACGCGTTGATAAAGCATTAGCAATCGTTGAAATGCAAGCGTATGCTCATCAAAAACCACATCAATTATCGGGGGGCCAAAAACAACGTATTGCCATTGCCGGGATTTTAGCGATGGAACCGGAATGCATTATTTTTGATGAACCAACAGCAATGTTAGATCCTTCTGGACGGCGGGAAGTTATGGATACGATCAAACGTTTAAATCGCGATAAAGACATGACGGTTATTCATATTACGCATTTTATGGAAGAAATAGTTGACGCTGATCGGATTATTGTCCTTGATCAGGGTAAAATTGTGTTAGAAGGAAAACCCCGCGAAATTTTCAGACAAGTTAAAAAGCTCAAAGAAATTGGCCTCGACGTGCCACAAATGACAGAACTGGCCGACCTATTAAGAGATGCCGGAATGAAAATAGCAGATGATATCTTAAGTATCGAGGAAATGGTGAGTGTCTTATGCCAGTAGAAATAAAAAATCTGAACCACACGTATTCTGAAGGTACGCCGTTTGAATTTAAAGCTCTGAAAAATATCAATGTAACCATTGAAGATGGTAGTTTTATCGGCATAATCGGCCATACTGGTTCGGGAAAATCGACGTTGATCCAACATCTCAATGGTTTATTAAGCCCGACGTCGGGAACCGTTTGTGTAGATGGAAAAGATATCTTCGAGACAAAAAAAACTGAAATGATTCTGCTTAGACACCATATTGGTTTGGTGTTTCAGTATCCTGAACATCAATTGTTTGAGGAAACCGTTTATAAAGATGTGGCCTTTGGACCTAAGAATCAAGGTCTTTCGGAACAGGAAATCGATCAACGGGTGAAACAATCGATTAAGATGGTGGGATTGGATTATGAAGAAGTCAAAGATAAATCACCATTTGAGTTATCGGGCGGACAAATGCGCCGGGTCGCGATTGCCGGCGTTTTGGCGATGGAACCAGCGGTTTTGATTTTGGATGAGCCAACAGCTGGACTGGACCCACGCGGCCGCGAAGAAATACTGGCTCAGATAAAAAAACTACACCGCAAAAAAGGCCTTACTGTTATTCTGGTATCGCATAGCATGGAAGATATCGGAAAAATGGTTGATAAAATTCTGGTGTTGAATGCCGGTGAAGTTGTTTATTTTGATACGCCTAATCACGTATTTACTAAAATTAGCACCCTGGAAAAGATTGGGTTGGCTGTGCCGGAGGTAACTTATCTGATGCGACGGCTCAAAGAAAAATATCCAGAAATAAGAGAAGATGTTTTTACTGTTGAAGCAGCAAAAAAAGAAATTCTCAAAGTCATAAGAGGATAAAAAGATGTTAAAAGATGTTACGATTGGACAATATTATCCAACGGGATCAGTGATTCATAAATTGGATCCCCGCACGAAAATATTGTTTACCACAGCGTTTGTTGTGATGTTGTTTTTTTTGAACAATTTATGGGGATATTTAGCCACATTTCTGATTTTAGTGACAATAACGCTGTTGTCGAAAATCCCGATTGGATATATTGTGCGTGGTGTTAAAGGGTTAGTATTCATCATTATGTTGACCGTTGTCCTTAATTTGTTTATGACCCCAGGAAATGTGGTGGCATCGCTTGGCCCTTTAAAGATTACCATCGAAGGGCTAAAAGTTTCTACGTATATGGCTCTCCGGCTGATTTTTTTGGTGATTGGCACCAGCATCATGACGCTTACAACTTCACCAATTGATTTAACGGATGGAATGGAGTGGTGTATGCGGTTTATTCCCTTTGTTCGCCGTTACGCACATGAACTGGCGATGATGATGTCAATTGCACTACGATTTATTCCAACCTTAATGGAAGAAACTGATCGGATTATGAAGGCTCAAAAAGCCAGAGGCGCAAATTTTGAAACGGGAAATGTCATTGCCCGGGCGAAAAATTTGATTCCGATTTTGATTCCATTGTTTATTTCCGCCTTTCGCCGAGCCGATGAGTTAGCTACAGCGATGGAAGCACGATGTTATCGAGGTGGCGAAAATCGGACCCGAATGAAACAACTAGCCTACTGCAATCGCGATTGGATAAGCTTTTTGCTGATGTTTATAATGATTGCCGGATTGTTTGTGACCACGATGATTCAGATTCCGCTGCTGTTTCCGGTTTAAGTGGAAAATGACCAATGAACATGCGGAATATAAAATTGATTATTAGTTATCGGGGAACTCATTATTGTGGCTGGCAGATCCAGCCAAATGGAGTGACGATTCAAGAAAAGATTATTAACGGCATCCGCGAATTAACCGGAGAAACGGTCAACTTAAACGGATCAGGCCGAACCGATGCTGGGGTCCACGCTGTTGGTCAATGCGCTAATTTTCACACTTCGTCGACGATTCCAGCAGATAAATTTTTTCGCGCCCTGAATACTCGTCTGCCAGCGGATATTCGGGTGACAAGTAGTCATGAATGTGATCAATCCTTTCATAGTCGCTTTGACGCTAAAGGCAAAAGTTATGTCTACAAAATTTATGAAAATCCGGTGGCCAGCCCGTTTGTGTCGGATTTGGCCTTTCATGTCCAGCGAAAACTCGACTGGAAGGCAATGAAAGAAGCAGCCGGATATTTTATTGGTGAACATGATTTTAAGGCTTTTATGGCCAGCGGTAGTGCGGTTAAAACAACGATTCGCACAATCGAAGAAATCTCATTTGAAAAAAATGGCGAATTACGTGAAATTACTTTCAAAGGGAACGGCTTTTTATATAATATGGTGCGGATTATGGTGGGGACATTATATGAAGTAGGGTATCATCGGTTAGAACCCCAGGACATAACAACAATCTTAAAAAGTAATGATCGCGCTAGAGCCGGAATTACCGCACCGGCACAGGGACTATACTTAAATAAAGTTTATTATTAAAAATAGTACAAAAAAGACATAAATAACTTGACACACCCGGGAAGATGCTATAGAATTAATGATGGACGTTAATGTATCACTAGCCCCGATACGATAAAAAACGATTTCTGATAACTCCCACTTATCGGAAAACCAATAGATATTTTTAGAAGATATTATTAACTGAGGAGGACTTTTGAGATGAATGCGAATGCCACAAAAATGGCCAAGTCTCATGAAATAGACCGTAAATGGTATGTGATTGATGCGGATGGTAAGGTATTGGGACGACTGGCAACAGAAGTTGCAAATATTTTACGAGGAAAAAACAAACCAATTTTTTCACCACATATGGATTGTGGAGATTTTGTTGTTATTATCAATGCCGATAAGGTAGTGTTAACAGGTAACAAATTGGATCAAAAACTATATAAAACATATTCTGGATATTGCGGTGGGTTAAAAGAAATGACTTATCGAAAATTCTTAGCTGAAAAACCAGAACTTTTGGTTTTCAAAGCAGTGAAGGGTATGATCCCACATAACAAATTAGGAGATAAAATTGCGACTAAACTTAAAGTTTATGCTGGCAATGAACATCCACACGCTGCGCAGTTGCCTGAAGTTTACGAATTTTAATGCTGAGAAGGAGGAAATAGAGAATGGCTAAAGTACAATATTTTGGAACTGGACGAAGAAAAACTTCAGTTGCCCGAGTTCGATTATTACCAGGGAGTGGAAAATTTATTATTAATGGACGCGACATTGATGAATTTTTCGGAATGGAAACACTAAAAGTTATCGCAAGACAACCATTAACATTAACCGAAACTCGGGATACATTTGATGTAATTGTCAATGTTCACGGTGGTGGTTTTACTGGTCAAGCCGGAGCAATCCGACATGGGATTTCCCGTGCGTTGCTTGAAGCTGACATCAACCTGCGACCCGCACTTAAACGTGCCGGTTACTTAACTCGAGATTCTCGAATGGTTGAAAGAAAAAAAT
Source organism: uncultured Acetobacterium sp. (assembly GCA_965140355.1). Classification (GTDB taxonomy): domain Bacteria; phylum Bacillota; class Clostridia; order Eubacteriales; family Eubacteriaceae; genus Acetobacterium. Next base: position 450,621 of record OZ223194.1, on the reverse strand, counting down.
ACGGTCTCAAAAAAGCCCGTCGTGCTCCACAGTTTTCAAAACGTTAATATCAGACTTTTTACAAGGTCCTGCGACATTCAATGTTGCAGGACTTTTCAGTGTTAAACTAGTAAATTAAGAAAGCAGGAATTTATGAATAACAAACAACCTATTATTAACATTGCTGTCATCGCCCATGTCGATGCCGGAAAATCTACATTGGTAGATGCCCTTTTAGGACAAAGCAATGTTTTTAGAGAAAATCAGGAGGTCGTGGACTGCGTAATGGACAGCAATGACCTTGAACGTGAACGCGGAATTACCATCTACTCCAAGAACTGTTCCATTATGTATAAAGATATTAAAATTAATATCGTCGATACCCCCGGTCATGCTGACTTTTCATCAGAGGTTGAACGAATTTTAAAAACCGTCGATACGGTTGTTCTTCTCGTTGACTCGAGTGAAGGTCCAATGCCACAGACACGGTTTGTACTCAATAAATCCCTTGAAAAAGGTTTGAATCCGATTCTTTTTATCAATAAAATCGATAAAAAGGATCAACGGGCCGAAGAAGTAGTTGATATGGTCTTTGATTTATTTGTTGATCTGAAAGCCAATGATAAACAATTAGATTTTCCGGTGCTTTACGGGATTGCTAAAGAAGGTATTGCCATTCGCGATATGGCCGATGAAGGCGTTGATTTAGCTCCGCTTTTTGAAACTATCGTTGAACATGTCGGTCTGCAGGATGATTTAAGTCTGGAACCTTTGCAAATGCAAGTTTCTTCATTGGCTTATGATGACTACATTGGCCGTTTGGGGATTGGTAAAGTATATTCCGGGACCATTCATGCGGGCGAACAACTTGAAATCTGCAAAACCGATGGGACCTTTAAAAAAGTAAAAATTAATCAGGTTTTTGTTTACCGTGGTTTAGCCCGGGTCGAAGTCAAAGAAGCACAGGCTGGCGATATTGTGGTGATCTCTGGAATTCCGGATATCTCGATCGGGGAAACGATCGGCGAAATTAATCAGGTTCAGCCGATGGAGTTAATTGAGATCGAACAACCAACGCTTTCGATGAATTTTCTGGTCAACAAATCACCGTTTGCCGGAGATTCTGGTAAATTTGTAACGACACGACATATTCGGGCCCGACTGGAAAAAGAGCTTGAAGTAAATGTGGGCTTATTAGTTGAAGACCTGGAGGACACAACCGATGGTTTTAAAGTATCGGGACGTGGTGAGTTACATCTGTCGATTTTACTTGAAAACATGCGTCGAGAAGGTTATGAAGTGGCGGTATCAAAACCTGAAGTAATCATGCATCGTGATGACAAAGGCAAGCTGTTGGAACCGGTGGAACTAGTGATTATATCCGTTCCGGAAAAATACTCTGGAGCAGTCATTTCTAAACTTAACATTCGAAAAGGTCGAATGGAGAGCATGTACAATGAAGATGACTGGACCAGAATGGAATTTTTTGTACCAACCCGAGGGTTATTGGGTTACCAAAGTGAATTTATCAATGATACTCATGGTGAAGGGACGATGGTTCGCCGTTTTTCTGCTTTTGAAGAACATAAAGGTGAGATTCCACAACGTTTAAATGGGGTTTTGATTTCCCAATTCAGCGGCGAAACCATGGCTTATTCACTCTTTAATTTAAGTGATCGCGGTGAGCTGCTGGTTACTGCCGGAACAAAGGTTTACGAAGGAATGATTATTGGAATCAATAACCGTAGTGATGACATGACGGTTAATCCGACCAAAAATAAAAAAATGACCAATGTCCGCTCTTCCGGTACGGATGAAGCGTTAAAATTGGTTGAACCTCGAATTATGACATTAGAACAAGCTTTAGAATTTATTAACGATGACGAATTAGTGGAACTGACACCCACTGATATTCGGATCAGAAAAAAAGTCTTAGGCGAGTTAGAACGAAAAAGAAGTTCTCGCTAAGCATCATCGAAACGCTGATTCAGCGTTTCTTTTTTGATCTTGACAAAATTATAAAAAATGATTTGTGACTCAATACGAACGGGATAATTCTAAATATCAATTGACCATTGAACTTTTACCATGCTATCATGTAGACATCGTGAGGATCGTAATGACGGGATTAAATTCGATCTAATCACTCTAAAATTTAGCATGAAGTCTAGGTGTTGTTCTAATGATGGCCTGAAGATATTACGAACAGGAGGAAAAGAAAATGGATAATATTGATAAACAAGAAGCGGAAGAAGGCCGGGTAATGGCGATTATGGCTTACATTATTTTTCTGATTCCGATATTTTTCGGAAAAGGTAACCGTTTTGTCCAGTATCATACGAATCAGGGGTTAATCCTTTTTTTGGCATATCTGGCCTTAATGGCGATTGGCGCGGTCAGTGGCATGATTCCCATTGTAGGATGGATCATGGCTTTAATTATTTTTAATGTTGCTCCGATGGCTTTTTTGGGCTTTGCTATTTATGGGATTATTAATGTGATTCAACTGGAAGTTAAGCCAATTCCATATATCGGTCAGATCAATTTGATTAAATCGTATTAGTTTAGATTAATTGTGTGGATCAAAAAGCATTGCCGTAAAAGCAGTGTTTTTTTAATTAAAGCGATAGAATTTACACAAGCAATACTAAATTAAAGCATGCTATAATAAATCATTAAAAAAGGGTGGTGTAAGGGTGGAAAATAAGGAAAACGAAAAAAAAACAAATCGAGAGATGACCGATAAAACATTCAGAAATCATTTGTTTTTGATAACATTTGGAATTTGTCTGTTAGTGGCATTACAAAATCTCGATGGTTTGGTTGGTTATCTGGGATTGATTATGAACATCATTACCCCGATACTGATTGCTTTGGGGATTGCCTTTATTCTAAATATTCCAATGGCGTTTATTGAGATTCACGTCTTAAGTTTTATGAATCATTTTAAAAATAAACGCAATCGGGATATCAATAAAGGCAAAAGGATGATTGCGATCACCTTAACATATGTGTTAGTGCTTGGTATCATCAGTGGAATTATCGTTTTTGTTATTCCACAAGTGAGTGCCAGTGTGGATACCTTAATGATTAAACTTCCGGGGTATGTCGATTCTTTTAACTCGCTCATCGATCAGTTGCTGGCGTTTTTCAATTTACCGGAGAGTTTATGGAATGATATTACCGCTCAATGGGACACCTTGATTGAACAATTTGGTAACCTTTTACTCAATTCTGTGCCAGAAATATTTAATGCCACTAAAAGTATTACCGTCGGTGTCTTTAATGCATTGATGGGAATTGTGATATCGATTTATTTATTGGCCGACAAAGAACGACTATTAGCGCTAAAAGATAAGTTGATTTATGCCTATGTGAGAAAAGACCGGGCCGATTTTATCAAAGATGTTAGTGTGACTGCGAATCAGGTATTTCATGGTTTTATCGCCGGCCAAATTACCGAAGCTTTTATTTTGGGAACTTTATGTACCGTCGGACTAGCGATACTACAAATTCCCTATGCTTTGTTAATCGGTGTTTTGGTGGGGGCGACCAGCGTGATTCCTGTTTTTGGTGCTTTTTTAGGTGCTGTTCCCAGCGGTTTTATTCTTTTAGTGGTAAATCCTTTATATTGTTTGATCTTTGTGATATATATTATTGCGTTACAGCAGGTTGAAAGCAATATTATTTATCCGCGGGTTGTAGGGGGATCGATTGGATTATCGGGTCTCTGGGTGTTAATTGGGATGATTATCGGCGGTAGCTTATTTGGTTTTCTGGGAATCGTTCTGGGAATTCCCGGTTTTGCTGTATTTTATGCCGTGTTTAGAGAAATAACTAACAAACGCATTGAAAAAATGGAAGCAATAAACTAAATTAAAAAGTTGGTAATATAAAGAAACGTGTCCCTTAGCGATGAGTAATCATTGATAAGGGACGCGTTTTTATTTTTTAGTTGTTTTGTTTTTATCAAATTGTTGTTTAGCTTTTGATGCAAGCCCGGTGATATTGACAGTAAAATTTTGCAAGTTGGTATAAAAGGGGTGACGAATGTCCAGATTTCGGATTGCCCCACTGCGATCAAGCAAACGGTTAGGGGGATGGTTTTGATGGGGGAGCTTGGATTCATTGCCAACGACAATGCGTTTGCCGGCGATACTGTTTAAAAGAATGTTGACGATATCCCAGGCTGATTCATAAGCGATTATTTTATTGCGATTGTAGGTGATTTCCTGATCATATTTACGGATGAATTCGGTTGAAAAGCCCTGGCTGTTGAAGGTCACACACAGGTCGATTTTATCACCATAAACGATCGTAAGATACTGGCTATTATTGCCACCTTTTGAATGGCCAGTCATGATGTAGTGATTAAACTTGAAAGTAGCATCGACTTGTTGAAAAAATGCCAGCGCTTTTAATTGCTGCGGGGTGTCGGTCAAAAAAGCCCCTTTAAAGTTGTCAATCCAACCAATCCCGGTGGTACCGCGAAAAGCAATAATACCGGTATCCGGACTGGGACCGGAAAAACAATAACCAACAAGACCACTATCTGGTTGGTTGGTATAGGCAAGAATTTTTAGTGCGGTTAAGGTGGTATTGGCTTGGATTAAGCGCAGTGATTGCCGCCACTCCGCGGAAGACATCGCGCAATCACCTTGAAGCCGTGCGACTTCGGGCAATAATGCAGCGACCATGTCGGCCACCGTATAGTCGGGCAGGAGCGATGGGGCAGCGGGCAGATCCAAGGCGACCAGCTGACTGATTAAATTCAGTTCGCTGTGATATAACATAACAATGACCTCCTTAAGAAATAGTCATTTGCGTAATTGTTTAAAACCGATGAATTAATTACTCGGATAATTTAGTGTCAGTTTTTAGGAGCTTTGTTTTTATCCATGTAGGCTTTATAGAGTTCCAGGGCGTTCTGGTGATATTGATGAGCCATTTTAGGGAAAGCGTTCATAATTCGACGGTGCGAATAGCGGTTGATTTTTTTTGTTTCGGTAATGCGGTTGGTCAGCGAATCAATTAACTGGTGGGCTGAATCTTTAGCATCCGCGAGGGTGTCATCTCTTAAATCACGAACTTTAGCAGTAACTTCATGGGCTGTGGTAATGCCTTTTTCTTTTAAATTGTCTTTAAGTTCAGCAGTGGCTTCATAAACACTGGTCAGTTTTTTATTAAAGGAAACTGTTTCGCGGGTTGATTCAACAAGATCACTGATAAAAATAACGGCAGCAACGGTAGCTGCGACTTGGATTAAGAAAGGTGAAAAGCTTTTTACGAGATCATTAACAATCGGATGGACAAGATACATCAGCACAACACACAAGATGCCAAAAAGTAATGAGTTCAATAAACAGACACGACCGTTAATATTAAATTTATGGTCGGAATAGTCCCACCACTTGGCATGGAAAAGTTTTTCCATTCCCCAACTGGTGATGTATTCTAAGGTGCTGGTTAAAATAACACCGATAAAAAAAACCAGGATGGGATCACTGACATAGGGCATTAAAAAGGTAATAATAATCAGGGCACCTACCCCATAAATGGGGCAATAGGGACCATTTAAAAAGCCGCGGTTGATAAATTTCTTTTCGGGAATGGAGCAATAAACAACTTCACACATCCACCCGATGACGGCGTAAATAAAAAAATAAACAAAAAGTAGACTGAGCGTATAATACATAAATGATTCCTTTCATGGTTAACAACGTTTAGGTAAGTTTAAATGATAAAGAGGGAATAATTATGATTAATTGTTACTAAAAATGTCCCGTTATGGAGAATCTTCAGGTACAACTTTTTAACTATTACCGTTATGAGTTATCAAATCTTATTTTAACACATCAATTTGGTGTCTCCTAGATAAATTTTCGAGGGGCAAATATTTATATCATATCGATGGATATGTTTTTGTTTTTTTTTATTGAATCGTTTATAATGGGGGATATACCCCAAAAAATAAAGAATATCGGATGACAATCAAAAAAATAGGGAGTTGCGATGGAAACCAACAAAATTCAAATAACAAGTAGTGAACAACTTATTGATATTACCAAGAGTGTTCGGCAATATGTCAAGCAAACCCGCTTAAAAGACGGTTTTGTACACCTTCAAATTCCGGAAAGAACGGCGGCAGTAGTTATTTCGATTAATGATGACTGGCGTTTAGAAAAAGAGTTTTTTGCTAAGTTGAATCACTTGATGCCGAAGTATGATGGCATGAAATTTACCGGCTGGACAACCGCTTGTGTGAAGGCTTCAATATTAGGGTCATCGCTTCAGGTTATGGTGCAGGATGGAACATTGATGTTAGATAAAAACCAGAGTATTTATTTTGTTGAATTTCAGGGACCGGGAGAACGGTTATATTTTATGAATGTAACCGGGAGTACCTTAGCCGCGGATGAAAAAGCAGTGATGCCAAAAGAATTGGCGGCTTTATATCAAAAACGGAAAGAATACGAAGATGAGCAGGAAAAACTAAAAATCGAAATGCGCAATGAATGGCAATTAAAAGAAGCAACGTTGTTAAAACGGGAAGCCGAAAAAAAAGAATCGGATGCTAAAAAAGAAAAGGAATAGTTGAGAGGCATTGCTAGATACAGAATAAAAGAAAGGTTGTAGAAATGAGCTGGGAATTATTAGGACCTGATCGAATGATAAAAAAAGTAGAAAAATCTGATTTTATAAAAACAGAAATGGTAATCCCGAATGAGTTAATCGGTTTTTTTGGCAATGAAGGAGAGCGTCTGTCAATCATTTACCAGAATCGCGAATATCCATCTTATTTGGAAACTGAAGGTGGAAACACAAAATTAAAATGGAGTAAGGTTTTGATTCGAAAACTGGGTGAGGCCTTTCCTGAACATGAGTCGTGGTTTGACGGGAGTTGCGACGAAGCGAAAATACCAAAACTTGAAATTACAAAGACGGACGACGTCTTTGTTGTTAATATGACGACCTTAAATGGACAAAGTGATCGTGAGCATGCCGAAATGGTGGCGGTTGCGGTCAAAAATGAGCAACCGACGGAAACGGCGCTAAACGAGCTATTAAAAAAATGGATTGTTGGATATCCGAATTATTATCCCAGAGATTTTCGTTTTTCATTTAAAGACATCATCAACGAAGATATTCCCAAAGTGATTGAAAATTTTGCAGCCATTAAGGCGGGAAATTATCAAGTCCAAGGTTTTGCCGGTGATACCCAATGGGCGGAGATACCGTGGGTTAAAGTCGTTGATCGGAAGACTCAAAACAGTGCCGAAACGGGACTTTATCTGGCCTATATTTTGGCGATGGATAGTAGGAAACTTTATCTGGCGATTATTTATGAGGCGGCTGGCGTTGGGGTTAGAACACTTTCCGAAAAAGCCGCTGAATATCGAAAAAAGCTGGAAACCGGCAAATATCGAACTGATCATAAAGAGGTTTTGTTAGCCAATGCAACACTTGTTTCCGGCATTGTCTGTTATCGGGAGTATACCGAAGCGGAGATGCCGGGAGATTTAGCGTTGGCCGAGGAGTTTGAAGACTTTAGGAAAATGTATCAAAACTGTCTGGCAAGCGATCAAGTTGAGGAAGAAATAGGGCATTCAGATGAGGTAGCCGAAGTTTTGACCAATCAGGATCAGCTATTATTGGATCAGGAAAAAGAAACAATAACGCCGGAGCTTGATTATCAAGAGGTTCCGGAAGAAATGGTTGAGATTGAGTTTGAAGCAGAAAGTCTTCCGGCCACAAGTGATCAGGACAACGACGAGAAAGGGTCTCAAGTGGTAGACGCCGTGATGAATGAACAACGGGTGTCTAACAAAAATTCCGATTACGATGATGAGCAGCCAAATCACAATCACGAGCAAACGGATGATGTCGTCGCCGATAAAGAAATGAGTGCCGATGAAAACGAGGCGTTATCAAAGCCAATCATGGAAGAACAAGCTGGCAATAAAAAAACCGTTGTGACGGACGAAAATAATCCGATTGAAGAAACGGATGAAAACAAGCGAAGTGAAACATTAACCAAGGTTCCGATGAAAAACGATTATTTACCGACGTATCTGCAGCTGATTCAGGCCAAAATGGGAAATAAAGGATACTATTATTCACCGGAACTGATAAAAAGCTATTATTTGTCAATAAAATCAAAGCCTTTGGTAATGATCAAAGGTCGAGTTGGCAGCGGTAAAACAAGTTTTCCGCAACTTTTTGCTGAGGCCATTGGAGCAAGTTCTGAAAATGGACGATTTAAACGGGTTCTGGTCGGAAAACACTGGAATGATGAAACCCCGCTTTGGGGTCATCTGGATAGTCGTGGTCATTTCATCCCCGGACCAGTAACATTGATGTTAAAAACCGCAAAAGAAAATCTGGATAAACCGCATTTTTTGCTGTTAGATGAAATCGATCAATCACCAATGGCAGATTACTTGCGTCGACTACTAGAAGGGATTAATGGCAATCCGGAACCCTTTCTAACACGTGAAGATTTTGGCGCCGATGTTGCGGCATTTAGAGAATATGGTGATTTGCGTTTTTCGGATAATTTCTATATTATTGCTACTATTAATGAAGGAAGTGGGAGTTTTCCAGTTGACTTACGGATTATTGACAGTGGAAATACTATCCGAATGCCGGAGGTTGAGATTGCAGTATTTCCCAACTATGGCAGCCCCAGCGGTGAAAGCGAATGGCAAAATAGTAGTTTTAAAATACATAAACAAGCAAAAGGTTTACCGGAAATTTTGGAGAAACTGATGTATTTGCTGAATGACGTGCAAAAGCTATTAAGCGCTTTTGATCAGCCGATGGGATATCGGGGGAAAAATGAAATATTGGCATTTGGGATAAATAGTGGGGTAGAAGGTTTATTTACGGAAAAAGAAGTGATTGATCTGGCTATTCGACAGCGGATTATCCCGGCCCTTGAAAGTGATGAAAAAACGGAAACAGCCTTATATAAGGCCTTAGCATGTTTTTTATTGGCGGATAATTTGAAGGACAAGCTGTTAAAAGAGCAATCGTTAAGCCGCTTTTGTCACCTTTATGAAAAATTGTTGAAAGCTGAAGTAATACCATGCCCGCGGAGTGGAACGGCGATTCTAAAAAAATTGAACCGGCTTTTAAAAAGCAGCGTTTAACCAAAAGTCTATTTGATACCAAAAAAGCCAATTCATGCGCTTATTGCGGCGATTAAACTGATCGAAGCAATAAGACCCAACGAATTGGCTTTTTAAAGTATTAATTAGGAAAAGGCATCAACCGGCTTCCTGAGTTGCAACTTTTTCCGATAAAAAGTTGACCAGTTCTTTAATCAGTTCCTGACGACGGAGAATGCCAATAAAAACACCCTGGTCGTCAACAAGGGGGATAAAATTCTGGTTAACTGCGAGTTCGACCAGATGTTCATAACTTTCATTAATTCGGGCAACTTCCAGATTAATTTTAAACTCAATATCTTTGATTTCAAATGAATCTAAACTAATTTCCGGGTGGGTTAAACTCAATGTAAGGGCACGTAGCAGATCACCTTCGCAGATGGTTCCAACGTATTGTCCCTTTTTGTTGATAACCGGTAGAGCGGTATAATTGGTGATTACAAACATATTATAAGCTTGATTGAATGAATCGGTATTTGTTAAAAAGACAGTTTCACTTTTGGGTAATAAATAGAAGAGATGGTTTTTCATATAAATGGGCTCCTTTTTCTTTATAAAAGATTGGGAAGGTTTTCAATCGATCTTATTTTAGCATGCCTATCACAAATATCCCTTAAAAAAATTCTTAATGGTGACTGTAATAAAATGAAAAGTTCGAATTTCCATTTCACGAAAAGACGATGTTAGTGTATAATTACAATAACGAATGAATGAGGGAATTAAAATGGAAGAGTTTTTATTATATATACAATCAAGAATTACGGTAGCCAGCATCATTGAGGTGATCATTATCACGTTTATTGTATACCGATTATTAATGTGGATTAGAGGAACCCAGGCAGAACAAGTATTCAAGGGCTTAGTACTGCTGCTTTTTTTGTCGCCAATTAGTGAGTGGTTAGGATTTACGACGCTTAATTTGGTAATTACCAGTGCTTTTACATGGGCTTTTATCTTTATTGTGGTTGTTTTTCAACCGGAGTTTCGGTCAGCCTTGGAACAGTTGGGAAATAACCGGATTTTTAAAGAAATGTTAAAAAAGCCGTCGATGGATTTTCTGGAAACAGATGTTGATAAAATTATGAAAGCTATTTCTCGATTAGCTTGTGAGAATATCGGGGCTTTGATTGTCCTGGAAAAAAATACCGGCCTGAACAATATTGTTAAAACCGGGACTGAGCTGGATTCGGATATTAGTAGTGAATTACTGGAAACTTTATTTACACCCAATCGGCCGCTTCACGATGGGGCGGTTATTATTAAACTTTTGGCCCGCCAAATTCGAGCCGCCGGGTGTTTATTACCGCTTTCGGATAACCGTGATTTGGGTAGCGATTTGGGAACCCGGCATCGGGCCGGCTTAGGGATGACTGAAAAGTCGGATGCGTTGGTAATTATTGTTTCGGAAGAAACGGGTCAAATATCCTATGCTTCCCGAGGCACCTTGTTTCAGGATGTTATTATTGAAGTGCTAAAAGAAATTGTGATGGAAAACTTTACAGTTAATGAAGAAGTAGCAAGTAAAGATGGCTGGCTGCCAAAAATGTGGGGGAGAATCAATGGCAAATAAAAAATATATTCCCTTACACCAACGATTGATTCGTCTGATTGCAGCAATTGGAATTGCGGTCACGCTGTGGTTTATTGTTAATGGTAATTCAAATGTTTTGATTATTCAGGATTTTAACAGTATTCCGATTACGCTGATCCATGCCGATGCTTTGACTGAAAAAAATTTAGTGTTAGCGGAAAATAAAAATTATTATCTGAATTTGCAAGTAAAAGGAACCGATAAAAATCTTAGAAATATCACCGTTAATGAGATTACGGCGGAAGTGGATTTAAGTGATATTACGGAAAAAGGAACCTATGATTTGAATGTAGAAGTAAAAGGTTTACCGAATTCGGTTATTGTCAATACCATGAATCCAACTAGTCTTCAGGTAGTGGTCGATAGTATTATCAAGGAAGATATGGATGTTGACATTGTCCTGGAGGGTAAACCGGCCAATGACCTGGCGGTGGTTTCGGCAAAATCACTGGAAAAAGTAGAGGTGGAAGGTCCTCAGGAATCGCTTGCGCGGATTGCTAAGATAACGGCGACAGCCAACGTCAATGGATTAGAAGCAGATGTTACCAGACATTTGGAAGTAGCGGCTTATGATGCGTCGGGAAATCAAATTACTGATTTGGATATTTTGCCTAATGTTGTTTCGGCCGAGATCGTTTTGGGGAAAACAAAGTCGATTGGAATTATTCCCTCGACCAGCGGAAATCCGGCTAATGGCTATATTGTTACCGACGTTTTGGTCGAGCCCTCAAAGGTGGTGATTGGAGCTAAAGAAACGCTCTTGAATAAGATTGAAATGATTCCCATGGAAGCAATTGATGTCACTGGTCAGGCCAAAACTTTTACCAAGGATATTAATTTGATAGCGCCGGAAGGATGTTATTTTATTGATGATAGCGGGAAGGTTAGAGTTACCGTTACGATTGAAAGTCCGATTGAAAAGAGTTATACGATTGAAAAGATCGGTACCAATAATCTTGGCGCCGGCTTAACTATTTCAAAAATTAAAGACACTAAAGCCGTCGTAAAATTGGAAGGTGCCAGTGGTGTTTTAAATAGTCTGGCGGCTTCGCAAATTGAAGTGTATGTCGATTGTGCGAACTTAGGCCCCGGCGAATATGAATTGCCGCTTCAAACAAATTTATCGCAGTCATTGGTAAAATCGATCACTCCTGAAAAAACGACAGTAATAATTGTCTAAGAAATCATTTGCAATAAGAAATTTTACATAAAATTCAATACAAAATCTTGCATTTGACAATAATTTAACATATAATAGCAAGAAGTAATTTTTTAGAAAATTATCAAACACACCAAAAACATTATTTTAAGGAGGAAATTAAAAGTGAAAAGAGTTTATAATTTTTCAGCTGGACCATCTTGTTTACCACTTGAAGTTCTACAAAAAGCTGCAGATGAAATGGTATCCTATGGAGAATCAGGCATGTCCGTGATGGAGATGAGTCACCGATCGTCGTATTTTATTGATGTTCTTCATGAAGCAAAAAGCCTTTACAAAGAATTAATGAATGTACCAGATAATTATGAGATTTTATTTTTGCAGGGCGGAGCATCAACACAATTTTCAATGATTCCGTTGAACCTTTTTTCAAAAACCAACAAAGCTGATTTTATAATTACCGGCAGTTGGGCAAAAAAGGCTTATCAAGAGTCGGCTCGTTATGGCGAAGCAAAAGTGATTGCATCATCTGAGGATAAAACCTTTTCCTATATTCCCAAGGTAGCATCTAAAGATTTTACCCCAGATGCTGATTTCTTCCATATTTGCGTTAATAATACGATCTACGGAACGCGATTTAAACCGGATGGCCTTCCGGAAACGGGGAACGTGCCATTAGTGGGGGATATGTCCTCGAATATCTTATCTGAAGTCTATGATGTCTCAAAATTCGGCTTAATTTATGCTGGCGCCCAGAAAAACATGGGACCCGCCGGGGTTACAGTAGTAATTATCCGTAAAGACTTATTGGATTATGCTAAAGATTTTACGCCAACGATGTTAAAATATAAAACGCATGCAGACAATGATTCAAGCTATAATACACCGCCATGTTACAGTATCTACATTTGTAAATTGGTTTATGAATGGGTCAAAGCAAACGGTGGGGTTGCCGGAATGGAAGCAATCAATAAAGAAAAAGCCCAAAAACTGTATGATTTTATTGATAACAGTGGGTTTTATAAAGGGACTGTTGTTCCTGAAGATCGTTCATTAATGAATGTCCCGTTTATCACCGGATCGGACGAATTAGATGCTTTATTTGTTAAAGAAAGTAAAAAAGCCGGGATGGAAAACCTGAAAGGTCATCGGAGTGTTGGTGGGATGCGGGCAAGTATTTATAATGCCATGCCAATGGCGGGAATTGACACCCTCATTGATTTCATGCAGAAATTTGAAAAAGAAAACGCCTAGGCGGTTTCGGTAAGAAAGGAATTAAGCTATTGAATTATAAAATACAAACCCTTAATAATATTTCTAAAAAAGGGTTGAAAATATTAAGTGATAATTATACGGTTTTAGATCAACCGGAAAATCCCGATGCCATTTTATTAAGAAGTTTTAAAATGCATGATATGGATCTGCCGGCCAGTGTTAAATTTGTTGGTCGAGCTGGAGCGGGTGTTAATAATATTCCTTTAGATAAATGTTCGGAAAAAGGGATTGTTGTTTGTAACTCGCCGGGTGCCAACGCGAACGCGGTAAAAGAGTTAGTAATTGCCGGGATGCTGATCTCGTCACGTAAGGTCGTTGATGGGATTGAATGGTCAAATACATTAGTTGATAAAGGCGATGAAGTCCCTGCGTTGGTCGAAAAAGGTAAAAGTGCTTTTAGCGGTCCAGAACTTTATGGCAAAAAAATGGGCGTTATTGGTTTAGGTGCAATTGGCGTGTTGGTTGCCAATATGGCGGTTGATTTTGGGATGAAGGTTTATGGGTTTGATCCATTTATTTCAATCAATAATGCTTGGGGTTTAAGTCGAAAAGTTCGACGAGCTGCCAGCAAAGAAGAAATATTTAAAAACTGTGATTATATATCGTTGCATATTCCATTTATGGAAGAAACAAAAGATTATGTTAATGTCGATTTGTTAAAGGATACCAAAGAAGGTCTGCGATTACTTAATTTCGCCCGCGGCGGATTAGTTAATTACGACGCTTTGGAAAATGCCATCGAGGAGGGAATCGTTGCAAGTTATGTGACAGATTTTCCTAACGAACGATTATTGAAAATGAAAAATGTTATCAATATCCCACATTTAGGCGCGTCAACCCCAGAAAGCGAAGAAAATTGTGCGGAAATGGCGATCCATTCATTAAAAGAGTATCTGGAAAATGGGAATATCATTAATTCAGTGAATTATCCCGATTGTGATATGGGTGTTTGTGAATCGGTAAATCGAATTACCGTTAACCATGCCAATGTCCCGAATATGTTAGGTCAAATCACTAAAATTTTGGCTGATAATGATATTAATATTTCGATTATGACCAATAAAAACAGAGGTGCTTGGGCATACACGATGATCGATGTTGACTGCAATGTTGGCGAAGATGTAAAAACCGCATTAAAAGGAATCAAAGGCGTTACACGCGTGCGGATTATTAAATAACAAAAATCAAAAAAATCAGACAAAGAAGTGGCTTCGGATTGATGAAGACCACTTCTTTGTTTAAAAACAGGAGGAATAACATGGCAACAATTAAACCTTTTAAAGCGGTTCGCCCTTTTCCTGAAAAAGCTCAGGATGTGGCGGCATTGCCTTATGATGTGTACAATCGGGAAGAAGCAGCCATTGCGGCGCGCGGTAAACTGGATTCATTTTTACGTGTTGATCGACCCGAAACAACATTGGATCCACGAATGAAAATTAATGATCCTTTTGTTTATGAAACAGCTCGAAAAAATCTGGAGAAATTATTTCACCGCAACGCCTTGACCCAAGATACAAATGATTGTTTATATATTTACGAATTGGTTATGGACGGACGAAGTCAGGTAGGTTTAGTTGTTTGTACTGCGGTTGACGAATATCTTGATAATACCATTAAAAAACATGAATTAACCCGCGCTGACAAGGAAGAAGACCGAATTAAACATGTAGATGCCTGTAATGCCAATACCGGACCGATTTTTTTAACCTATCGGGCGCAAGATGCCATCAATGAAATGATTGGTACCTGGCAAAAAGAAAACAAACCGGTTTATGATTTTGTTTCCGAAGATGGAATTACCCACCGAGCCTGGGTGGTTGATGATGAGGCGGTAATTAATGGCTTAGTTGAAAAGTTTGGCGAAGTCAAAAGTTTATACATTGCCGATGGACATCATCGTTCAGCTTCGGCTGTTAAAGTTGGATTGATGCGTCGGGAAGCGAATCCTAACTATACCGGAGACGAAGAATTTAACTATTTTCTATCCGTTTTATTCCCCGATGAACAGCTTTATATCATGGATTATAACCGCGTTGTCAAAGATCTTAATGGCTTAAGTGGAGAAGCCTTTTTAGATGCTCTGGCTGAAAAGTTTGAGGTTGAAGCATGTGGTACAGAGCCGGTAAAACCACCTCAAAAAGGTAGTTTTGGTTTGTATGTGGACAAAAAATGGTATTTATTGACAGTTAAAGAAGGGGTTTATGATCCCGCCGATCCGGTTAATTCGCTGGACGTGGCGATTCTGCAAAACAATATACTCGTTCCGATTCTGGGAATTGGTGACATTCGTACCGATAAACGGATTGACTTTGTGGGTGGAATTCGTGGTTTGAAAGAACTGGAACGTCGCGCTAATGATGATATGGCCTTGGCTTTTTCAATGTATCCGACATCAATTGAAGAATTGATGAATATTGCCGATGCCGATTTACTAATGCCGCCAAAATCAACCTGGTTTGAACCTAAATTACGAAGTGGATTATTTATTCACAATTTGGATTAAATCAAAAAATAAAACGTTGTTAACGGCGCAGCCGATAAATGACTGCCTCGAAAACTAAATGTATTGTTTATGAAACGATTATGAACGGGTACAAAAATTTTTCATTGATAATGATTGAAGGTTGAGATGGTTTGTGATATCCTTTTCAACAACAGTGAACTGAAAGTGAAGCAAGTCTAATCTGACAGCAAACTGAAAAATTATTAATAGACTAAATACAAAGCTATCGTACTGATGCCATGCGGGTTCGTCCCTAATGGAAAGGCGAGAGAATCATGTGTGATTAATCCGTATCATTTTACTCTAAATGGTTTGGTTGTTTGCGTGTTTTCCCTGCACTTCAGTGCAGGGATTTTTTTACGTGAACTACAGAAAAATCTGAGTTGGATCGTTGTTTGAGGATAGCTTGTTAAAAAAGAAGGTGAAAAGAGGATAATTAGATGGAAAAAAGAATTGGTCTTATTGCGATAGTTGTCGAAAAAAAAGATGCGGTTGAAAAATTGAATCACGTGCTCCATGACTATGGCGAACATATTGTGGGACGGATGGGAATTCCTTATCATCAGCGAAATATTTCGGTGATTAGCGTGGTTATTGACGCTTCAACCAATATTATCAGTTCGCTTTCGGGGAAACTGGGAATGATTGATGGCTTAAGTGTTAAAACGGTTTACTCAAAATTACCTAAAAATGATGAAGATGAGGAACGTGATGAATAAGATTATCGCAAAACTGGAGCGTCAACATAATCTTGAAAAATCGGAATTTAAGTGGCTGCTTGAAAATAATACCCCAGAACTACGGCGGGAACTATCCGGGCAAGCCCAAAAAGTCGCCCACGAGACCTTTGGAAACGGGGTTTACGTCCGGGGTCTGATTGAATTTAGCAATTATTGCCAAAATGATTGTTATTACTGTGGTATTCGCGGTAGTAACGATCAGGTTAATCGGTATCGCTTGACCGAAACCGAAATTCTCGATTGTTGTCAGAATGGTTATGAGCTGGGATTTCGCACTTTTGTGCTGCAAGGTGGGGAAGATCCGGGTTTTTCTGATGAACAAATGGTTAAACTGATCGAAAAAATACGGCGGGCTTATTATGATTGTGCCATTACACTCTCATTGGGAGAGCGGCCTAAAGCGGTTTATGAAGCATTTTTTGTGGCCGGAGCCAATCGTTATTTATTACGGCATGAAACCGCATGTAAGAAACATTACCAAAAACTTCATCCCCCGGAACTCAGCCTGGAAAACCGAAAACAATGTTTGCTGGAGCTAAAAAAAATCGGATTTCAGGTTGGCACCGGGTTTATGGTGGGATCGCCCCATCAAACGCTTGACAACCTTGTCGAAGATTTGGTTTTTATTAAAACCTTAAACCCGCAGATGATTGGGATCGGCCCTTTTATTCCACATCACCAGACCCCTTATAAAAATGCCAAGGCCGGAACTATGGAAGAAACCCTGTTATTGATTTCAATTTTGCGTTTGCTTTTGCCAAAGGCCCTAATTCCGGCGACAACAGCATTAGGAACGATTAATCCGGATGGGCGGGAATTGGGAATTCTAGCTGGCGCTAATGTGGTTATGCCAAATTTGTCGCCGGTAGCAGTGCGAAAAGATTATAGTTTATACGATAATAAAATTTGTACCGGTGATGAAGCCGCGGAATGCCGGGTCTGTTTAAGTAAACGGATGGAATCGATCGGTTATAAAATTTTAACCCATCGGGGTGATTACCCCAAAGAATAGCAGCAATACATAAAAAATAAAACTTTAGGAGAGTAACGATGTATAATGTTATGTCAAAAAAAGCAGTTGAATTTATTGATGATCAGGAAATATTGGAAACCCTGGCTTATGCTGAAGAAAATAAACGCAATGAATCCTTAATCAATGACATCATCGAGCGAGCTGAAAACTTTAAGGGGCTTAATCATCGCGAAGCCGCCGTGTTACTGGCCTGCGAGTTAGAAGAACAAAATAGCCGCCTGGTACAGTTGGCAATGGCGATTAAAAATAAGTTTTATGGCAATCGGATTGTGATGTTTGCGCCATTGTATTTATCAAATTATTGTGTCAACGGATGTGTTTATTGTCCTTATCATTTAAAAAACAAGAACATCAGCCGGAAAAAACTGACTCAGGAAGAGATTGCCAAGGAAGTCATTGCCTTACAAGACATGGGTCATAAACGTTTAGCTTTGGAAGCCGGTGAAGATCCTAAAAATAATCCGCTGGAATATATTCTGGAAAGCATTAAAACAATTTACAGCATCAAACATAAAAATGGTGATATCCGTCGCGTCAATGTCAATATCGCCGCAACCACGGTTGATGATTACAAAAAATTAAAAGAAGCTGGCATTGGGACCTATATTTTATTTCAGGAAACATATCATCAAAAAAATTATGAAGAACTGCACCCAACCGGTCCTAAACATGACTACGCCTGGCATACCGAAGCGATGGATCGGGCGATGGAAGGCGGCATTGACGATGTCGGGATTGGGGTTCTTTTTGGACTGAATATGTACCGTTATGACTTTGTCGGAATGCTGATGCATGCTGAGCATTTGGAAGCCGCGATGGGAGTGGGGCCACATACCATCAGTGTCCCGCGAATTTGTCCGGCCGATGATATTGACACCGGTGACTTCTCCAATGCTATTTCCGATGAAATTTTTGAAAAAATAGTAACCGTGCTTCGGATTGCTGTCCCTTATACAGGGATGATCATTTCGACTCGCGAATCGCAGGCCTCGCGGGAGCGGGTTTTAAAACTTGGAATTTCACAGATTAGCGGTGGATCCAGTACCAGTGTCGGCGGTTATGATACCCCTGAACCAGAAGCTGAAAATTCGGCTCAATTTGAATTAAATGATACTCGAAAATTGGACGACATCGTTAACTGGTTGTTAGAAATGGGACATATCCCCAGTTTTTGCACCGCCTGTTACCGCGAAGGCCGCACCGGAGACCGTTTTATGCAACTGGTGAAATCCGGTCAGATTGCCAATTGCTGTCAACCCAATGCGATTATGACATTAAAGGAATATCTGGAAGATTACGCGGCCCCAACAACCCGATTAAATGGCGAAAAAACCATTGCCCGAGAATTAGCAGCGATTCCCAATGATAAGGTCAGAGGCATTGCAACGGCACATTTAACAGAGTTGCATTCAGGGAAACGGGATTTCAGATTCTAAAATATAACCGTCAATAAATAATAACGACGATTAGATTCAATAAGAAAATGGCCTCAAACATCAAAAGATGTTTGGGGCCATTTTTGCGGGGAGAATACCGGAACTGTTGTTAGCGTCGCAACAGCGTGCAAAAAATCTAATTAACGGACGAAGTCGATATCGATATCGCCGCTGGTGGAGGAGACATCGAGCATTTTATCACCATTTCCGGAGCGCGGCAAATTGAGATCGCCACTTAGGCTGGAAGCTTTGATTATATAATTGGCCGAATCACCAAGGAGCGTCCCGGAAATGTCACTACTGATTGTTGACAGAGTTAAATGATCACAGCTGAGTTTATTAAAAAGGAGCTCGCCGCTACTGCTTTCAAGGGTAGTGTTGCCGGCAACCGTGGTCTCACTTATATCGATGGAATTACTAATCGAAGTGGCTGACATATTGCCTTTGATTGCAGCTCGTTTTAGGATGGTTTCACCGCTAGCGGTGGCCAGATCCAAGTTGCCGTTGGCCGTAATATTTTCTAATATAAGAGTGCCGCTGGTATTTGAGGCCGAAAATTGGTCATTCACCAGCATATTATTAAGCCTGGTTTCACCACTGGCAGTGCTGACAATTACAGTGTCCAAATTTTGAAGATCGGCGAGTTTGAGATCACCACTTATTGAGGAAGCGGTGATTAAGCCATGAAAGGTTCGTGGAACTGAAATGGTGATCGTGCTTTTTCGAGTATCGAAATGAAAGCCGATATGATTGCGCCAGTTATCAATGATTGAATGGTTGACGCGAAGTTCGCCATTTGGCGTTAATTCGATCTGATAAGTCGATTGATCATTTTCAAAGTAGTTAATTTTTATTTGATCGTCATCGCTGCCGGTAATAACCACCGTATCATCAAGGCCGGTTACGACCAGACCATTAAGGCCATTTAGGTCATGGGTATAATTTTTTTCTTCGACCGGAGAACTGGAATTTAGGGCGTTCCAATTAAAACCGACTAAAGCAAAAGCGATTAGGAATAAAATTGCGCCGAGGATAATCAGACCGCCGGCGATTAACATCAGGATACTGTATTTTGATTTCATTTAAAAACCTCCTTTGGTTACAAATAATGATTTAACCCAGCTAAGAAAGTACCTGGTGAATTTAATTAACCGGACCGATAATTTAGTAACACCGAAAAAAGAAAGAATCCCAATCCCGATGCAGATAAAGGATAAGCCTAAGATCATTAAAAAGTTAGCAAAGCTGGAGGCAAAAAAGAGACTAAAGAAGCCGACTGCGCCACTGATAATAAAGGCCATAACAGTGCTATAAAGGCTAATAATAACAGCCCATATCGATACGTAAACAGCTACGATTACTAAAAAAAAGGCGATCAGCAGGGGAAACCATAACGGAAAGCCCAAAACAATCAAAACAATTTCTGAGATTTTCCAACCACTTTTAGGCTGGATTTTGGCTTTCATCAAAGTTGGCAATGACATTTCCTGGAGCGTTTCATTGACGATCGTTTCAATATCGCCGATAGCGGCGACGGCAGCGGTTTCGTTCATCCCTTCGTCCATTCGGTCAGCAATCATTTCGGCATAAAAACTTTGCGTTTTTTCAAGTTCGTTTGGTGGTAAAAAATTAAGTTGTGTGCTTAAAGCTGCTAAAAAATCTGTTTTATTCATCTGTGTAACACCTCATTTCTTCAGTTATAAAATTATAAACGGTCATGACTTCTTTCCAATTGTCAAGAAAATTATCAATCTGATTTCGACCAACAGCAGTTATTTTATAATACTTTCGAAGTCTACCATTATGTTCGACAGAATTAACCGTAACATATTGGTTTGTTTCTAATCGCTTGAGGATTGGATAAAGTGTCGATTCAGAAATTGCAATATAAGGACTTATATCTTTAATAATCTGGTAACCATAAGAATCGCCTCGATTGAGAACAGTCAATACACATACTTCCAGTAGTCCTTTTTTTAATTGGATGTCCATTCATATACCCCCTTTCACATAATACTATACAACACATAGTATAGTTGGTCAATCTTTTTGGCAAAAAAAATCCGGCTGACGATCATTTAATGTAAAAATGGTCGTTATCCGGAGCGTGATAGATTTTAAAAATTAAAGCAGCGGTGAAAATAACCGGGAAATAGATTCTTTTATCTTAACCCGGCGACTGCGATTATGATACAGTTCTTTATTGTAATAGGTGCATTTTTTGATATCTTCAACAAAAATATTTTTAAGTTGAATCGAAATCCGGCGATCGTAAATAAAGGCATTTGTTTCAAAGTTCAGCCGAAAACTGCGGATATCAAAATTGCAGGAACCAACGGAACAAATGGCATCATCAACAACAATGGTTTTGGCATGGAGAAAACCATTTTCATAAATATAAATCTTGGCGCCATATTCGATTAGTTCACCAACATAAGCCAGGGTGACCCAATAAATAAAAATATGATCGGGTTTATTGGGAATCATTATGCGCACGTCAATGCCTGAAAGTAAGGCGATTTTTAAAGCCTCTAAGATACTTTCATCAGGGACAAAATAAGGCGATTGGATGAGAATATAATTTTCGGCAGTATTGATCATCCGTAAAAATCCCTGTTTGATTTGTTGGTTGACATTATCTGGGCCACTGGAGACAATCTGTACGCCGGAACCAGATTTTTGCGGAATATTGGGAAAATAGCTGTTAAGCTTGAGATCATCAATCAGCAGTTCTTCACTGGAGCTGGCTCGCCAGTCCAAAAGAAAGCGATGCTGCAGTTCGTAGGCAGCAGAACCTTTTATTTTTAAGTGGGTGTCTCGCCAGTAGCCCATTTTTTTGTCCAGCCCCAGATATTCGTTACCAATGTTAAAACCGCCGACAAAACCAATAATACCGTCAATAACGGCGATTTTTCGGTGGTTACGATAATTGACCCGCAGATTTAACATTTTAAAGCGGGACGGGAAAAAAATTCCAACTTGTCCACCCGCGGATTTAAATGCTTCAAGTACCGTGTTGGGGATATAACGGCCTCCCATGGCATCAAAAAGCAGACGAACTTCGACCCCTTCTAAGGCTTTCCGGGTTAGAATATCGAAAAGTTTTTTTGAAAGGGCATCATTTTTGATAATATAATATTCAATATGAATGGAAGATCGCGCTTCTTCCATGACGTGGAAAAGCGCCTCGAATTTTTTATGGCCATCAGTAAAAATTTCGACGCCGTTATTGTTCGTATAGATTGATTCGCTGACATTTAAATGAAATTCAATCGAGTGACGATAGTGTTCAATGGGACTGTCAGGATCAATGGAAATAATCCGTGAAAGCGATCGTTTTTGCTGGCGCAATAAATGCTGATACTGAAAATTTTCAGGGGTGTTGTATTTGAAAATTTTTCGTTTGGTCAAATTTTGTGAAAAAAAGATATAAAATAAAAAACCCAAAAGGGGGACCATCCACAGAAATAGTAACCAGGCATAGGTGCTTTGAGGGTTTTTTCGTTCTAGAAAAATAATGGTAAAGGACAAAGGAATGTTGACAATAAAAAAAAGCGCGGTTAAGATTGCGGTAATACCTAAAAACATAAAAACCTCCAAATAGATATTTCGTCTATTATAGCATAAAAGTTGCATTGAGGAATAGCTAAAGCAGTGATAAGTTGGATTTCTCTTGACATCCGCCAGATGATAAACTTATAATAGACGTTGTCTCAGGTTTGTGGTTGAAAGTCGATGCCAGATGCAGGCGAAACGATCCACGTAAGATAATTCAATAGAGAATTGTTGATCATGGTGCGTCTTAGAAGTAAGTCCAGCCGGTTTTACCGAGAGAAGGAGTTGTGATGCGAACACTGAGCTAAACTTCCAGCTGGCGAGTGTGGGGGAAAAGACCAGGTCAACTGAGACAGCTTTGCAAAAACCAAGATTGATATTTAGACGATATTTTGTGACAAGAATTTGACACAAATGATTTTGACTAAAGGGTCGCGAATTGGGTATAATAAGAACACACTCGAAAGCATAATCATTATTAATGTAAACGAGTGAGGTTGACCTTTTGAAAGGAGTTGTCGTTATGAGATTCACAATTTACGGAAAAAATATGCATGTATCAGAAGGTTTAAAAGAAACATTAAAAAAGAAGCTTGGGAAATTTGAACGTTATTTCGGTCAGGAAACGGAAGTGTATGCGACTTTCAGTAAAGAAAAAAATTATCAAATGCTGGAAGTGACCATACCGGTTGGAAAGACTATTTTAAGAGCAGAAGAAAGATCTGAAGATATGGTGACATCAATTGAAAATGTCGTTAATAAACTAGAAGGTCAGCTCAGAAAACATAAAACAAAATTACAAAAACGTAACCAGGATGAAGCAAATAAATTTAATCTGGAAGGAATCGAAAGCAGCGCTGAAGCTGATGGATTCCAACCAAAAGTTGTGCGAACTAAAAAATTTGCGGTAAAACCAATGAACGTTGATGAAGCAACATTACAAATGGAGCTACTGGGTCACAATTTTTTTGTATTTCTTAATGGAGATACCGACGATGTCAATGTTGTTTACATGAGAAAAGATGGAAATTATGGTTTGATCGAGCCGACTTTCTAAAACTTTCTTAAGAAAAAATGTAATAAATGCCAAACACCCCTTGAACAGTCGTTTAAAGGGGTGTTTTTGATGAGGTTGATTTATAAATTAAATTTATTTTTGAATTTATGTGTTATTTAGACATAAAGTTTTGACAGAACTTTTCTTTTGTTTTAAAATAGACCTATATGCATTCAGGTTTATTTATCTCAGCATCGATATAGATAAGGACACCTAATAATATTAAGTGAAATGATTATAAATAAATAGTGGGGTTAAAACAAATATGTTAATACTAATTGCAATTATTTTAGGTCTTTTAATTGGAAAAATTAGAAGAGGAAGTCTTCATGGTTTTAAAGTCAGAAAAATTTCCTTGTTACCTATTGGGATTTTAGGGTTGGTGTTACAGATGGCTTTGCATTTTTACATGTATACCGGAGGCATTACAATTATTGAACCTTACCTGGAGATTGTAAATTTTGCGAGTTATATTCTGGTATTAGTGATGCTTGTCTTTAATCTGGATGATTTTTGGGTCATTCTAATGGCGATTGGGATTACTGCGAATTTTGTGGTTATTTTTATCAATGGTGGACATATGCCGGTGGCTCAAAGCATTATTGATATCTTACCGGCCGCTTTTGGGGAGCAGATCACCCAAGGCTTGAACCCCTTATATGCCTTGATTCAACCAAACACGTTGTTATGGTTTTTGGGGGTTAATTTACCGATTCCGCTTCCCTATGTGCCGATGGTTATGAGCCTTTATGGGTCAGTGGCCGGGATAACCGGCGGGAGTATTGTTACACTGATTGGTTTAATCGGATTTATTCAATATGTAATGAATAAAAAAGCTTCAATCATGAGCGATGATCGATTGGCGGCAAATGAAGATGAAGGTATTTTTGGTGACGACGAAGGGTATGATTTTGATCGGGTATCCACCAAAAATGATTATCAGGAAGGCTATGATGAACCTGAAGATATTGATGACTTCTATCGGGATATGGCTGCCACGGGAGGAATTCGGGGTGAGCGAGATGAAAATGCGACCATTGTTCTGCCTGATGATGGAGTAAAACCGATTGAAAATATCGGTGAAAAAAATAATGATCAAACGAAGATGATTCCCGCAGCGTTAGATGGGGTTGACTCGGAAATTGGGACGGAAACCGAAGAGATTATTATTAGCAAAAGTGACAACAATAATGAAGAAACGCGAGTTATGGAAGCAATCGACGATGGCAGTACTAAAATCATCAGCAATATTCAGGAAGTCGGCGCTTATGTTAAAGGTAAAGATGAAAAAGAGTTGGAAGCAGCAGACATGGAAGAAATCCTTAACAGTGACGATGCGGGATTTTTTACCAAAAAATATTATGAAGAAAAACTGGCAGTTGAAAAAGAACGCCTGATCCTGCAAATGCGGGAAATGGAACTAAATAAAGTGGCTAAATCCTTAAGTGATCCGAATGGCGAACCACATCCGGTGCCTGAATCTGATTTAAGAATTGTAGAAAGTTTTAAATTAACCGATCTCGATCAGCCGTTTGTATTGCGTAGTGAAACAAATGGTTATGAAAGCGGTGCTAAAAGCAAAGAGGAAGATGAGGATTATTCAGAAGATGAAATGCTAACCGTCTGGCAACGACTGAGTAAAGAAGATGAAAAGCGCAAAGCGGATCGGCGGAAGCAATTAATGAAGGAAACAAGTAAAGAGGCGGAGACACTGATGAGCACCTCGGCACGCGATGAAAGTGGGATTTCTTTAAAAGAAATTGAAGAAGTTACCGAAACAGAGGTTGGCCGGGTATATGAAAGTACCAGCGCGGATAAAGAAAAAATGTTGGAAAATATGAGCGATGAAGAGCGAAAAACTTTTCAAACCACCGTCGATGAGAGAAAACGGGCCGGATATGAGTTGGTTGAACTAAAACTTGATGGTAAAGACGTGGCGTTTTGGAGAAAGAAAAAGTAATAAAATGAATAATAAGAGGGACTGTATAAAAAAATACAGTCCCTTTTAAATTATATAAAGTATCATTAAAGGGATTATGTTATAATAAAATTTATGAGATAATGACAATAAAAAATTTTAGGTGAAAGTGAAATACCAAAAATAAAAGGGCCTTGATTGTCAGTTTCTAAAAACAACAGTAAAGTCCACGGAAATTTTACAATTACCGATGAAAAAGTTATGAAGGAGTGAAGATATTGGGGATTTTAGATCAAATTTTTGATAGCAATAAAAAAGAATTAAAGCGGATGCAAAAGCAAGTCGATCAAATTTTGGAGCTTGATAGCCGTTTTGCGGCCATGAGTGATGATGAATTAAAAGGACAAACGCTGTTGTTTAAAGAACGACTAACGCAAGGGGAAACCCTTGATGATTTATTAGTGGAAGCATTTGCAACGGTTCGTGAGACTGGAGCTCGGGTCTTGGGAATGAAACATTTCCCGGTGCAATTGCTCGGTGGTATGGCTCTCCATGAAGGTAATATTGCCGAAATGAAAACTGGGGAAGGAAAAACCCTGGTATCAACATTGCCCGCTTACTTAAATGCACTGGATGGGCATGGGGTTTATATTGTCACGGTTAATGATTATCTGGCTAAACGTGACAGTGAGTGGATGGGAAAAATTCACGAATTTCTCGGTTTAAAGGTCGGACTGGTGGTTCATGGTTTGTCTTTCCAGGAAAAACAGGCTGCGTATGCCAGTGATATTATTTATGGAACCAACAATGAATTTGGTTTTGATTACCTGAGAGACAATATGGCCTCGGCCAAAGTTCAGCAGGTACAACGGGAATTGAATTATGCGATCATTGATGAAGTGGACAGTGTTTTGGTCGATGAAGCCAGAACCCCGCTGATTATTTCCGGTAGCGGTGATAAAAGTACCAAACTGTATGCGTTAGCAAATAGTTTTGCTAAAACGCTAAAAGATGACGATTATGTTAAAGATGAAAAAGCAAAATCAGTAATGTTATCGGATGAAGGGGTTATCAAGGCGGAAAAATACTTTAGCTTGACGAATTTGGCCGATATGGAAAACATGGAAATTTCACATCATATCAATCAGGCTTTGCACGCTAACACGTTGATGTTTAAAGATCGGGATTATGTTATCAAAGATGGCGAGATTATTATTGTCGACGAATTTACTGGACGTTTAATGCCGGGGCGACGTTATTCTAACGGCCTTCATCAGGCGATTGAAGCAAAAGAAAATGTTAAAGTTAACCGCGAATCTAAAACCTTGGCAACCGTCACCTTCCAGAATTATTTTAGAATGTTTAATAAGTTGTCTGGGATGACTGGGACGGCTAAAACTGAAGAAGACGAATTTCAGACGATTTACAATCTTAACGTCATTACGATCCCGACTAATAAACCGTTAATCCGCGAAGATATGAATGATCTGATTTATAAAAGTGAACAGGGAAAATTTCTGGCCGTTACCGAAGAGGTAAAACGACGTCATGAAACCGGTCAGCCAATTTTGATTGGGACCATTTCAATTGAGAAGTCCGAACTGCTTAGCGGCTATCTGAAACGATCAGGTGTGAAACATAATGTCTTGAATGCTAAATTTCTCGAAAAAGAAGCTGAAATTGTCGCTAATGCCGGTCAAAAAAATGCCGTAACCATTTCGACCAATATGGCCGGTCGAGGAACCGATATTGTGCTTGGGGAAGGAGTCGTAGAACTAGGCGGACTTCATATTTTAGGCACCGAACGGCATGAGAGTCGGCGAATTGATAATCAGTTACGAGGGCGTGCCGGCCGTCAGGGCGATCCCGGCTCATCACAGTTTTTTGTTTCGCTGGAAGATGATCTGATGCGTGTTTTCGGATCTGAAAAAATCCAAGGTTTGGTCGAAACGATTGGCCTGGATGAAGAAACGCCAATCGAAAATAAAATGCTGACCAAAGGAATCGAAAATTCTCAGAAACGGGTTGAAGGCCGGAACTTTGATATTCGGAAACATGTCCTCCAATACGACAATGTCATGAACCGTCAACGAGAAATAATTTACGAACAGCGACAACAAGTTATTGATGGCAAAGATATGGAAAATGAAATCTGGAGTATGACGGAAACCTTAATTAATGCCTATGTAGATATGTATACCGGAGATGGTCAATATTATGATGATTGGGATATGGACGGTTTACATAATCATCTTGAATCAAATGTCCTGCCCAAAGATGTCTTAACCCTTCCTGAAAAACCGGAAAGCCGGGAAATGCTGGTTGAAGCAATTTTGGCAGAAAGCCGAAAGGTGTTAGACGATAAAAAAGAAAAACTGGGTTTGGAACAATTACAAAATATTGAACGAATGATTTTGTTAAGAAGTGTTGATGCCGCCTGGATGGAACATATCGATAACATGGAACAGCTTAAACAAGGGATCGGACTCCGGGCTTATGGACAAAATGATCCAGTTAAGGAATATACCAAAGAAGGGTTTGACCTTTTTGATGATATGATTATGCGAATTCAGGAAGATACGGTAAAATATCTGTTCAATTTAAATATTCAGGTTGTTCCGGAGGCCGAAGAGAAAGCGAACGTTATTGATTTCAGCCGAATGAAAACAAATGAAAATGAAATTGAAGGAAAACCATCCGGTCCTGCGACTTCGCATAATAAGGTGGGGCGAAATGATCCTTGTCCTTGTGGCAGCGGTAAAAAATACAAAAAGTGTTGTGGTGCTTAAGCTTCGGTAGTGACCAAGTAACGCGAAGAATTAAAACCATAAAAATTGAAAGGGTGTGATCATAATGATGGATTTGTATGAAGAAAAACAAATCATCAATGCAATGGAAATTAAACTAAAAGAAATGGGGGCTTCACTTTGACTTGGCACGACTGGTCAAAGAGATTGACGAACTAGAAAAAAAAACTGAAGATCCTGAATTCTGGAATGACCAAAAAAATGCCCAGATGGTCTTAAAAGAATTAAAAATCATCAAAATAAAGGTAGATCACTATAATGAGTTGGCCGAAGCGCTCGATGATATTATGGTGATGTTGGAATTGGCTGAAGAGGGAGAAATAGTGGAAGGGTTTAGTGCCGCTATTAAAGAACTTGATGTTAATCTCGATAATTTCCGCATCGAGACCTTACTTTCAGGCGAATATGATAGCAATAATGCCATTATTTCGTTACATCCCGGAGCGGGCGGAACAGAATCACAGGATTGGGCCGAAATGCTTTTACGGATGTACACTCGCTGGGCCGAAAAAAAGAAATACAAGGTCAAAACCCTGGATTTGCAACCCGGGGATGTGGCCGGAATAAAAAGTGTTACCTTGTTAATTGAAGGGATCAACGCTTACGGTTATTTAAAAACCGAGCGGGGCGTCCATCGTTTGGTGCGAATTTCACCATTTGATTCTTCCGGCCGTCGCCATACCTCATTTGCGTCATTGGATGTTATGCCTGAAGTTGATGAATCGGTTGAAATTGAAATTCTACCGGAAGATATTCGAATTGATACCTTCCGCTCCAGTGGGGCTGGCGGCCAGCACGTTAATACAACGGATTCAGCAATCCGGATTACCCATTTAAAAACCGGTATTGTGGTGCAATGTCAGAATGAACGGTCCCAGCATCAAAACAAAGAGGTGGCCATGGGAATGCTTAAAGGGAAACTGGTTGAAATCATGGAACAGGAAAAAATGGATCATATCGAAGATATCAAAGGCGACTACAGTCAGATTGCCTGGGGTAGCCAAATTCGTTCCTATGTTTTCCATCCTTACACGATGGTCAAAGACCATCGGACGAATGTCGAAGTCGGTAATGTGACAAGTGTTATGGATGGCGATTTGGATGGTTTTATGAATGCTTACCTTAATACCATGGTGTAACTGGTAAACCACAAGCATTTGAGCTTAACGCAAAAAAGATAAAGATGGAAACTTTATCGGTAGTATGATTAGTTGCGCAATACTTTAAATTACAAGAATTGTTGGAGGGAAAGATGGCAAAAACCTATCAGGAAATTAATGAAAAAATCGCCAGCGGCGAGGCGGTAGTTGTCACCGCCGAAGAAGTCATTGAGATTGTAAAACAAAGAGGCATTAAAGAAGCCGCCGAATACGTGGATGTCGTTACCACTGCAACCTTTGGGCCAATGTGCTCATCAGGAGCGTTTCTTAATTTTGGACATTCTGATCCGCCAATCCGGATGGGCGAGATTACCATTAATGGGGTGGATGCCTATGGTGGTTTAGCGGCTGTAGATACCTATCTTGGGGCCACTCAGCCTTCTGGTGATAAAGGGATTGAATATGGGGGAGCTCACGTTATTCATGATCTGATTGCGGGGAAAGAAGTACATCTGGTGGCGACATCGACCGGAACGGATTGTTATCCCCGAACGGAGTTGGACACCTGGGTAAAATTAGAAGATTTAAACGAAGCTTATTTGTTTAATCCCAGAAATGTATACCAGAATTATAACGCCGCGATTAACACGTCAAGTCAACGAATTTATACCTATATGGGGATTTTACAGCCGCATATGGGAAACATTACTTATAGTACTTCGGGCGAATTAAGTCCGCTCCTTAACGATCCTTTACTTAAAACCATTGGGATGGGGACGCGCATCTTTTTTGGTGGGGCCCAGGGACATGTCGCATGGATGGGAACACAGTTTAACACTGCTTGTGCTCGGGATGAAAAAGGATTCCCGTTAACACCGGGAGCAACCTTGGCGTTAATCGGAGACATGAAAGAAATGAATCCTAAGTATATTCGCGGCGCTGTTTATGAGGGGTATGGCACCTCAATGTTTGTTGGTGTGGGCATTCCCATTCCTATTTTAAATGAGGAAATGATGGCGTTTGTAGCGGTTGAAAATAAAGACTTATACACTAATGTGATTGACTATAGCGTTCCCAAAAAAGCTAAACCCAGTTTGAAAAAAGTCAGCTATGCGGAACTCCGCAGCGGTTCGGTCGATATTAATGGCAAAGCCATTAAAACGTCACCCCTTTCAAGTTTGAAAATGGCCCGCGAAATTGCTGCCGAATTAAGCAGTTGGATTAAAAAAGGTGAATTTTTTCTGCAGGAACCAATTCAGCATTTTCCTGACGGAAATACCATCAAAGGTCTTGAAATTAAGGAAGGAGAATCCCGATGATTACCAAAAAAATACTCTTATCCTTTCCACAAAAATCGGCTGGTCAGCCGATGGCAATGGAATTAATAAAAACCTATCATTTGGATTTTAGTATCCTTAAGGCACTGATCGATGACAATATCAAAGGAACCCTGCTGTTGGAAATTAAAGGCGAAGAACAGGATATTGAAGATGGAATTGTGTTTTTAAGACAAAACCAGATTGGGGTCAAGGATATTCAATCAATCGTTGAAGTTGATCAGGATAAATGTGTTTCTTGTGGCGCTTGCACCGCTGTTTGTGCTGTTGGCGCGCTGGAAATGGATGAAAACTGGTCGCTTGTTCATCATGATGATAAATGCCTGGAGTGTTTATTATGCGTTAAAGCCTGTCCGATGCGGGCAATTCATGCGATTATCTAGGCAATGAGCTATCAAGCCAGAACCTATCGAAAGCAAATAAAAGCGGAGGATCTGGAGTATTTTCAGATCCTTGAATTTGAATCCGATCTTTTGATTGGGGTTGATCAGGCGCTTGAATCACAAGCGCTTATTAAAGCGGTGGAGGCGGAACTAAAAAAACTGCGCCAAATCATGGTTGACTATAATCAAATTCACCCAGTGTTTTTTAAAACCCTGACACCGATGACGATCGATTTAGCGGCTGATCCAATTATCCGCGAGATGCAAGAAGCGGGAATAATGGCCGGCGTTGGGCCGATGGCGGCAGTGGCCGGAGCGATATCAAAATACATTGGTAAGCTGTTAGCTGAGCATGCCAATGAAATTGTGATCGAAAACGGCGGCGACTTGTTGGTCAAAACAAAAAAAGAACGCCGGATTGCGCTCCATACCGGCAATCCCCATTTCGTCGATCTGGGGATTAAAATAACCGGCCGTCAACAACCGCTGGGGATTTGTACGTCTTCCGGAACAATGGGACATTCACTAAGTTTTGGCAAGGCCGATACAGTGACGATTCTCAGTGAAAATATCCCCTTGGCCGATGCGGCCGCGACTGCTCTCGGTAACCGGATAAAAAAAAGCGGCGATGTTCAAAACGGACTTGATTGGATAAAAAACATCCCCGGGATACTGGGAGCTTTGATCATTATCGACGATCAATTAGGGGCTTGGGGGCAAATCGTATTATGCTAGATGGTATTAAGACGACGGGCATAAAAAATTTACTAAAGCATTGACTATAAAAACATTCCAGGGTATCATTTCTCAAAGCAATTTAAATAGTTACCTATCCAGAGAGGTGGAGGGACAGGCCCGATGAAACCCGGCAACCAGCGTAAGTATGGTGCCACTACCAGCAGATTTTTTGCAATGATGGGATTTAATGGCAAACATTAACCTCGTCGGAGACGAGGTTTTTCTTGTTTGTTTGGGAATTATAATAATCACGAGGATATTTTCAGCTAATTGGGTAAGAAAATAATACCAGTGATCGTCAATAGTGAATCTTTTGTGACCGTTGTTATCCGTTTATGACGCCATTGTTGTGGTCAATTATTTATATAAGTAAAGGAGAATTGGAGTGAATATAAAAGAGTTGCTCAAAAAGAAACGTCTTTATCTGGATGGTGCAATGGGCAGTTTACTGCAGGATAAACTGGACGAAATTGGTCCGGTTCCAGAGGCCCTGAATCTGATGCGGCCAGAACTGATTAAAGAAATTCATCAGCAGTACATCAATGCCGGGGCAAATATCATTTTAGCGAATACCTTTGGCGTGAATGGCTATAAACTGAAAAATACGACTTACTCCGTGGATCAACTCGTTACGGCTGGGGTAAAAAATGCAAAATCCCTCAAACCGGATTATGTGGCGCTGGATGTGGGACCACTGGGAACCTTAATTGGTGCTTTGGGGGAGGTTAGTTTTGAGCAGGCCTTAGATTATTTTAAAGAAGTTGTTGAAGCGGGGGATAAAGCCGGTGCCGATCTGATTGTGATTGAAACAATGACGGACATTTGTGAAGCGCGGGCGGCACTCATTGCGGCAAAAGAGGTATCTGATTTGCCGGTGATTGTTTCGATGACCTATGAAGATAATAAGCGGACCTTAACCGGAAGCGATGCCTTAACGGTTGTAAATATTTTAGAAGCGCTGGGAGCCGACGCCATTGGCATCAATTGTTCGACTGGACCGGATGGAATGTTACCGATTATTGAGGATCTGATTGCATATGCCAGCGTTCCGATCATGGTAGAACCCAACGCCGGATTGCCGCAGATGGTCGACGGAAAAACCGTTTATAATATCTCCATTGATGAGTTTACTCAATACATGCTCGAAATTGCTGAAATGGGAGCTTTGATTTTGGGGGGCTGTTGTGGAACAACACCAAACTATATTAAAAAAATGATTGCGGCGACAGAGACGTTGCCACTCTATGCGGTCAATGAAAAGTGGTATACAGCAGTGTCCTCCAGTACAAAAACGATTATTTTAGGTGATGATATCCACATTATTGGAGAATGTATCAACCCCACGACCAATCCGATCCTTAAAGCTTCGCTTCGTCAAGGGGATCTATCAGTGGTGTCACAACTGGCGGTCGATCAGAAAAAAGATGGGGCCCACGTATTGGATATAAATTTGGGATTACCCGACATTGATGAGCTAAAAATGATGACCGAAGCCGTTGATACCGTTAGTCGGTTGGTGGATTGTCCGTTACAGATCGATTCATCTAATCCGGACGTGATTGAAGCAGTTTTACGAGGTTATCCGGGTAAGGCGATTATTAATTCGGTTAATGGCAAAAAATCGGCAATGGCAAAAATTTTTCCGATTGCCAAAAAATATGGGGCCCTGGTACTGGGTTTGACGATGGACGAAACCGGAATTCCAAGTCTGGCCGAAGATCGTTTTGCAATCGCTAAAAAAATTATGGCGGTGGGAGAAAGTTACGGGATCAGTCAGAAAAACATCCTGATTGACGCGCTGGTATTAACCGCTTCAGCACAACAGGCGGAAGTCCGGGAAACCCTCAAAACACTGGCGCAATTACGTGAAGTGTTGGGCGTACCAACCGTTCTGGGCGTTTCTAATATTTCTTTCGGACTGCCAAACCGCGAATTATTAAATCATACCTTTTTGGGGATGGCACTGCAAGCCGGATTAACAACCCCAATTATGAATCCCAGCGACAAAGAGATGACGGATACCATTAATGCGTTTCGGGCGTTATGGGGATTGGACGGTCAGTGTATCGCTTATGCCAATCGGTATAAAGAAAGCCGTTTGGGAGAGCCTAAAAGCGCTGCCGATAAAAAATTATTAGGTTTAAAAGAAATTATTGAAGAAGGGCTGAGCGACCAGGCTGCCGCCGCGACTCGCATGCTGTTAGAAACACGTGAACCGCTGGACATTGTTAATAATGAGATTGTTCCGGCGCTTGATGCCGTTGGCGATGCTTTTGAAACCGGTGAATGTTTTCTGCCGCATTTGATTTTTGCGGCCGAGACCGCTCAAAAAGCCTTCGAGGTGATTAAAGAAACGATGCAGCAAACCGGTCAGGCGCAGGTCGCTAAAGGAACAATTATTCTGGCTACGGTGGAAGGTGACGTTCATGATATCGGTAAAAACATTCTCAAGGTGATTCTGGAAAACTACGGTTACGAAATTCTGGATCTGGGGAAAGATGTCAAAGCCGAAACCATTATTCACTCGATTAAAGCCGAACAAATCCAGTTAGTCGGTCTTAGTGCCTTGATGACGACAACCGTTAAAAACATGGAGAGCATTATTAAAAAAATTAAAACCGGCTGTCCGGAAACTACTATTATGGTTGGCGGAGCGGTTTTAAATCCCGAATATGCTAAGACCATTGGCGCTGATTATTATGGTAAAGATGCCCGTGAAGGCGCCGGCATTGCTCAAAAAGTTTTTCAATCAATAAGATTGGTCTAAAAAAGACAGGGAACGGTCTTTGCGGTTGACAACAGACCCGTACTGACAGGGGCAACCCCTTACTAATCAGGTTGTTTGCATCAGAGCGGACAGGGCTTTAGCCTGTCCGATTCTGCAGCAAACAAACGATTAATAAGAGGTTGCCCCTTAGCTCATTATTGGTACAGCAGGTTATTTTTACAGTTTGAAAGACAGACGTAACTGTCTTTTTTAGATTGCGATATTAGTCTTTAAGCAATTGGAATTTGGTCACATCAAACAGTCCCATGTCGGTCAGCCTAAGGGCTGGGATCACCGGCAAGGCCATAAAAGATAACGTGAGAAAAGGGTCAACCTCCGGTAAAACACCTAATTCATGAGCCGCGGTGATCAGTGAAGTCACTTTTTCCTGAACCACAACGCCGGTCTCAAGGCTGATTAGACCAGCCAGGGTTAAGGGGAGGGCACCAATTATTTGATGATTGCCAACCACGACATAACCACCGCCAATTTCAAAGAGTTGATTGACGGCGATAATAATGTCTTCATCATTATCACCAACGGCAATAATATTGTGGGAATCATGGGCAACTGTGGTAGCAATGGCACCGTTTTGGAGACCAAAACCCTTGATGGCCGCCACCCCGATATTGCCGGTTAAGTGATGCCGCTCAATCACACAAAGTTTATTGTAACTTGCATTGGGACTAAAATAGCCGTTTTCACCGGGTAAAGCTTCAAACAGGTGGCGGGTTTCAATCTGATTTGCGATAATTTCAATGACATGATCCTTTTCGTTAAGCGGCAGTTGCAAATTTTTAGGTGAGAGCACCGGAAGATGAACCGAATTAAGAAGTCGGGAATCAATCTTCCGATCAATGTGTTGATCCCAAAGAGGCGGTTCGACCAGCCGGCCATCTTTATAAACTTGTTTGATATCGATGGTTTCCAGATCGGAGAGAACAATCAGATCTGCTTTATAACCCGGGGCGATGGCCCCCAGTCGTTTTAGATTGTAAGCTTGAGCGGTATTAATGGTGGCCATTTTGATGGCTTTGATCGGAGCCATCCCGAGTTTGATTGCGCGTCGGATATTAAAACAAATATGTCCCTCGCGATGAATATCGTCCAGGTGTTTGTCATCGGTGCAAAAAAGAAAGCGATCCAGTGGGGGCTGATGGTTTAGCAAACCTGAAACCAGAGCGGTCAGGTTTTTGGCGGCAGAGCCTTCACGAATCAGAATATAAAATCCGGCCCGTAATTTCTCCAGCGCTTCTTCAAAGTAAGTGGATTCGTGCTCACTGTTAATACCGGCACAGGCATAGGCTTGAAGGGCTTTTCCTGAAAGTGCCGGCGCGTGGCCATCGCAGTTTTTGTGCCGACAAAGGGCCAGCTTGTCAAGAATTACCATGTCACCGCGGATAACATCAGGAAAACACATCACTTCACCCAGACCAAGAATGCGGGGATGATCCAGATAAGCAGACATATCAGCAGCTAAAAAAGCTGTTGCACCATTTGTTTCATAAGGGGTAGCAGGGACCGAAGACGGCAGCATCACATAAACATTTAAGGGCAGATCCTCAGTGGCAGTTAGGATGTAGTCCAGTCCGGCGGAGCCGGCGACGTTAACAATTTCATGCGGATCGGCAATAATTGTGGTGGTGCCGACGGGAACGATTGCTTTGGCCAATTCGAACGGTGTGACCATGGAAGACTCGATATGCATATGCGCATCAATAAAACCCGGAACGAGATAGTTGCCCTTGAGATCCACTTCTTTGATCCCCTCGTAAGAGCCAATCCCGGCAATGATGCCATTGGTAATGGCCAGATCAGCAATCGTAATGTCTTCGGCGAAGACATTCACAATCCTGGCGTTTTTTAGCACCAAATCGGCTTTTTCAAAACCACTGGATACAGCAATCGTTTGTTTGAGAAATTTTTGATATTTATTCATATTCCACCCTGTTTATCATTATCAATTTTTAAAGGTTATACTGAATAATTATAACCTAAGATAATTGTTAGTTTTACAAAAAAATACATTTTTTATAGGAATCCAGGTAAAAAAGGGTTATAATAAGTATCAAAATATGAATTTATTCTTTTGACTTCAATTCGCAGGTAAATTATAATTATTATAAAATAAGAATTAATTCTAAGAAAGTGGTGAATAAAATGAAAAAATGGCGCTGCACGGTATGCAATTATGTTCATGAAGGTAATACCCCACCAGAAAAATGCCCTGTTTGTGGAGTGGGAGCAGATAAGTTTGTTTTAGTTGAAGACACGGAAGTCATTAAAGAAAAAAAATGGCGTTGTACCGTTTGTAATTATATCCATGTGGGAGATACCCCGTCGGAAAAATGCCCTGTTTGCGGAGTGGGAGCAGATAAGTTTGTTTTAGTTGAAGATACGGAAGTCATTAAAGAAAAAAAATGGCGTTGTACCGTTTGTAATTATATCCACGCGGGCGATACTCCGCCGGATGTCTGTCCTATTTGCGGAGTGGGACCGGAAAAATTTGTTCTAGTTGAAGAAGCAGATGATGGTTTAACCGATAAAAAAAGAGATGCCCTCCAGACCTTATTATTTAATGTCAGTTATGGTTTATATATTATTTCATCCGTTAATGATGAAAAACTCAATGGCATGGTGTCGAATACGTTTATTCAGATTACCAGCACACCCTTAAAAGCCAGTGTCTGTCTGGGAAAAGGCACCTTGACAGCGGAATATGTGAGACAATCAGGGGTCTTCGGGGCTTCGATTCTGGGTAAAGATAACCATGATCTGATTAAACATTTCGGCTATCAAAGCGGACGGGATGTTGATAAGTTCAAAACGCTCAGCTATGTTACGGGAGAAAAAACAGGTTGCCCCGGTTTATTGGAAACTTTATGTTTTATTGAATGTGAAGTGGAACAAACCATTGATTTGGGAACGCATTATATGTTTATTGGTAAAGTTGTCGATGGCGACGGCTTTAGCAAAGAGGAACCCATGACCTACGCTTATTATCACGCCACCCGCTAAATAAAAAAAGCTATGCAAAAGGCATGGCTTTTTTTATTATTAGCAGTAGGTAACATCGAATTAATAATCAGTTTGATTGAATCATGGTGTCATCAGCTTTAATTGTGATAACAGGATGATGACATTAAATGCTCAAGCCTTGCGAAAAAACGCCGGGCTTTTTTAATGGGTTATTTTTTCTTTTAATTCAGGAAATGTTTTTATGACGGTCTTAACCAGCTTGTTGCAACCGTAGAATAAGGTATCGGTGGTTGGCAGATGATACTTTTGTTCATAGGTTTTGATCGTATCTTTGATTTCAGTTTCGGTCATTTGGTCATGATTAAGCGTGACTGCGATAACTTTTGCTTGCGAGAACTGTTCGAGAAGTGCAATTTCGCTGGAGAGAGTCGGCATTTGAAGGTAGTCGAAGTCGACTCGACGTTTCCGTTTGGGAGGATGTTGGACAATAATGGCATCCGGTTTACCACCACGAATAATCGCGCAGGAGCTGATAAAGGCGGGATGACTGAGAGCACCTTGTCCTTCCAGAATAATAACGTCGGGCTTTTCGTGAACATCGGCTTCAACAACCGCATTTTCCAATTCACCGGTCATAAATTCAGAGGGGATCGCATCGAGCGCAATACCGTATTTTTCACCTTGGATCAAAGAAGTTTGACCGGTACCGATAAAGCTGGCCCGGAGTCCACGCTCTTTTAAGGCGGTAATCAGTAACATTGCGGTGGTTCGTTTGCCGACGGCACAATCGGTACCAAGGATGGCGATGGTGGGGGTTTTAATTTTTAAAATGTCCCCGGTAAAAAGATGGAGATAACGATTGGCAAGGGGTTTTCGAATATCAAAAAGTTTAACCCGATAACGCTTGGCTTGTTGTTTAAATTCGGCATCTTCAGAAATAAATTCATGGAGACCATTGACAATATCCATTCCCAATGACATCGCCTGCAAAAAAATACGTCTCTCTTTAGTAGATAAAATCGCATCTTTGGGAGCGATCCCGTAAATAAAATATTTAGGAACCTCGGTCAATTGATCGAGGGCCGCGGTGATATCACGATAGATCGGGACACCATTTTCAATTCCCTGAAGAACTTTTCCCGCATCCATCCCTGCTTTTGTGCTGTCTATTACACATGTGATATGGTATTTTTGAGAACGTCGGATTAAACCATTCGCTGTTTTTCCATCGGATTCACCAAATTGACCTTCACAGTAGAGTAAAGCTTTTTCTTTCATAGAGTTTAAAACTCCTTTCGCGTGGCAAGAACAAGCTCTTTACAAGACAAACAATTTATTTAATTTTCTAAATATATTTGAGAATAAAAGGTGTTCGATAGGCACTTTTATAATCATACCATATAAAACAGTAAATAAGCGATTCCTTAAGAAATTTATGAAACAATACTTATTCGCATTAAGGGGGGCTTTCTCTGCGAACAAAAGAACAAAATGAAAAAATTCGAGAAATACGAAAAGCAAAAATTCGCAACGCTGCGTTGCGTCAGTTTGTTAAACAAGGCTTATTTGCGACCCGGATTAAGGATATTGCGACAGAAGCTGAAATTGCACAGGGGCTTTTATACCATTATTATGCTTCAAAAGATGAGATTTTTGTGGATCTTATTAATGATGCTTTAGACAAAACAATTGAGGCATCTTATATGGTCAGAGATATGGAAGCCGATCCGGGAGAAAAAATTTGTTTTGCTTTATCTAAATTGGTGGAGACAATCGAAACCAGTCAAACGTTTAAAGATACTTGTAATTTAATTGCTCAGGCGACAAATTCCACTGCGATTCCATTAGCGGCCCAGAAGCTTATTCAGGAGAAAAGAGAAGTACCTTATCAGGTGATTGAAGAAATTATGAAAGTTGGACAAACGACAGGGGCAATCATTTCTGGGGACCCTAAAATGTTGGCGGTGCTTTTTTGGACCAGTATCAATGGCTTGGCAATATATTATTCAACCAATAAAAAAAACGATCTGAAACTGGATTATCGTGTGCTTGCATCGATGTTTTTAATGTAAAAATAAAATAAGAAAGGATAAAGAAACAATGGAAAAGATCAAACCGTTTTTAACTGCGGCATTGGAAGAGGTCTGCCAGTTTATATGGGAAAAGTTAAAAGATAGCGATTGATTGGACACCATTAATCCTTGCCTTCCGTTATCGATGAGGATATAATTTAATCAAGCGGGAGGTTGCTGATGAAGAAAATGAGAATAATTATTGTCATCGGGATGATTGGATTGATGAGTCTGGCCGGATGCAGCCGGGAAAATAATAGCAATGGACAAAACGGTCTGGCCGCGCTGGCAGAAAACAAAGTATTTGATTTAGTCCTAAACGAACCTTTTTTGGTAACAACGACAAATGGTGACTATAATTTGACGATTAATGGCTTGCGAAAAACCTCCGAGCGTAATCAGAATGAATCAGTGCAACCAATGAATGTCGTGTTTTTGGATTATAGCTATGATAATATCAGCTATAAAATGCGATTCGATATGGACTTTTTTTTAGCTTCGGGGGATTTTAAAGTGGTTGATGAAGAAGGAAATATAGTGTCAACATACAATTTAAAAGATCCCAACCGCATGATCAAAGAAACCCCTATCGGCGATAGTTGTTCAGCCAGCATTGCCTATGCTTTAAAAACCAATAGTGACAGACTTACGGTCATATTTGTCAGAGGGAAAAGAAACATTGCACAAATTTCCCTACCAATAGAATAAGCTTGAATTTCTTAAACAGTTCCGATTTATACAATATTATGATTGCTAAATCGGATAAACTAAACAAGAAAGACAAAGTCGTCTCGTTTCCCACAGGGAAATGGATTGCTTTGTCTTTTTTATTTTGACGGTAAATCACCAGTTTACGTGTGGCTGGGATTTTCTGGAAATCACGCGAAATACGGATTTCGTATTTCGCGGTTAATCAAGAAATAAGGAGAAGAATAATGAAAGACGCAAAGATTGATTTTTTATATTTAAGTGAACCGGATATGATTGAAGCAGGTGTTTTAAACATGGCAGAATGTGTTGATACCATGATTGAAATGTTTAAATTAATGAGTGACGGCGATTATATTATGGGCGGAGCAAATCAGAATTCTCATGGGATTATGTTGTCATTTCCAGAAACATCGCCATTTCCAAATATGCCTTTGAACGGACCGGATCGGCGTTATATGGCGATGCCCGCATATCTGGGCGGCGAATTCGATATGGCCGGCATGAAGTGGTATGGGTCGAATGCCGCCAATAAAGAAAAAGGCCTGCCGCGTTCGATTCTTACGGTGATGTTAAATGAAAAAGAAACGGGTGCACCAATGGCGTTAATGTCAGCTAATATCTTAAGTGCGATTCGGACCGGCGCTATTCCAGGAGTTGGCGCTAAATATTTAGCTAAAAAAGATTCGCGGGTTGTTGGGATTATCGGTCCTGGGGTAATGAACAAGACGGCTTTAGCTTCATTTATGGTGACCTGCCCGAATATTGATACGATCAAAATCTGTGGACGTCGAAAAGTGACATCCGAAGCATTTGCCGACTATGTAAAAACCGAATTCCCCCAGATTACCAACATTGAAATTGTGGATAGTATGGAAGCGGCGGTTAGCGGCGCGGATATTGTCAGTGTGGCAACTTCGGGATCAGTAGGTGCGGAGTCTTATCCTCATATTAAAGAAGAATGGATTAAACCCGGGGCGTTGTTCTGTATGCCGGCCAATATTCGATTTGACGATGATTTTTTGTTAAATCGGGCGCGTCATGTTGTTGATAATATCAAATTATATGAAGCATGGAGTGAAGAGCTTCCGGCACCGCGTTATGAAATTGTCGGATTATTGGCTGTACATTACATGGATTTGATTGAAAAAGGAATCATGAAACGTGAAGATATCGATGATCTGGGTGATATTATCGCAGGCCGAACACCGGCTCGAAAATCGGACGATGAAATTATTTTATACACGGTGGGCGGAATGCCGGTAGAAGATATAGCCTGGGGAACCAAGTTGTACCGCAATGCGCTGGAAAAAGGCATTGGAACTAAACTTAATTTATGGGATACACCTTATCTGGCGTAAGTTGGTTGCGGCAATTGCGAACGAGGAATAGTTTTGGCAATTGCCGCAGAGCGTTATAGTTTAGAGGAGGAAAATGATGCGAATTAAAGAACACCCGATTTTGGGTGAAAGTCATAAAGGTCAATTGGTTACTTTCTACTTTGATGGAAAACCAATGGAAGGTTATGAATCTGAACCGATTGCGGTGGCGTTAAGAGCGGCTGGGGTGATGGTTCATCGGCATACGCAAAAAACTGATGCGCCGCGCGGGATATTTTGTGCGATTGGAAGATGCACCGATTGTGTGATGGTGGTTGATGGCAAGGCGAATGTGCGAACCTGCGTCACACCATTGGTTGCGGGGATGAAAGTTCAAACCCAATATGGAGTATCAGCAAAACAGTAAAAAAACGTGTTTTGAGGACATTAAAAAGGATTGGTAAGAGTATGAAAAGATATGATGTAATAGTAGTCGGTGCCGGTCCGGCCGGACTATCAGCCGCAATTGAAGCGGCTAAAAGAGGACTCAAAGTTATTGTTTTTGATGAAAATGCCAAACCCGGAGGACAATTATTCAAGCAGATCCATAAATTTTTCGGATCAAAAGAACATAAAGCCAAAATCCGGGGTTTTAAAATAGGTGAAGAGTTACTAAATGAAGCCGAAGCGGCCGGGGTCGAAGTTGTGCTTAATGCCGCCGTGGCGGGCTTGTATCTGGACAAAGAGGTTTTGGTACAAAATAACGATGCGGTGGTTCATTATAAAGGTGATGTGATCATTGTCGCCACCGGTGCTTCGGAAAACATGATCACCTTTGAAGGGTGGACCTTACCGGGGGTTATTGGCGCCGGTGCCGCCCAGACTTTGATGAATCTTCATAGCATTAAACCGGGGAAAAAAGTTTTGATGCTGGGGACTGGAAATGTTGGTCTGGTAGTAAGTTATCAACTTATGCAAGCAGGGTGCGACGTGGTGGCATTAGTTGATGCCGCACCAAGAATTGGCGGTTATGGCGTTCATGCGGCTAAGGTTGCCCGCTGCGGAGTCCCTTTTTATTTATCCCATACCATCATCAAGGCTCATGGCAGCGATTGTGTTACCGGAGTAACTATTGGTCAGGTTGATGGCAATTGGAATATTGTTCCCGGTTCAGAAAAAGATTTTGAGGTTGATACAATCTGTTTGGCGGTAGGGTTGTCACCGATGTCGCAACTGCTAAAAATGGCCGGTTGCGAAATGGCTGAGAATCCTGCTAAAGGCGGGTATGTGCCAATTTGCGATCATTACGGCGAGACATCGATTCCGGGTGTTTTTGTGGCCGGAGACGTGTCCGGGATTGAAGAAGCCAGCTCGGCGATGATTGAAGGGCGAATAGCCGGAGTAGCGGCAGCTCATCATCTTGGTTATATTGAGCAGGACGAATTGGCCGAAAAATCACAAGCGCTGGAGCAGGCCTTAATGAGTTTGCGCGCCGGGATGTTTAGTCCTGAAAATAAAGGTAAAGAAGTTAATGAAACGGAAGAAGGCTATCGGGTTTCGACTAATTTGTTGACCAAAGGTTATTTAACCAACGAAGAAGTGTTAACTTATCCGGGAGTGACCCAAAAGACTGGGGTTCATCCGGTGATTGAGTGCTCTCAAAACATTCCTTGTAATCCCTGTCAGGATGCTTGTCCTAAAAAATGTATCACCATCGGGGATAAGATTACCGCACTGCCGGTAGTAGCCGAAGATAAAAGTTGCACTGGTTGCGGTCTATGCGTGGCCGCTTGTTCGGGGCAATCGATCTTTCTGGTTAATGAAGATCAGGCAGATGGAACAGCAGCAGTGACGATTCCTTATGAATTTTATCCATTACCGGAAAAAGGCATGAAGGGGATTGCTTTGGATCGCAGCGGGAAACAGATATGCGAAGCAGAAGTGATCGAGTTAAAAAATGTGACAGCTTTTGATCACACCAGTTTGCTGACAATGAAGGTTCCTCTGGAAATGAGCATGAAGGCTCGTTTTTTCAAACAAGTATAGGAGGAGAAACAATGACTAAACTAAATGATCGCTCGCGGGATATCGGTGAGTACCTTCCCATGAAGGACGATAACCAGATTATCTGTCGCTGTGAAGAAATTACCAAAGGTGAAATAAGAAAAGCTGTTCATGAAGGGATGTTTACATTAACGGAAATCAGACGTTATTTAAGAACCGGCATGGGTCTCTGTCAGGGCCAGACATGCGGACGTTTGATCAAAGGAATTGTGGCGAA
Organism: uncultured Acetobacterium sp.; assembly: GCA_965140355.1. GTDB lineage: Bacteria > Bacillota > Clostridia > Eubacteriales > Eubacteriaceae > Acetobacterium. The sequence continues at coordinate 406,714 of OZ223194.1, read as the reverse complement.
GGAACTGAAGATATCACCGCTGGAGCTGGAACCGGCGATGTCCCGGGCCCCGATGAGACCGCTTGAAATGAAGATTCTGGGGAATGAAAAAGGATGAGGAAAATAACATGAAAAATAATGCTGACGTAATTATTATTGGTAGTGGGGTGATTGGCAACGCGACCGCTTATTATCTTGCTAAAAAAGGCTGTTCGGTTATTGTCCTGGAAAAAAGCGATAGTATTGGAAACGGTGGTTCATCCAGAAATGGTGGCGGGGTCAGACAATCGGGTCGGGATAAACGCGAATTGCCGTTGGCGATGTATGGCATTAAAAATATCTGGCCGACGCTGTCGGAAGAACTGGGCATGGATGTTGAATATTATCAGGAAGGAAATTTAAGATTAGGTAAAACCGACGCTCATTTAAAGGTTTTAACGGGCCTGACGAATAGTGCTGTTGCGGGTGGGTTGGATGTAAAAATGATATCGGGCAATGAAGCCCGGGACATTTGTCCGTATCTTTCGGAAGAAGTCAATGGGGCCAGTTGGTGTCCAACTGACGGTCACGCCAATCCGATGCTGACGACCTTGGCTTATTACCGGAAAGCCCGACAATTAGGGGTTCGTTTTATTACCGGTGAAGCGGTGGTGGAAATTAAAAAAATTCGAGGCAAAGCCCGACAAGTGATTACTGAAAATAATTGTTACGAAGGAGAAACGATTATTCTGACAGCCGGATATAACAGCCGGGTGTTGGCGTCGCAATTGGGGATTGATATTCCGATGACTCAGGCGTTACTGGAAACACTGGTAACGGAAGCGCAGCCACCGATGTTTTATCAGATGCTGGGCACCGCCGCCGCCGATTTTTATGGTCACCAAAGCACCCACGGTTCATTTGTTTTTGGTGGTTCATCGGGATTTGAAGGGGTTAACAAGGACAATGGGACACCGTCTAACTCGAGTATTACCGCACCTTGTATCTGTCGTGGAATTATGAAATATTTTCCAATTCTTGAAGATGTCAAGATTGTCAGAACCTGGGCCGGGTGGATGGATGTTTGTGCTGATCTGGTACCGGTTATTAGTCCCGTTGAAGAAGTTCCCGGACTGATTATTGGAGCCGCTTTTTCAGGCCATGGTTTTGGCATCTCGCCAACGGTGGGGTTGATGTTAGCGGAAATGGCCACCGACAAAACGACAACGTTGGATATGAGCGCTTTTCGATATGATCGCTTTAAAGCAAAAATTTAAGGAGTAGCAGATGGAATTAGAACGAATAAATTATGCTTCGGGAGCGCCGTTAGAAGAAAAAGCAGGTTATTCCCGAATGGTTAAAGTTGGACCATTTATCTATATTGGCGGAACAACTTCGGTGCAGCCGGATGGCAGTGTGTATGGTGAAAATGATCCTTATGCCCAGACAAAATATGTTCTGGAAAAACATGTCGATTTGCTTAAGCGTGCGGGCGCTCAAAAAGAAGATGTGATCCGGATCAAAGTTTATACCACTGATATGAAATATGGACAAGCGATTGCAAAGGCTTATACCGAAATTTTCAAGCTCATAAAACCACTTTTTACCATGGTCGGAACGCCGATGTTGAATCGTCCGACGCAGTTAGTGGAAATTGAAACCGATGCGGTTATGGGAACCACTTTAGTCGCAGAATAATCACTTATTTAGGCTTAATAGCAGAAAAAACGTCTCAAAAAAAGCTATTTCATGAAATATTCGTATGTTATAATAATCTTATACTTAATGGTAATAATCGTACGGAGGAGTGCCGATGAACTCAAATCAGAATAATTTTATTGTTAGTCCAAAGCAACCTTATTTTGTGATGGCAACCTCCCGTTATTACAAAGCGGTGGTCATGAACTACGGTATTTCTCATTTTTATTGTTTTAACAATGATATAATTGGCAATTCGATGATTGCAGTACCGGATGGGTGTATTGATATTTTGTTTTGTTGTGATGAGAAAGAGCCGTATGCAAATATTTGCGGCACCGTTCTTCAACCCAGAGTGATCCCCAATAAACGCAATTATTATTTTGGAATTCGTTTTTTACCGGGGCTGACGCTAACTGCCAAGCAAACGGTGATGTCAGATTTTGTGGAAAATGAAATTCCTTTTTTAGAAGTGATTGAAGATCAGGAATTATTTGAAAAAATCACCACCAGCCGAGATTTTAATTATCAAATTCAGGAATTTATGAAGATGTATATGGTTTTATATCAAAAATATCTGGTTATTGATAAACACCTGGATTTGAAAAATTTCATGCTGAAAAAAATAAATGAAACGGCCGGACAGATTAAAGTCAATGAATTGGCTGAACAGGCGGGGTATTCGGTTCGTTATATTAATAAGGTATTTACTAAAGAATTTGGCTTACCACCAAAAGTTTTTTGTAAATTGATGCGTTTTCAATATTTGCTGAGTAATTTAAATAATTTTGATAAAAATATTTTTGATGCGAATCTGGCCCAACTTTCGATTGAGCTGGGTTATTATGATCAATCCCATATGATTCGGGACTTTTATCAATTGACTAATACGACCCCAGGCAAATATATTCATTCGTTAAAAGAAAAAGAGTACAATAAACGATTAATTGTATTATAAAAAAGAACTGGAGCAAAGATGCCCAACGATCACTTGTTGATCGTTGAGCATCTTTTTTAATATCCGATACGATTAAAAAATGTAAAGATTCAGAAGGAGTTTAAAATGAAAACTACAAAAAAATTGGGATTAATAAGCGCAATTTCCGTTTGTATTGGTTTAATTGTGGCAACAAGTTGTTTGTTGATGCTGGGCCAGGGAATGGGATTGGCTGGGGGTGAGTTTGTTATTTGTCTGGCGGTTGTGGTATTTTTAAATATCATGTTGGCTTTAACTTTTGGAGAACTGCACGCGATTATGCCGAAAGTGGAAGGTGGCTTGGGACAATACACCTTAGTGGGACTTGGACCGGTGGCTTCGATTATATCAAACATCTCTGCGTATGTGATTACCACCATTTTAGCCTGTTCGGTTGAAATGGCGATGTGCGGGATGGTCTTGAATCAATTGTTTTTACCAATGATTCCTTCGCCGATTATCAGTGTAATTTTATTAAGTGGACTTTTTATTATTAACTATCATGGCGTTGATCTATTTGCTAAAGTTCAAACGACGGTTGTCATTTTATTGATGGGGTCATTAATTTTGCTGGGTATTATTAGTTTCTTTAATCTTGGAACCGGTGAGGTGATTACTGCAGCACAACAAACGGCACCAGCTGTTTCGGGGATCAATGGCATTGTTTCTCTTTCCGCCTTGGCATTTTGGTTGTTTATCGGAATCGAATTCGTAATTCCGATTGCCAAAGACTTAAAAAACCCCAAAAGAGATGTAACGTTGGCAATGGTTCTGGGTCTGGTTATTTTATTTGTGGTGCAGTCATTGCTGGGGGTCGGCATGACTCATTATGTTACTCTGGAACAACTCGCCAGTGCACCGCTTCCGCATATGTTGTTTGCCGAAAATTTACTGGGCGATTTTGGGATGTACTGGATGGGGATCGTCACGCTGCTGGCGGGAATTAGTACCGCTAATACGGTTTTAGGCAGTGTTACCAGAATATTATGCGGGATGGCTCAGGATGAAATGATGCCGAAGATTTTTGCAAAAAAAAATAATAACAATACTCCGGTAGCCGGGTTGGTATTAATTTTCATCGGAAACTTCGTGCTGCTGGTAACCGGTTTTACCGAAAGTTCTGGACTCGCTAATATGCTTCTGGCCGCATCTTGTTTCTGGTTGACCTCTTACATCCTCGTCAATATTACGGTGCTGATTCTCAGGAATCGCTATCCTGATGCTAAAGGACGAAATAAAAAACTTGTTTTCTTTGGTATTCCCCAAATTATCGGTATTGTTGGCGATGTTTTTATGATCTGGCATATTGCCGAAGGCGATGCTAGAATTCTGATTTATAAAATATTCTTTGGTTTATTTGCGGCTTTAATCGTTTATGCGGTGGTCTGGGTTAAAGTGATTAAAAAGATGCCAATGTTTAAAACCGCCGACATCAACGAATTGAATCTGCAATCAGAAGAAACGGAACAGTCAATCGTGATTGTTGATCCATCTCTGGCTTGATCGTGTTTACCGATTGCAATAAATAAAACACGCAGTTATCATCGTGACAACCTCGAATCCCCAGGTAATCTGGGGATTTTTTAGTTTCAAAATGTTTTGAGTTAAAGGACTTGATATTTAATAACAATTCAATTCTGAAAGAGAAAAATTATGAATAAGTTAAAAACGATAGTGTTACCATTAGTCAGTGCTATTTTTATTATCGGAATCTTTTTTGGGGCATGTTACCTTAGTGATGTAAACAACTATAAAAAAGCGGTTGCTAATATTACGATTGCTGAGGTTGATCTTTCCAAAATCCCAGACGGCGTTTACGATGGTTCATACAATGCCGGATTTATCGCAGCGAAGGTTAGGGTTACAGTTTCGGATGGCGTTATTCAAAACATTAAACTGGTTGAGCATAAAAACGAGCAGGGCTCTGCTGCTGAGGTGATTACGGATAACATCGTTAAAGAACAAAAAGTTAATGTGGATACTATTTCAGGAGCGACCAATTCAAGCCGCGTCATAAAAAAAGCTGTGGAAAATGCCTTGACTCAACCGAGAGGTTAAAATAATTTGCTTTATTATTCAAGATTTATCGGTCAAGATAAGGTTGGAATTTTGAATAATCCATCAATGGATATCATTTTTTTTCGGAGTTACTTATTTTAGCCGACGGTTTAGATTATGATTTCTATACCGAAAGCTTTTCTTAATTCCGTTTTTATGTCTGTAACCTCGCAATTTTAGTCTTTATAGTTAATAATAGAAGTGTAAAGTTTTAACACCGATGAGATAAAAAGTCATCGGTGTTTTTAATATTATTGAGTAGTTAAGCAAAGCTAATTTAATTGCAGCATTGTTGTTGGTCGAGTATAATGATTTAGTAAATAATATTGAAAGGGCGATTACGATGGAAACTAAAAATAAGCGAATCAAACAAATGTTAAAATATTTTATCATGATATTTGTACCGGGATTACTTATTATTGTGGTTTTTGCAAGTATTTTTATTAATATCAATATTGAGAATGGAAAAAATATTATAAAAATAAGACAATCTGATAGCGGAGCGATCGTAAGCGTCAATGTCAATTCAATTTTTGAGGATATCAATTCAGATGGAAATATTATCTTAAATTCAAGAGAAATGAAAGATTATGTAAACAATTCGGCAAAAGCAACGAATCGTGACGAATTAAAAAGAATCTTTTCAAATATGATGACGAATAAAAAAATATATGACTCAATTCGGTTTATCGGGAACGATGGTTATGAACAGATCTGGGTGGATTATGTAAATGGTGAAACCGTAGTCGCCGCTGATAGTGAACTGCAATACAAGGGAGAAAAAAACTATTTTCAGGAAGGCATGAAACTTAATTCCGGCGAAATCTATATTTCACCGATGGATTTGAGTATTGAAAATGATCATGTTGAAATTCCCCAAAAACCGGTCATCCGACTCGTTATCCCTGTTTTTAACGAAAAAAATAAAAAAGCGGGAATATTGGTATTAAATTATTTAGCTCAAAATATGTTGAATCAAATTGAAAATGATTCAAAAAACGATATAAACATGAAAATTCTTTTATTAAATGATGAAAGTTACTACTTACTAAGTGAAAACAGTGATAAAGATTTTTCGTTTATGTATGATGATCCGAAGGGGGTATCATTTAGTCAGGAACAACCGGAAATTTGGCAGGCGATTTTAAAAAATGGCAATGGAAATTTCGATGATGGAAAAGATCTTTACTTTTATACCCCTATTTATCCCCTTGAAGACTATCAAAATCTGCACTGGATATTGGTTGGGGCAGCTTCTTTAGATGGCTTGGGAGTTTTTACCAACGTGGATAGCCGTAGTATCGTTTTCATTGCAGCATTGTTAATTTTTATTATATGGATCATCAGTCTGATTGTATCCTGGCTGTTGCTGATAAAAAAAGAAGCAAGCTCCCGGGAAAAAATAACGGACCGCATTTTTAAAAATTCTAAAGAAGGGATCATGATCATGGATGCCGAAATGCGGATTGTCTATATTAATAAGGCTTTTTCAACGATAACCGGATATCTGGAAGATGAAGTCATGGGGAGAAAACCGATTGATTTTAAAACCGGCGAAAAACTGAAAGTTGTTTATCACAATATCTGGAAAATGGTCAATGAGGAAGGTAATTGGCAGGGCGAAATCATCGACGAAAAAAAAGACGGCACTCAATATCCTAAGTACATTACCATATCCAAAATATTTGATAGTAAAAGTGATGAATTAAGCAACTATCTTGAAGTTTTTGAAGACTTAACCAGTATTAAAAATACTGAAGAAGCTATTAATATAATTAAACATTACGATGAAGTCACCGGCTTGCCAACACAGATTCTTTTTGAAAAAAAGATTCGCGAAGTGATTAAACAATATGATCAGCTGGCCATCGTTGTTTTGCAGATTACTAATTTTAATGTCCTTTATGATAATTTAGGAAAAAAATCTGGGAATATTTTAATAAAAGAAGCATCTCGACGGATTCAGACATTGTTAAGCGGGGAGGATTATTTGGGTACCATTCTGAAAGATCAATTCGTTTTCACTCGGATTAACAGTGCTGATAAATTGGAACTGGGACATTTAATGAATAAAATGATAGCCTATCTGAGAGAGCCAATTGAAGTTGAAAACGAGAGGGTTTACTTAAATGTGTCGATTGGGATTGCGGTTTTTCAGGAGGATAGCGTTGATCTGGAAAAACTGATCGAATACGGTAATATTGCCAAAAACTATGCCCATCAAGCTGGCGATAATACCTATGTTTTTTATGAGAAAGAAATCAAAGAGAATTATCTCAGTAATTTAAAACTTGAAACAGAACTAAGAAGCGCGCTTGAGAAAAACGAACTGAGTTTAAACTATCAACCTCAAGTGGAAATCGAAACTGCAGAAATCATCGCCACCGAGGCTTTGTTGAGATGGAATAATGCCGAATTAGGACAAGTAAATCCCAGTCAATTTATACCAGTAGCGGAAAGGACGGATTTAATTATTCCAATTGGAAATTGGGTCTTGGAAGAAGCCATTAAACAAAATAAAAAATGGCAGCAAATAAGCAGGCACCAACTGGTTGTTTCTGTTAATTTATCGCCCATTCAATTAAAAAAAACAGATTTCCCACAAATTATAGCAGATCTTCTAAAAAAATATGAGATGCCAGCAGAATTATTGGAAATTGAAATTACTGAAGGTATTTTGGTGGATAATATGATGGGAATCAGTAGTCAACTGGAGAAAATAAAAGCACTGGGAGTGAAGGTGGCGATTGATGATTTCGGAACGGGATATTCATCGTTAAAATATCTGCGAAATCTTAATTTTGATAAGCTGAAAATTGACCGGGAATTTATTAAAGACTACCCCGAAAAAGATAATGGCAACATTGCCAAAATGATTATAAATTTAGCCGAACAAATGAACTTAAAGGTTATTGCCGAAGGCGTCGAAACAATTGAACAATTGTTATTTTTGAAAGAAAACAACTGCCTGGTAATTCAGGGATATTATTTTCATAAACCCCTGTCGGTCAACGAATTTGAAAAGCTGATGGCAGAAACGCTTGTCCAGGTAGATTCTCAAATGATTACCCAAGAAGACAAATAAAGAAGCAGTAAAAAAACAGCGTCACTGCCATTTCAGATTCGCGACAAACCGTACTGACGGTCAGACCCTTGTTAATCAGGTTGTTTGCATCAGAGCGGACGACGGCTTGCCCGTCCAATTCTGCAGCTAACAAACGATTAACAAGGGTCTGCGTCTAATACTAATTGTACTTTAGCTGTAATCTGAAACGGTCATACGCTGTTTTTTATATTTCGGCAATAACATTGCCCATTTCTTCGATGTAATAGCCGTTGATCCCTTCAAATTCCAGTCGAAATTCTTCGGATCGGAGAATCTTAAGAATCGTCTGAACGGGTGCCGAATTGAAATCTTCTTTTTTGACAACTAATTCATAACGTTCTTTTTGAAGTGGGATAAAGTCGACACCTTTAACCTGATGGACGACTTTTTCCTGACCGATTCCGACATCGGCTCCGCCACGCCCAACGGTGCTGGCAACAGCAAAATGAGATTGGCTTTCACGCCGATAACCATTAATCGCTTGACCGTTTTGGCCAAGCAGACGCAGGTTTTCATCTAACAGGATTCGTGATCCGGAGCCTTTTTCACGATTGATAATATTAAGGTCGGGTCGGCTTAAATCTGACCAAGTATAGATTTGTTTGGGATTGCCTTTGGGAACATAAAAACCTTGAATACGGCAGGTCAGGTGAATAATGACAGTTGCAATCCCGGGGAGAAGTCTGCGGACATAGGGAATATTATAAGCACCAGTGTCTCCATCCCAGAGATGGGCGGTGGCAACCTGGACATGTCCCTGATATAAAGCAACCAGGCTGTTATAACTGCCAATATAAGATCGTAAGGTTCGGGTAGTTGGTGATAGTTTTTCAATCTGGCTGGATAAAACATCGAGCATCAAATCCTGCCCGCAAATAATAAAATCATTTCTGGAAACCATTGGGGCAGGTGATGTCAAGGGGGCCGATTCAAGGCCCGCAACTCTGCCGGAAAGAGGTTTTTGAATACATTTGGAATTAGCAATGTATTCTTCGACATCACTGAGTGTGAAGCGAACTTTTCGGCCAACTTTGTAAGAGTTTAGTTCTCCGCGTTTAATTAGTTCATAAACGGTGTTTTTAGCAATTTTAAGGATATCGGCAACATCTTGTGCCGTCAAAGCAGTGTTTGTTTCCATCATTATCTCCAGAATTAGGTAGTAGTTAAAAAGCATATCACGTTTCATTGCGATTGGTAATTTAAAGTAAGTTATTTATTGTTAAATAGGGAAGATGATTATAGATAACAAAAAATAATTTACAAAAATAAGAAACGGATTTAAATAATTTGTAACGAAACGAGAAGCAATAATAAATGTTGCTTATTTTATTTAGGTTTACTTATAAACATTAATTGACATGGTTTTAAAAACTGCGTAAAGCACAGTCCCTTTGCTGATATTCATACTTTCCAGAGAATTTTTTGTAATTAGTGACATAATTGGAATACCAATATCGAGAATAACCTTAACGCCATCGTCATTTGAAATAAGATCGGTCACGATACCTTTAAAAATATTTCGGGCGCTACTGGTAAACGGTTCAAGACTAAGAATGATATCCTCTGGTCGAATCGATAGTTTTACTTCTCCGGTTAAATCAGTATGAACATGAAACCGAACATTATTGATTTTGACAAATTTTTCATCGCTTTCAGAAATGACAGTGCCCAGATAATGATTTGATGATCCCTTTGACTTTAAGAGATAGCTCTCAAATTGAGATTGTGAAATACGCAGATGTTTGCCGAGCCGATGTGCTTCAAGGTCTCCTCGTTTGATCATTTCATAGACCGTATTTTTAGTTATTTTAAGTTTTTGACTGATTTCTTCGGGAGTATATAAAATTTCGTCATTCATTATGATTGCCTCCTTATGATTATTGCTTATATTATATACAATATTTGATCAATATACAAAGAAATAAAATAAAGTTTGTTGATTTATAAAGGTTAATCGAATATCGGAGGGATTAAATGTTTTCCATAAAAACATAGAATAGTTTGACTTTAGCAATTAGGTTTTGTATAATGAAAAACAATAAAACATAATAAAACATGACGAATAAAGAAAAAGGAGAGAGAAGATGAAGATGTTAAAAAGAGGGATTGTATTGGTTGCATTATTGTCAATGGTTTTTGCTTTGGCGGGATGCCAGACCACGACGAAAGCTGAACCGGTCGCATTAACAATTTCAGCAGCGGCAAGTTTAAAAGATGCAATGACAGAAATTCAGGACTTATATGCTAAGGAGGAACCGAATGCGACGTTATCGGTTACTTTTGGAAGTTCAGGATCATTGGCAGAACAAATTCAACAAGGCGCTGATGTCGATGTTTTTTTATCAGCATCAAAAAAATATATGAATAATTTAAAAGATGCCGAATTATTAAACAACGATACCATCAAAGAATTACTTGGTAATGATGTTGTTTTGATTGTCCCTAAAGATTCAACCACAACAATTACTGATTTTGCTCAAGTGACAGATCCGTCAATTAAAAAAATTGCAATTGGCGAACCATCAACGGTACCAGCCGGTCAATATGCTGTCGATACGTTAACTTATTATAATGTGATGGATCAAATTACCGATAAACTCGTTTATGGGAAAGATGTTAAAGAGGTATTAACTTGGGTGGAAACGGGAAATGTCGATGCTGGGGTTGTTTATTCAACCGATGCGGAAGTATCGGATTCAGTTAAAACTATTGCGGTGGCTGCGGATGAATCACATAAAGCAATCATTTACCCCACCGCAGTAATTAAGGCCAGTAAAAATCCTGAGGCAGCGCAAGCATTTATTGATTTTTTAAGTACTGATGCGGCTAAAGAAGTTTTTGTAAAATATGGATTTAAAACGCTATAGTTTATTCGCTTGAAACGGATAATGGTGGACGTCTTATTTTTAATCAGAATATAATTATGGTCAATTGCCAACGGTGTTTTAAATTTGAAAGCCGTTGGGCATCGATATTTTTAAATGGCTACAGACGAATCGTTTCTTAAATGGTTCGTCTGTAGCTGGTCAAAGGGTTTGTTAAAACTAAATGAAAGCAACAGCGCTTGAATCAACGATTTTTTTGTTTGCAAATAAAAGGAGATCGTATTACGAAACAAAAAGAAGAAAGATCGCTTTTCGCAATTATTTATCAAAATAAAGAAGGGGGTGTGGCGTATTAATTTTGATTTTTCGCCGGCTTTGATTTCAATTAAGGTCACATTAACGGCAACAACAATTAATTTTTTTTTGGGGATTACAGTCGCCTGGTTGATGACAAATTATAAAGGAAAATGGAAAGGCCTAATTGATGGGATTCTAACCCTTCCGTTGGTTTTACCGCCAACAGTAGCCGGTTTTGCAATCCTTCTTTTGATTGGTAAAAATGGTCCGGTAGGTAATTTTTTATCAATATTTGGCGTTAATATTATTTTTTCCTGGTATGCTGCAGTAGTAGCAGCTATTGTGGTAGCATTTCCGCTGATGTATAAAACGACGATGGGCGCCTTTGAGCAAATCGATCCTAATATTCTTAGTGCGGCGAGGACGCTGGGGGCTTCGGAAAAAAAAGTTTTTTGGCGGGTCGCCGTGCCGGTCGCCAGGCCGGGTATTGCAGCGGCAACGGCATTAACTTTTGCACGCTGTTTAGGTGAGTTTGGCGCAACGCTGATGGTTGCCGGAAGTATTCCCGGAAAAACCGAAACGATTCCCGTGGCTATCTATTTTGCCACCCAAAGCGGCGAAATGCAAGTTGCCCTGATCTGGGTGATGATTATTTTCGCAATTTCGCTGACCGTTCTGGTGATTAATAATTATTGGGAAAGTTATAAGAAAAATCAGCAGCGGGGATTTGGAGGATGACCGATGGAGTTTTTTATCGATATTAAAAAGAAACTATATGAATTTCAACTGGCCGTAAAACTTCAATCGACCGAAGACATCATTGGAATTTTAGGGGCTTCCGGCTCAGGAAAAAGCATGTTGCTTCGCTGTATCGCCGGATTGGTAAAACCGGATGAAGGAAAGATTATTATCAATGGAAAAACTTTTTTTGATTCTGAAAAAAAAGTCAATCTTTCAATGCGAGAACGAAAAGTAGGATTTCTTTTTCAGAATTATGCGCTTTTCCCGAATATGACGATTGAGGAAAACATCGCGTTTGGACTTGATAAATTATCGAAACCGGAAAAAGCGGATCGCGTCAAAGAACTTTTAGTGAAATACAATTTAGGTGATATTGGAAAACGTTATCCCCTGCAAATATCGGGGGGACAGCAACAGCGGGTAGCGCTGGCCAGAGCGGTTGCCGTTGAACCGGAGATATTATTATTGGATGAACCTTTTTCAGCTCTGGATGTCCATCTTCGGAACCATATGATGAAGGAAATGTCAGAGTCACTAAAGGAGTTTAAGGGAATGACGCTTTTTGTGACCCATAATCGTGAGGAAGCGTATCGCCTTTCTGAATATATCGCCGTTTTTAATACGGGGACGGTGGAAGTATTTGGACAGAAAGATATTGTTTTTAAACAACCGGCGTCGTTGGAAACAGCGAAAATAACTGGCTGTAAAAATCTGGTCAGCGCTGTGCGCATTTCCGAAAAGCTGCTGGAGATCCCTGAATGGGGCGTCAGGGTGAGAACCGTGATGACGGTTAAAACAGCGTCCGGTTTTATGGGGATCAGAGCCAACCAGATTAAAATTGTTGATGAATTGGATTGCCAGACTGAAAATTGTTTTAAGGTTTGGATTGCCGATGAAAGTGATGGCCCTTTTCGAACGTCGCTCTATTTAAAAATTGGTTCACCGCCTCAAAGTCTTGATGACGTTCATATTCAATGTGAGATTAGCAGAGAAGAGCGCAATCAGTTATTGAATGTTTCAGAACCCTTTGTGATTTATGTTAATCCCGAGTATGTTTTTTTTGTAACCCATTAATTGGGTTATAATTGTCTTATAACAAAAGCAGGAAACCAGCTTATTGCGTTGGTTTTCTGCTTTTTATTTAAAGATTTAGGTATTCAATTGACAAAAGCCATTGCTTTATGAGGAAGATGGGTATATAAATAAAATAATGTCCAGATCAAGTTGGAAAGGGGGAAAAGAGTAATGATGATGGAAAAATTGGCAAGGTTATTGATGGAACAGCAAGCGCAATATGATAAAAACTTATTGTTGCCCCAAATACCGCCGATTAAATCAGTAAAAATTGTTAATCCGGTCGGTTTGGATATAAAAGCCAAAAAGAACGTCAAAGCGGCGGTTGAAATCATTATGAAAAGTGGTCTAAATCAAATAATTGATGCTTATGACTATTTTTTTGAAAATCCCAATGATCAGGAAGGCGTTCATCAGGTTCGGGTTCGAATTAGAAAATTTCGAGCATTATTGGCTTTTTTCAAACCGTTATTTGAAAAACAAAAATATCAGAAACAGCAGCAAGTCTTAAAGGAATTGGGACAGCAGTTTGGTGAAGTGCGGCAATTAGATGTGCTGATTAAAGAAGTTGAAATGATCGAAAAAGATAATCGGATTACTATTTGTGAATTTAAACAGATGAAATTATATCTGGCCCAAGAACGGAAAAAAGCGTTTCAAATTTTAGACGATGATCTGAAAACAAATCAGTTTGCGCGGGAATTATTAGACATTTGGATCTGGAAGCTTAATGAACCATGGGTTCAAAAGTCGTCTGTGTTGGATATGTCCTTAGCAGAGTACACTAAAAAACAAATGGCTGTTTGGATTAAAAAAATTGATAAACAAATCAATCATTTAGATATTAGACAGCAGCAGGAGATTCATCAGGTTCGGATTAAGAGTAAAAAATTACGTTACGTGATTGGAGAATTAACGGCGGTTCTTGATCGCAAGACTCGAAAATCAATTAAGAAATTCGAAAAAATGCAAGATGACTTGGGATATGTTCATGATGTTTTTGCCAATAAAGACTTATTGGAACAATTAATTGCCGCAAGTGACAATCCGCAGCTTTATTATGAAGCAGGAATGGTTGTCGGCTGGCAGTCAATGCGCGGAAATCGAAAGATTAAAAAGTTTACGGCCTAACCCAGTCTTATCTTTGGGAATAAAACTGATGACATTACAATAAATAAAACGAAGACCTTGACCATAAAACTTTACAGTAGACTTGTCATGTGTAAACATAAGTGCTATACTTTTAATCAAGAAAAATTCTTGAGATTATTACGAAGTTTGCTCAAATAAAAAATTCCGGTGTTGCAGTCTTGTTTAATACGCCTGAAATGACATTTAAATAAATTGTTTCGAGGCGGCAGGCTAAATAAATTATTGAAAATAACGGATTTTTGAATGATCAAACTTTGGTAGTTGTTTTAAGAAAACCCCTGTTTTTAAGTAGGAGGCAAAAATGGAAGAGATCTTGTTAAAAATAAATGAATTGAAAAAACAAAAAAATGCGGTTATTTTAGCGCATTATTATGTCGATGATGAATTGCAGGAAATTGCTGATTATGTCGGGGATTCCTATTATCTGAGTAAAATTGCGGTTACCGTTCCGCAAGATGTAATTATCTTTTGCGGCGTTACCTTTATGGGTGAAAGTGCCAAGATTCTGAATCCTGAAAAGACGGTAGTCATGCCGGATGCTAATGCTGACTGTCCGATGGCGCACATGGCTTCAGTTGAAAAAATAAAAGCCGTTAAGGAACAATATCAGGATTTGGCAGTTGTTTGTTATATTAATTCAACCGCTGAAATAAAAAAATATGTTGATGTTTGTGTGACCTCATCGAATGCCTTAAAGATTGTTCAGGCCTTACCACAAAAAAACATCTATTTTGTTCCGGATGAAAATCTCGGCAGATATATTGCCAGTAAACTTCCGGAAAAAAACTTTATTTTTAATGATGGTTATTGTCATGTTCATGATGAAATCATGATCGACGAAGTCGAAGAAGCTCAGCGCGCTCACCCGGGAGCAAAGGTTCTGGTGCATCCTGAATGTACGATGGCGGTCATTGCCGCAGCTGATTATGTGGGAAGCACTTCTGGAATTATTGACTATGCCACCACCAGCGAAGCGGAGGAATTTATTATTTGTACCGAAATCGGAATTTTGTATCAATTGAAAAAAAATAATCCTTCAAAAAAATTCTATCGTGTTAATAAAAATCAGATTTGCCCTAACATGAAAAAAATTAATTTGACGAAGGTCCTTTACGCCTTGGAAAATGGGATCAATCAGGTTGAAGTTGATCAGGAAACCCGTGAAAAAGCAATTTTGTCGCTCGAAAAAATGCTTGAGCTGGCAAAATGATGGAGATTATAAAGTGAACGGGAAAGTCGATATTATTGTTGTTGGAACCGGTGTATCCGGTCTATTTTATGCCCTTAATATTCCCGCCAACAAACATGTCCGGATGATCACTAAAACAGCGGTTGATGAAAGTGACTCATATCTGGCGCAAGGGGGGATTTGTGTATTAAGAAATGAAGAGGATTATGACAGTTTTTTTGAAGATACCTTAAAAGCCGGTCATTATGAAAATGATCCCGATTCGGTAGAAGTAATGATTCGAACCTCACCGGAAATTATCGCGGATTTGTTACGGTTGGGAGTCGAATTCGAAAAACGCAATGGCGAATTGGCTTATACCAGAGAAGGTGCGCATTCAAAACCCCGAATTCTATATCATGAAGATCTGACCGGAAAAGAAATTACCAGTAAACTACTGGCTCAGGTTAGAAAACGAAAAAATATTACGATCACCGAAAATATGGCAATGATCGATTTAATCTGTCAACAAAATCGTTGCTCCGGCGTTGTTGCCAATGATAAAAATGGTCAGATTCATTTGTTTAATGCGGATTATGTGGTTTTAGCAACGGGCGGATTGGGCGGTTTATTTCATAGTTCAACCAATTTACAACATCTGACCGGGGATGCTATCGCGATTGCTTTAAAAAGAGCAATCACACTGGAGAATATCAGTTATATTCAAATTCATCCGACAACGTTGTATTCACAAAAACCGGGCCGGCGTTTTTTAATTTCAGAATCGGTTCGAGGCGAAGGGGCCGTGTTATATAATCGCAAGATGCAGCGCTTTGTTGATGAATTGTTACCGAGAGATCTGTTGACTAAGGCGATTCAAGAGCAAATGGCGCAGGACGAAAGTGATTTTGTCTGGTTGTCGATGCAAAAAATGGGCAGTGATGTGATTAAAGTGCGTTTCCCTAATATTTATCAGCATTGTTTGGAAGAAGGTTATGATATTACCAGGGAATGTATTCCGGTGACGCCGGCACAGCATTATTTTATGGGTGGAGTGAAAGTGAATTTAGAAAGCCGAACCTCGATGGAACACCTGTATGCTATTGGGGAAATTAGCTGCAATCGCGTCCATGGCGCCAATCGACTGGCCAGCAACTCACTGCTTGAAAGTTTGGTATTTGCGAAACGGGCAGCCAATGATACAATTAAACATTATGAAACAGCGCGTGGCGATCAACCAATGATTGATTTTGCCGACTATCAAGATTTGGAGCAGCTAAAATTTGATTATAAAACAAGCATTCTGGACGAAATCGAGAGGAGTAAAGTCATTGAACGAATCGATCACAAAAAAGCTTAATATGGATCCCCTGATCTTATTGGCCCTCAAAGAGGATATTACCAGTGAAGATATCACGACCAACGCGGTGATTAAAGCAGGGGTCAAGGGGCAGGTACAACTGATTGCTAAAGCAGCGGGGATGATTGCCGGGCTTGCAGTTTTTCAACGGGTATTTGAATTGTTGGATGATGCCGTGGTAATGAAAAAATATAAAAATGACGGCGATCTTGTTAAACCGGGAGAAATCATTGCCGAAGTTGAAGCCGAAGCCCGAACCTTATTAACTGGCGAACGGACCGCCCTGAATTATTTACAACGGATGAGCGGGATTGCCACCCATACTCAAAAAGTGGTAAAATGTCTTGAAGGAACTAAAACCAAATTATTGGATACGCGAAAAACAACACCTAATATGCGAATCTTTGAAAAATATGCCGTTACTGTCGGCGGCGGGAATAATCATCGCTACAACTTATCCGACGGGATTTTACTCAAAGATAACCATATCAATGCCGCAGGCGGGGTTAAAGAAGCCATTTTGGCGGCGCAAAAATATGCCCCGTTTGTACGAAAAATTGAAGTCGAAGTCGAAAATCTGGAGATGGTGAGCGAAGCGCTTGACGCTGGAGCTGATATTATTATGCTGGATAATATGGATACCGATACGATGAAAAAGGCGATAAATATGATCGCGGGCAAAGCGGTTACGGAATGTTCCGGGAATGTAACTGAAAAACGACTTCAGGAATTGGGCGATATCGGGGTTGATTTTATCTCTTGCGGAGCTCTGACACACTCGTCGCCGATTCTTGATTTGTCGATGAAAAATCTGTGCATTTTATAACACAGTTAAACAATGGAAAAGTGATTAAAAGTTAAAGAATTAAAAAAGGAGTGTGCGTCGTGAAAAAAAAACAAAGACAAGCGGATATTATTAAGACATTGCGTTCTTCCCGTGAACCAATATCCGGAACCGCTTTGTCGACAATGTACAATGTCAGCCGACAAAGCATTGTTCAGGATATTGCACTTCTAAAGGCATCAGAGTCGAATTACAATATTATCTCCACCAATAAGGGTTATATCCTGGTGGAATCACCTCCTCGATCAAAGGTTTTTAAGGTTTATCACAGCCATGAAGAAATTGCCGATGAATTGTACACCATTGTTGATGCCGGTGGTTTTGTTAAAGATGTTTTTATTATTCACGACATCTATGGAAAAATTCAAGTTGATTTATTTTTGGCAACTCGAGCCGATGTGGAGGCTTTTGTGATGGGGTTGGAAAAAAAGAAAACCAGTCCGCTGATGAAACTGACCGATCGTTATCATTATCATACCGTTGAAGCGGCGGCGGATAGCATCCTTGAAACGATCGAAAAAAGATTAAAAGAAAAAGGTTATTTAATTATGGGAGAGTGATTTTTAAGCTTGATATATGGGTATATACTATAAACAACGCCAGAAGAAAGGGGGATCGCAGCGTGATTTCCTTTTTTTCTTGAGTTGTGAAAATTGCTATCATCCGATCGGATGATACGATTTAGGCTTTTTTCTAAATCAACGAAGGGTGGAAAAATTGTGAGTAGAATACCATGTCAGCTTTGTCCGCATCATTGTCAACTTGATTTGGACGAGATTGGGTTTTGTCGTGCCAGAATGAATAAAGCAGATCAAATTATTGATCTAAACTATGGGATGGTAACGGCCATTGCATTAGATCCTATTGAAAAAAAACCATTGCGTCATTTTTTCCCGGGAAGTAAAATTTTGTCGGTCGGAAGTTATGGCTGTAATTTAAGATGTCAATTTTGTCAAAACTACGAAATATCGATGGTTGGTGCCGATCAGGCGCAAGGTCGCCAAATGACACCTCAAGGTCTGGCAAGTAATGCCATGAGACTGGTTGGTGAAGGTAATATTGGACTGGCCTATACGTATAATGAACCGTTAGTTGGTTACGAATTTGTCAGAGACTGTGCTAAAGAGGTTAAAAAAAATGGCATGAAAAATGTATTGGTTACAAATGGGTGTTTTTGCGAAACGACGGTGCGGGAAATATTGACGAATATCGATGCCTTGAATATCGATTTAAAAGCATTCAATGAAAAATTTTATCAAAAAATTAATGGTGATCTGGAGACGGTTAAGCAGACAATTAAAATTGCTAATCAAAACTGTCATGTCGAGGTGACAACGCTGATCATTCCCGGCGAAAATGACAGCGAAGAAGAAATGAGGGCATTATCACAATGGCTAAGTAGGGTTGGAAAAAATATTCCTTTGCATATCTCCCGTTTCTTCCCAAGTTACAAGATGCTCGATCAGAAAGCTACTGATATTGCCAAAGTTTATCATCTGGCCGATGTCGCCCGAGAATTTTTAGAATTTGTTTATGTGGGAAATTGTTGAGGGCTATCTGATGGGAAATAAACGATCAAAAAAAACGCATAATCGAACGACAAAATTGTTAAAAGAAATTGAACATGCTATCATTCCGGTGACGATCCCCGTGATTGATAAAAATCAGGATTTTTATTCGGAACGGGAAAGTTATCAATTTTTTTTGGACCCGGTAATTGCGACGGCGCCACAGGTCGATGCGACAAGCATTTTAAAAACGGCTAACGAGGGATACGGCGGTTGGACAGCGACGGCTGATAATCAGGACAGCGAAAAACGTTTTGATCTGATGCCGGACAACGACATCCGGCCTTTGGTTAAGCAATCAACATCAATGTTACATTTTTTTGCAATATCAGATATTCACATTATCGACGGTGAATATCCGGGTCATGGGATTTTTTCAAAATATGGCGGCGGAATTGTTTCGGTGTATTCGGAGATGATGTTCTACACTACCCATGTTTTAGATGGTGCAATTCATTCGGTCAATCTGATTCATCACGAGCATCCGTTGGATTTTGGATTATCACTCGGCGATAATGCTAATAATGCCCAATATAATGAACTGCGCTGGTCAATTGATGTCTTTGACGGCAATGAGATCAACCTTGATTTTAAGATTAATGAGAATCCGCGAATCGGGCCGCGGAAAAATTTTTATGATGAATTTACGGCAATTGGTTTGAATCGGCAAATCCCATGGTATCAGGTGATTGGAAATCATGATCATGTCTGGCCCAATAAAAAGCCCCCTATAATCTCCGACGATCCTGAACGGCGATTTTTATCTAGGCTTGATTGGATGCACGAATTTTTTAAGACTACCAGCGAACCGATTGGCCATGGCTTTACCAAAACCAGTTTAGAAACCGGTTTTGCCTGTTATACATTTGAACCGAAAGCAACCGTTCCGATTAAGGTGATTGTTTTGGATAATACCCAACCGGATGATGATCCCAATCAAATGGGTTATGCACATGGATCGCTGGATCGGGAACGTTTTGACTGGTTGGTAAGAGAACTAGACCAGGGCCAGACGGAGCAAAAACTAATGATTATCGCTGCCCACATTCCCGTTGGCGTCAGTTATCAGGAACCCTTAACGCAGCCATTTATGTCCTGGAGTACCATTGCCCAGGTAGGGGAAAAAGAACTAATTGAAAAACTGCAGACATATCCTAATTTGATGTTATATATTGCCGGGCATCGCCATCGTAATACCGTAATGGCGATAAAATCCCCGGAACCAGCCCAGCCGGAGCTTGGGTTTTGGATGGTTGAGACAGCATCACTTCGGGATTTTCCACAAAATTTCAGAACCTTTGAAATAGTGTTAAATAGCGATCAAACCCTATCAATCCTGACTAAAAATATCAGTCCTACTGTCAAGGAAGGATCATTTGCAAGCATTGCCCGTTCCTATTCAGTGGCGGCCCAACAAACTTTTAATGGTCGGACTGAATTATTGCCCAGTGGTTCTTATAATGGAGAGTTAATTTTTCCACTAACGGAGGAAATGATGGAAAAACTAAAAAATAGGTTGGAATCCTTAGATAAATAAAACAATCCCGTTAAAATAATTAAATGGCTTAATAAAGATTTTATGACAGAGCCTTCTGAAAAAATTCAAATATTTTTTCAGAAGGTCTTTTTTGGCATAAAAAATGCTACAATAAGATCATAGAAACGAAAAATTGGAGGTGAATTTTATGGCAAAAGTAAATTTAAGTTTACAGGTGTTACCCGTGGTGCCCGACAGTGAAATTTATTATGTGGTGGATCAGGTGATTGAGATGATCAAAAAAACCGGTCTGGAATACGTCGTGGGTCCTTTTGAGACATCCATTGAAGGGGAACTGGATGAATTGTTGGACATCGTTAAAAAAGCTCAGACTATCTGCATCAAACATGGCGCGGAACGAGTGGTTTCAATTGTAAAAATTGATTATAAGGAGGAAGGCGTCACAATTCATGAGAAAGTATCAAAATATCAGTGACCGATTAATCCCTTTTATTTTTGTTTTGGCGGTGCTCATTTTGTGGGAGTTGATTGTTAACCTGGGTTTGGTGGAACGCTATATTTTACCAGCACCCACGGACATCATCGCCGCCTTAATCGCAAATAGCTCCGATCTGATTAACCATACGGCGGTAACTTTTTTTGAAGGCCTGTCCGGTCTGGGAGTGGCAATTATTTTATCGCTGGTTATGGCGGTTGTGATGGATTTATTTCCAGTTGTCAAAAAAGCCATTTACCCGGTACTGGTCATGTCGCAGACGGTTCCGATTATCGTCATTGCGCCATTGCTGGCGATGTGGTTTGGTTTTGGAATTGCCCCTAAAATATTTGTGGTGGTTCTGGTTTGCTTTTTTCCCATCACGGTTAACCTGATTGAAGGGTTACAAGGGGTGGATGGCGAGCTGATTAATCTGGTGCGATCAATGGGCGCGAGTAAAAGCCAGATTTTTACTAAAATCAAGTTTCCCAGTGCCTTGCCTTATTTTTTTTCAGGTCTTAAAATGGCGGCGACTTATAGCATCATGGGAGCGGTAATCGGCGAATGGTTGGGTGGAAAATCCGGGTTGGGGGTTTATATGCTGCGAGCCCGGCATGCTTTTGCACTGGATCTGGTGTTTGCTTCAATTGTGGTAATTGTGATGGTTTCGATCGCCCTTTTTTACAGTATAACGGTGGTACAGCGGCTGGTAATGCCCTGGGAAAAATTAAAGGAGGAAGAGGAATGAAAAAGAAATTAATGGTATTAGCGGTAGGCGTTTTATTGCTGGGGCTGACCGGATGCAGCCCCAAAAGTGATGAAAAAATAACAGTGGTACTGGATTGGGTGCCAAATACAAATCACACCGGCATTTATGTTGCTCAGGAACTTGGTTATTTTGAAGATGAGGGTTTAAGCGTTGATATCGTTCAACCCTCCGAAGGCGGGAGTGCTGATCTGATTGCTGCCGGACAAGGAGAATTTGGGGTCAGCTATCAGGAACAGGTGACCTATGCCAGAACCGCCGCCAATCCTTTGCCAATTAAGGCTATTGCGGCAATTGTCCAGCATAATACCTCTGGTTTTGCTTCACCGGTGGATCGAAATATTGTGACCCCTAAAGATTTTGAAGGTAAAAAATATGGCGGTTGGGGTTCACCAATGGAAGTTGCCACTTTAAAGGGATTGATGGAAGCGGATAACGCTGATTTTAAGCAATTAGAAATTGTTGATGTCGGATCACTTGATTTTTTTACTGCGGTTAAAGAGCATGTCGATTTTACCTGGATTTTTTATGGTTGGGATGGAATCTCGGCCGAACAACAGAATTACCCGATCAATTTTATCAAACTCCAGGATATTGATCAAAATCTTGATTATTATACGCCAGTTATCATTGCCAATGAAACCTATCTGAAAGATCATCCCGAAACGACTAAAAAGTTTTTGCGGGCAGTTGCCAAAGGGTATCAATATGCGATTGAAAATCCCGAAGCAGCGGCCGATTTATTGTTAGTCGAAAATCCTGAAATTGATCGCGATCTGGCCATTGCCTCACAAAAATATCTGGCGGGTGAATATCAGAGTGATGCCGAACAATGGGGGATCATGAATAGCAAAATCTGGAATAATTATGGAACCTGGATGTATGATCACGGCTTGCTGGAAAATCAGTTAAATGCCGACGAGGCGTTTACCAATGAATATCTACCACAATAAAAAAGTACTAAAGGTTGAAAAAGTCACCAAGGAATATAATCATAAAAATATTATTGAAGACATTGATATTCATTTAAATCAGGGCGAATTTGTGACTATTTTGGGACCAAGTGGTTGTGGCAAAAGTACTTTATTTAATGTTATTGCCGGTTTATTAAAACCCGAACAAGGGAAGGTATGGGTTAACGAAAATGATGTTACCGGAAAAACCGGGATTGTCAGTTATATGTATCAGAAAGATCTTTTGTTACCGTGGCGAAATGTGATTGACAATGGCATTTTACCGCTTGAAATAAAAGGCATGAAAAAAGATCAAGCCCGGCAAATGGTAATGGATATGTTGCCAATTTTTGAACTGGCAGAAGATGGGGAGAAATATCCCGATCAATTGTCGGGGGGAATGAAACAACGGGTTTCGCTTTTGCGTACCTATATGTTTTCAAAAGAAATTATGCTTTTGGATGAACCGTTTGGCGGATTGGATGCTATCACCCGGTTGAAAATGCAGAGCTATTTATTAGACATATTAAAAAAAATAAAGGGTTCGGTTCTTTTTATTACCCACGATATCGACGAAGCAATTTTTCTCTCTGACCGTATCTATGTGATTACCGGCGCTCCGGCACATATTGTTGAAGAGCTCCAGATTCCCCGAAAGCAGATAAGTTCTCAGGAAGATATCCTTTCCGGTGAACTAAGTCCGTTGCGTAATCAGATTCTTAAATTACTATAAATAACAATGGTAAACGTAGTTAAACAGCCTCAAAAATGAGACTGTTTGAGGTTGTTGATAAATGACCGTACCGATCAATGGTTAATCTGTTGTATGCACGCAATTCGTACAGTTGCAATTAAAGCTTTGACTAAAGAAAGTCTTTTTGCGGCAACTGTTCGCCTTGAGGCACACAACATGATCGAACAATTGTCGGTACGATGTTATCTTTTTTGACAGTCTGAAACAGTCTCAAAAATGAGACTGTTTTTTCTTATATATGAGACAACTTTCTTATTTATGAGACGGCTTACCGAAAAAAATATTAGGTTCGGAGAAAAATATGTCGCTGATTGGTTTTAATAAGTGCTTTAGAAAAATAAAATGATAATCGCCTGTGGCACGAATTTTGCTTTATTTAAAAGCACGGACTTAGGTTCGAAAAATATGCGACGGTTCAGAATCTGTATAAATAGGAAGGTGACAAAGATGAAAAAGTTTATTATTGAATTTGGTATGGGAATGGATTTTCATGGACAGGATGTTAATGCTGCCGCCGGAAAGGCAATTAAGGATGCCATATCCCGAAGCTGTCTGATTGGCTTGAACGAGATTTATGGTTTAACCGAAGAAAATATTAACGAAAAAATGATGATCGAAGCAACTATTGGGGTGTCAAAACCGGAAAATTTAGATATTGAAGCGTTAAAAAAACTATTCCCGGTCGGAACAGTAACAATTAAGGCCCAAAAAGGTGGCTTAACGACAGCGGGCCTTTTCTTTCCCGGTTTTGGCGATACCATGGATACTATTGAAGCGGCAATCGTGGCTGTGACAGTCAGTGTATAAATTTGCAGCGACGGTTCGCGGGTACAAAAAAGATGGGAACGTAAACAGAAACAATTGGTCAAAAAAATAATGAAGTATCAAAGCGGCGAATAATTGTTTTAAATAGAAAAGGTGGTTGATTTATGAATTCAATTGGAATAATTGCCAATCCGGCATCGGGAAAAGATATCAGACGGCTGGTTTCTCATGCAACAGTTATTGATAATAATGAAAAATTTAATATCGTCGAACGTATTATTTTGGGCGCCCAGCAAAATGGGGTCGATAAAGTTTATATTATGCCGGACCCCTACAATATGGGATATCGGGTGATCGATAAACTGGAAACATCGGGAGAATTAAAATGTGAGATTGAAGTGTTTGACTTTTTCAAGGTTAATGGCGTTGAAGATACCTATCAAGCCGTCCAATTAATGAATGAAAAAAAAGTCGGCTGTATTATCTCATTAGGCGGTGATGGCACAAACCGGGCTGTTGCAAAAAAAATTAAGGAGACACCGTTGATTGCCATTTCCACGGGAACTAATAATGTTTATCCGGATATGATTGAAGGCACGATTGCTGGCATTGCTGCAGCGGTTGTAGCATCGAACAAATTTGATAAAAACAACTATGCTAAGAGAGATAAGGTTATTGAAATATATCATAACCAACAACTAAAAGATATTGCGCTAATTGATGCCGTGATTTCCCGGGATGCCTTTGTCGGTTCCCGGGCAATCTGGCGAATTGAAGATATCCAAAAAATATTTGTAGCCCGAAGTCACCCGGCATCGATTGGGTTCTCGGCGGTTGTTGGGGCAAAAAAAATAATTAGCGCTGCCGACGATTTTGGTGCTTTTGTTCGCATTGCAGAAACAGCGCCCAAGGTTTTGGTGCCGATGGCGGCGGGGATTGTTTTACCGATCGGCACAACGGCGCCAGAACTTTTAAAATTTGGTGAAAAATATGAATTTACCAGCTATTGTCGCGGAACAATTGCTTTGGATGGGGAAAGAGAAATAGAGTTTCATAAAGATCAAACTTTTACCTTTCAAATTAGTCGCAATGGTCCCTGGCATGTAGATGTCAAAAAAGCCATTGAAGTGGGACAAATCAATGGCTTTTTTATGATTTCGGAATAAAGTTGTGGGAGCGATATTGTTTCTGATTTTGTAACGGTTAGATATCGATGCCAGCGTTATAACCAGCGGTGGTGGCGGTATAAAGGGTGCCTTTATTGGTGGTGCAATCGCCGATGCAGAAAACATCATCAACCAGGTGTGAAAATTTAGAAACTTCGGCAAGGTTTGGTTTAACCCCCAATGACAGGATCAGGGTGTCAAAGGCAAGATCTTTTTCACCATCAACGCCTTCGACACGAATGACATGATCGTTGGCTTTTAGCAATTTATGATTAGCCAGAATAGTGACATTTTCTTTTTTTAGCAGTTGCAGCAAGGCGGTCATGGGAATGGGCGAAGGAATCAACATGTCCTTTTCGCTGACCATTTCAATGATGGTAACATTTTTTCCTTTTCGGGCCAGATTTAAAGCGGTTTCGCATCCGGTCAGGCCGCCGCCGGCAATGACAACATTTGCTCCGGTTTCGACGGTGCCCGCTTCAACATCACCAACCCAAACGACGTCATCGCCATCCAAGCCTGGAATCGGGGGGATATTACTTTCTGAACCAACAGCTATAATTAGGGCATCCGGAGATTCGGCGATAATCTTTTCGGGGGTGGCTTCGGTAGCCAGACGCAGCGTTATATTAGGGTGGCAGCTGGTCATCCGAATGGCCCAGTCCAGATAACTTTTGAGGTCAGCCTTAAAATCCGGAGCAACTGCCAGCCGCAGGGTTCCACCCAGGGAATTGCTTTTTTCAAAAAGGACAACCTGATGACCACGGTCACCAGCAGTTCGGGCAGCTTCCATACCCGCCGGTCCACCGCCGACGATGACAACTTTTTTAGGCACATCAGCCAGGGTGGGGGTATTTTTTAATTCGCATTCCCGTCCGGCTTTAGGGTTAACGGCACAGGCCACTCGCAGCGGTTCAAAACCGTGGGTCCGATTTAAACAAAGCACACAGCGAATACAGGGACGGATTTCTGCTTCTTTTCCGGTCCGGGCTTTATTAACGCTGTCGGGATCGGCAATGACGGTACGGATCATGGCGCACATATCGGCATCGCCGTTTTCAATTATTTCAGCCGCCAGATCCAGATCAAGGGAACCAACGGTGGTAATCGGAACGTGGATATCGGGATCTTTTTTGATACTGGCCGCATAATGAGCATTGTATCCCCGTTTTAAATAGGTTGGTTGAGTGGTAATCGGAACCATTTCATCGTCGAGCAACATCCCGGCAGAAACATGAACCAGGTCGATTTTATCCTGAATGATTTTAATAAAAGCAATCGTTTCATCCAATTCGACGCCGCCGGGAGTTAACTCGTCGGCACTTAAGCGAAACTCAATCGCTAATTGATGACCGACCTTAGCACGGATGGCATCAAATAATTCACAGGCGAAACGGGCGCGGTTTTCGGTATTACCGCCATATTTGTCGGTACGATGATTAAATAATGGGGAAAAGAAATTGCTGACCAGAATACCGTGTCCGCCATGGATAAGCACCATATCCATACCAGCTTTCATGGCCCGCTCGGCAGCATTGGCAAAAAGTGTAATCCAATTGCTGATATCTTCCTGACTCATCATATCAATCGGCGACTTGCCTTCTTCCGGCATATCGTGACCCATCGCAAAGCCCGCCAATTCAATGGACGCTTTGGCGCCATAACGATGAACGGTATCAGCCAATACCGCTAAACCGGGAACAACATTGTCATCACCGATGTTGACACAGAAACCATTTTTCAGTCCAAAAGGTGGGGTGACCATTGAAATGCCGACGGTGACAATACCGGCTCCGCCTTTGGCTAAAGCCCGCGACCATTCAATTAACTCCGGCGATACCAGACCATCGGAAGTTGCTAAACGAGGTGCTGCGGGAGCAGTCTCAATGCGATTTTTGACAACCATATGACCAATTTTGATGGGCGTGAAAATTTTTTCATACTTGGAATTCATGATAAACCTCTTTCCATTAAAATAATCGTTTACTTAACCAAATTTTATCAGGAATGAAATTTAAAACAATATCTAAAACGAAAAATAATGGCAGTAATTTTATTGCAAACTGACAATGATGAGGGGTTGTATTAAAATGCTTGAGTACGTATAATGTGAGAAGAATAAATAGGTTAATAAGAGCCGGAGGGGGTGGTGAAAATGGAAATCAGCATCAACGAAATTGCTAAAATATTGCAGGATTATGATCCGGAAGTGGGGATTGCTGATCAAGAAAAGGCGTTGGTGAGCAATGTGGTATTGGTCGATGACGGAATCAAAAATTTGAATCCCGATTTGCTCTATATTTGTGATAGCCGCCAATTTAGGGAAATAATCAAAACGGTGGCGGTGGGAAATTTTTTAATCTGTCGATCGCAACAAGATCCTTTAATTGGCAGCGACAAAGAAAAATTAAATCGGATTTTTTTAAAAATTCCTGTTGCCTGTGAAGTTGTTTATGAAAAAATCCGCGCGGCGTTTTTAAATAAGCGGATATTAAATCGCAAGAAAAATGAGCTGATGGCGGCTCATTTATCGTGCCGAGGGTTGCAGCATATTATTGATGTTGCCTACGAAGTGCTTGGCAATCCGATGTTTGTCAGCGACTTAGGATATAATATTCTGGCTTTTAATAAAAATGCCAATGTTGGTGACCCGTCATGGCCTACGGCTAGTCGGGAAGCGGAATTGGAAGCCTACGAACGAATAAAAAAACTCAATGACTGCGGCGTATTTAAACGGCTATACGAAAGTTTGGAGCCTTGCATTGAAAATTTTGATTATTCGCCAACGCGGTGGATGGCGAATAAAATTGTGATCAAAGAAAAAAATATTGGTCATATTGCTGTGGTCGAGTTACATAAACCGTTTGTTGATATGGACCTGGTGTTGCTCCAGTTTTTATGTGAAATTGTTGCCAGCGAACTTCAGAAAGAAACAATTTCCAGTGGTCATTTCAACAACGACTTTGAACATTTTCTGATTGATGTGTTGGATCAAAAAATAACAAAACCGGAAACCGTTCATAAGCAGGGGCAAAAACTGAAGTTGAATCAACAAAAATATTTGCTGTTGGCGACCATCAGTTTTGGGAAAAAGGCCCAAAATGGCATGTCATTGAGTTATTTAAAAGGGATTGTCAAGCGACTTCTGAGAACGGAAAAAATAATTCTTTATCAAAATAAGATCACCGTTTTTTTAGCAAGTGATAAAAAAGCAGAGCTGTCAGAAATAGTGAAACCTCGTTTCAGGGATTTTTTAGAAACCAATGAAATGAATGTCGGGATCAGTCAGCATTTTGATGATTTGACCCAACTTAGCAAGTATTATCTTCAATCGGTTAAAGCGGTCGAATTGGGGACCACCTTAACCCCAAAAGAAAATATTTTTTATTATCAAAACTATGCCATTTACCATTTATTGGAAACGGCCGGGACATTATCCAATCTCAAAGATTTCTGTGATCCGGTGCTGATGGAATTGTTGGCCTATGACAAACAATATAAAACGGATTATTATCATAATTTATTGATTTATTTAAATAATGACGGCAATGTGACAAAATCAGCGGAGTATTTCCAGATTCATCGAAATTCGATGAAATATCGGATCAAAAAAATTGAAGAAATCCTGTCAATTTCTTTAAGTGATATGGAGACAAAGTTTTCATTGGTGTTGTCGGATAAAATAGTATCGTTTTTAGCGGAACAAAATGTTAACGCTAACTAAAAAAAGCGCTTTAAAAGCGCAGCGCAAAAACTGATCATTGAGCAGCATCAGAATAATAAAAAATCACTTGATGCGTTTAAAACCAATTGTTTTTTTTGAAATATAATAACGTTCCGGTTGAAACAGTAATACACAAAACGATGACAAAAGGATATCCATAGGCCCAGTGAAATTCGGGCATCTCAATATTCATCCCGTACCAACCGACAATTAAGGTTAGAGGCAGAAAAATCGACGTGATTGCGGTAAAAAGTTTCATGACATTATTGAGATTGATATCCAGTTGAGCCTGGTAGGCTTCTCTTACTTGGGTGCTGTAATCGCGTAGATTGAGAACATTGGTAAAAAGGCGATTGATGCGATTGGTGAGGATTTTAAAATACCGCACATCTTTTTTATTAATCAATTTGTTTTCATTTTCTTCAATTGCTTCGGAAATTTCAAAAAGCTGTTCATAATATTGTTTCAGACTTAACAGTTTTTTTCGAAAGGTGATTAAGTAATCGACTAAATCGTTTTTTACCGAAACAATAAATTCCTCTTCCAAATCGGATATTTCTTCTTCAATGGCGACCAGAACATCGCGGTCATCGATGGTAAGCTTGTCAAAAAATAAATGGAAAAATTTCCCTAAACTCGTGATTTTGATGTCTTCAGATTGGCAGGGGACAACCAGATCAGTCAAAAAAGACAGGTGATCAGTGATAAAAACCAGTAAATCAGCGCGAAAATAAATCGAAATATGTTTTGGTTTTTTATCAAGTGCAATAACATCAGGCAGGTGAAGGTTAATGAAATCAAAACCATCATAACTTTCCAGTCGGGAGCCACCGTTGTTTAAACTTTCGGCAACGATTTTATCGTTGATGCCCAGTTGCGCATTGACGGTGACAAGCTCGTCAAAAGTCATCAGACAGAGGTGTTTTTGATCGGTTATGGGAAGTGGCTTGATGGTGTCAAGCGAACTGGGAACAAAGGTATCGTTTTCTAGAAGATATACGTGCATATTGGTTACCTTACTTTGTTTTATTTCGGACGACATAATGGGAGTTCTGGTTTTTATTGGTGCGTCGCGCTTCAATTTCAAACTGATTTAATGATAAAATCAAAGGACGTAATTTGGAATGTCCGTAATTTCGGGTATCAAAATCAGGATAACGATTGTTAAGCCGAGAACCAACTTCACCTAAATTGGCCCAGCCATCTTCATCGGAACTTTCGGTGATGATCGTTTTAAGGGACTGAATCAATTCTTTTTTACTGGTCATTCCTTCTTTGGCTTGTTCCTGCTTTCCGATTTGATTATTTAACCCGCCAGTTTCGCCGGGATTACTGGCAATGACTTCCAGATATTTGAACTTTTCACAAGCGGAGATAAAAGGCGTCGGGGTTTTTTTCTCACCCATGCCAACAACGTACATGCCGGCTTCGCGTAAGCGTGTTGCCAAGCGGGTAAAGTCACTGTCACTGGAGACAATGCAAAAGCTATCCACATTATTGGAATAGAGAATATCCATGGCATCAATAATCAAGGCGGCATCGGTGGCATTTTTTCCCGTGGTATAGCTGTATTGTTGGATCGGGGTAATTGAATAATTTAACAGCACCGTTTTCCATGAGGCCAGTTGCGGTTTGGTCCAATCACCATAGATGCGTTTATAAGTTGGCATGCCAAGATTGGAGATTTCGTCAAAAATGTATTTGATATATTTATCAGAGACATTGTCAGCATCAATCAAGACGGCAATTTTCATATCGTTTTTCATCGGGATTACCTTCAACTCCTATAATTGGGATTCGTTTTTGGTTGATTTATTACTATCAGTATAATAGAAAAGATGATTTTTTACAACACCAAGAGAAAACGCAAAAAAAATAACTGACCACAAGGATCAGTTATGAGGTTGTCGATAAACGACCGTACCGATCAATTGTTAATCTGTTGTATGCACGCAATTCGTACAGTTGCAAGCAAAGCTTTGGCTAAAAACAGCTTTTTTCGCTGCAACTGTTCGCCTTGAGGCACACAACATGATCTAACAATTGTCGGTACTACGTTATCTTTGTTGACAGTTTGCTAACCGATCACCGAGATCAGTTAGTTAAAAAAGACAAATGGTTTAGGGTTGATCAAAAAGATGTTCTTCTTCCCGGTCATTGGTCAAGTTAAGTTTATCCAGCAGATAAAAGATTAAGCTTAAAATCATGCCGACAACAGCGGCCAGAACCATGCCCTTAAGTTGGATACTACCAAAAGTAACGGCAACACCCGATAAGCCGACCACAAAAACAACCGAGGTTAAAGCAAGATTACGGGATTTGCCATAATCCACATGGGCGTCAACGATGATGCGAATCCCAGCTGCACCAATCATACCGTAAAGTAAAAAGGAAATCCCACCAATAACCGGGCCGGGAATTGTCGAGATCAGCATCGATAATTTGCCAACAAACGAACAGATAATGGAGATGATTGCGGCTCCGGCAATCACTTGAACACTGTATACTTTAGTTACAGCCATAACGCCAATGTTTTCGCCATAAGTGGTGGTTGGGACTGAGCCAATAAAACCGGAGATCATGGTTGAAAAATTATCGGCAAATAAGGAGCGGTGTAAGCCGGGATCTTTTAATAAGTCCCGTTCGACGACCTTACTGGTAACAATTTGGTGACCAATATGTTCAGAAGCAATGACCAGTAAAACGGGTAAAATAATAATAATGGCATCGATATTGAATTGCGGGAACTGGAAGTTCGGCAGCGAAAACCAGGGTGCTGCAGCAACCGCCTCAAAGGTCGAAGGACCAACGATACCAGTCATTAAAGCCGTGATATACCCGGCAACAATGGCAATAAGGATTGGAATGATGGACAGAAATTTGCGAAACATTACCGAACCAAAAACGGCAAAGCCCAAGGTCACTAAAAAGACAATCACATTCTCCGGCGTGATGGTGGTGACAACTTGTTCATAAAAACCGGAAGCTTCATTTAGCACATAACTGGTGCTGCCGACGATGCCCGCGGTGCTGGCAGCAGTGCTGGCAAGTTCAAGACCGATTAGCGCAACCACCGGACCCATAGCGGCAGGGGGTAAAACAACATTGATCCAGTCGATACCAAATTTATAGATAATTCCCGCCAGGATACAGCCGCATAACCCGACGACAACAAAACCGCCTAAAGCATAAGAATAACCCCAGGTAGCGATAACAATTCCCGCTGGGGCTAAAAATGCAAAACTGGACCCCAGGTACGCCGGAGATTTCCCTTTGGTGATTAACATAAATAATAATGTTCCTACCCCGTTCATAAACAGGACAATGGCGGGATTAATCCCAAAAAGGAAGGGGACTAAAACCGAAGCACCAAACATAGCAAACATATGTTGTAAGCTTAAAGGCACAAGCATTTTCAGTGGAACCTTTTCCTCCACTTGTATAATTCTGCGATTCTCCAAAAAATTACCTCCATTCTTTTCATTTTCCTTTGAAATTATAACATAGGAATCGTGAGGCGCAAAGAGTTATGAAAAAAATGTCGCATAATTATGATTGTTTACCAATAATCCAACCTGTGTTACAATTCAAAATAAGCCATTAATAATAAGGAGTTTTTAGATGAAGATATCAGTTAATACAAAAATATACGCCGTTATCGGAGACCCGATAGCTCAAAGTCTATCACCTCAGCTGCACAACGGGTTATTTAAAGAAACGGGAATTGATGCACTGTATTTACCAATTGCGGTAAAGAGTGAAAATCTGGAGAACTTGATACAAGGGTTCAGAGTGATGAATTTTGGCGGCTTTAATATCACTAAACCTCATAAAATGGAAATTATCAAATATCTCGATGAACTTGATCCGCTGGCACAAAAAATTGGCGCCGTCAATACTGTCGTTTATCGCGATGGAAAAATGAAAGGGTATAATACCGATGGATTTGGCTTTATTAAATCGATTGAAAATAAAATAGCAGATCGACCGAAAGAAAAAATCAATATTCTGATCTTAGGTTGCGGCGGGGCAGTTAAATCAGTGGCTATGGCGTTGGCTGATTGGGGGATTAATCAAGTTATGATCGCCAATCGTACCCTGGAAAAAGCCGAAACTTTAGCAGCTCAGATTAATGATAACTGGCCGGGAAAAGCGGTAGCAATTGCGATGGAAACAGAAGAATTAAAAAAAGCGGCGGCAACCGCGACAATTATTGTTAATGGCACTAGTCTGGGGATGGCGGATACTGCGACGCGTACGCCGTTACCTCAAGCATTGATAACGAAAGAACAGTTGATTTACGATATGATTTATAGTCCCGCCGAGACGCAGTTGATGAAAGAGGCCAGAGAAGTTGGGGCGCAAGCTGAAAACGGGTTGGAAATGCTGTTATATCAGGGTCTATTGGCTTTTGAATTATGGACTGGCATTTTTCCTGATCCACAATTGGGAAAAAGTTTATTAGAATTAGGATTAAATTAAGATGGGAGATTCAAAAAAAAATATCGCCCTGATTGGTTTTATGGCAACCGGTAAATCAACGATTGGTCCATTACTGGCTGAAAAAAATGGTTATGCTTTAATTGATACCGATAAACTGGTAGAAGCTGACATGGGGATGAAAATAGCCGCTATTTTTTCGACCCTGGGAGAAGCAGAATTTCGTGAGGCTGAACATAAAGCCTTAAAAAAGGCTCTGGAGATGGACAAAACAGTGATTTCAACCGGCGGGGGAATGATCTTATTAAAAAAAAATCGTGAATTGTTAACTCAAAAAGCCTTTGTTGTGAGTTTGTCAGCCCAGCCAGAAACGATTTTTGATCGTGTTAAAGGGGATAATACCCGACCGCTCTTAAAATGTGAAGATCCGTTATTGCGAATAAAACAGCTGTTGGCAGAACGTCAGCAATATTATGATTGTTGTGATTTCAAAATTTCGACTGATGACTGGACTGCAGAACAGTGCTGCCAAAAGATTCTTGAAGCATATCGGGAAACAAAATAAAAGAATACACCGATTCGTTAATCAATCGGTGTATTCTTTTATTTCATTGCTTTTAGATCGCAAATATAACAATCAGTCAATCGTTGTACAGCATCAGGATTTTTGACCGGCCAAGTGGTTTCGAGTGCATCGCAATGTCCAGTAGAGTTTTCTTCGTCAAATACAAAATCAATACAGCCGTTGCATTTTTTATCATTTGTTTTTTTAATTAATTCTAAAACAGACTCATTTACAAATTCTCGGAATTCTTTATAAGCAATTGTTTTGTGATTTTCAAACATGCTCATTACTACACCTGACTTTCTTTTAAATTATCAAATTGTCATTTACTAATAGTACCGCATATAAAAAAAAATACAAGATAATATTTTGTCGTGTTTTTAATTTAAAAAAAATTTATAAAATTAAAAAAAAGATTGAAATCTTTAGTGGGATATGTTAATATTTATGACAGTGTCCTACGAGACACAATAGATCAGCTTTTTACGCCGAAGTGATGGAATTGGCATAAGTAGAGAATCCAAATCTCTGATTTGGTGTGAATCACTTAGTTGTTTCTTTTGTATTAGGGGTAGTATTTCTACAATCTAATAAAGTTTTTTTACGCCGAAGTGATGGAATTGGCAGACGTGACGGACTCAAAATCCGTTGTGAGTGATCACGTGCGGGTTCGAGTCCCGCCTTCGGCACCATTTTTGCTCCCTTAGCTCAGTTGGCTAGAGCACCTGACTCTTAATCAGGGTGTCCAGAGTTCGAGTCTCTGAGGGAGCACCAGAAATAGCGCATAACAGAGCCGTTTATCGACTCTGTTTTTTTATTGTGCAAAAAATTACTCTAAGATTTCCTAAGATAATAGAGGTACTTTTGTGGTACTTTTGTGGTACCGCGCAGAGCGGTGAGAAGTAGAGGAAATAAAAAAAGACCATCTGAAGGTGGCCGTGAAACTTAATTATTACCTGTAGATTGCTAATGGGATGAGAATTATGGCAGGACCACTAATCTTATCGGATACATTATTGTCTGTGTTGTTCTTTTCATATTTTCTTCTCTGATCTCTACTCTGATGTTTCATTAAAGAATCAATTCCTGATGTAAGCGAAAACAATTCATACTCTTGATCGTGAGATATTACCTTTTGGACCTTTCCAAGCATAGTAACCTCTCCATCAAGCTTTTCCATATTCCCTCTTATATACTCTGGTTGAAGTTTAGCTGCAAAACTGTATTTGTCACTAAATTCAAGTTTAAGAATAACCGGAATCTCTTTATCGTTATTCATTTCTGAAACAGCCTTTAATCCATTAATAGTTGTCATACTCTTTTCGTCAACTAAATCTGAATCTCCAAAAACATTCATAATATCTATTAATGGACTAATGCTTCCTACCTGATTTAATGTATTGAACAAATTCGTAACACTTAGAATACCAGGCATTTCAACAATTTCGTTCCGTTTTATATCGTTCCAAATCTCATTATCAAAATCTTCAAGATATTGAAGAAGGGATTTGTCATCGATCAGATCATATAACTTCTGAAAATTACCAGTATCAGTCTGCTTAAGCTTACTTACTTTATCAGTCTCAACATCAACTTGATGACCAGCTTCAGCTATCTTTAAATTGCCTTTACCCGATGTCGAAGTCAGCTTATTCTCAATTAGTTCACTGCTCTCAACAAGGTAACCCTCCATTGTTGCAAGGTAGTCGTTCAACATACTTGTGTCTAAATATAAAAAATTTCGTAATACCATATATGTCTCCTTCCTACTACAATATATTTATGGTTATAGTACCTGACAACCAGTCAGGACATTACCCATCTTGTTGCTTAAGCTGTTAGAATGTAGAGAGCAATAGGTATGTCGTCTTCCTTTCTTGGACTTTGCGTCCGTAAATTAGACTGATAACCAGCTCCTCATTCGCAGCGTTCGTTTTATGCAGGTTGAACTGCTGTCGTACAGTGCGTTCGTGTCACACCACAGTAGATTGAATAGGCAATGAGTATAACTGGTATTTATCCATTGCAATAATCTTAAGGAGTGACAAATTTATGAACATGAACGCAGTAGGTATTGATGTTTCTAAGGGCAAAAGCATGATCGCCATTATCCGTCCATATGGCGAAATTATTTCTTTACCTTTTGAGATTCGCCACACTTCCAAAGAAATCTGTTCTCTCATCAACCAGATCCAATCCATTGACGGCGAATCCCGCATCGTTATGGAGCATACCGGTCGTTATTATGAACCACTGGCTCGTGAGCTTACTCTGGCAAATCTTTTTGTGAGTGCCGTAAATCCTAAGCTCATTAAAGATTTTGGTGACAATTCTCTACGTAAAGTCAAATCCGATAAAGCAGATGCTTTAAAAATAGCACGTTATGCTCTTGACAGTTGGAATGATTTGAAACAATATAGCCTTATGGATGAAATACGTAATCAGTTAAAAACAATGAACCGTCAGTTTAGTTTTTACATGAACCACAAAACAGCTATGAAAAATAACTTTATCGGGATACTTGATCAAACCTTTCCGGGTGTTAATACTTACTTCAGCAGCCCTGCCCGCAATGATGGCAGCCAGAAATGGGTTGATTTCGCTGCTGCATACTGGCATGTTGACTGTGTTCGTAAAATGTCACTTCATGCTTTCACTGACCATTATCAGAAATGGTGTAAGCACAATAAGTACATCTTCAGTCAACCCAAAGCTGAAGAAATCTATGGAACAGCAAAGGAACTTGTTCCTGTACTTCCTAGAGATGATTTGACAAAACTCATTGTGAAACAAGCTGTTGATCAATTAAACATTGCTTCCAAAACGGTAGAAGAACTTCGTATTCTGATGAATGAAACCTCATCCAAGCTGCCAGAGCATTCTATTGTCATGGATATGAAAGGTGTCGGCCCGTCACTTGGTCCTCAGTTGATTGCTGAAATCGGTGATGTTACACGTTTCACACATAAGGGTGCAATTACTGCCTTTGCAGGCGTTGATCCAGGTGTTAACCAATCTGGGACCTATGAACAAAAAAGTGTCCGTACTACCAAAAGGGGTTCTTCAGCCTTACGTAAAACGTTATTTCAGGTCATGGATGCTCTTATCAAGAACAAGCCCCAAGATGATGCTGTTTATCAGTTTCTCGATAAGAAACGTGCTCAGGGTAAACCCTACTATGTCTACATGACCGCAGGCGCTAATAAGTTTCTGCGTATCTACTATGGTAGAGTAAAAGAATACCTGCTGTCTCTTTCATAACAATTACCACAAATAGTCTTATTTTCAGACCAACGATATTTGCTGGTCTTTTTGTCGTGCTTCATTTCTTGAATATCTATTTTTTACAAAGTTTTTAATTTCCTATTGACTTTTTATTTGCAGGCTAATTTTTTATTTTTCATTACATTATTTGTTGTTTTCATGACATCACTCTAGTTTCTTTTTCTTCACTATCCTATACTTAGGTTGTCAGCATCACATTGCTGAAATTTTGAGAAAAGGAGGTGAATTACATGGCTGACATTGATTTTAAAGATTTTAGCGATTTCACAAAGGCTTTTGAAAAAGAAGTTACTGATTTATATTCTAGGGACCAAATACCAGTTGATGAAATCTTGACAAAATCTTTTATTTCCCAAAACACGCCTTATTCAAATTTCGATGAGTTTTTAGAAGTTGGTGGTTTTTCTGTCAATACTCAAGAAGATTTTGATTCAATTGAAGAATCAAAATTAAATGCCTTTGTAGCAGAAAAAACTCGTTTTTCAAACTTTCAGGAAATGATCGACACTGCTAGTCAGGAATTTGTTGAAGGACGATTTAAAAAGTTAGGCTTTAAATAATCCCTCTGTCTGCTTGATTGAGTCGAGTAGCTTATCTAGTTCTTCAACTAATTCTCTTACTCGACTCAATTTGGTCAATAGTTCTTCCATATTCTCTTGATCAACCGAAAGATACAATCGTTCTTGTTCGTTCACTTTGTTGCTCCTTTCTATTCATCCACTATACCAGCCGTTCCATTGCAAAATCAACCATTTGTTTTAGAATCGGCCCCATGGCCACACCTGTTTCGTTTTTGAGGTTATTAAGAACCTCCCACGTCGCTAGATCGATTGTTACCGACTTGCCAATATTTTGCCGACGTGGGCATTTGAGAATAAATTTATCTACCATTTGTTTTATCCTTTCATAATGTTCCCTTGAAACCAACGCCACACTGCAGCCTTAGGGATGGCTACATGCTTACTTCCTTTGAGATCAGACCGATGACCGAATCCGAAGGGGAGAATACCCTTCTTCTAATCAAAGGGAAGCGCTTATTGAAAACACAAAATCTTTGCCTGAGCAGTTTGAGCAATTAAAGGAGATCGTCGCTAACCAGAGCAAGCAAATTGATCTTTCTAAAATTGAGATCGAACAACTTAAGACCACCAATGAAAAGTTAGATAAGCAGGTTGCCGTAGCTATCAGTGACTCTGAATCGGCTAAAAAAGATGCTAAGTTTTCAAAAGTTACTACGATTGTTTCAATAAGGATTGCTGCAATTGCCTTGATCACATCAGTAGTGACACTGCTAATCCAATGATCAGTGCAACATTGGCGATCAAAAGATTTCTGATTGACACACCTTGGTGATGAATAACCGACTGGTTCAACTCGTTGAGGTGTTCTTGTTTTTTTAACGTCTCAATGATAAATGATGATTCTTCAATCACTCTGAAACCTTTTAATCCAGAATACTCGCCTAAAACATATAATCCCGGTAAAGATTGAGTTGCGATTCTCGGGGTAGTTAAGGAGTTAAGACGAAAAATGTAAATCAATTGCAATCCGTTTACATCAAGCTTATAATTATATTGAGAGAATATTTTACAAGGAGGATCGTATGAAGAAAAGTATTCAAAAATTATCTGTTTTACTACTTGCTTTGCTGCTGATTTGCGGCATGGTACCGGCTCAAGTGGGCGCAACTTATGTCCCGGCGGTGGTGTACAAAACCCATGTTCAAAATGACGGCTGGCAAGATTACGTTCACCAGGGGGCGATGTCTGGAACAAAAGGCAGAGGCCTACGGCTGGAAGGAATAAAAATTAAACTAGATGACAATGCTGGATTTAATTTAGTCTTGGAGTATCAGACCCATATTCAAAATATTGGCTGGGAAGCTGATGCGGGCCGCGGATGGAAAACTTCAGATGAATTTTCCGGGACAGAAGGTCTGTCCTATCGCCTTGAAGCTATCCAAATTAAGCTTACTGGAGCTGATGCCGATAAGTTTGATATTTACTATCGTGTTCACGCCCAGAATGTTGGTTGGATGGGTTGGGCAAAGAACGGTGAAAGTGCAGGGACCGCTGGCTATGGTTATCGTTTAGAAGGTATTGAGATTGAAGTAGTACCTGCAGGAGCAAATGCGCCCGGAACTACTGAGAATTGTTTTATAGATAAAAACGTTTCAGAACCTACTGTCGGTCAGCAAAACGCTTTGGATAAGGCAAGTTCATACCTTAAAGTCGCTTCCTTTTCATATAGCGGATTGATAAGTCAGTTGGAGTACAGTGGTTTTACAAATGGTGAAGCAACTTATGCGGCGGATAATTGCGGAGTGAATTGGAGTGATCAAGCTTTAAAAAAAGCTAAAGCGTACCTTGATGTCTCAGCTTTTTCTTATAGCGGGTTAATCAGTCAATTGGAATTTGATGGTTTTACGAACGATCAGGCCGTTTATGGTGCCGATAAATGTGGGGCCAACTGGAATGAACAGGCAGCGAAAAAAGCACAGGCGTATTTAGATGTAACTTCGTTTTCTCGTTCGGCTTTAATCGATCAATTGATTTTTGATGGATTTACCGCAGATCAAGCGGAATATGGCGTATCAGCAGTAGGATATTAAACAACAGGCTTGAAAGTCTTAAATATGAGATAAATCAATATTTAAATGGTATTTCTGCGGAATGTATCGAAATACTGCCCAAAGTAGAACAAGATAGACGCCATATAGAAGTTACATCGATAAACGATTTTAGCAATCGCTATTTTAGTGAAGCTCTTAATAGTTGGGGCAATGAATGGGCGATAATATAGCGGTTTACATTCTTAATATTAGAAGTATAATAAACTTATCAAATTTAGGAGGTAAGGTTGTTATGGGATTTTTTAAAAAAGTTACCGGCATATTAGCTGGGAATTCGGAGCAATCGGATGTTCCGGTAAAAAGCAAAGGAAAAATGAATAAGCAGAACGTAGAAATGATGGCGCCACAATGGTTGAGAATTGTCGGTGATTCTGTGAAACTTGTGAATGAAACAACAACTCCTAAAGTGTATTTTGAGAGATATGATTTATTGATTGAAAATCTTGAAAAGTTAGCAGAGATAGAAGACGTAGTTTAATTCTCTAAAAGACCATCTATAGATTTAGAAATTATCAAAAAAAAGAGAGAATCTGCAACTAATGATTTTATTGAACGCTATGCTGATAAATTAAAGAGCGAAATCAGTACGTTGACAATAGAAAAATCAAAATGGAATAGGCTTGATTCTTTCGATGATACACTTATGGCATACCAAGACCATCTTACGGATAAAAATAAGGTAAAGTTATCAGATGCTCTCAATGAGATGTGAGATATGATTTTAGAAAAAGGGGCAACTAACCAGAGTCTTGCTCCCACAACTCAAAATACAACAAATGGACCAATAAAAAATATTACAGGGTTTGTTTCTAAGTTTCCTGTAGTAAAAGAGAAGCCTGGTTCATTCAATTGGGTTATTACAGTTTCTTTTGGTAAGACAACATCAAGAAATTTACCAAATGCTGTTTTTATTGCAAAACAAGGCCGGAATTTTAATGAAGAAGAAATTGACGGCGCGAAAATTTATACAGTTGAATATACTGACTCAAGAGAAGATTTTAAAAAATTTATCATGCTTTATGATATTGCAGGTAAATGGAAATCAACGGCTTTCTTTGTAAATGGAGAAATGATCGATAAGAAAGATATAGCCGAAATTAAATGGTGTTATGGTGATAAATGGACATCAGTAAAAGCTGATTTTTGTTATGGAGCAAGTCAGTTTACCGAAAACCCATTTGGATGCCATAGACTTCAGATAAGCACCTATAATAATCCTTGGTGGAATTATTATATAAAAAATGGAAAAGATTATGTTTTGGCAAAAGATGATTTAATTGAAAGAATCAACCTGACATACAGTAGTTTTAGACATTGTCCAGCTTTTAACAAAGAAAGAATAATCAATGTTGCAAATGCATTGCCTTTAAATTTAACAAGCAAGGAATATGAAAAATTGATGACAGTAGTAAACAAAAGATTAGGCTTTTCTTTTGATTAAGAAAATAAACCATTCACAACCAAAGAAGGTGAATAAGTGAAAATAGAAAATTTAAGAGAACTCTACGTGAAAGACCTGGTCTTTTTAACGCAACACGTGATTGAGCGCTGTAAGCAGCGCGGTATCAGGCCAATACATATACGATTGTCTGTTATGACTGGTGAGATCATTGAGGATTACCCGGATGATTTCCCATCCCCAAGCTGCCTGATCCTAGGCTCCCCAACCATTGGCGTACCACTTCATGTTGTGATCGGTAGCAACGGTGAAACAGCAAAGGTCATCACAGCATACTACCCGGATATTGATAAATGGGAATCTGATATGAAAACAAGAAAGGAGAGTTTGAAATGAAATGTCTAGCATGCAAAAACGGGATCATGGAACCATCCACCACCACTTATTTTTCCGACCTCAAACACTGCATTATCATTATTAAAAACGTACCCTGCTACAAATGTGAACAGTGCGGTGAAGAGTATTTTTCCGCGTCCGTTGCTGAAAAAATTGACGTTCTAATGGATAAAGCTGAAGCGCTGGCAAGTGAGCTGACAATCATGGAGTATGACAAAATCGCATAAACAAAAAAACCGCCCAGGTATTGGCGTACCTGAACGGCTTTACATATACCGGGATATAAATCACGATATGCTGTAACACTCATATTATACTTTATATCCCGGAGTTTTACAACTACCGGGCATTTTTATGTCCAAAATTCAGGAGGTATAACGATGGGAAGTAATGTGAAAATAGCCATTACTATTGGACATGATTTTGAAGGTAAAGCAGTCAGGAAGTTTTTTTATGGAAAAACAAAAAAAGAAGTAAAGGCAAAAATTGATAAGTTTAAAATCGAACAGGCTACGGGGCATAAAGAGGAATATAGTAATATATTGTTTGAAGCTTGGACTGATCAATGGCTTAACATTTATAAAGAAGATACGGTCAGTGAATCTACTTATTACTCTTATAAACTCTGCATTGATCACCTGAATGATTATTTTGGGGATTATCTGATCCGGGCGGCAGATGTTCAGAAGTTTTTCAAAAACGAAGCGCATTTATCGCAATCTATGGTTAATAAGCTTCGGATCACAATGAATGCCATATTTGAAACGGCAATTGAGAACGACTATATTGTTAAAAATCCGATGGCAAACTTTAAGCAGGCAAAGGGAAAGAAGACACCAGACACCAGATAAAAGATCTTATACAGAGGATGAGTATGAAACAGTGTTAGAATTTGCAAAAAAGCATCCGGAAGGTTTGGGACCTTACATCATCCTAATGTAAAGCCGTTTTCTGGTGACTCTTAATCAGGGTGTCCAGGGTTCGAATCCCTGAGGGAGCACCAGAAATAGCACATAGTAGAGCCGTTTAGCGGGTCTTTTTTTTATTGCGCAAAAAATTACCCTAAGATTTCCAAGGTGTTAAGTTTTTAAGTTGTGACGATTTTTTGCGGGGATAATAAATATCGGGAAGATAAACAAAGCCAATATTTAATAAGCCCATTCCTTTGGAAGGTCAGACAGGAAAGGAATTAAATATTGACTTTTTTCGGCAAAATGTTAGTATTAATATGCTAGGAGGGAAACACGCATGTATATTAACGGAATAGAAACAAAACAAAATATTTTTCTGACAGCTAAAAAATTGTTTTATGAGTTAGGGTATCAAAAAACGACGATTCGGTTAATTTCTGAGCATGCAAATGTACCCGTTGGTTTAATAAACTATCATTTTATAAAAAAAGAAAATATTGTTAATCAAATCTATACAGAATATATTGACAACATTTTAAGTTTTATCGATGCTGAAATAGGCGATAAGCTTGATAGTTTTTTACTCCGTCAAATTACGAGTTTAAGAATATATTACAATAATATTTTGATTGATAAACATAATGCTCATTTCGTCATTGCCAATTCCAGCTTTGAAATGTTATATGACCGGGTAGCTGCGGTCTATCAAAGAATTCTGGATGAAAATACAATTAGTTTGCATCAAGAAACACTTAAATCATATATCGTTGCTGAATTTGGAGCTCGACATGAATTAATGCTTCGTTATTACTCGAAGGAATTAAATCTTCCCATTCAAGAACTTGTGGACACCATCTCATGTATTGCCCCCAGACTATTTAAAATCGATCAAAAGATAGTCGAAAAGGCTTTGGATGAGTCTTTAATTTTGTATAATCGTATCGACGCTTCCGAGATAAAATTTTTGATTTAATAAAAACACCTTTTTTTACTTGGATTTCGAGGGCATTAAGTTTAAAGACACAAAGGCGAGATAACTGACAGCTTTAAAGTCATCAGTAGTGAAAAAATTTATTTTTGCGTTTTATGTTATTAAAAAA
This sequence comes from uncultured Acetobacterium sp., assembly GCA_965140355.1. Lineage (GTDB taxonomy): Bacteria > Bacillota > Clostridia > Eubacteriales > Eubacteriaceae > Acetobacterium. The sequence goes on along the minus strand of OZ223194.1, from coordinate 363,060 downwards.
GACAATAAACCCATTAAAGCTTCTTCCGGTCCTTGAATACTTTCTTTTGCCGCTTCAATTGCTTCAGCCGGGATATCATATTTCTCTAAATTCTCTTCTAATGTTTTATAATATTCTGATTTTAACTCCATTTTTAAATCTCCTTTTAATTGTTTAGTAAGTACCATATTCTTTAATACATTTTATTAAGGCTTGCAGATTCTCGATTTTTAAATCGCTGGCTCTTAGAATTGATTTATCAACACCAAAAATATAATTTCCGCCCGGTGCCAAGATATCCATATATTCTTTCGCTTTCGTTTCAACTTCCTGAGTTGTACCATATCTCAATAATGATAAGGGAAAGAGGCCTTGGATGATATGCTTGTCACCGATTTTGTTTTTTATAAATTGTGGGTCACCTTGTTCAAATTGCATTTCGCAGCCGGCCGGGAGTTCGTGTAAATAATCAATAAATCGCATCCAGTCTTCTTCGCAAAACATCGATACGCCATATCCTGAAGCGACAATGATTTCAACCATTTGTTTAAAAGTTGGCCACCAGAACTTTTCAAAATCTTTTTCTCTCATATAAGGCGCCATATGTAGCGAGATTCCAACCCGGGTTTTCTTGGCCGGTTCCGTTGTCGGCATGCCCATTTTTAAAGTCAGCGGTAATAATGCTTCGCAGGCATCTAAAACCTTGGTTGGATACCTTCTGATATCCGAACTTATTCCGGTAAAAGATCTAAAAGTATCGGCAAGTAAATCAAAAGGCGCTCTGGTTCGTTTAACTTTAAATTTTTCGGTAACTTTACCATTTTTCGCGGCAATACGTCTCATGGCAGGCCCCACTTTTCCCATGATAAGATCTTTTGACATTTGCATTTTCATGAGTGCGATCATATTTTCAGGGGCTGGTTTTGCTAATTCGTCATAAAATTTTGGCAATACTTTTTCCCAACATACTTTAATGGGATCGTTGATTAACGCATCATATTCATCGGGTTCAATACCATGAACATCAGGGTGCTGCATAAATCCATCGCCGCCCATCACGTAATTCCTGGCGCCGAGCATTTTATAAAACGAGGGTAAGCGGGATGAAAAACCGACGACAAGGTCAGTATCAAACAATTCGTTTGTAAACTCCATTGCTTCAATTATTTGATCGGCACTGTATTGAGCGGTCGTTAAATTCATTCCGGCGTACTCGATACTGGCAGCACCGTCAATTTCAATCGATATGGGAATTCGTTTAGGTAGCTTTCCTTCATATACATCAATAAAATTCTGGTTTTTTTCTTGTGATACGTTACTTATTTCTTGCTTATTCAATTGATAATCTCCTTGGTATCATTTATTTTTTTGATAGTTAAGTTTGAACTAATAAAAATATTTAATTCAGGATGCTCATATCGGCGCTTTCGCCAACCCGGCCGGCTTCAATTTCTTCTTTAATTCGGGCCAGTTTTTTATCGTTTAGTGGATAAAGTAAGGCCACAAGACCTATGGAAACAATGGCTAAAACAAGTGGTAAGACGGTTTGCAAATTAATAAGAGTACTAATAACATCCTGTGAAGGTTCCACTCCATTTACATACGTTGCCGCATTATATCCAGCTGATGCTAATAAGGCTGTTCTGATAAAGGTAGACAATGTCAATCCGACACGAACGGAGACCGAAAACATGGACATGCTTAAGCCGTCGGTTCTTTCGCCCGTTTTCCAAGCCCCGTAATCAGCCGCCGCCGCAAACATTGGCATAATATAGGCTTCAAGAATACCTCCGAAGAAGCTTGCACATGAAATAACGGCGATGAACATTCCGGTTGTTAAATTGCTAAACGTCAGGGTAGCGATTAGTAATATGATTATTTGAACCATCCCTCCTGATACAAACGCTTTTTTAGAATCCTTGAATATTTTCACCCAAAACAATCCGCAAATTACACCGACAACGGCACTAAGGTTAAACGCCAGCATAAATAGTCCCAAAGATCCGAAGTCCTTAGCAACATATTTAAAAAAGTATGTTGCGCTCATAATTTGGAAAAAGTAGAACGTTTTATAGATTGTCATAAATAAAAACATGACTAAAAGAGCCCGATTTGTCAGCAATCCTTTAACAACAGTTTTTAAGGGGATTTTTGGCTTGCTCTGTATAGTTGCTGCTGTTTTGGCAGCAATTGCATCCTGTTCCATCGATGTTCCTCGTAAAACTGAAGCAAAAGCAAGATAACAGATGATTCCAAATGTTCCGAGGATTAACCCGGTTGTTGCCCAGCCACCAGCTTCCGATCCAACTTTCGCGGTTAAAAGGATCAAAAGAGCGGGGGCAACATATCCCCATAAGGTTTTCCCACCATCGCGACCAATTTTTTGGGCAACTGCTAACTGAGTTCTTATTTTTGGATTAGGTGCCAGTCGGGGATAAAGAGAGACAACGGTTACATTTACAATCGATAGAAAAACAGCAAGGATGATACTTAATACAAAGACAAAGAAACCTAATTTTTCAGGGGCTGATGTAAGTGCCGGCAAGGCAAACAGGATCATATATGTTGTTGCAGCACCGATTGATCCGATTATGATCCATTGCCAGTATTTACCTTTTCTCAAAGTAACGCGATCAAGAAATGCCCCAAATATAGGGGCAAACGCAAATTCTACTAGCGTTTTTACCATCTCTAATATACCAGACAAAATTAACGGGATCATATAGATATCGGTTAAGAGCATCGCTAAATATCCATCAAAATATCCCTTGAAGGTTGCACCCCCAAAATTGGGGAGTACATAAAGATCTCGCGTTAATTTATCCCGTTTAATTGTTTTTTCACTATTACTTACTTGGCCTGCCATTTGTTATTCTCCTTTTTTAAAATTTGATATCGGTTTATTTAAACTAGATCGTTTCTTTATCTCCTTTCATCATACATAATGTAATAGCTCTTCTTTTGAAATTAAGATCAGTTTATTGCGATAAATAACTTTATTACCTCCTTTCAAGATGCACATCGTAAAATAATTAGTTATTACAATATTGAATGAATTGTATTTTGTACAATATATCATCGTTTACATAAAAAGTAAACAGTAAAAATTAATATTTTACAAAAAATAGCTATTTAACAAACTGCATAATGAGAGAATTCTCAGATTCAATTCCACTATTTCTCAGATTACTTATTTATAATCAATTTACAAAGTAAAATTTGGCCAGCAACATTTACCGATTGATCATTTTAAATCAGAACTTTATGGAAATTTAAAAAATGAAAAGATAATATTGCCTTTTAAATTCAATTGTCGAAAGTTTTCTGTTTTTGAGATCATAAGAAGTTAATGTTGACAATAATACTAATAATCAGAATCCTATAGGAATCAATTGGAAAGAAGGAAAAATATGGATATACTTGTTTATATCATTAATTTTATACTGCATCTTGATAAATCGCTGGTGGGAATAATGCAATGTTATGGAGTATGGACCTATCTCTTATTATTTTTGATTGTATTTTGTGAAACCGGGTTGGTAATAACCCCATTTTTACCCGGAGACTCATTAATCTTTGCATCCGGAGCATTGGCGGCCATGAATTCATTGAATAGTGTTACTTTTTTTACAGTGTTTTTCATGGCTGCGATCATCGGTGATACGGTAAACTACCATATTGGCAAAAATATCGGAAAGACAATTTTAGCAAAAGAAAATATCCGATTTATTAGAAAAGATCATGTTAATAAGGCTAATGAATTTTATAAGAAGCATGGTTCGATGACCATTGCAATTGGGAGATTTATTCCAATTATCAGGACCTTTGTTCCGTTTTTAGCTGGTATTGGTGAAATGAATTATCTTAAGTTTGTCGGATATAATATTTTAGGCGGCTTTTTATGGGTAACTCTATTTTTATCGGGAGGATATTTCTTTGGAAATTTACCATTTATTAAAGATAATTTTTCTTTTGTTTTAATAGCGATTATTGCAATATCAATCATTCCAGGGATTGTTGCTCTGACAAGAGAAAGAAAAAATATGAAAAACCATCATGAATTAAACAATATTTAATTGGAAAAACAAGAGGAAATACGAAAAATGAATGATGCGATTTTTAGATTAATAAATAATTTGGCTTATAAGAATATTTTTGTGGATCAGTTAATGATTTTTATTTCAAAAGATCTATGGTATTTTTATATTGCAATCGTGGTGTTAATATTTATAACCGGACTGATTATCAAACAGTCCAGTTATCGAAAAATAGTCTTTAGTACATTAGTTTTTGTGATGATTAATCTGTTTTTGAGTTTTCTGATTGGAAATATCTATTTTGTAGAACGACCCTTTGTACATAATAAGGTGAATTTGCTCTATCCTCATGTTGCTGATGCATCCTTCCCCAGTGATCACGCGACAGGGACAATGAGTATAGCTGTGGGACTGGCAAAATACAACAAATTACTGAGTATCTTATTAATGATAACATCGTTTTTGGTGGGAATTTCACGCGTATACGTTGGACATCATTATCTATTAGACATTTTAGGAGCCTATGTACTTGTTTTTGCTACTAGTTTTGTCTATAAATTGGGGCTTAGAGATAAAGTTGAAAATCTTTATGAAACTGTCGAAAAAAAGTTGTTTTACAAACTGACCAATATCAAAGATAAATGTTAATAAAGGTGTCGCGGGTTAATGCTCGGGGCATTTTTTTATCGCAGATGATTAGAAAATTAGCAAAATAATTATTTTGATGCAATCACAAAAATGAGAAAATTCTCAGATCCAATTTCTATGGTTCTCAGATTTAAAAGTTATTATGAAGATATGAAACAGGGCAAGCAAAAATATGAAAAGAGGAACAAAAATGTTGATAACAGAAAACCTGAGAAAAAAATATGACGATTTCACTGCCGTGGATCAACTGAATCTCGAAGTTAAGGAAAGTGCGATATTTGGATTTTTAGGACATAATGGGGCGGGCAAGACAACGACCATCTCGATGCTGACAACCTTGATTTTACCAACTCAGGGGAAGGCCAGCATTGGCGGTTTGGATATTGTAAAGGATAATTTGAAGGTGCGTAAGATGTTGGGGTATCTGCCCGAAAACGTGTCCTTATATGGGGATTTAACGGCGGTCGAAAATTTACGTTTTTTTGGGAAACTATCCCAAGTTGAAAAGGTGGATGCGGCCATTGAAGAGGTTTTAAAATTGTTGGGGATGACGGCGTGGCAAAACCGCAAGGTCAAAACCTATTCGAAAGGCATGAAACAACGCATCGGGATTGCCCAGGCTATTTTGCATAAACCGAAGATACTCTTTCTTGATGAACCCACATCCGGGTTGGATCCCCAGGGGGCAAAGGATATGCGCGATATTTTATTGATGATCAATGCGAAATGGGGAACAACGATTTTCATGAATACCCATTTATTGTCGGAAGTGACAAAACTATGCACTGATATCGGAATCATCAGCCATGGTAAATTGTTAATGGCAGATTCGCTGATCAATATCGAAAAGAAATTCTCAACGGCAAAGTCGCTGGAAGAAATCTATTTCAAAGTGGAAGGGGAAACATCATGAAAGCAGTTCTGACTTTGGCTCAAAAAGAAGTCATGGCAGCATTCAGAGACAAGATATTTTTGATCATAGTCGGACTGTTTGTGCTTCTTTCCATCGTTTCGGTCTACATTGGATCAAGTACAAAAAATGCCGAGATGCAGGCTTATCAGAATATTGTGGAGTTACTGAAGGCTCAGGGCAAGGTAATTTTTCCAACCCCACCGGAAATTTTTCCACTCTCAATTCTGCAGAATATCATTACCTATGTCAGCATGATTGGTGCGGTGGTGGCTATTTTTCTTGGTTATGAAGCTTTTAACGGGGAGAGAAACCAGGGGACACTGAAGTTGATTGCTACCCGCGCGATTTACCGAGATCAGATTGTGACAGGAAAGTTATTGGGAGGAGGTATGGTTCTAGGGTTGCTGCTGGGAATTATTTTAATTTTCAATTTGACTCTTTTTATATTAATATCCGGGTTAAGCCCGGATATTAATGAAATCATCAGGCTACTGACATTTTTTATGCTAGCCTTGATTTATCTGATGTTCTTTTATACGACGACATTGTTTGTGTCGATCAAGACCAACAACAGTGAGTTTGGTTTTCTCTTAATGATGGTTGTCTGGATTACGTTGTCATTTGTTGTCCCCCAACTGGCTGAAAGTCAACGAAGTTTTGCCTATACGCTGAATGCAACAGCTCAAACCGTGACCCAGGTACCCACGGACACCTTGATTTCCAGAACCATCGAATTGCTTTCGCCGACGGTGCAGTTTCAGAATATCAGTAAAGATTTATTGCAAGTCACTTCAGAAACCGCGACGATAGCGGTTTGGAAAATTCTTGAAAAACAGGCCGGGGCATTGGTCAACATTCTGTTGCCGGGTATTGTCCTTTTGATTATGTCCTACCGGGCGGCTCAGAAGGAGGAAGTCTCATGAAACAGCTTAAACAGTTACTGCGCTTACTCAGCATGGCCATCCTGATTTTGGTATTATTGCAAGCCCCGGCGCTGGCAGCGACAGCAGCAACCACGGAATTATTGCCAAGCTATCATTTAGGGCTGGGAGAGCCTAAAATGATTTCCCTTGAGGTCCAAAATAGTGATCACAGCGAACATAGCTTTACGTTTAAAACAGAAGGGATGTCAAATTCTTACGAGTTATATTTTTCAACCGCCGAGCTGCCGATAATAACACTTGTCATACCGGCGGAACGAAATGTAGCGCTAAATCTCAACCTGAAATTAATTGGTGAACCGCTTGTTAACAACGATACCATTTTAGTAAAGGTTATTCGCGATGACGGTCAGGAAATGACGATGAAAATGTCGGTGCTCATCAACAAGGATTACCAACTTGAACTCACAAGTCTGAATGATAAAGTTGAAATCTTTAGTGGTAAAGCAGTGGAACTTACTTTTTCAGTGAAAAACAGCGGTGCCAAAGAAATCAAAGCGATAAAACTGAGCAGCAAACTGCCCGCCAAGTGGCTTATCAGTAAGGGTGCCGATACAAGCATTGACTTAAAGCCCGGCGAAACCGGAATCATCAAAACGACCCTTGAGGTGCCCAGTTCACAAATTGCCGGAAATATGGCAGTTAACGTGATCGCAGTAAGTAATGAAACCCAAAGTAATCAAGTCGATATCGCTGTAACGGTAAAAACCAGTGCAAATATTGCCTATTGGATGATCGGTCTTTTTTTAGTCATTGCCGTCATTACGGTGATTCAATTTAAAAAACATGGAAGGCGGTAAGCGGAAATGATTATCGAAATTGCTAAAAAAGAAATCACCGATGCGTTTAAAAATAAATTATTTCTGATTATCGTCATAATGTTGTTGACGCTTTGTGTGGTGTCGATTGTGCTGGGGTCATTACAGGTGCGCGTTGCCGTGGACGCATACAACGCTTCCATCGATTTCCTTAAATCACTTGGAAAAACAGACTTGCCGGCCATGCCGAACTTAAATCCGATGTCAGCATCAAAAGGATTTGTTAATTATATTGGAATGGTTGGTGCGTTGTTAGCCATTGTTCTCGGCAATACCGCCATCTCCAAAGAGCGCAAGAACGGTACATTGCGGCTGATTTTATCCCGAGGAGTATTTAGAGATACCTTCTTAAATGGAAAATTAGTGGGGAATCTGCTGCTTTTGGCAGGGATCACCCTGGCCGCCGCCGTGATGACGTTACTCGCGCTGACAATCATTGCCGGGGTGATGCTCACCCTCGACGAAGGGCTCCGGCTGGGATTATTTTTTCTGATGTCATTTCTATATTTGGTATTCTTTATGATCTTAAGTATGGGGATTACGATCCTCTCGGCCAAAGGTAGTCGAGCGCTGTTAATAACGGTTATTATCTGGTTGGTTCTGGCCTTTGTGTTGCCCCAGATTGGGGATACCATGGATATGGATAATCAGCTTCCGGGTGGATTCTTTGTTCAAATGGGGATGAACCGGGATCAAGAGACACAAGTACTGCAACAGTTTAAATTTTATGAAACATTAAGAGACGGGATTGAAGAGTTATCACCGACAAAACATTATGAGCGGATTAGTTTTGCACTCTTGAATATAAAACCCGGTTTTGAAACAAATACGGTCTGGGAAGTGCTGGGTCTGAAGTGGATTAACTTGCTGGGCCTGATTGTTCCCAGTAGCGTTTTGTGGCTGTTAGCCTATGTTGTTTTTTTAAGACGTGAAAATATCGATGGTTCAAAATAATAAAAAATTGGAGGAAAATAAAGTGATGAAAAATTTTAAATGGCGAAATGCCTTAAAAACAGGGGTGGTTGGGATGATATTAATTTCGATGTTAAGTATTGGGGTAACCGGTTGTGCGGCGAAAAGTAGTGGTTCAAATACCGGGACAAGTTCCCAACAAAGCACCACAGCTGCTAAGGTCGATACGGATGGCGATGGTATTCCCGATAGTGATGAAAAAATATTAGGGACAAACCCTTATACACCGGATACCGATGGCGATGGCAGCAATGATAAAGTGGATACTCAGCCGGTTTTCACAAAAAATTTAATTGTCGAAACAAGCACGACACCGTTACCGATAAAGATTAATGATCTCAAAGTCGAGGATAATGCAACCGCAGATCATCTTGAAATGACCTTGGTCAACACGGGGCAGACAATTTTGAACAACTTCGATATCTATTACACAATTGCCGATAATGTTACGAATCAAGAGGAAGCTTATTACGAACTTTTAAATGGGCTGACGCTGAATCCCGGCGAAACAAAAACAATTCATTTTGACAATAAAATTTCGGAAGCAGGTCATTTTTTTGGTAATATCAATGGACTTTATGGCACTTCTCAAAATGGCTTAACTTTTAATATTCAGCTCCATGCAAATGGATATGCGCCATTACATTTTAGCGTTGATAAAGCCAAAGGCACCGCTGAAGTGGCGGATTAATTTTAAGTAACGGTATTTTGGGTATAATGTTAATCAGTGCTAGGGATACTGATTAACATTAGATTTTTTTAAGGAGTTGATGATATTGATCAAAAAAGACATTCTGATTATCGAAGATGACCGTTCAATTGTACGGATCCTGGAATTGGAGTTAAAATATGAAGGGTATACATATGACAGTGCTTATGACGGAAAAGAAGGACTGAAAAAATTTAATGACAATGAATATGGATTAATTCTTTTGGATTTAATGCTTCCCGAAGTCAGTGGAATGGAAGTGTGCCGAAAAATTCGCAAGCATTCGATGGTGCCAATCATCATGCTAACGGCAAGAAGGGATATAACCGACAAAGTCATTGGTTTGGATCTGGGGGCAAATGATTATGTTACAAAACCCTTTGAAATAGAAGAATTGCTGGCCAGAATTAGAGCTGGCCTCAGACATGGACTGGCCAGAATGACGGCAGCAAAATTGATAAAGGTTTCGGATCTGTCCATTAATTTGTCAACCAGGGAAGTTTTAAAACAGGCAGATTCAATAGATTTGACAAAAACAGAATATGAGCTACTGGAATACTTAATGATTAATAAAGGCCGGGTCTTAACCCGCGATCAAATTATCGAGCAGGTATGGGGTTATGATTTTGAAGGCGACACGAATATTCTGGATGTCTATATCCGCTATCTCAGAAATAAAATTGATAATCCCTATGGGACAAAGCTCATTCACACCGTTAGAGGAGTCGGATACATCATTAAGGAGCAAAGATGAGGATTTTCCCGATTCAGTTAAAAAAAATATCTCATAAATTAACAGTTGTTTATGCACTTCTTTTTTTTGTTGCACTTGTTTGTGTCAATGCCGCAACACTTTTGAGTATTGGTTACTATATGTCACAATCCTCGATTCAACAGCTTGAGCTGATTGATAGTGGCTTAAAAAAAGAAATTACGACCCTGGCAACGATCCCGCAAATTGATTTTAAAAACATCGCCCAGATGACAAATAACGTTGATATTAATTTAATCGTTGACGGTCAGATTGTCTATAATACCGGAGAGAGTTATGATTTGCCACAGCTAACAAATAACACTACAAAGTCAATAAAATCGACTGATGTTGGAGAAAAAGAACTATTATATTTAAATGATCAGCAAGTTTTGGCAGATGGCAAGGTGATGACGATTCAAATCATCAAAGATATGGATAATGAACGGGATTATTTATATGTTTTATCCGGAATTATGCTGGTGATGGACGCATTAATGCTAATTATCTCAATTCTTGTTGGTTACTTTATCAGTAAGAAAGCTTTAAATCCGATCGATAAAATAACTAGTCAAGCTAAACAAATCAGCGCCAGCGATTTGACGAGACGGATAAAAATTAAGAGATCGGATGATGAACTGTCACGGTTGGCAGACACCTTTAATGATCTCATTGCAAGAATACAATATGCCTATGACAAACAAAATCAATTTACCCTGGATGCATCCCATGAATTGGCAACCCCGCTGGCCGTAATCAAGGGATATACCGATTTAATCGATCGCTGGGGGAAAAATGATCCGGAAATTTTGAATGAAGGGATTCAATCGATCAAAAATGAATTGTCAAATATGACCCAATTATTGGATACCCTTTTATTTGTTGCTAAAAGTGATAATGAAATCATGAAGATTGAAAAGAAAAAATTCTGGCTTAATGAATTGATTGAAGAAATTGTCCGTGAAAGCAAGTTGGTCACAGAAAATCATGTAATTAATTTGGATAATAATGATAAAATATTAATTACCGCCGATAAACGATTAATCAAACAGATGCTGCGGGCACTGATTGATAACAGTATTAAATATACACCATTAAACGGGACGATTGAAATGAATTCACAAAAATCGAAAAAACAAGCAAAAATTACGATTTCCGATTCTGGGGTAGGAATTCCCAAAGACGAACTGTCTCATATTTTTGACCGTTTTTATCGGGTGGACAAAGCGCGATCACGCGAATTTGGGGGAACCGGTCTTGGTTTGTCAATCGTGAAATGGATCGTTGATAATCATGGCGGTTCAATTGATGCTGAAAGTGACCCCGGTAAAGGGACAAAAATGACGATTAGTTTGCCATTAGAGCATAGTTAAAGATAATTTTTTGGCTTGCTTAAATTTGAATATCGGCGATTTTGGGTATATTATAGCTATTTAATAGCGATTTGTTCCGACTTTTGTTTAAATCCTAAAAAAAATCACTAAAATAATACTAAAAAAGAATAGTTCTGTTTACTTGGAAGGGCGGTTATTAATTTACATTCAATAATAGCGCAACAATTAGGTGCTTGAGTATTAAAAAAATAATTGATATAATTACACGCAACTAAAATTAAAAACACCATGCGTGTTGAATTAAAGAGGTGAGTCAAATAGAAACAAAAGATAAAAATGTATGTTCTTACTTAACTTGCAGTTTTAATGTTAGTGGACAATGTCCTGACATGGATGTATTAAAAAATCCCTGGAAAGAAACGGGCTGTATTTTTTATAAGAATAAGAACATTCAGACTGAAAATAATAAAAGTGCATCAAACTAAAAAAAACACCGCAAGGTGTTTTTTTTAGTTTGGCTTTAATGATCAAGCTGTTTTACTAAACATTGATCACCGGAACAAAAAAAGTTTTGGGTCTGACCGCTTTAATTAGAACGAGCTTGAGGCCAGAAAACCGCCATAAAAAGCAATCAGGCTGACTAAAATAGTAAGGACAATATAAAAAATGGCGCTGAGAATCCGATGGTTTTGTAAAAGGACAAAATCTTCATACATGAAGGTTGAAAAGGTGGTGTAAGCCCCTAAAAAACCTTCGGCAAATAAACCATACAAGAGTTGTGAAATATCAGCTCCAGACACAAATCCCAGAAGAAAAGCCCCGGAAATATTAATAATTAAGGTACCGACCGGAAAATGTTGATGCCGGGACGCAAATCGTTTACCCAGATAAAAGCGAGTCGTACTTCCGAGAGCACCACCCAGAATGACACATAAAGTTTCCATCATAAAACCTTAGTTGTAATCATAGCCGAAGCGAGAAACAATATTTTGACCAATCGGGTGGAGAATTCGATGTCCGATCACATGGCCAATCGACACGGCGACGACCCCTAAAATAAGGGAGGCTCCAACATAATAAAAAAATGCGCTAATAAAACCAGTATTTAAAATAGTCATACTTTCTTTGCAAAATGTTGAGAAGGTTGTGAAAGCACCAACGAAACCGGCAGTTACACCTAGTTTAACATCGTCGCTGAGACGATCGGTTTTAGAAAAAATAGCATTGAGAATTCCTAATAACAAACATCCGCAAAGATTGATCAATAAGATGTTATAGGAGAAATTTAATAAAAGATCTGAAGATAACAATAAGTTGGGAGCGGTTTTTAGTTTAAACCGGAGCAGGGCACCAACGGCACCGCCGGCGGCAATGAAATAGTATTTTCGCATAAGGTCCTCCTAATTTAAATGACAAGATAAACGCGATAATTAAAATTTGGCAAAAAAAAGCTGCAGAATCAAAAACAATTCTACAGGAGTCATTAACTAAAAGTGATTCAGGTGAACTCCATCACCTTCTTAATTTGAAATTTAGAATAACATATCAGATAAAGGGGGTCAATGGAATAATTGGTTGAAATCGTAATCAAAATAATGAAATCGTTTATCCTTTTATTTTCTCGAAAAAAATGATACGATTGTCCATACTTAAAAGAAAAAGCGATGAGGTGAAAAAATGGACGATTTGATAAAAGCGCTCGAAACCGTCTTTAATCGAGAGGTATTTAAAATTATCTTGAGCAAACCAAAAACAAAAACCGCACGGTTCAAAAAAATAACAATTAATTTAGTGAACAATCGTTATCATTTGGAGAAATTTACTGAAACACAGGTTTTTAATGAAAATATTAATTATGAAACATTGGAAGAATTTCTGCTCACCCAATTAACCGATGTTTTTCAGCAATATAATGGCTGGGATGATCATTATGAATATATCATTCAACTTAGCAAAAAAGGCAAGGTGTCTACAACAAAAAAGACGATTAAAACACCTCCCTCCAAAGCGACACGTCATAATCGTGAAAAGAACTATTTACTTAAAGAAGGTCTGGTCATTGAACCGTTAGTTGATATGGGGATCATTACTAAAGATGGAAAAATTGTCAATAGCATGTATGATAAGTTTAAACAGATTAATCGATTTATTGAAATAATTGATGATGAAATCAAAAATATTGAGCCGCAAACGCAATTGAATGTGATTGACTTTGGCTGCGGAAAATCATATTTGACCTTTGTGTTGTATTATTATTTAACTGAAATAAAAAAAATCACGGTCAATATGGTTGGTTTGGATTTAAAAAAAGAAGTGATTCAACGGTGTAATGAAAGTGCTCAAACGTATGGTTATGATAATCTTCGTTTTGAATTGGGAAATATCGATAGTTATAAAAATACGTTTCCGGTTGATATGATCATTACCCTGCATGCCTGTGATACTGCGACTGACTATGCTTTATATAATGCTATTTTATGGAAAGCCCGACTGATTTTTTCGGTGCCTTGCTGTCAGCATGAGTTAAATGCGCAAATAGAAACAGACGAATTATCAATCTTAACTAAATACGGAATTATTAAAGAAAGAACTGCGGCACTGATGACGGATGCGATTAGAGCAAGTTTGTTAGAATATTGCGGTTATAAGGTACAACTGTTGGAATTTGTCGATTTGGCACATACGCCTAAAAATATTTTAATTCGAGCCAAAAAGGTTGAGACCACCGAAAAAAGAAAACAGCAAGCCTTAAATGAAGTGAAGGCGATCATGGCGGAATTTTCGTTGCAACCAACCCTGTATGAATTATTGTTAGGAGCAGATAGATAAATAAGGGATAATTAAAAAAAATAAACGTGAATTAAGTGTCACGGTCAATCTGAATAATTCGAAGCAATAAATGACTTCGGTGTGCAGATTGACTTTTTTTATTGTCTGGATTTAGTTTTAGTAAAATTAAATAATTCTTTAAAAAGTGAGCCTAAATAATTTTAAATGTTTAGATAGGTAAATTAGAGGGTAAAAAATAAGCAATTGATAAAATATGGATGGGCGTTTTTAGAAAATAATTAGTCTAACTGAATAAAATATGAACAATAAACTGAAAATACTTAGTGGAATCAAATAAAATATGTTCAAAAAATGATCTTATGCTCAAAATTAAAGCAAGAATATTAAAATAAAACGATCAAAAATAGAACAGTCGATCATTATGCGTTGGTAAATTCCTTATAAAAAAGGGGAATTAAGTTTTGGCATGATTATTGCTGTATTAATAAACGCACGCGTTGTAAAGCATTGATGTAAGAGATCAAAAGTAATGGAGGAAACAAGATGAAGGTAGTACCGGTTCGTGAATCAGTGGGTATGTTTCTGGCGCATGATATGACCCAGATCATCCCTGGAAAATTTAAAGGAGCGGCATTTAAGAAAGGGCATATTGTCCAGGAAGAAGACATTCCCCGATTATTGAACATGGGAAAAGAGCACATCGCCATTATTGAATTTAATGACGGAACAATCCATGAAGATGAGGCGGCACTACGATTAGGGAAGGCAGCCAGTGGTATCGGGGTTGAATTTGTCAGCGCTTCTGAAGGAAAAGTCACGATCACAGCGACTCAAACCGGATTGCTCAAAATAAATGTCAACGTTCTTCAGGAGATAAACGAGCTGGGGGAAATGATGATGGCAACCCTTCATACCGATACGATGGTCATAAAAGGAACGCTGGTGGGATCAACGCGAATTATTCCGCTTTCCATTGAAAATGAAAAATTAGTAAAAATGGAAGAATTATGTGCGAAAAATGAACCAGTTGTTCAGGTGGTACCGTTAAAAAAATTCAAAGTTGGGGTCGTAACGACCGGTAATGAAATTTTTTATGGCCGGATCGAAGATAAATTCGGAGATGTCATTAGAGAAAAATTCGCAGAACTTGATTCGTATGTATTTAAACAGGTTTTTTCTCGGGATGACTCGGATATGATCGCCCAATGCATTCTTGATCTAATTAAAGAAGGGGCCGAAATTGTGACGGTAACCGGCGGCATGTCAGTCGATCCAGATGATGTGACACCCGAGGGAATTGGAAAAACAGGAGCAAAATTTGTATCATACGGGGCCCCAACACTGCCGGGAGCGATGTTTTTGCTTTCTTATTTAGGGGACATTCCCATTTTGGGTTTACCCGGTTGTATTATGTATAGCCGCCGAACAGTTTTTGATTTGGTGGTACCAAAGTTGATGGTAGGCGAGAGATTAACCCGAAGAGACATATCCAAATTAGGACATGGTGGGCTATGCTCCACCTGTTCGGAATGTCATTATCCCAATTGCGGATTTGGAAAAGGTTGATTTTAGCATCCATATATAAGGTTTAGTATTAATATTTTAAGGAGGATTTCACGTGGAAAAAAAGACATTATTCATTAATGGGATTCAAAGGACGGTTATTGTTGATCCCGAAACGACACTGGCAAATTTAATTAGAAAACAACAGGGTTTGACAGGAACAAAAGTTGGTTGTGGAAAAGCAGAATGTGGAGCCTGTTCAGTTATATTAAACGGTAAGGTCGTACGATCTTGCGTTACAAAAATGAAACGGGTGGCAGATGAATCGGAAATTATCACCATTGAAGGCGTTGGAACGCAAGAAGATCTACATCCATTGCAATTAGCCTGGATGGTTAATGGGGCTGCTCAATGTGGGTTCTGTACACCAGGATTTATTGTTTCGGCAAAAGCTTTATTAGAAGAAAATATCAATCCAACCAGAGAAGAAGTCAGAGCATGGTTCCAGAAACATCGGAATGTCTGTCGTTGTACCGGATATATTCCTTTAGTTGATGCAGTTATGGACGCCGCCAAGTTAATGCGCGGAGAAATCAAGAAAGAAGACCTGTGGTTCCAGCTAAAAGAAGGCGCTTCGATTATGGGATCAAACATGGTTCGACCATCAGCACTGGCAAAAGTTACCGGAACATGGGACTTTGGCGCTGACTTAGGATTAAAATTGCCAGAAAATACCTTGCATATTAAACTGGTACAAGCTCAGGTTTCTCATGCTAACATTATTTCTGTCGATACGACTGAAGCAGAAAAAATGGAAGGGGTATTTAAAGTAATCACCGCGAAAGACGTTCCCGGAACGAACCGAATTAATGGTTTAGCTTTCCCGACAAATTTAGGCGATGGTTTGGAACGACCAATCTTAAACGACAAAAAAATCTTCCAATTTGGCGATGCGATTGCGATGGTATTAGCGGATACACCGGAACAGGCTGAAGCCGCAGCGGCAAAAGTTGTTGTCGAAATTGAAGAATTGTTACCTTATATGAGTGCCCCGGCAGCGATGGCAGAAGATGCGATTGAAATTCATCCCGGGACACCAAATATTTATTTCACCACGAACATTGTTAAGGGTGATGATCCTGCACCGTTACTGGAAAAACTGCCAAACATTATCGAAGACGATTTTTACGTTGGTCGTCAACCACATTTACCATTGGAGCCAGACGTTGGATTCGCTTACTTTGATGAAGAAGATAATTTGATGGTTCATTCCAAGAGTATCGCCCTTCATTTCCATCAGTTAATGACGGCTGAAGCGATTGGGGTTGATCCCACTAAATATTTCATTGTTCAAAATCCAACCGGTGGTACTTTCGGTTATAAATTCAGCCCAACCATTGAAGGTTTATTAGGGGTGGCGGCATTAGTGACCAAAAGACCGGTTTACTTAGAATTTAACATGTTCCAACAGATTACCTATACCGGAAAACGATCGCCCTTCTTTATGAATGTTAAAATCGGAGCAGATGAAAATGGTATTCTTCAAGCGATGGAAACTGATTGGTCTTGTGATCATGGTCCATATTGCGAATTTGGTGATTTGGTAACCACTCGGGGTTCGCAATTCATCGGAGCTGGTTATAATATCCCAAATATCCGTGGCGAAGGTCGAACCGTTGCGACTAACCATGCCTGGGGTTCAGCATTTAGAGGTTATGGATCACCACAAAGCTTGTTTGCTTCGGAAACGTTGGTTGATATGCTAGCTGATCAAATGGGCGAAGATCCTTTGGAATTCCGCTACAAAAATGTCTATCGTGAAGGTGATACAACACCAAATGGCTGTGAACCAGATGTTATTGCGTTGCCACAAGCGATTGACACGATCCGTCCGATTTACCAAGAAGCCAAAGCAAAAGCTGAAGCGTTAAACGCTAAAGGCGGCGATATTAAACATGGGGTTGGGATTTCACTTAATATTTACGGTTGTGGTCTGGATGGCCCTGACTCGGCTGAAATGTGGATCGAATTAACACCGGAAGGCGTTACCGTCGGAGATTCATGGGAAGATCATGGACAAGGTGCGGACATGGGTACCTTAACCTTTGCTCACGAAACCTTAAAACCATTAGGGATTAAACCGGAACAAATTAAACTGGTTATGAATAATATGAAACTAACACCAAATAGTGGACCAGCCGGCGGAAGTCGTTCGAATGTATTGGTAGGGAATGCCATCAAAGTTGGGTGTGAAAACTTAATGGCCGCAATGAAAAAAGCGGATGGAACTTTTAGAACTTACGACGAAATGGTTGCAGAAGGTTTGCCATTGCGATATGATGGAGTCTGGACAGCACCTTGTACCGCACCATCGGTTGAAACAAGTCAAGGAAATCCATTCCCAGTTTATATGTATGGGGTATTATTATCAGAAGTTTCGGTTGATACGACCAACGGTAAAACCCATGTGGATAAATTAACCCTTGTTTCTGACTGTGGAACCATTACCAATAAACTGGTTCTTGAAGGTCAATTGTGGGGTGGTTTAACTCAAGGGATTGGATTAGCTTTAAGCGAAGACTTTGAAGATCTTAAAAAACATACAACTTTAACTGGTTGTGGGATTCCGCAAGTGAAAGATGTTCCCGATGAAATTGTGTTAATTCATCAGGAAACACCGCGTCCGTTAGGTCCATTCGGGGCTGCCGGTGCCGGTGAAATGCCATTGTCGGCTCCCCATGCATCGATCTGTAATGCGATCTTTAATGCTTGTGGCGTTCGTATTAAACATTTACCAGCTTATCCAGAAAAAGTACTTGAAGGTTTAGAAGCCTTAAAATAAGCAAGTTAAGTCTCACGACTGTCAAAAAGATAAACTAGGACCGACAATTGTTACATCATGTTGTACGCATCGGAGCGGACACGGCGTAGCCTGTCCGATTCCGCAGCGAACAACAGATTAACAATTGGTCGGTACGGTAGTTTATTGACAACCTCAGGAATTGAAAGCTTCTAAGCTTTCAATTCCTATTTTTCATTTAGGTAAGCGCAAAAGGATTGGCGCTTGGCGAGGCCTTTGCACGCAGTAATTAAAGATACGCGCAGGCAATCGCCAATTACAAGTTTGTTTGTAATTGGCCCGTTGTTTGGGCGGGTTTTACACGAATTGCAGGATTGGTTAAACGGTTCATCAACAAGTTTTGAACTTATCTGGAAAACAAAACGAAGGCAACACGCGTTAGCGTTTTTATTTTGCAATTCCCAATTGAGTATTCTATACTGAAGGAGACCAACTATGGATTTAGATAAATTATTGGAAACGGGGGATCGATGTATTCATAAGGAACCCCCAACCTGCGTGGCCAATTGTCCGGTTCATCTGGAAATAATTGATTTTATAGCAGAAATCGAAAATGGTAATTTTCAAAATGCCTATAAATTGATGGAAAAGAAAATCCCTTTTCATCAGATTATTGGCAGAATTTGTGAGCATCCCTGTGAAGCGCATTGTGAGCGGAGCAAGTCAGGAGGAGCGATTCGAATATCTGAGCTGGAAAAAGCAGTGCTGGAATACGGCACGGTTAAACCGAAAAAAGCTTGGCCGTTGCCCAAAAACAAAGGGAAGGTCGCGGTTGTAGGGGCTGGA
The DNA here is from genome assembly GCA_965140355.1 of uncultured Acetobacterium sp. GTDB lineage: Bacteria > Bacillota > Clostridia > Eubacteriales > Eubacteriaceae > Acetobacterium. The sequence goes on along the minus strand of OZ223194.1, from coordinate 344,019 downwards.
CTAAGCGGGTTAACTGCGGCTGTTGATCTGGATAAAAAAGGATACGCAGTGACGATTTATGAAAAAGAAAACCGTTTGGGCGGCCGTTTGTGGGATTTGATTGGCGATTCATTAACCGAAGCAATCTTATTACAAGAATTAAAAGTCATCAAAGATAAAAAAATTACCGTTGTTTTAGAAACAGCGGTTGATGTCAACCGATTGGCGGAGTTGCAAACCGAATATGATGCCGTTTATTTAGGGACTGGTGAGTGGCCTGAAAAAATTGCATTGAATGCGGCTACTTTTCAGGTCGGCAAGACCACACTTTTTGCCGGTGGGCGTCTGGTGAATGAAAACGATGCGATTATTTTTTCGGCCAGTTCGGGACGACGGGCGGCAATTTCAATTGAACGGGTTCTTTCAAAAGTATCCCTGACCGATTCCAGAGAACGGGAAGGAATCTTCGAAACACCGCTTCAATTTGACAGCAGCAACCAAACCCCGAGCTTAACGATTCCCAAAACTGCGTCGCTTTATAGTCAGGAAGAAGCAATCGCCGAGGCTAAGCGTTGCTTTAAATGTCAGTGCCGTAAATGCATTGAAGGCTGTGTTCATATGCGTAAATATGAGACCTCACCGGATGCTTATATTCGCCAGATTAACCATAGTGAACGAATTATTTTAGGAACCCATTATGCCAATAAGATGATTAATTCTTGCACCGAATGCGGCCTTTGCAAAGAAGAATGTTTTTTGGATATCAGTATGAAAGATGTGATCCAGGAAACCCGGGAAAGTATGGTAAAACGGGGGAAAATGCCAGCCTCAGCGCATGACTTTGCGTTAAAAGACATGGCTTTTTCGAATAGCACTCGCTTTTCACTGGTGCGTAAGCAACCCAGTAAAGAAGCCTCAAAAGATCTGTTTTATTACCCGTTGATTTCCTTTTCCGACTATGTCAAGGGGTTATATAAAGGCACTGGAAAAACCGAATATCTCTTTTATCCTGGCTGCCAAATGCCCGCATCTTATCCGGATGACATTAAAAGCATTTATGAGTATCTGGTTGGTCATGTCAACGGGGATGTCGGTATTTATCTGGGCTGTTGCGGGGCCCCCGCGGATTGGGCCGGACAACAAGACTTAATGGTCGAAAATGTGGCGGCGATTAAAAAGGTTTGGGACGAGATGGAACGACCAACTTTTATTCTGGCTTGTTCCAGTTGCATGCGCATTTTTGAAAAATATCTGCCCGAAATTACCGTCCAGTCGTTGTGGGAGGTTTATCTTAAAGAAGGTTTACCGAATAAAGATTATCTCAAGACGGCCCAGACATTAAGTATTCACGATGCTTGCGGAACCCGCGAAAACAGCGATCTTCACGAGAGTGTAAGAAAAATTGTGACGAAGTTAGGTTATCGGGTTGAAGAACTGGAATACAGCAAAGAAAAAACAAAATGTTGTGGTTACGGGGGCTTGGTTTATTATGCCAATCGCGATCAGGCGGATGCGTTTGTTTCGGAGCGAATTGGTGAAAGTCAAAATGACTTGCTGGTTTACTGTACCATGTGCAAAGATCTGTTTGTTTCCGGTGGACAGCGCACCTATCATCTACTGGATTTACTTTATCCCAAAGACAATGTCGAGTTAGCAACCCGAAAAATGCCAACCTTTTCAGAACGGCAGCAAAATCGCAGTCGGGTCAAACAAATGCTATTAAAAGAAATTTGGCGGGAGGATACAATGGAAGCAGAAATAAACGATACCTATCAGCTGATGATTCCCGAAGATGTTCAAAAGAAATTGGAAGACCGGTACATCTTAATCGAAGATATTCAGGCAGTGTTAAAAAATGCGGAGACAAAAAAAGAATGTTTTTGTAATCCGGAAACCGGCGATTTTCTGGCTAAACTCAGACGGCAAAATGTGACTTATTGGGTAAAATATGCCAAAGAAGCGGAAACGTTTATTATTAAAAGCGTCTATAGCCATCGTATGGAAATAGTGGAGGGATAAGATGAAACACGAAAGCGACGATCAAACAAAATGGCGCTGTGAAAAATGTCAGCAGGAACTGGAATTAGCCAAGGTTAAAGTGCGTTATATGGAAGGCAATTTCGAAGTGGATCTGATGAAGTGCCCGATCTGTAACCAGGTATTTATTGATGAAAGTCTGGCATTGGGGAAAATGAAGGAAGTCGAAGAAGGGTTGGAGGATAAATAAGGTGTCGGAAAATTGTGCCTATGAAAGTCCTGAAATGACAGCACTATTAGGAGAAACCTTACGACCGGGAGGCTTTGATTTAACCGACGAAGCCGTGGCTTTTTGCCAATGGCGCAAAGATGATTTGCTGTTAGATCTAGGGTGCGGTCAAGGTGCCACCGTCAGTTATCTGAATACTCACTATGGATTGAATGCCGTTGGGCTGGATCCCTCGCAAAAATTATTGGAGCGCGCTAAAAAAGACAACCCGACAGGTCATTTTGTCATCGGGGCCGGTGAAAAAATTCCTTTTGAGCAGGGCTTTTTTGATGGTGTATTGTCAGAATGCACACTGTCGCTGATGACTGACATGGCGGCCACATTAACAGAGGTTCACCGGGTATTAAAAAAGGGCGGAAACTTTTTTATCTCCGATGTATATGCAAAAAATCCAGAATCATTGGAACAACTGAAAACCCACAAATTCAAAAGCTGTATGCGGGGCTTATACGACTTAAAGCAACTAGAAATGCGGCTGAACCATTCAGGGTTTGAGGTACTGCACCAGGAAGATCGCAGTGATCTGCTAAAACAATTGTTGGTGCAAACCATTTTTCAATATGGTTCGATGGATCGATTCTGGAAAAAAACCGGCGGAACTTGTACCACCGGTTTCCAGCAGCAACTAAAAGCGTGCCGACCCGGCTATTTTATGATGATCGTAAGAAAGGTGGATTAAAACATGGACGAACTAAAATTTGAACTCTATCGACTGGTGTCAGATGGCTTTTGCTGTAGTCAGATTATGCTTAAATTGGCACTCGATATCGAAGAAACCGAAAATGAAGATCTTATTCGGGTTATGAATGGGTTATGTAATGGTATTGGCGGCAATCAGAAAACTTGTGGGGTGTTAACCGGTGGAATTGGGGTGATTGGTTTATATGCCGGAAAGGGTAAACCACGGGAATGGACTAAAAGCAATTTTGGCACGATGGTCGAAACTTACATGAACTGGTTTGAAGAACGGTTTGAGCGGAGCGATTGTGTTGATCTGATTGGGGTTTATCAGTTTACCGACGAAAATAATCAAGTTTATCCGGTTAAATGTGGCGATATATTGCTGGAAAGTTTTCAAAAGGTGGTTGAAATTCTTCAGGAAAACGGTTATACATTTGGCAACCGAGAAGAATAGGTTGTGAGGATGAAACGGATTAGTACGATTACGCAAAGCCTGTGTCCGATCTGTCTGAAAAAAATCAATGCCATTATTTGGAATGAAAATAATGAGACTTATATGGAAAAATCGTGTCCCGACCACGGGCGTTTCAAAGCATTGTTGTGGCGCGGGAGCATCCTTAGAGAGAATTGGGTTCGAGATAAGATACCAACAACGATTAAAAATCCCAATACGATGGTAAAAAAAGGCTGTCCTTACGATTGCGGGCTGTGTGCCGACCACCGTCAACACACCTGCACGGCCTTAATTGAAATAACCCAACGCTGTAATTTAAACTGCACGTTTTGTTTTGCTAATGCCAACAATGATCACGATCAGGATCTGTCTTTGGAGACCATTACGGCAATGTACCAGAGTGTCTGGAAAACTTCGGGGAATTGCAATATCCAGCTTTCCGGCGGAGAACCAACATTACGAGATGATTTACCGGAAATTATTAAGTTAGGCCATAAAATAGGTTTTGAATTTATTCAGCTTAACACCAACGGTATTCGTTTGGCTGAAGATGAACCTTATTTAAAACAATTAAAAGAAGCCGGACTGGATTCGGTGTTTCTCCAGTTTGATGGAACCAATGACGAAATATATAAAAAATTACGCGGAAAAGCCTTGTTTGCAACAAAAATAAAAGCGTTGGAAAACTGTCGCAAATATCAGATTGGGGTTGTTCTGGTGCCAACCCTGGTGAGCGCGGTTAATGATATCGATCTGGGCAATATCATTGCTTTTGCGACCAGTTGGTTACCAACGGTCAGGGGTGTGCATATGCAGCCCGCCAGTTATTTTGGACGGATTCCCAACCTTCCGGTGGAGGAAAAAAGATTGACCTTGGGAGACATCATGGACAAAATCGAGGTTCAGACCAACGGGCGTATTAAAAAAGAAACGTTTACGCCGCCGGGTTGCGAAAATGCCCGTTGTTCATTTCACGGAAATTACATTTATGAAAAAAATGGTGATTTGACGCCATTAAATAACCCTTCAAAATGCTGTAAAAAAGAAACCGCTGAAGAGGGTGCCAATAAAGCGAAAGCCCATGTTGCCAGAAAATGGTCAACTAAAGATCATCCTGATGGAACAACGAAATCATTAGATGCCTGGGACGAAATATTAGCACGGATCAATCAATATACGCTCAGTATTTCGGCAATGGCCTTTCAGGATGTCTGGAACCTTGATTTGGAAAGGGTAAAGGATTGTTGTATTCATGTTGTTGATCCCGATGGCAAGTTGATTCCGTTTTGTATGTATAATCTGACGAATAAAGAAGGGGAGTCTTTATATCGGAAGTAGTAAGGCGTTACGCGTTTTGGTGATCAGAGCTTGTCGCGTAACAAAAATGGTTTCACACGAAATAAAACGTCGTTTTTGATGTGATATAAAAAAGGTGAGTGAGTAATGGAAAAAACACCTATGGAAGAGTGGATCGTTAAACGAACCGGGATTAAATCGGCGGCGGAACTGCAAACCTATCAACTCAAACAGATCGTTAAAACCTTGAACCAGGTAAAAAAACAAAGTGCTTTTTATCGAAAACAATTAGCCACGGTTGAACCGGCACAGATAAAAAGTTTGGCTGATTTTAACAAGTTGCCGTTGACGACAGCGGAAGATCTAAAGAACGCGCCGTTTAGTTTTTTATGTGTATCGCAAACCCGCGTTGATCGAATTGTTACACTTAATACATCGGGGACAACGGCCGAAAAAAAGAAACGGATTTTTTTTACGGATCAGGATCTTCAAAAAACAGTAGACTTTTTTGATTATGGGATGCGCTCATTAACCAGCAACCGCGACCAAGTACTGGTCTTATTGCCGGGACAAGCTTATGGAAGTATCGGCGATTTATTGCAAAAAGCGTTACTGCGATCAGGAACAAAATGTGTGGTTTATGGTTTGTTGGCGGATTTGGATGCGGTGGAAAAAATTATTCGGGAAGCGGATATTAATTGTATCGTGGGAATTCCGATTCAGCTTTTATTTCTTAGCCGAATGAAAAAAGAAGCCTTTAAGCAAATCGACAAAATATTGTTAAGTACGGATTATGTTCCGCAGGTTTTGGTGAATGAATTAAAACGAAAGTTTGACTGTCAGGTCTTTAATCATTATGGGATGACTGAAATGGGTTATGGCGGTGGGGTTGAATGCCAGGCTTTAAATGGTTGTCATATGCGCGAAAATGATCTCTATTTTGAAATAATCGACCCGGATTCGGGACAACCCTTGCCCGATGGGAGTTATGGTGAAATTGTTTTTACGACCTTGACGCGCGAGGCAATGCCCTTAATCCGCTATCGAACCGGTGATATCGGAGCTTTTTCAAATGAACCATGTCAGTGTGGAACTTTTTTAAAAACGATGAAAAAAGTGGAAGGTCGTTTGGGAAATAGCATTAAACTTAATACCGGTGTTGATTGCAACCTAAAAATATTGGAAGAATTGTTACTTGAATTCGAAGAAATTATTGATTATCAGGTGATTCTGGAAAATGATACGGAATTAACCATTTTGATGACCCTTTATGAGAATAAAGATCAAGCACTTGTAGAAAAACAGGCAAGCGAAAAATTGAAACGTTATTTTATGACTGAATTTGGATTATTGATGCGTGTGAACATCAATATCAATGGGGAACAACGTCCAGATCACATGATTAACAGCATGATTAAACGTAAGATAACCGATCATCGAAAGGAACATGGCAATGAATGATTATATAAAAATAGTACGAAAAATGCAGAAAAATAGTGAAAATTTTGTTCTGGCAACGATTTTGGAAAAAACCGGATCAGCTCCAAGAAGTGAAGGAGCAAAAATGTTGATCAAACGGAATTTATCGATTGAAGGAACCATTGGCGGCGGTTTGGTTGAAGCGATGGTGATTAAAGCGGCGGCGCGGGTGCATCAGGATCATCAGTTTCGGATTGAAGATTTTATTTTATCCAATAAGGATGCGGCTTCACTGGGAATGGTTTGTGGCGGCGATGTCAAAATTCTCTTAGAATATATTGATTGGGCCGATCTGAAAACAAATGGCTTTTTTAATGAAATTTTTGATCTTTATGAAAATAAAATTGATTTCGTCGTCATTACTAAAATTCCCAAAGATTATGAAAATGAACGGCTGGAAAAGTGGGCATGTACCGAAACCGGTTTTTATGGAACTGAAAGCGAGGAGATACTTAGCTTAGTTAAGGAGATTAAAGAGAATTTTTATCAATTAAAATATAAGGATGCCTATCTGCAGAACAATCGTTATTTTGTTGAACCTTATTTTAAGACCGAAAATGTTTGTATTCTTGGGGGTGGCCATATTGGTAAGGTTCTGGCGGAATTATGCAAAAGTTTAGGTTTTTATGTGACCGTAATTGATGATCGCGAAGAATTTGCGAATGCCAAACGGTTTGTCACCGTTGATGAAGTGAAGGTGGTCCCGGGATTTGAAAACATCACGGATGCGGTTAAAATTTCACAACATTCTTTTGTGATTATTGTTACCAGAGGCCATTCGTATGATAAGGAAGTGTTGGCACAAATGCTGCAAACCGATGCAAAATATATTGGGATGATTGGTAGTACCAATAAACGTAATCATGTCTATCAATGTTTGTTGGAAGAAGGGTTTACCTTTAGAGATCTGGATCGGGTTTATAGCCCCATCGGGTTACCAATTCATGCCGATACACCGGAAGAAATCGCGGTTAGTATTGCGGCGGAAATGATTCAGGTACGTCGCGGTTCGCAAAAATAAAATCAAGCCGATAACGGTGCAACGAGATGAAAAAATGAGAATGGGGAGAAACGATGAAGTCAAAAAAAATCGCTGCGATCATTATTGCCGCAGGTTATTCCTCGCGAATGGACGGGTTTAAACCACTGCTTGAATTTGAAACCGAAACAGCCCTGGAAAAAGTCGTCAAAGCCCATCAACAGGCGGGGATTGAGGAAATCATTGTGGTGTTGGGGTATCGTGCCGAGGTGCTCAGGCCATATGTTAAAAAAGCCGCGATTACTGCGGTAATTAATGAAAATTATGATCAGGGCATGTATACTTCGATAGTAAAAGGAATAAGTCAGCTATCTGACGACGTGGATGGTTTTTTTATTCATCCGGTTGATATCCCCTTGGTTAAAACGCAATCGCTTAAAAAGCTCCGCTCTTTTTTCGAAAAAACCGATAAAGGGATTGTTTATCCCAGTTTTTTAGATAAACGCGGCCATCCGCCCTTAATCGCTAGTCGTTATAAAAATGTTATTATTGATAATCAAGAAGAGGGTGGATTAAAAAAACTGCTGGAAAATTATCAAAAAGATGCCATCAATCTGCCATTGGCGGATGAAGCGATTTTGATGGATATGGATACCCGGTTGGATTATCAGAAATTACTAGTGTATTCAAGTCGGAAGGCCCCTAATCTTCGCGAGTGCGAGGCGTTACTGGATATTTTTCAGGTGTCCGAGCAAATTCGCAAACACAGCCGGGCGGTTCGCGATGTCGCATTGGCGTTGGCGGGACCGTTAATTGAGCAGGGGATAAGCATTGACACCGCTTCTCTTGAAGCGGCGGCGTTGCTTCATGATATTCGCAGAAGCGAAAAAAATCATCCCCAAAAAGGAGCCCTGGTGTTAACTGATCTGGGTTATCCCAAAATCGGAAATTTGATTTTAACACATATGGATATTACGGTAAATAATGAACAGCCGATCACCGAAAGTGAAATTTTATATTTGTCGGACAAAATGGTTAAAGAAGATCAGCCAATGTCATTAAACCAACGAAAAAGTGAAGTTTTAAAAGCTTATCAAGAGCAACCGGAAATATTAAAAAAAATAAATAACCGCTATCAAAACGCAGAAATGATTGCGCAAAAAATTGAAACGATCAGCAAGAAGGGTTAAGGGGATGGAAAAACAGCTTTATCTGGTTAGACATGGTGAACTCGAATGGGATCAGGGGAAAGCTTATCTTGGACAAATCGATTTACCGTTGTCAGAAAAAGGGAAAAAACAAGCCCAGCAGCGGCGGGCCTTTTTTTCAGCGATCCCCCTGGACAAAGCCTATACCAGTCCCTTAAAACGTTGTGTGACGACCCTCGACAGTATCCTTGAAAATAAAGCGGTTACTAAGGTAATGGTGCCAGCTTTAAAAGAAATCAGCATGGGCGACTGGGAGGGACGAACGTTTGAGGAAGTAAAAAACCAGGAACCGGAAGCCTTTAACAAAAGAGGTCTGGCGATAAAAACATTTGCATCGCCTAATGGTGAAAGTTTTTTAGAATTACAGCAACGGGTGATGCCGGTTATCAAAAAAATAGCGAATCAATCGGACGAGCGACAGGTTATTATTTGCACCCATGCCGGGGTGATCCGTGTCATTCTCACCAGCATTTTGGGTTTACCGCTGGAGATGATGTTTAATTGGCCGATTTTTTATGCTGACATCTATGAATTGGGCTATCAGCCAGAAAATGAAAAATGGATTTGTAAAATTCGATGAAAAGAGACGGGTAACAATGAATAGAAACATGTATCAAGCAATTATCAGGGAATCTAAAGAACGTAGTGCTAAATATGGGATTACCGAAGAACAAGTTTATAGTCGAAAAATGATTGAAAATTCGGAACTTCAAAATAAATTTTCAGAAAATCGTGATCTGATTTTAACGGCTTCCCCATATATGGAACATTTGATGAGTATTGTCCGCGGAAATAATTTTTTTGTGTTGCTAACGGACAAAGACGGATGTATTTTAAATGCTATTGGCGACGAAAAAATTCTATCCGAAGCGTTTGAATTAAAAATGATTGCCGGTGCCTATATGAATGAAGAATGTATTGGAACCAATGCCATGTCAATCGTAATTAAGTCAAAAGAACCGGTTCAGTTATCCGGAAAAGATCATTTTATTAAAGCTTATCACCGTTGGACTTGTTCGGGGGCGCCAATTAAAGATCCGAACGGCAATGTCATTGGTGCTTTGGATTTGACCGGGTATTCAGATTCGGTTCATCCGCATACGCTGGGAATGGTGATTGCTGCTTCTAACGCCATCGAAGAGATGTTAAAAGTGAAAGAGTATAATCGACTCCAGAATATGACCAATAAACATATAAAAACGATTTTTAATGCCATGCCGGTCGCAATTCTTACCTCTGATCTGGAGGGGCGGATAAAAATATATAATCAAAAAGCATTGGATTTATTTGGTGATAAATACAAGCAGTTAGCGGCGGTTAATGTTTCGGAAATCATTGAAGAATGGGGAAATATCAAAGAAGCGATTCATTCCGAAAAACAAGTTAATCGGATTATCAATATCCGCGCCCTGAGAAATAATTTCCATTGTCAAATGACAGCCAGCCCCATTTATAATCCTCAGGATGACAGCATTGAAATTGTTTTTGTATTAAAGGAAGATCAATCGCGAAAAAGTCAGAAACATGAACAGCCTTATTATACCTTTGATAAAATAATGGGGAAAGACAGAGATTTTGTCAGCACCATTAAATATGCCAAAAAAATAGCCAACAATCGTTCAACCATTTTAATCTTGGGGGAAAGCGGTTGCGGGAAAGAAGTTTTTGCGCAGTCGATCCATAATTATAGTAAACGGGTAGATGGGCCTTTTGTGGCGCTTAATTGCGGCGCGATTCCTAACCAGTTAATTGAGTCAGAGCTTTTTGGTTATGAAGAAGGGGCCTATACCGGGGCCAAAAAAGGTGGTAATATCGGCAAATTTGAACAAGCCAACAATGGCACGATCATGTTGGATGAAATCGGAGAAATGCCCCTCGATATGCAAACGCGCTTATTACGGGTACTTCAGGAAAATGTTATTACTAAAATCGGCAGTCGAAAATCGATACCAATCGATGTTCGCATCATTGCCGCGACCAATAAGGATTTAAAAAAAGAAGTCGAAATGGGCCGGTTTCGAAAAGATCTTTTTTATCGACTCAATGTGTTGCCGCTTTATCTACCGCCGTTAAGAGATCGTCGTAGTGATATTCCGGTTTTATACCAATATTTCATGATGAATTTGTCAGCGAAATATGGAAAAAAGGAGTTCCCGATTAGTGACGAAGCGATGACGGTTTTAGAAAACTATAACTGGCCGGGGAATGTCAGAGAGCTTGAAAATGTAGTCGAGTTGATTATTAATTCAGAATCATTTCCGACTAAATATTTTATTGAAAATATTAATCAGGAAGTCTGGAATCAACAACCCTATATTAATGAGCAAGCCGCTAACGCGCGACTGGAAGAAACTTTGGAAACCGTTGATAAAGCAAAATTGGAAATGACTTATATCGAAAAAGAACATATCGCTCGGGTGCTAAGACTCTATCAGGGAAATATCAGTCAGACGGCTTTAGCTTTGGGGATTCAGAGAAACACCCTCTACAGTAAAATTAATAAATATCAGATAGAGATTGCGTAATCCCATTGAAACGCCATTAAAAGTTAATTTTTTAAAGGCGTTTTTTTAATATCTGACAATTCTTATAAAATTTAAATGTAAGATTTGCAAAAAGATGATATAATAAAAAATCAGTTAGATAATAGATTAACGATGAACGGCATCAGCCGAATGATAAATTTACCATAATCGTGCAATTTAATAAAAATTTATAGATGAGGAGGCAAAGAGGATGCTGACAACCTTTATTCATACAGGTGATTTTCATTTAGGTCGCCCCTTTACCTTTCGACAGCAAGGAAACTACCACGGAAAAAATAAACGAAAAGAGCTATGGAAAGCTTTCGAAGATATGATTGAATTCGCCAACGAAGGCAAAATTCCCCTGATTCTGATTGCGGGGGATTTATTCGATAGCGTTAATGTATTGACAATGGATATCAAAAGAGCTGCCGAAGGATTTGCCAGTCTGGAAAAAACCTGGGTGGTCATTATTACCGGAAATCATGATTATCATGGTGATAGTTCACCTTATAAGAAAGTCGAGTGGCCAAGTAATGTCTACATTTTTAAAGAAGATGTTTTTCGATCAGTTTATATTAAAGAATTAAATACCGAAATCTACGGCATGTCCTGGGTCAAAAATGAGTACCGGGCGTTTCCGGAACGTTCGTTTAATGCCATTAAACTTAATAAATCCCGTTATAATATCTTGATGGTTCATGGCGAAGTGACGAATAAAAGCCTTTATCTGCCAATTGATTTAAGGCTGATTGAAAAAAAAGGGTTTAATTTCATTGCGTTGGGACATATCCATAAGCCGGGTTTAACACCGGGCGGAGTAGCTTATTGCGGCTCACCAATTCCGTTTAATTTTGGTGAAACAGGAGAGCGGGGGTTTTTAATATCGCAGGTGGAAACCGATTATATTAACGAAACCTATGTTACTTCCAGTGGCTTTAATCCCATTGAATCAAGAAGTTACGAAACGATCGAAATCGAGATTGCTTCGGAAGATTCCTATCAAGATATCATTGACAAAGCAATTAAGTGTGACGCCGAAGAAAAACGGATGCAAAATTATTATCGTATTCGTTTTAGCGGGTATATTGATCCTGAAATCCAATTGGATTGGATCAATGATGATTTGGAAGACTCATTTTATTATGTCGAAACCGATACGTCGCAATTAGAACCGGATATTGATCTGGAGTTGTTAATTAAAGAAAATAAAAATAATCCAATTGGTCAACTATTGATAGAATTGGAAAAAATCGAAGAGGCTGAAGTTCGAAAAAAAGCAATTATCTATGCGATTGAAGCGATGATTAGCGAGGGGGTTTTAAAATGAAAATTAAAACCTTGAATATTAGAGCATTTGGAAAATTTAAAGATCAAACCGTTGATCTAAAACCGGGATTCAATCTTATTTACGGAAGCAATGAGGCCGGAAAAACCACCATTCAGACCTTTATCCAAGGAATGTTTTTTGGCTTTTACAAGCCTTATCGCAAGAAAAAAACCTTTAGTGATGAATATCAAAAATATCTGCCCTGGGATCAATTTGACTACAGTGGAGCGCTGGTTTATGAGGTGGATGGGCATGAATTCCGTTTGGAACGGAATTTTTTACGCGCCAAAGATAACCTCTTCATTTATGATAATAGTACCGGAAAAGTGATTAATGATCAATTTAAATACGACGGCGTGATTCGTCAGAATCTGCCGTTGGGGCATCTGGGTATGACTTCGGTTATTTATAATAATACCGTTAATATGCGTCAGATTTCCCAGGATTCCGAATCCTTTGCTCAAGATGAAGTTCGCGATTCTTACATTGAGATGCAGAATTCCAGTGGGATCGAAATAAATTTCAAGGGGCTTGTTCGCCGACTGGAAGAAAAAAAGAATACCATTGGGCGTTCGGGTCAAAGCAAATCAAGAATCGGGGCAGCGATCAGAGAACGCGATGAACTTCAGGAATTGCTGAAGGAATCCGAAATAGCGTATGCAAAGGTCGCCGAAAATCAGCAAAAAATTACTCAAAATCAAAGGAAAATGAAACGTATTGAAGCCGAAAATGATTATCTGACACAGGAATCGGTTGTCAAACGAAAAAAAGAACTGCTGCAATCCTACGAGAAAATAAACAAACTCGAAAAAGAGAATAATCGTCTGGCGAAATTAATTAAAGAAGATGAGATCTATAAAGGGTATAACTATAAAACCTTAGAGGGCTTAAAAGCCATTCAAAACCAAAGTGAACGATTAAGTGATCAGATGAATTACATCGAAAAAGAAATGTCCAGCTCATCGGAACATTTAAAAACCATTCGCCAAAAAGAAGAAGCGAAACGCCGGTTTTTGGCAGGAAGAACCATGAATGTGATCTCTGACGATTACGATGTCTTTCAAAAAGAACAAATCGAAGTGGAAGAAGCTAAAAAAAATTCCAATGTCGCCATCAACATCGTTTCGATGCTGGTCACATTAATTGGAATGGGTTTGGTTGGGCTTGCTAATTTAGGTTTGCTGGGGACCGCCACGGGGATGGAAAATCTGTCGCTGACAGTTGGTGTAACCTTAACAATTTTAGGGGTCATTGGTTTGAGTTTTGGAGTTTCGGCAACGATTAAAAAACGTAATATTTTAAAAAGTAAACAGTTGATCCCGATCCAGGAAGAAATTTTGAAAAAATATCATTTTAAAAAAAGTGAGGAGTTTGAAAATTTCTATAAAAAAGCGGTTAGAACGCAAAAAGAATTAGAACAAATGAAAAACGAAGGGGAGCTGATCATTATTCAACTTTCCCGTCACCAGGCCGGTTTTGAAGTACTTTTTGAACAACGGCGCGGAATTATGCGGGAACTTGAAAATAAGCTCGCCAGTTATAATGTTAATAATATCGCCGAATATAGCGAACGATGTGAAAAAAGTCAGCAGTTGGAAGAATTGAAAATTCGGTTTAATGGGAATTTGCAACTGTTAGAAAGTCTTTTGGAAACGGTCAATGGCGGAAAAACAGAGGATGGGCAGTCGGTGTGGCATAAAGCGTCACCTAAATCAGAAGAGCTTTTAAGTTTGGGAAAAGAAATCGCCCGACTGGAAGGGGAAAATAATGCCCTTACCGACGGGATCGGTTTGCCGGTCGAAATACGGGAAACTATTAAATCGCTGGATGCTCAGATTCATAGCTGTGACATCGAAATCAAGGCCTGTAATGCGGTCTTGCAAATTCTCGAAAACATCCAAAAAGAATCCCATCTGGAGTCCGCTCCGGAACTGAATAAAAATATTGGTCACATACTTGAAACCATTACACACCGTTATAAAGGGGTCAAAATTGACGAAAACATGAAACTAAAAGTGGTCAATCCCCAGGGAGGCGATTTTAAAGAGGCCGAACAATTAAGCGCCGGCACGATGGATCAGGTTCATTTTGCATTTCGGTACGGAATTGGGGATGTGATTAATCACGAGATGCCGTTTATTTTAGATGAACCGTTTGTCAGATACGATAACGAGCGAAAAAACCAAGCCTTGAAACTGTTATCCGAATTAAGCGAGAAAAGACAGGTAATCTTGTTTACTTGCGATGCTGATGAAGAACAGCGACTTAAAGCGTTAGGGGTATCTTATCATAAAATAGTATTATGAGTAATGCGTAAAGAGCATGTTACTCCCCATCAAGGGTTATTTCATGTTTGGAAATAACTGGAAAGCAGGATGCTTTTTTCGGCCTGATGGTGGTGTCAGGAGGAAAAAGCCTGAATAAATCAGATTAATCTAAAATGTGATAAAAGATCATTTGAAAAATATTAAAAGCTGTTTAAACAGCTTGCTTTAGACGGTAGAAATCCTTTACAATGATAGTAGTAAGTTTAAACGAAGGAGAAAGTTCGATGAAATTAAGCCACGTAAGAGACCTTCTCGATGCCATTGTATTATCCGGCGAGAGCCATCTGGAGGATGATGTCCGTTCCGGTTTTGGTTGTGATCTGATGAGTGATGTATTATGCTTTGCTAAAGAAGATGCTATTTTGATTACCGGTCTGGTGAATAAACAGGTGCTTAATACTGCTGATATGGCCAATATGAACAGTATTATTTTTGTCCGCAACAAAATGCCGAGTCAGGAAATGATCGACATTGCCAAAGAAAGAAATATTCTGGTGATGTCAACCAAATACATCCTTTTTGAATGTTGTGGAATTCTTTATAAAAATGGTCTTGAAGGGGCACATATCAGATGAGTTATGAACTTGGTTTTGAGGTTAAACGGGGTGATTTTGAAACCGCCGGTGAAGCATCCCGAAAAATTAAACGGACGCTTCAGCAATTAGGAATTTCCAACAAGGTGATTAGAAAGGTATCGATCGCCGGATACGAAGGTGAAATGAATCTGGCGATCCATTCATGGGGCGGAAAAATTGCCCTTGAAGTGGGTGAAGACACCTTGCTTCTCACGATTGAGGATACCGGTCCGGGCATTAAGGACCTAGATTTGGCGATGACCGAAGGCTGGTCAACAGCCGGTGAAGAAGTGCGGCAAATGGGTTTTGGTGCTGGAATGGGTTTACCTAACATGAAAAATAATGCTGATAGTTTTCAAATTACCTCAAAAATTGATGAGGGAACTAAAATTGTGATGAGTTTTTTAGTTTAATTAGAGAAGGAAGGGCGGCATATGGAAAAATTACTTCATTCAGTATACCTAGATGAAGAAAAATGTCTGGGCTGTACCACCTGCCTCAGAAGCTGTCCCACTGGGGCGATTCGGGTGCGTGGTGGCAAAGCCATTATCAACGAGTCGAAATGTATCGATTGTGGTGAATGTATCCGGATTTGTCCGCATCACGCGAAATTGGCAAAAACCGATCCCCTTTCGCTGATAGATGATTTTAAATATAAGGTGGCAATCCCGGCTCCGGCAATTATCGGTCAGTTTAAAACCAAGTATTCGTTTGAGCAGATATTATCGGCGATTAAAGCATTGGGGTTTGATGAAGTTGTCGAAGTTGCTTATGGCGCTGAAGTCGTTGGACAGGCTCTTAAATACGAATATCACGCCAAACGTTATCCCAAACCATTGATATCATCGGCTTGTCCGGCCGTGGTTAAACTGATTCAAGTGCGGTTTCCGGAACTTACTGATAATATTTGTCGGTTGAAATCGCCAATGGCGATGACCGCCCGCTTGGTGAGAAAGCGTTTGAGAGACGAAGGCAATTATAAAAATAGCGATATTGGGGTCTTTTTTATTACGCCGTGCGCCGCCAAAGCCACGATGGTGAACAATCCCGCATCCAGTGAATATGATAAATATGATCAGATCGATGGAGCGATTGCCATTAAAGATATTTATCCCGATATCGTTAAAAATTTAAATGATTGTGACATTCAGGATGATATTCATAATACTACGCCGGAAGCGTTTAGCTGGGCATTATCGGGCGGCGAATGTGAATATCTGAAAAACAAAAATGTCCTCCATGTCGATGGCATCCAAAATGTTATTAATGTTCTGGATGAAATTGAGTGCGGTAAATTGGATACGATTGAATTTTTTGAAGGATTGGCGTGTATTGGTGGCTGCGTTGGGGGTTGTCTGACCGTCGAAAATAACTACGTGGCGAAAATGTATATTCAGGATCGGGCCAAAAAAATGAAGCAGACTTCAACGATTCATATGCCTGATGAATATGTCAAAAGTATCTACAATTCGGGGATGATGCATATTAAAGAACGAATTTTGCCCCGAAGCCCGGAACCCCTGGATCAGGATATTAACAAAGCGATTGAAAAAATGAAACAGATCGAAGTATTGGAAGAAAAACTTCCCGGTTTAGACTGTGGTTCGTGTGGGTCGCCGGGTTGTCGGGCTTTGGCCGAAGACATTGTGGCGGGCAAAGCTAAAGAAATCGATTGCGTTTTTGTTCTTAAAGATCGAGTCCGGGATTTATCCGTCTTGACAAATGAATTGTTGCAAGTGGAACATCCGACCGAAAAACCAGTTAACAAAAAACCTGAATTTTTAGAGTAGGTAAATCGCATTAAGTTGAAAAAATCATAAAGGAGAAGATGAATGAAGGTTAGGGATCTATTGGAGAATAAGGAATTTAAATGTCTCAATCCGCAGATCGGAATTGACGGTGTCATTAACAGTGGTTATGCCGGCGACTTATTAAGCTGGGTAATGGCCAACGCCGGTCATGGTTGTGCCTGGGTGACCATTCAAACGCATGTTAATATTATTGCCGTTGCAACCCTATTGGAAATGGCTTGCATTATCATTCCGGAAGGCGCGGAAGTTGAAGAAAATACTTTGGAGCGCGCGATTATAGAAGATATTCCCATTATTACAACGGGTCTAACGGCTTATGAAGTCTGTAAAATTTTAGGAAACGCCGGCGTCTAAAATGGATAAGGTTGCCATCGATTTGCATGTTCATTCAATCTTGTCTCCGTGTGGGGAAGAAGAAATGACACCTAATAACATTGTCAATATGGCTCTTATTAAAGAACTGGATTTTATTGCTGTCACCGATCATAATTCGGCCAAAAATTTACCCGCGGTTATGGCGGTGGTAAAAAAACTGGGAGAAGGACTTTGTGTCCTGCCCGGAATTGAAGTGACAACCAAAGAAGAAGCGCATGTTTTAGCGTATTTGCCAACTTTGGCAGCGGCGATGGCCTTAGATCAGATTATTTATGATCATTTGCCGGAAGTGATGAATGAAAAAGAGCTGTTTGGTCCGCAGTATATCATGGATGAAAATGATAAGATTATTGGTGAAGTTGACAAATTGCTGATTTCGGCAACGGATATTGGCGTGAATCAGCTATGGGAGCTGATTACAAACCTTGGCGGCGTCATGGTTCCGGCCCATATCGATCGAAATTCTTACAGTTTGATTGCCTCATTAGGTTTTATTCCGCTGGATTTGGATATTAAGACCTGTGAGATTTCTAAAATCGAGACGGTCGAGAGCGTATTAAAAAAATTTCGATTCTTTAAAGAGTATCAGTTCATACATGGTTCGGATGCCCATCAATTGGAAGATATTGCCGAACGGGAATATTTTTTAGAACTTCCCGATATGCAACGTCAAACGTTGATAAATTATCTGGGATAAGATGAAGCAGTCAAAAAGCAGGTTTTTATAAAGAACCTGTTTTTTTATGTGTAAAATTATTACACTTGATTTTCGCAAAAAATAAATGAGGAGAATATTTACTATAAAAAATGCAGAAGTGACAGGTTTATGTAAATATCTTGCTTGTAAAGGGTAAAAAATTTACTTGTTATAAATATAACAAAATAATTTTATATGTGTTATAATAATAACGTAGTATAATATGCAATCAAAAGCGTAAAGGTTTGCACGATTTAATTAGGAGGTTTGAAAATTGGCTGAATTAATACCAGTTGAAAATTTGGACGTAGTAAAGGCAATAGTCGCTGAACACAGAGAAGTACCAGGTTGTTTAATGCAAATTTTGCAGGAAACACAGCTCAAGTATGGCTACTTACCGCTTGAACTACAAGGAACCATTGCAGATGAGTTGGGGATTCCTCTGACCGAAGTCTACGGTGTTGCAACGTTTTATTCTCAATTTACACTTAAACCTAAAGGAAAATACAAAATTGGAATTTGTCTGGGAACAGCTTGTTATGTCAGAGGCTCACAAGCAATTATTGATAAAGTCAACAGTGTTTTAGGCACCCAAGTTGGCGATACAACGGAAGATGGAAAATGGTCAGTTGATGCAACTCGTTGCGTTGGGGCTTGTGGTTTAGCGCCTGTCATGATGATTAATGAAGAAGTGTTCGGACGTTTGACAGTTGATGAAGTTCCAGGAATTCTTGAAAAATTCTAATAACTGATATGAAAGAACTGTCTCTTCATATCTTGGATATTACTCAGAATTCGATTCGAGCAAAGGCCAAGCTGGTCAAATTAACGATTTTTGAATCTCGGGATAATAATGAGTTGCGCATTATCATTGAAGATGATGGCTGTGGAATTCCGGCGGATATGCTTCAAACGATCACTGATCCTTTTGTGACAACGCGAACAACAAGGAAAGTTGGCTTGGGTTTATCGCTATTCAAAGCTGCCGCAGAAGCCTGCAACGGATTTTTTGAGATAACTTCAACGCCAGGTGTTGGAACAAAGGTGGTTGGAAGTTTTGAACGTGATCATATCGACCGCGTTCCGCTGGGAAATATGGCGGATACGATTCTAACCATGGTAATGTCCTTTGGAGCGACAGATCTAATTTATGAACACACGATTAATAATCAACAATTTGTTTTTGATACACGCGAAATTAAAGAGACCTTAGAAGTTGAATCCCTAAACGAGCCGGATATCCTTAATTGGATCAGAAGTTTCGTCAAAGAGGGTCTTGAAGAAATAAAAGAATAATGGAGGAAACATTATGGCAAAGTCACTAGCGGAGCTAAAAGCAATTCGTGAAAAAAAATTAAATGAAATAAATTTGCGACATGGCAAAAATGGCTACCGTGTTGTAGTCGGAATGGCCACCTGCGGGATCGCTGCGGGAGCACGACCAGTCATGGTTAAATTGATGGAAGAAGTAGAAGCAAAAGGTTTATCAGATGTAACAGTTGCTCAAACCGGCTGTATTGGATCTTGTCGATTAGAGCCAATTGTTGAAGTTTATGATGCCAATAATGAAAAAGTAACCTATGTTCATATGACACCGGAAAAAGTTACTAAAGTTGTCGATGAACACTTGGCTCAAGGTAAAGTGGTTGATGAATATACCATGACGATTGTCGATGGTAAAGTTATCGATCCAACGGTTAAGGGTTAGTTGAGGAGGAGAAGAGCAGATGGCATATAAACGTTCGCAGATACTGATTTGTGGAGGGACAGGATGTACTTCCTCTGGTTCCACGGTATTGGTAAAGGAATTAAAGAAAGAACTTGTTAGACATGATATCCTAGACGAAGTTGAAGTTGTTACAACTGGTTGTTTTGGTTTGTGTGAACTGGGACCGGTTGTTATTGTTTATCCGGAAGGAACATTCTACAGTCGGGTTGAAGCAACTGATATTCCCGAAATGGTTGAAGAACATCTGGTTAAAGGTCGTCCGTTGGAAAGACTGATTTATAATGAAAAAGGCGATGGACATCATCCCCTGTCAATTAATGAATTAGGTTTTTTCAAAAAGCAAAGACGAATTGCCTTAGCAAACTGTGGGGTTATTAATCCCGAAAACATTGATGAATATATTGGTTTTGACGGTTACCTGGCCCTGGAAAAAGTACTATTAACGATGTCACCGGTTGATGTTATTAACGAAGTTAAAGCGTCTGGTCTGCGTGGCCGTGGTGGCGGCGGCTTCCCAACCGGCCTTAAATGGCAATTTGCTCATGATGCAGTATCCGAAGATGGGATAAAATATGTCGCTTGTAATGCTGATGAAGGTGATCCGGGGGCATTTATGGATCGGTCAGTATTAGAAGGTGATCCGCATGCTGTAATCGAAGCCATGGCGATTGCCGGTTATGCTGTTGGTGCTTCAAAAGGGTATGTGTATGTTCGAGCTGAATATCCGATCGCTGTTAACCGACTGCAAATTGCTATCGATCAGGCCAAAGAATATGGTATTTTAGGCGAAAATATTTTTGAAACTGATTTTTCCTTCGACCTTGAAATTCGTTTAGGGGCTGGCGCCTTTGTTTGTGGTGAAGAAACCGCACTGATGAATTCAATTGAAGGTAAACGTGGTGAGCCACGTCCGCGGCCACCATTCCCAGCTAATAAAGGTTTGTTTGGAAAACCAACCGTTTTAAATAATGTTGAAACGTATGCCAATATTCCCAAGATTATTTTAAATGGTGCTGAATGGTTTGCCTCGGTGGGAACTGAAAAATCAAAAGGCACAAAAGTATTTGCTTTAGGCGGCAAAATTAACAATACCGGTTTATTGGAAATTCCGATGGGGACAACCTTGCGCGAAATTATCTATGAAATTGGTGGTGGGATTCCGAACGGTAAAGCCTTTAAAGCGGCTCAAACAGGCGGCCCTTCAGGTGGATGTTTACCGGAATCATTACTGGATACCGAAATTGATTATGATAACCTGATCGCAGCCGGTTCAATGATGGGTTCTGGTGGTTTGATCGTTATGGATGAAGACAACTGTATGGTCGATGTTGCCCGTTTCTTCCTCGATTTCACGCAGGATGAATCGTGTGGTAAATGTCCACCATGTCGAATTGGAACCAAAAGAATGCTCGAAATTCTGGAACGAATTTGCGATGGAAAAGGCGTTGAAGGCGATATCGAACGATTGGAAGAATTAGCCATCGGGATTAAATCATCAGCTCTTTGTGGCTTGGGACAAACTGCGCCAAATCCAGTTCTTTCAACAATCCGTTTTTTTAGAGACGAATATGAAGCCCATATCCGTGACAAAAAATGTCCCGCTGGTGTCTGTAAACATTTATTGGATTTCACGATTAATGCGGATACCTGTAAAGGGTGCGGAATTTGCGCAAAAAAATGTCCTGTAGAGGCTATTTCCGGCGAAAAGAAGAAGCCATATAATATTGATACGTCAAAATGTATAAAATGTGGTGCCTGTATTGAAGCCTGTCCATTTGGCTCCATTTCCAAGGCTTGATGAGGAGGTTATCAAAATAATGAAAGAAATTACTTTTAAAATAAACGGACAAGAAATGATCGTTCCAGAGGGAACCACCATTTTAGAAGCGGCCAGAATGAACAATATCGATATCCCCACCCTTTGCTATCTAAAAGATATTAATGAGATTGGGGCATGTCGGATGTGTTTGGTTGAAATTGCCGGTGCCAGAGCCTTACAGGCAGCTTGTGTTTATCCAGTTGCCAATGGCATCGAAGTATTGACAAACTCACCCAAAGTAAGAGAAGCGAGACGCGTGAATCTGGAACTGATTCTGTCAAATCATAACCGTGAATGTACGACTTGTATCCGAAGCGAAAACTGTGAATTACAGACATTAGCGACTGATTTAGGGGTATCCGATATTCCGTTCGAAGGTGAAAAATCGGGGAAATGGATTGATGATTTATCAACATCGGTGGTTCGGGATGAAAGCAAATGTATTCTTTGCAAACGCTGTGTATCGGTGTGTCGTGATGTCCAAAGTGTTGCCGTTCTGGGCGCTGTTGGCCGTGGCTTTACATCGCAGGTTCAGCCAGTCTTTAATAAATCATTGGCCGAGGTTGGATGTATTAACTGTGGACAATGTATCATTAATTGTCCGGTGGGCGCATTAAAAGAAAAATCCGATATTCAGCGGGTTTGGGATGCGATTGCAGATCCATCAAAAACGGTTATTGTTCAAACGGCACCAGCGGTACGGGCGGCCTTAGGTGAAGAATTTGGCTATCCAATGGGAACCTCGGTAACCGGAAAAATGGCAGCGGCCTTACGAAGACTGGGCTTTGACAAAGTGTTTGACACTGATTTTGGGGCTGATGTTTGTATCATGGAAGAGGGGACAGAACTGATCGGTCGCGTTACTAATGGTGGAGTGCTGCCAATGATTACATCCTGTTCACCAGGTTGGATCAAATTTATCGAAACGTATTACCCCGAAGCGATTCCGCATTTGTCAAGCTGTAAGTCACCCCAAAACATTACCGGGGCACTGTTAAAAAATCACTATGCTCAAACAAATAATATTGATCCTAAAGATATGGTTGTTGTTTCAATCATGCCTTGTACGGCTAAAAAATATGAAGTTCAACGCGAAGAACTGTGTACCGATGGTAACGCCGATGTTGATATCTCGATCACAACGCGCGAGCTGGCACGTATGATCAAAGAAGCACGGATTCTGTTTAATAAATTACCGGATGAAGATTTTGACGATTATTATGGCGAATCTACTGGCGCTGCCGTTATTTTCGGAGCTACCGGCGGAGTTATGGAAGCAGCTGTTCGAACCGTTGCCGATGTGCTGAATAAAAAAGATATTCAGGAAATCGACTATCAAGTTGTTCGCGGCGTTGACGGCATTAAAAAAGCCAGCGTTGAAGTGACTCCCGACCTAACGGTTAATCTGGTTGTTGCTCATGGTGGGGCCAATATCCGCGAAGTCATGGAACAATTAAAAGCCGGTGAATTGGCCGATACGCATTTTATCGAATTAATGGCTTGTCCTGGCGGTTGTGTCAACGGCGGCGGTCAGCCGATTGTATCCGCTAAAGATAAAATGGATATCGATATTCGGGCTGAAAGAGCGAAAGCCCTGTATGATGAAGATGCCAATGTCTTAACCTATCGTAAATCACATCAAAATCCTTCCGTTATTCGTCTTTATGAAGAATATCTGGAAGAACCAAATAGCCCTAAGGCACATCATATTTTACATACAAAATATTCGGCCAAACCCAAATTGGTTTAGGCCCGGTAAAAAACTATATCATAAACAGAAAGAGGCCCAACAATGGGTCTTTTTTTTATGTTATAATAAATTCATAATCTACAACTAATAGGAGCGAAACATGGAAAGTATTAAGGGAACGGTGGAACACATCGTCTTTAGAAATAGCAACAACGGCTACACTGTAGCCCATTTTGACATCGATGGCGATCTGGTTACTGTGGTTGGCAATTTCGACGAATTGAATCATGGGGAATACCTTAAACTGACCGGTTACTGGACCGAACACAAAAACTATGGCGATCAATTTTGCATGGAAACGTATGCGATGGAAATTCCCACCTCCAGCGAAGGGATCATTCGCTATTTAGCATCAGGCATTTTACCCGGAATTGGTGAGAAAACGGCCAAAGCGATTGTCGCCCGGTTTGGTGAAGAAACCCTGGATATCCTGGATAACAACCCGGAACGCTTGTCGGAAATCAAGGGGATTGGCAAAAAAACTTTGGCCGGCATTAAAGAAATTTATCACGAACAGCGAGAAGTCCGACAGATCATGATTCAGATCCAAGACTATGGGATTTCGGCCAACTGGGCGATGAAACTTTATAAAACCTACAAATTCGATACGATTTCAGTGCTGCTTAATAATCCGTATCAAATGATTGATGATATCAGAGGGATTGGCTTTAAAATAGCCGATCAGATTGCGAATCATCTGGGGTTTGAACTCAATAGCCCCGGTCGAATTTTGGCCGGAATCAATTATGCTCTCGGCGAATGTTACAATCGCGGCAATACCTATATGACCGAAACCGAACTGATTGAAACCAGCTCCCGGATTTTAGGGGTGGATGAAGACGAAATTAACGCCCAACTGGGGGAACTGGTGTTGCTGGGGCGAATCATCCAGGAAGAAATCGCCGATCAACGGGTGTATTATCCCCGGAATCTTTACGAAGCGGAAGATAATACGGCCCTTTCGATGGCGAGAATCAGCCAGTTAAGCTATAAAATTGCCGATGTTGATATCGATACAAAAATAAAAAACTACGAACGTGATATGTCGATTACGTTGGATAATAAACAACGGGAAGCGATTGCAGCCGCGATGGATAATGGCGTGATTGTGATTACCGGCGGACCGGGAACCGGGAAAACCACCATTATTAATGGGATCGTGCGGATTTTTAAAGATTTAGGGTTAAAAACGGTTTTAGCCGCGCCAACCGGACGGGCGGCCAAACGGATTACCGAGACCACCGGCAATGAGGCAAAAACCATTCATCGTTTGCTGGAATATGAATACAGCCAGGATGACGATTTTCCCAGTTTCAGCAAGGACGAAACCAATCAACTTGAGGTCGATGCCATTATTGTTGATGAATCGTCGATGATTGATATCTTATTGATGGATAGTTTGTTGATGGCGGTGCAACCCGGGACACGACTCATTTTGGTTGGCGATGCCGACCAGTTGCCGTCGGTGGGGCCGGGCAATGTTTTAAAAGACATCATCGAAAGCGGGGCCATTAAGGTGTTAAGTCTGGAGCGCATCTATCGCCAATCCGAGGAAAGCATGATTTCGGTTAACGCCTATGAAATTAACCACGGACGGATGCCGGATATTAATAACCAGAGTGATTTTTTGTTTCTTAACAAAAACGACGGTGATAAACTACTGCGGGATATTCTCGAGCTGGTGACCAGCCGTTTGCCCAGCGCCAAGGGTTTTGACAGTTTACATGACATTCAGGTGATTTCGCCGATGAAAAACGGAAAAGTTGGGGTGATCAACCTCAATCGCGAGCTGCAAGCGGTGTTAAACCCGCCCACCGAGACCGCCGCCCAACGTGAGTTTGGAATGGTGATTTATCGGGAGGGCGATAAGGTCATGCAGATTAAAAATAACTACCGGATAAAATGGGAAGATACCGATAGTAATGAAGAAGGCGAGGGCATTTATAACGGCGACATTGGTATTTTGGAACGGATCAGCAATCGGGAAAAATCGTTTGCGATTTTATTTAATGACGGCAAACGGGTGCTTTACGATTTTGACCAGATGGATGAAATAACCCATGCTTATGCGATGACGGTGCATAAAAGCCAGGGCAGTGAGTTTCCCGTGGTGGTAATGCCGATCGTTGGCGGCCCGCCGCTGTTTCTTAACCGCAAACTGTTATATACTGCGGTGACCCGGGCTAAAAAACTGCTGATCCTGATGGGCAACCAATACGTCTTTCGTCAGATGATCAAATCGTCAGAGGCTCAGGAGCGTCAAACCGCCCTCAAAGATCGGATTATCGCTTATATTAAACACCCGATGGCGTAATTTCCCCCCTTCACGAGGTAATCATGAACCTAAAACAATTCCTGTTGACCTTTCTGGAAAATAACCTGTTTCTTAAAAATGGAACCTGTCCGATCTGTGGCAAGGTTCTTTTTGTAACGGACCGCTTTTTATGTCGGCAATGTCAAGATGAGTTGCCGATCATGATAAATCCCTGTTGCAATCAGTGCGGACGACCTATTTTTGAATCCGAACGAAATATTTGTACGCCTTGTGCAAAACTCAATCTTCCTTTTGCCGGCGGTTACGTATATCTCAATTATCAACGTTCAGGTCCCAAACTGGTTCAAGCCGTCAAATTTAAAGACCGCCCGCATTTAGGGATTTGGCTGGGCACTCAAATGGGGCCGGGGCTTAGTCGCTGTCACTGGATTAAGAATGTCGATCTGATTATCCCCGTGCCGCTTCATTCCCATCGTCTGGCAGAACGGGGTTATAATCAAAGCGAAAAGATCGCGCAGGGGATTGTCCAATGGTTTAGTCAAAACGATCTTCATGATCACATTTTGGTATTAGCGACTGAAGTTCTTTGGCGAAACCGCGATACCCCCCATCAGATTGGTCAAGGCCGGAAAGAACGGCTGCAAAATCTAATTGGCGCTTTTCAGGTGGAAAAGATAGAAATGATTCAAAATAAAACCGTCTTATTGGTTGATGACGTCCTGACGACCGGGGCCACTCTTGCCGAAAGCAGTGCGACCTTGTTAGAAGCTGGAGCCAAAGAAGTTTATGTGGCAACTGTTTGTGCGGTTGCCGGATAAGTCGCAAAATACAAGCGCCCCCTTGAGGCACACAATATGATCGAACAATTGTCGGGACTGTGTTATCTTTTTTGACAGTCTGAAACGCCCCCTTGGGCGTTCCTTAAAAAGACCCGGAAAGGGTCTGTTTTTGTGGCGAATCTGATAAAATAATGGTATGATAATTAAAAATAAATCAAAAAAATGGAAAAGATAATGGTGGATTTGAATTAAGTTATTGGTGAATCGTGATTAAACAATTATAACATGATATAAAAATATTTCGTGTAAAGAGAGGCGATTAGATGAATAAGACAATCGAAGAATTAAAAGCTGTTTTGGCAGCTGAAAATATAATTGAAAATGAACCCATGAAAAAACATACATCTTTTAAGGTAGGGGGGCCAGCGAATCTTTTTTTAAGGCCCCAATCAAAAGAAGAATTAGAAAAAGTCTTAAAGATTTGTAAAGCGTCGGGAAAACCCTTTTATATTATGGGAAATGGCAGTAATTTGATTGTCCGTGATGGTGGTTACAGCGGGATTATCATTAATACCAAAGAACTTAATCTCGTTAAAGTGGAAGGGGAAACCCTGATTGCCGAACCGGGAATTAGTCTAAAAGATCTGGCTGACATCGCGCTTGAAGAAAAACTGACCGGAATCGAATTTGCCTCTGGGATTCCCGGCAGTTTAGGCGGTGCGGTTACGATGAATGCCGGTGCCTACGACGGCGAAATGAAAAAAATTATTACCAGCATTCAGGTGATTACCGAAGACGGGACCGTAAAAACCATCCCGCAAGCGGCGTGTGCGTTTGGTTATCGCAGCAGTGTTTTACAAGCCAATAATTGGGTTTTGATCAGTGTGGAAATTCAGCTTAAACAGGGGAATTATCAGGAAATTAAAGACAAAATGTTGGATCTGAATACCCAGAGAGCGACCAAGCAACCGCTTGAATATCCCAGTGCCGGCAGCACTTTTCGCCGGCCGGAAGGTTATTATGCCGGTAAGCTGGTGCAGGATGCCGGTTTTCGAGGCCACCGCGTCGGCGGGGCACAAGTTTCTGAGAAACACAGTGGTTTTGTAATTAATAGAGACGGGGCTACGGCGACCGATATTTTAAACCTCATTGGGGCCATTCAGGCTGGTGTTAGAAGTCAATTTGGGGTCGAATTAAAAACCGAGGTTATTGTCATCGGTCAGGACTAAGCGGAAAAAGTAAAAAAGGGACGGTTTTTCTGATGTTAAATAATCAAGAAAACACCAAAGAGCCGTTCATTTATGCGTCGAAAAACGCAAAAAAGGAAGATAATGAAAATAAAACACGATATGCACACCCATACCACCTATAGCCATGGCAAAAATACCATTGCGGAAATGGTCGAGCAAGCCCGCCAGATTGGCTTAACAGCGATCACCATTTCCGATCATGGCCGAAGTCATCCGGTGTTTGGGGTCAAAAAAGAGAATTTTGCCAAAATGCGGGCGGAAATAGATGTTCTGAATAAAAAATACGATGATATCGATATTTATTTGTCGGTTGAGTCCAATATCACCGGAGCAAACGGAAATATTGATATTGGCGAAGAAGAAAAAAAATATTGCGATTGGATCAGTGCCGGATATCATTACGGCTATATTCCGGCCAGCATCAAAGATGTTTTTGTTTTTTCGTTGCCTAATTATGCGGCCCGGGTGTTGCCGTTTTTAAAAAAATACGTGGTGCGGATGAACACCCGAACCTATATCAAAATGATGAAGCGCTACAATATTAAATTGATTACGCACCCCGGCGATAAGATTCCCATCGATGTGGATGCGGTTGCAAAAGTCGCAGCTGAAAATGACGTAATTTTGGAAATCAACCCCCGCCATGATCATTTAAACGCCGAAGAAATAAAGATCGCCATGAAATATCCGGTAAACTTCGCGATTAATAGCGATGCTCATACCCGGCAGGCGTTAGGGGATATGCGCGATACGCCCCAAATCATTAAAGACGCCGGGATTCCGATTAGCCGGATTATCAATATCGAAGAATAAGGAGCCCCGGCGATGAGAGGGTGTGGCATGGGGGACGTTGCCCTGAGGTTGTCGATAAACGACCATACCGATTAGTTGTTAATCTGTTGCATGTACGCAATTCGTCCAGTTGCAAGCAAAGCTTTGGCTAAAAATAGTTTTTTTCGCGGCAACTGTTCGCCTTGAGGCGCACAATATGATCGAACAATTGTCGGTTCGACGTCGTTTGTTTTGACAGTCTGAAAGTCAGCCCGTAAGGATGACAAGTGAAACGTCCCCCGCGTCACCCGTTACTACCCAAAGAAAAGGAAGAAGTCATGAAAATCATTATTATAACAGGCATGTCAGGAGCCGGAAAATCTCAGGCGATACAAATCCTTGAAGATCTGGGTTTTTTTTGTGTCGATAATATCCCACCTCAATTGATTGTGACTTTTATTAATCTGTGTCAGCAGTCAGCCACCGAGATTGAAAAAATTGCCCTGGTAACGGATGTGCGTGGTGATATTTTTTTAGATGGAAAAGATTACTCACTGGCGGATTATAAAGAAGAAAAAGATGATATTGAACTCATTTTTTTAAATGCCCGAAATGAAGTATTGGTGTCCCGATATCAGGAAACCCGACGTAATCATCCGTTAACCAATTCGGCTGGCAATTTATTAGAAGCGATTCAGCAGGAACGAAAAAGTCTGGAACGGCTGCGGGAAATTGCCGATGAAGAGATTGATACGTCGGACATTAGAGTAAGTCAACTCAAAGAAAAACTTATCAAACTGGTTGAAAATGATAAAGATAATGCCAAACCAAAGGTGAAAATATATTCATTTGGTTTTAAATATGCCAGCCCCATGGGGGCTGATTATGTTTTTGATGTCCGTTTTCTGGTTAATCCTTTTTATCGGAAAGAATTAAGAAGCCTGACCGGTGAAGATCAGACGGTCCGAGATTATGTGATGTCATTTCCGGAAGCACAGATATTTTTAACTAAACTTCTGGATTTAATTGAATTTGTCATTCCACAGTTTTATAAAGTCTCAAAAAATACGATTGAAATTGCCATTGGCTGTACCGGTGGCCAACATCGTTCGGTCACTTTAGCTTATCTTTTAAATCAGGCTTTGCGGAAAAAAGGTTATGAAACGAGCCTTAAACATCGAGATATCAAGAAAAATCGACTTGAACACTAAACTTGGGGCGCGTCCCCATGTCATGACCGGGCGACTGGCACCGCTAGTTAAGAAACTAATATAAAAGGATGTGAATTCTATCGTGGATATGAAAGAATACATAAGGGAGTTTACCCTAAAAGATATTGTCAAAGTGAGAAATCCCAAGGTGGTCGCTATTGGCGGAGGCACGGGGTTATCGGCGATTCTCCGGGGGTTAAAAAAATACACCAATAATCTGACTGCGATTGTGACCGTCGGTGATGATGGGGGCGGATCGGGACAGCTAAGAGAAGATTTAGGCATCCTCCCACCGGGCGATATTAGAAGTTGTATATTGGCTTTGGCAGATGACGAAAATGTGATGCAGGAGTTATTTAATTATCGTTTTCCCGGCGGATCGATGGCCGGCCAAAGTTTTGGAAATTTATTTTTAGCAGCGATGAACGGCATCAGCCATGACTTTTACGATGCCGTTAGACGCACATCCGATGTTTTGCAAATAAAAGGTGAGGTTCTGCCGGTGACTTTGTCGCAAATGGTTCTGATGGGAACATTGAAAAACGGCGAAATAATCGAAGGTGAATCCGCTATTCCCAAGGCAGCGATAAAACAACAAAGTGCCATTGCCCAAATATTTTTAAAACCCAATGATATCAAACCATTGCCGGAAACGATCGAAGCCATTTGCGATGCCGATCTGATCATTCTGGGACCGGGCAGCCTTTATACCAGTGTGATTCCTAATCTGTTGGTGAAAGATATCGCCAGAGCTATTTTTGATAGTCGCGCCAAGCGTTTTTATATTTGCAATATCATGACGCAACCCGGCGAAACGAGTAATTACACCCAGGAAGACCATATTCGGGCGATTGAAGCACATCTTGATCAGGCCGAGGGAAAACTGTTTGATTATGTCGTGGCTAATACGGGTAATCTGCCTAAAAGTATTGAAGAAAAATATAGGAAATGTGATGCAAACGTCGTTCCGATGGAAAAACATTTGGAAGGATATGACTATTTATTAGATGACTATGTGGTGATGGAAAATGGTTTTGTCCGTCACGATGCCGATTTGCTGGCTCGCCGGATTTTTGAAACCTATGTAAAATAAACGTAAGCAGCGCTGTGCGAAAGGAAAAAGCAATGACATTTTCAGCTATTCTAAAAAAAGATCTATCAAAACTGCCTTTTGGTTCGATTGCCTCGCAACAGGCTGAATTGTCGGGAATAATTGGGTCGATCGCCACCATTGCGATTGATGAATCCGCGGGGATGAGTATTAGTGTCAAAACAGAAAATCCCTCGGTTGCCGCCAGATGTTATCAGTTGATTAAAGGGTTGTATCAGGTAAAGGCAAAAATTAAAATTGAAAAAACGCGAAAGTTCAAAGAACATCGCGCTTATCGGGTTGTTATTGAAGAAAATACGATTGCTCAAAAGATTCTGGAAACATGTCAGATTTTATCGTTTAACGCTCAGGGCCAGGCTTTTTTTGCCAATCAGGTTCCAGAGAAATTTAAAAATCAGGACAACCAGACAAAAGCGTATGTTCGCGGCGTTTTTTTGGGTTGCGGTTCGGTGTCAAATCCGGAAAAAACCTATCATTTAGAATTGGTTGGTAAAAAAGTTGCGATTGCGAACAAAAAAATAGAGCGCAGCCCGGCCATCACAAACGAACAGTGTGCCTATCTGCAAAGCATTAAAACGATACTCGATTGTTATGGAATTAAGTCTAACCTGATTCACCGTAAAGCGCATTGGGTGCTTTATCTCAAGGAAGGTGGAAGTGTGGCCGATTTTCTCAATGTGATCGGCGCTCATCGGGGATTGATGGAGATGGAGAATATCCGTATTGTTAAAGAAATGCGAAATGATGTGAATCGCCAGGTTAATTGCGAAACCGCCAATCTTAATAAAACGATTGCCGCCTCCTATGATCAGGTAGCCGATATTATGCTCGTCAAAGAACGGCTGGGGTTAAAAAATCTACCGGCTAACCTTTACGATATTGCCGAACTGCGTTTAAATTATCCCGATGCCAGTATTAAAGAACTCGGTGAACGTCTGGACCCTCCGGTCGGGAAATCCGGGGTGTATCATCGTTTAAAAAAACTAAATCAAATTGCCGAAACCCTCAAATAGAGCGTGATATGGGACGCGGTAGGGCGTGACCTGGGGACGTTACGCCTGTCAGCCCATAGGGATGACAGGCGAAATGTCCCCAAGTCATGCCCGAGCAGCACCGTATGTCTAAAGGGATGACGATCGAAATGTCCCCAAGTCATGCCCGAGCAACGCTGGATGTCTTTAAAGGGATGACGATTGAAACCAGCTTGTATCACACTGGCGTGACAGAGTTCGCCAATATCAATTGACCAGTTCGAGGCCCAGATATGTTCGTAAATCCGAAATAGCCCGCCGGTGGAGTTTTACCAGGCTGTTGGAACTGACCCCGACGCTATTGGCAATTTCCCGAAAACTGCGGTTTTTAAAATAATGTTCGTCAATAATCCATCGTTGTCGTTCTCTTAGTTTGGGCAGATAAACAAATAACGCCTGCAAATCTGCGCCGTGGAGATAATCGCCTTCAATATCAGTCGTGTCGGGCAAACTATTTTGTAAAGCAGTGGCATCATCATCAGCGGTTGCATCAAGTGAATACAAATTTTGATGATTTTTGGCGACATTGACAAAATAATAAAAGAGTTCTTTTTTCAGGTAGCCGGAAAAGGGAACTCCCAATTTTTCATCAAAGCTATCGATGGCATTAAGCAATACAATCGTTCCTTCACTCAAATAATCTTCAAAAGCATGGGAATCGTATACATAACGACGGATCATCGCTTTAATAAGCGGCTTGAAGCCGTTAATTAAAGCCAACTGGCAGTGGGGATCTTTTTGTTTGGCGCCCCGAATCCAAAGAATCATTTCATTATTTTCCACATTGTCACCTCTTTCGATAAAATAGAACATATGTTCTTTAATTTATTATATATGATTTCAGTTCACTTTTCAACCATTTTCTAAAATAGGATTAAAACGCATTCCGGTATTAAAAAAGCGAGGGTTTCCCCTCGCGACGAACTGTAAATAAAATAAGCTGCAGTACCGACAATTGTTCGATCATGTTGTGTGCTTCAAGGCGAACAGTTGCCGCGAAAAGGCTATTTTTAGCCAAAGCTTTAATTGCAACTGTCCGAATTGCGTGCATACAACAGATTAACAATTGATCGGTACGGGTTTGCGGCTAATCGCTAACGAGGGTTCCCCCTCGCTTGTCATTAAACGGACATTTCAAAATCCTGAGTTGTCGTACTGATCAGCTTTCCACTGACTTTTTTGACAAGCTCGTTATTGTCAGGCGCAAAGACGTTTTTGGCGAGGATTAGGTCCATCGCATTGTTTAGTTCGGTTGCGGTAACCGCCGGGTCAGCATCGGACACGGAAATGGTTGATTTTTTACCGTCGGCGCGTTCAAAAACCATGGTTGCTTTAATTTCTGGCATATTGAGTGACCTCCTTTCTTCATATTTAAAGTGGCCAATTTGCAAAGTTACAAATTAACCGGCAGGGATGTTTTAAACACCGGGAATCAAGAGTGTGCTTTCGATTTTGATTACTTCTTCCATGGTTGGGACCTGCAAACTGGCAAGTGATTCAGCCACAGCATAAATATCATCATCGGCAGCGGTTTCTTTCAGATGCGAATAAGTTTTTGACTTAATCACTTCTTTACCATCGACTACGCCATAGTTCGAACGAACTTGAAGCTTATTGCTGAGAAAATCAGTTGTTACTGGCATTGTGTGTACCTCCTTTCATCGGTTATACTTATAAATGGAATAAAAAAGAAAAACATGCCATAGAAAAGAGAAAAATTTAAAAAATTAAAGCTCCAGATGACAAAATCCTTCATTTTTATAAACAATCACGCCGAGTCCGGCATTTCTCGCCGCGGCCGCCAGTTCATAAACGGTCATCCCCGGCACATAACAATCGGCCGCATTGCCACTGAGATGGCGGGAATTGGGAATACCGCCAACCTCGGCATTGCGGGTGGGGCAACGAACCCCGGAGGTGACGATAATCGGCAGCTCCACAACCAGACGAATGGCTTCCATTTGACCGACCAGCTCCGGGTTCATCTCAGCCGGGAAGCCATTGCAATAACGGCCTTGACAACAACATTTAAACTCCTGTCGGTTAAAGTGCGGGGTTAATTGTTCATTAACTGTGGTGGAAGCCGGTTTATCCGCATTGGTGCCACCGTCAAAAAGAGCGTGATGTGTAAGTGGCCCGACCAAGCCATCGGCAGTTAGGCCGTGATCACTTTGAAAAGCCTTAATTGCCGCCCGCGTTAAGGGGCCATCCTGGCCGTCTACCGGACCGGGGAAATAACCGACGAGGATTAGCGCCTCCTGAATCAGTTTTAGATACATCTTATTGTTCCTCCTTTTCTTTGTCATAAAGTTGGGCCAGAACCATTTTAAGTTTGGCGGGAATGGGAAAACCTAAACGGGTCAGGTTTTCGGTGATACTAATGCCTTCGTTAGCGGTGTAAAAGAAAATAACCGCCGTGCGCAGGGCATTTCCGGCCCCTAAAAGATTCTGATCCAATAGATGCCCCATTGCGACCATCACCAGAATCAGCATTTTTTTTAGAATGCCAACAAAACCAACTTCACTGGATACCTGCCGCAGAGTGATGGCAACTACTAGGCCGGTGAGATAATCAATCAGGATAAAACCTAACAGCGTATATAAATAGCTGTCAAACCCGCCTAACAGAAAACCTAACACCGAACCCAGCAGTGCAAAATACTGGGGCAGATCGTCTAAGAATTTTTTCATTTCAATTGTTTATCCTCCTTTTTTAAAATGGTGTTACACCTATTAAATAGAAGGAATTAGAAAAACATGCCAAATATTTGTAATTTAGCGCATAAAAAAAAGGCGGGTGCACCGCCTTAGCCTATTAAAAAAGCTAACATCGTACCGACCAATTGTTAATCTGTTGTATGCACGCAATTCGGACAGTTGCAATCAAAGCCTTTGGTTAAAAATAACCTTTTCGCTGCAACTGTTCGCCTTGAGGCACACAACATGATCTAACAATTGTCGGTACGGTCGTTTACCGATAGTTTCAGGCGGACACACCGCCTTCAAGGTTTTTAATAAATGCTGTTTTTAAGGGTATTGATCTCAACCTTTAATTTATCGGATATTTGGTTGAGTAATGCTAATTTTTCGTTTATTTCGATCATGGCATCCTGATGTTCGCCAATAATTTTGTAAGATTTGGCCGCCTGGGATTCAACGCTGTTCATACTGACAACGATACTGTCGAGGATACTTTCGATTTTTTTAGCGGAATCGACACTCATGACAGCCAGTTTTCGGACTTCATCGGCAACGACATTAAAGCCGCGGCCGAATTCGCCGGCGCGGGTTGCTTCGATGGCGGCATTTAAACCGAGTAGATTAGTCTGGGTGGCAACATCCCGAATAAACTTAAGAATTGAATCGGTTTCTTTAACTTTGTTTTTAGAAACGGTTGAAGATTCCAATAATTCGTCTGAGGCTTTAATTAATGAATCAATTTGAACGGAGAAGTTGGCGATCACTTCACTGACCGTACGAATATTTTCAAACATATTTTCCGAGATTGATTGGAATTTTTCAGTTTCATCCACCAACAAGCGATTATGATGGCCCATTTTAGAAATAGAATTGGCAAAAATGTATAACATATCTGCCGCTGCCGTAATTTTCGCACGGGGAACAATGGTTATTTTACGTAATGCCGCAATGTATTCGTCTTCATCGACACCAATCTCGCGAGCGATCTTTCTAAATTTGGCTTCATCAGGGGGAGCATCAAGCACCTGGCCACCAAGGATGGCTCCGATTTGAACACCATCAACAACAATTGGCGCCGCAAAATCGACCAAACCGGCATGGCAGGAATATACCGCAGGTTTTCCGGAAGTGCCGGCTTTTTTGCCACCGTTGATATCACAACTGACACAACGTTTGTTGCCCTCGGTTGAGCCACGGGTATACTTCATACAAAAATCTGTAAAATTACTGGGTTCGGTAATGGTTCCTTTTACATTATCAACAGAAACGCTGGCCATACCGAGTGCTTTTGCAAAACTATCTTGAAATTGCTGCAAGACGTGTAGATCGATCAAATCATCAACTGAATAGTTTACCTTTTTTTCCATTTTATACTCCTCCATTGTTCGCTGTTTTTTGCGATTACCTGAAAAATAGCCCAAAAGACAACATTAAAATTTGTGTACTTCGCATCTCTAAAAAATGTGATAAAATTTATATTCCCATAATAATTCTATTTTATCACGCATATGAAAAAAAGTCACCTATAAACCTTGGTAGGCAGAAGATAAAAATTCATACAATTGCTATCAAAAAAAATCTTCTTTATTATATAGCGGCGAGATAATCAGTAAAGATCACGTTAAATGGGTATTAATATTGTAATTAATCACATTATTCCAGAAAAAGCAGCCCAATTATGTTATAATCAGATAGAAAAGAATCGTGCAAAAAAAATGTAGCTCACAAGCTGCTACTGCTTGCAATTTAACAAATTATCGTCAATAATAAGGAATTGTAAAAAATTTACAAATGATGCAATAAAACGTTTGATCAAAACGTTAATATAATGTTGGGGGTTATACCTGATGAACCTATTTTTGAATATGGTGGTACCAGAAAACATAAACAGCGAAGAACGACCAAAACTGCAAATTGATGAAACCATATTCACGCGCATTGCCCAAAACGATATGGACGCATTTGAAGAATTTTACCGCTTGACCGAGCGCACCGTGTATGCGTTTGTTCTATCGACACTTAAAAATCATGATGATGCCCTGGATGTGGTTCAGGATACCTACCTGAAAATTCGGGCGGCCGCCCATCTTTATAATCCTATGGGTAAACCAATGGCGTGGGTATTTACAATTGCCCGGAATTTGTCGATCTCGAAACTCCGACTTAAACAAAAAAATGACAGTGTGGAAATAACCGATCTCGAAAACGATCCGAACTTTTCTTATATTACTGACAATGAAGATCGGCTGGTGCTCCAGGCGGCTTTAAAAATCTTAAATGCTGAAGAAACGGAAATTATTCTTTTACATGCAATTTCCGGATTTACCCACCGCGAAATAGCCAACAATCTGGAGATGAAATTATCGACGGTGTTGTCTAAATATCATCGCGGATTAAAAAAATTGAAAAAATATCTCACCGAACAGGAGGTGATATAGTGGCTGATAAAAAACAATTGAATATTGAAAAGTCTTTGCGGCAAGGCATCAATATGGCTCCGATGCTGGATTTTGAGAAATTGGCAGCAATGCCGGTGGTCAAAATGACCGAACTGGACTATATTACCCGACAACCGCAAAAAACGGTCAAAAAAGCCCGATTTCTACCGAAATATTTTAAACCGGTTTCCGTTGCTTTTGCCGGAATACTGGTCATGCTGGTTTGTATTTCAAGCTGGTTTGCCGAGTTTAACAATCCGGAAAGCGTGATTACGCTGGATGCCAATCAGAGTGTCGAAATCGTCACCAATAAACATATGCAAATTCTGACGGTTAAAACGGTTAATGAAAACGTCCAGGAAAAACTCGATCAGGAAAATCTCGATCAAACCAATCTGGAAGCATCGGTTGGTCAGATCATTACCACGATGATTAAAAACGGCTATATCGATGCCGATAAAAATGTTGTAATGGTGTCGGTAGAAAATCAGAACACCGCCAAAGCCGATGATCTGGCCGGATCACTTAATCAGGTAATCAAAGCCAGTGCAACCGCCGAAAACGTCAGTGCGACGGTGGTCAATCAAACCGTTGCGCCCGATCAGAAAGCAGTGACCGAAGCGCAGCAATATAACGTGTCGACCGGTAAGCTGAATGTAATGAAAGAATTGGTAACGGCCGACAGTTCTTTAAAAATGGAGACCCTCGCATCGATGTCACTGACTGACTTGTTGGTGGTATCCAAAGAAAAAGCGGTTGATCTGACCAGCGTTATTAAAATTGATGAATCTGAAAAAGATATCAAAGGGACTGAAACGACGGTTCCGCCGATTGTGACTGAACCGATTACGCCAACTGAGACTGTCGCTGAACCGAGCGATGAAACGGTTGTTGATACGAGCACGTCAGAACCGCTTGAAATAAACAATCCCGTAACGCCGGATCAAGCGATAGTTTCGGAAGAAACCAAAAAACCCGCCGAAGAAGTCTTAACCCCAGGCGACAAAACCACTGAAGCGGAAAAACCCGCTGAAGGCGATAAGAAAACGGAGGGTGAAAAAACACCTGAAGCTGAAAAACCACCGGAAGGCGAAAAAACGACCTTAGACGAACCAATGACGGTAGAACCGCAACCAGCGATGCCTGCACCAACGGAACCGCAACCGCCCGTTAACCCGATAGATTAAGAAAGTGAAGTTAGGGGGTGATACGGGGTTAGGGGGTGACACGGGGACGATACGGCGTGTCAGCTCCTAAGAGATGACATCCCGTCGCGTCCCCGTGTCATCCCCGGGTTGAAAAACAGCATGCAACGATATCATTCTTGGTTGCACAGCAAATCAAATAAAAAAATAAAAAAAAATAAAATTCGATGCAATAAAACGCAGTACTCCTGCGTTAACCAAATATAGTGTCGAAAATGAACAACCAGCATGGCAATGATGAAAGGAGCTGATGACATCGAACGATGAAACCGTTTTGAATCTTGTTTTACCCGGAAAAATGGCAGTTTGTTTGGTTAAATTGAAAATGTCAGCCACATTGTTAACGTAAAATATCAGAATGTGCCAACAATATGAGTTGAACGCATATTATATCGGATTTGTAATGTAAAAATCACGATTTTTATTCAAAAAACAAACGATATTTATTGCAAATAACCTTAAGAAGGTGTAGAATCATACAAGAACGCTCTTTCTCGGTTTACCATTCAACTGTATTGGCGGACTAACTTTTTCAATGGTAATATTGGTTTGCACAGCTTATAATTAGGAAGGAGGAAAGAGGGACAGTTCGAACAGTAAATCCAGAACAACAATAAGGAGCAAGATTATGCTCTGGAATTTTTAGGCGATTAATGTCAAAATTTTTGCTGAAACTTCCA
The DNA here is from genome assembly GCA_965140355.1 of uncultured Acetobacterium sp. Taxonomy (GTDB): domain Bacteria; phylum Bacillota; class Clostridia; order Eubacteriales; family Eubacteriaceae; genus Acetobacterium. The sequence continues at coordinate 305,288 of OZ223194.1, read as the reverse complement.
GATAAAAAACCCCAAAATTTAACAACGGAGGATTAAGTATGAAGAAAAATGTAGTACGTATTCTAACAGCAATGTTAATGCTATCTGTCGTCTTTTCTTCAAGTGTATTCGCAGCTGAAAAACAACCATCAGCTTGGGATTCATTTGTTGGATTGTTCACAGGAAGCGCAGCAGCTGCTGAAGAAGGACAAGTTGATGGTATAACCTATCAAACTCAGATTCAAAATGAAGGCTGGGCTCAAGGATGGGTTTCTGACGGAGCCATGTCAGGATCTGAAGGAAAAGGCTTACGTTTAGAAGGAATCGAAATTAAAATCGATAACGAAAAACTGCCGGCTGATTTAGGTGTTACCTATATCACTCAGATTGAAAACTTAGGCTGGGATCAAGGCTGGGTTTCTGACGGCGAACTTTCCGGAACAGTTGGTCAATGGTTACGTCTTGAAGGAATCAAGATTATGTTAACTGGCGACAGCGCAGCTGATTATTCTGTACGTTATAAGACACACATTCAAAACATTGGTTGGGAAGATGGCTGGAAATATGATGGCGAAATGTCTGGTACAGAAGGCCAAGCATTACGTCTTGAAGGAATTAAGATTGAAGTTGTGAAAAAAGTAGCTGATTTAACAGCTTACGATGCAGCTTTAGCAGCCGTAACAGAATCTGATTATACTGCAGAATCTTGGGCAGCTTATCAAGCAGTTGTTGATGCTAACGTAGTAACAAGTGATAATCTTCAATCAGAAGTTGACGCAGCTACCGCAGCAATTACAGCAGCTCAAGCTGACTTAGTAAAAGTGCTGAAAGTTGAATCAGTAACTGTACTTAACCTTGGTCAAATTGAAGTGAAATTCAATACTGCAGTAACAAAAGATACAGCAGAAGATCTAACTAACAACTATGCTTTAGATGCAAAAGTAGGAACTGATAATGCTGACTTAACAGATGCAGTGGCAACTCTTCAAGCAGATGAAAAAACAGTTTTGATTGATTTGGATACGGCAAAAGCAGCTGTTAATCAAGAAACCCGTAAATTAACAATCAAAGATGTTATGACTGCTGATGATCAAAAATTAGCGGAAGTATCCTTTGATCTTTCATTCTTTGATACTACATTGCCAATAGCGCAATCAGTAGTTCAAACCGGTACCAAAACTTTAAAAGTTACTTTCTCTGAACCAGTTAAAGCAGGAGGAACTTATAAAATCAATAATGGTACTTACTCAGCACCGGCAGTTGTAACTACAGCTGGGCCTGCTGATAGAAATATAGTAACATTGACACTTGGAACAGTATTGCCAGATGGGAATTATACTTTAACAGTTGAAGGTGTTCCTGATCTAGCTGGATTCAAAAATGTATCGACTGATTTATCTTTTGTATATGGTAGCGATACAACTGCACCAACAGTTGCATTAAAAGAAGTTGAGTCTGATGCTAAAACTGTTGTTTTAGAGTTTAGTAAAGACATGGATTCTACAACACTTGTAAACAATGCAAATGTTGTATTCTCACACACTTACAAAACCCACCATGAGGTAACTGGGTCTGCAGTTACTAAAGTTGCTGCAAATCAATACAAAGTATTATTTGCTGATGCGTTACCACCAGGTACATCAAGCATTTTCATTGACTACAAAGCTGGTATTACCGATGCAAATAAAGCAAAAGATCTGTATGGTAATATTTTAGCATTGCCAGTAACCCTTGAAGCAACGGTAGTAGCTGACACAACTGCACCAACAGTAGTGAGTGCAGAAGCCACTACAGCTAAGAAAATTGAAGTAGTATTCAGTAAAGATGTTGATGCTACAGACGCACAAACTGCAAGCAATTTCATTTTAAGAGATAGTGATAATAAAGCAGTTTCACTTAGCACTTTAGCTTATGTTTCAGCTGACAAGAAAACTACAATCACAACAACAGCTGATATGGATGCAGGAAACTATACTTTAGAAATTAAAAACATTAAGGACAAAGCAGTGGTACCAAATACATTGGTTACTGTAACAAAAACAATCGCAGTTGCTGATAAAGTAGCACCTAAAGTTGACGCAGTAATTTATGATGGTACAGATAACAAGTTAATTGTTAAATTTGACAAAGATATGTCAGCTACTGGTTTAACAACATTAACTAATTACGTATTAAAAGTTAATTTAGCACAAACAGATTTCCCAACAGGAACTGTAGCTTCAATTAAAGATGCAAAAACAGTAGAAATTGCATTAGGCGCTACTGTTGCTGATTTAGATGGAACAGACGACAAATTAGACATTAGTGGTACATTTACAGACACATTAGGAAATGCAATTGGTGGATTATCGGTTACTAAAGATATTGAAGCAGCTACATCAGTTGCACCAGAATATGTAGCAGACTCTGCTAAGGTTACTGAAAAAGACACAGTTACATTTGAAGTAAATACAGAACTTCAAGCAATTGACAAGAGTAAGATCAAATTCGCTACAGAAGCTGTAGATGATGCTACGTATGTAAATCAAGGCAATAAAGCTTTTGTAACTATCGAAATTCACACGCCGTTAACAAATACAGCAGCAGCAGGTTGGGCGGGTGATGATAAGTTAGTGCTTGAAGCGAATGCCCTTACTTCATCATTTGGTGGTGTGAATGCCGAAATAAAACTTGCTGGATCTGCGATCGCAGATAAAGTAGCACCATTTATTAAATCTGTCGAAACTGGTGATGCAGATACAAACGGACAAATTGACAAATTAACAGTTGTATTTTCTGAATCTGTTGTCGGTGGTACAGTTCAAGCATCTGATTTCAGCATTAGCGATGATTATACTGTAAATTCAGTACTAAGTGTAACTGGAGATACAGCAGTAATTAAACTTAATGAGTCAGGTGCACCTGATACAGGCGCAACACCAACAGCAGCAGTTGATGGTTCAATTGAAGATCTTGTTGGTAATATTACAACAACAACTGATGTTGTAACTTCAACAGATAAAGCAGCACCAGTATTAACATACAAATCAATTTCAACAGGTGCTACTCCAACAATTGTGTTTGATGCTTCAGAAAAATTAGCGGCACATGCAGCAGTAGTTGGAGCAATCCCAGCCGCAGATAAATCACTTGTGACACTACCTACAGAAGGTGGAACGGCTTGGACAACATCAATGGATGGAACAACAACAGTTGGTATCAGCATTATTGCAGCAAATGATACTACAGTAACAATGACAGTTGGCGTTGCCGGAACTACTGCAGTAGGAAGTACTGTCAGTGGTAGTACTTTAGGTACAGAAGGTACTGGAGCGATTGCGGATTTAGCAGCAAATCCAGCTGCAACTAATTTGCTTGGTACAGCAACAGCCCAATAATAAAAGTGCGAAACGTTACTCTATAAATTCTGATTATTAGAATGAAACGAGTGAAGAGAATGGCCTCATACCATAATGGTATGGGGCCTTTTCTTTAACTTCTTTACTGAATGACTAGGTGAAAACCCTAGTTGGGATAACACCCTATAATCTCATACCTGATCCTCCTGCACAGTTGATTGATCTGTCAGTCAATCGATGTGAAGCCAGGTGAAGTCGTAATAGGTGCAAGTCCTGTGCGGGGTTCTTTAAAAGGTTGCTATGGTCAAGATTGCCTAATCCATGTTAATGCGGAATAGCTATTCGTTCATGCTGTTAAATATAGATAATACCTTGGGCTTGGCTTGAACCAACAACGTTTAAATATGTTGCTGAATCAGGAACAATTCGGGATGTTAAACCTGATTGTGCTATGTCGTTAGTGGAGACCTAAGGCAGCCCAAAAAAGGGATAAGTAAAGAGGAACGTTTGATGCTGAATAAGAGAAAGGTTGGCAGACCTGATGATCCTTATTCGGGCTCAGCGGGTTCATAGTAGTGATGACCTTCTGCCGAAAAACCAGAAATGGAAATAGCTTGATGGTAACATGAGTTCAGGATAAAACAGAAGCTAGCGAAGGGGCTCAGTCGGTAAGTTAGATGAAATACATCTAAATAAAGAATTATCGATGCAACGCCGTATGCGGTGAAAGCCGCACGTATGGTGTAGACCTGCCGAAATCTTATAAAAAGATAGGTAAGGAATGGTGGTGCAACACAATCAATAACAGTAGGAGCTGCATCAGGTAATTTTAAAACGACAACAGCTGGTAATGTTACTTATGCGATTACAACAAGCAATATTGCAGATGGACAAACGGCATCAGTAACATGGTATACAGATAGTAGTTATAGCTCATTAACTACAGCTCCACAAGGAATATCGGCTGGATACCCAAGTATTTCATCGAATGCTGCAACGCTGAACGTTGCTGGTACGTCGCCAATGTTAGCTGGAACATATCACTTTAAGGTAACAATTGGAGGTATCGAATCAGCAGGGTCAACGCTCGTTGTTTTGAATCAAACTGTATCTGTCGGAGCTGCCTCAGGTAGTTTCAAAATTACGACATCAGGTAATGTCAATTATGCGATTACAACAACAAATATGGCAGATGGACAAGGTGCAACAGTAAAATGGTATACAGATAATACATATGCGACCACAACTGGAGCACCGCAAGGAATCACACCGAGCAGCCCAACGGTATCATCAAATAGTTTAACGCTAAACATGGCTGGTGATGGTTCGACACCGATGGTAGCTGGAACATATTACTTTACAGTAACAATCGATAATATCGAATCAGCAGGGTCAACGCTCGTTGTTTTGGATCAAACTGTAACAGTCGGAGCTGCGTCAGGTAGTTTCAAAATTACGACATCAGGTAATGTCCAGTATGCTATTACAACAACAAATATGGCAGATGGACAAGGTGTAACAGTAAAATGGTATACAGATAATACATATGCGACCACAACTGGAGCACCGCAAGGAATCACACCGAGTAGCCCAACGGTATCATCAAATAGTTTAACGCTAAACATGGCTGGTGATGGTTCGACACCGATGGTAGCTGGGACATATTATTTTACAGTAACAGTCGATAATATCGAATCAGTAGGGTCAACGCTCGTTGTTTTGACCCAAACCGTAACAATAGCATCTACGCCAAATAGTTTTAATCCATCAGTTGGTGGGAATATAGACTATGGCATAACAACCAGTAATATTGCAGATGGACAAGGTGGGACAGTAACATGGTATACAGATGGAAGCAAGCTCAGTACAACTTCTGCTCCGACAGGAATAATAACAAATACCCCAACAGTGGCTTCGAATACGGCAACTTTATGGGTTAATGGTACTCCTACTTTGACAACTGGAACATACTACTTTACAGTAACATTTGATAACATCGAATCAAATGTAGAAACTGTAATAGTAAATTAGTAATATCTGTGAAAAATATTTTTGGAGTATAATTTAAAAAAGGAAACAGAGACGATTCGGGTTCTTTAGGACTCGGGTCGTCTTTTCTTTTGGGAGTGACATGCGAGTGACAGAGTGACATGGGGACGTTTCACTTGTCACATTTAGAAAAAAAGTGGAAGGTGTGGCTAAAGAGGCAGATGGAACGTAAGAGTCCAATAAACGCATGGATTTAAAACATTTCAAAAACATGAGACAATAGACTCAAAACAGAACTTTTAGTGTTTTTAGAGTTACTCTGAAAACACTAAAAGTATGAAGGGAGAGTTTTATCATGGCACTTATGAAGTCCACACAGTACGTCATTCAAAAGGAAAAATGGTAGGCAATGATTCAGGAACGGAAAGAAAGCGGGCTGTCGATAAAAGAAAGTGACAAGGGGACGTTTCTATTGTCACATTTAGAAAAATATGATAGAATGTGTAGCATAAACGAATAAGAAGTGAGGTCAAAAATGGCGAGGCAGGCAAGAGTAAAGTAAGCGATCAATAACAAGGTGCCTTACATACCGAAAAAATCCATGAGATAATAGACTCCAAACATAAACCAAAGTTTTTCAAGTTGTAGTTTTTCGAGTTTTTCAAGTGACTTTGAAAAACTGCACAGGAGGGTATTGCAAATGGATGAAATTACTCCAGTTAAAACAAAGTTCCGCATGGAACAGTGGACACAACTGATTCAGGATCAGCAGACGAGCGGGATGTCAATCAAAGCCTGGTGTCAGCAAACACAAATCAAAGAGACATCCTATTACTACTGGCTGAAACGTATCCGCCAGCAGGCTTGTAGCCAGGAGATAACGAGCACACAACTGGAACCGGATGGACCGGTTACTTTTGCAAAACTTCCGACTAATCTAGTGACACAGGGACGTTTGTAGTGACGCAGGGACGTTTCAATTGTCACGTTTAGTAAAATATGATAGAATGTAGCGAAGATGTGTAAGTGCCTCATGAATATTTCGGCTGAAAAAATCAGCCTGTCCAGAGGTTGTACAGAGCCATGTAGGAAATCATAGGGTCAAATGAATGAAACGATGATTCCATTCAGATGTCATTGCTATTCAAAGATTGAGATGATAAAATAAAGGAAAGAAGAATAGGTATTAATGACGTCGCATTCATTGTGATAAGTTATTGGTTATGATCGTGTGTCGATTCGAAAATAATTTAAAATAGTAGGGAACGTGAAAGGACGATAAAATGCCGACAATTAGTATGTTTTATGGAATTATTATTCGGATGTTTTGTGCACCAGAAGAACATAATCCGCCACATTTTCATGCGTATTATGGAGAATATAAGGCTATTATAGACATTAAAACTTGTGAATTAAAAGAAGGCAATTTGCCAAAGAAACAGCTTAAGCTTGTTCTAGCTTGGGCTGAGTTAAGACAGGAAGAACTATTTGCGGATTAGATGCTGGCGATGAATAGTGAGCTTCCATATAAAATTGATCCATTAAAATAGGAGGTCGAAAGATGTATTTAGCAGTTATAGATGTAGAACCTTTAAATGATTATAAGTTGCTCTTAACTTTTGAAAATGGTGAAAAAAGAATATTCGATGTCAGTCCATATCTGGAAAAAGGTATTTTTCAAGAACTAAAGAATGAGGAGAAATTCAGAACTGTACGTATTAGTTTTGATAGTATTGAATGGTGTAACCAAGCGGATCTAGATCCAGAGTTTTTATTCAAAAAGAGCAAAGTTTGCTAGAGTGACACGGGGACGAAATTTCAGTTGTCGCGTTTAGTAAAATATGATAGAATGTAGCGTAAACGAATAAGAAATGAGGTCAAAAATGGCGAGGCAGGCAAGAGTAAAAAGTATGATCAGTATTTATCATGTGATGTTAAAAAGGATAGACAGTCAAAATATCTTTATCAATTATCGATGACGAGGACAAGCTGAAAACAAAATCTTCAATCGGAAGTTAGCTTCGTCCACATTGCAAAATCAAACGACTAAATCCAATGGCATTTTAACGCGAAATCAATTATAATAAAGGCAAAGAAAGTGAAAAAATGAAAAATAGTGAGATGAAAATACAGAATCCCCATGACAAGTTTTTCAAGGAAATATTTTCAAATCCGTTAGTGGCTAGAGATTTCATCGAGAACTACCTGCCAGAACTAATTTTAAAAATAGTTGATCTGAATGAACTGGAAATTCAGAATGGTAGCCACGTTGATGAAGAACTCAGTGAGTTATTCTCGGACATGCTATTCAGAACAAAAATCAATCAGCGGGACGGTTATCTTTATTTTCTGTTTGAACACAAGAGCTATCCGGACAGAATGGTTGCACTGCAGTTATTGACGTACATGGTTCGCATCTGGAACCAGAAAGTCAACAGAGAAAATGACACCCATATCCCGGTGATCATTCCATTGGTGATTTACCACGGAAAAACACAATGGAAGATGGGATCGATGCTTAGCGATCTGATTATGGATTTTGATACGTTACCGGAAGAAGTCAAACAACTGACACCGGATTATTGCTACCAACTCTATGACTTATCTCACTTTTCAGATGAAGAAATCAAAGGAAATGCAGAATTGACGATTGCTTTGTCTATTTTCAGAGATGTTTTTACGAAAAATAGTCAGGAATTTCTGGAAACGATTTTCAAGGCAGCCAGAGCCCTGGATGAGTTGGAAGAAAAAGAAACAGGTATTCAGTATTTTGAAACCTGCATGCGCTATATTCTGACATCTGGACCACAGCTTTCAAAAGATCAACTGAATACCGTTATTAAGCAATTAGTAGTAACCTACAAGGAAGGAAGTGAAGTAACCATGACATTAGCTGAAGTTTTGAGAGAAGAAGGCTATTGAAGAAGGTTTCATCGAAAAAGGTAATTAAATCACCAAAAAATTCGGGATAGCCTGAGTGATTTGAGAAGGTACTCAGTCAATCAATTACGGTTAGCAAGAAAATTCGGAATCATGCCTGCTGAATATCAGAAAAGAATTGCTGAGCTGGATCTGAAGATGATGGAACTATTGAATTATGAAATCGACAACTTTTCAAGCATTGAAGATGTCAAGAAGTTCTTGGCACTCTGATTTTCACAGACAATATTGGAGTGACACGGGGACGTTCCAATTGTCACATTTAGAAAAATATGATAGAATGTAGCGAAGATGTAAGAAGTGAGGTCAAAAATGGCGAGGCAGGCAAGAGTAAAAAGTATAACCGGTATTTATCATGTGATGTTAAAGGGGATAGATAGTCGGAACATATTTATGGATGACGAGGATAAAATGTACTTTATGGAAAAACTGAAGCGAGCTAAGGAAATGGGAGAATTTAAACTCTATGCTTACTGTTTGATGGATAACCATGTTCATTTGCTCATGAAGGAAGGCGAAGAGCTAGGCACAAGCATTAAACGGATTGCCGTTGGGTACGTCAGATTTCATAACCAAAAATATGGAAGAGCGGGTCATTTATTTCAAAACCGATATAGTAGTGAAACCGTTGAAGATGAACCATATTTATTGACCGTTCTGCGTTATATTCATAATAATCCATTAAAGGCACAGATGGTAAAGTCATTGGCTGAGTATAAATGGAGCAGTTATCAAAACTATCTCGCCGCATATGACGGAATAGCAGAATATGTTGACGCTGATTTAATAAAAAGCTATTTTAAACAAGTTTCTGATTTTGAAAAGTTCTCGTGTGAGGTTAATCAGGATGATTGTCTTGATGTGAGTACTTTTGTAAAATATACTGATGACGGAATCAAGGCAATGGTTAAAGAGAATCAGCGATATTTAAAAATAATGAGCTTAAACAAGACCGAAAGAAATGAATGTATCCGGATAATACACAAGGAAACGGGTTGTAGCATTCGACAATTGAGCAGGGTAGTGGGAATCGGGAAACGAATAATCGAAAATGCGATAAAAGAGCAATGAATCACAAATGGATAAGATTTTCATTTTTGAAAAAAACAACGCAATAAAAAAACAAGCTAAACTTAAATACTCAATTTTGATCGTTATAGATGATTAAAATGCATTTAATATTATAAAACGGAATAGACGATGAATAAATAGCCTTAAATAGGCCGTTTCAATTGGCACGAAACTTGCTTTTATTAAAGTTGAAAATATGGATAAGAAGCGGAGGATGCAAAATGAAACGGGTTTTGATTGGTTGTGGTGTTTTGCGAAAGGAGATTGAGGCATTTCTCAAAGATTCAGATATTGAACGCCGATGGTTAGAGGAGCAGCTGCATAATGAACCGGACAAACTCCATCTGGAAATTCAAGAAGCCATTGATGCACAGACCGAAGCAGATCTCATCTACCTCAATTACGGGTTGTGCGGAAAAGCATTGCTTGGGATACAGGCGAAGAGTTGTCCAATTGTAATGCCCAGGGTGGAAGACTGCATTGAGGTTATTCTGCATGGTCGAAGCGATGTGGATGCGTTGCGGTGTACCTCTTACTTTGTATCTCAGGGGTGGCTGTGGGGCGAAGATGGCATTGGCTACGAGCACGACCGGGTGAAAAAAAAGTACGGTGAAGAGAAAGCCCTCCGCATTGCCAGAGTCATGTTTAAAAACTATCAGTATCTTTTGTTTATTCGTACGGGGGTCGAAACAAATGACGATCGACTCAAGTGTGAGGCGATGGCGCAAAAGCTGGGACTGGGGATACATGAAACTGATGGAAATATTCACCTGCTAGAAGAAATGATGAGTGGTGTCAGGGATGACCGATATATCATACTTGAACCGGGGAAACACTCGTTGAAACGAAGTTTCATAATTATTAGATTTGGTTTTCAAGGGAGCAAAGTAACCATGATATTAGCTGAAGTTTTAAGAGAAGAAGGTTTTGTAGAATAAGGCTTTTTTAAAACAGATTTACCGACTATTTAAAAAGCTATTCTATTTAGATTGATTATCGGGTATAATAACAATAATAAATTGAATAAGGACGGTAGCAATTTTAAATAAGAAAGGTAGATGAAAACATGACAAATGAGGCATTCCAGCAGGTTGTGCTTGAAAAACTGGGGCAATTGGAAACTGGTTTAAATGGTGTAAAGGGCGAACTGAGTGAAATTAAGAATGATGTTACGGGCATTAAAGCAGAACTGAGTGAAGTCAAGGGTGATGTCGCAGGAATTAAGGCAGAACTAAGTGAAGTAAAAACAAAACTTGATGTTGTGTGTGAACAAACGGTCGTTTTGACCGAATTTAAAACCGATACGGCGCAACAATTTGCAGATATTAAAGAAACACTTGGTTTTGTTTTGCATAAAGAAATTGAAAACGAACGGGAATTATATGTTTTGAAAATGAAACAAGTGAAATAAGATGTTCTCATAACAGATCTGGAATCAGCCACTCCGGGTCTTTTTTTAGTTAGGCGCTAAATTGACTATCAAGCCCGGGGAGGATTATTCGTTTGCAAAAGGACTTAAAAAGGTGTAGAATTTAAGACATATAGAGTTATCATTAAAACGGTAAGACGTAAAGAAAATGAGTTGAGATAAAAAATCAAACGGAGGATTAAATGAAAAAATTAAGGATATCTTTTTTAGCCACGGTAATGATCGTATCGATGTTTTTTTCGGCAAATGTTTTTGCTCAGGAAGAGGCTACATCGGAGGGGGATATTGGGGTAACGTATCGCACCCACATTGAAAACGATGGCTGGCTTCAGGGGTGGATGGCAGATGGTAGTTTATCCGGTTCCGAAGGGCGAGGTCTGCGGCTAGAAGGAATCGAAATTGAGCTTACCGGAAATGTGCCGGATGATATGAAGATTCAGTATCGGACCCATATCCAGAACGAGGGTTGGAAACAAGGCTGGGTTGCCGATGGCGAGATGTCTGGTTCGGAGGGGAAGGGGTTACGGCTCGAAGCAATTGAAATTGAATTGACGGGTTCAACTGCTTCCGATTATTCGGTTAAATATCGAACCCATATCCAAAACGACGGCTGGAAACAGGGTTGGGTTGCCGATGGTGAATTGTCCGGCTCCGAAGGTAAAGGTTTGCGTCTCGAAGCAATTGAGATTATAATTGTTGAAAGACCGGTTAAGGTGGCCTATGATAAATATCTGGCGGTACTGGACCAGGTTAAGGAAACCGACTATACAACCGTTTCCTGGGCGGCCTATCAAAAGGTTGTTGATGCTAATGTGGTAACTAAAGATGATATTGCCAACAAAATAACCGAAGCCACCAATGCGATTGAAAAGGCGCAGGAAAGTCTGGTGAAAATAGCCGATTTAAGCGTTTATAATGATATTTTAAGCAGTGTATCAGAAGCTGACTACACACCGGACTCCTGGGATATTTATCAGCTTGTGGTTGAGGCTAACGTTGTAACTGAACAAAATACTCAGGCAGAGGTTGACGCAGCAACGATTGCCATTATCAAAGCGCAAAAAGAGCTGGTAAAATTTGCCGATATGACCAATTATGAAGCGGTTCGCAATGCTGTGAAAGAAGAACAGGTTAAATCTGGTTGGTCAGAGTATCAAGCGGTGCTGGATGCCAATGTCGTAACGAACCTGAATACTCAGGCAGAAGTTGATGCGGCAACCGGAGCGATTCTGGAAGCCCAGAAAAAACTGGTTTTGTATTCGGATCTTACCGCCTTTAATACCGCTATATCGCTGTACGTTCAATATGGTGCTGATGCCGCTAATGCGCCATATACATCAGCAACATGGAATCCCTATGTAACCAATTGTGAAACTTATGGGACTCTGACAAATGGGGTCTGGTCCTATGATGTCATTACCAAAAATACTGAACAATCAATCATTGATGCGGCGGTTACTGATATTGACAGTTATCTTAAAAAACTTGTTGTAACCTCAGATCTGACGGCATTTAATGCTGCAAAAAATATTAAAATATCGGATGGACCTTACACGACGGCTTCGTTTACGTCTTATACGAATAATGCTCAGGTAATTGCGATTACTGGTATCGCTACCGAGACGCTAAAAGGTTATTCACAAGATGTTGTTGATGGTTATACCAGTACCTTGATTGCTCTGCAAAATGCGATTTTAGTGTTAGGGTCGGATATGACAGCCTACGATGCGGCATTAGCGGCAGTAAAACAGTCAAATTATACCCCGGCATCGTGGACAACCTATCAAACCGTTGTAACGGCCAATGTGGTAACACCGGATAGTAGCCAGTCAGCGGTAAATAACGCCACCGCAAAAATTGTGGCGGCGCAGAAAAATCTGGTTTATACCGCAACCAATGTGATCACCAAGGCCAAGTTAAATTCAGAAAACTTTGGCATCCAAAAAGTAGGGGACAATATTTTGACCCGTGCCAACGAAATGCTGACAAACGCCGGGATTGATAAAACTGCTTATACTATTAGCTTTAAGCAGGTTGATGGTGGGAGCACCATAATTGATCCAACAACGGGTGTGATTACAAATTTTGGTGATGCAACAGCGACCGTTACGTTTACCATTACCCCGATTGATGGCGGAGCTGCGGCAACGACCGCAAATGTCATGATACTGATTAATAATATATAAATAGGTTAAGTTTAAAAAAGAGATGGCCATTTAGTTTGGTAATGGTCTTGTAAGGAAGTAATTGTTTAAAAAGTGCGCTGATCAAACAAAAAAATGTTTGATCAGCGCACTTTTTTATTGATAATTATTGATAGTTATAGAAATGAAAGGAATTTGCCAATAATTATATTAATGGGGTTTGGATACCTAAAAATAGCAAATTAAGCTAATCTTAAGAGATTAATTGCCGATAAAATAAAAGTGGATAATTAATAATAACGATTATCGGATTAATATAACCATTAAATTTGAGAAAGCGAGAGGGAGAATGAAAAGTAGACTTAAGAAAATTGTGAGTATCGTCATTAGTATTCTGTTGGTGGTCAGCAGTATGCCAATTGGTGTATTGGCAGAAGAAATTGATCAATCGGTGGCAACGGTAACTGAAAATGCGGCAGATCCAAATGAAACGGGTTTTCAAACGGACGATCTCGAGGCTCCTCCAGTTTTGGATACGGCGATTAACATTGAGAAGCCAAATCAGGATTTACAGCGGGTGGCTTTAAGCAGTACCGATACCGAGGTAATGACAGCTTCCGAAACAATGGGAACAATGGCAACATCAGGTGATTATAGCTATGACGTTGATGCCTATGACGAAGCAATAATTACAAGTTATACCGGAACAGATGCTGATGTAACGATTCCGACATCTTTAGATGGAAAAACAGTGGTTAAAATTGGCACGGGGGCTTTTAAAGATTGTACCACCATAGAAACCCTGGAGATTCCCTTTACGGTGACATCAATAGACTCAGCAGCCGATAACCATACTTTTGGCGGCTGTAGCAGTCTGAAAAATGTGACTATTCCATCGAGTGTGATAAAAATTGGCCCTGATGCATTTGAGAAAAACAGCATTTTAAAGATTACCGGCGAGTCGGGATCATTGGCTAATAACTATGCTTTGGAATATAATATTACCTTTGTTCCGTTGTCGTTTTCGATTAGTGATTTTAAAACCAGTCTGGAATCGGGCCAGAATGTTAAAACACCGATTACCTTAACAACAACGGTAACGGGTGGGACAGGGACCATTAACTATCAGTTTTATTATGATCTGGTTGATCTGAGCGGAAATAAAACGTCGGTGACACTGCAAGATTGGTCAACAGCGGCTACCGCCGTTTTAACACCGACAACGGCGGGGACCTATACACTTTATACGAATGTCAAAGATAGCTCCGGTTATATTTGTACGAAAGTCATTTCTGAATATGAGATCGTCAGTAAACCCGTGATTGCAAGCTTTAGCCCAGCGATAAATTCACCGCAATATATCAACGAAACAATTTTGTTAACGGCGGCATTGGAAAGCGGTACCGGAACAGCACCCTACACGTATGAGTTTTCCAGTCAGCAGGGATCAACGAGAAAGGTTCTTAAGCCTTACGGTACCGAAAATACCTGCAATTTTATCCCCACGACTGCAGGTGCTTATACGCTGTATGTAACGGTTAAAGATAGTGTCGGTCAAACCGCGACCGCAACAATTACTGATTACGTTGCAGTCGATTATCTAAACCTTGAAAGCTTTACGGTTGATAAAACCGGCACTCAGGAACTGGGAATCGATCTTAATTTATCAGTGCTGGCATCAGGTGGAAAAACGGATACAACCGAATATCGTTTTTATTATACTCTGGATTCCGATCCAACGGAGCAGGAAATTCAGGAGTATTCCGATCTGACCAAGGTTCTTTTTACCCCAACCCAAGTTGGTACCTATCATTTTTGTGTTGATTTGACCAATGCCAGTGGAAAAATTGAAAAATGTCCGGCTGCTAAAATAATTGATGTTGTTATCGTGGATACGCCGGATATTGGCAGCTTTACGGTGGCTAAAGCAGATGGATCGCAATTTTATGTCGGTGACACGGACCCCATTATCCTTACTGCCGATACAATAACCGAGGGAACGGGTCCATATACCTATACTTTTTATTACACTACCGCAAAAATTACCGAAAAGCAGAAAATTGAAACAACACCGGCGACGCCAAATACCGATAATACGATTAGCTTTAAACCGGATGCTGCCGATACGTACACTTTTTACGTGGATGTCGCTGACACAACCAACACCACGGCGACAAAGACCAGTAGCAATTATGTTGTTTATGATACCCTGGCCGGGACGTTGACAACCGATAAAAATTCGCCACAAAGTAAAGAAACAACGGTTAAACTGACGGCGAACGGAAGCGGCGGAAAAGCGCCCTATTCCTATCAGTTTTTTTACAAATTAGGCACTGATTATCTGCCGATCGCTGACGCATCAACCAATAAAACGGTGAGCCAGTATTTTACCGAACCCGGCGACTATCAGCTAAAAGTCGAAATAACCGATGCTAATGACGTTGCCGTAGAGATTCCTTTAGCTGGTAATTATACCATTCGGGATAACTCAATCATTACTAAATTTTATACCGATCGGGATAACGAAGTAGGACATTATGTTGGTGATGCAATTTTTTTAACCGCCGAATCGGAAGGCGGAACTGTTAATTCGACCTATCAGTTTTCGTGCAAATCCGGAACCCGAACAATCTGGTCGTCGGATGCGACAACATCGAAAACGGCGACCTATGCGGGCCCGACTTCAGCCGGTCGCTATACCTTCACGGTAACAGTGGTAGATGTTGATGGAACAACAGATACTGAAACGATTAAGTCGTATCGGGTTTTGGCAATGCCCTCGGCAAAAGCGGTTAAAGTTAATAAAACAAGTGGTGTCGTTTTAGGGGATACCATTAAGTTAACCGCTTCGGGAAAGGGTGGTAAATCTGCTTATAGTTATCAGTTTTATTATAAAAAAGATGCGGATACAACTTATACAGCAATCGGTGGGGCAACAAAAAATAAAACGATTTATTTTCCCTGTGATTCACTTGGAACTTATACGTTTTATGTAGAGATTAAAGATGCCTATGACAAGCCCAGTGTGAATCGTGATGAAACCGGAAGCGTTGCGATAAAAGTGACTAATCCGCCGGAGATCAAAAATTTTACAGCGATAAAAGATCAAACGGTGGGGAAAACGGGATCACCAGTGGTTTATGAAAAAGATACGGTTGATCTAACCGTAACGGTTCAAGATGCTAAAGGAGAAGGGGTCTTGACCTATGATTTTTATTATACTCAGGGAAAAACGAAAATTCCGATTGGCAGTTCTCAAACCATTACGCCGAGGGTTAATAATGAACAGGCAACGGTCAAATTTACACCGCCGGCAGCGGGAACATACAATCTTTTTGTAGCAGTCAGTGATACCAAAGGGTCCGTTGATACCGAAAAAATAGCTAGATATAAGGTGCTTTCAAGTGGCACTTCAAAAGCGGTTAAGTTAAGCAAAACAAGTGGCTTAAATGTTGGTGATACCATTAAACTAACGGCTACCGGCAGTGGTGGAAAATCACCGTATCTATATCAATATTATGTAAAAGGTCCCTTGGACACGGCATTTAAACCCTACGATACAGCATCGAAATCAAAAACGAGGAGTTATACTTTTCCATCAGTTGTTACCGGAGATTATCTTTTTGCAGTGAAAATTACTGATTATTATGGGGTGACAATGTCGGAAATTACTGAAACTGAAAGTGTTAAAATAACGGTCACCAATCCACCGGAAATCACCGAGCTAAGCGTCGACAAGATCGCTGGTACAACAGGTACGACAGTTGCCTACGAAGGGGATACTATTAAATTGAGTGTTGCTCAAAAAGCAGCAACCGGAGACGGAACCGTAAATTATAAATTTGAGGTCAAACAGGGAAGTAAAAAAATATGGGAGTCTACCGACTCGACGGCAAACAATGTGACGTACACGTTACCAGCGGCTGGAAGCTATCGATTTAGTGTTACGGCAACGGATAATACCGGTTCAAAAGATAGCTATAGTGTTAAATCCTTTAAGGTGTACCCTAAATTAGAAGCCAAATCGATCAAGGTCAATAAAACGAAAGATCTCATTGTTGGAGATGAGATAAAACTCTTAGCGACCGGTGTCGGTGGACAGTCTTCTTATACTTACCAGTTCCGTTATAAAAAAGATGCTGCGGTAAGCTACACATTAATTGGCAGCAATGATAAAAACAAGACCTTGATGTTTGAGTTGCCAGATGCGGGAAGCTATACATTTTCAGTTGTCGTTACCGATAGAAATGGGGTAGTCAGTACCAATGAAATTAGCACTAAAGTAGTGGTCGGTAATCCACCGGTGATAAAAAGCTTTTTGGCCTCGCCGGCCAAAGGAGCGGCGGTTTATAATGGCGATACCATTACCCTGACAGCCGATGTGAAAAATGGGACCGGATTATCTTCGGTGCTGACTTATAATTTTTATTATAAGCAGAGAGCTAGTCAGGTGGATTTATTAACTACCACAACCAGTTCGTATACGGCATCAGCAACATTTAAACCCGAAAATGCGGGAAACTATGATTTTTATGTCGATGTGAATGATGGAAATTCAACAGTGACTGAAAAGTTGAGCCGTTATAAGGTATTATCTGAGGTTGCGGTAAAAAGCATTAAGACGGATAAAAGTTCGGGTATAAATATTGGAACGACAGTTAAAGTAAAGGCGATGGCGACCGGCGGAAAATCGCCTTATAGCTATCAGTTTTATTCAAAAAGTGTTGATAATTCTGAAAACACATTTAAAGCTTACTCATCCTCGGCAACGGCAGAGTTTAAACCGACCGTCGCCGGATTTTATTCATTGCATGTGAGAATTAAAGATGCCAATGGACAGATCTGTAGTAATGATGATGAGATATTCATTCAGGATTTTGAAGTTGTTGATTACCCCGTGCTCAAATCATTGACATCAAGTTTGCCATCAGGCCAGTATGCTGATACGGAAATTGTTTTGGCAGCAACGGCAAGTGGCGGGGTGTCGCCTTATAATTACACATTTACAGCCAAAAGAACAGGTGGTGCGGAAGAAACTCTGGTTGCTGATACGGTTAATCCGAATCAGGCTAAATTTACACCGACCGAAGCCGGAAATTATACCCTTTCGGTGACGTTGACAGATAAAGATGACAACGCCAGTACGCCGGCTAAAATGGAGATTCGATCGTATCGGATTTATGCAATCCCCAGTGTTAAGACTTTTACGGTAAATAAAGATACGGTAAAGATAAAAAGTAGAGTAACAATAAAAGCAGTTGTTGAGGGTGGAAAGTCCCCATACAAATATAAGTTTACGTATACAAAAGATGGCGGCAGTGAAACATTAATACGTGATTATTCAAGTACCAGTTCATACAGTTTTATACCGCAAACAGCGGGAGATTATACGTTCCATGTTTATATTACGGATAAACTTGGAACATTGGCCGAAATGGAAGGTGATAAGACCCTTAAGGTGACGACAGAGTGAACCGATTAACGGCTAATAAATGAGCTGATGCTAAACTAAAATAAAAAGAGACATCAAAAATTGTTCAGTCGATTTTTGATGTTTCTTTTATTTGGAAAATTGTCGTGTTACGTTAGGCATATATTGACAATCGTTGCGATAAATATTAACATTGAATTAAGAATAACGGAGTGAGCGATCGCAAAAGAAGTGGAGAATGAGATGAGAAAAAGATATATAGTCATATTGATGACGATCCTGTTGATGGGAACAGCATTAACCGCAAACGTTTTTGCAGTCGCAAAAGATGATCAAACAAATGGAGCAAAAGCTGAGATCGGTTTGTCGGCTATTAGCGCCAGTCAGTCGGTTGATGTAACTTATCATACCCATGTTCAGAATTTGGGGTGGGAGCCGATTTGGGTAACTGATGGCGCAACGGCCGGAACAGTGGGACAAAGTTTACGGCTGGAAGGGATTGAAATTAAGCTAAACGGAGATTTGCCGGAGGGGGCAAAAATCGAATACCGCACCCATGTCCAAAATCAAGGTTGGGAAAAATATTGGATCTGTGATGGTTATGCGTCAGGGTCACAGGGAATGGGTTTGCGGCTGGAAGGGATTCAAATTCGCTTGGTTAATATGCCGGAATATTCAGTTCAGTATCGTACGCATGTTCAGAATCAGGGATGGGAAACGAGCTGGGCAAAAGATGGTGAAACGTCGGGGACTGAGGGACAGAGTTTACGGCTGGAAGGCATTCAGATTCGAATTGTTAGAGAAGATGCCGATTTGAGTGCGTACAAAAAAGTCCTGGCAACGGTAAAAAGTTGTGTAGAAGCAGACTATTCAACGTACTCCTGGAATGTACTGCAAACCGTAATTGCCGATAATGTGGTTACTGTCAGCAATACTCAGGAAGAAGTCGATGCAGCCACCACGGCCATCCAAGCTGCTTATGACGGGCTGGAAACGGAAGCTCAGGCAATGGTTTATGGTCAAGCGGGAACTTTTGGACCGAATAGCGGGGTCGAAATAATCAATAAAGATGTGATGGTTAAAGCCGATGGTGTGATACTACAAAATTTTTATATCAAAGGAAACTTGATCATCACGGAAGAAGTCGGTCAGGGAAATGTGACCCTCAATAATATTACCGTCGAAGGTGAAACGTATGTCCGCGGTGGCGGCCAAAATAGTATTCATATCAATGGCGGCGACTATAAAAATATCATTGTGCAAGAAACATCGTCGGGAAAAGTGCGCATTGTGGCAACCAATGCCAAAGGTTTGGCAGTGATCATTGCTGAAGATGCAAACGGCGAAGACCTGATCCTTGAAGGTCATTTTGAAAGCGTGCAGGTGAATGCTCCGCAGATGAATATTTCAACTCGGGGCACAACGGTTATCGATAAGATGGTAATAGCTAAAGACGCCGCGGGAAGCTCCGTTAACTTAGATCTGAATTCCCGGATAGAAAAAATGGTGCTAAACGGAAGAACCGCAGTTAAAGGACAGGGGCGAATAGTTCACGCTGATGTGAATGCTGATCATATTACCTATGAAAAAGCTCCGGACGATCAGACCATTGGGGGAAATGTCAAAGTTCCGCCAACAGCGCCGCCGGTTAGCGTTACGGGGATCACAGTTGGCAGCGTTAATGATGAAACAACGTTGGAAAAAGGCAGTACGTTACAGATGAATGCCATCGTGGCGCCAGAGGATGCCACTAATAATAAGGTTATCTGGTCGGTGGCAAACGGCACCGGGACAGCAAGTATTAGTAGTACTGGTTTGTTGACGGCGGTCAAAACAGGAACGGTAACAGTTAAAGCAACGGCCCGGGATGGATCGGAAAAAAGTGGCACAAAACTGATTACCATAACGGAGATACAAACCGGAACCATTGCGACAACATCAACCATTACCGCTGGTGCCGTTAACCCAATAATAACAATAACCTTAACCAATGATACCTTTACATCAAAAGTCACAACGATCGGGAATTGGGATAATGCGATGGGAGCAACCGGTTTAAGCATTGCTGCAATTACCAAAGATTCAAATCAACAAGTAACCATAAAAATGACCGGAACATCAAAAAGTGGCATAATAAAATTATCTGCTAAGGCGGCAGCATTGACAAAAGGGCTTGCCAGTAACACGTTATCGATTGAAGGAGCTTCGGTTTTAGTAACGAATATAATGGTAACAACGCCTGGAAATGTAACCACCGTTGATCGGGGAAAAACGCTCCAAATGGCGGTGGCAGTTTTGCCGGAAACCGCGACAAATAAAAAGATAACCTGGTCGGTAATAACCGGAACCGGAACCGCCACCATTGACAGTTCCGGGATATTGGTGCCAACAACCGCCGGTTCCATAACGGTTAAAGCAACGGCCCAGGACGGCTCAGAAAAATACGGAACAATCACCATAACAATTCAGGAACCAGTCACCGCAACAATCGCTACAGCTAGCCGCATTGCTAATGGCGAAACAAATCCTGGCATTGTTGTTACGCTTATGAATGACACCTTTACAGCCAGTGCGGATTCGCTGTCGAATTGGGATATAAAGTCAGGAGAAACCGGATTAACGGTGGATGCTGCGTCAAAAACTAGTGGCAGCCAAGTAACGTTTTATACCAAGGGTACCGCTAAATTTGGCGAACTGACGCTGAAGGCCAAGGCTGGAGCCTTAACTAAAGGTTTAGCAAGTAATGTCCTTTCAATAAAGATTGCGGGTATTAGCGATTTTGCAGAAACAGAAAAAACTGATAAAACGGTCAGTTTTTCCTGGACCGCGGCAACCGAAGCCACCACAGTGAAGTTACAGCAATCCCTAAAAGGGGCGAATAGCTGGACGGATTCTGATACTGAAGCGTTAAGTGACGTCTCAACCCATGCCACGGCCACCGAATTGTCACCAGCAACAGCGTATGACTTTAGATTGGAGGTTGTTGGTGGCACTTATTCGGGGTTTTCAAATGTTTTAGAGAATATAATAACGAAAGAAACTGTAATTGTCAGAAGTGACAATGACGTTTTGCAGGATACCGGAAATACTGGGGGGAGCGATTTAGCATATAGTTTTGTTGGTGCCACCAAAGTATTAACGATTGATGCTCAAAATAAAAAACTGCGTTATTATCCCAAGTCCGGGTCAACACCACCAAGCGGCGAAAATTGGTTGGGGTTATTAATAGCGGTTCCTACGGGTGTCGATACAACTAAGGTAACGGCTACAATGAATAACAATAATTGTTCAGATCTGGTTTTTGTAGATGGCAACTATATCGAATATATCCCGGTTAAAGGAGCCGACTTGGCCGAGGGGAAAGCAACCTATACCTGGACAATTAATTGGGGCTCCGGTTATGCGCCGGAAACGATCACGATTAATCTTATTAATGTCACCGGACTTGAGACGTTAGCGGATACATATATAACTCAGGTGATAAAAACTAACGAACTGAGCAAGTCCGATGGTGTTTATGCGACATCGTTCACATGGCGCTCCAGCAAGGGCGTTGGAACACAAAATGTAACAACAAGCGGTAGTTATAATTATTATGAAGATGGTGCTTATCTGCGTTTTCAGATTGGTAAGGTAGAAACGGATGGTAGTGTCACGGTAATGAAATTTAGAGATGTTTTAGAAACCGGATCGGCTGAAAATGATACTGTCGGCGGAATGACATTGCAAACCGGAACCGGTGTTGTTTGTGATATGGATGGCTCTTCACGGGAACGTGCCGACTGGGGTTTGTCTGGTTATGAGGGATATGAAACGAATTTGCCAAATGACGGAAATTATTTATTTTATGGTTTGATTCAAAACGCTACAGTTGGCACAAAAACAGTTGGGTTTGCTTCTGGCGATGAAAGAAGTGTCAATTTGACCTTAACGCCAAAAACGGGATTGGATGCGGGTTCTTATCGCTTAATAATTGAAACAATGCAGCAAGGTTTTGAAAACGGCGGAAATAGTAATTCGATTGCGTATGATTTTACAGTTTAAAAAATAAATTAAAAAAGGTTCATCAAGAAAATAATCATGATGGATCTTTTTTAGTTTTAAGATATGTTTAAGGCCGGGATTAAAGTCATGTTCTATTTTGTAAGCGATCCAAAAGAGGGCGTAGTGCAAAACAGGTCGAATTATTGTAGACTAACCTGAAAGAACGTTCAGGAGGTTAGGGATACAATGGACGAAACAAAAATAATGCTTTGGGAAGAGCGATTCGAGGAACAGGCAACCAGTGGAATGACAGTCGAAGCTTGGTGTACCGAAAACCAGATTACCCGGTACACCTTCTATTATTGGAAGCAGCGCATCCGGAAGGCGAAAATGGAGCCACTAGAGAAAGACGCTGTAGCACCACTGTTTGCAAAACTGGAAATGCCGACGGCTTCTGATGAGCGAATACCGGCGGCGGGACTGATTATCAAATGGCGGGGTTTTGAGCTGATTTTGTCAGATCACAGTGATATCACCCTCGCAACGCAGTTTATCCGGCAGCTTTCGCAGTCATGATGGATCGGTTTATCGAAGATACGACTCATATTTATATTGCATGTGGAGCCACTGACTTCAGAAAGCAGATGGATGGTCTGTCTGTTGTTGTTAATACGGAGTTCCAGCTGGATCCGTTTTCTGACAAATGTGCTTTTATCTTCTGCAACCGAAAAAGAAACGCTCTTAAAGTTTTACGTTACGACGGCAACGGCTTCATTCTAGCCAGCAAGAAATTGCTGAATGGTATGAAATTTCAGTGGCCCAGAACCCCTTCTGAAATCAGAGAAATAACCGGCCAGCAGGTTCAGTGGTTGCTTCAGGGACTTGAAATCGAGCAGAAAAAAGCCCTTCAGCCGGTGACGATGACGCTTGAGAACAGCTGCTTTTAACCGTTTCAAAACAGCGTAAATAAATTCATGAAATGGCTTTAAAATGGCATTTTCAATACTTTTTATTGTTAATAAATGTAGCATTCTGGCGCTTAAAATGGTATAATAATACCAATAAAAAGCAAAGGAATGGATACGGATGACGGGACAAGAAGAACTGCTATTACTCCGGGCGCTGGTAGAAAAACAGAAAGAAGAACTGGCCGCCAAAGATGAAATCATTGCCAAACAAAATATCCGGATTGAAAATATGGTGCAGGCGCTTCTGCAGGCCAGAAAGAAACTGTTTGGTTCCTCCACTGAAACATCGAAAAATCTGAATGGACAACTGTCCCTGTTTGAAACAACGCAGGAGCTTGCGAAAGCACTGTTTGGCGAACAGCAGAAAATAACCGTCCCCAGTCATACCAGAAAAGCCCGCCAACCCGGAGTCCGTCAGGAAATGCTTGCTGGTCTTCCGAAGGAGATTGAAGAGTACATCATTGGGCCGGATGATTCCTGCTTCAAGTGCGGCGGAGACCTTACGGTTATCGGCAAACGGATCGTCCGAACCGAAGTGACCTATGAACCGGCCAAGCTGAAGGTGAAGCAGATTGTCCAGCAGATTGCCAAGTGCACCCGGTGCGGGAAAGAAGGCAGTGAGAATCCCAAAGATCATTTTCAGAAAGCCGCCGTACCGGTGCCGGTACTTCCACATTCCATTGCCACGCCATCACTGGTCACTCAGGTCATGTATCAGAAGTTTGCCATGGGGATGCCTTTTGCCCGTCAGGAAAAAGACTGGTACCGGTTGGGACTGATTCTATCCCGATCAAATATGGCCAACTGGACCAACCGT
Organism: uncultured Acetobacterium sp.; assembly: GCA_965140355.1. Lineage (GTDB taxonomy): Bacteria > Bacillota > Clostridia > Eubacteriales > Eubacteriaceae > Acetobacterium. The sequence continues at coordinate 281,198 of OZ223194.1, read as the reverse complement.
TGCAGCGAAGAATGGCTGACCCCGGTTTACGAACGCATTCATGCCGAACTGCGTTTCTGTGAGGTGCTGCATATGGATGAGACACGGATCCAGTGTAACCGGGAAGAAGGCAGGAAAGCCAACAGCGACTCCTATATGTGGGTGATCCGTAGTGCGGCATGCGAGACGATTCAGGCCGTTTTCTTCCATTACTCCCCAGATCGCAAAGGGGAGATCGCCAGGCAGCTGCTTTCCGGGTTCCATGGCTATTTAACGACCGATGCGTATGCTGCCTATGAACAAGTCGAGAATATCCGGCGAAACTTATGTTGGTCGCACTGTCGCCGTTACCATATCGATAGCATTCCCTTGACCAGCAATGGGAAAGAAATCCCGGGTTCAAAGGGGGCCGAAGGACGGGCGTATATCGACCTGCTTTTTAAAGTTGAAAATGAAATAAAGGATCTTTCCTATGAGGAGATCAGAGAAAAGCGTCAGGATCGGTCACGCCCCATCCTCGATGCCTTTTGGTCGTGGGTTGATGAAACTGCAGCGATTCCAACGACAAATGAAAAATTGACTAAAGCCCTGAATTATTCCAAAAATCAGAAGAAATATCTGGAAACCTTCCTGGAAGACGGACGTCTTCCCATCTCCAATAATCTTTGCGAGGCCAGCATCAGGCCTTTTGCGACAGGGCGCCGCGCCTGGCTTTTTGCCGATTCACCCAAAGGTGCAACCGCCAATGCGGTTTTGTACACGCTGGTGGAATCCGCCCGGGCCAATGAACTAGATGTTTACGAATATCTAAATTACCTTCTGACCGAAATCCCCAACAGTGACTATCTGCACCAGCCGGAAGTTCTTGAAAAATACCTGCCATGGTCTCAGCAATTGCCTGAGGTGTGCAGACTCAATCATAACTACAAAAAGTGCCTCAAATAATGATGACATCAGTATATCAGGTTTGGATTAGACTTGCTATACGTCATCTTTTGAGGCACTTACTTCTATTTTATCGTGATTACATAAAAATTGATATTTATTGTAAATTACAGATTAATTCTGTTTGAAGTGTTAAAGAATTTATGAATCTTGACGATAATATATTAAGACATCTAGAGATGGGATTAAGCATAATAATGTTTTCGACCTGATAAATGGTGATATGATTAGAAGCGGATAGATCGTAAGGATATCAAGTGAAAAAACATTTGATGTCAGTAAACCATTGCAAATTATTGGTATAGCGTGTAAAATTTAAATGAGTGAATTATTTGTTGATGATGACATTAGATAAGGATGCAGTTAAGGAAAAGATAAAGAAATGGAGGAATGTGAATATGAAAAAGATAAGGGTTCCGATTTTAACAACCGCATTGTTGATGTTGTTGATGTTTTCGACCAGCGTTTACGCTGCGGATGAAAATCTTGAGGTGGCAGCGAATGTTGGTGTGGAATATAAAACTCATGTACAAGATAAAGGATGGGAAGCCAACTGGGTTACTGATGGTGGTCTTTCCGGAACTGTAAATGAAGGTAAGCGTTTAGAGGCCTTGAAAGTTCAATTATACGGTTCTGTGCCGGCGAATGCCAATATTCAGGCTTACGTACATATACAAAATCTGGGGAATCGGGGACCTTTCTCAATGGGCAATCTGGCTGGAACGGAAGGTCAAGGCCTGCGTCTGGAGAGTATTCGTTTAGTTCTTAACAGTATGCCGGGTTATACCATTAAATATAATGTGCAAGTTCAGAATAAAGGCTGGCTAAAAGACGAAAACGATGCGACGACCTGGTTTAGTAGCGGAATGACTGCGGGTACGATTGGCGAAGGTCTGCGTTTAGAAGGAATAAAAATTAAACTGGTTGAAATTAATGAGGAATTGGAATCATATTATGCGGTTCTGAATTCGGTCAGTCAATACGACTATACGACTGATTCGTGGGCTGACTACCAGGCAATCGTAGATGAGAATGTTGTTGATGAAAGCAATACAAAAGCTGAAATCAAAGCAGCGACGGACACAATCAAAGCCGCTCAAAGTAATCTGGTCAAAGGAAAGGTGATGTCCGGTTATTACAAACTTTTGCAAAGTGTTAATGAAGTCGACTATACTCCGGAAACTTGGGCAGCTTATCAGGAGGTTGTTGACGAAAATATTGTTACTCAGGATGATAGCCAGTCGGTTATTAATAAAGCAACCCTTAACATTCTGGCGGCTCAAAAATTATTACAACATAAGGTTAATCTGACAGAATATTGGACGGCTCTTTCAGCAGTGCGTGAAACAGATTACACAACATCCTCATGGGCAACCTATCAAGCTGTATTGGCATCAAATGTAGTGTCAGAGTCGAACTCCCAAGTTGAAGTGGATGCGGCAACTGAAAAAATTAAATTGGCGCAGCGAAAAATGGTTAGAAAATTCGATTTTACCGCCTACAATGCCCTTTTGGATGCAGTGAAAGAAGAAGACTATCTTGAATCGACTTGGGCTGTCTACCAGACGGTTATTGATAATAATCTTGTTGATGAAAATGATACTCAGACAGATGTGGAAAATGCCATTAAACTGATTGAAGCAGCCCAGAAAAATTTGGTCAAGAAAGCCGACCTAAGATATTATCAGGCAGCTTTGGATGCCGTGCAAAAAGATGACTATACAACGGCATCGTGGGATGCTTATCAAAAAGAAATTCAGACCATTATTGTCAACATCACGAGTGATCAAAATGTTGTCGATGCGGCAGTTCAAAATATCCTAAAAGCTCAAAAGAATCTCGTCTTAGCAGGCGATATGACATATTATTATGAAGCATTGGACGCTGTCGATAAAAATGATTATATCTCATCTTCATGGGCGACATATCAAAAGGTTGTGGATGCCAATGTGGTGATCCCCACTGATGGTCAGGAGGCCATTAATCTGGCGATTCAAAACATTGAAACAGCCCAGAAAAAATTAGTTAAAGGAGCGGACTTAACGGAATATAAAGCGCTTCTCGAAGAGCTAAATTCGGATGATTATACAACGGCATCATGGGCAAAATATGAAAAAGTTCTAAAAAGTAATTTTATGAATGGGGATAAAACTCAAGCGGCTGTGGATTCGGCAATTCTAAAGATTAAGCAGGCTCAGGGTAATCTTGAGTTAAGAGGGGATCTTGATCTACCCGGCGGATATAATGAAACAGTTACGGAAAAAAATGAAATTGAATATACTTCAACTTCATGGACTATTTATCAAAAGATATTAGATTCCAATTATATGGATGCCGATAAATCACAGGCACAGATCGATACCGCGGTACGAAATATTAAAAAAGGACAATTGAAACTGACCAAAGCAGGAGATTTGACCGCTTATTTATATCTGATGGAAAATAATAAAAACCTTGGCATCCCCATGGTCGAGGGAGAATATACTTCGGCATCGTGGACAATCTATCAAAAGATTCTGGACAGGAATGAAATGAACCGGGATAAATCTCAGAAACAAATTGACAGTGCAGCGGTTGCTATTGAACGGGCGCAAAAGAACCTTAAAGTTAAAGGTGATATGACTGACTATAATGCGGTTTTAGCTCAAGTTAAAGAAGCCGACTGGACGGTCGCAAGTTGGACCGCTTATATGAAGGTAGTTATGTCCAAGGAAAATTATATGACTGGGGACAATGATGAGGCATCAATTAAGAAAGCGATTGGCAATATTAACTTGGCTCAGGCGACGATATTAAAGAAAAAAGGAAATGTCGATGACTATAATAAGTTAATTACTAAGTACGTGGGACAACAGGACAGATTTACAACTAAGGGCTGGAATGCTTATATGGCTGTGTTGACAAAAAATATGATGACAACTGAAAATACGCAGGATCAGATTCAATCGGCGATTACCTTTATTACGTTTGCCCAGGAAGAGTTGTTAAAAAATCCAGCAGCTTCTTTACTGGAATATAATCGGATATTGGGACTGGTCGATGATGAAAGTGCCTATACACCGGAATCATGGGCAACCTATGCTGATATCGTGCGTAAGTATCAAAATATTACCAAAGACAGCCTTCAAACAGATGTCGATAAAGCGACCGCAGCACTTGTCAATGCCCAGAAAAATCTGGTTCGACAGAATGGGACAGAGTTAAAAGCCTTCCAGAAAATGCTTGAATTGTACCAAAATAATTTCCGATCAAGTTCGGGGAATTTCTATGAGATTAAAGATTCGATCAGCAATTGGAGTGTCTATGAACAAGCTGTTTTAAAATATGCTGATTTTTATCCAGAAGATTATACATGGAAACCATCAAATATTACCAAGGAAAGCAGTCCTACGGAGATTGTTGCGGCAACTAATGCCATTGAAGCAGCAATCCGGGCGTTAAGACCAAATTCTTCTTTGGGTCTTGATACGGCGATTGCAGATTATGAAGTAGCAAAGGCGGCAGCGATTCCGTGGAATGACCCCTTTACCGCTAGTCAATATACAAAAAGCAGTTTTGAAGCTTATGCGGCTGCTTGTACGACAAATGACCTGATGAATTTAATAATATCTTCTAATGGAACGTTGATAACGGTGGATATAATTAATACTGCAACAAACGGTATCAATAATGCGATGACCAATAAAAAGCCGGTTTATCGTGCTACGGATGGCGATATTCAGAAATTCCAGGCTGAAAAGAACTGGTATGCAGAATTTAAAACCAGTTACTATACGGTGGCTTTATGGAAGGATTATGAAAATAAGATTACCACAACTTACTTTGATCTGGATCATCCGGAAGAAATTGTTCAAGAAAAGATTGTTAGTGATACAAACTCAATTGTTTCAAAACGGGAAGCATTGATTTATAATGCCAACTACGTAATGGAACAGGCTCGTATTACCGCTGCCAATCTGGGTTCATTTAGTGTCGGTGGCAGTCCCAATAATATAATTACGAAAGCAGAATCCTTAATGACAGGAACGAACCTTGAGAATTTCAAAATAACCAATTATAATGTAACTTTTGAGCAATTAAAAGATGCTGGAAAAGGGACCGCAGTCATTACTCCGGATGGAACGATTACGGATAAAGGCGATGGTAAAGCAACGGTGAAAGTAAGTATTCAGGCACTGAACGATCCGTTATCAACCGAAATAAAAACAACTGGGGAACTGACCTTAACGGTTTTAGATTAAAAAGTATAAAAAACTTAATCTATAATAAGTAAAAATTTGATAGAAAGATATAAAAGACAGCTTTAAAAATTTTTAAAGCTGTCTTTTTAAAATGCGGAGGTAAGAATATTAAAAATAAAAAATCAGTAGTTTATAAAACTTATGGTGCTAAAGTTCATTTTTAAACTCGGGAGTGAAATTCGACCAAGACATGAAGTAGTATAATGACCTAAAAAAAGCCAACATCGATCTTTAAGATCAATGTTGGCTCCCTCTAAATTTTTAAATTAAGAAACCCCATTCACCACAGCTTCCATCTCAGCTGTATCGTATCCGCTTTCACAATAAACCGAATAAACATAATCGTCGGTTGCCCAGGTGGCCAGGCCCATGCCGTCGGGATTACTCTGGTACATGACAGCGGCTCCAGATGGTGAAGTTTTGGTTTCGCCATTTTGGAAATTTGTATAAACGCCAGAGACATTAGCGATGATAGCGTCTCCTTTTCGGGCCGTATAACTGACTCCGTTGGCGATGAAGTCAGCCTCTGCCAGATTATCAGAAATGTTATAATATCTGACATCCGTTATGTCGGAAGGCAACGAATCAAAGGTAAAGCCGATGGCATCTTTGATGGCAGCGGTTGATGTTTGTTGCGTCATCGGGTTAGGGAGCTGGGTTTTAGTGTCGTCAGTCGTGTCAGCCGCTTTATTAGTAGAAGATGAGGTACAACCGCTAAAACTAAGAGCTGTCAAAGAAACCAGAATTACGGTAACTAAGAGTTGTTTTTTAGATTTCATAATAACCTCGCTTTTTTATATTTATATTGGGCAGTTGGTATTTTGGGTTGCGTGAGTAAATTGACTTTTGCCACTGGCATAGTCAGCGACTAATTGACCGTGTCCTAAAAGTTTATATTTATAACTCAGCAGACCATCCAGACCAACAGGTCCGCGGGCATGAAGCTTACTGGTGCTGATGCCAACTTCGGCACCAAACCCAAAGCGGAAGCCATCGCTGAAGCGGGTCGAACAATTCCAGAAAACACCGGCTGAATCGACCAGCGTCATAAAGGTTTTGGCCATTGCTTCAGCGATCGTCAAGATGACATCGGTATGACCGGAACCGTAGGTATTAATATGGGTGATGGCAGTATTCAGATCAGGGACGATCTTAATCGAAAGGATATAATCCAGATATTCGGTTTTCCAGTCTTCTTCGGTGGCAGGGTCTACATTAATGATGGCTTGAGTGGCAGCGTCTCCTTTTAGCTGCACATTTTTGGCGTCTAAAGCTGTTTTGAGAGCGGGAAGGAGTTTTTGGGCAATGTTCTCGTTGACCAAAAGGGTCTCTAGTGTGTTACAGGCAGCAACGTACTGAGTTTTGGAATCGACAATAATATCGATTGCTTGAGTCAGATCGGCATCGTCATGAACATAGACATGGCAGATGCCATCAGCATGACCCATAACTGGAATATTGGAATGGGTCATAATATATTTAACAAAATTATTTGAACCCCGGGGGATAATAAGATCGATGTATTGATCCAATGCTAACATCGCAGTAACATCTTCCCGGGTTTCCAGATTTTGAATCCAATTGACGGGTAATCCCACCGAAACAGTGGCATCATGAATGATTTTGGCCAGAATCCGGTTGGTTTCCAGCGCTTCTCGACCGCCTTTAAGGAGAACGCTATTCCCGCTTTTCAAACAAAGGGTTGAGATTTGGACGAAAGCATCGGGACGCGATTCAAAAATCACTCCGATCACCCCGATAGGGCAAGTAACCTTGTAAAGATCTAAACCTTCATCCAACTGGGTAGATAGTTTGGTAGCACCTAAAGGATCGGTTAATTTCATGAGACTGTAAATGCCCTGGATGACGTCGTTTATTTTGACGGCATCGAAGGTGAGCCGTTTCAGCAGCGGGGCACCGAGGTTTTCATCCTGACTGCGTTTCATATCGGCTTGATTAGCAGCGATGATCGCGTCCTGATTTGCTTCGAGCGCTTTGGCAATGGCCTTAAGGCCCTCGTTTCTCATTTGCCCGTTGGTGGCGGCTAACAGGATGCCGGCATCACGGGCTATTTTTCCACGTTCTTCCATTTGCATTGGGGGTTCCTCCTTTAATTTGGGATTGAGTTTCCAGATGATTAACACGTAACCAAAGGGTCAGATTTTCGGCCTCAACAGTATCTAACAACGCATGTAAAGGCCATATCAAGCGGCTTGATTTGTCTATTTAGCGAGTAAGTTATCACGAATCTTCTTAAAGTCTTTTTCACGTAAATCAGTTTTTTCCATTAAATAGGTTTCAACATTACCAAAATTAGTGTTGACATAATCCATAGAAATCTTTAACCATTCCGGTTTAACGCCGTAAAATTCCCAGAGGTGGTAGTTTTCAATACCTAATTCTTCGGACATGATATTACCCAAAAGATTATAACTTTCATCAAAAGTAAGATTAGTAAGGGTGTAATCCGACATGATGACGTCTTCTTTAACGCCTAAGATACTTAAAATTAGATAGGTCATAAAACCGGTTCGATCTTTACCATTGGTGCAGTGGTAAAGAATCGGGTATTCCGACGGTTCGGTTAAGTATTTTAGAACTTCGGCAAAACACTGGGCCCGGTCTTCGGTTTGAATTTTATAAATATGACGCATAAATTCATCGACTGCGCCCGGTTGGGTGAAGTCTAGATGTTTGACCGTTATATCGGAGCCGGAAAAAATGGGGAGCAAATGATATTGGGCAGTTTTCGGGAGCCGATCGACCTGACGTTCTGATTTGCTTTGATTGCGAAAGTCAAAAACATGTTTAAGTCGTAAAGCAGCAAAATAATCAACATCTTTATCGGATAGATGCGCTAATTCTTCGCTTCGAATGATTTTACGCCATTTGATTTTTCGGCCATCCATACCGGTATAACCACCAACATCGCGGATATTGATAGAATTTTCTAATTGAATCAGACGTTTACCTAGTTGTGTTTCGTCACAAAAGATAAGATTGTTTTCGTCCTTAAAATTATATAAGCTACGACCATTGGGGGCAATGAGACCCGGATAGGATAACGTTTCTTTTTTGGGGGTAACAACCGGTTTCGTTTCTGCTGGGACCACTTTGACCACGGGTTGTTTTTTTAACAGGGTCAGATGAGGAACCTTCTCGTTACGCTGGTCAGGAATCGTTGTTGTTAAGCGTTTTTTGTTAGCAATGTATTTCTTGATCAGCAGGGTAGTGGGGATGGCAGCGGCAGCTCCGGTGATAATCGCAATAGTGGTTGATTTTTTCATTGATGACTTCCTTTCTGTGACTCTTTATTTAGGCACAAGAGAAATTAAATAGCGAACAATGATTGCTTGACTTGATTGCTTTTGAGGGGTTCGCAATTCGTTTTGTTTCTATTTTTATGATATGATTATAGCATACATTTAAGAAAAAATGGGTTTAAAATATGAGGAGTAAGCATGAATACGATAAAAATTAAAGCGGCAAAACGGTTAGGAATCTATTGTCATATTCCTTTTTGTTTGAAAAAATGTGCCTATTGTGATTTTTCATCTTTTGCCTGCCAAGAGGAGGAAATCATTACGGCCTATTTTAAAGACTTGCAGCAGGAAATAAAAAATTTTGCAAAAAAAAATAGTGAGACTGATATGCTAGCGGTCGATACGATTTATTTTGGTGGCGGAACGCCATCGTCAGTTAAGGTTACTCATATTGAAGAACTCATGGTTTTATTTAAAGAAGTTTTTGCGATTTGTGATGATGCGGAGATTACCATTGAGATCAATCCGGGAACCTTGACGGCCGAAAAGGCCAGGGGCTATAAAAAAGCAGGGATTAATCGGGTAAGTGTTGGACTTCAGGCCTGGCAGGATGTTTTGCTTAAAATGTTGGGGCGCGTGCACAACCAGGCTGATTTTATCACGGCGATGAAATTATTAAGTGCAGCTGGGTTTGAGAACATCAGTGTTGATGTGATGTATGGCTTACCGGGCCAGAAAATGGCCGATGTATTGGAAACAGTAACGGAGTTGATGGCTTTTGGGCCGACGCATCTATCCTGTTATAGCTTAATCTTGGAGGAGAATACCATGCTTGAAAAGCTAGTTGCATCAGGCCAGCTAAATTTGCCGGATGAGGATCAAGAACGGGAAATGCATTGGGCCATTGATGATTATTTAAGCGATCATGGCTATCGGCATTATGAGATTTCCAGTTATTGCAAGCCTGGGTATGAAAGTAAACATAATCTGAAGTACTGGGAATTGGTACCTTATTTGGGTTTTGGTCTGGGGGCTCATGGCTATTATCAGGGCCAACGTTATGGCAATACCAATGCGCTTAAAAGTTATAGCGATCTGATTGCAACCGGGAAATCCCCGGGAATCGTGGAGCCGGAGATGAAACCGGCGGTGATGATGAGTGAATGGATGTTTTTGGGACTTCGAAAACTAAATGGTATTCGGGATGAAGATTTTAAAGCCCGTTTTGGGAAAAGCTTTTTTGACGTATATCAAAAAGTAATTGATTCATTAATTGAAGAAAACTTGTTGGAATGGGATGGCGTGGTCTTGAAGCTGACGCCCATCGGACAGAACTTTGGGAATCGTGTTTTTATGGCCTTTATTTAAAGAGCGTGGGGGCGATCAAGTATCTTAAGAAATCTTTAAAAGGTGAACAAGCTATTATAGAAACTAGTTGACAAAGTAGAAATGCGGTGTTATATTTAAGTCAGATGTTAGCACTCTATTATTGTGAGTGCTAATAAAGAGGTGGATCATGGAACTTAATGAACGCAAAAAAAAAATATTAGAAGTGATTATCCGTGATTATATCAATACGGCAGAACCGGTAGGTTCGCGAACGCTTTCAAAACGATGTAATCTGGGGATCAGCCCGGCGACCATCCGAAATGAGATGGCGGATTTGGAGGAATTGGGTTATCTGGTTCAGCCTCATACTTCGTCAGGGCGAATTCCAACCCAACAGGCGTATCGATATTATGTTGATGAAATTATGGAGATTCAAAAACTTGAAAAAATGATTCGGACGGACATTCACCGTGGGTACTTAAATCACACGACGGAATTAGGTCCAACGATGTCACATACCGCTCAGGTTTTATCACAACTAACAAATTACACCGCCGTTGTTCTGGCACCTCGAGTTACAAATTTAAACTGTAAACACGTCCAGATTGTTTCTTTAATTAAAAATCGGGTACTTATGGTAGTAGTGACGCAAGAGGGAATGGCTAAAAATATTGAGATGACGCTTTCTCAAGAGGTCGATTCAATTTTGGCACTTAAACTTTCCAATGTGATTAATGGTTTTTTAAAAAATACGATTCTCAGTGAAATGAGTTCGGAGCTAATTAATCAAATTCAGGAATTATCCCCAGCAGAGAGTAAGCTGATTCATGAGATTATCCCGCATCTTAAAAAAGAATTAATGGACGATGCTTCGGAGTTTCACTCCACCGGGCTCACTAATTTATTCAATTATCCTGAGTTCAGCGATGTGAATAAAATTAAACAATTAATTAATGTTGTTCAAGAGAAACATGTATTATCAGAGATGATGACATCAAATGATGGGAATCGGGTCATTCGGATAAAAATTGGCAGCGAAAATGACAACGAGAATCTGAAAGATTTCAGCATCATCACCTCTACTTATGAGTTGGATGGTGAAATGATGGGGGCTTTTGGAGTAATTGGACCGACTCGGATGAATTACGACAATGTCTCTTCGGTGCTCAATTATATACGGAATGAGTTAAATTTACATATCTCAAATTTATTAATGAAATAGGTGATTAAATGATAAAAGAAGAGGAAATCCAAGCAGAAGCCTTGGAAGAAAATGAAGAAACACCATTAGCAGAAGCAGAAATGGAAAATGGCGAGACAACAACAGCTGAAACAATGGAGGAAACGGAAAAGGAGGATGATGCGACTTTAAATCGATTGATGCGGCTTCAGGCTGATTTTGAAAATTTCAAAAAGCGCAGTCAAAAAGAAAAAACCGAAATTTATCAATTTGCATCAGAAAATTTTGCCACTAAGCTCCTGCCGGTTATGGATAATCTGGAACGAGCGGAAGCAGCATTATCGGATGCCAGTGAAGAAGTCAAAGGCTATGTTGATGGTCTGGAAATGGTTTTTAAACAACTTAAAGATGTGCTAAAAGAAGAAGGACTTGAAGAAATTGTTTGTGAAGGACCTTTTGATGCTAACCTCCATCATGGTGTCGCTGTCGGTGCTGATGATGAAAAAGAAGATCAGGATATCATTGATGTTTTTCAAAAAGGATATAAATTTAAAGGTAAGGTCATTCGACCAGCGATGGTTAAAGTTTGTAATAAATAAAAAATTAAACAGTATAAATCGGAAATTTAAAAGCTTAACACCGCAAATAAAATTTTCGTTTTAATAAATGAATAAAATTGAATAAAAATTCAGGAGGAAATAGATATGGGTAAAGAAAAAATTATTGGGATTGACTTAGGAACTACAAATTCTTGCGTAGCCGTTTTAGAAGGCGGGGAAGCAGTTGTTATTCCAAACGCAGAAGGGAATCGAACTACTCCATCGGTTGTTGCTTTTTCAAAAGATGGCGAACGACTAATTGGACAGGTCGCTAAGCGACAAGCGGTAACAAATCCGGATCGTACCATTGCATCAATTAAACGTGATATGGGAACAGATCGAAAAGTGAGCATTGACGAAAAAAATTATACACCACAAGAAATTTCAGCAATGATTCTGCAGAAATTAAAAGCCGATGCGGAAGCTTATTTGGGGGAAACGGTTAACAAAGCTGTTATTACAGTACCGGCATATTTTAGTGATGCCCAACGACAAGCAACCAAAGACGCCGGTCGAATTGCCGGATTAGAAGTATTAAGAATTATTAACGAACCAACAGCTGCTGCTTTGGCTTATGGTTTGGATAAAGATAGTAGCCATAAAATTATGGTTTATGACCTTGGTGGCGGAACCTTCGATGTATCGATCCTGGAACTGGGCGATGGCGTTTTCGAAGTAAAATCAACTAATGGGAATAACCATTTGGGTGGTGATGACTTTGACCAGAAGATCATTGATTGGATGGCGGCAGAATTTAAGAAAACGCACGGCATTGATCTTAAAAATGATAAAATGGCACTTCAGAGACTTAAAGAAGCGGCTGAAAAAGCTAAGATTGAATTATCAACGGTTATTAAAACGGATATTAACTTGCCTTTTATTACGGCTACAGCTGAAGGCCCTCAGCATTTAGAATTATCGCTGACGCGAGCTAAATTTGATGAATTAACTTCTGATCTGGTAAAAAGTACAACCGGACCAGTCGAAAAAGCGATGAAAGACGCTGGTCTTTCTAAAAATGAACTGGACAAAGTAATTTTAGTTGGTGGTTCAACCCGAATCCCAGCCGTTCAGGATGCCGTTAAAAATATTACCGGTGAAGAAGCTTACAAAGGTATTAACCCGGATGAATGTGTTGCTATTGGGGCGGCTATTCAAGCTGGTGTATTAGCTGGTGAAGTGAATGATGTATTACTACTTGATGTTACCCCATTATCATTGGGAATTGAAACGTTAGGTGGCGTATTTACCCGATTAATCGATCGAAATACCACCATCCCAACAAAGAAAAGTCAGACATTCTCGACTGCGGCTGATAATCAAACGGCTGTTGATATCCATGTTTTACAGGGTGAACGTGAAATGTCCAAGGATAACAAAACGTTAGGACGTTTCCAATTGACCGGGATTCCAGCTGCACGACGGGGAATTCCTCAAATTGAAGTAACATTTGATATTGATGCCAATGGGATTGTAAATGTTTCAGCTAAAGATATTGGAACCGGAAAATCTCAAAACGTTGTGATTAAGTCAACGACGAATATGAGTGATGAAGAAATCGATAAAGCGGTTAAAGAAGCAGAACAACACGCCGAAGATGATAAAAAATTAAAAGATTTAATTGAAGCCAAAAATATATCTGATTCAACAATCTATCAAACGGAACAATCTTTAAAAGAAATGGAAGGAAAAGTTTCTGATGAAGATAAAGCCAAAGTTGAAGCGGCGATTGCAGAACTAAGAACAGCCAGTGAAGGTGAAGATATTGAAGCAATCACTAAAGCTACAGAAGCATTAAATGAAGCTTTTTATCCATTAGCTCAAAAGATGTATGAAGAAGCAGCGGCGCAACAGTCACCGGATGAACAAGCAGCCGATCAATCGGGAGATGACGATGTTGTCGATGCTGAATACGAGGAAGTAAAAGAGTAATATTTGCTGAGGCATCAGTAAATTAACAGTGGCAGCCTTGGCTGCCACTCTTTTTCGTGGCGGCAGTGAACGGCTTCGTACCGAGCAATTGTTAATCTATTGTGTGCTGCAGAATCGGACAGGCTGACGCCGTGTCCGCTCTGATGCACACAACATGATGTAACAATTGACGGTACTGGAATTACAGTGTTTTGAAAATTTAGGTGGCGACAGTGAACGCTCTGTACCGAGCAATTGTTAATTTATTGTTTGCTGCAGAATTGGACAGTCTATCGCTGTGTCTGCTCTGATGCACACAACATGATGTAACAATTGACGGTACTGGAATTATAGTGTTTTTTCAAAATTTGTAGGGGCGATTATTAATCGCCCGAAAAAGTGCTTTAATAATTTTCATTTAAAGGGTATAATTAATAGTCGTTTAGTTGGTGTTTAGGATTCAAAAGAGGTGAGATAGATAGATGAGTGAAAAAAGAGATTACTACGAAGTGCTTGGGGTTGGAAAAGATTCCAGTGCTGATGAGATAAAAAAAGCGTATCGAAAAAAAGCGATGGAGTTTCATCCCGACAAAAACCCGGGGGATAGTGTTGCTGAAGAAAAATTCAAAGAAGCAAATGAAGCCTATGAAATCTTAAGTGATGCCGATAAAAAAGCTGCTTATGATCAATATGGCCACGCTGGGGTTGATCCGAATGCCGGTTTTGGTGGCGGCGGATTCAGTGGCGGCGGTGGTTTTGGCGGTTTTGAAGATATTTTTGGCGATATCTTTAGTGCTTTCGGCGGCGGTGGCGGCTTTAGCAGTGGCGGTCGCAGCGGACGACGATCTAATCGTGGTGCGGATATGAAGATTAGTATTAATTTATCCTTCCATGAAGCCGTTTTTGGGGTTGAGAAAAAAATCAAGATCAAACGTAACGAAGAGTGTTCAACCTGTGGCGGGTCTGGTGCTGAAAAAGGATCATCAGCTAAAACATGTGATCAATGTGGTGGTTCTGGTCAAGTTTATGTGCGACAACAAACGCCATTTGGTACGGTTCAACAGGTTCATACTTGTGATAAGTGCCATGGTGAAGGAAAAATCATCGATAAACCATGTAAAACCTGTCATGGTGCTGGAGTTGAGTCTAAGGAACGAACGATTAGTATCAAGATTCCGGCTGGAGTTGATGATGGCTCAATTTTACCATTACGAGGACAAGGCAATGCCGGACCAAACCAGGGAAGTCCAGGAGATTTGCTGGTTTATATCAGTGTTCGTGAAGATGCATTGTTTAAGCGAAACGATGACGATGTTTATTATGAACTGCCGATTACCTATGCGCAAGCTGCGTTAGGCGATAGTCTTGTGGTGCCAACGATTGACAGCAAAATCAAGCTGAAGATTCCTGAAGGAACACAAAACGGTAAGGTTTTCCGATTAAAAGGTAAAGGGATACCGAATGTTAATGGTCATGGTCGTGGCGATCAGTTTATCACGATTAAAGTCGAAGTGCCTCGTAAACTTAATCGCGAACAACGGCATGCTCTCGACCAATATGCTAAGATTACGGGCGCTGATGCTCATCCGGAAGGAAAACGTTTCTGGAGTCGGGTAGATAATGAGGCCAAGGAAAGTCAGAAAACAAAAGAAAGTTAAGTTTTAGCAAATAACTGAATTAATTATCTTAAAAGCTGGAGAAATCCAGCTTTTTTAGTTGACAAAAAAAATACCAGAGCATATAATTAAAACATATAGAAATTGTATGAATTAAATAAAGCGAAAAGAGGTAACAAAATGTCTAGAATTGCAAAAAGTTTAACCGACCTAATTGGCAATACGCCGTTACTAGAGTTATCAAATTATGAAAAAAGCAATGACTTGGAAGCAAAGCTTGTTGCCAAGCTGGAATACTTTAATCCCTTATCATCAGTAAAAGACCGGGTTGGTTTGGCGATGATTGAAGCTGGCGAAAAAGCGGGGCTGATCAAAGCCGGGACGGTCATTATTGAACCGACCAGCGGGAACACCGGTGTTGGTTTGGCCTTTGTCGCTGCGGCCAAAGGTTATCGGATCATTTTAACGATGCCGGAAACGATGAGCATGGAACGACGTAATCTACTTTCGGCATTAGGAGCGGAACTGGTTTTGACACCTGGCGCAACAGGAATGAAAGGGGCGATTGCTAAGGCTAATGAATTGGCTCAAACAATTCCCAACGCTTTTATTCCCCAACAATTTGAAAATCCGGCCAATCCGGAAATCCATCGCCAAACCACCGCGATTGAAATTTGGAACGACACCGATGGTGGGGTCGATATTTTTGTTGCCGGGATTGGTACCGGGGGCACAATTACCGGGGTTGGTGAAGTTTTAAAAGAAAAAAAACCTGAAGTACAGGTCGTTGCGGTTGAACCTTTTGCATCACCGGTGCTTTCCGGCGGCAGTCCGGGGCCTCATAAATTACAGGGAATCGGCGCCGGTTTTGTTCCTAAGGTATTAAATACTCAAATTTATGATGAAATTATCACGGTCAGCAATGATCATGCTTTTAAAACAGCTAATGATGTTGCTAAAGAAGAAGGACTGTTAGTGGGGATCTCTTCAGGAGCGGCTTTATATGCGGCCGCTGAATTAGCCAAACGACCGGAAAATAAAGGGAAAACGATTGTGGTGTTATTACCCGATACCGGGGAACGTTATTTATCAACGGGGCTGTTTACATCATGAAGATTTCAACCAAAGGAAGATATGCATTGCGCTTGATGTTGGATCTGGCGATTAATAATACCGGTGAATATATTCCGATCAAACGGATTGCCGAACGTCAGGAGATTTCGGAAAAGTATCTGGAACAGATTATTACCCAGATTTCCAGAGCCGGATATGTCCGCAGCGTCCGAGGCTCTCAAGGCGGCTACCAACTGACTAATTCACCGGAATCTTATACCGTGGGAATGATTTTGCGACTGATGGAAGGGGAACTTTCTCCGGTCGCCTGTTTAGATGAACCCAGTAACTGTAACCGGGCTGATCGCTGTGTGACGGTTGATGTCTGGCGTAAAATTAAAGCAGCGGTAGAAGATGTTGTGGATAACATTACCTTGGCGGATTTGGTTAAGTCTTACAATGAAAAAGGAACGTGTGAGTATTTTATTTGATCTAAAATTAGTCAGAGGCCATGATTTCAGGGAACGAAATCACGGCCTCTGTTAGTTTAAAATGAAGGATTTAAGTTTTTTAGCAGTTTGGTAAAGTCTTTGATGTCAGTGTAGTTTTGGTGATTAAGCAGCAGTTCTTTGGAAATATCCAAGCTCAATAAAGTGGGGATTAAACGGTTTGCTTTCGGGAGCCGCGCCAGATCGTGACAGAGGCCGCGATTGCCTAAGCGGGACATAATGTTGATGCCGGCATAAGATAATGAATTCTGGAGCTGTTCGATTAGATAACGATCAACATCGAGGTTTTTTAAGCGATAGCTTTCTTTTTGGTAAGTAGCAACCAATTGCCGGAATTCTTGCTGAAAGGTTGTATAGAGATTTTCAATTGTTTTCCGAAGATAAGCTTGAAAATCAGTTTTTTCCTGCGGAGTGCGATCATCATCGCCAAACCATGAGACATAGTTGAGGGTTAAACTACCGGTAAGACGCCCGAAGTCCTGCGACAGCGGACCGAAACCGGCAAATTCGCCATCAATGATCCGGACATCGTTGGCACTGATCATGATGTTGGAACTATGAAGATCCGTATGGATCAGACATTCTTTGTCTTCTAAAAATTTGTTTTCCAGCCGTTTGAATTCGATCTGGATAGCTGGGTTAGCGACTAGTTCAGCCCTTTTTTCGGCAGTTCCGGAGAGCATCTCCCGTTCCCAGGAAATACCGATGTTTTCATGAAATAGAACCTCAGCCAGGGCAGTATATTCGGGATTGACGAAAAAGCGTTCGACTTCCGATTTTTTATACTTGGTCAGGTGAAGATTGGAAGAGAAAAAAAGATTGCGGGCAAAAAATGTCCCGATTTTATTGGTAAAATGCTCGTGTTTTACCATCCGACAGAGTTCAAAGCGGAGCAGGCTTAAGTCCATTAAATCTTCCATGACAATGATTCGACTAGGTTCGTCAAAAAGATAAATTTCCGGGCAGATACCGGGATAAACCGAATTCCAGAAAATCAGAGTGGCGATTTCGGAACGCATCCGACCCAGATCCAGCGTCCAACCATCGCCGTCATTGTCTTCAACGGTATTATTTTTTTCATCTTCAATGCGAAAACGCGGCATCGAAAGCATCTGTTTTAGAATAACCGATTTTCCCGATTCATCATATATATGATAAATTAAATTAACAAATCCCTCAATACTTTCCTTAACGGCGTGTAAGTCCACGACGGTAAGGTTGGCGTCATTGGGGAAAATTTCCTTTTCTTTAAGGTAGTTGGCAACGCCAGTGGTGGTTAGATTGCCGTAGCTGTCATAGGTCATTTTTCCACTTCCTTTTCTAGTGATATGAGGAACAAAGGGGTACGTTAACGACTGTTCACTTCCCAAAAGGTTACCCTCGGGTGACAAAGAATTATCGCGGCAAACCAAAATTGCTTGGGGAAACAGTTGTAACAGCACCGCATGATTGTTCAAAGCGATGGCGGATTCGTTTTAAGCGCCGTTATTTGTTGCGGTGAGGAGCCATGAAATGCTGAATAGCAGCTTCTAATTCCTTTATGCCTGCGCCGGTGTAAGAACTGACTTCATAAATATGTTTGGGATTAATGCCCGCATAAATCAGTAGATTGCGGCTGCGTTTAATATTACATTCAGAGCGATCCGTTTTTGTAACAACCCCAAGGGCAGGAATATTATACGTGTGAATTAAATTGGGCGGAACGGAATTTTGTGGGTCAACACAGGAATTGACCAGGATTACCAGACCAGCGTCCATGGTGATATTAATCGCTTGACGCGAAAAAAACGGGAGCTCGATAAACTCTCCCGGGGTATCGATAAAATCGTCAAAATACTGAACCATTTGGGTTTTTGAATATTTAAGTTCTTCTTCATTAAGTCGTTGCATTAAAGTTGTTTTTCCACTGCCAATTTTACCGATTAAAGCCACTCTTTTTTTATTACTGGCCATCTATTAAGAGTAGGTTATTTTAGGAATATCAAAGCCTAAAATATAGTTAAGGGTATTGAGAATTTCCGAAACCGCCGCTTTAACATCACTGACACGGCCAGTGATAACGAGCGAGCCGCTAAAACGATCTAAAAAACCAATTTCAACGGGTGCTGCTTTGGTTGCGGCATCGGCAGCGATGATGGCAGCTTCACTTGGAGTAATGGTTAAAATACCAATGGCATCGGCGGCTTCGTCATCTAAACCGAGCTTAATGTAAATGTCATTTTTAGGTTTGGCGATAATGTGGGCAAGAGTAACCTGTTTACCAGGAACGTATTCTTGTATGGAGCGATTCTTTTTTTCAGTTTCCATCTTGGTCACCTTTTCGTATTTATATTTTGATGATAATTAAAATTATTATAGCATTAAACTCGAACCGATTACATCCATTAACCATATTTTACAGAAAGCAAGCAAAAAATTTCTGTCCTTTGATTGCGATTATAGCAGTCAGGAGTAATTTACATTTTGAATCGTTTATTTATAAAATTAAAATAATATTTTCTTTATAAAAAGAGCGAAGTTACAATGTTAAATTGTCAAAGCGATGAGATTAATGGTATAATACAGAAACTATTCAATTGGAGGTAAGGGAATGCTTTGGAAAGAGGTTCAAATCACAACAACATTGGAAGCCGAAGAAGCGGTGGTCAATGCTTTTTATGAAGCCGGGGCAGATGGTGTCGCCATCCAAACTTTGCAGGATGTACTCTTGATTCAACAAGATCCGAAGGTTAATTTTGTCGATGAAGCACTTCTGGAAATTGATCCCAATGTTTCCATTGTCCGGGGTTATTTCAGCGAGGTAGAAGATACCGAGGAAGCGTTGCATAAGCTAATTACATCAGTCAAGATGTTGCCTTCTTGTGGTCTTGACCCAGGCGCTTGCGAGATGATGATTACGGAAGTGGATGAGGAAGACTGGGCTAACTCCTGGAAAAAGTTTTATAAACCGACCAAAGTTGGTAAAAGTATCATCATAAAACCAACCTGGGAACCCTATGCGCCAGAAGCAGACGAGATTGTTATTAATATTGATCCCGGAATGGCCTTTGGAACCGGTACCCATGAAACCACTCAGTTGTGCGCCATCAAACTGGAAGAATATATTAAACCGGGCGATGTGGTGCTGGATATCGGTTGTGGGACCGGGGTATTATCCTTAATCGCCGGGAAACTCCATGCCAAAAAAGTCGTGGCGGTTGACTTTGATACCTTGGCGGTTCAGATTGCCAGAGAAAATGCTGAACTTAATGAGTTGGGTGAGATGGTCGAAATTCGCGAAGGCAATCTGCTCGATGTGATTGATGAAAAAGCCGATGTTATTGTCGCAAATATTCTGGCGGCGGCAATTGTAGAATTGTCAGGGATTATTAGACCGTATCTGAAAGAAAAAGGGATCTTTATTTCTTCGGGGATTATTATTGATCGTTTGGCAGATGTGTTAAATGCTTTAGAGGCGGAAAACTTCAAACTTCTTTTTGTTCAGCAAATGGGCGAATGGGTTGGTGTGGTAGCCCAAAAGAGGGACTGAGATGCACCGTTTTTTTGTCGAACCGAATCAGATTTCGGGTGATGCAGTGGTTATTTTCGGTGAGGATTTTAAACATATTACCAAGGTGCTAAGATTAGGCAATAACGATGTGATTGAAGTGTGTGACGGGCAGGGGATTGATTATCAGGTGGTTTTAAGTACGCCCGGCGATCAGCGGGTTGGTGGTGTAATTAAAAACCGTTATCCCTCTGAAGGTGAAAACGCCGATTTTGCGGTAACCTTGTTTCAGGGATTGCCAAAAGGGACAAAAATGGAAGTGATCATTCAGAAATGCGTCGAATTGGGCGTGACAGAGATTGTTCCATTTTCTTCTCAGCGAGTAATTACACAGATTAAAGATAAACAAGATAAAAAAATTGAACGGTGGCAACGAATTGCCTACGAAGCGGCTAAACAATCAAAACGGGGAATCGTTCCCGAGGTCAAAAAGCCGTGTTCATTAATCGACTTATTGGCAGCAAAGGCTCATTATGATGTCCTTTTTTTAGCGTATGAGGATGAACAGAAGCAGTCGCTAAAAATGGCTTTGGATACGTTTAAAAAGCAAAATGATGTAAATAAAAAGCTTGAAATTGGGGTTATAATTGGACCGGAAGGGGGCTTTGATCCTCAGGAAGCAGAAATTTGCAAAGCGGCTGGAGTGGTTTGTGTGAGTTTGGGAAAACGGATTTTGAGAACCGAAACAGCCGGAATGGTCGTGCTTAGTCAATTAAATTTCTGGAGAGAAGGTGTGTGAAGTTAACGATGAAAAATGAGCAAAAAAAGGTCGCTTTCATGACGTTGGGGTGTAAGGTTAATAGTTATGACAGCGAAGCAATGATGGAAATCTTTGAGCGGGCCGGTTATAACATTGTCGATTTTAGTCAGGTCGCTGACGTTTATGTGATTAATACCTGCACAGTAACCCATCTGGGGGATCAGAAGTCACGTAAAATGATGCGAAAAGCTAAACGGATGAATCCTCAGGCAACGATTTGTGCGGTTGGTTGTTATGTTCAAGTTGCTCCGGAAGAAGTAGAAAAAATTGCTGAAGTGGATTTGATGATCGGGACTAAAAATAGGGCAGACATTTTGACTTATATAGATGCCCATTTGGCAGATGTGCAACAACGGGATTTTGTTTCGGATATTATGGATGAGAAAATTTTTGAACCCTTGATGATTTCTGAGGTCAAGGGAAAAACTCGGGCATTTATTAAAATTCAGGAAGGCTGCAATCAATTTTGTACCTATTGTATTGTTCCCTTTGCCAGAGGGCCGGTACGGAGTCGGCAACAAGAGCAGATTGTTGATGAGGTGAAGCGGGTCGTTTTAATGGGCTATCAGGAAGTCGTCTTGACGGGAATTCATATTGCCTCCTACGGCGTTGATCAAACGGTGAACGGTCATTGTGAAACAGATCTGATTAGCTTAATCGAAACCCTTGATGCAATCGCGGGGCTTAAACGGATAAGATTAGGTTCTTTAGAACCTAAATTCATCACGCCGGAACGACTGAAACGATTGGTTAAGCTTGAAAGTTTTTGTCCCCATTTTCATTTATCACTGCAAAGCGGAAGCGATACGGTGCTTAAACGGATGGGGCGTCATTATAGCACTGCTGAATATCTGGATATCGTTGGTCAAATTCGAGCGCTTTTTCCCTTAGCGGCGATTACGACGGATATTATGGTAGGCTTCCCGTCGGAAACAGAAGTAGAATTTAATGAAACGCTGGACTTCGTGAAAACGGTTGGCTTTTATCAAATTCATGTGTTTAAATATTCTCGACGCGCGGGCACGAAAGCCGCAGCTTTTAAAAATCAGGTTGATGAAAGTGTTAAAAATGAGCGGAGTGTGAGACTCAGCGCGCTATCCAGAGAATTGGAAAAAGCATTTTTAAAACAAAATGACGGCACTGTTGCGGAAGTTTTGTTTGAAGCAACCCATGATCAAACGGGATATGAAGGCCATACAAAAAATTATATCCCGGTTATGCTCGAAACAACTGAAATGATTAAAGGTAGAATTATAAAAGTTAAGGTATCCTATTCTAAACAATATTCCGATAAATTAATTGGTGTCTCAAACACGGCTGTTGAGAAATGATCGTGATTTTATTCATGTCGTTTTTTTCACATAGATCGATACTGCGTTTTTAAGACGTAGTACCGACAATTGTTAGATCATGTTGTGTGCCTCAAGGCGAACAGTTGCCGTGAAAAGGCTATCTTTAGCCAAATCTTTGCTTGCAACTGTCCGCATTGCGTGCATGCAACAGATTAACAATTGGTCGGTACGGTAATTGATAACTTCAATATATTTTTAAAACGTCTTATCGGTTCCAGGTAGTTTGCGTGAAACTCAACAAAACTTCCGAGGTTTTTATAAACACCGGAGAATTCAAGATATTAGGAGGAAGATATGTCTCACGATTGTATTTTTTGTAAAATCGTCAACAAGGAAATTCCGGCTGATGTGGTTTATGAAGATGATTTGGTTATCGCATTTAATGATATCGCTCCCCAGGCTCCGATCCATGTGATCATTATTCCCAAAGAACATTTTGATTCCATCCTATCAGTATCGGCCGAAAGCGATATTATTTCGCACCTGCACATGGTGGCTAATCGAATTGCCCTTAAGCTGGGAATTGCCAAAACCGGTTTTCGACTGGTCAACAATTGCGGCCAGGATGGAAATCAGACGGTTCCCCACCTGCATTACCATTTATTAGGCGGACGACCATTATTATGGCCTCCAGGTTGAAAAATAATTGACAATGACCATAATATTAAGTATAATATACTTTGACTCATACCATGTTAATTAACAGTTCCGGAAATTAGCAACGGATTAGAGGGGGGGGTTGAAAATGTCTGAAGTAAAAATTAAAGAAAACGAAACACTCGAAAGTGCATTGCGACGTTTAAAAGAAAAACAGCAATGGCTGGGGTTATGTCTGAAATTCGCAAAAGAGAGCATTATGAAAAGCCAAGCGTGAAGCGAAAAAGAAAATCAGAAGCAGCTAGAAAAAGAAAGATGAAAAAAAGATAGGATGTGACCAATTGGCATTAAAGGATCAATTACAGGCTGATTTAAAAACAGCGATGAAAGCCAAGGATAAGGTTAAAAAATCGACAGTGACGATGATTCGGGCGGCTATTTTACAAGTCGAAAAGGATCAGCAAGTGGAGCTGGACGATGAACAAATTCTTGAAATCATAGCAAAACAACTCAAACAACGTCGGGATGGTCTGGCAGAATTTGAGAAAGCTCAAAGAGACGATTTAATCCAGCAGGCTCAAGAAGAAATAACAATCATCGAGAGCTACCTTCCTACACAATTAACAATTGATGAAATCAAAGTAATTGTGACTGAAACCATTCAAGAAACCGGAGCAGTTGATCTTAAAGACATGGGAAAGATAATGAGTGCCCTGATGCCGAAAGTTAAAGGTCGTGCGGATGGAAAGCTTGTGAATCAAGTGGTCAGAGAAAGTCTGACATAATAAAACATATGCAAAGAGGTTTGTCCTGGCGACAGACTTCTTTTTTTACGTAAAAAATAATGGTCTTTTTTACGTAAAAGCAATTTTGGCGGGGATGATCGGATTGTTTAAGGATATCTTTTGCAATGATAACAGGCTTAATCTATCATGAGATGGAAGAGAATGCCACAATAACTTTGGCTATAGGTAGATTTAATCACTAATAATAGGTGTTATTCAATTAGGGGTGCTACAAGGTTTTTTAAGATTATGATGATATAATCCAAACAGTGAATAAATTAACTGGAGGATTTAATGGAAAACAACATCAACCCTGAAATTGGTCTTTCCCAAGCCCAGGTTGAAGAAAGGGTAACCGCTGGTAAGGTTAATGTTCAACCGGAGTCTAAGACAAAAACCATTGGTAGAATCATTAAAGATAATACATTAACCTTGTTTAATATTCTTAATATAATATTGGCGTTGATGGTTATTTTTGTACAATCATTTCAAAATCTTCTATTTATTAATATTGTTATCATTAATACCTTTATTGGCATCATTCAGGAAATAAAGGCCAAAAAAACAATTGATAAGTTGTCGCTTATTTCGCAGCCGCATGTCACTGTTTTGCGAGATGGAAGTCCTCAGGAGATTGCTTTTGAAAAAATAGTGATTGATGATATTTTGATATTAAAGGCTGGTAAACAGGTGCCTTCGGATGCCCAAGTGGTGTCGGGTGAATTAGAAGTTAATGAGTCGCTGCTGACTGGCGAATCTGAATCGATTATGAAATATGTCGGCGACGAACTTTTGTCAGGCAGTTTTGTTGTCTCTGGGCAGGCAACTGTTCAGGTTAATCGGATCGGTTTGGAAAATTATGCATCGAAATTAGTTGAAGCGGTCAAGGTATCCAAAAAACCTAATTCGGAAATTATGAAAGCGCTGAACTTTATTATGAAAGGCATCAGCATTGTGATTATACCGATTGGAATAATCTTATTATATAAACAATTAGTGGTCCAACAGTTATCAGTTCAGGCCAGTGTGGTGGGAACGGTAGCCGCTCTGATCGGAATGATTCCCGAAGGTCTGGTATTGTTAACCAGTGTCGCTTTGGCGGTGGGCGTGGTTCGTCTGGGTCATCATAATACTCTGGTTCAGGAACTTTACTGTATCGAAACCTTAGCTCGGGTAGATGTCCTTTGTTTGGATAAAACGGGGACGATCACCGAAGGTAATATGGAAGTATTGTCGATGGAAACGATCAGTAATGATAAAAATCCGGTTCAGGCGATCCGGGCGTTGATTGCTAATCTTAAAGATGACAATGCTACTTATCGGGCGTTATGTGAAAGTTGTAAAGGCGAAGCTCCCAAATGGCAATGTGATCGGGTTATTCCTTTTTCGTCGGAGCGCAAGTGGAGTGGCGCTTTTTTTGCGGAACAGGGCACTTTTGTCATTGGAGCACCGGAGTTTATTTTGGGTGAAGCTTATTCGGAAGTTAAAGAAAAGGTTGAGTATTATGCCAGCGAAGGGAATCGGGTTTTAATGCTTGGCCACGCAGCGGACTCGTTTGGGGCTGATGGCAGCTTGCCGGACGCGATCAAAACCATTGCACTACTGCCGATGGGCGATAAAATTCGCCACGAAGCAAAGAAAACGCTGGAGTTTTTCAGAAATCAAGGGGTCAAGATCAAAGTTATTTCCGGTGATAATCCAATCACGGTATCACAGGTAGCTCATCGGGCTGGCCTGCTGGATTGGGATAACTATATTGATGCTGCAACCTTGACGAATGATGACGATGTTCGCAATGCGGCCACTGCTTATTCTGTTTTTGGTCGGGTGACACCGGAGCAAAAACGACTTTTGATTGAAGCACTTAAAAATGAGGGCCATACAGTTGCCATGACTGGGGATGGCGTCAACGATGTATTGGCATTAAGAGAGGCTGATTGTAGTGTTGCAATGGCTGAAGGCAGTGATGCAGTACGACAGGTTTCACAACTGGTACTACTTGATTCCAATTTTTCCAACTTTACTCGGGTTTTGATGGAAGGCCGGCGGGTAGTTAATAATATTACACGGGCGTCGTCGTTATTTTTGGTCAAAACGATGTTTTCGTTGATGCTGGCAATTATCGTCATTATTGCGAATGAAGCGTATCCGTTTGTTCCGATTCAATTAACCTTGATCAGTGCCTTGACGATTGGGATACCTTCGGTATTTCTGGCTCTGGAACCAAATAAAAATAGAATAACCGGGAATTTTTTGGAGAAAGTTTTAAAAAAATCGTTGCCCGGAGCACTTACGGTGGTCTTTAATGTAGTGATGATTATGATTATTGGATCGTATCTACAGCTTAATCACGAACAAATTTCAACACTGGCAGTGATTTCCACCGGTTTGGTAGGTTTGTTTATTTTATTCCGGGTATGTCAACCGCTTGATAATAAACGATGGGCGTTATTTTTCGCGATGGTTATGGCATTTTTAGGGAGTGTGTTGTTTTTAGGCGACTTGTTTTTTCTTCTTTCGGTTCGGGAATTTATGCCAACGATGGATATTGTAATGGCTATTACTATTTTAGATATTTATCCGATGATTAAGATTTTTGATTGGTCAATCAATAAGGTCGAAAATTTTTGGAAGCGTCGAACAAAGCGAAAAAACACGGCTAAATCGACGGTTCTGGAAAAATAATTGAAGCTTTATTTTTTCACATAAAAGAATCAAAAAATGATTCTTTTATGTGAAAAAAAGACTTGCGTTAGGTTATTAAAACGTGCTATAATTAGCAAGTCGTCAAAGATAAGAGCTGTTGAGCTAGAAAAAAAATTAAAATAGTCCTTGACTTCAATAATAAAAACACTTATAATATTAAAGTATTGCATCGAGGTGTAGCGCAGTTTGGTAGCGCACATGGTTTGGGACCATGGGGCCGGAGGTTCGAATCCTCTCACCTCGACCATTTTTTTAAATTAGCTTGGGGGCCTTTAGCTCAGTTGGTTAGAGCAACCGGCTCATAACCGGTAGGTCCGGGGTTCGAGCCCCTGAAGGCCCACCATATTTTTTTTGTTAAATTATTTAATCAGATAAATTAGCAGGTTGCAGAAATGTTTTAAAAAATTTAATATGCCCAGATAGCTCAGTCGGTATAAGCAGAGAACCCAAATCTTCGATTTGGTGTGAATCGCTTAGTCAGGCAGACAAACTGGTTGCAGAAACGTTTGAAGACAATAAAAAAAATAAATTTAATATGCCCAGATAGCTCAGTCGGTAGAGCAGAGGACTGAAAATCCTCGTGTCGGTGGTTCGATTCCGCCTCTGGGCACCACTTTAAAGACAACAGTAAAGCTGCTGTTTTTTTATTTTTTGAAAATAATTGATTGTTAATTTTCAAAAACAAGAAGACGGTTTTTATTGTTTGGGGGAGTGCGTGAAGATCGTTAGAATTAAGCTCAGAAGATCACGGCTCAGCGACTGAACGAAGCATTAGCTGTACTTAGAGAATTACTAATTGAATGAGAAACATAAAATGCTGATCGGGGTGAATTCGGGCAAAATCAGGTAGATAATGAATCTGTTGTTGAAGCTGCAGTGGAATATGCTAAGAATTAGGTTGATCCCATTAAATAGCGATTTATAGATATAAATAACTTGTAAAATATAAGTCTGTATGGTAATATATTTGTAAATAAAATGTATCCTGGAGGAGAGGCATGGATGAAACTCAGATGTTTTTTAAGAAGATAAAAATGCGTTTAAAAAAGTATTGGTTCAATTGGACAACTCGAAAGCTTGAAGACGATGAATTCATTGAGCGTGAACATGTTGAGTATATAGACAAAGTGTGTGATGACAAAAGAAAACTTTTTAAAATGCGTGGTGTTGCGGTAGTAGCTTGTACTTTTTTTGTATTGACCGGTGCGGGCGTCGTGGATGCCCAGACACGAGCATATGAGATTATTTATAAGGGAACCAGTATTGGTTGTGTCGATAACTTAAAAGTAGTAAAATTAGCGGTTGGCGATACCGATAGTGGAAAAAGTGGTCGTCGAAATCGGCGGGGAATGGATTATGAAATTCGTCCGGCCCGTACCACCGAATTTCTTACGACGGAAGAAGTAGCCAAAGAAATTGTCGAAATAAGATCGCAGGAAAAAGTTTCTGTCGCCAGAAGCGATCGCATCCAGCAACTGAGCAAGGAAACGGTTGACGAAACACCGGGGACTGAAGTTATGCCAAATGAAACGACGGTAGCAATTGCTTCAGAGACGGAAGAACCGCAAAAGAATATAGCCAGTCATGAAGAAAATCCAACGGCGGTGATTTTGGCATCGGATACACCCGATGACAATCCGTTGGGAGATGAAGAACAAACGCTTAAAATGCCAGTGGCAGAAGCCCCCACCAAAGAAGACGCAGATAGTGAATAAACAATTCAATAATAATCGATTGCGGCTGAATGGATAGTAGTAGATATTTCTAATTGAGTAATAATTCTAATATCTGATTGGCAGCGACATAAAATTAAAGACACTTGATGAAGGTGTCTTTTTTTTGTAAAAGATATTGCGTGCAATATGTATTTATGTTATCATAATGTAACGAAAACGTAACAAATAATAACAAGAGGTAAATATGAACGAAGACATCAGACTTGAACGCGAAAAACGCAGAATAAGACGAAAACGAAAAAAACAAAGAAGTACCATTATGACAATTATGCTGTTATTTATTTTGGCTTCGGTGGGAGTAGTTGGGGCTCAAACCCAAGGTTACGAAGTCTTTTATCACGGTGAAAGTTTGGGATTTGTGCAAAATACCGGAGTATTTAAATCGGCAGTTGACCGCATTGAAAAAAATTTGGCGATCTGTTATAATCGCGATAATATTCATTTGGGTGATGGTTTTCAACTCATTCCGGCAAGAGTGGAAGAGACGATGGATTCAGATATGTGCATTCAAGTTTTAAATAGTAAGGGCATTGAGCTTTATGTAGAGGGTGCATCGATTATGATGGATGGTGAGAATGTTGGAACACTAACATCAATGGATGAAGCTCAGCGTCTTATAAAAGCGTACCAAAACATCAATGCTGATAGTAATAACCATTATTTTGAATATGTTGAGGCAATGGTTCCCTTAGCGGAGACAAAGGACTTTGCAGCGATGTTGGCGATCTTAAATGCCCATTCAGCCGTTAAAACAAAGTAAAGAAATAGCTATTTTAGCAGTTTAACGTTGGTTTAAAATAAACTGTCTTTGAATAACTAAAAGATACTTTTGTGATGATTTTTTAGTTAGGTTCAGGAGGAATGTAATGGCGGTAATAACAAGCGAAAAAGCCATCGATTTGGCGGTAAAATACTTGTCATTTAAAGCGAGAACCGTCAGTGAGATGAATGGATACCTCAAGAAAAAAGAGATTGATCATGAAATAATCGTTGAGGTATTAAAAAGGCTTAAAGAATATCGGTATATTGATGATAAAGTTTATCTTAAAAACTACGTGGAGAATAATCGTAATTTAACTT
Source organism: uncultured Acetobacterium sp. (assembly GCA_965140355.1). GTDB lineage: Bacteria > Bacillota > Clostridia > Eubacteriales > Eubacteriaceae > Acetobacterium. The sequence goes on along the minus strand of OZ223194.1, from coordinate 252,010 downwards.
ATTATGGATCAAAACGGATGATTCAGGATTTAAAAAGGCGGGGTATCAGCGAAGAGCTATTGCTGACGCTGGAAGATTTATTTCCGCAAGCAGAAGAATACCGCTGTGGATTGCTGGTTACCCAAAAAAGCTTAAAAAGCCTTGCCGGAAAAACGACGCTTCAGAAACGTCAAAAATTATATGCCAAACTTACCCGAATGGGTTATCCAAGTGAAATGGTTCGGGATCTTATTCGCACCGAGATAACAGAGGAAGAAGAACCGTTGGAATTATCAGCGGAGCAACTTGCGGCAAACGAAAAAAAACTTCGGGAAAAACTTAATCGCGACTATCATAAGTATGTGAGAACTTTGGGAAATAAAGGGATTGTCGGGAAAGAATTACTGTTTCGAGTCCAGAAAAATTTAAGGGGGCGGAGATATCCTGAGGAAATGATTGATGAAAAATTAGCGGAGCTGAGAAATCCGGACGAATAACTGCCAACTAATAAGTAATCATAAAAAAGAGTCCTATTTTAAGAGCGTCGATAAACGCTCATAAAAATAGAACATCGATTTAAAGCGTGTTTAAGCAGTCAAAGCTGTTATTGTTATGATAATAAGTTGAGTCGTTTAATCAGATATGGCAAGGCTCGTTCAAAACAGACGCCATAACGTTTTTCCTGATTGAGCTCAACCGTTTTTAGAATACATTCTCTCGTGTAATCCACTGCAATTTGCGTGGATTCTTTTAGATTAAAATCATTGAGTAAAGCGGCAAGCAGGGTACTGCCAAAAATATCGCCAGTGCCATGAAAATAATCAGTGATGCGTTCATTAAAGGCATAATCAAAGGTATTGGTAACAGCGTCGTAAGTGGCAGCTCCTAATTCTGAGGGATCAAAGGAAATGCCGGTAACGACTATTTTTTTTGATCCCAGCTGCGACAATTTAACCAACAGTGCTTCTACATAATTTTGATCATAATGGTCACCGATATAAGGTTCGTCGAGCAGAAAAGCGGCTTCGGTAAGATTTGGTACAATGATATCCGCTTTGGCACAGAGTTTCGTCATACCTTTGGCCATTTCGGGTGTATAGACGGAATAAAGTTCACCGTTATCCGCCATCACCGGATCGACTAAAGTTAAGGTATTTTTTAATCGAAAGGTGTCAAAAAGGGTGGCGACGAGGTCGATCTGTTCAAATGAGCCTAAAAATCCGCTGTATAAAGCATCAAAATGCAAATTGAGGGATTGCCAGTGATCGGAAATGGGACGGATATCGGCGGTTAAATCGCGATAGGTAAAGTTTTCAAAGCCACCGGTATGAGTTGACAAAATGGCTGTGGGCAAGACACTGGTATCGAATCCGGCAGCTGATAGAATTGGTAAGGCGACGGTTAATGAGCATCGACCGACACAGGAAATATCGTGGATCGCGGCAATGCGTTTTTGTTTCGTTAACATAGTGATCTCCTTGCTGTTTGATAAAGTTATTTATTTTTTGAATGAGGCTATTATATGATACAATTGAACCCATAAAAAGGATCAGTTTGTGAAGATATGATGAGATCAGATTGGAGAGATGATGATTACAATACCGTTTAAAAATAATGGCACCTTTCTTTATGCAGAAATATACGAATTTATCAAGCAGGAAATAACGGCGGGAAACATAAAATATGGCGAAAAATTACCATCGAAACGGAGTCTCGCAAACCATCTGGCGGTGAGTGTTAATACCGTCGATACCGCTTACAGTCAGTTAGTTGCGGAAGGTTATATTGAAGCAATTGCGAAAAAAGGTTTTTATATTTGTGAAATCGACAGCTATTTTTTAGCAGAAAAAAAAATCGCTGCCACTAACAAAAACCTCCCGACCCATTCGGAACTAATTAACATTGATTTTTCGCCCAATGCGATTGATCAGCGAATTTTTCCCTATGAATCGTTTCGGAAGATATTTAAGTCGACGTTTAACGAATATGATGCGAGTCTATTGAATAAACCGGATATTCAGGGGGACTTGGGGTTACGAAAAGCCTTGGTGGAATTGCTTTACCGTTCTCGGGGAGTGTGTTGCCACGAGAATCAGATTATAATTGGTTCCGGGACTGATCATCTGCTCCAAATATTGGATCTGATCTGGAGCCGAAATAAAACGATTATTTTGGAAAATCCGGTTTATTTGAAAGCTTTTCATATTTTTAAAAAAATGGGAAACCCGGTGATTTCGGTGGATATCGATGAAAAAGGAATTCAAATTGAACCATTAAAAAATTATTTGGATGGGGCGGTTTATGTGACGCCATCTCATCAATTTCCATTAGGGATCAGCATGCCGATTGATCGGCGAATTAAATTGCTTAATTATGCCAATCAGGAAGAAGCAATTTATATTATAGAAGATGATTATGACAGCGAATTCCGTTACAATGAAAAACCGTTACCATCACTGCAAAGTATTGATAAAAATGGCAAGGTGATTTATATTGGCACCTTTTCAAAGTCGATTGCGCCATCGATTCGGATCAGCTATATGGTTTTACCGGAGGTTTTATTAAAAACCTATTTGGCAATTGCCGACGAAATTAGTTCACCGGTTTCCAGTCTGGAACAAAAAATGATCGCCGCGTTTATTTTGGAAGGCATGTTTGAAAAACATGTCAATAAAATGAGAAAAGTTTACAAAGAGAAAAGAATCGTGTTAATGAATGCACTAAAGCAATTGGGCGAGGGGGTTAAAATTACCGGTGAAAATGCCGGCCATCATTTGTTGGTTCAATTGGATAATGGTTTAACCGAGGAGGTTATGTATCGGCGGGCGTTGGCACAGGGAATTCGCGTTTATCCGATCTCTCCATATTTTATCAAGGGAGTTCCCGAAAGATATAAAAGTATGGTATTACTGGGATATGCTTCCTTGACCGAGCAAGAAATTTTTGATGGCATTGGGATTTTAAAAAAGGCCTGGGGATTATAAAACAGGGTATTTGCAGCAGCGCGAGCATCGCTTGAGCCTGTCTGGGGTTCGGCCTGTAAATAACCGATTAATCAGTGTTAGTACGGCAACTTATGGGGCCGATGATTTGAGCGCAATATTTTAATTTTTACTCTTTTTTTTATTTTCAAAGCGTGGTAATATCAAATTAAAAGAGGTGGGAGGCTGAAAGTGGTAACTAAAAGCAAATGTTTTGATAAAACAGGCAATGCGAAAGGCTTTACATTAATGGAAGTGATTGTGGTAATTGCGATTTTGGGAGCCCTGGCAGCTTTAGCGATTCCGCGTTTTACGGGAGTTCTCGAAAATTCTCAGGAACAAACAGATTTAACCAATATTCGGATTGTAGAAAGTGCAATCGAACTTTATCAAGCTGAAATTGGGGATCTGCCAGCGACAGTGGATTCTTATAATGAGCTAATCACGGAATTGAACCACGTCGGTTATATCAAAAATTCGGAATTGTTGCCCGTTAGTAAAGGAAAACGTTTTAGTTATGATGCCGCAACTAAAACGGTTAGTTTAACGGATGATGACGAAGAATAAAACGCTTTTCTGTAATCGAATACAAAAAAAGCGATCTTTAGATCAGATAATGATCAACGAAATCATTGTTGAAGATAATAAGGGTTATACCTTAATGGAGTTGCTGATTTCACTGGCAATTTTATCACTGCTTACGGTTGCGATGGTTTCGACGGGATTTAGCAACAATGAAAGGATTAGTGAAGCAGCGTATCAGGCAGAATGCGAAAAAATTCTATATGCGTTGCTGCAATATCAAAATGAAGCCATTATGGATGGTCATCGGCGCCAGGTGCGTTTTCTGGAGGGGCGGATGCAAGTTTCATGGACCAAAGCGGGCGTTAATTATAAAGCATATGTTCCAGTCGAAAACTTGACTTTTACCGGGTCTTATACGGGAGCGACGGCGTTGAATTTATATCAACACGGAACGGTATCTCAAGGTGGGACAGTAAATCTGATTAGTTTTAATGGCAAGATCAACCGCATTATTGTCCAGGTAGGAAATGGAAGGATTTACTTAGATGATGCTTTGTCTGAATAGAACGGGTAAACCGGTTTTACAATCGCAACAGGGATATACCTTAGTGGAAGCCATTATCGCAATTGCGGTTTGCGGATTTGGATTAGCGATGATTTTAGGTCTTTACGGTATGGCCATTAAAACGGCGATGGTATCCAAAACAATTTTTGAACAGTCAATTGATATTAATAGCATTGCCGATGAGATTAATTTGAGTGTTATGACAGAATCGCCAGTGAATCTTGCCCAGGAAATTGCCGTAATTCTGGCAAATAAATATCCCGATTATTATTTAAGCGAGATTAAATCGATGGGCCCCAATAACTTGTATGAGATTGAGATTATTCATAAAGGGATCAATAGCAATGATCGGAAGTTTTATATTAAAGTTTTTTGGAGTCAGAATGAATGAGTGGTTAACGAAAAAAAACGATGGGTTCTCGCTTATTGAAGTTCTGACATCGTTAATGGTTATTTCACTGGTGCTGGGTTTATTGTTATCGGGGCTGGTATTTGTTAATACTGTTAATAAAAAAACGCGGATTAATCAGAAATTGTTTTATAATGAACGTTATCTTAATTTGTATTTTCAGAAGCAAATTTTAAGTTCCGAAAAAATATATTTTAAAAACAATCGCATTTATCTGCAAGACCTGGAAAGCCCGGATCGTTATTACAATTATTATCAATATAGCAATGGGTTTTTACGACGTTACAAGGTTTATAAAAATGGCCTGAATCGGATTGGAAAGGGCGGGAATAGTCAATTTGCCGAGAATATCAAGTCTTTTTCACTGACGTTAGGAACGCATAACGAAATTGTCTTAAGGTACAGTTTGATGATCGATGGCGTTATTTATCCGCGGGAAACGACGATTATGCATGGAAGCGTGGTAGAAATCGTATGAACAAAAACATCAGAAATGAAGAGGGGTTTATTTTACCGTTAGTATTAGTGGTCATAGCTTTGCTTGCTGGAGGAGTCGCGTATCTTTTAAGTCAGGGACTGACAGAACTTCAGGCAAATAAGCTTAATCAGGATTATCAGTTATGCCTTTTGACTGGCAAAAATGCCATGGCGGTAGCTCGGGCTGAATTGGCAGATGACGTGGATTATGCCGGTACAAGCGGGAATGTTGCGGATGCAAACGGTGGGCATTATCAGATCACCGTTAATAAAATATCGGAGAATTTACGCGATATTGAAGTTTCAAGTGCGTTTAACGGTTATCAAAAAAGTTTTCGTGGTGAAATCGAGTTAATGTTTGATGAGGAAACAGCTGCACCGGCGAAGATTGTGCGATTTAATTGGAAGATGTTGGGGATAGAGTGAAAAAGCAAAAAAAAATGTGGGTCGTCGATTTAGGAAAAGCAGTGACAAAAATAGTTTGGGGGTTTCCAACTGTCAATGGTTCGTTGCAGGTGGCGGGGTTGGTTATCGAAAAAACACCGAAAGGATTATGGCTGGAAGATCAACCGCAAAAGAAACCGGGACTGGAAGCATTTTTAAGACCACTTTTGAAAGAATATCAGCGTCAAGATGAGATGATGGTGATCATCAATCATAACGATATGATTATCGTCACGGTTACCTTTCCCAAAATGACCCTGAAAGAAATAGAAGCGGCTATTTCCTGGAAGATTAAGTTACTTATTACTGGCAATGTTGAAGACTGGCGCATTGATTTTGTGGCCAATGAAGGAATCCAACGCTACGAATATCTGGGTATTGATGCCCCTAAAGTGGCGGTATGTGGGGTCGGAATTGAGAAATTTAGATTGAGTTGGTACGTCAAAATTTTTAAAAAAATTGGAATTGAGTTGAAATCGATTGTTCCGCAACTATATACGTTGACCAGTCTGATTGATCAGGAGATTAACAATCCGATTTTAATGATTGATATGGCCAAGACGTGTACCCGCTTTTTATATTATAATGATGGTTCATTAATCGAGAATAGCTGTCTGATGTTAGAATCAGAGTGGGATGGCGAGATGTATTTACAGCAAATTATCCGTGCGGTCGATGAAATAGTTCAGTCGCCATTGCGACGAGCTGAAGGAAATAAAAATATCGCTATCTATCTAATGGGGGGCGAAAGTTTGCATGCTGGGGTTTTAGATTATCTGAATAACGGGCTTGGCAAAAATATTTGGCCGATCGATTTAATTTGGGCCGAAAGAGAAGATATTATCTTGCCACAATTGCTGACGAAGTCGGAACTTTGTTTAATAACACCTTGTTTATGTGCTTTGATCAAATGGTTGCAAACGCAAGTGGCGGGAGAATTGCCATGAAACATGAAATGAACTTATTACCGGTACATGTGCCTCAACAGAAAGTAAAAAATGGAGCTAAAAGAAAAGACTGGCTGATCGTAGCGGGCGCTTTTTTAGGGGTATTATTGCTTTATGGGGTCTTGTTGTTTTTAGATGGATCTTATCAAAATGAGCTGGCTGAAATAGAAGAACTGATTAAAAGTAAATCGGAGTATCAGATTATTTATACCAATCTTAATAGTCAAAAAGCGTTACTGGAACATCGGTTGTCTCTTCTAGCGGCGGTCAATGAAAAAAAAGATATGCCGGTAAATGCCTTGACTGAAATAAATCAGGCTCGGCCTGAGGGGATTAAGTTGTCAAGTTTTCGTTTTGACGATGGTTTATTGTATATCTCCGGGGAAACACAAAACAATGCCGAGATTTTAGAATTTAAAGAAAAATTGTCGGCAGTAGCATATTTTAAAGTCATTAACATGGTTAATACCAATAAAAAAAAGGAATCGGTTAGCGATAAGAATCATATTAAAGAAGCTGTCTGGGATTTCACCTTTGATATTCAAATGGGTGAGGTATAAAGGGTGAGAATAAACGATTTTGGGGAAAACAAAGTAAATGAAATGCTTAAAAAAAACAAAAAAAGACAAATCGAGAAAGTGCTTGTATTGGTTTCTGTATTGGTGATGGTGATTGCATTGCTGATTATTCCTAAATATGAGACAATGATCGAACATCAGGTGCTGCTGGTGGAAAGAAAGAATTATAGTTTGGCTTTACCAGACGCAATGTCGGAAGAAAGCTATTTGGCAAAGCTAAAAACGATTGGTGAACAACTGGACGAACTTCAAAAAAGTATACCGAGTGAAATCGATACGATCCAATTATATGAAGGCATTGCAAAGATTGCCGATATTTCTAAGGTTGAGCTGGTTTCAGTAAAATTTTATCCAATTGATCCGCAAATGGACGATAGGATCGGGACAAAAATCGATAACGAGTTTATCGATAAAGAAGATAAAAGCATTATCGGGCCGGATAAAAAAAGATTTGTCAGATGTCAATTGATGGTGATTTGTTCGGGAAATGATGATCATTTGATGGCGTTTTTAAACGAATTAAACAATTTTCAACCCGCAATTCGTATTTTGAGTTATGAAATTGAGGGCGCCAGTGAGAAACGAATGAGCTTAAAGTTGGAAAGTTATGGTTTTCAGGATGAAAAAACGTCAAGCGTAAACGAAAAAGTCGATAATGTCAAAAAAAGAAACGAATAAAACGCATAATAAACGCGTGAAAAATAAATAAACAGGCGACTGATGCGTCCGCCTAAAAAGGACAAAAATGAATCAGAAAAAGTCAAAAAAAATAATGGAAACAAGTTCAGGGGTTGATGTTGCCGGGATTGGTATTTATATGATCAGTCATCCCAAAACTTCAGTTGAAGATTTAGTGGTTTTGTTGATGATCGCGTTGGTAATTTTTACCTTCGTGAATGTGATCGCGGTTATTTTGAAATTCCAAGGCGAAAATAAAAAAATGAAACTTATTGGGGCATTGATTAATTTGTTTTTTTCAGCCGGGCTTTTTTATTTTCGGTTTGCTTTAGCTGAGTTAATTCCTTATGTTTTTGCCAGTTATGTATTAATGAACAGTGTTGTTAAATTTATCTCAGCCGTGACTTATTGGCGGGATGGAGTACCAAATTATGGCATTTCATTTATCAATGGATTTTTAAGTTTCTGTTTTGGTATTTATTTGTTTTTTAACAGTTATTTTAAAACAGTGAGCTTTGCGATGGTGGCTGGCATTTATTTGATTTGGTACGGCGTGACTTTAATTTTTGACGCTTTTAATGAAGTTGAAACGCAAGCGAAAATGAGTCAATCCGTAAAAAAAATGCAACGCCGGATGCGGATTGCCTTACCTTCTTTACTTGGGGCTTTTGTACCAATGACTTTATTGAAAAAATATGATAATAAAATAGCTTCTGAAGATGCCAATGCTTATATTTTATCTCAGGAAATGATCATTCCGGAAAAAGCTGGAATTAACCCAATGAATGTCGAAATCCTGGTTCATCTATCAAAAAAATTGATGGAGGCGTTTGGACATGTCGATTTGATATTTGGTGATGATGTCATTTCTTATGGAAATTTCGATAAACATTCGTATCGTTTAGGCGGTATTATGAGTGATGGGGTGCTTTTTATCTGCAATAAAGATCGCTACTTAAGAGAGTCGATTCTAAATGACAAAAAAGTGCTGATTTCTTTTAAAGTGGCTTTTTCCGATGAAGAATTGGAAATAATAAAAAAGAATTACGAACGATTTCAGGAGAATATGGAAGAATGGTTTTGTGATACCCAGTTAGCTGAACGGGGCTTATTAGAACCGGGAAATTATACCGGGGTGGAAGATACCATTTACAAGGGCACCGGAGCACGGTTCTATAAATTTCTCAAAGGACCTTTAAAAACATATTTTGCACTCAATACTAATTGCGTCAAAGTTGCAGATTCACTTTTCGAAAAGACCGGTTTTGAGAAACCGGCAACCGGAAATATTGTCACACCGGGGGCTTATTATCAATTTTTGATGGGTGCTCTGGAAAGGCCGGGGACAAAAATTTATGAGAAAAAAATATATTCTCGAGAAACTTTTGAAAATCATCAAAAATTGCAATCTGAAAAAATCAGCGATTAAAATGTCGGTCGATAAAAAACTTAATTGAGAGCCACTTGCCGGAATCATGTTACAGTTAGTGGGGTGATCGACAGTAAGTGGCTCTTGATGAAATTATCCGTGGTTAAGTATTTCGGCGAGGCTGGCGTGGATCGATAAAAAAAGGCGGTGGAGCTCATTCATTTCAGCAGAAGTGAATTTTGCCATGGCCTGATTAAATGGTTCAAACAATTTATCCTGAGCACTTTGGAGCTGCTTAAAAATTGTTTGACCGTTAGTGGTAAGCGAAAAAACAACTTCACGAACATTGGTTAAAGATTTTTCTTTGGTGATCAATTCTTTTTCGAGCAGTTTAGCGGTACATTTTGAAATAGCACTTTTAGAAATTCCCAGTTTATTAGCCAGTTGGGTAAGGTTGATATCGGTAAATTGGCCAATCATGTTCAGTGCTTTTAGTTCCGAAGGATAGAGGGAATAGGTTGTCGCATTGACGTCAAAGTTTTGTGGTAAATTGAGGATGCTTTGATAAATATGTGAAGATTCAATCATGAGTTCTTTGACGGCAGAATCATCAAGTGTTATATCGGTTTGACGATTATTGGGGTTTTGAGTAACCGATTTTTCTTTTTTGACATTAGAACCTACTTTTTTTTCATCAGTAGCAATTTTCTTTTTGACCTCTTTTTTGGAACTTTTGATTTCTTTGGTATCCGGTTTCTTGCTCTTTTTTTCTTTTTTCAAAATGACACTCCTTTCAAAATACTCATATGTTTAAGGTAATTGTGAAACTCAACACAAAGCGTAGGTCACTTTGGTAGTTACCCGCAATGAAATGTTCAATTAACAGGGGAAAATTCAAGTTCACCTTGTTTACATAGTAATCATAACGAATTTATGATCGTAATGCAATAAAAAGATGGTGGCGGTTGGTATATTTTATTCATCTTTTTTAGATTGCATTTTGGCTGGTTTTTAGTTAAAATATCAGCATGGGTAGGACTGTTTAATTTAATTGTTCCTTACCGAATTAAAAATAGGAGGAAGAGAATGAAAAAGAAATTGGGAGTATTGATTTTGGCACTGGTTTTAGTAGTTGCAACGGTTGCTGGATGCAGTTCGGGATCAACTTCAAAAGAAGCTGAAGTGACCAAGGTTGGTTTTATTTACGTCGGGCCGGCAGATGATGGTGGTTGGTCACAGGTACATGACAATGGTCGGGCTAAAATGGTCGAAAACATGGGTGGCAAAGTGGAAACGATTGTCAAAGAAAACGTGCCTGAAGAAAAAAGCGCTGTTGTTTCGACCATAAGAGATATGGTTGATCAAGGCTGTACGATTATTTTTGGAACCAGCTATGGTTTTATGGATGGTATGGTTGAAGCGGCTGCCGAATTCCCAGATGTTAAATTTGAACATTGTTCAGGATACATGACGGCTGATAATTTAGGAACCTATTTTGGCAAAATTGAAGAACCACGATATTTGTCAGGTATTGTTGCTGGTTTAACAACAAAAACTAATAAAATAGCTTATGTTGCGGCAGTGCCAATTCCTGAAGTTGTTCGAGGCATTAATGCTTTTGCATTGGGGGTAAAATCAGTTAATCCAGCTGCCACGGTTAATGTATCATGGACCAATACCTGGTATGATCCAACAACAGAAAAAGCGGCTGCCGAAGCGTTAATCCAACAGGGTTGTGACGTAACAGCGCAACACCAGGATTCGACAGCGACCATGGAAGCGGCCAAAGAAGCTGGAATGTTATCGATTGGTTATGATTTAAGTGCAGCTGAGTCAATGCCGGAAGTCTATATGACGGCGCCACTTTGGGATTTCAGCGGATACTACACAGATACTGTTCAATCAGTGATTGACGGGACTTGGAAGTCGACTCAATATTGGGGCGATATGAATGATGGCATTGTGTTACTTGATGATCTGACTGCTTTAGCTCCGGGATCTGCGCAAGATAAAGTTGACACCGCGACCGAAGCAATTAAATCTGGTGAGCTAACTATTTTTGCTGGCGAACTAAAAGATCAAACTGGTGCTGTAAAAGTGACAGCGGGAACATCCATGACGGATGAAGCGTTGTTGAGTATGGATTGGTTTGTTGATAATGTCGTTGGTAGTTTAAAATAGAACAAAAATGATATAACGGACAGAGTCAGCTGGCTCTGTCCGCTATTTTTAGTAAAGGTGAGAGCATGAATAATGATTATGTCGTTAAAATGGAAAATATCACAAAGGTTTTTGGTAAAGTCAAAGCCCTGGATCATGTGGAATTTTCATTAAAAAAGGGAGAAGTGCATGCCATCCTGGGAGAGAACGGGGCTGGTAAAAGTTCGCTGATGAATGTTCTAAATGGGATTTATATGCCGGATAACGGACGCGTTGAAGTGAAAGGCGAAATTGTCAATATCAACTCACCTAAAGTCGCTTTGGACTTAGGAATTGGCATGTTGCCGCAGCATTATAAATTGGTCGATGTTTTTTCAGCACTGGAAAATGTGGCAGCCGGAAGTCGCAAAACGAACCCTTTTTTAAATAAGAAAAAGATTTTAGATGAGATGGGGAAATTGATCGATCAATTAGGCATGGATATTGATCCGCTAAAAAAGGTCTATGAAATGTCTGTTGCTGAAAAGCAGAGTCTTGAAATATTCAAGGTTTTGTATCGGGGTGCCGATATTTTAATTCTTGACGAACCGACCGCAGTGTTAACACCACAGGAAATTAAAAATCTCTTTAAAATTGTCAAAAAAATGATCGCAACGGGATGTTCAGTAATTATTATTACCCATAAGTTGGAAGAAGTCATGGAAATCAGTGATCGGATTACCATCATGCGTAAGGGAACGACGATCCAGACGGTTAATAAAAATGAAACAACGGCTCAGGAACTGGCGGGATTGATGGTTGGTGATGTGATGGAACTTAATGTCCCCTTTGTTGAAGTGGAACGCGGAAAAAAATGTTTGGAAGTTAAGTCGATCACCGCCCTTGATCAGAATAAGGTACCCGTTTTAGATCATGTCAGTTTTGATCTTTATGCGGGCGAAATTTTGGGGATTGCTGGCATTGCCGGCAGTGGTCAAAAAGAATTATGTGAAGGGATTGCCGGATTATACCATCTTAAATCGGGTGAAATATTTTTTGAAGGTCAAAACATTGTTGGTAAAAATCCTGAAAAAATCAGCCAGCTGGGAATTAGTTTAAGCTTTGTTCCAGAGGATCGTTTGGGGATGGGGCTGGTTTCTTCGATGGATATTATTGATAATGTGTTACTAAAAGATTATCGCAATAAGAAGGGTTTAGGGATATCGCGAGATATTTCGAGAGATAAAGCAGAAACATTGGTTGGGCGCTTGCATGTTTCAACACCGGCGATCGAAAATCATGCGGTCAGTTTGCTATCCGGGGGAAATATTCAAAAAGTATTGCTCGGTCGGGAAATTGAATTAGAACCCAAACTGATGGTGACGGCTTATGCGACGAGAGGACTCGATGTGGGATCGTCACAGATTATTTACGACTTGTTAAATGAACAAAAAGCCAAGATGAAACCAATTATGTATGTTGGTGAAGATTTAGATGTGTTAATGAGTCTTTGTGATCGCATTCTGGTTTTATGCGAAGGTAAGGTGATGGGAATTGTTAATCCCCGAAAAACTTCAAAAGAAGCGATCGGATTGATGATGTCCGGAATAATGAGTGAAGGAGAAGAAGTATGCTCCACATTGTAAAAAAAGATGATCCCAAAACGCAAGAAAAGATAATTATCCGTGTTTTAGCGGTTGTCGCCGCTTTAATGGTGGCATCAATTATTGTTATTTTTGCTGGAGCTAATCCATTTGAATTATATATTGGCATTTTTCAAGGGTGCTTTGGCGGCGTTTATCGATTTGCTGCCACGATTGAAAAAATGGTTCCCTTGCTGGTGTTATCCTTGGGAGTGATGGTAGCTTTTAAAATGCGTTTTTGGAATATTGGTGCTGAAGGTCAGTTTTTAATGGGAGCCGTAGGAACGACTCTGGTTGTTCGGACACTACCGGATTTACCATTGCCGATCATGCTGATTTGTATGATGGTGGTTTCGTTTATATTTGGAGCGATTTGGTTAATGATACCGGCTTTTTTTAAAGCCCGCTTTGGTACTAATGAGACGTTGTTTACACTAATGTTAAATTATATTGCATTGACCCTGGTAACTGCGCTGCAATATGATTTCTGGAAAGATCCGGCAGCTAATGGAATGCCTAAAATTGCCAATCTTCCCGATAATGCCTTACTTCCCGGGGTCAGCGGTTTTAATTTGAGTATTCTGCTGGCGGTTATCATTGTCATAGCAATGTATTACTTTATGAATCGATCAAAAATAGGATTCGAAATTGAGGTGTTGGGCGAAAGTGAAAATACGGCCCGCTATATTGGGATTAATGTCACCAAAACAGTCTTGATTGCGGCTCTTGTCAGTGGCGGTTTATGCGGCGTAGTGGGGATGATGCAAATCACTGGCGTCAGTGGGGCCCTTTCTGTTGAAATTACCGGCGGTCTGGGTTTTACAGCGATTATAGTGGCGTGGCTTTCTGGCCTCAAAGTGCCGTTTATCGTCTTTAATTCGTTTGCTTTTGCGGTGCTTTTACAGGGGGCTTCGTATATTCAGACGGCTTTTCAAATACCTGGTTCGGTGGCCGAAATGATTCAAGCGATTATTTTATTCTTTATTTTAGGTAGTGAATTTGCATTGCAATACCGATTTGTTTCCGATAAATCGAAAAGTGAGGTTGCTTAAATGGAATTTATCTTTTTCTTAACAGCGGCGGTTAAAGCCGGAACCTGTTTACTTTATGCAACTTTAGGAGAAATTATTTCTGAAAAAGTCGGACACCTCAATTTGGGGGTGGAAGGGATGATGCAAATGGGGGCGGTGATTGGTTTTATTGCCGGATTTACCTTTGGCAATCCTTTTCTGGCGGTTTTTTTCGCTGCTCTTGCCGGAGCCGTTGGAGCGCTGATTTATGGTCTGTTAACGATCAGCTTAAAGGCTAATCAAGTGGTCACCGGACTTACGTTAAGTATCTTCGGCGTTGGTTTTGCCGCTTTCTTTGGTAAAAATTTTGTCGGTAAAAAAGTACCGGAAGCGATCACAACTTTTTTTGCTCCGGTTAAATTACCCGTTTTAGGGGATATTCCAGCGATTGGACAGATCTTTTTTAACCAAAGTGTTTATGTTTATTTTTCGTATTTTCTGGTCATTGCAATATATATTTATCTCTATAAAACCAAGTGGGGTTTAAATACCCGGATGGTCGGTGAGAATCCGGTGGCAGCAGATGCCAGCGGGATTCCGGTCGATCGCTATAAATATGTTAATATTGCCCTTTCCGGTGCTCTTTGCGGTTTGGGGGGAGCTTTTTTATCCTTGGTATATATCAGTATTTATCCGGTTAACGTTGTTAGTGGTAGAGGTTGGATTGCGGTTGCATTAGTAATTTTTGCGATGTGGAATCCGGGCAAAGCGCTGTTAGGAGCATACTTTTTTGGGGCTTTGGATATTGCCAGTTTCTGGTTGCAACAATATACGCTGCCGGTGTCTATCTATTTCTTCACAGCATTACCTTATCTAGCGACTGTTTTTGTCTTGATCTTTACATCAATGCGAAAAACCAGAAATAAAAAAGAACCGGCTTGGCTGGGAAAAAATTATTTCAAGGAAGATCGATAAGCAAAAAAATTATTGAACCGGTCTTTACGAAGACGGTTAGGTTAAATAAAAAGTACCGTACCGATTAATTGTTATGCGGTTGTCGGCATACAAGTGAAGTAAACAATTGTCGGTACGGCTTTTGGTTGTTATTATTGAGATTACCGTCTGATTTAAGGCGGTTCTTTTATCAGTAAAAATGTCTTTATTTTGGGGACATGTGTAAACGAAACTCATACGATTTTGTCAGGATGAACGCGCTTTATGGTTTTAAATTGAAAAAACTATGATATAATAGACGTTAAGATTTTAAAGGAGCCGAGAAAATGAAGGAATTAATCTGTAAAACAGAAAATAGTCATGAGTACCCTATTATCATTGAAAAAGGTATTAAAGGGCGGTTAACTCAAATGAAAGCCCTCTTTTCCCAATATTACAAGGTTGTTATTATTACCGATAAAAATGTTGCCAAAGAATATTTAAAAGAAGTTGAACATCAGGTTCGTCTCTCCGGACCAAAGGTCTACAGCATTGTTATTCCACCGGGTGAACAAAGTAAATGTCTGGAACAAACATCAGAGATTTATTTGGAGTTGATTAAATGTAATATCTCCCGCAGCGATGCGATCCTCACGCTGGGTGGCGGTGTTGTCGGTGATCTCGGGGGGTTTTGTGCGGCGACTTATTTAAGAGGAATCGATTTAATCCAGGTGCCGACATCGTTGCTTGCTCAGGTTGACAGCAGTGTCGGCGGAAAAGTTGGGATTGATCTGGACTATGGGAAAAACCTGGTTGGCGCGTTTCATCAGCCGAAAGCCGTTATTATCGATCCCTTATTTTTAGAAACGCTGGAAGATCATTATCTGATTGATGGCATGGCAGAGGTCATTAAATATGGATGTATCAGCAGTGCCCCGCTTTTTATAAAATTGATGGGATACACCTATCATGAAGATCTGGTCGAAGATATGGAAGAGATCATTTCGAAGTGCTGTCAGATTAAGCGGGATGTTGTGCAAACCGATGAACATGAACAGGGGTTGCGGCGGATTTTAAATTTTGGACATACAATTGGCCATGTGGTCGAAACTTTTTATAAATTTAAAAAGTATTCTCATGGCGAAGCAGTGGCAATTGGCATGGCTCAAATTACCAAAAAAACAGTTGCTGAAGGGATCACTCAAAAAGATACCTATCATAATATTATTGAAATATTAGAAAATTATGGTTTGCCGACTGAATTACCGTCAATGCCACTCGAAAAGGTTCAGGAAATTTTATTTACCGATAAAAAATTTGAAAATAATGAGCTTCATATCTGTGCCCTGGAAAAAATAGGTAAAGCTCAAATTGTCAAAATTCAAAAACAGCAAGCGATTGAATTATTCAGATAAGTCATGATGAGTCCGTGATCACCATGAAAATAGCATTCTGGTACGGTTATCTGGTTATTTAAGGTTCAGGTATGAATTAAGAGAAATTAAATGAGGAAGAAAATGAAGACAATCGAGATTACCCCCCAATTATTAACGGGCAGTTTGGAGATACCGCCGTCAAAAAGTGTCAGCCATCGGGCGATTATTGCGGCCGGGTTAGCTAAAGGAGAAAGTATTATTTCAAATGTCCTGATGTCACTTGACATGATTGCCACCTGTGATGCGATGAAAGCTTTAGGGGCGAACATTGAGTATCATGAAGAATTAGATAAGCGCTATACCTTAAAAATTAAGGGCTGTGATCCATTAGCGCTTAAAAGCGAAACCATTGAATGTAATGAGTCGGGATCGACCCTTCGTTTTATCATTCCAATCCTGTTGTTGCAGCCGAAACCGGTAATTATTACCGGCAAAGGGCGTTTGGTTACACGTCCATTAAAACCGTATTATCAAATATTTGACGAAAAAGGAATTCATTATGAACATTTAAATAAAGAGCAGGAATTACCATTGCGGTTGGAAGGAACTTTGACGCCGGGAACATATCAAATTGATGGTGGAGTAAGTTCTCAGTTTATTACCGGACTGCTTTTTATACTGCCGCTCCTGGACGGCGATTCAGTCATTGAATTGACATCAAAACTGGAATCTAAGCCGTATCTGGATATTACGTTAAATGTCTTAAAAACTTTTGGAATTGAGATCACTCAGGTTGATGAACAGCGTTTTTTAATTAACGGGAATCAAACATACACCCCTTGCGATTATCGGGTTGAAGGTGATTTTTCACAAGGCGCTTTTTGGTTAGTTGCCGGTGCCATTGGTGAAACGATGAACTGTTATGATTTAAATCTGGCGTCGCATCAAGGCGATAAGGTGATTGTTGAGATTTTAAAAAAAATGGGCGGCGATATTGCGATTATGGCTGATAAGCTGGTGGTTAACAAAGCAAAAACCCATGGCATTGAAATTGATGTTTCCCAATGTCCGGACTTGGCTCCGATTTTGGCCGTTCTTGGCAGTATGAGTAGCGGCACAACAACGATTGTTAACGGTGAGCGGTTACGTTTAAAAGAATCGGATCGATTGATGTCCACGGCCGATGTACTCAATAAACTGGGCGGCAATATTGAAGAAACGACCGACGGATTAGTGATTCATGGGGTTAAAGGCTTTACTGGGGGGCATGTGCAAAGTTATAACGATCACCGCATCGCGATGGCCGTGGCGATTGCTTCAATTTGCGCTAATGGAAAAATTATTTTAGATGGAGCCGATGCCGTAAATAAATCTTATCCTCATTTTTGGGATGACTTCAAAAAAAGTGGAGGTGAGTGGATTGGGCTCGACGTGGGGAAATAAATTTAAAATTTCAATTTTTGGCGAATCTCATGGCAATGGGATTGGTGCGGTTATTGATGGTCTGCCGGCTGGGATCGCGATAAATCTCGAACATATTCAGCATGAACTGAACAGGCGCGCAGCCCGCGGCAATCCATTGGCTACGCCACGAAAAGAAGGGGATCAGATTGAAATTCTCAGCGGTGTTTTTAATGGCAAAACGACCGGAGCACCCTTAGCCGGATTGATTCGTAATGAAAACACCCGTTCCGGGGATTATGCTAAAACCAAAGATCTGATGCGCCCGGGTCATGCCGATTATACCAGTAATATTCGATATGGCGGTTTTCAGGATTATCGCGGGGGCGGACATTTTTCCGGGCGTCTTACTGCTCCGCTGGTTTTTGCCGGAGCGATTGCCAAAGAAATTTTAAGGGCAATCAGCCCAAACCTGCAAATCGGCAGTCGGATTGTTTCAATCGCTGATGTTAAGGATAAAGCGATTAATGACTGGCGCGTTTACCGTCATTTAAAAAATGATTTTATTAATCCGGCTTTTCCGCTTTATGACGCCAAGCTCGAAGTAGCGATGAAAGCGGCAATTATCTCGGCCATGGAAGATGAGGATTCGGTTGGAGGTGTAGTTGAAGGGTTTATCACGGGCAGTTCAGCGGGAATGGGAAATCCTTTTTTTGAATCCATTGAAAGCCGCTTAGCCGCATTATTGTTTTCGATTCCGGCAGTTAAAGGCGTTACTTTTGGAGCAGGGTTTGAAATTGCCAGCAAACGGGGTTCGGAAGTCAACGATGCCTTAAGAATGCAGGATGGTAAAATTGAAACGGTAACAAATAACAATGGCGGTATTAATGGCGGGATTTCTAATGGCATGCCGATTGTTTTTCAAGTCGCCTTTAAACCGACGCCATCAATTGGAAAAGAGCAACAAACGATTAATATCGCAGCTTTAAAAGATGCGACGTTAAAAATAGAAGGCCGTCATGATCCTTGTATTGTTGTGAGAGCTTTTCCGGTAGTTGAAGCGGTTACCGCTATTTGTATGGCAGATTTTTTACTTTAATGGAGGTTGGAATTGAAGTCATTGGATGAAATAAGAGAGCAGATTGATGCGATTGATGATCAGATGCGCATCCTTTTTGAACAAAGAATGGTTTGCATTAAAGCAGTTGCTGAATATAAATTCAACAATAATGGAGATATATTCGATCAAAATCGCGAGCAAAAAATGTTGAAAAAGAATTTGTCAAAGCTGGAAGCAAGTGAATACGCAAAAGCATATGAGCAATTTTTACAGGAAATTTTACTTGTCAGTAAAGCATATCAAAAGGACTGGATACTTAGTAAAGAAAGTGATGAAAGAGGCAATTAAGCATGGATATCGGTATGTTGATCATTGTTGCGGTGATTGTTATTCCAGGTTATTTTATGGTAAATCGCTTGTCAAAAACAATGTATGTGGATAACAAAAAATTAGAAGAAGACACCGAAAGACGTTATGGTTTTGAGCGTTTAGAAAAAGAATTGCAGAAAAAGGCGGAAGCGGAAGAAAAAAAAGCAGCGAAACGCCAAAATCGAGATCAGCAAAAGGGTAAAAAGAAAAAAACGAAAGTTGTTAAAGAAACAGCTTCAGAAGTAACGTTAAAAAATTGTGAGCAGTCACAAACAGGGCCGTCGAGCAATGAAAAAGACAAAAAAATTATCGAGAAATAACGCTTTTAAATAAAAATGATCATAATAAGGAGCAAAAAAAAATAATTTTGCATTTTTGAAAAAATAGCTTTAATATTTCAGTTCAATTTTATATAATAGCTACAATTAATTTTTTTAGGTGAGGATTATTTATGCATAAAAATGCGTATAAGAAAGTAGAAGGTAATATGAAAAAGTTTAATAAAGTATTGATTGCAAACCGCGGGGAAATTGCGATTCGGATTATTCGAGCTTGTCAGGAACTGGGAATTCATACCGTCGCAATTTATGCCCAAGAAGATAAATTGTCTTTGTTTAGAACAAAGGCGGATGAATCTTATCTGATTACCGGGATAAACGGTCCGGTGGAAGCTTATCTGGATATGGATAAAATTATCACCTTAGCCAAGAAAAAAGAGGTCGATGCGATCCATCCCGGATATGGTTTCCTTTCGGAAAACCCACTTTTTGCCAAACGTTGTGAGGAAGAAGGCATTGTGTTCATTGGCCCGACTCATGAAATGATGGAAAAAATGGGCGATAAAATTCAGTCAAAAATCGTCGCCAAACGAGTAAAAGTGCCGACCATTCCGGGAGTCGAAAAACCGATTACGTCTGATTCAGAAGCAATTGAATTTGCTGATATTGCCGGGTATCCAATTATTTTAAAGGCGGCGGCTGGCGGTGGTGGTCGTGGGATGCGAATTGTCCGCGATCAAAAAGATCTGTTAAAAGAATTTCATTCAGCGACCAGCGAAGCGACCAAGGCATTTGGGGACGGAACCATTTTTGTTGAAAAATATCTGGAAGAACCAAAACACATTGAAGTTCAAATTTTGGGTGATAACTACGGAAATGTGGTGCATCTGTTCGAACGTGACTGCTCGATTCAAAGACGGCATCAGAAAATCGTTGAATTTACACCGTCGTTAAGTATTAATGACAGCCAACGTCAGGCTATCTGCAAGGATGCCATAAAATTGGCGAAAGAAGTTAATTATCGGAATGCCGGAACGATTGAGTTTTTGGTAGATAAAAATGGCGATCATTTCTTTATTGAAATGAATCCCCGGATTCAAGTGGAACACACGGTGACAGAATTAATTACCGGAATTGATATCGTTCAATCGCAGATTTTAATTGCCCAGGGTTTACCGCTTGACTCACAGGAAATCGGCATACCCAGCCAGGAATCGATCAAAACTCACGGAGCTTCAATTCAATGTCGAATTACAACGGAAGACCCGAATAATCATTTTATGCCTGATACCGGTCGTTTGGATGTTTATCGTACCGGAAGCGGTTTTGGAATTCGATTGGATGGCGGTAATGGTTTTACCGGAGCTGAAATCACGCCCTATTATGATAGTTTATTAGTAAAAAGCACCTCATTTTCCCGAACCTTTGAAGATGCCAGACGTAAAGCGGTGCGTGGACTTAAGGAAATGAATATTGAAGGGGTTAAAACGAATAAGGATTTTCTGATTAATGTATTACAACATCCGATGTTTATAGCGGGGAAATGTGATACGAAGTTTATCGATGATCATCCGGAACTATTTGAGATTGATGAACAGAAAAGTGAAACTTCGAGTGTACTGAAGTATTTTGGTAATATTATTGTTAACGAAACATTTGGTAAAAAACCTGATTTTGATGAGCCGTATATTCCGACGATTTCAGTGGATACCAATTTCGTGGGAACAAAACAGATTCTCGACGAACAAGGTCCCGAGGGTCTGATAAAATGGGTTAAAGAGCAGGAAAAACTGTTGATTTGTGATACCACGTTTCGGGATGCTCATCAGTCAATTTGTGCGACCCGAGTGCGGAGCCGAGATATGATTAAAATTGCCAGAGAAACGGCCGCGATGGCATCAGACCTTTTTTCTCTGGAAATGTGGGGGGGCGCAACTTTTGATGTTTCTTACCGTTTTCTCAAAGAATCACCTTGGCGTCGGTTGGATGAATTAAGAAAACGGGTGCCGAATATTTTATTCCAGATGCTGTTACGCGGGGCCAATGCAGTTGGTTATAAGAATTATCCCGATAACGTGATTCGGGCCTTTGTTCAGGAAGCTGCCAAAAGTGGAATTGATGTCTTTCGAATTTTTGACTCCCTCAACTGGATGGATGGCATGAAGATATCAATTGAAGAGGTATTAAAAACCAATAAAATTGCCGAAGTCAGCATGTGTTATACCGGCGATATTCTGGATCAATCGCGAACCAAATATAATCTTGATTATTACATAAAAATGGCCCATGAAATTGAGAAAACCGGAGCCCATATTTTAGCGATTAAAGATATGTCGGGTTTATTAAAACCGGGTGCGGCTTATAAACTAGTTGAAGCCTTAAAGCAGGAAGTGAGTCTGCCGATTCATCTGCATACGCACGACACAACGGGCAATGGGGTTGCAACGGTATTATTTGCCCAGATGGCTGGCGTTGATATTGCCGATGCGGCATTAAACGGGATTAGCGGTTTGACCTCTCAACCCGCGCTTAATTCGATTGTTGCGGCATTAAAAAATACGCCCCGAGATACGGGCCTGAATGAAGACGAAATTCAAATTTTATCCGATTATTGGGGAACGACCCGTCAGGTTTATAGCAAATTTGAGTCGGAATTAAAATCTGGTTCGACGGAAATTTATAAGCTGGAAATTCCGGGAGGACAATATTCAAACCTTCGTGCTCAGGTAGAAAGTTTCGGTTTGGGACATAAGTTTAGAGAAGTTAAAGAAAAATACATGGAAGCTAATTTGATGTTGGGCGATATTGTTAAAGTAACGCCGTCTTCCAAAACAGTTGGCGATTTAGCTATTTTCATGGTTCAAAATGACTTAACAGTAGATAATATCAAAACCAAGGGTAAAGAATTAGCATATCCGGATTCACTGGTTGATTTTTATAAAGGCATGATTGGTCAGCCGGAAGGTGGATTTGATCCAGAGCTGCAAAAAATTGTCTTAAAAGGAATCGAACCCATCACAGTTCGTCCCGGCATGTTGCTGCCTGATGAAGATTTTGAAAAAATTAAAGCTGATTTTAATGAAGAATTCGGCTACGAACTGGATGATCGGGAAGTGTTGAGCGTTGCACTATATCCCAAAGTTATGAGAGATTATGTCGAGTTCATTCAAGAATACGGCGATTTCATGCGGATGGAAAGTCATGCTTTCTTCTATGGTCTAAAGGTCGGAGAAGTCATTGATGTTGAAGTATCCAAAGGTAAACGCTATATTGTCAAGCTGGTTCGAATTGGAGCGCCCAATGATGAAGGGATGTGTTCGATCATGTTTGAGGTCGATGGATTCCGTCGGGAAATCTACGTTGAAGATAAACGAAGCCTGTCAGCGAAACAAAAAGTAACGATGCTGAAAGCCGATCCTAAAAATAAAAAACAAATTGGATCAGGGATTCCGGGCACGGTTCTAAAAGTACTGGTCAATGAAGGCGATAGTGTTAAGCAAAACCAGGCTTTGGTGATTGTTGAAGCCATGAAAATGGAAACAGAAATGGTTGCTGGTGAAGATGGTATTGTCAAAAAACTTTATGTTTCGGAAGGACAAAGTGTCGAATCTGGCGAACTGATTGTTGAGATGGAATAAGTTGCAAGCTAAAATAAAATTTAAATAATAAAGAAGCGATCATCGTGAAAAGATGATCGCTTCTTTTTATTTAAAAGGAAGGATTAAGCCAATTAAGAAACAGTGAAGGAGACTGGAAGACTAACTGTTACTTCCGGTAAATAGCCGTCTTTGGTATTGGTGATCTCGACATAATAATAGGTTGTTCCTGACAAGTCTGTTGCATCGACTTCGAGAGTTTTATCGGTGGCACCGGCAATCGGGGTGCCATCGGCATTAATGGCTTCGGATGTTTTAAACCATTGGTAGCTCAAAGTACCGCCATCATTAACTATCGCATCGACGGCGAAGGAAGCAGTTGGCAATTCTGGTTTTGGTGAACCAAGAGCCGCCTGGGCAGTACTGGTTGCTTGGGCTAAACTGGCGGCCAAAGCAACACTGCTAAGTTGTGAAATGCTGGTTGGCTGTTTTATAATGGTTGGCAGTTCAGATGTTTCGGTCGCAACGATTGGCTCGACTGGATCATTTTCGTTTGGTACTGCTGCCGCGTTATTTTCGTCAGGTTTGATCGGATCAGTTAAAACAGCAGGATCAACACTGGTGACGACAATGCCAGCTAGTATGCTAATCGGGTCAGTGTTTTCAGTAGTGATCAAACAATTGTAATAGACCGTACCGGGAGTAGTCGAAACCGGAGGGTCATAAATTGGTCCGCTGACATCGGATAACGGTGTTTCGACACCATCAATACGTTGAGACCATTGATAGCTTAACACCTTATCTTGCGTAACACTGGCCTCGACAAATATCGGGGCGGGATCTTCATTCAAATAAACTCGTTGCGAATATAATTCCGAATTGGCGGTTATAATCGGTTGGGCCTGAACGGTTAAAACAATTGTCGCTTCGATGTTATTTAGGTTGATATAGTTATCGGGCATCACTAAAGTTCCCGTATAGGTTGTTTCACCGACAGCGGTGGTGTTAACAGTATTGGGTGACCAGTTAACGGAGCAGGGGAAGTTTTCATTTTGATAACCCTGAGCGATAACAACTACCGGTAGGGCATAACTGCCATCATAAGGAATCGTTTCGGCGATACTGTTATTTACTGCATTGATTGTATTAATCATGGCGACCGCAGTGATATTTGTTTTTACGGTGACCTTACAGGTATCGGTTTTATCACCATCTTGGGTTCTTGCGGTAATGATGACCTCACCATTAGCGACTGGTGTTACGATTCCATTGCTAACTGTTGCAATATCAGGATTGGAAGATTCCCATAAAACGGTGCAATTGCTGGCATTTTCGGGAAAAATGACGGTATTGAGTTTTAAAGTGTTGCCCATAATGACATCAGCTTCGACTGGTGTTACTTGAATCCCTGTCACTGCCACCGGACCAGGCGGATTAGGTTCAGAAGGTTTATCAACGGGATTAACGACAGGGACGTTATAATGGGTATCGATGATGCTATTGATCGCGTTGCTTTCAGAATACCAGGTATTGCTCCCGCCAGAATTGCTGGAGGCTGGTCGGCTGGTATTTGACGAAGCGGTTAGGTCACCATTGGCATCACTGACAACCGGTTTGGTGGTAATGTAAACAACATCTGGGGTAACAGTGCCGGTAATGAATAAAACGTCACTGGTAGTAGCACTGGTGATGCTGCCTTCACCTGAAATTTCGACGCGTGATTCAGTTGCCAGGGAATTGATGACGGCATTGTTATTAAGCGTTACTTGGGTACCTTCACCGCCACTGGTTAATAGTAACGAACCAACATTGGCATTTAAGGTTAAGACTACTTTTGATTCAGCAACAATTTTATCGATAACGGCATTGCTGACAAGTGTTGAACCATCGGCATTGGCACTGAAAGCGACTAATTTTGAGGGGGTGTTTAGAATAATATCACTGATCCCTCGTGATTGCAGATTATCAATGGTGCCGTTTTCCTGGGTGGTAATAGATGTTCGATTGGCAGCTTTATCGACAGTTAAACTTTTAACTTTACTTTGATTGTCAACAACGATATTGGCAGCTGATCGGGCATTAAGCGTTTCGACAGTGGCATCGCCAAGCAAAATAAGTTTTACATCCTGTCTTTCGAGTGTAATACTCTGGTAGGATCCTCCGTCCAAATAAATGGTGCCGCCTCCTTTTACCAGCAATTCACCTTGTACGGCAGATTTTGTTAGACGGATATCACCGTCGGTAACAGCATCTGTAATGGTAACGTTACCGGTATAAGTAGCATTTTCAATATTTACACCAGAAACAGTAATTTCGGCGTCCTGATACGTCGCTGTTTCGGTGTAGGTACCCGCTACGGTATAATTTTTCATTTCGTTTCCTTCTTGGCTACAGCCGCGAACAAACAAAATGGCGGTCAGGAGAATTAGTAAGATGATAATAATGGAGATAATAGAGTTCTTTTTCATGACATTCCTTCCCTTTTTATATATTTGGATTAAAAAAAGACAATAAGTGCTTAGCGTTGTTCTAAGTGTATTAATTCTAACATAATTTTTAAATGATGTAAATAGATTGTAACCAAATTGTAAAAGAAAAAGTGAAATGTAAATAAAAGACGAAGTAAACATCATAAATGTTATTAATTTATTGTTGAAAGCTGCATCATTCGTGTCCAAAAGTTTCTCAAAAACCGCTTATTGAGACATCATCATATCGATAACGGATGGCATTCTAAAGGCAAATCTTCAATAGTAATAAGGGAAAAGTTGATACTGCTTACTTCACATTTTAAATGTAACCTAATATTATTGCACCGGATAAATTATTGTGGTATGATCAATTGAAATTAAAAAAGGTAATTTGCAAAAAAATTTATAAGTCGTTGCATCATCAGAGGATGTTACAACTTTAAAAACGTATGAAAGAAAGGGAAAAAAATGAAAATTGATGTTAAACAAGAAGATGGAATATTTGTTGTTGATTTAGAAGGTCGGATGGATACGAACACGTCGCCGGAGTTTCAGAAAGAGATGGAAACCTATTATTCCCAGGAAGGGTTTAAAATGTTATTGGATTTTGATAAATTGGATTTCGTTAGTAGTGCGGGGTTAAGAGTATTATTGTTAATTCAGAAAAAATCTAAAGCGCTTAATGGAAATTTAGTGATTAAAAATGTCAAACCAGAGATTCAGGAAGTATTTGATATGACTGGTTTTTCGGACATCTTAACGATTGAGTAAGGTGGACCGCAATGATAAAAGATAGCATCCCAAAAGAAACTTCAAATGACATCTTTGAGGGATGTGCTGGCCAAAGTATTCCTGAAAAATTAAAGCAAATGTCCAATGAAAAACTAATCAAAAATTTATATTTCATGAAAAATAATCCTGAGTGCACCTAGAAGAGTGTACTTCAGGATATTTTAAAATCTGCAAAAAAAATTTTGGCGATTGTTAATTCATCTGAATATGGTAAAATAGCTGGTGGGATTCCCGTTGGCAGTAACATCGCGCATTTTAATAGGCTACTAAAAAAATGAAGACGTTTGCCGGTGATTTATTGGATGATATCGAAAACGGTCAGATTAGTTCTAAAATTGTAATCAGTGAGGCGTTAAAAGTACAACTCACCGCTAAACTTCGTCCGAATCCCAAACGGGCGGCAGAATTAAGACGAGAATTTGAAAAAGGTTTCGATACACCAGTTATAAAAAGAATCTGGCCCGAGTTTGCTTTTGTCCAGGCGATCGGTAGTGGTGGATTTTTTGTTTATATCGATAAAATGCGCCATTATTTGGGAGATGTTCCCATTTATTTTAGTGTTTATGCCGCATTTGAGTTGATTATGGTGATTTGTAATAAAATGGAATCCCAAGAGTTTGTGCTGATTTCGGATAGTGCTTTTTATGAGTTTATTCCGGTGGGACAGCAGGATTCGCAAGAAACCCTAACGATGGAACAACTCGAAATTTGACGATCATATTTTGATTCAGGAATGTATTGCGGCTTCAAAAGACCGCGATAATGGCGACAACTTTAAATCCAATCTTTTACAAGGTGGGGATCTGCAGTTTATTACTCTGCCGGAAGAAGTTGTTGAAATTGCTGAAAAAGCGGCCGCGGTATTGGATATTTATTTTGGCAGAAGCCCAAAAAAGAAAAAACAAATAAAATTTAAAAAGGAAGTTGCTATAAATGAAAAGTTCAAAATATTTTAGCTTAACCTGTTTAAAAATTGCAAACAAATTACTGGGGGCCTACACATCGATTCGTGAGGATTCGCAAGAAATGACGGTTGAGGCCAATATTTTAATGTCCGATAGCTTGGAGAATCCGCCGGTTAATGACATTGTTCAGACGATCACTTTAAAATTCAATCAAGATCTTGATCCGGCCACGCTTGCCGATGCGATAGAACTTTATCGAATCGATCAGCTAGGAAATTTTATAAAAGAAGCCTGTTGTGTAAAAATAGATCGTATGGATGCGACGGTGATACAAATTAATAATCAGGAGATTACCCGGTTTGCTCAAGGTGAAGCGTATCAGTTAGTCATAAAAGATACCTTGGCTTCAAAAACAAAAGGGGCACTGGGCTGTGATTATGTTGGCTATTTTGCGACCAACGTTGATTTTAACTTCATCGGTAATTCCGAATTAAATAATGAACGAACGCAAATCATCATTGCCAGCGATTTTCATTTGGGGGTTGATGATTCTTTTGCGGAGCTTCAAAAAAATAAAAAAGCTTTGGTGGCTTTTTTAAATCAGGTAAAATGCTCACCTAATGTGAAAGAATTGGTTATTGGCGGCGATTTGCTTGATGAATGGTTTTTGCCGATGGATTATCAAATGCCTGATTTCAAAGCGGCGTTTTTTGATCAAGTGGCAGCTAACAATCAAACTATTGTTGATGCCTTTAATGCGATTATTAACGCTGGCGAAATAAAGGTAACCTATGTACCGGGAAACCACGATTTATTACTGACAGCAGACGATGTAAAGCGGATTTTTCCGGGAATTAATCAGGCTCGCGATGATTTGCAGGGCCTGGGATCTTACGTGACGGGACCCAATTCCGAGATTATTATCGAACATGGACATAAATACAATTTCTTCTGTACGCCAGATCCCTTGTCTAATAGGAACATTACCAATAATAGCACATCGATTTTACCACCCGGTTATTTCTTTACCCGGATTGCCACTACCTGTGTGGTCGAAGGTCATCCGCAGTCGAACAATGTTTTTGCAGAAATAATCCCAAACAAAGATGATGAAAGCCAATTTAATGCTTATTTGTATTATCAAACCTGGAAAGCGATTCTATCAACATTGCCGGTTAAAGAAGGCTTTGATGATAAAGTATTGAAAACCAATATTGATGGATTCACCGAGAACTATGCCATTAACGATTGTATTCCCCAACAAGAAAAAGAAACGGGAATCATTGATATGACCTTATATCAGAATATTCAGGATACCTGGGAAGAAAGACAAGCCATTAATGGGATCACGGTTAAAATCCCGACCAGTGAAGCGATTACCAAAGCGGCAGTGGCAGAGTTTACCGATATTCAGGCACAAAGCCAATATTTTGATTTAGACCCTTCTAAACGAATTGTTGTTTTTGGTCATACCCACGTTGCTGATGTGATTTCGATGACCAATTGTGAAAATAAAAAAACAATTTATGCTAACAGCGGCACCTGGATTGATAATGCCCAGGGTTATCCAACCCGAACCTTTGTTGTGATTACGCCGGCGAAGGCCGATTCGGCTATTGAAACGGTTAATCTTTATCAATATTTGCCAGATCAGACCATTGTTCAATGGACCGAAGGCCAGGCCATCCGAATTTGAACGATATTAAATATCAGGAATTAATAAAGGATCAGCATTTAAAACATCAGCGTGACAATTGGTTTAATTTGCGTTTTAACGTTTAAAGAGACAAAAACCATGATTGGCATCGGGCTGATTATCTTTAGTGATTCATAAAAAAGAAACCATGTTATCCTAAAAGTAAGTAAATGAAGAGGAGTGAATATCAAGATGGAATATACATTTGAACCAATTTATAATGAAGCATCGCAGATTTTGATCTTAGGCTCGTTTCCGTCGGTAAAATCACGCGCAGCAGAATTTTATTATCATCATCCGCAAAACCGCTTTTGGAAGGTTATTAGTGCCCTTACGGACGCACCGGAACCAAAAACCATTGCCGCCAAAAAAGCACTGTTGTTAGAACAGCGGATTGCCGTTTGGGATGTTATTTATTCCTGTGATATTGTGGGGTCGAGTGATGCATCAATTAAAAATGTTGTTCCTAATGATATTGCGAAGTTGCTGAATAAAACCAGCATTAAAACCGTTTATGCCAATGGTGGCAAAGCCGCGGAGTTGTATAACCGATACTGTTATCAACAAACGAATAAAAAAATCATTAAACTACCATCAACAAGTCCGGCTAATGCCAGGTATTCGCTGGAGAAACTGATCGAATGCTGGAGCCAGGCAATAATACGAGCCTGAGTTTTAACTGCGCGCGCCGTGCTCCTATGGACAAGGGGAAAATTCGCGCCTACCGTAGCCCCACAATCGGAAAAAAGACAAAAAAATTCAGCACCCGCTGTTTTTGCGAATGTCGAAGTAATTAAAATGCTCTATATTATCGCAGGTTTAGATTATAATTCATGTGTTCTTAAAGAATTACATTATATTGTGTGTTTTTCTGTGATATAATTATTTGTATTCATGGTAGGTGCAGACAATGGCAATAAGCTACAAAAAATTATGGAAGCTATTCATAGATAAAGATATGAAAAAGAAAGATCTGCAAAGGTGTATGCGTGAATTTTGGAAAGACCGGCACGAGTCTGAGCTTTGGAACGAGATGCATTAAACAAACTCAACTTTGCAAATATCGACCCTTCCGATGCTATGAATAATTTCAAATACAATATGAAATTTCTCAAAACTTCGGGGTTCAAGCCGATCGAAAGAATTGTAAATTATTAAGGGGGGTGAAACGGTGGGTTTGCTTAAAATACTTAAATTCCTTTTTCCGGAATATCAAATTATTGAATCTGTCAAAAGGTATGGGTTTATCGCTGAAAGCAAAACTACTTCAGCGGTTTCCCAGAGCGTTTCTGTTAATCAAAGAGGTATGCAAAGTCAGGTACAGACTCAGCCACAGGGTAAGCCATTACAGAAGCAACAAGCGAATGCGAAAACATCTGGAGATGCAGCAGTTTATTCCGGCAAAACAAATGTAAAGGTTGCCAGCAATCAGATAGATAATAGAATCGAAAAGGCTAAACGAGTTGTTCTAAATCAATTTGTCGGCCAACGGGCGGCTATTGATGAGCTTTTCATCGCCTTTAAACGACCGCTTATTGTGGGTGTGCAAAATGATAAGCCTAAGAATACGTTTATTATGATAGGGCCTGAGAGTATGGGGAAAAACAGTCTCATAGATACGGCCATCAGCGCTTTGAATCAGGAAAAACTCCTGAACTACAGCACTAGCTCCAAAGTCGAACTGTCATTATATCCTACACAATCAGAAGAATCGCTTTTTCTGTCCGACTTATATAAAGCGCTTTACGCAGGTTCTGACGTAATTGTTTTTAAGGATGCTGAGAAATGCCACGCTGGTATGTTGAGCGTTATAGCTGGTCTTGTAATTATGGGGAAGCATCAACTCGGTGCCAGATATACCATGCAGAATAATAACCTCGTTGAGGCCACAGGCGTACTTATGCAAAACTCTATAAGTGAGATTTCAGCTAACAATAAATACTTCATTTTTGTAACACCGTTGTCCGAGAACAAAATATCCGATCTGTTCGGCTCAAAATTTATGGAGAATGTTGCAGATATTATTAAATTTGAACCATATTCGGAGACGGAAATAACTGAGATTGCAAGAAGAATACTTTTTGCTTTGAATATCCGCTGTAAAAACTATCTATCAGTTGTATTGAGTTATTCTGAAGAGTTTACTAAGCTGTGCGCCTCGAAATATAAGAAGGTTGATGGCTTTAAGCCGGTCGAGGATTTTATTACAAAAGATATCTACAAGGCGTTATCTGAATATAAGCTCCGAAATACTATGAATGTAAACACCAGTGTTTTTTTGAACTGCATTAATGGCGCTATCTGTGCAGCGATGACGGAGAATGGCGAATCAAAAACAATTGATTTAACTCCGTTCTTGCCTAAGAAAAACACTTCGAACTTTGACGAAATAAAAAAAGAGCTTTTAGAAGTAGTCGGGCTTACGAAAGTGAAAGAATATGTCCTTGATTTAGAGAACAATCTGAAAGTTCAGCAGATGCGAGAAGATGCGGGACATAAAACAGCATCTCTTTCAATGCATATGATTTTTACTGGCAATCCCGGTACAGGTAAAACGATGATCGCGAGAATTATCGCAAAATATTTAAAAATTATTGGTGTCTTGTCAACAGGACATCTACGAGAAGTGAGCCGTGCAGATCTTGTTGGACAATATCTGGGGCATACAGCAAAGCAAACAAATGAGGTTATTCAATCTGCACTTGGCGGGGTGCTGTTTATTGACGAGGCATACGCGCTTTGTCGTGATAAAAATGATGTTTTCGGTCTTGAGGCAATTGACGCTTTAGTCAAAGCCATTGAAGATTACCGTGATGATTTGGTCGTTATCCTAGCTGGTTATAAAGACGAAATGGAAAGCTTTTTGAAAACAAATTCCGGTTTGAAGTCAAGATTTCCCAATATTATTGACTTTGAAGATTACACCGCCTTGGAGATGGTGCAAATTGCTGATATAACAGCGAAATCTAAGGGATATAAGATAGCTGATGACTGTGAAGATGGCTTATTGCGCCTTTTTGAAAAGAGTCAAATCAAAGGCAGAAACGACAGCGGCAACGGCCGGCTGGTTCGCAATGTAATCGAAGGCGCAATAATCGAGCAATCAAAACGAATTATAAATGCTCCCAAATCTGAATTTGATATGCTGCGACATGAAGACTTTAAGTTTGACAGTTTTGAAAAGTTCGATTTAGAAAAATCGCTAGGCACAATAATTGGCCTTGAGAATGTAAAAGACTTTGTAAGAACGCAGTATCGGCTTCTTATCGCAAATGAAAAAAGAAGAAACGCTGGTATTGTAGTTGACTCGACGCAATCTCTGAATATGATTTTTACAGGCAATCCCGGCACCGGCAAGACAACGGTTGCGCGTGTTGTTGCATCCATGTTTAAGGAAATGGGTTTATTAAAGAAAGGCCATTTGATAGAGACTGAACGGGGAGGTCTTGTGGCAGAATACGTTGGGCAAACAGCCCAAAAAACAGAAGAGGTTTTCCGAAATGCTTTGGGCGGCGTCCTGTTTGTTGATGAAGCCTACGCACTTAACAGCGATAACGGAAGCTTCGGTAAAGAAGCAATTGATACGCTGGTAAAGCTGATAGAAGACTACCGTGGTGAAATTGTGGTCATATTGGCAGGTTACAAGAAGGAAATGGCGGATTTTATGAAATCAAATTCCGGTCTCGAATCACGGTTCCCTTTAGTTATTGATTTTCCTGATTATAAACCCGATGATTTACAAGCCATCGCTTTGAAGATGATTTCGGCGAAAGGCTTCACAATTAACGAAGAAGCAAAAACTGTTCTCCGAGATCAGGTTGCTCTTGCTTATAAAACTGCAACAGCGAATTCAGGGAATGGGCGAATGGTAAGGAATTTGATTGAGAAAATCATGAGAAATCAATCGGCAAGGATAGCTTCTGTTGAAGAGATATCGAAGGAAGGACTTACCGAAATACTCCCTGAAGATATCGAGGTCAGTAATACGAGCGCAAATACATTTGACCTTGAAAAATCACTTTCATCGGTGGTTGGTTTAACTGATGTAAAAAATTATGTACGGAGCCTATATGCTCGCCTCAGAATGCAGAGCGAACGAAAGAAAATAGGGCTTCCAGTTGATAATACGCAAACTTTACATATGATTTTCAAAGGTAATCCAGGAACAGGAAAAACCATGATCGCCCGGACGGTTGCGGAGGTTCTCTATAATATTGGGGTTATTAAGATAAATAAGCTGGTCGAAACAGACCGGGGTGGGCTTGTAGCTGGATATGTTGGACAGACGGCATTAAAAACCACTGAGAAGGTTTCGGAAGCAATGGACGGGGTCTTGTTTATTGACGAGGCATATTCACTCGCTCAAGGTGGAGCGAACGATTTCGGTAGAGAGGCGATAGATACCCTCGTAAAACTTATGGATGATAACAGAGAGCGTCTCGTGGTTATCCTCGCGGGATACAGTAAAAACATGGATGACTTTCTCTTAACAAATCCAGGCCTGAAGTCCAGATTTGCAAACATAATTGAATTCCCAGACTATTCAGCCGAAGAATTGATGATCATTGCGGGCGACCTCTATTCATCCAAAGGATACATTTTATGTGGTGGAGCTAAAGCGAAACTATTTTCTTTATTTGAGAAAGTTCTACAAGAGAAGGCATTTGGCAATGGGCGTTATGTACGGAATGTTTTTGAGCGTTCCGTAAACAAACAAGCTCTACGCCTCAGTAGTGATATGGATTTAACTCGAGATGAGCTTTCAACAATTGAAGCTGACGATATTGAGGAGGTGTAGTCATGAGTAAGTTAAAGAATTTACTGGGTAACACAGCTGCTGCTATCTATTTTTTAGCGGTAATGTGGTGGATGTTAATAATGCTTATTTTTGCACCAATAGGTCTATTTTCTGATATAAATACAATTCTTAAATCCGGATTTTCAACGTCAAATATCGGGCCTGCTTTTATCGGGGTATTTGGATTATTCATAGGATTATCCCTACTAATCCCGGCGTTCAGGAAAATGTATTACAAATTACCCTGGATTTTTCCTTTTGTGAAAATATTGTACCCGAATGTCGTTATAATGAGTATAGCTACTATGCTGCTGAATTATGGTTATGAAGTTCAAAGCCCATTACGGCATAACCTGTTCTTTATCATAATGATCTGTCAAATAATTGTGTGCAGAGCTCTAATGTGTATCTATTTCAGTAAAAAGCAAGTCCAATATATTGGAGGTGATACTGATGGTGAATAATCTCAAAAAAATCATTCAGAATGCGATGAACAAAAGTAGCAATACGTCTACTTTTGACACAACAAAGGTAAATAATGAGCAGGAACCACAAAATCAATCAAACTTTGACTCGGAGGGACCGGTTATTCAAAAGCAAAGCGTTAAGAAAAAAGATAAGCCACTAAAAGTATTTGGCGGGATATGTTTAGCACTGGGATTAGTAACGCTTATTTTTTTCACGCCATCAACCTCTGTAAATGCAACCGAAGCGGCTAAAAACGCGCTTGAAAAAAAGATATCAACATCATTACCTGCAGGAACAGTTTTACTCTCCAAAGATGAGAATATCGGTCAACAGGATTACACCATAACCCATAAATATGAAAACAATGATACAAAAATTTGGGTTTGGGACTACGCTGCAGAAGATGGAGATTACGTTCAGGTTTTGATCAACGGGGCCCCTGTATCCGAGGTATTTATGATTAAGCATAAACCTGTGGAGATTATCGTACCTGCAGTTGGAGAAGTTCAAATAAAAGGGATCAGAGACGGTGGCGGCGGAATCACTTACGCAGTCAGATACGATTTAAATGGCACGAACTATTATAATTCTGCTCCAGAAGGAGAGTTTAATACTTATACGTTGATAAAAGAGTAGTGTAAACCAGACCAAAGCGAATCTAGCAGGTTTGAAGATGTTTTACCAGTAAACATTATTCAGATATCGTTATAGAATTCTAAAACGATAACTGTATTTGAGATAGAAAGAAAAGACCAGTCGTGCCAAGCAATTACGCTTGAACACGGCTGGTCTTTTTTTAGCCCGCTTGAAGCTGTCAAACAAGTTATTCATAAATCTCTATGTGAACGCCCCTAATGGGGGTCATCTTTTTTTATTGACTTTATTTGATAAATAGTTGTTATAGCAGTATGATGTGGCTATTTAAACTCAATTATCTGATTTCGACCGTTATTTTTAGCTGCATACAAAGCTTGATCTGCTTTTGAAATAAACGAATCAAGATCTAAAAAGGGGGCATTTTCGTTGAGCGGATGAATACCATCGGCGTTGTAAACGACATAGCCAATACTGATGGTAACAATTCCAAAAGATGAAGCTTTATGGGGAATCTGTAATAATTCGATGGAATGCCGAATATTTTCGATTATGGATTTAATATTATGGGGATTTTGATGTTTAATAATCATGACAAATTCTTCACCGCCGTACCGGGCAGTCAATCCATCAATCGGATAATGAAAAAGACTTTGCGCAACCTTAAAAAGACATAGATCGCCGGCTAAATGTCCGTAGGTGTCATTATAGTCTTTGAAATTGTCAATGTCGATCATGAGCAAAGCAAATGGCGTTTCTAAATGATACAAAAAGTAGCTTTCGAGTTTTCGGCGATTGGGAATACGGGTTAAACCATCCAGATCGATGAGGTATTCCAATTCTTTTTTTTGCGCAACAATTGTTTGCATGTTAGCGAGCTGATTGAGTTTGGATACAAGAAGTGTTTGAGCGATAATAACCGCAAAGATTGTACTTGCGATCGCATTGGCGAGGTTTCCCTGTGCCGAGAATACCGAATTCGGCAAAAACAGGATGGCATGAAAAAGGATTAAAAAGCTTGGCGTAATAATTGCGAGCATGGCACCAAAGGATAAATATAAAAAACTTCCAATCAGTAAAACGTTAATGATATAGATAAAAGTTGAACTTTGGTCAACTGATAAAACAGTAATAATCAGACTTGAATAAAGCGGGCATAAAGCGACGGCAATATAAAAAAAGAAGAATTGCCTCTTGGTTACTTCATTCGGCGATTGCGGTTTGCCAACTCCGAAAATATAAATAAGACCGGAGATGTTCCAGATAATTCGTATATAAGCTTCATAAGTCGTCAAGCCGGGAATACCATCTTCTAAAAAATAGAGAGCTAATAATAGAAAATTGATTGTAATACCAATGATGCCAATTATTTTCAAACGTCTAATATTTTCACACAGCAGTGTTTTTCTAAATGTTGAGGCATCTTCTTCGTGATAAGCAGCATAAGGATTGAGGGCGCAAATCAATGCACGTAATCTTTTCATAGAGCACCTTTATATTAGTAATATTCATGATAATTATTAATTGTAACAGAAAACAAGGCTAGTTTATATAAAAGATATTGAGATAAACTTTTTTATGAAACAGTTTTGAGTGGTGCGTTTTAATTGGGATAAAACAGTTGCCCGATAGCCGCCAAAGTATTGATTTATAATTAATGCGGTAAAGCCATTTATAAACATATCAATCACAAATGATTTTGTTATAATATTTGAGAACCGGGCTGAAATAGCCCGAGACTAATATAAATCCTTAGAAGAGGAGCAGTCACATGAAAAATTATTTTATCCAGCGGTTTTATTCCTGAAGAGGATAGCGGTTTTTCGGTATTCTTTCCAGACCTTCCCGGCTGCAACATCGGTGGAGATACCATAGATCAATCTTATGAAATGGCCTTTGAGGCGTTAGGCCTTGTTTTGTCCTATAAGGAAGATAAGAAAGAGCCAATTCCCTAGGCTTCTAATCGACAAGACATTAAGTTGGAAGAGGGGAACGCCGCTTCTTTTTAATGTACGTGTCTTATTGAGAACTTACGGGGAAAGTATAATCTTTAAGTGAGGGGAGTTGAAAAAGATGGAAGATCAAGCAATACAATTTTTTGCAAGCACTAGTTCGTAATCTGGGCATTGATTTCGATGATAAGATCATCACTGTGAAGGCGACCTCAAAACCTTTTGTCCTCAAGGCAGGGGTTTTTCTATTTTATTTTGAGAGCTTGCATAAAAAAAGAGAACCTCAACGGCTCTCTTATACGTTTCTTAAATGGTGGAGATGAGGGGACTCGAACCCCTGGCCTTCTGACTGCCAGTCAGACGCGATCCCAACTTCGCCACACCCCCATAATTACAACTTTTGGATACTCAATTAGTATAATAGAATGGCATTTTTTTTGCAAGTTTTTTTTGAAAAAAATCAGAAAAAATTATATTTTTGATAGATAAACAATGTTTTGAATGGAAAAATACTGTTTGAAAGGCGTTATTTAAGAAAAAACAGGGATATTGCTTGCAACCTATAAAATACGGAAATGTTTAATTAAGGGGTGTCAAGAAAATATCTGCTTTATCGAAAATATGTATATATTCCAAAAAACGAAGCAATATAATACTGATACACAGCAAAATAGTCTAAAATGTCAAAAAAAATGTTAAAAAATCCCTGTTTGTGTTATAATATTTTCAATGGTAAACGATTTTGAAATAAGAATTATGGGATTATTGTCTAAAGGGGTTGTTTTATGAGAGTCTTATTAAAGATTACTGACATTATTGACGTCGAGGTGCTACAAAGAATACAGGATTCTTTTTCAGATGCCACCGGACTTGCAGCAGTTACGGTTGATTACAAAGGTAATCCAATCACTGAGTACAGTAATTTTTCTGAATATTGTAATTGTGTCAGAAAAGATGGTAACAATCGGGAATGCTGTTATCAATCAGATGCCCATGGTGGGATTGAGTCAGCAAGATCCGGGAAACCATCGATTTACATTTGTCATGGAGGATTGGTTGACCTTGCGGTTCCAATCATGGTCAAAGGTAATTATTTGGGTGCTATTATGGCGGGCCAGGTAAAAATCGATGAAGCAGAAATGAAGCGCTTACCTTTTGGAACAAGCCACGAGCTGATTGATTTTTCTAAAAACCCTGAAATCAAAGAGTTGTATAATAAAACGCTGAAGACAACATTGACCCAAGTACGAGCCGCAGCGGATCTTTTATACACTATTGCCAATTATCTCGTTGAAAAACAGATGATTCACATTATTCAAGAAGAATTGCATAATAAAAATCTTGAATTGATGGAAGAAGTTAAACTGCGAAGTGAAGTTGAAGCATCACTTAAAGAAGCTGACTTAAAGGCCCTTCAAGCACAAATTAATCCGCATTTTTTGTTTAATGTGTTAAATACGATTGGGCGTTTGGCACTTTTAGAAGGGGCCGATAAAACCCAGGAAATGATTTATGCGTTTTCGGATATGATGCGGTATACATTAAAAAAAGAAAAAAATAATGTGGTTACGTTAAAAGAAGAAATGGAACATGTGCAAAATTATCTATCGATCCAAAAAATGCGGTTAGGCAATCGCCTAAACTATTTGGTGGAAGTGGACGAAATGGCTGAAGATATATTATGTCCATTTATGACGGTCCAGCCTTTTGTTGAAAATGCGATTATTCATGCCATTGAACCAAATGCAAAAGGTGGTGAAGTCAGAATAACTGCGGAGATTTTAAAAGAGATAGTGATATTGAAAATTGCCGATGATGGTAAAGGGATTCCTAATGATCGTATCCATAAAATATTAGATGGTACTTATGAAGCGGATGGACGGGAAAAAAATACGGGAATTGGAATAAATAACGCAAATAAGCGGCTTATGTATTATTACGGCGTTGATTATGGGGTTGAAATAAAAAGCGAACTAGAAAATGGTACGGAAATAACTATTAAGATACCGCGTAAATCTCTAGCCGGGAGGGGATTATAATCATGTATAAATTGTTTATTGTTGAAGACGAGCATTTAGAAATTGAGGCGATTAAACTGATTTTGAACCAACATGGCGAAAATATCGAAGTTGTGGGTGAAGCATCTTCTGGTTTAGTAGCGATTGAGGAAATTCGTCGACTGAATCCGGATATCATTCTTTTGGATATTAATATTCCAGAGATTAATGGGATTGATGTTCTAAAAATGGTAAAAAAAGAAGATCATGAGAAAAAGGTCATTTTAATTACCGCATTTAATGAATTCGATTTTGCTCATCAGGCGATTAAAGCGCGAGTCGATGATTTTCTTTTGAAACCAATTAGACCTCAACAACTAATGGATTCAATCAACCAAAGCATTGCTTCATTAAAGAATAATGCCAAAGAACGGTTTGATGAAAAAATGAATGAGGTAATTTTTGCAATTATCCAGAAAAAATACAGTGACGCCAGAGCGGCCTTGATTAGTTATCTAGATATGATTTATGATTATCACACATTCGATATCATGTCAGTCCAAGCGGAAATCAGACATTTCATGGAAGAACTAAATATTGTAACTCAGGATATGTGTGGTTATGAGTTAAATAGTCCTTTATGTTCTCATACCAACATGCAATTTGTTAATGGTTATAAAAATCGCTATGATTTAAAAATCGAGATTATGAAAACAATTGACAAGGTTTTTGATCGGATGCTTGACAATAAAGAAACACGAAAAAATAATATCGAGGACATTCTTAATTACATTGATCGGAACTGTTATAAGGATATTTCACTCGATCAGGTTGGTGAATATGCAAATATGAGTTCATACTATTTGAGTAAGATTTTCAAAAAGGAAACCGGTGTAAATTTTGTGACTTATTTAACTGAACGTAAAATTGAAATAGCGAAAGATATGTTGGCGAATACCGACGTACCAATTATAAATATTGCCTTAGACCTTTCTTATCACGAACCTAATTATTTCAGCAAGGTATTTAAAAAGAGTACCGGGATGACTCCAACAGAATATCGAAAAGAGCGCCGCGGTCTTGCGTTAGAAGCAGAACAATCACGAAACAACCACGCCAATGATGAAAAATATCGGGAAAAACAGCGCGAAGTTTCTTAATATAAAAATGAAAAAAATAATGATAAAAAAAGAACAGGAAAACCTTAGGGTTAACCTGTTCTTTTTATGTGCCAGAATAAGAAGCATTAACGGTAAAGTATCGGTACTAGACAAAATATTGCACTATGATTTTCAGCGCCGATACAAAAAACAGTGTGAATAAAAGGTTTTTAGGGGTATTAAAAAAAATATACAATAATTTTATAAGAATAGCACAAGTAATTACCATAACCGATGAATTAAAATATAGGTAGTTCAGTAATAAAATCTTGTAATTAAGGAGGATAGAGCTTATGACAAACGAAGCTTTAGGTATGATTGAAACTAAAGGTCTAGTTGCCGCTATTGAAGCAGCCGATGCAATGGTTAAATCAGCAAATGTATCATTGATGGGTTATGAAAAAATCGGTTCTGGATTAGTAACTGTAATGGTTCGTGGTGATGTTGGAGCAGTTAAAGCTGCAGTTGATGCAGGTGCTGCAGCAGCTGACAAAGTTGGACAAGTTGTTTCAGTACACGTAATCCCAAGACCACACGGTGATGTGGAGAAAATTTTACCAAGTCTATAATATTTAATAATTACGGAGGTGTAAATTAATGAAAGATGATTTAATGAACAAGTTGATGGAAGAAGTTATGAAAAAAATGAGTGAAGTTGAAGAAACTGGCTCAGTAGCCGCGGCAACTGGTGTATGCGGACTGACCGAATTTGTAGGAACAGCTGTTGGTAACAGTATTGGTTTTGTTATTGCAAACGTCGACAGATCTTTACATGAAGCAATGAAAATTGATCCTAAATACAGATCAATCGGCATTCTTTCCGCTCGAACAGGTGCAGGTCCTCAGATTTTCGCAGCTGATGAAGCTGTAAAAGCGACTAATTGCGAAGTTGTTTCTTGTGAACTGGCAAGAGATACTGAAGGTGGCGCAGGTCATGGTTCTTTAATTATCTTTGGTGCAGAAGATGTATCTGATGCAAAACGAGCTGTTGAAGTTGCTCTTAACGACTTAAACAGAACCTTCGGAGATGTATATGCAAACGCAGCTGGTCATTTAGAATTCCAATATACAGCCCGTGCAAGCTTTGCTTGTAATATGGCTTTAGGTGCTCCAATCGGAAAAGCTTTCGCAATCATCGTTGGTGCTCCAGCTGGTATCGGCGTATTAATGTCTGACGCTGCGTTAAAAGCTGCTAATGTCGAACTTTGTGGTTATGCTTCACCTGATAATGGTGGTACTAAATACTCGAATGAATCAATGATCTTCATTTCTGGAGACGCTGGTGCTGTTCGTCAAGCCGTTTATGCTGCTAG
This sequence comes from uncultured Acetobacterium sp., assembly GCA_965140355.1. Lineage (GTDB taxonomy): Bacteria > Bacillota > Clostridia > Eubacteriales > Eubacteriaceae > Acetobacterium. Next base: position 211,107 of record OZ223194.1, on the reverse strand, counting down.
AGAAGTTGGAAAACAATCATTAGAAGCACTTGGTGGACCGTGCCCATCTGTTACAACTCCTTATATTTAAGTAGCGGTTGTTAGTTTTCTAAGAAAGAAGGAGGAATAATGACGATGAAGTCAAAAAGATTTGAAGCTTTAGCAGCTCGTCCAATCAAAAAGGATGGTTTCGTTAAAGAATGGCCAGAAGTAGGTCTAATTGCAATGAATAGCCCTGGGGACCCAGTTCCTAGCTTGATCGTTGAAAATGGTGTTGTAGTCGAATTAGATGGTAAAAAACGAGCTGAATTTGATATGCTTGATACATTTATCGCTAACTACGCAATTCGTTTAGATAAAGCCCAAGAATATATGGCAATGGATTCGCTAAAAATTGCTAATATGCTTGTTGATATTAATGTCCCAAGAGATGTTGTTGTCGATATTACGACATCAATTACTCCGGCTAAAATTACTGAAGTTCTTGGACATATGACGGTATTAGAAATGATGATGGCTCAAAGTAAAATGCGAGCTCGTTTAATGCCTTCTAATCAATGTCACGTTACCAACGTTAAAGATAATATGGTGCAAATTGCTGCCGATGCGGCAGAAGCTGCGATCCGTGGATTTGACGAAATGGAAACAACGGTTGGTATTGGTCGTTATGCACCATTTAACGCACTTGCTATCATGATTGGGGCAAATGTTGGTCGTCCCGGAATCTTAACCCAATGTGCGGTTGAAGAAGCAACCGAACTTGACCTTGGAATGAAAGGTTATACCGCTTATGCTGAAACTATTTCGGTATATGGGACTGAACCAGTCTTCATGGATGGTGATGATACGCCTTACTCAAAAGCTTTCTTAGCTTCAAGCTACGCTTCACGTGGTTTGAAAATGCGTTTCACATCTGGTTCTGGATCAGAAGTACAAATGGGTTATGCCGAAGGTAAATCCATGCTTTATCTTGAAGCTCGTTGCTTATACATCACTAAGGGTGCCGGCGTACAAGGGAGCCAAAATGGTTCAGTTTCTTGTATCGGTGTTCCAGCTGGTGTGCCAGGTGGTATTCGCGAAGTATTAGCTGAAAACTTATTGGCAGCATGCCTCGATTTAGAGTGTGCTTCTTCTAATGACCAGACTTTTACTCACTCTGACCTACGACGAGTTGCTCGTTCATTAATGCAAATGGTACCAGGAACTGACTACATCTGTTCTGGATATTCTGCTACACCTAACTATGATAATATGTTTGCAGGCTCTAACTGGGATGCAGATGATTATGATGATTGGAATGTTATTCAACGTGACTTGAAAATCGATGCTGGTCTACAACCTGCCGATGAAGAAACGGTTGTTACTGCTCGTGCTAAAGGTGCGCGTGCAATGCAGATCTTATTTAAAGAACTGGGCTTAACAGAAATTACTGACGCTGAAGTTGAAGCAGCAACATATGCTCGCGGATCTCAAGATATGCCTGATCGTGATGTTGTCGCTGACTTAAAAGCGGTTGAAGATTTAATGGGTCGCGGCGCAACAGCAGTTGACTTTATTAAAGCGCTAGATCGTGGTGGCATGAGAGATGTTGCAGAATCGATCTTTAATATTCAGCTACAGAAATGTGCTGGTGATTACTTACACACTGCTTCTAAATTAAGCTCTTCATGGGAATGTATTTCAGCAGTAAACTATCCAAACACTTATCATGGAGTAAAAACTGGTTATGTAATCAGTGATGAAAGATGGGCACAAATCCAGGATATTCCATGGGCTATTGACCCAGCAAGCATATAGGAAGGGGTGTAAAGAAATGGCTATAAACGAACAAATGTTAAAAAGCATTATCGAAGACGTTTTAAAAGAAATGACTGGCGATGCTCCAGCTTCTGCACCAGCAGCAGCTTCTGCACCAGCCGCCGCCGCTGCACCAGCTGCCGCCGCTGCCGGTGCCGTTAAGTTAACGCCAATTGGGGAAGTAAAACAAGGCATGGCTAGTGATGAAGTTGTGATTGGCTTAGCACCTGCTTTTGCTGAATCACAACATGAAACAATTATTGGTCTTCCACATGATAAAGTACTTAAAGAAATCATTGCCGGTATTGAAGAAGAAGGCTTAAAAGCTCGCGTGATTAAAGTTTACCGAAGTTCTGATGTCGCTGTGTGCGGTCATACTGCTGCTAAACTTTCAGGATCAGGGATCGGCATTGGCTTACAGTCAAAAGGTACTTCACTAATTCATCAAAAAGATTTACCACAATTAAGTAACTTAGAATTATTTTCTCAAGCACCATTGATCGATTTAGAAACATATCGAATGATTGGGAAAAACGCTGCTAAATATGCTAAAGGTGAAAGCCCAGCACCAGTGCCAGTAAGAAACGACCAAATGGCTCGTCCTGCTTACCAGGCAAAAGCAGCCCTATTACATATTAAAGAAACTGAACATGTTGAAGCCGGTAAAAAAGCTGTCGAACAACAAGTTTCGTTTGTATAAGTGGAGGTGACCAGAATGACACAAGAACAAATGTTGGAACAAATTGTTAAACAAGTTATGAGTTCTATGAGCACTGCTGCAGCTCCAGCTCCAGCAGCTTGTGAAACCGTTACGAAAACTGATTATCCAATCGGAGATAAAAGACCAGAACTGATCTACTCCGCGACTGGAAAAGCTTATAAAGAGTTAACCTTAGATAAGTTATTAGCTGGTGAATTATCACCTGAAGATTTACGAATCAGACCCGAAACACTCGAGTTACAAGCTCAGGTTGCTGAATCGGTAAAACGTGATGCATTTGCTAGAAACTTAAGAAGAGCAGCCGAACTGATTGCAGTTCCGGATGCCCGATTATTAGAAATTTACAATGCGCTTCGACCATATAAATCAACGAAAGAAGAATTATTGGCAATTGCTGCTGAACTTAAAGATCAGTACAATGCTCCAATTTCAGCTTCTTTAGTAGCAGAAGCGGCAGAAGTATACTATAACAGAAAGCGATCAAAAGAATTCTTATAAAATTAGCATTTTAGGAAATGTTGGGAGGACTCATATATGATTATTGCAGGAATAGATATTGGGAATGCCAGTACTGAAACAGCGCTGGCCCGATATGTCGATGGAAAGCCTGAATTTCTTTGTAGTGGTATTGTTAGTACCACGGGAATGAAAGGAACACGCCAAAATATTCATGGAGTTTTTGCCTCTCTCAAACAAGCCCTTGAAAAAGCTGGTTTAACCGTAGAAAATGTTGATTTAATCCGAATCAATGAAGCGGCTCCGGTTATTGGAGACGTGGCGATGGAAACAATCACGGAAACAATTATTACGGAATCAACCATGATCGGTCACAATCCCTCTACACCAGGGGGATTGGGGATCGGTGTGGGTGTGACCGTAGACATAAGAGAAGTTAATAATTGTGATAAAGGCGAATCAGTTATCGTTGTTATTCCCAGAGAAGTGGATTTTGATGATTCTTCTCGGATTATTAACCACGCCGTTAATAACGGTATATTTATTAATGGAGCCATTGTCCAACGTGATGATGGCGTTTTAATTAATAATCGACTTGTCAAAAAAATACCAATTGTTGATGAAGTGTCGTTGATTGATAAGGTGCCGATAAACATGCGTGCTGCCATTGAGGTTGCCGCACCAGGGACGGTAGTTGAACAATTATCGAACCCATACGGAATTGCAACTGTTTTTGATTTAACCTCTGATGAGACAAAACAAGTGGTCCCTGTTTCACGGGCACTCATTGGAAATCGTTCAGCCGTTGTGATCAAAACACCGGCGGGGGATGTTAAAGAAAGAAAAATTCCAGCTGGACAAATCATTATTCAAGGGATAAACAAAAGAGCTCAGGTTAATGTCGATGATGGTGCTGAAAAAATTATGGAGGCAATACGCTCCGTAGCACCGATCGAAGATATCAAAGGTGAAGCCGGTACAAATGCTGGCGGAATGCTTGAAAAGGTACGACAGGTGATGTCGAACCTGACCGATCAACTACCAAGTGCAGTTAAAATACAGGATTTATTGGCTGTTGATACGTTTGTACCACAAACGGTCAAAGGCGGGATTGCCGAAGAGTTTTCGATGGAAAATGCGGTCGGAATTGCGGCAATGGTTAAAGCTGATAAATTGCAGATGAATATGATTGCACATGAATTGGAAGCTGAACTGGGTGTAAAAGTTGAAGTTGGCGGCGTTGAAGCTGATATGGCCATTCGCGGTGCATTGACAACACCAGGCAGCAATACACCTTTAGCTATTATTGATATGGGAGCCGGATCGACAGATGCAGCGATTATTAACAAGGCGGGTGAAATTAAGTCCATCCATTTAGCGGGTGCCGGAAATATGGTTACTTTGCTAATCGCATCGGAACTAGGATATGACAACATGGCTCTGGCGGAAGACATCAAAAAATACCCGTTAGCGAAAGTTGAAAGTTTATTCCATATTCGTCATGAAGATGGAACCGTTCAATTTTTTGATAAGCCACTTGATCCCAGAACGTTTGCACGGGTTGTCATTTTGACACCAAATGGAATGATACCCATGCCGGGTAATTATTCGCTTGAGCGTATTCGCGCAATCCGACGAGAAGCAAAAACAAAAGTATTTGTTGTAAATGCCCTTCGTTCATTAGAACGGGTTAGTCCCACAGGAAACGTACGTGATATTGAATTTGTTACATTAGTTGGCGGATCAGCACTTGATTTCGAAATTCCGCAATTAGTAACAGATGCCTTAGCTAAATATAGTATTGTTTCTGGACGGGCTAATATTAGAGGAGTTGAAGGTCCACGTAATGCGGTAGCCACAGGTTTGGTTCTGGCTTACGGAAAGTGTGAATAACATGCGAATGGATTTTGATGCTCCCAAACCAGAAATTAAGATTATTCATGGAAAAAATATTGCGTATCAAAAGGTCGTTGACGAAGTATTACTTGGGATTGAAGAAGAGGGCGTTCCATTTTCAATTGAAGAAATGGATGAAGCCAATCCAGTGGAGTTAGCTTTTAGAGGTGCTGAATTATCACACTTAGGTGTTGGTATTGGGATTACTGAAAAAGAAGTGGTTCTTCATTATATCAAATTAAAAGAGGATCAGCCTATTTTTACCATTCCTTCATATAGTGATGAAAGAACATTACGAGCGATTGGCAGTAATGCGGCACGTTTAGTTAAAAAAATGCCTTTTAAAAATCTTGATAATACAGAACTGTCATAAGGAGGGTTGATTTGAATAGAGGAGAGGCCATTGGCCTAATCGAAGCTATCGGGTTGGCCACAGCTATTGAAGCTGCTGATGCGGCAGTTAAGTCGGCAAATGTAAGATTGATTGGTTATGAACCGTGTAAAGGTGACGGAATGTCCACGATTAAAGTAGCGGGCGATATTGGTGCTGTTAAAGCAGCAGTTGATGCAGCTACGGTGGCTTGCGCTAAAGGTCGTGGGGTGTGGGGCACGAAAGTGATTGCCCGACCCAGTGAAGGCATTGAAAAATTAATTTACAATCGTCAAACGGTAGGCTTTATACAACCGGAAGAACCAAAAGTCGAAACAGACATTGAAGAAACAAATGAAGTTACAACAGAAGAATAAATAAAATCTTTTGATGGATTCAGACAGAGATGATCTTTTGAAGAAAAGGTGTAAATATGAACGAAGACGAAAAAAAAGTTATCGAACAAATCGTAATTAATACAGTAAAAAAATTAATAAGTGAAAAAGATAATCCAAACCGTGTTGTTTTAGGAATTTCCAATAAACATATTCATCTTTCAAAAGAAGATATTGAAACGTTGTTTGGAAAAGGTTATGAGCTGACAAATATAAAAGATTTAAAGCAACCGGGTCAATATGCGGCAAAAGAAATGGTTAAAGTGATTGGACCGAAGGGAAGCTTTGATAAGGTTCGAATATTAGGACCGGCAAGACCTGAAAGTCAGATCGAAATATCCTTAACGGATGCCAGAACAATCGGTATTAAAGCGCCTGTTTGCGAATCTGGGAAACTTGAAGGCACACCCGGCATTACACTGGAAGGACCATGCGGCACGGTGACGTTGAAACATGGGGTAATTATTGCACTCAGACATATTCACATGCCACCGAGTGTTGCCGAGCAACTGGGCATTAAAGACAAAGACTGGGTTACTGTTGAAACATGTGGCATTCGAAAAACAATATTTTGCAATGTGTTGGCACGCGTATCTGATAAATTTGATTATGAAATGCATTTGGATACCGATGAAGCGAACGCGGCAGGACTTAACAACAATGATTATCTTAAAATAATCCCAAATAGGTGAAATAATGGATTGGAAATCTGGTAATGACGCAATATTGGAATTTGCAGAATTGATTCGAGAGAAAAAGGCCAATGCTTACACTGGTGAGCTAAAAGTTGGCGTCGATCTTGGGACTGCAAATATTGTTATCGCAGTGGTTGATGAAAATAATCGTCCCATTGCTGGAGCGACTCAAGGTGCGTCAGTTGTTCGTGATGGCATAGTTGTCGATTATCTCGGAGCGAGCCAAATCGTGCGAAAACTAAAAGATGAGGTTGAAGGCATCCTTGGTGTTGATTTATCTTATGCCAAAGCTGCCACGGCAATTCCGCCCGGGATCTTGGCCGGGAATACTAAAATAATATCTAACGTCGTCGATTCGGCAGATTTTGTTGTCACCAATGTTGTCGATGAACCAACTGCTGCAGCAACCGTTTTGGGAATTAAAAATGGCGCTGTCGTGGATGTTGGTGGCGGAACCACAGGTATTAGTATTCTCAAAGATGGTGAAGTCATTTTCACAGCCGATGAAGCAACCGGCGGGACCCACATGAGCTTGGTACTGGCAGGTTTTCATCATATTAGTTTCGAGGATGCTGAAAAACTTAAAAAGAACGAGTCACAGAAAAAAATATTTCCAATTATTAAGCCTGTTGTGCAAAAGATGGCATCGATTGTTAATCGGTTTGTTGTCGGATATGATGTAGAAGTCATTTATGTGGTTGGCGGTGCTTGCGTTTTTGATGATTTCGAAAAAATCTTTGAAGATGAAACGGGCATAAAAACCGTTAAACCGGTAGAACCATTATTAGTAACACCCTTAGGGATAGCCTTTAATTGTCAAAGGTAAGAAATGTGGTGATAGAATTTGGACATAGAGAAAATACTTGAAAACGGCTTATTGGATGGTCTCATTCAAAAAATTGTGGACGAGGTTGTCAGGCGAATAAAAAATCAACCGAAAAAAGCAGTTGTTTTCTTTACTGGGGCTTCAATTGGTTTTAGAGAGTCGATGGATTCACTGTTGAAATTACAAAAAGATGGTTGGCAATTAAAAGTTGTTCTTTCTGATGATGGCATGAAGGTTTTAGATCCTGATGCTATTCAAAATGAATTGAATCTTGATGTGATTTATCACAGTGGCAACATCACAAGCCAAAAAGAGCTTTATGGATCGGCAGATATGTTTGTGATTGCGACCATGAGTGTGAACACAGCAGCTAAATTAGCTGTAGGCATAACAGACACGGTTTTGTTATCACTTGTTAATCATGGTTTTATGGCCGGAACCCCGGTTGTCGCAGCAATCAACGCTTGCAATCCGGATGACCCTCAGAGAGCAGCTCTGGGGATGGGAAAATCATCGCCAAAATATCGGGAAATGTTGATTAATAATATTGAAACACTTCGTGATTTTGGCATGAAATTAGTGTGTAGTCAAGACTTATATGCAACTTGTATTGGTAGCTCCCTTACAGAGTCTAATCAATTAATCATTGAAGACACAACGCTTACCGAAAAAAAAGAGTCAGTAGTCAACACGGCGTTGTCCGTAGATAGTAAAGAATGTGTGTTGGATAAAAAAGTTATTTCGCGCACGGACATTTTACAAATACGAAACGTTAAAGTAGTTAAGATACCTGCTGGTTCAATTATTACTGGATATGCTGCGGAAGCAGCGAAAGAGTTTGGACTTCAGATTATTAGGATTTAATAAGGGTGGTGAATTTATGCAGTTAGCAAAAGTAGTTGGTAATGTAGTATCGACCCAAAAAGATCCTAATCTTGTGGGATGTAAGCTACTAATTATTAAAAAAATTGATGAATATGGTGAATTTGAAAAATATTCAAGTTCTTCAACAGCGATCGCTGTCGATTCCGTTGGTGCTGGTATTGGCGAAACTGTTATTGTAACATCCGGCAGTAATGCTCGGTATGTTTATGGTGACAAAATGGCCCCGCTGGACATGACGATCGTTGGCATTGTAGATGAAATTCAGATTGTGTAGTGAGGTAGAGAGATGCCAAATGTATATACTCGAGGAGGGGACAAAGGTGAAACTGGCCTTTTTGGTTCCAGTCGAACACCAAAAGATAATATCCGTGTCGATGCATATGGAACGATGGATGAAGCCAACTCGGCCATCGGTTTAGCATATTCACTTTGCGAAGATCAAGAAATTAGAGAAATATTGCATTATTTGCAAAAGCGTATTTTTGTTTTGGGTGCAGAACTTGCCAGCGATGAAAAAGGCAAGAATATGTTAGCCGATAAAGTATCACAAGCTGACGTGGATTATATGGAATGTACAATGGAACGCTATTTGGCAATTATCGGACCTCAAAAAGCATTTATTATTCCTGGCGCTAATCCCGCATCAGCAGCCCTGCATGTTGCGCGGACTGTGGTAAGACGTGGCGAACGACTAATCGTAAAATACAATCGTGAGCATGACGAAAGTCGACCGGAATTAGTTAAATTCGTTAATCGACTATCCGATACACTTTTTGTATTGGCGCGAACGGAAGAGTATAACGGAAAGATTAAAGAAATTGTCAGTCGCGTTAAAGAAAAATTGCAACAATTAGACGTTGTAACAGCAACCGAAGAATGTCAAAATAAAGATTATTCTTTACTTACTTTGGCAAAAAAAATGGCCGCTGCAGCGCGCGTCAAGGCTGAAGAAATAAATGTTCCAATTGTTTTTTCGGTTGTTGATGCCGGCGGAAATTTGACTTACTTTGAACGGATGGAAGATGCATTAATTGGTAGCATTGATATTTCAGTGAATAAAGCCTATACGGCCAACGCATTGAAAATGTCTACTGATAAAGTTGCCGGTGTGGTAAAAGAAACTGGTTCACTTTATGGTTTGCAATGGACCAATAACGGTCGGATGGTTGTTTTTGGGGGTGGTTATCCCTTGAAACATAATGGCGCAGTTATTGGTGGAATTGGCGTCAGTGGCGGAAGTGTTGATGAAGATATGATCATTGCTAAAAGTGCTTTAGCTGTTTTGTAAAATAACTAATTAATCAGGAGGAAGAAAAATGACGACTACTGGAAAATTATTAGATATGGCAAAAAAAATGGCAGAAGCGGCTGCTGCAAAAGCAATCGCGATTGATGTGCCAATGGTGATTGTGATATGCGACGCCAGTGGCAACATGGTATTATTTAATCGCATGGAAGATTCATTGTTAGCTAGTATGGATATTGCAACCAACAAAGCTTATACTGCCGTTGCGCTAAAAATGGGCACTGATCAAGCTGCTGATCTTGCTAAAGAATCAGGACAACTTTTTGGAATCGCTTCCTGCGATAAAGGAAGAATGGTTGTTTTTGGTGGTGGCTTCCCGATTTACGAAGGGGATAAAATCATTGGCGGTATCGGAGTAAGTGGTGGAAGTGTTGCCGAAGACATGTCCGTAGCTCAAGCTGGACTAGACGTATTAAAATAAGACAAAAAAACTAACACGATCCAGGAGGTACCTCGTATGAATATTGATACCACAGGTATAGAATATATTGTAAAAAAAGTAATGGCCGAAATTGATTGTGCTGATGAAGGCGGAAAACCTTTAAAAGATGGCGAGTTAGGTATTTTCAATGATATGGAAAATGCCATCGATGCAGCTTTTATTGCGCAAAAATCGTTCATGAGAGAATCATTGGCATTTAGAAGTAAAATAATAGCGGCCATGAGAGCTGAAATGTTAAAAAAAGAAAACATGGAAATGATTTGTCAGATGGCTGTTGAAGAGACAGGGATGGGAAATTATGAACATAAACTTTTAAAACATGAGCTGGCGACAACAAAAACACCAGGCGTTGAAGATCTTGTTGCTGACGCATTTACTGGGGATGATGGATTAACTTTAATTGAACAGTCGCCATTTGGCGTAATTGGTGCAGTGTCACCATCTACTAATCCAAGTGAAACGATTATTTGTAATGGGATTGGAATGTTGGCAGGAGGAAACACTGTTGTCTTTGCACCCCATCCCAGTGCTAAAAAAACCAGTGCATTAGTTGTCAAATTGTTAAATAAAGCAATTTTAGAGGCTGACGGACCGGAAAATTTGATTGTGACAACGGCTGAACCAACCATTGATAGTGCCAACATTATGTTTTCAAGTCCCAAAATCACCATGTTATGTGCAACCGGTGGTCCCGGGGTTGTTAAAACAGTGTTGCAAAGTGGTAAAAAAGCCATCGGTGCCGGAGCTGGTAATCCACCAGCACTGGTTGACGAAACGGCTGATATCGAAAAAGCCGGAAAAGATATTATTGACGGTTGTTGTTTTGATAATAACTTGCCTTGCATCGCTGAAAAAGAAGTTGTTGTTGTTGAGCAAGTAGCGGATTATCTGATCTTCAATATGAAGAAAAATGGTGCATATGAATTAAAAGACGCCCAAAAGATTAAAGAATTGGAAGAACTTGTTATTCCCGGTGGACGTCTTAGCCGCGATTACGTTGGTAGAAGCGCAAAAGTAATTCTTCAAGGAATTGGCATTGAAGTCGATGATTCAGTCCGTGTTGTTATTATTGAAACGAGCAAAGATCATATTTTTGCCGTTGAAGAATTAATGATGCCAATCCTGGCGATTGTTCGGGTTAAAGATGTTGCTGAAGGAATTGATCTGGCGGTAAGCTTAGAACACGGTAATCGTCATACTGCCATTATGCATTCAACCAATATCAACAACTTAACTGAAATGGCAAAAAGAGTGCAAACCACTATTTTTGTTAAAAATGGTCCATCTTATGCAGGCATTGGTGTTGGTGGCGAGGGCTATACAACCTTTACCATTGCCGGCCCTACTGGGGAGGGACTAACATCCGCTAAGACATTTACGCGCAAAAGGCGATGTGTATTAGTAGGAGGATTTACGATTAAATAATAGAGGTGTTGTTCATGGATGCAAATTTAGTAGATATAGTGCAAAACGCTGGCATCGTTGGTGCTGGTGGGGCAGGGTTTCCAACTCAGGTCAAAGTGAACTGCACCGTTGACACAGTTGTTGTTAATGGCGCTGAATGTGAACCGTTATTGCGCGTTGATCAACAATTAATGGCTCTTGAGGCTGTCAAAATATTGACAGCCCTTCAGGCTGTTATGGATCAAACAGAAGCGAAAAAAGGGATCATTGGCCTAAAGAAGAAATATAAACCTGCAATTGAATCATTAAACAAAGAATTACCTGCGTTTCCTCAAATTACAATGCATTTGCTGAAGAATTTTTATCCGGCAGGTGATGAACAAGTTTTGGTTTATGAAACAACGGGACGTATCGTTCCAGAGGCCGGAATTCCGTTAAATGTCAATACATTAGTTATAAATGTCGAGACACTTTTGAACATTTATGATATAATGGTAGACAATAAACCGGTTATGGATACATATTTGACTTTAACTGGTGAGGTTAAGAATAAGTTAACAACGAAGGTGCCATTAGGCATTACTGTTCGTGAAGCTTTAGAATTAGCCGGCGGAACCACCATCGATGATTTTGTCGTTATTAACGGCGGTCCGATGATGGGAAAAATTGTTGATTTAGACTCAACGATTACGAAAACGACCAAAGGTCTGATCGTTTTAGCAAAAGATCATCCATTGATTATTTCTAAAACAAAGTCTTTCAAGGAAACCACAAAAATGGCTGCAATTGCCTGTATGCAGTGTAATTACTGTACGGAACTATGTCCCCGTTATGCATTGGGACATGATCTGGAACCGCATAAATTAATGCGAATTGCGGCTTATGGTTCGACTTGCGATACGTCCACTCAAGCTACAAACGCTTTTCTATGCTGTGAATGTGGCTTATGTCAATATGCATGTGTAATGGACCTACAACCTTGGAAGTTCAATACCATGCTCAAGCGTGAACTTGGAAGCAGAGGTGTAAAAAATCCTCACCATCATGCACCAGCAGCAGCTGTGCCCTACAGAGAAGGCAAACAGTTTAATGTCTACCGTTTGGTATCACGATTGGGACTGACGAAGTATGATCTTCCGGCCCCGATGGTTGAAACGGATAAAACATTTTCTAAAGTCAACCTATTATTGTCACAACATATAGGTGCTCCTGCCGTCGCAGTTGTAAATGTTGGAGATTATGTGGAACGAGGACAACTCATTGGGGATATCCCGGAGGGAAAACTGAGCTCGAAAGTTTTTGCTAGTATTAGCGGTAGGATTTCAGCCGCGGATAGTGAGAAAATCACTATCGAGTCCTAAATCATATTTTAAGGGGGATAATTATGGACTTTACAATGTTAATCGCCGCATTTGGTGGTGGCTTATTAGCCACATTTATGGGTGGTATCACAGCCTTTGTTTTCACTGGATTAACCGTTTTGGCGGCAATCATGGGTGGAGATTTTGGTGCACCAGCAATTGGTGCTATTAGTTTTGGTTCTTGGTTTGGACCACATGTTGCCTTTGGTGGTGCCGTTGCCGGTGCTGCGTTTGCAATGACACGCAATCATATTGAAAATGGACAAGATATTATTACACCACTTGTAAAATTTGGCGATCCGATGGTATTGATCGTTGGTGGTATTTTCGGTATGGTCGGATTCCTAATCCAATATATTGTTGGACCACTTCTTGGACCAATCATCTTTGGTGGTATTTTAGGCGATGGTGGAGCCGGATGGACTGATACTGTTGCTCTAACTGTAGCACTTTCTGGTATTATCACACGTTTAGTATTTGGTAAAACTGGTCTGACCGGAAAATCTCCGGCAGGCGAAAAACGGGAATGGGTCACAACTGGAAGCCGGTTAGGATTTGTTCTTACTTACGGAGCTGGTATTGGTATTTTAATCGGTGGATTAACCGCTTATTTCGGAAACCTTGGTTTAGTTGGTGGCGATGCATTTGCTGCTGGCTTGTATGCAAACTTACCTGTTATTGGTTTTGGGGTTGCGGCATTCTCGTTAATTTTACTTATGTGTGGACATGCTTTTGAAGGATGGCATCATATTGTTTTACCTTCAGGTTTTACTGCACAAATTTTATTTACCGCATCATTAAGTCCAGCACTTGCTATTATTGGTGGTTTGTGTGCTGGTATGTTCACTGCTTATGTTGGTGAATGGGCTGCAAAAACATTTAACAGTCATTGTGATACCCATATTGACCCTCCAGCAGTAACTATTTTTATTACAGAGCTTATTAACTTTACAATTCTTGGTGGGTTAATTGTACCTGCTATCTTCGGCTAAAATAACCGGTTGGTATAGTATCACGGTTTAAAACATTCACAGTATAGAAAGAAGTGGTATTTTGAAAAAAGCAGTTGGTTTTATGGAATTTAAGAGCATTCCAGTTGGTATAGAATCTACTGATGAAATGCTAAAATCTGGAAATGTTGAGCTAATGATGGCTTCACCTTTATGTCCTGGAAAATATGTGAGTATTATTTCAGGAGATGTGGGAGCTGTCGAAGCATCAATTAAAAATGGGGAACGTGTGGGTGGTATCCACATGCTAGAATCTCACGTAATTCCGAATATTCATCCGGATGTGTTACCGGCCATGCTCGGAGCGGGTGAGATCGGTGATGTAAAATCGTTGGGTATTGTTGAGACGATTAATGCAATCTCTTCTATTTTGATCGGAGATATTTGTGCGAAAGCATCAAATGTTGAGCTCCTTGAAATTCGAATTGCTAGAGGCTTGGGTGGTAAAGGCTTTGTATTAATCACAGGTGAAATTTCTTCTGTTAAAATGGCCATTCAAACGGCCCAAACTGAGATGGCAGAGTCGAATCTCATTACGAGTTACTCGGTAATTGCGTCTCCTCATAAAGATATTGCAAAGATTCTATTTTAACGCAAGATTAACAATTAAAATGTATAAAAAACAAATGGCTTTGGTCATTTGTTTTTTATACATTAAAATTCTATTTTTTATAAATGCTCCAAGGCCATTTATAAAAAATAGAAACATCATATGTCAGGAAAAGGAGATTGTCATGGCTCGAAAAAGTAAACCAAAATCACAATTAATAAAAGACTCAGTTGATCAAAGTAGTTTGGATATACCGAATTCAAGTGAAGTGAGGAATGAAGAAGTGGGGAAATTAGATGATTTTATTAAAAAGGTTGGTAGCGTGATTACAGGTAACGATGAAATCGCCGTGGATCTGAGTGAGAACAATCCCAAAGAAAAAACAGCAGAAAAAATTAAAATAGAGGCCGAAGCGAAAGTCAAAGCAGAAGCAGAGGCGAAAGCTAAGGCGGAAGCAGAAGCGAAAGCCAAGGCAGAAGCAGAGGCGAAAGCCAAAGCAGAAGCAGAGGCGAAAGCCAAGGCAGAAGCAGAAGCGAAAGCTAAGGCAGAAGCAGAAGCGAAAGCCAAAGCGAAAGCCAAAGCAGAAGCAGAAGCGAAAGCCAAGGCAGAAGCAGAAGCGAAAGCCAAAGCAGAAGCAGAGGCGAAAGCCAAGGCGGAAGCAGAAGCGAAAGCTAAGGCGGAAGCAGAAGCCAAGGCGGAAGCCGAAGCGAAAGCCAAGGCAGAAGCAGAAGCGAAAGCCAAGGCAGAAGCGAAAGCCAAAGCAGAAGCAGAGGCGAAAGCCAAGGCAGAAGCGAAAGCTAAGGCAGAAGCAGAAGCGAAAGCCAAGGCAGAAGCAGAAGCGAAAGCCAAGGCGGAAGCAGAAGCCAAAGCAGAAGCGAAAGCCAAAGCAGAAGCAGAAGCGAAAGCCAAGGCAGAAGCAGAAGCGAAAGCCAAAGCAGAAGCAGAGGCGAAAGCCAAGGCAGAAGCAGAAGCGAAAGCTAAGGCCAAGGCAGAAGCCGAAGCAAAGGCCAAGGCAGAGGCCGAAGCAAAGGCCAAGGCGGAAGCCGAAGCAAAAGCCAAAATTGAGTTAGAAGAGCACCTTCGCAATGAAATTAAGAGGAAAGCGAAAGAATTGGAAGCACTAACTTCAAAAGCTGTCGAGCGGGCCATTGCAACCGAAAAGCGTGTTAGAGCAGAAATTGCTGAAAAAAAACAAAAAGTTCATGAAGAAAGAGAACAGTTAAAAAAAGCCAAGAAAGAGAAAGACCTACCGTCCCACTTGCTATAATAAAGAAAGAAGTTCCCTTAAAAAAGGAACTTCTTTTTTTAGAATGAGTGGAGTCGTAAAGGAATATCATGGATTTGGCTATACAATTTATTTAGATTGTAATATAATAAAAAGATAAAATACAAAAGAATTGAACTATAAAAGGATAGGATAAAGAGGAAAGCATGTCATATTTAGCACTCTATCGGAAATATCGCCCGATTACTTTTGATGAAGTAATTGGCCAGGATAGTATCACTAGGATACTGAAAAACCAAATAAAGTATAATCGTATTGGTCATGCTTATCTTTTTTCGGGAATTAGAGGAACTGGGAAAACTTCTTTAGCAAAAATATTTGCTAAAGCAATTAATTGTCCAAATGGAGTAGATGGGAATCCCTGTAATTCTTGTGAGGTTTGTTCAAAAATAGATCGTCCCGGGGTGATGGATATTATCGAAATTGATGGGGCGTCAAACCGCGGGGTTGATGAGATTCGTGAAATTAGAGAACGGATAAAATATCCGCCAACAGTTGGACAATATAAAGTATATATTATTGATGAAGTTCATATGTTGACCAAAGAAGCATTTAATGCATTGCTAAAAACACTTGAAGAACCGCCGGAACATGCTGTTTTTATACTGGCTACGACAGAACCAAACAAATGTCCGGTTACTATTTTATCACGCTGTCAACGTTATGAGATTCGGCCCATTCCTAAAAAGCTGATTATTGAGCAGATGAAAAGAATTTGTCAAGATCTGAATGTTTCAATGTCGGAGGAAAGTTTTGACTTTATTGCCTCCAGGGGTGAAAACTCGATGCGTGATGCCCTTAGCTTATTGGATCAAATCGTTGATTTGCAAGATGAAACCGGGAATGTTTCATTTACGGACTTACTTGCGTTTACCGGTATGGCAGATAAAAGGCAAATTTATCATTTAGTTAAACAAATTATTTCGGCAGATAGTATCGGGGTGTTAACACATTTACGAGAGTTTGTCAGTGCTGGGAAAGATAGTGTTTTACTGATGGATCAGCTCATTGAGTACCTTCGGGCGATCCTTATTACGAAAACAACTCAAACAACAGCAAAAGAGATATTACTTTGTTCAAGTGAAGATTTAGGATATTATATCGAGTTAAGCGAACTACTGAGCTTTGATACGTTATATATGATGATTAGCGAATTAATCGATGAAAAAAATAAATTAAAATATAGTAGCCTACAGGGAATCATCGTTGAAATGGCCTTACTAAAACTTTGTTTAAGAGATCAAATACAAAAAAACGTTAAAACCACGGAATTAAATAAACAAAAAGGCAGTCTTAAAAAGGAAATTCCTCCGGACATTCAAAAGAATCCCAAAGAAGTTGCGCTTAAGCCTGATCATCAAGTGAATGCCAGCGAAAAAAAGATAGTTGTTCAGGAAAATAAAAATCATTATGAGTCAGCAGCTCAAGAAGCAGTTAAGCCAAACAAAGCATCGGATGAGTTGCCAGGCGTGACTAATTTTAACAATAGCGCAGCAGCTCAAGACGAGCCTTTTGCGGAGCCGCAAAAAAGTAAAAACAGCGGGAATACCTGCCATGATGAAATGAAATTATTTAAACTTCTATGCGATGAAATTAGCAAAACGAATTCAGGTCAGGCGATGTTTTTGAAGCGCGGAGAACCGTCGCTAGAAGATAATGATCATCTGTCCATTATTTATTCAACGGAAAATAAAAATTTTTTCCACTTTGTTAATAAACCCGAGTTGGTAAAGAGTTTTGAAGCGGTTTTAAATCATAAAACCGGAAAAAAAATTACGATCTCAATTAAACTGGAAGAAGAAAATTTTACGGAGCTTGATATTGTCGAAAAAACCCTGCGAATTGTAAACAATGAAGCGGTTAAAATAATTAAAAACGACGATTGAGATAAAAAATAGGTTGAAAAAGATAGTGATATCGATAGACTATTAGTGTTATAATAATAAAGTTATTAAGATTAGAAATCACAGGAGGATAGAATGGTAAAAAGAAAAATGCCCGGTGGAATGGGCGGTGGAAATATGAATAATATGATGAAACAAGTGCAGAAAATGCAACAAGATATGGCGAAATTACAAGAAGAACTTGAAGAAAGAGAAGTTGAAGCGACCGCTGGTGGTGGTGCGGTGAAAGTTGTTGCGACTGGGAAGAAGACAATTTTGTCAATAAAGATTGATCCGGAAGTTATTGATGAAGATGATATTGAGATGCTGGAAGATCTAGTTTTAGCGGCAGTTAATGAAGCGATTACCAAAGCTGAAGAAATGGTTAATTCAGAAATGGGAAAAATTACCGGCGGCATGAATATTCCCGGTCTAATGTAGGTTTCCAATGGGATATTACCCAAAAACTCTTGAACGACTCGTTTTAGAACTGGGAAAGCTGCCGGGGATCGGTGAAAAATCTGCCCAACGGTTAGCTTTTCATATTATCAATCTTTCCGAAGAAGAAATAGCAAGTCTCTCCGAAGCACTTGTTTTAGCAAAATCAAAAATTGTGTTATGTAAAAAATGTTTTAATATTACGGATAAAGATATTTGTGAAATTTGTGAAAATCCCAAACGTGATCAAGAAACGATTTGTGTGGTACAGAGCAGCCGAGATATTTTTGCAATCGAAAGAGCTCGCGAATACAACGGTCTCTATCATGTCCTACATGGTGCTATTTCACCTCTTGATGGGATTGGACCACAGGATATAAAAGCCCGGGAGTTATTATTACGCATTGGTGAAAATCAAATAAAAGAAGTTATTATGGCTACGAACGCTACGGTGGAAGGTGAAGCGACAGCGATGTATTTGGGCAATCTGATTAGTCCGTTAGGAGTAAAAGTTACCCGATTGGCGAAAGGAATCCCTATTGGTGCAGACCTTGAGTATACAGATGAAATCACATTAATTAAGGCCTTTGAAGGAAGAAATAAGATTTAAAACCTTTGAAAAAGGAGAGTTAAAGATGTTTGTAAAAGAAGGAATTATTGCGTCCCCCGGAATTATTATTGCCAAAGCACTTGTTTATGAAAAAGTTGTGGTTACGGTAAACAAGAATAAGGTTGAAGATACACAAACTGAAATTGAAAAATTTCACAAGGCCTTAAAATTAAGTCACGAACAGTTGGAAAATATTCGTATTAAAGCCGTTAATGAATTAGGTGAAGAAGAAGGCGCAATATTTGAAGCGCATGCCATGGTTTTGGATGACCCCGAATTTACCGAAGGGGTAGAAGCTGAAATTAATGACAATCATACCAGTGCTGACTTCGCGGTAAAGGTTGTAACGGATCGCTTTTTTGAAATTTTTGATCAAATGGATGATCCTTATTTTAGTGCCCGGGCTGCCGATATTAAAGATGTTG
The DNA here is from genome assembly GCA_965140355.1 of uncultured Acetobacterium sp. Lineage (GTDB taxonomy): Bacteria > Bacillota > Clostridia > Eubacteriales > Eubacteriaceae > Acetobacterium. Next base: position 192,373 of record OZ223194.1, on the reverse strand, counting down.
GGACACGCGTACTGAATAATGTTTTGGGGATTGTGCAGGCCGATTTATCAAATCTTGATGAAGATGTGATTATAATCGCCGATGATTTGACGCCATCTGATACCGCCCAAATGGATAAAAAAAGAGTAAAAGGTTTTGCTACTAATATTGGAAGTCGTACTTCTCATACTGCGATTATGGCGAGAAGCCTTGAGATTCCCGCTGTTCTTGGTTTGGGCGATATAACTACGACTGTGAAAACCGGTGATATAATGGTTGTCGATGGTTCAAAGGGTAAGGTATGTGTCAATCCCGATCCCGACCAGTTAAAATATTTTGAGCACGAAAAACAAAAGTATCAGGAATATATCAAGGAATTAGAAACATTAAAAGATTTGGAAGCCATTACCTTAGATGGTCGAAAAGTCGAATTAGTCGGGAATATTGGGGAGCCAAACGACGTAGACGGTGTTCTAAAAAATGGTGGCATCGGCGTCGGGTTGTATCGAACCGAATTTTTATACATGAATAGTGACAAAATGCCAAGTGAAGAAAAGCAGTTTGCGGCTTATCGTTCGGTGTTAGAAGCATTTCCCCAGGGACCGGTTATTATTCGAACGCTTGATATTGGAGGCGATAAGAAACTTCCTTATTTACCGATGGCGGATGAATTAAATCCCTTTTTAGGCTTACGGGCAATACGGCTCTGTTTTAAAGAAGTTGATTTGTTTAAAACACAACTTCGGGCAATCCTGAGAGCGAGTATCTATGGAAATGCGCACATTATGTTTCCGATGATTTCGTCAATTGCTGAAGTGCGACAAGCTAAAGTTATCCTTTCGGAATGTATGAAAGAGTTAGATAAAGAACAACTTCGTTATGATAAAGATATCAAAGTTGGCGTAATGATTGAAATTCCTGCCGCCGCTATTGCTGCGGATATTATTTCGAAAGAAGTGGACTTTTTCAGTATCGGAACCAATGATCTGTGTCAATATACTTTGGCCGTTGACCGTATGAATCAGGACGTTTCATATTTATATGATCCTTTTAATCCCGCCATTTTAAGGTTGATTAAACAGGTGACTGCAACATCGGAATTAAAAAAAGAAGGCTTTTTTACCGGCATGTGCGGAGAAATGGCAGGGGACCCCAAAGCGGCGTTATTGCTCTTGGGATTGGGTCTTAATGAATTCAGTATGAGTGCGCTTTCGATTCCACAGGTTAAAAAAATTATCAGAAATGTTCACTATAAAGATGCAAAAGCGATTGCCGAAACAGCACTTAATATGGAAACTGGTGAAGAAATTATCGACTTTATCCAAAAATCAATGGAAAAATTGAATTTAAATATTTAAAAAGAAATTATTAGGAGGAAATACAATGGTAAAAAAAGAAGTTACAGTTTTAAATGCAACAGGTTTGCATGCCCGGCCAGCATCAATGTTTGTTCAAACAGCTGGAAAATTTAAGTCTAAAATATTTGTAATCAAAGATGGAAATTCAATTAACGCTAAAAGTATTATGGGAATTATGGCGGGCGGAATTTCGCAGGGGACAACTATTGAAATTCAAGCAGATGGAGAAGATGAAACTGAAGCAGTTGATGCCTTAGTTCAATTAATTAATGATAAATTTGGAGAATAGTTTCATAGAAATAAAATAATAAATAAAAAACTGTTAATTTAAGGCGTTTTGAGTTAAAATAAGGTTAATATTACAATGAAAAGTGGAGGAATCTAAAATGAGCAGTAACAAATTATATTTTGTTGGCGGACTTTTTCTGGGAACCATCATCGGTGGAACACTCGGTGTACTTTTGGCACCGGCAGCGGGTGAAGAAACACGGAAAAAATTGTCTGATGGCACAGAAGAAATTATTGGTAATGCCTATGATCAAGCCGTAGAATATGGTGAAAACCTCAAAGAACAATTCCAGGACATGCAGGAACAATTTACTGAACGCGTCAATGAATATAAAAATCAGATTGAAAGCAAAATACAAGAAATTCAGGATGAAGTTGAGCAGGATATTGCTGACTTAAATGATGAACTGGAAGCGCTTGAAAATGAAGAAACCGAATTAAAAGAAGAAGTTGAAGCTACAGAAGAAAAAGAAGACGAGTAAGGGTTAGGAAGTTATAAATGATAACACTAAATTTTAGCTTGTGGGAATTAGCCTTGTTATTAGTAGGGGTTGCCTTTGTTGTTGGAACGGTTTATTTGATTAAGCTTTTTAAAAGTCTGGCGGCAACCTTCGACACAACCACAAAGCTCATGGAAGAGAATCGTTTAGCCCTTCGGAGTATTATGGATAATGCTGATGATATTTCAAAATCAACTGCACATGTTGTCGATAGAACAAGTGGGATGGTAGATGAAGTTGAAGTAGCATTAAATACGATCAAGCAAGATGTAATTGATCCGGTAGTTAAGGCTGCAGCTATCTTAAAAAAAGGTTTGGGGATTTTTCAGATCAAGAATAAAAATAAGGTTTAGGCCGTGGACTTAACCCTAGACCCAATGATGGTGATCGCCTCATTGGGTCTAGTTTTGGATTTGCATAAAAAAGTGTCAATTGTAAGATAAAGCCATTTATGACGACTCGGCCATAATCAGAAATTAGTCAAATTTCTGTAATTAATTAAGAAATGGAGATTATATAAATATGAATAACATAATTGAAATGGAAAAAGTAAATATGGTAAGGATAAAAGGAGAGATTGACATTTACTCGATCGAAGAATTTAGAGCGGCAATTGAAGAAAAAATAAAGACTCAAGCCCATGAAATTAGGTTGGATTGTTCAGAATTATCTTATATGGATAGCACCGGCATGGGGGTTTTAATTGAGTTAAGAAATAAAACAAAAGAAATGGGGCAGCGGATTGTGATGGTAAATCCGCGTCCGAATATTAAAAAGTTAATGGCGCTTACCGGGGTCGATAAAATAATAGAAATTATAGATAATCCAATTAATTAAGAAAAATGAGAAAGGAAACAAGAATGGATAGTATAAAACTGACACTGCCAAGTAAACCTGAATATGTCAGCTTGGCACGTCTCACGATAGCTTCTGTCGCGAATAATATGGGGTTTTCTATTGGTGATGTGGAAGATCTGAAGGTTGCGGTATCAGAAGCTTGTACGAACGCGTTAAACCATAGTAAAAATTTGGATACCACCTATGATTTGACTTATATTGTGGAGAATCAGAAACTAGTCTTTACGGTCACGGATCAAGGCGTTGGTTTTGAACCAGAGTCAGTTGCCATGCCAGATCTTAATGGAAAACAATTAGGTGGCTTTGGTTTATTTATCATCAAATCACTAATGGATAGGGTAGAGATTATTAGTGAGAGAGGATTTGGAACCTCAATTACCATGGTTAAGAACCTATCGACGACTCATGAAGTATGAAAAAAAAATAAGTAAAGAAGAAGTTAAAAAGTTATTTGTCGAATACGAGGAAAACGCCGGTGACCGTCAGTTGCGGGATCGATTGATTGAAAACTATCTTTACATTCCCAAGATTCTTTCGCGAAAATACGGACATAAAAGTGGCGATAATGAAGATATTTTTCAAGTCGCTTGTTTAGGACTAATGTATGCGGTCGATCGATTCGATGTCAGCCGGGGGTACGAGTTTGATACCTTTGCAACCCCAACAATAATTGGAGAAATCAAACGATATTACCGTGATCGTGAATGGTTAATTCGCATTCCCCGCAAAGTTCAGGATTTAAATCGCGAAATTAATCAGACCCGGACAACTTTAGAGCATCAATTGATGCGTTCGCCGAAAATATCGGAAATTGCTAGCTACATGGAAATATCAGAAGAAAGTATTATTAAGGCGATGGAAAGCAGTAATGCCTATTATCCTAAATCATTATCAATGGAATATGAAAGTAATCAAGATGGCCAGGAAGTCAGCTTAATGGATCTATTGGGAAATTTAGATAATAATATGGAAAATGTTGAAAACATTGAGTTATTAAAGCAAAACATTCAATCACTGAATCCAGTTGAGCGAATTATTGTCGAGCAGCGTTTTTTTCAAGGCAAAACGCAAAAGGAAGTGGCAGAATTTATTAACAAATCACAGATGACGGTATCACGAATTGAAAAAAAAGTCATGAAAAAAATAAAAGAAGATTTATAAATGAATCTTTTTGTAGATTATTTATAAAAAATATTATAAAATAGCGTTATACCAAAAAACCAATTAAATCATTGGCAAAATAAGCGAGGGGGAAACAGCATGAAAACGTATCCAACTAAAAACATCCGTAACATTCTTATCTTAGGTCACGGTGGAAGCGGCAAAACAACCTTGACTGAAGCATTGGCATTTAATGCAGGTGCCGTTGATCGTATGGGAAAAATTGACGAGGGAAATACCCTATCGGACTTTGATCCTGAAGAAAAAAGACGAAAGTTTTCAATTTCTTCATCTATTATACCTTTAGAATTTGGTGGACATAAGATCAATCTTATTGATGTGCCAGGTTATTTTGATTTTATTGGTGACGCTTACGCGGCGCTGCGAGTGGCAGATGCAGTTGTTATTGTTGTTGATGCATTAGCAGGGGTTCAAGTTGGTACCGAAAAAGCCATCGAGCTTTTAGAAAAAGCGAATGTACCGGCATTTATAGTAGTCAATAAAATGGATCGCGAGAATGCTACCTTTGCAAAGGTAATGGAGGCCTTAAAACAAACTTTTGGCAATAAGGTTGTTCCATTTGAATTACCAATGGGCGAAGGCGAAGCAATGACAGGCGTTGTTAACATCGTTGATATGAGCGGTAGCCAGCGAAAAGATAATCGTTGTTTTGATGTAGTGATTACAGACGAAATGAAAACTGAGCTTGAGCCATACCGTGACATGATTATGGAATCGGTTGCACAAACTAGCGAAAGCCTGATGGAAAAATATTTTGAAGGCGAAGAATTAACTCGAAATGAAATTCATAGTGGGATTCGCAAGGGGTTATTGATGGGGAATTGATCCCAGTATTATGTACTTCGGCAACCCTGAATATTGGGGTTGAAACGCTGGAAAACATGTTGATTGAATATTTTGCCATCGCCTGGTGAAGGTAAATTTGAAGTCGGTAAAGATCCCCGTGATAAGAAAGAAATCGAGCGAAAAATGTAATAACGACGAACCTTTTTCAGCATTGGTATTTAAAACCGTTGCTGACCCGTATGTGGGTAAATTATCAATTTTTAAAGTTATGTCTGGGGTTTTAGATCACTCTATTGAAATATATAATGCCACCCGGGAGATAAAGGGAAAAAACAAATCACATTTATGTGTTAAGAGGAAATAAACAAATTGAAGTTGAAAAATTGGAGGCTGGCGATATCGGGGCTTTTTCAAAACTAAATGAAACCGTCACCGGCGATACGTTAACTAGCATTAAAGCTCCAATTGTTTATGATAAAATTGAATTGCCGAAACCAATTATCGCGATGGCAATCGAACCAAAGACAAAAGCAGATATTGATAAACTAGCGACTGGTTTACATCGATTAGTGGAAGAAGATCCGACCATGACGGTTTAGTCGGAATAAGGAAACGAAACAAACACTGGTATCCGGTTTGGGTGAAATGCATCTGGAAATTATCTCACAAAAATTGAAACAGAAATTTGGGGTTGATGTTAACCTTGTTGATATGAAGGTTCCTTATCGGGAAACGATCAAGAAAAAAGCAACGGCCGAGGGGAAACACAAAAAACAATCGGGTGGTAGTGGGCAGTTTGGTCATGTTTGGATCGATTTTGAGCCGGGAAAATGACCAGAATGCAGCATTCCAATTTGTTGACAAGGTGGTTGGTGGAGCGGTTCCCCGGAACTTTATACCCGCAAGTGGGAAAAGGGCTTGGAGACGTGTATGATTGAAGGTGTTTTGGCGGGTTATCCAGTAACCGGCGTTAAAGCAACTCTTTATGATGGTTCCTATCATGCGGTGGATTCCGATGAAATGTCCTTTAAAATGGCGGCCACAGCAGCGTATCGTAAAGGGATTGAAAGAGGCCGCACCGGTTCTGCTGGAACCGATTTATCATGTTGATATCACGGTCCCTGAAGAATACATGGGTGATATCATGGGTGATTTAAATAAAAAACGGGGCCGAATTATGGGAATGGAATCTGTTTCCGGCGGCAAACAACGAATTTTAGCTGAAGCACCATTGGCCGAAATGTTCAAGTATGCTACCGAACTTCGTTCAATGACTCAGGCGCGTGGTGAATTTTCAATGGACTTTGTACGTTATGAAGAAGCCCCAATGATGATCGCTGAAAAAGTAATTGCCGCAGCGCAAAAAGAATAACAATAATAAATAGCAATTAGACTTTAAGCGGGTAGAAATTTTCACTTGAGACTGTCGGCAAAATACGTTGCAGTACCGATAATTATTAATCAGGTTGTTTGCATCAGAGCGGACATGGCTTTAGCCTGTCCGATTCTGCAGCAAACAAACGATTAATAATTCGTCGGTGCGGGTTTTCATCAGCAACCTAAAGCGGGAAAAAATTCCCGCTTTTTTTTGTTTAAATCCATAAGAATATGTTATAATAGTTCGATTAGGATACGAAGGAGCAGTTAATGGAATTATTAGAAGCTAAAATTAGACAAGAAGGCCGCGTTAAAGGCCAGGGAATACTTAAAGTGGATTCTTTTTTAAATCATCAATTAGATGTGGCCTTATTTGAAGAAATAGGTAAAGCCTTTGCCAAACGCTTTGCCGGAGAGGGAGTCAATAAAATACTGACCATTGAGACATCGGGAATTGCGATTGCCACGAGTACTGCCAGATATTTTGACTATTGTCCGGTGGTTTTTGGAAAAAAATATGTATCGCTGAATTTAGACGATGAGATCTATTCCAGTGATGTCTATTCCTATACTAAACAGCAAGCTTATAAAATTATGGTGTCAAAAAAATATTTGAACACGACTGATCGTATTTTAATAATCGATGATTTTTTGGCGAATGGAAAAGCGGTGGAAGCTTTGACTGACCTGATTGAACAAGCCGGAGCAACCTTGATAGGGGTTGGTATTGCTATCGAAAAAGGATTTCAGGATGGCGGGGCTCTGATTCGTCAAAAAGGGATTCCATTGGAGTCGTTGGCAATTGTTGATGAAATGAGTGAGGAAAAAGGAATAATTTTCCGTGATCAATCGGGAAAGAAGTAAAACCATGGGTAACAATGGACCCATTGGTGTTATTGATTCAGGTATCGGTGGTTTTACGGTACTCAAAGCACTTCAGGAGCGATTGCCCAATGAAAATTATATCTATTTTGGCGATTCAAAACGGATGCCCTATGGTGAGCGGGAAAATGATGAGCTGATTTTATTAGCCAATAGTATTATCCGAGATTTAGAGAACCGTGGGGTAAAAGTGGTAGTTTTAGCATGTAATACCTTATCTTCGCTGATTACTGAATTAACCTCGCGAGTCCCATTATTCAGTGTTATTGAAGCTGGGGTACAAGAAACGTTAAGTTGGCGGGGAGCGCGGTTTGGTAGGGCTTATTGCGACCACCGCAACAGTTAAAAACCGAGGGTATGAAAAAGAATTGGAACTTTGGACTGAAGACATTAAATACATTGCTCAAGGAACCCATACGCTGGCCAAAGTAATCAATGATGGAAAAAGTAATTTGAAAAGCTTGAAAAATAATATCCGGGAAGCCGTTGAACCAATTTTATTAAAAGGGATTAAACAAGGCGATCGTGATTGAAGAGCTGTTGTTAGGCTGTACTCATTTTCCGATTGTGTCAGTGACGATCCGGCAAATGTACCCGGAGCTGGAACTGATCAATCCGGCCAATGGCTTGGTCAGACAACTTAATAAACATCTCACAGAGTTTAATTATTTTAACGCTCAGCAAAAAATCGGAACGACGCAGATCTTGACAACCGCCGATTATGACATTTTTGAGCAGATGATCAAAGAATTGGCGCTTGATTGTGATTCATTGGAAATAACTGAACTGAAATTAAGATAAGATGAATTTATCATAAAAGGCAAGCGGTTATCGAAAGCTAAGATTTTAAGGCGATGCATGACTGAAAGTAAGGATCAATACAAATGATTAAATACTAAAACTAAATAAAAAAATGTGCAACATAACGTACAGTTAGCATCATCAGAATAAGGAGTTAATATGACAACGGAAACACCAGTAAAAAAAATAGTATACAGCGGAATACAACCATCCGGAACATTTACCATTGGGAATTATTTTGGCGCCATGAAAAACTGGGTTCAGATGCAGGAGGATTACCGTAGTATTTTTTGCGTCGTCGATCTTCATGCCATCACGATGCCGCAAAATCCGGCTGACTTGAGAAGACGAACCTATGAATCGATTGCCTTGCTGCTAGCCCTTGGCATTGACCCTGAAAAGTCGATTCTTTATGTTCAGTCGATGGTACCGGAACATTCAGAACTGGCCTGGATTTTGAACAGTTTAACCTATATGGGCGAACTTAGCCGAATGACTCAGTTTAAAGATAAATCTCAAAAACAAGGGGAAAATATTCGCGTTGGTTTGTTTGAATATCCGGTCTTGATGGCAGCCGATATTCTTTTATACCAAACCGATTTAGTGCCGGTGGGGAACGATCAAAGGCAGCATGTGGAATTGACTAGAGATATCGCAATGCGTTTCAATCAAAACTATGGAAATGTGTTTAAAGTACCAGAAGCTTATTTTGGCGAAGCAGGGGCTCGGATTATGAGTCTTCAGGAACCGGCGCGTAAAATGTCAAAATCGGATGAAAATATCAATGCCTTTGTGTCACTGCTCGACGATTCTAAAACGATTGTGAAGAAATTTAAACGTGCCGTTACAGACTCAGATATGGCGGTTACGTATAATCGTGAAGAAAAACCGGGAGTTTCTAATTTGATGGAAATTTATGCTTGCGCCACTGGTAAAACATTGGATGAGATTACCCAAGAATTTGAAGGAAAAGGATATGGTGATTTCAAACAGGCGGTTGGTGAATCCGTTGCTGATACCCTATTCCCGGTTCAGAACGAATACCGGCGACTGTTAAATGAAAAAGCATATCTGGAACAGATCATGCATACTCACGCCGAAAAAGCTTCTCAGATTGCCTGGAGAACCTTGGCTAAGGTACGAAAAAAAGTCGGTTTTGTGACCGTCTAATACGGGTTTGAGGTAATGCTGAAATCGCAACGTATTGTTCGGATTCAGTTATTTGCGGTTGATAGATTTAATCACCATCTTTATTAAAGATGGTGATTTTTTCAAATAACAAAAAATTTGTAGTTTGAAAAATAAGAAAGGAAATGCGTATGGGAATTACAATGATGGTTGGTCGGCAGTCACAGGTTTTGAGCGAAACGGTTTATCGGCAAATCAGCGAGGCGTTGGCATCAAAAAAAGAAAAACTTTATTTAATGGTTCCCGAACAGTTTACTTTAGGTGCTGAAGAAGCATTGATTCAGGCCAATCAGTTTTCGGGATTATTAAATGTTGAAGTGCTCAGTCCCAAACGGTTGGGAAACCGCGTGTTACAGGAAACTGGTGGGCTGATAAAAACTTACATGGATAACCACGGCAAAGATATGTTGTTGCAGAAAGCTTTAAGTGACATCCAGGAAGATTTAACTATTTATCGCTCCAGTGTTAAAAAACCGGGTTTTCTCAGAAGTATTTCCGATTTAATCGGTGAATTAAAGCAAAATGAAATTACCCTGACGCAATTAGAACTGACGCAAAAAAACTTAAATCATGGAATTATGTTGCAAAAAATGGATGATGTGATTAAGATCTATCGCTATTTTCAAGAACTATTGGGGAGTGATCGTAAAGATCAGGAAGATTTTCGAAATCTGGTTTGTCAAAAAATCCCGTTAGCAAAGTTCCTGAAAAATGGCGAAATCTGGCTCGATGGTTTTCAAAACTTTTCTGCCCAGGATTATCAGATGATTCGCAATTTGGCAACAACAGTTAATGAAATCCATATTGCGTTACCCTACGATCCCAATCCCGGCGCCAGAGATCAGGAGGTTTTTCAATTAACTCAAAATACCATCAATGCGCTTAAACAAATTGGTGCGAGTAGCGCGGTTTCGTTTAAACTGGAGTCGGTTTCAGGAGATCTTGCTAAACAACCGGAACTCAAACATCTGGAAGCCAATCTTTTTGCTTACCCTAAAAAAATATTTAATCAAGAAGTGCAAAAAATAACCTTAAACCAATGTCAAAACACCTGGGAAGAGGTGGAAATAGGGGCCCGCAAAATTATTGAGCTTATTCGCGAAGACGGTTTTTCTTTTCGGGATATCGTTGTTCTGGCGGGTGATATGGAGGAATATGGCAATATCATCAAACGGGTTTTCACGCAATATAAAATCCCGTTTTTTATGGATGATTTACGGGCGATTGGCGATAACCACTTGATTGAGGCGGTAGTGACAGCGTTAGAGGTGATCCAGAATAATTACCGGATTGATGATGTTTTTGGTTTTGTTAAAACCGGTTTTGCAACGATTACCCTTGAAGAGTGTGAAGATTTGGAAAATTATGCGATTGAGTTCGGAATCCGGGGCAAACAATGGGAACGTGAATTTACCAGGATCAGCCAGAATGAGGCATTGGAGCTTGAAAATTTAAATGTCCTCAGAAGAAGGCTGATGATCCCGCTAGTCCAGTTAAAAGAAGCGATGGCACTGGGAAAAACCGCGAAAGATTATACCAAAGCGTTATATGACTTTTTAGTAGCGACAGCAATTCCTGAAAAAATTGATAGCTTAGTCGAAAAATTAACCGAAGCCGGTAATTATGAAGCGATGGAAATCTACCATCAGATTTGGAATATTCTGATCGAAGTTTTTGATCAAATTGTCGAAACCATGGGTGATGATGCGATGACGAAAGACGCTTATCTGCGCATTTTAAAAAGCGGCTTTCAGGGTTATCGGCTGGGGATTATTCCGCCGCAGCGGGATTATGTTAGTATTACTGATTTACGACGAAGTCGCAGTAGTGCGTTTGAAGTATTGATTGTTTTTGGTTTAAATGAAGGTAAAATTCCGGGGGGCGGAACCGAACCAAATCTTTTTTCAGACCTAGAGCGGCAGATATTAGGGACTCACCAGATTAAACTGCAAAATAACCGGAGTTTTCAAATGGATCAGGAACGATTTTTGGTTTATGATTTATTAACCAGACCCAAATCTCAGTTGGCACTACATTGGGCACTTGCCGATATGGAAGGAAAAACACAACAGCCCAGTATTTTACTTAGTCAACTGGTTGAGATCTTTCCGGGAATTCAAATTAATTCGGCCATAAATGATGGCGTTGAGCGATTCTGGGAGCTTTTGAGTACCCCGGAAGGGACACTGTGGCAGTTGATCAGTTATTTAAGAAACAATCAGGATGCTGATAATAACCCGGAAAAAATGAAGGCCGCAGCATTGTGGAACGTGGTGAAGGTGTGGTATAAAAATAATCCGGACTATCAAAAGAGCTATCAAAATTTATTGACAGCGCTCAACTATACCGGGGTGTCTCAGGAAATGACCGGGGCTGAGGCAACGACACTTTATGGAAAAAATCTGCGGACCAGCATAACTCGGTTGGAAACGCATCGGCAATGTCCTTTTTCGCATTACGTGAAATATGGTTTAAAACCCCAGGGACGGCCGATTTATAATATTGAAGAACCAGAAATCGGTACGTTGCTGCATGAGCTGATTGATGGTTTTTTCAGAGCCGTTCAAGCGAAAAAGCTTGATCTGCGAAGCTTGCCCAAAAACCAACGGGATAATATGGTTGAAGACATTATGGCAAAATGTCTGCCCCAGATAAAAACTAACGTGTTTAATAGTACCGGACAAAATCAGTACCTGGGTAAAAAACTCGAACGGGTCGGGAAAAAGTCGATTGATATTTTGGTGCAACAATTGTGCGCCGGTGAGTTTGAACCGAAAGCAACTGAATTTAGTTTTGAGAGAGAGGTCAGTTTGCCGGATACCCAGTTGGGTGAAGTGAAGATTTATGGAAAAATTGATCGTCTGGATTTATACGAAAAGGATGGCAATACGTGGGTCAAGGTGGTTGATTATAAAACCGGCAGCAAAAAATTAGGTTATGATGATATTTATTACGGATTATCGCTGCAATTGCTGGTTTATTTAGATGGAGCCATGATGGTCATTGATGCCGATGAATTGTTGCCTGGCGGAACTTTCTACTTTTACGTCGATGATCCGATGCCGCGGTTGGACTTTGGTGAAAAAATTGAAGCAGCGATCAATAAATCCTTTAAATTAAATGGTTTGTTGTTGGATGACGCGGTTGTCATTGCGGCCATGGATCATAATAGTGACACTAAAACGTCAGAAATTTTACCGGTATATCGTTCGGAATTTAAATTGAGTCAAAACGAATTTGAAGAGATCATCGATTATGTCAGAAAAACCGTCGTTCGTCAGATTAAAAAGATTTATGAGGGTGATATAAAAATTCGCCCTTATAAAAAAGGCCATGCCCGTGCCTGTCAATTTTGTGAGTATAAGGGCATTTGCCAATTTGATGATGAAATTATTAAAGGTGGTTACGACGTTTTAAAAGCAACCATGAAAAAAGAACAGTTTTTTAAATTAATTCAGGGAGGTGATACCGATGCAGTGGACCAGTGACCAGCTAAAAGCAATTACAAACCGAGATACTAATATGTTAGTTTCGGCGGCGGCCGGTTCAGGAAAAACAGCGTTGCTGATTCAGCGGATTATCCGGATTGTGTTAGAAGAAAAGGTTGGCGTTGATGAACTGCTGATTTTAACATTTACCCGCGGGGCGGCCGGCGAAATGAAAAACCGTCTCAATCAGGCACTGGCAAAAGAATTGGAGAATCCTCAAAACGATCGTAGTTTTTTGATGAAACAAATGAATAGTTTAGGTGCGGCATCGATTTCGACACTCCATTCTTTTTGTTTGAGCATCTTGCGGCAGTATTTTTATCAAGGTGATATTGATCCCGGTTTTTCGATTGGCAATGATACGGAAATTACGTTGATGCTGAAAGAAACGTTGGAAGAAGTATTTGAAGATGAATATCAGCGGGCAGCGCAAAATCAAGCGGAGTCGGAAAGTTTTGCGGTCGATATTGATTTTTTGGATTTAGTTGAAAAATATAGTGGCAATAAAAATGATCAGGCGTTAAAAGACACCGTTGAGACCTTTTACCGATTTCTGGCGACGCAGCCTAATCCCCAAGATTGGTGTCAAAAAATGTTGGTATTGTTTGATTGTGATGAAAAAAGTCTGGAGCTTTCGGTGTGGGGGCAGGCGTTGGTAAAAATAATTAAAACCGAACTTCAGGGAGCCATCGCTGCTGCGATCAAAGCCGAAGAATACAGTGACTGCGAAGGTTTCGAAAAAACCCACGAGCAAATGAAGGGTGAAGTGTTAATGCTGCAGGAACTGAAAAAACAGCTTAACCAAAATTTGATTGTTGCTCTGGCAGGACTAAAAACGCTCAGTTATGAACGTTTTAAGGGCAATGCCAAAAGCGATAAAGAAACCAATGAACAGATCAAAAAATATCGTGATGAAGCCAAGACCAGTATCAGTAAGTTACAGAAACGGTTTGCTATCAATTTGGATGAAATGGTTGCAGAACTCCATGCGCTAAAAAAACCAATGGCCGATCTGGTGGTGTTAACCGAACGGTTTTGGGCCAGATTTCAGGAAAAAAAGGCCCGGAAAAATCTGGTTGACTACAATGACCTAGAACAATTAACGCTCAAAATTTTAACCGTTCAGGATGTAGCAGATGAGGTGCGAGAACGCTATCGTTATATTTTTTTAGATGAATATCAGGATACCAATGAAATGCAGGAAACGATTTTAAAGCGGATCGTTCGGGATAATAACTATTTTATGGTCGGTGATGTCAAACAAAGTATTTATCGTTTTCGGCTGGCCGATCCGACCATTTTTATTGGTAAATATGAAACCTTTGGAATGGCCGATAATCCTCAAAACAGCCTGGTGACCTTAAATCAGAATTTTCGCTCGGCGCAAGGGGTCATCAATGGGATCAATGCGATTTTTGAAAAGCTTATGACACCAGGTTTAGGGGAAATCGATTATGACGAACAGGCCCGGCTGAATAAAGGTTTGGCGCATGAAGGTCCCTATGAAAAAACCGAGATCCATATCATTGAAGAAAAAAAGACGGACGATGAGCTTGATAGTTATCAAGATGAGGGCGAAGGACAAGATGATCTCACGTCCGTTGAGGTGGAAGCCCGATTCGTTGCCAGTAAAATTCAAGCACTGGTGGGAACGCAATTTTTTGATACCCGGCAGAATCAGGAACGGACCATTAATTACGGCGACTTTGGAGTATTAATGCGAAGTGCGGCAGGAAGAGGGGATGTTTTTCTCAAAGTATTTAGTGAAATGGGAATACCGACGTATTTTGATGGCGGTACCAATTATTATGAATCATTGGAAATTACGATGATTCTGAATCTTTTAAATTTAATGGATAATCAGCATCAAGATTTACCACTGCTGAGTATTATGACTTCACCGATCGGAAATTTCACCACCACCGAATGCACCCAACTACGGATTAAACACCCTGAGGGGTTTTTTTATCAGGCAGTGGAAACCTATTGTCAGGAAGAAAGTGATGCGCTGGCCGAAAAACTAGCTGTATTTTATCAGAATTTGAAACGTTGGCGGGACCAATCAAAACTGATGCCAGTCGAAGATTTTTTATGGAAAATCTATTTAGAATCAGGTTATTATGCTTTTGTAGGCGCGTTGCCCGGTGGTGAGCAACGGCAATGCAATTTGCGAATTTTGTTAAAGCGGGCCGGTGACTATAAAAAATCGACCTTAAAAGGACTGTATCAATTTATCCGGTTTGTTGAAAATATGAAAAAACATCAGCAAGATATCTCACCGCCGGCGCTGGTTAGTAATCATCAAGCCGTTGTGCGGATGATGACCATCCATAAAAGCAAAGGTCTGGAATTTCCGATTGTGTTTTTAGTTGGAACCGGTAAAGGCTTTAATAAACGCAGTAATTACAGCCAAATCCTTTTTCATAAAGATTTAGGAATTTGTCCGGATTACGTTAATTTAGAAAAACGATACAAACATAATTCTTTAGCCAAAGAGGTTTGCAAGGCACAAAGCAATATTGAGATGCTTTCCGAAGAAATGCGGCTTTTGTATGTCGGAATGACGCGGGCGGAAGAAAAACTTTATCTTGTTGGGACGGTTAAGGATCGCCAAAAAGCGCTGCAAAAATGGCGTGACCAGCCGGACGAATATCATTTGATCAATGCTTCCAGTTTTTTAGATTGGGTTATGCTGGCGATTTTAGGCGGGACTGACCATCAGGAACTGACCTTGGATTTAGCGGATTTTAAAATAGCTTGTCATCGCGGGGAGACGCTAATGTCTAAAAACGGTAAGGAAGAAGATGAGAACAATCTTAACGCAATTGCTAAAGCCAATGAAATTAACAACGGCACCGAAATGGAAAGTGATAATCAACAAAACAGGATCACTATCAGCGCAGTCGAAAAAGACGCCATTAATAAACGACTGAACTACCAATATCAAGCCCAAGCTGGTGATAACCTGCCCAGTAAAATGAGCGTGACGGAAATAAAAAATTATCAGCAAAATGATTTAATTAAGCAATACGCCCAGAAACAGCCGGGGCCAAAGTTTTTAGAAACGCAACAATTGGATTATACCGCAGCACAACGGGGATCGGCACTGCACTTATTAATGGCCGTGATTGATCTGGAACCAATCAGCAAACAGCTAAGCGACCAGGGCGAAAAAGAACTGGCTGTTTTTTTGGATGACTACCTTAATAAAGAAATCGCCAGAATGGTTCGTCAAGAATTTATGCCGGAAGCGCTGGCACATACCATCAGACGTGATAAATTGATTCGTTTTTATACTTCGCCTTTAGGGTTGCGCCTGTTGGCGGCAGAAAAAATCAAACGGGAAATGCCTTTTAATTATGCATATTCTCCCGTTAAAGTAAAAAAAGAATGGGACGGAATCAAGGAAAAAATAATCGTTCAGGGGATCATCGATTGTGCTTTTATTGAAAATGGGCAATGGGTAATTATTGATTACAAAACCGATTATTATCAGAGCTTGAGCCAGCGCGATGAAATAATAAAAAGTTATCAAATTCAAGTCAATCTTTACGCCGAAGCGTTGGAAGAATTAACGGGTATTAAGGTGAAAGAAAAAGTCATTGGCTTGATTACGATGGGTGAAAATATCAAAATTTGAGATTGGATATAATGAATTTAAACATGATAAATTTTATTTGTCATTTGCTGTTTTCTTAATTAATTTATGGTAAAATATTAAATCATAATGTATAAATATATCGGCTAAAAAAATGACGCGGATAATTCGGATAGTCGGAGCGACTATGTTTAATTAATGAAGCGGATGGGAACCCTTATTAAATAATAATGAGATGCAAAAGGAATTTAAATGAAAACATTACAAAAAGATACGTTGCGAGAAATTAAAAAATCAAAAAGCCGCTTTTTATCAATTGTTGCAATTATTGCTCTGGGGATTTGCTTTTTTGTGGGTGTGAAGACAACCGGTCCAAGTATGAAATATACGGCCAGCCAATATTATAAAAGTCAACAACTGATGGATATTCGTCTTGTTTCGACTTATGGTTTTCAGGCGAGTGATGTTGCGGCAATAAAAGACGTTCAAGGTGTCAATACGGTGATGCCCAGTTATTCGGCCGATGTTATTATTGAGCGCGGTGATAAACGGCCGGTGATCAAGCTGATGGCATATCAATCGGATCAGGCGCTTAATCAACCGTTATTGTTAGAAGGACGTCTGCCTGAGAATGATAGCGAAATCCTACTGGAAAAACCTCAGCAAGATAAGGGTTTGGGCTTGGCCAGTTATCTTTATCAACTGGGAGATACAATCACTTTATCTTCAGAAGTAGGCGATAAACCGCTGTCAGATTCGGTCAAGCGTGATCGTTTCACTATTGTCGGATTTGTGCGATCACCACAGTTTGTTTCGATTGAACGCGGGAGCACGACAATTGGTCGCGGTGAAGTGGATTATTATGGTTTTATTCCGACCGCTAACTTTGCGTCTGAGCGGTATACCGAAGTTTACGTCTTATCGGAGGCAACAGCCAACGGCGTTGATCCCTTTTCTGAGGCCTATCAACAAGCCATCACAAAACTTCAGGATCAGTTTGAAACGTTAGGAATTGAGCGACTGGAAATAAATCACGAGGATATTTTAGCGAAGGCGCAAATTGAAATTGATAAAGGCCGCGCCAAATATAACGACGGAGTCAGACAATTCCAGGAGGGCATGGCGCAAGGGGAGGCCAGCTTAGCGGATGCCAAAAACCAATTGATTGACGGTGAGGCGGCGTTAGATGCTGGCTGGGATCAATATAATACAAAAATTTCGCAGTCGCAGGCCGAACTGAATGATGCTCAAAATCAGATAAATCAGGGTGAAGCAGCATTAATTCAAGGGGCCGCAACCTTAAAAGAGCAATTGGCAAATGGGGAAAGACAATTAGAAACCATGCGTCAGGGAATTACCGATTTAAAAAATGGGATTGCCCAAATGGAAGCCCAAGACCCTTCGGGTCAATTGCCGGAACTGGAAGCCCAACTGACACAATTGGAGGCGCAAATTGCTCAAGCGCAAAGTGCGTTAACCGAGCTTACAGGGCAGCGAACCAGTGTCGAGGCACAAATTCAAAATTTAGATCCGACGGCACCGGATTATCAAACTCAGTTGGCGGTATTGGAAGCCCAATTAGCCGAAATTGATAATCAAATCGCCGTCGTTCAAGATGGTCTGACGCAGGCAAATAATGCTAAAGATCAGGTACAAGCGGCAATTGATCGTATTAATGCCTTTCAAAGCCAGTTAGCCGATATGAAAAATCAGTTGGTTACACTGGAAACAGCTTTGCCACAGGCCGAACAGGCGCTTAAGCAAGCCGCTATTGATGGTCAAAAACAATTGGATGACAGCCGTCAAAAGTTAGATGACAGTAAAAACCAATTAGCAGCCGGTTGGGCGGCTTTTGAGAGCGGTAAAGTGGACGGAAAAAATACTCTGATTGCGTCACAAAATGAACTGGATGCCGGTTGGGCTAAATTAAGTGACGGTCAAGCGCAGTTAGATCAAAAACGCCAAGAGGGCGAAGTTGAGTTGGCTAATGCGGCCAACGAGCTGGCCAGTGCCGAAGCTAAAATCAACGATCTGGAAATGGGTAAATGGTATCGGTTCGATCGCGATGATAATCCCGGCTATACCAGTTATGGTGAAGATGCGCAACGAATCGATAATATTTCGGGGGTATTTCCGCTCATTTTTCTGCTGGTCGCGGCACTGGTATCCTTTACCACCATGACTCGGATGGTTGAAGAGCAACGAACCCAGATTGGGACATTAAAAGCGCTAGGGTATAAGCATTATCAAATAGGGTCTAAATACTTTATTTATGCGTTATTAGCAGGAACAATTGGTTCGGTGATTGGTTTTCTGGTGGGGATTAATACTTTACCCTATATGATATTCAGTGCTTATGGACTGCTTTATCAGGTTCCGGCATTGGTCATCTCACCGCCTTGGATAGCGATTATTATCAGTTGTCTGATCGCTATTTTGTGTACGGTTTTAGCCGCTGTGATGGTAACGCATGTTGAGCTAAAAGAACATCCTTCAGAACTAATGCGTCCCAAGGCGCCTAAAATTGGCAAGCGCATTTTTCTGGAGCGAATTCCTTTTCTCTGGCAACGGATGGGATTTATTGAAAAGGTAACCGCCAGAAATTTGATGCGTTATAAGGGTCGCTTTTTTATGACGGTGATTGGAATTGCCGGCTGTACCGCGTTAATACTGGCTGGTTTTGGCTTGCAGGATGCGATTTTTTCGATGATTCCGCAGCAGTTTGATCACATTACGGTTTTTGATGGTTACATGGCGTTAAAAAATGAAGGGACGATAGCTGAAAAGGCCGCGTTTAAAGAAATGTTAAACAATGACACCCGATTTAGCGAAAATATCCTGGCGTATCAATCAAAAATGATAATCCAAAAAGCTGGAACCGAAACTGAAAAAGAGGCCTATTTATTTGTGCCGGAATCAGCCGCGGGGATTGGCGATTTTATCCATCTTCAAAACCGCAAGACCGGAGAGGCAATTGATCTGGAAACGGCGGGAGCAGTTCTTTCGGAAAAAGTTGCGACAACGCTGGGGCTTAAAGTTGGTGATACGATTCTGATCAATAATGAAGATCAAAGTCATGAGGTAGTATTGGGAGCAATAACCGAAAATTATCTCGAAAACTATCTTTATTTATCGCCGGCGGTTTATGAAAAAGCTTTTGGTAAACCATTAGCAGTTAATATGGCTTATGTTAATATTCCTGACACATCAACGGAGCTGGAAAATACCATTGCCAATGATTGGCTGGCAAAAGATGGGGTGGTAGCCGTGAATTTTACCGGTAATATTGTGAAATCTTCAAACGATAGCATCAGTAGCTTAAGTATCGTCGTGGTGGTTATGTTGCTTTCGGCAGGAGCTTTGGCGGCTGTTGTTTTATACAATCTTACCAACATAAATATTTCGGAGCGGGTGCGCGAAATTGCGACGATCCGGGTGTTAGGTTTTTATGATCTGGAAGTTTATAAGTATATCTTTCGGGAGAATATTGTTCTTTCGATCATTGGTATCATCGTGGGATTATTTTTAGGCGTTTTACTCGACGGTTTTATCATTAATACCGTCGAAACCGATATCGCGATGTTTAGCCGAGGGATTGATTTTACCAGCTTTATTTATTCGATTGTGTTTACCCTGTCATTTACATTCATTATTAATATTCTAATGACACCAATTATTAAACGAATCAGCATGGTTGAGTCTTTAAAGTCAATTGAATAATGAATTGTCTTGATTGATAAAATAGCTAAAACAAAGGGCGCATGGAAATTTTAATTTCCATGCGCCCTTTGTTTTTAATTGGTAGTTTTTTTCTTTTTTCAGTAATTGTGAAAGCGATAAATTTAAACAGGATTAACAATAAAAGCATTTCCAGATGAGTCAAAAGGCGTATTTTTCGGGACTACCATTATTTCGATGCCTTCTAAACGATAACCATACCCGGAAGTGCCGGAGTTGTCACCCGCTTTTGCCCAACCTAACCAGCCTAAATTTTGAACATGGGTGCGATAATACAGATCAAATTGATTGGCATCATTGCCGGTTAGTTTAATGCAGACGGCTTCCAGACGTAGGCCTTCACCGGAAGTACCGCTTAAGGTACCATCACTGCGCCAGTTCTCTTCCCAGCCAATATTCTGAATATGGGTTTTGTAAGCGACGCCGACATCATAACCCTGTTTATCCAGCACTATTTTTAGTCCTTCCAGACGGTATCCCTGACCGGAAGTGCCGCTTAAATCGCCGTCGTAGACCAAGTTCTGCCAGCCAATATTTTCGATATGGGTTTGGTAGCCAATTGATATTTCCCCGGCTTGGAGAGGAACCGTCACGCGACATGTCGCATAAAAGTCGCCAACCTGGGCTGTGATTGTGCAGTTGCCAGAATTGATCGCATTAACAAAACCATCCCCATTAACAGTCGCAACCGCCGGATTGGAAGAGGTCCAGATAATGCTTTTATCGTCGGTAGTATCAACCGGTAAGTAACTTACGTTTAAGATATCCCAATTACCGGTTGTGATGGTAGTTGCAGATTTGTTTAAGCTAATAGCGGTTAAGTGTTTACTGGCGGAAATTGTCGCTAAGGCTTGATCCAATTGGATTAAACCAAAACCAAAATAGTCATCGCGGCCGACAGTGCCTAAATCAGTGGCGGTTCGCTTTAAGATGTTTTCGACGTCATTGGCATTGAGGTCTTCATTGGCAGCCAATAAAACACCGCAGGCACCGGCAACAATCGGTGCAGAAAAAGAGGTGCCATTCATAAACAGGTAACTGCCGCTATTGGAAGTGGTATAAATACCTTCGCCGGGAGCTGCTAAATCAACCATGTTATTATATTGAGAAAAGGAGGCCCGCTGATTTGAGCTGGTAGTAGCGGCAACCGAAATAACACCGTCATAAGAAGCCGGATAGGACAGCAAGCCAGCTTCAAGGTCGGAAGGGTCACCTTCATTACCAGAAGCAGCAACAAGAATTTTGCCATGATCTTTGGCATAATTAATCGCCGTCGCTTCAAGGGGATCATAGGTATAACCGCCATAACTCATATTAATAATTTTAATGTCAGAACGATCAGCGGCATCGATCAGGGCGGCACAAATATAAGCGGTGTAAAGTGATTTGTTGCCGACACGATACGGGGCAACCATAATATTGGCTGACCCGGCAATCCCGGAGATGCCAATACCGTTATTGGCCGTTGCTGTAATACAACCGCTGACAGCGGTGCCATGGCCGTCTTCGTCAACAACTTGGGTGCTGTTGGTAACATAGTCATAACCGGCAATTGTCCGGCCAATTAAATCAGGGTGGTTGGTATTGACACCGCTGTCAAGAACGGCAACGCCAATGGTTGTGGCATTGGAGACCTGATCCCAGGTTTTATTGGTGCCAATCTTCTGGAATTGCCAGGCTTTGCCATCGGTGACGTAAGGATCATTGGGTAATCCATAAGTTTTAATGGTACTATTGCGATCAGCAATTAAAACATTGGGATTTTCATTCATTTTAGCAATAAAGCTATCAACATCAACATCGTTTTTTAGTTTAAAAACATCGACGCGATCAGAAACGGTTTCGCCGCTGGCAATTTCGGAAGTCGATAGAAATAAACTTTGAACATTAAAGGAACTGCTATTTTTATAAATAACAACAATTTGCCGATTGATGTCGTCGGATTTGTCAACATCCGGGAGTTCGGATAAGCTATTAATAATCATCGGCTGGGAGTCACTTTCTTTAACTGTGGGCTCAGCGCCATTGATCGATAACGATTCTTGCGCTGAAATAGTGGCTGGGAAAAAAATAATAAACAGCACAATGCAAAATAAAAATAGATAGCGTTTCATTTTAAATTTCATGGGATTCTCCTTATAAGCGAATAAGTTTGTCATTGCGCTACTCATGACAGACTTTTATTTAGCCATATAATAACTATTTGAATTATAACATAATTATGTCAAGAATACCTTATATTTAGCAATGAAAAAGGTAAAAAAGGATAGGCGTAATAAGGTATTTTAACGATCTTTGAGCGATTGCGTTTATTCGTATTAATTATGGTTTAATAAAAGGAAAACTTGCAATCAAGACAACTATTGATAGCGAAATAAGATGGCCTTATGAGAAAAGTAAGAGCAAAATTATAAGCTGAAAAATCGAATTTTTACACCTTCTTTTTCTTTCAAATAAACTATTCGCGTGTTAAAATGATTACAATTGAATGTGATACCGTTTACCTGACAGAAAAGAAGTTCTGATTTGGAAGGAAGGTGTTCAAAATCATCATCCGCATCAGTGGATAATTTTGTCGACCGCTTCCTGTTATTAACAGGAATTTTTTTGTTTGAAATTTATTATCGGTTTTTGTAACAAAAGAGTGCAGCTGATTGTGAAAGGCTGGTAGCTATTTACATTAGTTTGTTCAAAACGGTTGTTTTGAAAACCTGTTTTCATGCGGATTAGGAAAGGAGTGAGAGATCATCGAACGCGTCGCAGTGCTTACCGCTATTATCGATAATCCCAAAGCAGTGCAGGCAGAATTTAATCGGATCATTGCTGAGTATCAGTCATTGGTCATTGGTAGAATGGGCTTGCCGCTGGCAGACAAAGGGATTTCGATTATCTGCATTACCTTATGCGGAAATATGAACGCAATTAATTCTTTAAATGGACGGTTGGGTAAATTAGAAGCAGTACATTCAAAGTTAACAGTTTCAAAAAAAGAATTTAAAGAAAAGGATAACCAAAAAGATGTTTAAAAAAATGAAAAATAAAAGATGGCTAATGGTATTAAGTATCATGCTGGTCGTGGCTCTCGGTCTTTCAGCATGCCAGACAAAGGCGGCTGATCCGCAAACGGTTAAGGTTGGAACGCTGGCTGGTCCCACTGGAATGGGGATGGCAGAGATGATTGTCAATGGCGTTGATCTGGGCGAAAATGTCACTACCGAGTTTACTGTCGCAGGCGCTCCGGAGCAGTTAACGGCCGGTGTTATCAGTGGTGATTTTCAGATCGCGGCACTGCCCAGTAATTTAGCGGCAGTGTTATTTAATAAAACAGAAGGAGCAGTGGTGTTAGGTTCGGTAAATACTTTGGGGGTTTTATATATCGTGGCCGATGAAAATGCCGGGGTTACGAGTATTGCTGATTTAAAGGGAAAAACCATTGTTGCCAGCGGGCAAGGTTCGACACCGGAATACGTACTTAATTATTTATTGCAGAAAAATGGTTTAACCCCAGGGGTTGATGTAACAATTAATTACGTCGCCGAACACAGCGAAGTAGTCACCCAATTAGCGGCTGGTCAAGCCAGTATCGCATTACTGCCGGAACCATTTGTGACCACGATTACGTCAAAAAAACCAAATATTAAAGTGGCCGTGGATCTCTCGAAAGCCTGGGAAGATGCCAATGCTGGTTCGCAATTAGAAATGACGGCTTTGGTGGTTAACAAAGAATGGGCGCAAGCCAATCCTAAATTATTGGCTAAATTTATGGACGCCTATCAAAGTTCAATCAATTCAGTGAATGATAATCCTGCCGAAGGCGCAAAAAATATTGTCGCAGCGGGTATTATGACGGATGCGGTATTGGCGGAAAAAGCGATTCCAAATTGTAATATTGTTTTTATACCGGCTAAAGAGGCAAAAAAATCGCTGAACGATTATTACACCATATTAGCAGATTTTGAACCAAAAGCAGTGGGGGGAAAAGTTCCTGGTGATGATTTCTACATTCTTGGACAATAAACGCAATAAACAGTTCCAAAAAGTAATCAAAAATATTGCCATCGCTCTTTTTTGGGTGGCACTTTGGGCGTTGGCAGCGCAGTGGGTGAATAGTCCGCTGGTGCTGCCAGCACCGCTTGCAACCCTGCAAGGTGTTTTTATCCTGGCAGGGGATTTTAAGTTTTTTGTGAGCATTGGGTTAACCTTATTTCGGGTTTTTGGCGGGGTTCTTATTTCGGTTTTACTGGGTTATGGTTTAGGATTGATTGGCGGACTTTATCGGCCTTTTTACGAAATGATGAATCCGTTTGTCAGTACAATTCGTTCATTACCCGTTGTTTCAGTTATTATTCTGATCAATCTCTGGGTGGTGTCCGGATTAGTTCCACTAATTGTAACTTTTCTCGTTTGTTTTCCTGTGACTTGGACAAATGTGGTGCAAGGCGTAAGGTCGACCGATCCCAAATTGTTGCAGATGGCTAAAATTTATAATGTTGATCAAAAAAAAATAATCAGAAATATTTATATGCCATCCGTAAAACCGTATGCTATTTCAGCATTGATGAATGTGATTGGATTAGGCTGGAAGGTGACGGTCACGGCGGAAGTGCTGGCCAATGCACTGCCATCGATTGGGATGAATCTCTATTACACTAAAATATATCTGGAAACTGACTTGCTTTTTTCCTGGACTCTGGTTATTGTGATTTGCAGCCTGATCATTGAAAAGATGACGCTTTATATGATCGCCAGAAATAACGGAAAAGGAGCAGTATGATGGCAATTATTATAAAAAATTTGACCAAAAAATATGGGGAAGAAGTTATTTTTGATAATTTTAACTTGATTTTTGAAAAAAATAAAATCACCGGCATTCTCGGCCCTTCGGGAGCCGGAAAAACGACGCTGCTTAATCTGTGTAGCGGCTTAGTACAACCGGATAGCGGCAGTATTGAAGGCATTAATTCCCAATCAATCTCATATATTTTTCAGGAACCTCGATTACTGCCGTGGCTGACGGTCCGGGAGAATTTGCGTTTTATCTTTCCGGAAACATCCGTCAAAAAAAATTGTTACCATGATCGGGAGATTGAGGCAATGTTAGAATTGGTCGGTCTGGGGAGCGAGAGCGACTATTATCCGCAGGAATTAAGCGGTGGGATGCGACAGCGGGTTTCCATTGCCAGGGCTTTTTTGCATCCTTCGGAGTTGTTGTTGATGGATGAACCGTTTAGCAGTTTAGATGAATCACTAAAACAACGATTGATCGACGATTTTTTGAAAATTTGGGAACAGGATAAACGGACAGTTATTTTTGTCAGCCATAATGAATTTGAAATTAAAGGGTTAGCGCAGGTGGTTTTAACGTTCTCGGATAAGCCGATTCAAATTTTAAAAAAAGAAGTCCGATTTTAAAAAATACCAAACTTGTAAAGGCTTACTTGGTGAAAAGCTCATTTTCTTGTGTTAAACTGTTAGAGAATAATTTAATACGATTAAAAATGAGAAAAATGGAAACGGAGTGAACCATGGATATAAAATTAATTGCCTTGGACATGGACGGAACAACCCTTCAGAATGATTATCTTTCAATTTCTTCGCGAACGCGAAGCGTATTGGAAAAAGCGATTGCCAAAGGCATCCACGTAGTGCCATCGACTGGTCGAATTTTAGAACAATTACCTGAATCAGTTGTTAGCATTCCGGGAATAAATTATGCGGTGACATCAAATGGGGCAGCAGTTACG
The DNA here is from genome assembly GCA_965140355.1 of uncultured Acetobacterium sp. Classification (GTDB taxonomy): domain Bacteria; phylum Bacillota; class Clostridia; order Eubacteriales; family Eubacteriaceae; genus Acetobacterium. The sequence goes on along the minus strand of OZ223194.1, from coordinate 166,606 downwards.
AACTTAAATACGCATGAAATTATCAGCAGTAATTATTTGGGGGCGGGAAGCGTTAAAAAAATTATTACCACCTTGACGCGCCGCAATCTATTTTGTGAAGTTTATTATCACGGGCAATCCTATAGTGAGTTGCGTTATTTTGAGATGATTCGTGACAAAAAAGGTGTTTCAAAGGATCTGCTGGCTTTTATTAAAAGCAAGGCCAACAAAGTTGAAAATGTGTTTGATTTTACGATGGAACATGCCGCGGAAATTGAGAAAATTAATATTCCCTTACTTAATAATAATAATTTCCGGGTCTTGTGGCAGAAGTTTTCCAGAATTTATGGTGTCACTCTGACCAAAGCCATTGCCAATAATATTGAAGTTAATCATCGCTCAGCCAATAAAGGCGACGGTTTAAAGCAGTTGTGTAAAACGTTAGATTTACAGCCGGAAAATGTGATGGCTATCGGCGATAGTGATAATGATTTGCGGATGTTGGAGTTTGCCGGGATGAGTGTTGCGATGGGAAATGCTTCTGAAGATGTTAAGGCGATTGCTAAGCATATCACTTTACCGTATTTCGAAGATGGCGTTGCTCACGCCATTGAAAAATTAGTTTTAGCTTAAGGATAATGAATTTTAAGTCAATAATAGTAAAACGCATCATAAATGCGTGATAGCGTTGCAATTACCAATAACGTTTAAGGAGGAAAAGAAAATGAATAAACAAGCAATTATTGCCAATCAGGCACCAGCTGCAGTGGGTCCGTATTCCCATGCTTATTTGGCTGGTGAGACACTTTATGTTTCCGGCCAATTGGGTTTAATCCCGGCAACCGGAGAATTAGAAGCAGGGATTGTGAATCAAACGAAAAGAGGGTTAGAAAATCTGGACATCGTTTTAAATCATGCCGGCTTTACGCGCAAAGATATTGTTAAAACGACCATTTTTTTAGCTGACATGGCCGATTTTGCCACGGTTAATGAAATCTATGCTGATTTCTTCAAAGATCAGTCGGAGTATCCGGCCCGCGCCTGTGTGGAGGTGGCTGCTTTACCCAAAGCGGCTTTGTTTGAAATTGAAGTGATCGCGGTTAAATGAGCATTGCGAATAATTAAATAGTGTTTTAATTAAACCCATGGTTGTGCTTGATGATTGGCAGCCATGGGTATCTTCGTGGTTTTAAAGAGACTGGAAATCGGAGGGGGGAACGATGAATAAAAAACTGGAACCATACGTTACGATGGTAGATTTTTTGGCTGAATTTATGGGCGAGAATACTGAAGTTGTCTTGCATGATTTAACCGATTGGCATCATTCGGTTGTCGCTATCCGTAATGGACAAATTAGCGGACGACAGGTGGGTGATCCAATCACCGAAATAAACCTTAGAATTTTAAGAAGTGAAATTCATAAAAAAGTTCCCTATATGAATAACGAACCCCAAAAATTCCATAAAAAGGAAAGTATCAAGTCGGCATCATGGTTTATTAAAGACGAAAATGAAGAATTGATTGGGATGATCTGTCTCAATTCCGATTGCCAGGAATTGATAGCGGCCAGGGATCTTTTAAATAAAATGATTAAGTCACCGATTGTTGAAAATGGTAACAAAGAAAAGGGACCCAAAAAAATTAATATCGACGTTAAAGAATTGGTTGATAATAATTTAAATCATATTTCGCAAGACTTATTAAAAAAGCTGAAATTTCTTTCTAAGGATGAAAAAGTTGAGTTAGTCGGAAAGTTAGATAAAATGGGGACCTTTTCGGTTAAAGGAACGGTCTGGTATTTAGCTAATAGTATGGGCGTTTCAGTCCCGACCCTTTATCGCTATATTGCATTAACAAAGAAATGAAATAGCTAAAAGATGAAGCAAAGTAAGATTAACAAATATAAGGTTAAACAAGCCAGTAAAAATAAACATTAAATTGATTAAGGGTATTATTAAAACAAATAATAATAACAAACTTTCTGTTTGATCGTTTACTTTTTGAACAAAAGATGTTATAGTGATAACAATAATTCTCATTTTCACAATAATTTCCAGGAAAATCTCAGACTATGTCTGGGATTTTTTCATTTTGGGGTTTTGCCTTAATTTAGCGGCAAATGAATCTTAAATAAATCTTGTTTGGGAGCATCCCCGAGTGATGGAATTTACAAATCTTTTAAAATAGCATATAATAATTAAAAGAATAATTAAGATTAAAAGAAATACGTTTATACGTGAGGAATAGGGGTGAAATATGACCAGACAGTTAAAGAAAGATAATCTGCCGACGCATATAGCCATAATTATGGACGGTAATGGCCGTTGGGCAAAAGCTAAAAATCGCCCGCGTTTGTTTGGCCACAATGCCGGGATGAAAACTTTAAAAAAAATTGTTCGGGCATCGTCTGATGCCGGAATAAAAATATTAACCGTATATGCTTTTTCAACCGAAAATTGGAAAAGAAGCACCGAAGAAGTAAACGGACTGATGAAGATTGCAATCGAATATTTTCATAAAGAGGTTGGGGAGTTAGATCAAAATAATGTCAAAATAAATGTTATCGGTAATTTGAACAGGCTTGGGGAGAAAGTGCGTGAGGCATCCATAAGGGCGATGGAAATCACCGCTGAAAATACCGGTCTTATTTTAAACATTGCCTTTAATTATGGGGGCCGGGATGATATCCTTCAGGCGGTTAAAGAAATCGTTGCAAAAGGGGTTAAACCGGAAGATCTGACAGAACAAAATATCAGTGATCATCTTTATACCAAAGGACAGGCGGACCCGGATTTGTTAATTCGTACGAGTGGAGAAAGTCGGATCAGTAATTTTATGCTTTGGCAATTGGCTTATACTGAATTTATGTTTACTGATATTTATTGGCCTGATTTTGAAGTTGATAACTACTATGAAATGATCGAAAATTATCAAAAAAGGAATCGGCGTTATGGATCGGCCGAATAGAAATATCTCAACGAGAAGAGCAGAACGAATAAGAGCTGAGCGCAGACAGGCTGAAAAAGGTTCGATGACAACCCGTATCTGGACGGGGGTGATTGGTCTGCCGCTGCTTATTGCCGTTTTATATTATGGCGGCGTTATTTTGATGGTAGGGGTTTCACTACTGGTATTGGTTGGAATTCTAGAATACACCGGAGCAGTAAATCGTCTTTTAGATCTCCGAATTAATGTTTTGTTAATGCTTATCTTAGCGGCTGCATTAGTGGTAACTATCAGACTTGACTATTATTTTTTGATGCCAATTTTACTGGTGGCCTTTGTTATTATTTTTTGTTATGAAATTTTATCTGGGAACGTCGGGATTCAACGGCCGAGTGCAACCCTAATGGGACTAATCTATGTACCGGTGATGTTTGGCCATCTGCTGCTTTTTGAAACGGTTAATAAGGGTAATTATTATATGTGGTTGATTTTTGTGATTGCCTTTTCAACTGATACGGCCGCGTATTTTATCGGCAAGTCAATTGGAAACCGGAAAATTGCACCGTTAATCAGCCCTAAAAAAACCATTGCGGGATCAATCGGCGGTTTAGTTGTTGCGGCTTTATGCACCGTTTTATACGGTTCAATTCTGAGTGCTTATTTTAGTTTTGTTTTGCCGTGGTATTTATATTTGATTGTCGGTATTTCTGGAAGCATTGCGGGACAATGTGGCGATTTAACAGCATCGATGATTAAGCGTAAGGCGAAGATAAAAGATTTTGGACATATTTTACCTGGTCATGGCGGAATCTTAGACCGATTTGATAGTATTCTGTTTATTATTCCTTTGATTTATATTTTTGCCCGATTGACAGTCGGCGTTGCATAGGAGAAACTTTGAATCTATATACCATACTTATTACCTTACTGATTTTATGTGTTTTAGTTGTTGTTCATGAATTTGGCCATTTTATTGTAGCCAAAAAAACCGGGATCTTTGTTGAAGAATTTGCCATTGGAATGGGGCCTAAACTATTTGGTCATCAGGGCAAAGAAACATTATTCTCAATTCGGGCGTTTCCGGTTGGCGGGTTTTGTAAAATGCGCGGTGAAGAACCGGAATTTGATGATGATGGTAATCTGATTCCCCGTGATCCCAGTGTTCCCATTGACCCGAGAAGTTTTGAAGCCAAAAGTCGGGGCAAAAAATTATTGGTTTTAGTGGCGGGATCAGCAATGAATGTTATTTTTGCCATGTTTTGTTTAGTTGTTATTGCGTTATTTTCGGGACATCCAAATATCTTTGATGCGATTAGGGTTGCTTTTCTCAATACTTGGCGGTTTTCGGGTTTGATTTTTCAGTCATTTGGAATGCTGTTTACTGGTCAGGTCGGATTGGATCAATTAGCCGGCCCGATTGGGATGGTTTCAATGGTTAATACGTTTCTGGAGAGTGGGATCGTGATGTTACTGGCCTTTACTGCGATGTTAAGTGTTAATCTGGCGATTATTAATCTCTTTCCGTTACCGGCACTGGATGGCGGACGTATTTTTATCATTTTAATCGAAATTGTTTCGCGTCGAAAACTGAAACCGGAACTGGAAATGAAAATTAATTATTTTGGTTTTATGGCATTGATCGCTTTGGCAATTCTGATTGCGTTTAATGATGTCATGCGTTTAGCGTCTTAGGTGGAGTGATGGAATTAAGAAAAAAGACCCGGATTGTGAAAATTGGTCAGGTGCCCATTGGCGGTGAGCATCCCATTGCGATTCAGTCGATGACTAATACGGATACCAGAAATACCGAGGCCACAATCGCTCAGATTAATGCGCTTGAGATGGCCGGATGTGAAATTGTTCGGGTGGCAGTACCGGATCAAACGGCGGCTGATGCCATTGCCGTGATAAAAAAAAGAATCAATATCCCATTGGTGGCGGATATTCATTTTGACTATCAGTTGGCTTTAACGGCGATGCAAAACGGGATTGATAAGTTGCGGATTAATCCGGGCAATATTGGCTCCGAAAAAGGCATTCGCGAAATTGTTGCAGTGGCTACTGAACGACAGATTCCAATTCGAATCGGAGTTAATGCCGGTTCATTGGAAAAAGAGATTCTAGATCGTAATCAAGGCCGGGCAACCCCAAAAGGGATGGTGGAATCAGCCGAGAAGCACATTCATTTGCTAGAAGATGCCGGTTTTGATAACCTGGTTGTTTCGATGAAAGCTTCCGATGTGCGCTTTACTATTGATTCTTATGAACAATTTTCTAAAAAATATGATTATCCTCTTCACTTAGGGATTACTGAAGCGGGAATACGGAGAAGTTCGGCGGTTAAATCGGCAATGGGGATTGGTTATCTGCTGCTGAGCGGTTTAGGTGATACCCTCCGGGTATCGATTACCGGAGATCCTCTGGAAGAAATCGATGTGGCTCGGGATATTCTGCGCGGGATCGGTTTGTATCAGGGTAAACGTCCGCGGGTGGAAATAATTTCGTGTCCAACCTGTGGCCGGACCGAAATTGATTTGATTGGCATTGCTCAGGAAATTAACCACCAACTGCGGTTTATCGAAAAAGATATTAAAGTTGCCGTGATGGGTTGTATTGTTAACGGACCGGGAGAAGGAAAGGCGGCCGATATTGGCATTGCGGGCGGAAAAAACAAAGCGGTGCTGTTTAAAAAAGGTGAAATTATTAGAAGCCTCAATGAAAATGAAATCATTGTGGCTTTAATCGAAGAAATAGAAAAAATGTGAGGCGAGATTTTTGAGTATTATTACCCGACGTCAAGAACGATATCAAAAAATAATAGCGGACTATCATCTGATAACCGAGAGTATAAAAATCAATTCCAGTAAAGAGGAATTGATTTTTAAATTTTTTACACCGCAAAAACAAACCGATACGGAATTTATTAATTGCGAACTGCAAGAAATATTTGATTATGCCCAGTCGCTTCAAGTTGAAGTGGCACCGCTCAAATATAAAAATGGCGAACACTTACTGGCGACGGATAGTCAAGGGGTCAGTCAATTGCTGATGGGAATTAATCAGAAAATTGCCAATATTTTATTGATCAACACATTGATGGCTGAAAACAATACGTTTTATGTCCGCGGTCGATCAACCGGTGAGCTGGATGGCGAAGCATTGGCGATTTTTACAAGTCGCTTCAAACGACTGATCGCCGAGCATTACGGAGTGACGGCGGAATTGGTAGTGCGTTTTACAGATACCGAATCCGTTACCGAAAAAAGTCAGCAGGACTTGGAAAAACGCTTGGCTAATATCAAACCGGTTACTTCAAATAACAGTGCGAATTCGACGAGTTCGGCGAAGCTGCCAAAGGCTGAAAAACCGGGCGATGTGGTTATCGGGAAAAAAATTACGAAACCCGCTGAGTGGCTGAAATTTGTTGATTTTAGTATTAATGGCGAGTCCGAAGGAAAATGTTTGGTCATTAAAGGGTGGGTGTTTGGAATCAACACACGCACCCTTAAAAATAATAAAACCTTGTTAACTTTTAATATAACCGACAATACCAACAGCATTACCTGTAAAGTATTTACGGATAAAGAAGAAATTGTTGAAAGTATCAAAGAAGGTAATTGGTATCTGGTTGAAGGTAAAATTAATTATGATGACTATTCTCAGGAAATGATGTTTTACCCGCGCAATATCAATCTGTCAAAAGAAATAATTCGCACCGATGATGCGCCGATTAAACGGATTGAGCTTCATTTACATAGCCAGTTCAGCTCAATGGATGCAGTCAGTAAAGTCGACAAAATAATGAAACAAGCTTCCGATTTTGGCCACGATACGATTGGGATTACCGATCATGGGGTTTTACAGGCGTATCCGGAAATGATGGAGTTGGGACGAAAGAAAAAAATCAAGGTGCTTTATGGGGTCGAAGGTTATTTAGTCGAAGACCAGTTAAATATGGTTTTTGGCGATCAAGATCAGGATTTTTGTGGTGAATTTACTTTTTTTGATCTGGAAACAACAGGCCTGATTCCCGGAAATCATAAAATTATCGAAATAGCGGCAGTTAAAATTAAAAATAAACAGATCATTGACAGTTTCTCGACGTTAGTGAACCCGCATTGTGAAATTCCCGCATTTATTACTAATTTAACCAATATTACCAATCAAATGGTAGCGGAGGGGATGGAGGAACGGGATGCGATCGAAAAATTTTTGGAATTTTCCGGAGATACTATTTTAGTTGCCCATAATGCTCCTTTTGATATGAGTTTTTTTAATAAGGCTTTGGCAGATCATCAGATTAGCCGGGACAACACGGCGGTAGATACGTTGGCGATGTCGCGTTCGCTGCTCACGCAAATCACCAAACATACTCTTAAAAAATTGTGTAGTTTTTTCAAAATCGATATTCATAACCATCATCGGGCCTTGGATGATGCCGCGGCATCAGCTAAGGTGTTTGTAAAACTTTTGGATTTAGCTGAAAAGAAAGGGTGTACGTCAATTCAGACATTGAACAACACGCTGTCCAATCGCGAACGGAGCATCCGCCTTAATCCGGTTAATCACATTATTATTTATGCCAAAAATCAGGCCGGGATTAAAGATCTGTACCGACTTGTTTCAGAGTCGCATTTGAATTATTTTTATAAAAAACCGCGCATCCCAAAATCACTGCTAGCTGAAAGTCGGGAAAATCTGTTGCTGGGGTCCGCTTGCGAAGCCGGGGAACTGTTTACGGCGATGCTGCATAATAAGTCACAGGAAGAAATACAACAGATTGCCAGTTTTTATGACTATTTAGAAGTGCAGCCGTTGGGAAACAATCAATATCTTGTTGACAATAATAGTGTGCCGGATCAGGAAGCCTTAAAAACGCTAAATAAACGAATTATTAATTTAGCCAAGGATTTAAATAAACCAGTGGTGGCGACTGGCGATGTCCATTTTGTTAATAAAGAAGATTCGCTTTACCGGGAAATTTTATTTACCGGTCAGGGTTATAAAGACGCTAGCAAACAACCGCCGTTATATTATCGTACCACCCAGGAGATGTTGGATGAATTTGACTATCTTGACGAAGCGACGGCACGTGAAATTGTGATTGATAATCCGCGTAAAATTAGCGAGATGATTGAAGCGGTGTTGCCGATTCCCGATGGCACCTATCCGCCGGTGATTGAAGGCTCTGACGATGAGATCCGCGAAATGGTCGAAGGTCGTGCCAAGGAGTTATTTGGTCATCCCTTGCCGGAAATTGTCGAAAAACGAATTAAAAAAGAATTGGATTCGATCATCGGAAATGGTTATTCGGTGTTATATCTGATTGCTCAAAAGCTGGTGCACCATTCGATGGAAGATGGTTATCTGGTCGGGTCCCGGGGCTCGGTCGGGTCATCGTTTGTGGCGACCCTTTGTGGAATTACTGAGGTTAATCCCTTAGCTCCCCACTACCGTTGTCCGCATTGTAAACATTCGGAATTTTTCGATAGTAATGAGGTGGGCGTGGGCCCGGATTTAAAAGATGCGACGTGTCCCCATTGCCATACCAAGTTGGAAAAAGATGGGTTTGATATTCCCTTTGAAACATTTTTGGGATTCGAAGGCGATAAAGAGCCGGATATCGATCTTAATTTCTCCGGTGAAAATCAGGCTGAAGCGCATCGCTATACGGAAGTTCTTTTTGGGAAAGGAAAAGTATTCAGAGCGGGAACGATTTCGACGATTGCCGAAAAAACGGCTTTTGGTTTTGTCAAAAACTATTATGATGAAAAAGAAATTAAGCCGACCCGTGCTGAGCTGGAGCGGGTGATCCAATGTTGTGCCGGGGTTAAAAAAACGACCGGCCAACACCCCGGCGGCATTATGGTGGTGCCGACTTATAAAGATATATACGACTTTTGCCCGGTGCAACGTCCAGCTGACGATACCGAAAGCGATACCGTTACTACCCATTTTGCTTATGAGTCGATCAGTGGTCGATTATTAAAGCTTGATATTCTGGGGCATGATGATCCCACCATGCTAAAAATGCTAAAAGATTTTACCGGTATTGATCCGGTCGGGATTCCCCTGGATGATGAAAAAACAATGAGTTTGTTTACTTCGACCAAGGCTCTGGATTTTAAAGATAACGATTTTGAATCACCATTAGGCGTCTGTGGAATTCCTGAATTTGGGACCAGTTTTGTTAGAGAAATGCTTTTGGACACCAAACCCACAGCGTTCTCCGATTTGATTCGGATTTCCGGACTGTCGCATGGAACCGATGTATGGCTGAATAATGCGCAGGATTTGATCCGGGATAAAAAGGCGACGATTAAAGAAGCTATTTGTACCCGGGATGATATCATGATCTATTTGATTTATGCCGGTTTGGAAGCCAAAACATCGTTTACCATTATGGAAGCCGTCCGAAAAGGCAAAGGGCTTAAACCGGAATGGGAAGAGACGATGCGAAAGAATAAGGTTCCTGAATGGTATATTGATTCCTGTAAAAAAATTAAATATATGTTTCCGAAAGCTCATGCTGCCGCTTATGTTACGATGGCTTTTCGAATTGCCTGGTACAAAGTGTATTATCCACAGGCTTATTATGCCACTTACTTTTCCGTTCGGGCCAGCGAATTTGATGCGCAGCTTATCAGTCAGGGTAAAAACGGCGTGGTTGAGCGGATGAATCAGATTAAGGAATTAGGAACAAAAGCATCCAATAAAGAAAAATCGTTATTAACGGTGTTAGAGATTGCCCATGAAATGATGTGTCGCGGGTATACCTTTAAAAATGTGGATGTGTATGAATCGCATTATAACCAATTCCGGATTATTGGCGATGCGTTATTGCCACCTTTAAATGCTTTAGAAGGGATTGGCGATAAAGCCGCCCAGCGAATTTTTGAAGAAGCTCAGCTTCGTCCTTATATGTCGCGTGAGGATTTGCAGACCCGGACAAAGGTTAGTAAATCGGTTATTGAAACGCTGGAAAAACAAGGTTGTTTAAATCAGTTGCCGGCATCTAATCAGATAACCTTCTTTTAATTGATCAGAAAAACAAACAACCTTCAAACCGTCATTTTGAAAAAGATAATTAATTTGACAATATGCTTTACTGTGATTTATTTTATGATAGAATAAACGCAATCAATATACGAGAGAGAGGAATAAATGTTTGGGAAACTATAAGACTGGATTGGAAACAAAATATAAAATATATACGATATCAAAACAATTATTTTATGAAAATGGATTTATCAAAACGACGTTAGCCGAAATCGCCAGAGAATCAGGAACCAACAAAGCAATGGTTGCATATTATTTTAAAAATAAAAATAATCTCGCTTTGGAAGTTTATAATGAATATATGGTTGCCAATAAAGTTAAAACGCAAAATGCTATCAATGAGAAATTTCCGGGTTGTAATGTGATGCTTAAAACGGCCATCGAGTATCGCGTACAGAACAGAAGTTGTCGCTTGAATCGACATTTAAATCAGTTTTATCACGAATTGTGTGATATGAATATTTTTATGAAAAATGAAAGTGCTACGGTGGGATTTGTGGAAAATATTAATCGCTCCTATAAGCTTGGCTTAAATCGACTGGAAGTGAAAGCGTTAGCTTTAGCAAATCTTGCCGTTGTTCATGGTTTACATGTAGCACGGGATGATGGTTATCTCGATTGTAGCAGTGAGTATATTGCCGAGCTTGAAATTCGACTGCTTTTCCAGAGCCTTAATTTTGATAATGATCGAATAGAAGAATGTATTGATGAATCCCGACGGATGATTGATAAGATAAAAATCAGTGTCGATAAAAACTTTGCGGTTATTTAAATTCCGATAGTAAAAACAAAAAAAGCCAACGCCGGTTGTATTTAAGACGGCGTTGGCTTTTTATTTAGTTAGGTATTCGTTTCGATCTTTTGGTTAAATTAACACATCTTCATGAGCATGCCAAAAAGCATATCTTCGTATTGTTGCATTTTTTGCCCAACGATAACATCAAGATCCGGTCGAGGAGCAGGATTATTTATTTTGTATTCATCGTAAGGTGTGTAATATTGGCTTTTAAATTCGGGGATGTGTTTAAGCACCGGATCAATGGAGGCTTCTTTAGGGAGGCTCCAGACTTTTTCACCGGCATTGTCATAACGGCTATTGTCGCGAACGTATTCAAGGACGGCTAGATAATTTTCTGGATTGATCGTGTTGAGTGAATAGGGGCTTTTATCAAAGGTGAACCAGTAATTACCACCGGGAGCAAGGATATCGAGCAGTTCTTTGGCTTTATCAACACATTGCGATTTGGTTGCGGTTTTAAGGTAGGTAATTGGATAAAAACCGGAGATAATATGTTTTTTGCCAAGTTTTTCTTTGACCAGTTTAGGATCGCCGTATTCAAAATAAAAACGGGTTCCTTGTGGTAATTCATAGAGATAATCCAGATAACGCATCCAGTTGTCTTCACAGAAAATATGACAGCTTTGGCCTTTTTCAGCTAAACCGTGAACGAGTTTATAAAAAGTTGGCCAATAATATTTTTCAAAATCTTTAGACCGCAAATAAGTGGCCATATGCAAGGCAATAAAATTGGCGCCCAAAGGGGAAGCTTTCATGGGCGTTCCTCTTTTTATCGATAACGGAAGAATTGCTTCACAGGCTTCAATAATTTTTTCCGGGCAGCGTTTGATATCCATCATAATGCCTTTGAAACCTCTGGGAAAATCGGCTAAAAAATCAAACGGTGTCGTTCCACCAGTGCTTGAGCCTGTTGGTGGGGTAAAAAAACCATAGTCATTGATTAATTCCCGATCGATTCCGATATAAAATTCAAGATATTCATAATAAGCCTTCATTGCTTTGGCCAGAACCATCGAGCGATGAACAGGATCTGTGTCTAAGGCTGGGTAGAGTCTGGGAAAAATTTTTTCCATTAGACAATCGTAGGGATTGTTTATAAATTCATCATAGTCTTCCGGTAACATACCTGATACTTCGGGATGTTGAATAATACCATTCGAACCCATAATAAAACCAATCGATTGTAAAATATGAAAGTGAGCGGGATAACGTGAAAAGTTGGCTGGATAGGCATCGCTACAAGTAAGTGTAAAGGCATTTTTGTAGATCGCTTTCATCCCTTCACGGGTCCATTGCGTTTGGCCTAAATCCTTACCGGCATATTCAATCATACATTCCAAAGGCAGCGAAGTATTAATGGGCACACGCTTAGGAATCGTACCGGTGTATAAATCGGTAAACAATTGCGTTCGTTCATTTTGTAATTGTTTGACTTGATCACTCATTTTGATTTTATCTCCTTTATTCTGATTTCTGCGTTTTATCATTCCCAAAATTCAATAAAAGATAAACATGATTAATATAATAAAGTGTACTATATTTTAGAAGGATATGTCAACGGATAAAAGAAAAATATTGTATTTTACGAAAAATAGCTATTTTATGGGCCTATAATCACTTAAATATAGTATTAAATTTAAAAATGTTCAAAAACATAGTGACAATAAAAAATAATGATGATAATATAGATTTAAAGATTAAACATGATTATAATATTACGCAGTTGATCTAATTGAAATAAAATAGCTACTAAATATTAAAAACTGAAAAGGAGAAGAAAATGAGTGAACAAAAAAAAGTGAGCGCATGGGTTCAGATGGCCGCTTTATCGGTTGCTTTGCTTAGCTACACAGTTAGCATGATGACACCGGCTTTAGGAGAAATTGCTAAAGCATTTCCTGATGCAGCGCCGGAAACAATCAAGTTATTAGTATCGATTCCTTCCTTGATGATGGTGTTTTTTGCCTTGATATCGGGTAAATTGACTCAGTACATGAGCATTAAGAAAGTGATCACAATTGCCATGATTCTTATTTTTATTGGCGGGATCCCTTCAGCATTTATCGGCGATCTACGATTTATGATTGCCATGCGGGTTATTTTTGGTGCTGGTTATGGAATGGTATTTCCAATGGCTTCTGCGGTTATTGCCGATTTATTTACCGGTGATCAGGCAAATAAAATAATGGGCTTTAAAAGTGCTGTTGGTGCGGCAGCAGGGGTGGTTTTTCAGATGTTGGGCGGAATGTTGGCGGCTTATAATTGGCGTTATTCGTTCCTGGGCTTTTTATTGGTCATTCCGATTGCACTGCTGATTTGGTTTAAACTTCCGGATACGGGGGTAAAAAAAGTTGAAAGTATTAATGCATCAGGCGTCAAAGAAAAGAAGCTAACCGCGTTGACGTTTGTGTTAACCTTTGTTTGTGCCTTGCTTAATTTGGTTCAATTCAGCTTTATGACAAATCTGGCCATGGTCGTCCAGGCCGATGGGATTGGCAATGCCGCTCAGTCGGCAACGGTTTTGACTTTGTTTACGGCATCGGCCTTTGTGGTTGGAATGGTTTATGGTAATATCTCAAAAATATTAAAGCAATACAGTGCTTCTTTTGGGGCTTTTATGGTGGGGGTATCCTTTGTGGTTTTAGTATTTGCCAACAGTATGACGCTACTAATCGTTGGGGCAATTATCTTTGGTATTGGTTTCGGTTCGTTTAATCCGGCGATTACGATGGCCGTTGCTAAAAGTGCTGCAAGTCCCAAGTTTGCCGCGGTAGCAATTTCAGTATATGTCAGTGGAACCGGGATTGGAAAATTTTTATCACCTTATGCATTAAAATTTACGAGAGAAACTTTGAATTTGACTTCATCACGAGCAGATTGGCAAATTGCTGCTGTTGCATTGATTATTGGAAGCCTGATATCAGTTGTCCTGGTTACAGTCAACAGTAAAAAAGCTGATGTTGTAAAGCAATCGGTTTAAAGCTAATCGATCAAAAAAAGACAGATAGCCAAAAAACAGTTTATTGTTTATATCGGACAGTTTATTCCAGATCATGCTTTTTTAATTTCAATAATATATCTCAAACAAGTGAAAATTTCCATTTATTCAGTCATTTCTTTGGCATATAATCATGTAAACGAATAAAATTTGGAGGTGTTCTTATGGCAAGAACCTATTATTTTCCATCAGTAGTCATTATGGAACCCGGCGCGATTGAATTAATTGCTCCTGAGATCAAACGTATGAACGTGAAAAAAGCTTTAGTTGTATCTGATCAAGTACTTGTTGAAGCGGGTATTGTTAAAGATGTACTCAATGTATTAGATGGAGCAAATGTTCCGTATACCTTATTTTCTGATGTTAAACCAAATCCAACGGTTGCCAATGTTAATGCCGGCCTTCAGATATTACAGGAGAACGAATGTGATTTTTTAGTTAGTGTTGGGGGCGGCTCTCCTCAGGATACGGCCAAAGGAATCGCTATTCTGGCAACAAACCCCGGCGATCTCCGAGATTATGAGGGTGTTGGAAAAACTGCGAATAAATCATTGCCAATCGTTGCAATCAACACGACGGCGGGTACCGCCAGCGAGGCAACCATTAACTATGTGATTACGGATGAAGAGCGAAAATTGAAAATGGTTATTGTTGATCCCAACTGTTTGGCTACGGTTGCGGTGAATGATCCGGTTCTGATGTTAAAAATGCCCAAATCATTGACGGCGGCAACCGGAATGGACGCTCTTACCCATGCGATTGAAGGATATATAACGGCTGGTAACTCCCGATTTACCGATCTTTTTAATCTGGAAGCAATTAGAGTCATTTCGAGCAGTTTGAGAAAGGCAGTTGAAGATGGTGACGATCTGGATGCCAGAGATGCAATGGCATATGGCCAGTTTGTTACCGGAATGGGCTTTTCAAATGGTGGTTTAGGGATTGTTCATTCGATGGCACATCAACTGGGCGGTTTTTATGACTTGCCTCACGGGGTTTGTAATGCCATCCTGCTACCTTATGTAACCGCTTTTAACGCCGCTGCGGTTGGTGATCGACTAAAAGATATTGCGCTGGCAATGGGCCTTGATATCAGTCGTCGGGAACCGAAAGAAATCAATATTATGGCTGTCGATGCCATCAAGAAATTGTCCAAAGATGTTGGAATTCCGGCGGGACTCAAAGAACTTGGAGTAAAAGAAGAAGATTTTGGCAAACTAGCAGATTTTGCACTTGCCGATATCTGTACGGGCGGAAATCCGAAATGTCCGACCAAAGAAGATGTCATTGCCATTTATAAGGCGGCCTTCTAAATAAGCATGATCATTTAAATCTGAAATATGTTAAGAATAAATAAAAAACCAATGGCGGACTAGTCTGCCATTGGTTTTTTATTTATTGATGAATTCGTTTAGATACATTTATTAAAGTGAGATAGCTTCTAAGCATGCCAACGTGTCGGGGTTAATATGGGTTATGCTCTGATGTGATAACAGCCTTGAGAGCTGAGCTTAAAGTAAGATTGATTATTTTGAAGGTAACAATGAAATTAAACGTGATTATTAAAAATGGAAAATAGCAACTCAAATAGGTGTATTAGCAATAAAAATAATATTTTACGAAAAAAATAACGTATTAAACGTTTAAAATAGAGCATATTACATTGTTTTTGATAAAAAAGATTAAATTAAATAGTGACAAATATATAAAATGATGGTAATATATTGGTAAAATTTAAACATGATTATTTTTATAATTGCTGTGGTTAGACTAAAAATTAACCATTCAATACAAAAAAATTAAAGGAGAAAAAAATGAGTGAACAGAAAAAAGGGAATGTATGGGTATCGATAGCAGCTTTATCAGTTGCTTTATTGATGTACACCACCAGTATGACAACCCCGGCGTTAGGGGAAATTGCGAAAGCATTTCCAGATGCCGCCCCGGAAACAATTAAGTTATTAGCATCGATACCATCCCTAATGATGGTGTTTTTCGCCTTGATAGCAGGGAAGTTGACTCAATACTTAAGCATTAAGAAAATTATTACGATTGCGATGATTCTGATGTTTGTCGGTGGGATTCCGTCAGCATTTATCGGCGATCTGCAATTCATGATTATCATGCGCTTTATATTTGGTGCCGGTTATGGGTTAGTGTTTCCAATGGCATCAGCGGTTATTGCCGATTTATTTTCTGGTGATCAGGCAAATAGAATAATGGGCTTTAAAAGTGCTGTTGGTGCGGCAGCAGGTGTGGTTTTTCAGATGATGGGTGGAATACTGGCGGCATATAATTGGCGATATTCGTTCCTCGGTTTTTTATTGGTCATTCCGATTGCATTGCTGATCTGGTTTAAACTTCCGGATACCGGGGTAAAAAAAGTCGAAAGTAGCGATGCATCCGGCGTTAAAGAGAAAAAATTGACAACGATGTCATTTGTATTAGCCTTTGTTTGTCTGTTAGTTAATTTAGTACAGTTTAGCTTCATGACTAATCTGGCCATGGTTATTCAGGCCGATGGAATTGGAAATGCGGCACAATCAGCGACGGTATTAACGGTATTTACGGCATCGGCCTTTGTGGTCGGGATGATTTATGGAAATATTGCTAAGGTATTGAAGCAATACAGTGCTTCGTTTGGAGCATTTATGGTAGGTCTGTCTTTTGCGGTTTTATTATTTGCGGACAGCATGACGTTATTAATCGTTGGGGCAATCATCTTTGGGATCGGTTTTGGTTCGTTTAATCCGGCGATTACCATGGCCGTTGCCAAAAGTGCCGCAAGCCCCAAGTTTGCGGCAGTCGCGATTTCAATCTATGTCAGTGGTACTGGGATTGGTCAGTTTTTGTCACCCTATTTCTTAAAATTTATGAGAGAAACATTGAATTTGACATCGGCACGGGCAGACTGGCAAATTGCCGCAATCGCTTTGATTGTTGGAAGTCTGGTATCAATTGTCCTGGTTGCGATGAACAGCAAAAAAGCTGAAATTGCGAAGCAATCGGTTTAAAGCTAAAGATACCCATAAAAAGATAGGGATAAAAGACAGTTTATGTCGAGTTGTTTTTTCTTAATTTCGATTATCTTAAAAAATCCTTTGTTTGTTTCTGAAGTGAACAAGTTTTTTAGTTGAGATTCGTGTTGAGACAAACAAATTGGTAATAAGTATCAGACTGTCAAAAAAGATAACGTAGTACCGACAATGGTTCGATCATGTTGTGTGCCTCAAGACGAACAGTTGCAACGAAAAGGCTATCTTTAGCCAAAGCTTTGCTTGCAACTGGATGAATTGTGTGCAGGCAACAGATTAACAATTGGTCGATACGGTCGTTTATTGACAACCTAAAACACTCTGATTTCAGAGTGTTTTTTATTATCAAATTTTGAGAATTGGATGTATTGATAAGTTAGACAAATTATTTTTAAAATAGGTGATTGTTTTTGTTTTATTTAAGAGTGTATTATGGTATAATACAACCGTTACAAAAATAATAAATATAACATGGAAGTAACAAGCAGACTAAGTCTAAAAGTTAGAATGTGAGAAAGAGGAAAAATGAAAAAACAAAAAATTATATCAGGGATTGTTACTGGTTCTTTAGTTTTAGCTTTTTTAACATCGCCTATTAATGCTGCTTCATTAACTGAGCAGTTAGCGGAAAGTAATGCTCGGCAGGCGGAGGCAAGATATCAAGTCGATATGGCACAAAATACTATCAATGGAATCGAAGATGAGATCAGTAAAGTTAATGATGAGGTTAGCCGTATTAATGGCGTGATTGATTCAATTAATGGGGAGATCGCTATTCTTGAAGCGGATATCGCCAAAAAACAGGAAGAATTAAAAATCGCCGAAGCAAAAAAACTGGAACAGGAAGAATCGATGAGTGATCGATTACGTACTTTATATATGTATGGTAATGGAAGCATTATGGAATTTGTTTTCTCTGCTTCAGATTTTTCAGATTTTGTAACAAAATTAGATATGTCCCGATATATTATTGAGGCCGATAAGGAATCGTTGGATGCCCTTGATGCTACCAAAAAAGTAATTGATGAGAAAAAAAAGGGGATTGAAGCGGATCGCTTAAAAACCGTTGATAAAAAAACCGAACAGGAGATCGCATTAACGCAGCAAAATGAAGTACTTGCTCAAAAAGATCAACTGCTGGCACAAAACCAGGCGCTGTTAGATCAATATCAAGCAATTGAAGAGGCAGAAGCGGCAACATCGGCTAACATTGAAGCGCAGCTGCAAGCTTATTACGCAGAACAAAAGGCAGCCGCGGAACAGGCGGCAGCAGCCCAAAACAGTGGCAATGCAGGATCAGATCAAAGTGCCGATAATTCAGGTGGCGAAGCACCTGCTAACAGCAGTACCCCGGCATATTCCAGTAGCTACGTATGGCCATGTTATGGTGATATTACTAGCCCCTTTGGTTGGCGAATTCATCCGATTTATGGTGATTCACGCTTCCATTCTGGGGTCGATATTGGCGCTTCTTCAGGAACTCCAGTGGCGTGTGCTGGAAATGGCACCGTTATTTCAGCTGGCTGGAATGGCGGTTATGGAAATTGTGTGATCGTTGATATCGGTAATGGTTATTCGGCAGTTTATGGTCATTTAAGTGCTATTTATGTATCATCCGGGGAAACCGTCAGTGCGGGTCAAAGCGTAGGTGCGGTTGGAAGTACCGGAGATTCAACCGGGCCGCATCTTCATTATGAAATTCGATTATATGGCTCGCCAGTTAGCCCCTACATTTAAACAAAAGTTGTTAATTAATTAAAAAATAAATTCAAAAATAGAAAGAGAAAAGATTACTTTTAATATTAATCTTTTCTTTTTTTTCTGAAAGCATTAAGATGAATTTTGCGTTTAATAGGCAATTATTTTTTTCAATTAATATGGATGAATTAAGTTACATTTGTTACAAAAAATTATTTTTTTTAATGAAATTATTCAGGAAGTGTGCTAAAATAAATACAGCATTAATCAAAGAAATGCTCTAATTGCCAAAATGGTTGGTTAAATGAGAAATTTTTTAGATGCCATGTTAATTAAAATTAATTTAATGTGCTGATAAACATTTAAGCAGATACTAGGATAATAAATGTTACAATATCCTGTCAGATTAATCGAATGGTAGGTAATTTAGAGGTGGATATAAAAAATGATAGAATTTAAGAATGTAACCAAGGGTTATGATAAAAACAAAAGCTTGGCGTTAAAAAATGTCAGTTTGTTTATTGACAAGGGTGAATTTGTGTTTCTTGTTGGTCGAAGTGGTGCTGGTAAATCGACCTTTATAAAGCTGCTGCTAAGAGAGATTGAAGCGTCAGAAGGTTCGGTTTATATCAATAACTTTAATGTATCAAAACTGTCAAAAAAAGAAATTCCGTATTTAAGACGAAAAATGGGAATTGTATTTCAGGATTTTCGACTATTAGAAAATAAAAGTGTTTATGAAAATGTCGCATATGCGATGGAAATAATTGGTAAATCTGAAAAACAGATACAAAAACGGGTACCGTTGGCGTTGGATATGGTTGGCTTATCGCATCGGATGAATCATTATCCCCATGAATTATCAGGTGGCGAACAACAACGCGTGGTAATTGCCCGGGCGATCATTAATAATCCGGCAATATTAATTTGTGATGAACCGACTGGGAACCTTGATCCTGAGACATCGTATGAAATTATCAGTATCTTGGAAGAAATAAACCGTCGCGGAACAACAATTGTGGTTGTTACTCATGATCGGGAAATTGTTGATAATATGAAAAAACGGGTGTTGACTTTGGAAGATGGTGTGCTTAAAGTAGATGACGCAACAGGCAGGTACGGATATGAAGTTTAGCTCGATTAAAACAATGCCGCGAAACGTTGTACGTGACACGATAAAAAGTATCGAACGAAATAATTTAATGAGTGCAGCTTCAGTATTGTCAGTTATTGCCGCTTTGATTATTTTAGGGATTTTTTTGATTTTGACAATTAACGTTCAGGAAGTTACCAAAGATGTCGAATCAAAACTGGAATTAAAAATCTTTCTTCAGTCTGATTTTACCGATACTCAAAAAGCAACCATTGAACAAGCGCTAAAAAAAAGCGATTTAATTGAAAATGTCACGTATGAAAGTGCCGAAGAAGCGCTGGAAAAATTTACCGTCAGTCTTGAAGATTATGCACCACTTTTAAGTGGCTATAATTCAGAAAATAATCCAATGCCGGCATCTTTTGTCGTTCGGGTGGAAGATCCCAAAGATCTTGAGGCAGTTCAAGATTTGGCGATTTCTTTTAAGGGTGAAGGTGTCGAATATGTCCGGTATGGGCAGGAGTATGTCGAAGCGCTGGTAAGCTTTAATAAATTCACGAATACCTTAAGCTTGATTGTATTGGTGGTTTTATCAATGATTTCAATCTTTATTATTTATAATACCATCAAATTAACGGTTTTTGCACGACGACGAGAGATTGGAATTATGAAATATGTCGGAGCAACGAACGCCTATATCCGGGCCCCTTTTATTCTGGAAGGAACCTTATTAGGTTTAATTGGCTCAATTGTGGCATTTTTAATAATTAGAATTACTTATTATTATATTCTCGGGCTAGTCGGCGGTAATCTATTTTTACCGGTTGATGCCAGCTTAGCGGCGCCTGAGCTTGTAATGAAGGAACTGTTGTTTTTCTTCTTAATTTACGGAGGCTTTATTGGAGCTGCTGGTAGCGTTTTTGCGATTCGTAAATTCTTGGATGTATAAATGGATAGAGATGATCTTAAACAGGAGGATTGTTGGATGACGAAAAAAAGAATTGTCGCCGTTGCTTTAGGATTGGTTATGATCTGGAGTCTTATAGTATCTCCAGTTAACGCCGCAACATTAGAAGAACAATTGGCAGAAAGTAATCAAAAACAGGCAGATGCGCAGTATCAGATTGATATGACTCAGAATACTATTGCTGGTATTGAAACTGAAATAGCAAAAGCGAATGCCGAAATGGACCGAATCAATGGTGTTATTAGTTCAATAAACGACCAAATTGCCGTCTTGGAGGCGAATATTGCCAAAACTCAGGCAGAGTTGGATGTTGCTGAGGCAAAAAGAAAAGAACAAGAAGATGGCATGAATGAACGGGTTCGAACTATGTATATGTATGGCAATGGCAGCATGTTGGAATTCTTATTTACATCAAGTGATTTTGCTGATTTTGTTACCAAAGTTGATATGTCCCGTTATATTATCGAATCGGATAAGGAATCGTTAGACAAATTGGCAGAAACAAAAAAAGTCATAGATGAAAAAAAAGCGAGTATTGAAGCAGATCGTTTAACAACGGTCAGCAAGAAAAATGAACAGGAAATAGCATTGGCGCAACAGCAGGATGTTAAAGCTCAAAAAGATAGTTTATTAGCACAAAATCAGGCGATTATCGCTGAGGCTCAAGCAACGCTTGATGCCGAAACAGCAGCAGCCTCGGATCTGCGTGCGCAGATTGCCGCTCAGGTAGCAGCACAATATGCTGCTAGTGGTGGATCAAGCACCGGCGGGGCGACTTCATTTGTTCCTTCCGGCACCTATACTTGGCCATGTTATGGGGAAATAACAAGTCCTTTTGGACCACGAACTGATCCATATACCGGGTACCATGAAGGGGTCGATATCGGCGCTTCAACAGGGACGCCAGTTCGGGCAATGGGCAATGCTTCAGTAATTTCAGCGGGTTGGAATGGCGGTTACGGAAATTGTGTCGTAATTGATTTAGGTAATGGCATGCAGGCATACTATGGTCATTTAAGTGAAATTGATGTATCGGCCGGGCAAACTGTTAATCAGGGAGATGTTGTTGGGTTAGTGGGTTCAACCGGTAATTCAACCGGCCCACATCTACATTTTGGGGTCATTTCCGGGGGAGACTTTGTTGATCCTATGGGATTCTTTTAAGAATATTAGCGTACAATATGTAAAAAGAACAGGAGAAAAGAATCATGATTCTTTTCTCCTGTTTTATTTATGGGTAGATCGGTAATTGCGAAACTGATTACAAAACCATGATTGTTGGACGCTTGAAAGTTTTGCAATTACGGATTATGGATAAATAAAAAAAGGATAGGACAAGGTTTGGACAATGGAAAATAAATCAAAAAAAATAAAAGTTATTATTGTCGTCGTGGTGCTGATCATGACCAATATCATGACCTTTACACTCGCAACGACGGGTAGTTTTCTTTTAGGGAATAAGTTGATTGTCAATGTTGATAGTAGCGAAACAGCGGCCGGGGTTAGGAAATTGTTGGCGCTTAAAGGACAGATTTCTTCGGAGTATTACAAAAATGTCGATAATACAACGCTTTTTGACGGTGCCATTAAAGGCATGTTTGACAGTCTTGGTGATCCCTATAGCGCTTATTTTACTACTGAAGAATTTTCAAAGTATATGGAAATGGCCACGGGTGTTTATGATGGAATTGGCGTTGTTGTGACCGAAGACGAGCAGGGTTATACTTATGTTGTGGCCCCGCAAAAAGGAACCCCGGCCGATGCTGCGGGGATTAAAACCGGCGATAAGATCATTAAGGTTGATGGTGAAGATGTTAGTACGATTGGGTCAGATTTAGTGGTGTCAAAGGTTAAAGGACCGGCCGATACGTCGGTTAAGATCACGATTGCCCGGGGCGACGAGATTATTGAAATGGATATTGTTCGTCAAACGATTGAAGCGGATACGGTTGATTCTCGCGTGATTGGGGACAAAGGCTATATTCAAATCAGTGAATTTGCTGATAAAACAGCCACTGATTTTAAAAACCAACTTAATGCTTTACTGGAACAAAATATCACCGGTCTGGTAATTGATTTAAGGAGTAACCCAGGTGGCGGTGTCGATCAGGCAGTCGAAATAGCCGATCGACTTTTAGGTGATACCATGGTTGTTTATACGGTTGATAAAGATGGGAATAAAACCGAATATAAATCAGATGCGACCGAACAACTTAATTTGCCGATGGTTGTTTTAGTAGATGGCGGATCTGCCAGTTCGGCAGAAATTTTAGCCGGAGCCCTTAAAGATACTGGAGCCGCACAGTTGGTGGGAGCAAAAACCTTTGGTAAAGGGATTGTCCAAGAAGTGATTGGTCTGACCGATGGCGGAGGATTTAAGGTGACTAATTCAGAATATTTTACGCCGAATGGAATTAATATTCAAGGAACCGGATTGGAACCGAACGTTGTTATTGAAGCGACTGATTATATGAAAAATAATGCCTTTACTGATGAAGAAGATGTTCAACTTCAGAAGGCGCTGGAAATTCTGAGAGGTACAAATTAGTTCAAATGAATTTGAAGGTTAAAATTCACAACAAAAGCATGCCTTGAGGGCGTGCTTTTTTAACTCAATAAACGAATGGCTGAAATATTATTAAGTTAGAAAGATTAGCGATTGCCATAAAAAAAAAGCTATGTTAAAATGATAGAACGAATGTTCATCTTACAAATCGGAGGGTGCTTATGAAAGAAATGAAGCATGCATTTAAGGTGGTGTCTGAATATGAACCTAAGGGTGATCAGGAACCAGCCATCGAAAAAATCTCAAAAGGAATTAATGAGGGGTTAAAATATCAAACCTTATTGGGAGTAACTGGATCGGGAAAAACTTATACCATGGCTAAAGTGATTGAGAAGGTTCAGAAACCGACATTAGTGATTGCGCATAATAAAACGTTGGCGGCACAGTTGACCAACGAATTTCGAAGCTTTTTTCCTGACAACGCGGTTGAATATTTTGTTAGTTATTATGATTATTACCAACCAGAAGCCTATGTACCGCACTCAGATCTTTTTATTGAAAAAGATTCATCGATCAACGATGAGATCGATAAACTAAGGCATTCAGCGACGGCGTCATTATTTGAACGTCGGGATGTGATCGTTGTGGCCAGCGTTTCTTGCATTTACGGATTGGGAAGTCCCATCGATTATGAAAATCTGGTTTTATCGCTACGACCGGGAATGGAAAAGGATCGCGATGCGATAATCCGTAAATTGGTAGACATTCAATATACCCGCAATGATATCGCTTTTGAACGAAATAACTTTCGGGTCAGAGGGGATATTTTAGAAATCTTTCCAGCGGCATCGTCAGAAAAAGCGGTGCGATTGGAGTTTTTTGGTGATGAAATCGAGCGGATCACCGAGATCAATACCTTAACCGGTGAAATTTATGGCGAGTTAACCCATGTCTCAATCTTTCCGGCTTCGCATTATACAACAACCCCGGAGAACTTAGAGCGAGCGATTGCTGGGATTCAAAATGAAGTCCGGCAGCGTTATGATGAATATACCAATAATAATCGTCTGGTGGAAGCCCAACGGATTTTGCAACGGACCAACTATGACATTGAAATGCTTCGGGAAATGGGTTATTGCAATGGGATTGAAAACTATACCCGTTATATTAATGGATTGCCGCCAGGTTCGCCACCGTACACTTTGATTGACTATTTTCCCAAGGATTTTTTAATCATTGCTGATGAATCACATGTATCGATTCCCCAAATTGGTGGTATGTATGCGGGAGATAGAGCCCGTAAAAGTAATTTGGTTGATTATGGCTTTCGGCTGCCATCTGCTTTTGATAATCGACCACTTAACTTTTCAGAATTTGAACAAAAAATTAATCAGATCGTTTTTACCACGGCGACACCCAGTAAATATGAAAAAGAACATAGTCAGAATATTGTTGAGCTGATTATCCGACCGACGGGTCTGATTGATCCAGAGATAACGGTGCGGCCGGTTGCCGGCCAGATCGATGATCTGCTGGGAGAAATAAAAATGACTACTGAAAGAGGAGATCGGGTTTTAGTCACCACATTAACAAAGAAAATGGCCGAAGATCTGACCGATTATCTGAAAGAAAACGGAATTGAAGTTAATTATCTCCATTCAGACGTCGATACGATTGAACGGATGAAAATTCTCAGGGATTTAAGACTGGGCGTTTTTGATGTGCTAGTGGGGATTAATCTGCTTAGAGAGGGGCTTGACTTACCGGAAGTCGGGTTAGTAGCCATTTTGGATGCCGATAAAGAAGGTTTTTTGCGCTCCGAAACGTCGCTGATCCAAACGGTTGGCCGGGCTGCCCGTAATTTGGAGGGGCATGTGATTATGTATGCCGATAAAATCACACCATCAATGGACCGTGCAATCAGCGAAACAAATCGTCGGCGGGGAATTCAGACGGCCTACAACGAAGCTCATGATATTACACCGAGTTCAGTCAAAAAAGACATCCGTGCGATCATTGAAGCAACCAAAGTTGCCGAAACGACGGAAACTTATGAGATTGGGAATGATGCGGTTGAGATTGAAGTTAAAATTAAAGAATTGGAAGTTGAGATGTTGACCGCCGCCGAAGCCTTAGAATTTGAGCGGGCAGCTAAACTACGCGATGAAATACATCAGCTGAAACAGTATCAAAGATGAAAAGCGATTAGCAGTGGTATGCAAAAATTCAGCGATTACCATTCATAATATAAGGAGTAATATGAAATACTTAGAAATAAAAGGTGCAAAAGAACATAATTTAAAAAATGTTGATTTAAAAATACCGCGAGAACAACTTGTCGTTTTTACGGGACTCAGTGGGTCAGGGAAATCATCCCTGGCCTTTGATACCATTTACGCCGAAGGACAACGACGTTATGTCGAGTCGTTATCATCCTATGCCCGACAGTTTTTGGGTCAGACCCAAAAACCTAATGTCGAAAGCATCGATGGTTTATCACCGGCAATATCCATTGATCAGAAAACGACGAATCGCAATCCCCGCTCAACGGTTGGTACAGTCACCGAAATTTATGATTATCTACGGTTGCTATATGCCAGAATCGGGATACCGCATTGCCCCAAATGTGGTAAAGTGGTGGAATCGCAGACGGTTGATCAAATTGTTGATGTAATTATGGGGTTGCCACCAAAAACGAAATTCCAGATTTTAGCACCGGTTATCCGAAAAGAAAAAGGGCAACATAAAAAGACCCTTGATTTCATTAAAAAGGAAGGTTTTGTCCGAATCATTGTTGATGGAACTGCGATGGAAGTGACCGATGAAATTAATTTGGATAAAAATAAAAAACATACCATCGAGGTGGTGGTAGATCGTTTAGTTGCTAAAGAAAATCTCGGGAAAAGATTATCCGATTCATTGGAAACCGCGATGAAACTTTCCGGCGGATTGGTGATTTGTGATGTGATTGACGGCGAATCGTTGCTTTTTAGTGAAAAATTGGCTTGTGTCGATTGCGGTATCTCGATGGATGTTTTGGAACCGCGAACTTTTTCGTTTAACAATCCTTTTGGCATGTGTCCTGCTTGTAATGGTTTGGGGTTTCACCAGGAAATCGATCCCGATTCACTTATTCCCGACAAGAGTTTATCGATTGCCAATGGTGCGATTAAATTTTTCGGATTAAAAAGCGACTCAAAATATTATTTTAACCTGGTAAAAGCGTTAGCTGAAAAACATCATTTTTCGATGGAAGATCCAATCAGTCAGGCGAGTGATGAATTTTTAAATGCCCTTCTTTATGGCAGTGAAGACGTTCTGGAGATTGCCTACGAAGGAAAGTTTTCCGGAACTTATTCATCAACTTTTGAAGGCTTGGTGAGAAATATGGAGCGGCGTTATCGGGAAACCACTTCGGAACGGATGCGTAGTCTGATTGAACGCTATATGTCGGAAACCCCCTGTCCCAAATGCAAAGGTAAGCGCTTGAATCCCGCCAGTTTGGCAGTAACGGTGCATGATAAAAATATCATTGAGTTAACGGACTTGTCGATCAGTCGGTTAATTGAGTTTTTTAAAACCATCGAATTAACCAGTCGTGAAGCAATCATTGGGGAAGCAATTTTTGTCGAAATTAATGCACGGTTAAACTTTTTGCAGAATGTCGGCCTTGAGTATTTAACGTTGTCGCGAAATTCTGGAACGCTATCCGGAGGTGAGTCGCAGCGGATTCGCTTGGCGACCCAAATTGGTTCCGGTTTAGTCGGGGTGCTTTATGTTTTGGATGAACCAAGTATCGGACTGCATCAACGTGACAACCAAAAATTATTGGGAACTTTAAGGCGTTTAACTGATTTAGGAAATACCTTAATTGTGGTGGAACATGATGAAGAAACGATGGAAGAGGCCGATTATATCGTTGATATTGGTCCCGGTCCGGGGGTTCATGGGGGTGAGATTGTCGCCCAGGGAACCTTGGCAGAAATCAAAGCAGTGCCAGAGTCAATCACTGGACAATATCTGAGTGGGAGAAAAATCATTCCCATTCCTGAAACAAGACGGGCAGGGAATGGTGAATATCTAAAAATTAAAGGAGCACGAGAAAATAACTTAAAAAATATTGATGTGAATTTTCCGATCGGAAAGCTGATTTGTGTGACCGGCGTATCTGGTTCGGGAAAAAGTACCTTAGTCAATGAAATATTATTTCGGGGGCTGGCCCAAAAGCTTTATCGCAGCTTGAGAAAACCTGGTAAATATACCAGCATTGAGGGTGTCGAAGCAGTGGATAAGGTCATTGATATTGATCAGTCGCCGATTGGTCGAACCCCACGATCAAATCCGGCAACCTACACCGGTGTTTTTGATCTAATCCGTGATCTTTTTGCCAAAACGCCTGAAGCTAAAGCCAGAGGGTACCTGAAAGGACGATTTAGTTTTAATGTTAAGGGCGGCCGTTGTGAGAAATGCGGTGGCGATGGGATTATTAAAATCGAAATGCATTTTTTGCCAGATGTTTACGTTCCTTGTGAGGTGTGTGGCGGAAAACGTTATAATCGCGAAACGTTGGAAGTGAAATATAAAGGTAAAAATATTGCTGATGTTCTTGAAATGACAGTAGAGGAAGCCTTGGAATTTTTTAGTAACATTCCTAAAATTAAAATGAAACTTCAAACTCTTTATGATGTCGGCTTAAGCTATGTTCGATTGGGGCAACCGTCAACGCAGTTATCCGGTGGGGAAGCCCAACGCATAAAACTGGCAACTGAATTAAGTAAAATAAACACCGGGAAGACCTTATATATTCTCGATGAACCGACGACCGGATTGCATATTGCTGATGTTCATCAATTGATTACGGTTCTGCAACGGTTGGCCGACAGCGGCAGCACGGTGGTGGTCATTGAACACCAGTTGGATGTCATTAAAGTGGCCGACCATATTATTGACCTGGGTCCGGAAGGCGGCGATGGTGGCGGCACGATTATTGCGATGGGAACACCAGAAGAAGTCGCCAGGGTGCCGGAATCCTATACCGGTCAATATTTAAAAAAAATGTTGAAATAGAGTTGTCGACGACTGCAATTTCAGCACTCTAAGGATGAAGCTCGTACCGACACTTATTAATCGTTTGTTTGCTGCAGAATCGGACAGGCCAAGGCCATGTCCGCTCTGATGCAAACAACCTGATTAATAAGTGTCGGTACGGCAATGTACTTTGTTTTTAATCTCAGAGCGCTGAAATTTCAGCGCCCTGAGGTTGTCGATAAACGACCGTACCGATCAATGGTTAATCTGTTGCACGCACGCAATTCGGACAGTTGCAAGCAAAGCTTTGGTTAAAGACAGCCTTTTCGCTGCAACTGTTCGCCTTGAGGCACACAACATGATCGAACAATTGTCGGTACGACGTTATCTTTTTGACAGTCTGAGACCGCTGAATTTTCAGCGGTCTTTTAAATACGTTTAAAAGTACCTTAATAAGAAAAAAGAATCAACAATCTAATTGACAATGGTTTTCAATTAAAGTATAATAAGACTAACAAAAATAGTCAGAAACATCTTGTTTGTAAAAACGAATAACTTGGATAGAAGGTGTAGCGAATGTGTACTTTAAAAGATTTAAAACCGGGACAAAAAGCTTGTGTGGGTTCAATTGCTGTTGAGGGACTGATGCGACGCAAACTGATGGATATGGGTGTAACCCCAGGAGTGGAAGTTCAAGTTAACAAAACGGCTCCATTTGGAGATCCCATTGAAGTTCGTTTAAGAGGATATTCACTTAGTCTCAGAAAAAAAGATGCCGAAAACATTTTTATGGTTCAGTAATAAATAATTGAAACCACCTGATAAAGGTGGTTTCATTGTTTCTACAATTGATTCATGGGACTGTTGGCATTTTACTTGACATAAATGGAAATGAGGAATAAGAATGAAATATAAGATCGCATTAGCGGGAAATCCCAATTCTGGAAAGACGACGCTTTTTAATTGTCTTACTGGTAGTAATCTTTATGTGGGAAATTGGCCGGGAGTAACGGTTGAGAAAAAAGAAGGCAGTTTAAAAAATACAACGAAAGAGATTACCTTAGTAGATCTTCCGGGAATTTATTCGCTGGCACCTTATTCGATGGATGAAATTGTTTCACGAAATTTTTTACTGGAAGAGCGTCCAGACCTAATTATTAACATTATTGATGCCTCTAACATTGAACGAAATCTTTATTTAAGCACCCAGTTGATGGAACTGAATTGTCCGATGGTGGGAGCATTGAATATGATGGATGTCGTTAAAAAAACTGGCGTTGAAATTGATATTCATCAAATGGAGAAAGTGTTCGGTTACCCCTTTATTGAAATATCAGCGCAAAAAGAAACTGGAATTGATGAGCTCATCGAACTGGTAGAAAAGGTGTTAGTTGATGAACATCACTCAGCTTATCCGCAGATATTTCCCGACGAAATGACATCATTATTGACTGAGTTTGATCACTTAATTCAAGACCGATATCCGCAGGTGTTACCTGAATACCCGAAATTATTTCGAACCATCAAGCTAATTGAAAAAGATGATGAGGTGCTTTTAAAGATTCATGACAATGTTGATTTAATGAATGACATCTCAGCGGTACGAAGAAAAATAGAAGCGTTGACGAATCATGATGTCGATAGTACCATTGCCGATTATCGATATCGTTTTATCACTGATGGGATTAGTAAAGCCACAAAAAAAAACAAATGATAATGCTTGGCAATTTCAAGATAAGCTTGATAAGGTCTTAATGAACCGTTATGCGGCCTTACCGATTTTCTTTTTCTTTATGTTTGTTATTTATTATGTCTCAATTACTTTGGTCGGTGAATTGACGATCGGGGCGATTGAATGGTTTATCAATGATGTGTTGATTGTTGGGGTCGCAACCGGACTGACTAATCTGGGGGCTAATGGTTGGATTATTGCCTTAATCAATGATGGGATCATCACAGGGGTTGGGGCAGTGTTGACTTTTGTCCCGCAGTTAATGGTGTTGTTTGTGTTCATCTCGATTCTGGAAGATAGTGGTTACATGGCACGAGTGGCTTTTATTATGGATCGAATATTTCGACATTTTGGTTTGTCGGGTAAATCGTTTATTCCGATGGTAGTTGGTTTAGGATGCTCAGTTCCCGGAATCATGGCCACGCGGACACTGGAAAATGAGCGCGAACGCAAATTGACAGCGGTATTAACACCGTTTATCTCGTGTGGTGCTAAAATGCCCATTTATGTCTTAATGGCTTCGGTGTTTTTTACAAGTTATCAAACGCTGCTGGTGTTTTCATTGTATTTAATCAGTTTATTGGTGGTTTTTTCTTCTGGGTTTATTCTTTCGAAAACCTGGTTTAAAGGGGCTGATTCAGGCTATTTATTGGAAATTCCACCACTGCGAATGCCGAAACTTAAAAATACCGCGACTCAGGTTTGGGTCAGGATCAAAGAATTTATTGTTCGGGCTGGTACAATAATTTTTGCGGCATCGGTAGTGCTCTGGTTTTTGCAAAATTTCACCTTAACGTTTCAAATGGTCCAGACTCCGGACGAAAGTATCTTAGCAATGTTCGGAAAATTGATAGCACCAATTTTTGGGCCATTAGGTTTTGGTAATTGGGTCGCTTCGGTAGCGTTACTCACTGGAATTGCAGCTAAAGAGATGATCATCAGCACCATGAGTGTATTACTGGCTGGCCAGACCGGTGGTTTCACGATGGCGATCAGTCAAATTTTTACACCGGTATCGGCCTATAGTTTTGTTATTTTTGTATTGTTGGCATCACCTTGTATGGCCGCGATTGCGACGATGAAAAAAGAGTTAGGTAACTGGCGGGATTTTATTTTTGCATTATTATATCAGATTGGTTTGGCTTATGCTGTTTCATTTATTATTTTTCAGATTGGAAGTCGGATTTTTGTTTAATCAATCAGAATTAGAATAGGGAAAGAAGGTTAAAAAATGATTACCTGGATTTTAGCAGCATTAATACTGGGTGCGGCCGGTTATATTATTTTTAAGAAAATCAAGAAAATGAAAGCCGGAGATTTTTCTTGTGAAGGCTGTAAAGGTGGAAGCAGTTGTGCAAGTTGCCCCAGTTGTCAGGAAACAGTAAAAACATCTGAAGAAAAAGAGAACAATTTTTAAGATAAAAAACCCCATCAACAATTGTTGATGGGGTTTAAAATTTAAGTTAACT
Organism: uncultured Acetobacterium sp.; assembly: GCA_965140355.1. GTDB lineage: Bacteria > Bacillota > Clostridia > Eubacteriales > Eubacteriaceae > Acetobacterium. The sequence goes on along the minus strand of OZ223194.1, from coordinate 135,297 downwards.
AAGCGATAAAAACATTGGTAGCTTGTAAGCCACGATCAGTTTTTTCGGTATCAAAAGTTACGCGTTGTCCTTCGACAAGGTTTTTACGTCCGTCAGCAATAATTGCAGAAAAATGCACAAATACATCTTCGCCACCATCTACAGAAATAAAACCAAATCCTTTTTCCTCGTTAAACCATTTCACTGTACCATTATTCATTTTAAGTACCTCCTAAATATTATTGATAAATTGTGATGCAAAATAAAAAAACACATATTTTTGCAAATCATTTAAACCGTAAAAATGACTTGCAAAAATATGTGAAATCAATAAATACACTCTAATTCACTTATAAGTATACACTGAGTAAGCGAATAAGTCAAATTATTTTAGTGACACTTTGTTTTGTTTAAGAAACTAAAATAATGATAAATAGGGTTGTCGGCGCGTTAATAATTATTACTATAACAATTGCTAAAAAATAAATTAATCCACCTCAAGTCACAAAATGGCTGAGATGGATCAAAAAAAGCTGAAATCAAGATTTATGTGGTACAATAACTATTAAAATCAATAGACTCATATTTACGTTTTAAAAGCTCTTTAGCTTCCTTTAAAACTTCCTTTTCTGAAATCGGAAGTCTTATCTCACGTATTTCAATAATTTTAAAAGGATTGTCTTTAATTGATTTTGTCAGGGTAAAACCACCGTAAATTTTAGGAACGATTTTTACTTCGAAATTGCCGAAAGAAACTAAGGTGTTGAGGCCGTCGATGGAAATTTTTTCAAACATGGTAACACTTCCTTTCTGATATGATATTTTGATGTTTAAAAAGTACTGTTATTATACCAAATTTAAGGTGTAAATAAACAAAAAAATTCAAAAAAATATTTATTTAAGGTTAAGCAAAATGTATGATAAAGATAAATTAAAAGATTTGCCTCAAAACTCAGGTGTTTACATCATGAGGAATAATCAGGAAGAAATTATTTATGTTGGCAAGGCCATCAATCTGCGAAATCGGGTTCGCCAATATTTTCATTCGCCCAGTCAGCTGACCGCTAAAACAATCGTATTGGTTTCTCACATCGAAACGATTGAAACGATTGTCACTGATTCTGAAATGGAAGCCTTGATTTTAGAGTGTAATCTGATAAAAACGCATCATCCCCGCTATAACATCTTGCTTAAGGATGATAAAAGTTATCCATGGATTCGTTTGACGATTAATGAAGAATATCCCCGAATTTTAATGACACGCGAATATAAAAAAGATGGCGGAAAATATTTTGGCCCTTTTACCAGCAGCTATGCGGTCAAAAACACAATTGAAGCGATCCTGAAGATTTATCCGTTGAAAACATGTAATCGGCCGGTTTTTTATGGTCAAAAAAATGGTCGGCCCTGCTTGAATTATCACATTGGTCAATGTCAGGCACCCTGTCAAGGGAACGTCTCAAAAGTGAAATATGCCGAGGATATTCAGTCTATTTTAGATATTCTGAATGGTCGGCATACGGATTTAATTAAAGATCTAAAAAACCAAATGACGGTAGCGGCGAAAAATCAGAATTACGAAGAAGCTGCAAGGTATCGTGACCAGATTGCGGGAATTGAACATATCGTTGAAAAACAGAAAATCAGTTCCAGTACAAAACAAGATCAGGATTTTATTGGTTTAGCGAAACACGATGATTTAGGGTGCGTTCAGGTTTTTCATGTACGAGAAGGGAAATTGATGGGGCGCGATCATTTTTTTCTGGAAGAACTTGGCGATGTCAGCGAACAGGAAGTATTGGAAAGCTTTGTTAAACAATATTATGCCAGATGTGGATTTATTCCCCGAGAGATTGTTTTAAAAGAGCATCTGGAAGACGGGAAAGTAATTGAAGCGTGGCTTAGTGACTTGGGCGGAAAAAAAATTCAGGTATTATTCCCTCAACGTGGTCAAAAAATAAAAATGCTGGAAATGGTAACAGAAAATGCTGATTTGGCATTAAAACAGCGATTACTCGAAAAAAGAGAAAAAGAAATTCGTTCCCGCAGTCGTCTGGATGGACTGCAGGAACTGTTAGGTCTGGAAAAACGACCAGCACGAATTGAGGCTTATGATATTTCCAATATTAGTGGCACCAATAACGTTGGCGGGATGGTTGTTTTTGACGATGGAAAACTGAATCGAAAAGCCGGTCGGCGTTTTAAAATCAAGTCGATTGAAGGACAAAATGACTATGCCAGTATGCAGGAAATGGTCTTCAGACGGATGGAACGGGCGATGAAAAATCAGGAGGGCAATCATTTTTTACCGCTTCCGGAGATCATGATGATTGATGGGGGACTGGGACATGTCCATGCGGTCGAAAGTATTGTGTCATTGTATCCGGTTGACATTAAAATTTGTGGTCTGGTTAAAGATGATCACCACCGATTGCGGGGCCTCTTTTATCAAGGTTCGGAATATCCTATTCAAAAAGCAACACCGTTAGGCGTTTTTTTATTCGAAATTTCAGAAGAGGTTCATCGCTATACCTTAGGGTATCATCAGATTTTAAGAAAAAAAGAAATGTTGGTTTCGCAACTGGAAGAAATTCCGGGCGTTGGAAAAAAACGTCGGGCGGCCCTGATGGCACATTTTGGGCAAATTGACAAAATAAAAAAAGCCGAGCTTGACGAATTAATGGCGGTGCCGGGGATGCAGGTGAAAACGGCAAAAGCGGTGTTTGAGTATTTTCGCAATGACGGCTAGGAAATTACTTTAATCATCAGAAACTTTGAGGTAGAATAACTTGAGTAAATTAATCAGCAGTAAATCAATGAAAAGAGATAAAAGTAAGATGAATGGTAAAATAAATTTAGATGACTTCTGTCGTGAAATTAAACTGGAAAAGATTTATTATCAGTCGGATGAAGTGGATTTAATCGGTAGTGGAATTAATCGTCCGGGTTTACAGTTACATGGTTATTATGAACATTTTGACTCTAACCGGGTGCAAGTTATTGGAAAAGTGGAAATTGCCTATTTACTGGACTTGGACCCGGAAGTACGAAAACAAAGAATCGATGACTTTTTTTCCTATTCATTTCCCTGTTTTATTGTTTGTTGGGATTTGGATGAAACATATTTATTTGAAGAAGCTTCAAAAAAATATGGCCGAACCTTATTAAAAAGTAAAAAACATACCACGTCATTATTTTATGACTTAGTTAATTATATTGATCAATTATCAGCCCCGACCATCAGTTTACATGGGGTTTTGGTCGAAGTTTTTGGGGTTGGGGTTTTAATCACCGGGCCCAGCGGGATTGGGAAAAGTGAGACCGCATTAGAAATTGTCAAGCGAGGTCATTGCCTGATCGCTGACGATGTTGTTGCGGTGAAACGCATTCGGGATGGTCAGTTAATGGGAACAGCACCAGCATTGCTGGAACATTTCATGGAAATTAGAGGCATTGGGATCATTGATGTTAAAACGCTTTATGGAGCCCGAGCGGTAAAAAAAGATGTTGGTATTGATATGGTAATTCGGCTGGAAAATTGGGATGAACGGTCACCCTATGATCGACTGGGACTTGATGAACAAACGATCGATATTTTGGGAATTGAAGTGCCAGAAGTCATGATTCCCGTTTCGGGCGGTCGAAATTTAGCGTGTATAATTGAAACAGCGGCGATTAATAATCGAACCAAACAATATGGCTATCATTCAGCCCAGGTTTTTTGTGACCGGGTTGCCCATCAAAATGATCTGGAAGTTGAAAAAAGAGAATTATTAAAAAAACAACAAGAAAAGGAAAGTGAAGAAAAGATATGAGAAATTACGTTTTAGATGCCCATACCCACACCATTGCATCTGGGCATGCCTATAATACGATTCTGGAATTAATTGATGCAGCGGCAAAAAAAAATTTAGAGATGATTTGTCTCACTGAACATGGTCCGGCTTTACCGGGGTCACCAACCCCACTGTTTTTTGCAAATTATCGCGTTATTCCCGGAGTAATCAATCATGTTAAATTACTTAAAGGAATTGAAAGTAATATCATGGATGTTGACGGGAATACTGATATTCCGATGGAGTTTATTACTTCATTGGAAATTATCTCAGCTTCACTCCATACGCCAACTTTTAAACCGCAAAGTAAAATGGAGAATACCAGTGCCGTTTTAGGGGCGATTGCCAATCCTCATGTTGACTTTATCTGTCATCTGGGAAATCCTACTTATGAGCTGGATTATGAGGTTATTCTTCAGGACGCTAAAAAGCATAACACCCTAATTGAAATTAATAATGGTTCTTTTTTTATCAGAAAAGGCTCCAAACCAAATTGTGAGTGGATTGCCAACCGTTGTAAAGAATTGGAAATTCCGATTATTATTGGAAGTGACACTCATTTTGTTTCGGATATTGGTGATTTTCCTTATGTCGATAAGGTGTTAGAGGCCATTGACTTTCCCGATGAATTGATCATCAATCTTGAGGCGCAACGACTTATCAACTATTTGGAAAATAAAGGTCGGGTTTTATTTGCCGATATTCGTGAGACCGCGCGAGAATTGTTTTGAAAAGTAGCGAAACTGTGATAAAATAATAACTTGAAATCAAGTGGGAAAGGACATCAAGTATGACAATAAAAATCATCACCGATTCTGCCTGTGATATTTTGGAGAAAGATCGACAAAAATATAATATTGAGATAATACCCGTTTATGTTGTTGCGGACGAGACGACCTTTCGAGACGGGATCGATATATCATCAGAACTGGTTTGTGCGAACATGAAAAACGGGCTGCATTATAAAACGTCCCAGATCCCTTATGGGGATTTTTATAAACGATTTGAAGAATTGATCATCGCGAAACAGTCATTTATTTATTTGGCATTTTCCAGTGGGCTTTCCGGTACGTATCAAGCAGCGGTTTTGGCCGAGCGGGATCTGAAGGAAAAATATCCTGAGGCACTATTTAATGTCGTTGATACAAAAGCGGTTTGTTACGGTTTGGGTCATATTGCTTATCGGGCCGCTCAAGCAGCCGCCGGGAATGCTAGCATGGATGCCTTAATGAAGCGAATTAATGAGGATATTGACCATATTAAGCATGTTTTTACGGTTACTGATCTACAATACTTGTATCGGGGTGGACGATTAAATAAAGGCAGCGCTATTATTGGAAATATGTTAAACATTAACCCCTTGCTCGAGGTGAACAAAGCCGGGGAGTTGCAACAGATTGATAAAGTGAGAGGTGAAAAAAAACTGGTTAAAAAGATGGTTGATTATCTGGCCGAAAATGGCGATCAGCTAGAGCAACAAACAATCGGCATCAGTCACGCCGATAACCCGGAGCTGGTTGAGATGTTTGTTAAATTGGCAGGTAAGCGTTTTAATACCGATCGTTTTAACATCGTAGCCTTGGGGCCAACCGTGTTAACGCATTCGGGTCCGGGAACGATGGCCGTTTTTTTCTTTGACAAATGGAGCGACGAGGTTTAGTGAGAATAGTAAGGATCGTGAAATGGTTAAGGAAAACAAAAATAATAAAATAATTTAGTTGTTTCGCAGTCTGTTGGATTTAATAGACTGCGAAATTCAGGTTGTTTTAAAAATAATGAAATAAGGAGCACTATGTTAGGTAAGTTAGATTTTTTAGCAGAAAAATATGCTGAATTAAATGAAAAGATCAGTGATCCCGAGATAATCGGAGATCAAAATCAATGGAAAAAACTGGTTAAGGAACACGCTCATATTGAACCGATTATTCAAAAATATAACGCTTTTTCAGAGACCCTTTCAGCCATTGATGATACTAAAGAAATGCTTGAAGATAAACAGTTGGAAAAAGATTTTAAAGAAATGGCTGAAGCTGAATTAGAAGAGCTGACCAAAAAGAAGATTGCATTAGAAGAAGAATTGAGAGTTCTTTTGTTACCGAAAGATGTTAATGATGATAAAAATGTCATTGTTGAAATTCGCGCCGGCGCTGGTGGCAGCGAAGCGGCATTGTTTGCCGGAGATCTTTTTAGAATGTTTACTCGATACGCTGAACGACAAGGCTGGAAAAGTGAAATTATGAGTTCCAGTATTCCCGATATTGGCGGAATTAAAGAAATTATTTTTGCCATTGAAGGCACCGGTGTTTATAGTCGTCTTAAATACGAAAGTGGTGTTCATCGTGTGCAACGAATACCCAGCACTGAATCGGGAGGACGAATCCATACCTCAACGGCGACGGTTGCTGTTTTACCGGAAGCCGAAGATGTGGGAGTTGAGATTGGACCGAATGATTTAAGAGTGGATGTTTATCGTTCTTCTGGTAATGGCGGACAAAGTGTTAACACGACTGATTCGGCCGTTCGAATTACCCATATTCCAACTGGGATGGTAGTAACTTGTCAAGATGAAAAATCGCAATTAAAAAATAAGGATAAGGCTTTAAAAATATTAAAAGCCAGACTTTATGAAATAGAGCAACAAAAGCAACAGAGTGAAATCGCTGAAAACCGCAAAAGCCAGGTTGGTACCGGAGATCGAAGTGAACGAATTCGTACTTATAATTTCCCTCAGGGACGAATTTCTGATCACCGAATCAATGTAACAGTTTATCAACTAGACGCTTTTTTAGATGGTGATATCGACGAAATGATTAATGCATTGATTACCAATGATCAGGCCGAAAAATTAAAACAGCATGCCTGAGACTCAAATAAAAGTCTGTAAAAACACAAATATTACGATTCTTATGCGCTTTCCAATCATCAGGAGAGCCTTTTTATTGAAGGTAAAAATTTGACTTAAAATTGACATTGTTTAGGAATATTGCTAAATAAGAGTTGAACAATTATCCGTCACGAAGTTAGCAAGCAGCTTAGGAAGGAAATACCTATAAAAATTCCTTATTATATTGACATTTAAAGACTTTAAAAGTAGAATGAAAAACAGTTGAAAAAAATTGAATATAAATTTGATCCATTGATCAAATTGTCCTTAAGGAGGAGTAACGATGAAAAAATTAGTTGTAGTAGATCAATCTGCTTGTGTAAAATGTTTAGGATGTGAATTGGCGTGTGCCAATGCATTTTACAAAGAACCTGTTTCAGAATTAGCTTGTATCCGAATTACTGAAAAAGAAGACGGAAGTCCTAAAACCTTGGTCTGTGTGCAATGTGGTAAATGTGCTAAAGTTTGTGAAGCTGGCGCTATTACCAAAAATGCCAAAGGCGTTTATATGATTAACAAAAAATTATGTGTAAACTGTGGAAAATGTGTGGAAGTATGTCCATTTGGTGTTCTTGTTAAATCAGAAGATCGAGATGTGCCGTCAAAATGTATTGCTTGCGGTATCTGTGTGGAAGCATGTCCACAAGATGTTTTGGCAATTAAAGAATCTTAATTAGTGATTTTAAATAGTTTACTTAAAAACAGCCTCGCGCGAAAATTTTTGCGCGAGGCTGTTTTTTATTCTAAGCGGAGCAAGCATTGATCTAAAAATCAATGCGTTCAGAAATATAGCTAACAACTTCTGAAATGGGGATTCGGACCTGATCCATGGTATCACGATCTCTTAACGTGACACATTGATCGTCTAAGGTATCAAAATCGACGGTAACACAAAAGGGGGTGCCAATTTCATCCTGGCGACGATAACGCTTACCGATACTACCGGCTTCATCGTATTCGATCATAAAATGTTTTGAAAGGATGTCAAAAACTTCGCCGGCTTTATCACCTAATTTTTTTGAGAGCGGCAATACGGCGGCTTTATAAGCTGAAAGGAAAGGATGAATGCGCATGACATGACGTTCTTCGGTTTTATCGCCATTGGTAATTTCTTCTTTTTCCAGGGCATTGCACAGGAACGCCAGGAAAACGCGATCGGCACCCAAAGAAGGTTCAATACAATAAGGAACGTATTTTTCATTTGTAATCGGATCAGTATAGCGCATATCTTTTCCGGAGTGGGTTTGGTGTTGGGTTAAATCGAAATCAGTTCGATCAGCAATTCCCCATAATTCACCCCAGCCAAAGGGGAAGCGGAATTCCACATCGGTAGTGGCGTTACTATAATGAGAAAGCTCTTCTTGTTCATGATCCCGGAAGCGGATATTTTCATCTTTCATACCTAAATCAAACAGCCATTTTTTACAGAAAGATTTCCAGTAGTCAAACCATTCCAGATCAGTGCCAGGAGCACAGAAAAATTCCAGTTCCATTTGTTCAAATTCACGGGTTCTAAAAATAAAATTACCGGGTGTGATTTCATTACGGAATGATTTGCCAATCTGAGCAATTCCAAAAGGGACCTTTTTTCGGGCCGTCCGCTGGACATTTTTAAAATTAACAAAAATACCCTGAGCAGTTTCGGGGCGCAGAAAAATTTCGCTGGCGGTATCTTCATTAACGCCCTGGAAAGTTTTAAACATCAGATTGAACTGTCGAATGTCGGTATAATCTAATTTTCCACATTCGGGACAAACAATGTTATGCTCTTTTATAAAAGTCATCATTTTTTCATTTGACCAGGCATCGACAATAACGTCTTCGCCTTTTTCAAAATAGTAGTCGGCAATCAGTTTATCAGCCCGGAAACGGGACTGACAAGCTTTGCAATCCATTAGTGGATCGTTAAAGCCGCCGACGTGACCAGAAGCAACCCAGGTTTTGGGGTTCATCAAAATCGCTGCATCCAAACCGACATTATAGGGTGATTCCTGAACGAATTTTTTCCACCAGGCTTTTTTGACATTGTTTTTCATTTCGACACCGAGTGGGCCGTAATCCCAGCTGTTTGCTAAACCATCATATATTTCTGAACCGGGGAAGATAATTCCCCTCATTTTGGCGAGGCTGACAATTTCAGCCATGGTGAATTCTGACATTTTTTCCTCCTGAATTAATAGCTTTGTGCTAAATTAAAAAAGCCGTCCCTTGTAGATCTACAAGGGACGGCTTAACCGCGGTTCCACCCAAGTTGTTTGCGTAAAAGCCGCAAACCACCTTTGCTTATAACGAATTTCACGTCACTCAGTATTTTTGTTGATGATAAAAATGTTGAGTGCAGCTCAAAAAGTGCCATTCAGAGGGTATTATTACAGATCTTCCACCATCACCTGCTCGCTTTAAATCATTGACCCAATGATTTATTCTTTTATCAAGGCTTTTATTATTAAATTTTAAACTATATGGATGATATCAAAAATGGGTGTCGATGTCAACCTAAACTTTAGGTTTAAATTTAAAGCAGTAGAAACAAGAAAAAACATAAGTTAACTGGGTGAATAAAAAAACGATTTTGGCTCAAAGAATAAAAAAATAAATAAAAAAAAAGGTTCTCATTTAGGATGCTTAATGTTAAAATTACGTTAAATTATAAATAGAACATTAAGGAGTTTCAAAAAGAATTACCCTGGTGAACAAAGGGTGGTAGAAGATTAGGTTAACGATTGGCCTAATCTTTAATTTTGCCGGTTGGTAACGATTTGTGCTGAACAAATGGTAGTGAGGAATCAACCGAAAATTAAAGAGAAAATTGTAAAACGCAGGACTCTTTAATTATTATGTGTTTTTGGAGGAAAAAATGACATTGGAAATGTTGATCGGTCTTTTTGGAGGATTAGGGTTATTTGTTTTTGGAATGCACATGATGAGCGAAGGCTTAAAAACAGTGGCTGGAACAAAAATGAAGAAATTGTTGGAGGTTTTGACTAATAATAAGGTTAAAGCAGTGTTAGTTGGGACGGTTGTAACGATGATCGTGCAAAGTTCCAGCACGACAACCGTAATGGTTGTTGGGTTTGTCAATGCGGCGTTGATGACATTAACCCAGGCTGCGGGCGTTATTTTAGGTGCTAATATCGGAACGACGGTGACGGCGCAGCTGATTGCATTTAATGTCAGTGAACTAGCACCGATTTTTATCGGGGTTGGAGCGTTGGTCACGCTGTTTAGTAAAAAGAAAAAAAATCGTGATGTCGGCAGTATTGTTCTCGGTTTTGGAATCTTATTTTTTGGTATCGCGACGATGTCAGCAGCGATGGAACCGTTAAGAGAAAGTGAAGATTTTATTTACCTGTTATCAACCTATGGGAAAAATCCGCTTTTAGGGTTACTGATTGGGACCTTCATTACTGGTGTTATTCAAAGTAGTAGTGCTTCCATTGGTTTGCTTCAGGCCTTAGCATTATCTGGCGTGTTTGTAAGCATTGGGGGAACGGGTGCCATTCAAATTTGTATTCCGATTTTGATTGGGACGAATATTGGGACTTGTATAACGGCATTGCTATCATGTATTGGGACTTCAACAACGGCAAAAAAAGCTGCCTTTATTCATCTTTTTGTTAACATATTTGGTGCCGTTTGGGTGATGGTTTTGTTAGTCGTGATGGATAGTAGCATGGCAGTTAATCCAGTTTATGAATTTATTGTTAGTATATCCGGAACGTTCATTAATACAAATGGCGAAGTCGTTCCTAATGTAGCGCGTCAAATTGCGATGGCCCATACTTTTTTTAATGTTGCAAATACATTGGTATTATTCCCTCTGATCGGCTATTTTGTAACTTTTCTGGATCGCGCCTATCCTGAAAAAGAAGAAGAAAAAGGTTTACAGCTAGATGACCGATTACTTAATAATCCTTCCGTTGCGCTAGGTCAAGTGGTGAAAGAAATGAATCGATTAGCAGAAATAAGTACTAAAAATTTTAAGGCAGCTTGTGAAGCGGTCATGGATGGCAATGAAAAATTAGTTGAAGAAATTACCAAACGAGAAGAACGGATTGATGAATTCCAAGGCGGGATTGTGGAATACTCGGTTAAATTGTCCAATGAAAATATGTCTGAGGAAGAAAATGACCGCCTGGCATTTGTTATGAAAGGCAGCCATGATTTAGAACGAATCGGTGATCATGCGATGAACATTGGAGAGTTAACTGAAATGCGCTCGACAAGTAAGATCAGCTTTAGCGATATTGCTAATCAGGAAGTTTTGGATTTGATGAGTTTAACTAGCAATACGCTGCAAGATATGGTACAATTAATGAGCACAGATGAAATTGCGCTTTGTTATAAAATTCTAGATAAAGAAGAAGAAATTGATGAAATGACCGAAAAATTGAAAGATGATCATATTAGCCGTCTTAATCAGGGGATTTGCAATCCTTATGCCGGGGTCATTTTTCTGGATTTATTAACGAATATTGAACGCGTTGGCGATCATGCTTCAAACATTGCCCAAGGTATTTTAGGACTAAAACTTCATCAGGGTTTGATAACACAAAGCGAATTTGATTATGAGACGAAAGAAGAGGCTGAATAAGGCGAAGTGAATTAGGGTGAAGACCTGTATTTTAGCTTAAGACCAGGATTATTTACATTGACAGGTAAGACAGAATAAAGTAATATTATAATAACATGATATTGGCATACTTATTGAAAAGTAAGGACGCAAAACTATAGGGTCTAAATAATGGATATTATATGACAGCCAGTTGTACAATTAGCTTCTAAAAGCCATTGTTACAGCGATTGAGCGGTAACAATGGCTTTTATATTGAACTGAATAAAAACTAATATGAACAATAGGAATATATCAGTCCTTAAGGATTGTTATAGATAAATAGAGCATAATCAAGGCTCTGGTTTCAAAGCCCTAGTTTTATAAACAGGGTCAAACTTAAATTTAAGAAAGGAGGTAAGCAATGAATTTAGAATTTTATGCGACAGGAAAGTCGATCGTGAATGGGGTGGTTGCAAAAGCGGAAAATCTTAAAAGTAGTCAAACTAAAAGCGATGAAAGGAGCGCTCAATTTAAAGACTTGTTTAATCAGTCGAAACAGGATCTCAATCAAGCGAAGGCGATTCGTCAACAGCAAAACAATGCTAAAGATCTTGATGCGGCCAAAAGCAATGAAACATCAGGAGATAAGCGACGAAAAGATGATGATGTGACGTTAGATAAAGGGGAATCAGTTGTGATTAAATCAGAGAAACTGGAAAGTGATGAAAATAACGAAGATGGTTCTTTGGTGGCAATTGAAAATGCTCAATTGCTGGGCATTCAAAATTTGCCGGTCAATCCTGATGAAACGCTGACGAAACTCAGTTTTGATGCAGGTTCAGATGAAACGGCATCACAGGTTAGTATAGTAACTCAGCCTCAAGATACGTTATCGGCTAATGGGAATGAGCCCACGGTAGATAATAAAGTGAATACGACTGCAGAAATTTTGTCGTTTACAGAAGTTCAGAAAGGGATCTCAATCGATGAAGAAAATGATAAATCCTCAGTAATGGGAGATGAACTTGAAAAAACTGCAATCAAGCAATTTGTTAATGATGAAATGGCTGAATCAAATGGATCAGTCGATATTGGAACAAAAACGAATACTCAGGAAGCGTCGATGTCGATAGGTACAACTAAAGATGGCAAAAACAAGGGTTTAGGCTTAAAAAATCAGGATATCATTAACGCAAATACTCAAGTTGAGGAAGGCGTACCAGCTAGCATTAAGGAGGTTGGAGCTAAAGTTAATGATGGAGTGGCCACGGAAGAATTTGTAAAGCCGGATATTGCTGTTGATGATGGACGGGAAAGCGATGTACTTCAGACAGACAATGAAAATTTCGGTCAAAAAGGAATTCACGAGATCAATGTGGCGACCGCTAATATCAATAAAGGTTCCGAAGTTAAAGCAAATACAAATGTCGAGGTAGCACAACAAGTCGAACAAAAGATTCTCCAAAATTTCGAACCTAACAAACCGATGGTTTTACAAATGACTTTGTCTCCAGAAAATTTGGGAGAAATTGAAGTTCAGTTAAAGTATGATCAGGGGAAACTCATTATTGACATTACCGCGGCAAGTAAAGAAACACAAAACTTGTTGGGAAAACAAATTAACCAATTAGTGAGAGGTTTGGCAATGCAAAATGTTCAAGTCGAAACGGTTCATTTGAATGCACCGGTGGAAGCCAGTGAAAACGGAGAAAACTTGGCCTCATTGATGAACAATAATGCGGACTTGAATCAGCAGCAGCATAACTCCCGTTTAAGAGAAAGCTTTTTAAAAAATAGCAATATTCAAAATAGCTTACTTAATAATGGCGACGAAGAAGCTGATAATGGCATCATTAGTATAGCTCAGAATTTACAATATGCAGGGCAACGTCGGATTAATTATTTAGTGTAAAGGAGAAAAAAGATGGCGATTGATGGAATTAATGAATATCTAACAACTTCCGCAACTGCTTCCAAAACAGCAGCGGCGAATTCGACAAAAAAGTTGGGTACTTCGTTGGATATGGACGATTTTTTGCAGTTAATGGTTGCCCAATTACAAAACCAGGATATGAATAATACTGCCGATACATCCGAATATACATCGCAAATGGCCCAGTTTTCAATGGTCCAGGCCTTAACAGAATTGAATGAATTAACAAAAACAACCTATTCATTAAGTTTAGTGGGAAAAGAAGTAACTTTAGCGGAAACTAATGGTGATGGTTCATTAAATGTTATCACCGGAACGGTAGAAGGTGTGAACTTATATAATGGCGATGCGCAAATAATTGTAGGCGGTATCTCGTTCCCGATGAGTAGTGTTATGGAAGTGGCGCAACCAAAAGAAAAGTGACAATTTTTGAAAGCTGAGGTAATAAAATGGCTAATGGTATTAATAGCAATTATTACCGTTTAAATGACGCAATTATTCGGCAAACAGAAATAATAAACAGTACCAATCAAAGTACAGCAAGCTCTAAAAGTGCAGAAGCAAAAGTAAGTTTTAAGGATCTGCTGGATCAGAATATTAAAAATACCGTTACTTTTTCAAAACATGCCAGTATTAGAAAAGAGCAACGGAATATTGAAGTAACCGAAGCTGATTTGGAAAAACTGGGTGACGCATGTGATCAGGCTCAGGAAAAAGGGATTAACAATACTTTGATCATGATGGACGATTCTGCTTTTATTGTCAGTGCGGCAAATAAACGCGTGATAACGGTAATGGACAAAAATGAAATGAAAAATAAATTATTCAATGATATTGAAGGTGCTGTATTTATATAGTTGGACCTCCGCGAGGAAACTATGAAACTTTGACCGATAGATAAGTTTCGAAACGGCACAGAAAGGAACAAAAAATGCTTAGATCATTATATTCAGGAATTTCGGGGATGGCGGCCCACCAGACTAAATTAAATGTTATTGGTAACAATATCGCCAACGTCAATACTTACGGATTTAAAAAAAGTCGAGTTGTTTTTAGTGATGTGTTGTATCAAAGTTTGTCAACCGCTACCGGAGCAACAGCGACAGCAGGCGGGACAAATGCTAGCCAACTCGGTTACGGAGCAAAGGTAGGGAGCATTGATATGCTAAATACGGTCTCTTCAGGAGCAAGTACTGGGAGAGCATTGGATGTGTACATTGCGGGGGAAGGTTATCTGGCGGTACAACCGCAAGCTGGCAGTAATCGCTATACCCGGGTCGGCAATTTGAAATTTGATGGCGATGGCAACTTGACAGATGGTAACGGTAGCAAGGTCATGGGAATTCCAATTGATGCTGATGGTACCCCGATTTTAAATGCCAATGGGACACTGGCTATTGATGAATTAAATGCTCTTAGAGTTGATCCCAAAATACTTGAAGGTCTTACCGGTATCACGATTGGTAAATCCGGGGAAATAATCGGAATTCAAGCGGGTAACCCAGAATTTACAGCTTCGTCAGCGTTTAGTTGGTTAAATTCAATTGAAGTTCCGACCACATCCAATTATACCGGGGATGTAAAGTTGGCGATCGGAGATATGGTGAGTATCGACTCTGGTAGTGCTGAATTAAATGCACTTTCAATTGATCCGACGATGGATATTGCTGATGGTGCGACAATAACATTGACAAAAACCGGCGATGTTTATACATTGGCAACAGGCATAACAAATAAAGCGGGAGATCCTTTAGATAGTCCTGATGGGGATTATGGAGAAGCAACACTTTCGTCAGCAGGAATTTTGACTTTCGCGAATCTGCCGGGGTTAAAAATTGATACGACAAAAATATCTGCAGCTGCGGATTTAGTTAATGGAGCGGATCTAGGGGGTGTACTGGCAGATGGTTATGTTTCAGCTGTTGCTACGGTCAAAAATGCAGGCGGGGTAACAGAGTATCTTAAATCAGATGATCTTGCTAATTTTGATGAGACCGTAGATACTAGTGTTGCTTTAAAGAGTACGACAACAGATGGCACGCTAACGCTGGGAGTTGAAGCTGTTGATTTTAAAGCAGTGGCTGACACAGCTGATACTACTCCGGTCGAAAGTACAAAAGTTGGTAAGATCGAAGCGAGTAGTGACAAACCGATTACACTAGGGTATTTGGCGATTACAAAATTTGCCAATACAGATGGTTTGCTTCAGGATGGCAATGGCTATTTTATGGAATCAGCCAACTCTGGTACCGCTATCGCGACGAAAGCCGGAACAAACGGAACCGGTGGTACCGAATCGGCTAACCTGGAAATGTCAAACGTCGATTTATCGCAGGAGTTCACGGATATGATTGTCGCGCAACGTGGTTTTCAGGCGAATTCGCGAATCATTACGGTATCAGATTCGATTTTAGAAGAACTGATTAATCTTAAACGATAAAATAAATGATGAGATATACTGATAGATATATAGTAAGTAAATAGCTCACGCCCGAAGAAGTTCTCTTCTTCGGGTAGAGTTTTTTGTCAATGGTTAATTATAAAAAGCGAATAAAGATATTTTACAACTGATTGAAAAAACATTTGTTAAATATAGTTTAATCATAAAAAAAATACGACAAATGAGGTAGAAATATGATAGAATTAACAAGACTGAATAAGCAGAAAAATGAAAAATTTATCTTAAACTGTGAAATTATTGAAACCATTGAAGAAAAACCGGATACAACCATCCGGCTAATGAATGGGAAACATTATGTTGTAACGGAAAGTTCGGCACAGGTACTTTCAAAAATCATTGCTTACAAACGAAATATTTTTAGTCGTTAGTCACTAAATTCGGACAGGAAGTATATTTATGGAAATCACAACAATCATCGCTTATGTTTTAATCGTCTTTACCATGTTTTTTGGGATGACATTCGGGGGATCTGGATTTGATATTGGCGCAATCTTGAATTTTTGGAATCCTCAAAGTGTATTTATTACTATTGGTGGAACGCTTTTTGTATTGCTGGCAGCATTTCCGTTTAAAGCTTTTGCACAGATCCCCAAACATCTTAAAATGATTTTTTTTCGAAGTAAAAAAGATCCCCTGGAATATGTTGAGACCTTAACCGAATTATCTAAAGAAGCGCGACGTAAAGGTTTGTTGGCGTTAGAAGCGAAAGCCGCTGAGATTCAAGATGAGTTTCTAAAGGAAAGTGTGTTGAGGATTGTAGATGCCATTGAGCCGGACAAGTTGAGATCATGGTTTGATCAAAAAATAGATTATATTGTGGCCAGAAACGATGCGGAGCGAAAAGTTTACGATTTTGGAGCGGCGTTGGGACCGGCATTTGGGATGATTGGAACCCTGATCGGCTTAATTAACATGTTGGCGAATATGAGTCTTGATGGCGGGGCCAGTTCGTTAGGTTCAGACATGTCAGTAGCTTTGATTACAACCTTGTATGGGTCATTGTTAGCGAATACGCTTTTTATGCCAATGTCGAATAAATTAGAAATTGCTCAAGAGCGGGAACTTCTGATCAAGGAACTGATCATTGAAGGGGTGGTCGCCATCAAAGAAGGCGAAAATCCTAAATATATTCGGGACAAACTGATGAACTTTTTAACCGAAGAAGAAATCAGAAAAGCAAATGGTGATGAACCAGCAAAAGGAAAAGCTAAAGGGAAAAAAGGAAAAGCTGTTGAAAATTAAAAACAGGGGTATATAAATATGGGAAAGCGTAATAGAAATAAAAAAGCGATTAATAAAGACGCCTGGTTAAATACCTATGCTGATATGATTACTTTGATTTTAGTTTTTTTTATTCTGCTTTTCTCAATGTCGACAATTGATGCGGCAAAATACAAACAACTTGTCGAAATATTCAATCCGGCTGCGGTGTACGAAACAACCGGGACAGCGACAGAATCTGATGGCTCAACTTCTCCTGATGCTGATATTACCGTTGATCAAGTCGTTGATTTAGAAGATTTATATCAGTATCTCAGCCAATATACCAAAGAGAATGGTTTGGCAGATGCGGTTAGCATTGAAAAGTTCGATAAAGCGGTTTCAATAAAATTTATGTCATCGATTTTTTTTGAACCAGATAGTGCTAAAATTAAAGCTGGTGGTCAAAAGATTTTAAGTGATATTGGCTTGGCTTTTAAGGCGGTTGAACCAACGGTAAAATCAATCCGAATTGATGGTCACACAGCGGTGGCAGATTCGCCCGTTGATGATCGCGACTTGTCGAGTAATCGTGCTAACATGGTTTTAAGATTCCTTCAAAATGGTTATATTAGTGATCCTTCGAAATTATTGTCAGTCGGATTTGGCCAGTATCGTCCAATAGCGCCGAATGATACAGAAGAAGGCAGAGCGAAAAATAGACGGGTAGAGATTATTATTTCTGAAACGGATGACTTTTTTAGTGATATTACGAGTAGTGATACTGGGACAGAAACAGCTACGCAGTAAAACAAGACAATAACTAGGAGAAACAAATATGGCAGAAATTCTTTCGCAGAGTCAAATTGATAGTCTTTTAAGTAGTTTAATAAGTGGTAAAGACGAACCAGAAGTATCAAGTGCGGCTCCTGGGAAAAAGGTTAAAGACTACGATTTCAGAAGACCTAAACTATTTACGCGAGAACAACTTAAACATTTGTTCAGTATATATGAAAATTACGCAAGATTGGTGTCTTCGCACATCACTGGGATTCTTCAGACTTATAGTTTAGTTGAAATCATTGAGGTTGAAGAACAACAATATTATGAATTCAATAATGCCCTTCCGGATTCAGTCTTAATGGGACTGATTGATTTTGATATAAAAGACAGTGAAGATGAAGAAGATCTGGTTGTTATGGATATATCTAAAGAGGTTGGGTTTTGTAGTTTTGATCGACTTTTAGGTGGTTCAGGAAAACCACTCAAAGAAGATCGGGAATTCACTGAAATTGAGATTGGTGTTTTAGAGTATTTTTTTAAAGGGATGATTAACCTGATGAAAAATGTCTGGTTTGACTACTTGGAGATTTCACCAAGACTCATGAAAATCGAGACCAATTCGCGAATTCTTCAGGGAATTGGTACTGATGAGAATGTTGTCATCATCGTCATGAGTATCAAGGTAAATGAAACACAGGGTAAGATTAATATTTGCATCCCAGCAACAACCTTGGATATGCTCTTTAAAAAGAAGATGTCGCAAACCAAAAAAAATATAAAAAGAGGAGATCAGCAAGCGGAGGAAAAAAGACGATTAAATATTATTAATGAAATCAGGAAAACAGAATTGGAAATTAAAGGCGTATTAGGAGATACTGAAGTACTCTCTCAGGATATTTATGAACTGGAAGTTGGCGATATTATTAAACTGGATAAGCTAGTTAATTCCATGGTTGATATTGTTGTAAATGACGAGGTTTGGTTTAAAGGCGAAATGGGAGATTACAAAAATAAAAGAGCCATTCAGATTAAAGAGCTTAATGAGAGAGGAAGTGAACTATTTATATGACAGATGCAGTCGAGAATCCAGAGAAACTAACCAGTATGGAAATTGATGTTATTGGGGAAGTAATGAACATCAGTATGGGAACAGCTGCAACAGCCATGTCGACCATATTAAATACAAAGGTAAATATCACCACACCAAGAATTGAAACGATTGGAGTAGAGGAATTTGAGTTCGCTTACCTTGAACCGGTAATTGGCGTATTAATCAATTATGTCGAAGGCATCGAAGGTGCCAATGTTCTGTTGCTGCAGGAATCAGATATGAAAAAAATCCTATCTCAATTATTTGATATGGATACCAGTGATGACATCGAATTTGATGAAATCAGCAAAAGCGCTATTGGCGAAATTATGAATCAGATGATGGGAGCAGCAGCAGGAGCATTAGCTTCATTTTTGGGAAAAGTAGTTAATATTTCACCACCAGTGTTGCTGGATACTACCAGCAATGCCAGCATTCAGGAATTATTTTCGTTAAAAGGCGAGAATTTAGTTAGTATTAAATTTAATCTGAGCATTGAAGGTTTGGTGGAGAGTGAATTTATTAGCGCGATGGAACCGGCCTTAGCTCGAGAGATTGTCTCCATGTCGATGGGGGCAAGTGGGATGGACGACGAAGAAGACGAGGTACCACCAGTCCAACAAGCACCGCCGCAACAAGCACCGCCGCAACAAGTGCCACCGCAACAAGCGCCGCCTCAGCAGGCACCTCCTCAACAGGAAACAGCATATCAACCACCACCGCAAATGGCGCCGGGGACACAAGCTGAACCAGCGCGAGTTGTAAAAAATGAACCCCCAGCAGCGGCCTATCGGGCGCCACAACAGCCGGTTCAGGTGAATCCTTATGAATATCGCCAACTCGGCGAAGATCAACGAATGAATATTCCCGGTGATAACTTGGAGTTGCTGATGTCTGTGCCGATTCAAATTACTGTAGAATTGGGCAAAACAAGAAAAAAAATAAAAGATATTGCGGAGTTGACTCTTGGAAATATCGTGGAGTTGGATCGCCAGGCAGGTGATCAAGTAGATGTTATTGCAAACGGGCGATTGATCGCCCGGGGCGATGTAGTTGTGGTTGATGACAATTATAGTGTTAAAATAACCGAAATTATCAAAGTTAAAGAAAATCCTGACCAGAAAAAGTAATAACAATTACAGTTGATTACTGTATAATTAAAAAAGAGTTGATATAAGGAGAAGAAAATGAGTAAGATTTTAATTGTAGATGACGCGGCTTTTATGCGCATGATGATCAAAGACAGCTTGAAAAAAGGTGGTTATACTGATTTTATTGAAGCTGAAAATGGGGAAATAGCTTTGGCGGAGTATAAGGAAAATCGTCCTGACCTAGTTTTGTTGGATATTACGATGCCAGTAATGGATGGTATTCAGGCTTTGCAAGCGATAAAAGGATATGAACCGCAATCCAAAGTCATTATGTGCTCAGCAATGGGACAGGAAGGCATGGTTGTCGAAGCGATTAAAAGTGGTGCATTGGATTTTATTGTTAAACCATTTAAAGCAGATCGCTTGATCCAAACGGTTAATAGTGCCCTTGGTAAATAACAGGAAGCGGGTCCAAAGTGGGTAGTAGTGATGTCTTTTCAATTATTCTAGCACTTGTCGGGACCGTTGGGGTGATCGTTTTAACCTATTATGGTAGTCGATGGTATGCCAATCAGTTCTTAAAAAGAATCGGCTCAAATGGCCAGCATATTAAGGTGGTTGAGCGATTGATTGTCGGAAAAAATGGTTCGATTATTATTATTGATATTCAGGGAAATCAATATTTGATTGGAGTAACAGAAAACAATATTCAAATATTAACAGAGTTAGAAAAACCAATTACTTTTCAAAAAAAACAGGACTCATCAAAAGAAAGCTTTATCAGTATGGTTAAATCATTTTCTCAAAAGGAAAAACAGAATGAATAAGATAAATACGACAATTAAAAAAGGGAAAGTGACAGCTCAAAAAATACTTGTCATAATGCCGGTCATTGCTATCTTGTTTTTTCTTACTGCAACTAAAGCCCATGGAGCCGAACTCTCAATCGAAGGTCTACTGGCAGGAGAGAGTTCGGATACGGTAAAAATCATTGTTTTGATGACTTTGATTACGATTGTACCAACACTATTGTTGATGATGACGTGTTTTGGGCGCATTATCATAGTGTTATCTTTTTTGAGAAATGCACTGGGAACGCAACAGACACCACCAAATCAGATTTTGGTTGGGCTGGCGGTAGCTATTACATTTTTTGTGATGTCACCAGTTTTAACGGAGATTAACAATGTTGCGTTACAACCCTATACAGCGGGAACCATTGATACTCAACAATTTCTAGACCGGGCTACTGCACCAATTGAGCAATGGATGTTAAAACAAACAACTAATACCGATGTCGATTTGTTTAAAAGTTTATCAATTCAAGCTGGTCAAACAGATGTTGAAAATCTGGCGCCGGAACAACTGCCATTAACGATTGTCATTCCGGCCTTTATTATTAGTGAATTAAAAAGGGCATTCCTGATTGGATTTTTAATATTTATTCCATTTTTAATCATTGATATGATCGTAGCAAGTGTACTCATGTCGATGGGGATGATGATGCTTCCGCCAGTTATGATTTCATTGCCATTTAAAATTATGTTGTTTGTGGTGGTGGATGGATGGGGTCTTTTAGTCAAAACGTTGATTATGACCTATAACTAATAAAGGGGCTAATAATGGGAACAGGACAATTAATTGAGATTTTTAGAGATGCTGTTTTCACAGGAATGAAAGTTGCAGCGCCAATTCTTTTGGTAAGTATGCTTGTCGGCTTGGTTATTTCAATTATTCAAGCAGCGACTTCGATTAATGAACAAACGATGACTTTTGTTCCTAAATTGGTTATTACGGCGGTCATGCTTGTTTTATTGGGTGGTTGGATGCTACAGCAAATGTCGGATTTGGTATTGAGAATATTTGAACTGATTGCTACAACGATTTGAGAAATAAATATGGGTGATAATTGTGATATTTGACATGAACCAGTATTTGATTTTTCTTTTAGCTAGTTGTAGGACCGCAGGCGTAATTTTTTTCAATCCGATCTTTGGCAGAAACAGCGTTCCTAATATTATGAAAGTGGGCTTATCCTTAGCAATTGCATTGTATGCCGTTTTTGAGATAGGGACGACTCAAGTTATCAATTACTCGGTGATTGAGTTTGTTGGGGCAATGTTACAAGGCTTTATAATCGGGATTGTCATCGGTTTTATTATGTCAATGTTTCTTTCTGTTCTTCAATTGGGAGGGCAAATTATTGACATGCAAATGGGTCTCAGTATGGCTTCGATGTATGATCCGGCTACTAAAGCGAATGTTTCAGTTACGGGGAACTTATTGACATCCATGTTTGTCTTGATTTTTTTTGTATCTAATGCTCATTTGGCTTTGTTTTCGGTAGTAATTCAATCTTTTCAGGTGATCCCGGTAGGATTTGGCACCGTCAGCGATCGGGTTGGCGTTTATTTTATTGAATTGATGTATTATATCTTTTTGTATGCTGTACAGCTATCCCTGCCAATTATTGTAACAGAAATTATTGCTGAATTTGCGGTGGGAATTTTAATGCGATTGGTTCCGAACATTAATGTTTTTGTTATTAATATTCAGATAAAAGTTTTTATTGGTTTAATTGTTATTTTTACATTAATTCCTACATTGGCCAATTTTATGACACAAATGAATTTTTTGATGATGGAGAAAATAAATCAAGTGTTGACATTTTTTATATAATCAAAAATAATCGGAGAAAATAATGGCGGGATCAGAAAAAACAGAAAAAGCGACTCCCAAAAAACGACGAGACGAACGTAAAAAAGGAAACACCTTTCAAAGTAAAGACGTAGTGAGTGTGGTTTTATTATTTGTAGCATTTTTTTTATTGAATTTGATGGTGCCTTTTATTTATCAACAGATAAAAAATTGTTATATTGAGCAAATGAGCAATATTTTAAACTTCCAATCACTATCAGTTGAGACAATTAATCAGCTTTTTAGGGAAGCGGCAATTATTTTTTTAGTATCGGTGCTCCCTATTGCAATCGTAGTTATGATTGTCGCAATTATTATGTCTGGGGTGCAAACGGGATTCTTGGTAACGGGAGATGCGTTAAAACCTAAATTTAATCGGATCAATCCGCTGTCCGGAATTAAACGGATGTTTTCTTTAAGATCAGTAGTCGAACTGTTAAAATCATTAGTTAAGGTAGTTTTGATTATTGGGATGATTTATTCGATTATTTTAGGAATTATTCCAATGGTTCCCGATATGCTAACAACAAGAATTGATTCAAATATGATGTTTATGAGAGCTGAGACGATTTCGATGGTGAGGACCATCAGTATGATTTTTGCGGTTGTGGCAATTTTGGATTATGCTTACCAGCGTTATGACTATGAAAAAAAATTAAAAATGACCAAGCAGGAAGTTAAAGACGAATATAAACAGACCGAAGGAAATCCTGAAATTAAGGGAAAAATCAAACAGAAACAACGTGAAATGAGCATGAGCCGGATGATGCAAATGGTGCCTCAGGCCGATGTAATTGTCAGAAATCCAACCCATTACGCCGTGGCATTAAAATATGATATGGATCATGACGTTGCGCCAATGGTATTGGCAAAAGGTAAAGACCTTATTGCCTTGCGTATTGTCAAAGCCGGCGAAGACAATGGGATTTTGATTAAGGAAAACAAACCGTTAGCCAGAGGTTTGTATGAATTAGTTGATATTAATGACTATATACCGGCAGAACTTTACAAAGCTGTAGCAGAATTAATGGCTTGGGTTTACAGTAATAAAAAGAAGGAAAATTTTTCATGAAAATCGTTCAAAATCTTGTTGTTGCTTTTGTAATAATGACAATTGCGCTCATTATTATACCACTACCGCCATTTATTCTGGACTTTATGTTTATTTTAAATATTTCAATATCTTTGATTATTCTCTTAACAACAATGTATATAAAAGGTCCGCTGGATTTTTCAATCTTTCCGTCAATGCTATTAATTACAACCTT
The DNA here is from genome assembly GCA_965140355.1 of uncultured Acetobacterium sp. GTDB lineage: Bacteria > Bacillota > Clostridia > Eubacteriales > Eubacteriaceae > Acetobacterium. The sequence continues at coordinate 111,520 of OZ223194.1, read as the reverse complement.
ATTGAGATTAGCACTCAATATTTCCTCAACCAGACTGATTCTTTCAAATGGTGGCGCAGCGGGACAGGTTATTGCAACTTTTGGTGCTTTTGTATTAGGTGGTAATGCCATTGTTGGATTTATTGTATTTTTAATTATCGTTATTGTTCAGTTTATTGTTATTACTAAAGGGGCTGAACGAATTTCTGAAGTATCGGCACGGTTTACATTGGACGCGATGCCCGGTAAACAAATGTCAATTGATGCTGATTTGAGTTCTGGGGCCATAACCGACATCGAAGCAAAAGAACGACGTTTGAAAATTCAGAATGAAGCTGAGTTTTATGGATCAATGGATGGGGCTACAAAACTGGTAAAAGGTGATGCCATCGCTTCGATGATCATAGCCGTGATTAACCTTGTGGCCGGGACTGTCATTGGGATGGTTCAGGGGGGAATGGCAATTACTGAAGTCATTACCGTTTATTCTATTGCGACAGTTGGGGATGGTTTGGTTAGCCAAGTACCGGCACTGATGATTTCGGTCGCAACGGCAATGATTGTCACCCGTGCGGCATCTGAAAACAACTTAAATGTTGATGTTAGAAATCAATTATTATCACAGCCGCAGGTTTTAGTAATCGCTGGGATTGTTATCTCAGCAATGGCTTTTATTCCAGGAGCACCGGCACTACAAATTTTGATTTTGGCAATGATGTTAAGTGGACTGGGGCTAGTGTTGATCAGACGGTCTCGAGTAAAAGTAGTGACGGATGAAACCGAACAAATGACCCAACTCATTCAGGAAGAAAGCAGTGAAGTTGATTTTTACAGAAATATTGATAATGTTTATGATATAATTGGCGTAGAACCGATCGAAATGGAGTTTGGCTATTCATTGCTACCGATGGTTGATGAAGGCAGCTCCGGTAATTTCATCGATCGGATTGTCATCTTCAGGAAGCAATTTGCTATGGATATGGGAGTAGTCATTCCGACCGTCAGATTGAGAGATAATGGTTTAATCAATCCCAATCAATATGTCATTAAAATAAAAGGTGAAGAAATCGCCAAAGGTGAAGTTTTGGTTGGCTATTATCTGGCGCTTGATCCGTCGAATACCAGCGAACCGATCGACGGGATTGAAACGATTGAACCAGCCTATGGGATTAAAGGAAAATGGATTACCGAAAATGAAAAAGAACTGGCAGAAGTGTACGGCTATACAGTCATTGATGCGCTCTCGGTGATTGTTACCCATATGTCGGAAGTCATTAAGAAACATATGCATGAATTATTAAGCCGGCAAGATATTAATACGTTATTAGAAAATGTATCAAAAACCAATCCAGCAATTGTAAATGATGTCATACCCAATATTATTTCGATAGCGGATTTTCAAAAAGTTCTTATTAATTTGTTAAATGAAGGAATTCCAATTAGAGACTTAGAAAGCATCCTTGAAACTTTGGGTGACCACGGTGTTAATATCAAAGATACCGATATGCTTACGGAATACGTTCGACAGAAATTAAAAAGGACGATTACCAGAAAATATACCGATGGTAACAGCATTAAAGTGATCGCCTTGGATCAGGAAATTGAAACGATTATTTTAAACTCAGCAAAGAAAAATGAACATGGAACTTACCTCGCGATTGACCCACAGGTTGTTCAAACCATAGTCGAAAAAGTTACTGAGCAGATTGAGAAGGTAAAAGACATTATTGATCATTCAATTATTCTTACTTCACCGATTGTGCGTATTTATTTTAAGCGTTTAATTGAACAATTTATGGCAGATTTAACCATACTTTCTTTTAATGAAATAGATACAAATATCCAAATACAAGTAATTGGAATGATAAAGTTGGAAGGTTGATCAACGAAAATCCTTTAAAGATTGAGGAGAGTCAAAATGAATGTTGTAGAATTAAAAAAAGAGAATAATCATATTGACGAAGATAATGAAGAGCCAATTGAAAATTTGTTAGCTGAGAATAAAGAAGATGAACAAATTATGGAACTTTGGCAGTTATATAAAGAGCAACGAAATACCGAGCTACGAAATGAAATAGTTCTTTATTATAGTGATCTGGTAAAAAAAATTGTCTTGCGATTTAAAGGAAGTTATAACAATTTTGGGCAACTTGATGATATGGTCAACCAGGGAATGATTGTTTTAATTGATGCCGTTGAAAAGTTCAATCCAGATATGGGAAATAAATTCGAAACTTTTGCAACTTTGAAAATTCGTGGTTCGGTGATCGATTTTATGCGTAAACAGGATTGGGTTCCTCGTAGTCAAAGGAGCCTATCACGGGTTTTGGAAGAAACTCACGGAGAATTATATGCAACTTTAAATAGAGAACCAACAGAAGCCGAGATTGCCGAAAAAATGGGTATTTCTGAGGCGAATCTTCAAAAAATTCTGCAGCAACGACACAATTCGATTGTTCTTTCTTATGAAGAAGCAATTAATGAAAAAATGATGGAAGTTTCACCACTGATCACGGAACAACGTTCAGATGATTCACCCGAATCAACGCTTCTATTTGATGAATTAAAAATAAAATTGGGCGAAGCAATTGACCAGCTAAAAGAAAAAGAACGATTGGTTGTTTCACTTTACTATTATGAAAATCTAAAATTAAAAGAAATCGCTGAGATAATTGGTGTTACCGAATCGCGTGTTTCACAAATACATTCACAGGCTATGATAAAAATGCGTAATCGCTTAAAGAATTACTAAATAGAGAGTTTAATCGTTTTAATACCATTAAACAGACAAAATAAAGGAGGTACAAGAATGGATAGAGGATCTTATTCAGCAGCAGCGGGAATGTTGTCTGGACAAAAGGCGATCAGTGTACTGGCTCAGAATGTGGCAAATGTCAGAACGGCCGGTTATAAAAGTCAATCAACGATCCAGTCGACTTTTGGGGATTACATGATTTCACGAATGAGTTTGGATCCCCAAATTGCACAAACCGATATTGGCCCAGGCGCTTATATCACGGTTAATGCGGAGCAATATATTGATTTTACTCAGGGAAGTTTTACGGAAACACATCGAAGTGTCGATCTAGCGATTCAAGGGCAAGGATTTTTTGTGATCCAAAATCCTGCTAATGGACAAGTCTTAACGCGAAACGGGCAATTTGAAGTGGACGAACAAGGATTTTTGATCTTGCCGGGAGTGGGACAGGTTTTAAATACGGCTAATCAACCGATCCGATTAGCGGGCAGTGATTTTAAGCTGGAACCAAACGGCGTAATCAGGCAAAATGATGTCATAGTCGATCGAATTAACATTTCGATGGTTGCCAATCCCGCTGATCTAACCCCAATTGGAGAAGGATATTTTCAGAGTGCTACCGGTTTTCAGGTGGCACCGGAGGGAACCTATATTCTTTATCAGGAACGATTGGAAGAATCAAACGTCGATATGACGAGTCAAATGAGTGATATGATTTCTAAACAGAATAATTTTACTTCATGTACACAAATGTTGAAAATATTTGATCGAATCAGTGAGATCGCATCAAATACAATTGGAAAAGTAGGTTAATAATCAAATAACAAATTAGATCAGGCCTATTTAGACTTAGCAAGATCGCTAAATTTTGAAGGTTCTGAGCAAGCACAAGGAGAATTTTATGATAAGAGGATTTTATGCCGCAAAAACCGGTATGATTGCGCAACAGAATGCCCTTAATACAATTGGTAATAATGTCGCGAATATTAACACCTTGGGATTTAAACCGCAGGTTACAGCATTTGCGTCATTATTGTACGAAAATATTGATGGTGGTGCCGGAACCCAAATCAGCACCGGGCACGGCGCTAAGGTACAAAAAGTCGGTATCGATTTTACGCAAGGAGAGCTGGAACCGACGCGACGAGAGCTGGATTGCGCCATTGATGGCGATGGTTTTTTTGGCGTTTTGAACAGAGAAACCAATCTCACGACATATACTCGAGACGGGGTGTTTCATATCAGTGTTGAAGGCGACCAAAAGTTTCTTGTTGATGTCGTGGGAAATTATGTCTTGGGAAAGGATCGTAATCCCCTGAATGTTACCGCTGGTTATGAAAGTGAAGAGATCGGCATATTTTCTTTTCCGAATGCCTATGGACTGGAATTACTAGGTGGTAACCAATTTGCTCAAACCAATCGATCGGGACAACCGCAAATTGACAATGTTAGTATTTTAAGAACCGGATATCTGGAATCATCAGCTACCGATTCGGCAACGGAAATGGTAAAAGTACTGGAAGCAAATAGTGCCTTTTCATTTAATTCAAGAATCTTACAATCCACTGATGAAATGGAAAAAACGGTTAATCAGCTGAGATAGTAGTAGCGTTAAAGGTGTTTAGTCAGTGAATAGCGAAAAGGGGATGTTTATGAGCGAGGAGAATAAGAAAGTAGCATGTGAAAAATTGATTGAAGTCAGCATTAGCGACGATAAAAAACAAGGGTTTATCAAATTAGAAAAAAACGAAGAGGGTTGCACGACGTTTACGAAGGAGCAATTCCTGAGCGCATTAAAAGAAAATTTAATTGTGTATGGTATTATTGAAAGTGCAGTTGAAAAACTGGCACAACGACCAATTTTTAATATCAGAATCAAAGTTGCGGTGGCTGAAGAGCCGGTTGACGGAGAAAATGGGACAGTTAAATTATTTATCAAAAAAGATTCAGAGTATAAACCAGAATATGGCGGAGAAAATCGCGTCGACTATAAAAACCTTAACTACTTTCAGATGGTTGAAAAAGGTCAAGTTTTATGTGAAATTGTCAAAGAAAAAGATGGCACTGATGGAACTAATATTTTGGGTGAACCGATCCCGGCAAAAAAAGGTAAAAAGCCATTTGTACCGGTAGGGAAAAATACGAGTCTAAATGAAGATGAAACGTTACTAATTGCCGATTGTGATGGAATTGTAAAATTTGTTAATACGATCAATATTAATGAGATGTTACATATTTCAAAAAATATTGATTTTTCGACTGGCAACATCGATTTTTCTGGGGATGTTACCATTGATGGGGACGTCAGCAGTGGCTTTTCAGTTAAAGCCGGGGGCAATATTATAATCAAAGGTGTTGTTGAAGATGCGAAAATAGAAGCGGCCGGAAACGTTGCTATTGCCAAAGGCATTTACGGTGGTAGTTCGGGAAAGGTTAAAGTTGGCAAAGACTTACGCTGTAATTATATTGAAAACGCGGTGTTGAGTGTCGAAGGTGATATTACCGTTGACTACATTATTGATGGTAAGATAACTTGCAAGGGAAATATTTTTTTATCAGGAACCAAAGAACTTATTATCGGTGGGGAAATTCAACTAGCGGGAGAACTGATCGCGAAAAATATTGGTAACGACCGTGAATATCCGACGATTATCCGGATAATTGGCGATAAAGTGGTTGATGAAGCTGAAATTGCGAGGCTTAATAAAGAGGAACAGGAATTCAGAACACAATTGGAAGAATCCTACGAAAAAGAAAATCAAGTTAATAGTTTGCTTTTAGCCCAGGAGAAAAAGAATATCTTGAATCGAAAACACGATAACCCGGCGATGAAACAAATTTCGGGGATAAAAAAAGAAATTGATAAGCAGGTATTGTCATTAAAAAGAGAGATTGCGAAGACGATTGAAGCAAAACAACAAGTCGAAGTGAAAGCAATTAACAATTATTTTGGATCTGTTTCAGTCAAACGAAAACTTTACCGGGGGACTAAAATATATTTTGGGGATATGCTATTTCAATTTGAGTTAGATGCTTTGGAGCATTGTAAAATCTATTGGGATAACGATGAGATTGTCACTGGGATGATGTAAGTTGGAATATCTGAAAAGAAAGAGGTAGAACTTTGTTCGAGAATTATGATGAACTAAACGAAATGCAAATCGATATGCTTCGTGAAATTGGAAATATTGGGGCGGGAAATGCGGCCACAGCGTTGGCTACTATTTTAGATGAAAAGGTAGATATGAGTGTCCCCAGTGTTCGCATTACAGGCTTTGATGAGGCGGTGGCAAACCTCGGCGGAGCCGAAAAGATGACCGTAGCGGTGCTAATTAATTTCAGTGGTGATGCTAACGGAATGATCATGTTTTTGCTTAACGTCGAAGATGCGCAAAGCATCATGACGATTTTAGTTGGGGAAGATGATCAAGAAGGATTAAGTGAAATGAAAATTTCTGGAATTAAAGAGATTGGTAATATTTTAAGCTCATCTTATGTCAATGCGATTTCTGCTTTGACCGGTCTAACAATAGAGGTTTCGGTGCCTTACGTTGCAATCGATATGGTGGGAGCATTGATGAGTGTACCAATTATTGAATTTGGGGCAATTGGTGACAAATTAATGTTTATCGAGGAAAACTTTCTTGGAGAGACTAATGACTTAAAAAGTAATATGATTATGTTTGCCGAAATCAATACATTAAAAACGATTATGCAAAAATTAGGTCTTGAAATATGAACCAATCGATTGTAATTGGGATATCAGATTATCGATTTGCCAAGGCTCCAGAGGTATTAGTCACCTACGCTCTGGGGTCCTGCGTGGGTATCTGCTTATATGACAAAGTTACGAAGATCGGTGGGTTGTCGCATGTTATGCTACCGGATAGCACTAATTTTTCGAATAAAGATATTAATCGAAAAAAATTCGCGGATACAGCGATTGTTGATTTAGTTCAAGATATGAAGAAACTTGGGGTCGGAAATAATCGTCTGGTTGCTAAAATCGCTGGTGGGGCACAAATGTTTGAAGTTCAGGCCGGCAGTAAGCTGGGAGCCATTGGCGAACGAAACATCATCTGTGTTAAGCAGGTTTTGAGTCAATTGAGAATACCAATTATTGCCGAGGATACCGGTTTAAATTTTGGACGAACACAGTATTTTGATCTGTCCACAGGTATTATGAAAATCCAATCTCTTAACCGGAGAATTGAAGAGTTTTAGGACGGGATCAGAATTAAAAGAACTTTCAAATCAACTAATCACGCATCTGCTGAGCACATAGTGCCCAGCATTTTTCATGAATAATTTTAATAAACGTTTAAATAGTTTTTATGCGGGTAAAAAAATAACAAGATTTTCGTCAAAGTGATGTATAAAATAGGTTGTACCTTTTGACAAGTTTAAAGTATAATAGAAAAAACGAAAACTTTAAAAATTCATTCAAAGAGGAGAATTATAATGGCAGAAAATGTTGTAGATAATTACAATCTGGAAGAAGATACGCAACACGGCAGATTTCTAACTTTTTCATTAGAGGATGAAGTATTCGGTATCGAAATAAAATATGTTACTGAAATCATTGGCATGCAATCCATTACTAAAGTTCCCGAAGTGCCGACCTATATTAAAGGGATCATAAATTTACGAGGCAAAATTATCCCGGTACTCGACGTCAGATTGCAATTCGGTAAAGAACCGGTTCCCTATAATGACCGAACTTGTATTGTGGTTATCGATATTGAAGCGGTATCGGTTGGCTTAATTGTAGATAACGTTGAAGAAGTTTTAACTATTGATGATGAAGAAATAGCACCACCGCCATCCAATAAAACTGGTTTTGAAAATCGTTTTATGAAAGGGATTGGAAAAGCTGGCGGAAAAGTACAATTGCTATTAGATTGTGAAAGATTATTAAAAAATGAAGAGATCGAAGTAATTGAAGAAATGCTTGAAGAAAAATAATAGGGGGATCTGTGATGAGACTTAAGCAAAGAATCAAGGTGCTGATCGTAGACGATTCCCTAGTCTTTCGTGAGTCTTTATCGAGGGAAATTGCGAAAGATCCGGACATTGAAGTTGTTGGGACCGCGACAGATCCGTATATGGCCAGGGATTTAATTATTAAATTAAAACCTGACGTTTTAACTTTGGATGTCGAAATGCCAAAGATGAACGGCATCGAATTTTTAAAGAAGTTAATGCCTCAATATCCACTGCCAGTTATTGTGGTTAGTTCGGTATCACAAAATGTTTTAGATGCGTTGGATGCCGGAGCAGTGGAATTTGTTACCAAACCAAATGTCACCAGACCCGGTGGGATGGCATCTTTTGTCAATGAATTGATCATTAAAATAAAAATTGCTTCAACGGCCAAAGTTGGTAATTTGAAACGGGATTATGCGCCAAGCCGACCGATTACTAATCAAGGTGTTGACACAATGAGTACGGTCATTGCCATTGGTGCTTCAACCGGTGGAACGGATGCGATTCATGCGGTTATTTCGGCCTTGCCGAGAGATATGCCGCCAATTATTATTGTTCAGCACATGCCGCCAGTTTTTACCAAACTTTACGCCGAACGGTTAAACAATACCTGCGAACTGGAAGTCAAAGAAGCTGAAGATGGTGATGCCTTAAAACCGGGACGGGTTTTAATTGCTCCAGGGAACTATCAGATGCGTTTGGCTAAAAGGGCTGGTGCCTATATTGTCAGATGTACCCAGGAAGAAAAGGTCAGCGGTCATTGTCCATCTGTTGATGTTCTTTTCGACTCAGTTGCGGATATTGCCGGCAAACAATCGATTGGTGTAATATTAACCGGAATGGGCAGAGATGGTGCCAATGGTCTGCTCAAGATGAAAAAAAAGGGCGCTTACACCATCGGACAGGATGAAAAGACATCGATTGTTTATGGGATGCCAATGGTCGCTTTTAATATTGGCGGGGTTGAAAGACAATTACCGCTGGACCGAATAGCTGATGAAATTATCCGCTTCTTGTCAAAATAGTGTAATATACTAGGAGGTAGTTTCCTGCCCGGCAAACATATTATTATCATCGAAATTATGTTGTGACTTATTGTCCAGTTTCCCTCATAATCCAGACATTCACCGACGTTGATGATGTCTGGATTATTTGATTTGAAAAATACTTTAATTGATATTATTTTCTATCTTTTTCTAAAGTTTTATTTTATAATGACGATATGTATAACAAGGAATAAAATATCTTAATTATTTGAATTCTAATTAATTAAAAATACATTAGCACGATAACGTATTAGAAAAAGACCAGCTAATAAAAGTCAATAGTTAAATCAATATTTTTTAGAAAAAGAGGTTTGATAAAAAGGGCGTGATAAAACAAGCCATTAAAAAATCCGAACAATGGCAAAAAATCAGATAGTTAAATATTGGCTGGTTAAGCGGCCAGAGAAAGGCCAGAATTTTTGTTGTTCCGCCAGGTCTGATGATCTTCGGGTCTCCTGAAGATAAATGGTTTCTGATCACGGAGAACCGCAAAGATGTAATGTAACAACTTATGCATGACGGCAACAAGAGCCACTTTTTTCTTCTTGCTCAGGCACTTTTTCTGATAATAATCCCGAAGAATGGGATTGATGGGATCGCCTTTGCAGGTAGTGCGAATGGAAGCCAGAGCGGCTGTAAAAAGCACTCTGCGTCCGAATCGGGTGCCCCGTTTGGAAATCTTATTCCGATCACCATTAAACTTGCCGGATTGATTGACACTGGGATCAAGGCCAAAGAAAGCCACGAGTGCTTTTGGAGAGTGAAATCGGGAAAAATCGCCGATTTCAGCCAGAATGGTGGTAGCAGTCAAAAAACCGATCCCCGGCATGGCTTCCAGAAGAAAAATGGAGTTCCGGACATTTTTGGGGAAAGAATCACTGGCAATCATATCAACCAGCTGTATTTTCAGCCCTTCCAGATTGGCCTGAAAGGTTTCAATGCCATCAAGATGAAATTGAATTTTTCGGCTGAGGCAGGAAAAATCCATGGGCATTGACAGGCAGAGAGTAGCCATATCAAGGAGTTTGGCAACTTTCTTTTGCCCCCATGTAAGACCTTTGCGACTGTTTTTGGCGATCATTTGGGCCAGCGTATCCGGATTCTCCAAAAGAATGTCCTGAGGCGTTTGATAGTCCCTGAGAATTTTCAGTGAGGACTTGCCAAAAGGATTACTAAACACATCCAGATAACCGGGAAAGAGCAGATACAGATCGGTGCACAAGCGGTTTTTCAGTTCGGTGAGCATGTCTGAAATGGCATAGTACTCACGCAACAACATCCGCAGAGCAAGAATCTGAGGTTCTGGAACCAGCGAATATTTGACATCCTGAAATTTAGCAAGCCTGGCAATGGCTTCGGCATCTTTTGCATCATTTTTCACTTTTCTTAAGTCGAAATTTTTGGTAGAATGAACACATAGAGGATTAAGGACAAATCCTTTGAGATCATTCGATTTCAAAAAGAAGAAGAGTGGCAAATGAAAGATACCCGTAGATTCTACAAAGTAGATGGGCTTTTGTTTCAGCCGCTCTTCTTCTTTTTTGAGGATTGTGAGCAGCTTATTGAAACCCGCCGGATTATGATCAATCCGAAAGGGCTTGCGAATCAGTGAGCCGCTGGGCTCGAGCATGGCGACCACAGAAAAATCTGAGGAAACGTCAATGCCAACAACAAAATCATTTAAGAATTCAGACATAAAAACACAGCCTTTCTGTTTAATCAATCAGAGCATCCACGAAAGAAGAACGCTAGACAACCTTGCATTTGAAACGGGTAACACCCGAGGGTGGCCCAACCAGCTAAACATCGAATCGTCCTTGTGGAGTGACACGCTTTTTTACGGATAAGTCCTTTGATAAAAAGGGATCCAGGAGGTACGCACATCGATCTCTCTGACAAAGCGATTTTAGCACGATGTTTAGGAAAATAAAATCCAGGTGTCGCTGATTGATCCAAACAATAAGTTTTAATTTTCAAAGAACATTCGGGTGGGGTTTTCAACCTTTACCCTAACAACATTTTACAAGGAGGTTTAATCATGAAAATAGCGTTAGGTAATAATCCTGCTGTTCAAGCTAAGATTGGTCAGGACACCGTAACAGAATCGGCTCGTCGGATTGGTTCGGAAAATAAAAAGATTAGTTCAAAAAATAAATTAGACAGTAGCAATATTTCCAATGATCGCAGTGCAACGTTTGAGGACAGCCGGATAGCCACTGCTAAATCAGCGATTCTTTATGATGTTACAGTAAAAGAATCCGGTCGAATCAGTGAATTAAAAGAAGCAGTCAAGAACGGAACCTACCGCGTCTCAACCGAAGCATTGGTAGATGCACTGCTAAAATAATAAGGAAAAATCACGAGGAGGTTTAACATGCTTGAAACAAAAGAATATGAAGAAACACTGGATAGTTTTTATGACTATCTTTTCGGGGTTATTAAGCTTCATCGTGAGATGATACCTAAATTAAAAGATGAATTGATGCTAATCCAGAGTAATAGCATCGATGAGCTGAATGAGAATCTTAATCACCAACAGATCTATCTTTATAAAATAAAAAACTTTGATAATGTCGTTGCAGATTATATGGAAAAATTAAATGTCAACGGTAAAAGACTTTCAGAGGTTGTGCTACAATTTCCTGTCGATGAACAGATGCGTTTTTTTGAACTTCTTGGCCAATTTTCAGAAACTGCTAAAGAAATTGCGTTTTACAAAGAAAAATGTCAGACGCTACTGCAAACAAAGTTGCATACTGTCAACAAGAGTATTGCTCAATATGATTTAAAAAGCGATAAAACCACATACAAACAGGATGGTAAAGAATCAGAAAAACCAAAACTGATTAATACCTTTGAAAAAAGCATTTAATAAAGGAGAAATACAATGACAGCAACATTTTTAGCATATAGCGTTGCCAGCCGGGCCATGGAAGCCAGCCAGGCAAGCATTAATATCGTTGGAAATAATATTTCTAACATTAATACCGAAGGCTACACCAGGCAGCGGGTTGATATCGTTTCGGTGACGACAAGTGGAATGGTCGAAAAATATGCAACACCGAAGGTTTCAACCGGAATCGGTGCTAAAGCGAGAGGAACAACGCAGTTAAGAGATCCTTATATTGATGCTCGATATCGAACGCAAAGCGCCGAAAATAGCCGTTATGAAACGATGGTTAAAGGACTTACAAATTTGGAAGATGTCTTTGATGAAGCATCAAATGAGGCTTTACAAGGTGAGTTGTCCAGTTTTATAAATGATTTGCAAAGTCTCACACAATCGCCAACCAGCTCGGATATTGCGCAAGTTGCACGATCAGCGGCGGAAAAAGTAACTCAGATGATGAATATGTATGCAACACAACTGGATGAAACGCGCGTGGAACAGACTGAAAATCTTGATGTGACCGTTAATAGCGAATTTAACACCTATGTGAAAAATATTGCAGCTTTAAATAAACAAATTCAGAAAGAAGAAATATATGGGAATACTCCTAATGAACTTTATGATCATCGGAATCTGCTAATCGATAAACTTTCGAGTCTTTCAAATGTAAAGGTGAGTATGTCTCCGACAGATCAAATTTCTGAAAATTTATCAATTCCTCATTATCGCATTACTATAGAAAACCCTGCTGGGGGAAATCCGATTACTATTATTGATAATGATAAGTATGCAGAAATGAGTTTGGATTCTGAAACAGATCCTTTGAATGTGCAGCTTTCAATTACGGATACCAACGGAGAGAAGCGGACGGATGCGAATAAGTTGATTAACGATGGGAAGCTTAAAGGTTATTTGGATATTATTAATGGTAAAGGTAGCTTTGCAGATCCGGCACTTAAAGAAAATGATGCTAAAGGAATTTATTATTACGCCCAAAAAATGGATATCTTTGCTAATAAATTTGCGACAGAATTAAATAAAATTAATGGAAATGTTTCAATAAATAATGGTGGTGTTATTGGTATTGGTGGTGACAATGATGCGCCCTTGTTTTCAAGCGGAAAAAGTGATGATCCCTTAACACCAATAGATGAATCAATCATTACCGCTAAAAATATTCAGGTTTCAACAGAATGGCTAAATAATCCATCGTATATCAATACGACGAGCAAACCAACATTAGATCCTGCTCCGGCGGGTTATGAAGCAACGCCGGCAAGTCCAGATAATGTTGAGCGAATGATCGCAAAAATGAGTGATAAAATTGATTTTAAGGATAGTCTGGGAAGGACTATATTAACAGGGACTTTCAATGAATATATGACCAGTGTGACGGCGGAAGTAGGAACGGATGTAGAGTTAAATACAAACTTTTCTAAAACTGCCAAAAATGTTTTTCAGACTATTTCGGATGCCAGAGATTCAGTGGCCGGAGTATCATTAAATGAAGAGGGTGTCAACCTATCAGCATTTCAAAAAGTGTATAATGCTGCGATGCGCTATTTTAACGTTTTAGATGAAAACTTAGATAATATTATCAATAAGATGGGCGTTTAAGATTTTTGTAATCTGGAACGTAATCAGGAAGGAACATAAAAAAATGAGAATTACCTATAGAATGATGACGTCGCGATATTCAACAAATTTGAATGATTTATCGGTGGGACTAGATAAGCTTAATACTCAAGTCGCAACGGGAAGAAAATATGCTCGTACGTCAGAGGATGTCTCTTCCGCTGTTAGAGGATATCAGATTAGACGAAATTTATCGAAGTTGGAAGGTTATCAGGATAATATCAGTCACGCTGATGGTTTTTTAACCAATTCGGAAAGTACCGTAGGTCAGTTGGAATCATCTTTAGCTGAAGCAACCGATAAAATTTTACAAGGTATGAATGGGACTCAAAGTGTTGATGATCGAAAAATTATTGCTACTGAACTGCGTACTATACAGGAGCAGTTATTGGAAACACTCAATACCAATGTAACTGGCACCTATTTATTTGGTGGAAGTAATGATCAAAAACCGTTTGCAGTTGTTGGTGGTAAACTTCAATATAACGGTAAAAATTTAGATGATTTAAAAGAAGGAACGCCAGCAGAGATCGAAGAGGTTGAAGCTTTAAAACGCGATTCTTTATATGTTGATATTGGTTTAGGAGTATCTTTTGACCAAACAACTGGTGAAGTTGATCGAAATACAGTTTTTAATTATTCGATTCCTGGGATTAGCTTTGTCGGAAATGGAATTGATTCTACTGCGGTTTCGGGAGAAGATGTTTCTAATAATCTTTATGATTTGTTAGGAAGAATAGCAACGGAATTTGAGAAGCCAGATGGGAGCTATTCACATGACACAGTAGATAGCCTTTATGGGTTATATCAGATTAATAGTCAAAAAACATTTCAAACTACCACTCAAATTGGTGCAAAAACACAATATCTGGAATTTATGACAAATCGTTACGAAACTCAGAATTTTAATCTTGATAAAAGACAAACAGAAGTTGAGGGTGTTGATGCCGCTTATACCTATATTGCTTTCCAAAGTCAAAAAGTTGCTTATTCTGCGGCCCTTCAAATGGGACAAAGTGTCGTACAACAGTCAGTATTTGATTATATGTCATAATTCAAAAAGTTTAAAGATTGTTTGTGATCGCCAAAAGCATCAAAACGATTTTGGTTAGGAGGAAAAATGGAACCGTTAATTACCATCGAAACGATACCAATAAAGCTGGAGTATGTCGAAAAAGAGCCGTTGGCACTTTCATCGGTGCATGAGGTTGATCGCAATACGAATAGTATTAGTCATCAGCAAGTAAAACGCGATCCGATTAAAATTGCTATGCAAGATTCATTTGCGCCTAGCTCAAACTATAATTGGGAAAATTCAACCTACACAGCTACTGCTAAAATTGGAGAAGATGGAAATCTAAAACTGAATATTCAGATGGAAGACGGAGATTCCCGGGCAATTCGTTTTACTCAGGCTAATCGCAGTATTGATTCAATGGCGAAGAAACTGGTTAACAACGATAATATAGATCTGGCTAGCTTGCAATTAAGTATCCCAATTAGTGGCTTGCCGGGAGGTATGCCGGAAACGGATAATCTAAATACTGAGTTTACACCGCCAGATATTGAATTAGTGGTTACCCAGAGACCGCAAGTGATTATTAAGTATGTGGGTGGGCCGATCTATGTTCCTCCGAGTGCCGATCCAGACTATACACGTCCGCTAGGTTTTGAACAACAGACCACCCAAGTTCTTTCATTGTTTGACGAAAAAGTATAAAAGGCGGTAACGCCTTTTTTAATTTTTCAAAAAAGGCTAAACTTCTAAATAAAACAACCGATAATATATTTAGCAACCCATTAATGACGTTATTATTATCACTAAACAAAATAATTAAAAAAATTGAAGTTTCTTTAAAAACTTTCTAAAGTAAATATAAGTTTAGACGATATTAATAACAAGAGCGAAAGAGCTTAAATAATTTGGCGGACCTTGCGTACGATGGAAAGCCTAACAAAATTCCCAGGCCGAGGGTTTCGGTCAATAAAAAACGGAGGAAAATACAATGAGAATCAACCATAACATCGCAGCGTTAAATACTTACAATAAGTTATCTGCAAATACGTCGGCTACTTCTAAGTCATTAGAAAAATTATCTTCAGGCTTGAAAATTAACCGAGCAGGTGATAATGCAGCAGGCTTGGCCATTTCAGAAAAAATGCGTGGCCAGATTTCTGGTTTGAACACTGCTTCTAGCAATGCTAGTGACGGCATTTCGCTAATTCAAACTGCTGAAGGTGCATTAAGCGAAACACACTCCATTCTTCAAAGAATGAGAGAATTGGCGGTACAATCGTCAAATGACACAAACACAGCAACTGATCGTGGTGAAATGCAAAAAGAAATTGATCAATTAACAACTGAAATTGATCGAATTGCAAATACAACTGAGTTTAATACACAAAAATTATTAAATGGTGAGAAACAGGGTCTTAGAGATGCGGCAGATGGGGACGTTGATTTCAAGGCAAATACCAGTGCAAATATAACTCTTGAGGATGTTTCAAATACTTTAGAAAGTGCAGCAGGTGTAGCAGGATCAATACTGAAGGATTTCACAGTTACTATAACACGTACAGCTGCTGGAACAGCAACGACAAGTTTTGAAGTAGCAGCACCAACGGTTGCCGCTGCCGATGTAAGTTTAACTGCTAATAATGCAACGAGTGCGACACTTTCACTTAGTGCTACTTTAGCATCTACTGGTGAAACTCTTGATATTAACGCACTTAATGACTTAAAAGTAGGTGACAGTATAACACTTAGTTTTAAAGCTGCTGATGCTGGAAATGCTGATGTGAGTAAAGCTGTAAATATGCAAATTGGTGCTAATACTGGTCAAAATATGTATGTTGGAATTAACGATATGCGCGCTGAGGCACTAGGGGTCAGAGATAAAACAAGTGGGGACGCGGTAAATATTGAAGACTCGGGAAAAGCATCTGCAGCCGTTACAACAATCGACAATGCGATTGAAAAGGTTTCAGCTCAACGATCACAACTTGGAGCTTTCCAAAATAGATTAGAACATACTATTAACAATTTGGGCACTTCTTCTGAAAACCTATCTTCATCTGAATCACGAATCCGTGATGTTGATATGGCAAAAGAAATGATGGAATTTACCAAGAATAATATTTTATCGCAGGCAGCTCAATCAATGCTTGCACAGGCTAATCAACAACCACAGAGTGTACTTCAGTTATTACAATAATTAGAAAATTAAAGCGTTAACTGATATTAAAATAGAGGGTCATGAGAATTTTTTCTCTGGCCCTTTTTAATAATTAGTTTTAATAATTGTTTTATCTAGGTTTGCTTTATGCTATAACAAATAACAAATCATTTACATTGGATAAAGATAAGCGGATGTTGTTTGTTTAATGTAAATGATTTGATTTTGATGTGAAAGGACGGAAAAATGCAATTAAGTATCGGAATGATAGTGAAAAATGAATCAAAATATTTGAAAATGTGTTTGGAAGCTTTAAAGCCAATTCTTCAAAGTATCGATTCTGAATTGATAATTGTCGATACTGGTTCTACAGATAATACAGTGGAAATTGCAAAATTATATACCAAGAAGGTCTTTTTTTACCAATGGAATAATGATTTTGCAGAAGCCAGAAATATTACAATTGAAAAATCTCAGGGAGCGTGGTATTTTTATATTGATGCCGATGAAATTCTGGAAAATGCTGAAAGTATCATTAATTTTTTTAAAAAAGGTAACGATCGAAATTATGAAGGATTAGCGGTCAAAATTATAAACTTAACAAAAGAGGATCGAAGTAATATTGGATCGACTTTTCATAGCGTTAGGTTGGTAAAAAAAGATAAAGAGCTCAAATTTACTAGTAAAATTCACGAACATCTTCCTGAGAAAGTGCCAGTATATGTTTCAGAGTCAGAATTGTTTCACTATGGATATATTCAAACAAATCTTAGTTTTGTGGAGGAAAAATCTAAAAGAAATGCGGAAATCATTGAGAATGAACTGAATGATGATCCTGATAATATGTTTTTACTTTATCATTTAGGAAAAACGTATAATTTTAATAATATGCATGCGAAAGCTTTAGAACCGGTAAGAAAAGCGATGGAAATTGCAAAAAAACTAAAAATTTTTCCGATGCCTCTTTACAATTTAACCATGGATGTTTACATAAGAAATCAACTTTATTTTGAAGCTGAAAAAACTGCGAAAGATGTATTAGCAAATAAACAAGAGGAAACAAGTGCGTATATCGATCTTTATTTTTACTTAGCGCAAGCCCAAGGGATGCTCAAGAAAAATAAAGAAGCGATAGCAAGCTATACTAAGTGTTTAGAGCTACTTAATCGGCATGAAAAAAATGAATTGCAGATTGATTTAACGACCACAGTAGCTGATTTTGGCGGTGAGAAGTATGTTTATTCTCAAATAGCGGCAATGTACGATGTGCTTTTAGATTATGATAGTTCGGTAATTTATACAAAAAAAATATTGGAATTAACAAAAGAGGCAAAAAATGATTCGGATCAGGACTATTATTTTAAAGCAGTTAGTCAAATTGCGAAATTAAGTCTTAAGTATGATCATTATGATACTTTAGTTTCTTTTTATGAAAAAATAATCGCGGAAAAAAAGGAAACTTACTTGATTGCAATTGATCGATTCGAAAGCACTCTTGAATCATTGATTTGTAATAATAAGAAACATAAGAGTGAAGTAATCAATCGCTTTGCCGAATTAGAAATTAATACGGATTATGTCTTTCTGAATAAAATCAGAAAGAATAAGGAAATGAAGCAGGTATTAACAGAAGATGAATTGAATAAAATATATTTTTATGATTTTAATGATAAAAACGATATATATGGGGAATTTATATATTATCTAATGTCCGACGGTTTTCGGATCGATTCAGTTTTTTTAAAACTGGAGGAAAAGGAGATCAACCGTTATAATGAATATATGACCCGAATCTTTAGTGACTTTTCTGAAGTGGTTACAAATTATTTCAAAAATTATGATGATGAAAAAGAAATACATTATTCGATCTTCTCTAAAGCACTAAAACGAATCGTGTTGATAAAAGAAGAAATAGACAATGAAGACTACTTGGATTTATTTAAAAGATATGTTGAAGAAGGTGTTTTTTATATAAAAACTGTGTATAATGAAAACATCTTGGATACCGAGAATATCTATGTGCTAAAAAATCATGAAGAGGTCTTTTTCATGTATATGCGAAAAGCGCTAATGAATAAAGATTATGATCCGTCTAAATATTTGCAGTATATGAGAAAAGCGTTAAATGCATATGATTATATGAAAAAAGGTGTTGAACTTCTTCTGGAAGAATTAAAAAATGAAGAAAAGAAACAAGAAGAAATAGATAATCTTACTAAAAATGAATTCGAAGAGTACAAGGTGTTAGTCAAAAATAATATTTCTGTGTTAGTGAAAGATAATAAAATTGCAGAAGCAAAACATTTAATCGATGAATATCTAAAGATTGTACCCGTGGATTTGGAAATGCTTGCCTTAAAATCCGAGGTGCAATTGAAGCTAATGTAAGGGGAAAATTACATATATATCAACTAGTTACCGCTCTTTCATCAAAGAAGCAAATTAAAGGTGGGATAAATTGAGTGAATCAGGAAAGTTTTGATTATAAACAAAAACTAAAAAAAAATATTAGTATACTAATAGAAAATGAGAAACTGGACGAAGCGAAAGAGCTTTTGGAATCGTATGAACAAGTTGAACAAAATGATGTTGATATTTATTCCATGAAAGGCGTGATCGCCATGATGGAAGGAGAATTGCAAGAGGCTGAACGGGTGCTTAAAAAAGGGCTTGCTTTGAATTTCAATCATTTTGATTTGAACTATAATATGGGTTACTTGTCCCAATTAAAAGGGATAAAAAAAACAGCTATCAAATATTATAAAAAAGCTTTGTCAAATACAGAAAATGATGCTGATGTTAATGACGTTACTGAAATTTTAAAAACTTTAGTCAACGAATATGACATTGAAAAAGCATGGGAAAAGAATTCTGAGATTAATGAAGTATCGCAAATCGACGAGAATATTACGATAATTAATACAGATGAAATAGAAGCGCCTTCTGCAGGTAGTGATCTATACGCAAGTCGGGAGAATATATATAACAGTTTGTTGAATATCAATGCTGAAACAGCTACTATTGTGATTCAAGGATACAATAGACTCGAAAAAACAAAATATTGTGTGGAGTGTGTGTTAAATTATACAAAAGATATTGATTATGAACTTATTCTAATTGACAATGGATCAAGTGACGGTACATTTGAGTATTTTAAGTCAGTAGAATACCCTGAGAAAAAAATTCTTAGATTATCAAAAAATGTAGGTGCTTTTTTTCCAGCATTACGATACATATTTTCTAACTTTATAGGCAAATATTTGATTGTGGTACCGAATGATGTATATGTAACATCAAACTGGCTAAGTAATTTATTAAAATGTATGGAGTCGGACAATAAAATAGGCTGGGTTATGCCAATGTCATCAAATATTAGTAATTTACAAGATCCTGGCCTTAGCTTTAATTCTTTAGAAGAGATGCAGCAAAAAGCTAAAGAATTTAATAAAAGTAATCCTTTAAAATGGCAAAAACGGCTAAGACTTGTTACTCCTTTAGCTATTTTTAGAAGAGATACTATTGATTTAGTGGGAAAATTTGATGTAGGTTTTTTTCATGATTTTGGTGAAGATGATTATTCGATCAGATTAAGACGAATGGGGTATAAACTTATCTTATGTGGAGACACATTTGTTCATCACGACCACGACTTTAGAAACTTAGAAGGTAAAGACCCAGTGCTTTATAAACAATCACTTGAAAAGGGCAGTAATAATTTTAAAGATAAATATTATGGATTAGATGCTTGGGATGATATTAATAATTATGAAAAAAGTTTAATTAATCTTTTACCAACTCCTAAAAAAACGAATGTTAAAGTTCGAATTTTAGGAATTGATATTCGGTGTGGGACACCGATTCTGGAAATTGAGAACTTCTTAAAAAGAAATAAAAAAAATAATTTTATTTCAAGCGCTTTCACGACACAAGCAAAGTATTATCTTGATTTAAAAACAATATGTGAGGGAACTGTTTATTGCGATAGAATAGACTATATAGACGAGTATATAAATCAAAACTATTTTGATTATATTATTATTGGAGAACCAATTGACAAATATTCTGATCCTATTAGACTCTTGGATTCCGTATTAAAGGCGGCAAAAAAAGGTTCGAAGATAATGTTTAAACTAATAAATGCCAATGATGTAAATAAATTACTTGAAATATGTGGAAATAAAGAAGTGTCTAATGATAATAAAAATGCTTCAATTTCGTTTAACAAACTACTAGCAGAATTAGATTCTAAGAAAATAACAGAGATAAAAATAGCGAGGAAAAAGTATGATATTGATCTAGCAAGTATTAAGAAACTTAGACAATCCATCGAAAATATTGCATTAACTGATAACAACGATGAGACATTAGAAGCGATTTTAACGAAGGAATATCTTCTCTGTATTGAGAAGTACTAACAAATATATAAGTTGATGCTTAGCTAAAATGATGTAGAGTTGAACACTTTTAAAACAGTTCTTAATAAAAAATTGACACTTTGATTTGATCAAAAATATAAAATAAGCTTTCAGGTTATTTATAAACAATCTAAATATGAAATTAAGGAACTATATGGTATGCAGAAATTTAATAACGGAAATAAAATGTGTGATAAGAATGAAAAATTGCAGCAAAAACAGAGACAATGGCTAGGTTTAGAAGAGCTTTTAACAAATATAAAAATTCCTGATATGTTATTGAGTTCAAACCAAAATAGTCAGTCAAAAGTAGTGCTATTTGGCGTTGGTATTTATGGAGAGATGGCTCTACAGTATTTTAAAAGTATGGATATAATTGTATCTTACTTTTGTGACAATGATATAACGAAACATGATAAAATTGTAGATAATGTAAAAGTAATATCACCAACGGAGCTTTGTAAAATTGATAATTCGTTTGTGATCATAACATCTAAACACTATGTTTATGAAATTTCGAAACAATTATCTAAAATGAACTTAAATCACATTTCTTTTGATGCTTATTTTATAAAAAAATCGATTGATCAATATGAAAAAATGTATTTTGATTTATTAAATGAAGAGCGATCAGAATTTGTCATTGTAAAATTGTTAAAATCAATGATTACTGGAGAAAGAGAATTCTGCAGTAATGTTATGGAGGATAATGCTTTTTATGCAATTCCAATATTTAAAACAACTGATAATGAGATTTTTGTAGATGCAGGTGCTTATGTTGGCGATACCTTGGAGCAATTTATCTGGAATAATATAGGCTCGTTTAGAAAAATCTATGCTTTTGAACCAGGAACGCGTCAGTTTGATGCAATGCAGATTAGAATAAAACGGCTTGTTGAAGAGTGGGCTATTGATAAAGATAAAATTATTTGTGTGAAAGCAGGATTAGGAGAGAATGATGCGATACTGCCGTTTGCAGATGATCAAACGTCGCTTTCAAGTAACAATTTTGTTGCCACTAATGACATAAATGTATGCAATGTAGCTATTCACTCATTAGATAATTTTATGAAAGATGAATCTGTGACAATGATCAAGGCTGATATAGAAGGATTTGAAATTGAAATGTTAAAAGGAGCTAGAAATATAATAAAACGATGTAAGCCTAAGTTGGCAATAAGCATTTATCATAAGCCAGAAGACATGTTCAAAATACCGATGTTCATTCATGAGATTGTTCCTGAATATAACATGGCGATAAGACACCACTCGGCAAAGCTTCTGGAAACGGTTTTATATTGTTGGATATGATATTTATTATAAAAAAATAGATAAAGGCAAAACTATTGGTATAACAAAATCACTACAACTGCACATAGTCTAGGGGCTACAATAATGTTTAATAACAGATTTACTAAACTTGAGATAGAACCATGAGGAATATGTGTCTAGTAAGTGTAGCATAACAACCGTTACAGAATAAAATATATAAATATGGATTTTGTTCAAGAGGAGTATTGAATGAAAAAATTTCTATTTTTAGTAGTACCATCGTTTTCAAACGAAGAATTATTAAATAAACAAGAGGATGTTTCGATTTGGAACCAAATTGTTCCTCCTTATGGTGTGCTTTCCATAATTTCTTACGTTAAAAAATATTCTCGTGCTAAACTTGAATTTAAAGTAGTTGATTTAAGACTATTGTGCAAAAAAAGACGGAATAGTAATTATTGTCAGGATGAAATAAAAAATGAAATTAGTGAAATAGTCAATAACTTCAATCCAGATTTTATTGGCTTATCGGCACTTTTTAGCAGTTGTTATCCGAACTTGAAGTGGGTATTAGATGCAATAGAAGATTCTGGAGCATCAGTTATTCTAGGAGGTGCACTTGCTACTGTTAGTTATAAAGAGATATTAAATGAGTTTCCTGGAATTGAAATGTGTGTTGTTGCCGAAGGTGAAATTGCAATTAGAGCGATAGTTGATTGTGATGACAATAAAAAAGTTTGGGAGGAAAATACAGCAATTGTTACCAGAGAGAGTTTAAAAACTGGAAATATCCCAAAGAATCAATTGATTACAGAATTGGATTGTATTCCTCCTTTGGATCTAGGATATTTAGAGGTTGAGCAGTATAGTACAAAAAAAGAAATTGATATTGTTACATCAAGAGGTTGTCCATTTAATTGTGTGTTTTGTGCGTCACATTTGATGAATGGAAATAGTGTTCGCTTTCATTCGTTAAATAGAGTGTTTGACAATTTGGATAACTATATTAAGATGGGTTATAGACAGTTTAGATTTTTTGATGATAACTTTTTTCTTGATATAAAACGGGCAAAAAGTATCTTAGAAAAAATAATTTCGTATAACAACAAAGAAATTGAGATTAGTTTTCCTTCCGGTGTTATGGTCAAACGCATTGATGAAAGAATTGCTATGTTGTTAAGCGCAGCGGGAGCTAAAAGTATCCCATTAGCAGTTGAATCGGGTTCTGAATATGTATTAAAAGAGCTAATGAATAAGCCTGTAGATAAAGAAACAGTAGTGAAAGCAGTTCAATCGTTAAAAAAATTTGATATTGACACACATATTTTTTTAGTAGTTGGGATACCAGGCGAAACGGATGAACACAGGCGTGAAACAGTTCAGTTTATAAAAGGGCTTGATGCTGATTGGATATCCGTTAATATTGCTATTCCTCTTAAAGGGAGTAAACTACATGAAATATGTGAAAAAAACGGGTACTTATTTGAATACAGCGAATTTGATTTTAGAGCTAGAAAGTGTTTTATTAAAACGGAGGATTATCAACCTGAATACATTGAGTATATTGCATATAAAATGAATCTTGAATTGAACTTCATCAATAATTCGAATTTAAAAAACAATAACTATTTAAAGGCTTTAAGTTATTTTATTGATATCATCACAAAGTATCCCAAACATGCATTTGGTCATTATTGTGTATCGAAATGCTATGAAGGATTAGACGAGAATGATAATGCAAAAAAACATATGGACGAATTTAAGCAAATTATTCAAAGTGATATATTCTGGGCTAAATATGCACTAGAATTTGGAATTGCTTAAGGTGTTGGGGGATTGCGTGAGTAAATTACGAAAATTAACAAGGGTAGGTTAGAGAATAAAGGTAAGAATTTATGCATTACCTTTAAGAATTTTGAGGAGGATAATTAATATGAATGCAAAACTGTCTCAGCGTGTTAGGCTTGATCAAAGAACGCCACTTCAGGAAGTTATACCGCTTGAAACACCATTCCATATATTTGTAGATCCATCAGCAGCCTGTAATTTTAGCTGTAAATTTTGTTTTAATAAAGATAAAAGTCGTACTTTTCATAAAATAATGAAATTTGATGTTTTTGAAAAAATTGTACAAGATTTAAGACAATTCCCCCAAAAATTAAAGGTCCTTAGACTTTATAAAGAAGGTGAACCATTACTCAATAAACATTTATCAGAAATGATCTCTTATGCAAAAAAAATGGATATTGCAGAATCGATTGACCTAACAACAAATGGTGCTTTGTTATCGCCTGAAAAGAACATAAAACTAATTAATGCAGGATTGGATGCAATCAATATTTCTGTTGAAGGAATCTCAGCGGAAAGATATTTTGAAGTATCAGGAGTGAAAATTGACTTTCAACAATATTTAGATAATTTACGACATTTTTATAAAAACAAGGGTAAATGTCGAGTTTTAATCAAAACTAATGATATAAATGTACATAAAGAAGAGGAAAACGAATTTTACAACATTTTTGGTGATATATGTGATGAGATTTCGATAGAACAAGTGGTGCCAATCTGGAATAATGTCGATATCTCTGACATAAAATCTGAATTTGATGCGGGCATCTATAACCAGATTGTTGAAAATATAAATGTTTGCCCTTATATTTTCTATTCCATGGCGATCAATTCAGATGGTAGTGTTAGTTCATGTTTTAGCGATTGGGAACATCTAAACATTATTGGAAATGTTAAAGAAGATTCGGTATATGATATTTGGAAGGGTAATGCTCTCAGATTGCTGCGGATCGCACATTTAGAAAATAATAGATCAATATATTCTGTTTGCTCTGAATGCAAACAATTGACTTTTGCAACAATTGATAATATTGATTGTTATGCAGAATCGATTTTAGAAGAATTAAAACGTTAGAAAAAGGTGAATAATTTTAATGAATTTACAACATATAAAAATGCTGGAAAAATTTTTTGATGCAGAATTAGAGACTGTAGTAAATAAAGACATGATGTTAAAATTAACGACTAGTGAGCATATAATCATTTACGGAGCTGGGGCAGGGGGCGCTTATTCTAAATATTTACTTTCCTTAGTAAACGTACCTGTATTTGCTTTTTTTGATGTTAATGCAGAAACAATAAAAGAATATGAAGGTGTAAATGTTTACTTGCCAAATTACGACGTACTGACAACTGAATTAAAAAAAAATGCTTTCATAATTATTGGAGTAGGTAACCCTAATGCAAAAAAAGAAATAGAAGAAATGTTGCGTTCATATGGTTATGCACATATAATCAGTTATATTGAGCTATTTAATGAAGTTTTTTTGACGGCCGATAATCAACTTGCTAGTACTGTGAAAGCTGAATTTTATCATGAAAATAGACAAGATATTTTAAAAGGTCTTTCTTGTTTTGAAGATCAAGAAAGTTGTGATATTTACTGTAGTTTTATAAAAGGTCATGCGATGAAAAGGAATGAATATTTCGTTGCGCCAAGTAATTATGAAAAATATTTTCCAGGAAATATAGAATTTGACAGAGGGTACAATTATTTTATCGATTGTGGTGCGACAACAGGGGAAACATATAAAAGTTTAGAGAAGCATGGTATAATACCCGAAGTACTTGTGATGTTTGAACCAGATAACATTAATTTTGCTTCACTAGTTAAAACAATGAGTAGCAAAATGGTAAACGCATTTTTATATCCGTGTGCTGTATATTCAAAAACTGAAGTTACGAGATTCTTCCAGTCAGGTACTCAGGGAAGCTCAATTAATTCTAATAGTAATGAGGTTGTGCAATGTGTAGCAATAGATGATATACTTCAAAATTTTGAACCAACATTTATCAAAATGGACATTGAGGGAGCAGAATATGAAGCTTTGATTGGGGCAAAATCAATCATTACGAGAAGCAAACCAAATCTTGCTATTTGTGTTTATCATGCAGTAAATCATATATGGGATATTCCGATCTTATTAAAGAAACTGAATCCAGAGTACAAGTTGTTTTTAAAAAGTGGGAACATTTTTGGTATGAATACGGTATTATATGCAACAAACAAATAATTAAAGATATTTAATTTATTATACTATTAAGGAAGTGTAGACTATGTTACAAGTTCTTCATGTAACTACTCATATGGGTGGCGGCGTAGGCAAAGTGCTATCCAGTATAGTTAACTATACAAAAAAAAATTACAGACAATACACTCATAAAATCTTAGTATTAGAAACCCCGGTGAAAACTCAATTTATCAATATATGTAAAGAAGAGGGGGTAGAAATAATTTTATTGACTGATAAAAAGTCAATAAAAAAAGAAATGCTAAAAGCTGATATTGTTCAAATCAGTTGGTGGCATCACCCCAAAATGGCAGAGTTTCTGAGTGACTTTCCACAAATTCCGATACGTCTAATTATCTGGTCTCACGTATCAGGTTGCAATTATCCAGCTTTTCCTTTTGAGTTTGCTAAAATCGCTCATAAGACGCTTTTCACTACAAACTATAGTTTTCAGAATCCGTACTGGTCTGAGCAAGAACGAGAATATGTCATGAAAAATGCCGAAATCATTTATGGGGCTGGAGATTTTTCATTGATTTCTAAATTTAAATATGTACAGCATGAAGACTTTAATATTGGTTATATTGGGACTTTGAATTATAGCAAGCTGCATCCGGAGTTTGTTAAATTTTGCGCTGAGGTAAATGTGTCAGGGATGAAGTTTATTATGGTGGGCGATACAGATAATCAACAACAGATCGAGCGGGATGCAGAAATATACAATTTAAATGATAAAATTGAATTTACTGGATATATAAATAATGTTTCTAAGGAATTACAACGTTTCGATGTATTTGGTTATCCTTTAAATCCGTTTCATTTTGGGACAACCGAGAATGTCCTGCTTGAAGCAATGGCAGCAGGCATTCCAGTTGTTGTTTTAAATCAAGGGGCGGAGCAACACATTGTGAAACATATGGAAACAGGTTTGCTTGCAGATAACGTTGAACACTACGGAAAACTGATTCGCTACTTATATGAGAACCCTAATGAACGAAAAAGAATCGGAGAGAATGCAAGAGCATTTGTATTGAATACTTTTAATTTAGAAAAAACGGTCGAAAAAATGAATAGAGTTTATGATGAAGTAATGGAAACACCTAAAAGAACATTTGAATTTAGGACAATCTTTGGTAAAAATCCCTATGAATGGTTTTTATCTTGTCTGGGAGAAGATAAGAAGTTGTTTGAGGATAGTATAAATTCCGATTTAATAAAGGACAAAGAGAAATTAGAACAAACCGAATCTAAGATCTCTAATTGTCGGCATATTTTAAGAGAACATTCTAAAAGTTCAATCAATCATTTTGCTCAGTGTTTTCCCGGTGATGAGATAGTTATGTATTGGAAAAAATTAATTAACAAAAAATAAAGTGGGATGTGAGTTTATGTATCAGGTAAATAAGACAACACTAGACGGATGTTTAAGGCTTGAACCCAATATTTTTAGGGATGATAGGGGTATTTCAATTAAAACTTTTCACATTGAAGATTTTAATGATTACGGAATAAATAAAAACTTTGTTGAAGATTTGATAGTGGTTTCTAACAAAAATGTTTTAAGAGGTTTGCATTTTCAAAACCCTCCCTTTGATCAAGCAAAGTTAGTTTATTGTGTTAAGGGGAGGATCTTAGATGTGGTTTTAGATATTCGCAGAGGTTCGCCTACGTATGGGAATTACGAAATGTTTAACATCAATGCGTCAAATTTTTCAATACTATACTTAAAAGAAGGATTTGCTCATGGATACTTATCACTAGAAGAGGGGACTATTGTTATGTATAAGATGTCATCTGTATATAATAAAGAGTTTGAAGGTGGCATAAGGTGGAATTCGATTGATATCCCTTGGGGTATTAGTGACCCCATCATATCAGAAAGAGATAAAAATTTTGTTGCTTTTAATGATTTTAAGAGTAATTTTATTTATATGAATCTTTGAGATTGTTTTAGAAAGAAAGGTGATAGTTTGAAAAAATCTCTAGAGATAAAAGATGAGATACTGAGATTAACAAAAGAATATTATAGTCAAACAATAAAAGAAAAAGATGCATATAAAATTGGAGACAGAGTATCTTATGCAGGCAGAGTTTTTGATGAGAAAGAAATGGTGAATCTTGTTGATTCATCACTTGAGTTTTGGCTGACAACAGGTAGATATACCAATTTATTCGAAGAAAAACTTTCTGAGTTCTTGCAAGTGAAATTTTGTCATTCATGTAACTCAGGTTCAAGTGCTAATTTATTAGCATTTATGACATTAACATCACCGTTATTAGATGAACGTCGCATAATGCCTGGGGACGAGGTTATTACAGTGGCCGCGGGCTTTCCAACGACAATAACGCCTGTTATTCAATATGGAGCTGTGCCTGTTTTTTTAGACGTAACGATTCCTCAATATAATATTGACTGTGACAGATTGGAAGAAGCAGTCACGAAAAAAACGAAAGCAGTTATAATTGCTCATACATTAGGGAATCCATTTGATCTTAAGCAAGTCAAAGAGTTTTGTATTAAACATAATCTCTGGCTTATAGAAGATAATTGCGATGCTCTAGGGTCACAATATCAACTAGATGGCCAATGGAAATATACGGGGACAATAGGTGATATTGGGACATCCAGTTTTTATCCACCCCATCATATAACTACGGGAGAAGGCGGAGCGGTTTATACAAATAACCCATTGTTAAGTAAAATTGTTTTATCGCTTCGTGATTGGGGACGGGATTGTTCGTGCCCATCAGGGGTAGATAATATGTGTGGTAGTCGTTTTGAACGACAATTTGGAGAACTGCCATTCGGATATGATCACAAATATGTCTATTCTAATTTCGGTTACAACTTGAAGATGACTGAAATGCAAGCGTCAATAGGTGTTGCCCAAATGGATAAGCTTCAGTTTTTTATTAATAAAAGAAAAGAAAATTGGGAGAAATTATATAATAATTTAAGAGCTTTATCGGATTTTTTCATCTTTCCAGAACCTTGTATAAATTCAGTGCCATCTTGGTTTGGGTTTCTATTAACAGTTAAAAAGAACGATTTTTTTACCAGAGATGAGCTTGTCAGATATCTTGAGAATCAAAATATACAAACTCGAACTTTGTTTGCAGGAAATTTAACAAAACAACCTTGCTTTGATGAAATGAGAAGTGAAAATCAAGGTTATAGTGTTGTCGGTCAGTTAACAAAGACAGATATAATCATGAATCAATCTTTTTGGATTGGTGTTTATCCAGAGCTAAACAATGAAAAGTTGGATTATATGATTAATACGATAAAAACTTTTATAAAAAAGTTTAATGGGGAATATTAATATGAAAACGGTAATACTATGTGGAGGTTATGGGACACGTATTAGTGAAGAATCTCATTTAAAACCTAAACCAATGATCGGAGTTGGAGAAAGACCCATTTTATGGCATATCATGAAAGGTTATTCTAAGTATGGGTTTAATGATTTCATTCTTTGTCTAGGGTACAAGGGCAATGTTATAAAAGAATATTTTGCGAACTATTTTCTATATGGTTCAGATGTAACATTCGATTTATCGAATAACAATCAGATGCAAATACATTCTTGTGAATCGGTGGAACCATGGAAAGTGACGCTTGCCAATACTGGTTTAGAAACCATGACTGGTGGACGGATTAAAAGAGTGAAAAAATATATTGGCAATGAAGCTTTTATGTTAACTTATGGAGATGGTTTGTCGGATGTTAATATTGAAGAACTATATCAATTTCATAAATCCCATGGAAAATTAGCAACTGTTACTGCGGTACAACCAAGTGGTAGATATGGGGTATTGGGACTTAATGACGATTCAACAGTATTAGAGTTTGTCGAAAAACCTGAAAATCTGGATGCTTGGATTAATGGCGGTTTTCTTGTTCTTGAACCTGAAGTTTTAGATTATATCGAGGGGGATATGACGAGCTTTGAAAAGGGACCTTTAGATAAATTGGCAGAGGATGGACAAATTGTGGCGTACAAACACACGGGGTTTTGGCAATGTATGGATACGCAAAGAGATAAGCATACCCTTGAAACGATTTGGGATAGCGGTAAAGCGCCTTGGAAGGTGTGGTAATTTGTTTAACGATTATTATAAAGGGAAAAATGTTTTTATAACTGGTCACACAGGATTTAAAGGTTCTTGGCTTTCAATCTGGTTAACGATGCTAGGTGCAAATGTCACTGGCTATGCCTTGAAACCGCCTACTAATCCTTCGATGTTTGAGTTATGTAAAATCGATAGCAGGGTTAATTCGATTATTGGTGATATATGTGATTGTGACAAATTAAACACGGCAATTTCACAAACTCAACCAGAAATCATATTTCATATGGCGGCACAACCGCTTGTACGACTTTCTTATGAGAAACCGGTAGAAACATTTGAAACGAATATGATGGGAACTGTAAATCTATTGGAGGCAGTTCGGAGCTGTCCATCAGTTAGAGTAGTAGTAAATGTTACTACCGATAAATGTTATCAAAACAAAGAGTCCTTTTGGGGGTATCGAGAAACAGATCGCCTCGGAGGATATGAACCTTATTCTACTAGTAAAGCGTGCTCAGAGTTGATTACAGCTTCCTATATCAACTCTTTTTTTCATCCGGATCAATATAAAATTCATAAAGTTGCTATAGCTACTGCAAGAGCTGGAAATGTAATCGGTGGTGGAGACTTCGCGCTTGATCGATTGATACCAGATTGCATCAGAGGACTGTTGTCGAATAAGGAATTATTAATACGAAATCCTCACGCTATTCGACCATGGCAGCATGTTCTGGAGCCATTAACTGGATACTTGCGACTGGCGATGGATTTAGGCTTAGAAGGATGCAAGTTTAATGGTCCATGGAATTTTGGACCTGAAAAAAATAGTGAAAAGAATGTTGAATTTATTGTCAATCAGATTTGCCAATATTGGAATCAAAAGTCGAGCTATCAAATAGATACGCAGCAACAACCCCATGAGACCTCATATTTAAAGCTCGATTCATATAAAGCCAGAAAACTATTAGGTTATGAATCTCGGTTAAGCATTGAAAAAGCTTTAGAGATGGTAGTTGATTGGGTGAAGGTATACAAAAATAACAAAGAAAATCTGTGCGACTTTACAGTTTCTCAAATTATTGAATATGAAAAATATAATTGAAAATAAAATATTGGTGAGTAAGATGAAGAAGATATTGGTTACTGGAGGAACAGGCTTTGTAGGTTCGAATTTAGTAAAAAGATTAGCTGGTTTGGGATATGAGACACATATTATTGTAAGAAAAAACTCTAGCCTTAAAGAAATAAAGTCTCTGGAAGGAAATGTTGTCATTCATATTTATAATCAGAGCCTTCAAAGCATGGTCGATACTTTAAAGAAGGCTTCTCCAGATCTGGTCGTTCATTTAGCTTCTTTATTTATATCAGAGCATCGTTCGGAAGATATTGATGAACTATTTAAAAGTAATATCTTGTTTGGTGTACATTTACTTGAAGCCATGAAACTACAAGCTGTTAATTACTTAATAAATACGGGAACAAACTGGCAAAATTACGGTGGTAATGAATATGACCCAGTGAATTTATACGCTGCAACAAAAGAGGCGTTTGAAGATATCGCCAAATTCTACACACAGTCGACAGCACTTAGAATGTTAACGCTTAGACTATATGATACATATGGTCCAAATGACAAAAGGCCGAAGATTCTTTCTTTATTTAATCGAATTGCGAAAACTGGAGAAAAATTAGATATGTCACCAGGTGATCAGTTTCTTGGTTTCGTGTATATTGACGATATTGTAGATGCTTTTTTAGTAGCGATGGAGTTAATAAAAAAACAAGAAAAACATTTTCAAGAAACTTTTTTTATTACCCCAGATAGATATTATCCTTTAAAAGATATTGCGAAAATTTATGAAGAAACAAAAGAAGTGAAGCTTAATATCAACTGGGGATTAAGACCATATCGTTCCAGAGAGGTAATGAAACCTTTTGAAGGGAATCGATTACCGGGTTGGCAGCCAAAAATAGATTTGAAGGAAGGGATCAGGCTAGTTTAGTTGTAAGGTAAGCGTCCTTTAAAAACATGTGCAAAAAATAACTATGGCGGCCAGATGGCCGCCGTTACTTTTTATCGTAAGCGTCCTTTAAAAACATGTGCAAAAAATAACTATGGCGGCCAGATGGCCGCCGTTACTTTTTATCATCATATTTTACACAATGTCTGAACTTTAGGATTCCATGGCAGTAACGAATCAAGCAATGTTTTGTTCTCACGGAAAGGAATTGCCGGAAGATTATTAGTAAGTGCCTCAAAAGATGACGTATAGCAAGTCTAATCCAAACCTGATATACTGATGTCATCATTATTTGAGGCACTTTTTGTAGTTATGATTGAGTCTGCACA
The DNA here is from genome assembly GCA_965140355.1 of uncultured Acetobacterium sp. GTDB lineage: Bacteria > Bacillota > Clostridia > Eubacteriales > Eubacteriaceae > Acetobacterium. Next base: position 78,860 of record OZ223194.1, on the reverse strand, counting down.
CCTCAGGCAATTGCTGAGACCATGGCAGGTATTTTTCAAGAACTTCCGGCTGGTGCAGATAGTCACTGTTGGGGATTTCGGTCAGAAGGTAATTTAGATATTCGTAAACATCTAGTTCATTGGCCCGGGCGGATTCCACCAGCGTGTACAAAACCGCATTGGCGGTTGCACCTTTGGGTGAATCGGCAAAAAGCCAGGCGCGGCGCCCTGTCGCAAAAGGCCTGATGCTGGCCTCGCAAAGATTATTGGAGATGGGAAGACGTCCGTCTTCCAGGAAGGTTTCCAGATATTTCTTCTGATTTTTGGAATAATTCAGGGCTTTAGTCAATTTTTCATTTGTCGTTGGAATCGCTGCAGTTTCATCAACCCACGACCAAAAGGCATCGAGGATGGGGCGTGACCGATCCTGACGCTTTTCTCTGATCTCCTCATAGGAAAGATCCTTTATTTCATTTTCAACTTTAAAAAGCAGGTCGATATACGCCCGTCCTTCGGCCCCCTTTGAACCCGGGATTTCTTTCCCATTGCTGGTCAAGGGAATGCTATCGATATGGTAACGGCGACAGTGCGACCAACATAAGTTTCGCCGGATATTCTCGACTTGTTCATAGGCAGCATACGCATCGGTCGTTAAATAGCCATGGAACCCGGAAAGCAGCTGCCTGGCGATCTCCCCTTTGCGATCTGGGGAGTAATGGAAGAAAACGGCCTGAATCGTCTCGCATGCCGCACTACGGATCACCCACATATAGGAGTCGCTGTTGGCTTTCCTGCCTTCTTCCCGGTTACACTGGATCCGTGTCTCATCCATATGCAGCACCTCACAGAAACGCAGTTCGGCATGAATGCGTTCGTAAACCGGGGTCAGCCATTCTTCGCTGCAACGGTTGGTCCAGTTGGCCATATTTGATCGGGATAGAATCAGTCCCAACCGGTACCAGTCTTTTTCCTGACGGGCAAAAGGCATCCCCATGGCAAACTTCTGATACATGACCTGAGTGACCAGTGATGGCGTGGCAATGGAATGTGGAAGTACCGGCACCGGTACGGCGGCTTTCTGAAAATGATCTTTGGGATTCTCACTGCCTTCTTTCCCGCACCGGGTGCACTTGGCAATCTGCTGGACAATCTGCTTCACCTTCAGCTTGGCCGGTTCATAGGTCACTTCGGTTCGGACGATCCGTTTGCCGATAACCGTAAGGTCTCCGCCGCACTTGAAGCAGGAATCATCCGGCCCAATGATGTACTCTTCAATCTCCTTCGGAAGACCAGCAAGCATTTCCTGACGGACTCCGGGTTGGCGGGCTTTTCTGGTATGACTGGGGACGGTTATTTTCTGCTGTTCGCCAAACAGTGCTTTCGCAAGCTCCTGCGTTGTTTCAAACAGGGACAGTTGTCCATTCAGATTTTTCGATGTTTCAGTGGAGGAACCAAACAGTTTCTTTCTGGCCTGCAGAAGCGCCTGCACCATATTTTCAATCCGGATATTTTGTTTGGCAATGATTTCATCTTTGGCGGCCAGTTCTTCTTTCTGTTTTTCTACCAGCGCCCGGAGTAATAGCAGTTCTTCTTGTCCCGTCATCCGTATCCATTCCTTTGCTTTTTATTGGTATTATTATACCATTTTAAGCGCCAGAATGCTACATTTATTAACAATAAAAAGTATTGAAAATGCCATTTTAAAGCCATTTCATGAATTTATTTACGCTGTTTTGAAACGGTTAAAAGCAGCTGTTCTCAAGCGTCATCGTCACCGGCTGAAGGGCTTTTTTCTGCTCGATTTCAAGTCCCTGAAGCAACCACTGAACCTGCTGGCCGGTTATTTCTCTGATTTCAGAAGGGGTTCTGGGCCACTGAAATTTCATACCATTCAGCAATTTCTTGCTGGCTAGAATGAAGCCGTTGCCGTCGTAACGTAAAACTTTAAGAGCGTTTCTTTTTCGGTTGCAGAAGATAAAAGCACATTTGTCAGAAAACGGATCCAGCTGGAACTCCGTATTAACAACAACAGACAGACCATCCATCTGCTTTCTGAAGTCAGTGGCTCCACATGCAATATAAATATGAGTCGTATCTTCGATAAACCGATCCATCATGACTGCGAAAGCTGCCGGATAAACTGCGTTGCGAGGGTGATATCACTGTGATCTGACAAAATCAGCTCAAAACCCCGCCATTTGATAATCAGTCCCGCCGCCGGTATTCGCTCATCAGAAGCCGTCGGCATTTCCAGTTTTGCAAACAGTGGTGCTACAGCGTCTTTCTCTAGTGGCTCCATTTTCGCCTTCCGGATGCGCTGCTTCCAATAATAGAAGGTGTACCGGGTAATCTGGTTTTCGGTACACCAAGCTTCGACTGTCATTCCACTGGTTGCCTGTTCCTCGAATCGCTCTTCCCAAAGCATTATTTTTGTTTCGTCCATTGTATCCCTAACCTCCTGAACGTTCTTTCAGGTTAGTCTACAATAATTCGACCTGTTTTGCACTACGCCCTCTTTTGGATCGCTTACAGTTTAGTTTTAAATGTTTGAGGTGGAATTGAAGAAATACTTAGACGTTGTTGATTATTAAAAAATGCTTCCCCCAGAATCATTCCCTTCCGCCAAATTAAGCAGCGACACATAAATATTAACTACAATCTGAAACAGCTCTGGAGGAATTTCCTGACCCATTTGGAGCTTGGAAAGCAGGGTCGCGGCAGAGTCATCGTGATAGATGGGAATGCCGTTTTCCTCGGCCACGTTTAAGATATTTTGGGCAACAAAACCCGTTCCGGCCGCGACAATGACTGGCGAATTATTTTTTTCGGGATCATAACGCAAAGCGGTTACTTTCAAAGGTTTTTCGTTAGCCTCTTCTTCTTTTGAATTTATTTTATTTTCTTCCGGGTTGTTCTGAATATGAACAGCCTTTTTTAAATTTTTGCTTTTATCGTTAGATGGAGACATCGAGGCCTACCTTTCTGAATGCCAATTTGGGGAAAACGTTGCAGGATGGTTTGGCTTTCTAAATATTCGCCGACACCATACCCGGCAAGCGAATAACCTTGTTCTTCAACAATCGTTTTTAGCTGTTCCTTGGTTGATTTTAAAATATCGACTAGCGGTGCCGGCGATTTGATATTAAGCGTGATTTTTTTATCCCGAGCTAGTAGCTCTACTTCAAAATTGCCGTAACGATCCGATTGAATGGTAAAAAAGATATCGGTAGCTTCTTCAGAGGTACCCTGCTCCCCTTTTTTAGCAGTAGGATCTTTATCAACAAAAAATTCACCATAGGAATTTTCATCCAGAAACCGTAGCGGAATTAAAAAGTGCATCAAGGTAAAAATCGGGCTTTCATTTCGCACCATGGTTTGCAAAAGCGCTTGAGCTGAGTTAATAATTTTATTGGAATTATTTTCATCCAACGCCTTTTCCAGCAGCTGGGAAAGGGAAACTTTATCTATATCACTCGAATTTTTAGGTGAAGATTCCAGTCGATCCGATAGAATTTCAGATTCTTTGGCATGTAAAAAGAGTTGGTTTTTCATATCAACAATTTCGTTATCCGTTAAACTCGATAGTGGTTTTAAAGCTTGTGAAAAACGCAAGACCGCTGCTTCTAGTTGTTCCGGGTTGCCTTTATCATAACGGACGATATGGTCAATAATAGTGGCAACAGATTGATAAGTTTTTTCACTATAGGCCTGCGACTGCAAAATCTGACGCAGGGCTGGAATGGTCTCATTTTTTAAGAGCTGCTGAATTTCTTGATAGTTGATATTTTTTGCGGTTAACAAAGTTTCGATTCGTGACAATCGTTGTTCCGATGTACTACTTAGTTTACCATTTTGAGCAGCTTTTAAATTAATCAGGTTTTGAAGCTCTTGGCTAGTTTGACCTTTTTTATTTGCGGCATTACTTTGATTAAGCAGTTTGTCAAGATCAGATTCTTCGGGAGTGGATTTACTTAGTATGGACTCGAGATTAGCCAATTGTTGATCTAACATGGCGCGTTCTTTTGAAGGCAGGGTCATTAACAGGCGACTGGCTTCTAAAAAAATGCCATTTAGAGTATTGCTTCGATTGACATAGGCGTCATAATGTCTCAGGATAGAAACAATCGAGTCTTTTAACTGAGGGTAGCCATCAAGTTTAGCTAACGCTCGGAGACTGTCAAAAAAGGCCCCCTTAAAAATAGAATCGGTTTTATCCCTTAACATTAGTTCGCTCAGCAAGTCCTGAGAGTTGATAAACAGTCCATCCAGTAGTTCTTTGGGGATGGCATCGGCTGAAGACTCAAAAAGCTCCGAAATCAATACTAACTTACGCAGCGCATCGGCTTCAGCTGTAGTGCTGTTCATCAGCGGCTTGAGAATTTCTTTTTGCAGGTTTTGAAACAGGGTATCACGGAAACTCTCTTTTTGATAGTCTTCCGAAACGGGGGCAATTTTTACGGCCTCATCGAGATTGTTAATATCAAAAATGGAATCGCTGGGGGTATGTTTATTAGGGACATCAGTAACTTTGGGAGTGGATACGGTCGAGGTGATTTTAATACTATCCAAATAGAGAACTCCTTTCTATGTTCAAGTGCTACATATATTATCGGCTAATCTTAGCATTTATTGATTAGTTTAAATTATACTTTATTCATAAAAGATAATCAATCAATCATTTCTACGGGAAAATTGAAGAGATGATTTTATCATATACAAACGGTCTGATTTAGGATAAAATGTTAAAGTATTCAACTAATTTTGTCGACATTATTAATAAGCAAAAAATTGATTGCGTATTTATTGGAGATGGAAATCATTTTGATTGGTAAAATGCCATAAATATGGGTATAATACAATTGAATTTGAAAAAAAAAGTGCATTTAGTGCAAAAAACCGATATAATAAATTAAGACAAAAATTTCATGTATATAAAGGATGGACAAAATGAGTAATTATGATTCTGGAAATGATTCGATTTTAGAAATGTATATTTTTGAATCGGAAACACTGCTTGATCAATTAGAGGAAATTTTACTTCAGTCTGAAGACAATGCGGAATTAACTCCGGATGATATTAATGAAATCTTCCGGATTATGCATACGATAAAAGGGTCTTCAGCAATGATGGAATTTGACATGCTTGCACATTCGGCCCATAAATTAGAGGATTTGTTCTTTGTTATCCGAGAAAATGGGATAAAACAAGAGGACTTTGGGGACTTGATGGATCTGGTTCTCAATTTTTCAACCTTCCTTAAAGGAGAGGTTGAAAAAATACAAAATAACGAAACGTTATTAGATGAAAACGAAGAACTCATATCTGAAACTGACGCATTTCTTAATCGAATTAAAGGTTTACCTCAAGAAAAACCGAAAGAAGGGGTTAATCCCACTTCAGATGAAGATGAGCCTGAATCTGAAGTTATTGAGAACGTAGAACCTGAAATTAACTTTGACGATATCAGTTCGGCTGAATCCAAAACGGATGAAGCAGTTTTAGTAGAATCGTCAGATTTGACGAGTCAGAGCGATGAACAGCCAAATACTTATTGCATCCATACACGCTTCAAAGAAGATTCTCAAATGGAGAATATTCGTGCGTTTATGTTGGTTAACAAACTTGAGTCCATAGGGAAGGTGTCAAAAAAGAAGCCGGAGAATCTGAATAATAATCCGGAGGCAGCCGGAATTATTTTAAAAAATGGCTTTTTTTGTCATCTTGAAACGACTGCTGATAAAAAAACAATCGAAAATATTGCGATGTCGATTTTATCAGTAAAGAGTATTGAGTTTGTTGATTGTTTGCAGGCGGAGGAATCGGAAGCTGAGGTTGTTTTGCAACCAGAAGTTGTTGCGGTTGCAAAAAAGGCACCGGGAAAAGTGCCAGACCCAAATGCTAATAAACAAAAAAATAATGTTCAAAATCTTATCAGTGTCGATCTAAATAAGCTTGACACCTTAATGAACCTGATCGGTGAAATTGTGATCACTGAATCGATGGTTTTTGGCAGTGTGGGAATGGAAGGTAAACGAGATGAAAGCTTTGAAAAAGCATCAACTCAATTACAGAAATTAACCGATGAGTTACAAGACATTGTTATGTCAATTCGAATGATTCCAATTGCCGGTACATTTAAGAAAATGCAGCGGATTGTCCGTGATGTTGGCAAGAAACTTAAAAAAGAAGTCGAATTTATTACCATGGGTGAAAGCACCGAGGTTGACAAAACAATCATCGATGGGATCGCTGATCCACTGATGCATTTAGTCAGAAATGCAATGGATCATGGTCTTGAAAATAAGGAAGAACGGATTGCAGCAGGGAAAAATCCGGTTGGGAAGGTGATCTTATCGGCTCAAAATGTTGGCGGCGATATTATTATTTCGGTCAGCGATGATGGGAAGGGTCTTGATCCAGCGGGGATTCTGGAAAAAGCTAAAGAAAAGAAGTTATTGGTAAAACCGGAGGAAGAATATTCCGAAAAAGAAATACTAAATTTGATTATGGCACCAGGATTTTCCACGAAAGAAGTTGTGACAGAGTTTTCAGGTCGTGGCGTCGGCATGGATGTTGTTAAGAAGAACATTGAAAAAGTTGGCGGTTCGATTTCAATTGAAAGTGAAATAGGTTCAGGAACCAATATTTTCTTAAAAATCCCACTGACATTATCGATTATTTCGGGGATGGAAGTTCAGGTTGGAGAAGATGTTTATGAGATTCCCATCAGCAATATTCGTGAGACATTTAAAATTACAACCAGTCAACTGATTACTGATCCTGATAAAAATGAAATGGTGATGATCCGTGGGGTATGTTATCCGCTAATTCGCCTTCATGATATCTTTGAAGATGAAAAATGTGAGACTAATATTGAAGATGGTATTTTGATGTTAGTTGATTCTGGCGATACATTTGCTTGCTTATTTATGGATGATTTGATTAAAAAACATCAAATTGTGGTTAAACCGATACCTAAATATTTAAACCGATATTCAATCCAGAATGCTGGTATTGCCGGTTGTACGATTTTAGGTAATGGCAGTATCAGTTTGATTGTTGACATTCCTGCAATTTTAGATAAGTATTAGATAATAGATCACACGAGGTAAAGAAAATGATAAAATTAAAGGAAAATGAATTTCAGGCGATCACATCCTATGTGCACACAAATTATGGTGTTGATTTACGAAAAAAACGACACCTGATTGAAGGTCGCCTGAGTCATTATGTTTCCCAACTGGGTTATGATAACTATATGGATTATTTTGAGTACGTAAAAAATGATAAAAAAAATGACGAGATCAGTGTGCTCATTAATAAGTTGACTACGAATCATACCTATTTTTTACGAGAAAATGAACACTTTGATTTTTACAAACAACAGGTTCTTCCTTGGGTCGATGAAACGACAAAAAATAGAGATTTGCGGGTGTGGAGTGCGGGGTGCTCTTCAGGACAGGAACCCTACACCCTAGCTATGATCACTCATGATTATTTGGGTAGTAAACTGTCCAATTGGGATAGTACGATTTTGGCTTCGGATATTTCTGACAAGGTTTTAATGACTGCCAAAGCTGGGGTTTATTCCAAAGAAGAACTTTCCAAAATTCCGATGGAATGGAAACGTAAATATTTTAAAGACTATGACGAAGAGTATTTATCGGTCACAGATGCAATTCGAAAAGGCGTTGCTTATCGAAATTTTAATTTATTGTCCCGATTTCAATTTAAAAAACCTTTTCATGCGATTTTTTGTAGAAATGTGATGATTTATTTTGATAAACCAACCAAAAATGCCGTGGTACAGAAATTTTACGATGCTTTGTTGCCGGGGGGGTACTTTTTTATTGGTCAAAGTGAATCACTGGCTTCAGTAGATCATTCGTTTAAATATGTGAAACCGTCCATTTATCAAAAATAAAGCTAAAGTGTTCTTGTTTAATGCCGATAATAGCAGTAACAAACAAAAATTTTATGGATAAAAATATAAATTAAGTAACAAATTTATGTATGGAGGGATAAATATGTCAACTTCAGTTAACTCATCAACATCGACAAGCGCGTTATCATCATTATCGGCTAAAACAGGAATGGCAGGCTTAGTTTCGGGATTAGATACAGAATCATTAGTAGAAAATTTGACAAGTTCTAATCGCTCAAAAATTGCCAAACAACAACAGAGTGTTCAAAAGATGGAATGGAAACAAACAGCATATCGAAATGTTTCGAAAGCACTTAAAGAATTTCAGAGTAAATATTTAGATGTTTTGTCAACCACGAATCTAAGAAGTACAGCATCATTTAACACCGTCGCCGCCTCAACGACATCGACAAAACTGTCAGTTGCTTCAACAAGTGCTGCTAATACGGGAAGCATCACAATTACAAATGTCACCCAATTAGCAACAAATCAGACGATAACGGGAGCTAATAGTGCGACTACACCGTTGACCGGAACGACAGACGCTGATATCTCTGGCTTATTGAACGACATTACCGCAGACGGAAGTAAGTCCTTTTTACTAAAACTTGATGGTCAAGTTCGGACGATCACACTTGATGCTGATTTTGTTGCAGCAGCAGGAAGCACTAATGGAGAATTCCAAACAGCTATGCAGGGAAAAATCGATGATGCTTTTGGTAAAAAATCTGTAGACGCAGGCGGAGGATCTGTCGTTAATGTTTCATTGGTCGACGGGAAATTAGGTTTTTCGGCATCGGGATCACAATTGACGGTAAATGCTTTAAGTTCTGAATCGGCGACATTAACAAAATTGGGATTAACGGATGGACAAACCGATCGTTTAGATACATATGAAACATTAGCAGATCTTCCATTAGCAACATCAGCTACAGCGGTTGATGGCGAGTTTAAGTTCTCAATTAATGGTAAAGCATTTTCGTTTAAAACCACAGATTCTCTATCATCAGTTATGAGCAAAATCAATTCAAGTGATGCAGGAGTAACGATGAGTTATTCCAGTATTACTGATAAATTCACTTTAACGGCAACAAGAAGCGGTACTGGTGACAATGTTGTTGTTGAAGATACTTCTGGGAATTTAATGAATGCATTTGGACTGGCAGGAATAGAGGGTGTTGATACTGTAACAACGGCGGGAAAAAATGCTGAATTAACGGTAAATGGGCAAGCTATTGTCCGAACATCTAATTCAATTCAAGTCGATGGGGTTAAGATTGATTTGTTAGCCACAACTGATATAGATGAAGAATTAACAATTTCGATGAAAACAGATACATCCTCATTAAAAGATACGATTAAAAACTTTGTTGAAGATTATAATACGATGATTGATCTGATGAATGGTCTCGTGAAAGAGAATGTAGACTCAGCTTATCCGCCATTAACCGAGGAACAAAAAGGCGATATGACAGAAAAGCAAATCGAAGCGTGGGAAGCTAAAGCTAAAGTTGGTTTGCTAAAAGGCGATAATGTTCTAAGAGGAATTACTTCTAAGATGCAGTCATTGATGTATAGTTCGGCTACAAGTGGTGGGATCAGCTTATACAATATGGGGATTTCATCGGCAGGTTATGCTGAAAATGGAAAGCTAAAAATTGATGATGAAAAGCTTGAGTCTGCGCTTGAAACAAGAGGGTCAGAAATCAAAGAATTGTTTAGTACTGATATAACGGGACTGGGAGATCAGTTAAATGATATCATTAATGGTGCTGTGAAAACGAGTGGAGTAAAAGGAACAAGAGGATCTTTAATCGAACTAGCGGGATATGAGTCAACGCTTTCGAACACGGAAAACAGTATAACATCAAGTATTACCAAAACAAATGAAAGTATCACCAAACTAAAAGCTCAGCTTAAGACCCAAGAGTCGTATTATTGGAACAAGTTTAGTGCTTTAGAAACGGCATTACAGCAATTAAATTCTCAAAGTGCGATGATTACATCATTTGGAGCAAGTTCATAATCTCGGAAAGGAGGAAACGGTCATGCAATATGCTAATGCTTATCAGGAATCCAAACGCTATGCTATTGAGTCTTTATCCAAAGGCGAAGTGGTAATTAAATTGTTTGAAGAGGCTGAAAAACAAGTAAAGATGGCTAGTATTCTTATTGAACGAGAGAGCTTTGCCAAAGCATATAATTCGATTGCCAAAGCACAAAAAATTATTACGTCGTTAAATTTATCTTTAGATATGCAATATCCAATTTCAATTGAATTAAATGAAATGTATAGTTTCATTTTTGATAAATTGGGGGAAGCTAATGTTAATAGGGATGTTCAATTATTAAAAGACCTGTTAGCATTAATTAATGGTCTCAAAGACTCTTTTAAGGAAGCAGAAAGAATTAGTAACCCTTTAAAATCCCGAGGACTCTAAAATGAATGATAATTCGAGAACATTTTGTCAGCAGAAAATTTTAATTTTGAAAGAATATGTCACTAGAGGCGAAGAAATTCTTAGCAGTATTGAGGATTGGGAATTATTGGCGGGAATTCTGGAGAAGCGGGATCAATTAATTATCCAATTACAAAATATTGAAAAAAATGCTCAAGAAAATAATGAAAATATGATTTGTAGCGCTGAAGAAAAAAGTCAAGTGGATGATCTGCTTAAACTGATTTTGGATATGGATAAAAATTGTATCAAATTGATACAAGACGAAAAAGATAAAACCATGAATGATTTAAAAAGTAATCAGCAAAATCAAAAGGTAGTAGATTATCAGATTAATTTAACACCGAGTTACGGCACTTTTTTAGATGCAAAAAAATAAATGGTAAAAAAAACAAACAAAGCTTTAATTAAGTTTAACTAAGTCAATATATGATATAGTAATAAGCAACTGGCATACAGTTGCTTTTTATTTTGTTTTGCCATATAATCAATTGATAGAAGATCAGAATATTATAATTAAGTAAAGTACAATTATAGAAAAAATGGTAGGTTGTGATAACCAGAAATTCAGAACGATTTAATTAGTTTTTAATTTTATTGAATATAAATATAATTGTTGTTTTGTTGAATTTATGTTATCATAAAAATATCTACCTTTAATGTAGCAATGTTTTAAAAATCATTAAAATTAAATGAATAAATTTCGATTTAAGCTTATATATGACCTAAAATGTTTAAGTTATTTATTAAAAATAAAATATATTAAAAAAAGATAGGAGGTTAACATGATCGGTGATTCAATAACAACAGCTTTATATCAAAAAGCATTGGATGGTACCTGGCAACGGCAAAAAGCAATTAGTAATAACATTGCTAACTCCGAAACACCTGGATACAAAGCGATTAAGGTAAACTTTGAAGATTCCCTAAAATCAGAAATGAACAAGCTTCGAAGTGGATCGGATTCCAATGATAATGATTTTATTGACAAAATGGAAAGCATTCAATCGATCAATGACACAAGCATTGATATTTATGAAGGTGCTACGTCAAGTCGTCTGGACAAAAACAATGTTGATTTAGAATCAGAAAATATCGACATGTCTAAATCGGTACTGCAATATTATTATCTTGTTCGAGGTGTAAGTGGTTCATATTCCAGATTAAAAACAGCAATTAATGGAGGGAAATAAACAATGAGTTTTTTAAGTTCTTTTAACATTTCAGGATCTGGGATGACAGCTCAAAAATATCGATTGGATATTATTTCTCAGAACATTGCTAATGCACAAGTGACTAGAACTGAAGATGGCCAACCGTATCGACGTAAAATGACGGTATTGAGTAGCGTCAGCACCGGGACTTTTCAGGATGCCCTTAAAACGGCGACCGGTATTGTTCAAAAAGAAGGGGTTCAGGTTGATGGGATTATAGAAGATCCTTCAGCCTTAGTACCGGTTTATGATCCAACGCATCCAGATGCAAATGCGGATGGTTATGTGATGTATCCAAATGTGAATACCGCTCAGGAAATGACTGATGCGATGGGTGCCAGTCGGGCCTATGAGGCGAATGTGACAGCTTTTAATGCAACAAAAGCAATTGTTTTAAAGGCCTTGGAAATCGGCCAATAAAAGGAGAATAAGATGTTTATAGTGCCAATAAATTCAATCATAACCGGTAACAGCATTGGTTCAGTTGCGGGTGACTTAGGAAATATGGCCGCAACCGCAGATAGCGGGGTCGCGGGCGATTTTAAAACAGCATTACAGGATGTCATCGGCAATGTTGAAAAAACGGAAGCTGCAACGAAAGTAGACGCTTATAATTTATCAATTGGAAACATGGATGATATGCATACCATGATGATTAACTCAGCAAAAGCTGATGTTGCCCTTCAAACCATGGTACAATTACGAAATAAGGTTTTAGAATCATATCAAGCTGTTATGAATACTGGTTTATAAATTTGGGAGCGTCCAAAGATGATTTTGAGAAAAAAGTGGATGTTGTAAATAAGGTTATTGTCAAAAAACAACATCCTCAACTTTGTGATCAAAAAGTAATAAACAGCAATGACATCAAATATTTCGGATGGATGAAAAAAAATAATGAATGAAAAAATCAAAGCTTTTTTAGAAAAGATAAAAAATTTTTGGACTGGGACTTCAAAAAAAATCAAGATGCTGATGATTGGCGGTGTTGCCTTCGTTCTTTTGGTTTCTCTTGGTTTAACAATCTTTTTAAATAATAAAGAGTATGTGCCGCTTTTTGAAAATTTAACGCAAGCTGAGACAACTGAAATAATGGCGGCGCTTACTGATATGTCAGTCGATGTCAGACTCGATGCGAGAGGCAATATTACCGTACCTGCGGCAGATGAGTCGACGATCCGAATGAAACTGGCAACTGCCGGTTATCCCAAAAATGGTTTAAGTTATTATGTAATTAAAGAAAACAGCAGTTTACTTTCGACTGATTATGAACGTAAACAATACGAAAACATGCAATTGCAAGAACGGATCGGGGCGAGTATCAAAACGTTGGATGGCGTAAAAGATGCGGTTGTGACGATTTCAGTTCCGACTGAAAATGTTTTTTATTTGCAGGAAACCGAAAATACGACAGCTTCGGTGATTATTCACATGGAATCGGGGAATACTTTAACGAGAGAACAAATCCAAGGCATTCAGAACCTTGTGGCAAAGTCTGTCGCTGGTTTATCAACGGATAATATTGCTTTAACCGATGGTGAAGGTAACGATCTGGTTAATAGCGTGGCGGCAACAAGTGTTGGCGAATCTAAAATAAAGTTAACGAAGGCGATTGAAAATGATCTGACCCAAAAAGTTAATAATGTTTTAGACGGTCCGTATGATCCCAGTCAGTTTAAGGTGTCGGTAACAGCAACGCTAAATACTGATGCGATCAAGCAGGAGTCGACAGTCTATACACCATCGGCAAATGGCCAGAATTCTGGGGTTATTAATCAGGAATCATCTAGTTTAGATATTACCAATACTGACGGGACGGTTGGTGGTGTGGCGGGAACAACGGGGAACACCGATGTGACGACCTATGCCCAAAATGCGCTAACCAATGGTGGTGTTGTTACCGGAATTAATCAAGATAAAAATTATTCGGTCAGTCAGGAAATTACTCAGACGGAAAAGTTAGATCCGGCCATTGAAACAGTATCCATTGGGATTGCTATTAATGATCCGGCAATGACCCCGGTAGCAAGAGAAAATCTGGTTCAGTTAGTTGCTTTTGCGGCGGGGGTAACACCTCAGAGCGTAACTGTCCGGAACTTTGAATTTGTACAGGCAGAACAAGAACCGGTCGCAGAGCCGTTATTGACAACGCAACGAATAATCGTATTTGGCGGAATTGGTGCTGGTGTGCTGCTTCTTTTATTCGTATTGTTGTTTATTCTTTCTCGCGGTAAAAAGAAAAAAGCGGATGGCAAAGGAAAGAAAAAGAAGCGCGGAAAACGTGGTAAAGGCATTGAGGCAAGTTTCGCTGAGGAAGATGCCGAAACTGATGAGTTGTTTGGTGCATTAGCCCAGGATCGGCTACCACCGATAGAGCCGATTCAGGCATTAAAAGATGACAAAAAAGAAAAAATTAAAGAGTTTGCAGCGACCAATCCTGAAATTGCAGCTCAATTGTTTAAATCGTGGTTGAAAAATGAAAGTGAATAGATAAGATTGTGACAAAGGAAACGAAAATATGGATGTTAGTTTAACACCAAGACAAAAAGCAGCCCAGGTAGTAATCTCTCTGGGCGCAGATATTGCCTCCAATATTTATAAACATTTGCAGGAAGATGAAATTGAGATCTTAACCTATGAGATCACGCGTCAGGAAAGTGTTCCGCCGGAAGTGTCAGATCAGGTTATTGACGAGTTTTATGGTCTTTGCGTTGCCCAAAAGGTATACATAGAAGGCGGTATTAATTATGCCCGAAATGTCCTGGAAAAAGCATTTGGCATCCAACAAGGGAGTGCCCTTCTTGAACGGGTGACGAAGACTTTAAGAACAAAGGCTTTTGAGTTTATTCGCAAAGCTGATTATAAAAATTTAATGAATATGATTATGAATGAGCATCCCCAAACGATTGCTTTGGTTTTATCTTATGCCAGGGCTGATCAGGCTTCGGCAATTATTTCTGAATTACCAAAGAGTATCCGGGTTGATGTGGTTGAACGGATTGCACGGATGGATCGTACCTCGCCAGAAATTATTAGACAGGTCGAAACGATTCTGGAGCGTAAATTTGAATCGGTGGTTTCGTTCGATTTACTGGAAGTTGGCGGGATCAACTATATTGCTGAAATTATGAATAACATCGATCGTGGAACTGAAAAATACATTTTTGACGAACTCAGTAAAAACGATGCGAAATTATCAGAAGAAATCCGTAAACGGATGTTTGTATTTGAAGATATTGTTATTCTTGACTCAATGTCAATTCAACGGTTCCTCCAGGAAATCGATACCAAGGAAATGTCGGTTGCTCTTAAAGGTGCAAACAAAGCGGTTGCAGATATTATTTTTGAAAATATGTCACAACGAATGGGTGAAACGGTTAAAAGTGAAATGGAATACTTGCATAATGTCAGAGTTCGGGATGTTGAAGAAGCGCAGCAAAAGATAGTATCAGTAATCCGAAGACTAGAAGAAGAAGGCGAGATTGTTACGTCTAAGGGTGGAAAGGACGAGATCATTGTCTAGTATTGTTAAAGCGAGGTGGGTTACCCATATCGACAAACCAATCGGAATACCGGTTGGAAAGCAGCCCGAAAAGCAGCCCGAAAAGCAGCTGAAAAATGAATCGAAACTGGATCAACTGGAAGATGAGGTAGCGAATCAGAGTGCTGAAGATGAAAGTGTCGAAGCAATGCGTTCCGCCAATGAACTGATGAAAGAAGCGATTAAAGCCAGTCAGGAAATCAAGGAAAAATCGCAAGAGACTGGTTATAAAGAAGGATTTTCACAGGGGTATGCAACTGGGCACGAAGAAGGATATCGGGAAAGCACTCAGGAAGGGTTTCAAGCTGGCCTCAAAGAAGGTCTTGATGAGGGATTGTCCAAGGCGGCGGCGGAGCTTGATCAAAAACTGGCGGAGATTGATGAACTTTATCAATTGATCGCTAAAGAACGCCAAAATGCGCTTGATCAGCAGGAACAAAATTTACTGGATATTGCTTTTGAGATTGCCAAAAAAATAATGAAACATCAAGTTCAAGAAGATAAAGATTTGTTTTTAAAGTTTTTCGATGAAGTCATTCATGGTGATGAAGAAGATTTAAAGATTTATTTGTCTGAAAACCAGAAAACATTGGATCTTCATGTTAATAAAGAAATGGCAGAAAAATTAAAAAAGCTAGCCCATAAATCCAAGGTAATTATCCTTAAAGATGAGGATAAAATCATGGTTGAAACTAGTGATTCAGTCATTGATATGAGTCTGCCGGTCCAGTTAAATCAGTTAGAGAAAGCCATCGAGGAGAGTTCTTAAAACGGAGGCGAAAATGAATAAATCGGAGATCTGTAAAGCTATTCAACGCGCGGAAACCTATCAATATTTTGGAAAAATTGAAAAAGTTGTTGGAATGATGATTGAATCAGTGGGACCGGAATGCAGTATTGGTGATTTGTGTAAAATATTTGACCAAAATGCTGATCGCTTTATTTTGGCTGAAGTGGTTGGGTTTCGCGGAAATAAGGTATTATTGATGCCGTATGAAGAGCCGGAAGGGATTAGTTTTGGCAACATTGTCGAACCAACCGGTTCTTCCTTGCGAATTGGCGTATCACAGGATATGATTGGTCGAGTTGTTAATGCGATGGGCGAACCTATTGATGGCGGCGGCCCGATTGCTAACACCACCCCTTATGAGATTCAAAGTGCTGGAGCAAATCCCTTTTCCAGACCTTGTATTGGTGATATCCTCGAGTTTGGGGTGAAGGCAATCGATGGTTTATTAACGATTGGCAAAGGCCAAAGAATGGGTATTTTTGCCGGTAGTGGAGTTGGAAAAAGCACCTTGATGGGAATGATTGCCAGAAATGTAAAAACGCAGGTAAATGTAATCGCACTGGTGGGTGAGCGAGGTCGGGAAGTTCGCCAGTTTCTGGAAAATGATTTAGGTCCGGAAGGACTTGAACGATCAGTAATTGTGGTAGCAACTTCAGATCAGCCACCGATGCAGCGGATGAAATGTGCGTTAACGGCGACAACCATTGCTGAATACTTTAAGGATCAAGGAAATGACGTTTTGTTAATGATGGATTCATTAACGCGTTTTGCTATGGCGCAACGGGAAATCGGGTTAGCAACCGGAGAACCGCCGGTAGCCAGAGGTTATACGCCATCGATTTATGCTATGATGCCCAAACTCCTGGAGCGCAGTGGAAATTTTGAAACCGGCTCGATTACGGGAATTTATACGGTGTTGGTGGAAGGGGACGATATGAACGAACCGGTTGCCGATACTGTCAGGGGTATTATCGACGGGCATATCGTTTTATCACGTAAAATTGCGGCCAGAAATCATTATCCGGCGATTGATGTTTTAAATAGCGTTAGTCGGTTAATGTCAAACATTGTCAGCAAGGAACAGATGGAAGCGGCTTCTTCAATGCGTAATATGATGTCGGTTTATGATACCAATTACGACTTGATTAGTATTGGAGCCTACAAAAGCGGCAGTAATCCGAGTCTTGATATTGCGATTAAAAAAATAGGCGGGATCAATAAATATTTGCAGCAAAAAGTAGATGAAAAGTGTTTTTATGATGAAAGTCTTGAAGCGATGAAGAAGGCTGTCTTATGAAAAAGTTTCAATTTCAATTAGGAAAATTGCTTTCCTACAAAGATCAGAATTTAGAAAATGAAATGATGATTTTAGGCGGACTCACCAGACAATTAAGTGATGAAATGGATAAGCAATTAGATCTGGAAGATCAGCAGGAAAAATGTCGGATCAATTATGAACGGGATATGGCGAATGCGATTACACCAACCGCTTGCCAGGTTTATATCCATTATATGTCTTTTTTAAAAGAGCAAATTAAAATTGTTGAAAAAAGAATCGATGAAATAACTGAAAAAATTGATCTTCAAATCGAAGTCGTAAAAGGATTGAAACTTGAAACGCGGTCTTTAGAAATCGTTAAAGAAAATAAATACGATGAATATAAAAAAGAAATGCTAAAAGAAACCGAAAAAGAAATGGAAGAATTTATTACGACCAGAAAAATTATGAAAAATGATTCTCAGAATTAAATGATCAAATAGTTTGAAAGAGGTGTTAAGATGATGTATGACACAATTATAGTTGGTGCTGGGCCCGCTGGTTTGACGGCTGGAATTTATGCTGCGCGTGGAGCCCTTAAGGTTTTGATTATTGAAAGGGGCGGTATTGGCGGGCAAATTGCCACCAGTTGGGAAATTGAAAATTATCCGGGAGCTCCAGCAGAAAGTAACGGACCTGGTTTAACCGAGCGAATGCGTGCGCAATGTGAGGAATTTGGCGTTGAATTTTCGACCCGATCTTATTTATCGGCTCATAAAACAGCACAAGGGTTTAGTGTTGAAACGGATGCGGGGACTTTAGAAACCCAGACCATGATTATAGCAACCGGAGCGGAACCTAAATTGATTGGTTGCAAAGGCGAATTGGAATTCCGGGGGATGGGCGTTTCTTATTGTGCGACCTGTGATGCCAATTTTTTTAAAGGCTTGAAAGTAGCGGTCATTGGTGGTGGCGATACGGCGTTGGAAGAAGCGATGTATCTGACCAAATTTGCTAAAGAGATCATCATCATTCATCGACGCGATGAGCTTCGGGGAGCAAAAATTCTGCAGCAGCGGATCAAAGAAAATGATCAGATCTCCTTGATGTTGGATTCTGTGGTTGAAGAAATCAAAGGAAACGGTTTGGTCGAAAAGATTGTGGTTAAAAACGTCAAAACGAATGATCTGTCTGAAGTCTCACTTGATGGTGTTTTTGTGTTCGTCGGTCAAAAACCCAACTCAGAACCTTTTGTTGGACTTTTGGAACGCGATGCCAGAGATTATCTGATTACGGATGATGAGATGCGGACGAATATACCGGGTATTTTTGCGGCTGGTGATATCAGACATAAATCGTTAAGGCAGGTCGTGACGGCAACTGGCGATGGGGCGATTGCCGCGGTGAATGTCATTAAATTTATTGAAGAACTTAAGTAGATTATGATATGATTGAGACTAACGAAAGTTAGTCTTTTTTTGTTTGCGAGACATGTTGCCGAGCTAATGGTCTGAAAGAAGACCTGTCACCATGCTAATTGGGAAGACAAGCTGTAAGCAAGGGCGTTTCCGGCGACGGAAGGGTCTGAAGGAAGCTGATGGCGGTTGTTGGAGCGGAACGCAAGTGAACCAGCGTTGGTAAATATGATGGATAACCTTTCAAAAAGTGGGAACGTCCGAAAATTAGCAGAATCATATATATTTAGATGGTCGCTTTAACAACAAGCGGAGCAACTTAACCTCGGAAGTACTGTATCTGAAGCTGTAGGTTTGTTCACAAGGGAAACCAAGGGACAAAAGGAAGGTGCAGTATGCAGATGATGCCGTAGTAGTGACGAACTTCACGCCAAGGAAAGCCAGTAATGGACTGGAGGAGAAAACGTGAAGGATGCCGTTTTTTTAACGGTGACGGGTCGGGGTCAAAAGCCCCTATCTGATGCGAAGGGCGGAAGAAATTTCAAAGTCTACTGAGAAACATATGGAATGAGAGTGAAGGTGTTAAACGAAGGCAGAAAGGCTGGAAGGTCCGAAAGAATTGGCATAAAATAGCATGCGAGTTCTCTTGACGACACAGATTTGAAGTAATTCGTGGAATAAAGATAAAATTGCCTAAGTGCTAGAAACGTCAAAAGAAGCGAACGAAGAACAGATAGCTCAAACGAAGAATGCTGGAAAAGTAGAGCAGGAATGGAGGTGGAACATGAAGAAATGGTACAGCCTGATTGATAAAATCTATCGAAAAGAAAATTTGGAACTGGCCTTCAGAAAGGTCAAACGAAACCATGGAGCTCCCGGTATTGACGGAGAAACGGTTTTGGATTTTAACGAAGGACTGGAAGCAAATGTTGAGTTTCTTCATGAGAAGCTGAAAACCAACACTTATGAACCAGACCCGGTCAGACGGGTGGAAATTGAAAAGCCGGATGGCGGCATACGACTATTGGGCGTACCGACTGTCAAAGACAGGGTCGTTCAGCAAGCCATTGTAAATATTATTGAACCAATCTATGAACCGACCTTCCATCCATCCAGTTATGGGTATCGCCCCAGGCATTCACCGCAACAAGCGGTTGCCAAGGCCGAACGTTTTATGAATCAGTACGGACTGACAGAAGTCGTGGATATGGATCTGAGCAAATGCTTTGACACCCTTGATCACGAGATTCTGATGAGGGCTGTGGCAGAACGCATCAGTGATGGAAAAGTTTTGGGACTAATAAAGAAGTTCCTGAAATCCGGGGTGATGCAGAGCGACCGATTCATCGAAACAGAAGTCGGCAGTTGCCAGGGTGGGGTCATCTCCCCATTACTCAGTAACATTTACCTCAATCAGTTTGATCAGAAAATGAAAAGTAAAGGCCTGCGTATCGTCCGATACGCCGATGATATCCTCATCTTTGCAAAAGATAAGCAGACAGCCGGAAATTATAAAGCCTATGCAACTAAAGTTCTGGAACAAGAATTGAAACTGAAGGTGAATGAGACGAAAACCAGGCTGACCAGTGTGAGAGAAGGCGTGACATTTCTGGGCTTCGTGATTTATGCGAAATATCTGGTTATCGATCCCAAACGGATCAAACGTTTTAAGGACAAAATCAGAAACATCACCAGAAGAAATGCCGGAAGACCACTTGAAAAAGTGATAAAAGAGCTAAATCCAGTGCTCCGGGGATGGTTGAATTATTATCGGATCGCAAACATAAAATCATTGGTTATAGAGATGATGTCATGGATTCGGCGCAGATTGCGAATGATAAAGATGAAGCAATGGAAAACATATAAAGCCATGCATAAGGTAATGAGAAAACAGGGGATCAAAGGCAACGGTGAAAAGATGGCTGTGACGAAATGGAAGAATTCAAATGTCCATGTTATCCATATGCTACTCCCGAACCAGTACTTTAAAGATCTGGGTCTCATCGATTTTGGTCAATACAAAGTTGGATTACTGTCGAATTATTATTAATTCGGAGAGAGATTTCAGGAGCCGTGTACGGCAAACGTAAGCACGGTTCTGTGAGAGCAAAGAAATCCGAACTAATTATCCGGATTTCTAGCTACTCGATAATAGGGGATATTTTAGAAAATATTAAGTGATCAGGTGTAAATATGAATATCAAATTTGACTTAAGCATTAACCAAACCCAAAAGTTGATCATGACTCAGGAAATGAGACAATCAATTGAAATTCTGCAGTTAAGTGCGATGGAGCTGAATAATCTCATTGAAACTGAATTAATGCAAAATCCGGTCCTTGAATTTAATGAGGTTTCGATAAAAAACGTGGTTCCCAATAATGAGGACGACGGACCAATTAAAGGCGAACTGGCGCAAGAGGATTTGTCACCACCACAACCGCTAAAAGAATCGATTCAATGGGATGACTATTTTAATAGTGTGGAAAATTCTGATTATCGTAGTCAGGCGCAATGTAGTACCGCTCCGGAAGACGAATATGGTTTTGAAAAGTTTACTTCTCAGGAGAAAACGCTTCATGAATATCTGCATCTTCAATTTAATATGTTGGACATGAAGTTAAGCCACTCGGAAAAGATAATTGGGGAATATTTGATTGATTGCATCAATGATAATGGTTATTTAATTGTTGATATGAATTATATTGTGAACGTTTTAGACGTTGATGAAGCAAGTATTCAAAAGATGATTTCAATTATCCAGGGATTTGATCCCAGTGGGATTGGCTGTCGCAATATTGAAGAATGTCTATTGATTCAATTGCGGCAAATGGGATATGATGACGATGAAGTATATATGGATATTATCAAACATCATTTGGTAGAATTAGCCGATAATCAATTTAAACGGATAGCGCAGGAGACTGGTTTATCGCTCGAAGAAATCTACGAATTTAAAGAAGTGATAAAAACGCTCGAGCCGAAACCCGGGCGGGAATTTTCCGGTTCGGAACAGATTTCTTATATTATTCCCGACGGTAGTATTGAAATTGTGAATGATGAATTGATCGTAAAGGTCAATGAAGTATCGGCGCCACGGCTGCGAATTAATAATTATTATAAAAAGTTATTAACAAATTCAGATAAAAATGAAGAAACGAAGGTTTATTTAGAAAAAAAACTGGATGGTGCGGCTTTTTTGATCAGGAGTATTGAACAGCGCCGAGATACCATCAAGAAAGTGATCATTGCCATTGCTGAATCTCAGCGTTGTTTCTTTATTGAAGGCGCCGGTGATTTACGGCCATTGATTCTAAAAACAATTGCGGAGATGGTTGATGTGCATGAATCGACGGTCAGTCGGGCGATTCGTGGGAAATATGTGCAAACGCCGAAAGGCACATTTCCGTTGAAGTTTTTCTTTAAACGGGGCTATGTTCAAGGAGAAGAAGATCGTTCTTCGGATGCTATTAAACGATATATTCGCGAGATGATTGATCAGGAAGATAAGAAAAAACCATTAAGTGATCAGAAAATATCGGAATTATTGCAGCAAAAAAGCCTAGATGTAGCCAGGCGTACCGTTGCGAAATATCGGGAGGCACTTTTGATCCAACCATCATCCAAGCGCAAAGAATATCGATAATCGTAGAGAAATAACTATGGGATAAGTGAAAAGCGTTTAAAATAAGATTAATAAGTTTCTTTTGCTTTTAACTTGTTTTTAAATTTAAAATGATGTATAATGATTTTGTCCCACTGGGACAAAAGCGAGCATGTATCCGAAAGAAGGGTAATTCAGTGTCAAATCAATTAAAAATTAGTAAGGAAGTTATTGAACTTCAACAACTTGTTGCTCCGGAAGTGAATCGACTGATTGAAATGCGTTACAATATTTTGTCAACCATCAGCAGTGAGCAACCGATCGGACGGAGAAATCTTGCCTTTGTTCTGGACATGAGTGAGCGTCAGGTGCGAAATGAAATCGATTTTTTTCAAACCCAAAAACTGGTTTCAGTGGAACGTCAAGGTGTTGTTATCACTGATGCTGGGAAGGATGCTTTAATTCAGTTAAAAAGCCTTTTATATACGTATAATGGTCTTGAACAATTGGAAAAAGAACTCATGGATCGACTTCATCTTAAACGGGTTATTATTTGTCCCGGTGATATGGATATGAATTATGAGGTGTTGCGGTTTATGGGACGTTCCGGAGCAAAATATGTGTTATCGGTAATGAAATACAAAGATACCCTGGCCTTAACCGGTGGAAGTTGTACCGCTGCTGTTGCGGATGAAATGAGGGAAGCTTTTTATCCCGATGTTTATGTGATTCCGGCTCGCGGTGGAATTGGCAAAAGTCATTCAACTCAGGCCAATAATGTCGTAGCTGAAATGGGTCTAAAACTCCATTCGAATTATGAACTACTCCATTTGCCGGATAATATTGATCAGCGATTATTGGAAGCACTAAAAGATTATCCGGAGATAAAAAGGGTATTCAATAAAATGGACAACATCGATATTTTTATTTTTGGCTTGGGTCGTGCTGATGTTTTAGCGGATTGGCGAAATATGCCAATTGCCGAAAAACGTAAAATATTGGAGCAAGGAGCAGTTGCTGAAGCGTTTGGTCATTATTTTGATATCAATGGCGAGGTGATTTCACCATCCAGTACAATTGGGATTGGAATTGAAAACTTTAAACAAATACCGCATGTCATTGCGGTTGCAGGTGGTGTAACGAAGGCAGAGGCGATTATTTCGGTTAGTCGAATCCGAGAAAACATTGTCCTGATCACGGATGAGAGTGCTGCCAGGGAAATATTGAAAAAATTACAAACTATGCCAGACGCAAAATAAATCGCATTTGGCTGAGTATATATTTAAGTAAACATTATTTTAAGGAGGCAGATAATATGTCTGTAAAAGTTGCAATTAATGGTTTTGGTAGAATTGGTCGTTTAGCATTTAGATTGATGGCGGATAACCCGGCCTTTGACGTTGTGGCTATTAATGATTTAACCGATGCAAAAACCTTAGCGTACCTGTTAAAATATGATAGCGCCCAGGGAAAATTCAAAGAAGATGCAATTGAGGTTAAAGATGATACCATTGTCGTAGACGGAAAAGCAATCAAAATTCTGGCTGAAAGAGATCCTGAAAATTTGCCATGGGGTAAAATTGGCGTTGATGTTGTGATTGAATCCACAGGCTTCTTTACCGACAAAGACGGAGCTGGCAAACATATTAAAGCCGGGGCAAAAAAAGTTATTGTTTCTGCTCCTGCCAAAGGTGATGTTAAAACAATTGTCTTTAATGTTAATGAAAATATTCTTGATGGAACAGAAACGGTTATCAGCGGGGCTTCTTGTACTACAAACTGTTTAGCTCCAGTTGCCAAAGTATTAAATGACAGCTTCGGTTTAGTTAGTGGTTTAATGACAACTGTCCATGCTTATACAAACGACCAGGCGACCTTGGATGCACCACATAAAGATTTACGCAGAGGTCGTACCGCAGCACAAAATATCGTACCTACTTCGACTGGAGCAGCAGCAGCAGTTGGTAAGGTGTTACCAGAGTTAAATGGTAAATTAGATGGATTTGCTCTGCGCGTTCCGGTTATTACCGGTTCTTTAGTTGACTTAACCTGTGTTCTGGAAAAAGATGTCACTGCCGATGAAATTAATGCAGCGGTAAAAGCAGCTGCTAACGAAACATTGGGGTACAATACTGAACAAGTGGTTTCAACCGACATTATTGGGATGTCTTATGGATCTTTATTTGACGCGACCTTAACACGGGTTATGAATGTTGAAGGCGGAAAACAACAGGTTAAGATTATTTCCTGGTATGATAATGAAATGTCTTATACCGCACAGCTTGTACGTTTAGCTGAGTATGTAGCGACAAAATTCTAATCAATCCAATGCTTAAACACAAATATCCGATCAAAGATAATATATAACAAAAAACTTTTCAGAAGCTGTTGCAAAAACAATGCAATTGCTTCTGAAATTGTTTATAACGAAAAAATAGCAAAAACGATCGAGTAATAAAGCAAAAAGCAGGAATAAAACCAAAAAAATGAGAAAATTATAACCTGAGAGGACAAAAATATGAGTAAGAAAACAGTATCTGATATTGACTTAAACGGGAAAAAAGTTTTAATGCGCGCTGATTTCAATGTACCGTTGGATGAAAATGGAGGTGATCACTGACGAAACCCGTATTACGGCAGCGTTGCCAACTATTAACTATATTCTGGATCAAGGCGGAGCGTTGATTTTAATGTCGCATATGGGACGCCCCAAAAATCAGCCCAATCCCAAATTTTCGTTGGAACCCGTTGCCAAAAAACTATCGGAGTTGTTGAAAAAAGAAGTTGTTTTTAATGATGATGGTGCAGTAACCGGATCGGTAACAGTTGCGGCGGCAGCGGCTTTAAAACCAGGCCAAATTCTGTTGCTTCAAAACACCCGATTTAGACCGGAAGAAGAAAAAAATGATCATCGTTTTGCCAAAGAATTGGCAGACTTGGGTGATGTTTTTGTTAATGACGCTTTTGGAACGGCTCACCGTGCGCATGCTTCAACGGTTGGTATTGCCGAGTTTTTACCAGGCGTTTCAGGATTCCTGATTCAAAAAGAACTGGATTTTATGGGCAAAGCTTTAGAAAATCCGGAACGTCCTTTTGTGGCAATTCTAGGCGGATCAAAGGTTTCAGATAAAATCGGGGTGATTAACAATCTGCTGGAAAAGGTTGATACCTTGATCATTGGCGGTGGCATGGCGTTTACTTTCTTAAAGGCCCAGGGGTATGAAATCGGAAAATCGCTGCTCGAAGCAGATAAAATGGAGTTAGCCAACGAATTGGTAAAAAAAGCGCAGGAAAAAGGCGTTAAGCTGTTGTTGCCGGTAGATGTGGTAGCGGCGGAAACCTTTGCGGCGGATGCCCCTTTTGTTGTTGTTAATATTAATGCGATACCAGCGCATTCATTGGGACTGGATATTGGACCGGAAACGGCGGCCATTTTTACAAAAGTAATTCTGGAAGCAAAAACGGTTATCTGGAATGGCCCAATGGGGGTATTCGAAATGCCGGCTTTTGCAAAAGGGACTGAAGCTGTGGCTAAAGCAATGTCGGATTCAGCAGCGATTACGATTATTGGCGGCGGTGATTCAGCAGCGGCAGTTAAAATTCTTGGGTATGAAGACGGAATGAGTCATATCTCCACCGGTGGTGGAGCATCATTGGAATTCCTTGAAGGTAAAAAATTACCGGGAATTGAAATTTTACAAGATAAATAAACAAATAGAAGGAGAATATAATGCGAAAACCAATCATTGCCGGAAACTGGAAAATGAATAATGATATCTTCGAAACTGAAAAATTGATGAATACACTGTTACCACTGGTAGCTGGTGCAGATGCGGAAGTGGTGTTTTGTCCCACCTATTTAGGTTTGCAAAAAGCAGTGGAAATGGCTAAAGATTCCAACGTGGGAATTGGCGGGCAAAATATGCACTACGAAAAAAGCGGCGCTTTCACCGGGGAAGTATCTGGCGAAATGCTCAAAGCGATCGGAGTTGATTATGTGATCATTGGACATTCTGAACGACGGGAATATTTTAATGAAACCGATGAAGCGGTTAATAAAAAAGCCATTAAGGCCCTTTCTTTAGGAATCACACCGATAGTTTGCTGTGGCGAAACGCTGGCGGAACGCGAAAGCGGAAATGCTGAAGCGAAGATCGTTGGACAAATCGAAGCCGGATTGCAAGGCATTGAAGATATCACGAAAGTTGTTGTTGCCTATGAACCAATCTGGGCTATTGGCACTGGCAAAACAGCCAGTAAAGAAGAAGCTAACGAAGCTTGTGGTTGGGTCCGACAAACAATTGCCAAAATGTTTGGTGAGGATGCCGCTCAAAAGGTTCGGGTTCAATATGGTGGCAGCGTTAATCCTGAAAATGTTAAAGCTTTGATGTCAATGGAAAATATTGATGGTGCTTTGGTTGGCGGAGCCGCACTAAAAGCAAGTTTTGCTGAAATCGTGAAGTTTTAAAGCGGCCGTTACTCAAGGATAAAAGTGAAAAATGATAGAGTCAGGATCGATAATTGTTGTCTTTGGTCGGCAAAACCCTTATCACAGAGCATTGCGAAGCAAACAAACGGATGCATTTTAGATGGCCAATTAGACGTTACCCAAAGATTAACAATTAATCGGTAGGGCTCTGATAGCGAACGATTAAATAAAGATTGACTGAAAGGTGTGATCATATGAATAAAAAATTAACAGCCCTGATTATTTTAGATGGTTATGGTTTTACCAAATGTACTGAAGGGAATGCGGTTGAAGCGGCAAAAAGTCCCTTTTTGAATATGCTTTCACAAGAATATCCCCATACGCTGATCACCGCTAGTGGTTTAGGTGTCGGTCTGCCAGAAGGCCAGATGGGTAATTCAGAGGTTGGTCACCTAAACCTTGGCGCCGGTCGGATCGTTTATCAGGAATTGACACGGATTACGAAAGCCATTGAAGATGGGGACTTTTTTGAAAATGAGGCCTTTCTTTCCGCTATTCGTACAGCCAAAGAAAAAGATGGCGCCTTACATCTGATGGGGTTGCTATCCGATGGCGGTGTTCACAGCCATGAATGTCACCTCTATGCCTTACTGAACTTGGCTAAAAAACAAGGATTTAAGCGGGTATACGTCCATTGCTTCATGGATGGTCGAGATACCGCACCAGACAGTGGGATTGGCTATATCAAATCATTGGAAGCAAAAATGGCGGAGCTCGGAGTCGGTAAGATCGCTACGGTTATGGGGCGTTATTATGCAATGGATCGTGATAATCGTTGGGAGCGGGTTGAAAAAGCTTATAACGCCATGACTGCTGGAGAAGGCAATCTGGCCAATTCAGCCATGGCTGTAATGGAAGAAACCTATCGCGAAAAAATCACCGATGAATTTGTTATTCCAACCGTTATTAACACTCCTGAAGATAAGCGCATTAAAGCTAATGATACGATCATCTTTTTCAATTTTCGACCCGATCGGGCACGCGAATTAACCCGTGTCTTTATTGATCCGGAGTTTTCTGAATTTACTCGAAAAACCGGATTTCTGGGAAATCAATTTGTCACGATGACACAATATGATAAATCCTTTAAGCAGGTTTTTATTGCTTACAAACCAGAAACGATTGTTAATACATTGGGAGAATATCTCAGTCAATTAGGGGTGCCGCAATTAAGAATTGCCGAAACTGAAAAATATGCTCATGTTACTTATTTTTTTAATGGCGGATTGGAAAAACAATACCCCTTGGAAGATCGGATATTGGTGCCATCGCCTCACGTTGCAACTTATGATTTGCAACCGGAGATGAGCGCTTATGAGGTTGCCGAAAAAGCTGTGGCGGCGATTGAAAGTGAAAAATATCAGTTGATGGTACTAAACTTTGCCAATGCAGATATGGTTGGGCATACCGGAATTTTTGAAGCGGCTGAAAAAGCCGTGGAAGCTGTTGATGAATGCTCAAAAAAAGTTATCACTGCAATTTTGGAACAAGGTGGCAAGATCATTTTAACGGCGGATCACGGAAATGCCGAAAAAATGATTGATTATCAAACACACCAGCCTTTTACCGCACATACCTCGAATCAAGTTAAATGCATTCTTATTGGTGATGGCAAGGTAACATTGAGAGATGGAGGACGATTGTCGGATGTGGCCCCCACTTTGTTGGAATTGATGGATCTTCCAATACCAAAAGAAATGACTGGGAAAACGCTGATTGAGAGAAAATCAGAGTAAAAAGCAAAGATGTGACCGTTTACATAGGAAAAGTCTCCATTGAGACTTTTTTTATGATTGAAAATATTTTTTGGGTATGATATTATAACGTGCACGATTATTTACGGAGGTGATACAAATGAAAACAGCTTTACTGATTATTTTAATAATTTCCAGTCTCGTTCTTATTTCAGCGATACTTCTGTCGCCAGGAAAAACAGCAGGGATGTCTGGAGCTATCGCAGGTGGTGCGGAGACCTTATTTGGAAAGAAAAAAGCAAAGGGGTTTGAGGGCGCTTTAGAAAAAGCAACTAAAATCTCAGGTGTTTTATTCATGTTGTCGGCATTCGTTTATTCAATCGTCTAAAATCAGGCATCTTTTTTTGGGGATGCAAAAACTTATAGGGGGAAATTGAGAATGGAATTATTGTTTATGGCTCCAGCGATTGGGGTCGTGGCGTTGGTTGTTGCACTTATTTTTGCAAAACGTGTAACATCTGTTGACGCTGGTACAGACAGAATGAAAGAGATTGCCGGATATATCCACGAGGGTGCGATGGCATTTTTAAAACGTGAATATAAAATGATTGCAATTTTTGTTGCTGTCTTATTTGTTATTTTAACAGTGACACCCGGTCTAGGGATCACAACAGCAGTTTGTTTTTTAGTGGGAGCGATTTTTTCAATCCTGGCTGGATTTTTCGGAATGCAGGTTGCCACAAAAGCCAATGTCAGAACGGCTAATGCAGCGCAAACAAACGGTATGAATAAAGCACTTCAAGTTGCTTTTTCAGGCGGTGCAGTTATGGGTATGTGTGTCGTTGGTTTAGGCTTGATCGGCGTCAGTACACTCTATTTAATATTCGGTGATGTTACGATTGTAACCGGTTTTGGCTTGGGGGCATCTTCAATTGCTTTATTTGGTCGTGTTGGCGGCGGTATTTATACCAAAGCTGCTGATGTTGGTGCTGACCTGGTAGGAAAAGTAGAAGCTGGTATTCCCGAAGATGATCCGCGTAATCCTGCGGTAATCGCGGATAACGTTGGGGATAATGTTGGGGATGTTGCCGGGATGGGATCAGATTTATTTGAATCTTATGTTGGCTCAATTATTTCGGCAATTACTTTAGGTTCACTGGCACTTGGCGGCTTTGATGGAATATTATTTCCAATGCTTTTAGCTGCTACTGGTATCTTTTCTTCAATTATCGGTTCTTTCTTTGTTCGTGGTAAAGAAGGTGGAAATCCACAGCGGGCATTGGACATGGGAACCTATGTCAGTGGGATTCTGGTTATGATTGCGGCTTACTTTTTATCAAACTATTTCACGGGTGGTTTGTCAGCGTTTATTGCAATTGTTGCGGGTTTAATAGTTGGTATTATTATTGGTAAATTAACAGAGTATTATACATCAGAGCATTATAAACCCGTTCAGCATATCGCTCAACAATCTGAAACGGGTCCGGCGACGACAATTATCAGTGGTTTAGCGGTTGGTATGAAATCAACAACGTTCCCGATTTTAGCGATGGCAGTAGCAATTTTTGTTGCTTATACAGCTTTTGGACTTTTTGGGATTGCTTTAGCAGCCGTTGGGATGCTTTCTACTTGTGGAATGACAATCGCAGTTGATGCTTATGGTCCAATTGCCGATAATGCCGGCGGGATTGCTGAAATGGCTGAACTGCCAGCATCAGTTCGTGATATTACGGACAAGTTAGATGCGGTTGGAAATACAACTGCAGCGATCGGAAAAGGTTTTGCGATTGGTTCGGCAGCATTAACAGCCTTAGCTTTATTTGCTTCTTATGCCCAAACTGTTGGTCTGGAAAGCATTGATATCTTAAATCCCAATGTTATTATCGGGATGTTTATTGGCGGAATGTTACCATTCTTGTTCTCTGCATTAACAATGGAAGCAGTCGGTTCTGCGGCTAATGAAATGATCGAAGAAGTACGTCGTCAGTTCCGCGAATTCCCAGGCATTATGGCTGGTACCGAAAAACCGGATTATGCAAAATGCGTTGATATTTCAACGGCAGCAGCATTACGACAAATGATCGTACCGGGTTTAATGGCTGTTATTGCACCGCTTGCGATGGGGCTGATTCTTGGTGCGGATGCGCTGGGTGGTCTTTTAGCTGGAGCATTAGTGACTGGGGTACTAATGGCTGTTTTTATGGCTAATGCTGGTGGCGCATGGGATAACGCCAAGAAATTTATTGAAGGCGGCGCTCATGGCGGAAAAGGTAGTGATGCTCATAAAGCAGCTGTTGTTGGTGATACCGTTGGGGATCCGTTTAAGGATACTTCTGGTCCTTCAATTAACATTTTAATCAAATTGATGACAATTGTTTCATTAGTATTTGCACCATTGTTCTTAATCTAAAAAAATAATAACAAGATAAAATAAAAAAAGGCCTGAATGCACAAAGTGTATTCAGGTCTTTTTTATTTGGGCGGATTAATTAAATTTAAAATGGGTATGCAAGGATTATAATAAACTTAATTAAAACTGAGATAGTAAATAAAATGTTTATCAATATACATAAATAAGTTGACAAATTATTTAAAAGTATATATAATTTATTAAAAGGAGTGATGAAATGATAAAAAGCGTATACAGTTTAATGCTGTTTGATGAAATAGTCGAAAAAATTGATCAAATAGCATATGAAAAGAATACTAACCGCTCTCAATTGATAAATGATATTTTGGCAGAAAAAATAGGACTAGTGACACCGGAACAAAAAATCCAAAAGATTCTAGAACAGTTAGATGAGAATTTTAGTGATACTTTATCAGTTAGCCAAATTAATAAAAATTCGAGCATTCAATTTGGGAAAAGTCTAAAATATAAATACCGGCCTAAAGTTCGTTATAGTTTTGAATTTATTAGTAGTAAGCGTGGCAAATATGCAGTGCTTAAAGTTAGTTCCCGGACTAAATCGGAAAATTTAAATGATCATTTTGATGAATTTTTTAAATTAATTACGGGGATTGAAAAAGAAGAGCGAACTAATCACAGTGATTCAGCAGAAAACCTGACGAATCATAAATTTGTCCGTGCTTTTGAAGATGAAGCCGAACTAACTCAGGATATTGAAACGGTCACTGAAAATCTTACCTGTTATTTAAAAATGATCGATCATGCTATGAACTTATATTTTGCGAAAATCGATAAGACCGGGAAAAATGATTTGATCAGATTATTGGAAAACATTTATCGGGAAGATTATGTTAAACGAAATCATGATTAGCACTCAAGCTTCATGGCGATCACTTAACGATCGTTTAGTGTGGTAGGTAACATCGCGTAGGTGATCTGGATTAATAAACAGTCATTTAAACATTATTTTAAAATAAACGAGGTACAATTATGGATATGAATTTATTTACACAAAAATCATTAGAAGCCATCAAAACGGCAGAGCTAATAGCGGGAGAACATGATCACATGGAAATTGAGCCGGAGCATTTGCTAATGGCTTTAATTACTCAGGAAAATGGCGTGGTCGGAAGAATTCTTGACCGCCTGGGGAAAAACTCACATAGCCTTGCCGAAGATCTAAGACGGGAGATTGAAAGAAAGCCCAGTGTTTCCGGGCCAGGAAGAGAACAAGGCAAGGTATATGTCAGCAGTGATACTGATAAAGTTTTAAACCAATCGTATAAGGAGGCCAAAAAACTTGACGATCAATACATTTCAGTTGAATGTATTTTATTGGCACTTTATAGTTTGGGAAAAAAATCCAATGCAGTTGAAATTCTCGAACGTTATGATGTCACTAAAAAAGCGATTGAAGCCGTATTAAAAGAGGTTCGTGGGGGACAGCGGGTTGTTAATGATCATCCCGAAGTGACTTATGAAGCACTTGCTCAGTACGGCCATGATTTGGTTCAGGATGCCATTGATAATAAGCTGGATCCAGTTATTGGTAGAGACGCTGAAATTCGTCACGCCATCCGAATCTTAAGTCGTAAGACGAAAAACAACCCGGTTTTAATTGGTGAACCCGGGGTTGGTAAAACCGCCATTGTCGAAGGTTTGGCAATGCGAATTGTGGCTGGTGATGTTCCTGAAGGTTTAAAGGACAAACGCATTATCGCCCTTGATTTGGGAGCGTTGGTAGCTGGGGCAAAATATCGAGGTGAGTTTGAAGAACGACTCAAAGCGGTATTAAAAGAAGTCGTAGATAGCAATGGCGAAATTATTTTGTTCATTGACGAGTTGCATAATATTGTCGGAGCGGGGAAAACAGAAGGTGCAATGGATGCCGGAAACATGCTAAAACCAATGTTGGCACGTGGCGAACTTCATTGTATTGGGGCAACGACACTCGATGAATACCGACAGTATATTGAAAAAGATCCGGCTTTAGAACGACGTTTTCAACCGGTATTAGTAGATGAACCGACGGTTGAAGATACGATCTCGATTCTTCGTGGACTCAAAGATACCTATGAACGTTATCATGGGGTTCAAATTCTGGATACCGCATTAGTAGCGGCCGCAACACTTTCCAGTCGTTATATTTCAGATCGTTTTTTGCCGGATAAAGCCATTGATTTAATTGATGAAGCGTGTGCAAAACTGCGTACTGAGATGGATTCGATGCCCGAAGAAATGGATGAAGCGCGACGTAAAATGATGCAACTGGAAATTGAAGAAGTAGCATTAAAAAAAGAAAAAGATACCCTCAGCAAGGAACGCTTGGAACGTCTGCAAAAAGAACTGGCTGAATATAAAGAGCGTTTTAATACTATGAGTATTCAATGGGAAAATGAAAAAAAATCTGCTGACAATTTGAAATTGTTGCAAGAAGAACTCAATCAGCTTAATTATGAACGCGAAAAAGCGATCCGTGAAGGTGATTATCGAAAAGCTTCTGAGTTGGAATATGGTCTAATTCCAGAAAAAATGGCTAAAATTGAAGAAATTAAACATAAGGCTGACGAAAAAGCGGATGATGACAGTTTAAAACGTGAAAAAGTCACCGAAGAAGAAATTGCTGAAATCATTTCAGATTGGACTAATATTCCATTAAGTAAACTGGTTTCAGGCGAACGGGAAAAACTACTTTCCTTGGAAGATACCCTAAAACAACGGGTGATTGGCCAAGAAGAACCGATTCTCAAGGTTGTTGATGCCATTATTCGTTCTCGGGCTGGAATTAAAAATCCCAATAGTCCGATTGGTTCATTTTTGTTTTTAGGACCAACTGGGGTTGGGAAAACAGAGTTGGCTAAAGCCGTGGCGGCAACCTTATTTGATACCGAAGAAAATATGATTCGGATTGATATGAGCGAATATATGGAAAAATTCTCGGTCTCCCGCTTGATTGGCGCACCTCCGGGATATGTTGGTTATGAAGAAGGTGGGCAGCTCACCGAAGCTGTCAGACGTAAACCTTATAGTGTAATTCTGTTGGATGAAATTGAAAAAGCCCATAAGGATGTTTTTAACATCTTATTGCAGATCTTAGA
Source organism: uncultured Acetobacterium sp. (assembly GCA_965140355.1). Taxonomy (GTDB): domain Bacteria; phylum Bacillota; class Clostridia; order Eubacteriales; family Eubacteriaceae; genus Acetobacterium. The sequence goes on along the minus strand of OZ223194.1, from coordinate 44,985 downwards.
TGATGGACGGATCACCGATTCTCAGGGACGTACGGTTGATTTTAAAAATACCATTATTATCATGACCTCTAACATTGGTTCAGAATATTTGCTGGAAGGAATCAATGCCGATGGTGAGATCACCGAAAAAACCGAAGCAGCAGTGCTAGAGTTATTAAAGGGATATTTTAGACCGGAGTTTCTCAACCGAATTGATGAAATTGTTTTGTATAAACCACTTAATAAAGCGGCCATTAGGGAAATTGTAATGTTGCTTTTAAAAGAATTACAAAAACGATTAGAAGAACGTCGGATTACCGTAACATTAACGCCCAAAGCCATCGACGGTGTAATCGAAATGGGATTTGACCCAGCCTACGGAGCACGGCCACTTAAACGATATTTACAAAAACATATCGAAACGATGGTCGGAAAAGAGATCATCAAAGGAAACGTTCACGAAGGACAAAACATCACCATTGATGTTGATGACAACGGCAATTTTTATATGGTCTAAACGTCTAAAAAACCAACCGCTTATAACAAGAAATTTGTTATAAGCGGTTTTTTTAGTAAAGATGGCGTAAAATTAATTTAGTTGGTTTAATTATTTGGCGGTAACCATCTTTGAAATTCGAAAAAAGTTTAAAAACTCAAAAAATAGCAGAATAAATACGAAAAATTACTGATCGAATTAAGATTAGGTTAAAAAAAATTTTTAGGCTTGCGAATTGTACTCGTTTTTGACCGTTTTTTTTAGATGATAACGAATTCAGGGTTTCTTTTTTTTGATATAATAATAACGAAATAAATATATTTTCGGAGGTAGAAAATGCAAAAAATAATTATGTCTCCCAGCCGTTATGTTCAAGGTGCTGGGGAAGTTGGAAAACTACCGGAACATGTAGAAAAATTTGGATCATCAGCGCTCGTTTTAATGAGTGGTACCATGATGCGTACTAAGGCTGATGAATTAAAAGCCAGTTTTGAAGCCGCTGGAATTAAATTTACACCTGAAAAATTTAATGGCGAATGTTCAAAAGTCGAAATTACCAGACTTCAGGAAATTGTTAAAGCTGAAGGATGTGATGTGATTGTTGGAATTGGTGGTGGAAAAACCTTGGATACCGCTAAAGCAACCGCGCATTATCAAAAATTACCGGTTGTAATTGCACCTTCGATTGCATCAACGGATGCGCCCTGCTCAGCACTTTCTGTAATTTATACTGAAGATGGCATATTTGAGGAGTATTTAGTACTGCCTAAAAACCCGGAAATTGTTATCATGGATACGGATATTATTAAAACAGCACCAGCCAGACTTTTTATTTCGGGGATGGGAGATGCCTTAGCGACTTATTTTGAAGCTCAAGCGACGGTTGATTCCAATGGAACAACCATGTCAGGAGCGCACCCGACGCGATCAGCCCTGGCATTGGCCAGATTATGTTATGATATTTTAATCGAAGATGGACTAAAGGCAAAACTGGCCATTGAAGCATCAACCTGTACCCCGGCAGTCGAAAATGTTATTGAAGCGAACACCTACCTCAGTGGAGTTGGTTTTGAAAGTGGTGGTTTAGCAGCAGCTCATGCGATTCATAATGGGTTTACCGTTTTATCCGAATGTCATCATATGTACCACGGTGAAAAAGTAGCATTCGGGACGCTGGTTCAACTGATTATGGAAAACCGATCAATGGAAGATATTGAAGAAGTGATTGATTTCTGTTTATCGGTGGGGCTACCAATTACTCTTGCTGAATTGGGTTGTACCGAACCGACTCCTGAAAAAATAATGGCAGTTGCAGTAGCAGCGGCAGATCCCGGAGAAACGATTCATAACATGCCCTTTGATGTTGATGCAGACACTGTTTATGCTGCTATTATGGCAGCAGATGCCTTAGGGCGATTGTATTTGTGTGAATAAGACGTATCTTTATAACCATTAAAATAAGGTCAAAACCTCAACTTAAAACAGGAGGTTTTGACCTTTTATTATTATTTCTGAAAAAAGCAATTAAAGAAAATAACGCTTAGATGTTAATGGGGATAAACAATCCGGATTAATCAACCAGCATGAAAGCAAAAACTGGGAATTTGCTTAGATCAGTGGGTCAAAAAGTTCACGGGTCTTTTTTAACATATCTCGAATTGGCAAATTATAAGGGCAGCGTGGTTCACATTCGCCACATTGAACACAGTCTGAAGCGTTAGCAGAAAAACTAAGGTAACGATCCAGCGCCCACTCTTCCAGATCATAACGCCGGTAATAACCTTCAACGATAAATTGCATCGGAATGTCAATCCCCTGCGGGCAGGGGGAACAATAACCGCAACGGCGGCAAAAAGTTTTGCCCAAGGCATTGGCATCAGCTTCAAAGATTTGACGTTCTTCATGTGACAGTGCGATAAATTCGTTGCCGACTTTAGTATTTTCGAGCACTTGTTTAACGGAATCCATGCCTGGGATGATGACCGAGATATCTTGTTTTTCGGCAACCCATCGTAAGGCGTAATCGGCATTCATAAAAGCACCGCCGGCCAGCGGTTTCATGACGATGACACCGACATTTTTAAGTTTGGCTTTGGCAAAAAGTGAGGCACCTTTATTTTCAACAATATTGTATGGAAACTGAATCGTTTCAAATTTTTCTTCGTCTAAAGCGCGATCTAAGACTTCATAACTGTGGGAAGTGATCCCGATATGTTTGATTAGACCGAGTTCCTGACATTTTTGCAGAGCGGCATAACCGCTATTCGGACTCATGATGGTTTCATAAGCGGCCATAGTTTTGGCATTGTGGAACTGGTATAAATCAATGGTTTCGGTTTGAAGTTCATTCAGGCTTTTTTTCACATCAGCCATCACTGCATCATAGCTGAGCTGGGGGGTTTTAGTAGCCAGAAAAAAATGATCCCGGCCCCATTTTTTTAGCGCTTCACCAATCCGTTCTTCACTACTTGTGTAAGCTCTGGCAGTGTCAATAAAATTAACGCCTTCGAGAAAAAGGTTCTCAATAATTTCGTCAACTTCCCATTGGTTACAGCGTTGAATTGGAATACCACCAAACCCAATAAGGGATACTTCTAATCCGGTTTTTCCCAGTATTCGCGTTTCCATTTTGCACCTCTTTTTTTTATTGATTTGGTTTATTTTAACATATGAAACAAAAAAAGTCATTATTTATGAAGAAATCGCGAGACAATGTGTCGAATTTCAACTTTTTTTCAGAAATAAACAATGACAACAGCATTTGACATGCGAATCAATCATGTAGTAAAATAAATTGTACTAAAAAAATACATCACAATCGGATTTAGAAAGAAAGGTAAAAATTATGAGTATTCGTTTTGATCTCACTTACACAGATATCGACGCTTGTGAATTTGAAAACCGTTTTGACCAGCTGGCTAAAGCTAATCAGGAATTGATGAATAAAACCGGAATTGGCAATGATTTTCTAGGCTGGGTTGATTATCCGGTTAAATATGATAAAGAAGAATTTGAGCAAATTAAAAAAGCTGCTCAAAAGATCCAAAACAGTTGTGAGGCGTTAGTGGTTATTGGGATTGGTGGATCTTATCTGGGTTCTAAGGCAGTGATATCAGCTTTGACGAGTCCCTTTTTTAATGAAGAACCGCGCACCAAAAGAAAGGCACCTAAAATTTATTTTGCCGGACAAAACATTAGTGGCAAATATTTAGAAAATTTGTTGGCTTTACTAAAGGATCAGGACGTTTGTGTCAATGTGATTTCCAAATCGGGGACGACCACAGAATCCGCTATAGCATTTCGTTTTTTCAAACGTTTTCTAGAAGAAAAATACGGAAAAGATGGCGCCAGGGAACGGATCTTTGTCACCACCGATAAAGCTAAAGGGGCACTAAAATTTATGGCTACTGAAGAGGGGTATGAAACGTTTGTTATCGCCGATGATATCGGCGGAAGGTATTCTGTTTTTACAGCCGTCGGGTTGTTGCCGATTGCTGCGGCTGGGATCGACATTGAGGCGCTGATGGCGGGCGGAAAATCCGGTTATGAAGATTACAATGAGCCAAAATTCGAAAAAAATCCTTGCTTTCAATATGCCTTATGCCGGAATGAACTCTATAATCGTGGAAAAAAGATTGAAATTTTAGTGGATTATGATCCCTCGCTTGAATATCTGGCTGAGTGGTGGAAACAATTATTTGGCGAAAGTGACGGAAAAGATGGTAAAGGACTTTTCCCTGCTTCCGTTCATTTTTCGACTGATCTGCATTCGATGGGTCAGATGATTCAGGACGGTCCCAAAAATCATTTTGAAACAGTAATTGTTATCGACGATGATCAATCAGATATCAAGGTGTTTCGGGATGAAAAAAACCTGGAAGGGCTTAATTATCTGACCGGGTGGGAAATTGATGCCATTAATGAAAAAGCGTATATGGGAACATTACTAGCGCATGTCGATGGCGATGTCCCGAATGGGATTATTCATCTTAAGCAGTTGGATGCCTTCCATATTGGTAAGTTGATTTACTTTTTTGAAAAAGCTTGTGGTTTAAATGGTTATCTAATGGCGGTTAATCCCTTTGATCAACCAGGTGTCGAAGCATATAAAAAAAATATGTTTGCGCTGTTGCATAAACCGGGATACGAAGCATTAACCGCTGAATTGGAAGAGCGTTTATAAAGCTATTTAAATGATAAGAAAAAATTAACCAGTCGTTGTGACGATTACTAAAACAAACCCATCATTTTGAACATTGATGGGTATTTTTTATTTACATTCATAAGAATTAATACTATTATAGTATTCGAGACTTTTTCGCATTGGTGCGAAAAGAAAGAAGAGGAGAACGATGTTTAATATTGAAGTTATTATTTTTATTGCTTACTTAGCAGTGCTTATAGCAATCGGTCTTCATTTTTACAGAAAAACGTCCAGTATTGGTGGGTTTCTGTTAGGTGATCGTGGTTTGGGTAGCTGGGTAACGGCGATTTCAGCGCAGGCTAGTGACATGAGCGGGTGGTTGTTAATGGGATTACCCGGAGCTATTTATCTGGGGGGATTATCGGAAGTGTGGATCGGCATCGGTTTATTTATCGGCACGGTTGTTAATTGGTTTGCCGTTTCAACCCGCTTACGAGTTTATACTGAACGGGCAAATGCCTTGACGTTGTCAACTTTTTTTGATCACCGTTTTAAAGACCCGAGCAAGGCACTCCGGATTATTTCAGCGATCATTATATTAATCTTTTTTACGATTTATTCGTCATCAGGGATGGTTGCCGCCGGTAAGCTTTTTCAGGTGATGTTCGGATGGGATTATACCGTGGCTGTTATTATTGGAACTGTTGTGATTGTATCTTACACATTTTTAGGTGGTTATTTAGCGGTTTGTTGGACTGATTTAATCCAGGGAATGTTAATGATTATCGCGATTACAGTAGTACCAATATTGGCAATTGCTGAAATGGGTTCGATGGATGGAGCGATGACGATGATGGCCGAACAAGGTTTATCAACCAGTTTGTTTAACGGCGGTTTGTCAGTTGTTGCGATTATTTCGACGATGGCCTGGGGATTAGGATATTTTGGACAACCGCATATCCTGTCTCGTTTTATGGGGATAAAAAGCATTAAAGAATTACCTAAAGCCAGAGTAATTGCGATTGCTTGGGTGGCGATCGCATTAGTAGGTGCTATTTTGGTAGGGATTCTGGCGATTCCGCTATTTCCCGGGTTGACAGATGGCGCTCAGGAAACCGTTTTTATGCTGATGATTCGACGATTTTTTCCGGCTTGGATTGGAGGAATCTTTTTGGCGGCAATTATGGCCGCAATCATGTCGACCATTGATTCACAGTTGCTGGTTTGTTCTTCGGCACTCACCGAGGATATCTTTGAAGTGTTCTCCAAAAAGAAACCAACCGATCAACAGGTGGTTTTGTTTGGCCGTTTGGCGGTCATCGGAATTTCGATCATTGCGTTATTCTTCGCACTTTCGCCCAATAATACCGTTATGGGGTTGGTTTCCTATTCATGGGCTGGTTTTGGGGCCGCGTTTGGGCCTTTAGTTATGTTTGCGCTTTATTCGAAGAAAACGACCTGGCAGGCGGCACTTTCCGGGATGTTAGTCGGGGCGGTCACGGTCGTCATTTGGAAAAATATCGGTTTGAGTTCAGTGATGTATGAAATTGTGCCCGGCTTTATCTTAAATTGTGTAACAATTTTAATGGTTAATCTCTTTACAACACCGGATGCGTCAATTGCGGCTGAATTTGAAAGTGTCGTTGCAGAAGTGAACGCAAAATAAGAAAAGTTTACTAATAAACGCAAGACAAATTGTTACAAATATGATACAGTATAGAAAAATAAGCAATGCAAATGGAATAATTCAAAATCGCCAAGCCATTCAAAAAATAATGAATGGCTCGGCAGGATAAAATACTGAATTAGAGGGCAAAGCTGTTGTGAAACAGTGACGCAAAGCTAAAGGGACTTTTATAAGTTAGCCAGTTACTCGAATCAAGGTGACGATTTAGGAGGTAATGGTGAATTATAGTGAAAAAAAGTCCTTAATGATAAGCTTTGCGTTATTTATTTTAGTTATTGGCATTTATTTTATTAAGTATAATACGCAGATTTATTATAAAGATATCGTTGCTGAAGTTATTTTTGGAGTCGCTTTTGGAAGTGTGTTTTTGCAAGTCGTTTTTAGTAATTTTGTCCTTCGTGACTTAAAAAAAGAAGTTGATCAGCTAAGGTTAATGAAAGAACGTGACTGGATAACCGGTGGCCTCAGTGGAAATAAATTTAAAAAAGAGTGTGAAAAAATTCTTGAAAAAAATAAAGAACAGACGTATGCGATGATTATTTTTGATATTGACAAGTTTAAGGCGATCAATGACTTATATGGTTATCAAACGGGGGATAAAATTCTCCACGATATTGCTCAAATTTTGGAAAAACAGATCAACAAAGATGAATTATTCACTCGGATAGCAACTGATAACTTTAATGTTTTAATAAAATATCAAGATTATCGCACCTTTTCCAAACGGATTGAAAAAATGATCGGGGAGATTAATGGTTATTCTGATCAATGGAAGATTAATATTTCGATGGGGATTTATTTGATGGGGGAGGCAAAGCTGGGCATTTGTGATTGTAGTGATCGGGCCAGCATGGCGAAACGATCAATTAAAGATAACGCGTTGGTAAGTTATGCTTTTTATGATGAATCGATGCGTCTGGTGATGATTCATGAGAATGAAATTGAAAATAAAATGGAAACGGCATTAAGAAATGAAGAGTTTGAGCTTTACCTTCAACCCAAATACCTATTTTTAGATGAAAAAATTATTGGGGCCGAAGCGTTAGTTCGTTGGAATGATCCGATTTTAGGAATTATTTCGCCCAACGATTTCATTCCGCTATTTGAAAAAAATGGATTTGTCAAAAAGATCGATGCTTATATGTTTGAAAAAGTATGCGAACTTCTTCATAAATGGAAAATTGAAATGGATCAACTCACCGATATGATTATTTCAGTTAATTTTTCCCGATTACATTTAGATAATTTATTTTTGCCAGAGGAATTATTGGAAATTGCCAGCCGTTATAAAATTGATCCCCAAAAAATTGAAATCGAATTGACGGAGGGAACGGTTTTTGATAATGAAATCCAGATGATTGAAATAATGAAACATTTAAAAAATGTTGGTTTTCATATTTCGATCGATGATTTTGGACGCGCGTATTCGTCGCTTAATACATTACGAAATTTACCGGCTGATATTTTAAAACTGGATAAAGCGTTTTTTAGCGAGTCAGCAGATGATCAACGAGGGAAAAAGATTATCGCCAGCATGTTGAATATGGCAAAAGATCTAAATTTAGTTACCGTTGCTGAAGGGGTTGAGACGAAAGAACAAGTGGAATTTCTGAAGGAACGTGGTTGCGATATTGCGCAAGGATTTTATTATGCAAAACCGATGAAAGTTGTAGAATTTGAAGCTTTTGTTAATAAAAAACTGAAATCAGCTTAAGTTGATTTCAGTTTTTTATGGTTGATAATCATTGGTTTGATGCATTTTCAAAATTAAGACCGCCACAGGTAATATCTGCAAAAACTGCCAGAGTAACGGAGTTGTCGGGATCACAACAGACCGTATTATCGGCGATTCCCCCAATTTTACAGATATCGTCTATTTTTAATTTAAAACGATCCGGTACGATGATGTTCAGACCGCCGTTTTGGATTGTGATATCCATTTGATAGTGATCCTTTGCGGTAATAACATTTGAAAAATCTAATTGCATCCCGCCAAAGAAAGCACCAATTTTAACATCTTGCATCGGTTGGTCTTTGTAGTCTTTCATTTTGCCGCCATATAAGATTGTTTCATCCAGAGAGTCAGGATCTTTATTCAGGCTGGCGTCAAAGTCTTTTGCTTTTTTTATCACAGTGGCATGGTAAAGGGCCATACCAGTTATAAAAACAGCAGTGGCTCCAATAAATAGATTTTTAATTTTCATCGGATATCCTTCCTTATCTTTTTTATTTAGTTTAACACGATTAACACGATAACTGAATTAGTTTTTGTTTTTTTTGGCAACAGCGGCCATTATTTTAACTAAAAATAAAGATATTATGCTATAATAATAAAAATTCATGTTCAGGTAAACTGAATAAATAAACAATCAAAGAAAGGTCTCAATGGAAGAAAGAAAGTATTATGACGAGTTTGAAACCATTGTTGGCGATATATTAATACATAATGAATTTCAAAAATTAAAGGAAATTGGTCACCATGGCAATGGTTTATTTCAACATTCGGTAGCAGTCGGTTATTATTCTTTTCGGATCGCTCGATTATTCGGCTTGGATTGTCGGTCGATCGCCAGAGGTGCGTTACTCCATGATTTTTTTCTTGAATCGTGGCAGGGAAAAGTAAAAACTGGAAAAGGACTAAATCGAATCAAGGAAATGCATGGCTTTTCACATCCCAAAACGGCATTAGAAAATGCTCGAAAATTTTTTGAGATTGATGAACGCCAAGCCGATATGATTGTTAAGCATATGTTTCCCCTGACGCCGATTCCACCAAAGCATGTAGGTAGCTGGGTAGTAACAGCAGTCGATAAATGGGTGGCAACGAATGAACTGGTATTTAAGAAAACTCAGCCGATAAAACGGCTTAGAAGTTTGATGTCAAGAGCTTAACGGGCAGTAATTGTCACCAAAGCATAGCTGACACGGATAAATAAATTTGACGGAGGATGTAACTTGAGCGAAGAAGAAATTGAGCGAGCTAAAAATCATTTTGGAGAGTTGATTAAAGAACAATTAACGCGAATCGAAAAAATGAAGATTCAGAAAGATTTTACAGATTTTACCACAAAAGATAAAATTATTGTTGGAATCGTTGGTGGCGATGGGATTGGTCCATTTATTACTGCCGAAGCACAACGAGTATTGGAGTTTTTACTGGCCGATGACGTTAAAACCGGACGGATCGTTTTTAAGATTATCGATGGTTTGACAATTGAAAATCGTGCTGCCTGTGGGAAAGCGATTCCAGATGACGTTTTAGATGAACTTAAAACCTGCGATGTAATCTTAAAAGGCCCCACAACGACCCCACGAGAAGGTGATCCATGGCCGAACATTGAAAGTGCTAATGTAGCGATGCGCCGAGAACTGGATTTGTTCGCTAATGTCCGTCCGGTTTGCGTTCCTGAAAAAAATATTGACTGGACATTTTATCGCGAAAACACTGAAGGCGCTTATGCAGTAGGAAGTAAGGGCATCCATATTAATGATGACTTGGCGATTGACTTTACAGTAACAACCCAGGATGGATCTGATCGCATCATTAAAGCGGCCTTTGATTATGCCGAAAAATCTGGAAAAAATAAGGTAACAGTGGTAACAAAAGCAAATGTTATCAAAACAACTGACGGTAAATTTTTAGATGCTGCCAAAGCGATTGCTAAAAATTATCCGACGGTTGAAATGGATGATTGGTATATCGATATCATGACTGCTAAACTGGTTGATGAAAAACGCCGTAGTTCATTTAAAGTGATGGTTTTGCCAAATCTTTATGGTGATATTTTGACCGATGAAGCGGCTGAATTCCAAGGTGGTGTCGGAACGGCAGGATCAGCAAATATCGGTAAGCAATATGCGATGTTTGAAGCGATTCATGGCTCGGCTCCCAGAATGGTAACTGAAGGTCGGGGACAATATGCTGACCCTTGCAGTATCATTCGTGCGGCCGGGATGTTGCTTGAGCATATTGGTTATCAGGAAAAAGCCGAGATGCTTCAAAAAGCGCTCGATATTTGTGGATTGTACGAGAAAAAGTTAGTTCTGACAGGTCGGGAAACCGGTGCAACCGGTGCTGAATACGCAGATTATGTCATGGAAACTTTGTCTGATCCTAACTTGGCTGAGAAATACGCAAAATTTTTATAGGTAATAGCGGGGCGTCTTAAAGACGCCCTTTTTTTAGATCATTATCTGGTCACAATCATATTTATTTAGGAGGTTATCATGCTTGAGAAAATTGATTTAGGGGTAACAATTGAAAAAGAAACATATCGTGCGGAGAAAGATCGTTTGGCCACTCGTTTAGGGGAACTTCAACGGACGTTGCACGAAATGGAAATTCCGGTGTTAATTCTTTTTGAAGGTTGGGATGCTGCGGGAAAAGGAACCTTGATCAATGAATTGCTGATGCCCATGGACCCTCGTTCATTTAGAGTTCACAATTTTAAAAAAGAAGAAAGCGAAGCTGAGATGTTTCGACCTTTTTTATGGCGTTACTGGACTAAGATTCCGGAAAATGGTCAAATTGGTATTTTTAACCGCAGTTATTACAGTGATTTAATTTATCGTAAATCGATTAATGAACGGGATCTGCGAAATATGATGAAACAGGCCAATGAATTTGAACAGGTTTTATCTGAAGATGGAATGATCATTATAAAATTCTTTATTCATATCAGCAAAAAAGAACAAAAGAAACGTTTTAGTAAATTGCTGGGAAATGATACGACCGCATGGCGTGTTACAACCCGGGATAAAAAAGAAAATAAGCATTATGATAAGCTTTATCAAAAAGCAAATCGTGGGCTTGAACAGACAGACACTGGTTATGCACCCTGGACGATTGTCGAAGGGGAACAAAAAGATTATGCGATAATCAAGGTCTTCAGTGTGCTGGAAAGGCGCTTGGAAAAAGCGATCGAAGCGGCGAAAGTAGCTCCTAAAATTGAACATGTGCCGCTGATTCATGCCGGTGACCGGGCGTTTCGATCTAAAATATTGGATGGCATCGTTCTGGATCAGGTCGTTAGTGAAGAAGACTATAAGAATGAAATTAAAGAAGCCCAGAAAAAAATTCGGTTGCTGCAATATGAATTATATCGGGAGCGAATTCCTTTGATTGCCGGATTTGAAGGTTGGGATGCGGCCGGAAAAGGGGGCTGTATTAAACGGTTAACCCGAAACCTTGATCCCCGTGGTTATACGGTTTATCCAACCGCCAGTCCTAGCGATATTGAAAAGAAACACCATTATCTCTGGCGTTTTTGGCGGGATATTCCCAAAAATGGACATTTAGGTATTTGGGACCGCACCTGGTATGGCCGTGTGTTGGTGGAGCCGATTGAGGGTTTTTGTACACAAGCTGAATATGATCGCAGCTATCGGGAAATCAATGAATTTGAAAAGCAATTGACCGATGCAGGTGCGATTGTGATTAAATTCTGGTTGCAAATTGATCAGGATGAACAGTTGCGACGTTTCAAAGAACGGGAACAAAACCCGGAAAAAGAATGGAAAATCACCGATGAAGATTGGCGAAATCGCGAAAAATGGGAGATCTATAAAATTGCGGTAGACGAAATGTTGCTGAAGACATCAACTATTAATGCGCCCTGGATTATCGTTGAAGCACAAAATAAATATTATGCCAGAATTAAAGTTCTAAATGAAACCATTGCGGCAATTGAAAAACGATTAAATTTATAAGTTTGATAAAATGGAAGTTACTTGACAATGTCGTTTAGAACCAAATAATCGATCTGAAATGCCTTTGCGAGAAGTCATTTCAGACTGTTGAAAAAGATAACGTAGTACCGATAATTGTTCGATCATGTTGTGTGCCTCAAGGCGAACAGTTGCCGCGAAAAGGTTATCTTCAGCTAAAGCTTTGATTGCAACTGTACGAATTGCGTGCATACAACAGATTAACAATTGGTCGGTACGGTCGTTTATCGACAACCTCAAATGCCTTTGTGAGAAGGCATTTTTTTGTCTGGTTGTTTTTGTTGGAGCAACGACGGCTCTGGAAATCGTTTGGAATTTATCGGAGGCCATGAATGGATTGATGGCCATTCCAAACCTGATTAGCCTCTTAGTATTGAGTGGCGTGACAGCAAAAGAGTGTTTTGAATTTGAAAAAGATTATTTAATACCAGAAAAATTAGCATTTAAAGAAATGAAAAAGAAATAAAGAGTTCTAAAATATAAAAATTTATGCGGAATAAAATTGAAATTGGTTTAACCATTATCACGATACTGCCGCCATTTATTCGGCATGAATGCTTAAAAAAACAATTTAAAGTGATATCTGTTCTCATAAAATAATTTAATCGACATAAAAAACGTTTAATTGCTCAAAAAGTGTAACACTAATAAAGATTGATTAAACGCAGCCTAAAATACGACTTGATTTACTGCAAAAAATTACTCTTAATAAAGTGTATACACTCAAAAACTAATATGATATAATTTTAGAGATAAAATTTTGCTATAAAAAACATTAACAAAATACTTTGTTTTAATTTCAAGGAGGAAAATCATGCCTAAAAAAATGATGACAATGGATGGAAATACTGCGGCGGCACATGTTGCCTATGCATTTACTGAGGTTGCTGCTATTTTTCCAATTACCCCTTCATCCCCGATGGCAGAATATGCGGATGTATGGGCTTCACAAGGACGCGAAAATATCTTTGGTGAAATTGTAAAAGTTTCAGAGATGCAATCTGAAGGCGGTGCCGCCGGTGCGGTACATGGTTCTTTAGCCGCGGGCGCTTTAACAACAACTTTTACAGCTTCCCAGGGTTTATTATTAATGATCCCTAATATGTATAAAATCGCCGGCGAATTATTACCAGGTGTTTTTCATGTAACAGCGCGAACATTGGCTGCTCAGGCGTTATCGATTTTTGGTGACCACGGCGATGTCATGGCTTGCCGTCAAACCGGATTTGCGTTACTGGCTTCCGGTGGTGTTCAGGAAGTTATGGATCTGGCGGCAATTGCTCATTTGGCAGCAATTAAAAGTCGGGTGCCGTTTATGCACTTTTTTGACGGTTTTAGAACGTCTCATGAAATTCAAAAAATCGAAGTAATTGATTATGATGTCTTTAAGAAATTAGCAGATTTTGAAGCGATTCAGAAATTCAGAGATAATGCTTTAAATCCTGAACATCCGGTTACCCGGGGAACGGCTCAAAATCCCGATATTTATTTCCAGGCACGAGAAGCCTGCAATCCATTTTATGATAAAGTTCCGGAAATTGTTGCGGATTATATGGAAAAAATATCAGCTGAAACAGGCCGTGATTATCATTTGTTTGATTATTATGGTGCCGAAGATGCTGAAAACATCATCATTGCGATGGGGTCCGTAACCGATACAATTGAAGAAACTATCGATTACTTAATGGCTAAAGGCGAAAAAATTGGTTTGGTTAAAGTTCGTTTGTTCAGACCTTTTGCACCAGAATACCTACTCAAAGTGTTACCTAAAACCTTAAAGAAAATAGCTGTATTAGATCGTACCAAAGAAGCCGGGTCATTGGGTGAACCGTTGTATCAGGATATTTGTACAGTATTCTACGGAAAAGAATTCCAACCGCTGATTGTTGGTGGTCGTTATGGTTTAAGTTCAAAAGATACGACTCCGGCACAGATTAAAGCCGTTTATGATAATTTGAAACTGGATCAACCAAAAGATAAATTTACAATCGGGATTGTTGATGATGTTAGTCATACAAATCTTGAATTGGGTGAAAACTTGCACACTGTTCCAGAAGGAACAAAAGGCTGTAAGTTCTGGGGACTTGGTTCGGATGGAACCGTTGGTGCAAACAAATCAGCGATTAAAATTATTGGTGATCACACCGATTTATATGCGCAGGGTTATTTCTCTTATGACAGCAAAAAATCTGGTGGAGTTACGGTTTCACATTTAAGATTTGGTAAAAAACCAATTAAATCAACTTACCTCATTGTTAACTCCGATTTTGTATCTTGTTCAACACAAGCTTATGTTCATCAGTATGATCTGTTAAAAGGCTTGAAAAAGGGCGGAACTTTCTTGCTTAACACCGTTTGGGAAGTCGCTGAACTGGAAGAAAAACTACCGGCATCGTTAAAAAAATATATTGCTGACAATGATATTAATTTCTATATCATCAATGCGACAAAAATTGCCGAAGAAATTGGTCTGGGACGCCGAACCAACATGATTATGCAATCAGCATTCTTCAAACTGGCAGATATTATTCCAATTGAAGATGCCGTTGCTTTTTCAAAAGCGGGTATTCAAAAATCGTATGGTAAAAAAGGTCAAAAGATTGTTGATATGAATAATGAAGCAGTTGATCAGGGAATTAACGCTTTAGTTAAAGTAGATGTTCCGGCAGCCTGGAAAGATCTTAAGGCTGAAGGTGCCGTTGAAGAACAGGTTCCTGATTTTGTTGCTAATATTCTTCGTCCGATTAACCGACTTGCCGGTGATGATATTCCGGTTTCGGCCTTTACTGGTGCTGAAGATGGAACGTTTATGTCTGGCTCATCAGCATATGAAAAACGTGGAATCGCTGTTAATGTTCCAAAATGGATTCCTGAAAACTGTATTCAATGTAACCAATGTTCATTTGTTTGTCCCCATGCGGCAATTCGTCCAGTTTTAGTTGATGCTGGTGAAAAAGCGGCTGCACCGGATGGCTTTACAACGATCAAAGCGACAGGGAAACAATTTGATGGGTTAGAATATCGAATTCAAGTGAGTACCTTAGATTGTACTGGTTGTGGTAATTGTCAAGATGCCTGTCCGGCAAAAACAAAAGCTCTGGAAATGGAACCGATCGAAACTCAGGCGGCCCAAATTCCAATGTGGAATTATGCAACGACGGTCAAAATTAAGGATAACTTGATGAATAAGGCGTCCGTCAAAGGCAGTCAGTTCTGCCAGCCATTACTTGAGTTCTCTGGGGCTTGCGCAGGATGTGGAGAAACACCATATATTAAAACCATAACGCAGCTATTTGGGGATCGAATGATGATTGCCAATGCGACGGGATGTTCATCTATTTGGGGTGCTTCATCACCGTCAACACCTTATTGTAAAAATGCTGAAGGAAAAGGGCCAGCATGGGCTAACTCTTTATTTGAAGATAATGCCGAATATGGCTTTGGAATGATGTTAGCGTCTGAAAAAATGGCGGATACAATTGAAAGTTATCTCAAAAAAATCATTGCCGGAGATGCCCCGGAAGCGGTAAAAACGGCAGCTCAAGCCTGGATTGATGGCAAAAAAGATGCGGCAGCTTCTAAAATTGCGTCAGCACAATTAGTTGAAGCGCTGACGGGATATACGGCTAGCGATGAATTAGCTACTTATGTGAAATTCATCCTTGAAAATAAATCGTATCTTGTTAAAAAATCGCAATGGATTTTTGGTGGCGATGGTTGGGCTTATGATATTGGTTATGGTGGTTTAGACCATGTGCTAGCTTCCAATAAAGATATTAATGTATTTGTATTGGATACGGAAATCTACTCTAATACCGGTGGTCAGGCATCTAAGTCAACACCAACAGCAGCGGTTGCACAATTTGCTTCAGCTGGGGAACGGGTGAAGAAAAAAGATCTTGGTATGATGGCGGCAACCTATGGTTATGTTTATGTGGCACAGGTGGCAATGGGAGCTGATAAAAATCAATTTATCAAAGCACTTCAGGAAGCGGAAGCTTATGATGGTCCGTCATTGATTATTGCTTATGCTCCTTGTATCAACCATGGAATTAAAGGTGGTATGAGTCGGACACAAAGCCATGAAGCGTTTGCGGTAGAAGCTGGATACTGGCATTTGTATCGATTTAATCCGGCCCTTAAAGAAGAGGGGAAAAATCCTTTCATTCTTGATTCCAAAGCTCCGGACATGGATAAATTTACCGACTTCCTAGATTCAGAAGTTCGTTATACGTCATTAAAACTGACCTTCCCAGAAGTTTCAGCAACACTTTATGAGAAAGCTAAAGAAGAAGCAATGGAACGTTATATGGGTTATAAAGAAAAATCAGAAATGTAATTAAATAATTTTAAAAAGAAACCGAAGCGACTGGTATTTGCCAGCAGCGCTTCGGTTTCTTTTTTTGATTAATTTATAATGAAGATAAAATAGAATAAAAGTGTATTTATATTATTGTGCAAATTATATATAAATTGCGTAATAACACGCAAATGTAATTGTAATTGCGTATTTTATGTGATAGGACCAGCGTGATCGACGCAAAAAAAGAGCCGATATTCAAAAATATTTTATTATTGAATCATGGCTCTTTTCTATTTAATGTCTATAAGGTAAGGGAGGATTTAATAAGGCTAAAATTATTTGCATTTTTGTGGGGAAGGGTGTCTTCTTGCAAAACCATCGAGGTCATCATCAGGATTATAAACGGTTAATAACATCTTGTCTAAATCAAAATCGAAACTAAACTTACTGTCTGCTTTGAGATCTTCAAGCACATCAATAATTATCTGGCCGTCTTCGACATCAGTCATACTTAGGTAGGCTTTACCGTAATCATCGAAACTGGTGGTTTTCACTTTTTCATTAATTACATCAATAATTTGTTTCTTTTCCATAAAAACACCTCTTTCTTAATAATATTATGATTAGTTTAAGTATACTCCGTTAAAGGGCTTTTGTAAACCATTTAAGTGTTGGTTAAAGAATGATGAAAGATTATTTTTGTTTAAATTTTAAAATAAAGGATATTAAAAAAAGGAGAATGTCATTTTATTTAGAATAAAAATAGTAGACCTTAAAGTCTAAGTCTTTATTGATAAACGAAGGAAAAAACGAATGACAAAATATTATTCCGAGGATCAAATACAGGTTGTTATCGAAGCGAATGATATTGTAGAGATTGCTTCGGGTTATATGACCTTGAAACGCGCTGGGAATTCCTATAAGGGAAAATGTCCATTTCACAATGAAAAAACGGCATCATTTACAGTTTCCCGGGAAAAGCAACTTTATCATTGTTTTGGTTGTGGGGTAGGCGGTAATGTCATTACCTTTATTATGGAGATGGAAAAACTTCCGTTTGTGGATGCTCTGAAGTTTTTGGCAGCACGGGTAAATATGGTATTACCTGAAACGCAAAATGAGCAGGAAGATCACCAGGCTTATGAAAAAAAGAAACGCCTCTACGAATTGCATCGGCAGGCAGCAAATTATTATTACAAAGTTTTAAAAACAAATCGGTCAGCGCAGAAATATTTGCAAGAAAGAATGATTAGTCACGAAATCATCAGAGAATTTGGTTTGGGTTATGCGACTGAAGAGTGGAGCAGTCTAACGGACTTTCTTAATGGCAAAGGATTTACAAGGGACGAATTGTTGGATTCTGGGTTGACATTGATTTCTGAAAACAAACGTTATTATGATCGGTTCCGCAGCCGAATCATGTTTCCTATTGTTAATCCGAGGGGTCAGATTGTTGGATTTGGGGGTCGTTTAATGACAACCGAACAAAATGGTCCCAAATATCTTAATTCTCCTGAAACTTCCATTTTTTCTAAAAGTTATGAACTTTATAATTTAAATCATTGTAAAAATTTCATGGAAGATGGCAGGCTTTTTATTGTTGAAGGTTATATGGATGTCATTTCACTTTATGAAAAAGGCATTAAAAACACGGTAGCGGCGCTGGGAACGGCTTTTACCCCGTTTCATAGTAAAATCCTGGAACGTTATGCCAGCGAAGTGGTTATTGCTTTTGATGGCGATAATGCTGGTAAATCGGCAACCGAAAAAGCAATGAATATCTTGAAAAAAAGCAATTTAAATGTTAAAATATTAAGCTTGCCAGCAAATGAAGATCCAGACTCATTTGCCCAAAAAAATGGTCAAAAGGGTTTTTATGACATTGTTTCAAAAGCGTTAACAATTGTTGAATATGAATTGGAACTGCTAAAGAGAAACAATGATCTTTCACAAACCGATGGAAAACTTCATTATGGACAAGAAGCAATAAAAATATTAAAGCAGTTAGAAACATCGGTGGAGATCGATTATTACAGTAAAATGGTTGCACGTGAAACTGGCATTAATCAGGAAGTGATTCGACGCGAAGTGATTCGCTCGAAAACAAAAACGTCAGGCAACGGGTCGTCAGTGTTTAATATCAGTCATGCTGACGTATTGGGGCAGAAGATCCCCAAGGCCTATCGAAAAGCTCAGGAATTAGCAGTCCGCTATTGTTTAAGGACCGAAGAGATGATTGATGAGTTCCCTATGGACTATCTAACTGAACGCTTTTATAAAGAATTGCTCCAAGTCGTTTTAGAAAAACGCAAAGCAGGTTTAAGAGTTGAAATAAATCAATTGATGGCACATTTTGATGATTCGGAAGAAGTGAAAAAAATAGTTGCATTTATGATGAATGAAGAAGAGGTCTCCCGGTTGGATTACCAAGATGCTTTGGAAATAATGAAGCGTTTTTATAATGAAGCTCAACTCGAAGCGCTGTCTGAACAAATTAAAAGAGAATCAGCCAATGGCAATGACGATGCAGTGGCCAGGCTTACCAATCAATTCATAGAAATTAAGAAAATGATGAAAGAAAACGGGAGGCACTAAGATGAAACCAGAAAAAACGATAAAAGTAAATAAAGAAGTTATAGTTGCGGATATTATTGACGATGATGACGTTGAGATTGAAAAAATTCCAATAGATTTGATGCCAGAAGTACAACAGCTTTTAAAACGTGGTAAAGGTAAAGGAAATTTAAATAACCATGATTTTGAAGAAATCTTGGAAAAAGTGGATCTTGATCCAGAAGAAATTGATTCCATTTATTTATTCCTTCAAAAAGAGGGGATTGAAATTTCTTTTACAGATCTTGAGATGGAAGCCTTGGAAGCGGCCGAGTTAGAAGAAGAAAATCAAAAAGAGATCGAACTGGCCGACTCCGTCAGTGTTAATGATCCGGTTCGACTGTATCTTAAAGAAATTGGCAAGGTACCATTGTTGACCGGTGATCAGGAAATGTCTTTAGCCAAGCGGATGGAGGCAGGCGATGATTCGGCCAAAAAAGAACTGGCAGAAGCAAATCTTCGTTTGGTGGTTAGCATTGCCAAACGTTATGTTGGTCGGGGCATGTCTTTTTTAGATTTAATTCAAGAAGGCAACCTTGGTTTGATTAAAGCGGTTGAGAAATTTGATTATACTAAGGGGTTTAAATTTAGTACCTATGCGACTTGGTGGATCAGACAGGCGATCACACGAGCCATTGCTGATCAGGCTAGAACGATTCGAATCCCAGTTCATATGGTTGAGACCATCAATAAACTGATTCGCGTATCACGGCAATTACTTCAGGAATATGGGCGCGAACCAACGCCGGCTGAAATTGGTAAAGAAATGGGCTTTTCGGAAGAAAAAGTTAGAGAAATTCAAAAAATTGCCCAGGACCCGGTTTCCCTTGAAACACCGATTGGAGAAGAAGAAGATAGTCATTTGGGTGATTTTATTCCCGATGAAGATGCTCCGGCACCGGCTGAAGCGGCGTCCTATGCGCTTTTGAAGGAACAACTGATTGAAGTCTTAAATACCCTTACCGAGCGGGAAGAAAAAGTGCTTCGGTTACGTTTTGGTTTAGATGACGGCAGAGCGCGAACACTGGAAGAAGTAGGGAAAGAGTTTAATGTTACCCGGGAACGAATTCGTCAGATTGAAGCGAAAGCGTTACGAAAACTGCGACATCCTAGCCGCAGTAAAAAATTAAAGGATTATTTAACCTAAAATGAAGATTAAGTTAAGTCCCCGGTTAGCGGTTATTGGTAATTGCGTTGCTGGTGCAAAAACAATGGCAGATATCGGAACCGACCATGGCTATTTGCCGGTTTCACTGGTAGCAACGGGTCAGGTGGATTTTGCAATTGCCAGCGACACAAACGCTAAACCGTTGAAAAAGGCAGAAAAAATAATCGCTGATTTTAAATTAGAAAAACTGATTGAGACCCGACTTGGTTCGGGTCTTTCTGTGCTTCAACCGGGCGAGGTACAAGCTGTGGTGATGGCGGGCATGGGTGGATTGCTGATTCGGGATTTGTTGGAAAGGGATCGACAGGTAGCGCTAAAAATGGAAAAAATGGTGCTGCAACCGATGAATAATCAGGCTGTGCTGCGAAAATATCTGGAAGATCGTGGCTATCAGATCATCAAGGAAGATTTATGTCAGGAAGTGGATCGCATTTATGAAATCATGGTGGTGGTGCCAGGAAAAATGGTTATCAGCAATCCGTTGGAATACGAATTAGGTTTTGAATATGTTAAACATCAGCATCCTCTGCTAAAAGCCTTAATCGATCGTAAGATTTATTTAGAGAATAAAATTGTCTTAAACACGCAAGGAAAAACGACCACGGTTGCCAGGCAACAATTTGAAACCAGCAGCCAGTTTATAGAAAAACTAAATGAGGTTAAAAAATGTCTATCAAATTAAGTCAAATTATGCAAGCACTTGAAATCGTCGCACCACCCCAAATAGCCGAAGATTGGGATAATGTCGGTCTTCAAGTCGGCAGCCGCAAACAAGCCATTCATCGAATTTTATTAACATTGGATATTACCACCGCAGTCGTGAATGAAGCCGTTTCAAAAAACGTTGATCTGATTATTGCGCATCATCCTTTTATTTTTAAAGGTCTGAAAACTCTTTCATCGGATACGGTTAAAGGCGCGATGATTGAAGAATTAATTAAAAATGACATTGCGGTTTATGTCGCGCATACCAATATGGATAAGGGTGTAGCCGGTCTTAATGATTATTTGGCGAAACGAATGGGATTGGATAAAATTCGGACGTTAGAACCCTCCAATCCGACGATATATTATAAATTGGTGGTCTATTCGCCAGTCGAATATACCGCGAAATTAATTGATGTTTTTGGAAAAAACGGCGCTGGCAGTATTGGTGATTATGATTATTGCACCTATCGTTCTTCTGGAATCGGAACTTTTCGCCCATTGACGGGAGCCAATCCGTTTAGCGGGAAAATCAATACCCTTAGTAGCGTTGATGAAGATCGGATTGAAGCCATCATACCGGAGCAGGGATTAAAGAATTTGATCTTGCAATTAAAGAAAAATCACCCCTACGAAGAAATGGCGTATGATGTGATCCCATTGGAAAATGGCCGATTAATCAATGAAGTAGGTTTGGGGAAAATTGGGGTCTTAAATCATCCAATGGAAGCGGCGATGTTTATTTCCCATGTCAAAGAGTCGTTAAGTTTGACGGTATTAAGGGGGGCTGGAGTGGTGCCGGAGATTATTCGTCGCGTGGCCATTTGTTCCGGTGCCGGGGCGGATATGATAGGATTGGCCAAAAGCAAAAGAGCCGATGTGCTGATTACCGGGGATTTAAAACATCATGATGGTCAACGGGCGCTTGAAAATAATTTCTGGGTTTTGGATGCCGGGCATTATGGCACTGAAAAGTGGGTCGTCGATTGTTTTGAGAATATTCTGGCCGATCATTTAGGCGTAGAATGCCTAGAAATAATGGTGGCGGAATCATCCCAAGATTTCATTATGAATTACTGAACAAGTGATTAAATAAGACTTGAAGTTTAGCGCTAATTATTGTATACTACAGTGATTTAGTAAATCAGATAGTCGCACCTGGAGTAATCCAGTTGAGGAAAGTCCGAGCTCCTCAGAGCAGGGTGCCGGGTAACACCCGGTGGAGGCAACTCTAAGGCAAGTGCAACAGAAAGGATACCGCCAGCAATGGTAAGGCTGAAAGGGTGAGGTAAGAGCTCACCAGTGATGTGGTGACACATCGGCTATGTAAACCCCACCTGGAGCAAGACCAAGAACGGATTTTAAAAGACGGCTGCTCGTCGTTGTCCTATGGTAGGTCGCTAGAATTTATTGGCAACAATAAATCGAGATAGATGACTATTTAAACAGAACTCGGCTTATAGATTTAGTAAATCACACAAGTAAATGAGGACTATTGCAGAATTGTAATAGATTAGAGTTATTGATAAACTGCCGTACCGACCAATTGTTAATCGGTTGTGTGCTGCAAATCGGACAGGCTATCGCCGTGTTCGCTTTGATGCACACAACCTGATGTAACAATTGTCGGTACTGGGATAGGTTATTAATCACTTCAGTCTAATACAGGTTCCGGCAATAGTCTTTTTGCATTTTCGGGAAATGAGTATATAATAAAGCTAGATTGATTTGAGTGGGAGTGGGCCATGAAAAAAAAAGAAGCGATCGAAAAGATGATAAAAAATAGTTTGAAAATGAATAAACCGGTGATTGGGGTGGCTGTTGGCTCTGGTCTTTTTGCTAAACAGGCGATTAAAGGCGGCGCGGATTTATTGTTGGCACTTAGTGCCGGGCGGTTTCGCGCGGCCGGTATTCCTTCCATTGGTTGTATGATGCCGTTTAGTAACAGTAATGATCTGGTTTTTGATTTTGCGAGCCGGGAAATATTGCCTAAACTAAAAGACAAAGCGGTAATCTGTGGGATTCACGCCACAGATCCCAATTATACGCATGAAGAATTGATTCAAAAAGTAAAGGAATTGGGTTTTAGTGGGGTTAATAATTTTCCGACGATTGGATTAATTGATGGTCAATTACGGGAATGGCTTGAGGAAAGTGGTTTAGGGTATCAAAGAGAAGTTGAATTTATGGAAAAAGCGGTTAAAGCAAATCTGTTTACGATTGCTTTTGTCTTTAATGAAGCCCAGGCCAGAGAAATGACAAAGGTGGGAGTGGATGTGATTTGTGCGCATTTTGGCTGGACCAGAGGTGGGGAGAAGTCAGGAAAGGTTTTTTCAAGCATCAATGACTGCTTGGAAATGGCGGAGAAGATTTTTGGGGCAGTTGATGAAATCAGTCATCAGTCGTCTAAAATGATTTATGGCGGCCCCATTAATTCGCCGGAGGACGCCTATTATTTTTATAAAAACTCTCAAACCATCGGTTATATTGGAGGATCAAGCTTTGAGCGAATCCCAACCGAATTGGCGATATCGGAAACTACGGATAAATTTAAAAATTATTATAAATTGAAGCAGGAAAATAAACATCTTAAAAAAGAACTCTTGAAAAAACGCGGCTTTGACGAAATTGTCGGACAAAGTTTGATCATGCAGGATATGTATGAGTTGATCAATAAAGTCGCTAACAAAGATGTTAATGTTTTAATTCAAGGTGAAAGTGGCACGGGTAAAGAATTAGTTGCTAAAGCGCTGCATTTTAACAGTAAACGTTGTCTGGGCCCGCTAATTAAAGTAAATTGTGCTGCTTTGCCGCCAAATTTATTGGAAAGTGAATTATTTGGTCATGAAAAAGGGGCTTTTACCGGAGCTGAAAAAAGACGTTTAGGAAAATTTGAGCTGGCCAATCATGGAACCCTTTTTTTAGACGAAATCGGCGAGATGGATGTCGATCTTCAGGCCAAAGTGCTGCGCATCATTCAGCAACAGGAATTTGAACGGGTTGGTGGCGAAAAAACAATTTATGTCGATGTCCGGATCGTCTGTGCGACAAATGTTGATATTAAACAGGCCGTTGAAAGCAATCACTTTAGAGAAGATCTTTATTACCGTTTGAATGTAGTGGAAATTAGAACACCACCGCTACGCAGACATACCGAAGATATTCCCTTGCTTTGCAATCGCTTTTTAGACGAATTTAAAATCAAATATCAACTGGAAGAAAAGCGCTTGGCCCCCGATGTCATTGCCTATCTGATGGAATGTCAATGGCCCGGAAATGTGCGGGAGCTTAAGCATGTGCTGGAAAGAGCGGTAATTCTCAGTGATGGTAAATATATCAGACGGGAAGATTTAGAAGTTGAAAATTTTAATCCTTCTGGTCGAAATAATCAAAGTCAGCCAAAAGAAGTGGCTTCGCAGGCAATTAATACGGAGATATTGACGAATAGTAAAGAACAACTCGAGAGAAACTATATACTGGACGTTTTGAATGACTGTCAATGGAATCGCACCGAGGCGGCCAAACGAATGGGTATTTCCAGAAGAACCTTATACAATAAAATTTTAAAATATAATTTATCACGGGAATAGAGATCTTTATTTAAGTGGGCAAGGCTTTCTCAAAATGGGAAAAAATTGCCCACTTTGAATAATGATGAGAAAACGTTTTCTCATTAGAGAAATGGCAATCGGCGGAATCAGCGGCATTGATTAGCAGATTGTTTTGGCACGAAATTTGCTACTATAATTATGCAGAAAATAAATTAAGGGGGCGTAGAATGAAAAATGTATTAATTGTCGGAACCTTTGATACAAAAGGTCATGAATTTCAATTTATTAAAGAACTGATTGAAAAACGGGGGTTGACGACAACAACTGTCAATTGCGGAGTGATCGGGGAACCATTATTCGTACCGGATATTACCAGTGAAACGGTTGCTATCGCCGGAGGATCATCGCTCGAAGAACTAAAACTAAAAAATGATCGTGGTTTGGGGATTGATGTAATGATGGCAGGAGCTGCTAAAATCACTAAAGACTTATATAATCAGGGAAAAGTAGATGGGATCATCAGTCTTGGCGGATCAGCCGGCACGACAATTGGAACCTACGCCATGAGAAGTTTGCCGGTAGGCGTTCCTAAGATTATGGTTTCGACGGTTGCATCAGGTGATACGCGCCCTTATGTGGGTGAAAAAGACATCACAATGATGTATTCGGTCGTGGATATTTCTGGAATCAATAGTATTTCTAATCATATTTTGGCTAATGCGGCCAATGCTATTGCCGGGATGGCCAGTTTTGATATTCCTGAACTTAAAGTCGAAAAAACGTTGTTGGCGGCAACCATGTTTGGGGTCACTACTCCTTGTGTAACTGCAGCCAGAGAATATCTGGAAGAACAGGGTTATGAGGTTTTAGTATTTCATGCTACCGGAGCTGGCGGCATGGCGATGGAAAGTTTGATTGAAGCCGGTTTTATCAAGGGTGTATTTGATGCGACAACCACCGAATGGTGTGATGAAGTCGCCGGGGGAGTATTTACAGCTGGTCCGACCCGACTGGAAGCGGCTGCAAAAGCGGGAATCCCGGAAGTTGTGTCAGTCGGAGCGTTAGATATGGTCAATTTTGGGGCGATTGAAACGGTCCCGGAAAAATATAAAAATCGTAATTTGTACAAACATAATGCCAGTGTTACCTTGATGCGTACGACGGTTGAGGAATGTTCCCAGATGGGGAAAATTATCGCTGGAAAATTGAATATGGCCACGGGTCCGGTTGCGCTTTTTATCCCTTTAAAAGGGGTTTCGGCAATTGATGTTGAAGGCGCACCGTTTTATGGACCGATGGAAGATGCCGCATTGTTTGAACAACTAAGAGAAAATGTGAATGATAAAGTGGAAGTGATTGAAATGGATACTGATATCAATGATCCAACCTTTGCGATCGCAATGGCTAAAAAACTGATATCAATGATTGAAGCATAAAGGCTAAATGATGCTTTAAATAATAGCTAATTTCTTACTTAAAATAATCAAAGGAGATAATAACATGGCAATAAAACGGGAAGAAGTATTAAGACGTTTGCGAGAACAAGGTGAAAAAGGAATTTCTGTGGTTGGGGCCGGTGCCGGTACCGGGATTTCGGCAAAATGTGCCGAAGCTGGTGGGGTCGATTTGATTATCATTTATAACTCTGGTCGTTATCGGATGGCCGGACGTGGTTCTTTGGCCGGTCTGTTATCCTATGGGGATGCCAATGCGATTGTTATGGATATGGCCAGAGAAGTCGTAACCATCGTGAAAGATACGCCGGTTTTGGCAGGGGTCTGCGGGACTGATCCCTTTAGAGATATGGAAATGTTTTTAAAACAGGTTAAAGAAGCGGGCTTTTCCGGGGTTCAGAATTTTCCGACGGTGGGACTGATCGATGGTGTCTTCAGACAAAATCTGGAAGAAACCAATATGGGTTACGACTTGGAAGTTGAAATGATCCGAAAAGCGCACGAACTGGATCTGGTTACAACTCCCTATGTGTTTAATGTCGAAGAAGCCGAAAAAATGGCCAAGGCTGGAGCAGATGTATTGGTTGCCCACATGGGTCTGACAACAAAAGGGAGTATTGGGGCCGAGTCGGCTAAAACGCTTGATGATTGTGTTAAGCTAACTCAGGAAATCTGCGATGCCGGAAAAGCGGTTAATCCAGACGTGATGGTGATTGTTCATGGCGGACCGGTTGCTGAACCGGAAGATGCCAAATATGTCCTGGATCGAACAAAAGGTGTTTGCGGCTTTTTCGGAGCATCCAGCATTGAACGTCTACCAACAGAAATTGCAATTACCAAACAGGTCAAAGATTTTAAAGAAATCAAATTATAAAGCGATCAAGTGATCAAAAACAAGACTAAAAAGCTTTAGCATTTGAATGATTTAGTTAAGATTCATTTTAAATTAGGGAAAAAGCGTTGAATAAAAAGATAAATCTTTTTATTCAACGCTTTTTCTTTTACACCGAGAAACTATTTGGTATAATAGGTTGAAATTAGTATGATGTTTGGAGAATTGATTTTGAACAATGGAAACAAACGCACGACAACAACGAATTCTGTTTTGACAATCGATTGTGGCACCAGAGGGATTCGCGGAATTATTTTTGATGACTTGGGAAATGAACTGGAAAAGTGTGAGCAATTATTTAAAGGGTATTATTCAAATCAATTTCAATGGAAAGAAGCATCACCGGAGATGTTCTGGAATGCTTTAATTGAAGTAGTGCAAATGCTCAAACAAAAAAATCCCATCTTGTTTCAAACTATCCAGGGGATGACGGTGTCCTGTCAACGGGATGTAATTACGGTGGTGGATGAGCAGGGTGTTCCCTTGCGGGACTTTATCAGTTGGTTGGATCGACGGGAGCTGGCCCAACCGCTGAGTTATCCGCTGCCATATACGTTGTTGTTTAAAGCTATCGGTTTTAGTGATTTTGCTAAATCGTTTAGTAAAACAGCTCATGTCAATTGGATTAAGGTTCATGAACCGCAAATATGGGAAAAAACCAGCAAGGTCATTTTTCTTTCGACCTTTTTTTTAATAAAGCTTACCGGAAAAATAGCCGATAGCCGCTCGAATACTGCAGGCCATCTTCCTTTTGATACAAAAAAGAAAGAATGGTGCGGGAGGTATGGAGTAAAAACGCAAATTCTTCAAGTGGAACCGGAAAAATGTTATGAATTGACCGATTCCTGTGAAATAATCGGCCAGTTAATACCGGCAGCCGCCCAATTAATGGGATTACCGGAGGGCTTGCCGATTGTGGCATCGGGAACGGATAAAGGTTGTGAAACCCTTGGGGTTGGGGCACTTACTCCGGAAATTGCCAGTGTTTCACTGGGAACTCAGTCAACGGTGGAGATTTCAACCAAAAAATATGTCGAACTTTATCCCTTTTATCCATCTTTTGCAGCGGTGGAAAATGATGCTTATAATCCCGAAGTTACGATTTATCATGGTTTTTGGATGGTTGATTGGTATATTAATGAATTTTTAGATCACCTTCAAACGGATGCCGTTCATCCCTATCTTGAACAAATTCTGATCGATACAACAGCCGGAGCCGATGGCTTGATTCATCAACCTTATTGGGGGCGAGAAGCCTTTCGTCCCGAAGCTAAAGGGTCTTTTATCGGATTTAGTGAAGGCCATACCAAAAAACATATTTATCGGGCTATTATTGAAGGGTTGGGATACGCCTTGTTAGAGGGTCTTGAGCTGATTGAAAGGAAAACGAAAATTCCCATTCAAGCGGTTGGATTGTCAGGTGGGGGATCTCGAAGCAACGGCGTCGCTCAGATTATGGCGGATATCTTTAATCGTCCCGTTTATCGGGTTCAAACGTTCGAAACCACAGGACTGGGAGCAGCGATGGCTACTTTTGTTGGTTTAGGGCGCTATCAGACGATTGAGGAAGCCAGTCAGGCAATGATTCGCAAAGATCAGGTATTTGAACCGAATCCTGAAAATGTAATGAAATATACAGGAATTTATAATAAAATATATAAGCTATTATATCGTCGCGTAAAACCATTATATCAGTTATATGAATAAAGAGCAGTTACCGACATGTTAGAGAAGAGGTCATAAGAATTAATGAAAAATGATTATAAAATGGGGATTGACATTGGCTCCACCACGATTAAAGTAGTGATCATCGATGCTGAAAATGAAATTATTTATGAAGAATATCGACGGCATCTATCAAATATAAAAACCACCATTGTCAATTTATTAAAAGAAACGTATCAAAAAATGGGTGATCTGGAGGCTCGGGTTAGTGTTACCGGCTCGGGTGGACTGATGATCTCCCAATGGTTGGGGATTCCTTTCGTACAGGAAGTGGTTGCCAGCACACTGGCAGTGGAACGGATGATTCCCAAAACCGAAGTTGCGATTGAATTGGGTGGAGAAGATGCTAAAATCACCTTTTTTAAGGGTACGATTGAACAGCGAATGAATGGCACCTGTGCAGGTGGCACCGGTGCATTTGTAGATCAGATGGCGACATTGTTAAAGACTGACGCGCAAGGACTCAATGAATTATCAAAAAGCCATACGATGATTTATCCAATCGCGTCGCGTTGTGGGGTTTTTTCGAAAACCGATATTCAACCTTTAATTAATGAAGGCGCTGAAAAAGCGGATATTGCGGCCTCGATTTTTCAGGCGGTGGTTAATCAAACCATTAGCGGGTTAGCGTGCGGTCATCCGATTCGCGGCAATGTTGCTTTTTTAGGGGGGCCGTTATATTTTTTGTCGGAACTCCGACAACGGTTTATTGAAACCTTGAAACTGACGGAGGAACAGATTATTTTTCCTGATAAATCTAATTTGTTTGTAGCGATTGGAGCAGCTTTTTCTGCTGAGAAAGAAGCGACAATTGCGTTTAAAGATCTGGTTACGGCAGTCGAAAATCTCGACTCTGTTTCGGAAAATGAAGTGGGACGATTAGAACCGTTGTTTAAAAATCGGGCTGAGTTGGAACAATTTCAGCAACGGCATAATCATAATCAGGTCAAGAAAAAGAATTTAAAAGAGCACACCGGGTGTTGTTTTTTAGGGATTGATGTCGGTTCAACGACCACCAAAGCGGTGCTAATTGATAGGGAAGGGGCTTTGTTGTACAGCTTTTATGGCGGGAATGAAGGTAGCCCGTTAGCCCAATCGATCAAAATTATCAAGGATATCTATCAGTCATTGCCGGCTGATGTTTATATTGGGAATGCGACGGTCACCGGTTATGGTGAAAGTCTGATTAAAAAAGCGCTAAAAATAGATATCGGTGAAATAGAAACGATTGCTCATTACAAAGGTGCCAAATATTTTTGTCCGGAAGTCGATTTTATTCTGGATATCGGCGGACAAGACATGAAGTGTATGAAGATTAAAAACGGCACCATTGACAGCATCATCCTTAATGAAGCTTGTTCGTCCGGTTGCGGTTCGTTTTTGGAGACTTTTGCTAAATCGCTGGATCTGGATATGAATGCTTTTGTGGAAGCTGCTTTAATGGCCCAAAATCCCGTCGATCTGGGTACTCGGTGTACCGTATTTATGAACTCGAAGGTTAAGCAATCCCAAAAAGAAGGCGCTGAGGTTGGTGATATCTCAGCGGGTTTATCCTATTCGGTGATTAAGAACGCTTTACAGAAGGTTATTAAAATCCATAATCCTAAAGAACTAGGTAAAAATATTATCGTTCAGGGGGGAACCTTTAATAATCAGGCCGTTTTACGGACCTTTGAAAAAATTACCGAAAAAGAGGTGATTCGGCCAGACATCGCCGGATTGATGGGAGCTTTTGGGGCTGCTTTGATTGCCCAGGAAAACTATGTTGCCGGTGGCCGCAGTAATCTTTTAGATCTCGCGGCACTGGATGATTTTAAAGTTGAAGTTGGACATAAACGTTGCGGCGGTTGCAGTAACAACTGTCTGTTAACGATCAACCGTTTTAACGACGGTAGTCGTCATATTACCGGAAACCGTTGTGAAATAGGCGAAGGGAATGCCAAAAAGAAAACAGAACTGCCCAATCTCTATCAATATAAATACCAACGGATCTTTAATTACCAATCTTTAACCGAAGAAACGGCGTCAAGAGGTAATATTGGCATCCCGCGAGTATTAAATCTTTATGAAAATTATCCGTTCTGGCATACGTTTTTTACGAAGTTGGGTTATCGTGTAGTGCTTTCTCCAGAATCGAATCGCAAGATTTACGAAAAAGGGATGGAAAGTATTCCCTCTGAATCGGTTTGTTATCCCGCTAAACTTGCTCATGGCCACATTCAAAGTCTGCTTGAGCAAGGAATCAACTTAATTTTTTATCCTTGTATTCCTTATGAAGAAAAAGAATTTAAAGATGTTGATAACTGGTACAATTGCCCGATCGTGATGTCATATCCCGAAACGATTAAACATAATCAGGATGATGTTCAAAAAGCCGGGGTTACCTTCTTAAATCCCTTTTTACCGTTTGACAATGACCAACGGCTAGAAGAACGACTGGGTGAAATTTTTGGTGAATACGGCGTTAAGCGAGAAGAAATTGCTGCCGCGATGGTTGCCGCCATTGCCGAAAAAAAAGCATTTCGTCGCGATCTTGAGAAAAAAGGTGAAGAAACCATTGCATATCTTAAGGAAACCGGACAAAAGGGGATTGTTTTGGCGGGACGCCCCTATC
Source organism: uncultured Acetobacterium sp. (assembly GCA_965140355.1). Classification (GTDB taxonomy): domain Bacteria; phylum Bacillota; class Clostridia; order Eubacteriales; family Eubacteriaceae; genus Acetobacterium. Next base: position 13,927 of record OZ223194.1, on the reverse strand, counting down.
ATATCGACCCGGAAGTCAATCATGGTCTGGATCATATCATAACCGGTTTGGATATGGCAGTGCTGACCGAAGATTCGATTGCCCATCTATATCAGCAAAAACCCGATGAACGCTTTCGGGTTTTGGATCAGTGGAAATATCATAGCCGTCTTTATAAAGCGGCCGAAGTCGTTAATCAGCATGATTTTCTGGAGTTGGTTCAGCTGACCTCTTTTGGTTGTGGGCTGGATGCAGTGACATCGGAGCAGACCCAGGAAATACTGGAAAGCTATGGCAACATCTATACGATGATAAAAATTGATGAAGTCAATAATCTCGGTGCGATTCGGATTCGGATGCGTTCATTAAAAGCGGCGATGATCGAGCGGGAGAAAAATAATATTGTGGTTCCGCCGGTGCCAATGAAACAGCGGGTGATCTTTACCAAAGCGATGAAAAAGAAACATACATTATTGGCACCACAAATGTCGCCGATTCATTTTGATTTTATTGAAGAAGCAATGGAAAGTCAGGGATATCATATTGTGGTGATGCCCAGTGTCGATAATGCGGCAATTGATGAGGGTTTGACCTACGTTAATAATGACGCCTGTTATCCGACCATCATTACCACCGGACAGATTATGGCAGCGCTGAAATCAGGGAAATACGATCTCGATAATGTTTCCGTTTTGATGACTCAGACCGGTGGACCGTGCCGTGCCTCCAACTATGTGGCATTTATCCGAAAAGCGTTGGAATCGGCTGGTATGTCACAAATACCGGTTATTTCATTAAGTGCCATCGGTCTGGAAAAAAACCCTGGCTTTAAACTTAAATTACCGTTGTTAACCCGATTACTAGTCGGGATTGTTTACGGCGATTTGTTACAACGCGTGGTCAGTGCCACTCGGCCTTATGAGCTACATCCGGGATCAACGGAAGACTTATATCAATACTGGCGAAAAAAAATAAAAGCGAATCTTAAAAAAGGAAACCTCAGAGACTTTAAAGAAAATGTCCGGGCAATTGTCAATGAATTTGATGCGTTGCCGAGAGTCGATAAAAAATTACCTAAAGTCGCTATTGTTGGCGAAATTCTTGTGAAATATCACCCAACCGCCAATAATAACCTGCAGGCGGTCCTCGAAGCCGAAGGGGCAGAAGTGGTGATGCCGGATCTGATGGACTTCTTTTTATATTGCTGCTACAATCAGGTATTCAAGTATGAGGAACTTTCGGGGACCCGTCGGTCAATGAAAACTTCTAAATTGTTGATTAAATTTCTGGAATTTTCGCGCAAAAATATGAAGTTGGCACTCGACGAAAGCATCCACTTTCATGCACCGTCGACGATTGAGAAAAAGGCCCAAAAAGCCCAAGAGTTAATCTCACTGGGGAACCAAGGCGGAGAAGGGTGGTTTTTGACGGCCGAAATGATGGAGTTGATCGATGATGGCGTTGAAAATATTGTTTGTGTGCAACCTTTTGCCTGCTTACCCAACCATGTGATGGGGAAAGGCATGATTAAACCGATTCGGCAAAAGTATCCACTTTCTAATATCGCCCCAATTGATTATGATCCGGGAGCTAGTGAAGTTAACCAGTTGAACCGGATAAAATTAATGATGGAAACGGCAAAACGAAATTTAAAACGAAAAAAAGATTAATAATTTAAATAAGAAGTTGGCACTAAAACCCATATTGACAATGCTTAATCGTTTGTTTGCTGCAGAATCGGACAGGCTGAAGTCATGTCCGCTCTGATGCAAACAACCTGATTAAGTATTGTTAATACTGCGGCCCACTTTGTCTACATTAAAAACGCCATTGACATTTATCTGCCAATGGCGTTTTTGCTATTTGTAGAAGAGTTTAAACAAGGATAAATTGCGAATTAAGGATCATTAAAAAATTGATTAAAAAAAAGAACCGCTTCAAACGAAACGGTTCTTTTTTCTAAATGAAAAAGGGGAGTAATTCATTTAGTGATAAAGGATTATATGTGATATTTTTATTATAGGTAGATGAATGAAAGATTACAATCATTTTTTTGGCTATAACGTTTTCAGAAATATGTAATAGTTTACATTTAATCTAAAATTTACAATGAAAATTTCAATGATATGGTATAATTTCGTTAAATAGAGATAAAAGGAGCCATAATGAAAAAAATATTAGTAATCGAAGATGAGTTAAATATATATGAATTGATAAAATTTAATCTCGAAACCCATGGATTTGAAGTGGCAGGAGTACAAGATGGAGGCATCGCAATTGATAAGATTTTAAGCATTTTGCCGGATTTAATAATCTTGGATTTAATGCTGCCAGGGAAAGATGGAATCAGTATTTGTCGTGAAATTCGCGCAAATTCAATCATTTCATATATTCCCATTATTATGCTGACGGCCAAGAGTGAAGAATTTGATAAGGTATTAGGACTGGAAATCGGTGCGGATGACTATATTACCAAGCCGTTTGGAGTGAAAGAACTTTGCGCCAGAGTAAAGGCGGTTTTAAGACGGACCGAAATTTTGTTGTCAAAAGAAGATGAAGCCATTTTTATTGGAGATTTACATATTGAACCCAAAGCTTTTGAAGTGTATCAAAACGAAAAAAAATTGACGCTGACGTTAAAAGAATATGAACTTTTGGTGTTTTTAGCCAAACATCGCGGTCAAGTATTAACGCGAGATCAGTTATTAGATCAGATATGGGGGTTTGACTATTATGGCGAGACGAGAACCGTCGATGTTCATATCAGATATTTACGAAAAAAAATAGAGGAGCAATCCGGAGATGGGCGAAAATATATTGAAACCGTGCGCGGTGTTGGTTATCGCTTTATCGAAAAATAAGGAGTTGTAATGAAAAAGCGTTTATTAGTACCATTGATTATAATCATTGTTATCAGTATAAGTGCAATTGGATTGTTTACATCAATTAGCTATCGGCAGAGTTATTATGCGGATACCGAGAACAATATAAAAAAAAGCAGTACCTATATTGTGAAGTATATTTTACCGGAATTTTTGGAAACCGGAGATAAAAGAAGTCTTGATCATTATGCGACCAGTACCAGTGTCCGGATGACGATCATTAACTTACAAGGCGATGTTATCTATGAATCCACTCCGGATTTGGGAAATTTGGAGAATCATAAAAATCGTCCCGAAATTTTAGGGGCATTAACCGGGAACGTGACGACTGAAGTGCGTTTTTCAAACACCGTTAAAGATGAGATGATTTATGTTGCTACCCCTTATTACGACGAAAACAATACCCTGGCTGCGGTATTGAGAATTTCGGTACCGGTTAATGCGATGGATGATGCCATGTTTGAGATGATCAATAATATTATTTTTGTGATGCTCACGGCCATTCTGGCGACAATTTTGCTAATTACCTATATTATTAATCGCGAACTCAAACCATTGGAAGATGCGACGGTATTTGCCGAAAAAATAGCATCCGGTAAATATGGACAGCAACTCACGATGATCCGAGAAGACCAAATTGGTGAGTTGGTCGAATCACTTAATCAAATGTCGGTCCAATTAAATCATTCATTTACCGAAATGAATCAAAAAAATGCTGAGCTTACCTCGATTCTGGCGAATATGAATCATGGCGTTATCGCGATTGATATGAAAAATCGGATTGTTCATCTAAACGATGGGGCGCGTCATATCTTGCGGATACCGATGAAAGAAATCGTGGTGGGAAAAAATATTTTAGAAGTTTATCGGGAATCGTTTATTTTGGAGCTGATGACGCACCTGGAAAATGAAGAATGTGAAAAAATAAACTTTGAGTCGCGCATTCATGAAAATCGAATTTTGCGGGTATACATTAATCAGATTAAAGAGGATGAACAGATCAATGGTCATATCATCATTTTAGAAGACATTACGTTCTTGAAAAAATTAGAGACGATGCGTCGAGATTTTGTTGCGAATGTATCACATGAATTAAAAACACCGATCACGACGATTCGCGGTTTTATTGAAACGATTCAAGAAAATCATATTACCGATCCCCAAACGTTAGAACGTTTTTATTCAATCATCTATGATGAAAGCGATCGCCTTAGCCGTTTGGTGAATGACATTTTGGTATTGTCACAATTAGAAAATAAAGGCGGTTTCGACCGGAAATTTGAAATTTTGGAACTGAATGCGGAAGTTAAACAAATTTTTGACATTCTGAAATTCAGTGCCGAAGCAAAAGAAATAACTTTTCTGTTAACGGCTGAAAAACCGCTTAAGTTGGAATTGGTGGCAGATGAATTCAGACAAATGATGATTAATCTGATTGATAATGCGATTAAATATTCAGAACCCGGTAAACCCGTTGAGGTGGTGTTGGCGGAAAATGAGGAGCAAGTAATTATTAAAGTGATTGATCAGGGTTATGGAATTCCGGAAAAGGACGTTGAACGAATTTTCGAACGGTTTTATCGGGTTGATAAAAGTCGGTCAAAAGAAAAAGGTGGTACCGGACTGGGACTTGCGATTGTTAAACATATTGTTTATAACAACGGCGGAACGATAAAAGTTGATAGCCATATTGGCGAAGGTACCGAATTTGTGATTGAATTGCCCAAAAATGAAGATTAAAAGATGTGATTTCTTAATATCGCAAAGCTTATAAAAAAGCAGCCGTTCAATTATCAGCGGCTTAAGTTGTCGATGAACGACCGTGCCGATCAATTGTTAATCTGTTGCATGCACACAATTCGTCCAGTTGCAAGCAAAGCTTTGGCTAAAGAAAGCCTTTTCGCTGCAACTGTTCGCCTTGAGGCACACAACATGATCGAACAATTGTCGGTACTACGTTATCTTTTTTGATAGTTTGAGCCGTTCAATTATGAGCGGCTGTTTTTTTGAGGTGGGTTCAATTTTGCAAAGATTGTTGTTTTGTTAAGCAGACGCATCAACTCGCGGGTTGTGAGGCCGATAAAAAGACCCGTGGGGATCGCAAGTAACATCAAAAAAAGAAAATACAATAGCAGACTCGTAGTTTGAACGACAATCGCAGCAACAATCACTTGACCCAGATTATGAAAAATAGCACCAAAGATACTAACCAGCATTAATGAAAGACGATCTTTGAAAAAATATAATAATAAACACATTACCAATAAACTTAACAGCCCGCCGCCAAGACTATAGATAATTGAAAAACCACCACCAAAGAGAAAACCGGATAAAAAAATCCGCGCCAAGACGACAAGCAGCGTTAGCGGCCACCCTAAAGTAAGCAGCGAGACCAGGGTAATAATATTTGGCAAACCGATTTTGGCACCGGGAATCGGAATCGGTAAAGGAATCAGGCTTTCAACATAACTGAGAATCAAGGCCATTGCAACATACAAGCTGAGAATAACTAAACGATAGGCTTTGGAATTCATCAGGAATCCCCCGTAATGATTTCAACAACCAGCTTATGCGGTAAACAGACAATGGTCTCTCCGGGATGGGCGATCGGGTGAGTTTTTACGCAAATTTGATCGGGACAATCGGCATCGATCATTTTGGCAGAACCGTCGGAAATTTCCAGCGTATTTGAACCAGAAGCATCAGTAAATGTTTCGGTATGGTCTTCATCCAGCGGGAGGACGGTAATCACTTCACCTTGACGGCTGACGCGAACAGAAAGAGCCTGGTCGGTCGCATTAAATAAGTAAAAAGCGGCAATCCCAATTAAACTGATGGCGATTAGGCCGACAATGATAATAACTTCGTTTTTTTTCATGGAGACCTCTTTAGCTGATAATTTAGAACGTTCTTATTTTATCTGAAAAATACCTGATGGTAAAGACTTTACCATTTTTTTATGCTTTTTTTTGAAGTCTTTGGTATAATATCATTATTTATTAAGATATTGGAGTAACGAATGAATCAAATGGGCACAAAAAAAAAATTGAAACGCGGCATCCTATTTGCCAGCGTGGCAATGGCAACCTTTTTTCTGATGTCGTTTTTAGCCGGCTGTGAACAAGTCAAAACGGTAACGCGAAGCGACTTTTTATTGGATACTTTTATCAGTATTACTTTATACGGTGAATCCGATGAAAGCTTATTGGACCAACCTTTTGAACGGATTGAAGCTTTAAACACGACTTTAACTGCTTTTGAGACGGGCAGTGATTTAGGATTGATAAAGGAAAATGCCGGGATTCAACCAGTTGTGGTTTCGAAGGACACCTATCGGATCATAGAAAAAAGTATTGAATACTCAAAAAGCTCCGGCGGTTATTTTGATGTGACTATTGGTCCGTTAGTAGACCTTTGGGGAATCCATTCACCGGAGATCAAAGAGGCTCCGGCAGGCGAAGCGATTAATGAAACCAAGCTTAAAACCGATTATACAAAAATCGTTTTGAATCCCGATGATCAGTCTGTTTATTTAACGGATGCGGGCATGTCAATTAATCTGGGAGCCATCGCCAAAGGTTATATTGCCGATGAAGTGATGCAGATTATCAGCGATGAAGGAATCAAACACGCTTTAATCAATCTGGGCGGTAATGTCCTGGTGATGGGTGGAAAAGCGGATAACAGCGATTTTGAAATTGGCGTTGAAGACCCTCGAAACCCCGGAAATGGCTATTTAGGGGTGCTATCGTTAAAAGACGGATCGCTCGTAACTTCAGGTGATTATCAGCGTTATTTTACGGATGCCGCGGGGCAGAAATATCATCATATTTTAGACCCGTTTACAGGTTATCCGTCTAAATCAGGACTGATTCAAGTCACCGTCATCGCATCAAAATCAATTGATGCGGATAGTTTGTCGACCACCTTATTTTTATTGGGTCTTGATGAAGGACTAAAAAAAGTTGAATCACTGCCAGATGTTGAAGCGATTTTTATAACCGACGAAAATCATATTGTTGTGACAAGCGGCTTAAAAGATACCTTTGTTTTTGATAAAAAAAACTATGGTAATACGTATACCGTCACGGTACGTTAAGCATTGAATGATAGTAGTTTATACGTTATGATAGTAGAGAATTAAATGAATTTTGAAAAGAAGGAAAAAATGCTGGATCCAGAATTAATAGCGAACTATAAAGACGAAGCGGTACGATTGCGGCGGGATTTACATCAAATTCCGGAAGAAGGGTTTGCGGTTAAAAAAACGCAAGCCTATCTGATAAAGTATTTAAGAAATTTGGGGTATGAACCGGAGAAGGTCTGTGAAACCGGTTTGATAGTATATATCAAAGGGACTAATAACGATAATCCAATTGCTTTTCGAGCTGATATGGATGCCCTTTGTATAACCGAAACGGCAGATTATGATTTTGTTTCTAAACATCAGGGGTTTATGCATGCCTGTGGTCATGATGGCCATATGACGATGAACTTGTTGTTGGCAAAATATCTGGCCGATTTTCCGGAGAAAAGAAAACGCAGTGTTTTATTACTATTTCAACCGGGCGAAGAAGGTCCTGGCGGAGCAAAACCAATGATTGCGGCAGGGATATTAAAAAAATATCCGGTTAAGGCAATAGTCGGGTATCACCTCTTTCCTTTTGTTGAAGAAGGGAAAATTAGTACTAAATCAGGGGCAATGATGGCCCAAAACAGTGAGTTTTTTGTGACCGTAAAAGGCTTAAGCGCTCATGCGGCAGAACCGCATCGTGCGATCGATGCGATTGTTGCAAGTGCCGCTTTGATCACTGCTTTACAAGGTATTATCAGTCGGAATACGGATCCGATGGAAAGTGCGGTTATTTCGGTGGGATTGGTGAAGGGCGGAACCCGAATCAATGTTGTAGCGGATGAAGTTAAACTTTGTGGGACCATTCGCTCGTTTGTTGAAGGAAGCCAAAATAAATTACAGCGCCGGATTACTGAAATCTGCAAAGGTGTTGAGTTGACCCATGATTGTTCGATTGATCTTAAATTTGTCGAGATGTATCCAGCCGTTACCAATGACGAACGATTATATCAAATTTATCAGAAGATTACCAAACCGGAAGACCGGGTAATATTTCATGAAGTGATGCTTTCAGAGGATTTTGCTTTTTATCAAAAGGAAGTCCCCGGTTTATTTATTGGACTTGGAACCGGAAATAAAGATAAAGGGTTTGACAAAAACCTACACACGCCGGGATTTAATTTTGATGAAACAGTTTTATTAAAGGGAATGGCAACATCACTGAAATTTATTGATTATTCAAATCAATACTAAAATAAAGATTAAACAACAGAAAATAGGAGCGTAATTTATATGTACGAAGAATTTGCACAGGTTTATGATGAGTTAATGAATGAAATTGACTATTCAAAATGGTCTGATTATATCCAAAGAATCTTTTTTAATTGCAAAAAAGAAATTAAATCAGTTCTGGAATTTGGCTGTGGAACCGGAAATATAACTTGTCATCTGGCTCAAAAAGGCTTTGAGTTAACCGCGGTCGATTTATCAGAAGCGATGTTAACGGTTGCCGATGAGAAAGTAGATCGAATGGGTTTGAAAAATGTCCAATTCTATTTAGGAGATATGAGCAACTTTCAGATTAACCAAACGTATGATGCCGTTATTTCTTGTTGTGACAGTGTTAATTATTTACCAAATATGGAGGCGTTGCAAAGTTTTTTCTATAGTAGCTATGAATGTCTGGAAAGTCAAGGAATGTTGTTATTTGATATTAATACGGTTACTAAATATAAAAAAACGATCATGGATAATACCTACGTTTACGACTTAGAGGATATCTATTGTGTTTGGGAAAATGAACCACATTTTTCAGAAAATGCAATGCATTTTAATTTAACAATCTTTGAAAAAAACGCCGATCAAACCTATAATCGTTATGAAGAAAATCAGATTCAATATTTCTACAATATTGAAGATATTCATCGTTGTCTCACCAGTATTGGGTTTAAAAATATAAAGTATTATGATTTTGGAACTTTTCTACAGGGCAGTAACGAAGGAGAGCGCGTTCAAGTCGTTGCCGAAAAAAGATAAAAATTTCATAAAAAGGGATTGACAATTAGTTTTTTGTGACGTATAATAACGCTTGTATCTCAACTGATGGTCGCATAGCTCAGCTGGGAGAGCACCTGCCTTACAAGCAGGGGGTCACAGGTTCGAGCCCTGTTGCGACCACCATTTTTATAGATGCGGCCTGGTAGTTCAGTTGGTTAGAATGCCAGCCTGTCACGCTGGAGGTCGAGAGTTCGAGTCTCTTCCAGGTCGCCATTTTATAATTTAATGATCACATTTGCTACCCCAAGATTGATGTCTTACTCCATTGTTGGGTGATTGGTCGCGGTGTGGTAAAGTCATGCGATGGGTTTTAAACGTTTACTCGTTAGGCAGACAAACGTATTGCCAAAACGATTAAAAACAAACTAATTTATTTTAATTACATGCCCAGATAGCTCAGTCGGTAGAGCAGAGGACTGAAAATCCTCGTGTCGGTGGTTCGATTCCGCCTCTGGGCACCACCATCAGCGGAAGTGGCTCAGTGGTAGAGCATCGCCTTGCCAAGGCGAGGGTCGCGAGTTCAAATCTCGTCTTCCGCTCCAAATTTATAAGGCGCCATAGCCAAGAGGTAAGGCACGGGTCTGCAACACCCTCACCCCCAGTTCAAATCTGGGTGGCGCCTCCAAAATAATTTTTAAAACTACTTGACAATTGAGAATTGTGACGATATAATAGAAAAGCTTCTTCGGTCGGGAACGATTGCAGAGCGGCGGTCATAGAAAAGAGAATAGTACCATAAAACCTGTAAAACAGCCAAAACATCCATAAGGATGAAGATGGCTAAAATAGAAACAGAGAGATGCACTCTTAAAAACATTAACTCGGTAGAGGATAAACTACAGTTATTCAAATGAGACAGCATTTAAAAGCCAAACGGCTTTAAATACAAACTTTTATTGAGAGTTTGATCCTGGCTCAGGACCGAACGCTGGCGGTATGCTTAACACATGCAAGTCGAACGAGACAAAATGGAAGGATCCTTCGGGTGAATGAAATTTTAGAAAGTGGCGAACGGGTGAGTAACGCGTGGGTAAACCTACCCTATGGAAAGGAATAGCCCCGGGAAACTGGGTGTAATACCTTTATAAGATATGTTTGTCGCATGGCAGATGTATTAAACGCTCCGGCGCCATAGGATGGACCCGCGTCCCATTAGCTAGTTGGTGAGATAACAGCTCACCAAGGCGACGATGGGTAACCGGTCTGAGAGGGCGAACGGTCACACTGGAACTGAGACACGGTCCAGACTCCTACGGGAGGCAGCAGTGGGGAATATTGCGCAATGGGGGCAACCCTGACGCGAGCAATACCGCGTGAGTGAAGAAGGTTTTCGGATCGTAAAGCTCTGTTATTGGGGAAGAAAAAAAGACGGTACCCAAGAAGAAAGTCCCGGCTAACTACGTGCCAGCAGCCGCGGTAATACGTAGGGGACAAGCGTTGTCCGGATTTACTGGGCGTAAAGGGCACGCAGGCGGTTTTTTAAGTCAGATGTGAAAGGTACCGGCTCAACCGGTGACATGCATTTGAAACTGAAAGACTTGAGTATTGGAGAGGCAAGTGGAATTCCTGGTGTAGCGGTGAAATGCGTAGATATCAGGAGGAACACCGGTGGCGAAGGCGGCTTGCTGGACAAATACTGACGCTGAGGTGCGAAAGCGTGGGGAGCAAACAGGATTAGATACCCCTGGTAGTCCACGCCGTAAACGATGAGTGCTAGGTGTTGGGGAGACTCAGTGCCGCAGCTAACGCAATAAGCACTCCGCCTGGGGAGTACGACCGCAAGGTTGAAACTCAAAGGAATTGACGGGGACCCGCACAAGCAGCGGAGCATGTGGTTTAATTCGAAGCAACGCGAAGAACCTTACCAGGTCTTGACATCCTCTGACAATCTGAGAGATCAGACTTTCCCTTCGGGGACAGAGAGACAGGTGGTGCATGGTTGTCGTCAGCTCGTGTCGTGAGATGTTGGGTTAAGTCCCGCAACGAGCGCAACCCCTGTGGTTAGTTGCCATCATTTAGTTGGGCACTCTAAGCAGACTGCCGTGGATAACACGGAGGAAGGTGGGGACGACGTCAAATCATCATGCCCCCTTATGACCTGGGCTACACACGTGCTACAATGGTCTGAACAGAGGGCTGCGAAACCGCGAGGTGAAGCTAATCCCTTAAAACAGATCTCAGTTCGGATTGCAGGCCTGCAACTCGCCTGCATGAAGTTGGAGTTGCTAGTAATCGCAGATCAGAATGCTGCGGTGAATGCGTTCCCGGGTCTTGTACACACCGCCCGTCACACCACGAGAGTTGGCAACACCCGAAGTCAGTGAGGCAACCGTAAGGAGCCAGCTGCCGAAGGTGGGGTCAGTAATTGGGGTGAAGTCGTAACAAGGTAGCCGTATCGGAAGGTGCGGCTGGATCACCTCCTTTCTAGGGAATACAGGAAGTCATGGTACTATTTTCTTTTGTATGACCATTTGGTTATACAAGACAGAAGCAAAGAGCATAAAACTAAATACGTTTTGATATTTGGGGGGGTGTAGCTCAGTTGGGAGGAGCACCTGCCTTGCAAGCAGGGGGTCAGGAGTTCAAGTCTCCTCATCTCCACCAATTTTAAAACAAACGCATGGGCTTGTAGCTCAGGTGGTTAGAGCGCACGCCTGATAAGCGTGAGGTCGGAGGTTCAAGTCCTCCCAAGCCCACCATCAAAAAATGAACGCAAGTTCACATATCAAGCGGATCGTTTCGCTGAGGCAAAACGATTAGTCAAATGAAAATTTGAATAAAACATCGATCATTGAAAACAGCATAGTGTATAAAAAAAATTTGAAATACAATTTCTTAACACGAAAACGTAACATCAAATAGGATCAAGAAGAAAAGAGCACAGGGTGAATGCCTTGGCAATCAGAGCCGACGAAGGACGCGACAAGCTGCGAAAAGCTACGTGTAGGTGCACATAACCGTTAAAGCGTAGATATCCGAATGGGGAAACCCCGCTGATAGAAGATCAGTCACTGTAACGTGAATACATAGCGTTATGGAGGGAACCTGGAGAACTGAAACATCTTAGTACCCAGAGGAAAAGAAAGAAACATCGATTCCTTCAGTAGCGGCGAGCGAACGAGGAAGAGCCCGGATTACATCAAACTGATATTATTAGTCGAACGACATGGGGAAGGGTCGGACGCAGAGGGTGAGATCCCCGTAGACGAAAGTAATATGAGTGGGTAATCGACGAGTACCACGGGGACACGTGTAACCCTGTGGGAAGATGGGGGGCCCACCCCCCAAGGCTAAATACTACTGATTGACCGATAGCGGAAAGTACCGTGAGGGAAAGGTGAAAAGAACCCCGGAAGGGGAGTGAAATAGAAACTGAAACCCTGTGCTTACAAGCAGCAGGAGCTAACGTGACTGCGTGCTTTTTGTAGAACGGGCCAACGAGTTACGGTATGTAGCAAGGTTAAGTACTTCAGGTACGGAGCCGTAGGGAAACCGAGTCTGAACAGGGCGATTAGTTTGCATGCTGTAGACCCGAAACCGTGTGATCTATCCATGACCAGGATGAAGCTTGGGTAAAACCAAGTGGAGGTCCGAACCAGTGTCTGTTGAAAAAGGCTTGGATGAGTTGTGGATAGGGGTGAAATTCCAATCGAACACGGAGATAGCTGGTTCTCCCCCGAAATAGCTTTAGGGGCTAGCGTTGTCAAGAGAGTGATGGAGAGTAGAGCACTGAATAGGCTAGGGGGCGTAAAGCTTACTGAACCTTATCAAACTCCGAATGCCATCCACTTATAGACGGCAGTCAGACTGTGTGAGATAAGTCTCATAGTCAAAAGGGAAACAGCCCAGACCATCCGCTAAGGTCCCCAAGTCCAGATTAAGTGGGAAAGGATGTGCAACTGCAGAAACAACCAGGGATGTTGGCTTAGAAGCAGCCATACATTTAAAGAGTTGCGTAATAGCTCACTGGTCGAGTGGTGGTGCGCCGAAGATGAACGGGGCTAAAATCTGGCACCGAAGCGATGGATTATGGTGACTACCATAGTGGTAGGGGAGCAATGTCTTGAGGGCGAAGCTGATTTGTAAGAATTGGTGGACACAAGACAAGAGAGAATGTTGGCATGAGTAGCGAAAGTGAAGTGAGAATCTTCACCATCGAAAGCCCAAGGTTTCCTGAGGAAGGTTCGTCCCGCTCAGGGTAAGTCGGGGCCTAAGCCGAGGCGAGAAGCGTAGGCGATGGACAACAGGTTGAAATTCCTGTACCACCTTTAATTGTTTGAGAGATGGAGTGACACAGAAGGATAAGCGAACCCGGCAGTTGGAAAAGCCGGGCCAAGCGTCAAGGCTTGCAAGGGAGGCAAATCCCCTTTGCTTTAAGGCCAAGGCGTGACGGGGAACGAAAAATAAGTAGGGGAAGTCGCTGATTTCACGCTGTCAAGAAAAGCTTCTATTGAGAGAGAAGGTGCCCGTACCGTAAACCGACACAGGTAGGCGAGGAGAGAATCCTAAGATGAGCGGGAGAAGTGTTGTTAAGGAACTCGGCAAAATGACTCCGTAACTTCGGGAGAAGGAGTGCCCCCCGATGGGGGGCCGCAGAGAAGAGGCTCAAGCGACTGTTTAGCAAAAACATAGGTCTCTGCTAAATCGAAAGATGATGTATAGGGGCTGACGCCTGCCCGGTGCTGGAAGGTTAAGAGGAGTGCTTAGCGCAAGCGAAGGTGCAAATTTAAGCCCCAGTAAACGGCGGCCGTAACTATAACGGTCCTAAGGTAGCGAAATTCCTTGTCAGGTAAGTTCTGACCCGCACGAAAGGCGTAACGATTTGAGCGCTGTCTCGACAACACACCCGGTGAAATTGTAGTACTCGTGAAGATGCGAGGTTACCCGCGACAGGACGGAAAAGACCCCGTAGAGCTTTACTGCAATCTGGCATTGA